>JACKCG010000009.1 GCA_020634135.1 Anaerolineaceae bacterium | reverse complement strand
GCATCTAGCAAAGCACGCAACATGATCTATTTAACAAATAGCTGAATGGAGAAAACAAGTGTCCAACAGCAAAATGCCCAAAAGCTCATCTATTGTCGTCACCCGGATGCTACCCACAGGAACAAGTGGAGGCAACACGCTAAAGAACGGCGCGACATACTATGACTTCATCCCACGAGATGGGCATAGGAAGTAGCGCAGGTTCCGGGCTGGCATGACCACAGCCGCCCAAATTTGCTGCAATCTGTCCGGCGCAGTTCGGGGAGCACGCCGCCCATTTGGGGCGACGATGTGGCCGCGACGATGAAGAAGCTGCAACCCTTACGGGTCGCAAGATGAGCCTGTTCACATTGGGCAATTTGGCGCAGGTTGGGGAGAACCTGTAATCGCGCAGCAGGGACTTAATCCACAAACGAAAGGAGATAGTCCAACTCCCGCTGCATGAGATGCCAGAAAGAAGCGAATCGGATGGCTCCGGGACGCCAATGGGCATAGTGATAGGCTTCCCATTCACCATCGGTACCGGCACGCGCGGCATTCAGCAGGTATCTCGCTGACCCAGACACCTCTTTTTCACTGATTACCACCATCGACTCGATATGTTGGAGGAAGAAACGGGTGTCATCACCACGCTGCTCCGTGCGTGACAGCTCCTGTGCGCGCCAGGTCAGCCAGGAATCAAACGAGTCTTTCTCAATCACATGAAGCCAGTCAACATCACGACAACTGAGTAATCGAGGCACGAGCATCCCTGGCTGCTGGAAACCGTTCGAGACCCTTAGAAACTGGCGATAGGATGGTGGCAGCACTTTGCCCAATCGCGTCTCTAACTCTTCTATCTGCTCCTGGGAGCTGGCTTCGGAACCAAGCCAACCTGAGCGCACCGCCTGGATGACACCCGGCTCGTAATACGGGTAATCATCAGGGTCCAGTTTTTCGATCAACAGGGTATTCCAGCGTTTCAGCCACGTTGTCCAATCATACTGTGCCTGGGACATGCCGCACCTCTTGCTTGCCGAATCGTTCTTCATCATCTTACCCGAAAGTCATCATGCAAACTACTCAGTGCTGTATCCGGCAGGTTTCTCAAAAACAGGCGCGGCGACGGCACGGGTGCAGGGCAGAGATAGTCTCGTATTAGCGCGGTTCTGGCTGGTTCAAAATCCAGCGAAGGATGGCAAACGCTGAACCGTCGGCTATAATCTGCGGCATGGCATCTACGCACACTCACCCTCACCCGACTCTCAACCGCATCACCCAATACGGCGCGGCGGCACTATTGGCGGTTCTGCTGCTGGCGGCGCTGGCGCAAATCGTCCTGGCGCTGCTGGGCGGGCCGGGCTTCCTGGTCGCTTCCGGGCTGCTGACG
Organism: Anaerolineaceae bacterium; assembly: GCA_020634135.1. Classification (GTDB taxonomy): domain Bacteria; phylum Chloroflexota; class Anaerolineae; order Aggregatilineales; family Phototrophicaceae; genus JACKCG01. Next base: position 145,323 of record JACKCG010000009.1, on the reverse strand, counting down.
CTGGCGCTGACCCCGTTCATCGGGCTGCTGCTGGTGGCGACTCCGCCCGTTACCGTGAACCAGCAGGGACTCACGATTCACCCGCTGTTGGGGCGGGAGCACACCATCCCCTGGGACGCGGTACGCGCCTTCAGCGATTACCCGCTGCTGCCGGTGCCGGATGCCGAAATCGGGCGCAAGGCGATGACGGGGCGGCGCAAGTATCGCCCGGCGGAGGGGAAAATGCTGGTGATACCCGGGCTGCCAGCCCGCTACCGGCTGACCGGCCTGTTCGTCGGTGAAGGGTTCACCGGGGTGATCGCCCTGACAAACCGCACCCATACCCAATATGATGTATTAATCCAAGCAGTTACCCGTTATGTGGCTTCCCGGCGACCTGAAGCCAGGCATAGTCAAAAGCAGTGAAAAGTTGAAAGTGCCGGGTACTGAGTGCTTAGTGAAAAGCAAAAACGGTACTGAGCCTTGAGTGCTGAAGTGAAGTCGTGAAAGTAATCCAATAAAATGATGGGGTTGTAGGAGCGCACCGCCGTGCGCCCACGTTGACCCTTACCATATGGCCTCTTAAACTGATTGCATCATGTACTTTCCCCGCATGAGCAAGCTTTAACCACACTAGATGCAACGCAAAACCAATGAGTGATCTTAATAATTAAAAACTATCTTAATATATACATAATGATAAGCAATTGCTGTCATCTTGTGGTGTATGGGGTTATTATAGTTTACAATTCTACTTTATAGTACAACTAATTCCTGAATTTACAAAGGAATTACGATCACATTAAATAAGATACATTTTGGAAAATTGCGGCAATTCACCCGATTATCAACGGGCGATAATTTATTTCTGTTGATGATGGTATAGCGGCCTCGTTCATTAACACCTGTACCGGTCATCACGCCAGACAATTCGAGGAAGTTAGTATTATGAAACTGCTCCAGAATTTCAATACTCGTCGTATGCCGCTGTTGGTACTGCTAACCCTCTTCATGCTGATGCTCGCCGCGCCGGTACTTAACCAGGTAGCGGCACAAGCGCCGATCAAGCTGCTGTTTATCGGTGACAGCACCCTCGACGAGTACAGCGCCGAAGACCTGTCCAGCCGGGATATGTGCCCAGCAAGTTTACCAACCTGCCAGGTGCGTAACTCGATTGAGCAACTCGAGATGTATCGAAGTGCCTACCTTGATTTAGGCGTGTGGGGCTGCCGGTATGACCTGCGGCGCTGTGGATATCAATACAACGTGGCACGTTCAGGTATGGCTTACGCCAACCGATACAACTCACTGACGCACCTGAACGCATCTATTACGATCCGGCAGGAAACCGCAGGGAGCAACTTTGCGGCGGTCATTGTCATGTTGGGCGCAAATGACTTCGCCTATTACATTTCGCGCTCCAGTGGCGGCTATGCTGAGGTATATTACGGAGACATCACCCCGCAAGCGAAAGCTGACAAGATTCGCGCCGCCGCCCAATCCTTGATTAACGACATCCGAAGCGGCGAACCGACGACGCCGGTTATCCTGATGGAAATCCCGCTCCAGCTTGTGCAGCAGGCGCAGGCCGCCGGGTTTACCGGTTCAACAGGTACGGGGTTAGCACTGGACGCGATCAACCGCACGAATACGGCGCTGAGAGCGGTAGCATCTGCGAACTCGAATGTGTCCACGTTTAACTATGAAGCGGTGCTGTTTACGCAGTACATTCCGCTGAATGCCAGCGGTGTATGGCAGTTTGCAGGGTACAATGTGAATTTCATGTCGGTCTGTGACGACCCGCGTGTGTGCGGACTGGGTGGCCCGTCCATACCGCATATTGGCATATTCGGCAGTGGGCGGGTTGCCAATTTCTATCTTGATTTGCTGCGTACTATTGGCGTCAATATCCCGCCGCTCACCGACACAGAAATCTTGCAGACAGCCGGTATCATCTTAACACCACCGCCAACAGCAACTTACACACCGACCGACACGCCAACGGCAACTTACACGCCAACGGCAACTTACACGCCGACCGACACGCCAACGGCAACTTACACGCCGACCGATACGCCAACGGACACGCCAACGGCAACTTACACACCGACCGATACGCCGACGGCAACTTACACACCGACCGATACGCCAACGGCAACTTACACGCCGACTGATACGCCAGCCAACGGCAACTTACACCGACCGATACGCCAACGGCAACACGCCAACGGCAACTTACACCGACCGATACACCAACGGATACACGCCGACCGATCACGCAACTTACACACCGACCGATACACCAACGGCAACTTACACACCGACCGATACGCGCAACAGGAAACACGCCAACGGCAACTTACACCCGACTGATACGCCGACGGCAACTTACACGCCACCGACACCGGCAACACCCACTGATACGCCAACGGACACGCCAACGGCAACTTATACGCCGACCGATACGCCAACGGCAACTTACACGCCGACCGATACGCCGACGGCAACTTACACACCGACCGATACGCCAACGGCAACTTACACGCCGACCGATACGCCAACGGCAACTTATACACCGACCGATACGCCAACGGCAACTTACACACCGACCGATACGCCAACGGCAACTTACACACCGACCGATACACCGACGGCAACTTACACACCGACCGATACGCCAACGGCAACAGCAACATTACAGCCCGCCATCATGGTGTGGCATGTGGAAGGTGTGGATACCTACTCATTCACGACCTCGTGGCAAGCCAGTACGTCGGTAGATTGTTCGGGGTACGCGAATTATGTGGGGATTTTCGAGCCGGATGGCGGCAGCTACCTGCCAGTACAGTTCATAGCTTGCTGGAATTAATTCAGCGCCACCGCGAGATACGAAACGCCCCTCAATGCAGGGGCGTTTTTGTTGTGGTCCACCCCGCTAAAATAGAGTAACAATTGCTCCAAGAAAACGTACAATGCGGACAACAGAAGGAGCAAATGGGACGTAAGAGCAATTACAGTGTGAACACCAAAGCGCGGTCTTATCCGCTGTCGGGGATTATCTACTGTGCCCAATGTGAACATCTGGCCGAACAGCACCATAATCCGCGTTTACGCAGCCTGCTATCGGGTCACCTGGGGAAATACTATCGCCACAAGCCGGGTAGCTCATGCGGCTACAAGCGGCAGTCTATCCCGCGGGGTATTTTTGAAGCGGATTTCATGCGGCTGATTAAGACGCTGGATCTGCGGACTGAGTCATTTGAACAATTGCAGAGATTAGCCGTTCAACTTAATACGATTGCTGAAGATAAAGACGACCTGGAAAAGCAAAAAGCTGAAGCCATCGCCCTGTGCAATCGCCGGATTCAGGCGGCTGTCGCTGCCGAAGCGGAGGCCGAAGTCCACCCCGACCTGGTGGTGCAGACCGCCATCGAACTGGGCGGTGTGATTGCCGCACCGGCTGCCCCCATCTCGGAGACTGTATGGTAAGAATTCTGGTAAGAGCACGATCAATCAACACTGGGGAGTTCTTTCGCCTGGAAACATCCAGATTCGGTGTTAATGACATGCTTACCATACGGTCTCTTGGGATACCTCACTCCTTAAGTTGGTGCATGTGGGGGGCTGGCGTACCCCCCAAAAAACAGATTGATCGCATTATTTTGTGCAGCTTAGCGCGGCATGATACATAATGTCAGCCGCCCTTCAGTTGCCGCAGGGCAGGAATGCGGCAGGTCATCCGTCAGGCTCTCCACGTCAAACGCCGCACCCCAGAAAATCACCGACGCGCCGATATCCAGACGAGCGACCACATCGCAGGGCTGCGGCGGCTCATCCTCGGCAGGGCTGCTATTCGTGAAGAAGATGCATTGTCCTGGCGCGAGTAACCGCGTGCTCGCTACCGGGCTGATGTTCGCGCCAAATAGTGTGGGATCGGCCACGTTGACTGCCGCGCCCAAAGGTGGCGCGAAGTTGTTCCGTACCAGGAAGCCTTCCAGCGGCATCCACTGGTCGGCAGACGTATTAATGACCGCCAGGCGATCAGGCGTGTATGCGAAATACACATACTCGGCGGCATCTCCGGCTGCGCCACCGCCTGAAAGGTAAAATTCGCAGCGCCCCGGATTCGCAACAGGGCACACCGCCCGTTCCACACCATCCTGAATAACGCTGAACCGGGTGACGCCACCCGCCCCCGTCCAGAAGTGCTCGCCGGTGTTATTGGTCACCAGCCAGTTCTGGATCGCGGAACACTCATCCAGGCCCTTTGGCCCGTTGCGCCCGATAGACCACACCTGCACGCATTGACCGTCCCGCAGGGAGGAAGCCCAGCGCGTTGCCGCCAGCGAAGCCGGGCTGCCATCCACCGACTGGAAACGAATGCCCGTTAAGTCCAGCACGCCGCCAGCCTGGTTCACCAGTGTCAGATCGTTATCATCATAGAGCAGCAGAGCATTAGGCGCACGCAGCACCGTTACGGCCACCTCCGTGCCTGGCGCGACCTCTGAACCGGGCGCGATGGCTTGAATACTGACTGCGTTTTGAGGCAGCCCGGATTCCATTGTCCACGGGATGCTTTCCTGAGCGCCCAGCGCCAGACCGGCACGGTTGAGTTGAGCGGCGGCCTGGGGCAGGCTCAACCCGACGATGTCCGGCACGGTGACGGTATCCTGTGCGGCAGCGAGGAGCGGAGCAACCGCCAAGAACAGCATAACCAGCAGGCTATTCCACCTTTTCATACACACCATCCTCCCAAGATCGGCTGTTGGTATCCATTGTACCTTTTTTCCGCCCTGAACAGGACAGTGTGCTTGCCATCCCTACGCCTGTTCTTGAGAAACTTACCGGACACAGCATTTAAGCCCTGGTAGATAAAGTTTGAAAGGACAAACTATCTTTGCGGGATTTTTTGTAGGCAAACGTTAGGAATCTGCTATACGATAAGTACAACATAATCACAGTCGGGGTGTCCGCAAGGATACCCCTCTTTGCCGGGCGCGCTGCTGGGTAGACGGCTGTGGTTGCACGAGAGGGAAAATAGATGAGGAGTGTGTTTTTGATGCGACACCAACCGTTAGTATGGATCGCTGCGGTGGCGCTGCTGGTCGGCGGGTTTGCTCTGGCCGTCCCGGATTCCGGGCTGGCGCAGACCGACGCCGGTACCTGTCCGGCGCTGGTGCAGCAGGCTCTGACTGAACTCGGGGCGAACTGCGACTCACTGGAACGCAACAGCGCGTGTTACGGCTATAACCGGGTGGATGCCACCTTTGCTGAGTCCGTCGCCGAGAACTTTTTTAGCACGCCGGCGGATCGTTCGACACTGAACTTGCTGGACACCATTCAGACCGCACCACTGGATGAGACGCTGCAAGCCTGGGGGATCGCCGTGATGAATGTCCAGGCCAATGTTCCCAACAGCCTGCCCGGCCAGGCCGTCACCTTTATCCTGTTGGGCGATGTGCAGGTCGAAAACGCTGTCGCGCCGGAAGATGCGCTGCAACTGGCCGACGCGGTGAGCGTGACGACGATAACCGGCGCGAATATCCGCAGCAGCGCCACCACCAACGCTAATATTGTCGGGAGTGTGCCCGCTGGCACCGAACTGGCCGCCGATGGCCTGAGCGCCGACCAGGGATGGCTGCGTGTGTTGTATGCCAGCGGCCCCGGTTGGATCAGCCGCCAACTGGTGGATGCCGCCGTTGATGTATCCGGGCTGCCGATCATCAAGGCCGAAAGCCGCACACCGATGCAGGCCTTTTACTTCCGCACCGGGGTAGGCGACCCGGTATGTGAAGAATCGCCGCCGTCACTGCTGGTTGTGCAGGGGCCAAACGGCGTCAAGGTGGATATTACCGCTAATGGCGCGGACATCCGTATCGGTTCGACGATTGCGCTGCGGATTCTGCCGGGCAATGTCATCCAGCTCATCACGCTTTCCGGCAATGCCGAAGTGGGCGGCGTCAACATCCCGGCGGGCTTCACAATGACCGCGCAGCTATCGCCCGATGGGTTGAGTCTGGTGGGCGACTGGACAGGCTTCCGGCCCTTAACCCCCGAAGAACTGGCCGAACTACAGCCACTGGAAGGGCTGCCGGGGAATCTGCTGCATTACACCATCGTCCTCCCTACGCTAGACGATATTCAGGCGGTGCTGGCGACATTCGCCCAGGTTAACCAGTCGGGCGGCTCGGTGAATTCCGGCCCGGCGGCGGGACAGGCGAACTGCGCTAACTTCAAGCCGACATCCCCATTGGGCGGGTTAGGTGGTGGCATGACGACCTTTTTCTGGGATGCTGCCCCCGGCGCGACCCAGTATCAGGTGAATGTCTATAACGAAAGTGGCGCGAATGTCCTGAGCATGACGACTGCCGCCCCCAATACGAGTTTGCTGGCTGATATGGGGCAGGCGGGGAACGGTTTCTCGTTCTCGTGGGAAGTTGTGGCGCTGGTCAACGGGCAGGTGGCCTGCTCCGCCAGCACGGGACTCATGTACCGCGAGTTCGTCGCGCCGCCGACTGTCGTCCCCACGCCGAGCCTGACACCGGAGCAGATTTGTAATGCGACGCCGGGCTGCTCATGGGATGGACAATGCTATTGTGGTGGGTACTAAGTGCTGTGTCCGTGAGTTTCTCACAAACCTGTAGGACGCTCGCTGCGCTCGTTTTCCCCACGCCGTTGACGGAGTGTCCCTCCGAATCCCCTGCTTCGTTACTTAACTGATTTACCGGATGAAGCACTTAGGTGATTATACACCAGAAGTCATCTAGTAGGAATGAGGGGTCAGGAAGTGGAGGGGTGGGTTTTAGGGGCGCGGCGGAACCACGCCCCTTGTATGCATGATGCGAAGTCTTACAGCCCGGCCTCCTGGCGCAGGATGTCGGCCTTGTCGGTGCGTTCCCAGGGGACATTCAGGTCATCCCGCCCGAAGTGGCCGTAAGCCGCCACCTGCTTGTAGATCGGGCGGCGCAGGTCAAGGTCACGGATGATCGCCGCCGGGCGCAGGTCGAAGTGCTTGCGGATCAGGGCTTCAATCTTGTCGTCGGAGATGGCGCCGGTGCCGAAGGTTTCCACCGCCAGCGAAGTCGGCTGGGCAACGCCGATGGCATACGACAGTTGCAGTTCAAAGCGGGAAGCCAGCCCTGCGGCCACCACATTTTTCGAGACGTACCGCGCCATGTAAGCCGCGCTGCGGTCTACTTTGGTGGCGTCCTTGCCGGAGAACGCGCCGCCGCCATGCCGCGCCACGCCGCCGTAGGTGTCCACGATGATCTTACGCCCGGTCAGCCCGGCATCGCCCAGCGGCCCGCCGGTGACAAAACGCCCGGTGGGGTTGACGAAGATTCGGGTCTGGCTGTCCAGCAGGTTCGCCGGGACAACCGGCGTGATGATGTGCTGGATGACCGCCTCGCGGATTTCCGCCTGGCTGATTTCCGGGGCGTGCTGGGTGGAGATCACGATGGTATCCACGCGCTTGGGCTTGCCGAAGGCATATTCCACCGTCACCTGGCTCTTGCCATCGGGGCGCAGCCAGCTCAGTTCGCCGGACTTGCGCGATTCGGCCAGGCGGCGGGTGAGTTTGTGCGCCAGGGAGATCGTCAGCGGCATGTATTCCGGTGTTTCGTCACAGGCGAAGCCGATCATCATACCCTGGTCGCCGGCCCCGGTGGCTTCGATTTCCGCTTCGCTCATCGTGCCTTCGCGGGCTTCCAGCGCCCGGTTGACGCCCTGGGCGATGTCCGGGGACTGTTCCTTGATCGAGACGACCACGCCGCAGGTATCGGCATCAAAACCGAACTTGCCACGTGTGTAGCCGATGTCGCGCACGGTTTCCCGCACGAGTTTCTCAATATCCACATACGCATGGGTGGTAATTTCACCGATCACCACCACCAGCCCGGTGGTCGTCGCCGTTTCGCACGCTACGCGGGCGTTGGGGTCAGAAGCGAGAATGGCGTCCAGCACGGCATCCGAAATCTGGTCGCACATCTTGTCCGGGTGGCCTTCAGAGACCGACTCGGACGTGAAAAAATACTGGGGCGAATTCATGAACGTGGTATTCGCCACCTGGGGGCGTTCCTGCACAATGCTCATGACGGGTTACATCCTTCCTATAAGCTAACCGATATGCACGAGTGAGCGATTCTCGGAATTACAGGCGTCCGGCCCAGGTTGCTTGACCGGAACAGCATCAGTTTAGAAACGAAAAACGCCTCTCCGGGTTGATGAAGAGGCGCATAAACACAGGGTAAACTGCTGCTCATCTTCCAGAGATTCCTCTGCCGGACTTGGCACCTTCCCGACGCTTCGGGGGTTGCCGCGACTTCAACGGGCCGGTTCCCTCTGTCGCTCTTAATGAGTGCTACAGCACTGCTTCAGTTGTCAGCAGGGGAGAGCATCCCCCCACCTGGAAAATATCCTATCATGATTCTGGAATGAAATCAATCACAAAATTCAGGCGGGGTGCATTTCAGAAGCCATTGGATGAGTCTGTGGGCAGGTTTCAAACCCGCCCCTGCACGCGGAAATGGGTGTAGGTCGTAGGGGATGGCCTGAGACCCGCCCCGAAAGCAATTACGACACGACACTTTTCCCTGTTACTCCCTCAGTAGGGGGGCACCGCTGTGTGCCCCTACGGGAGAAAGTACCATCCATTTTAAATAGTGTCGTCCTCTCAACCGAAAGCAACAGAGGTTTGATACGATAACTTTGACTCCCAATAAGGTTCAGCCCGGCAACTCTGTAAATTCCAGCACTATAATTGTGAGACTGCTTATTATAAGAAGATGGTTTTTGGTATAATAACTTTGACATCCTAAAGGCGCTGCAATGAGATGAAAGAGGATGTAAAGGTCAACGATGGTGTGCAGATTGAGGAGAAGGCGATGCCCGAACTGACACAGGTGCAGAAACTGCATATCGAACTTATCAGATGTATCAGCCGTAATGACTTTGATGGTCAGATTGTGGCCGATGGTTTGCTTGCCCATACTGATCTTTGGGTTGGGGTGATCTCTGCGCATTCTCATCAACCCCATCCTGTTTATCGTTTATTTGACGAGATTCCCGAAAATCGCTGGTTTGCTGACCGTCTATGGATCATGGCGGTTGACGAAAAATCTGCACGCCGACTTGTTGATTTATGTCGAACGGAATGGCAAGCAGATGAAGCTGGAATCTACGATTGTTCACTGGATACACAGTTATCCAAGGTCACTATGGTGGATTCAGAGGTGTTGGTTGCAGCCTGGTGGGATTAGCTTAGTGGTCGTGAACTGGTAGTGTAATAGCCCCTTGCCCCAATCCACCCGTGATGAGTCGGGTCCCCAGGTTGGATGCGCTGCCTTCAGCGCCACTGCCTGGTCATAGATCGCTGGATCCGTGCGTACTTGCGTGCGGGCACAGACCTGATAGTTCGGTTTGAGTTGGCCGGTCTGATGGTAATGCTGCCACACGCTATGAACCGCCATAAAAGGGGGGTGAGTCGTCAGTTTTCAGTCATCAGTAGTCAGAAAAAGGGAATTTGCCAACTGCGAAACTGATAACTGACCACTGAAAACTGGCTTTCCTTATGTGCGCCTTGCGCCGTTTATCATGACTTTATTTCACATAAGACGTATGATGTAAAATGAATTGAAAGAGTGAATACCATCCGATAATCAGAAATGAAAATTTCGCGCAACTGTGAATATTGAACGTACTAACGGAGTAGTTCAGGAGATCGCTTCTCATGGTATGGTATGCGAGCCAGATTTTCGCCGAACCCACGCCTGAAGTGAGATCAATCTTCGCCGCGCATCCGACGCTTTCCAGAGGGTTGTATCTGCTCGATCATCTGGAAGGGCATCGCTGGCCTGAAGGTGTATTTGCGAAGGTTGAATTCCCTCATGGGTTACCGCCCAATGGGCTGCTTGTTGTGCGTGAGGTCTGTGCTCCGGACTCGATAGAAGCTGAATATCATGGGCCGGATGCGCTGATGTGGGACACCATAATCGGCCTATCTGAGGCGAAGGTGCTGCGTTTGTCACACATTCCCCTCGCGAGCAACGGAGTGGTTTATTACGATAACCCGCGTGCTGGAATCCACCCGCCCACATCTTTTCTCAAATACCTCAAAGATGTAAGCACCAAGACGGATACGGTGATCAGTTTCTATCATTACTTCTCCGCAGCGGAAATGACCACGATTCAAGAGCTGGCGTGGGTATTTGATGAACAGGATTCCGTATATGTGCAGCATGTTCCCATCGCGTATAAGATCACACAGTTCACCGCAACCAAGACAAGCGAATTACCAAGGCGCGAAGAACTTGCTGATAAATATGGATACACGGTTCTCCAGCGAGTCCTCAGGCACTTTGGGTTGGATTTGCCATCACGCTATTTCGCGCCGCATACGAGACATTTCGAATGGGAAAAATACAAGGTTTAACCGCCCACCTGCGATATGACGACGGAGGCCGTCAGCGCCGGGTTCTACGAGTCGCCGTTGTGGGGGCGCTTCCCGCGTCTGCAAATCCTCACGATTGACGACCTGCTGGCCCCGTTTGCGTATCTGGCGAATTGCGTTCAAGGCGACATCATTCACTAAGCTACTGGCATCACGCACAAGCTGCTCTCTTAAGTCTATCTCACGATTTCTATCCTCACGCCGTTGTGCCAGCCGGTCAAGGATAAACACCGTTACGAAAATACTCAGAACTTCGGTGTATACATTCGTGAAGTACCCGGTATCTTCAGCCAGTGCAAAGAGATTCGTCCCAATCCATACTCCGATGAGTACCAACAACAAGCCACCACCGATTTGGTAGAAAAACTCATATTCATGATGGATGCTACGAATTTCCTGCCAGCGTTCGTCTGTGTCTTGTGTTGTCATCGTCCCCACCTCGCTTTTCTCGCACCATACCACGATTGGGCAAACGGCGCACCGCCTAAAATGTGGGGGATTGAGAAACAAAGCCCCGGGCTGGAAAGTCCGGGGCTGTTTTTTTAGGGGGTAAGCTGGATAGTGTCTGACCGGGGAAGATTACGATGGCCTGGACTTGCGCCGCCGCCCTATCTCAATCAGTTCGGACATGGCCGACTGCGTGCCGCCCATATAATTGAACGGGTGTCCTCCCTTGACGTAACTCAGGTTGGGAGTGCCCTGGTCGGCAGTTTCGGCTGCACCCGACTGCCGCTGGCGAGCCTTAGGTAGTACCCAGTTGCGCAGCATTCTGAAAAAACGCATGATCTTTGGTCTCCGTCTGCTATGGGCATTCATTTCCCATATAACTATTATTGAACATTTGTCTAAGACCAGTCAAGCTGCGCGGATGTAATCACCGGAAAGGAAGCTATTCAGGATGCGTTTTCTCCTACTCCGAACACTCCGGGTTGGAAAGTGGGCACATCCAGCGGTCATCCAGGCTGGCCTCGGCGGCCCACCCCTGATAACTGCCGAATCCTTCGCGCTCGACAAACCAGTACCAGATATTGCGCCCGTTCCAGGTGCCGCACACCGGCCCGGCCAGGATATTCAACTGCTGGTTGTCATAGGCCTGAGCACGGGTCTCTACGTAAGGGTCAGGGGCATCCACCCGCGCCAGGATGCGGAGTGCGCCATTCTGGTTGAAGTCCACAATGACCGTATCACCGACTGCGAACAGGGTTTCAGGCGCGCCAGGGCAGGAGGCATCCGCCGCCGGGAGGGTGTAGTCACCGACTGAAGTCACCACCACTTCAATGGTGGGCACCGCATCCGGCAGGACCGAAAAGGCCGTGCCGTTGACATCGGTCACGGCTTCTGTGCTGCCGGGCACCGGTGTAACGGCGAACTGCACCGCAGCGACAACCGGCGCTTCCGGCAGTTCGCTCAAGGCCGCTCCGTTCGCCAGTGGGGAGACATACAGCGACACATCCATCATGAGCGTATCCACCCCCTGGCTCTGGTTGATACTGATGTTGTTGAGCGTGACACCCGCCGCGGCGACTTCCCGAATCCGCACCAGGAATTGCAGCAGTTGGATGGTGGGGCCGCTGATCTGAAGGCGGTACAGGCGTATTTCATAAAGCGGCGTATCCGGTGCGGGCTGGACAGGCGGCTGCGAGCGCAGGGACGCAATCTCCACCTGCGTTTCCTGAGCATAGATATACAACTGGCTCAGGAGCTGGTCGGCCTGGTCGGTGGTGAGGAACTGGTCGGCTGTCTCTTCGAGCAGCGTCTGGGCCGAATCGACCTGGCTCTGAATAATAGCGACCCGCACATTTTCATCCTGTTCCCCGGCCTGGGAATCGAGTGTCTGCTGGGCGGCAGCGATCTGGGTAACAACCTCCTCATGGGCCTGCCAGGCTGGGAAAATGACCGCTGCCCCGAAGAGCACGTTACCGAAGATAATCATTCCGATGAGCATAATCGGCAGGAGTGCGAAGATTTTCCCCACAATCGAGTCCGACATCCCTTCCATATCATCCATCTTCGCCTACCTTCAGTTCCAGCATAATGTTGAATTCGCTCATGCGTTCCACAGGAACCTCTTCAATCGGCGGGTTATCGCGGATAACGGGTTTGGCCGTCGCCTGGCTGCCAGTCATATCCCGCAGGATGATAGACTGGACGATCACGCGGTCAAAAATGAGCGATTCATCCAACATCTGAAAATACGTCATCACATCGGTTTCGCTGGTAGCCTGCCCGGTCAATACCAGCCGGTTTTCAGTTTGCGATACGGCAGTCAGGGTCATGCGGGTTGTGTCGTAAGTGCCCACAACGGCGAAGGTATGCAACCAGTCAATCTTGCTGGTCTGCAAACCAGTGATGACAGGCTGCATTTCGTTGATCTGCCCGCGAAGCTGGAGCAGAGTGTCTTGCAGCGCCTGTTCCTGGGCAGCGGGTTGGGGCGTGACCGCCAGCGTTCCCTCAAGTGCGGCGAGCGTCACCGTGAGCTGCCCCGTTTCTTCCTGAATGCTGCTCGATACCAGATACAGGGGCAGAAACAACGCTCCCAGGCTGAGCGCTATCAGCCAGATCACCAGCCGCGAGCCGTGCTGCTGCGGGGCTTCCTGGGTATCTTCCTCGTAATTGTTTGCTATGTTGTCCACGCGGACTCCTTATACCGTGACCAGAAGCGCAACGAATGCTCCCAGGCACAGAAATGGTGCATAGGGAATATAGGTTTTTGCGTCCGGCTGTTGGCGAACCAGCAACCAGACCGCCGCGCCCGCACCCGCGCCCGCGCCGAGGATCAGAGCGAGGAGCATAGCCGGAAAGCCGAAGCAGAAACCGATGAGGGCAGCCAGCTTGATATCCCCGCTGCCGACATCGCCGGGCCGCAGGCGGGCGACCAGGTAAAAGATCGAGAAGGCGAATACACCGCCCACCAGCACATTCGGGAAGTTCCGCTGGTTAAAGAGCAGATGCCCCACCACCAACAGCGCCATAGCCGGATATGTGAGGGCATTCAGCACTAACCTGTATTTTATATCCGTTAACGCGATTAATAAAAAGAAACTGTATCCTCCGGTGACGAGCGCGGCTTCCAGGGACAGCCCGAAAGCCGCCCACGCCCACGCGAAAATGACCGCACTCGCCAGTTCCGCGCCCAGTTCCAGCCAGAACCAGCGGTTTTCCTGGCGCAGTCGCGCGGTATCCAGCCGGGACGCCAACACCTGCCAGAGTGTCGGCCTGGCCCAGGCGCGGGGCGTATGGGCCGGTGGGCCGGAGACGGCGAACCTGGGCAGATAGTCGGATAGGCGGGCCAGCAGCCAACCGGCCAGCCAGCCCACCAGTGCGGAAACAGTCAGGATCATTCCAGTCACCTTCAATCAATGCAGCTGCTGCGAGCCAGCGGCAGGGAGTGTGATGATGAACTCCGCCCCGCCATCCTCGTGATTTCGAGCCATCACCGTCCCCCGGTGGGCTTCCACCGTCGCCCGGATCAGTTCCAGCCCTAACCCCAGGCTGGTGCTGCCATCCGCCGATGGTTTGCCCCGGAAATACCGGCTGAACAAATACGGCAAATGCTCTTCCGGGATGCCCGCCCCGTTATCACGTACACGGAGAATAACATCGGAAGGGCTGAAGGCCAGCACGATCGAAATCTGCCCGACGGGCGGCGAGTATTTAACGGCATTATCCACCAGGTTCACCACCAAACGATACAGGTAGTGCGAGTCGCCCACCAGCATGTACGGATCCCCCATCACGCGAAAATCCACATGCGCCAGCTTGTCTTCAATGGCGAAGTTCAGGTCGTCAATTGCCCGCTGCACGAATTCGATCAGGTCGCAGGCTTCATGGTGCAGAACGGCGGATTCGCTTAACGCCGTGACTTCGATAATCTGGTCAATCAGTTCATTCATGGCCTGGCTGTTGCGCAGGATGTCATCGGTGATTTCAGCGGCTTCTTCATCCAGAGCGGAACTGTTCAACAGCCCGGCATAACCCAGCGTGGCGTTCAGCATGGCGCGGAGATCATACGAGAGAATCGAATGCAGGGCCGTAACGACTTTGCTGCGCCCGGTGAGCGCCTGGTCAAGCGCCCGGTAGAGGCGGGCGTTCTGGAGGGCGACAGCGGTGAAATCCGCGACGGCCATCATGAGTTTTTCGTCCCGGTCAGTGAATATCTGCCCCGGCTCATGCTGCGCGGCGGCGATCACGCCAAACGTCACACCACCGGCCACCAGGGGGACATAAATCAAGGCTTCAACGAGGTAGTTGGTTTTCACCTTGATAGGTTCGCCGTCTTTCTTGCGATTCGTCCGCAGCGGCAGGCCGGATTGAATCACCTGTCCGGCTAAGCTGTCCCTGACCGGCAGGCGCTTGATCTGCTCATTATCCACGCCCCGACCGGATTCCTTGAAAAGCTCGCCGGTCTGCTCATCCACCAGCCAGATGCTCACCTCGTCGGTTTCGATATGCGCGAAAATCGCATCCATCGCCGATCTTAAGACTTCGGCGCGTTCAAGCTGTGCCGTAATGCCGCGGCCAATCGCCGGTAAAATGTCGGCAAGATTTGCCTGGCTGCGCAGCATGGAGGTATGCGTCTTCGGGCGCTGGATGATGCGGACGACACATTCCAGCCGCCCAAGCCTCAGGTAATCACCATCGGCCAGGGTGGATGGCACATTGACGCCGACATTACGGCCATTAATCGCCGTGCCGTTAGTGCTGCCCAGGTCAATAATAAACAGCTTGGCAGCGGTGGGCGACAGGCGGGCATGGCTGCGAGAAACACCCAGATTCTCAATGTCAATCTGCGGGAAGAGCGGGATCACCCCGCTGCTGGAATCGCCGCGCCCAATTTCGATTTCATCGTTGATGTCCAGACCCATCCGCACTTTGGAGTCAAAAGCGAGGTCAAGCCGCACCCGCCAGACCGGATGTTCCGCCGGGGGTTGGTTATGCGGGACGGGGATATAGCTGACATCTTCATCTAAATGCAGCATCTCCCGAACAAGCTCGTCTGAGAGTTCGGTAGTGACTTTGCGAATACGCTCATCGGTTCCAGATGGCATGATTTCCCCCTGACCTTTATCGCGCCTGGGCGCGTAACTGATCGGCTACTTCGTGGCTCAAGGCGGCGAGCTGCGCCATATCTACCGGGTCTAACCCCTCCAGCAGCAGCGCCCGATCCCCGTCATCTTCCGTCTCTCCAAACACGCTCAACAAGTCGTTCAGGCCGCTGGACGTCGCCCCCGGTTGGCCGGATTGCTCTGGCGCAGCCGGTGTTTCCGGTTGCGGTGCGGCGGTCTCCGGTTCAGGCATTCCGCCGGGAGCAGGCGCGGGCATTGAGGGTTGTGCTGATGGTATCTGCGGCTGGCCTGGCTGGCTGGCAACGGGCTTATTAGCCGGGGCTGTCCTGGCCGGGACGGCTGCCTGCTGCTCGGCACGCTCGGCACGGGCCGCAGCGATCTCCGCTGCCCGCGCTTTGCGCCGTGCCACAGCCCGCCGCACCCGGGGCAGAATGAAGAGTGCCACCGCCGCCAGCAGCGGGACGAGCGCGACAATCACGCTGATAAGGATAATCTTCTGCTCGAGGATGATCTCGAAAATAGACATGCTCTTTAGCCTCTCAGAATCCCCATCACCATCGGCGGCACAACCAGGAAGCTGACGCCTGAAATAAAGACATCCATCGCCATATACAGGTTGACCTTGAGCTTATAACCACCATCGGTGAAGATGATCGCCGCAGCGCTCACAATTGCCAGCAGCAGCACCATCACCACCGTGATCGCGGCCAGAAATTGCAGGTCGCTGGCGGAAATGCTTGTCAGCCCCATGTTGACTGACTTCTGCCCTTCGACGGCGGCAGGGTCGCTTGGCATCATCTCGCTGACCATCTGCGTGAAATTCGTGACGATGGACAGCACGAATACCATCAGCCCGGCCACGACGCCGTGCATGACGGTAGACAGGCCGGAGAACGTCCCGGCGATCAGGCGACGCTTCGCCCGGAGTTGGGCGGTTTTGGCCGCGAAGAGCGAGCACAGATAACCTACCCGTTCCGGGTCGCCGCCGATTTTGATCGCGCCGTAGAAGATGTCTATCACTTCGCTGATGAGCTTGCTGCCCGATTCCAGGCCGAACTTGTGCCAGCAGATTTCCGGGTCAACCAGGGCTTGCAGCCGTTTGCTCAGGCGGTCAATGTCGGTTTCCAGTGTCGGGAAGGAACTCAGGTCAATCTTGGTGAGCGCCTGCTTGAGCGTTGAGCCGCTGGCTGTCGCCATGCTGCCCGAAGACCGGAGGAAGGTGCTGATTTCCTCGTCTTTCTTGTTCGTGATACGATCGCTCATCATGCTCAATACGCCCACCGGCAGCATGGCCGCAGAGAGTAAAATCAGGATGACACCCAGTTCGACGCCGAGCAGGTTAAGCACCACCGCGCTCGCCCCGCCGATAGGGAAGAGGATACGAAACCAGCGCATCGCCCGCTTCTGCTCCATTGAGCCTTCCGAAGGTTTCACCGTCAGCACTTCCGCCGGGGCGGAACGGAAGATGATCCACGCGCCCAGGCCGCTCATCATCACGCCGGTTACGATCAGGCCGGTAATCATGCCAACGTCCAGCGTATGAATCATCGAGGAGATGACCTGGATGATGATAATCAGCGCCACCGAAATCACGATTGAGGAGAAGGCATTCGACCACTGTTTGAGCGATTCGAGGTCGCGCTCGTACTTGTTTTCGTAATCTTCGCCCTGCGCTTCGGCCTCGCGTGCCAGGAAGTCCGCCATCGGCTCGCCGGAACGCAGCGCGTCGGAAAGCCGCAGCAGGAAGCTGCGCATGTTGTTCGACTTGGCCTTGATCCCGATCATCCGGCAGGCTTCCGGGTAGTCGTAACGGAACTCGTCTACCAGGGTATTGATGGCCGCAAAGTAGGTCGCCGCCCCCGACGACGACGTGGCCGCCAGTTCAAACAGTTTGCTGCGGGTGATCCCGGAGGACGCCATCGCCGACATATACGTCAACTGGTAGAACAGTTGAAACGGCGGAACGGGCTTAAAGGAGACCTTGGTGTTTCGCTTCACTGAGGATTTGGAAGAACTCATGGAAGTCCGTAATCCCTTTCTCTTTGTGCAGTTTTTCGAAGATACGCGCTCGCCGTTCAACTTCGTTGTAGATGGATTTGCGCTTGTGCGGCGGGATGCCCCGTTTGAGGGCGATAATCTGCTCCAGCAGGTAGCTGTTCATATAGCCGGGGAACTCGAATGTGTCGTTGCCCGGATTCCAGCGGAAGGCCTCTAAGAACGAGAAACTCTGTGAAATCGGGTCGTAGCCGATAATCTCGTTAATGCTCATCACCCGGCGGGCGGAACGGCCATCCGCCAGGCGTACCGCTGACTGGATAATCACCAGGTTCAGGTTGTCAATGTAGGTTTTGGGGATGTTGATCGGGTCGCCGGTCAGACGCTGGATCAGTTTTTCCACCGACGCCGCGTGAAAGGTGGACATGACACCGTGACCGGTCTGCATGGCCTGGAAGGCGACCACCGCTTCTGTACTACGGATCTCACCGACGATAATCATTTCGGGGCGCTGCCGCAGCGCCGCTTTGAGCAGCTCGAACATGCCAACTTCGCTGCCTTTGTTATCGCCGCTGCCATGCCGGGTGGATTCCTGCAACCAGTTCTTGTGCGGCACCTGGACTTCGGGCGTATCTTCAATCGTGACGATTTTGGCTTCCGGCTTAATAAACGCGGTAATCGCGTTCAGGAGTGTGGTTTTGCCGGAGGCCGTCGCGCCGACCACGAAGGTATTCAGCCCGGCTTCCAGCATCAGAGAAATATACGCGGCCATCATATAGTTCAGACTGGTGAACTCAATGAGTTCCAGTATGCTCAAGGGGGTGTCGCTGAATTTACGGATGGTGAAGTTACTGCCGCGCTTGGAAATCTCACGCCCATAGACGATGTTGATACGCGAGCCATCGGGCAATACAGCATCCACCAGCGGGTTGCGCACTGTCACCGGGCTTTTGATCCACTCGCCCAGCCAGACGGCGAATTCATCCACGTCATCATGGGTGGTAAACGTGATAGACGACTGCACACTCTTGAATATTTTGTGTTCAATAAAAATATGGCCGACACCGCTGCAACTGATGTCTTCAATATTCGGGTCAAGCAGTAGTGGCTGTAAGACACCCAGGCCAATCTTGTCGCGGATGACGCGGTAACGTATCGCTTCCAGTTCCGCCGGGGATACCAGGACTCTATCGGGGCGGCGTTTGCCATTCGATGCGACCCGGCTGGTCGTGCAGATCATATCAATCAGTTTATAAAGCAGCGCCTTTTTTTCTTCTTTATCTTCCAGCCGCCCGATTTCCTCAGCCCAGGCGACGAGTTTGGTTTCAATCTGCGGCATCAGGTGTTCAATATCTACCACGACTGTAGGCTCAATGGCGATATGATGGTCGCGCACGCCACCCGGATCGGGGTAGATATGCACGTACAGGCCCTCTTTGATCGGGTAGATCAGGTTGCGGTATTCCAACTGCCCCAGGCTGCGCGAGGGTTTGGGGTAAAAATCGGGAATGCCGATTTCATCTACCGGCAAGCGCCACACGTACTGGGTCAGGAACGGTGAAGAATCGCAGGCTTCCTGAAATTCCGGCGATAACCGGGCATATAACGCGCCCCAGTCGCTGGTTTGCGCCTCAAGTGTGAATGGGAAGGGCAGGATTGTCTGTGCCATCGTGATTACCCTCTGGCCTTGCTGATAGGTATCACGCGCATACCCCAACCGGGTTCGACATCAAAACCGACGATGGAACCGGTGACACTGGCCGCGCCCCGGATTTTGGCGACTTCCAGGGTTTTCACCAGCCGCTGCCCATCCTGCTCGGTGTGCAGCACCAGATGGGCGTCGCAGACCGAACGCAGCGGATTCATGAAGTCGCTGGCGATGGCCTGGGCGTGCAGCGTGATAATGACGGATACGCCGCTGGCGCACAGCCGTTTGGATGCCTCAAAGAAGCTCAGAATAGGGGATTTATCGTCTGTATGCGAGAGCGCGGAAGTCAGCGAATCCACGATAATCAGGTCGCGCTCGCGCTGTTGTTCCTGCTGCATGGCCTGGAGCAGGGTTGCTGAGGCCAGGTCCCCCAGGTGGGAGAGTTCGATTGGGAACACCCGCAGCTTGCCCAGCAACAGGAAGTCGAATATGTCCAGGTCAATGCTCTCCATTTGCGAAACCAGGCTTTTGACCGTGTTTTCCGTCGTGAAGAGCGTTGCGCGGTAGCCGCCCATCAGTGACCCTTTGAGGATCTGCTGGGAGAGCACCGATTTACCCGCGCCAGAACTGCCCTCAATCAGCACCAGGGATCCCGCCGGGATTCCCCCGCCAAGACGGCTGTCAAGTTCGCTATTGCCCGATGCGATGACCCGTTTGGGCGAGTCGCTGCTGGCTTTTGGGGTAGGCATCCTGATGCTCCTCGCGCTCTAGTAGACGGTAAAGGTAAAGGTATAGACGCCGATGGTCGTTTCACCATCGGAGACTGTGAACTGGAAGCTGTCGCCGCCCGTGCCGGTGTGGGTATAGATTAACTCGCCGTTGTTAATGTTTTCCTGGGTGAAGGTGTCGCCCAGGCTGAGGTTGCCCTGCGCCGGAGGGACAACAATGGTATAGACGAGATTGGCCGGGGCGTCGTCAGGGTCACTGGTTTCCAGCACGCCCGGCCCGAACCAGCCCATCCCGCCTGTCGCCACAATCACCGGAGTGTTGGCGGTAAGTACCGGCGGTTCGCTGGCGAGGATCGTGAAGGTGTAAATTTCTGATGTGTCCTTGCCATCGGATACCGTGAACTGGAAGCTGTCTTCGCCCGTGCCGGTGTGGGTGTAAATCAGCGCGCCGTCGTTGATGTCCTGCTGGGTGAAGGTGTCCCCTAAACTCAGCGTCCCCTGCGCAGGGGGCGTGACAACCGTATAGATCAGGGTGTCCGTGTCATCGTCGCTATCGCTGGCCGCCAGCAGGCTGCTGTCTACCGCCCGGCTGCCGCCGCTGGCAACGGTCAACGCCTCATTGACCACGATAACCGGGGGAATATTGGCGGTAAACACGGAAGATGTACCGCTGCCGGAGGTCGCGCTGATAACCATCTGAATGCCGGAACCGGGCGCGGCGGGCGGGTTCAACTGCGCCTGAATCCGGGCCGTTTCGCCGGGGTTCACCAGTCCAGGGTCGAATATCTCGGCCTGTTCCAGCGACTCGCCCAGATAAATGCCCGCCATTGTCCAGGTGTTGTCGCTCAGGCCGGTGTCACTAAAGGGCAGCCAGAGCGTGCGATAAACGGCAGGGTCAGCGGTGTCATAATATTGGACGATGACATCCCAGCGGTTGAAGTCGGCCCATTTGTTACTGCCATCATTGGCTAAAACCAGGGAGAAGTGTGTGCCACCGTCGGCTGTCTCCGCCGCCAGGACACGCAGGTGTGTGTTCGCCTGTTCAATCCAGCGAATCTCCATTTCCTCGCGGGAGAAGGCGATCCGATCCTGCGTAAGAACGAAAACCTGAGTCAAGGTCAGCACCGCAAACAGGATAATGAAGATGACAATAATGGCGGTGAGAACGGTTTCCATGGTTACATGCTCAGGAAGAACTCATCCGAGATGCCGTTCGGCGTGGTGAGTTTGACATAAAAGCGATTCGGAGTGAGTGGGAAGAGGTAATGCACGGCGATCTTGAGGGTCGCGGTGGGCGTCCACTCGCTGGCATTCTCCAGTTCCCATGTCCAGTACGGATAGCTGCCACCGGCTTCGGCCTGGTTGGGAATACGGGCGAAGTCACCTTCCGGCCCGAAAAAAACATCCATCTGGCTGAGGGCGATAATGCGGGTTGAGCCGACGTTCTTCGCCCAGATGAACACTTCGAAGTCCCCATTGCCGTTGGCGTCCTGCCACCAGCCGCTGCTATCCAGTTCACCGGCAGCATGAATGACCGAAATCTGGCTGCGCATCCGCTCTTCGGTGCGATCTGTCATGCTGGTAATGGCGTCACCACCTTGAAGGACGGCTGGATAGGCGACATTGAACAACATGAGCGCCATAATCAAGCTAACCACGATGAACAAGGCTGTCGTGATGGTCTTATCCATGATTCTTCTTGCTCCACTTCACCCCGGCACCCGCATTTTGGATGCCCGCCATTAAGCGCAGGATGAGGCTGCTGTTGGTTTCCATTTCATCGGGCAAGGGTTCTGGCGCTGGCTGCGGCGGGGCCATAACCGCGTTCTGGCTGGGGCGAGTCAGGTCATCGTCCGACGTATATACCGGGACGCTGGCTTTGGCTTTGCTCCTGGTTTGGCGTGGCTGCGGGTGCGTGTGTACCGGTTGGGCGGGCGCTGGCTGGGCGGGCGTCTGCTGAGAATATACCGGCTGTGCATGTGCTGCCGGGGGTCTAACAGCAGGGGCGGATTGGGGCGGCGCTGGTTTGCGGTGCTGCGCTTTTGCCTGCTGTTTGGCCGCATACTGTGCTGCGACTTGCAGTAGTTCATCGCGGACAGCGGGCGAAAATTCGCCTTCGTATCCATAATCGCGGATCAGGTTTCGGGTTTCCTTGAGTCCCACTTCCTTGATCGTGCGGATAACCCAGCGACGGTATTCTTCCATATCCACCCCGTCACTGGCTTCCTCTACGTACCGGTGGTCTTCATAATGAGGCTCTGCCGGCTGTTGCGGCGCGAGATCATCCAACGAGACTTTCCGCACTTTGATCGGAGATGCCTCAACCTCGGCGGCAGCGGGTTCGGACGGCGGCGGGGTGTACATCGTCACTGGCGCCTGGGGCACGGATGGGTTTGGCATGGCGGGCTGATGCCCGGTGCGTAATGCAGGGTAGGTGTTTGTCAGAAGCTGTTCTTGAATATCAAGCAAAGTCGTCTGGATTTGACTTTTCAGGATTTCTAACTCTTCTTCGAGCTGTTGTACCCTTTTTTCGAGATCCATGCTCATCTGCCTTTCAAACCCTGACCCCAACCTTGAATAAAAATCGCCCCACCGGCACGGCCAAGTGTGGTGGGGCAGGTGTCTTTGCTCGAATATGAGCGAATAAGACCGGAAAAATCTGTATGAGGGGCTTGGCCGTGCCTATTGATGTTGGATTGTGCTTGTTAAACTTGTTCCAATGCGGGTGGATGGCTGGTCGGTGCTGCGTTGGCATGATGCCCAGCCATCCAGGTTTCCATTATGTTGCGCTTAGCGCAGTTCCATGACTGTTTCGATAGCGGCGGGAGTGCTGCGGCTCACGTTCAGGACAGCGCCCGTCGGAGGCTTGATTTCCAGGGTGAATTCGGTGTTGGCGCCCAGGGCTGTGGTCAGGCCAGCCAGGTTAACTGAAACCTCGGCCAGTTCGCCGTCTTCCAGCATGGCATCCGGGGTGCCGCCGTCATTGTCTACGATCCAGGTCACTGTCCAGGGGATATTGCTTTCGAAATTCGTGCCGTCACGATAGCCGATGACGACGACGTTATTGCCGGTGGTATCGGTCAGGTCAACCGGGTCACCGCCTGCAACCAGGGCCAGGGTGAAGACGACATCGCTGACGCTGCCAGCGGCGCCCTTGGCGATAATCGCACCCTTGACGCTCATGGATGACTGGACGCCCTCAAGACCGGCATAAATGGCTTCTTCACTCTTATCGGTGGAGGCGGAACCAGCGGAGAGAATAACGAAAGCGAATACGGATGCGACGACGATAAAGGCGATCAGGATGATAGCGGCTTCGAGAGCGGTCTGACCTTTTTCGTCTTTGTGAAGATGTTGGTGGTTGAACATGATGGTCTATAGCTCCTTATAGATGGATGACTAACTATACAGTTTATGTCATTCTTTCATTGTTGTTGAATTAATGCTGAATGACGTTGCGATTAATTTGATGTTACAGCGCAAGTCTTGAATCAATAGTTAAGATTTCCCATTTGGGATGGATTTCACAAAATTTTAACCTTTAATTTGTTAAGTAAAGAGCTTGTTGAGGGGAAAAAGAGGCAAATCCAGTGGATTAAGCGCTGTGAGGTTTGAAAATTCAAACTTAATTTGATTAATTTCCAATGGTTGGCGCGTTGTGCCGGTCATCCGCCCAACACCGGACTTTAGGAAGTTCTTCGCCCAAAGCCGCAGACTTCACGAATGGCTTCTGAGTCTGCGGTTCCAGGGAAAATCCTGTCTCTTAGCCGGTTTTTTAGCCAGCGGAGTGGCGACTAGCCGGGGATTATGTGCCGCTTCACCCTTAAAAACGTGCATTGTTGCGAGGAAATCAATGTTCAATTGAGCTTTGCCCAAGCGACCAGCATGACATCTCACGATTCGCTTAATCCCAATGAACCAATCGAAAAGCAGTCCATGCTTTGCAATAACGAAGCTGCGGTCTTTGCCGCCGCTCGTTCCTGAGGCCGATTCCGACTTTTTCCTGCCAATGACCACAAAAAAGCAAGCGTCAAGGGAAATCCTCAACGGACAATGCAGGCATTGTCCCATGTGTACCAAGTTAAGGTATTGCCACCTATTCTGGGGATATGCGTTTGGCATTCTCAAATCGGGATAGCCCTTTGATCTACAATATTTGGAAAAACAGGCTGCCCCAGCTTGACATTTAACACGGCATCTTTCAATCTCCCCCCGCCAGCTTGTTAGTGGACTTACGCTCTCACCACCTCGGCTGGTTTACTTGAGGCTTGATTATGCCTTATTCTAATCATATAAGTGGGTTTGGAACACCTTGCCGGGTATTTCAATACCCGGCCTACAGCCTGCAACGCCTTTCGGGTTTTCTCTGTGTCGGATCACATCCGGTCTATCCCTACGTCGCATGACAAGAATGGCGGTTCCTCCAAATAGCGACCACCGCACTCAATCTATGAAGGGCGTTACGTTTTCTCCTGCCGCAGCAGCCAGCGGGAGAGCAGCAGCGCCGCCAGCGCCATGCCCACCAGCAGCAGCCCCGTCCAGACCGCCGCATCCAGGTCGCGTTCCAGGATGTTGTAGACCAGCAGCGGCATGGTCTGGGTGCGGCCTTGCAGACTCCCGGCGAAGAGGATCGTCGCGCCGAATTCGCCCAATGCCCGCGCCCAACTGAGCACCAGCCCCGCCGCCAGCGCCTGCGCCGAAAGCGGCAGCGTAATCCGCCAGAACAGGGTGAACCCACCGGCACCATCCACCCGCGCCGCCTCTTCCACTTCCTGGGGGATGCCCTGGAAACCGAGCTGCGCGGTTTGCAGGTAAAAGGGCGCGGAGACGAAGGTCTGGGCGATGACCACCGCCGCCGTACTGAACGGCAGGTTGATGCCCAGCATATCCAGCGCCGGGCCGAACAGACCGCGCCGCCCAAAGGTGATGAGCAGCGCCAGCCCGGCCACCGCCGGGGGCAGCACCAGCGGCAGTTGAAGCAGGATAGCGAGCAGTCCTTTGAGGGGAAAACGCCAGCGGGCCATGATATAGGCCAGGGGCGTGCCAAGCAGCGCCGTGAGCAGGACGGTGAGCGCCGTCGTCACCAGGCTCAGGTAGAGCGCCTCGGTGATGCCCATACCCGGCAGCCCTTCCCAGGCACGCGATTCGAGGCCATGCAGCGCCAGCGCGACCAGGGGCAGCACCAGCAGCAGCATGAACAGTGCCCCGGCAGTCAGCAGGGCGATTCTGCCGGGCGAACGGTAAAACGGGCGGGTGGGCATAGGCAGTTCCGGTCAAGGGGTCTCAATAGACGAGCGCAGTAGCAGCAGCGCACTTTTGCCATTCTAGCACGCACGATGTTACAAAACGATGACGTTTTGCCACGAAAAGCCGTAAATGGCATACAATACAGAAAGGTATGATGTATCCGATGCCTGCGTGACACGTTTTGTAAACCACACCAACCCTTGGCGTGAGGACATTGTGAGGGACTCATTGGCCGCTCTGAATCCGTTGTTATTGCTGGTGGATGATGACTGGATGAACCGGGAGATTCTCCAGGCGCAGCTTGAACTCGCCGGTTTCCGGGTTGTGCCGGCCAATGGCGGCGAGCAGGCGCTGGAACTCGCCCGCGACCACGACCTGAGCCTGGTACTGCTCGATATTCGCATGGGCGGCATGGATGGGTACAGCGTGTGCGCCGCGCTCAAGAGCCATGCGGCAACCGCCCATATCCCGGTAATCCTGATGACCGCGTATATCTCGGCGGATGCCGAACGCCGGGCGGCTTCGGCGGGGGCTGCGGGGATTCTCCTCAAGCCGTTCGACACCCTGGGGCTTTCGCAGAAGCTCAACACGTTCCTGCACGAGTAACCTCCGCCGCTAGCGAGAATGCTTGACCCCCTCCTGACCTCCCCCGCTGGCGGCTGAGGAACATGCAGCGCGGCATCGGCTCCCTCCCCTCTCCGTCAACGGTTCAGGGGACGTCACTTTTAAGCATTGGCGGGTCTGGCACCAAGTACAGATCCACCCCTTTGTCCTGATTAGCATGAAAATACTCATGCAATTAATCCAGTCCCAGGCGAAACACACTCAGGCGTTGTTGACGACGACGCAGCGGATACAACTGCATAACTTTGGTGCCCTGTGCCAATGCCCAGAGGCTGGCAAGGGCTAAGACCAGCAGCAGACGCTCCACAGGACGGGGCAGCCACACCCGCGACCTCTGCCAGTTGAAACCATCGCTTTCAGGCCCCGAAACCCACATTCATGATGAAACCGAACCCCATACAGTTTCGCGGACAAGTCGCATTGGTTGCTGAACAAACACCAGGGTTCCGTCTGCCCCTGTTCCCACACCAGGTACACCCATTTCCGTTGCCACCCAGCTTTCTTGAACACCTCGCCATACCCCGTCCAGGTTTGCCCGTACCCCACCAGTCGCCGCACGGGTTGGGCTTGTGCCCTGGTAATCGGATCCGGGTGGAGCGCTGCACCCGGAGCAAATACGGCCAGCCGGTCTCGGTCAGATGCGCCTGCCAGGTGGGCGAGGTGCCTAACCCCCGATCCGCCAGTAACAAGATAGCCTGATCGGATGGGATCAGAGCGTGCAGGCGATCCAACAACCGATTCAGCAGTGCCACTTGCCCTTCTTCCGGGTAATCGTGGGAATCATACGCCCGCCAGATCAGCGGGATGGCACTGGCCCGATACGCCAGCCCCACGATCATGACCGCCATTGGTTTCATCTACCAGCACGATCAACGTGGCACTTCCCCACAGACGCAAGACCCATCGCACCCAATAGTCAAACACCTTGTGCAGATCAATCCGGTCATTGGCTAACCAGCGCTGCAAGCGCCGTTCCAGCGTGGCACTGCTGGCCTGGTTCGTCAGGTACAAACACACTTGGCTTAGTGTGCAACTATGCGCCACGAGGACCCCATAGCTGAATAATGCTAGAGTCAGGACTTGCCAGCGCCCTAAGGTTGGAATAGCCTTGTCATCCACTGGTACAGTATAGGCGAGTTCATTGGACTATCCGTAGCTTTTAGGGGTAAAAACTTAGGATGCCTGATGAACTCTCTTTTGTTAAGGCCTCAACCCACCCTTAAAAGTGTCGTCCTCTCAACCAACTTGGAGAGGGGAAAACGAGCGTGGCAAGCAGAGTTGAGGTAGGCGGGATGAATTCAGGGATAGGTTCTAAATGCAAGAGGAGACTTGCGGCAAGCTCCCTCCCCGTTTACAAAGTTTGGGGAGGGGGCATCTGTGTCTCGAACCGGCAAGGCGGCTTCAATCAGGCTGCCTGGTGATCCAGCACATTCCGCACCATCGGGTGGCCGAACTCGCCGATGACCTCCGCCACCAGCCAGGCATCCTGCTGGCTGGGGTTCAGCATTTGCGGCAGCACGCACAGCTTGGCTTTGCCGCTTCCGTTTTTTGTCCCCACCGCATACTTCTGCAGGACGTTGGTATCAAAGGCATAGTAGGTCATGGGGGGCAGTGTCTTCACGATCTGGTAGGTGCGCGTGCGGAACAACTGTGCCTGCGGGTCCTGTGCCATCTGAGCGCGGAGTTTGCCCAGGGCAGCCCCCAGGTAGGTTGACCAGATGTGGATGGCCTCGGGGTCGCTGGCGTCCCGCGTGAGGGTTCTCATCAGCCGGGAACGAAAGCCGTACTGGAAACGGTATAACCGGGCGATAGCATCCAGGATGTTCTGGTTGATGTTGAGAATCTCCTCCAGGGCAGATTCGGCGGTGGGACAGCGGCTAATCAGGTAGCCTTCAAAGCCGGTGCCATTCTGGAAAAAGGGGTTAATCTGCTTTCGGACGGTCTCCCAGGCCAGGTAGTGGGTTTCAATCGCGTCATGATGCACCACTTTGTCGAGCGGCAGTTCCTGCATATACAGCCAGCCATACAGCATGGGGCCAAAGGGTACTTCACTCTCGATTGTGATAATTCCGCTCATCTTACGCCTCCTTATGCTCTGAGGCGGATGTAACTGTGAATTTCTTCACTTAACAGATTCAGTGTACTCCCGGCGCTGCCCCCAATCAAGTATCGTTCCTCGGTGTCTGTGATGAGCAACGTCATAAACGGGCGGATTTCCTGCTGCAACGCTCAGCCGCCCGGCCTGTTCCGAACTCCGGGGTGGTGGTTAAGAGACCATTTGAAATGTGCATTATTCGGGGTTGTTTTCGGGGAGGGTCTCAGACCCTCCCCTACGATCTATACCCATTTCCGAGTGCAGACACCAGGGGCAGGTTTCAAACCCGCCCGCGGACGTATCAAATGGTTTCTAAAACAGGGGAAGCTGCTGGGGAGGCTTGCGGCCATCCAGCAGGATATAAGGCGCTGTCCGTTCCGGCGCGGCGATGCCAATGGCGCGCAGGTGCGCCAGGTCGCGCAGTCGCCCGGTGCGCCGGGCGGCCAGGATCGCATCCGCCCCTTTTGGGCCGATGCCTGGCACCCGCAGGAGTTGTTCCCGGCTGGCCTGCATGATTTCCACCGGCGCAACCAGCAGGTGCAAATCCGCCCAGGCGCGTTTGGGGTCAATATCCAGCCGCAGATCCCCGCCGCCCTGGAACGGCAGTTCTTCGACATCCCAGGCGTAATCGCGCAGCAGGAAACTGGCCTGGTACAGGCGGTGTTCACGCAGGGGCAGAGCCGGCGTCAGGTTCTCAAAGGGGGTATCTATGACAGGATTAAAGCCGGAGTAATAAGCGCGGCTCAACCCGGTCTGGCGGTAAAGCTGGTCGCTCAGCGTGAGCAGTTCGAGGTCGGTATCGCCCACCGCGCCGACGACAAACTGCGTGACCGTACTCGCCCGCAGCCCCTCGCCGCGTAACTGCTGCGCCCAGCGGATACGCACCAGCAGCTCGTCGTAAAAGTCCTTCTTGGGCGCGAGGGCGCTCAGGCGTTCCGGTGTCGGCCCTTCCAGGTTGATCGAGACGCGATCCGCAAGCTGCATGGCGCGGCGCACCTGGTCGTATTCCGCGCCGGGCATAATCTTCAGGTGGATATAGCCCCGGTACTGATACTTATGGCGGATGATCTCGGCGGTATCAATGATCTTGTCCTGGGTCGTCACGCCGCCGTTGATGATGCCAGACGACAGAAAGATGCCCTTGACCGCGCCTGACCGTTCGAGCTTATGGAAGGCCGTCGCCAGTTCATCCGGCTTGAAGGTTACGCGCTCCATTTGACTGCGCCCGGCACGAAACGGGCAGTAGTAGCAGTTGCGCTCGCAGGCCGTCGTCACCATCGTTTTCATGACCGGCATCGCGCCCTGGGGGGTGGAGACATTGGTAATACACGGCAGTTGGTCAAGCTGCGCGACGGCTTTGGCGCGGCGCGTTTCGCGCTGCGGCTGGTCGCCCGCCGGCTCATACAGCGTCACATCGCCCAGGCGGGTGAGCTTCGTCAGTGTGTCGGGAACTGCGTGAATGTTCATCCCTCTATTTTAGAACATATATTCTTAAAAAGCAAGATGAACATCACGGTGATTCGGTGTTTTCCGGTGTCTCCAGGATCACCAGCGTGGGCTGGTGGTAGTAGTTGCGGATGCAGGAATAATACGGGTTATCCAGCGCGGCATAGGCTGCCAGGTCTTTGGTGAACGCCTGAATCTCGATAACAGCCCCCTGCGCGTCGGTAGTCGTCAAAAAGGCATCGCGGGCATCCCATTCGCTGGCGAAAACCTGGAAATCGGGCAGCAGCGCCAATGTTTCCTGTGCCGACTGCGCGGCGCTGAAAACCACCAGAACCAGGATGGCAGCCGTCACCAGTGGGGACAGGCGGGGCGGCGCCGTGGCATACTTTCTTTGCAGTCCCAGCCCCATGATATAGCCCCAGGCCATCGCCATGAGGACCAGGACGATCTGCGGGACGATATAGGCGCGGGCGGGGGGTAACTGGCCGATACTGTAGAGCGATGTGAAGAAGGCCGAGGCGATCAGAATGTACCCGATCAGCCCGGTGAGTCCCAGCCACTTCAGGCTGCCCCGGTTGGCCCGAACCCGTTCGGAAGCCGACAAGGGGTGGCAGGTAAAGGCCACCAGCCCCGCCAGGAACAACGGCACGAGAACTGCGAGCGGCGATAGGTAGACCACCGCAGTCGGGATAAAGGCGAGCGTGCCGGTGATGGTTTGCCATATCACTTGAGGCAGCGGGAGCAGGTCTTCAAAAGCAGACTGCCGCACCGCGTTGCCGGGCGCGATCAGCAGAATCAGCAGCGCCGCCAGCGCGAACAGCAGACTCACCCCAAAGAGGCGCAGATAGCGGCGTCTCTTCTCCGGCGGCGCGAGCCACAGTGACGCGAGAATCAGCAGGCCAAAGACTGTCACCTGAAAGACGGCATATAACGGGGAGAACCCGCCCGATAGCAGCGGCAAGCCCACAGCCGGCGCGAACTGCCACCAGCGGAGGGGCTTCTCCTGCCGGGCAATCGCCAGCAGCAGCCCCAGGTAAAACACGAGAATAATCAGCGGGCTGGCATAGGTTATGCCGCCGCTTGTCCAGTAAAACGACTGGAATACGTTGGCTGCTCCTGTGATGACACCAAAGGTCAGTACCGACGCCAGCGCCGCCCCTGTATAGCGGCGATATGCTAACCGGAATGTCCGCGTGAACTGCCAGGCCGTCCACCAGCAGGACGCGCTGAACAGGCCGATTAACAGGATGGGGGTGTAGCGCCAGCTTTGCGATACCCCGATCATGCTCTGGAAGAATGTGGAGGCATACGTTCCCGTCCAATTGTTATAGTGCCAGTCCAGCGTTCCCCACAGACCTTTTGACCAGGCGGCGGCGGTGAAACAGAAGTCATCGGCCAGGGCGCGGTTGTAACCCCCCAGCACTAAATGCGCCAGGATCGGCAGCAGGAGGGCGAGAATGATGATGCCAAAGAACCATTTGAATGATCGGGAATGCGCTTCCATATAGACTATTTCCCCTCCACTCAGGCGCGGGCGATATAGATGAGTTCGTAGGCGAGCAGCCCCGGCGCGATGGGCGACGGGAGCGGACGCCCCCGGTGGCGGGCGGCGCTGTTCAGGATATTCTGCAAACCGCTGCCGGCGATGGCGACCTGTTCCACCGGGTAGCCCTGGGATTCCAGGAGTTCGCGCCCGGTTTTAACCGTGTACAGCCGCAAATGGGTGCGATCCATAATGCCGTAGTCTTCGTAGTCGAACTTGCCCCGCAGCAGCCGCAGCCGGATAGTCCAGTGCGCCACGTTGGGCAGAGAAACAATTACCCGCGCGCCGGGTTTGAGCAGAGAACGGGCGTCTTGCAGCAGCCGTTCGGGGTACTTGAGGTGTTCCAGCACCGCCGCCGCCAGCAGCACGTCATACGGGGCGCTGGCCGCCGCCGGTCCCAGGGCATCGGGCGTATCCAGGTCAACGGTATGTACCTCGCTGCACCGTCCCGCCGCGATAGCCGTCGCCGCCGGGTCGAATTCCAGCCCGGTCACACGGCAGCCTAAGCCCTGCTCCATGTAGCCGGAGAGATAGCCGGAGGCGCTGCCGATCTCCAGCACGCGGCTGTTGGGCGGTATCAGGCGCATGAGGACGCTGTGCGCGTCGTCGGGATGTGCCTGCTGCGGGTCAAATATAGAATCCAGGTGGTATTTAGGCGTGGTTGTCACAGATAACCGCTTTCGAGACTGTGGGAAAGAACTGACTCACGGCGCATTTTAGCATATACTGGTACAAATATGCTGGTAACGAAGGGGAAAAGGTGATGGCAAAAACCAATATCTATACCATCTGGGTCAGAACCGGCGACCAACCGCTGGGCGGCACCGACTCCAACGTGTTCATTCAGCTCTTCGGCACCACCGGGCACACCGAAGTCATCTTCCTGCCGCCGGAGGACATCTTCGCGTTTGAGCAGGGCAGCGTGGATAAGTTCATCCTGGAAGTGCCGGACGTGGGCGAACTGACCCGCTGCTGTGTCGGCCATGACAACGCCGAGGGAGACTCCGGCTGGTATGTGGAAAGCGTGCGCATCAAGGACGATGAAACCACCCGCGAGTGGCTGTTCACGTTTAATCAATGGCTGGGCGTAGAAGAATCGGGGCAGTTATCAGCATGTGTGGATTGTTAAAACGCGGTTTCTCGCTGCTCGTTCTGGTTATCGCTGCCGCCGGGTGCAACCTTTCGTCTACCGCGCCAACCCCGTATCCCACGCCTGACCTGCCGCGTGTGGAGTTCCTGTCCCCGGTCAACGGCAGCCGCGTGATTGATGGCGTGGAACTGGATGTCGAACTGCTGGCACAGGACAGCACCGCCGGGATTGCGCGGGTCGAACTGCTGGTGGATGACCAGCCACATGGGGAAAGCCAGCCAGAGGCCAACTCGGTGCCGGTTTACCGGGTGCTGCTGGCCTGGCGGGCGCAAGGCGTTGGCGTCCACCCGTTGACGGCCATCGCCTACCGCGCTGACGGCACACCCAGCGACCCGGTGGTTATCCTGGTCGAAGTCGTGAACCGCTGATTTCTGAATGGACGATGTTACTGATGATTTTGAAACGCTCGAATGCCCGGCCTGACCCCGATACACTCTCTGCTGCTGAGGCGCGGACGATCACGGAAGCCTTTGACGTATACGCCGGGGAAGTCCTGTACTACGGGCAGTCACTCCGCTGGGATACGCTGGAGGAAGTAAACGTGGTGAAAGCGGCGCGATATGGCGGCCTGGCCGGGTGGCTGGTGCGTTTCCTGGTTCATGGCGATGACCGCTACCATGTTGGTCTGTATGCCGGGGGACAGGAATACGTAATGCCGAACGTATCGCTGAATACGGCCCGCTATGTGGTGCAAGCCATCGCGTACTATGCGCCGCAGCCGGTGCGCTATGAGGGTATAGAGGGTCTGTCCCCGCTGGTTGAGCTATAAGTGCGAACTTATGGCTTATATAAGGTCTTGGGGGGGATGTGAATCGATTCGGGTCGTGTATAGTAGGTGACAGTGATAGTTACTTACATACTCTTCCCCCTTTCAAGGCCCCCGGTAATGCGACACCGGGGGTTTTGATGTCAGGTAGTTTTACCGAAGGGAATAACCACAATGACGAAGAAACGCAGTAAATCGAGCAGGACACAGAAAACCGCCAACCGGATCAATCCGCTGATTCTGGTAGGCGTGGTCGCCGCGCTGGCGGTGGTGATTGTTGGGGCGGTGCTGCTCTCGAACCCGACTGCCACACCCGCCGCAGCCGATGTCGCCGCGCCCGCTTCACAGTTAATCCGTCCTGTCGCCTATACCGAGCAGTTTTCCGCGCCCGGCGAAGACCACCTCCTGATTGATGTTCGCACCCCACAGGAATTCGCCAGCGGCCATATTCACGGCGCAATCAATATCCCCGTAGAGGAAATCGGCCAGCGCCTGAGCGAAGTGCCGCAGGATAAGCCGATTGTACTGTACTGCCGGAGCGGGAATCGCAGTAATCAGGCGTCCGGCATCCTGGTCAACGCGGGTTACACCGGAATCTATGACCTGGGCGGCATTATTGACTGGCAGGCACAGGGTCTGCCGCTGGAATCGTAGACGGCGTACCGGGCGTACACCCATGTGGATGGCTGCAAGGGACTGAAACCCTTGTTCCAATCAGACCGATGACGAATTGACAGGGAACGGCGGCGGCGTATCATGATTTTGGGATTGGGTTTTGTGATCGGGCTGGTATTGGGGCTGCTGGGCGGCGGCGGGTCTATCCTGACTGTCCCGGCGCTGGTGTACGTGGCCGGGCAGACACCCGCCGGGGCGGTGACAGCCTCGCTGGTGATTGTCGGCGCGAACAGCGCACTAGGGGCGCTGCTCCACCGGACACAGGGGACGCTCAACTGGCGCGTGGCGATTCTGTTCGGCGGCTCCGGCATGGTCATGGCCTATATCGCCGGGGGGCTTTCGGACCTGCTGCCCCCCACGCTGCTGCTCGTCATGTTTGCCCTGCTGATGCTGGTTGTCGGCCTGGTGCTGATAACGCGCCCGTCAGCCAACGACGCGGCGCGGCGTGAGCGCAGCATCCCAATGATTATGCTGGCAGGCGCGGGGATCGGCGTGCTGACCGGGTTCCTGGGCGTGGGCGGCGGCTTTCTGATCGTCCCGGCGCTGGTGATGCTGGTTGGGCTGTCTATTCATCAGGCTGTCGGCACGTCGCTGGTGGTTATCGTCATGAACAGCGCCGCCGGGCTGTTCGGCCACCTGGGGACGGCGGCGCTCGATTGGGGAATCATCCTGGCGTTCGTCTTCACCGGGCTGGCGGGGACATACACCGGCGTGCGCCTGGCGAAGCATATCCAGGCATCCCAGTTGCAGCGTGTCTTCGCCGTGTTTATCATCGGCCTCGCCCTGTTCCTGCTGTATGATAATCTCATGTAATCGTGCGTTTTTGAACGGCGCTCACAGAAGGGGTATCCTCCCTTTGTGGACAGCGTGGACAGCGGACGCCCGGAAGGGCTTCCCTACCTCCTGTATTTCCAGGGACATGCTGCGGTGTGTCCAGCGTACAATGTATCACAAGTTCTGAGAGGGAACGTCATGTATATCCAACAGTATTTTATTGATGGGCTGGGGTGTGCCTCCTACCTCGTGGGCTGCGAGTCCGCCGGGGTGGCCGCCGTCGTTGACCCTGACCGGGACATCCAGAAATACCTGGATACCGCCGCTGAACGCGGGCTGAAAATCACCCATATTCTCGAAACGCACCTGCACGCCGACCATGTTTCCGGCAACACCGACCTGGCCGGGCGCACCGGGGCGACCATCTACCTGCATGAAGCCAGCGAAGCGAGCTTCGACCACCAGCCGGTACGGGATGGCGCGACCCTGGAACTGGGCAACCTGCGTCTGCACCTGGCGCACACACCCGGCCATACCCCGGAAAGCATCACGATTTTCCTGGCGGATACCACCCGCGCCGGGGAAGCCTGGATGGCGCTCACGGGCGATACGCTGTTCGTCGGGGATGCCGGACGTCCCGACCTGGTGGGCATCGAAGCGGCTCGCGGGCTGGCGGGGCAGATGTACGACAGCCTCAACAAGATGCTCTCGCACCCGGACGGCCTGCTCATCTACCCCGGACATGGCGCGGGGTCTCTGTGTGGCAAGTCTATCGGCTCGGTACGCAGCACGACGCTCGGCTACGAACGGCAGCATAACCCGGCGCTGGCGCAGGCGCAGGGAGAACGCGAGTCTTTCGTGGATTACGCGGTGAGCGAACTGCCGGAACAGCCCGGCAATCACAAACGTATCAAGGCGATCAACCGCCAGGGCGCAGCACCGCTGGGCGACGTTCAGCCGAAACCGTTGACGATCCAGACGGCGATACCGCACTTCCAGCGCGGCGTCGGGCTGCTCGATACGCGGGCGAAGGCTGACTACAAACGCAAGCATATTCCCGGTTCGGTACACCTGGAAGCGGATAACCAGCTCAGCAACAGTGTGGGCTATATTCTGTCGCCCGACCAGCCGGTGATTCTGCTGCTGGAAGACGCCGCCGATTACCGCCGCGTGGT
The DNA here is from genome assembly GCA_020634135.1 of Anaerolineaceae bacterium. Taxonomy (GTDB): domain Bacteria; phylum Chloroflexota; class Anaerolineae; order Aggregatilineales; family Phototrophicaceae; genus JACKCG01. The sequence continues at coordinate 109,965 of JACKCG010000009.1, read as the reverse complement.
CTACAGCCTGGCCCGCGTTGGATATGACCAGGTGGTGGGGTATCTGGCGGAAGACCTGACCGTGTGGGAAGCGATGGGGCTGCCTGTTACGGCTGGCGATGTGCAGGATATTGACGTGCAGGAACTCAACACGCTGCTGCAATCAGCCAATGGCAGCCGCCCGGTGGTGCTGGATGTGCGCGAACCCTGGGAGTTCGGCCAGGGACACCTGCCGGACGCGGTGCTGATTCCGCTGGGGCAGCTTGGTGGCCGGTTGGGGGAACTCGACCCGGCGAAGCCTGTCGCAATCATCTGCGCCTCCGGCAACCGCAGCCAGTCGGCGGCGGCGCTGCTCGGCCAGCAGGGCTTCGAGACCGTGTACAACATCCGGGGCGGCATAATGGCATGGATGCGCCAGCGTTACCCGGTGGTGCGGTAAGGGGATCCGCCGGCGAAACAGGTAAGGATTCTCCGGGCAGACGCATCAAGATAAGTGGTTGATTAGCTAACGCAGTTCTCTGGTAGCAGGGGCATGACACGCATCATGCCCCTACTCAAAAAATACCCCGGACTGCGCAACTTCTAAAGGATAAAACGCGAAATATGAAGACGGCATCACAACAACTGGGCATCACGGTTGAACTCGCCACGGATTACGATACCGCGATGACCCGCGTAACTGAGGCACTGAAAGCCGAAGGCTTTGGCGTGCTGACTGAAATTGATGTAAAAGCTACACTCAAGAAAAAGCTGGATGTGGATTTCCGCCGGTACACCATTCTGGGCGCGTGCAACCCGCCGCTGGCTTACCAGGCGCTGACCGTACAGCCGGAAATCGGCCTGATGCTGCCCTGTAACGTGACGGTGGCGGAAACGGACGACGGGCATACCCAGGTTTCCCTGGTTGACCCGATGGCGATGATGGGATTCCTCAACAGCGACGGGCTGGCGGACATCGCCCAGGAAGCACAGGCGCGGCTGGAACGGGTCGCGGAAGCCCTGAAGGAGAATTAGCCATGCCCTTATTTGAGTTTGATTGTGTGGAATGTGGCGAGCCGTTTGAGAAACTGGTGCGGAACAGCAGCGCGGAAATCGTCTGCCCGGCGTGCGGCAGCAGCCAGGTAAAAAAGAAGCTTTCGACATTCGCCTCGAAAATCGCGGGCAGCGGCAGCAGCCTGAGTACCAGCGCCGTCTCAGCGCCCACGTGTTCCCCTGGCGGCCTGTGAGGTACCCGACATTAAGCAGCCGTGTGCTGCTCTCAAACACGAAACCCGGTGTTGTGCAGATTTACCTGCCAAACCGGGTTTTTTTGTGACAAATTTCCTTTGTTAAATCCTCAATACAGGTTACACTATGCCATGACTCGCAGGATTTTCTAGCGTGGAGGACAATAAAATAATGGCAAAGAAGTATATATTGGTGTTCATCCTGATGCTGTTGGCGCTGGGCGCAATTCTCCCGGTGGCGGCCCAGGATGAATTTGTATTCGGTCTCGTATTGGTTGGCCCGGAAAACGATCATGGCTGGAGCCAGGCGCACTTTGAAGCCGGGCGTTATGTTGAAGCCAACGTCCCCGGCGCGAAGATGGTCTTCTTCCCCAGCCTCAACCCGGCGGATGCGCCCGAAGCCACCCTCAATGATGTGGTTTCCGAGATGGTTGACCAGGGCGCGAAGGTCATTTTTACGACATCGGATGCCTTTGAGGAAGATACCACCCTGGTTGCCGCCAACTTCCCGGATGTGACGTTTATCAATGTCTCTGGCGACGACGCCCTGACGGGTGAAGCGCCGGCTAACGTGGGCAACCTGATGGGGCAGATGGAATGGGGCAAGATGATCGCGGGCTGCGCCGCCGGGATGACTACCCAGACCGGCAGCATTGGCTATCTTGGGCCGCTGATCAATTTTGAAACCCGCCGCCTGGCCGCTTCCGCTTACCTGGGCGCACGCTACTGCTACGAGAATTATGCGGGCGGAAACGGTGATGATCTCCAGTTCACCGTCAGCTGGATCGGCTTCTGGTTCAATATCCCCGGCGTTACACTCGACCCTACCGAAGAAACCAACACCTTCTTCGATAACGGGGCGGACGTGGTGATTTCCGGCATTGACACCACCGAAGGCATCGTGGTGACCGGCCAGCGCGCCGCGCAGGGCGACCAGGTCTGGGCGATCCCCTACGACTTCCAGGGCGCGTGTTCAGAAGCGCCGGATGTCTGCCTGGGTGTGCCGTACTTCCACTGGGGCCCGTCGTATGTCAATGTCATCCAGGCCGTGAAGGATGGCACCTGGACTCAAAGCTGGGATTGGTACGGGCCGGACTGGTCCGACATCAACAACCAGGATACCACCGCCGTCGGCTTTGTGATGGGCACTGGCCTGGACGAAATGAAACAGGCCAACCTGAACGAATTCATCGCTGACCTGGCTGCGTATGCCACCAACCCGTTCGTGCCGGATAGCTTCGCGCTGTGGCAGGGGCCGCTTTCGTTCCAGGACGGGACGGAACTGGCCGCGACGAACCAACTGGTTGACCCGCTGGACGTGTGGTATCTGCCGCAACTGCTGGACGGGATGACTGGAGCCAGCAGCCAGTAAACCACCGGCAAGAAAACAGCATAACACTGTGGACAAGGGGCTTCAGGCCCCTTGTTCTTTGGGGGGCAATCCGGGGGCGCGCCATGTGCCCCCTTTGGTTATCCGGGTTTTTGTGAGAGAATCAGGCGTATTCGTTTCCAGCTAACCGGGGGCAGGATAACCACAATGGACGCCGAGCAACTCCAATTTTCCGTGAAGGTTTCCGGCCAGCGGCTGGACAAAGTCATTATGTCCCATGTTGGGAATCGCTTCTCTCGCGCTCAGGTGCAGGCCTTCATCAAAGAGGGTCTGGTGACGGTAGATGGCAAAGCGGTGAAGGCGGGGATCAAACTCAAGGGCGGTGAACAGATCACGATTACCATGCCGCCCCGCGACGAAAGCCGGGCTGTGCAGCCGGAAGCCATCCCGCTCACGGTGTTGTATGAGGACGATGACCTGGCTGTGATTGATAAACCCGCCGGTATGGTGGTTCACCCTGGCGTCGGCGATGAAGCCAGCACGCTGGTCAGCGCCATCCTCGCCCGCTGGCCGCAAATCGCGGAGATGAACATCGAACCGAAACGCGCCGGGATCGTCCACCGGCTGGATAAGGGCACGAGCGGCCTGATTATCATCGCCAAACATGACCGCGCCCGCCGCCAACTGGCCGAACAGTTCCAGGCGCGCACCGTCGAGAAGTCCTATCTCACGCTGTTGGAACGTACCCCACCCACAACAACCGGACGGATTGAAGCGCCTATCGCCCGCGACCCGAACCAGCGGAAGCGCATGGCTGTACTGCGCGGTGGCAAACCGGCCATCAGCGAATACGAGGTGATTGACCGCGATTTCCTGGATGACCGGGTGCTGGTGCGTGTCCGACTGCTGACCGGGCGTACCCACCAGATTCGCGTCCACATGGCATTTATCGGCTGCCCGATTGTAGGGGACGCGGTCTATGGCTTCCGCAAGCAGCGCATCAAGATGAAGCGCCAGTTTCTGCACGCGGCGCGCCTGTGCTTCGACCAGCCCACTACCGGCGAACGGCTGTGCTTTGACTCGCCTTTACCCGCCGGATTACAGAATATTCTCGAAAAGCTGCGCCCGGTGTAACAGCCTCCGCCGTATCCTTCCCCCAGGCGTGAGGGCCTGGGCAGCCGCTTCAAATTCGGGTCATGCGCCGGTCTTTATGGCGTTTGTCCCACCCCTGCCAACCCATGCTACAATGTGCGGTGGATGCAGTTGCTGCTGGTATGCGGATGAGTTGCGAGGGAGAACGACATGGACCAACGGATGATAACGTTTATTCGGGCGCTGCGGGCCGCCGGGGTGCGGATTTCGCTGGCGGAAACCCAGGACGCGATGCACGGTGTTGATACTATCGGCATAGGCAACCGTGACCAGTTCCGGGCGGCGCTGCGGACAACCCTGGTCAAGGAAAGCCGCGACCAGGGTGTGTTTGACTACTTCTTCCCGTTGTTCTTCGGTTCCGGCGCGCCCCCTATGCACGATAACATCCCCGGCGACCTTTCCCCGGAGGAACAGCAGATGCTCCAGGACGCGCTGCGTTCGCTGATGGGCGACTTGCAGGCGCTGCGCGATCTCCTGAACCAGCTTATGGAAGGCAAGCCCTTCAGTGACGAACAGTTGGAACAAATGGGGCGGCAATCCGGGTTGCAGCAGGGCAGCGAGATGTACCAGCGCCAGTGGTTCGAGCGGCGTATGAACCGCCAGGCCGGGTTACAGCAGGCCAAAAAGCTGATTGAACAGCTCCTCGAACTGCTGCAAGAGATGGGGATGAGCGATGAGGCGCTGGAACAACTGCGCCAGTTGTTGCAGGAAAATGCCCAGGGGCTGACCGAGCAGATTGCGAATTTCGTGGGGGCTTCCCTGGCCGAACAGTTGGCGAGCAAGGAGCCGGAACCCAAACCGGATTTGCTCGATGTCCCGTTTACCCAGTTGGGGCAGAGCGAGGCAGACGCCATCCGGGATGAAATCCGGCGGCTGGCGGCGCGGTTACGCAGCCGGGCGTCTTTGCGGCAGAAGCGGGCGCGAGCCGGGCAGATTGACCCGCGCCGGATGATGCGGGCGAACATGCGCTATGGCGGCGTGCCGGTGGAACTCAAGTTTCATACGCATCATGTGAAGCCGCGCCTGGTGGTTATCTGTGATGTGAGTACCTCAATGCGCTATTGCGCTGAATTCCTGCTCACGCTGATCTACGAACTGCAAGACCAGGTGGCGCAGACCCACAGCTACATCTTCATTGATGACCTTACCGACATCAGCATGATGTTCAAAGAGAAACAGCCGCAGGAAGCCGTGAGCGAAGTCCTCTACGCGAACCGCCCCGGCTACTATAACACCGACCTGGGCAACAGCCTGAACACCTTCCGGCGTGACCACTTTGGCACGGTGACAAGCAAGACGACTGTGATTATCCTGGGGGACGGGCGCAACAACTTCAATAACCCCCGCCTGGATATTGCCGAGGATATGCAGAAACGGGCACGCCGGCTGCTGTGGTTCTGCCCGGAGCCACCGGTGCAGTGGGGGACGGGTGACAGCGACATGCACCATTATGCCCGGCTGGCCGATGGTGTTCATAAGGTCAGCAATCTGCGCGAATTGGCGAACGCGGTGGATCAAATCCTGGCGGACGGCTGAGCCAAACAAGTGTTATCTGTCATCAAAAAAAGAGCCACTTGTAACTAGGCAACCCTGAGGTAAGCCTCTTATGCTTAACTCCGTATTGAGCAAAGGGAGGGACTTGCATGAATGTTTTGTTAGCCTATGCCACGACGCATGGTTCAAGTGCTGAAATCGCCCAGTTCATGGGCAAGGTACTGGAGGAAAAAGGCCATAAAGCAACCATCAGTAACGTGGTTCATATCAACACCATTGAAGAGTACGATGCTTTTGTTATCGGTTCACCCATTTATGTCGGCACATGGATGCCGGAATTATCCACTTTTCTGAAAGCGTTTGCCCCGCAGCTTGCCGCGCACCCGGTTTATCTGTGGGTTTCCTGTATCCGTATTCTGGAGGAAAACGGCCAGGAGCATGTCCTGGAGTTTTACCTGCAACACGACCTTTTACACGACCTGAAAGTGCGTGAAGTGGGCACCTTCGCCGGGCGGCTCAACCTGGAAGAAACGGACTGGAACGAGCGCTGGACGCTGGCGGCCCGTTATGACGGCGGCACATGGCCCAGCAGCTTCAACGGGGATTTCCGCAACTGGGATACAATCCGGCAGTGGGCGGAAAAAATCGCTGGCGAGTTAGCGTAGACTGTTCAGTACCGGCAAGAGCGAAGCAACGAAATTTCCGATTGCAGGAGACTGCCTTAGTAGAGACACCCGGAAGGGTCTCCGCCGGACGGCAAAATGCCGTCCCTACGCCTGTTCTTGAGAAACTAGCCGGACACGGCACTTAGACGTTCCCCTACAATAAAACAAACCAGGACTTGCGCGGGTATGTATCGGATGCAGCGACCCTGATTTCGCATCAGATGAATTATCGTAAAGGATTGATCGTTAATGACTGCCATAAGTGAACGTCCAACCCAGGTAACCTCTGCCGCACAGACGCAGACCGATACACCCCCGCGCCCGCGCCTGCTGATGGCAGTCTCCATCCTGTGCGCAGCCGGGATGCTGGCCGGGACGCTGCTGGCGCTCACGTATGCCGGCACAGATGTGATCCAGGGGGATGTGCAGCGCCTCTTTTATTTCCATGTGCCGTCTATCACCGGGGCGTTTGTGGCCTTCAGCCTGGGGCTGGCTGGCAGCCTGGGCTATCTGTTCACCCGCAGCCTGCGCTGGGACCGGCTGGCGCTGGCGGCCATTGAAGTCGGGTTCGTGCTGGCGTTGATTAACGTCCTGCTGGGTTCGATCTGGGCGCGGCCTACCTGGAATACCTGGTGGACCAGCTCTGATCCACGAATGCTTTCGGCGGCGATCATGATGCTGATCTGCCTGGCCTATCTGATCCTGCGTAAAGGGCTGGCGGAGGGCGAACGCGGGCGGCAGGTGGCGGCGGTGCTGGGTATTGTGCTGATGGCGGCGGTGATCGTTACGTTTGTAATTACCCGCTTCCGGGCCGATACGATTCACCCGGTGGTCATCGGCCCCAGCCCGCAGAACAGCGAGAACGTCTTTGGGATGACGCCGCGTATGGGGGTGACATTCGCCTTTAATATGGCGGTCTGGGCCGGGCTGCTTGCCCCGGCGCTCATCTGGTGGCGTGTCCGGCTGGAGAAGGCCGCCGGACGGGTACGCGGCAGTTAGACTCTACCCGTATAACCACATCCAGGTACGCTGTCGCACTTCGTCCAGCAGGGCGTCAAACCGCTCGTAGAGGGCGGATTGCAGGAACAGCCGGCTGCGCGGGAGTTCAACAGCGCCACGCGCATTGTATAAATCATCCGCCAGGTGGCTGGAATAGCGGAAATATAACTGCTCCGCCCCTGGGGTGATTTCGATGATGACCGCCACGCCGGAGCCAATCGCAGCGCCATACGAATGCGCCCCTACCTGCTCCCAATGCAGTTCAATGGCCCGCGCTCGCAGGGTCATCGCCAGTTCCACGACCAGTTCCGCATCGAGCCGCTGGCGCAGCATCACGGTGTAGCCCAGCAGTTCCCGCCCGTTTTCCAGTTCGACCAATGAGGGCAGCACCCTGGCCGCCGTGATATACCCCAGCGCACAGGCGGTCTGCTCCGGCGATACGGTCTGCCGCCAGCGCCCCAGTTCACGGGAGACCCGCGCCGTGTACTGACTGGCCGTGAAGCCCGCAGCAGGTTGGATAAATGGCTGGTTCTCGCATAGCGCATGGAAATCAATGACGGCATGTTCATCGTTTACAAGCATCGGTGGATAAAGCGTGGAATGATACACGAGATGTACCCTACAAATGAGAATCAAACCTGAATATGCTCGTATTTTAGAGAGTGCAGCTATCGAATTCCTTGCGCTGCCCTTGCAATTTCGTGAAATAGGTATAGAACGCCGGGTCACATCCACCGGACAGGATAAAACAAGTGTTCGTAAATTCTTGATTTTTGCCGTAATTTGAGTCACACTCCTGTTGATGAAAATGGTGATGTGACGAATTTTCATCACGCATCTGGGGAAGCTGAATAGGGGACTTGAAAATGCTCAATGAATTCAAGAAATTTGCTTTGCGCGGCAACGTGCTTGATCTGGCTGTTGGTATCATCATCGGTGCGGCCTTCACCGGCGTTGTGAACTCGCTGGTGAATGACATCCTCATGCCACCGATCGGCCAACTGCTGGGCGGCGTGGATTTTTCCAACCTGTTTATTGTGTTGAGTGGCGGAGAGTTTACCTCACTGGCGGCGGCGCAGGAAGCCGGGGCAGCGACGGTCAATTACGGGCTGTTCATCAACCAGTTGATTAACTTCCTGATTGTGGCCTTTGCTGTCTTCATGCTGGTGCGGGCCGTCAACCGGGTCATGCAGCCCGCCGGCAAAAAAGAGGCGGAAGCCCCTGGCGAGCCGGTCAACAAGGAATGCCCGTACTGCCTCTCCACCGTTCCGTACAAGGCGACTCGCTGCGCGCACTGCACTTCGGAACTGACATAAGCAACCGGGCTTTCGCAGCCTAAGAAGCGTGGCATGGCGGGGGCGAAACACCCCCGCCTATAAATCTGAGGCGTTAACGCTCCTACACCGGTTTGGTGGCGGTGATGCGGGCGCTGAAAATACGCGGCATCCCATCCTGACGCGGCACAATGCCTTCCGCATCCACCTTGCTCACCACCTGAATATCCACGAAGCCGGTTTCCCGCATCAGGCCGGTGTAGCTTTCCACGTCAATCGCGCCGGTCACGCATTCCGACCATTTCGCCATATCCGCCCGCAGCGACTCGCTGAACTCGCCTTCGGTCACGATGTCGCTGATTGAAACCCGCCCGCCCGGTTTGAGGACGCGGAACGCCTCGCCAAACACGGCGGTTTTATCCGGCGAGAGGTTGATGACGCAGTTCGACATCACCACGTCTATACTGTTATCCGTCACCGGCAGCGCTTCGATCTGCCCTTTACGGAACTCGACGTTATGCGCGCCCATCTGCACCTTGTTGGCGTTGGCCTTCATGAGCATGGCCGGGGTCATGTCCACCCCGATCACATAGCCGGAGTCGCCCACCTGACGCGCCGCCAGGAAACAGTCAATCCCGCCGCCGCTGCCCAGGTCCAGCACCGTCTCGCCAGGGTTGAGGCTGGCAATGCTCACCGGGTCGCCACAGCCCAACGAAAGGTTCGTGACATCCACCGGCAGCCCTTCAAGTAAGGCGCTGTCATACAGGGTGGCATTTGCGGAATCGCAGCCACAGTCCGATGAGTCGCCGCAGCAGGAAGGAGCGGCACTATCCGCAATCGCGCCGTAACGTTGCTGAACGGCTGCATGAATATCGCTTTGTGTCATGATACACACTCCATATTGATAAACTTCGATACATCAGGCGAAAAAAAGAGAGCGCAGCTATTCCCCGCGAACCGTGATCTGGTCAAGCGGAACCAGGGTATGCGTTGACTCTGGGGCGAAGGTCTGCATCAGCAGCCCGCAGCACAGCGTCACGCGCTCCTGGTTGAGCGAATAGTAACGGAACTTCCCTTCCTGGCGGATATGCACAAGGCCGGCTTCTTCCAGGATTTTCAGATGATGGCTGGCGGTTGGCTGCTTCACCTTGCCGCCGAGTTTATCCACCAGGTCATTCACATTGAGCCACGCGCAGCACAAATGCGTCATGATCTCCTGGCGGGTATCATCGGCCATCGCCTTCGCAAACAGCAGGGTTTCGTCTCTCATAACCCTCATTATATTGATGTTTATCAATTTGTCAAGTGGGTTATACCACCCCTTTTTTCCGGTAGGCGGCGATTTCCGCGTCCGCCAGCCCCAGCACATCGCGGAGTATGGCGTCGGTGTCCTGGCCCAGCAGCGGGGGCGGCGTGTGCAGCGCCGGTGGCGTGGCCGAAAGATGCAGCGGCGAGCCAAGCAGGGTGGTTGCCGTACCGTCCGCCAGGGTGACATCCTGCACCAGCCCCCGGGCCTGCGCGTGCGGGTCACTGAGGATGTCCGGGATCGTGTTGATTTCACCCACCGGGACACCGGCATCCAACAAGGCCTGTGTCCATTCCGCCGCCGGGCGCTGCGCCAGAAGCCGTTCCAGCAGCGGAATCAGCGTCTCCCGGTGTACGACCCGCGCCGGGTTGGTGGCGAAGCGGGCATCGTCCGCCAGCGCCGGCTGCCCGATGACCGCGCAAAACTGGCGGAACTGGCGGTCATTTCCCACGTTGACCACAAACGGTTTATCAGCGGCCTGGAACACCTGGTAAGGGACGATGTTGGGATGTTCGTTGCCGAACCGGGGCGGGGGTGTACCGGAGACCAGGTAGTTGCTGGCGACATTCACCAGGGCGGCAAGCTGCGAATCGAGCAGGGAGACATCAATAAACTGCCCCGCGCCGGTGCGCTCCCGGTGGCGCAGCGCGGCCTGAATCGCGTTAGCGGCGAACAGCCCGGTTATTACGTCAGAAATCGCCACGCCGACTTTGTATGGCTCGCCCTCCGCCGGGCCGGTGATGGACATCAGGCCGCTTTGCCCCTGAATCACGTAATCATAGCCTGGGCGGTCAGCATAGGGGCTGGTCTGGCCGTAGCCGGTGATGCTGGCATAAATCAGGCCGGGATGGCGCGGGCGGAGCGACTCATCATCCAGGCCATAGTCCTGCATTTGCCCGGCTTTGAAATTTTCGATCAAGACATCACTGGTCAGCGCCAACCGCCGCGCAAGGTCACAGCCTTCCGGGGTTGCCAGGTTCAGCGTCAGGCTGCGCTTATTCCGGTTGACGCTCAGGTAGTAGGCGCTCATGCGGTTTTCCGGCTTGCCCGCCCAGGGTGGCCCCCACTGGCGGGTATCGTCCCCCACGCCAGGCCGCTCCACCTTGATGACTTCCGCGCCAAAGTCGGCCAGGAGCATGGTGCAGAACGGCCCGGCCAGTACCCGCGTGAAATCCAGAATGCGTATCCCCTGTAATGCAGCCATACGACTCCCTTGTCTGAAAAAGACATACTATGCCTTGTCCCGGAACGCTACCGGCGATTTCATGAAGCGTGCCGGATGGGCAGGACACCTGTCATTACTGAAAAATTTCGTAAATTTCCTAATTTTTCTTATATCTATTCATATAATTCGTCTATACTAAAACGAGATCGTTGAAAAACGGTTGTTTTTTGGGGGAATCTCCGTGTGGTTTGATACTTTCATTGAAGCTTTCAAAAGGTAAAACGACTATGAAACAATACTTCAGGAATCACCTTGTCCCAGTCTCCATCATGATGACACTTATTATTCTGGCGATCTACCCGGCTCTGACCTTTGTCAGCGTCCAGGCGCAAGACCGCGACCCGCGCAATTACTACCCGGATGGCTGCGTGCCGAGCGAATCGGGCTGGCAGCGGGCGCCCGAGGCTGAAGAATATGTCTTGACCCGGCTCAACCAGTGGCGGGTGGGAGTCGGTCTGTACCCGCTGTCCCGCAATACCCGCCTCGATCTGGTCGCATCCCAGCAGGCGACGTTTATTTCACCTTATGCGCCTTTTGAGGACGAGCGCTTCCATACAGAAGGGGATTATAGCGCCTGGCACACTGATGTACTGGGGCAAAGCGTGCGGGAACGGCTGCGGCGTAACGGATGGCCGGTATATGACAACGGCCAGGTTATCGGGGCGGAAATCGCGGCGTATTTCCCGGATGTATCCGGGGCGCTGGACTTCTGGCAGACATCGCGCGTCCACAATATGACCGCGACCCGTCCGGGTTTCCGCGAGGCCGGGGTGTATGTCATGTGCTGGAAGCGCTGGCTGCTGACATACGTCGTGCTGGCTGCCCGCCCGGATTTTGTGCCGGTGTCGTATGACCCGTATTCCAATGCGCTGTACTTATCGGATGAATCGCGCTCGTTTGGCCTGCCCAATACCGGTTTCAAGCCGGATTACATCCAGATTCTGGATATGGGCGGAAGCCGTCTGCATCGAGAGGAATGGCTGGTATGGGATGATGTGGTCCAACTGCCCGCCAACGCACCTGACCGGATTCAAGTGCTGTTCACCGACGGCGTCACGCGGTTAAGGACCGAAATAGACATCAACGTGAATCGCACCTTCCCATCGCAGCCGACGCCGACGCCGATTCCTACCATCACACCGACGCCGTCTCCTACTGAAGGGCCATCGCCGACGCCGACCCTGTTCCCCACGGCGACCATCGTGCCTTCTGCCACACCGGCAGCCCGCAGCGGCGACGATGTCTACGACATCACGCTGTACTATAACAGCCAGTTCATCAGCTTCGTGAACGAGTCCGGCACTTACCTCGACCTGGAGGCGTTGGCGGTTAACTCACCGCATATCCCGCCGTTCAACCGTTCAATGACATTTTTCGCCCAGCCCTTTGTGGATGGCGGCGGCAGCCTGGAATTTTTCCCACCCAACAGCTGTATCCAGGCATTTTCGCGGACACGCTTCGACGGGCCGGGGGTTGATCCGCCCACCTGCCTGCGCCGGGTGGCATGGCGCGGCGCGCTCGAACCGGGCGAGCGGTTCTGGCTGCACGAGTCGTTTGAAGTCACGTATGGGCTGGAAGTGATCGCTTCCTGCCCCGGTTTAAGGGTACGCAACCAGGATGCGACGTGCAGTTTTGACCTGCCGGATGAGGCCCGCCTGCACGAACGCCCGGCTGGGTAATGGCGCGATAGACGAACATACGGCCCAAAGGGCGGGGCCTGGCGCCTCGCCCTTTGAAAAAAAAGAGACGGCCACAGCGGGCCGCCTCTCAACGGGTTCAACACGGTTGTTGCGCTATTTGGCGTAATCCACCGCACGAGTCTCGCGGATTACCTGGACTTTGATCTGGCCGGGATACTGCATGGTTTCCTCGACTTTACGGGCGATGTCCCGCGCCAGTTTGAGTGCCGAGAAATCGTCCACGGCTTCTGGCCGGACGATAATCCGCACCTCGCGTCCTGCCTGGAGCGCATAGCTCTGCTCGACCCCTTCAAAACTGGAGGCGATTTCTTCCAGGGTGCGTACCCGCTTGATATACGTCTCGGCACTCTCGCGCCGTGCGCCCGGTCGTGCGCCGGAGATCGCGTCGGCGGCCTCGACAATGTAGGCCTCCACGCATTCCTGCTCCACCTCATGGTGATGGCTGGCGATACAGTTCACCACCTTCGCCGGGACACCATACCGCTTGGCAAGGTCGGCTCCTAACAGCGCGTGTGTGCCTTCCACTTCGTGGTCAATCGCCTTGCCGAGGTCATGGAGCAGCCCACCCAGCTTGGCCGTAGCCACGTCCGCCCCCAACTCAGCCGCAATCATCCCGGCGATATGCGAAGTTTCAATCGCGTGGGCGTGCATATTCTGGCCGTAGCTGGTACGGAACTTCAGCCGTCCCAGCAGTTTGATAATCTCCGGGTGCAGACCGGGGCTGCCGGTCTCGAAGGCCGCCCGTTCGCCTTCCTCACGGATCACATGCTCGACCTCTTTACGGGCGTCTTCCACCAGTTTTTCGATCCGTGCCGGGTGGATTCGGCCATCCTTCACCAGTTTTTCCAGGGCGCGTTTAGCAACTTCCCGGCGCACCGGATCAAAACTGCTGATTGTGACCGCTTCCGGGGTATCGTCCACCACAATGTCCACGCCCGTCGCCTGTTCCAGCGAACGGATATTGCGCCCAGCCCGGCCAATAATCCGGCCTTTCATCTCATCGCTGGGCAACGACACCACACTCACCGAAATCTCGCTCACATGCTCGGAGGCCAACCGCTGGACAGCCAGCGAAATCACATCACGGGCGCGGGTATCGGCTTCCTCCCGCGCTTCGGCTTCCACTTGGCGGATAATCCGCGCCATATCGGAACGGGTATCCTTTTCCACCGCTTCCAGCAGTTCACCTTTGGCCTCGTCCTGCGTCATCTGGGCGATCCGTTCCAGTTCGTCCATCCGCTCGGACTCCAGTTTCGCCAGGTCGTTCTGCTGTTTATCCAGGCGGCTCTGGCGCTTATTCAACTGCTGTTCCCGCTGTTCCAGGCGTTCCAGGCGTTTATCCAGGTCTTCCCGGCGGCGCTGCATCCGTTCATCTTCCTTATCCAGGTCACGCCGACGGCGGTTGAGGGTGGTTTCGGTTTCTTCTACCAGCTTTTTGTTTTGTGGTCGGCATCTTTGATAATCTGTTCGATTCAAGGTTGGCGCGTTGAAGAATATCGGCTTCGTTTTCGGCTATGTTGCGCCGGTTTTGTCCTTGCCGGTTCTGTAAAATAATCAGACCTGCGATACCAACCGCCCCGCCTACCAGCAGACCTATAATCAATAGGGCAGTTTCCATCTTGATTTCTCCTGGTCATTCGTCATTTATCTCTGCAAAATAGTCCGGGTCATCTTCGACCAGCTCATCCGCCAGCCGATCCAATGTCTCCCGAACAGTGGTAAAGGAGAAACCACGTCGCTGTAATAGTCCACCAAGCTTTTTACGAAAGTCTTCTCGCGTGGGATGGCGCAAACGGGATGCCCGCTGGCGTGCCACCTCATAGGCTAAACTCAGTTCATCCAGGTCGGTCAACGCCGCCTGAATGTGGTCTTCCGTGACCCCTTTTTGCCGTAGTTCGTAGCGGAGCGCCTGCTGGCTGCGTGGCCTGAACGTGCTTCGATTCTGCACCCAATAACGGGCAAAAGCCAGATCATCCACATACCCTCGTTCCACTAAGCGCCCTAACGCGGTTTCAATCACGGAGGGAGAAAACCCTTTATCCGCCAGATTCTGGCGAACTTCTGCCATACTGCGGGGCCGGTATCCCAGAAAATGTGCTGCGGTGTCTACGGCGCGGAGGATCGTGTCTTCATCACGGAGTTCCGCGATCAGTTCTTCAGAAAGCACCTGGCCTTTATGCAGTTTGGCCGCTTCAATCAGACTTAGGCTGAAGGCATACTCGCCATCCAGGTAAATGTTTACGCGCTGTTTATCCCGTTTCTGGACTTCCAGCGCCGTAATCACACCCTGCGGCATTCAACCTCCTGTTGCCTGGTAAAATATAAACCAGCCGTGGTTCAACGATCACCCCACGGCTGGTATCGAAAACAATAGAGAAGAGAACTGTTTGGCGTGTGCCGCCCACGTTGGATGGTTATAACCGCCAATACCGGCGCTGAATCCATCCAGGAATCCGAAGCCGGACTGTATAATCCTAAAACCTGACGAGTGATTTACAACTTAACCGCTCAAACGGTCCACTTTTCGTTGGTTATCCGGCACAAACTTCTCACATCCACCGCGTGTTGGAATCCGCGCGGCAGGTTGGTTCTCTGGTCAGCAGTTTCGACAATGCAACCGTGGTTATTTGGATTCTATGCAATCACCACTGTTACATATTATGCACAGTTTATAAAATTTCACAACTAATTAGCTGAATCTGATGGATACAGGCAGAGAAAAGGCCGGATTGAACAAGCGGCCTGTTGCGCTTTCCACGCAGCTGGGATCAGGCCAACCGCCTGCTCTACCTGCGAGCGCGGTACTATGCGCCGGGGCTGGGTGTGTTCACGGCGCTTGATCCGTTTGAGGGGACATACCTGAACACCATGTCTGTGAATCGTTATGGATATGTATGGGGTAATCCCGTCAACAGAGCAGATGCTTCGGGTTTATGTCCCCAAATGACTCTCGATCAAACCCGTGCTGCCGTCAAAACACTTCAAGCGACAATTCCTGCTTTTATGTCAGTCGATGGTGCAACAGCGGATGTCGTTGCAGGTATCGTATGTGCTGCCCAAGACTTTGGACAATATACACCGCAGATAGTTGTTGTTGGAGGTACTACATTAGAAATAGCCGCTACTGTTGTAGGGACAGGTGCAGCAGCGACTGCTGCTGTGGTACTTGGAATTGCTTCCATAAGCTACCTGCTTGGTGTAGGGATTTTCTTAGGGTTGTTGTACCCACCAATACCTTACACCCCAGACCAACTCGAGGACATGCGGCCACCGACACCGCCTCCATCTGATCCCAATGTGACACCAATGCCGCAACCGCAGCCGCAGACAACACCAGCCCCACAACCGGAATTGCAGCCGTTGCCAGTACCTACAGAAGTTTGTGCGCCGACTGCGACTAGTACACCGGTTCCAAGCGTTAATCTAGATACAGGAACAATGACAGGGCTTGTTGCGTATAATCCCAATAATCCAGGGCAAACTGCAGCTGTACGTGCCGAGATTATTTCTCTAATTGCAGGTCGGCAAATGGTTGCCACGAACACAGCTCTGCAAGAATTTTTGGTTGGATTAAATAGCAATGCTGGTCCAACTGAAACTATTTATTCAACAGCTTTATTAACACAGGTTTCTGTTGTCTTGGATAATCCTTCTGCGCGATTCGCTGCATTGAAGCCAACAGCCAGTCTAGGTGTCAATGACATTATCATTCTGGGAACAGGGGATCAATTAAGAATACCGACCTTGACAGGCAATACACGAGCTTTGAATTATATCCGAAGTCAAGGTATCCTAGATTTTAATGGGATTCCACATTCTCCAGCAAGATTCCGTGAGAAATTTGTATAATCAACTATATAAAGCTATTTTTATCCGACCTGTCATACTGGGTATATACCCAGTATGACAACAAATATTTGGCGAGGTTATATTATGGAACGCAATGATAAAGTTCCCGATTACTTACAGGATATTTATACTATACTAAAGTGTGCTTTTCCTAATGGTATAAATGAAGATGAGTATTGGTCTGTTTTATCGATCTTACATCAAATAATGTCATTTTGGACAATAGCTGATGTTTTGTCCATACTTGCCAACAAAAATCGTTCAGAGGTTTATAATGATGCCTCCGGTTTTGGATCAGATGCACCGCCAAATACAGAAGATGTAGAACGAGTTAAAAGCAAACTAGATTTCTGTGGTTACGAAGAATGGGTTAATAAGAATGATATTTAGTAAGTTAATAAATATGTTGGTAAATTCAAAATAAAATAGTTAGATAAGAGCCTTCATAAAAGAGGTATTCGGTGAAACATTCTGGCTGATTTCAGGGTGAAATATGTCTGAATTAGTGGATTATCCCCTTCAAAACGCTTAAGGAAAGGACTCATCTCACCGATAGTCTCTGGTCTTCCCCCGTTTACTCCGTCTCGGCTTGATCGGTTCGAACTGGATGGTGCGTTCGTTCTGGTGTGCCTGTTTCCAGTAGCCTCGGACAATCGTGATGAGCAGCCCGGCACGGGAACGCACGGCGTCCGGGTCACGCTCGACCCTGGCTCGCAGGTTTGCCAGCCCCTTCCCCACCGCCGTGTAGCCATAGGTGTCTATCAACTTGCGGGCATTCATCAGGCTCAGGCCGTTCGGCTTTGTCCAGGCGTGAATGTCGTTGGCGAGTTTCTCAGCCAGGGCATCCGTCAGCGGCTGGGTCAATTGGCGGCGGTTGAGCTTCGGATTGGGCTTTGGCTGCTCCTGGGTGGGCTGCTTTGGCATTTTGGCCGGGAGCAGCAGCCCTGGCAGTGCGGGCTGCACCCCGGAAGCATCCATTCCGGGGCGCTGCGTATTTCGGCACACGGGGCGATATGCAGGAGGCAATGCCCTGGGTGTGATGTAAAACCGCCTTGCCCGCTTCTTAATGCGCTTTCGTTAGTTCGATGATGCCGCTTTTCCCCTGTAGCCTGAGGCGTCCACCGCCAAGCCGCTGAAGGATGAGCGAGCCGTCACACTGGTAACCTGTGAGGCTGATTTCCGCGAAGCATTCATCCTGCTCGGTCTTAATCACCAACCGCGTCCCTTCATCGGTCACTTCGGTTACTTCGGACGTGAGGTAATGAATCACAATCCCCGGCCTGACCGCCCATTCGAGCGGCAGTATAACGCCGCGCCGCGCCGGGAGGCTGAGCGCGTGGCCGCCCAGCAGCGGAGCGCCCTTCGTGGAAATCACGGTTTCAACCGGGTCATCCTGGTAGTTGCTGACGAACAGGAAATCCCCGTTATCCCCCGCTGAGAGGCGCACATCGGCCCAGTCGCTCAGGGTGAACAGCGGCGGGCAGCCCATCCGATTTGCCATCTGGTGCAGAACGTCCAGGTCATCCAGCGTATTGGTCGCCAGCGCCGCGCCGAATACCATCACCTCGCCTTTGCCAATCTGCTTGATGAAGCCGACGGCCTCCCCACCGGCGGCGGTGGCAAACACCTCATCGAAGTCGCCGGTATAGGCTTCGAGGAAGGAAACCGGAATATCGCGGTAATCGAAGGCCTGGATGCGGGCAGGGGTGAAGGGCGGGTCCGTGTGGAGATGCTGAATGCCAATGGCTTCCCGCAGAATCGTACAGGGTGTATGGTCGAATGTCTCCTCGCACAACCGCCCGGTGAGGATCAGTCTGCCGCCCTGGCGGAGGTAGTCGGCCAGTTTTTGCTGGGCAGCGGCGTCACACTGCCTGTCCATCATCACGAACAGAACCGGTGTCTGCGTCACATCCAGGCGAGCGCGGGTCAGTTCGAGCGCATCGAATGGGCGGTGGGTGAGCGCCAGCCCGCGTGCCAGGAAGTCGAACAGGAGCACCTCGCGCTGGTGGGTCAGGATGTCGGCGGCGGGGCGGGTGACGGGGCTGCTGACTTCGGTCATGAAATCATCGAGCAGAAAGCCAATGGTGGCGACTGTCTCCGGCTGCGAAAGCACCAGGTCAGCGCCATAGGCGGCCAACGCACGGGAGAGTTTGGGATAGCGGGCATAGTGCCGGCGCAGTGTGCCATCCTTGCGAACCGGATGCCCCCAATCGTGGCGTTTGGTCGGACTCAGCACCGGGTCATTTTCGCCATCGAAGAACAGGTAGTGGTTGATGGCGCGCATCCCGCAGGAGATACACAGGCGGCTGTGCAGGTCGTAAAACGAGGACTGCGCGCCGCTGAAATCCTGGTTCCCACCGGCCTGGAACTCAATCGAAAAGAGCGGCTGCTGCGGGTTTTGCAAGGCTTTGGTCATCTCGTTGACCAGCAGGAGCTGGTGGAAATTACCCTCGCCGATGAATATAGGATAGACATCGGTGGCGCTGACCATGCCGTCTATCTCCATCACGTCAATGAGCTGCGACAGGCCAATCGGAAAGGTTTTGCCGCCGTTGGCGAAGCCGTGAATGTTGACCACCGGCGGGACGGTCATACCCTGCGCCTGCGCTCGCTGCCACAGGAAGGCCATATACTCACGGAGGTATACCCGGTAAAAGCGGCGGTAGTCCTCCAGGACGAGGGCGGCGTGCGGCGGTTGTGGCTGTGTGATCTGTTCGCGCAGAAAGCCGGGCAGGTTGGCTGTGGGGTAATGCTGCTCCAGGCGCTCACCGTATGTCGCTTGAAGGTGGGCCGCGAAACGCGCCAGGGTATCGGGGTTGGTATCCACGATGTTCCTGACCCACTGGATCATGCCCATTTCGTTATCCAGTTGAACCAGCAGGATTTTGCCGCCCTGCGTGATCTGGCGCGGCGCCAGCACCGGGAATACCGCCGCGTACCACCCCTCGACGCATTTCAGGAAGTCAGGATGCTGATAACTGGCGACATTCTGGACAGCGCCATCCTGCGACACAAAGGCCGCCTCCGGGTACTGGCTGAACACCCAGGGCGGGATGCCCTCATTGATGGTTTCCGCCATGATATACGGGCCGGGGCGGGCGATGATGTACAGCCCCATGCTCGCCGCCAGGTCAAGAAACCCGGCCAGGTTGCGCATGGGGTGGGTGTGGCCGTCGAGGTCGGAAACATCCGGCGACGGCTGATGCCACAACCAGGGGATATAGGCCGCCACCGCGTTGAACCCCGCAGCTTGCAGCAGCCCCAGGCGGTGCGCCCACTGATCGGCGGGCGTGCGGTAGTAGTGAAATTCACCCGCCTGAATGAATAATGGTTGATCGTTCAGCCAGAACTGACCACCTTCTACACGAAAGGTATCCATCTTCTTCTCTCTTTCAGGATTGATCTGTGCTTTGCTGGTAATGGTCTTCCGTGCCATCCGCATGAAACAGCCGTATCTGGTAAATCTCCGGCTGGTCAATCGCGGCCATCGCCCTGTGCCACGCCTCCCGGTCAGGCAGCTTTTTCCGCAGAACGTTGTAGAAAAAGTGGACCAGGTAGACCAGCATATCATCGCCATTGGGGTACTCACGGCAGCCGAAATACGCCCCGATCCGGCCCGTATGCGTGAAGGCGCGCCCCATCGCATCAACACCGCCCGCGCACGCCGAAGAAATCACCGTGCAGCCAGGCAGATTCACAACCGGCGCGATGACTTCGGCGGGCATGTACTGGTCACGCAGCATGGACGTATCAATGAAATCGGCATACTCCCCGAAGTAATACCCTTTGTCCTCGTCGCCATGCCCGGAGATGAGCAGATAACGCGGCGCGGTCTCACCCTGCCCTAATACCTTCAGAAAGTCCATTGGCGTGCCGACCCAGTGGATCGTCACCACACAGTTGAGCCACTCCAGGACGGCGCGTACCGCCTGGGCTTCAAGGTCGCTGTTCGGCAGCGCAACAATGCTGATCGGCAGACGCGGTGCGTAGAACTGCTCGTCAATCGAATGGGCCATGAGGAATCTGCCCCTTCATCCTGGTCGCATTCCCGTGCGTCGGGTAAAACCCAGGATATTCAGCGCGTTCTGAATATACGGGCTGTTGGTATAGGTGTGCCAGATCAGCCCACTCAGGTAATTTTCGACCATCAGCATCGAGCAGCCTTTATCAATCCCGTAGAGCGCCTGGCTGTACCAGGGGGGATCAACCGCCAGGTTGTAGGAGTCAAAAAATCCATACTTGCCCCACGTCCGGGGATGCTCCTGGTACAGATGAGTGACCATCGCCAGCGTTTCTTCCGGGATGTAAGGCAGGCAGGAGAGGGCGCTGTAAATGGACACCGTGCCCGTGTGGCGGGGCGGGTGCAGGGCGGGGGCGCACACCGCGACTTCATAACCGTGAGGGCTGTCGCCCGCGCTCAGTCCCCAGCTGTTGGCGTGGTAGGTTTTGAACTCTCCCGCGTGTTTGATACAGAAACTGCGGTTGGCGAGCGCCGCCAGCCGGGTATTGTTAAACCAGTCCACGCCGTCAGGGTCGAGGTAGCGGCCCGTATCCAGCCAGGCATCGCTGAAATGGTAAACGAACAGGGTGCCGCCGGGGGTGATAATGATGTCCTGCCCCTCAAACGCTCCCTTGTCCCGCCGGAAGCCTGCGTACAGGCGGCGTGCCAGCGCCGGATCAAGATAGGGAGCGGCTTGCAGGTACATCATCTTCTGTTCTGCCGCCATATCCCACTGGCTGATGAAGCCCGGTTGGCCGTGGACGTAGTCGCCGCCCCGATCCGGGTTGTAGGCCATACGGAACAGCGCCCGATCCTCTTTCTCGAAAACGATGAAGCCCCAATCCACCCGTTCCAGGAGCGCCTGCGCCATCTGGCGTATCTGCTCATCCTGAAAGTAGGCCGATGCCGTGATGACGCCGTTTAAACACAGTGCGGTATCTATGGTGGAATACTCGCACTTACCCCAGCGCTGCGCCGTATCCATGTCCAGGAAATGGGCGAAGAAGCCGCGATGATGGCTCGCGTGATGCAGGAGTGTGTGCAGAGTCCCGCGTGTGATTTCCAGCGCCCTTTGCGGCGGCAGCAGGCCGCGCTCGCTGGCGATCACCCAGGCGGAGAGCGCAAAACCGGTTGCCGCGATGGAAGCCAACCGGGGTTCTTTGGTGGAATCTACGGTCAGGCCAAAGCCCTTGCTCTGCGGGTCGAGATTGGTGAAGTCCAGAAAAAACTCAAGTGAGCCTTGTAACTCATGATGGATCAGAGGAAGCGGGTCCAAGTATCGTTTCTCCGGTAGATGTCTGGGAATGCACGTTCAGGATAGAGGATTCGCGTGGCAGGAAGCGGGTGGGAATGCGCTGCGGCTGGAAAGGCGTCTCGTTTTCGATGAAGTCAATCAACTGCCGGACGGCGGTGGTTCCCCACTCAAAGCGGGGGGTGCCAATGGTGGAAATGGAGGGCTGCATGTAACGCGCCAGGGGAATATCGTCAAAGCCGATGACGGCGATATGGTTCGGGGCTTGCAGGCCATGTTCTCTCATGGCACGCAGAAAACCAATCGCCATCTGGTCGTTGGCGCAAAAGACCGCTTCGGGGAGATCGTCCGATTGGAGGATCGCCCTGGCGATTTCGTAACCGGAAATCTCGGTGAAATTGCCCTGGTAAACCGGGACATGCAGGTTGTGCCGTTCAGCCTCGGCCAGGAAGGTCGCCATGCGCTCGGCATTGTCGAAGGAATCCATCGCCCCGGCGACGAAGGACAGCTTGCGGAAACCCTGCTGGTGAAGATGCCAGAATGCCTCTCGAACACCCTGGGGGTTATCGAGCAGAAGGGGCAGAATGAAGTCACTTTGGAGATCGCGGTCCATGACGACGATAGGGAAATGACGCGAAGCCAGCTTCAGAACCTGCTCATCGGAGATTTTGGAGTCGAACACAATCGCCCCATCTACCTGGCGGTGCAGCAGGATACGGCGGGCAGAACGACTTTCGGGACAAACGAGCAGTTCGTAATCGGTATCCAGGATGAGGCTGTGAATCCCTTCCAGAATTTCTTCATAAAATGAGCCGCCAAAGCGAGAGATAAAAACGCCAATAGTGTGTGTTTTACGTTTTTTTAAGTTCCGGGCGAAGGCATTGGGGTGGTAATTGAGTTCCTCGGCAGCCTCTAAAACGCGCTTGCGGGTTGCTTCACCAATCGTACCCGTATTGTTCAGGGCATACGAAGCGGCGGTGACACTTACTCCGGCGTGTTTGGCTACGTCTCGAATCGTTGTCATGGTTGGTTTTCCCGTCGTTGGTATTCTTTTTTGAAAATCGCTCTTTGTGCAACTCCCACGAACCTGCAAATATCTACGCGAGTTTGTTGACAGAGAAAAATAAGTGTGATAAATTCGCAGTTAAATGAAACGTTTCACTTTTCTACTGATAATCTATCGCGAAGTCACCAAAAAGTAAAGTCACCACTTTTTTCGAGGTGGAATTGAACAAGAAATTTGAAAGTCCTTACGGTTATTTTGTAGAAGACGGTCGGGAATACGTTATCACCACACCGTTCACGCCGCGCCCCTGGGGAAACGTCATCAGCAACGGCGATTACGGCCTGATGGTTTCCCAGACAGGTTCGGGCTATAGCTGGCGCGGTAATGCCGGGCAGAACCGTATTACGCGCTCCTTCCAGGACATAATCAAAGACAACTGGGGTAAGTATTTTTACATCCGTGACCTGAAGCGCGGTGTCTACTGGTCGGCGGCCTATAAACCCGTCATGCATCCCTATCAGCGTTACCAGGTCGTTCATGGCATAGGCTATTCCCGCTTCATCCAGCAGGTTGAAGACATTGAAAGTGCCCTCACCATTTTCGTGGCGGCAGATGCTCCCCTTGAAGTCTTTCAACTGACACTGACCAACCACAGCAGCGAAACCCGTGAACTTGATGTTACCTCGTATGCTGAATGGCTGCTGGGCTTTGCGCCCGATGAACACCGCGAATTCCACAAACTGTTCATCGAAACGTCCGCCGATGTGGACGGGCAGGCCGTCTTCGCCCGCAAGTGCCTGTGGGGCTTCCCGGATGACAAAGGCCGCCACAACAACATAGACTGGCCCTATACTGCGTTCATGGCGGTCAGTGAGCCGCTCAAATCCTTCGATTGCGATAAGGAAACCTTCCTCGGTCTTTATAACAACGATGACCGCCCCAAAGCCATGTTTGAGCCGGAACTGCTGGGCAGAACCGGGCGCTTTACGGATGCGATTGCCGCCTTGCAGGTGGCCGTCACGCTGCGACCCGGGGAATCCAGGACGGTGGTTTTCACGCTGGGGGCCGCTGAAGATGGCCGCGAGGAAGCATACGACCTGATCCACCGGTACACCTCAGCGGAAAAGAGCGAACAGGCACTCCAGGCGGTACATGAGTTCTGGTCGCGCTTTGTGGATGGCGAGCAGGTCGAAACACCCGATGACGCGCTGAATTTCATGACCAACATCTGGTTGAAATATCAGGCCATTTCCTGTCGTTTGTGGGGCAAATCGGCCCTCTACCAGGTGTCCGCCGGGTACGGCTTCCGTGACCAGTTGCAGGACAGCCAGATTTTCCTGGTGGGTGAACCGGACTTTGCCCGCAAGCAGCTCCTCCTGCACGCCGCGCAGCAGTTCATTGAAGGGGATGTCTACCACTGGTGGTTCTCAATGCGCGGCGGCGGCCCCCGTACTAACTGTTCGGACGATTTGCTGTGGCTGCCCTTCATCCTGGACGCCTATCTGCTGGAAACGGCGGACTATACTGTTCTCGATGAGATGATTCCGTATCTCAACGGCCCCGCCGAATCGCTCTACGATCACTGCAAGCGGGCTATCGAACGCTCCTTCTCCCGTTTTTCGCCGCGTGGTATTCCCTTGATGGGCGACCACGACTGGAATGATGGCCTGAGCGCTGTCGGCACGCTGATGAAGGGTGAGAGCTTCTGGGTAGCCGAATTTCTCTACATGATTCTCGAAAATATGGCTCCCCTGGCGCGGCGGCGTGACGATGAGTGCTTCGCCCAACGCTGTGAAACCGTGCGCGAGAGCCTGAAAGCGGCCCTCAACCAGCATGGCTGGGATGGCGGCTGGTATTTGCAGGCGACCACCGATGCCGGGCTGCCGCTCGGTTCGCGTGAGAACGAAGAAGGCAAAATTTTCCTGATGCCCAACATCTGGGCGGTTATCAGCGGCGCAGCGGGGGAAGAACGCGCCCAGACTGCAATGGCATCGGTGACACAGTACCTGCTCAAAGACTATGGCACGCTGCTTAACTTCCCGGCGTTCACCCGCCCGCGCCCGGACATCGGTTATGTCACCCGTTACGCGCCCGGCCTGCGTGAAAATGGCGGTGTCTACACCCATGCCGCCACCTGGTCGGTCTGGGCCTATGCGCTTGCCGGGCAGCCTGAACTGGCTTACGCGGCTTATTCGCGGATCTGCCCGCCCAACCGCAGCGCCGATATAGACACATATAAGGCCGAACCCTACGTCACGCCCGGCAACATAGACGGGCCGCTCTCGGAATTCTATGGGCGTGGCGGCTGGACGTGGTACACGGGATCGGCGCAGTGGCTGCACCGTGTTGCCACACACTGGATTTTGGGAATTCGCCCGCAGGAGAACGGCCTGCTGGTTGATCCATCTATTCCGGCGGGCTGGGATGGCTTCAAGGTCAGGCGCACGTTTCGCGGCGCTGTCTATGCAATTGAGGTCGAAAATCCCCAGCACGTCAATAACGGAGTCCGCTCTGTCATGGTTGACGGACAATCGTATAAGGGTAATCTTCTCCCCGTTTTTACGGATGGTAAAACCCACCCTGTTAGGATTGTGATGGGAACATAAACCCGGAAAGGAAGTCAACAGCATAAATAGACATCGTTCGATGTGGCTGCCAGGGTAAACAGCGTGTCCGTTCCCTGTGTGACCACCAAACTATCAACAGCTAATTAGTTTACGAAGAGATGAAGAAATGAAACCCACAGCCAAACTGATAAGCTTAGTATTACTTCTCATGCTGACCATCGGCCTGACATCCTTTGTTGTAAATGCTCAGTCCGTCACGCTGCGCTATGCCAACTGGAATCTTGGGACGGAAGAGGAAAACAACATCCAGCGTCAACTCGTTGCTGCTTATGTGGAAGCACACCCCGATGTCACGGTTGAATTCGTGGATATGTCTGGCGACGGACGGTGGGATGAGAAACTGACCAATCTCGCCGCAAGAGGCGAACTGCCGGATGTCTGGATGGCGGACAATGCGCCCTATTACGTTCAGAACAGCTGGGCGGCTGACCTGACCGACCTGGTACAGAGCGACGCGGACTGGGCGAATGTGCCCCCCGTACTGCAAGCCGCTGTGACCTATTCTGGTCGTGTGCTGGGTGTGCCCGCAGCGCAGTTCGTTATGGGCTATTTCGTCAACCAGGACCTGTTCGAGGCCGCCAACCTGGATGCGCCCCAATACGGCGTTTCCGTGGAAGATTTCCTGGCTTCTACAACCGCTCTGACCAACGTCCAGCAGGGGATTCTCGGCCTGGACGAGATGGAATTCATCCTCGGCTGGTATCCCAGCACACAGGACAGTAGCCTGCGGTTCTTCGGTTTTGATGGCGCTCACATGAACTACAATTCCGCCGCCTTCAAAGCCGCGGTGAGCACGACTATTGAGATGCAGCCCCACACGTGGCAAGGGCTTTCGGACGACCAGAAGACTGCCTTTGCGTCGCAGGGTCCCTGGGAACTGTTCCTGAACCAGGAATCCGGCGTGCGGTGGGATGGCGGTTGGGCCGTTCCTGGCATCGCCCAGAACGCCACGTTCAATTGGGACTTCCTCGGTATTCCGGGCGGCAACCAGGCTATGGTGACGGATATTCTCGTCGTCTCCGCCACGACTCCTGACCTGGCAGCAGCTTATGACTTCGCCAAATGGATGAGCTTCTCCAGCGAAGGCTATGCCACAGAAGCAGAACTGGCTATGGCCGGTGGCGTCGTGCCAACCCGGATGCCGGTGTCTGTCACCCCTGAGAGCATTGATCTGTATCTGTCCTTCGTGGGTGAAAAAGCCGGTCTGCGCCAGGCGCTGGAAAATCTGGATAACAGCCTGGTTGAATCCCTGGCGAAAATCGTCCCCGGCTACATCAACGCCCGCTGGGAAGGCAAGCCGGGTATTGATATTGGCGAGGACCTGGACGTGAATATGTGGTACATGTTCAACTTTGTGGCGGCGGGTACTTACAAGTACGAAGACTTCTCCGCGCAGTTGGAGGAGTTCGCCAACAAGATATTGGACGACGCCCGCGCTGCTTTGCCCAGCTAGTTATGTGTCGCAGGGGAACGTGGTGGCAGCATCACGTTCCCCTTTTCGGAATATGCCGGGCACGATCATGCAGATTTGAATCAGGCATTCCGCAGTTGACCGACAGTGGGGGCGAAATGCCCCTGCGAAAAT
Organism: Anaerolineaceae bacterium; assembly: GCA_020634135.1. Lineage (GTDB taxonomy): Bacteria > Chloroflexota > Anaerolineae > Aggregatilineales > Phototrophicaceae > JACKCG01. The sequence goes on along the minus strand of JACKCG010000009.1, from coordinate 83,296 downwards.
GAAGTGATCGCGTCATGCCTGCAGAGCAGTGTCTCATACCGCAACCGGAGATTTGGCGATGCGCTCGAAATTCGACAACCTGCCCAGGCTGGTAAAGTCGCTCCTGATTGTTCTTGCAATTGCGGTGCCGCTGGGGGGCGCGTTCCTGGTTTTCAACGGGCAAACACTATCTATAGGGGGGTGTCAACCTGTTGTTGAAATCCCCGTCGAATCGTCTGGCCTGTCCTTTGCCGCTGATGGGGCAGCAGCCCTGTTCACCGGCTTGCCCGGACAGGGAGCAGATGGCGTCCCACGCTCCATCATCGAAGTCTCCGCCGAATCGTTCGGTATGCCACTTGCCCAGGATGAAGTAACGCGCCAGTATGCCGGGTCAAGCGTCTTGCTCACGCGGGGAGATACCCTGCAATTCGACGCTGTGATCCCTGCCGATGGGGAGTATGTACTCGCATTTGATGTCGCCACTCCGTCGGAGTCGATCACTCCAGAAGGCCAGATGCGTGTGGACGGCGCGTTCCCCATCGAGGCCTTGCAGCGGTTTACTTTCCCGGTTTATTACCGCAACAGCACCAATGTCTTTCCTAAAGACCGCTACGGAAACGATGCCCTCATCAGCCAGGTGCGTGATGTCCACTGGACGAACGCCCCGGCCAGGGACGTGAATTTCAGCCAGCCTTATCCCCTGCGGATCCGGTTATCCGCCGGAGAACACCGCTTCAACTTCACGCTGACCAGAGGCGAAACCTATCTGGGCAGTGTCTACCTGGTGGCATTCCTGCCCTATCCCGATTACGCCCAATACCTGGCATCCCAGTCTGCGACGGATTCATCCGACTTTTCGCTCGTCCTCGAAGCCGAACAACCTTCCTATAAAAACGACACTTCAGTACGTCCAACCAGCAATCGCAATCTCACCGTGACGCCTTACGATACGTACTGCGTGCTGTTGAATGTGCTGGGGGGCGAAAGCTGGAAAAACAGCGGCAGCGCTGCCTACTATGCGTTCAGCGTGCCGCAGGATGGGCTGTACGCGATCACGCTGCGTGCGATGCAGAATACCCGCAGCAATTTCACCGTTTTCCGCCGGATTACGGTCAATGGCGAGGTGCCGTTTGAAGCGTTCAACGCGGTTCCCTTCGCCTATTCAGCGGATTGGGTGGATGTCCATTTAGGCGGAGAAACGCCGTACCGGGTTTTCCTGCATCAGGGTGTGAATGTGCTGAGCATTGAAGCGACCAACGCGCCCTACCTGCCGGCTATCGAAACCATCCAGGAGGCGCTGCTCGACATCAACGCCCTCGCGCTGGAAATCAGGAGGCTGACCGGCAACCAGCGCGACCCCTTCAAGGAATGGGTGATTTCCGATTACATCCCCGATATTCAGGAGCGCCTGTACGGTATCGCGCAGCATCTGATTGACGACAAGAATACCCTGTTGTCGGTTGACGCGAGCAACACCTCTCCAGAGACTCTGACCTACCAGATGGCGATAGACAATCTGCTGTTCCTGGCCGCCGACCCCGATAAGATTCCGGTTTATATGGGGCGCTTCTCGGAAGGCACCGGCTCGGCAGCGCAGCAGCTTGGCTCGCTCCTGCCGCTCTTGCAGGATCAGCCGCTCGCCCTGGATAAAATCACCATTCACTCGCCGGAAATCGTCCCGGCTACACCCGCTATCCCGTTCACAACCGCCCTGGGGGAGGATGTCAAACGCTTTGTGTACTCCTTCCAGCCAGACCCGTACCAGTCTGTCGGCGCGGGCGAAGACGAACTGGAAGTGTGGGTCAACCGCCCCCGGCAGTACGTGAACCTGCTGCAATGGATGGCCGATTCGTCCTTCACCCCCCAGACCGGGATTCGCGTCAAATTCTCAATCATGCCGGATGAATCGAAACTGATCCTGGCAAATGCCGCCGGTATTCAGCCGGATGTCGCGCTGGGCGTCAGCACCGACAGGCCGTATGAACTCGCCGTCCGTAATGCGCTGTACGATCTGCGCACCTTCCCGGATTTCGATTCGTTCATCCGCGTTTATTCACCTGGGGCGCTGCTGGGTTATATCATCAACGACTCCGTGTATGCGATCCCGGAGACACAGGACTGCTGGCTGTTGTTCTACCGGCAGGACATCCTCGATGCGCTGGGGCTGCCCGTGCCGGATACCTGGGACGAGGTCATCGAAATTCTGCCGGAATTGCAGCGTTATGGCCTGAATTTTAATACGCCGCTTTCGGGCGTCTCCGGACAGAAAAATTACATTCTCACCGCCCCTTACCTGTTCAATTATGGCGCGGAACTGTATGCCGATGATGGTTTTGCCACCGGCCTGCAGAGCGAAGATGCCATCGCCGCCGTCAAATTCATGGCGGATAGCTTCACCATTTACGGTATGCCGCTGACCACCGCCAGCTTCTACCAGGATTTTCGTTACGGCACACTGCCGATTGGCGTCTCTAATATCGTTGATACCTACGTCAAGCTGATGACGATTGCGCCGGAAATTGGCGGGCGCTGGAATATCGCCCTGTTCCCGGCGACAGTCCTGCCCGATGGCACACAGAACCGTTACGCCACCGGTTCGGCGCAGACCAGTGTCATGTTCCAGAATACCGATAAACCGCAGGAAGGCTGGGAATTCCTCAAGTGGTGGATGTCTACCGAAACCCAGAAGGAATTCGCCGAGCAGCTGGTCCTGAACTATGGGAATGAATACCTGTGGTTTTCCGCCAACCTGGAAGCGCTCAGTTTTATGGACCTTCCAGAGGAACATAAAGCCGTGATCCGTGAACAGTGGGAGTGGCTGCAAGAGCCGGTACGGCTGCCCGGCAGTTACATGCAGGAGCGCGAGTTAAGCAATGTGTGGAATCGCATTGTGTTTAATGGAGTCAACCCGCGCGTGGCGATTGATCGCTCCGTGATTATCATCAACCGGGAAATTGCCCGCAAAATGGAAGAATTCGGCTACCTGCTCGACGGTGAGCGTGTGCGGGAGTTCAGAATTCCAACAATTGAGACTGTGATGGCGTGGATGGAAAATGGAAACTAGAAGGTCTTTCCCGCTCAGTAAAGAAGGCAATGTGTCTGCGCTCCCGATCAGGGAGTCTTTCCAGAGATGGCTCAATAAAGAGGGCAGCGCTTACGCTTTCCTGTCCATCTACGCGCTGTTGTTTATCGTCTTCATCGTTGTGCCGGTGCTGGCCGCGTTTCTGCTCTCGTTCACCTTTTTCGATGCCATCCAGCCGCCCCACTTCATCGGGCTGAATAACTACATTTCCCTGATTACGCAGGACGATACTTTCATGAAGTACGTTCTGTCCAACACCATCCAGTTTGCGGTGATTGTCGGGCCGGGCGGGTATGCGCTGGCTTTTTTGCTGGCGTGGATGCTGGCACAGCTCCCCCGAATTCCCCGGACGATCTTTGCGCTGATCTTATACTCGCCCTCCATGACTGCCGGGGTTGCAATGGCTGTCGTGTGGAAGACCCTTTTCAGCGGCGATCAGACCGGCTATCTGAACAGTTTCCTGATGGGTTTAAATCTGCTGCGGGAGCCGATTCAATGGCTGCAATCACCGCAGTATCTGATGCCGATTATGATTGTGGTCACGCTGTGGAGCAGTATGGGCATTGGCTTCCTGGCGATGCTGGCGGGCATCCTGGAGATCAGCCCGGAACTGTACGAAGCCGCCGCTATGGACGGGATGAGCAGCCGCTGGCAGGAAATTTTCTACATCACTATCCCCTCGATGAGGCCGCAAATGCTCTTTGGGGCGGTGATGGCGATTGTCGGCACGTTCCAGGCCGGGGCAATCGGTGTCACGCTTTCCGGGGCCAATCCAACGCCGCAATATGCCGGACAGTTGATTGTCAATCATATCGAGGACTACGGCTTTCTGCGCTATGAGATGGGCTATGCCGCCGCCATTTCGGTGGTCTTGCTGTTGATGGTACTTTTCTTTTCGCGGGTCGCCACGCGCCTATTTGCCAGCGAGGCATAAGCACGATGAAGAAGAAGAAATGGTACAGCCGTTATACCGGGGTCAGAAACCGGGGCATCAACCCACAGGGCTTTCACGTCAGCCAGATCAAGTTCTACGTCATCCTGGTGCCGCTGGCGATTTTCATGCTGCTGCCCATCATCTACATATTCTCCAATGCCTTCAAGCCGCCGGACGAATTGTTCGCTTTCCCGCCGCGCTTCTTCGTCGTCAACCCGACGACCAAGAATTTCACGGATTTGTTCGCAAAACTATCCACTTCGGGCATTCCGGTCAGCCGCTATCTGTTCAACAGTGTCGCTATCACGATTGTCACCGTGCTGGCTTCCATCGTGGTCTCCAGTATGGCGGCGTATGCGCTCTCTAAAAAACGCTTTAAGCTCAAAAAGACCCTTTTCGCCATCAACAACGTGGCGCTGATGTTCGTGCCAATTGCGGTGACTATCCCGCGCTTCCTGGTGATCGAAAGACTCAGCCTGCTCAACACGTTCTGGGTACACATTCTGCCTGTCCTGGCGATGCCGGTTGGCTTGTTCCTGCTCAAGCAGTTCATGGACAGCATCCCGGACGAAGTGCTCGAAGCGGCGCAGATTGATGGCGCTTCCGACTGGTGGATCTACTGGCGCATTGTTCTGCCGATGATTCGCCCCGCCCTCGCTACCATTGCCATTCTCACCTTTCAGGCAGCCTGGAACAACGCCGATATTTCGACGCTCTACATCAACGATGAGAGTCTGCGGACTCTGGCCTTCTATCTCGGCACGTTGACCGCCACTACGACGACCACCGCCAACACCGTAGCCGGGCAGGGGATCGCGGCGGCGGCGGCGCTGATTATGTTTTTGCCCAACCTGATTATTTTCATTTTTCTACAACGGCAGGTGATGAGTACCATGTCTCACTCGGGGTTGAAATGAAAAAGGTTCTGCTGCTCGTATCCCTCCTGATCGGGCTTTCGGCTGTCACCGTGCCGGTGCGGGCGCAATCCCCCTATACCACCGGGACGTTAGGGCCGGGCGGGTTTCTCTGGCCGACACAGGCTGCCTATACGCCGCTTGATGAAATTGACCTCCCCTTGTCTGGCCCCGAAGATATGTTTTTCGCGCCGGACGGCTTCCTCTACATTGCTGATACGGGCAATAGGCGTATTGTCAAACTCGATGCGGAATTCCAGATCGTGGCGGAGTTCGGGCAGGGGATTCTGCAATCGCCAACCGGCCTGTTCGTGGACGAGGATAGCACGCTGTATATCGCCGATGCCGGCAAGAACACGATTGTTATCCTGGATGCAGACGGCGATCTGGTTCATGAGTTTGGCCGTCCCTCAGAGCCGCTGTTCGGCGCGAACCGGGAATTCCTGCCGCGCAAAATCGCCGTAGACGCCCGCAAGAACCTTTATATTGTCAGCGAAGGCTCGGTGAACGGGCTGGTTATGATGAACACCAATGGCAACTTCATTGGTTACTTCGGGGCAAATTCGGCGGAAATGTCGCTCAAGATGATCCTGCAACGGCTGTTCCTGACGGATGAGCAGTTGGAACAGTTCATCAAAAATGAGGCGGCATCGCCTTCCAACGTCACGATTGACAGTCGTTCACTCGTTTATACGATTACCGCAGGCACAGAGAGAAACAAGAGTATCCGCAAGTTCAATATCGCCGGCAGGAACCTGTTTGATCGCGGGATGTACGGCTCAAGAACCTTCCGGGATATTGATGTCACCGAAGACGGCCTGATGCTGGCGGTAGACTCGAATGGCAGTATTTTCGAATACGACCTGGACGGCACGCTCCTGTTCGTTTTTGGCACACAGGATAGAGGCGATCAGCGGCTTGGCCTGCTGAGCAACCCCACCGCCATTGAGCGTGTGGGCGAAAACCTTTACGTGCTGGATAAGAGCAAGAATGCCATTGTCACTTATCAGGTCACTGATTTTGCCAGACGGCTGCATGACGGCGTGCGCCTTTATATGGAAGGCTTTTACACGGAAGCCAGACCCTACTTCGAGGATGTGCTGAACTATAACGGGCTGGTCATCATGGCGTATCAGGGCCTCGCCAACGCCGATTACAAGGAGACTGACTACACCAGCGCCCTGGCGTACTACCGCTATGCCGAAGACCGCAACGGCTATTCTGAAACCTTCTGGGAGCTGCGTAACGCCGTTTTGCAGCGGTATCTGGGCGGCGCCCTGGGCGTATTTTTCGGTGGGTGGGTGTTCCTCAGTGTCTTCACGCGGCTGGAACGCCGCCGCAAGTGGCTGGATCCGCTGCGGCGCTGGGCGCGGGCAGCACAGAAAATCCACCTGGTGGACGACTTTGTTTTCATGTTCCGCTTCATCAAACAGCCCGCCGACAGCTTCTACTACATCAAGCAGAGTCTGCGCGGCAGCCTCCTTTTCGCGTTTCTCATTTACGCCTGGGTGCTGGCTGTGCGCGTTATCTCGCTCTATCTGACCGGATTCGTATTCAGCCCCTATGCCACCTCATGGCAAATTCAGCCGGAAACAGAAGTCACCTACACGATTGTGCCGATCCTTTTATGGAATATCGCCAACTACCTGATTGCCGACATCAGCGATGGAGAAGGTCGTCTGCGCGATGTCATCATCGGCAGCGCCTACAGCCTGTTCCCGTATGTCTTGTTCGCGCTGCCGGTAACGCTGCTCTCCAACCTGCTGACGCTCAACGAGGCGTTTATCTTTACGTTCTCCAACCAGCTCATCTGGTTCTGGACCGGGGTGATGCTTGTCATCATGGTCAAGGAGATTCATAACTACTCGTTTTCCGAAACCGTGCGCAACATCCTCGCTACGCTGTTCACGATGGCGATGTTCCTCCTGACGGGCTACATCCTTTATGTGCTGTTCAACCAACTGTATGAGTTCATTCTGGCAATCGTTCAGGAGGCTGGTTTGCGTGGCTAACTTCAGCACTCTCATGCCGCAATATCGTCATCGCGTACCCTTCCGGGCTGCGCTGCTGCTGGTTCTTCTGTGTTTGCCGGCTATCCTCGCGCCATCCGGCGCCGCTGTGCTTGCCCAGGAGATCCCCCCTTCCTACCAGATGGCGGCTGAAAACGACCAGTTCCAACTCTACGTTGATTCCGCCACCCTGGCATTCAAGTTACTGGATAAACGCAGTAATTACCTGTGGCATTCCGGGATTGATGAGACTATCGAGGGGGATCGGCTCAATACGTCCTGGCGGGCGTTTGCCCAGAGCGGAATCAGTATCGAATATCTTGACCAGAAAGCCGTCAACAAGCGCGTCTCCATCGCCAACACGAATCACACGCTGGAAGTCACGCCCATTGAGGGGGGCGTCTCGGCACTGGTGACATTTGACGATTACGGCATCACCGTTGGGGTGATCCTGCAACTTGAGCCGGACGGTGTACGGGTCGAAGTGCCCTCTGCCACCATCCAGGAGGGAAGTCCCGACTTCCGGCTGGGACGTGTCTATGTCTACCCGTTTCTGGGCGCGACTCGCGGCGGCAGCGTGCCGGGCTATATGTTCGTGCCGGATGGTATCGGCAGTCTGATCCGATTCGCAGAGACGACCAAAGCCCGGAATATGCTCTATGCGCGTTATTACGGCTCTGATCTGGGCATCCTGGCCGTCATGCCCTACGATGGATATACTGTCCCGCCTTATCCGGCTTCCTTACCGGTGTTTGGCATGGTGCATGGCGAGAAGGAAAACGCCTTCATCTCGGTTGTCGAAAAAGGCGCGGCCTACGGAGAAGCGCAGGCGCACCCGGCTGGTATCATCACCAATTTCAATTTTGTCTACAACGCCTTTATCTACAACGAGACGTACTTCCAGGCCACCAACCGCTCAGGCGCGGGCGTGACCACCGTCCAACGGCAGACGAACACCTTTGATGTTGTGCTGCACTATCGCTTCCTCACCGGCGAAGCGGCGGATTACGTCGGTATGGCACGCAGTTACCAACGCTATCTGCTGGACAAGGGCCTTTTGCACCGGAACGATGACGCGAATCCGGACATCGGCATTCGCCTGGAATTTCTGGGCGGGGACAAGGAAGAAGTCCTCTTCTGGGATCGCTTCATCCCGATGACAACTATCGCGCAGGTGCGCGAGATTCTGGACGGGCTGCAACTGCCGAACCCGGAGGTCATCTATTACGGCTGGCAGCCGTTCGGCGCTACCACAATGCCACCGACCTGGGTGGCGCTGGAGGGCGGCCTGGGCAGTCTGGGCGACCTGAACGCCCTGGCGGGAGAAATCACGGCAGAAGGCGGGCACTTCTCGCTCTACTTTGAGCCGCAAGTGGCGCTGTGGGGAGAATCCGGGTATTCGCCCCGAAACGACCTGGCGATGGCGATCACCAACGTCATCCTGGAAGGCTACAGCCGCCATTATAATCATTACTTCACCCTGGATGCCCTGCAGGAGCGGTACACCGCCCTGAGCCATGATGTGGCCGCGCAGCCTGATACGGGGCTGGCGCTCGACAGTATCGGCTCGACGCTTTACAGCGACTTCCGCCGCGACAACCCGCTCAACCGCGAGGCCGCGATTGCGGCTTACCAGACCCTGCTGGATGAATCGCCCTTGCGCCTGGGCATTTACCGCCCTAATGACTATCTCCTGGGGCTGGCGCAGGCCTACTACGATATGCCGCTGGGCGACAACGGCTACATCTACACCTCCGAGCCTGTCCCCTTCCTGCCGGTTGTGCTGGCGGGCTATATGCCTTATTACGGCCCCGTGCTCAATTTTTCTTCTAACCGGCAGCAGGACCTGCTGCGGCAGGTGGAGTATGGCATTTACCCGTCATACTTCCTCACCTACGAAGCCACCGCCAATATGCTCAATACCCGGTCTTCCTGGATTTACACGTCGTCCTATGCGCAGTGGGGCGATGAAATCCGGCAGACCTATGCGTGGCTGAACGCCCTGCTCGCCCCCGTGCGCGGGCAGGAAATCGTCGCTCACGAACAACTGGCGGCGGGTGTGTTTGCGACAACCTATGCCAGCGGCCAGCAAATCATGGTCAACTACAATAACCAACCCTTCTCACTGGACGGGATTACCATCGAGGCGAAAAACGCCTTGCTTTTGGAGAATGGACGATGACAGGTTACAGCCCTCGCCGCGAGATCAGTCTCCGCACTCGTGAAGCCTTGCATGGTTACGGCTTCATCCTGATATGGGTCGTGGGCTTCTTGCTCTTTACCTTACTGCCGCTCATCGAAACCTTTCGCTACAGCTTCAACCAGGTCACGGTGACAACCGCCAGCATCAACCTGAACTTTGTCGAATGGGCAAACTATACCCGTGCGCTGTTCACCGACCCCAACTTTATCGAACTGCTGATTGGCTATACCATCGAGACGCTGGTTTCAGTGCCGATTGTGCTGATTTTTGCGATGATTATCGCGATGTTCCTGAATCTCAAATTCAAGTTCAAAGGGCTGTTTCGCGTGATCTTCTTTCTGCCGATTGTCATCACGAGCGGGCCGGTCATTAAGGAACTCACCGCGCAGGGCGCCGCCGCTGCGCCCGGCATCAGCACCATCCCGGCTGTGATCGAATTCCTGGAACAACTGCCGCGCGCGCTGCGCAGCCCGGTTGAATACCTGCTCACCTCGTTTATCCTCATCCTGTGGTTTTCAGGCGTGCAAATCCTGATCTACCTGGCGAGCTTGCAGAAAGTGGACAGAAGCATCTACGAAGCGGCGGCCATTGACGGGGCTTCGAGCTGGGCGACATTCTGGAAGATCATCCTGCCTTCGCTTTCGACGGCGACGGTGGTCAATGCCATTTACACCATCGTCTCCCTCTCCCATTTCTCCGAAAACAAAGTTATCCGGTACATATACGACCGGACCTATGACGTTCAGGGGGGAATTGGCTACGCCAGCGCGATGGCCTTTATTTACTTTGGCGTGATGATTATCCTGCTGACAATCGTCTATCTGTTCCTGCAGCAGTGGGCGAGAAGGGGGACGAGGTAATGAGCATCTTCCATCACCCGGTCATCCAGCGTTTTCGCTGGCTTCTGTTTGGCAGTCGCGCCCATCGCGGCCTGACGATGAATGCTGCCTTGTATGCCCTGTTGATTGCTATCGGTTTCGTCTATCTCCAGCCGCTGCTGTTCATGTTCGTCACCAGTATCAAAAGCCCCGACGATCTGCTCAACCCGATGGTGCAGTGGGTGCCAACAGAGTTTTATCTCGGCAACTACATTAAAGGGCTGCGCGTGTTGAACTACTCTAACACGCTGATGGCGTCCGCTGCGATGAGTATTGTGCCTTCAATGCTCCAGGTCATCGTCGCCTCGGTGGTGGGTTATGGGTTGGCACGCTATCGCTTTCGGGGCAAGCCGCTCATCTTTATACTCCTCCTCGCCACTTTCCTCATCCCGCCGCAAAACACGGTCATTCCGCAGATGCTGACCTACCGGAATCTGGGGCTGCTGGGCAACCCGCTGGCGCTCATCCTGCCCGCCGTGATGGGACAGGGCTATAAGAGCGCTATCTTCATCCTGATCTTCTACCAGTCTTATATCTCCTTCCCCAAAGTGCTGGAAGAATCGGCACGGCTGGATGGGGCTTCCGACATGCGCGTTTTCCTTACGCTCGCCGTACCTTCCGCGCTCCCCGCTTATATCGTGTCGTTCATTTTCTCCATCGTGTGGTACTGGAACGAAACCTTCCTCACCGTGATCTTCCTGGAAGGCGGTGTCACAACTCTGCCCATGCAGCTTTCGAAGTTCACGCAGGCCTACGAGAACCTCTACCCGCCGGGGACAGTCAATATCTTTGACCGGCTGAACGAAGCGGTCAAGATGAGCGGCACGTTCTTGAACATCCTGCCGCTGCTGGTGATGTACTTTATATTACAGAAGTGGTTTGTTGAATCGGTTGAAATGACCGGGATTACCGGCGAGTAGGGTCTTGATCGGGCACGCTGTTTTCCCGGCCAGGCAAAACCCAACCCGCTAACGGGATTCATTGGTAACCCCTCGCTTCCTTCGAGCCAGGGAAGCGAACTGACTGGGGCGATTTTGTTGCGCTGACGGGCGACGAACGGCATAATTGAGGATATTCATACACAATTCACCGAAATAATATTATGCCGCACATTTTCATCAGCTATAGTCGCAAGAATCAACGCTATGTTCGCGGACTGGCGGAAGACATCCGGCAGCGCGGATTCGATGTCTGGTTGGATGATCGCATTGACTATGGCGACCGCTGGTGGCGGACAATTGTTAAAGCGATTGAGGACTGCGCCGCTTTTGTGGTTGTCATGTCTCCTGATGCGGAAAAATCCGAATGGGTGGAACGTGAAGTCCTGCTGGCACAACGCGAAGGAAAGCCCATCTTTCCGGTGTTATTAGAGGGAAAAGAATTCGCGCTGCTGATTACGACACAGTTTGTGAATGTTACGGGCGGCAAACTGCCTGCTGACGACTTTTATGATCGGATCGCGGCAGTCATTACCCCGGCTCAGGTATCCGGCGCATGGATTACACCCCCCAAACAGAACATAATCAAGCCAACGACGTATGTTATAGGAATACTTGTGCTGGTTGCAGTAATCGTTATCGGTGCGATCATGCTTACCAATCTTAGTGGTAATGACAATGCCACCCCCACAACAGCCGTTGCTCAAAACCCAACTGCAACGCCCGATGACACGACTTCCACACTCAGTGGATTCCAGCAGTTGCAGACTACAGAAGCCGAACAGACTCAAGCAGCAGCAACCCAGACAGCTTTCCTGATTGCAACCGAAAACCAGATTCAAAGCGCGAATGCGACGGCCATTGCACAGCAATCTGGAGCCACCGAAACCGCCGCATTTGCGACTCTGATTGCCCTGTCCGCCACTCCCACACTCTCGTCAGAACAACTCGCCCTGACGCCTGTGGCACGCAACGCCGACTGGACGCCCGTTGAGCGCAACTTTGATGGCATAACGATGGTGCTGGTGCCGGCGGGCTGCTTCATGATGGGTAGCACAGTATACAGCGACGAACAACCAGTACAGCGACAGTGCTTTGAGCGGCCATTCTGGATCGACAAGTATGAAGTTGCACAAGCCCATTTCCGGCGTCTGGGAGGCACGCAGGCGAACCCCCCTGCCTTCACAGGCGATGATCGCCCGGTGGAGGGCGTTACATGGTTTGAAGCACGCGACTACTGTGAACGGCGCGGAATGCGGCTGCCCACCGAAGCCGAATGGGAATACGCGGCACGCGGGCCGGAAAGCCTCGTTTATCCCTGGGGAAATGAATTCAACGCCGACAATGTTGTTTACTTTGGAAACTCCAACGGTCAGGCAGCTGAGGTGGGCAGCAGACTGGGTGGTGCATCCTGGGTGAGGGCACTGGATATGAGCGGCAACGTATGGGAATGGGTGAGTTCGTTGTATCAGGATCATCCATATAATGCTGACCATGAGAGCAATAGCGATACTAGCAGCCTGCGTGTGTTGCGGGGTGGTGCGTGGGACGGTAATGATACGGGGGACTTGCGTGCCGCCCATCGCTCTGGAGTCAATCCCGACTACGGGGGCAGCTACATAGGGTTTCGCTGCGCCCGCTCATCATAGCTCTGTTACGAAGTGCAGTGTCTACGCGCACCTGATCTCTGAATTCTGCTCCCATCATGGCGGGGCGAAATCCGATATTTGAAGCGGCGACCCAGGCGGATGCAGGCAAAACCAGCCCCACACCCGGCCTGGGCATGTTCGTTTCAGCCTCTTTACGCCTCTTCCTCTCCGCCTTCTGCATCTGTGTCGGCTTCCTCGACCACCGCTTCGGGCACAGCCGAGCGCACAGCCTCATAGTTGAGTTCTGCCGCCGGGGTGCCGGTGGCCGCCTGCATGAGCAGGTTCAGGCGTCCGGCCATCGCGGAGGGGTCGGGGTGGATGCCATCCTGCAACAGCGCCGTTTCAAAGACCTGTTCGACCACGACATTCACCAGCGGGTTATCGCTGTCCTGCGCTAACAGGCCGCTCAGGTTATGCAGCAGCGGGTGGCGCGGGTTGAGTTCCAGGATTTTCACCGGCAGTTCGTAGTCACGGTCCAGCAGACGGTTGATGCGGAACATCTGGCGGCTCGCGCCGGATTCGTCGCTGATAAGGCGCGCCGGGCTGCCCGTGAGCGTCTTGCTCTGGCGCACATCGCGCACCCGTTCCCCCAACACAGCGGCGAAGTGATCCCGCAGCGCGGTAAAGGTGTCCTCCGGCAGCGGTTCGGGGCGGGCGCTTTCGTCTTCCGCCTGGCCGATACTGCTCAGATCAATCTCGGCTTCGTCCACGCTGCGCAGTTTATGGCTCTTGTAGTCCGGCAGTCCCATCAGCATGAAGGGGTCTACCGGGTCGGTGAAGTACAGCACCTCGATTCCGCGCTGGCGGAAGGCGTCCAGGTGCGGGCTGCGGCTGACACTGTGGAAGTCCTCGCCCATGATGTAGTAGATGTCGTCCTGGCCTTCAGCGCGGCGCTCGATGTATTCTTCCAGCGTGAACAGTTCATCGGGCGAGTCGCTGCGCGTGCTGGCGAAGAACAGCAGCGGCTCGATGTCGGTGCGGTCTGCCGGGCTGGCGGCGACCCCCTGCTTGATGAAGCGCCCGAACTGCTCGTAAATCGCCAGGTAGTCCTCGCGGTTCTTCTGCGCCATGCGCTTGAGTTCGGTCAGCACCTTGCCGGTCAGTGTCTTCTTGAGGTTTGCCATGATGCGCGTCGCCTGGACACTCTCGCGGCTCACGTTGAGCGGCAGGTCTTCGCTATCTACCACGCCCTGGACGAACCCCAGATATTCCGGCAGCAGGTCTTTGTTGTACTCCTGAATCAGCACTTTGCGGGCATACAGCTTGAGTCCCGGCTCTTTGCGCGGGCTGAGGATTCCCAGGTCAGTCCCGCCGGGGATATACAGCAGGGTGTAGAACTGGAGCGGCACATCGGCCCGCATGTGGATATGGTAGAGCGGCTCGTTCCAGTCCATCGTGAGCATTTTGTAGAAGTCGTTGTACTGCTCGTCGGTGATTTCTTTGGGGTCCTGCCGCCAGATGGCCTGCTGCTTGTTGGTGGCTTCTTCGCTCTCGCCCACGTAAATCGGGAAGGCAATATAGTCGGAATGCCGCCGGATGATGTCCTTCACCTTCCATTCCGAGGCGAACTCTTTCGCGTCTTCCTTGAGGTAGACGACAATATCCGTGCCGCGTGTCTCACGCTCGCCTGGCTCGATGGTATAGGTTGCCACGCCGGTGGATTCCCACAGGTAGGCGGGTTCTTCCGGCAGGTAGGAACGGGTGGTGATCTGGATTTTATCCGCCACCATGAACACCGAATAGAAGCCGACCCCGAACTGGCCGATGATGTCCGCCGCGCCGCCGTTCTGCGCCTGCTGGGCGGCCTGGATGAAGGCCTTCGCGCCGCTGCGGGCGATCACCCCCAGGTTGTTGATGAGGTCGTCGCGGGTCATGCCGATGCCGGTGTCGCTGATGGTGATCGTCCCGGCTTCATCGTCCACCTTGATTTCGATGGCGAGTTCGGCGTCAGCGTCCTGCACCTCGCGGTTGGTGAGCAGCTCGAACTGGACGCGGTGCAGCGCGTCGGAAGCGTTGGAGATGAGTTCGCGCAGGAAAATCTCGCGCTCGGTATAGAGGGAATGTACCAGAATATCCAGCACCTGCTGGATTTCCGCCTGAAAATTAAAGGTCTCAGTCATAAACTGTCCTGCTCCTGAATCAACTTGCAAGAATCGTCTAGTGGGATATGGTCAGTTGTAGCACACGAGTGTAAGAAGCAGGTAAAAATTCAGGGGAGCGGGGGAGTTTTGTGGGATTCAGGTACCGCAGCCGGTGGCGGTTTTCCCTCAGTAAAATCACTCCGCGTCAATCAACAGGACGGATGTCACTTTGATTATCGTGACAAACCGAATAGATTTGAGATTAAGCAGTGAATTACTTTACAACTCATTAAGGAGACGTTGTTCTATGCACCGCATCATCATAGCAGGCAGCATCATGGTCATGGTATTTCTGGGAGTCCTGGTTCCGAGTCTGGCACAGGATTCCGGCGGGACGGTCATCACACCGGACAATGCGGCACAGATGGTCGAACTCATTCGCCTGGGGCGCGGCTCGACAGACCATGTCGCTTATTCGCCCGACGGGCAGTTCCTGGCCGTCGCCAGCACAGTTGGCGTCTGGCTGTACCAACCGGCGGCGCTGGATACAGCAACCGAACCGGCGCTGCTCTCCACCCCCAAAATCGCGGAGGCGATGGCGTTTTCGCCCGATGGCAGCACGCTGGCCGTCGTCAGCGATGGCACGGTCTATTACTGGGATGTCGCAACCCAGGCGGTAACCGGCTCGTTCAAGCCCAGCCGTTCGAGCGAGTCGATTGCCTACAGCCCGGATGGGTCGCTGCTGGCGATCAACATGGGCTATTCCGGTATTTCGTTGTGGGATGTTGCTGGCGAGGTCGAAAAGGCCATGATTACCGGCAGCGTGCAAGGGGACGGCGCGGTTGTCTTCAGCCCGGATGGGTCGCTGCTGGCGTATGCAACCGGGGATTACGCCGTTCATGTGTGGAGTGTGGCGGACGGGGTGGATGTCAACGTGCTGACCGGGCATACCCGTTATGTGTATGACTTTGTGTTCAGCATTGACGGGTCGCTGCTGGTGAGCGCCAGTTACGACAAAACCGTGCGCCTGTGGGATGCCGCCGGTGGGACGGAAATGGCTGTCCTGGCTGGAAGCGACGCGCAGCCGTTGGAGGAAGTGTATTCCCTGGCGGTCAGCCCGGACGGCAACAAACTCATGAGCGGCCATGCCGATGGCGTGGTGGTCTTATGGGATGTGGATAACCTCGCGCCCGCCCTGGTCTTTGGCCCGCAGGTCGGCGATATGCTGGATTTAGCCTTCAGCCCCGACGGGACACAGGTGGCAACGGCCAGTTCAGCGAATGTGGTGCAGTTGTGGGACGCGACTTCGGGCGCGGAAGTATCGGCTACTGTCGGCCATACGAACTACATGAGCGCGGCAGCCTTCAGCCCCGACAGCGCGACGCTGGCGATTACCGATTGGGATAGAAGTATCTGGCTGTGGGATACCGCCGCCCGGCAGGAGTTGCATTTCTCCCCGGTTATCCCGGCGGGGCAATCCACCATCAGCCAGAACGTGAGCTGGTTGGCATACAGCACTGATGGTCGTTACCTGGCGATCAGCGACAGCTTCGATGCCATCCTGCTCGACCCGGCCAGCGGCGCTGAAATCCGCACGCTGGATGGCTGTGCCGGCCTTGTAGCCAGCCTCGTATTCAGCCCGGATAACACGCTGGTGGCGGTTGCCTCCAGCGGCGGGGTGTGCCTGTTCGGGGTGGAAAGCGGCGAACTGCTGGCATCGTTCAGCAGCGGTGACTGGTTGAATGGGGTGGCCTTCAGCCCCGACCAGACCATGATCGCCACTGCCAGCAAGGATCATACGGTGCGCGTCTACGGCCTGCCATAAAGCCATTTGTACCTATTCAGGGAGTTACGCAGCCCGCTGATTGCGGGGAAACTGATCTTTCACTGCGTAACTCCTGTTGTGTTATGGGGCAGCGGTGGCGGTGGCGGCCACTTCCGGCACAAGGAAACGTACCGTATCCAGGATCGCCTGGAGTTCATCCTGGGCGACATTCATGGCCTCAATCGGTTCGGTATACATATAGAAGATGAAGCTCAGGCCGTTTTCCCGCACACCGGCGAACCATCCGCGTGTGTCTACTGCTTCCGGGCAGTCCACAGCGGAAAACTGCGTGCCAACGGCGGAAGACAGGCCGACGCGATAGGTGCGGCGCAAATCCGTGCCGACGTTACATCCCTGTTCGATGATCGCCAGCCGCAGCAGCCGCAGGCCGTCTGCCCACAGGTCAGGGCCTTGTGGTGTGCCGGGGCCGGGCGGTTCGCCAAAACTGGGGAAGCCCCAGACGACGATAATCGTCCCCGTTCCGCCGGTAACCGGGCCGGTATAGGCCGTGAAGGGCAGCGGCACCAGGATATTGCTGATGTCCTTCATGACGAGGGTATCGCTGCCGGTGCGCCAGCCTGCGGGCAGGGTGATCTCTACCGGCAGGTCAACCGACTCGCCCAGTACCGCCGGAATCGTAATCACCAGAGGCGTTTCAGTGGGCACTGGCGTCAGCGTCGGCGTCAGGGTCGGCGCCAGCGCGGTCAGGGTGGCGTTGACATCCACCTGAGGTTCGACGGTTGGTGTGAGCGATGGCACCGGAGTGGGCAGGTCAGTCGGGGCGGTTTGAGCCGCCGGAGCGCACGCCGCCAGCGCGGCAGCGGCCAGCAGCAGGTAACACAGGCGCGAGAGTTGAGTCATCGTTTTGGACACCCCAGATACTAGAATCAGGCCGGACACATTCTCGCACTGATTACCCGCCCGCGCAAGGCCATCTCTCAACTGCCGGGCAGCGGCGGCAGGGTGAATACCTGGGATCAGGGCAGTCAGTAGTGCCGCCTGAGTAATTGTTACGCCAAAGAAACTGGGGCCAAACGAGGCGGGTTGCGAAACAGGAGCAGTATAGCGCGGATACAGGTTGTCGCTAAAACGCCACTCCCGCCCGCCGCAGTTTGTGCTCGATCTGGCGGCGGGTATCGCGCATCGAAAGCTCCAGGTACGGCAGCCCCAGCCAGGCATTCATGAAGCCGAAGATCAGGCCAGTCGCCACGCGGAATCCTGGCAAGGTCTCACGCGGCGGCCACAGGTTGAACGGCGGGTAGCCCAGCATCTGGCTGAACCCATCCAGCCCAATCGGGAGCAGGCCGACAAACACGTACAACCAGATCGGCACCGGGCGCAGGTGGCGGCGCACAGTGGGGATACTGTAAAGCAGCGCGCCGATGAAAATGGCGATATAAATCGAAATATCACGCTCGCACAGCGTCAGCTTGTAGCCCATCTGCTCGTTCCCCACGAAATCGCGGGCGGTGAACTGGAATCCGGGCGTGAACGCCATCAGGTCGCCCACCGGCCCGCCAATCGGGTGCATACTGGTTGGCGCGAACTGCGGCAGGTCGGCAACAACGGTCTCAAACGGAATGAGGTCTGTCCCGGTGTTGGCACGGGGGTAGACCGGCTGCTCACCGTACAGGAAAAACGAGCGAAACGCGAACTGGTGGCACATCGGGCTGTAGAGCGTATAAAGCACCTGCGCCGGGCCGGTTGCGCCCAGTTTCATCAGGGTTGGGGCGGCGAACGGCAGCGTCACATACAGGCCGACAATCACGGTGGCAATCCGCAGCCAATTGCGGGTCATCCGCAGCACAAACAGGTTCAGTCTGATGGCAGTCTGGCGGTTTCTGGTCATCCGTCTCTATCGCTCGTTAGGGTCACTTCACAATATGGGCAAGCATACACCCCGCCCCGCCAGCCCGCAATGTGCAGTTAGTTAGGGAGTGTTCATCTCAAACTCATTACATGCCCGCTATCGGCTGCAAAAACCACTTTCTTTGACAATAATTGTTGAATGTGCTAATAATTCGAATGTCACTCATCACACCTCAGCAGATCGGCGTCGCACCCGCCATGAGTGAAAATGCTAATCCGTTTTTTAGTTAAAGGAGCATTGTGATGAAGAAATTCTTTTCCCTCGCGCTTGTTTTAGGTATCGTGGTGGTCACTTTCGCCGCCATCCCCGCCGCCGCGCAGGACTGCGCGACAACCTACCGGATTGTGGTTGTTACACACGGTCAGGCCAGCGACCCGTTCTGGTCAGTTGTCAGCAATGGCGTTGCCGATGCCGATGCCGAATACGACTGCGTCACAACCGAATACCAGGCACCGGAGACCTTCGACATGGTTGCCATGTCCCAGTTAATTGATGCCGCCGTCGCCTCCAACCCGGATGGCCTGATCGTCTCCAACCCGGACCCCTCCGCGCTGGAAGAATCGATCAAGGCCGCCATTGCAGCGGGCATCCCCGTCATCAGCATCAACTCCGGCAGTGATGTCGCGGCAGAACTGGGTGTCATTGCCCACGTCGGGCAGACCGAATATGAAGCCGGTTTTGGCGGCGGCCAGCGATTTGCAGCAGCGGGCGTCACCAACGCGCTGTGTGTCAACCAGGAAGTCGGCAACGTCGCGCTTGATCTGCGCTGCCAGGGCTTTGCCGATGCGATGGGCGAGGCGGGCGGCACATCCAAAGTGCTGGAAGTTGACCTCAACGACCCCACCGACACCCAGAACCGCGTGATTGCAGCCCTCGGTGCAGATGAAAGCATCAACGGCGTATTCACACTGGGGCCAACAGGCGCAGTACCCGTGCTGGAAGCTCTGCGCGATGAAGGGCTGATCGGCGTCGTCGCGCTGGCGACCTTCGACCTCTCACCGGAAGTCCTGAGCGCGATCCAGGCAGGCGACATGCTGTTTGCGATTGACCAGCAGCAATATACTCAGGGGTATCTCGGCGTCGTCTATATGTATCTCTACCTGAGCAACCTCAACACGCCAGGAAGCATCGTCGTCCAGACCGGCCCCGGCTTTGTGACAGCGGATACTGCCGGCGCGGTGATCGAATACAGCGCACGCGGCACACGCTAGTGGGTGCTGCCTGTTCCATATAGATACAGTGTGTAAATAGTGCTTCACAGGGCGGCTCAGTGGAGTCGCCCTCTCTCTATTGATATCCAAAAATATTTTGACAATATTTCGTTTAAAAGGGTTACGCAATGGCATCTACAACAACTTCGGTTGATAACAGCCCTCCAGGAGATGAGCGTGTCAAACGCGCCGGGATGTTGCGGCGCACCCTGCGACGACCAGAAGCCGGAGCATTAGCCGGGGCGATTGTCATCTGGCTGTACTTCGCCTTCGCCGCTGGTTCGGATTTCGCCGGCATGAACGGCACTTCCCTGTTTTTGGAAACTGCATCCGAACTCGGCATCCTGACTGTCGCCGTGACACTCCTGATGATCGCCGGTGAGTTCGACCTCTCGGTGGGGTCAACAATGGGCGCTGCAACGATGGCAACCGGCATACTGGCAACTGCTTTCCACCTGCCCCTGCCCATCGCCATGATGTTCTCCCTGCTGATCGCCCTGGGTATCGGCTTCTTCAACGGCCTGCTGGTTGTGCGCACCAAACTCCCGTCATTCATCATCACGCTCGGTTCGCTGTTCGCCGTGCGTGGCGCGACAATCGCGCTCTCCCTGGCTGCATCCGGGACTTCCAATGTGGACGCGCTGGCGCAAAAAATCCCTGACTGGACGAGCATTCGCCCCATCTTTCACTCCGCGTTTTTCAGCCTGGAACGCATCACCGAGCGCACATCCTTCACCGGAGAAGTCACCCAGGTGGTTTCCAGCACGGATTTTGATGTGTCAATTCTGTGGTGGCTGGCGCTCATCGTGCTGGCAACCTGGCTTTTACTCCGCACCAAGTTCGGCAACTGGGTTTTCGCAGTCGGCGGCGATGAAAATGCGGCGCGGAATACGGGCGTCCCGGTGAATCGTGTCAAGATCATCCTGTTCATGGGGACGGCGGCGGCAGCCTGGCTGCTCAGCCAGATACAGCTTTTCGGCATTCAAAGCGCGGCAGCCCTGCGCGGCGATTTGCAGGAACTCTACGCGATTTCGGCGGCGGTGATCGGCGGCACACTCCTGACCGGCGGCTATGGGTCGGTGATTGGCGGGGCGTTGGGCGCATTGATTTATGGCATGGTACGGTTGGGCGTTCCGGCAGCGGGCATTGACTCCGAATTGTTCCGGGTGGTGCTGGGCGCGCTTATCATCATCGCCGTTCTCGTCAATAACTTCGTCCGCAAACAAGCGCTGGGAGGGAAATGATGATGAACATGAAAGTCCCCGCGATTGAGGTCAAAGACATTTCCAAATATTTCGGCAGCGTCATCGCCCTGAGCAATGTCAGCATGACCGTATATCCCGGAGAGGTGATGTGCCTGTTGGGGGATAACGGCGCAGGCAAATCCACCCTGATTAAGACCCTCTCCGGCGTACACAAACCGAGCAAAGGCCAATACCTGGTCGAAGGCCAGCCGGTAGACTTCAATTCGCCACGTGACGCGCTTGATAGAGGTATCGCAACAGTGTATCAGGACCTGGCGATGGTCTCGCTCATGAGCATTTCGCGCAACTTCTTCCTGGGCAGCGAACCCACGAAAGGCTGGGGGCCATTCAAGCGATTTGACTTGCAGGCGGCCAGCCATATCGCCCGTGAAGAAATGGCAAAAATGGGCATTGATATCCGCGACCCGGAACAACCGGTAGGGACACTTTCCGGCGGGGAGCGGCAGTCTATCGCCATTGCGCGGGCGGTGTACTTCGGCGCGAAGGTGTTGATTCTGGACGAGCCGACCTCGGCATTAGGCGTCAAGCAGGCGGGCACAGTGCTGCGTTATGTCGCCCAGGCCCGCGCGCGCGGCATCGCCGTCATCTTCATCACCCACAATCCCCACCACGCTTACCCGATTGGAGATCGCTTCACCATCCTCAAGCGCGGTAAAACGCTGGGGACGTTCACCAAAGCCGAGTTATCACGCGATGAGATGATTCGCATGATGTCGGGCGGCGATGAACTGGAAAAACTCGAACATGAACTGCGCGGATTCAGCGCCGATAGCGCGATTGCCGAGCTGGTGGAAGAGGTGCAGGAAGAAAAAGCCGATATTGACCGGGTCACGCCGCTCAAACCGGAAGTCATGCAGCGTAGTGCTGAAATCGAAGAGTCTGATTAAGCGCCGGCGTTACACACGTTAAGACCGTGTGGGCTAATAACGTATGACAAGATCGAAACAGCACATCGTCCGCCCGCTTTCCGGCAGGAAATCAGGCTGATTCATTGAAGTTCGCCACTAACGCCCATACGGAAAATGTGTGTAACATGGGTTAAAACCTTATCCGCAGCACAATTCTGCGGAATGGCATTCAAGCACACATTTGGAGCCGTATATGACACTTAATTTCGCTTTGATCGGCGCAGGTCGCATTGGCAAAGTCCATGCGCAGGCGGTGATGACCGCTATTCCAGAGGCCCGGATCGTGTCGGTGGCGGATAACGACTTACCCGCCGCGCAGTCCCTGGCACAAACCTATGGCATCCCGGTTTTCACACACAATCACCTGGAGGCCATCCAGCAGGCAGACGTCAATGCTGTGATTATCGCCTCATCCACCGATACCCACGCGCCCTTTATCATTGATGCGGCGCGAGCGGGCAGGCACATCTTCTGCGAAAAACCTATCGCCGCCCAACTCAGCACGATTGATACCGCGCTGGCAGCGGTTGACCAGGCCGGGGTGAAATTGCAGATTGGCTTCAACCGCCGTTTTGACCCGTCATTTGCCCGCATCAAGCAGGCGATTGAGGGCGGCGAAATCGGCATCCCCCATCTGCTGCACATCATCAGCCGTGACCCCGGGCCGCCGCCGGTAGCGTATATCAGGGTATCGGGCGGCATTTTCTTCGATATGACGATTCACGACTTCGATATGGCCCGTTTCCTGTTTGGCGATGTCGAAGAAATCTACGCCGCCGGGGGTGTGCTGGTGGACCCGGCTATCGGCGAGGCGGGCGATATTGATACCGCGCTCATCACGCTCAAGTTCGCCAACGGCGCGATTGGCACCATTGATAACAGCCGCAAGGCCATCTACGGCTACGACCAGCGCGTGGAGGTTTTCGGCAGCCGGGGCAGCGCCAGCAATACCAACCTGTACCCGGATGCGGTCACGATCAGCGATGGCGCAACCGTCCGGCGGGCGAGTTTACCGCTGAATTTCTTCCTGGAACGATACCAGGAGTCCTACCGCGCCGAACTCCAGGCGTTTGTCCGTGCGGTGGTGGAGGACGCTCCCGTGCCGGTCACCGGCCAGGATGGGCGTGTGCCGGTGGTGATGGCAATGGCGGCGAAACAGTCCTACCTGCACAATCGCCCTGTCCGGCTGAGTGAGATATAGTGCCAGTATAGGGTACAGAGTACGAAGTGCTGATAGGCAGGAGAGGATATGGCGGCCCCATCTCAGTCGCCGTCAACGGAAAGAGGAGCACGAGTGCAGCGAGTAGGGGCGAGGTCGGCGCGACGAATTTACGGATAGAGCACTAAGCACTAAGTACCAGGTACTTTAAAAAGGCTTTTACCGATGACCAAAACCTATGATTCGCTCCATATGGGGCGCAGCTCAATAGACCTATACTCCAACGATATTGGTGTGCCATTTTCACAGATCAGCAGTTTCGCGGCCTACGTGGGCGGCTCGCCCACCAATATCAGCGTCGGGGCGCGGCGGTTGGGGCTGAAGTCGGCGCTGCTCACAGCGGTTGGGCAAGACCCGGTGGGAACATTCATCGTGGACTTCCTGAAAAATGAGGGGGTGGAAACCCGCTTCATCCCGGTCAAACCGGCGCACCGCACCAGCGCCGTTGTGCTTGGCATCGAACCGCCCGACAAGTTCCCGCTGGTCTACTACCGCGATAACTGCGCTGACATCAACCTGACGATTGATGATGTGCTCAACGCTCCGGTGACGGACTGCAAAGTTTTCCAGTTCGCCGGGACAAACCTGAGCAAAGAGCCGAGCCGCAGCGCGACCATGTTCGCCGCCGAACTCGCCCGGAAGTCCGGCGCGAAAGTCGTCCTGGACGTGGACTTCCGCCCTGACCAGTGGCATGACGTGCGGGCGTTTGGCGTGCAGATTCGGGCGGTGCTGCCGTTGGTGGATGTGGTGATCGGCACGGAGGACGAGATTAACGCCGCCATGCTCGATGATCCCAGCAAGATGTCGCTGACCCATTCGCAGGTCTCCGATACGAAAGTCACGGGCGACAGCCAGGCCAACATCCGGCAGATGCTCGATAATGACCTGGAAGCGGTGGTCGAAAAAGTCGGAGCGGAAGGGGCGAAGATTCACCTGCCCGGTGGCGACATAGTGAACGCCCCCGGTTATCCGGTGGAAGTCACCAATATCCTCGGCGCGGGGGATGCCTTTGGCGGCGGATTCATCTACGGCTATGTCAACGGGTGGGGCTGGCACAGGTCGGCGCGGTTGGGGAATGCCTGCGGCGCGATTGTCGTCATGGCGCACGGTTGTGCCAACTTCATGCCCACGCTGGACGAGGTACTCAAATTCGTTGAACCCTACGGAGGACTGGGATAATGCTCTATACAGCCGAAACCATGCTGGTGAAATCGAAAGACCAGGGCAGCACGGGCGAGTTTGCCCGTATCAACGCGGCAGATGCCGGATGGGACTATCTGAATATGTCCGCCATGCGTCTGAACAAAGGCCAGACCTTTAGCGATAACACCCGCGACTGCGAGAACGCGATTGTCATCCTGGGGGGCGTATGCAACATCAGGACGAGCGATGGCGAATTTCTCAAGGTTGGCCGCCGCCCGAATGTGTTCAGCGGGATGCCGTATGCCCTGTATCTATCCCGCCACAAGGACTTCGAGATTGAGGCCCTCACCGATGGCTTTGAGTTTGCCTCCTGCTGGGTTCCCACTGGCGAGGATCACCCGACACAGTTAGTGACTCCGGCGATGAGTAAAATCGAGATACGCGGCGGCGCGAACGTCACCCGCCAGATCAACGGCATCCTTCCACCTGGCTTCGACTGCCACCGGATCGTGTGTGTCGAGGTCTATACACCGTCCGGCAACTGGAGCAGCTACCCGCCACACAAGCACGATGTCCACCGCCTCGCAGAGGACGGCACACTCCTGGAGGCCGACCTGGAAGAAATTTACTTCTACAAGATTGACAACCCGAACGGCTACGCTTACCAGCGCGTCTATACGGATGACCGCCGGATTGACGGCCTGATGATGCCCGCCAACCATGACGCGGTGCTCGTGCCGGAAGGCTATCACCCGGTTGTCAGCGCGCCGGGCTACACCACGTATTATCTCAACTTCCTGGCGGGTTCGGCGCAGTCACTCGCCAACAGTGACGATCCGGCCTATAGCTGGGTCAAGGATACCTGGACGTGGCAGGACCCGCGTCTGCCGCTGGTGCATCACGGGATGGAGGGGAGATAGCTGCTGGCCGCTAGCCACTGGCCGTTAGCTGCTGGCCGTTAGCTGCTGGCCGCTAGCCACTGGCCGTTAGCTACTGGCCGTTAGCTGCTGGCCGCTGACTGCTAGTCATTGGATGAAGGGGGTTGGAAGAAGGCTCTTTTAGAGACCCTTTGCTTTTTTGCCGCTTAGCTGCTGGCTTTTAGGAGAGTAGCTAACGGTTAGCAACCAGTGGCTGGTAGCCAGAAACTTAAAAGAGAGAAAACCGTCATGCAGAGTTATCGCAACCTGAAAGTCTGGCAAAAGGCACATGCAATCGTTCTGAGCGTCTATCATTTGACTGCGGAATTTCCGCCCGACGAGAAGTATGGGCTGATAAGCCAGATTCGCAGAAGCGCGGCGTCTATCCCGGCCAATATTGCGGAAGGCAGTGCCAGAGGCAGCGATGCAGATTATGCCCGATTTCTATCTATGGCATTGGGTTCTGCGGCAGAACTCGATTATCACCTGCTGTTGGCACGCGATTTGCAGTTGATTGAGGATCATGTATATCAGGCGATTTCTGGTGAACTGGATAGCGTTGGGCGGATGCTTAATATGTTTATTCAAAAACTAAGGTCTAGCCACTAGCAGCCAGCAGCCAGCGGCCAGCAGCCAACAGCCAGCGGCCAACAGCCAGTAGCCAACGGCCAACGGCCAACGGCCAGCAGCCAATGGCTAGTAGCCAGCGGCCAACGGCCAGTAGCCAACGGCCAGCAGCCAGTAGCCAACAGCCAGCGGCTAACGGCCAGTAGCCAGCGGCCAACGGCCAGTAGCCAACGGCCAGCAGCCAACAGCCAGTAGCCAGCGGCCAACGGCCAACAGCCAGCAGCCAACGGCCAGTAGCCAACGGCCAGCAGCCAACAGCCAGTAGCCAGCAGCCAGCGGCCAACAGCCAGCAGCCAACAGCCAGCGGCCAATACGAAAAGGACACGCACAATGAACAAAACACGACGCCTGACGACAGCGCAGGCACTCATCCTGTACCTGAGCAAACAGTACGTCGCCCGCGACGGCGTGGAAAACCCGTTTTTCGCCGGCGTCTGGGGGATTTTTGGGCATGGCAATGTCGCCGGAATCGGCCAGGCCTTGCAGCAGTTCAGCGCCGACATCCGTTACTACCAGAGCCGCAACGAACAGGCGCAGGTTCACGCGGCGGTGGCCTATGCCAAACACAAAAATCGCCTGCAAACCTTCGCCTGCACATCCAGCATTGGCCCCGGCGCGACCAACATGATTACCGGCGCGGCGACGGCCACCGTCAACCGTATCCCGGTGCTGCTGCTGCCCGGTGATATTTTCGCGGAACGAATCCAGTCACCCGTGCTACAGCAGCTAGAGTGGGAACACGCACAGGACTTCAGCGTAAACGACGCCTTTAAACCCGTGTCGCGCTACTGGGACCGGATTTACCGCCCGGAACAGGTCATCCCCGCGCTGCGGGAAGCCATGCGCGTCCTCACCTCGCCTGCCGATACCGGCGCGGTCACGCTGTGCCTGCCGCAGGATACCCAGGCGGAGGCGTTCGATTACCCCGCCGAAATGTTTGAGAAGCGCGTCTGGGTGATCCCGCGCAACCGCCCGGACAGAGGTTTTGTGCAGCAGGCGGCGGACTGGATACGCGAGTCGCAGCGCCCGATTATCGTGGCCGGCGGCGGCGTGCATTACAGTGAAGCAACGGATACGCTGCAAATTTTCGTGGAAAAAACCGGCATTCCGGTGGGAGAAACCCAGGCAGGTAAAGGGTCACTGCGCTATAACCACCCGCTCAACCTGGGCGCAGTGGGCACGACTGGCACCGAAGGCGCGAACATCCTGGCGCGGGAAGCCGACCTCGTCATCGGTATTGGCACGCGCTACAGTGACTTCACCAGCGCCAGCAAGACGGCTTTCCAGAACCCGGACGTGCGCTTCATCAACATCAACGTGATGGAGTTCGACGCCTATAAACACAGCGCCATTCCGCTGGTGGGCGATGCAAAAGTCACCCTGGAAGAGCTTGCGGCGCATCTGGGTGACTATCGCACAGACAGTGCCTATCAGGCGCGGGCGACACATTTCAACAAACAATGGGATTCCGAAGTCCACCGCATTTACAACCTCGAACATGAGCCGATGCTTTCCCAGGGGGAAGTTATCGGTATGGTGAACACCCAGTCGCGCCCGCAGGATGTTGTCCTGTGCGCGGCGGGGAGTCTGCCCGGAGACCTGCACAAACTGTGGCGCACCCGTGATCCGCGCGGTTATCACCTGGAATACGGCTATAGCTGCATGGGTTACGAAATCGCCGGTGGCATGGGCGTGGCGCTGGCTGCCCCCGAACGGGAGGTCTATGTCATGGTGGGCGATGGCAGCTTCCTGATGATGAACTCGGAAATCGTGACGATGGTGCAGGAGGGCATCAAGGTCAATATTATCGTGATTGACAATCACGGCTTCGCCAGCATCGGCGGCTTATCCAAGAGTGTCGGCAGCGATGGCTTCGGCACGAAGTACCGCTACCGTGACGAATCCGCCGGGCAGCTTTCCGGGGAAAATATCCCGATTGACTTCGCGAAGAACTGCGAATCGCTGGGAGCGCATGTCTTTGTCGCCACCACCCGCCAGGCATTCAGTAAGGCCCTGGAAGACGCCAAAGACATCAAAGGCAAACCGGTCTGCATTATCACTGAAACTGACCGCCGCCAGCGTGTAGGCGGTTATGAAAGCTGGTGGGATGTGGCCGTTGCCGAAGTCAGCGATAACCCTGAGGTGCAGCAGGCCCGCGAAACCTACGAAAAATCCAAAAAGAAAGAACGTTATCACCTATAATAAAGAGGAAAGAAATAAACGCAAACGTGGAGGTGTGCGACCATGGCTGAACTACTCGGCATACCAACCCTGATTGGCGATAAGCGGGATGAGATTCTCCGTCTGGCAAAGCAGCGCGGGGCGAGTAATGTGCGGGTATTTGGCAGCGTTGCTCGTCAGGAAGCCGGCGAAGACAGTGACATTGACATTCTGGTGACATTCCGAGCGGGGTATCGTCTGCTTGACCATGCTGGGCTGGTCATGGATTTACAGGAACTGCTGGGACGGCATGTGGACGTAGCAATTGAGTCCAATCTGCGGGATGAAATGCGTGACACAATCTTGCGAGACGCGATTCCGTTATGAAGCAGCAGCGCGTCTACTTAAACGATATTCTGAAACGCATTGAGCAGATCGAGCATTTCACTGAAGATGGGCGAAAAAAGTTTTTAGAGTCGGATTTAATCCAGGAAGCCGTAATGCGCTGTTTCGAAGTCATTGGCGAAAGCGTCAAGCGCCTGGATTCATCCTTAAAAGCGAAATACACGCACATCCAATGGCGTGATTATACCGGATTCCGGGACGTGTTGATCCATCAGTACGACAAAATTCAACTAGAGGTTGTATGGGATGCCGTAGAAAACGACCTTGATCCACTAAAAAAGGGTGTGCAGTATCTACTTGAGAGTATGCCTGATACCGAGGAGTAAGCATGGCTATCCAGATTGCGAGTGCGCCCGTTTCCTGGGGCATTTATGAGTTCGAGGGGATTGAACCCAAATTCAAATATTCACAGGTCTTAGACGAAATCGCCGCAACCGGCTACACTGGCATTGAGCTGGGGCCCTGGGGATACCTGCCCACTGACCCGGCTGTACTGCGTGAAGCGCTTGATCGGCGCGGCCTGCAACTGCTCTCATCCTTTGTCCCGGTCAAGCTGGTTGATCCCGCCGGACATGCCGAAGCCGAAGCCTTCGCGCTCAAAGTAGGAGCGCTGCTGGCGGCGCTGGGGGCGCGGTATGTCGTCCTGGCCGATGATAACGGCACAGTGCCCGATCTGGTCAAACAAGCGGGAAAACGCAGCGGCACCGTGTTGAATAGCGCCCAATGGGATATTGTCGGCCAGGGTGTCAACCGTATCGCCCGCAAGATCAAGGATCAACTGGGGCTGGAGACAGTCTTTCATCATCACAGCGCCGGCCATATTGAGACGCCTGAAGAAGTCCGCGAGTTATTCAAGCGTACCGACCCTGACCTGGTCGGCCTGTGCCTGGATACCGGCCACTGGCACTTTGGCGGTGGCGACGCGGTGGCCTGTGTAAAAGAATTCGGTGAGCGCGTGCGTTACCTGCATCTCAAGGACTGCGACGGAGCGGTTCTGCGGCGCGTGCGAGAAGAAGGGCTGGATTACTTCCAGGCCATGCAGGCCGGTGTTTTCTGTGAACTGGGCAAAGGCATGGTGGATTTCCCAGGCGTGATCGCAGAAATGGAAAAACGGGGTTATGACGGTTGGGCAATTGTCGAGCAGGATGTCCTGATTGATGACCCCGCCGCGCCCAAGCGGATATCACAGGCGAACCGGGACTACCTGAAAAGCATCGGATATTAGGGAATTCACGATCAACCTGCGCCGAATGGCACATCCTGCTTTCAGTGGCTGTCCTGCTGCTGGCGACGAAAATCCTCCGCCAGATTGATATTGCCCTGAAGATGGGGCAGCCGGTCATGCAAGCCCAGCCGGTGGAACAACTGGTACGCATCGCGGAAATGCGTCAGCGCCTGGTCGTAGTTGCCCATGTTCCCGAATACGTTCCCCAGGCTGCTCAGGAGTTCGGCCTGCGTCGCAACGTCATTTAATTCCTGCGCCAGAATCAGGGTTTCACGGTAGGCATCCGCCGCCAGCCCGTAACAAATCGTGGCTTCCTCGTGTGAGGGGGAGTTCCGCCCCAGTTCATTATAGATGTTCCCGATAATACCCTGCCGCAGCGCGGCTTCGGCCAGGTCGCCCAACGATTTATACACGGCAACCGTCTCAAGGAAGCACTTGAGCGCCTCGGTAGTATTGCCGAGCATCACATAACTGTTGCCCAGGTTCGCCAACCGGGATGCCAGCCCGCGCTGGTCATGAATCAGCCGCGCCACACTGACCGCCTCCCGGTGGAAGTCAATCGCCTTAGCGGGCTGCTTCACATCGTCGTACACCAGCCCCAGGTTTGAAAGCCAGATGCCCCGCCCGCGCACATCACCAATCTCCTGGGCGATCAGCAGCGCCTGGTTTAGGTGCGTAATGGCATCATCGTACCGCCCGATTTCCCGCAGGATGTTGCCCATATTCCCCAGGATACCATCCTCGGTCAGACGATCCGCATCGGCGCGGGCGCTTGCCAGCGCCTTCTGGAATGCTCCCAGTGCTTTTTCTGGCTGCTGGGTGCGGTAATAGATGAGCGCCAGGTTGCCCAGATGCCGCCCTTCGGAGGCCGCGTCGCCCGCATCACGGGCGAGTTTGGCAGCTTGTTTGAGGCAGCGAATAGCCTCCTTAAAATTATTCTCTTGCAAAGCCAGACGAGTCTGGCGCAGCAGTTGGGCCTGGTCAGCCATGTTGTCCATAGATCGCTGTTCTTTCTTCCGCACGCGAGCATCTATTTACCAGTATAGTATTAATCCGCTGGATAGACATGGCATTTTCAAGTAAATTTTCGGACGGAAGCAAAAAAACACCGTACTGGGTTTAGTACGGTGTGTTAAGGCGTGGTGTGGGCTAAAAATTTATTAAATGAGTTGTTTTAATATTTCCCACACCAATTTTTAATATTCTATTCATCAGTATAGGCACTTTAGATTGCAAAGTCAATTACAATCGCGGCAGATTTGACACCAATTCCTTCATATTTACACTTTCTTGTGTATATTGCACAGAATATTTGCGGAATTGCGGCATACTGCCCTTGCGTAGAAAATGCGCTAGACTATGCTTCTTAACATCGCATACTGCGGCCTGCACCTGAGGAGCGCCACCATGCCATCCGATCCCCAACCCCTGGATACCATCCCGGTTCGCCCGGATGAACAGTTCGACGTACTCCGGCTTGAGTCGTACCTGCGCGGCCAACTGACGGGCAGCGAGCACCCCCTGGCTGTGCGGCAGTTCGGCGGCGGGGCGGCCAACCTCACCTATCTGCTCGACTATGGCAGCCACCAGTACGTGCTGCGGCGTCCCCCGCTTGGGCCGGTTGCGCCATCCGCCCATGACATGGGGCGCGAATACCGCGTGCTGTCGGTGCTGCACCAGGCCTTCCCCCTCGCGCCGCGAGCCTTCCACTTCTGTGAAGACCCGGCGGTAATCGGTGCGCCTTTTTTCGTGATGGAACGCCGGCAGGGTATCGTGGTGCGCCGTTCGCTTCCGGCTCAATACGACGATTTTCCTGATGCGCCGCGCCGGATGAGCGAGGCGCTCATTGATGCCCTGGTGGATTTTCATCGTGTAGACTACGCCGCGCTGGGACTGGACGACCTGGGCAAACCCGCAGGCTTCATCGCCCGTCAGGTCGCCGGGTGGAACAAACGCTGGGAAAACGCCAAAACCGAAGACGTGCCACACATGGACGCCGTGTTCGCCTGGCTGGGAGACAACCTGCCCCCGGACGGCACGCCGACCCTGGTTCACAACGACTACAAGCTGGATAACGTCATGCTGGCGGCGGATAACCCCGGCCAGATGGTGGCTATTTTCGATTGGGATATGTGTACGTTGGGCGACCCGCTTTCCGACCTGGGGGCGATGCTCACCTACTGGACCGAGCCGGATGACCCGCCTTATCTGCACATGGCGGCCATGATGCCGGTGGGCGACAGCCGCTTTTTCACACGGGCTGAACTGGTGCAGCGGTATGCCGAAAAAAGCGGGCGTGATGTGTCACACATCACTTTTTACCACGCCCTGGGATTGTACCGGCTGGCGGTCATCGTGGCGCAAATCTACATTCGCTATAAGCGCGGCCAGACTCAGGATCAGCGGTTTGAGGCTTTCGGCCCGATGATTGCCCGGCTGGCCCAGGCCGCCCACGATCTGATCCATAAAAAATCCGATAAACTCGTATAAAAATATATAACAAAAACTTGTTTTCCCCTAAGAAATCCCTGAGGATGAGGGTGGGTTCAGGGTGTTTTTGATTCGCATCAAATTCTGTCTTTTCCTATACTCGCTATTAACCGAGCTAACATCCATACCCCTTGTTTTACTACACCATGACAAGTTCCGGAGGAGAATACCGCATGTTTATTTGGAAACGCCCGCGCATGATTCCAATGCTGGGCATATTGATTCTGCTGGTGGGGGTGGCCTCGCCGCTGCTGGCCCAACAAGGGCCGACCTGCGACCCAACCCTGACCGCCGCCAATTATCGTGACCGTGCGAACGCATCTTTCAACCAGGGAGACCTGCAAGCCACGCTCGATAACCTGCTGTGTGTGGCCGAGCTGGACCCGCAAGACCCCGTAAACCACAACAACATCGGTTTTGTGAACGTCCGCCTGGGAAATGCCGACGAAGCCCTGGCCGCCTATAACCAGGCGATCACGCTCGACCCAACCTACATCACAGCCTACCAGAATCGCGGCAATCTGTACTACCGGCTCGGCCAGTATGATGATTCGGTAGCCGACTACACCGAGGCAATCCGCCTCCAGCCCGATAACGCCAGAAACTACAACGAGCGCGGGTTGTCCTACATGGATTCCGGGCGGCACGAAGAGGCGCTCAAAGACTACAACCAGGCGATCACCCTCGACCCAACACTGGCCGCCGCTTACAGCAATCGCGGTTTTATCTTCATCAACCGCCAGCAGTATGAACAGGCCCTGACGGACTATAACCGTGCGCTGGAGCTGAACCCCGAACTTTCTCCGATTACCTATAATGACCGGGGTATGACGCATTATTTCATGGGCAACGACGATGAAGCCTTTGCCGACTTCGCCAAAGCGATTGACATGGACCCGAACTATGACCGCCCTTATAACAACCGGGGTTATCTCTATTCCCGCCTGGAAGAATACGAACTGGCGATAGCTGATTTCAATGAGTCGCTGCGAATTTCCCCGAACTATGTCCAATCGCTGGTCGGGCGCGCCGATGCCTACTATGCCCTGGGACGCGGCGCTGAGGCGCTGGCGGATTACCAGGCGTATGCCGCCCTCGTCAACACGCCGGAGGATTTCGTCACGCAGCGGATTGCCGAACTTCAGTCACAGACCACAACCGTGACTACCACAACAACGGATGAATGTGACCTGACAGTCCCGCTGGCCGACTACCGGACGCAGGCCGATGCCCAGATGGAAGCGCGCGACTTCACCGGGATGGCCGCAACCTATACCTGTATGCTGGAAATTGAACCCGATAACCCGGTCTTACTGGTCAATCGCGGGCTGGCGAATACTCGTCTGGGCGATAACGAATCGGCGGTTGCCGACTATACCCGCGCCCTCGCATTTGACCCCAACAATGCGACTATCTACAACAATCGCGGCTATGCCTACAACAATCTGCGCCAGCCGGAACTGTCCGTCCCGGACTTCCTGAAGGCGTTGGAAATCAACCCGGATAACTACGCCGCCGCCGATGGCCTGGGAGAAGCCTACTACCAGCTTGAGCAGCTTGAGGATGCGCTGGCTTCCTTCCAGAGATATGTGGCAATTCGCGGCAGTGACGCCCACCCGGATGTTCTCCAACTCATCACCAACCTTGAAGCGCAGATCAATCTCGACCTGAGCAACTGCGACCCATCTTTTACGCAGGACGCCCTGTCACAGACCGGGGCGCAGACACTCCAGAACAGCGGGGCAGCGGCGGCGCTGCCGGTTTTTGAGTGCGCGGTACAGAATGAGCCGGAAAACAGCATGTCCTATAGTGACCGGGGCTTTGTGCTCTACCAGTTGGGCAACTGGAACGCCGCCCTGCGCGACTATGCCCAGGCGATAGAGATAGATTCGACCAACGCCTTCCCGCGCTCCAACCGCGCCGAACTGTATATCCGCTTAGGAAAGTACCAGGAAGCATTTTACGATTATGTCCTGGCGATCAACTATGCCCGCAGTGTCCCAGCCGGCCTGTACTACGGCCTGGGCATCGCGCTCACCGAACTAGGGCAGTACGACGATGCGGTACTGGCCTTCGAAATGTTGACAAGCGCCGCGCGCGGGCGGACGGGACTCACGCCGCAAATGCTGGCAAGTGTAGAGGAACTGGAAGCCATCACCGGTAAATCCATCACCGGCGCGTTTATCTGCGATAATCAGGCCGTGATCGGCGATGTCATCAGTTCAGCGCGTGACTATAACGGGCAGGCGGGGCAGGCACTGGGGGACAAGGACTACCAGGCCGCGCTGGATGCGTATAACTGCTCGCTGGTGTTCAACCCCTTCAGTCCGGGTGCATATACCTCACGCGCTTACGTATACGCCAAACTGGGCGAATACGACGCGGCGCTGGCCGACATTGAAAGGGCGCTCGAACTATACCCGGAAAACCCGATTCCGTATGCCAACCGGGGGTATGTCTACAACCTCCAGGGCCGCCCGGAAGACGGCCTGGCAGAAGCCGAAACCGCGCTCGCGCTCAGACCGGGCGATGGGGACGCCCTCATGGTGCGTGGCGAGTCCTACTACCTCTTGGGCCGCTATCAGGAAGCGCTGGCGGATTTCCAGCAGGTCGAAGCGATTGTCAATAAATCCGGCGGCAGCCTGCCGGAAGAAGTCGCGGCGCGTCTGGCCGAACTGCCGGGTCTGCTCGGCGGCGGTGACAGCGGCAGCACGAGCAGCGGCAGCGCGGAAAGCGGCGCCCCGGCGCTCGAACTGGCGCAAACGCTGGTCGGCACGGAAAGCGGTATCACGCTCAACTATCCCGATGGCTGGTTTGGCGTCGAGGCTTCGGCGGATATTATCGGCCTGGCAAACAGCCCGTCCGCCTTCCAGACGATGGTCGAAGGGCTGGGCGACAGCCTGCCGCCACCTTCCGGGCAGTTCCATGTGATTATCTATACCTCGTCGGTCATTAATTCGGTGGCGGAAACACTGGATGATGCGGTCACAGCGCTGACTCCTACCGCCCTGTTGAATGACGTGGGTGAAGTCACAGAAATCACCATCAACGGTATGGATGCACGGATGGGCGCGGCCTCACTGGAAGATCGGGACATCATCAGGGTGCTGGTGGAAACCGGCAGCGGCATAGTCTTATTCCGGGCGACGGCTGCGCCAGGGGAAATGGGCGAATATGAAGCGACGCTCATGGCGATGATCGGCTCGGTCACGATGAAGTAGCTACCCTCACCACAAAGGGTTACTGCACGACACTTTCCCCTATTACTCCCTCAAATCGGCGGATGGTAGGGGAGAAAGTACCATCCATTTTAAGAAGTGTCGTCCTCTCAACCACAAAGGGGCGGGTTTAACCACAACTCGCCCCTTGTACTACTACGCCCCTTCCGACGCACTCAGGTTGCTGA
Organism: Anaerolineaceae bacterium; assembly: GCA_020634135.1. Lineage (GTDB taxonomy): Bacteria > Chloroflexota > Anaerolineae > Aggregatilineales > Phototrophicaceae > JACKCG01. The sequence continues at coordinate 47,958 of JACKCG010000009.1, read as the reverse complement.
GTCCGGGAAGGTGTAAATCGCCTCGAAATGTTCCACAACCGGGAATGGGTCGTAGAAATGATGCAGCAGCCGCTTCCATTCCTGGTAAGGCGCTGAACCTCTGAAGTCTACCGTGTGATTTTCGAGCGTTTGCCAGCGCACCAGGAGTAAATACCTCTCCGGTGTCTCGATGCACCGCTGGAGTTCGTGCGACACATAGCCTGGCGACGCCTGGATAATGGATGATGCCTGCCGGAAAGCTGCCTCGAATGCAGCTTCCTGACCGGGAATGACGGATAGATAGGCAGCCTCTAGAATCATGATGGTGTTTCCGTATCCAGCGTGACGACGCAGGCAGGAAGCAAATCCGTAGCCACGCGGCGCTTTTTACTCAGCACCCGAATGGCACAGTAATATTCGGCACGACGCCAATATCGAACAGGTCATAGCGCAGCAGTACCTGCCCGCTCACCGGGAGCTGCCGGTCAAAAATCACGGCGTTGTTCACGTCCAGGTTTACATAAAAACGAATCACGGCGTTATGTTCCGGCGCAACCCACATTTCCCCACCTTCCAGCGTAAGCTGCCCCTCGTCCACCAGTCTGATAGACGGCAGGTTGAGGTCGGCGGCGCTAAACCGGTACTGCCAGGCATCCTGCCCGTTGATGGTTGCCCGCAGCCCGGTAGGTTGGGCGGTACTGGCCCCGCCCACCAGCAGCCCGGCTCGCAGGTCGGCGGCGGTGGCGGCGTCTTCCCCGGCAGCGCCCAGGCACACGCCATCGCGCACCAGGAAGGCATCCGGCCCCAGGCGTACCGCTTCAAAGGCGTTATCTTCTCGCCCCAACAGTTCTCCGGTGGTCGTCACCAGCACCCGCCGCCCGGAACCAAGCTGGTTGAACCAGACTTCGGCGGTGGCGTTGGCAAAGGCTGCGGTGGTCGTCCCGGCGAAAACGCCCTCGAATTCAAGCTGCACCACATATCGCCAACCGGGAAGCAGATTCAGCCCGCTATCCACCTGCGGGAAAGCCACCGCGTTCCGGTATTCGGGCGGCGGCGCGTTTTCTGTAAGGTACTGGGCTGTTGCCAGCGGGTCAAACTCGGCCAGAGTGGGGATCGTTTCCAATCCCTGCCCGCGCTGGCTGTTGCAGCCCGCCAGCAGCAGGATCAGGAGCGCCAGCAGGATGCCGGATTTACGGGAAGTCAGCACAATCATGGTGTGTTCACGTGTTCCATTCAACTTCAGATCAATTCCAGAACAGGCAGTATAGATCATTCTCATTCTAGTGGCCGATTGTTTTTTGCACCACCGGCATTCATTTTGTATAAGTGCCGCTTATGGTAGTGTATAACCATTAATATAGTCAATACAATTTTCATCGTGTCACACTGACCGAAACGGAAAAACATCAAATTTAGGAATGCCAATCGTCACTATACCGGCCTGTCAAATTCAGTCACACTATTAGAAAAGCTAGGAAAAGGTCTGGAGAAAAATCATGCGAACAATAGTGATTGTTTTGATATTGTGCCTGGCGCTGCCCCTGATAGCGGTGGCTCAGTCGGAATGCCCGGCTGCTGTGCAGACTGCCGTCGAAACCACAGCAGCTAACTGTACCGGGCTGGGGCTGAATGAAATCTGTTTTGGTCATGCCAGTGTGGATACGATTGTGAACTGCGAAGATGCGCCCGATTTCAATACGCCCGGCGACATCATGCCGCTGGAAGCCGTTTGTGCGCTGCGTGTAGGTGGCTGGCAGCCAACCAGTGAATGGGGCGTCGCCATGATGCAGATTGAAAGCAGCGCCGGGGTGCCGGTGACTTTCGCCATGTTCGGCGGCGTCGAAATCCATAATGCCGGCAGTTCGCTCAACGAGATGCAGGTCTGGATTGTGAACGACACCGGGGTATATGCCGGGCCGGGTTCGCACTACGAAACGCTGCTCTCGCTCGAAGTGGGCGATGTCGTCAAAGTCAACGCCTGTAACTGCACCGGCAACTGGCTGCGCCTGGTCATGGAAGATGGCCGGGTCGGCTGGATACCCGCCCTGAACGCGACGGTGGTCGGTGACTCCAGTTCGCTGCCCATCGCCAGCCTGGATACGCCCGTCTTTGAAGCCATGCAGGCCTTCACCCTCAGCACCAACCAGGACGCGCCGCCCTGTGCCGAATCGCCGGCCAGCGGCATCCTGATGCAGGTGCCTTCGGATGCCGACCCGGTGCCGCTGCAAATCAACGGTGTCCACATCAACCTGAATTCAACGGTTTTTGTCCGTTCCAGCGCCGACGAACTGACGCTCGAAATGCTCTCCGGGGCGGCGCAGGTGAGCGCCTCCAACCTCACCATGAATGTTCCGGCGGGGACACGAGTCCGCATTCCGCTCTTCGAGGATAATGTTCCCAACGAAATACTGCATGTCGAATCCTACAGCGCCGAAGATGTGGCGGCCCTGCCTGTCTCCCTCCTGCCGGAAGCCGTAGACCCCACAGCGCCGCTTAACCTGGAAATCCCGCAGATTATCGGCGTGTATGAATGCTCGGTGATCTCCGGCACGGGCGACACCAGCTGCCCGGCCTATTTTGTCAACCCGGATGGCGATCCGATCACGCGGATGGATGTCGAGTTTCACTATGCCGCCCAGGGTCAGTGGGAAGGCAGCGTCACCGAGCCGCCCACCCTGCTCGCCGGCGATTACAGCAGCGGCGTCCTCTCGTGGGATGTCTCCTGTAATCTGGGGAGCGCCAATTTCATCGGCCCGATCCAGTGGTGGATGACCGTCACCGACGAATCCGGGCATACGAGTGAACCCTTCCTCGCGTCGTTCAACTGCGTGGATGGGTAGGCAGCACGGTAACCGGATAGCTGGTCAGCCCTGACAGATGAGCAGACCAGTTACCGGCCTCTAACCCTTCCGTGGGGGAGTGCCAATGCGCGCTCCCCCTGTATGCCATCGCCAGCGGCTAAAACGCTTTCCTGCCGTTTGTCCCCTGTTTTACCCACGCTTACCAGGTTTCATCTGGCACACCCTACCGCTTATGCTATGCTTGTGCGGCTGTTGGTAATGAGAGATGGCCTATGCCCACAAAGAGTCTCACTGCTCCAATCGAAACCGACCTCCCGGAAGACGCCGCCCCGACACAACAGGACGATAGCCATGAAGGCGTTGCCCGCGCAACCGGGGTACTGGCGCTGGGCAATATCGCCAGCCGGATTCTGGGGTTGGTGCGGGAAATCGTGCTCACCAACCTGTTCGGCGCGTCGGCGGCGGTGGATGCTTTTAAAGTAGCGGTCATCGTGCCCAAGGCGCTTTATGACCTCCTGATTGGCGGGCATGTCAACAGCGCGATTATCCCCGTCCTGAGCGAAGTCGCTACCGTCAGCGGGCGTGACGAACTCTGGCGGCTGGTCTCCGTCCTCCTGAGCATGATTACGGCGGTGCTGGCGCTGCTGGTGCTGGTGCTGGAACTGTTCGCCCCGCAGATTGTCGAACTTGTCAGCAGTGGGGCGGCACCACAAACCCTGGCGCTGGCTGCCGATCTGCTGCGTCTGACGGCCCCGGCGCTGCTTTTCCTGAGTATGTTTGCCATCCTCAGCGGGACGCTGTACGCGCTGCGGTCATTCACCTGGCCGGCCTTTGCCGGGGTGGTTTTCAATGGCGGTATCGTCGTGGTGTCGCTGCTGTTCGCCCCGCTCCCGCAGTTCCAGGTCATGCTTTCCGCCGGGGCGCTCCCATTGTGGGCCATTGCCCGGCCTGACAGCGGCATTACCGTCGTTGCGTTGGGCTGGCTCTTCGGGGCGCTGGCACAGCTTCTTCTGCAAATGCCAGGGCTGCGTGGGGCGCGTCTGCGCGTGACGATTCACTGGCGGCACCCCGCCGTGCGCCGCATCATCGCCCTGTATATCCCGGTGATGTTCTCGCTCATCCTGGATACGCTGGTGATCCGCACCTTCAGCTATAACCTCGCCAGCCAGACCGGGGAAGGGAGTATCGCCTACATGGATTGGGCGACAACGCTCATCCAGTTCCCGCACGGCCTGATCGCAACGGCCATCAGCATCGCCATTCTGCCCACGCTGGCCCGGCAGGCGGCAGTCGTTGAGCGGGAAGGCATCACCGCCTTCAAAGATACCCTGGGGCTGGGGCTGCGGCTGGCGACAACCCTGATTCTCCCGGCAACGGTTGGACTGTTCGTGCTGGCCGTGCCGATTGTCGCGCTGCTCTTCCAGCATGGCGCCTTCACTGCCCAGGACACGACGATCACTGCCGAGGCGCTGCGCCTGTATCTGATCGGTCTGCCGTTCGCCACCATTGATCTGCTGCTGGTCTACGCCTTTTACGCCCGGCAGGATACGCTCACCCCGGCGCTGGTCGGTCTGTTCAGCCTGATCCTGTACATGGTCGTGGCAGTGGTATTATTCCCCTATTTCGGCCTGTTCAGCCTGATGATCGCGGACAGCACCAAGCACATCATCCACGCGGCGGTATCGGCCTTCCTTCTGTGGCGGCGCATGGATGGCTTCGGCCAGCAGCGCCTGCTGGTGACCGTCGGCAAAACCGGCCTGGCTTCGGCGGTGATGGGGCTGACCGCGTACCTGGCTGTGCCCCTGCTGACCGCACGCCTGGGGGGCGACAGCCTGATACAGGAACTGCTCCTCGTGGGAATCAGCGGTGGCCTGAGCCTGCTGGTCTTCTTCGGGCTGGCGGCGCTGCTGCGCATCCAGGAACTGCGCTGGCTGGCCGGGCTGCTCAAACAACGATTATTGCGGTAGCAGCCTTTTATCCCCAATACTTCGTAAATGCTGCCTGTTTTCACCTGTCTTTCTGGCGACTCTGACAACCTTTCCGTAACATTTGCATGGTATACCCAACAGTAAACCGGGGATGTTGTATCATGTCCGGTAAGGCATAGGTGATGAATGGCGGAAAGGCGGGAATCATGGCGGCACAGTCAAAACACACGTTGCTGGGATGGGGCGGGGATGTCTCGCGGATTGTGCAGACACTGGCGGCGGTGTGGGTTTTCGCCCTGGCGCTGGTCGTCCTCCTGGCGCAGCCCGTCCTCAACCCGTCTACCGAGGACGCGCTGCAACTCCTCCTCTTCCTGGGCGTATCCGGCAGCGCCAGCGTCGTGATCGCCTTCCTGCTCTACCGGCTGGGGCTGGTAAACTGGTTTCGCAGCCTGCGCTATGCCCTCATCGTCGTCACCGTCATGACCATCGGGCTGGTATTCCTCAACGTATGGGTTACAGCCCAGTTGATGTTCATTGACGAACACGACCTGAGTTTGACGGCGATTCTGCTGGTCTTCGCGGGGGGGACCGCGTTGGGCTTCGGCTACTTTATTTCCAGCGCCCTGACCGAACGGATTATGGTGGTGGCCGATGGCGCCCGCCAGTTGAGCAAAGGCGACCTCTCCACCCGTGTCGCCGTGCAGGGGAACGACGAACTCGCCGGTCTTGCCACCACGTTTAACATGATGGCCGCGCAGCTCCAGGAATTGGACACCGCCAAACGCCAGCTTGAGCAGTCCCGCCGTGACCTGGTAGCCTGGGTGAGCCACGACTTACGCACGCCGCTGGCCTCAATGCGACTGGTGATTGAGGCGCTGCTGGACGGCGTGGTTGACGACCCGGACACAATCAAGCGTTATCTGACCACCGCACAGACCGAAATCGAGAGCCTGAACCGCCTGATTAACGACCTGTTTGAACTGGCGCAGCTTGACGCCGGGCATATCACCCTGCAATGCGAACAGACCTCGTTAGCCGACCTGCTCTCCGACACACTGAGCGGGATGCGGGCGCTGGCGGAGCAAGGCGGAGTCCACCTGGAAGGTCAGGCCGCGCCGGATACTGACCCGGTCTACATAGACGCACAGAAAATTCAGCGTGTGCTCTACAACCTGATTGGCAATGCCATCCGCCACACGCCGCCCGGTGGAACGGTCACGATCCACGCCATGCGTGCCGGGAAGATGGCACAAGTGGATGTGCGTGACAGCGGTGAGGGGATTCCGGCTGCCGACCTGCCCCATATTTTTGAGCGTTTCTACCGGGGGGAACGCGCCCGCACCCGTGACAGCGGCGGCCAGCGAGGCGTGGGGCTGGGGCTGGCAATTGCCCAGGGACTCATCGAGGCGCACGGTGGGGCGATCACCGCCTACAGCGACCCCGGCCAGGGCGCTAAGTTTACCTTCACGTTGCCCCGGCAGAAGGTGTAAACGCCGGTATTGCATACTCCCCTGTTGACCTAGCTCAGAAACCGGGTCTTCAAGGCCGCGATCTCGTCCTCGCCAATCGGCACAAGCGCCCCGATGGAGGCTGTTTCGATCAACGAACGCGCTGTGAATTCGGCCACTTCCAGCCGGTCAAACGCCTGCAGAATGCTGCTGCCTGTTGTCAGCACACAGTCGTTTTGCAGCAGCACAACCGGCGACCCCGCCGAAACAATCCGGGCGACAGTCTGCGGCTCACTGTACTGCTTGCCGAACGGGATTTTCGGCACATCCAGCAGCATAATGTAGCTTTCCGGGATAGTCTTGGTATCGAAGCTCTTCTCAGCAACCGCATACGCGGTGACATACGGCGCTTGAGCAGTGATAACACACTGCACAGCCGGGTGCTGCCGGTAAATCGCCTCGTGCAGACGCACCGAACGGCTGGGCATTTTCCCGGCTTCGCGCTGCCCATCCTGAATCAGCACGATAGTCTCATGGTCAATGCTGGGGCGGTCAAAACCCGTCGGCGTAATCAGGAATTGGTTGTCATCCAACCGCGCCGAAGCCACGCCCTCGGTGCTAATCATCAGGTGGCGCTGGCAGGCCCGCCCCACGATGTCGGCAAGCTGTTCGCGCAGTTCGCGCTCCCGGCTGCTGTGCGCCGTTGGGCTGAACTCCGGCAGGATGTACTCGCGGTGGTCAAACCGGCTGATCTGGACATCGCTCAGGGTAGAAACCTGCCCCAATCCCTGGGCGTACATCTGCGTCCGTGCGCAAAAGTCGAGTGTCTCCAACCGCTGGAATGCCTCGAGCAGGGTCGTCCCGCTGGTCGCCACACCATGATTTTCCAGCAGCACAGCGTCATAACCCTCCGCAAACGCGGCAGCGATACTCTCCCCCAGTGCTTCACTCCCCGGCAGCGCATAAACCGCATAACCGACCTTGCCACACACCCGGCTCGCCTGGGGAATCAGGTTGGTATCCGGGATTCTGCGCACAATGCTGAAGGATACCAGGGCCGGTGAATGCGCGTGGACAATGGCTCGCACGTCCGGTCTTTGCCGGTAGATGGCGCGGTGGAATGGCAGTTCCGACGAGGGGATGTGCGGCCCTTCGAGTGTCCCATCAGGGTGTACGCGGATCATATCATGTGGAGTCAGTTTGCCTTTATCCACCGCGCTGGGGGTAATCCAGATGCTGCCATCTTCATCCAGGATAGACAGATTGCCGCCCGAAAGCGTGGTCATGCCGCCGTAGTAAATGCGGTTCATGATCTCCACAAGCTGTTGGCGCGGCGATAAGAAATCGAACTTCATCGGTGACTTCCTTCCAGCAAGATACAGGGTGTAGGAACACTCGCTACACCCTAAGATATGAACGCTATAGCCAATGAGATGCCGTTATGGCATTCTACCGCAGAAATGCCTCATTCAGACCACCATCCACGCTGAAAATCTGCCCGGTAGTCTTGCTGAAGGCGTCGGTACACAGCAGATACGCCACCTCCGCCTGGTCTTCCGGCGTGATCGGCAGTTTCGTCAGCGTGCGCTGCGCATAGAAATCCGCCAGCTTGCTCCGCAGCGTTTCCGTGTCGTCGGCCTCGCTGTGCGCGATACCATACTTGACCAGCGAACTGATGACCCGGTCACGCGGGAACATGCTGCTGCCCTCGACCACCGTCGCCGGGGCCAGCCCATTCACCCGCACCAGCGGCGCGAGTTCCACCGCTAACTCACGCACCAGATGGTTGGCTGCCGCCTTGCTGGTATCATACGCCACCGACCCTTTCTTCGAGACTGCCGCGTTGACGCTCGTGGTCAGCACCAGACTGCCCCGCAGCCCCTGCGCTTCCCACACATGGCGGGCTTCATCACCCACGATGTATCCGCCCAGCACGTTGACATCAAAGGTGAAGCGCCACTTGTCGTCGGAAATATGGCCGCTCTTATCGGGCGGCACGAATACGCCCGCCGTCACGATGATGTTATCCAGCCCGCCATACGCTAACAACACCTGTTGGAGCATCGCCCGCACACTCTCGCGGTTGGTAATATCCACGCTCAGGCCAATCGCCGGGCCGCAGCCGGAAATGCCCGTGCCGGCTACGCCGATTCCCATACCGTAGATTTTCGTCAGTTGGTCGGCGGTAGCCTGCGCCGCCGCCGCCTGCACATCGGCGCAAACGATATGCGCCCCTTCCTTTGCGGCCCGCAGCGCCGTCGCAATCCCGATGCCGCTGCCCGCCCCGATGACCACCACCACATTCCGCGCCAACGATTGTTCCGGCGGCATCCGTTTCAGTTTCGCTTCTTCCAGCAGCCAGTATTCAATGTCGAAGGCTTCCTGGCGGGGCAGCGCGACATACTCGCCCACCGCTTCCGCCCCTTTCATGACGGCCACGGCGTTGTTATAGAATTCGGCGGTCACGCGGGACTCGCTCTTGTTTTTGCCCCAGGCGATCATGCCCAGACCGGGGATGAGAATCACTGTCGGATTGGGATCGCGCATGGCCGGGGAATTGGCGTGCTTGCAGGCCTCGTAGTAGGCCGCGTAGTCCTGGCGGTACCGGACAAGCCCGCTTTCCAGCTTCGCCAGCAGCGCGGCGGCATCTTCTGCCCCCGGATTCCAGTCCACATACAGCGGCTTGATCTTGGTACGCAGGAAGTGATCCGGGCAGGATGTGCCGAGTTCGGCCAACCGTGCCGCGTCGTGGCTGTTCACAAATTCCAGGATCGCGTCGTTGTACTGTACCGTCCCAATGAACCGGTTCTGCTGCGAAACCATCCCCCGCAGCAGCGGCAGAATCTCGAACAGCACCGCATCCCGTTCGGCGTCGGTCAGGGAGGCGTACTTCGCCCCGCCGAAAGTCTGTGTGCCCAGATCGTGTTCTTCCAGGTAGCGCGCCGCCTTTTCAATCAGCGTCAGGCTGAGTTCATAACATGCCTTGTCGTCATCGGCCCAGTTGATAAGCCCATGCCCGCCCAGCATAACCCCTTTAATGCCAGGATTCTCAGCGATGGCCGCTTGCAGCACCAATCCCAGGTCAAAACCGGGGCGCTGCCAGTCCGTCCAGACGACCTCATCCCCGTAGATTTCCTGGGTAAGCGCCGGGCCATTGCTGCAAGCGGCGATGGCGATCACGGCATTCGGGTGGGTATGATCCACATGGCGGTATGGGACGAAAGCGTGCAGCGGCGTATCAATCGAACTGGCGCGCGGGTTGAGGTTGTAGACACAGTGCGGATACATGCCCACCATATCGTCCTCAATCGGTGTCTTCACCCCCTTTTCATCCGCTGCGTCATAGACGGCCTGCAACGCCATCAGCTTATCCATGTAGAGCGAAGCGAAGTTCCCCCGTTTGGAGGTGCGCAGGTCGCCGCCGCTGCCTTTAACCCACATTACATCCACCCTGTCGCCGGTCAGCGGGTCGGTCATCATGACTTTGGCCGAGGTGTTGCCGCCCCCGGTATTCGTGATGCGCTGGTCATCACCCAGGATATTCGAGCGGTACACCAGGCGCTCGACAGGGTCTAGTGCTGCGGCGTAGGCATCATCCCAGGCATACGTGACGTGTCGGTACTCTTCTGGTCTAAAAGTTATCATGTGATCTTCCGTTTATATTGATTAATGAGGCCGAATCAGAAAAATGCATAACAAGAACTATCAATTATTGCGTGCGTCCTGCTGCCATTTGTAGGATACCTCAATTTGGCTCAAGCTCGCTATATCAGGTGGTGTTATTGGCAAAAGGGATACCGGAACAGTAGAATTATCCCATTATGGTGCTGATTCTTTCGGAAACAGGCGCACAATGTACGATGTCATCACACTGGGCGAGGCGATGTACCGCCTCACCCCACCCGGATTTCAACGCATAGCACAGGCCGCGAGCTTCAACATTGAAATCGGCGGGAGCGAAGCGAATACGGCGGTGGGGCTGGCGCAGTTGGGGCTGCAAACCGCCTGGCTCTCCCGCCTGACAGATAACCCCCTGGGGCGGCGCATCACCCAGACCCTCCAGGGCTACGGGGTAGATACCGCCCATGTGGTGTGGACGGATGCGGACCGGGTTGGTCTGTATTTTCTGGAAGAAGCCCCGCCGCCGCGCAACAATCAGGTGACGTATGACCGGGCGGGGAGCGCCATGAGCCGCATGACGGTGGCTGACCTGCCCCGTGACCTGTTCACAGCCGGGGGCGCGCGGCTGCTGCATCTAACCGGGATCACCGCCGCGCTCAGCCAGAGCGCCTATCAGGTTGTCAGCCAGGCGATGACCTGGGCAAAAGAAGCCGGTTGGCGCATCACCTTCGACATCAACTACCGTTCCAAGCTGTGGCCGCCCGATGTGGCCGTCGAACGCTGCGAACCGCTGGCACAGATGGCTGACGTGATTCTGCTGCCCCTGCGCGACGCGCAAAACCTGTACCAGTCCCCCGCCGACCCGGACGCGGCGCTGGTGCATCTGGGGCGGCGCTGGTCACACGCGCAGTTGGTCCTCACCCTGGGCGCTGATGGCGCGGTTGCCCTGGGAAAATCCAGCGAAATGGTGAAGCAGGCGGCTTTCCCGGCCACACCCGTCGGGCGTATTGGTGGCGGCGATGCCTTCACCGCCGGCTTTCTCTACGGCTGGCTGGCAGAGGATGACCTGAGCGCCGGACTGCGCTGGGGCGCGGCGCTGGCGGCGTTGAAATATACGCTGCCGGGAGATCTGCCGGTCATCACGCGGCAGGCAGTGCTCGCCCTGATCGAGCAAAGTCAGGTCGGGTGGCGGTGAGTAAGGTTGACCGCTGCCAGGACAGAGTGTATCACTTCGCCGTTATCCCCGCCTCCCCTGCACATCAATGATGATTTTGTAGACGCCGGTTTCATAGCGGGCGTTCATCGCAAACGCTTCGGGTGTTTCGGCCAGGGGGAGATGGTGGGAAATCAGGCCGTCCAGGTCAAGTCCGCCGGATGTCGCCAGTTGGATTGCGCGCGGATAGGTGTGCTTCATGCGGCGCGACATCACAATCGTCAGCCCTTTGCGCCGCGCCGTTGAGTGCTGCAACACCAGGCGGTCATCGCCGGGGATGCCCACCAGCACCAGCCGCCCGCCCAAGCGCGTCATTTCCGCCGCCAACTGCACCGATTCGTCCGCCCAGGCCGCCTCGAAGACCACGTCCGCGCCGCGTTTGCCGGTTGCCTGCTGGAGCTTATGGAGCGGATTCGTGTCGTCTACGTTCCAGGCCAGCGCCCCAAGTTGACGGGCTTTCTCCACCCGCCACGCGAATTTATCGAAGGCATAGAGCGGCGCTGCCCCGGCTCGCTTCGCCAGTTCCAGAATCAGCAGGCCCACCGGCCCGCAGCCGATCACGGCCACACTGTCGGCGACGCGCAGCTTGCCCAGGTCAACCGCGTGAATCGCCACGCCGAGCGTTTCCAGCAGTGTCCCCGCGCCATCGCTGATGCTATCCGGGATTGGGAAGCAGTTGCGGGCATGAACGATCATGCACTCTTGCAGCGCCCCATCCGTCGGATACACGCCGTAAAATGTGTGATTCGGACACAGATTCGGGTGGCCGTGTTCGCACATTTCGCAGTGGTAGCAGGGTGTGGTCGGGTCTACGGCGACCCGCTGCCCGACTTTAAGCGGGTGGTGATTCCCATCGGTGGCATTTTGGCCTAATGCGATAATCTCGCCCATAAACTCATGCCCCAGCACCAGCGGGCTGTCATACGCGGTATCACCGATGCGCCCATCCGCATACATATGTAAATCCGAGCCGCAGATACCGACTGCCTTAACGCGCAGCAGCACATCCCCCGCGCCAGGGTTTCCCGGTTCAGGCAGATCATCCATGCGAATATCACGAGCGCCGTATAACCGCGCAGCTTTCATCTGCAAGTTCTCCTTGGGTGTATGTATGCCTCGCCTGCCTGCGGGAAATGCCGGGTGGACAGGCTAACGCGCCCCAACGCAACCGCAAACACGGGGTACGTCCCTGTCCTGCCCGATTCTGCACCAGTGGGGTTTACTCTCCCCGCACCTCGTTACGGATTTTCTTCAGCCGTTTCATGGCGTCATTCGCGCCGCGCCCGAAGTAGTCATACAGCGTCTTGTACTCGGCATACAACCGGTTATAGGTTGCCTGGTTCTCCGGGATGGGGGTCACGACTTCATCTTTCAGCTTGCCCATTTTGTCCGCCGCCGCGTGAATATCCGGGTACACCCCGGCTGCCACCGCCGCGTGCATGGCCGCCCCCAGCGCCGGTGACTGCGACGACCCGCCCAGCTTCAGCGTGCGCCCGGTCACATCCGCGTATATCTGACGCAGCAGGCCATTCTTCTCCGGCAGGCCGCCCGCCGCGACCAGTTCCTTGACTTCGACACCCCGCGCCTCAAACGCCTCGATGATTTCACGTGTGCCGTAAGCAGTGGATTCGATCAGCGCCCGGTAAATATCCGGCGCGCGCGTCGCCAGCGTCGCCCCCAGCAGCAGGCCGCTCAGATCCACGTCCACCAGCGTCGAACGGTTGCCGTTCCACCAGTCCAGCGCGACCAGGCCGTGTTCGCCCGGCTTCTGTTGCGCGGCTTCGCGTTCCAGGTAGGCGTGCAGGTTCAGCCCGGCCTTTTTCGCTGCCTCGTGGTATTCCGGCGGTACAGCGTGATCCACGAACCAGGCGAAAATATCCCCCACGCCCGACTGACCGGCCTCGTACCCGTACAGCCCATCCACGATGCCGCCATCCACCACACCACACATGCCATCTACTTCTTCCATGCTCTCGCTCGACATAATGTGGCAGGTCGAAGTCCCCATAATCATGACCATCACGCCCGGCTGAGTCGCCTTCACTGCCGGGGCGGTCACATGGGCATCCACGTTCGCCACCGCCACCGCGATCCCCGCCGGCAACCCCATCTGTGCCGCCATCGCCTCGCTGAGTGTCCCGGCTTTCCCGCCCAATGGGGCGAATTCACCCTTCACTTTGGCGGCGATCACATCGCCAAAATCGGGGTGCAGCGCCGCGAAGTATGCCGCCGAGGGGTAGGCTCCGTCCTGCACCAGCATCTTGTACCCGGCGGTGCAGGTATTGCGTTTCAGCACGCCGGTCAACTGCCAGTTCACCCAGTCGGCGGACTCGATGAACACGTCAATCTCGCGGTAAATCGCCGGCGCTTCTTCCAGAATTTGCAGCAGCTTGCTGAAGAACCATTCTGATGAATACTTGCCGCCGTAGCGTTTGAGCCAGGACTCCCCCCGCTGGCGGGCAACCGCGTTGATCTTATCGGCCTGCGGCTGGGCGGCGTGGTGCTTCCACAACTTGACATAAGCGTGCGGTTCGTCCTTGAAGCCATCCAGGAAGCACAGCGGCGTGCCATCAGCTTTGGCTGGCATGGGCGAACTCGCGGTGAAATCCACCGCCAGCCCGACAACCTGCTGCGGGTCAACCCCGCTCTGCCGGAGTACCGCCGGAATCGTGTGCTCGAACACATCCAGATAATCCTGCGGGTGCTGGAGCGCCCATTCCGGCCCCAGTCGCTTGCCGGAAGGCAGCCGTTCATCCATCACACCATGCGGGTAGTCAAAAACTGCGGTGGCGATTTCGCTCCCGTCGCGGGTATCCACCAGCAGCGCCCGACCAGAAAGTGTCCCAAAATCAATCCCTATTGTGTACATCAATTTATTCCTGTCCTGTTACCCATTTTTCAAAAAAAGAGACGCTCAGAGATCTCAAAAACGCCGCATCCTCGCGCATGAATATCCATTCCGTTATACGGTCACTCGCCGGAGCAGCGCCATCACGCGGAACTGCTGTCTCAGATAATAGCCCGATTAGTTATAGGCTTCAAATAAAATCCACTCCCTCTCCCTCAGGTCATATCACTGGCGACAGTCTCCGGGCAATCATGCAGCGTTTCAGCGATAACGGCGTGCAGCAGTGCGCGAATCAGCGCAGAAAGATGAGTGTGAGTCGTTTTGTATTCCCATACTGTTGGGAGAAGATGCGGGAAGCAGAACCATTTCAGGCCTTGCGTGGCGTGGGCGCGAGTCTCCCGGCAAAATACGCCCATGCCCGCCGCAGCAGAATCATGGGGATGAAAACAACGATACCGAACACCCCACCAAGTTCATGCCAGAACGAACTGCCTGGAAATGGCTTGCCCCGCACACGGCTTTGCAGCGCATCGAACATCAGGCCGTACACGTTGCCGAACATAATCATGCGAATCGACGCCAGAATATAGCGGGCCATCCTGTCGCCATATTCATCGGCCATCCGTTGGTAGGCGGCAGCATCGTAATGCCCGGTTGACTCGGCGTAATGCTCCGCGAACAGCAGGGCAACCGCTTCGGCAGCGGGGGCGTCGGCAAACTCCCCGCTCAGAAGATGGTGGATTTCATCGGCGCTCATCCCTTCTTTGAGCGCCAGCGAGGTGTGGAAGTAGCTGCAATAGCGGCAGCCGTTCACGGAGGTAACAGCCAGCATAATCCTTTCCTGGAAGGCCTTGCTCATCTGCCCGCTTCGGTGAGACGCCCACAGATCGCCGGAAGAATCCAGCATGTTTTCCATTACCTGGTAGAGGGTTGGCACGTCGAAAACCCGTTGATTGAATACGATATTCATAGCACCCCAGATTGTGACGGTATTCACAAGAAATACTGTACACCGGATGTGCCCTCACTTCAAGGAAGGGTGTGTCACCGGGAAATTTCAGCGCGCTGCAAGTCACCAGGACTAAAAGGCTATCTGAGAGGGCCGCGAGCGGGTTTAAAATCCGTCCCTGGACTCGGAAGTGGGTGTAGGTCGCAGGGAAAGGCCTGAGGCCCTCCCGGAAAGCAACCAGGAACAATCCACTTTCCATAGGGTCTGTTAATGACTACTTTCCGCAATTCCCTAAAATCCCCGCTCAGTTTCCCTTTACGAGTTTAGGTTCTTGTTAGGCCGATAGCTGAATATGAAATCAAATATTCCAGTAAGTGCCTAATTGAGACCAATCACAAGGAAACCTGGCACGTCATTAAGGATAAATAGCTCCGCCCCCCCGCAGAAGTAGAAAGCCGGTGGCAGGCAGTTGAGAATGTCAACACTTCGCCTGTGCAACAATGCCCTGGAGTATTTTTGCTTATCCGACTGATCGGCAAGAGGATATAATCAAGATATTTATTAAATGGCAAACGGATACATTATCATCGAATGTATATCAACATAAAAAACGTTAATCATATTCTAAGTATCTGTGTTATCGGTATGATTATGATGAGTACAGTGGTGCGATATGCCCCACATCAGCCTGGAGAGCGTGAGCTAAATAGAACATGACATCCATAGGCGACTGCTTCAGCGAGTGCCGTTTGAATGTGATACTGTGGAACAAAAGAGAGCAAGCGGTGAGACTATCTCCTTGACATACAAGAACTATCAGATAACTGTCTTAAGGTTTATTTTGAGAAAATGCAATCTCAATGATGCCCTGGATTAGCAGTTTTGCATTGATTTCAGCATTTCTCCATAGCTCCGCATTAGCTCTACCTGTATTCATTTTTACTTAACCTACGTGACGATAGCCGATAAGGGAAAACCATGGAAGGCAAACTTGTTAACCGGCCTCAATCCATATTAAGACCTTCAACTCCTTCTGGGGATTATCAACAACCTTCTTTTTCGACACGTCAGAATTTGAGCCTTCCATCTATTAGTGTTATCATTCCCACCTATAATGAGGCCAAGAATTTACCCCATGTCTTGCCCCTGATCCCGGAGTGGGTGTACGAAATAATCCTGGTAGATGGCCTTTCAACAGATGATACTGTTGCCGTCGCCAAGGAACTTCGCCCGGATATACGTGTTGTGATGGAACGGCGGCGTGGGAAGGGTCTGGCACTCATTGCTGGTTGTATGGCGGCCAAAGGTGAAATCATCGTCACGATTGACGCTGACGGGTCTAATGATCCCGTCGAAATCTCTCGTTTTGTGGGCGCGCTCATGTCTGGCGCCGATTTTGCCAAGGGGTCGCGCTTCTTACAGGGCGGTGGCACCAGTGATATGCCTTACTATCGCAAGGTCGGAAACTGGGGCTTTGTGAAAACCGTGCAGCTTCTCTTTGGCGGGCAGTATAGTGATCTGTGCTACGGTTATAATGCATTCTGGGCGCGGGTACTGCCCAAACTCAATCTGGATTCTCCGGGATTCGAGATTGAAACCACCATGAATGTCCGGGCACTGATGGCTGGCCTCAAAATTGTGGAAGTGCCCAGTTTCGAAGATAAACGCATTTATGGGGAAGGCCAACTGCGCGCTTTCCCGGATGGCTGGCGGGTACTCAAAACGATCTTTGGCGAGTGGCTGACAAAGATATCTTCCAGAAAATTGCTGGTTGGAAACACTGCGTTATCCCGCATCTCTGACTGGATCACGCCGAGAAGTCCGCTGGATGGAAGTTCGTTGGATGATTAAAATCATCTATACAAAAATAAAGACGGGTATAAAATCATGAAAATGCATCTGGATGTTTCTGTCGTAATTTGCACCTACACCGAATCACGCCTGGACTACCTGACTACGGTCATACAGTCCTTGCTGGCACAGAACGCGCTGCCCCAAGAAATCATTGTCGTTGTGGACCATAACCCAGCCTTGCTTGAGCGTGTCTCTGCACAGTTTTCTGAAGCCATCGTCATTGAGAACAAATATGAGAAGGGGCTTTCCGGCGCGCGAAACAGTGGTATCGCTGCCGCGACCAGCCCGATTATTGCGTTCGTTGACGATGATGCTATCGCTGCTCCCGATTGGCTGGAGAAGCTCTACGCGCCTTACAGCGACCCGAAGGTCATGGGAGTTGGCGGCGAAATCCAACCACGCTGGTTAAGCGCACGTCCACGCTGGTTCCCCGGGGAATTCAACTGGGTCGTCGGTTGCAGTTATGAGGGAATGCCCAGAAAGTCGGAGCCGGTGCGCAATCTGATCGGCTGCAATATGTCATTCCGCCGGGAGGTCTTCCAGGGTGTCGGGAATTTTGAAAGCGCCTTGGGCAAAATCGGCGACTCAATTGATATCTGCTGTGAAGAAACCGAACTGTGCATCCGCGCCAAGCAGAAATGGGAAGACCAGGTTCTGCTGTATGAACCGGCGGCGCTTGTCGAACATCAAGTCCCTGGAAAGCGGGTACAGTTAAGCTATTTCCGCCATCGTTGCTACCAGGAGGGTCTGTCTAAAGCCCTGGTATCGCGCTTTGTCGGTTCGACGAACGGCCTCTCCAGCGAACGCTCCTACACGATGCGCGTGCTGCCAAAGGGCGTGCTGCGGGGGTTTGCTGACCTGCTGCGCGGGGATGTCACCGGCCCGCTGCGCTCCGGCGCGATCATTTTGGGCTTAGCCACAACCACTTTTGGATTTTTTGTCGGCACCATTCAGGGTATCACCGCAAATCGGGACTTGCTGAATCCAAATCAGATTCAGATAGACCATAACCACTAGGAGATAACCATAATGCGTTGTCTTGTCACTGGAGGGTCAGGGTTTATCGGCAGCCATCTCGTGCAAAAACTACTTGCCGCCGGCCATGAAGTGGCCGTGCTTGATTTGCGCAAACCGTTAGTGGATGTGGAGTGGCTCGCCTGTGATGTCCGCGACGATTTAGGTGATACATTCAAAGGTTTTGATGCTGTCTATCACCTGGCAGCGATTTCAAATGCGCGGAAAGCCAGCGAGTTTCCTACACTGGCCTATTCCGTGAACGTCATCGGCACCCTCAATGTCCTGCAGGCTGCCCGGCGTGCCGATGTAGACCGTGTGCTGCTGGCTTCCAGTTCCTGGTTAGCCGGCGCGCAAACCGGCGACGTGATTGAAGAGGGCGCACCGTTTCGCCTGACTGACATTAACACCGTCTACGGGGCGGCGAAGCTCAGCCAGGAAACGCTGTGCTACAGCTTCTTCAGTGAATTCGGCGGCCCCAGCTATACGATTATGCGTTATGGCATTCCGTATGGGGAGCGGATGTGGAAAGGTCTGGTTGTCCGGGCCTTTATGGATATGGCGCAGCGTTTTGGCGTCGTCAACATTATGGGGGATGGCAAGCAGTATCGTGAATTCCTCTATGTCGGCGATTTATGTGACGCCCAGGTTCGTGCGCTCGACCCCATCGCCAGGAACAAAGTCTACAATTTCACAGGGGAGAGGCCGATCACGGTCGAAGAGCTGGCGCAGCAGGTTATCCAGCACTTCCCGGCGCAAATTGATTATGTGCCCCAGGCTCGTGTGGAGCCAAAACTCAAGCGCATCAAGAACAATACCGCCAAAAGTGAGTTGAGCTGGACGCCGAGTATCAGCCTTGAAGATGGTATTACATACTGTGTCAACTGGTGGCTTTCCCTCAACGACGCGGAAAAACAGGCGGACTACTGGATGCCTGAATTGAGAACTTCCTAAGGATCAATTTGCAGAGCAAACGCATGAAAATCCTTCAGGTTACGCCCTATTATCCGCCACATGCCGGGGGGATCGAATTCTACGTTGAAGCGCTGAGCCAGGAATTTGTGGCGAAGGGACACGAGGTGACGATTGCTACCATGTCCGACCAGCGTGGCCTGCCCCGCTCCGAGGAAAGGGACGGGATTCACATCGTGCGTTTTCCGCGAATGGGGACGGAGGCTTACGGGTTTCCGGTTGGATTAGGCGCTTACCTGCTGAGAAATGCGCGCCGCTTCGACATCATCCATGCGCATAACTATCATGCGCTGCCGTTCCTGGTCACAGTGTCGGTATGTGGCGCTCAGGCCATCGTGAATCCCCATTTTCATGGTCGCGGTCATACATTCTTCGCCAACCTGATGCACCTCGTTTATCAACCGGTTGCGGCTCTCCTGCTGCGTCGCGCCAGAGCGGTGATCTGCAATTCACCCAGTGAAGCGCAGCTGGTGACCGAGAAACTGGGTGTCAAGGCAGAACGCATCACCATTATTCCCAACATTGTAATCACGGCCAGGGGCAGGGTTCATGTCACGCCGCCAGAGCAGCGGGATAACGACAGATGCCTGCTCCTGAGCGTAGGCCGGCTGGAAGCCCACAAACGAATAGACCGGGCAATACAGGCGCTTTGCGATTTGCCGGATCATTTTCATCTGGCAATCATCGGCGATGGCAAAGAAAGAGCCAATCTGGAACAGATGGCAGCGGATCTCGGGTTGGCCGGGCGGGTGCAGTTTCTCGGCTATGTCACAGATCAGGAACTCCATCAGTGGTATGACCGGAGTAATCTGGTGGTTACTTTTTCGGAATTCGAGTCATTTGGCAGAGTACTGGTTGAGGCGCTCCAGCACCAGCGCCAGGTGTTATGCAGTCCCATCCCGGCATTCCGCGATCTGGCAAATCAATTCCCGGAAATGATTACAGTTGTCGAGACGGGTGCGGATGCTCCGGCGATTGCCAACCACATCCAAGCTATCAATCTGCAAGCCCGGTCAGCAAGGGTAGACCTTGAAAAATTCAGTCCACAGCAAGTTGCAGGCAATATAATGCACGTTTATGTAGCGGCAAGCACGGATTAAAGCTTCTCCAGGTCAGATTATTGAGCCGCCCGATTGTTACAAGGAAACGACAGTGCAATTATCGGACTTGTTCCAACCGTTTACCTTTATCATCCGCAGCAGGATGACTACGCAGGATAAATCCGTCTCGACCTGGGGATGGATGCCATTCCTCGCACTGACGAGTGGTGCCGGGCTGCTGATGCTTGGAACCGCTTATAGCTTGTCCAGAAGCGTAGGGGACATGCTGTCGTATGTGCTTTATTGGAGCAGCCTGCTGATGGTGTTTGTACCGCTCGCCTGGCGATTGTTGCTCTCCACCCCAACCCGGCAGGAGCGATTCATCCTCATACTGATCCTGGCGATCAGCGTCTACCTGATTAAAGCACTAATCAGCCCCACTGCCCCTTACTTTGGTGACGAATTCACGCACTGGCGCAATGTCAGGAACATTCTCCACTCCGGCCATCTGTTTGACTATAATTCAATTTTGCCCGCAACGGGTCTCTATCCTGGCTTGCAGACAGTCACGGCGGCTGTTGCCAGCTTGTCGGGGCTGCCCATTTTCGCATCAGGAGTCATTGTTGTTGGCGTCAGCCGTGTTTTGCTTGTGCTTTCGCTGTTTCTGTTTTTTGAGGTTATCACCCGTTCCTCGCGGGTGGCAGGCATCGCAACAATGGTCTATGCGGGTAACCCCAACTTCATCTTCTACGGCCAGCAGTTCGGTTACGAATCACTATCCCTGCCCCTGGCAGTCTTTGCGGTGTATATGATCGTCAAGCGGACTGACCAGTATGATGTATCCACCACACGAGGACTCCGCTGGTCGGCACTGCTGGCGATTATGGCAGTAATCCCAACCCACCACATGACATCCTACGCCCTGATTGTGTTCCTCTGCTTTTTAACACTCATGATCTACCTCAACCGCCGCAGAACACATTGGCTTGAATATCCTGGTGAACTACTGGAACGCAGCATCGTCTGGTTGTCAAACCGCTTCCGGCGATTGAAAAGAGTGGGTGAGTGGCTGCTCAACTGGGGAGAGCACACCAATGGTGAAGAAGCGCTCAGACAGATTTCAACTGGTCGCTTCAGCCTGGTCACCATTGGCCTGACCCTCTTCTGGTTATTCACCTTCGCCTCGTTGACAATTGGGTATCTGTCACCAGTACTGGGCGGGGCAATCAACGAATTATTCACATTCATTACCGGGCAGTCCAAAGCAAAAGAGGTTTTTCACAGCGTTCGTGGTCAGGAAATCCCCACCTGGGAACGGCTGATGGCAATCGGCGCAGTTGGCCTGGTGTTACTGGGTACGTGTGTGGGTATCTATCATATCTGGCGGCGCTACCCCCGGAATATCTTTGCCATGACGATGGCTATGGTGGGTTTAGCATATCCTGTCACACTGGTGATGCGTTTGACCAATGCCGGCGCGGAAACGGCTAACCGATCTTCGGAGTTCCTGTATCTTGCCCTCGGCCCGGTGATTGCATTGGCTATTGTTGAACTCTGGCTTATGCGAAAACCAGGTTTCTTGCGCTATCTCGTGGCGGTTGGGTATCTCACCGTTGTCTTTGGTGGTGGCCTGATTGCGGGCATGGCATGGTGGGCGCGCTTGCCGGGGACCTATCTTGTTGCCGGGGACAGTCGGGGCATTCAGCCCCAGGGTGTCATGGCGGCAGAGTGGGCTGCCACCTATCTGACCGATAACAACCGGGTTATCGGAGACAGCGCAAATCGTAAGCTGATGGGATCATACGGTCAGCAGGAATTCGTTCCGGGTTTATCGTGGCTCTTTTTCTCGCCCACTTTCATGGAATCGCAGATTGAAACACTGGTTAAGTATCATATTGATTATATTGTAATTGATTACCGCATCACCACCGACTATTCTATGAACGGCATTTACTTCGATTCTAAAGAACCGGATGCCGGGCATCACGAACTGCCGTTCGACCCGCGCCTGTTGGACAAATTCGATTACATTCCCAATACGAGTCGCATTTTTCATAGTGGCGACATCATCATCTACGATGTGACTTCAATTAGCAGACAGTCTGGGACGCCATGAAAAAAACACGTGTTGTTTACTGGAACAATATGCCATCCCCTTATGTGGTTGAACGGTTTAATGCCCTGGTCAGACGTGGCAATATCGAACTTGAAGCCTGGTTCAACGTGGAACGTGAGCCGGATCGCAGTTGGAAAGTAGACGCTGCTACCTGGCTTTTCAAAGCACGTTACATCCCGCAACGCACCGTTTTCGGGGTGCCGCTGCACCTGCCGCTGGCTGAATTGCGTGAGGTGCAGCCCGATGTGCTGGTTTCGTTATACTACGAACCAGCTTTCGCCCTGGGGAGTACCGCCGCCCGAACATGGGCTTCCCGCATTACCTACCGCGTGCTGCCGAACTATGATACCTGGAGTGAGCGAACGTGGTGGCGTGAATTGAGCAAGCATTTTCTGTTCCGTGCAATTGATGGCGCCAAGGTCCCCGGCCCGGACGGCGCGGCACTGGCTCAGAAATATGGATTGCCTGCTGATCGCATCCATGCCGTCACCCAGTCTATCAATGTGGCACATTACCAGCGGGCGCGACAGCTTTCCCCACAGTCCCGCGAAGAACGTCGCACCCAGCTCGGTCTTAAAGGGTGTGTGTTCGTGTATGTCGGACGTCTCTGGTCAGGGAAAGGGTTGGATTATCTGCTGGAAGCCTACCGCACTTTAAGCACAAAGCGTGACGACATTTCACTCCTGCTGGTGGGGGATGGACAGGATGATGCGCGTTACCACGCTGAGGCACGCGATCTACCTGGAGTGGTCTTTACCGGCTTCATTCAGGGAGATGAGTTGCCAGAATATTATGCGCTCTCGGATGTGATGGTTTTCCCGACTCTGGGTGACCCACACGGGCTGGTTGTTGAAGAAGCGATGGCCGCCGGGCTGCCGGTGATCTGCACCCAGAGCGCGGGCGATATTCAGACACGTTTGCCGGAAAACCAGGCTGGATATATCGTCCCGCCAGCCGATGCTGTGACACTCGCGGCCCGCATGGAACAGCTTGCGGCAGACCCCGCCCTGCGGGCACAGTTTGCTGCACAAACCCTGTCCATTGTCGCAGCACAGGATCATGACGCCTACGCACGCGATTTCGAGGCATTTATTGACCAGATTCAATCCACACCCACCCGGCGTACTTTTGCATCCTACACAGCACGGGCGTTGTCCGGTATGCTGCGGTTAGGCATAAGTCAAAGCACCTGGGAGAGCGCCCCGTATGTTCAGCCTATGGCAGACTATGCATCGTCATAACATTAATGATCTTCACCTCGTTCTGCTATCTGCGATGATGGCTGCGCTGCTGTTGGTCTCACCACTGAATATACCGATACTGCGGGCGGTGGTATCTTTGCCGTTTGCGTTGCTGCTACCGGGCTATGCCCTGACATCGGCGCTTTTTCCGAATACCACGCTGGGTATTCCAGAACGCCTGGTTACCGCTATCGGACTGAGCCTGACCGTATTGGTGCTGAGCGGCATCCTCCTGAATTACACCCCTAATGGACTGAAAACGAACAACTGGGTGATCTGGGTGTATGGGGTAACGGTGGTGGTGACCATTCTGGCACTCATCCGCCGGTCTCAAAGCGAGAATGCTACCCACGGCACGCCGGTGCCTGTGTTCACATTGCGAGAGGGATTGTTCATTGCCATCGCCTGTATTATGACGGTGTTGGCGCTGGTGATTAGTGAAAAGGGTGTCGAGAATCAACCACAACCGGGTTTCACCCAATTGTGGATACAACCCGGCCAGGACAGTACGATAAGGGTGGGGGTCCGCAATGCCGAACAGCATGTCATGGAGTACCGGTTGGTCATTATGATGGATGGTAGACCGATTGCCGATTGGCCGGCCATTCGCCTTGCGGATGGAGAAATGGTGGACGAGTCGCTGCAAATTCCCGGTGGCGACTCACAACGACGACAGGTACAGGCCTACTTATATACAACTGATGACCCGGAGACTGTTTACCGGCGTGTGGATTTATGGTTAGTTGGCCCGGAGTAATACAATGCGGATTCTGATGGTAAGCGATTTTTACGCTCCCTTTATCGGGGGCGCTGAGTATGAGATTCAGCTCCTGGCGACAGAGCTAACCCGGCGCCAGCATACCGTTTCAGTGGCGACTGTCTGGCATACCGGACTGGCCGCGCAGGAGGACCAGGAAGGAGTTAAGGTGTATCGTTTACGCGGACTATCAACCCGTGTCCCCTGGTTCTCCCAAAACCCTGGACGACGCTTCCATCCCCCCTTCCCCGACCCCAGCATGGTGTGGGGGCTGCGCCGCCTGATCGATCATTGTCAACCAGATGTGGTTAATGCCCAGGGCTGGAGCGTTTATTCAGCGGCGGCTGCCTTATTGGGAAAACGAATCCCCCTGGTGGTTTCTGCCAGAGACTACGGCTTTAGCTGCGCTTTGCGCACACTCATGAACAAAGGCACCATCTGTACCGGGCCAGGGCCGCTGAAGTGTGTGGACTGCGCCCGCCAACCGTATGGTTTCCCGAAGGCGGTAGCAGCCACTGCTGGTATTTTCCTTTTTCATTCCCTTATTCTGTCCCGCATACAGGCTGTTCACTCGGTCAGTAGATTTGTTGAGTCGGTTATAAAGCGCGATCTCTTGGGGACACGACCTGGTCGCACGATCACCCGGACGATATCAGATATACCGCTGCGCCATTCAGGAACTGTTTCATTGGAGAATGGCGATTATCCATTGCCGGACGAGCCGTTTATTCTCTTTGTCGGTGCGCTGCAAACGAATAAGGGAATTCATGTGTTACTGGAGGCCTACCATCAACTTGAAAGCCCGCCCCCACTGGTTCTCATAGGCACAGTGTGGCCGGATACACCAGAAACGTTCCCGTCAGGCGTGACAGTCCTCTATAACTTGCCACATGCGGTGGTAATGGCTGCCTGGGAGCGGGCATTATTTGGTATAGTGCCGTCCATCTGGCCGGATCCCCTTCCTGGTGTAGTGCGCGAGGCGATGAGTAAACGCAAGGCGGTTATCGGCACGGCTGTTGGCGGCATCAGCGATATGATTACAGATGGTGAAAACGGGCTGCTGGTTCCGCCTGGCGACGCGGACGCGCTGGCTGCCGCTATGAATCGCCTCATCCAGACGCCGGATTTGCGGGAGCAACTCGGAGAAGCCGCCCAGCGATCTATCCAGATGTTGATTCCAGATACGATTATTCCTCAGTTCGAATCCCTTTATCAAGAAGCGATTGACCAATGCAAGCACGGATAACCGCCATCTACCGGACGAACCGGGTATTCTTACTGAACTTCAGCTCGCTAGTAGGAACAACACTCACGACTTCCGGGCTGGGTTTTTTCTACTGGTGGTTTGCTGCCCGACTCTTTACCAAAGAAGCGGTTGGGTTAGCCTCAGCCCTGACATCAAGCATGATGCTGATTATGACCATTGGGGTCCTGGGCCTGGGAACCCTGCTGATCGGCGAACTGCCGCGTCGCCCGGAACGCTCAAGTTCGCTCATTATGACCGCCTTAATCATCGTCGGGAGCGTTTCTTTCATTCTGGGGATTGGGATCGCAATAGTGGCTTCGGCCTTGTCTCCCGAGTTTCAATTTCTTTCAAGCAATATCCTGTACCTGCTGCTTTTTGCGGCTGGTGTTGGTCTATCAGCCATTGCACAGGTACTCGACCAGGCGCTGATAGGTCTGCTGCGTGGCTCGCTGCAATTTTGGCGCAATACCGTATTTGCCGGAACGAAACTGGTTCTCCTGGTCGTGGCTGGGTTATTGGTGACCGATAAAACGAGCATCGTCATCTATGCTACCTGGGTTACAGGCAGTCTGTTATCGTTAGGGATGGTCTTTGTGATTGCCAGTAAGCAAACGATTCATTGGGATACCCTGAAGCCCGATATGAGACTCCTGCGCAAACTACGCGGCACGGCTTTGCAGCATCATGTTCTGAATCTCATGCTGACCGTTCCTGGTCTGGCATTGCCGCTCTTAGTTACAACGATTCTTTCCAGTTCAATAACTGCCAGCTTCTATATTGCCTGGATGATCGCAGCACTCGCCTCCGTTGGGCCAACTTCGCTGACAACGGTGCTTTATGCAGTTGGGGCGGGAGATGTCGTTGCGCTGGCGAACAAAACCCGTTTCACGCTGAAAATGTCGCTGCTGACGTGGGGCTTACCCTATGCGATCATCTTCTTCTTCGCATCCTTTATCATGGGATTGTTCGGAAGTTCCTATGCTGAACAGGCGGATTGGGCGCTGCGGTTAATCGGTTTGAGCATCCTGCCGCAGATTGTGAAGAGCCATTATGTCCCCATCCTGCGCATTTACGGGCGGATTGGTGAAGCGATCCGAATCTGTATGTTAGGCGCAGTGATTGAATTGACATTCTGCGCGACAGGCGCCGTCTTCGCTGGATTAACGGGTCTGTCGCTGGGATTAGTGCTGGCATTTATCGTTGAAGCGACCATCATGGGGCCAACAGTTTATCGCGTAGCCACACAGGTCGGGCATCCGGCTTCCAACTTAACGAGCTAAAGTGAGTTATCGAACGTAATCCAATAAAATGAAGGAATTCGCAGGGGCGCAGCGGCGGTGTGCCCAGGTTGAAACAGACGATCACTCACTTAAACCGCAGCCGGCAAATCGTTTTGGCCTCCCGCAGGAAAGCATTTAGAACTTCCCCACCACCAGCGTGACCTTCATTCGGCAAAAAGGGAGATTCAGAAAAACAGACTTTCTATGATGGCAGATTTGCGTTGTCGTCAGCCAAAAATGCGATGTCTTCTGCCGTGAGATTCACGTCGGCGGCACGCAGGCTGTCCCGCAATTGCACTTCGTTGCGAGTCCCGATAACCGGGATCGTAACAAACGGTTGCCCCGTCAGGTATCCCAGCACAATTGCGCTGATGGATACCCCATACTTCCCTGCCAGGTGAGTGGCTCTTTCTGCCCGCCGCAAGTTGATTTCATTCCAGTACAGTTGCCGATCACGCGGCTTGAGGTGATCCGGCAACTTCTGAAAGAATCCCCTGGCCTGCGCCGAATAGGGGATTGCGGCCAGCCCCGTCCGGTGATGATAGGTGATAGTGGCCTGATCCATCTCGACGAGGGTTTTGTCCGCTACGGAGCCGTCATTGAGTACCGCCAGACTCCAGCTCGGTTGGTTAGCGACAAACCCGCGCAACTGGTGAGCGGCGGCATAGGCATTGGCTTCAGCCATGCGAGTCACGCGCCAGTTGGAGCATCCGAAATAACGGATTTTGCCGGACGTGACCAGGTCATTGAGTGTGTCCAGCATATCGCCAACCGGCATTCGTGGATCGTCGCGGTGCAGCCAGTAGAGATCAATATAGTCGGTCTGCAAGCAGCGCAGACTCTCTTCTACATCGAAATAAAGGTCCTGACGCGAAAGGCGCGAAATATGCGGTGTCTCCAGCGGCGGATGTCCGCCTTTAGTCGCCAGGATCATGCGATGGCGGTTCCTGCGGTCTGCCATCCACTTTCCAATTGTCTTTTCGCTTACACTTTGGGTGCCGGGAATCCAGTCGGCATAGATATGGGCGGTATCAATGAAATTACCTCCCTGCGCGGTGTAGAAGTCAAGCAGATCACCCGCGACGGAAGCCGGAACTTGGGTACCGAAGTAGTCGCTGCCCAGGCCGATGCACGCCGGGGATAAGTCGGTTGATGGAATCGTGACCGTTTTCATCGCATCAATAACGTCCTGTGGAAATTGAACACGCAGTGATTTGCGCTAAATTGATATATGAATATGTAATCATATTCACTCCAACCCTTTAGAGCAAGAAGACTCCCTCACGTGGCAGCTATCCGCCTGCGCGGCCTGGAAGCCAAGCCGAAGTAAGGTCTGCGCCCACTTTACCAAAATAACGCCGCCAGGCACGAGACCCGGCGGCATGACGTGGAGAATGAGAAAGTTCTGTGTTCAGCCGCGTTGGCGAACCGTGTTTCGCATAGAGCCGCTAAACCCTTATTGTGATTCTATGCCATCTGCTATCCGGGCGAATTTCTCGCGCCAGGTATCCGTCAGGGCGTCAATCTGTGCCAGCGCTCCCGCAGCCTGGGGGTCGTGGCGTTTTTCGCTGATGAGGTCGTTCACAAAAGCGACGGTGTACTCCGGGTAGGGGCGCTCCTGCAAAGTGAAGGTATTCCCTACCTCAACGAACCCTTCTTGCAGCACGCTGTTATACCAGCCGCCCCAGCCTTTTCGCTCGACACGGGCGGTCAGGTCTTTAATCCCCCAGCGCCGCGCGATTTTGTAGCAGGGTTGGCGCGGTTGGGCAACGCGAATCACCGCCTCGCCGACGGCATACACATCGCCCAGGCACACCGTTTCTTCGGTGAGTTCGGATACAGTGAAGTTCTCGCCAAACGCGCCGTAAGGGAAATCTGCGATCTCCAGTTCAGTACGCCACGCCGGGTAATGTTCAGCAGAATACACCAGCACACGGCGAAATGGCCCGCCATGCGCCTTCTGGTTCTCCTGGCCGTCACCCGGCAGGCCCTCTCTGCCTACCCAGATACGGCCCGTAACCGGGGTTTTGTGGATACCGGAGCGCCAGGGCTGGTCGGAAATTGCGTCCGCCCCATAATCGGCAGGCATTCCGACATGAATCGCGTGTAGTTCGGGCATAAGGATACTCCTCTCAGAGCAAGTTACAGGGGTTAGGATGGACTACTTCACCAGCGTAGCACAAAATACGGGTGGCAAAACAGCCACCCATGACCATTCCAGTCCACCTTATGTCCGGCTGCGCCAGAGCGCCCGTGCCAATCTGCTTAGGCTGCCACCAGTGCAGCGTCCCGCTGCTGGCGGTTGACTGCCAGCCCAATCGCCAGCCATACCAGTCCCATTCCCAGAAACAACAGAAATGACAGCGTATTGTTGATCGCTTCAGAGTCGGTTCGCAGCACGCCCAGCAGGAGGATCAGCACGCCCAGCGCCAGTTGCAGCGGCAGAGCACGGAAGATTGGCAGCGTTGGCTTCCACACATGCAGCAGCCCAAATGCGATTAGCGCGGCCACATGCAGGACGCCGCCGCCAAAGTAGATGTTCCAGAGAGACTCATTGATCGCGCTAACGACTCCGCCCATCGCCATCACCAGTGCGCCGACGCCACTGAGGTAGAGTATCCACCGCCCGGTTGTGCCAAGCGGCCAGTCATAGCGCAGCCCCAGCCCGATGCAGCCCAACCCGATGAACAGGAATCCAGGTACGGAAAGGAACATCAGCAGTTGGTAGATGCCAGTATAAGCAGAATGATCGCCGGGCTGAAACTGGCTGAATGCCGCCCCTATCCCGAACAGGCCTCCTGCAACAAGCAGAGTGCCGGTTAATTGTGCGAATGTGGATTTAGACATTGTGAATTTCACCTTTCTACGTTGTTCGATCACGGTGAATGTCAGGTCGAACAGTGTCGTACACCACCAGAGCGCCACCCCGATGATGCCATGCCGGTAGTACCTATCGCAGGACACATCACGGAAGTATTGCAGCATGAGCCGGCCATATTCACGGCGGTAATCGGCGGGATACAGGACGAGCAGAGCACGGTAGATACGGGCCGAGAGCGCAATCCATCTGGTGGGTGTCATCTGCTTCACGCGGTTGCACCTCCCACAAGTTTTTTGGAGTGTGCCACGTTGAGCAGCAGCGCCAGTCGCCCGGCTTCAGCCTGCGCGACCCGCTCACCAAAAGCCGTCAGCCGATAGTAGCGGCGGCGCTCATCATCCATCGTCGGGTCAGGGCGTTCTTCGGTTTCCTCAATCAGATGGGCTTCCAACATCCGTTTGAGTGTGCCGTAGAGCGTGCCGGGGCCCATTTTGATCGTTTCATTTGTGATGCGGGACACTTCCTGCATGATGCTGTAGCCGTGCTTCTCGCCATCTGCCAGCGCCAGCAGAATATGAAACACGGCAGGCGTGAGGGGCAGCATATCATCAGGGCGCAGGACGACATTCGACATCTTTCACCTTCAATCTATAACTGTCACGGATATATCCATAACTGTCATAATATTGGAAATTCATCAGGTTGTCAAGCAGCTTAAATTCCCTGCATGTTGCAGGTCTCGGCTGCTGGGATTATGGAAAAGCAGATGGGGCGACGGCCTCAGTCCGTCAGCAGGCGCTCGATGATCGCGGGGATCGTCTCTGGATTGTGATCCAGCACCAGTTGCCAGAAGACGCGCTTTGCAGCCATATCCAGTGGGGCGTTCAACTGGCCGACACCGCGAAAGTTGGACTGCGGCAGCCGCCAGTGGGCAGCGACGGCTTCGGTCTTGAGATCGTAGATACTCAGGGGATGGTCGAGCACTGTGCGGCGGTGTAAAGAGACGTACTGCTTCCAGGGCACGGCAGCATGGGTGGGCTGCGTATCCGCCGCGACAGCGAACAAATAGCGAATGACAGCGCGTTCTTCGGGAGGCAAAAAAGTCGCCCCTTTGGGGGTATAGATTGCCACAATCGCGCCGCGCTTGAGTGCCGGGCCAACGCCCCAGATCAGCATGGGCGAATTCAGTAAGGTATCGGCTATCGGCGCATCATGGGACTGCATCGTGCTGATTGCAAGATCGCGCCGCAGCAGATGCGACAGCACATCCGCTTCGGTAATCGCGGGGATGCCCAGCGCCTCCCGTACCAGGCGGGCCAGTTGGTCAAAAAAACGATCCGGCGGCAGAACATTTTCAGCAACTTCAACGTACTGCGTATCCACAAACAGTGACCAGTTGTCACCGGCCAGCAGCACCGGAAAAATAGGCTTACCGCGATCTTCCGCCAGCAGGATTTCCCGCTGCACCCAGCGGGATGCCTTCGCCGCCGGAGTCATGATGACCACCAGACATGCACAACTGGCAATAGCGCTGTCAATTTGATCCCACCATCCATCACCGGGATCAATACGCTCGTCAATCCAGTAGGGTAAATTGCGGGCGGTTAGCGCGGTTTTGAACTGCTGTGCATACGTTTGATCCTGGCGACTATAGCTGATGAAAATGTG
Organism: Anaerolineaceae bacterium; assembly: GCA_020634135.1. Taxonomy (GTDB): domain Bacteria; phylum Chloroflexota; class Anaerolineae; order Aggregatilineales; family Phototrophicaceae; genus JACKCG01. The sequence goes on along the minus strand of JACKCG010000009.1, from coordinate 17,165 downwards.
AGTCACATAGAATCCTTGAGGACGCGCAACGAACAATAGACATTACTATACCGGCAGTGGAACAACGCGACAACTTATTCGCACTGCCAGCCTCTCCCCCTGCTAGGGGAACAGAAGCCAGTCAGCGCCAGCCCATGCCGCCTGATTTTCTTATACTTCAAATGTGAATTGGCATACATCGCAAGAAATCCACAATGCGCTGCTCTACCCACGCTATCTCCGTCTGTATGTGTCTGCGTGGCCGGGACGACCCAGCCATCCAAAATCAGCTGTGTTTGGTGAACGGTGTGCCCAGCCATACAAACTATGAGGCGGTCAATACGAAAGTGGATTCCTCATCTTTTTCAAACCGCACAATGACGACCCCGGAAAGAATGAACAGGCTGCCGATGATTTGAACCATGCTCATCTGTTCACCCAGGAAAATATAGGCCAGGGCCGCCGTTATCGCAGGTTCTGCGGTGGCTAAAAGGCTGGCGGTGCTGGCGGGCAGGTAATTCATGGAGGTATTATAGAGGCCGAACCCCAGAACGGTTGGGATGAAAGACAGAACAATGAGGATGAGCCAACCATCTGGCGGCAGCTTGGGCAGAACCCCTTCAAGCATCCCGGCGGCACTGGACGACACCGCGAACAGGTTAAAAATCAAGGTGAACACGGTTCCAAAAGCGAATGAATAGAGCAGGGATGTCCAGGAATTCAGGCTTCGCTTTGCGGCTTCCTTGCCCATCATGTTGTAAGCCGCGAACAACACCCCCGATAGAATGCCCGTTATAATCCCCTGCGGATTCAGATTCCAGATTTCCGGACTATAAGCATTAGAAACCAGCACGCACCCGATCAGGCTCAACATGACCGCCGCCATTTTGGGCAGCCTGAGCTGTTCTTTGAAAAACCACCAGGCCAAAACTGCCGTAAAGCCCGCCGAACTATACGCGAGAACGGTCCCTACAGCCGCGCCGTTCGCTTGTACTGAGAGAGTCCATACCGAATTAAACAGCGCCAGTATCAGCCCATAAAACGCATAAAACCGGATCTGCGCGCGCTCAATCCAGATCAAAGAATGGCGGATCAGATATAGAACGGGAAACAACGCAGTACACACCAGCAGATTGCGCCAGAAAGCCAGTAACAGGGGATCCATCGCATAGCGCGTTACCAGCCAACCGATAAGGATGCCGGTTGTAGACCAGAGTGCGATGCCGATACCGGCGATCGTATATCCTTTCGTGAGCCGCGACATAGTTCTTCTTCCCCGGTCTTTAGGGTATAGGGTTTTCTCAATCTATTGGATACAGATTATCAGTGCCATTGGAACACCGCATAGGGACAGCACAGACCATCACCTGCGGAGTGAAAAACAGGCCGATAGTCAGAGACACGTCCCGGTTCAGCCCCCCGCGCTCATGAGCAGCCAGCGCCAGACCCACAGCGCCGCCATGCCCACGACAATCGTCAGCAGCAGGTTCTTGCTGCGCCACGCCACCAGCCCGGCGATGATCCCCGCGATCAGGAAACTGTTCGTAAGCGCGAGGTCCAGGCGGCCATCCTCACTGTTGAGCAGTACGGCGGGCAGGATGATCGCCGATAGCACGGCGGGCGGCACGAATCGCAGCGCCCGGAAGACCGGCCCCGGCATCTCGATACGGCCCAGCAGCGCCATCACCCCGTAGCGCGGGATGAACGTCACGAGCATCATACCGGCAATCAGGACAAATTCATTCATGATGCACACCTCCGGCGGTTTCCGGCGGGGCATTGACCTCTGGCGGCATGACGGATTCGGCCATCACCCCGGCGGCCACACCCAGCAGCGCCGCAACGATTAGCCCTAACTTGTTATCCAACCCATTCAGCAGCACGGCGCTCACCCCGGCAGCCACCGCCGAAACCAGCAGCGGGCGGCTCGTAATCAGTGTGATGAGCATCCCGATAAATGTGACGATTAGCGCAAAATCCAGCCCCCAGTTCCGCAGATCGGGAATCGTCTGCCCGGCGACCACGCCTAACAGGGTGCAAAGCTGCCAGTTGGTATACATGAACACCGCCGAACCCAGATAGTACCAGTGCTTATAGGGCGAGTCATCTGGTTGGGTGTAGCGCGTGACGACCACCACAAAGGACTCATCGGTCAGCCAGAACCCAAGCGGCAGCAGCCACTTCTGTGGCAGATTCCGGACATACGGCGCGAGAGTCGCGCTGTAGAGCGCATGGCGCAGGTTCACGATGAATGTCGTGAAGATGATAATGCTCAGGCCGGCCTGCCCGGCCACCAGCCCGGCGGCGATGAACTGTGCCGACCCGGCGAACACAAATAACGACATGCCGATAGTTGCCATCGGAGAAAGGCCGCTGGTGACGCCCAACGCGCCGAAGATAATGCCGAAAGGGATTGCGCCGACAACCAGTGGCAGTGTCGCCCGGAACCCGGCCCAGAACTCCCCCCGGCGGGTAGGAACGGTTGATGAAGTCACGGCTTGTTACTCGGGCTGCTGGCCGTACAGGAACGCGCCGGGGAAATCGTCACCGACTTTTTTCTGCTTGCCGCTCCAGCTATCAATCGTGATGCGATAGACCGCCGTGCGTGCCAGTTCGGCGTCAGTGGTCGCGCGGTAATGTTCGCCCGGTTTGAGGTGTGGGAAGTATTTGTCGAGCAGCATTTGCAGGGCGCGTTTGGCCGCGGCGGTATCGGTCATGATGCTGGCTCGCCCGAAAACCACCACACCGCTGTACTCGACACTGAATTCCAGCGCCTCGTCCGCCGGGAGCAGCCGCCCCATATCGTGGATGCTGAAACACACACGCTCGTCGGCGCTCACATTAGCCTGCGTGCGTCCCACGCGGGCCGTATGCATGTAGATGGCATGTGCCGCTTCGTCATACACAAACAGGTTGGTATTGATGAACGGCTGGCCGTCATGGACCGTCGCCAGGGTACATACCGGGGCGCGTCCCAAAAAGGCCTTGATCCAGCCTTCATCGGTCACAGCCCGATCACTGCGGCGCACCTCGGTGAGTGGCAGGCTGGCATAGTCTTTACTCATGGTGATTCCCTCTCGAATGCTGAACTCCGGCAAACCCCTGCATGTGGGTGTGCCCGCGATGCCCCTTCGTCATGCAGATAGCTCTAGTGTTCCCGTATCAGCCATCCTGTCATAGCGCCGTATATGACCAATTGCCACCGGACTCATGATGAATGCCCAATCTATCCCGGCAGCACCAGGATCACGCCTAAAATCACCTCGGAAACCGCGCTGATGATGTTGGAGCGCATGACCGATTTATCCATGACCATCGAAACAATCCGCACCGCCGCCACCACCAGATAGGTAAAACCAAGCATGACATACATCGGTTCGGATTGAGTCCGCCACAACAGCGGGGCCAGCCCCAGCCCGACGAAAAACGCGCCGAGCACCGCCCGCACTTCGGTGATGCCACGCGGGTTGCCTTCTACATCCAGCCCGGTGAACCCCTTGATTTTTGTCGGCAGGAACATGGAGACCGCGCCTACCAGAATCGTGCCAATCGCCGCGAGAATCTTCAGAATTTCCATGTGTGTCCTCCTGTTGGTTTGAATTCCGGTCAGGTTCGTCTGATCCACACGCGCAGTTTGCCCATTGTCTGGAACCCGAGCGCGAGAAATGGCGCAACCGTATCCTCTCCCTCATAGCCACATGCCGGCACATCCGGGAAGGCGTTGACGGCAGCGCGAATCAGGCTGTCTGCAATTGTGTTGTCAGGCGCAAACAGATTGTTGATACCGTTCATCCCGTGTGCCAGAAAGGCCGTCACCCCGCCGATTATGTTGCCTTCCCGATGAGCGGCTATCCAGGCGATATCGGGGCGATTCAGCAGTTTGGGCGAATACACACCCGCCAGTTCTTCTCCATTACAAGCCGCCGCAAACGCTCGCAGGCCTTCAGCGGTTGTCAGGTGTTCAGGCTGCAAGCCTGCCCCCGGGGACACCAGTGGAATGGCATGGCGATATATCCATGAAGCTTCAAAAAGCGGCTCAAATCCCAATGGTGTTAAATCAAGTCTGGCCCAGGCATCCTTCACGACTGTTACCCGCCCTGGCCGCCGCTTGATAAGGGCGGAGACTGCTGCAAGCTGCTCAGATTCTGTTCCACCTAAGGTATCCGCATTCGGGAAAATGGGCGGCATGTCATAGTGGTTCTGCCAGAGAACAGGGGTAAACTCCCCCGGCAAGCCCAACGCGCTAACCGCCGCCTGAATCCAGGCAGCATTATTGGCAGCGAATCGAGAGACAGTATCCATGATGTCCTGTTATCCTCCTGGCGGGGATACCCCACGCCCCCTATTTCGGCTTCTGCGGGAACAAGACCGGCGTCCGCGCCTTGTAGTCCTCGTATTCCGGTTGTCCGCCCCACTTTTCGTCGGCACGCGCTTCAAGCATCGGTACACCGCTGATGCGGGTCAGCAGGACATAGACGAACAGGGGTGAAATCAGCGTCACGTACTGCAACCCGCGCAGCACCGGAAACGCGATGATCGCCACGCCCAGCCACAGTAGGATTTCCCCAAAATAGTTGGGATGGCGCGACCACGCCCACAGCCCGGACTGGATAAATTTGTCCTTATTGGCCGGGTCTTTGCGGAACTGCCGTTTCTGCCGGTCTGCGATCACCTCAATGCCCATGCCCAGCAGCCACACAGCCAGCCCGACCACCGCGAAGACTCCCAGCCTGGGCATGATTGCTGAGGTAATAGCCGCCAACGCCGCCGCCAGCGAAAACGATACCCACAACCCCTGGAGCGTCCAGGCCAGCAGGAAGCGCGGCGCGGACGGTTTGATGGCGTCGAAGCGGCGGTCAGACCCGGCGGCGCGGATGCGCATGAACAGGAATGACCCCAGGCGCAATGCCCAGACCACCACCAGCGCCAGCAGCAGGTACGAACGCGGGCTGGACTTCGGGCTGAGGAGGACGGCCACTGCCGTTACGGTGATATAGGTGATGCTGCCGGTCAGGTCGTAATACCGTTCGGTCTGGTTGCGGAAGGCCGGGATAAAAGCGATCCACTGGATGACAAACGCCAGCGCCACGCACAGCGCATAGAGCGGCACGCCCGCGACGGTTGCCCCGCCCTGACTGCCGACGAATGCCAGGCCAACCGCGATCAGCAGCACAATGACGATGGCAAGGATAGACCTTTGCTCTCTTTGATTCATTAGCCCAATGTCCTTTCGTTTATTGCCGATCATAAAGTCACAGCAGGCTAATGGTTCAAGATGGCAATAGTCTGAAGATCGTCTGAGGATAGCGCAGAACAGTATACGCTGCCACGCTATTCCGGCCTGTGGCGACGGGTGAAGATGACCGCCAGCACAAAAACGGGCAGGCGCAGCATCCGCCAGAAGCGCCAGGGCTGTCTGTAGAGACGAAACAGCCATTCCAGGCCGGTACGCCGCATCCACAGGGGCGCGCGCGGCACGACCCCGGCGATGAAATCGAATGCGCCGCCCACGCCCATCGCCATTTTCACCTTCAACCGGGGGGAATTGCGGGCGATCCACTTGTCCTGCTCTGGCGCGCCATAGGCCACAAACAGGATGTCCGCGCCGCTGGCATTGACCCGCTCAACCAGGGAGTCTTCTTCTTCCGGGGCGGGGCTGCCGCTGTAGGTCCCGGCAATCTGTAATGTGGGGTGCTGCTCACGCAGAATCGCGGCGGCCTGCTCCGCTACACCGGGCGCTGCGCCCAAAAAGAACAGCCGCCAGCCTTCCTCAGCCGCCCGCGCCGCGATAATGGGTACGCCATCCGAACCGGTCACACGCTCCGGCAACCGGAACCCCAGGTAACGGGCGGCCAGCAGCAAGCCCACGCCATCCGGCACGCACAGGTCAGCCCGCCGCAGAATATGGTCGAAGTTCGGGTCTTTGCGGGCGATCATCGTAAATTCCGGGTTGATGGTGCAGACATGGTGCAGCCTTTCGCCGTCGCGCACCCATGCGCCAATCAGCCCCAGCCATTCGTCATAGGTGATGGCATCCACCGGGAGCGTGAGGACATGCTGGCGGTGCTTGCCGCGTTCATCATGCTTTGTAGGGGAGGGTCTGAGACTCTCCTCTACGCGGTGCATTGATTCAGCAGAATCCAGGACCTCCCGTGCCGCCGCGACGACCTGCTCTGGCGTGACCATCCGCATACAGGTGCGGGCCGGGCAGCCATCGCGCAGGCCGATGCTGTGCCCCACGTAATTACACGGGCTGCATTCCGGGGCGCTGCGGACAATAGAGACAATCCCGGCGGGATTCCAGGGGCTCCAGGCTGCGGGGTTACTGGGGCCAAAAACGGCTACAACCGGCGTTCCGGCTGCCGCCGCGAGATGGCTCACGCCGCTGTCCCCGCCGATGAACAGGTCGGCGGACTGGATGACTCCGGCGAGTTCCGGCAGGGATGGCGTTTGCCCGGTCAGGTCGAGCGCCTGCGACAGCATGGCGGCTTTGACTGCCGCGCTGTCATCCCCCGCGCCGCCCACCAGGATAATCTGCGCGTGATAGGCGGCGTGCAGAGCGTCCCCCACTGCCGCGAAGGATTCCGGCGGCCAGCGCCGGGCCGTGCTGTAGCCGCCGCTGCCAGCGTGAATGACGATTTTGGGCGGGGTGGATGCGCCTGTTCTATCGCCTGATTCTGCCGTAGGGGAGGGTCTCAGACCCTCCCCTACATCTTGGATAAACCGACTCGTTTCTATTGCCACCACCGCCGGGCGGGGCGCGGAGTCCGCACCGGCCAGCCCGACGAGGTTAAGCCAATACTGTGCCTGATGCTGCGCGCCGAAACCGGCATCCGGCAGACGATGCGTGAGGAACCAGCCGCGCCCGTTATCCAGCCCCACACGCCGTTTCGCCCCGGCGGCCAGCGCGATCAGGGCGAATTTGAGCGTGCCCAGGCGCAGGGTGAAATGGTGGAAGAAGATCACCGTGTCGTATCCGCCGCGCCGCAGGTTGAGGATACGCCGCAGGTTGGCCGGGCGCAGCAGCGCCTTGGAACTGTTGAAGCTGTCGCGGTCAAAGGTGATAACCGCATCCACCAGCCCGGTATGTTCGACAAGAGGGGCGCTGTGGCTGCTGGTGAGCAGCGTCAGGTGGGCATCGGGATGGGCTTCCCGCAGCGCCGCCAGCGCCGGGGTCGTCAGAATCAGGTCGCCCCGGTCTGCCAGTTGGACGAGTAAATAGCGTTCCGGCATGTTTATCCTCCGGCGGCCTGTTCCAGCGCCGCGAGGGTCTGCGCCGCCGCCCGTTCCCAGGTGAACTGTTGCGCCTGGCTGTAGCCCTGCTCGCGCAGCGTTTCCCGCAGTGCGCCGTCACCGGAAAGGCGGGTCATGGCTTCCGCAATCGCGCCCGTATCCTGTGGATTCACCAGCAGCCCGGCCTCGCCCACCAGTTCCGGCAGGCTGGATGTGTCGCTGGCGATGACCGGAGTCCCGCAGCGCATGGCCTCCACCGCCGGGAAGCCGAATCCTTCATAAAGCGAAGGGAACACCAGCGCCACCGCCCCGGCCATTAGCGCCCCTTTGTCGGCGTCGTCAATATAGCCCGGCAGATGCACGTTCGCCGCGCCTGCCGTCCAGGCCGGGTCATACAGCCAGCCTTTGCCCCCGGCCAGCACCAGCCCGGCAGGGTCACCGGGGTTCATCTGCTGCCATTGGGCGTATGCCTGAACGATTCCGGCGATATTCTTGCGCGGTTGCAGCGTGCCAATCGTCAGGAAATAGCGTTCCGGCAGGTTGTACTTGCGGCGGACAGCCGGTATATCCCCGATGATCGGCGTATCCACACCGGGATACACCACGCGGATTTTCTCCGGCGGGGTGGCATAGAAACGTGTCAGGTCACTGGCTGTCGCCCGGCTGTCGGCCAGGATGACGGTGGCGCGGCGGGCGCTGTAGCGGGTTGTCAGGTCGAGATACAGGCGGGAGATAGTCTTATGCGCCGCCGGAAAGTACCGGTAGCCCAGGTCATGGACGGTGACGACGCCCCGCCCCGGAAACAGCGCCGGGAGCGTATGCGCCGGGACGAACGTGACATCGGGACGATCTGCCCACAGGGCAGCGGCGAAGCGTAAGTGCGTCCACGCCCGGCGAAAGGGAATCACACGCCGGTTGACATGCTCCGAGGCGGGGAACAGGTCAGGCGCGGGGGTATCCCGAAAATAGAGAGTCAGGGTATGGCGGGTATTGTGCTGAATGAGGGCGCGAATCAGTTGGATAGCATAATGTTCCGTCCCGGTCACCCGCTGGACGGTGGTACGGCTGGCGTCAATAGCGATGTGCAAGGCATTACCCCCGCCGCCGGGCGACCAGTGGCAGCAGCAGCAAGACCGCCGCAATCCCTAGTATCAGCGGCCAGAATGCGCCCACTGCGCCCACCAGCCCGCCGTTGAGCAGCCCGGCTGTGACGGTGTAACCTACCGCGCCGCCCACGATGAGCAGCAAGCCGGGGAAGACCAGACCGCGTTCCGTCGGGCGTCCCAGCAGGCCAGAGAGGACAAACGCCAGCCCCCAGGCAGCAGCCAGCAGCGGCCAGCCATTCAACAGCCCCGGTGAGGCCGGTTGTAGCAGAAAGACACCCACGCCGCCGACCAGCAGGGCCGACAGCGCAAAGAACAGTATCCCACGCGCCCAACCACCGGATGCCGTGAGCCAGTAGGCCGCCAGGGTCAGCGCCGCGCCGCCCACCCCTAACGCCAGCAGCAAGCCGGTATCGGGCGGGGACTGGGTTGTCGTCAGGGTAAAGGTCAGCCAGCCACCGATGGCGATGAGCAGCAGCGCCGGGACAACCGACGCCATCTGGCCGCGTTGTAGTGTCACCTGGGGCGGAAACGGGAAGAAGCGTTCCGGGTAATCCAGCCGCGCCTGGGCTTCCTCAGCAGCCCGTTCTTCGGCCTCGACCTCGGCGATACGCGCTTGTTCAGCGGCTTCCTGTTCGGCCACATAGTCACCCAGGCTGGAGACAGCCGCCAGCGCCGCCGCAATATCTACCGGGTGGCTCTCCGGCGGGGTATCCTCGGCTTCAGCCACCGAGTCCGGCACGGCTTCCGCTTCCGCTTCTGATTCCGGCTCGTCATCCAACTGAGCCAGTTCCGCTTTCAGGATGGCAAAGCCCGATTCGGCAGGTTCGTCCGGCACAAGCGGTGCTTCATCTGCGTCATTCGCATCATCCGCCGTCAGCGGCGCGAAACGCAAATCCTCCTCCGGGATGTCGGGGGTGTCTTGGGGTTCGGGTGTCAGGTCGTGTTCGTCGCTCATACGCTGTATTGTGGCCGTTTTTGCCGTTCGGCGCAAGATGAAGGTGGGGCAAAGCGCGTTCACAAAGGGGAGTGAAATCCCTTTTATGCGCGGAGGACGCCCGGAAGGACGCCCCCTACCGTCCGCAAAGCCATCCCCCTTACACGCCGGGGTTGATGACCACCATCTTAAGCGTCGTCATTTCCTCAACGGCGAAGCGCGGGCCTTCGCGCCCGATACCCGACTCTTTGTTGCCGCCATAGGGCATCTGATCCACGCGGAAGGTGGGCACGTCGTTAATCATGATGCCGCCCACATTGAGGCGCTGCACCGCCCGCATCGCTTTATCCAGGCTGCGGGTATAGACCCCGGCCTGCAAGCCAAACGGGGAGTTATCCGCCGCCGCCAACGCCGCATCGAAATCGTCAAATGGCGTGATCGCCACGACCGGGCCGAATACTTCGGCGCACATCACCTGCATCCCCTCGTCCACGTCTTCGATAATCGTCGGGTAGACCATTTGGCCGTCGCGCTTACCGCCCGTGACCACCTTCGCGCCCTGGCGGATAGCTTCCTGAATCCATGCCATGATACGTTCGGCGGCGGCTTCGTTAATCACCGGGCCGATGTCGGTCTGGTCGTCCATCGGGTTGCCCAGCACCAGTTTACTGGTTGCGGCGGCCATCTTATCGCGGAACTCGGCAAAGCGGCTGCGGTGGATGTAGATACGCTGCACACTGTTGCAGACCTGCCCGCTGTAGGCGAAACCACCTGCTACCGCCCGGCCTACGGCATGGTCCACATTGGCATCTTCGTCAATGATCGCGGCGGCATTCCCTCCCAGTTCGAGCGTCACCCGGCGCACCCCGGCGCTCTGCATGATCTTGTGGGCAATCGGCGGGCTGCCGGTGAAGGTAATCATAGCGACTCGTGGGTCGGAAATCAGCCATGCCCCCACGTCCGCGCCACCCGTCACGACACTGAACGCGCCCTGTGGCAGCCCGGCTTCCAGCAGAATTTCCGCCAACCGCAGCGCCGAAAGGGGCGTCGCCGGGGCAGGTTTGAGGACAATCGGGCAGCCAGCGGCAATGGCCGGGGCGACTTTGTGAGCGACGAGGTTGAGGGGGAAGTTGAAGGGCGTAATCGCCGCGACGATGCCCACCGGCACGCGCACATAGTAGCCAATCTTGCCAACGCCGCCCTTAGCCGCATCCATCGGGATCGTCTCACCGTGAATACGCCGCGCTTCATCCGCCGCGAACTGGAATGTCTCCACTGCCCGGCTGACTTCGCCCCGCGCATGTTTAACGGGCTTGCCATTTTCCTGGGACATCAGGCGGGCGAGTGCCTCCTGGTTGTCGCCAATAAGCGCGGCGGCGCGGTTGAGGATGGCGGCACGCTGGTGGGCCGGCATCGCGGCCAGTTCCCCGGCAACAGCGGCGGCACGGCCTATTGTCCCGCGCACATCCGCCTCATTCAGTTCCGGCACGGTATCTATCACACTGCCATCATACGGGTTGATGATCTCAGTCTGGGGGGTCGTTGTCGCCATGAGTCTAATCCTGTTATCCAAATAATCTTTGACCAATATCATACCGGCTGTAGAGGGAAATGTCGAAGGATGAAAGCGAGTCAGATAGCGCCGATGTGCGCCCCGGTAGACACCCACATCGGATCACGTTAAGAAGTCATATTGTAAGATATGTATATAAGAGTGCAATCAATCAACACCGGGTGGTTTTTTCGCTTGGCAACATCCAGATTCAGTGTTAATGATTTGCTTTCCGCATGGTCTCTCAAGATTAAATACAGGTTTCCTGTAGGGACAGGCTTCTTGCCCGTCCCCACAACCGGTATTCGTAGTCCGCCGAAAACCAGAGCGATTTTCATCCCCCTGGTGAGCGTCAGTTCATGACAACTTTTTTGAACAATTTGCCCGCCCGCATGTCCGGCATCCTCTACACGGACTGCTGGCGACTTAAACCGGTTCCACTTCACCCTTGGTGTACTGTACCGCGCCGTCCACCTGCCAGGTATCCACAATCGCCATGATGATCGCGTCGCAGGGGCGGGCGTCAGTCTGGAGAGTCTGGCGGGCGCTGCTGCCGGAGGACACCAGCACCAGTTCACCCTCACTCGCGCCCATCACATCCACCGCAATGGTGTAAGTTGCGGTGGGCTGCAAGCCGGGGGTGATTTTACGCACGAGGCGCAGCGGCAGGCCGTCCATGTTGGCGGTTTTGCGGGTGGCGACCACTGTCCCGATGACTTCCCCGATGAACATGCTTATTCCTTGCGTCCGGCGGGGTTTTCGCGCCCGGTGACGCCCTCAATGGCCGCGATTGCCGCGCCGTAGCCGGCCATAATGTCGCGTTCTTCACCGCCCAGGTAAACCCGGCCAAAACTGCCGAAGGCCTGCACTTCCAGAATGTTAATCTCGGCGGATTTCTCGGCCTCGTTGGCGGCCAGCGCCGCATAGCCCGCCGGTTCGACTTCCAGCACGTAGAGCGTTTGCCCGGCGAGAATCATGTGGCCGTGCCGCATCCGGTTAATCAACTGGGTCTGGTGGGCGTCAATGTTGCGGATAATCTGGCTGGAGACAATGCGCGGCTTGATGCGGTCTTCCTCGTTGACGCCCAGCGCGTCCAGGATGGCCGCGCCTGCCGCCCGCGTTTCCGCCTGGCTGCTGGAATGCACTTCGAGCAGGCCGTACAGCCGCTCAACGATCTGCATCCCTGGGCGCACGCCGGTGGCTTTGAGCGCCACATCGGTGATCCGGTTGATCTCAATCCCTGGTGAAATCTCAATCCAGAGGGAGGCATCGCCGGGAAGCGGCAAGAAACCCCGGGCAACCGTCCCCAGGAAAGCCGCGTGCTGAAGCTGCAAATTGTCCAGAAAAACGTAGCTGCGAAGGTCTACACTCATGGTTTTAATCCTGGCATATTCTTAGTATTGGATACATCCAGCGCAGTGGAGCGCGGCGCGGAACGGGGTTGGATAATCGGCCACTGGCCGATCCCTAACAGTCTTTCGACCTGCTGCACAGCATCCTGGTCAAATTCCTGGGTAAAACAGATGTCGCACGTCCATGCCAGCATATTGGGCACGCTGATTACGCGGTCATGATGCAACCGGGTATAGGTGGCCTCTTCGGGGTGGCAATAGCCAATCTGACAGTATGGACAGGGGTAGGACAGTCTGTCGGTCATGCACCGTCTCCTGGGAAAATAGGTTGGCTCATGAGATTGCAGCCAACACAAGTGCTGTCGGTGGTTCCGGCACAGCGGCTAGGGCGCCGGTTGGCCGGGAGAATCATCATAAGAGTAGGACAAAATCCCCCAATCGGGCGGCGGCCAGTAGCGGATAATCGCCCTGCCAATGATGCGTTCACGCTGCACCGGCCCGAACGAGCGCGAATCACGGCTGTGGTTGCGGTTATCTCCCATCAGGAAATATTCATCGGGTCCCAGCACCCAGACCCGCTCCCCGCAGTGTATCGTATCACACGGCTCATTGAGGTATGGCTCATCCAACCGAACGCCATTAATATAAACCGCCGTATCCCGAAATTCAACTGTTTCGCCCGGCAGGCCGATCAGGCGTTTAATCAAAGGGGGTTCGCCGGTGGGATGGTTAGGGGGCAGAAAGACGGTAATATCGCCGCGCTGCGGGTCGCTAATCAGGTAGGTCAACCGGCTAATCACCAGGCGCTGATCTTCAATCAGGTTGGGCTGCATACTGATGCTTTGTACGATGGAACGGGGGATCGCCATCTCCAGGAACGTAAACGCCGCGACCAGGAAGACAACCGTATAGACAATCTCGTGGATAAAACCCCGATTGCGTAAGCGGGGGCGGGTATGCAAAGTGGGTTGTTCGGTCATTCAAGACTCGCTTGTTCGGGTTTCAGGCCAACCGAGATACTATCGTACTGAGGATTCTCAAGTTCACCCGTCTATATTGATTGTACCAGTCAATCAGGTTAGTTCAACCATTAGAAAATCCTCAATAATTGTCGGGCAGGGTTCAGGGCGGGTTCACAAGGCCGGGCGGCACGGGTAGAATGAGCGTAGATTCCGCTCACAGATCGAGAGTCGTCTATGCTGAACCACCGCCCGATACGTAACCGAATTCACAAACTTCTCATGATTGGCGTGATCGCAAGCCTGCTGGCGGCCTGCAACCAGGATGCCGGGCAGCAAGCCGCGCCGCAGGACATCGCCCTGCTGACGCACAACCTGCACGCCGAAACCCAGGTCTTGCAGCCGTTTGTCGAGATTATCCGGGAATCCGGGGCGGATATTGTGGCCTTGCAGGAAGTCAGCCCGGAAGCGGAGGCGCTTTTCGCCGCTGAACTGGGCGACACATATCCTCACCGGGCAGCGGCGCTGGCGGGCGGGCGCTACAACGGGCAGATCATCCTCAGCCGGTATCCGATCCTGGAAGAAACGGCCTGGTATCCTGAACGGCGGCTGCTGCGGGCGGTGATAGACGTAAACGGCGTCCCGGTGACTGTCTATAACGCGCACCCGGCCAGCCCCGGCAATACGCAGATGAACACCGCCGAACGCAGCGCAGACATCACCTTTTTGCTGGAACAGGCGGCGGCGGAAACCAACCCGACGCTGCTGATGGGCGATTTCAACAGCGAACCCTGGTCAGAAGACTACAACCGTGTGGCGGCGGCTTTTGGGGATGCATTCGCGGCGGTTGGGGAAGGCGCCGGCCTGACTTACCCGGATTACAGCCAGCCCCAGGCACGGGTGAACGCCCGTCTGCCAGCGTTTACGCCGCTGGTTATCCGGCTGGATTACATCTTCTACGATGAGTCGTTCGCGGCGCTGGCGGCACAGGTGGGCGAGTCATCCGGCGGCTCGGATCATCGCCCGGTGGGGGCGACACTGCGCCTGGAGGCCGCCCCCTGAGCGTGCGGTGCAACCGCAGGGCGGGCCGCCGCGTAGTATAATTAACGTTAATCCTGGAGAAATTGCCGATGCTGCAAGGGCTTATCAACCAACTGCTTCTGACATGGCGGCTGCTGCGTGACCCGCGCGTGCCGCTGTGGACAAAAGCGATTGCTTTCCTGGGCGTCATCTATATCCTGTCGCCGCTGGACTTCATCCCGGATGTATTCCTGGTGATCGGTCAGATTGACGATGTGGGGATTCTGTTGGGCGGGATGCGACTATTCGAGACGCTCTCCCCGCCGCATGTGGTGGCGGAACACCGGGCGGCCCTGCAACGGCGCGGCAAACCGCTGGAAACGGTAGACGCGCCGCAGTACCGCATCATTGACGAGCGGGATGACCAGGAGGCATGACCCGCCGGGCGCGAATCGTGTTCGCTGCGGTTGTTGGGCCGCTGGTGGTCGTGACCCTGGTGGCGGTGGCTGCCGATTTTTTCCTGTTTCGTTACGCAGAGCAGTATTATCGTGAAATGAATTCCATCCGGCTTGACCCGCTCAGCCTGGGCGCGTTCCCCGACCAGCCCACTGCTGTTCCGGGCAGCCGTCTCGCCGTTTTTTACGGGGATTCACGGGCGGCGGACTGGCCCACCACACCGGAGATAGATGGCTTCACCTTCCTCAACCGGGGGATTGGCGGGCAGACTTCGGCACAGGTGACAGGCCGCTTTGACGCCCACATCCGCCCCTTGCAGCCGGATATACTCATCGTACAAATGTGCATCAACGATCTTAAAACCATCCCGCTGTTCCCGGAGCGGGAAGCGGATATTATTGCGGGTTGCCTCGCCAACACGCGGCGAGTGGTGGTAGCGGCGCGGGAAATGGGGACGGTGGTGATCCTCACGACGGTGTTTCCGGTGGGGAACGCTTCATTGGAGCGGCAGGTATTTTTCTGGTCGGATGCGGTTGCTGCGTCGGTGCTGACTGTGAACGCGGCGCTGCGGGAAATGGCCGGGGAGGGCGTCATTGTGCTGGATGCCTACGCGCTGTTAGCCGATGACTCCGGCCTGATGCACCCGGAATATGCCGCCGACACGCTGCACCTTCATCCGGCAGGATATGCCGTCCTGAATACGGCGCTGGTGGAACTTCTGGGGGCGATGTTCACATGAGTTCCGGCAGACAGCCGGAAGGGTGCCGAGGGATTGAATCCACAACGATATGGGCATCGCACCCAGTTTACCCTAATACCCCTCCCCAGCCCTCCTTTGAGGGGACATGCGTCCCCGTCTCAGTCGCCGTAAACGGGGCGGGGACTGGTCAGGTAGGACCTACAAGTCGCCCCCGCTGGCGGGGGAGATTTAGAGGGGGTTCTCGCTGGCGAGGAGATTGCGAGGGGATGAAAAGGCCAGAAGCGCCTCCCTACTCTCCCTCCCATTCGCGGCTTAACAGACCGTAGAGAATCATATCATGCCGCTGGCCGTCGCGCAGCAGGAACTCGCGGTGTACGCCTTCCCGCTGGAAGCCGAGTTTCTCGTACAGGGCGATGGCCGATGTGTTGTAGCTGAACACGGTTAGCTGCATCCGGTGCAGGTTCAACTCGTGGAAGGCGTAGTTCAGCGCCATGCTCATCGCCTCGTAACCGTAGCCCTGCCCGCGATATTCCGGCTCGCCGATGCCGATGGCGATCCACCCCGTCCCATGCGGCCACAGAATGCCGTTGATCTCGATAAAGCCTATCAGCAGGTTGCTGGACATGGTGCGGATACCGAACAGGAAGTTGTCCTTTTCCTGCTGGCCGCTCTGTATCCAGCGGACGACCTGAGCTTCGTTCTTGGGGAAGGCAATCGCGGCATCCAGCAGGCGCAGGTAACGGCTGTCGAGATGCCACTCGGCGATCACGGCGGCGTCTTCGCTGTTGAGCGGGGTGAGCCGTACCCGCTGGCCTTCAAAGAGGTTCGTCATTCCAGGCGTTTCCCAACTGAGCGAGCGGCCCGTCGTCGGGCATCATCTCCCAATTCAACAATATGCGTATGGCCTGCCCTGTCCGGGCAACGGCAAGAATGCCATCCCTGCAATCCACCGACAGTGGCATTTCCTGTGCAATCTGAGCCAGCGTTTCGCCACTTTCATGGCGACGCGCAATCTCTTCTCGTTTGTAGATGGGGGTTGCCGCTGGCATATCTAGTCCCCTTCTCTACGAAACCTTTTGTCGTATTCTTTCACGAAACCCTACGTCGCGCAACACATACCCTGTGCTGGATGGCAATCCCCATGTTCATTTTTTGAAGAGCATCAGCGGGTATACCGCCCAGTTCCAGCCTGGGGCGTCTCTGTACTGGACTTAGGGATAAAGGGTGACTCACAACCCCAGCTTCGCCAGCAGTGGCGGGCCGAGCACCAGCAGCCCGACCAGCACGGAGGCCACCGCGCCCAGCAGCACCGCTGCCGCCGCGACATCCTTGCTGACTTTTGCCATAGGATGGTATTCGGGGGAAGCCAGGTTGACAACGGCCTCCACCGCCGCGTTGAGGAACTCCGCCATCCACACTATGGTGATGGTGACGACCAGCAGCGCCCAGCCCAGCGGCTCGACTCCCAGCCAGAAGGCCACGCCGAATACGACCAGTGTTGCCGCCGTCATAATGCGGGTGTTCTTCTGGTGGCGCAGCATGTACAGCCACCCGGCCAGGGCATAACTCAGGCTTTTTGCCCGGTTGGGGCTGGTAAAGGCGCTGTAGTCATCCGGGTGAATATGCATCGTGCTGGTGAGTTCATCCAGCGTCTTTTTGGGGTGTTTCTCCTGCGGGTGAGTCATCGTGTGAGGTCACGTTCTCCAGCGCCGGGACGATATTGAGGGGGATGCCCAGCGCCCGCAGCGCGCTTTCCTGCGCCGCCCACATCGCCCGGTAGCCGTCGTCGTCGTCATGGTCGTAGCCCAGCAGGTGCAGCGTGCCATGCACCACCATGAGCGAGAAACTGTGGCCGGGGTCGTGGCCCTCACGCT
>JACKCG010000008.1 GCA_020634135.1 Anaerolineaceae bacterium | reverse complement strand
CGTCAACCGGATGATGCATGGTGGCAAACGCAGCACCGCCCTGGCGATTATGTATGATGCGCTCAGCCTGCTTGAAGAACGGCTCAAGCGCGACCCGCTGGAGGCCTTTGAACAGGCGCTGCGGAATGTGACCCCGGCGGTAGAAGTACGCCCCGTTCGCGTGGGCGGTTCGACCTACCAGGTGCCGGTAGAAGTCCCGTCTCATCGGGCGCTGTCGCTGGCGATGCGCTGGCTGCTGGAAAACTCGCGCAAACGCGGCGGCAAGAATATGGCTGAACGCCTGGCGGGTGAATTGATGGACGCGCTCAATAACCAGGGCGCTTCGATCAAGAAGAAGGATGATACGCACCGTATGGCCGAAGCAAACCGGGCCTTTGCCCACTTCCGTTAATGAGCTGTTGAGAGCAAAATGGCAAAAAAGGCTGAAAAACAGCAGTTTGAACTGAGTAGGGTGCGGAATATCGGCATCATTGCCCATATTGATGCCGGTAAGACGACGACTACCGAGCGCGTGCTGTACTACACCGGCATGATTCATCGTGTGGGTGAAGTACACGAAGGCGCTGCAACCACCGACTACATGGAACAGGAACGTGAACGCGGCATCACCATTACGGCGGCAGCGGTCACGGCGGCGTGGAGAGACCACCAGGTCAATATCATTGACACCCCAGGCCACGTAGATTTCACGGCGGAAGTGCAGCGCAGTCTGCGTGTGCTGGATGGCGGTGTGGTCGTCTTTGACGCGGTAGCCGGTGTTGAGCCGCAGTCGGAAACGGTGTGGCGGCAGGCGAACGAATACAAGGTGCCGCGCATTTGCTTTGTCAATAAGATGGATCGTGTGGGCGCGGATTTTCATCGCTGCGTCGAAATGATTGTTGAGCGTGTGAACGGCAATCCCGTCCCCATTCAGATCCCCTTCGGCGAAGGCGCGGATTTCAACGGCATCATTGACCTGGTGAAGATGGAACTGGTTACCTACGGAAACGACGAAGGTACAGACATCAAACGGGGACCTATCCCGGATGACTACCAGGAAATCGCAGCAGCGGCCCGCTCCGAAATGGTCGAGAAGATCGTCGAAAACGACGACTATCTCACCGAGAAGTACCTGATGGAAGAGGAAGTCACCACCGAAGAACTGGTTGGCGCTCTGCGTGCCGCGACCATTTCCGGGAAGGTGCAGCCGGTGTTGTGTGGCTCCGCCCTCAAGAACAAGGGCGTCCAGATGATGCTCGACTGGGTGGTTGACCTGCTGCCGTCTCCGCTGGATGTCCCGCCGGTTGACGGTATTCATCCCAAGACGGAAGCCGCAGTCACGCGCGAGGCTTCTGACCAGCAGCCGGTATCGGCACTGGTGTTCAAGATCATCACCGACCCGTATGTTGGGCGGCTGGCGTTCTTCCGTGTATATTCCGGCGTCGTCCATGCCGGCACCACCCTGCTCAATTCGAGCAAGGGTGAACGCGAGCGTATCGGGCGTATTGTCCGTATGTTCGCTGACCGCCGCGAGGATGTTGAAGCAGTTCATGCCGGTGACATCGCCGCGATCCTGGGCCTGAAGGAAACCTTCACCGGGGATACGCTGTGCGACCCTAACAACCCGATTGCGCTGGAGCAGATCGCGTTCCCTGAACCGGTCATCGAAGTCGCAATTGAGCCGGATAGCAAGGCTGACCAGGATAAAATGGGTATTGCCCTGCGCCGCCTGGCAGAAGAAGACCCGACCTTCAAGGTTGAGGTGGATGACAAACTCGGCCAGACCAAGATCAAGGGTATGGGCGAGCTGCATCTCGAAGTGCTGGTTGACCGGATGATGCGCGAGTTTGGCGTGCAGGCGACTGTAGGCCGTCCGCGTGTGGCATACCGTGAAACCATCACCCGCAGCACCCGCATTGATACCACTTTCAAGCGGCAGACGGGTGGCTCCGGCCAGTATGCCCGCGTCGTGGTCGAGTTTGAACCGATGACTGATGAGGAAAAACTCGAAACCAAAGGCGACCTGCTGTTTAAGGATGGCACGAAGGGCGGCTCTGTTCCCAAGGAGTTTATCAACCCGACTCGCAACGGCATTAACGAAGCGATGGCGGGTGGCGTGCTGGCGGGTTATCCGGTGGTTGGTATCAAGGCTACGCTGGTGGATGGCGCGTCTCACGAAGTTGACTCCAGCGAAATCGCATTCAAGATCGCGGGTTCCATGTGTCTGAAAGAAGGCGTTCAGAAGGCAGGCCCCGTGTTGCTAGAGCCGACCATGAAAGTTGAAGTCGTGGTGCCGGAAGATTACACAGGCACAGTGGTTGGCGACTTGTCCGCTCGGCGCGGCGTTATTATGGGCATGGAACCACGCGGTACCGGAACCTCGTCTATCCGGGCAAACGTGCCGCTGGGTGAAATGTTTGGGTATGCCACCAACCTGCGTAACATGACGCAGGGACGGGGCAGCTTCACGATGGAATTTGAGAAGTATGCTACCGCGCCGTCCAGCATTGCCGATGAGGTAATCAAGGGCGGGCGTTAGTCACCCGACCGGGTGGGCTTCGCTGCCTGCCCGTTGTCGCCAATAAATGTCAAGCAAAAGCAGAAGAGGATTGACGATCAATGACTAAATTTGAGCGTAGCAAACCCCATATCAATATCGGCACCATCGGTCACGTAGATCATGGCAAGACGACCCTGACGGCAGCCATCACCAAGGTGCTGGGCATGAAGGGTAAGGCCGAACGGATGAAGTATGATGATATTGACAACGCGCCGGAAGAAAAGGCTCGTGGTATCACCATCAACATTCGTCACGTGGAATACGAAACCGATGCCCGCCACTACGCCCACGTAGACTGCCCAGGCCACCGTGACTATATCAAGAATATGATCACGGGCGCCGCGCAGATGGACGGTGCGATCCTGGTGGTGAGCGCCCCCGATGGCCCGATGCCGCAGACCCGTGAACACGTGCTGCTGGCCCGCCAGGTGGAAGTGCCGGCCATGGTGGTCTATCTGAACAAGATTGACCAGATGGATGACGAAGAACTGTTGGAACTGGTCGAGCTGGAACTTTCCGAACTGCTGGAAAGCTACGAATTCGCCGCCGACACCCCCATCGTGCGTGGTTCGGCGCTGATCGCCAACGAATCGGAAAGCAATGACCCCAACGCACCGGAATACGAATCCATTCTGAAGCTGATGGATGTCGTTGACCAGTGGATCCCCACCCCGGTTCGTGAAGTGGACAAACCCTTCATGATGGCGATTGAAGATGTGTTCTCCATCAAGGGGCGTGGTACGGTGGTGACGGGCCGTGTGGAACGCGGCAGCCTGAAGAAGGGCGAGGAAATCGAAATCGTCGGTCTGCGCGATGAAGTCGTCAAGACCGTCGTGACCGGCATCGAAATGTTCCATAAAGAGCTGGACGCCGCCGAAGCCGGTGACAACGCCGGTATTCTGCTGCGCGGTGTGACCCGCGAAGGTGTGGAGCGTGGGATGGTGCTGGCGAAGCCCAAGAGCATCACCCCGCACAAGAAGTTCATGAGCGAAGTGTACGTGCTGCGCAAGGACGAGGGTGGCCGCCACAAGGCGTTCTTCCCCGGCTACCGCCCGCAGTTCTACATCCGCACGATGGACGTGACCGGGACGATCACCCTGCCGGAAGGCGTGGAAATGGTTATGCCGGGCGACAACGTGAACCTGCTCGTCGAACTGATTACGCCGGTGGCGTTGGAAAAAGGCTCGAAGTTTGCTATCCGCGAAGGTGGTCTGACCGTCGGCGCGGGTGTCATCACCGAGATTCTCGAATAGAGCGCCAGGCCAAAAGCGCCGGTTGCTAAGGTGGGGCGGGTTTTGACCCGCCCTTACCTTCAATCCCACTGCTGGGGCCGGCCAGTGCCAAAGAGGACATGACTATGGTTAGGAACAAAATTCGTATCTGGCTGAAGGCGTATGACCATCGCGTACTCGATCAATCGGTACTGCGGATTGTGGAAACGGCAGAACGCACCGGAGCGCAGGTTGTTGGCCCGGTTCCCCTGCCCACCCGCATTGAACGGTTTACGGTGCGCCGGTCTCCGTTTATTGACAAGGACTCCCAGGAACATTTTGAGATTCGCACTCACAAGCGCCTGATTGATGTCCTGGACCCGGACGCTAAAACCATTGACGCGCTGATGCGCTTAAATTTGCCAGCGGGCGTTGATATTGTCGTGAAGTAACGGCGTATGCGGGTACTCCGCCGGGGTATTCGCCAATGCGCCTGACCAATTTATGAGGGAGTGCGTTAGATGCACTGGCTGCCGGTGCAGCATCTCTCTGGAGGCGAAATTATGAAGGGCATCATCGGCAAAAAAGTGGGCATGACCCAGATTTTTGACAGTAACGGGAATGTCATCCCGGTGACTGTCATCCAGGCCGGCCCGTGTTATGTGACACAGGTGCGGACTGCGGAACGGGATGGGTATGTGGCGGTGCAGTTGGGCTTTGGGGAAACCAAGCCACAGCGCCTGACCAAGGGCCAGCTCGGACACCTGCACCGGAACAACCTGCCCGCTTTGCGTTACCTGCGTGAATTCCGCGTGCGTGATGGCGAACTGGACGTGGCGGAAGGGCAGGAAATTAAAGTAGACGTATTCGCCACCGGCGAACGTGTGGATGTGATCGGTACGAGTAAAGGGCGGGGTTTCGCCGGGACGATCAAACGGCACGGTTTCAACCGCCAGCCGAAAACACACGGTCAGTCTGACCGTGAACGCGCCCCCGGTTCTGTCGGCCAGAACTCTTTCCCCGGTCGTACCCTCAAGGGGCTGCGCATGAGTGGTCACATGGGGAGTGATCGGGTCACTACGGAGAATCTGGAAGTCGTGGTGATTGACGCAGAGCGTGATCTTCTGGCCGTGAGAGGATCTATTCCTGGCGCGAACGGCGGTATCGTCCTGATTAAACCGGCGCGTCCGCGTCGTCGCGGCAAGTAGCGCCCCGGCGAGGCGAGAGGAGTAAGTTTCGATGGAAGTCTCAGTGAAGGATATGACCGGCAAGCAGGTGAAAACTGTTGACCTGCCCGCCGATATTTTTGAAGTCGAAGTGAATGTCGGCCTGATGCACCAGGCTTATGTGCGCCAGATGGCGAATGCCCGTCTGGGGACGGCTAAAGTTAAGCGGCGCGGCGAAGTCAGCCGGACATCCGCCAAGTGGTATCGTCAGAAGGGTACAGGCCGCGCCCGGCATGGTTCGCGCGATGCGACCCAGTTCGTCGGTGGTGGCCGCCCCAAAGGGCCGCGCCCGCACTCGCACGACCTGCAGATGCCCAAGAAGATGCGCCGTCAGGCCATCCGCTGTGCCTTGAGCGCCCTGCTGCGTGATGAGCAGGTGGTGGTGGTGGACTCGTTAGAGATGGACACCCCCAACACCCGCCAGATGCGCCAGACGCTGGATGCAGTGGTCGGCGAAGGGAACTCGGCGCTGGTGCTGCTGGCCGAGCGCAACGAATCGGTTGAGCGCAGCATCATGAACCTGGATGACGCCCGTTACCTGCGTGCCAGCTACCTGAATATCCGTGACCTGCTGCAATATGACCGGGTCGTGATCCCGTTGGATGCGCTGGATGTTATCAGCGGCATCTGGGGCAAGGAGAAGTAATCATGGCTGAACTGCACCTGTACGACGTGCTGGTACGCCCGGTTGTCAGTGAAAAGTCGAATATCCAGGCGGAAGACCTGAATCAGTACGTATTTGAAGTCGCGTCAGGCGCCAACAAGATTCAGATTAAGGAAGCGGTAGAGACCATCTTTGATGTCTCCGTGACCAATGTGAATACGATGGTGATGCCCGCCAAACGCGGGAAACGCGGGCGCAACTGGTATGTGCGCACTAAACAGTGGAAGAAGGCCGTTGTAACACTGGCCGACGGCGACTCGATTGAGTTGTATAACCTGTAGGTGGGGTAAAGATTATGCCGGTAAAAGTTTATAAGCCCACCTCGGCAGGCCGCCGGGGGATGACGGGCCACAGTTTCGATGAAATCACCAGATCGCGGCCAGAACGGTCTTTGACCGAACCGCTGCGCCGCCGGGGTGGCCGCAACAATTCGGGGCGGATCACCGTGCGTCACCGGGGTGGCGGTCATAAGCGGCGCTATCGGATTATTGACTTCAAGCGCAATAAGTTCGACTGCACGGCGACGGTTGCCTCGATTGAGTATGACCCGAACCGCTCAGCGCGGATTGCCTTGCTGGAATACGAAGACGGCGAGAAGCGCTATATTGTCGCCCCACTCGGCTTAAAAGTGGGTGATACCGTTGGCAACGGTGAGAAGGCTGAATTCCGCACGGGGAACGCGATGGAAATCCGCGACATCCCGGTGGGTACGCAAATTCACAACATTGAATTTGAGCCAGGGCGGGGCGGTAAGATCGCCCGCGCCGCCGGGGTTTCGGCCCAGCTGCTGGCGAAGGAAGGGGCGTATGCCCAGGTCCGTATGCCCAGCGGTGAGATGCGCTTGGTCAATGACCGCTGCATGGCAACCATCGGCCAGGTCGGGAACACCGATCATGGCAACGTGAAGCTGGGTAAAGCCGGGCGCAGACGCTGGATGGGCTGGCGGCCTTCAGTACGCGGTATCGCGATGGACCCCGGCAGCCACCCGCATGGTGGTGGTGAGGGGCGCTCTCCAATCGGTATGGCGGCGCCCAAGACCCCCTGGGGCAAGCCGGCCCTGGGCAAACGCACCCGCACCAATCGTCGCACCGACCGTTTTATTGTCCGGCGGCGTGGTAAGAAGCGTTAATAACCACACGGGCTGTAGTGAGCTGAGGAAGAAGTTATGTCGCGTTCATTGAAGAAGGGGCCTTTCATTAGCCCCAAGCTCCTCAAAAAAGTTGAGAAGCTGAATCAGGAAAGCAAGAAAGTGGTGATCCGTACCTGGAGCCGCGCCAGCACGATCTTCCCGCAGATGGTGGGCCATACCATCGCGGTGCATGACGGGCGCCGGCATGTCCCGATCTATATCACCGAAAACATGGTCGGTCACAAGCTGGGTGAGTTCGCGCCGACCCGTACTTATCGCGGCCACATGGTCGAGAAGAAGCGATAAGGAGAGAGCAATGGAAATCAAGGCGAAAACCACCTTTTTGTCCATATCGCCACAGAAACTGCGGCTGGTGTGTGACCAGGTGCGCGGGATGGGGGCGCAGCAGGCGCTCACAGTGTTGAAGTTTATGCCACAGAAGGGCGCCGACCTGGTTCATAAGACCCTGACTTCGGCAGTCGCCAACGCGGAAAATAACTTCGACTTAAATGGCGATAATTTATACGTGGCGCGTATTTTTGCAGATGAAGGCCCACGCTTGAAGCGCATGAAGGCCGGGGCACGCGGGCGTTATAAGCCGCGGGTCCGCCGTACTTCCCACGTCACCATCGTTCTGTCAGAGCGGGAGGAGGCATAAATGGGCCGCAAAGTACATCCCATCGGGTTCCGTCTGAAGATCAACCGGGATTGGGATGCCCGCTGGTACGCTGAAGGCGGGCGTTATACCGAACTGCTGCACGAAGACTTCACCATTCGCCGCTATATTCGGAAAGAAGGGGCGCGTGCCGGGGTCTCCCGCATCGAAATCGAACGGTATCCCAACCAGATTCTTGTCAATATTCACACCGCCCGTCCGGGTATTCTGATCGGACGCAAGGGGGAAGCCGTCAAGGAACTGCGCACCGGGTTGGAAAAGCTGACGGATAAGAAAGTCAAAGTGGAAGTCACCGAGATTGACAAGCCCGACCTGGATGCGACGCTGGTCGCCGTCAATATTGCTGACCAGCTCGTCCGCCGTATCGGCCACAGCCGCGCCATCAAGCGCGCTATCGGCCAGGCCATGCGCCAGGGCGGCCTCGGGATTAAGATCGAAGTCAGCGGGCGTCTGGCGGGCGCGGATATGGCCCGCCGGGAATGGCAGAGCGAAGGCCGCATCCCCCGTAATACCCTGCGTGCCCAGATTGATTACGGCACGGCTGAGGCGCTCACCACCTTTGGGCGCATTGGCATCAAGGTGTGGATTTACAAGGGTGAGGTTTTGCAAGAACAACAGAAGTCCGAGCCGAAACAGGATGTCTACGTCAGCCCGTAGCGGCCCGGCGCGAGGAACGTAACTATGTTGATGCCAAAGCGAATGAAGTACCGCAAGCAAATGCGTGGCCGGATGAAGGGTAAGGCGACTCGCGGTAATGTCGTCTCCTTCGGGGAATACGGCCTCCAGGCGCTGGAGCCGGTGTGGCTCACTGCCCGCCAGATCGAAGCGGCCCGGCGCACGATGGTGCGCTATACCCGCCGGCGCGGCAAGGTCTGGATCCGGGTCTTCCCGGATAAGCCGGTTACGCAAAAAGCCGCTGAAACCCGTATGGGTAGCGGTAAAGGGTCGGTTGAGTTTTATGTCGCGGTGATTAAGCCGGGACGGGTGTTGTTCGAGATGGGCGGTATTCCTGAAGAAGACGCCCGCGAGGCGCTGCGGTTGGCGGGCTTTAAACTGCCCTGCAAAACCAAGTTCGTGAAGCGCTACGACCCGATTTCCGGGCAGGAGATCAGCCAATCATGAACACCAAAGACATTCGTAAGATGACCGACGAAGAAATTCTGGATGCTATTGAAGACCGTAAAGAAGCGATGTTCAACTTCCGCTTCCAGGAAGCATCCGGGCAGTTAGAAGACACCAATATGCCGCGCCGGACGCGGCGCGAGATCGCGCAGTTCAAAACTGTCCTGCGCGAGCGGGAACTGGCGGCGGCGCTGCTGCGTCAGGAGGGCGGCGATAATGGCTAATACTCGGCGGCGGCTGGTTGGCCGCGTAGTCAGTGACAAAATGGATAAAACAGTCGTCGTGGCAATTGAACGACGGAAGGCCCACCGGGTTTACAAGAAAGTGGTCCGCTCCACCAAGAAGGTGATGGCGCACGATGAATCGAACGCCATTGAAGTCGGTTCGGTGGTGCAGATCGTGGAAAGTATGCCCCTGAGCAAGAATAAGCGCTGGGTCGTTGAAAAGGTACTGGAAAGCGCCGCTGGGCGCGTCCTGACCCCGGTTGCCGGTGCCATCACGGAAGATGATGACGCTGATGCGGCTGAGGAGGTGGAGTCATGATCCAGACTGAGTCTCGCCTGGTCGTGGCCGACAACACCGGGGCGCGCGAGCTGCTCGTCATCCGTGTGTTGGGCGGTTCACGGCGGAAGTATGGGCGTGTCGGGGATATTGTGGTCGCTGCTGTTAAGTCAGCGACCAGTGATGGCAACGTCAAGAAGAGTGATGTGGTCAAGGCGGTCATCGTCCGCACCGCGAAAGAATACCGGCGCAGCGATGGCTCGTATATCAAGTTTGATGATAACGCGGCGGTGCTGCTGGCCGACGACCTGACCAATCCGCGTGGCACCCGCGTCTTTGGCCCGGTGGCCCGTGAACTGCGCGACAAAGGATTTCTCAAGATCGTATCGCTCGCGCCGGAAACGTTGTAGGTTTGGGAGTAGGCAGATGCAACGGATAAAGAAGGGCGACACGGTTGAAGTGATCGCCGGAAAAGACATCGGGGATCGCGGTGAAGTGATCCAGGTGCTCGTGAAGCAGGGGCGGGTCGTGGTGAGTGGCGTGAACCTGGGCAAGAAGCATGAAAAAGCACGGCAGGCGGGCAACCGCCAGATTCCGGCCCAGATTCTCGAATTCAATGCGCCGCTGGATGCATCGAATGTGATGCTGGTCTGCCCGAAGTGCGATAAGCGCACCCGGATCGGCTATCGTCAAAAGAGTAACGGCCACAGGACGCGCTTCTGCAAGAAGTGCAATGCCGATATTGATTAGACCGGAGCGAGGGAACGTATCATGAATAAGCACGTACTACAAACCCGCTACCGGGAAGAAATCGTCCCTGCCTTGATGGACGAGTTCAACTATCGTAATGTGATGGAAGTGCCGCGTGTTGAAAAGTTGGTGGTGAATATCGGCCTCGGTGAGGCGATGGATAACCCGAAGGCGCTTGACGCCGCCGTGGAAGACCTGCGCAGCATCACCGGGCAACAGCCGATTATTACCAAAGCACGCAAGAGCATTGCCACCTTCAAACTGCGTGAGGGACGCGCCATCGGCGTGAAAGTCACCCTGCGCGGCCAGAAGATGTGGGCACTGCTTGACCGGCTGATGAATATTGGCCTGCCGCGTGTCCGCGACTTTCGTGGTGTCTCGTCCAAGATGGATGGACGCGGGAACTACACCATTGGTTTGCGTGAGCAGTTGATCTTCCCGGAAATCCAGTACGACAAGATCGACAAAGTTCGGGGCATGGAAATTACCATCGTCACCAGCGCTCAAACGGATGAGGAAGGCCGCCGCTTGCTCAAGCTGCTTGGGATGCCTTTCCGCGAGAACTAGGACAGAAACTTATGGCAAAGAAATCAATGGTCGCCCGCGAAACGCGGCGTAAATATAAAGTCCGGGTCCACAATCGCTGCCAGTTTGTAGACTCGAATTCGGGGAAAGTGTGCGGTCGTCCGCACGGCTATATCCGCCGTTTCGGGTTATGCCGTATTCATTTCCGTGAACTGGCGCTCCAGGGCAAAATCCCTGGTGTGGTCAAGTCGAGCTGGTAGGAGGAGCGTGGTCATGGTTAGCGACCCGATTAGCGATATGTTGACACGCATTCGGAACGCCCTGATGGCAGGTAAAGCCACAGTGGAAGTGCCGAAGTCAAAAATCAAGGTAGAGATCGCCCGCATCCTCAAGGATGAAGGCTATATCGAGACATATTCGGTTGGTGATGAAACCCCAGTCCCGATGATCCACATCACGCTCAAGTACTACGGCTCCCGGCGCGAACGCCGCCCGGTTATCACCAAGCTCGAACGGGTGAGCAAACCAGGCCGGCGTATCTACCGGAACCGCTACGACTTGCCGCGCGTGATGAGTGGGATTGGCATCGCCATTGTGACCACCCCGCAGGGGGTGATGACCGCACAGGAAGCCCGCCGCAAGCGTGTGGGCGGCGAAGTCCTGTGTTACGTGTGGTAAGGGGTATTTGCGATGTCACGTATTGGTAAGAAACCCATCGCCGTGCCGAACAAGGTCACGGTGAAGATTGACGGCCAGGATGTCCTGGTCAAGGGGCCTAAAGGCGAACTGTCCATCACGATTCACCCGGAGATGTCCATCAAGGAAGACGCCGGGCAGATCATCGTGGAGCGTCCGACTGATAACCGGCGCCACCGGGCGCTGCATGGCCTCACACGGGCGCTGGTCGCCAACCTGGTGACGGGCGTATCGGACGGCTTCCGCAAGACTCTGGTGGTACAGGGTGTTGGCTACAGCGGTGAACTGCGCGGGAATGACCTGGTGATGAAGCTGGGGTATTCCCACGAAATTGTCATCAATCCGCCGGAAGGAATCGCGTTTTCGGTGGAGGGGCGTAACCCGACCCTGGTGCATGTGGATGGGATTGACAAACAGGTGGTCGGGCAGGTAGCCTCTAACATTCGGGAACTGCGCCCACCGGAACCCTATCTGGGCAAGGGTGTGCGTTACAGTGACGAAGTGATCCGCCGCAAGGCCGGTAAAGCAGGCAAGACCAATTAGATCATCAGTGGTGGGCTGCTGGGGTACCAGCGGCTGGCTGAGGCAAGTTGCTGAAAAAGGTTGGTAGAAGACTATGAGCAGTACAGCCAAGCAAAAATACGAGTCGCGTGCGCGTCGCCACCGTCGTGTGCGTAACGTTATCTCTGGTACGTCAGACCGCCCGCGGATGAACGTTTTCCGCAGCCATACCAACATCTTTGTGCAGGTGATTGACGACGTAGCCGGGAATACGCTGGTTTCAGCGTCTACGGTGGATAAAGAGATCGCCACGCAGGTGGCGGATAAAAACAAGATAGATGCGGCCCGCATTGTTGGCAAGGTGCTGGGCGAACGCGCTAAAGCGGCGGGGATTACCCGTGTCGTGTTTGACCGGGGCGGGTACCAGTATCATGGCCGCGTGGCCGCCCTGGCTGAAGGCGCTCGTGAAGCCGGTCTAGAGTTTTAACCTGGAGAACACACGATGGCTGAAAAACAACGGCGGGAACGGCGCGACCGTGATGAAGAACGCGAAGAACTCGATGAGCGCGTGGTAGATATTACCCGCGTCGCCAAAGTAATCAAGGGTGGTCGTCGCTTCGCCTTCCGCACTGTGGTAATCGTTGGGGATAACAAGGGGCGGGTCGGCGTTGGCACCGGCAAGGCACGCGGTGTGCCGGATGCAATCCGTAAAGGGGCTGACCGCGCCCGCAAGAATATGAACAAAGTCGCGCTTTCCGGCTCGACCATTCCGCACCCGGTGACGGCGGAGTATGGCGGCGCTGTGGTGATGCTCAAACCGGCTTCCCCCGGTACGGGCGTTATCGCCGGCGGTGGTGTACGTGCCGTGCTGGAGGCTGCCGGTGTCCGCGACATTCTGAGCAAGAGTCAGGGCAGCAACAATCTGCTCAACGTCACGATGGCGACGATTGAGGCGCTCAACCAACTGCGCAGTCCGCAGGAGATGGCGGCGATGCGGGGCAAGGATGCGGAAGAACTGCTGCCGTTCTGGGAGCGTGCACGGAGGTATCAGCAGCAGCATGGCGACTAAAAAGAAAGCCCAAAAAGAGAAGGCACTGCGAATTACGCTGGTGAAAAGCCCGATTGGTTACGAAAAGAGCCAGGGGTATACCGCCCGTTCGCTGGGACTGCGGCGGATGAACGCCAGTGTGGTGCAAAAAGACACACCGCAGATTCGGGGCATGATTAATAAGATCAGCCACCTGCTTAAGGTTGAGGAAATTGACGATGAAACTGCATGAACTGCAACCCACTCCGGGGTCAAAGAGAAAACGGACACGTGTGGGCCGGGGTATCGCGGCGGGCAAGGGTAAAACCGCCGGGCGTGGTACCAAAGGCCAGGGCGCACGGGGCGGCAAACCCAAGGGGGCATACTTTGAGGGTGGTCAGCTTCCCCTGGTGCGGCGGCTGCCGTTCAAACGCGGCTTTAACAACATCTTCCGCATTGAATACCAGGAAGTCAAAGTCGAGCAGCTTGAACTGCTGGACGCGGGGACTGAAGTCACCCCGGCACTGCTGGCCGAACGCGGCATGATCCGCGACGCGGTGAAACCCGTCGTCGTGCTGGGTAACGGCGACCTGAGCAAGAAGCTGACGGTGCGGGCGCATCGCTTCACCAAGAGCGCCCAGGAAAAGATCACCGGCGCAGGTGGTGAAACAGCGGTCATCCCGCTCCTGATTACCGGGGCGCGGGCCACCGTTCGCAAGATGCGTAAGGAAGACCTCGCCAAACTGATGGCCGAGGAGTAAGAACCATATTAGAAATCGAAACAGGGGGCTGAAGCCCCTTGTTGAGTTTCATGCGGGGGCGGTATACTCTGCCCTGGTACCATTTTTAGCCAGTCGCCGCGAGAAATCGGGCAGGTGGATTTCCGGTTTTTCTTATGTCAATCAACCGATGACGGGCGACTAACCGATTAACGAGGAATTTTGGGATGATTGAGGCTCTCCGTAATGCGCTCCGGCTGCCGGATGTGCGAAACAAACTGCTGATAACCGCGCTGATACTGGTCATCTACCAGTTCGCCGCCCATGTGCCGGTTATCGGCGTGGATCGTAATGCTTTGCAGTCTTTACTGGCAAGCCAGCAGGGCGGCTTTCTGGATGTGCTGAACCTGCTTTCCGGGGGCGGGGTGCGGAATTTCAGCGTCATCGCTAACGGGGTGTACCCCTACATCACCGCGCAGATTATTTTCCAGCTCCTGGTGCCAATTATCCCGGCGCTGGAACGGCTTCAACGTGAGCCGGGCGGCCAGGATAAACTCAACCAGTACACCTATTACCTGGCGATCCCGATGGCGATCTTGCAGTCCATCGGCCAGATTCAGATTTTCTCCAGCCTCGGTTCGGCCCCGATTATTCCCGGCTTCGGCTCGGACTTCCTGCTTTCACTGGCGGTGATTGCGACGATGGCGGCGGGGACGATGTTCGCCATCTGGCTGGGTGAACTGATTACCGAGCAGGGTATCGGCAACGGTATTTCGCTTATCATTTTTGCCGGTATCGTGGCGCAGGCGCCGCAGCGGCTGGTGCAACTGGTCACCGGTTCGACCCAGCAGATCTATAACCTGGTGATGTTCGTCGCCATTGTGATTATCAGCATTGTGGTCATCGTCTACATCCAGGAAGGCCAGCGGCGTATCCCGGTGCAGTACGGCAAGCGGGTGCGCGGGCGCAAACAGTACGGCGGCGGCACGACCCATATCCCGCTGCGGGTGAACGCGGTGGGCATGATCCCGCTGATCTTCGCCCAGGCGATTATCGCGCTGCCGGCAGTGATTGCCAATATTTTCCCCGGCCCGGTGGCCGATTCGATTACGGCGACCTTCGGCAGCCAGACCGGCCTGACGTACTGGCTCACGTTCTTCCTGCTGGTGGTGGGCTTCACCTTCCTGTATACCGATGTGATGGTCGGGCAGCAGAACCTGGCGGAAAACCTGCAACGACAGGGCGGCTTTATCCCCGGTATCCGTCCCGGTAAACGCACCCAGGACTATATTCAGCGCGTGACCCGGCGTATTACGCTGGTCGGGGCGCTCTTCCTGGGCGTGATCGCCATCATGCCGGGGCTGATTGACCTGCTCAACGGGGTGATCTTCCCGAATGAGGCCATCGCCGGCAGCGGCTATAATGCGGCGGAAGTGCTGACCGGTTCCGGGTTGATTATTGTGGTCGGTGTGGTGATTGATACGATGCGCCAGCTTGAAGCCCAACTCGTGATGCGCAATTACGAAGGCTTTATGAGTTAAGCGTAGCCGAGCGGTGGCAGGGGCAACCCGGCCTCGCCGTTGTGTGACCGTTGCAATGTCATTGCAATATGTTTTAGCCATCCAATCGCCAGGAGGTCCGGTTTGTTTCCAGGGTTGCCCTGGCTGCCGGGTCATCTGGCGATTTTTGTTATGCCAACAAACCAATCGAATATAAAAGGGACGTTCATAGATGGGTCTATATATTATTTTGATGGGTGTTCAGGGCGCCGGGAAAGGCGTCCAGGCCGGGTTTATTCAGAAGGAATACGGTATTCCGCATGTTTCGACAGGCGACCTGTTCCGGGCGATGAAAAGCCGGGAGGATGAGCTGGCGCGGCGGGTGCAGGACCTGATGAGCAAGGGACTCCTGATCCCGGACGATGTGACCAATGACATCGTGCGTGACCGCCTGGAACAGCCCGACGCCGCCAATGGGGTCATCCTGGATGGCTACCCGCGCAGCCGCAACCAGGCCGAATGGTTGCAGGCCTACCTGGAGGGGCGCGGCGAGAAGCTGACGCGAGTCCTGCTGCTCGAACTCAACCTGTTCGAGGCGTTCAAGCGGGCCTTTGGCCGGGTTTCCACCGCCGAGGGGAAGAGCTATAACATTTACTCCAATGCCGAGGGGATGGAGTGGGAGTTTGTTGACCACCCGGAAAAGGCATATCCGCCGCAGCTCACCGCGAAGTTGGCGGGGACGGATACCGTGCTGATCCGGCGCGCCGACGATGCCAACGCCCATTCGATCATCAAGCGGATTGACACCTACCTGGAAACCACCATGCCGCTGGTTGAATTCTTCGAGGGTGAAGGGCTGGTGGCGCGGATTGACGCCAGCAGGAGCATTGCGTCCGTCAGCCAGCAGATCAAACAGGTGATTGACGCGACGCGGTAGCTTGACTTTACCCTGGCGGACAACGCAGGCATTGTCCCTACGGTGAATAATAGGCCATTTTATTTTGATCGTAGGGACAGGGCCGGCACTATCCGGTTTGGCAGAAATTTACAGACATGCACACCAGAGAAGGACATCGCCATGACGATTCATATCAAAACGCCTGATGAGATTGCGGTTATGCGGGAGGCCGGGCGTATTGTGGCGCGGGCGCTCCAGGCCATGCGCGAGGCGCTTCGCCCCGGCATCTCGACGGCTGAACTCGATAAACTTGCCGAGACTGTGATCCGCGATCATGGCGCAACCCCGGCCTTCCTCAACTATCCCAAGCCCGATGCGCCCAACTTCCCGGCGACGGTGACCGCTTCGATCAACCAGGAACTGGTGCATGGCATCCCCAGCCCGAAGCGCATCCTGCGGGAGGGGGACATCATCAGCCTGGATACCGGCTGCCACTTCCAGGGGTTTGTGGGGGACGCGGCGTTTACGGCGGCGGTAGGGGCGGTTTCCCCGGCGGTGCAGCGCCTGCTGGATGTGACCGAACGGGCGCTCCAGGTGGGTATCGAAGCCTCGGTGCTGCCCAACGAGACGCGGGATGTGGCGTTGGCGGTGCAGAATTACGTGCTGGGGCAGGGTTACACAGTAGCGCGTGAATACACCGGGCATGGCGTGGGGCGCAATATGCACGAAGAGCCGCAGATGCCCAACTGGTGGCCGCGCAGCCGCATCGCCCGTCGCATCGGTTGGCAGAGCTACCCCTTACAGCCGGGCATGACCTACGCTTTAGAGCCGATGGTGATTGCCGGGCGGCCTGATCTGGCAGAACTGGATGACCAGTGGACGGTTGTCACCCAGGATGGCACGCTCTGCGCCCATTTTGAACACACCATCGCCATCACCGATGGCAAGCCGCAAATCCTCACCCTGCTGTAAAGCGATGTCTCATGCCTCGTTTGCGTGATCTGGGTTTCACACCGGGGAATCTGCCAACCGGCGCGTACAACGCGATTACGGATGTCCCCGGCGTCCTGGTCGGGCAGGTGACGCTGATCGCTGGCGAAGGGCGGTTACAGCCAGGGAGCGGGCCGGTACGCACCGGCGTGACGGCCATTCTGCCCCACGATGGCAACCTTTTCCAGGAAAAGGTGGTGGCGAGCGTGCATACGGTCAACGGCTTTGGCAAGGCGGTTGGCTTCGAACAGGTGCGCGAACTGGGCGTGATCGAAACCCCGATTCTGCTGACCAACACCCTGAACGTATGGCGGGCCGCCGACAGCCTCGTCACGTCCCTGCTGCGCCAGAACCCCGGTATCGGCATTACAACCAGCACGGTGAATCCGGTGGTGGGCGAATGCAACGACGGTTTCCTCAATGACATTCAGGGGCGGCATGTGAAGCCGGAGCATATCCAGGCGGCGGTTGAACGCGCACAAGGCGGCGTGGTTGCAGAGGGGAATGTTGGCGCGGGCACCGGGACGGCCTGTTACCAGTTCAAGGGGGGCATCGGGACTGCCTCGCGCCGCGCCCTGGATTTCACGGTGGGCGCGCTGGTGCAGACGAATTTCGGCCAGCGCAGGGCGTTACGGGTGCTGGGCGCCCCGGTTGGCCGCTATCTGATGGATGACATGCTGCCCCAGCCGGGACCAGGTTCGGTCATGGTGGTGCTGGCGACGGATGCCCCGCTCGATGCCCGCCAGCTAGGGCGACTCGCCCGCCGCGCTGCCCTGGGGCTGGCACGCACCGGGACGATCAGTGACAACGGCAGCGGGGACTTCGTGATCGCGTTTTCCACCAGCAGCCGGGAACTGCACGACTCTCAGCCTGTCGTGGAAACCGCAGCGCGCTTTCGTGAGACGGCCATCAATCCGCTCTTTGCCGCCGTCGTGGAATCGGTGGAGGAGGCTGTCTATAATGCCCTGACCGCCGCCGAGACGATGACCGGGCGCGACGGCAACACCCTGCACGCCCTGCCTGTTGATACCCTCTCCCGGATACTGGCACAGCATCTGTAAAAACAGCAGGTTTGCTGCCCGGCAGCGGATTACCGGATACGGTGTATCATGTACCTGGCTTTCGTCATGCCGCAAGTCTCGGTACTGAGCACTAGAGCAGCGGCTGCGGGCGCGGCAGTTCATCCATCTGGGCGAGATCGGTCAGGCAGACCACGCCTGACATGGCAAAGGTGACATGCCCCTGATTATCCACCGCCAGCGGGCCGAGCGCCGTCCCCATCGGCGGAATATCCGCCAGAAGCTGCACCTGGGTCGCCGCCAGCACCAGGTCAATGGCGTGGCGCTGGTGGGTAATCGTCAGGTCAGCCCCGGCATACACGCGCAGCACCCCGGTTTCGGCGTCGCTGGTCGCCAGGTAACGGCCATTCGGGGAACAGGCAATGCGCCGGATGAAGTAATGGACATCCAGTTGTTTTCGGCTCTTGCCGCTTGAATCGGTCAGCACGATGCGGCGGCCATCGGTCACGAAGAGCGCCCCGCCGCCAAAGGCCACCGCGATATTCGGCTCGTAATTCTCGTCCGCCGTCAGGCCGAAGTCGAACACGCCCACCGGGATATGCTGCTGGTAGACGTGCAGCTTGCCAGCCTCATCCAGGGCGGCGATCAGGCCAAGAAAGCGATCCAGCCCAACCGCGAGAAACGCCTCGGCCTCGCCAGCATCCAACTGCAATTCCTTGCCGTCAATTTCCAGGAAAAGTTCCGCCGCCCGCACCTGCGTGACGCGCATCCGGCCATCGCCGGTAAGGTAAACCATGCCAAGCGGGGTATTCACCACCGGGAGAACTGCCTGGTTAGGCGCGACCAGCCCGGTCATGAATTCCCCCCAGCGGGGGTGCTGGCGGTTATCTACGCTGCCTAACAGGTGCGTCTGTTCACCGAGCGAGGCGCCGGTTTCCAGGTCGAAGTAGGCCACCCGATCCCGCTGCGTCCACACGGCCAGCAGCGGCGATTTGCCAGGAAGAATGTCGAGCGCCGGTATTGCTTGGTTTGTCAGATGTATGCGCCAGGCCATATTTTACTCAAATTTGGGATAAATTGGGTTATCTAGGGTTAAATGTAGCCCGAATCCGATTAACCCGCAACCGGTTAGGCGCTTTTTTGTCAGCCAGTTCAGGCCAAGTGCGTATCTGCACAGATTCGATATAATTAAGGACATAGAGATTAGAGATTGGTTCGCAGCGCGTGATGACAGAACAGATCCAAGCCGGTGAGGATTTCCGCCAGCGGATTACCGACTACCTGGAAGCGGTAACGGATGGTGCTCTCAAACTCGAAACACTGCAAGAACTGCCGGGCGGCACATCCCGCGAAAACTGGCTGGTGCGCATCAGGCTGAATGGCGACGAGCAGCAGTTGATGCTGCGCCGTGACCGCGCTTCGACCTATTCCGACCAGGCGCTGGAGCGCGAACAGGAATTTGTCGTGCTGCAAGCTGTCCACGCGGAAGGCGTCGCTGTCCCCAATCCCCGCTGGTATTGTGTTGAACCGGCGATTCTGGATACTCCCTTCATGGTCAGTGATTATATCGAGGGCGTGGTGATCGGGTCGCTGGTCGTCACCCAGGAGAACCTGGCCGATGCCCGTAAGGCGCTCCCCCGGCAGATGGGCGAGCAGTTAGCCCGTATCCACGCAGTGGATTATACCCGTCACCAGTTGACTTTTCTGCCAAAACCGGAAGCTGGTCGCACCCCGGCGCAGGAGGCCATCGCCCAGATACGCGGGATGATTGCCGGGCTGGGTGTGCATAACCCGGTTTTCAGCTTCGGGCTGCGTTGGGCGGAAAATAATCAGCCCACCGCGCAGACCCCGGTGCTGCTGCACGGCGATTTCCGTATCGGCAATATCGTGGTGGGCGAAACCGGCCTCAAGGCGATCATTGACTGGGAATTCTGCCGCCTGGGCGACCCGCTGGAAGACCTGGCGTGGCCGTGCCTGCGGGATTGGCGCTACGGTCAGGGGAGGCTGCGCCTGGGCGGAATCGGGGAGCGTGAACCGTTTATCACCGCCTACGAGGGGGCCAGCGGGCGTACCGTCAACCGACGCGACGTCGATTTCTGGGAGATTCTGGGGAATTTGCGCTGGGCGGTGGTCTGTCTGGCACAGGCCGAGCGGCACTGTTCCGGCAAAGACCGCAGCGTTGAACTGGCCGCCCTGGGCCGGCGCTCGGCGGAAGTCCAGCACGAGATGCTGCGGCTCATCCAGCGGGTTTCGCATGGTGATGACCGGTTGAAAGAGGCAGAGTAAGGGCGACCACTGACTGACTTCCAGGATAAAAAACAGATACACGAAGGACATAGATCATGGCAACGATGAAAGCGATTCGGATTCACCAGACCGGCGGGCCGGAGGTCATGCGTTACGAGGACATCCCCGTTCCAGAACCCGGCGCGGGACAGGCGCGGGTCAGGATTGAAGCCGCCGGGCTGAATTACATTGATATTTACCACCGTATCGGCCAGTATCCGCTGCCGCTGCCCTTCACGCCGGGCATGGAAGGCGCGGGTGTGGTGGACGCGGTGGGCGCGGGCGTGACAGATGTCCAACCGGGAGACCGGGTGGCCTACGCGATGGAGCGCGGCGCATACGCTGAAGCTGCTATCCTGCCGGTTCAGAAGCTGGTCAGACTGCCCGATGCCGTCAGCTTTCAGCAGGCGGCGGCGGTCATGCTACAAGGGTTGACCGCGCACTACCTGAGCGCCACCACGTATCCGCTGCAACCCGGCCACACGGCGCTGGTTCATGCGGCGGCGGGCGGCGTGGGGCTGCTGCTGGTGCAGATGGCAAAACGGCGCGGCGCGCGGGTGATCGGCACGGTATCCACCCACGAGAAAGCAGAACTGGTGAAACAGGCCGGAGCGGAGGCGGTGATTCTGTACTCGGAACAGGATTTTGAGGCGGAGACGCGCCGACTAACCGACGGCAAGGGCGTGGATGTGGTCTATGACTCGGTCGGGTTGACGACGTTTGATAAAAGCCTCAAGTGCCTGAAGCCACGCGGCTACATGGTGCTATACGGGGCTGCGAGCGGGCCGGTGCCGCCCTTTGACTTGCAGCGGCTGAACGCTGGCGGATCGCTGTTCGTCACGCGCCCCAGCCTGGGACACTACATTTCAGACCGGACAGAACTCCAGGAACGCTGTGACTCAGTGTTTGGCTGGATCGCCGCCGGGGAGCTGGACGTGCGGATTGACCAGACCTTCCCGCTGGCCGACGCGCCGGATGCCCACCGTTACATGGAAGCCCGCCAGACGAAAGGCAAGGTGCTGCTGCTGCCGTAAAGTGTGGTATTGCAGGGGATTTCGGGTGAGTTTCCTCCTACGTTTCGCCTCTTAATCAGGTATACTTTCGTTGGGGGTGGCTGTGTCCCGGTGGATGCCCCGGTCTTCAAAATCGGTGGCGGGTTGCGCAGAGCAGGCCGCGGTGGGTTCGACTCCCATCCACTCCCGTAGCATGAACATTGGATTCATGATGTTCAAGGAGGTACATAGTGGGAAAACCTGTAGATGGCTGTGTCACCCCGGCACAGGGTCCCATCCAGACCAGCGAACCTGCTGCGGAAATGATGCAGCAGTCTGTCAAGGAGGTTGCAGGAATGCGTGCGCGTGTTGGGCAGGAAGCCCCGGATTTCGAGGCCAACGCCTACTACCAGGGCGGTTTTAAGAATATCAAACTCTCGGATTATCGGGGCAAGTGGGTGGTGCTGTGTTTTTACCCCGGTGATTTCACCTTCGTCTGACCGACTGAATTGGCGGCAGTTGCCGCCCAGGCAGACACCCTCAATAAACTCGGCGTTCAGATCCTCTCCGTCAGCACCGACAGCCGGTTTACGCATAAAATCTGGCAAGAAGAAGAATTGACGAAAATGCTCCCCGGCGGATTCCCCTACCCGATGCTTTCCGATCAGGGGGGACGGATCGGCACGATCTATGGCGTGTACGAAGAGGCGGCTGGGGTTGATTTCCGTGGCCGGTTCATCATTGACCCGGATGGCAAGATTCAGGCGATGGAAATCCTCACGCCGGAAGTAGGGCGCGAGGTGAAAGAGTTGATTCGCCAGGTGCAGGCGTACCAGCATGTACGCGCTACCGGCGAAGTCACGCCAGCGGGCTGGACGCCAGGCAAAACTACGCTCAAGCCAGGGCCAGCATTGGTCGGCAAGGTGTGGGAAGTCTGGAAACCGGGGGCGTAGCGCCTTCACAATCCACAAGGTGTTGAAAACGCGACGGGGGTGGTCGCATCGGTGGCCGCCTCCGTCAAACCGGATAGCGGCAGCCCCTTCGTTCTCCGCAAATGCCCACGAACCGCCGCTGAGACCTGTTTCCGGTGAGCGATACAATCACATATAGCGCACATCCACCGCCTGGCGGGTGGCCGACGATTCCAGCACCGCGTCACAGATGACCGCGTTACGGTAGCCATCCTCAAAGGTCGCGCCATAGGGGGCGACGCCGTGCAGGCCGCGAATCGCGCTGAAAAAGTGGTGGAACTCATGCACAAAGGTATGTTCCCAGCCGATGATATGGCCGGGCGGCCACCAGTTTTCCAGGTAAGGGTGATGCGGCTCCGTGACCAGCACGTTCTGAAAGCCGCGAGTCGTTTCTGGCTCATCGCCCGCCCAGTAGATATTGATCTCATTCAGCCGTTCCAGGTTGAAGTGAATCGTACCGTTTTCGCCGTTGACCTCAATGCGATTGTGGTTCTTGCGCCCCCGGCAGAAGCGCGACGATTCCACCGTGCCGAGCGCCCCGTTCTCGAAGTCCAGCAGCGACACAAAAGCATCGTCCACATCTACCTTACCCCGGCCAGAGCCATCCGGCAGCAGGCGTTCTTCAATGAAGGTGCGCGTCATCGCCATGACCTGGCGGGGTTCACCTACCAGGAAACGCGCCAGGTCGAGGACATGCGTTCCGAGGTCGCCCAACGCGCCGCTGCCCGCCCGCGCTTTGTCCATGCGCCAGTTGCGCGGAGAGCGCGGATTCATCGCCCACTCTTGCAGGTAGGACGCCCTGAAGTGATAGATGCGCCCCAGCGCGCCGCTTTCGATCAGCTTCCTGGCCTGCACAATCGCCGGGACAAAACGATAGTTGAACCCGACCATGTGCTGGACACCGGCTTTGTTCACGGCATCCAGCATCTGTCTGGCTTCTTCGGCGGTGCGCCCCAGTGGTTTCTCACAGATAACGTGTTTGCCGGCCTCGGCAGCGGCGATACATGGCTCGGCGTGGGCATGGTTCGGGCCGCCGTTGTCGAACACCTGCACAGCGGGGTCTGCCAGCATCTCGCGCCAGTCGGTGTAGGCGCGGTCATAGCCGTAGCGCCGCGCCGCCGCTGTCGCCGCCGCCGCATCCCGTCCGCAGATCGCCGCCAGCCGGGGACGGGCAACCGGCGGGTAAATCATGTAGGGGAGCTTCTTCAGGGCGTTGGTGTGCGCCTGACCCATGAAGGCGTACCCCAACATACCGACTCCGAGTTCCGGCGCATCATCCTCAGCAGCCGGCCCGGTCATCGTCGTGAACCCTGTTTCGTCGCTCATGATTCTCCTCTTATTTACTGGACTCAAAGGCCGCGTCAAACGCTCCTGCTGCCGGTTTGAAGTCGGCCTTGCGTACCACTGTGACCGCCTCTGCCGCGCCATGCTCCCGATCCATACCGCTGTCCTCCCATTCGACAGAGAGCGGGCCTTCATAGCCGATGCGGTTCAATGCCCGGATAATCCCCTCCAGGTCAACGTCGCCATGCCCCGGCGAGACGAAATCCCAGCCCCGGCGCGAATCGCCAAAATTGAGGTGGGAAGCCAGGATGCTGGTGAAGCCGTTGAGGTTCACTTTGGCGTCCTTGACGTGCATGTGATAGATGCGATCCGGGAAGCGTTCGATAAAATGCACCGGGTTGAACAACTGGTGCGCGAAGTGGCTGGGGTCGAAGTTGAAACCGAAGGCCGGGCGGTGGTCGAGCGCCGCCAGCGTTTTCTCCGCTGTATAGATGTCATAGGCGATTTCGGTGGGGTGGGCTTCCAGGGCGAAGCGGACACCGGCCCTATCGAAGGCATCCAGGATGGGATTCCAGCGATCCGCGAACTCGCGGTATCCGGCGTCAATCATCGCGTCAGAGGTGGGCGGGAAGCGGTAGATCATGTGCCAGACGGGGCTGCCGGTGAAGCCGTTGACGACCTTCACGCCCATCAGTTGGGCCGCTGCGGCAGTCGCTGCCATCTCATTCGCACTCCTGGCGCGCACGCCTTCCGGGTCGCCATCGCCCCACAGCCGGGAGGGCAGGATGCTCTTATGGCGCTCGTCAATGTAGGCATCGGCCACGCACTGCCCGACCAGGTGGTTACTGATGGCGTAGCACTTGAGGCCGTATTTTTCCAGGATGTCGTGGCGGCTCTGGATGTAGCTGTCGTCCGAAAGCGCCTTGTCTACTTCAAAGTGGTCGCCCCAGCAGGCGAGTTCCAGGCCGTCATAGCCCCAACCCGCGACTTTTTCCGCCAGCGTCTCCAGCGGCAGGTCGGCCCACTGTCCCGTAAAGAGTGTTACTGGTCTAGCCATGAAGTTTGTCTCCTAGCGTATCATTGTTTATCCGTTTTGGCTGGTAGTGTACCCAATGTGCTGCTTGTTTTTCCAATCCATTGCAGCAAACGGGCTTATAATTCCCCGGTATTGAGCACGTTTACCAGGCGGAGGATGAGCGAGTCGAGGCTGTGCTGTTCGATGACAGCCTGGCGCAGCGCGAGGCCGATGGCGCGGCGGTCTTGCGGGGATTGCGCCAGCAGGCCGCGCAGCAGGACGGTCAATCCGGCGCTATCCTGGGGCGTGGCGAGCAGGAGTTGGTTGGTGAATGTTCCGGTCAACGGGGTAAAGGCCGCGCTGCTGGTGATGGTCGGCAGGGCGCAGGCCATCCCCTCTAAAGCCGCTTTGTCGAACAGTCCGGGCGGACTCAGATTGACGGCCACCGCCGCCCGCCAGTACCAGTCGCGCACCTGCTCGGCGGTCTGCTCCCCGGCAAAAGTAACTTTGTGCGCGATTCCCAGTTCACCGGCCAGGGCGCGGAGCGTTTTTTCGTAAGAATCATTCGCGCCATCGGGGATGCCCCCCACCAGCGCCACATCACAGTCGAGCGGGGCTGCCGCCCGCAGCAGCGTTTCCTGGTGTTTGATCGGCATCAGGCGGGCGACCTGCAGCACCAGCGGGCGCGACTGCCCGGCATCTTCCGGCGGGGGGCAGAAAGTGCCGGTATTCACACCATGCCCGGTCACGCGCAGCTTCGGCGTGGGGATTGGGAAGCTCTCCGGCACGGCGGAAACCACCCGCCGCGAGAAGCGCAGCGCCCATTTCAGATGGGGTGTCACCTGGCGATGGGTGTACCAGGTCGTCAGCGGGACCCCCGCCAGCCTCAGCGGGACGCCACCCAGCGCCGCGAACAGGGGCATCATGTGGGCGAAACAGGCGGTATAGCGCCGCGTGAGCAGCAGCCTCAGCAGTATCCAGTAGAAAGCCACCAGCCGCCGCGCCGGGCTGTAGCCATGCTCCCGCCCGACGGAATACACCGTCACGTTCTGCGCTACCGCCAGCCGCCCGGCGTGCATCGT
This sequence comes from Anaerolineaceae bacterium, assembly GCA_020634135.1. Classification (GTDB taxonomy): domain Bacteria; phylum Chloroflexota; class Anaerolineae; order Aggregatilineales; family Phototrophicaceae; genus JACKCG01. The sequence goes on along the minus strand of JACKCG010000008.1, from coordinate 136,317 downwards.
CAGCACGTCCACCGCGTCATAGTGCGCCGCCAGCGCGTTAATCCAGGCGGTGGTGAATCCCAGAATGTGGTCGTCAGCGTCGGTGCGGATGTTGAACAGCAGCAGTCGTCCCGGCATGGTTTACGGTGTCCTCCGCGCTAACGCCTGATACGCCTGCGCGTACTGTTCGATCATCTTTGCCGCCTCGAATCGCCCCGCCGCCAGCCGCCCCGCCGCCCCGATTCGCGTCCGCAGCCCGTCATCCGCCAGCAGCCGCTCAATGAACGCCGCCAGCCGCCCAGGGTCGCGGGGGATGAGAAAGCCGTTTTCGCCATCACGGATGACCTCCGGCATAATGCCCACCGGGGTAGAGATAACCGGCACGCCGCAGGCCATCGCTTCCAGGGTGACGCGCGGGCTGCCTTCTACGGTGGAAGCGCACACCAGCAGTCGCGCCGCGTTGTAGAGCCGCGCCATCTCCGCCGGGGTATCCATACGGGGGATGAACGCGACGTTGGACTCCAGATCGTGGGATTCGATGAACCGCATCACCTGGTCGCGCAGCGGGCCATCCCCCCGGATGCCGAGCCGCACCGATGGACAGTTCCGCCGGGACTGGGCCAGCGCCTCTAGAATCAGGAAAATCCCTTTATTTGCCACCAGCCGCCCGACAAACAGCACGTCATAGGCTTTGGCGACATCCGGCAGAGGCCGCCATACGTCCAAATCCAGGTAAACCGAGGGCAGCACCATGATCTGCCCGTCAGGAACGCCCAACTGCCGCAGCAGGTCCGGCACTTCGCGGGTATTCACCACGCGGAAGGCCGCGACATGCCCCGCCGCCCAGGGGAGATAGTGCCGCGCCGTCCAGCGCCACACTTTTTCCCGCCGCGAGAGCGCCAGCGGGTAGCCCTCGACGTGGTGTACTTCGCTCACCAGCGGGATATTGCGCCCGCGCAGCAGCCACCACGCGCCAATGCCGTTATAGAAGAAGCCGAAATCCTGGCTGGTCACCAGCGCATAGTCGCGCTCCGCCAGCAGCGCCCCCCCTTTTTGCCGGATGAACACGGGCTGCAAGGCGCGGTGCCAGGGCGAAGGATGCACGTACACACTGTCGTGGATAACACGCGGCGCGGCGTCCGGGGCGGTGGGGGTGAGGACATCAATGCGCGACCAGTAAGCCGAGAAGCGGCGCAGCATTTCATCAAATGCGCCCCCCTGTCCCCGTGCGATACTGTTGTCGCCGCTTAACATGAGTAGGTTCATGGATATTGATCTTTAGTGGATGTAAGCATCCGGTTTTGTTCTGAAAGAGGCAGGATGGTTATGCGCTGGGCTGGAGATCAACCCTGACTGGCAGTTTTTCCAGGCTGTCGCGGGTAGATAAGTTAAGAATCGTCATACCTACCACCTCGCCCGTTTCAGCATCAACCCGCAGCAGTACATCGTCGCCAACCTCACGGGAAATCGCCGGACGCGGTTCGCCCACCGTCAGATACAGGACATCGGCTTCCCGATCATATGCAATCTGCATTAAGCCCGCTTTTTCCGCCAAGCCATCCTACCCTTTAAGAAATCCTTTCATATAGTTGATGTAGTTTGTTTCGTTCGCATGATAAAAACGATTCGTGTTCCGTGTATTGAGATGAACCATCGGAAATATCCTGCGATTCACGGTACTTTCTTCAGCTGATACCGACTTGAATTGTTCTGCACCGGGAAAACTGGGATGCCCCCAATAGTAACACACCGAACGATCCTGCCTATGATCGGACTTGACCAACATGGACAACACCGGTTGACCGAGGCTCATTACGGCTGCTTGCGGGAACGAGTTCAACTCGTATTGCAGGACGGGCAGCCATACAGGGGCACTGAACTCCAATACGTTTACCTGCTTTATGCTTGTCGGCGGTTGGGTGAAAAAGTTTTTGTATGCATTGGTCGCATAAACATGCTCATTCAGCGATAATCCCAACGCCTCACATACTTTGTTCAGGAAACGATATAAATTGCTATTCTTCTTGTCCAGATCAAGCACCATGTTAACCTGATCCCGGCTGGACTTCAGTCGTACTGTAGGGTCTTGCCCGATAATGACCAGACGGATGTCACCACTACCATGAAATGGTTTTGGCAAGGTGCGATTCCAATCCACATAGGGTGAAATCACCTGAACTGACTCCAGCTCGGCCAGAGCGAGTCTCGTTCGGGTATTCAGTGTTTCAAGTTCAAACTGAGTCATGTTATCAGGCACTATACAAACTAAAAGACCACGACAGGAGTGTAGCAGATTCGGCGGGATGCTTCCAGCAAGAGGAGGCTGGGGATCCCGGGCGATTGCATCAAAATGGGAATTTCAATTTGATATACACTTCTGGCTCTTTTACCCCCTCTAAATATCCCCCGCCAGCGGGGGCGACTTGTCGGTTCTGTTTGACCAACTCCCGCCCCGTTTGCGGGGAGGGCTGGGGAGGGGTTGTCCGCCCCGTTTGCGGCGACTGAGACGGGGACGCATGTCCCCTCAAAGGAGGGTTGGGGAGGGGGCAGAAAAGGCTATTTTGTATAGAGTGGTTTTGTGCGATTGCCCTGGCAGGGGGTCTTGCTATATGCGTGGGACGAGTCCGGACTCGTCCCGCTGTGTTTGTATTACCCCGCCCCATCCCGCCCCTGGCGTTCGGTGGTTAACAGGTGTTCTTTGCGCTCGATGCCCCAGCGATACCCCCCTAATCCGCCATCAGTGCGCACGACCCGGTGACACGGCACGATCACCGCAACCGGGTTGTTGGCGCAGGCGCTGCCGACGGCGCGTATCGCCTTCGGGCTGCCAATCGCGGCGGCCACCTGGCTGTAGGTGCGGGTTTCGCCATACGGGATGCGCTGGAGTTCCTGCCATACGCGCTGCTGGAAGGCTGTCGCCCGCACATCAAGCGGCAGTTCCAGGTGGGGCTGCTGGCCGTCCAGGTGGCGCACCAACGCGGCAACCCATTCGCCCATGTCAGCGGCGGCGGAGATGCGTTCGGCAGCGGGATAAGTCGCGTGCAGGCCGGTTTCCAGTTCTTCGGGGGTGTCAGCCAGGCGCACGGCGCAAATCCCTTTTTCCGTCCCGGCCACCAGCAGATAACCCAGCGCCGACTCGACAATTGTATAGTGAATTTTCATCCCTGTTCCTCCTTGACGATACACAGTGGGTGACATCCCCAGTTGGCCGGCAGCCCCTTCATACAGGCGGCTGGTCGAACTATATCCGGCTTCATACAATGCCCCGGTCACCGTCGCGCCCTCGTGCAGCCCCTGTTTGAGGCTTTCGAGGCGGCGGGCGGCGGTGTACTGGCGCGGCGAAATCCCCATCACCCGCTTGAATACCCGCTGTAAATGCGCCGGACTGAGATGTGCCTGCGTCCCCAGTTCATCCAGCGTCAGGCGGTTTTCCAGGTGGTTGTCAATATAGCGGCATACCCGCTGTACGATGCTGGCTTCATCGGCCTGCTTGTGCGGGCTGCACCGTTTGCATGGGCGGAAACCGGCTGCTTCAGCGGCGGCACAATCCGGGTAAAAGCGGACGTTCTGCCGCAGCGGAGGCCGCGCCGGACACGAGGGGCGGCAGTAGATACCGGTGGTATGGACGGCCAGCACGAACTGTCCGTCATATGTCGCGTCGGAGGCCAGCACCGCCTGCCAGCGCGCTTCATCACTCAGGGGAATCGGGGAGTGGGGCATCATATTTATCCTCAGCGCCTAGTTCACACGCAAGACCAATTTTCAGGGCGTAGGGGCGATCCGATCTGGTCGCCCGGTGGGAGCGCACATCGGCGCTCCTCTAATATCTCTACGGTACGACAAAAGGGAGGCATCCGTCTATCCAATTCTTGCGCTCAATGTCAAAGGATACCGGGTGCATTTCTCGGCGTTCTCCGTATAATAGAAAACAACCGCAGTTTCAGGTAGGTGTCATGATACGTTAAGGCGTCCTTTGGCAGCGTGATTGGGCTGTGCGACCAGCCAGCACGGTATTTGATTCCCGTACACAATACGACCAAGGACAAATCACATGAACACCCGACGACACAATTCGAGTCTGATTCTCTCCCGCGATTCGGACGTTTTACTGCAACGATGCGGTGATCGCTGGCAGATCCCCTGCACACTGAACAACTCCCACTTCTGGCAAAGCGCCGAACCCGTCAACCGGGCGGTTCGTGACTGCTTCGGGCTGGATGTTATTACACTGCGCTGCCTACAGGTTGCCAATGACGAAGCAGCGCAGATGGTCAAAAGCGTCTATCTCCAGCGGTATCTGGGCGGCGACCTGCCGGGGGATATGGCGTGGTTCGCCCGCGATGACCTGCCGGATGGTCTCGCGCCTGGGATACAGGGCTGGCTGGCGACCCTGGATGACCCGGCACACCCGGCCTGGTATCGCCTTCACTGGTACGAGACGCTTGCGGCATCAGTGGGGACGTTTGACCGGCTTGAACAACTGCGCTCGTGGGAACGTTCCAGCGTGTGGCGCGTCGTGCAGAATGGCGAAATACGTTACCTCAAGACCGTGCCGCCCATGTTCACCCATGAAGCCCCGCTCACCCGCTGGTTGGGGCGGCGTTTTCCGCAGAACTTACCGCTGGTGGTGGATGATACGCTGCTGCTGATGGCGGATACCGGTGGCGCAGAACTCGCGACTCGCCCGGAGCCGTCATTATGGGTAGATGCCATGCGGCGTATGGGGCAGATTCAGCGAGAACTCATCCCCGAATGCGAGACGCTGGCCGCCCTGGGCGTGCCGCTGCGCCCGCTGTCGTGGATACGAGAGCATCTGGCGGCTTCCCTGCTGGATGACTCCATCTACCGTATCGGGGATTATCCGCTGACGGACGACGAAGCTGCCCGGCTGCGTGCGGCGGTGCCGCGCCTGACTCAACAGGTGGACGAGATTGCGGCGCTCAACATCCCGCTGACGCTTGAACACGGTGATTTGTGGCACGGGCAGATTGTCGTGCGGGACGGCGACTTCATCTTTACGGATTGGTCAGACGCGACTGTTACACACCCGTTCTTCAGTCTGGAATTCTTCAACGCGGAACTCGCCAACGATTTACCGGACCATCCCCACGCGGCAGCGCAGGCCACCCAGGCCTATCTGCGCGGCTGGACGGCATACGCCCCACTGGAACGGCTGCACGCGGTATACCAGCGGTCAGTCCTGGCAGTATCGCCGTTGTATTCGGCGCTGCGTTACCAGCACGACATCCTGCCGCGCATGGCACAGCGCTGGGAGATGCACAATATGGTTTCGTACTATCTGCGGCATGTGCTCGACGCGCTGGCTGACTGAAACTCACCGGGGATGTGCCTGCGGCAAGGCCGCCCCGGATTGCACAATTGTTCTAATCACACTATAGTGATTCACACACGAGAAACGATGTATGAGAGAGGCGCATCATGAATCCGCAGGATGTCCTATTGCAATTGCTTGATGAGAATGACCACTATATTCACGATCTGCTCAATCATGCGCCGGATGACTGCCTCAACTGGCGGGCAGATGGTCAGGCCAACAGTATCGCGCATTTGATCTGGCATGTGGCGCGGGCGCAGGATGTATTTTTCTGGCAGCACGTGCGCGGGCAGACGGCGGCGGAGGAAATATGGGCGAAAAATGGCTGGGCGGAACGAAGCGGCTACACACCCACCGGGGCGGGGACGAATGGTTGGGGGATGCTTACCGGCTACAGCGCCGAGGAAGTCATGGCGATTCCGCTGATGTCCAGGGACATCCTGCTAGGGTACTATGATGCCGTCGGCAGCGCGATCCGCGATTACCTGGCGACGACGGACATCCCCACACTGTCAGCGAAAGCCCCAGGTTACAACGGACAGCAGACCAACTGGTTCTGGGTGCGGCATCCTCTGTTCGATATGACCCGCCATGTGGGCGAAATGCTGGCACTCAAAGGCCAGTGGGAACGCCAATCGAAAGCCCCCGGAGTGGCGGAATAGTCGGCGCGGGTTCACCGGCATGGCTGCGTTGCACTACTGATTGCACGCGGCCTGTCGGAATGCTGTGGTGAAGCATGGTTCTGATGGCGATTGTTCCAGGCGGGGTTTGCATATAGAATTACACACGGTATATGAAATGTAACCCCCGAAGGATGATAAGCGCTTATGACAGCACTCTGTATCTTTTGCTCTTCCAGCGACGCGGTCAACAGTGTTTATAAAACTGCTGCCACGCAGCTTGGCGAACGCATGGCCCAGCGTGGCGATACACTGGTCTATGGCGGCACGGATGTCGGGCTGATGGGCGCGGTGGCGCGGGCCGTCAACCTGGGCGGCGGGCGGGTAGTCGGCGTCATCCCTCAGGCGATTCATGACCGGGGGCTGTCCAATACCATGACACATGAACTCGTCATCACGCCCGACCTGCGCGAACGCAAACGCCAGATGGAGGAACGCGCCGATGGGTTTGTCGTGCTGCCGGGCGGCTTCGGCACGCTTGAAGAAGCGGTTGAGGTGCTGACTCTCAAGCAGTTGCAACTGCTCAACAAGCCGATTGTCTTCCTGAATACGGACGATTTTTACGCGCCGCTGCTCAACCTGTTCGACCACTTCTATACACACCAGTTCGCTCGCCCCAGTCACCGCCAGCTCTATCATGTTGCGCCGGATGTGGACTCGGTATTCGCTTACCTGGATGCCTATCAGCCCACCGCTATTGAAACCAAGTGGTTTGAAAAATAAGGAGTTAGAAGATTGATGGAAAATAAACTTCAGGAACTCAAGACCCTCATACTGGAAGCCAATGACCTTTCCGCAGCCGCTGCGGTGCTGAACTGGGATCATGAGACCTATATGCCCTCCGGCGGTGGGGCGTCCCGCGCCCGCCAGCTTGCCACGTTACAGCGCCTGTCCCACGAGAAATTCACCAGCGCGGCGGTGGGCAAACTGCTGGACGAGCTGCAAGCGTATGGAGAAAGCCTGCCCTACGACTCCGATGACGCCAGCCTGATCCGCGTGGCACGGCGCGACTACGAACGGCAGGTGAAAATTCCCGGAAAGCTCGTGGGCGAATTGGGCAGCCATACCGCGCAAACATACCAGGTCTGGACAGAGGCGCGTCCGGCGAACGATTTCGCCCGGTTGGAGTCTTACCTGGAAAAAACGCTCGACCTGAGCCGCCAGGTGGCGGACTGTTTCCCTGGTTACGACCATATTGCCGACCCGCTGATTGACTTCGCGGATTACGGTATGAAGGCCGACTCGGTGCGCCAGGTGTTCGCCGACCTGCGCGATCAGCTTGTGCCGCTGGTTTCCGCCATCACCGCGCAGCAGCCAGCCGATAACACCGCTTTGCTCCAGCACTTCCGGAAGACAAACAGTGGGCGTTCGGGCTGGATGTGATTAAGCAGTACGGCTACGATTTTAAGCGGGGACGGCAGGACAAAGCGCCGCACCCATTTACCACCAGCTTCGGAGTGGGTGATGTGCGCATCACGACGCGAATTAACGAGCATGACCTGGGCGATGCGCTGTTCAGCACTCTGCACGAGGCCGGTCACGCCATGTATGAACAGGGTGTCAATCCGGCGTTGGACGGCACGCTGTTGGCCGGTGGTACGTCCGCCGGGGTGCATGAAAGCCAGTCGCGTCTGTGGGAGAATGTGGTCGGGCGCAGCCGGGGCTTCTGGGTTCACTTTTACCCCAAATTGCAAGCATTGTTCCCCGAACAGCTTAAAAATGTGCCGCTCAGTACCTTCTACCGTGCCATCAACCGGGTTGAGCCTTCGCTGATCCGGGTGGATGCCGACGAAGTGACGTATAACCTGCATGTGATGATCCGGTTTGACCTGGAACTCGCGCTGCTGGAAGGCACGCTGGCGGTGCGCGACCTGCCGGAAGCCTGGCACGCCCGCTACCAGGCCGATTTGGGTGTCCATGCTCCCAATGACCGTGACGGTGTTTTGCAGGATGTCCACTGGTACGGCGGCGTCATCGGCGGGGCGTTCCAGGGGTACACACTGGGTAATATCCTGAGTGGTGTGTTCTACCAGACGGCGCTCCAGGCGCATCCGACGATCCCGGACGAAATCGCCCGGGGCAAATTCGATACGCTGCACACCTGGCTGAAAAACAATATTTACCAGTATGGGAGCAAGTTCACCGCGCCGGAACTCATCGAGCGTGTGACCGGCGGCCCGCTGCGGATTGAGCCGTATATCGCCTATCTGCGGAAGAAGTACGGCGAGCTGTACGGGGTATAAAGCAGGATTCATCCAACAAAAAAGGGACTTCTTTTTACAGAGAGTCCCTTTTTGATTCCGGTAGAGGCCGGGTTTAGAGGGCGTCGTAGCCGGGGCCGTCACCGAAGAAGGCATAGTTGTGCTGGATGTCTTCGGTCAGGTCAACCACGTCACCGGCGCTGTGCTTGACTTTGGCTTTGCTCTCGAACGGAATACGTTCCTGGTCTTGCGCCATTTCATATTCAGAGGGAACTTCCTCTTCGATAAAGATGGCTTCAAAGGGGCATTCCGGGATGCACGCGCCGCAGTCAATGCAGGTATCCGGGTCAATGAAGTACCAGGGCCATTCGTTTTCCGGCTGGCCGGGGACAATACATTCTACCGGGCAGACTTCCACGCACGCGCCATCGCGCAGGCACAGGCTGGTGATAATATGGGTCATGAGATTCTGCTCTCCTCAATACACTATGGCCGACGGTTTACAGGCGAACACCGTTGATGCCGATACAATCTATATCGGACTGTACCCAATTCCAGCGTGCTTGTCTGGAACTTTTGTTGGATTCGGAAAATGAATTTTCCAACGGGTTTCCGAGAGGTTATCAGTGACGAAGTATCGGTTTAACTGTGGTTAAATTTCATCCGAACGATGTGTCTGGGGTCATCAGCCAGTGCATAAACAGGAGGCAAATCGTCTAGCGGGGGTCGCCGGGGCCATCGAGCGCCGAGCCAAACAACAGCCCCAATCCCATGCCCATGCCGGGGCCAAGCACGAAGCCCAGCGCCGGGTCAAGCTGCAACACGGGCGTGATGATGAGCGCCACAACTGCGCCCACCATGAAGCCGAAGATCAGCCCTTGCGTGGCATAATTCAGCCGGTTACGAGACTTTTTTTGCGGTATACGAGCCATATCCACCACCTATCCATACGAACATAACGCCCGACAAAACTCAGCCGGGCGATATCTTTATAATAGTGATTTCTCGGTTATTCTGTCCCCCAAAAAACGGGGGTTTGCGGCTGCTCCCCCTCATTAAGCCTTTAGTTGACAGCGCACCCACCCTACGCTACCCTAACGGTGAGTCACCGGCTGCAACCCGGGTAAAACGGGTTCTGAGACCGGGTCGTAAATGGATGGATATGAATAACCACTATGCAAATCAAACGGGATTACAGCCAGCCTTTTTTCAGCACGCGGCGGCGACGGCGCGGCATTGGCGGGCGCTTCTTGTTCTTCTATGGGCTGCTGATCGGGGCGATTCTGGTATTCGTCTGGTCGCAGTTTGACCGTCTGCAACTGATGGCGCTGGACGTGGTGGGGTTAGCGCCTACGCCGACACCCTTCGCCAGCACCTGGGCCAACCAGGGCTATGACCTGTTTTTACAGGGCGATGTCGCCGGGGCATTGACCGCCTTCCAGCGAGCATCGCAGCAGCAGCCGGATAATGTCAACTACCTGTATGAATATGGCCGGATGCTGATCGAACTGGCCGACACCGACAATGATTACTCTGCCCAGGCGGTGGCGGTGGGGGATCACATGATCGCAGTCGCTCCCAATGACCCGCGCAGCTATGTGATTAAGGCTAAAGCGATGGTGTGGGAAGACGACGCGGCTAACGCGATTCCGGTGGCGCTGCGCGGCCTGGAGATTGACCCCAACTATGCGCCGATTCACGCGGTGCTGGCGCGGGCGTATACGGATATTGGTCGCTACCAGCAAGGGCTGACGTTTGGCGAGCAGGCGGTGCAGCTTGACCCCAACGACCCGGATACACACCGCAGTTACGCGATTGCGCTGATCTGGGTGGGCGAGCGCGAGGCGGCTATCCAGCAGCTTGAGGACGCGGTGAACCTCAACCCGAACCTGACTTCGACCTATTTCGAGCTGGCGCAGCAGTACATCAACCAGAATTTAGAGGAATACGGCGTCGCCACCTATGAGCGGATTCTCTCGCTCGAACCCTTCAACGCCAAGGCGCTGCTGCGGCTGTGCGAGGTGTACTTCCGTGTCGGGCAGGATACCCAGGCGCAGGGCTACTGTGAAGACGCGCTGGAGCTTAACCCCACCTACAAACAGGCCTACCGCCAGTTGGGGATGGTTGAATTCCGCCGCCGGAATTACGAGGGCGCGATTGAGGATTTTCAACAGTGTGTCACGCTGGGTTCGGAAGAAATCCAATGCTACTACCTGCGCGGGCTGGCACATTACTACCTGGGCGAGTGTAACGATGCCTGGACGCTGCTACAGGACTCGCTCATCAGGGTCGAGGGCACTTCCGAAGACGACCCGGTACTCACCAGTATTCGGAGCGGGTTAAAGCTGGTGACGGAAAACTGCGCCGATTACCGGGGGGTGGCTGTGCCCACTGTCGCGCCGCCTACTGAACCGCCGCCCACACCGATTGGCGGGCTGGGGGGGTAACGATGTATCTACGCACGCCCAAACGTTACCGACAGGGGAATAAGCGCAGCCCGTTTTCGCTGCGCTGGCTGTGGCTGTGGATTCTGACGCCGCTGGTTGTGTACTTCGGCATCCAGATTTACAACAACCTGGATACGATTGCCCCGCCGATTCATGAGGCGCTTTACAACGCGGCTAACTCCGCGCAGTCGCAGATCGCCACCTCCCAGGCGCCCCCGCCCACCCCCACCGACGACCCCACCGACGCGCTCACCAGCGCCAATGTGAATTGGGCGCAGGGACGGATTGAAGCGGCGCTCAACGACTACCGCCGCGTGCTGGATGCTGTGCCCAATGACGTGCAAACCTACTACCGTTACACCTTAGGGCTGACGATGGAAGGCCGCCTGACCGAAGCCCTGAAAGCCGCTGAACGCACCGTCACCGCCAATCCGTTTTCGTCGGATGCCTGGGCACTACGGGCGATGGTGCTGGATTGGAGTGGCAAACCAGGCGAAGCGGCGGCCAGCGCCCTCCACGCCCTGGAACTCAACCCGGATAGCGCCCGCGCCCGCGCTTTCCTGGCCGAAGCCTACTATGACATGGGCAATATCGAACAGGCGCTGGATACGGTGGAAGCGGCGCTGGAACTTGATCCGCAGAGCTTTGAGGCGCTACGGGTGCGCGGCCTGCTATCCTGGAATACGGATTACCAGGAAACCCGGCAGTACTTCAGCGAAGCCTTTGACATCGCGCCCAACATGCCCTACCTGGCGATTGACCTGGCACAGATCAACTTCGCGCTGCAAGAATACGACGAAGCGATTGACATCCTGCGCGGCGTGGTGGAAGTCAATCCACAGAACACGCTCGCGCTGTTCTACCTGGGCAGCTACTATAACGCCGGAATCGGCAACTATGCCCAGGCCGCCGAATACCTGACGCGCTGTGTGGAGGCCGACTCCACCAATATTAACTGTTACTACCTGCTGGGGCGGGTACAGATCAACCTGGAACAGTACACCAACGCCGCGCAAAGCCTGAAGGCGGCGGTAGACAACGGCAGCACCGACCCACGCCATTATCTGTGGGCGGGGCGGGCGCAAATCTTCAACGGGAGCTGCCCGGCTGCCATCCCCTACTTACAGCGTGGCTATGAATTGGTGACGGAAAACACCGCAGTCGAGGTCATCCAGGCACTCGAAAGCGATTTGAACGACTGCCGCGTTCCGGTTGCCCAACCGGAGGCCACCGAAGAACCGGCGGGGTAACGAAGATGAGCGAGGGTAAAGGATAACCCATGACACAGGTTAAACCGCCTACCGGGTTGAAGGCGTTTTTGTGGCGGCTGCCGATCTGGATATTCCGGCTGCGGCTGGATTTTCTGCTGGGGAAACGGCTGATGCTGCTCCAGCATATCGGGCGCAGCAGCGGCCAGGAGCGGCAGGCTGTGGTCGAAGTCGCCCGTTATGACGCGGCTGCCGATGCCTATTATGTGTGTTCCGGCTTTGGGAAAAAGGCCAACTGGTATCGCAATATCGGGGCGCACCCGGATGTCACGATTCGAGTGGGCGGGCAAACGCTGGCCGTCACCGCCGAGCAGTTATCGCCCGAAGCCAGCGGCGACGAAATGGTGCGCTATGCCACCGACCACCCCGACCTGGCGCGGGCGCTGTCCAAAATGATCGGTTATGCCGCGCCGGACTCGCTGGAAGGCTACCGGGCGCTGGCACAGGAACACCTGCCGTTTGTCGCCTTCAGACGCCGGGCGTGATGAGAATAAAACGGCGCTACTCGCCGTCGTCGGTGTCGTCCTCTTCGTCATCCTCATAGTCGTCGTCTTCGTCACCGCTGGTTTCTTCCAGCTTCTGCCGGGCCTGTCTCAGGCGCTGCTGCGTCAGGTCGTGGTTCGGGTCGAGCGCCGCAGCCCGCTCGAAGATGTCTACCGCCCGTTCATACTGCTCCAGCGCCATGAGCGCCTCGCCGTAATTGTGCCAGAACCACAGGTCGCTGTCGTTATAGAAGACCGCCAGTTCATAGGATGACAACGCCTCTTCCCAGAGTTCGAGCGCGGCGAAGGCCAGCCCCTGACCGTTCCAGGCCCAGGCGTAGGTGTCGTCGAGTTCCAGCGCCTGCTGGTAGGCATCAACCGCATCTTCGTAGCGGCCCAGACGCCGCAGCACCTGCCCCCGCCGCGCCCACGTGACCGCGTTACCCGGCAGTTCGACCAGCGCCCGGTCAATCACATCCAGCGCCTCCTGCTTGCGCTGCATATCCAGCAGCACGTCCACCAGGTTGGTGTAGTACCAGATGACGTGGGGGTCTTCGCGGGTGGCTCGCTCGTAACAGGCAAAGGCTTCCTCGCGCCGCCCCAACGATTCGAGCGTCAGCCCGCGCCCATTCCACGCCCAGGCATAACGTGGATTGATGCTCAACGCCTGGTCGTAAGCCGCCAGCGCCTCGGTGTTGCGCCCCAGACGGCGCAGCGCCTGGCCGCGCTTGGCCCAGCTTTCCGAGTGGCGCGGGTTATACTTGAGCGCCTGTTCCAGCACCTGCAATGCCTCAACCGGACGCCCCAGTACGACCAGTTCATCACCCTGGTTATACCAGTACCAGACATCTTTCTGGCTGCACTCGCTGGCGCGGCGGAAGCTGGAAAGCGCCTCCTCGTGCCGCCCCAACGCGCTGAGAGTCAGGCCGCGTCCATTCCACGCCCAACCATAATTCGGGTCGAGTTCCACCGCCCGCGTATAGTCGCGCAGCGCTGCCTCGTAAGTGCCCAGACGCCGCAGCGCCTGGCCGCGCTTCGCCCAGATACGGGCGCTGCTATGATCCAGCTTCACGGCCTGGTCAAGCAGGGCGAGCGCTTCTCGGGGTTTGGCGCTCTGGATGAGCAGATCAGCCTGCTGGTAGTAGTAGAAGGCATCTTCCGGGGCAGAGGAACTGGCTTGCTCATAGGCTGCCAGGGCTTCTTCGCGCCGTCCCAGGGCATCCAGGGTGATGCCCAGTTCATTCCACGCCCAGGAATAAGCCGGGTCGAGGGTGGTCGCCTTCAGGAAGGCTTCGAGCGCCTCCTCGTTGCGCTTGAGGTGGCGCAGCGTGTTGCCCATCCTGGCCCAACTGCGGGCGTGCTGGGGGTTGGCCTGGGTCGCCCGTTCGAGCATGGGCAGCGCCTCACTATGGCGGCCCATGATGACGAGTACATTCCCCTGGTTATACCAGCAGTGCCACACGTAGCTGTCCGCATAGCGGGCGGCCTCCCGGTAGCAGGCCAGCGCCTCTTCGTAGCGGTCCATGCGTTCCAGCACCATGCCCTTGCCGTTAATCGCCCAACTGTAATCCGGTTGGAGCTTAATCGCCCGGCTGTAGGCATCCAGCGCCTCTTCGTAGCGGTCAACATAGCGCAGCACCTGGCCGAGCTTGCCCCAGCTAAAGGCATGAGTAGGGTCGGTGCGGGTGGCCTGCTGTGCCGGCTGGACGGCATCGCGGTAGCGTTCCATGTCCACCAGCATTTCGGTAAGGTTATACCAGTGCCACACTTCTTCGGGCTGGTAGTGGGTTGCCAGCGTGAAGCTGTTGAGGGCATCCAATGAGCGCCCCAGGGCTTTGAGCGCGAGGCCGCGCCCATTGTAAGCCCAGGCGTATTCCGGGTCGAGCGCCACCGCCTGCTCATAGGCGGCGATAGCTTCTTCGTGGTTGCCTTGCAGCCGGTGAATCTGCCCCATCTTCGCCCAGCTATTCGGATGCAGCGGGTCAATCTCCAGCGCCCGCTCCAACAGCGGCATGGCGTTATCGTGCTGGTTGAGGTTCTGCAGGACATCGGCCTGGTTATACCAGTTCCACACGTCCTGCGGGTTAATCTGCGCGGCGGTTTCGTAGCAGGCCAGCGCCTCTTTCATATCGCCCAGGCGTTCCAGCACAATGCCCTTGCCCTTCCAGGCGAAGGCGTAACGCGGGTGGAGTTCCAGCGCCCGGTTATAGGCCCGCAGCGCCGCGTCGTAATCGGCCCGCAGCCGCAGCGTGCGCCCTTTTCGCGCCCAGGCGGTGGCGTTATCAGGCTGCATCTCAATCGCCCGGTCATAAGCCGCCAGCGCTTCCTCCATGCGGTGGAGTTCGGTGAGTGAGTAGCCCTTGTGGATCAGCTCGTGGACTTCCAGTTCCGGCCCGGTGATTTCCAGGGTGGCTGTTTTACCGGAGATGGTTTCGTAGATCGCGGCTAGCTCTTCCACCGCGACATTCCACTTTTCAGGCCGGTCATCCGGGGCTTTTTGCAGGCAGAACAGGACGAGGTCTTGCAAGCGGGACGGGATTCGCTCCGCAAATTCCGGGGCGAAAACCGGTGTCTGGGTGACGTGGGCCACCTTCCATTCTTTGAAGGTTTTGACATCAAAGATGTGTTTCCCGGTCAGCATTTCATACAGGATACAGCCAAAGGCATAAATATCGGAACGCTGGTCTACATCCTGCGACTCGCACTGTTCGGGCGACATATACGGCGCAGTGCCGACAATTGCGCCGAACCGAGTCAGGCGGTTATTGGGGTCAATCAGCGGGTGCGGCGAGATCGTCAGGTTGCCCGGCAGCGGCTCGTCGCTGAATTCCAGCGAGCGCACCAGGCCGAAATCGGTGATCTTCGCCACCGGGTCATGGGTCACCAGGATATTGGCCGGTTTCAGGTCACGATGCACCAGGCCGGGGACTCTCTGGTTGGCGTGCTGCATCCCCAGCGCGATGTGCAGCCCGAACTCAATGGACTGCGACAGGTCGAGCCGCCCATGATCTATCCAACTGCGTAAATCCGAGCCGAGGCCTTCTGGCCCGCTGACGTGTTCAAGGATGATATGCGGGCGGTTATTGATGGTTTCGACCAGCCGCGCCTGCACGATATAGCGGTGTTTTTCCAGCAGCACCCAGGTAATCGCCTCCTGGGTGAAGCGGGCGACGGCGCGCTCGTTTTCCAGGAAGCGGCTCTGGAAGGTCTTGATGGCAACCGGCTCACGCTGCTGATGGTCGTAACATAAGTAGACGACGCCCATCCCACCCCGGCGCACATCTACCACGTCGTAGCGGTCCTGAATCGTGTCGCCAATATTGAATTCATCTTCTGCGGGCGGCGGCGGGGCGATGCCATACAGGTGCCGGCGGAAACTCACGTTCTCGCGTTCGGCGGAAGTCAGCGAGTCCAGCGCAATTTTCTGAACCTGGGTTTCGCTGGGGGCGGTAAAATCGGCCTCGGGCGAAAGCAGCGCCTCGTCCAGTTCGTAGTCGCCCTGGGTGGGGGAGGTCTCATTGAGGTTAGCGGCTACGGATGGAGCGTCGCCTATGTCGAGTTGGGTGAGGTCTTCCTGCGGGCTGTCGCCGGTAACCGGTTCCAGGTCGGGAACTGTGTTGATCGGGCCAGTAGGAACCTCATCCTGGTACATTTTCAGCAGTTCGGATACAAGCTCATCCGGCACAATACCGGAATCTGTTTCGTATTCCGCCAGCGCCCACAGCGCCACCGCGACGTTGCGGCGGGAGCGGTTATCCTGGGCTTCTGCCACGACCCAATTGATGAAGGCATCAATACTCTGTTCGGCCTGGGTGCGATCCACTTCGTTTTTCGCGGCTTTGAGGGCACGCTGGTAGGCGATGAGGGTCTTGCCAACGTAAAACACCAGCAGCCGCCCGTCGTCGGATAATGACCGCTGGGCACACAGATCGCCCAGGGCGAATTGGTCGTTGATGTCCTTGCGGCGCAGCGCCAACCGCCCCAGGTGGCGGATATCCGGGTTGGGGTCAACGGCGAAATAGTCCGTCAAATCGGCTTTTCGTCGTTTTTTCAGCAGTTTGGCGGCTTCGTCATCGGAAATCGGTGGTGGAGTCCGGCCTGATTGCGGTGGATTCATAGGCATTGTGGCCCTGTTCTTATCTCAATTATAATTTCTTGTCGGTGCAGCTTAATTGGGATCAGGCGGTATCAGTGGCTTGAGACGTTCCACCAGATCGCCGATATTATTCTGAACGGCATCCCAAATAGTTTCGAGATCAACCCGAAAGTATTCGTGAATCAGCCGGTTACGCATTCCAGAGATTTCACCCCAATGAATCTCAGGATGCAAGGTCTTCATCTCGGTTGTTACAAGCCTGGCTGCCTCTCCAATGACCTGTAATTCACGAATGATCGCACTTTGATGCAGTTTGCTTTCCCGAAACGTTTCCCAGGAAAGATCGTTGGCGAAAGTTTTGATCTTCTGCGCCGCAATCAGCCTATCCAGCAGCAGGGTTTCGTCACGCCGCATAAATAACCTGTAAACTATCCAGAATGGCTTGTCGCCGTAGATAGTTCTCATCCGTTTCAACAGAATGGCGTGTGCCAATATCTGCTTTGCGCCCTAGAATCTGTGTAAGCTGCGCTTCCATTTCGAGCAAATCCGCAAATCTGACCCGGCGTCCTGACTCAAACGTCACCAGAACATCAATATCACTCTCCGGGGTAAAATCGTCCCGCAGTACCGAGCCAAAAAGGGCTAACTCTTTAATCCGCCAGGTACGGCAGAATACGGCGATTTCCCGGTCAGGGAGTTCGATGGCAGCAGACATCAACCTACTCCTTTGCCACCTCAAATGCCAGTGTCTCGTCTTCGCCCACCGTCACGCTGATGGTATCCCCCGGCTCGAAGGCATCTTCCACAATGCGTGTGCTAAGGGGACGGGTGAGCAGCCGTTCAATCGCCCGGCGCAGCGGCCTGGCGCCATTGACCGGGTCGTAACCCTTCTTGAGGATCAGCGCCCGCGCTTCGTCCGTCAGTTGCAGTTTGAGACTTTGCCCTACCAGCCGCTTGTACAGGTCCTGCAACTGTAGCTCCAGGATTTTACTCAGGACTTCCGGATTCAGCGAACCAAATGTAATCACTTCATCCACCCGGTTCAGAAATTCCGGGCGGAAGAAGCGCCCCAGGTGGGCGGAATAATCCGGCAGTTTTTCCGGGTCGTTGAGGAAACCGATCTGTTTGCCCGTTTCCTCCGTGCCGATATTGCTGGTCATAATGAATACCGAATGGCGGGCATCCACATGCCGCCCGTGCGCGTCACTCAAACGGCCTTCATCAAAGACCTGCAGGAAGATGTCGAAGACTTCCGGCGCAGCTTTTTCAACTTCATCCAGCAGAATGACACTGTAGGGACGGCGGCGCAGGCCGTCGCTGAGCTGCCCGCCGCGCTGGGTGTCCTTGTAGCCGGGCGGCGCACCGATCAGGCGGGCGACGGTGTGCGAATCGTGGAATTCCGACATATCCAACCGCAGCATGGCCTCTTCACTGCCGAAGAGGAACTCGGCCAGCGCCCGCGCCAGTTCGGTTTTGCCCACACCCGACGGCCCCAGGAACAGGAACACGCCGATGGGGCGGTTCGGGCTGCCCAGTCCGGCACGTGATGTCTTGATCGCATCGGCTACGGTATGCACCGCCGCTTTCTGCCCGATCACGCGCTGCCCCAGCACATCCTCAATGCTCGCCAGCCGCCGTTTCTCATCCTGCGTGAGTTCCGTCACCGGGATGCCTGACCAATCGGAAAGCACCGCCGCGATATTTTCCACGCGGACTTCCGGCATCCCGTCGAAACTCTCGTCCGGGGCGATGCTGGTGATCGTCACCCGTGTACAGGCTTCGTCCAGCAGGTCAATCGCCTTATCCGGCAGACGACGATCTGGCAGGTAACGCACCGAAAGCCGCACTGCCACTTCCAGCGTCTCCGGGCGGATAATGACGCCGTGATGGGCTTCCAGGCGCTCGCGCTGCCCGCTCAGGATCGCCAGCGAGTCTTCCGGGCTGGGTTCATCAATATCAATCGTGCGGAAGCGCCGGTCAAGCGCCGGGTCCTGGGCAATCGCCCGGCGGTACTCCTCGTGGGTCGTTGCGCCGATGCACATGATTTCACCGCGTGCCAGCGCCGGTTTGAGGATATTGGCGGCGTCCAGGTTGCTGTCAATCGTATCGCCCGCGCCGACAATCGTATGGATTTCATCAATGAACAGGATCACGTTTCCGGCGTTTTTGGCCTCGTCCACAATGCCGATCAGCCGTTCCTCGAACTGGCCGCGCAGGCTCGTCCCGGCGACCAGCGTGCCGATCTCGATCTGCACGATGCGCCGGTTATGCAGCGACTTGGGGGCGCTGTTATCGTGGATCGCGTAGGCCAGCCCTTCGACCACAGCGGTCTTGCCGACCCCGGCATCCCCCAGGAGGAGCGGGTTATTCTTTTTGCTGCGGGCTAACGTCCGCGCCAGCGCCCGAATCTCACGATCACGGGAGATTGCCGGGCTGATTTTGCCGTCGCGGGCCTGTTTTGTCAGGTCACGTCCGTATTTGTCGAGCAGCGGGGTGGGGAAGTGCGCCTCGCCAAAGGGCGGGGCTAAGTCATCGCTCGAATCGAGGTCGAGGTCAAAGGCAAATGGATCGTTATCGCGGGCACGGGGTCGAAACGTAAAACGCGGGATTTCCTCAGAACTACTGTCTTCAATGTGCTCCGAGTGGAGTTCGAGCAGCAGTTTTTGCAGCCACATATTGACATCGAAGTTGAGTTCAACCAGTTTGCGCACGGGGACGCTTTCGGCCTCTTGCAGGATGGCGATCAATAACTGGTTCTCGCTGATCTCATCATCTTTATACGAGTCGTCTTTTTCCGATTCCTGGTCAGCCAGAAAAATCGAGAGCGCCAGCACCATCTCGCAGCGCGGGGTAATCGGCAGCGTTTCCGAGAGCGGGCCATCGCCCGTGCCGATTTCGCGGCGGATTTCGTTACGCACCTGCTTGGGGTTCAGTCCGGCACGGCGCAGCAGCGTGGCCGTCGGGTTACCTTCGACACGGGTCATGGCGATGAACAGATGCTCAACGCCAATATAATTATGGCTCAGCCGCCGGGCTTCTTCATCGGCGCGACCAATGATTGTCGCGCAGCGGCGGCGGATTTCACGTTCAGGAACATCAGGTGAAGGGGTCAAGGGTCTTTTCTATCCTATCAATAAAATGCACACTATGAAAAGATAGCTGTCAATGGCCGGTCATTCGTCTTCAACGGTTGAATAATACCGCTATTTTTTACTCCACTTTGGAGTATACCGCAAAATTGCGCGCTGCTTACCCTTTCCTGAACCCTGTTTTGCGATTGTTTGAGAATTTTTATAAAAACTCTCAACAAAAGGTTCGGTTTTCAGGGTAGCATATAGGTGAAGGCAGTTTCATCGGGCATATTCTGCGTATCGAGCTGCCCGCAGGGATATGCAAAACACCGACGGATACCTTATGCTTTGAGTCCTTAGCTGTAACAACGGGAAATTCCCAAAAAAACGAACCTATGGCAAGCAAAGACAGTATCATTGGCCGGAAACTCGGCGATTATTCCATTGTAGATGTTCTCGGACACGGCGGCATGGCGCGGGTCTATCGTGGCTACGACGCGAAACTGGACCGTTACGCCGCCGTCAAAGTGATCGATTCCACTTTGATGGTCGGGCAGGACCCGGAAGAATACCGCGCGCGCTTTCTAAAAGAGGCCCGCGCAATTGCCCGGCTGCGCCACCCGAACATCGTCGGCATTTACCAGTTCGACCAGTCCGACACACTGTATTATATGGCGATGTCGTTTATTGAAGGCAAGGACCTGCGCCATGTTCTCAAGAACTTCTCGCGCAGTCAGACGCTTATGCCGCACGGCCAGGTGCTGGCGATTGCTCAGGACATGGCGGCGGCCCTGGATTATGCTCACCGGCAGGATGTGATCCACCGTGATGTAAAGCCTTCTAATATTATGGTGACGCCCGATGGTGAAGCCGTGCTCACCGATTTTGGCCTGGCGCTCAACCGGAGCGAAGGGACGATTGGCAACACCTTTGGCAGCGCCTACTACATCGCGCCGGAGCAGGCCCTTTCATCGGCACAGTCCGTGCCGCAGAGCGACCTGTATTCGCTGGGCGTGGTGCTGTACGAAATGCTGGCCGGGCAGATGCCGTTTAATGAGCCATCCCCGATGAATGTTGCGCTCAAGCACTTGAATGAACTGCCGCCGCCGCCCAGCAGTTTTAACCCGGCTTTGTCGCCGGAAATTGACGCCGTGCTGCTGAAGGTGCTGGAGAAAGACCCGACGCAGCGCTATGCAAGCGGCAAGCTGCTGGCCGATGCCCTTAAACAGGCGCTCGGCATCCAGGATAATGATGATACCTACCGGCTGAATGTGATGTGGCTGCCCAGTTGGGAAGAACGGCAAAAAAGCGCCAGCCCCGCCGCAGCCAGCGGCCCGGATGCCGGGGAGATGACTCCGCAATTCGGCACGTACCCGGATGATACCCCCACGATTACGGACTCTGAGTCATCCGCCGGGTGGCGGGCGAACATGATGGGTGGGCGGATTCGCCGGGTACCAGGCTGGACGCCGGTTGCTGTTCTGCTCGTCCTGCTCCTGGCATCCGGCATGGCGCTTCTGCCGGGGCTGCTCAATTCATCGGAGCCACCAACGCCTACCGCGCCGCCGGTGGCATCGGCAACAGCAGGCAGCCTGGCGCTGCTCCCGGCCACGATGACCGTGACGCCCTC
Organism: Anaerolineaceae bacterium; assembly: GCA_020634135.1. Classification (GTDB taxonomy): domain Bacteria; phylum Chloroflexota; class Anaerolineae; order Aggregatilineales; family Phototrophicaceae; genus JACKCG01. Next base: position 115,128 of record JACKCG010000008.1, on the reverse strand, counting down.
CCCGCTGCCGACAACAGCCCCTAGCCTGACCGCGATTCCGCCCTCAGCGACGGCGGCTACCGGGCAGTCAGCGGCGTTCACCATGCAGCCAACGACCCCTGTTCCCCCGACAGACCCGCCGGATGAACCCGCATCTACCGCGACGATTTCCCCCACGGCGACGCCTGTCGCGTCCGTTCTGCTGCGCTACGACACCGACACACTGATCCTGTGGAATCGTTCGGAACATGATGTGGATGTCAGCCGGTTGACTTTTATCCAGGCGGTAGATGAGGGCGACGACATCGAATTTGTCTCACGCATGTGGGCGGGGGGCACGCGGTCTACTTCGGCGCTGTCACCGGGCGACTGCTTCCAGGTGTGGCGGATGGACTACGCCTTCCTGGAGCAGCCCGCATACTGCGGCACACGCCATGCCTGGAGCCAGGTCGCCTTCCCGCGCTGGTTCTGGATCAGCGATAACCCGGATACGACATTTGAAGTGCAGCGCGGGGGTATTGTGCTGGCCGTTTGCCGGGTGGGGGATGGCGAGTGTGCGTTGAACCTGCCGTGATGCGGGTGAGTTTTCTCTGCTCCGCCCTTGGGTGAACCGGGCGGCATTTAAGGGCGCATCTGTGTAACGGCCCACAGCGGCTCCAGGTTGACCGCAAGCTCAGCGCGGGAAATCACATCCGTCTCGGCCTGGGCGTTCTGCCCCTGTTGCATGGGGCGATCAGTCAGCCAGGCTGAGGCAGTGAGGTATACGCGCTGGCCGGGCGGCGACAAACGTGAAACCAGCCCCGCGCTCATCCCCGCCGCGCCCATCTCCGGCCCCCAGATGGTGCGCTGGGTATCCAGAAAGTGCGATTCACGTTGCGGGTAAACCGTGTGCTGGGTGATGTGCAGGTACTCCGCTCCGGCGAAAGCGGCAGGCCAATCGGCGGTATCCCCCGAATGCCACAGGACATCGAAAAACGTCACGATAATCGTGTCATAGGTTTTGCCCTGCCCTGAACTCCCCGTAATTCGGTCATGGTGATGCTGCATGAAGAACTCGTAATCCGTTTTTCCTGCCCACACCGCCAGGATGCACGCCTCAGAATCATCCTGGGCATTCCAGCCGCCCACCTGCAACACAAATCCCGGCAGTCCGGCTAATGCCTGCCACGCCTGCTGTGTTTTGTGGAAGTCAGCGCGACTGGCAGCAGGTACTGAACAGCGAATCCATTTGACCAACATGGAAAGGTTCATCCTCCGTCACAGCGGCGACCAGCCTTTACGGGTTGGCGATGCGAACGATGCGGTCTAACCCGGCGTAATCGGGGAGCACTTCGACACCGGCCTGGGGGAACGCCGCCCGCGCCAGGGCCTCCACCGCCGCCCCCTGGTCAGCGCCAATCTCCAGTAAGACCAGCCCGCCGGGATTCAGGGCCGCCGCAGCCTGTCCCAACAACCGCCGCACCAGGTCGAGGCCGTCCGCGCCACCATCCAGAGCGAGGCGCGGCTCATACCGGGTAACCGCCAGGTGTGGCAGGTCATCACTGGCGACATACGGCAGATTCGCCATGATGACATCTATCTGCACCCCGCGTTCGAGCAGCGGCACCAGCAGGTCGCCTTCAAAAAACGTCACGCGCTCCGCAACCTCGTTTGCTGCCGCGTTGCGTTTTGCCACCGCCAGCGCCGCCGGGCTGATGTCCACCGCGTACACCGCTGCCGCCGGGCAGTGCGCCGCCAGCGTGACGGCCAGCGCCCCGCTGCCTGTCCCCACGTCCACGACAGTGGAATCGGGCTTGCCTTTGACAAATACGAGCGCCGCTTCCAGGAGGAGTTCGGTTTCCGGGCGGGGGATCAGTACCGCCGGGGTGACGATGAACTCCCGGTCATAAAAGCCGCGCCGCCCCAGGATATAGGCCAGCGGTTCGCCCGCCGCGCAGCGCTCGACCAGCTTCTCAAAGCGATTCTGCTGATCTGCGGTGAGGGTGTGGTTTGGGTATACCAACAGGTAAGCACGCTCAACCCCCAGCACCTGACTCAGCAGGATATGAGCATCCAGCCCGGCGGATTGTGAAACTGGCGCAATGCGTCTTCTGGCGGCACGAAGAACGTCGCGGATGGTTGGTCGCATGATTGAATGATCTTTACTCTTCCAGGGATTTCTTCTGTTAAGTCCAGAAACCCTTATTCCTACAAAAATTTTGAGAGAGACCATTTGAAAAGTGGATTATTCCTGGTTGCTTTAGGGGAGGATCTGAGACCCTCCCCTACGACTTGCACCCATTTCCAAGTAGGGGCGTGGTATACCGCGCCCGCAGACTTACCATACGGTTTCTGAATCTCCCAATGTACACTGATCTGCTTCATAAGCATCCATCACGGCGAAGACATCCTCCACCAGGCGGTCAAATGTAATGTCTACAGGTTATTTAGCCGCCATCTGCTGCGCCAGCGCCGTCAGCAGGCGCACCCCGTAGCCGCTGGAGCCTTTGGCCGGGACATAAGGGATTTCCGGCACATCAATCGCCATGCCCGCCATATCCACATGCGCCCAGACCGGGTAATCCACGAAGTGCTGTAAGAAAACAGCGGACGTTCCCACCCCACCGGTACGCCCGCCGGTGTTTTTAATATCAGCAGTCTGGGATTCGATGGCTTTTTCGTAGTCAGGGAAGAGCGGCAACGGCCAGACTTTTTCCCCGGTAGTATCTGCTGCGGCCAGAAGGTTATCGCGCAGCGTGTCAGCGGTGCTAAACACCCCGGCGGCAACGCCTGAACCGAGCGCCACGACACACGCACCGGTCAGTGTGGCGATGTCCACCACCGCGTCCGGTTGGTAACGCCCGGCATATACCAGGGCATCGGCCAGCAGCATCCGGCCCTCGGCGTCGGTGCTGATGATCTCAATCGTGACGCCGTTGCTGGCGGTGATGACTTCCTGCGGGCGATAGGCGTGGCCGTTAATCATATTATCCGCTGCCGGAGCGAGGCCGACCACGTGCAGCGGGACGCCCAGCCCGGCGATAGCCCGCATCGCGCCGATCACCGCCGCCGCGCCGGACATATCGTTTTTCATCGTCGCCATGCCTTCGCCGGTTTTCAGGCTGTAGCCGCCGGTATCGAAAGTGACGCCCTTGCCGACCAGCACCAGTGTCGGCAGCTCACTGGCTCGTTCCGCGTTGTGTTCCAGGATGATGAAGCGCGGCGGGGTATCGCTGCCCTGGGCAACCGCCAGGTGCGCTCCCATCTTGAGCGCTTCCATCTGGGCTTTTTCGAGCACATCACATTTTAGCCCGGCTGCCTGGGCCATCGTCCGGGCGGTCTGTGCCATATATTCTGGCGTGCAGATGTTCGGCGGCAGATTGCCCAGGTCGCGGGCGAGGGTCACCCCGGCGGCAATGGCGTCGCCATCCCGGATTCCGGCTTCGGCAGCGGGCAAATCACCTTTGTCGGGCACTATGACCGCCAGTGACTCCGGCAGGTTTTCCGGGGCATCGCTGGTCTTTTGTCCATGATAGGTATAGAGGGCCAGCAGACTACCCTCTGCAATCGCCTGCGCCGCATCACGTAGTGCCAGCCCGCCCGCGCCATGCAGGACGGTTGCCACCTGCCTGACCTGGAGTTCCTGGGCTTTCTTGATCGCTACCGCTGCCGCCCGCCGGACGGAATCGAGCGACAGGGAGTCCGGTGTGCCCAGCCCGACCAGAATTACCCGTTGAGCGGCAATCGCCCCGCGCGGGTAGAGCACGCCCGTCTGCCCGGCCTTGCCGGTGAAGTCGCCCGCAGCGATCAGATCGCTGATTGCCCCGCCCAGCGCTTCATCAACGGTTTTCGTTGCGCCGCTGATTGCCTGGCCTTCGAACAGGTTGACGATGATCGCGCCGGAGTCGCTGTTCTGGATTGCGCCATGTACCGCTTGAATGTTCATTATGCATGACCTTTTGATAACAGATTTTTCTCAAACTGGCTCACGAGTGTACTCAAGGTTTCTCAACCTGTCCATTATTCGGTGATGGGATACCGATGGAGATTCGGCCTGACTTTATGGAGCCTTCCAAATATGAATTATTCGTAAATTCCGGACGAATGGGCGTGGAAAACAGGACGGAAAGGTGCTTGCCTCTAACCGAATCACAACTTTTATTGAATGTTTTGCAATGTTTTTTTAAGTACCCTCCATTATGCTTGTATCATTCAGGTATCACATCTCTTCATTAGAGTGCGGGAGATTTATAACTATGTCTAATCAAAAGGAATCTGAGTCACCGACTCACCGAGTGCATCTATCGCCGTTCGTGAAATACAGTACCGTGCTGGCCTTCCTGATGCTGGCCTTCCTGATGCCTGTTGCCAATGTCCAGGCGCTTGCTAATGAAAGCTTCGATGGACAACCTGTTGGGACAGCGGCGGCGGCCTTCAACAACGCCAATGTCACCTGGACTGGAGCGGGCATGATTACTGCCGATTACTCTGCTGCTCTTGGCCTGCCGTTCGCCGGCTTCCAGCTCTGGAACCAAGACAATGCAGCTTTTCTGACCTTGACCATTGACTTTGCCGTGCCGCAGAACGGCTATGATTTCGACTATGCCCTCCGGTATACCGGCGGCCTGACGGTGAATGCCAGCCTGTACGTGCGGGCCTATTACTCGGGGGTAGAGGTCGATTACATCGAGCATGGACCGTCTGATGGTGAATGGATCCATGTTGCTCATGCGAGTTATCCGGGGACGATTGTTTATGACCAACTCGTGCTGACCCTGGGCGGCAACGCCGATGCCTGGCTGATTGATAACTTTGTCACCACCGATGCGCCGATTGGTGTCACCGTCACCGAGAGTGGTGGGACGACCAATATCGCTGAAGGTGGCGCAACCGACACTTACACGGTTGTGCTGGATTCACAACCGATTGCGGATGTCACCATCAATGTTACCCCGGATGCCCAGTGTACAGTGAGCAATCCCACGCTAACCTTCACGACAGCTAACTGGAATGTCGCTCAAACCATTACCGTGACAGCAGTGGACGATGCAGTGGCAGAAGGGGCGCACAACTGCGCCATCACCCATACAGCGACCAGTGCTGATCTGGGTTACAATGGCCTTGCTGTCGCCGGTGTGACGGCGGCGATCACCGATAATGACACAGCTGGTGTGACTGTCACGGAGAGCGGTGGGACGACCAATATCGCTGAAGGTGGCGCAACCGACACTTACACGGTGGTTCTCACCTCACAGCCGACGGCTAACGTGACGATCACTGTTACGCCGGATGCCCAGTGTACGGTTGCGACTGTGCCGCTGACCTTCACGGCGGGCAACTGGAATGTCGCCCAGACCGTTACCGTGACAGCAGTGGATGATGTTGTCGTGGAAGGGGCGCACAATTGTGTGATTACCCAGACAGCGGCCAGTGGCGACGCGAACTACAACGGTATCGCAGTAGCCGGTGTAACGGCGGCGATCACCGATAATGACATCGCTGGTGTCACCATCACCGAGAGCGGCGGCACAACGGATATCACCGAAGGCGGCGCGACGGATACCTATACCGTCGTACTGAATACCATGCCAGCGGCTAACGTGACGATCACCGTCACACCGGATGCCCAGTGTACGGTTGCGACTGTGCCGCTGACCTTCACGGCGGGCAACTGGAATATCGCCCAGACCGTCACTGTGACGGCAGTGGATGATCTTGCTGCCGAAGGGGTGCATAATTGTGTGATTACCCAGACAGCGGCCAGTGGCGATGCGAACTACAACGGTGTCGCAGTAGCCGGTGTAACGGCGGCGATCACCGATAATGATGTAGCTGGCGTCACCGTCACCGAGAGCGGCGGCACAACGGATATTGCTGAAGGCGGCGCGACGGATACCTATACCGTTGTACTGAACACCATGCCCACTGGCAACGTGACCATCAATGTCACGCCGGATGCGCAATGTACGGCGCTGCCCTCCCCGCTGACGTTTACGGCGGGCAACTGGAATGTCGCTCAGACCGTCACCGTAACGGCGGTGGATGATGGTGCGAACGAAGGCGCGCATACCTGTACCGTGAGCCATGCAGTCGCGGGTGGCAGCGCGGCGGAATATCTTGCTGTCGTTATTGCCAATGTGACCGCCAATGTCACCGATAATGACGCTCCAGGTGTTACGGTGAGCGCGGCAGCCGTTACCGTCGTGGAAGGCGGGGCAACCGGAAATTACACCCTCACGCTGAATACAGCGCCTACCGGTGATGTAGAGATCACGCTCACGCCCGATGCGCAGTGTGTGGTGACATCGGCTAATCCGGTGATATTCACTGCGCCGAATCAGGGGCCGCTGACGGTTACCGTGCAGGCGGTGGATGATGCAGCCGTAGAAGGGGCGCATACCTGTACCGTGAGCCATGCGATCACGACTTCTGCCGACGCGAATTACCCGACGACGATGGTGATTAACAACAAGGTCGTGAACGTCACTGATAATGACGGCACGGCAGGGACAAGCACCGGTATCGAAGTTGCCGGGCCGCCACCTGCCACACGCTGTACCGATGTTAACTTCGAGGACCCCGGCAAGATACGCAGCCACTTCACCAATGATGCCGATCGTCCTGGACTTGGCTGCCGTCTGATCGCTGCCGGTGGAAGCTATATGTACTGGCTTGGCAGCCCGATCACCAACGCCGGCAATATCGGCGCGCAGAATGTGCTAAATCTGGGGCTGGTCGCTGCGGTGGATGTGTTCAGTACGACTGGTGTGACGGGCTTTGCGGGCGATGTGAACATCTGCCTGCAGGGCAGCGGCTACATCATCTACATGAATGCCAGTGGCGCGCCGCGCCAACCGCAGTTGTGGAGCGCGTGGACAACGGACACCTTCCCCGGCTATACCTGCACCACGCTGTACGCGCCCGGAACGGTTGTCCTGGTGGCAAATGCGCCTACGCAATAAGCAGGTCGGCTATCCGTAAAATCAATCTGATCTGACTGGACAGGGGGCTTAGGCCCCTTGTCCGCAACACCCGCTGAACGTTACGTGTCTCAGCGGGTGTTTGATTCCCTGATCGCTGCGTGCTGCCTGTCCTGGGGTCACTCACTTTTTACCACATCGGCAAACGTGCCGCCGGTCACCTGTGCCAGTTGGTCCAGCCGGATGGGGAAGATGGCGTTATGGGCGCCTCCAGCGGCGTAAAGCTGCTCGTAGCGCCGGAGCGATTCGTCAATATAAATGGGCAGGCCGGGGGTACGGTGTGCCAGCGGCGGGACTCCACCGGGCGCATAACCATAATACGTGACGCACTGTTCGGCTGAGGCGGCTTTGACTTTTTTGCGCCCGACGGCAAACAGCGTCGCCAGTTTCTTGTCATCCAGCCGTTGGTCGCCGCTGGCGAGGATAACCACAGGCTTACCGTCAATCATGAACGCCAGACTTTTGACGATCTGGCCGAGTTCACAGCCGATATTATCGGCTGCCTGCTGAGAGGTGGCGGTGGAATTTTCAAAAAAACGGATCGTAATGCCCAGGTTAAGCCCATCCAGCGCGGCCTGGACATCAGCGGGAGTCAGGGTATCCATGTACGTTTCCCTCTTGGTGCTGATTTCGGTTAAGTATCTATCCGTAAAATCATGGTGATACTTTACCTCACCCCTTCCGAACCTGCGGTTCTCCCTCCGCTCTCCGTTGACGGCGAGGGGAAACGAGCGCAGCAAGTAGGGGTGAGGTCGGCATGACGAATTTACGGATAGGTTCTGAGTGGGTTCATTATAGCGGATACGCTCGAATCAGCGAATGCGTCCGATTTCCGACCATTCTGCCGGTTCCCTACCCATTCTGGCAGGTACTACCCTCCCTCAAAGGTGGATGTGCGCCGCTTGCATTTATGCCATGATGAAATCGAGAGTATGACTGACAAATATGGCAAGGAGCCAATGTAATGAGCGAAGTTTTACAGCAGTTATCCGATCAGATGGCCGGGGTAGTCGAAACCGCCGGCGCGAGTGTCGTCCGGGTCGAAGCCCGGCGGCGGCTGCCCGCCAGCGGCATTGTGTGGGCGGCGGATGGGGTGATCGTCACGGCGCACCATGTGATCCAGGATGAGGAGCAGATTCAGATCGGGCTGCCGAATGGCGAGACCGTCCCAGGGACTCTGGTCGGGCGTGACCCTGGCACGGATGTGGCTGTTCTGCGTGTACAGGCCGAACTGACTGCCCCCAACTGGGTTGAAGAGAACGACCTCAAGGTGGGCAACCTGATTCTGGCGCTGGGCAGGCCGGGGCAAAATATGCAAGGCACGCTGGGTATTGTCAGCGCGCGCGGTGAGGTGATGTCCGAAGGGATGCCATTCCCACCCGGTTTCCCGTTTGGTCGCGGGGGGCACCGGCACGAAGTGCATGAACATCATGAGCACCATGAACGGGAGCGCCAGGCCCGCCACGCCGAACATATGGAAAAACGCGCTTCCCGCCGCAAGCAGCGCCGGGGCGGCATGGAAGCCTGGTGGGGGACGCGGACGATGGGCAGCACGGCGGAAGGGTTTATCCAGACTGATGTCGTCATGTACCCTGGCTTCTCCGGCGGCCCGCTGGTGGATGCGTCAGGCCGGGTCTACGGGATGAATACATCGGGCTTTATGCGCGGCCTGAGCCTGGCTGTGCCAACGCTGACGATCAAGCGGGTGGCGGAAACGCTGCTCCAGCATGGCCGGATGCGGCGCGGCTTCCTGGGCATCAGCGCCCAGCCGGTACGCCTGCCAGAGGCGCTGGCGGAACAGCTCGGACAGGATACGGGGCTGCTGCTGGCATCAGTGGAAACAGGCAGCCCGGCGGAACAGGGCGGGTTGCTGCTGGGGGATGTGGTGGTCACGTTGGACGGTGTCACGGTGGAACACCTGGATGAACTGCTGGCGCTCCTGAGCGGGGATCGGGTTGGCCGGGAAGTGCCGGTAGGCGTGGTACGCGGCGGCGAACTGCGTGAAGTTCATGTCACGATTGGCGAGCGAATGTAAGCGAGCAGGTACGGAAAAAAGCAAAGGGCAGCCCGGTTGGACTGCCCTTTTTGTATGTACTGCTGCTGTTTAACTTCCGGCCATCGCCGCGCCCATTGTCACACAGGCGTTGCAGGTGTTATCCGGGCGGATGATGGCGTACCCGGCCTGCGGGTCAGCACCGAACTCGGTGGCGTCTACGTTCCACACGATGAGCAGGCGTACCCGGTTGGACTGGCGGGCAAGCGTGACCGCTTCGGCCAGCCAGACGGCCTGTTCCTGTGCCGACGTGTTGACCGCCCATTCAAACCCTGGCGGGAGCGGGCCGTAACCGTCTGCAGAGAGATAGCCCAACTCGGTGAAGCACAGCGGCTTGCTGGGGAAAACGCTGGCATAGGTGTTCACCATGCCCGAATAGTAACGGGTATAGTGGCCGCCGTTCCCGCGCGGGTCGCCGGTAGATTGAGTCGGGGAGAGGATACCCTCGTTATAGTGAATGCCCAGGCAGTCCATGAACTGCGCAGCGCCGGCCTGTGCCATCTGCTGCAGGAAGGGCGCATCGTCGCAGCCATTGGCGGAGCAGCCACCAAAGAAACCGGTAGGCGCCGGTGCGCCGCTAATCACCAGGACGTTTGGATTGGCGTTCTTGATCGCCTGGTACGCTGCCGCCAGCATCTGGGCATACGCGCTGCCGCCGATCTGTCCCGCCGGCCATTCACGGTCAATATTCTGTTCATTCCAGACTTCGATTGCTTCCGGCCCAAGCGCAGCCCACGCCGCCCAGGAAATTAGCGAATTGCTGGTAATACTGGGTCGGGTTGCTGGCGATCTGTGCCGGATTCCTTGACGCTCAACAGCACTTTTGAAGCCGTTGCTGTGGGCGGCAATCGCGCCCTGCGCGATACCGGCGGGGTCACCCAGAGTTATAGACGACCTGGGTCTGGCCCAGGTCATGCCCGCGCCACTCATCTGGCTGGGGTAGGAGAAACTGAAGACCTGCCTGCCCATTTCCAAAGCTGCCTGCAACCGGCGTGCTGGCGTGGTGGGCGTGCCGGGTGGGTCGGCGTAGTGGGTGTCCCGCTGATGAGCAGTTTCGTGCCGGGATAAATCAGGTTGGGGTTGACGATATTGTTCAACTGCGCCAACGCCTGAACGGTGGTGTTAAACTGGCGGGCGATATTGCTCAGTGTGTCGCCAGCCTTAACGATATACTCGACTGTCGTAGGTGGTGTCGGCGTCGTCGGTACGGGCGTTGCGGGCGCTGGAGTTGTCCCGCTGGTGGGGACATAAATCACCGTTCCGGCAAAAATCAAGTTCCAGTTGTTAATCCCATTCCGTGCTGCGATAGTTGCCATTGCCACGTTGTAACGCAAGGAAATACGGAACAGGTTCTCACCTGGCTGTACTGTGTGCGCGACTTCCCCCGCCTGGGCGTAGGCCGTTGTGCCGAACGCCAGCATGAGCGCCAGCAGAGTGATAAGCAAGATTGACCGCCGCATACGAACTCCTTTTTCTCTGTATGATATGCTTTAATCCGGTTAGTGGTGTAGTTCCGGTAATCCGGCTGGCACAACAAACAACAGCCACACCAGGATGTAGTTTAACATCAGTGTAACACGAGACGCAAAAACGCGCTTGATAGAGCGTGCTACACTGAGATAAATATATACCCTATTTTATTCGAGTTGGGCCATGCGGATTTGTGTCACTATACTCAATATGGAAACCAATGTGGTTTCGCCCTTCCCAACCAGTTATCGCTGCGTTGCAGAAAAAGTTGCTTGATGGCGGGGTTACAGTACCTGTTTTGTCAAAAATCATAGAAGGAACGGAGGAACGCGATGCTCCCTGCCAACGCAACCCGCCATAGTCAATTGCTATTTACCTATGCCATGACGCTGATCGAATCCTGTCCCACCTCGCTATACGATGAAGCTGCCGTATCGGGTTCAGTAGCGCGGGGCTGTGCTGACCAATTTTCCGACTGTGAAATCCCCTTCTGGATGGGCGAATTGCAGGATGTTCCTATCTACAAAACATGGATTGAGTCTTTAGGCAGTGATGCGAAACTCATGCGTGAGTCATTACAACCGGATAAAGCGCTCTATCTTGAGTATGTCATAGATGGTGTCAAAGTCTGTACCATTTGGCAGACGTGGAATCGGTTAGACGAGATATTCACCGCGCTTGATGCCAACCAACTACCACAGGATCCTTCCGGCCCCTGGATGGTGTCGCATCTTGTGCCGATTGGTGATGCACCTCGCCTTCAGAAATACAGAACACGTATACAGGATTACCCCGATGCCCTGCGCCGTAACATTATCGAACAGCAACTAGCGTTCTGGCGCTGGAAAATCGGGGTTGCCGATGTTTTTTTGGCAGAAGCCGCCGCATATCGCCGCCAGCTTGTTGATTTGCGCACGCGGCAAATGACGAATATCAAGAGCATCCTCAATATTCTGTTTGCCTATAACAGGCTGTGGATACCGGATGTGAAATGGTACAACGAAGGTATTCAAGAAATGACTCAGAAGCCGCCGACTCTGATCCCGGCTATTGACCTTCTGCTGACTACAGCTGACCCCGAAATCCTCCTGCCCACCATGCGCTCGCTCATGATTGAGACCATGCGGGTCATTGCTGGTGAGTTCTCTGTTGATGACCTTATCATAGGGCTTGAGGGCATCACGTTCATGGGCATTTGATGGCTGTTTTGCTTCGGGATTTGAAGGCCGAATCGGAATGAATGTCCTTTTCGCTGAAACCGGTGCGGATTATGGGGGATATTGTACTGTAATGCAGGCGGGGTGCTCAACACGACGCTCATGACAATCCCCTACCAGAACATTGACCGCAGTAAATGGCCGCTGTTGGAAAATCCGTTTGCACAGGATACGTGAGAGTTGCTGCCGGAGCGGTGAAATACCCTGTATTTTTAGGGCATTGCCATATCCTGGCAGGGGGAGTAAAATGCACCTGTTTTGTAATAGTCCAGGCACGGAGAGTATATGCTGCCGGAAGAAGTCACCAACATGAAATCGAATCCCCCCCGCGTGCGGGAAGATGTCACCCGCAACCATATTCCCTGTAATCTGTGTGGCAGCCAGGAAAATCACCCCTACTGCCCGGAAAATGGATTGGGGCTGGTCGAATGTGACAACTGCGGGCTGGTCTTTGTCAGCCCCCGCCCCGATGCACACGAACTCTACGCGCTCTACGGCGAAACCTATTTCCATAACGACGAATCCGGCGTGGTGGGGTACACCAACTACATTAAAGATGAGCCGAATATCCGCCAGACGTTCAATGGGCGGTTGAACTGGCTGGAACGCTACATCGAGCGTGGCAAACTGCTGGATGTGGGCTGCGCGGTGGGCTTCTTCATCTCCGAAGCGCAGAAACGCGGCTGGCAGGTGCAGGGGATGGATGTCTCCGGCTTCGCGGTGGAGTATGCCAGCGACAAGTTCGGGCTGGACGTGCGGCACGGCAGCCTGGAAACGCTCGACTATCCAGAAGGCGCGTATGACCTGGTGACGATGTGGGACGTGATCGAGCATGTCCCCGACCCCAGGTTGTATATTCAGAAGGCCGTTTCGCTGCTGCGTACCGGCGGGGTGATCTCGTTGGCGACCCCTGACGTGGACAGTCTCCCGGCCAAACTGACCGGAAAACGCTGGGTCGGCTTCAAGCTCTCCGAAGAGCATGTCTATTACTTCTCCGCCCGCACGCTCTCGAAAATGCTGGAAGACTCCGGCTGCGAGATTATCAACGTGCGCCACGTGGGTAAATTCGTGACGATGCGGCTGTTCCTCAACCGGCTGGGCATGTACTCCCCGATCATCGCCGGGGCGCTGGGGCTGTTAGAACGAGCTTTCAAACTCTCGGAAAAGTCCCTTTACATCAACCCGTATGACATCGTGGCGGTCACGGCGCGCAAGAAGTAAGCGCATTTTCCCCTTCACCCGTCTCATCACGCTGCCGGATTATCCCGGCGGTTTTTTTGTTGTTTGGGAGGCGGGGCAAAAGCAGTACTGAGTCTTGCGTGCTGAGTCTTGAGGCAAGAGCATATCGGGTGCAGGGCAGCAAGAGTCCCTTTCAGTGGACAGGGCAGGCCCTGCCCCTACTTGTGCCGTTTAAAGTCAGGCTTCGTAGGGACCCTGCCTCGTCCGTTGCGGATTCATCCCTCGGTGCGATTTTCACAGTATCATGAAAATGACAACAATCGCACATATAGAGTGAGGTCGTGATGCTGCAAGGATTAGGTGCCATTGACTGGCAGAATCTCCACCAAACATGGGCACTGCTGAGAATCTGCCCGATTTGCTCCGTCAGACGCTGTCCGAAGATTGGTATGACGCGCCGCATATCACAGTATGGCCCCTTTGTACAACCAGCATGAAGGTTCAGGCATAATAGACGTGGGGTCTGCAATGGTATTCGATGTAACCGAAAAAGACGAATGGGATGTTGACCCTGAACCCGCTCAACTTATGGCCGTGTTAAAAAGCACAGAGGCCGATCTACTGGTTAATCAGAATGGTCAGTTAAGTGCTGGGCAATGCCACCGCTTGCAAGATGAACATGACCTGTGGAGATGGGTAAGGTACGCGGGTTGGATTGGATTGCCATTGGCGATTTCAAGAGCCGTCTGGGATGGCATTCGAGTGGGCGACTCAGCTTCAAGTCGGATTGCCATTATTACGCTGATCGTCGTGATCTTCCTTGTCTGGAGCGTTTTCGCAGAAGTAAAGCTGCGAAGGGTACGAGCAGATTTGACTGAAGGAGTCGTAAAGGTAGTTGAAGGCCCGGTTCGTCTTTTCATATACCATTCCCGACAATATGGTGTACATTATCAGGTCATTATCGGTAATCTCAAACTTCAAATTTCAGGACATCTCTATCGGCTGCTACGACAAAATGTCCGGTATGCAATCTATTACACTCCGCGAACAAAACATATCCTCACTGTTGAAAAGCTTAATGACTGCCGACTCCTGACAACCGAAAACTGACACCTGATAACCAACAACTGACCCAAAAAGGACACATCATGCCTGACATCAACCAGCAAATTGAGAAGATCGCCGCCCGTTTCGCCCAGCTTCCCCAAGTTGAAGCGGTGGCCGTGGGCGGGTCACAGGCGGCGGGGACGGCCAATGCCCAATCGGATACCGACATCTATATTTACACGCAGACCGACCTGTCACGAGAGACACGCTACGGTATCGGGCGCGAGTTCGCCGACACCGTGCAGATTATTGACTTCTGGGGGCCGGGGATGGAGTGGGTAGACCGGGAAACCGGGATGCACATGGACATCGTGTTTTTCGGGGCAGAGTGGATGGCAGATCAGGTGGAACGTGTCCTGACACGGCATGAGGCCGGGCTGGGGTATACGACCTGCTTCTGGCACACGATGCGCGTCTCACGTCCGGTCTATGACCGGCAGGGATGGCTGGCGCGGCTGCACGAACGGGCGCAAGCGCCATATCCTGACGAACTGGTGCGGGCGATTGTTACTCTTAATTTCCCGGTGCTGCGCGACGTGTTCCCCTCGTACCGCACGCAGATCGCCAAAGCTGCCAGCCGGGATGACCTGGTAAGCCTGAACCACCGGACGGCGGCGCTTCTGGCGAGCTACTTTGACATCCTGTTTGCCGTCAACCGGCAGACGCACCCCGGCGAGAAGCGACTCCTGGCGACTGCCGAACAGGTCTGCCCCAACAGGCCGCCCAACATGCGGACGCACGTCACCGCGCTGCTGGACGCTACCGTGCATCAACCGGGGGAAGCCGCCCGCTGCGTGGATGCGTTGGTAGACGAACTGGAAACCTTGCTCAAAGGAGAAGAGTTGAGAGAAAAGTAGCATCGGAGCAGGCCGTCTGCCCGGCGGGCGCGGTAGGGACATGCAACGGCGTGTCCGGTAGGGACTTGTCCTCTTGAAATGAAGAACCTTCTTTAGATTGGCGGCAAATATCATGCCACTATATATTAATTACACCTATCCGATGCTCCAACCCTTGCTAACCTTTAGTGGAAGGATAAAACGCAATGACGCAGCATTCGCCCGTTGCCAGCCGTGTTGGAGAATTGAGCGCGACCATCCAACGCTTTTTGCGCTTCTATAGTCACGAGTTTTTTGCACGCTCAATGGCCGATCCGAAGGTCAGTAATTTTGCAGTAGGCAATCCGCAAGAGATGCCCTTACCGGCCTTTGGCGAGGTATTGCGGAAATGGAGTGTCCCACACAACAAAGATTGGTACGCCTACAAACTCAGTGAACCGGACTCGCAGCAGGCTGTGGCCGAGTCCTTGCGTCATTTACGGGGCATTCCCTTTGAACCGCAAGACATTGCCCTGACCAACGGCGGCTTTGCAGCCATCAAACTGGCACTGGATACTGTCGTGGATCGGGGTGATGAGGTGATCTTTATCACGCCACCCTGGTTTTTCTATGAGATGTTGATTACCGCACCGGGCGGCATTCCGGTACGGGTTCCCATTGACCCGGAAACCTTTGACCTGGATTTAGATGCAATTGAAGCCGCCATTACCAGTAAGACGCGGGCGATTATCGTCAATTCGCCCAATAATCCAACCGGCAAAATCTACCCCAGAGCGACCCTCGAACGGCTGGCGGCGATCCTGACAAAAGCCAGTGAACGTAATGGGCGAACGATCTATCTGCTCTCCGATGAGGCCTACAGCCGGATTGTGTACGATGGTATCGAATTCACGACGCCAGCCGGTGTTTATCCCAATACGTTTCTGTTGTACACCTACGGCAAGACCTTACTCACGCCCGGCCAGCGCCTCGGCTATATTGCGCTGCCGCCGGAGATGCCGGAGCGCGAAACCATGCGCCAGGCTATTCTGATTTCGCAGGTGGTGGGTGGTTATGCGTTTCCCAACGCGCTCTTACAGCACGCTCTGGGCGACCTCGAAAAACTCAGCATTGATATAGAACATCTGCAATACAAACGAGATTGGCTTGTAGGCGAACTGAAGGGTATGGGTTACGATGTGCATTCACCAGAAGGCACCTTCTATCTCCTGCCCCGCTCACCGATTGAAGATGACTGGGGGTTTGCCGAGACGCTGGCAACGCATAACATCCTGTGCCTGCCGGGGACGATTGTTGAGATGCCCGGTTACTTCCGTTTATCGCTGACTGCCAACGACGAGATGATTGAACAGTCATTACCGAACTTTAAAGCTGCGCGTGCCGCCGCAATCGGCTGAGCCGGGTTTTACCAGTTTCTGTATGGGGGGCATGGCTGGGGGATCAGATTCCAGCGGCGTTCAGCAAAAACCCCGTTGGGAGAGGCCGCACGGGCGCGGTATACCACGCCCCCGCAGAGGTTCGGGTGTCGGGCTGCCAGAGTCCTTTTCAGTGGACAAGGCAGACCCTGTCCCTGCTTGCCCTGTTAAGGTCAGGTTTCGTAGGGACGAGGCCTGCCTCGTCCGTAATGAATGCCTGCCTTATATCCGATAGACTCAGCCACGGAAAAATAATTATATCGCTATAATAGAATTTAGTTAGCGATGAGGGAGCGATCATGGTTAGCGTGCGAGCGGGAACAGCAGACGACGTGGAACGAGTAAACGATTATTACGCCAGCCGGCGGCGCGGGCGGGAGGCAAAACCCGAGGATTTCCTGCTGCTGGCGGAGGACAACCATACTGTAATTGGCGTGGTGCGGTTGTGCCCGGAAGAAGGTTTTCTGGTGCTGCGCGGTATGGATATTGCGCCTACTTACCGGCGGCAGGGGCTGGGAAAGAAAATGCTGCTCCAACTCGTCGCGCACATTGGCGAAATCGATTGTTACAGCCTGCCCTGGGAGCATCTGCAACCGTTTTACGGGATTATCGGGTTTGAGCACGTAGCGGATACTGATTTGCCGGGTTTCTTGCAGGATCGGATGGCAAAAACCCATGAACAGATGCAGGATGCTGAAATTCAGCGCCTGATGCAGGCCGACCTGGGCGTTTACCCGGAAAGCGGGCTAGCGATGATTGGTATGATGCGTCCTAAAAACACAATCATAAACCCTTAATAACAAAAACCCCGCCGGGGTGGGCGGGGCTGTGTGGAGGTGACCGGAGTTGCACCGGTGTCCGAAAGATTCGAGGACGCACGTCTACACGTGTAGTCAGCCCTTTAGCTTTCGCCCCCGCTAGCCCCGGCTGACAGGGTATGGCGGTGGCTAGCCGATAGTTCTTTGGCCTGTCGTATCGGCGTCAACAGACCGCACGGCATCTTTGGTGACGCCTGCCTATCCACCCGGATGACGACGGCTGGGGCAGACGGCCAGCCTCGCAAGGCTGGCGCTATGTCAGATCGCCTTAGGCGGCGACGGGCATAGCGTAAGTGTTGTTGTTGGCAGTTAATTGCCGTGCCCGTTTTAACGCGGCCAGGCTCCGCGACGCGCAGTACGGACTCAACCTCCCCCGTCGAACCTAGTTCACCCCCGTACTTAACCTTATTTTAGCAAATCTGTGCGGGAAAGTAAATGTATGGCCGAGCGGCGCTAATCCCAGCCACCATAGTAGCTGGAACGCGGGTAGCGGTATGGCTCGTATTCCGGCAGCGCAGCCCGCAGTCCGTCCAGTGCGCCCCAAACGGAATCACGTCCCGTATGAGCGGAAAAGACCGTCGCGCCCTCGCCCTCGTGGGTACGATCCAGGTACTGTAATTCTCCGGCCAGCCAGTTTCCGGCCCAATCGCTGGCCTCCGACCCGGCGGCGCTTTCCTGGTAGAGCGCAATCACGGCGGGAACGGCATCGCTGGAAAGGATGTTCAGGAACTGAATATCCAGGTCTTCGCCCTCGTGGTAACGGGCGATATTGCGCTCCGCGATATAGGCGTCCACATTCATCAGGTTGATCGTCCCCATATACCCGATCAGGCACAGCAGAATCCCCAGCGAGAAAATATGCTCGCGCAGCCGGAAGACCGCCAGCAGGTAAAAGACGAACAGCAGCCCCAGCCACAGCATGAATACATGGGTATACACCCGGAGCTGCGTGAAGCCAAAGGCCTGCTCGTACAGCCACATCCGCTGGGACGCCGAGAGCAGCATCACGCTGGTCAGCCCCACGACGATCACCGCCAGGGCGCGGAACAGCCAGTTTTCGCGTTTTTCCTGGCGCACTGTTACCTGGTCGAGCCACAGCGCCAGTCCGAGGGTCAGCACCGAGACGGCCACCAGCTCGAAGAAACCACGCCGGGCATACTGCGAGTACGTCAGGCCGCTGACTGTGATCTGCGTCAGCCCGCCGAAGAAATAGGCGAACTGGATAAAGACAAACGCCCCGAACAGCAGGTCTACGCTCCCCAGGACAATCGTCGCTTCGATCATGCCCAGCTTGAAGGCCGGTTTGCGTTTTTCGGCGGCAGACTCACCGGCTTCCGAAGCCTGTATCGCCTCGTCAAATGTCTCCGGCTCATCGTCATCGTCCGCCGCTTCGGCAGGCGGGGGAGACGGTTGTGGCCGGGCGAGCCGCAGCGCGCCGTAGGCTGCCGCGCCCATCGCCGCGAAGGCCAGGCTGCCGGTGAGGAAGCCCTGCTCCATCAGGCTGTCTATGCCGCGCAGGTTGAACAGCTTCCAGAATTGCTCCAGGTAATCAGCAAACACCGCGTCCGCTGCGCCGAGCAGGACGCCGAACACGACGACTACCGGCAGCGCAATCGCCAACCCGCGCAGCACCGCCGAGAGATGCGTCAGGCGCTTGAGCCGCCCGGAACGCAGCCAGCCCCACGAGTCGAACAGTTGGGCCAGCCCGGCGGGAACGATGGACAGCCCGGCTTCGATGACGCCCCACACCTGTTCGGCGAATGGGGTTAAATCCAGCGGGCGTTCCAGCGGGAGGATGTACAGCACCAGCCCGCCCAACGCCAGTACACTCAGGATGTTCAGCCCCGTCACCAGCGGGTCGGCGCGGACGGCGACCATCGCCGCGAAAAAGAAGATGGGCAGCAGCGGCCACAGCTTGCGCCAGCCGGGTCGCCCGCCCATCCACATGACCATCAGCAGTACCGCTCCACTCACCACCAGTGTGAACAGGAGGAAAGAGAGGCCGATAAGTTTGTGATAGAACAGGATATTGCCGATTAAGCCCACCGCCAGACCGACGACCAGCGCCCGGACGGCAAAGGCCTGCCGCGTTTCTTTTTGCATAGGATGACTCCGCATAATTGCCGGATAAGAACGTTCATTGAGCGGGAACTGCCGGTTGACGTATGAACGCGCCGCCAGATACGCCAGCAGCACGCCCGCCGTGACGACCAGCATCAGCACGATTGACGAAAAGCCTGCCCGCCCAAACGGTAAAAAGATGCTGAAGGCGATACACGCCGTCAACCCTATCCCAATCAGGAATGCCCGGAAGGTGAACGTACCCTGCACGTTTTTCTGCATAGGATAACTCCAGATGATGTCCGGCTCGATCACCTTTTCATCGTAAGCGGGATCACCTGCCCGAAACCACCCCGCAAAGCAGGGGGGATTCGCGTTCTTCTTACATCATGATACACAGGCAGCCCGGCATTTCATCAGGCGTGTAACCTGTGTTTGCCCTACCCCAGACGCCGGTGAGCGGTGAAACGTTCCCGCTGCCTGCTGCGTATATACAGACAGCAGCATTGAACATTGGATAGCAGCGCGCCGTTATTTAAGAGGGATAATGCCTGCATTATCCGCCAACACCCACGAAACAGAAAACCGGAAATAACCGGCTGGCATAATCACAGGAGCAGACAGTAATGAATGACAAGAAACGTACAACAGAATGGTCTTTTTCCTTCGAGCAGATTGGTGAAAGCATCAGCAACTGGGTCGAATCGCTTAAAGGGGAAGGCGCGGAATCCAAGACTGAGCAGTTCAGTACCCCGAAAGGTGACGCGAGCAGCGCCGTCATTGAACTGGGCATGGCAATCGGACAGGTGACGGTAAACGCCCTGGATAATTCGGAGAACCTGATTGACGCGGAAGTCACCTATATAGGTGAGATGGAATTTGCGGTTTCCAGCGGGGCGGAAAAAGTCGTCAAGCTGCGCCAGAAACAGCCCAAAGGCAGTATACGCCTGCCGTTCAAAGAGGCGATCAGCGCGATTGGCAGCCGGGACGACCTGCGTTGGAACGTCGGGTTAGCGCCGGATGTCCCACTCAGGCTCAAGATTAACGCCGGACTCGGCAGGTCAAAACTGGATTTGAGCCGCCTTCACCTCACCGGCCTGGAGGTGGACGCAGGTGTGGGGGAAATCCACCTGACCCTACCGGTCACCTCAGATGCCTATAAAGCTGATATTGAAAGTGGCGTGGGCAGCACACATATCACGATTCCGGCTAATGCCGCGCTCAAACTGGATATTGATGGTGGCGTAGGCAGCACGACCATCGTCATCCCCAAAGACGCAGCCGTGCGGATCAAGGGGGACAGCGGCCTGGGCGGTATCCACCTGCCCGATCACTTCATACGTGTGAAGAAGGGCGATGATTTCATCAGCAAGAGTGGCGTATGGGAAACCGAGGGTTTCGCCGTCGCCGCCCGGCAGATCATCATTCACTATGATGGTGGCATCGGCGGGCTGAAGGTGGAGTAATTTGACACTGGGGGGAGGGCCTGCGAGGCTCTCCCCTGTTGTTGATCCTCGCACGTTAAACCACGCTATAGATGGAGAGTCCTCATGGAGATAACTTTATTCAACGTGTTTCTGATCGTGCATGGTCTGGTTCACCTGCTGTATTTCGCCTTGAGCCGGAAACTGTTCGAGCTGGATAAACCCCTGGTCGGCTGGCCGGAACAATCGTGGCTGTTCTCGAAATTCCTGGGCGTTACCGCCACGCGCAACACGACAAGCCTGTTGTATGTCCTGGCGATTGCCCTGTTCGTTGCCAGTGGGGTGAGCGGGCTGCTGCGGGTAGCGGCGTGGCCGGCCATTGTGACGATTGCGGCGGTCTTTTCCTCAGTTACGATCATTCTCTTCTGGGATGGCGTTCTCAAGCGGATGCCGGATAAAGGCTTTGTGGGGGTGCTGATTAATGCCGCGATTCTGGTCGTGGTGCTGGTGCCGTTGGTCACGCTGGGGTAAGGGGTTGTCCTGGTTACAGGGGTATAGAGGCGAGGCACACCCCGCCTGATGATTGCATAACCTGATTGGGGTGCGGGGTCAGTCAATATCCACCAGGATCGCCGCGATGTTATCCGGCCCGCCGCGCTCATTCGCCAGGTTGATGAGCTGGGCGCAGGCTGCCTCCGGGGAAATGTTGGGGTTGACCGCGATCCGCTGGAGTTCTTCCGGTTTGATAACTCCCCACAGGCCATCACTGCACAGCAGCAGCCGCGCCCCGGCAGGGAGCTGGCGGGTAAACGAGTCTACTTCGAGTTCCTCAAACTGGCCGAGTGCCCGGTACAGGATATTCGGTGGATAGTGCGAGGCCTGTTCCTGCTGCCCCAGGTCAATCAGCCGCTGCACCAGGGAATGATCGTGGGTAAGCTGTTCCGCGCCCTCATTCGTGACCAGATAGGCGCGGGTATCCCCCACATGCACCATATGCACTTTACGCCCGACCAGTACCGCCGCTGTCACCACCGTGCCGCTGCGGGGGAGTGCTTCCAGAATCGCCTGGTTTGCTTTTTCTAATGCATTCACCAGGGCTTCAATAATCGGCACCGAAGAATCTTTGATGCTTTCCGCAAATTCTCTGGAAATAATATCGGTTGCCATCGCCGAAGCCCGTTCACCCTGTTCATGCCCACCCATACCATCGGCAACCACGAAAAGGTCACAACCGGGGCGCTCCGCATCGGATTCGTTGGGATAATGGCGCACCAGGATCGAGTCCTGATTAATGGGGCGCAGCAAACCGGTGTCGGTTAGTTGTCCATAAGAACGTTTGGATTGATTGGGCGTCATGAATTTCCCTCAATTGAACTATTTGTGCAGTCGCACCCGCTGAGCGTGTTCACAGTATGAATCCTGTTACTTAAATAGCCCTAACAAGAAGGCTTTCACCATCCTTTTTAGTGTACCTTGCTCATCATAACGGTATGTTGAAAACCAAATCATGTCAAGCGGGATGTAATTTTGTAACATGAAATTCCAGCGCATTTATAAAAACCAATTATACTGAAAATCAGGCAGGCAAGTGGCCTGTGGATATTCAAATGGTTCATTCAAGGAGCATGATCGTGTTGAAACGTGCATTTCTGCTTATCATCCTGATCGTTAGTCTGACGGCGGTGGTACAGGCTCAGGAACCCAAGCCCCAGATTATCGAAATCGGACAGCAGGTCAGCGGCAACCTTGCCGATATTTCGGCGACGAATCGCTACCAGTTCACCGCGCAGGAAGGTGACTTCCTGGTGATTACGATGAATGCGGTTGTGGTTGGGGACATGGACAGCACCGTGACGGTTGAATCCAGCCCGGAGAGCGGCTTATATCTCTATCTCTATGATGATGACAGCGGCGGCAACTACAATTCGCTGCTGGCGATGATCGTGCCGCAGGACGGCACCTACATTGTTACGGCGGGCACCTACAGCAGCGGGGGGGGCGATTACGTCCTGACCGTAAACCGGGGTACGACCATGCCCCTGACTTTTGATACGCCGGTGGATGTA
The DNA here is from genome assembly GCA_020634135.1 of Anaerolineaceae bacterium. Classification (GTDB taxonomy): domain Bacteria; phylum Chloroflexota; class Anaerolineae; order Aggregatilineales; family Phototrophicaceae; genus JACKCG01. The sequence continues at coordinate 92,544 of JACKCG010000008.1, read as the reverse complement.
ACTTTCGATGTGGAACACACCTCGTTTTACTTCATCTTCACGGGGAAAGCGGGCGACGTGGTCAACCTGAGCGGCAACAGCGCGGGCGAGATTGATACCCGCCTGGAGATTAACGACGCCAACGGCAACCAGGTCGGTTATGATGATGACAGCGGCGAGAATTTTGACCCGCTGATTACCGGCGCGGTGCTGCCTGCCGATGGCGACTATCTGGTGACGCTGCTCCCCTACACCGTCCCCGCATCCGGAACCGTGAGCATCCTGCTCACACCCAGCCAGACCAAATCACTGGATGAAGGGCCGCAGGTTTTCGTGCTGGGCGACAAACGTTATGAAGATGTCGCTTCATTTGAAGGTGTTGCCGGCGAACAGGTGCGCCTGAGTCTGACGCTGCAATCCGGCGATGTCATCAGCCCGTATCTGACCCTTTCGCAGGGGACGGACAGCTTTGCAACCCTGAACGCCAACAACGTGCAGAACCTGGTGTTTGATGTCGTTGTCCCCGCTGATGGGCAGGTGATTGTCCGCATTGAGAATTATGTCAATGCGACCATGGAACTCACCCTGGAACGCTCCCAATAGCGTGGTTCGCAGTCAACGGTAAGGAGAACCGCATCCCGGTTGGGGGTGCGGTTTTTGTTTATTTCCCTAGTAAGTACAGCAGGACAGGTGACACAGCCGGATAAAACACCTGCGGCAAGAACTGACGCGGGATGCTCAATCGCAAAAACTGCGCGTGCCCCACATTCATTCCAAAGGGAAAATCCACCTCATCCGCCGCCAGCGCCAACGCCCCCTGCGCGACGGCGCGTGCTGCCGCTTCACCTGCACTGTCCCCGTTGAAGCGGGCGTACCGCGCCTGCCCGAATGCGATCCAGGCCGAGTCTCCCGGCCTGCTGCTCACCGTTTCGGCAGTTTGCAGCCAGTCCAGCGCCGTGTCCGGCTGGTTACTCGCCAGCGCCAGCAGCATGGCGATGATGGCTGACTGGGTGCTGTCCGGCTGCGGATTCGCGTCCCACAGGGCTTGTGCGGCAGCGGCCTGCCCGGATTCCAGCATCACGGCAACCTGGCCGGAAACTGACAGAGGATATTGAGCATCAGGAAACCCCGCGACAAATCCCGCCAGTTCGGGGAGCAAAGCGGCATCCGGGAACACCGTCATCGCCTGGATAAACGCCTGTTCCGCCAGCGTGGCATTGCCTGCCGCGTCCGCATAGCGAGCCAGGTTCACGGCCAACTGCCACGACTCCGGTGCCAGTTCCGCCGCCCGCCGCGCCGCGTCCAGCCCGCGCCCGTCGTCGCCCAACTGCGCGTACAGCCCGCTCAGATTCGCCCAGGCCACCGCGTAGCCTGGCTCCAATGTGGCGAACCGCTCATAAGCCGCCACACCGGCCCGCGCCGCGTCGTCATCGCCCTCAGCCGCCGCCAGCCCATACAGGAAACCCTGTTCCAGGCTGTAAAACGCCAGGTTCGGGTCGGCCTGAATCACCGCGTCCAACTGCGCCGCCGCGCCGCCGTAATCGCCGCTGTTCATACCATACCGCGCCGCTGCAACATACTGCCGGTAGAGTCCGCTGCTCCACAGCCCGGTTGCCAGCAGCGCCAGCCACAGCCCGGCCACCCCCCACGCACCAGCCCGCCCGCCAAACCGCCGGGGAAGGGGCCGCGCTTCTGATGGCGCTAACCCGACTACCAGGGCAACCAGGCCGACCAGGGCAATCATGGGCATCATGGCGGGGATGTCGGTAAGCTGGTGTACGGCGAACCCGGCCACTGCCCCCGCTGCGCTGCCCAGGAGCAATTGCTGCTGAGTCGCTCCGGCAGCAGTCGCTACCCGCCAGTTGTGGCGGAATCCCCGGTAGATCAGCCACAGGGTTACCGCCAGCGCCGCCAGCCCGATCACGCCCAGTTCCGCTGCGATCTGGATCGGGGCATTATGCGCGTGGCTGTGGGGGTTGGTGGGCGGGACCGAGGCGAGCCGTGCCAATCCCCGGCCAAAGGTGAACAGGCCATGCCCGGTCAACGGTTTTTCCTGGAACAAGGTGATACCGGCCTGCCAGATATAGGTACGCAAATCGGTTGAGCGCCCCGCCTGGTCGAAGGAGCGGACAAACAGCGCCAGCACCAGCACTACAGCCACCAGACCGGCCAGCATGACCGCCGCGATTGCCGCGCGAATCTTCCGGCTTTGCGCCCGCCAGCGCCCGGCCAGCGCCGCCCGTGAGAGCAGGCCGTAATGCGCCATGCTCAACCCGCCCATGACGCCCAGCCCGGCAGCCGCGCCCAGCCATGCCCCCCGTGAAAATGTGAGGAAGAGCAGCCCCGCCGTCAGCAGGGTATAGCCCCCCATGACAACCCGTGACAGCCGTAACCGCGCCGCCAGGAAACGCCCTGCCGCGAAGGGCAGCAGGACGACCAGGAAGTTCCCCAGGGCATTCGCGTTGCCGGGGGTGCTGACCAGCCTGGGCAGCGTCAGATCGGCGCGGCCATCCAGCATAAGCGGCAGCCAGGTCTGCGCCCAGGTCACCAACTGGAGATAACCCACCAGCAGCACGACCACGCCGCCGATCAACAGGCCGTCCACCAGGGTATCGCGCCGCAGCCTGCCGCTGGCGATGCTATCCTGCAGGACGTACCACACACCGACGTACAGGCCGACATACCACAGGGCAATCGCGCTCCGCCGCCAGACATCAGGATTCGCCAGCAGACTGGCGGCCAACGCCAGCCCCCACAGGGCGAAAGCCGTATCCAGTGCCGTCCTGTGCCAGCGCCAGCCCTCGCGCCACCGCAGGAGCAGCCACCCGGCCACCGCCAGCGCCACCATGCCCAGCGTCACCGGTTGGAATTCCGGGGTCAGTACCCCGGTGAAGGTCGCGCCAACGGTCAGTAAATAGCTCATCAGGAGGATGACGACAGCGCGAATGACGAAATTTTCCCGTTCAGACACGGTAAAAACCTTCCAAAATACCAGGACTTATGCAATCGGGCCGGGGCGGGATGCGTCATGCCCCTATCGGAAAACACCGCGAACTGCGCAAGTCCTGTATTTAAGCTATAATTCCGGCGAGATAACTACCGTTAAGGATACCGTTAATGCGCGATTTTCGCATGATGCTGCGGCCCTGGTCTCTGGCAGCGTTCCTATGCCTGCTGGTGGTGTCTGCGGTCATTCTGTCAAACCAGGGCAACCCGCTGGCGCTGGTAACGATTGGCACGCGCTTCAGTGAAGGGATTCCCGAAGATGCGGGCGGCACAGAAGGTTATGACGGCCAGTTCGTCTATTATATCGCCCGCGACCCGGCCACTGCCCCGGCTTATCTCGATGTCCCGGCCTATCGTTTCCAGCGGATTCTGCTGCCCGTAACAGCACGGGCGCTGGCCTTCGGGCAGGACGCGCTGATCCCCTGGGCGCTGCTGGCGATCAACCTGGTAGCGCTGGCCGCCGGGACGTGGCTGCTGGAACGGCTGCTGGTCGCGCAGGGCGTGAGCCGCTGGTATGCTCTCACGTATGGTTTGACGATTGGCATCTTCGGCTCGGTGCGCCTGAGCGTGCCGGAACCGCTGACTTACGCCCTGGTGCTGGCGGGAATCATGCTGGCAGGCCGGGAACGGTGGGGGTGGAGCGCCCTGCTGTTCGCGCTGGCGGCGCTGGCGAAAGAAACCGCGCTGGTGTTCGCTGCCGCCTACGCGCTGTACCTGCTGCGGCACAGGCGCTGGCGTAATCTGATGATGTTCAGCGGAATCGCAGTCACGCCGTTTGTGGTGTGGCAGGTGGTTCTAAAGGCGACTTTCGGTACTTTTGGCGTCGGCTCTGGCGGGGCGCTGGCGACCAGTTTTGAGGTCATCCCCTTCGCCGGGGTCGCCCGGATCATCACCGATTCACCGCCGGATGCGCGGCTGGCGCTGCTGGGCATTTTCGGGGTGATCCTTATTCCCTTTGTGTTGATTCCCACGCTATGGGGGCTGCGGCAGGGTTGGCTGGCGCTGCGACGGGGGGACTGGTCAGCGGTGACGCTGCTCTTACTGGTGAACGCCCTGGTGCTGCCCTTTGTGCCGTTTTCGACTTACCGTGAGCCGTTGGGGATTCTACGGTTCATCGTTGGGCTGCAAATCGCCGTCGTGCTGTATGCGGCGTACCGCCATGATTCCCGCGCCCTGCGTCTGAGTACCATCTGGATTGTGACCATCCTGTTTATGGGGTCGCTGGTGACAGGGAATTGAGTGTCCCATGTACCGTACAGGCAGGACAGTCGCGTTTTACCCGATCAAGACGTTAAGCAGGTAGTTCCTGCGCCAGCCAGTCCGTATATGGTTAATCTGAACTGACGTTCAATTAGACTGCTTTCTGTGAGGGGAACAATGATAAGCCATCTTCAGATGATTACAATCTATGTCCGTAATCTCGCACAGTCTGTCGAGTTCTACTCAAAGAAACTCGGTTTCGAGCAGGTTGCTGAGTATAAAGACGAGGAAAACCACCTCGTCTGGCTGATGCCTTCCGCCTCTCGCCAGGCCGAATACGCGACTCAGATTGCTTTGTATGCACCGGCTGATCCAAATGATCCCCGAATTGGCGCGAGCAGCGGGATGGTTTTTACAGCCGATGACATTGAAGCAACCTATCACGAATTAAAGCAGCGGGGTGTGCATTTCACGATGGAGCTTGTACGCCATGCCTATGGCGATGGGGATGGCGATCAGGAAGCGCGGTTTGTTGATCCTGATGGCAATCAATTTCTCTTGCATACGTAATGCTGTGTCCGGCAAGTTTCGCAAGAACAGGCATAGGGGCGGCACTTTTCCGTCCGGCGGACAGGGTATCCCTTGTATCTACAAATTCCCTGCTGTGTTACTGAATTGATTTTGTGGATGCAGCACTTAAGCAATGAAGGATATACGGCGACTATGTCGGTTGGTATGCGTTCAGCACGTGAAGGGGGCTGCTTGCCCGCAAGGGCTTGATGCTCTGCATAAACCCCCTGGTTCGTATCGCTCAACCATGTAAGCCTTATCCAGGTGATGGAGAAAACAGATGGAACGCATTTTTGCCTATGGGACGCTGCAAGACCCGGTTATCCAGACCGCCGTCCTGGGACACATATTGCAGGGCCAGCCGGATACCCTGCACGGGTTCCGCAAGTCTACGATCACCTTCGGGCGGGCGGTGTACCCCATCATTGTCGCGGATGAGTCCGGCAGTGTGGCGGGCACGGTATATGAAGTCACCGCCGAAGAACTGGTTCTGCTCGACCACTATGAGACCAGCGCCTACCGCCGCCTGCATGTGACGCTGGCGAGCGGACGGGAAGCCTGGGTTTACGGCGAGTAAAATCTGACCCTGGCCGGCAGGTGAAATGACAATGTTAATACCACATTATTTAACAGAGAACATTTTCCTGTATCAGGAATTGTGGTACTATTGAGAAGTGTGAGACTAGAAATTTGCAATAAGAAGGCAGAGGGGGAGTGTTCGCTGCCGGAAGTGGACACCCATCAATAACGATATTGGCAACGGGGCATGACGGCCACCACTGACAGCCCACTGTTGTCATTAATTTTTGTAAAAGGAGTGAGACATGGCAGGTAAGTTAACCGATTCTCAGGCGAAAGCCCTTACTGAACTTGCTCGTAAGCTGTTCTCCCAACCGGAAACTTTGCAGGAAATCATCGCTGACCCGCATAAAGCCCTGCAAAGTGTTGGTATTCCCGAAAAAGAGGTCGAGGACGTGCTGGCTTATATCAAGGGATTGCAGGATGAAATCCAGGCCACGCAAAAGGCGGCTTCGACTTTCTGGATGTAATGTTTAAAGCGGGCCGGGGCGATTATCAGCGCTTTTGGAAGCCATTAGAGCGGGCTGCGGGCGGGCTTGAAACCTGCCCCAACTCTGCGGGCGCGGTATACCACGCCCCGACTTGGAAATGGGCGTAGGGCGTAGAGGAGAGTCTGAGGCGTTCCCCGAAAGCGACCTGGAACAATCCGTTTTTCAGATGGTCTTTTAATGGCCGGGCGGCCAGCGCCTGGCACAGAACAACCACCCATCAGGCACGGTTCTGGTATCATCAGGCTGTGTCTGATTTATTCATACCAGGAGTCGCATATTGTTATCCTCACGGGCGGAAGTTCTCGCCGAACTCGATCACTTTTACTTCCAGGATGTCCTCCAGGTCATGCACCCCACGCTGCGCGGGCTGGCGGTTGACCTGCGCCTGTTGCAGGGTGTGGACGATGCCGAGCCTATCACCACCCTGGCAGGCCTTTATAACAGCAGTTACCAGTATTTGCCGTATCTGCTCAATGACATTTTCGCCATGCCGGAAGCCGTTGTGATGCAGATCGAAAAAGGCTGGCTGCTGCTGCTGATTTCGTATGTCATGCTCGACCAGATTGTAGACCAGCAGATGCCGGATAACCCGGTTGTGCCCCTGGTACAGCAGCATCTCCTGCTCAAAGCGCATGAGACATTCGCGGCGGTGTTCCCGGCGGACGCGGCCTTCTGGGGGGAGTATTACAGCCTGCTGCACGAGTTCTTCACCTGCCTGGCGGTTGAATCGCACTATCTGGATGCGGAAGCCGCGCCATACACCTATGAACGCATGGTGGAAGTCTGCACGGGCAAAGCCGCGCCGCTGCAAATCGTCGTGGCGGCGATGTGTGCCTACACCGGCCAGAACCAGCACGCGCCGCTGCTGCGCCAGGTCTTTAACCGCATGGTGCTTTCCGACCAGTTATTTGATGACGCGCTGGATTGGCAGGACGATCTGGCTGCCGGGCGTAAGACGCTGCCCTATGTACTGGCGCAGCAGGCCGCGCAGTCGCCGGTGAGCGACCCGGCGGCACTGGCGCGAATGATCGAACGAAGCGGCATTCTTTCCGGCATGGCGGATCGGGCAATTGGCCTGTTGGAAGAAGGGCGTGAACTGCTGCGCGAGTCGGCGCTTTCCCCGGCGCAGCTTTATGCGGCGCTCGACCAGCGTAAGGAGCGCATCACATTAGACCGGCGGCGCTACCAGGCAGTATCGTTGCTGGGCGGGCTGGCGGCCCTGCTGGAAAAACAGCCAGGGGGATAATGGCTCAGCGATGGACAGACAGAAGCCTGTCCTACCATCCAGAATTGGTGTAGAGACAGGGTGTGTCATTGACATAGAGATGACCGGTCAGGGATTTAGCGCGGTGTTATGGTTTGCGGGTGGGCGCAATATGTCGCGCCCCTACATGGCCCTCATTTTGGAGCGAGTCTGAATAGCGGACTGACCCCATGTCGCCTGTACCGGGTCAACCCTGCGTCAGGTGACATTTGCTCTGTCGCTACCTGTCTCACCAAAATGTCACGGGGCTTCTGCCGGTTCGACGCGGATGACTTCTGCCAGATTGTGGCCGATGATGCGGTATTCGCGCCCAACTTTGAGCTGTACCGGGCCATTGAAGGGCGCTTTGTGGATCACGTGCAGGGTGACACCCGGTATCAACCCCAGCGCCGCCAGGTATTCCAACCGTTCTGGTTCGCGGATGCGCACACGGGTGATGACGACTTCCTGCTCCAGTGCGGCGTCAATCAGCAGGATGTCATGGGATTCGGGTATAGTGCCATCAGTTTCCGGGATAGGTTCGCCGTGTGGGCAGGTTGTCGGGTGACCGGCCATCACCAGCATACGTTCCGTGATGGTGTCACTCATGCCCTGGCTCAACCGGTCAGCCTCAGCGTGAACCTCATGCCAGCCAAAATTCATAACGTTCACCAGGAAGGCTTCCGCGATGCGGTGACGGCGCAGCTTTTTGAGCGCCTCGCGCGTGCCAGCGGGCGTCAGGCGAATGCCCTGGTAGGGTTCGTGTTCCAGCAAGCCTTGCTCGCGCAGTTTTGTCACCATCCGGTTGACTGCCGGGGCGCTCACTGCCAGCAAGTCCGCCAGCACCGACGTGCCGACAAATCCTTCAGCCGCCGGATTCCGGTCACTCAGGCGGTAGATTTCCGCCAGGTAATCCCGCATCTTCCGGCTGATGTCTGCTGTTTCTGCGTTTTCTGAAAGTGATTTACCAGCCATGTTCCAACCGTGCGACCAACCGTTCCGGCATATCGGCATCGCGCATCCGCTTTTGCACGGCGGCGATGTTATAAGGAACCCGGCGGTGTTCCCAGACATTGGTTTCGACATCAAGCAGGGCATAAGCCGCTTCCGGGTTGGCATCGCGGGGCTGTCCGACGCTGCCCGGATTGATGATCTGCCGCCGCCCGTTGAGTTGGCGCTGCTGGCGGTAGACCGGAGGCAGGGCTTCCGTATCGCCCTCATCATTCAGCAGTTCATAGATCACCGGCTGATGCGTATGGCCGACCAGACAGTATGGCGTTTCAAAATGGGGGAAGTTCAGCGCGGCGATCAACGGCTCCAGGATGTATTCCCAGATTGGCTCACGCGGGCTGCCGTGCGCCAGGGTGTAGTTGCCGACCACAAAAGTCGTGGGCAGGGCTTCCAGATACGCGGTATTTTCCGGCGTCAGGGTTTCGCGAGTCCAGTTGACGGCTTTACGGGCATCGGGGTTGAAAGTGCGAATATCCAGCCTGCCCAGCGCGGCCCAGTCGTGGTTGCCCGCCAGGCACAGATTGGGCAGGGCGCGCAGTTGTTCCACGCATTCATTGGGGTCCGGGCCATACCCCACGACATCTCCCAAACACCAGACGTATTCCCATTGTCCCCTGGCATCTTCTAAAACGGTTTCAAAAGCGGTGAGGTTCGCGTGAATATCAGAGATAACCAGTATACGCATAGAAACGCCCCTGTTGTTGAATTCCTAACGACCCTGAGCCATGCTGCGTCAAAACAGCCTGCGGTTTCAGGGCTTGCACTCAATGGCCGAACTTCGTCCAGGTGAGATGACAAAAAGCGGATAGAATATACCTTGCATATTACCATGCTTTAGCGAGGGGTGCGAGTTTGATTCCCTTAATGAATCTAATGTTTCCCCGGAAATTTGCTGCTATCGGACGGGCGTGCCTGTTCGCATGGGTAGGCGGGCTGCTGCTGGCGGGGTGTATCCTGCCGGAATCGCCCACCCAGACCCCGGCAGACATGGCGACACCGCCGCTGCCAACGCTCGCGCCTACCGCCATTTACCCCTGGCGTGACGAAAACCAGGTGATGAGCGGTATCTGCTTTGAGGCCGCTTTTGATGCCGCCGGGACGGTCTATGTGCTGCGCAGCGCGGAAGAACATATCCATTTTTACGAGCTGGCAGATAACAGCCTGTTATGCCGCCACCCGGTCACACGCTACCCGTTCGACTTCACCGCCGGAGATGCACTGGCGGGGCTGTGGAGCCGGGGGCGGGGCTGCACGGCCCGTTACGACGTGCTGGCTTTTAACCGCGATGACGCCGCGCAGACCTTCACGATTACGCTGCGTTTCGTGGTCGAAGGCGACTGCCCGTATGACCTGGTGAGTCCTTTCTGGATTGGGCTGCCGGGGCTGGCCGCCTACGATATTGGCATCAACGTGGATAGTGGCGGGTAATGTCAATGCTTGCCGGGCCGGGCTTTATCGAACGTTTATGCTAACGCAACCCTACTCACCGTTGAAGTCTGTCGTCTCATCTTCTACAATAGAACGTCTGTACAATTCCTCTTTATTATGGTCCGCGAGTTTACAGGGAAGATCATGACCCAGGATAAGATTATCGTTCGCGGCGCTCGTGAGCATAACCTGAAGAACATCAACGTTGAGATCCCACGCAATAAGCTGGTGGTCATCACCGGCCTGTCCGGTTCGGGCAAGTCATCCCTGGCCTTCGATACCATCTTTGCCGAAGGGCAGCGGCGTTATGTCGAAAGCCTGAGCGCCTATGCCCGGCAGTTCCTCGGCCAGATGGAGAAGCCGGATGTAGACCAGATCGAAGGTCTCAGCCCGGCGGTTTCGATTGACCAGAAGGGTGTCAGCCAGAACCCGCGTTCAACTGTCGGCACTGTCACCGAAATATACGACTATATGCGCTTGCTGTATGCCCGTGTCGGCGTGCCGCACTGCCCGGTCTGCGGGGAAGAAGTCGTCGCCCAGAGCGCCCAGCAGATCGTGGACGCGGCGCTGACGCTGCCGGATGGCACCCGGATTCAGGTGTTAGCGCCGGTCATCAGCGGACGTAAGGGACACCACGAACGGGTGTTTGAGGACATCCGCAAAGCCGGGTTCGCCCGCGCCCGCGTGGACGGCGAAATTCGTGACCTGAGCGAGGACATCAGCCTGGATCGTTACGGCATCCACACCATCGAAATCGTGATTGACCGGCTCATCATGCGGCACTACGACGACCCGGAGTCAGAGGACGCCCATAACGCTGAAAGCCGCCTGACCGAAGCCATCGAAACCGCGCTCGAATTGGGCGATGGCGTGGTGATTATCAATAACCTGAATACCGAACCGCCTACCGACATCCTCTTTAGCGAGCATCTGGCATGTGTACACGGGCATGGCAGCCTGCCGGAGATTGAGCCGCGCACCTTCAGCTTCAACACGCCCAAAGGGGCCTGCCCGGAATGCCAGGGGCTGGGCTTCCGGCTGGAGTTCGACCCGGCGCTGATCGTGCCGAACCACGACCTGAGCCTGGCGGAGGGGGCGATCAGCGGCAACGGCTGGAACTTCCAGGACAGCAGTACGTGGGCATCCGGCATCATGCGTTCTGTCGCGCAGAGTTATGGCTTTTCGCTCGAAACGCCCTGGCGTGACCTGGATGATGCCCACAGGCAGGTGATTCTGTACGGGACGAATGGCAAGAAGTTCAAGGTGCGTTATTCCAATTCGCAGGGTTTCAGCCGCGAGTACACCACGTCCTTTGAGGGCATTGTCAACAACCTCGCCCGCCGCTACCGCGAGACGAATTCCGATATGATGCGCGAGTCCTTTGAGCAGTACATGGCGAAAACGCCGTGTACGACGTGTATGGGCAAGCGTCTGCGCCCCGAAGCCCTGGCGGTGACGGTGAATGACCGCTCGATTTATGACATCACCAACCTGCCGGTTTCTGAACTGCTCGATTGGGTACAGGGGCTGCGCGGCACGAACGGAAGCGCCCCGGCGCTGAGTGAGCGCGACCAGCAGATCGCTTTTCAGATTCTCAAAGAGATCGAGTCGCGGGCGGGATTCCTCAACAATGTCGGCCTGAACTACCTGACACTCTCACGGGCAGCGGGGTCGCTCAGCGGCGGTGAGGCGCAGCGTATCCGGTTGGCGACGCAGATCGGCAGCCGCCTGACCGGCGTGCTGTATGTGTTGGATGAACCGTCCATCGGGCTGCACCAGCGCGATAACGCCCGCCTGATTGAGACGCTGATGGGAATGCGCGACCTGGGTAACACGCTGCTGGTGGTCGAACATGATGAGGAAACGATGCGTTCCGCCGACTGGCTGATTGACCTGGGGCCGGGCGCGGGCGAAAACGGCGGGCATATCATCGCGGAAGGCACGCCGCAGGAAGTGATGCAGGTTGAAGACAGCCTCACCGGGGCGTATCTGGCTGGGCGGCTGACGATTGACGTGCCGGACGCCCGCCGCCCTGGGAACGGCAGCGCGATTGTGGTGCATGGGGCGCGGGAGAACAACCTCAAGAACATTGATGTGGAAATCCCGCTCGGCAAACTGGTGTGTATCACCGGGGTGAGCGGCAGCGGCAAAAGCACGCTCATGCTCGACATCCTGTATAACCGGCTGGCGCAGGTCATCAACCGCAGCAAGGAGCGCCCCGGCGACCATGACTCGATTGAGGGTATCGAGCATATTGATAAGATCATCAACATTGACCAGAGTCCCATCGGGCGCACGCCGCGCAGCAACCCCGGCACGTATACCAAGATGTTCGACGCGATTCGCTCCCTGTTCACCGAACTGCCGGAAAGCAAGATTCGCGGCTACAATGCCGGGCGCTTCAGTTTCAACGTGAAGGGCGGGCGCTGCGAAAACTGTCAGGGACAGGGGCAGTTGAAGATCGAAATGCAGTTCCTGGCCGATATTTACGTGCCGTGCGAGGTGTGTCATGGCACGCGCTATAACCGCGAGACGCTTCAGGTACACTACAAGGGCAAGAACATCGCTCAGGTGCTGGATATGACCGTCAGCGAGGCCAGCGAGTTTTTCGCCCACATCCCCACGATCATCACCAAGCTGGAAACCCTGGAAGCTGTCGGCCTGGGGTATATCCGCGTCGGCCAGCCCGCTACGACCCTCAGCGGCGGCGAGGCGCAGCGTATCAAGCTCAGCCGTGAACTCTCGAAACGCGCTACCGGGCAGACGCTCTATATCCTGGATGAACCGTCTACGGGGCTGCACGCGGCGGATGTCAAGCGGCTGATCGCGGTCTTGCAGCAGCTGGTGGATAACGGCAACACGGTGCTGGTGATCGAGCATAACCTCGACATTATCAAGGTCTCCGATCATATCATTGATCTGGGGCCGGAAGGCGGCGATGCGGGCGGGCAGGTTATCGCCACCGGCACGCCGGAAGAAGTTGCCCAGCAGCCGGCCAGCTACACCGGCCAGTTCCTGCTGCCCTACCTGAACCTCGAACGGGCGTAGCAGCGACAAACGAAAAAACGCGAACCGGAGGGGCGGGCGATCCCAGTTGCCCGCCCCTGACCGAGCCATTCACCCGCTCACCAACCATCCCCCAACTGCATTTTGCTGCCTCTCACCCGAATGCGTATGCTATATCGCGCAGTTTAACGTACAATCCATACTGTGGCGTTAAACGAGAGAGGTTACGGATTCATGCAAGAGAAATCCTTCGGTTTTTATGATCTGGTGGAGACGTTCCCCAAACCTGGCTGCGCCATCTGTACTCTGCTGGAAGCCGACACGCAGCGCCTGCTGGATAACATCCTGTATGAGCGCGTCACCGACCCGCCCACGCAAACCCGTTTCCGTAACAGCCGGGGACTATGCAGCGAACATGCCCACCAGTTGACGACCTTCAGCCATGCCCTGGGAATCGCTATCCTGTATGAAGCCGTACTGGATAAGACGCTCAAGGCACTGGAACAGGCGGAGAAAGAGGCCGGTTCGCCGGGTGGGTGGGCACGTTGGTGGAATGCCGCCGCCGCCAATGATCCCCTGGTGGCCGCCCTGGAGCCGGAAGAATCCTGCATGATCTGCGCCGCGCAGGATGACCATGAATCCCTGTATATCAGTATTCTCACCGACCATATCACCGATGACCGGCTGGAGACGGCCTACCGTGCTTCGGACGGGCTGTGCCGGGCGCACTTCCAGATGTCACTGCGGGCAGCGCGGGACGCGGCTCAGGCCCGGCTGCTGCTCGATATTCAACGCGACATCTGGGGGCGGCTGCGGGGCGAACTGCGCGAATTCGCCCGCAAATATGACTTCAAGCATGTGGATGAAAAGATGGGCGCGGAGGGCGATAGCTGGCGGCGGGCCGCGCTGCACTTCAGCGGGGCGCGGAGCATATTCGGCTCGCGGCGTGGCAAACGGTAGCCCCTCTGGCGAGACCGGCCAGGCAGCGGCCATCGTGAATCATGTACAAATACGGTTGGGGTTCATATGAACTTGTTCTACAATACGTGTAGGTGCATTTGCTCGACAAATGTCAAAGAATGTGCCAGAATATTTGTTAATATTGCTTAATCTAGTTGAAGTTTCGTGGTTGAACGGGCAGGCAGCGGGTTTCAGCCTTTGTTCTGCTGGCAATTGTATCTCCGACTGCGTTACTTCGAATAGATCAATAACCTTTCCGTCTGGGCAGAGCCGGATGGGTTGTGTTGGTTGAAATAGATTTCCTCAAAACTAATCACCTTTCTCTTGAAGACTTTTTCCGCTCAGTTTGTTAAACCCGTCAACGAAGGTTACACCATTGAAAGCGAGTGGAGACATCATGGCGCAGCGGCTTCTGTGTGTCATTGAAGGGGATGGTATCGGTCATGAGGTGATTCCAGCGGCAGTAGAGGTGCTGCACACGGTTCTCCCGGATGTTATCATTCAACCTGTTGAAGCCGGTTGGGAATACTTTGAGCGTACCGGTCTTTCGATGCACCCGGATACCGTTGAACAGGTGAAACAGGCGGGGGCGGTGCTGGTTGGGACCGTGACGACGCCGCCCTACCCGGTAGAGGGGTATATTTCACCCGCGCTGCATCTCCGCCGCGCTGTGCAGGCCTTCGCTAATCTGCGGCCAACCACGTCGCTGCCGATTCCCACTTCGCGAGAAGGAATTAACCTCCTGATCGTGCGCGAGAATACGGAAGACGTGTATGGCGGCCACGAACATACCGAAGACGAGGGACAGACCGGCATTTCCGAAAAAATCATCACCCGCGAAGCCACCGAGCGCGTGAGCCGTCTGGCCTTCGAGATGGCGATTCGCGGTGGCCGTAAGAAGGTGACGATTGTCCACAAGGCCAATGTGCTCCAGCAGACTGATGGTTTGTTCCGCCGGGTCGCGCTGGAAGTGGCCTCGTATTACCCCGAAATCATCACCGACGAGTTTTTTGTGGATACGGCGGCTTACTGGATGGTCAAAGAGCCGACCCGCTTCGATGTGATTCTAACGCCTAACCTGTATGGCGATATTCTCTCCGATATGGCAGCGGCCTGGGGCGGCGGCCTGGGGCTGGCCCCGTCGCTCAGCCTGGGAGAGCGCGTGGCAATTGCTGAACCGGCACATGGCAACGTCCCCGCCATTGCCGGGCTGGGCATCGCCAACCCGACGGCGGCAATTTTGAGTGTCGCTATGCTGCTGCGCTATCACTGGCAGATGCCGGAAATCGCCCAGCATATCGTTGAGGCGGTACGGGCGACGCTCAGCGAGGGGGATTACACCGCTGATGTCGTCATGGATGGCGCACTTTCGACCAGCCAGTTTACTGAAAGTGTGTGTAACCACCTGCACTGACGTGATTTTTCACAAAATATGCATAAACCTCAATGGAGTAATCAAGGCAAAGATGGCATAATAAAGGTAGTACACTTTTGCTTTGTGTTGTGCTTATTCCAGGTGGTGAGATGCCAACGGTCTTGGTAGTTGACGACGAAGCTGATATTCTGAATATCTTTCGGATGATTCTTGCCAACCGAGGATATACCGTCGTGACGGCAGATTGCGGGCGAGAGGCGCAGTTCATGCTGGAAATCGCCGCGCCGGATATGGCAATTCTGGATGACATGCTGCCTGACATGACCGGCGGCGATATTTGCACACAGATCAAGCGTGAAAATCCGGGGATGCCGGTGGTGATGTGCAGCGCCGGGGCGCGGGTGCGGGATGAGGAGTATATCCGGCGTATCGGCGCGGATCGGGTACTGCTGAAGCCGTTTAAGTCATCGGAAGTGATGAAAATCCTCAACCATTATTTCGGTGTGGGTGCGTAATACCTGCTAAACACCACTTCATCAGAGTCATAACCAATTTCACCAGAATCAAATCGGTGTACAATATGGGAAACTGCCAGCGAGGAATGAAGATGGAGCGGTATTCCCTGCAAGATGCACAGGATCACCTGAAGAAGCTGATTGATGATGCTCAAGGCGGCAAGGTTAGTCCTGATACTGGACGAAAATGACCGGGCTGTGCAACTCGTACCGGTAGCGGATGCCGTCAGGTCACGTAAAGCAGGTAGCGCACGTGGTCAGGTCAGAATGTCAGCCGATTTCGACGCACCGCTATCCGATTTTGACGAATACATGAAACGCCACTGGTAGACATCTGTTCCAGCACAAGCACACCTCTCGCCTAAAACTCCCGCACCTGCACGAAGCTGATAATCGCCACGTTCTGGTCGCAGGCTGCGCGGGTGGCGACGGCGTAGGCTTCGGAAAGCGGCGTCCCCTGCACACTCAGGAGCTGCACCGTGTACGCCCCGGCCTGCGGCACTTCACCCAACGGCATCTCAAAGCCGCCTGGCCCGTAGTTTAATGCGCCACCTGTGCCAACCGTCTCGTCCAGCCCCTCACCCTGAACGCGCACACCCAGCCCGGCTACCGGCTGCCCGGCCATATCCGTCACTGAACCGGCAATACTCAGCCAGTTACACCCTTTTTCACCTGCATTGGGGACATAAATAATGCCACTCTCCGAGAGTAGAAACGGGAACGGCGCGTCACGGCGCAGTTGCTCCGCCGGCAGCGGGGTAAACGTGGCAGTTGGCCCGGCGGTGGCGGGCAGCGTGGCGGTAGGCGGCAGCGGCGTTGTCGTGATGATAATCGGGAAGGGCGTGAACGGCGGCAGCGGATTCAGCGGTGTGTACGGGTCAATGGCGATGAGGACATAGTACGCCAGCAGAATCACTGTCGCCAGGGCGAACAGCGCGGCCACCAGGTTGGGCAGCAGTGTCCGGCGCGGCCTGGGCGCAGGTTTGCCAGGGGCTGATGTCGCTTCCGCACCAATCTCCAATGGCGGGAAACGATCCGCCGGTGGCGACACACTGGGCGGCGCCGGGGATGGCGATGGCTCTGCCGCAGCTTCCGGGAAATCATCCTCAATTGCGCCGGGCGGAAACAACGGCCCGCGTTTGTCCAGCTTTTTTTTGCGGTCTTTCCGGCTTACCCGCCGGATGCCGCGATTGGCCTCGTCACTCATCGGATCAGTTCGGGCGCGTCCGCCGGAAGTTCACCAGCGCCAGGTTCTTTGAGCAGTCCTGCGCGAAAGTCACGGTGATGCGCTGCGAAACAATCGTGCCTACCGCCGACATCAGTTCAACCTGGTAGGTGTTGCCATTGATCTTGTTATCCACCGGCACTTCCCAGCCGGATGCCCCGATCAGGGTGTTATCACCACTGGTGACCGTGCGGTCAACATCCCCGCCAAAGACATGCACGCGCAGCCCATTCAACGGGCTTCCGTTCTCATCAAAGACCTGCCCGGCAATCCCCTGCCAGGCACAACCTACACTCGCCCGATTCTGGAAGTTTTCGGTAAAAATCACCTGGTTATCCCGCAGTTCAAACAGGAACGGCGAGAGCGTGGGTTCGGGCGTATTGGTCGGCGCGGTAGAGGTCGCCGTCGGGGTTGGGGACGGGCTGATAGACGGCGTGGGTGTGTTGCTGGGCGTGAACGTTGCGCTCGGTGTATCGGTAATGGTGGGGGACAATGTGGGCAGCGGCGAGGCCGTATAAGTGTTGGTCGGCGTCAGCGTAT
The DNA here is from genome assembly GCA_020634135.1 of Anaerolineaceae bacterium. GTDB lineage: Bacteria > Chloroflexota > Anaerolineae > Aggregatilineales > Phototrophicaceae > JACKCG01. Next base: position 75,416 of record JACKCG010000008.1, on the reverse strand, counting down.
CGGTAGGGGTAAAGGTGAATGTGGGCGGCTGCGTATTGGTGGGTGTATTTGAAGGCGTCAGTGTCGGCAGCGCGGCTATTGTGGGAATGTCTGCTACTTCCTGCACCTGCGCGGGCGGCCCGGCCAGGCGTGTAATCACAATAAAGACAGCCCCCAGCGTCAACACCAGGAAAACAAGACTGATCAGATTAAAGATACCCGCCGAGCTTGATTTCATAAGTTGCTCCCGTATTTCGTTAGGCCGGCCCCAGCAGCCGGGCGATGACCACGATGATCCAGATGGCGCTCATCGCCAGAAAAATAACGCTCACAATATTATAGATGCGTGATGGCCCTTGTTTTTTCATGCTGTCACCCCCAATATTTTTCGATAACCGCGCCCTCACGCTGCGCTTGCAGCCAGTTCTCGAAACGCACCTGGGAAACATAGGCCAGCATGTCCGGTTCGATAGGCCGTTCGGCTATCTCCAGGGTCTGAATAATGTGATAACCCAGTGACGTCACAATCGGCCCGGCGATCTGCCCCGGTTGCAGCGCAAAGGCGGCTGCGGCCAACTGGGGAGTCAGCAATCCATCCTGCGAAAACCAGCCGAGATCCCCCCCGGCTTCACGGGTCGAGGAATCCAGTGAGTGTGCCGCCGCCAACCCGGCGAAATCCGCGCCGGCCTGGAACTGCGCCAGGAGGTCATTGGCCTCGGCCTCGGTTGCTACCAGGATGTGGCGGGCATGAACCTGAGGGACGTTCCCCAGCAGGCCTTGAATCACACTGTCGCGTACGAGATTCGCAATGAGCGTCTCGCGCAGGGTCGTGCTGAACTCATCGGCGGTATACAGGTTGGCCGCCAGCCAATCCTGCCAGGCCGTTTCGCTCCCGGCCAGGTTCTTGTGTTCCTGAATCTGCGCCTGGAGTTCCTCATCGCTGACCGTGATATTCTGCTGCGTGGCGGCCTGTTCAATCAGGGCCTGCTCAACCAGTTGATCCAGCACCTCGGCCTGGAGCGCGGCAGGGTTGGCCGCATCCACCACCATCTGCTGGCGGCGTTCCAGCGCCCGCTGAAATTCCGGCAGGGTGATCTCCTGGCCGTTGACACGGGCCACCAGTAAGACGCCGCTGTCGTTGGCGGGCAGTTCAGCAGTCGGCGGCGCTGCCTGGGTTACTCCGGAGTCGGTGCTGACCGCCGTCGCCGGCCCGGGTTGGCCGCCACAGGCTGTTAGTATCCATATCAAGACTGCAAGCAATAGCGTAAAAAGACGAGCCGAACGAATCACAATCTCTCCTGCGTGTGTGCGGGCGGGTAAACAATCGGCGCTGCCCCAACTGGTATTATGCAGCGTGCTGCGTTTTCGGGCAAGTCGTATTCGGGACAGTTGGCGCAAGACCGGGAGAATGAGGGTCATTGGCGATTGCAAAACCCATGTTATAATTAATCGAATGCTCGTTAGATTATGGTTTTTATGGAGATGAAGATTATGACCCCCACGAATGCAGGCAGCGTGTCATTCATGCTCACCGACGAACAGCAGATGCTCCAGAAGATGGCACGGGAATTCACCGCCAATGAGATTATGCCCGTCGCCGCCGAGTATGACGAACACGCCACATTCCCTGAGGAAATTTTCCAGAAAGCCCTTGAACTGGGTATCACCAACATGAATATCCCGGAAGCCTATGGCGGTGTGGGCGCGACATCCTTTGAAGAATGCCTGGTCGCGGAAGAGTTCGGCTATGGCTGTACCGGCATTGGCACCAGCATCACCACCAATGGCCTGGGGGCGCTGCCGATCATCCTGGCCGGGAACGAAAAACAGAAAGCATACTGGCTGGGCGAACGGCTGATGGATCAAGCCCAGTTCGTCTCCTACGGTGTGACCGAAGCGGCTGCCGGGTCGAACGTGGTGGGCATCGAAACGCGGGCGGATAAGAGAAATGGTTCATATATTATCAACGGCTCCAAGACCTTTATCACCAATGCCAGCCATGCCCATTTTTTCACGATTTTCGCTAAGACTGACCCCAGCGCCGGGCATCGCGGCATGACCTGTTTTGTGGTTGACCGCGACGCACCGGGTGTTAAGGTGGGTAAAAAGTTCGATAAGATCGGCCAGCGAGCATCCGACACCGCTGAAATAATCCTGGAAGATGTTGAAGTCCCGGCGGAAAACGTGATTGGGGAAGTCGGACGCGGCTTTTATCTGGCGATGGCTGTATTCGACCACAGTCGCCCCGGCGTGGCGGCAGCGGCAGTCGGTTTGCAGCGGCGGGCGCTCGATGAATCGGTCAAATATGCCAAAGAGCGGCTGGCTTTCGGTGTGCCGATCTACCAGCACCAGGCTATCGGCCACAAAATCGCGGATATGGCAATCAACTACGAAGCGTCACGGTTGCTGGTCTGGCAGGCTGCCTGGCAGGTGGATAACGGCATCGCCAACCCCAAAGTCCCGGCCTATGCGAAAGCCTTCGCGGCGGATATGGCGACCAAAGCGGCGGTGGACGCTGTGCAGGTGCTCGGTGGCTATGGTTACATGAAAGAGTACCCCGTAGAAAAACTGCTGCGCGATGTGAAAATCTTCCAGATTTACGAAGGCACCAGCGAAATTCAGCGTAATATTATCGTCCGCGAGTTATTCCGTTAAACGCCTTGCAAAAGTATATTTTGCATGTCCAGACAGGGGGCCTCGGCCCCTTGTTTGCGTATTTCTGGTGACTCTTTTCTCTCTTCTTTCCCCTTTTTTAGTTTGTTTTTTGTTGGAATAATTACAGTGTCTATAATATCGGGGCGTAGGTTTGTTTCTGCGTCGTTATTTGCTATACTTAGTGTGAGTAATTATCGTAATTATGTGATTGCGTAAATGGTTGGGTGGGGTTGAAACATGCGCCAGAAGGATTGGGTTTTATGAGACGTGTGCTCGCGATTATTGTTGTGCTGTTGGTTGTTTCATCATTGTCGGCACAGGTTGTTCTGGCCGACGGCAGCCGCAATTTATTTCCTGACCCGTCACCCGTTGGCGCGGCACGGGCGAATCTGCAATATACGACCAGTTCGTATGGCCCTGGGGATATTATCCGCTATCGGATTATTCTGTACGCTTACCTCAACGCAGGTGAATTCCTGTTGATGGGGTCCACTGCTGTGGGCGTCAATAATGGCAACATCTTCGTTTACAACCCAGGTGCGATTACCGGCGCAATTGGCACTGAAACCGTTGGCGCTCCCACCTATGATTGCCAGACTCAGCGCACGGCCAGCGGTTTGCCCAATCAAGGGGTCATCAGCAGTCGTGCCCAGGAACTGGCCGGGCCGGATACTGTGCCGGGCGGCGGTGTAGTCAATGGATATGAGCCATGCACATTCCAGGCCCCGGCAACAGGCATTTATGGGATTGTTTTCCACGGGCCGTCGGGCGAGGCACCCTATAATACGGGGGATAACCAATCGGGCGATATTGCCCTGACGAACCCCAACAACTTCAATGCGACCCAGACAACCTCGGTTGCTGCCTGGGATGTGACGGTTCGTGCCGCGCTCAACAGTGCGGCAGATATTACCGGGCGGGTATACACCTATTATTTGGGGATGCGGACCGGCACTAACGGGCGACCAGTCTATTCAACCCTTTATACACTCACCAACGATGGCTTTGTCTACCAGACCGACACCGAAGGGTTTGATCCTTTTGCTTTCGTCATGTATAGCAGCCAGCGGGGCTTCCTGGATAGCGATGGGGTAACGCCGCTGTATCATGATGTGCTCAGTCCATCAAACACGCTGGCGTCGCTCGATGGCGGTGTGGGCATGGATCGGCCTACCTACCCGATGTTTTTTGCCCCGCCGCAGGCCGTCACCAAAACGGCACTGGGTATCCCGGTGAATCCGACACCTCCCCTCATCAGCAACTTCGCGTTCAACGGGAGCATCGTCGGCATTATCAGCCTGGTGAGTGCCGGTGGTGACTTCGAATTTGACAGTACGGTGGACGGTTCGTATGAATTGATTATCAGTCAGGATGGCGTGGATTTTTCTCCTACCACCCTCACGAACCGGGTGTTGCGCGGGAATTCCGTTGCAGGCACAAATGTTGTGAACTGGGATGGCCTGGATAATGAAGGAACCGCCTTCCCGGTTGGTCTCTATTCAGTACGCCTCAACGTGCGTTCCGGTGAATATCACTTCCCCATGCTGGACGCCGAAAACAGCATTAACGGCGGGCCGAGTCTGACTCTCATCAACCCGCCAGGCGGCACCTGCCCGCCCCTGACCGGCGGTTGCTCCTCAGCATTCTACGATGACCGCAGCTATCGAACCCTGGCTGGAAATATCGTCGGCGGCGCTGTTCCCAATACGATCCTGTGCGGGAATCTCCCGCCCGCAGTGGCGAACAGCGATCTGCTCAACGGGTTTGACTCCACGACCAATCAGCGGGCGTATGGCGATGTTACCGGCGGCCACACCGGTGTACAATGCACCGGCGCATTTGGCGATATGAAAGGTCTGGATATCTGGACGTATTATCCCAGCAACAGCCTGCTGACGCCGCTGGAGATCGTAAACGTCATTCCGACGATGACACCCGTTCCTCCCCCACCTGGTGGTGGCGGCGGTGGTACGGGCAGTACGAGTGGTTCCGGGCAGGCGCTGCCGACCTTCCCGCCCAGTGTAACCCAACTGCCATCTACCGGGATTTCGCCCTTGAGCGCGACACGCCCCCTGCTGCTGATAGCGCTGGGATTGGTCGGGGCCGCGGTTTTCCTGATGACACGCCGCAAGTAGGCGGCATCACCAGCGAATTGAGTATAACGACAGGGGCGCGCCGACTGCGCCCCTTTTGATTCAACTGGCCTGCCAGAAGTGCCAAAGCTACTACCCGGGATTCGCCATCTGTCACTACGTGGACTGCGGGATTCAGCATACGATTGAGAATGAAAAAAGGAGCGTGGCATGGCAGAGATGAACGCACAGGATGAATTCATGCGGCAGGCATTCAAGTACGGCAACCGTTTTATGTTGTTAATGTGGCGGCTGGGCATGGGCAGGTTGATGAATGCCTGGCCGGATCAGACCGGGCAGATTATGGTGATTACCCACACCGGGCGTAAGAGCGGGTTGACCCGGCGCACCCCGGTGAACTATGCCATTTTCGATGGCGATGTGTACTGTACAGCGGCGTTTGGGGCGCAGGCACACTGGTACAAGAACATCCAGGCAAACCCTTCGGTGGAGGTGTGGCTGCCGGATGCCCGTTGGATGGGGACGGCTGAGGACGTATCGGATGATCCGCGCCGCCTGGAAATCCTGCGGGCGGTGCTGATCGCCAGCGGGTTTGCCGCGCCGCTCTTCGCCGGGGTATCCCCCAGAACCATGACCGATGATGCGTTGGAGAGTCTCTCAAAAGACTACCGGCTGATTCGTATCCGGCAGGGGGAAGCGGCAGTTGGGCCGGGCGGGCCGGGCGACCTGGCCTGGGTTTGGCCGCTGATTGGGGTGGCACTGCTGGCGCGACTCCTGCGGGGTGGCGAACGCCCGCGCAAAACGTAGCTTTCAACGGGAAGAGGGGCGTCTGTACGAAACGCCCCAACTTTTCACTTTTGACCTGGCACTTTTAACTTCCGGGCATGATGTATGCGTTTTAGGAAATTGGCAAGGTGTTGCGGTTTGGGGGCGGGTTCAACATGGTGTGCCCCTACATGCCCCTTATTTTGGGGCGATTGTGCAGGGACATGACCGCTCTTTTGACCCCTCCCCTCCCCTCCCCTCTCCGTCAACGGTTTACTGCACGACACAAGAAATTTGGGGGTGGACAAAAGCGTTCAATAGGCATTTGTATTTGGGTGTCGAATCCGAGTCTACAGATGCCCATGAACGCTCCCCCATTGTACGCTGTTGTCAGCCACATTGTAAATCAGATCGCACTCGAAATTCGTCTGCGACGTGTCCTGCGAGATTTCACGCTCGGTGTCCTTGTCAGCGGCAGTTGCTTGCTGGAAGATGTGGCGCATGCCTTGCGACCACGCGGCACGATGAGCAGCCAATATCGGCGTCTCCAGCGGTTTCTGTCCAATGACCGCATTGATATCCGTCAGCTTCAGCGCGAATGGACCCAGATCATCATCCAAATCATGCAACCTGAGCAACTCCTCTTACTGGTCGATGAAACGGCACTGAGCGATCATCTCAAGGTGATGGTGCTGGGTATCTGGGTACCTGGTGGTTGCATCCCCATTGCCTGGCGCAGCTACCAAGCCACGGATTACCCGGCGGAAGGGCAGGCACGGTTGATCGCCGACCTGATCGACCGGGTGCGCGATGCGTTTCCGGTACCATTGCCCACACTCTTGCTTGCTGATCGCGGCATTGGCACCTCCCCGCATTTGATTCAGGCTGTTGAGCAGGAACGCGGCATCGACATTCTGTTTCGCGTTCAGCAAACGTGTCTGTTTCGCCATTGGGACACGGCTCACACGGTCGCACTCAAAGACCTGGCCGCACAAGGACAGGTCTGGCAAGGTGTGGGCGATGTTTTCAAGAAAGCCGGTTGGCTGCCCTTGGTCGCGACGGTTGCTCAAGCGCCCGGTTATGACCAACCCTGGTGTCTGGTCAGCAGTGTCACGATTGATCCCAGCCTGTACAGGCGGCGTTTCTATCAGGAAGTTAGTTTCCGTGACTTGAAAAGTGATGGTTTTCAATGGCATCGCTCCCATGTCTGGGTGCCAGACCATGCCGACCGGCTCTTACTCGTATTGGCATTGGCATATGCGCTCGTGATGCTGGTTGGGCAGGCTTTGCCACCCGCCACTACTGGTCGCCAATCTCGCTTGAGCACCTTTCGGCGTGGTCTGGAGTCCATTCGCGATCTATTTCGTCCGACCATTGCTGCTCTTCTGCCTCCCCCGCTCCCTCCTCCCCGTATGACTTGTGTCGTGCAGTGAACCGCCAGCGGGGAGGGAACTGGTCAACGTTTTGACAAATTCGTGCGGTGATTGTGGGGGGCGGGCGCAATATATTGTGCCCCTACCTGCCCCTTATTTTGGGGCGATTGTGCAGGTAGATGACCTCCCGGTTTTTCTCCGTGTTGAATTGTGAAATTGCATTATCATGCCCCTATGCGCTTCACCTCAAGTCGAGACTCACGAATTATACCTGGGCACAACCGGCTTGTTCTGGAGAATGTCCTCGATCTTCCGGTTGATCTCGTCGGTGATGGTTACGTCCAGCGCCTTGAGGTTCAGGGTGACCTGCTCCGGTCTGGTTGCCCCGGTGATCGCGCTGGCAACGTGCGGATTCTTCAGTACCCAGGCAATCGCCAGCGCCGCCGGAGTCGTCCCCATCTCCGCCGCCAGCTGGCTGATACCCCGCGCTTTTTCCACCTTTTCCTGTGTCAGATGGTCCTTGAACCAGTCCACCGTCTCATAACGGCTGCCTGCCGGTATGCCGTCATTGTATTTGCCGGTCAGGATGCCCTGCGCCAGCGGACTCCACACGACGAGGCTCAGGCCGTGATTCGCCAGCGCGGTTTCCAGGCCGGACTCTACGAAATTGCGATCCAGCATGTTGTATTCCGGCTGCTCGACAATCGGGCGGTTGGCGTTGATGGCCCTGGCCGTGGCGACCCCGTCATTGAGGTTAGCGGCGTTCCACATGCTGGTACCCCAGTAGAGAATCTTGCCCTGGGTGATGAGGTCGTCAATCGCGCGCACGGTCTCATCCAACGGGGTTTCGTCGTCAAAACGGTGGCAGAAGAAGATGTCCACATAGTCCAGGTTGAAGCGTTTAAGGGAGGCGTTGACCGACTCGGTGATGTGCTTGCGGGAAAGCCCCCGGTCATTGACGTTATCGCTCATCGCCCAGTACGCTTTGGTGCTGATGACCAGGTCACTGCGTTTGAAGTCCTTGATTGCCTCGCCCACCACGACTTCGGCCTGGCCCTGCGCGTAAATATCGGCCACGTCAATGAAGTTGATACCGTTTTCAATGGCGGTGCGGATACAGGTTTTGGCGGCTTCCTGCTCCACCCGTTTACTGCCGAAGGTGAGCCACGCGCCCAGCGAGATCGCGCTGACCTTCAGGCCGGATTTGCCTACACGACGGTATTGCATCGTAAACTTCTCCTAGTTAAATGTTCCAATGATGGGGTAACTATACCGCAGGCGAGTGGGATTCCCTAAGGCCAATGGGGATGGAGAATTCTCACCGGGGAATAGAAACGAAAAGAGGGCGAGGCACGGATACGGCCTCACCCTGTAAAACCAGTTGAAAGGTGGATTATTCCGGGTTGCTTTTGGGGCGATTGTGCGGGGGCGGGTTGCAAACGGGCGCGGTATACCGCGCCCTTACGAGGCGAGTAGGGGATCAGGAGGTGGCGGGGCGGATGGTGAGGCTGAGGGCGGGGTCGTAGGTTTCTTCTTCGGCGGGGGATTCCAGGTCGGCGGGCGGGCTGCCGGGGCCGATCCATTTACCGTATTTGCGATAATAGCGGATATAGGTCTGCATGACTTCCTCGGGCGATTCGGGCGGCGGGGGTTTGTAGGGATTGCTGGCAGCGGATGCCCATTTCAGACGTTTATCCACCTCCGACAGATACTCGAAAAGCTGATTGAGGGCGGCGAGGCGCTGCGACGGCGTTGCCGCACCCATGTTGAAATTTGCGGCAATTTGGGTGAGTTCGCGGAGCACCTGCTGGCGTAAAAAGCCATACGCTCCGGCGTCATCGTCGAATTCCGGGGGTGTATTTTGCGGCATCTGTGATTCTTGCCGCAATTGCAGTGATTGCAGCAAGGCTTGTTGTTCACGCTCACGCCGCCAACTATACAGGGTGCGTATGGGGATACCGGTTTGCTGGCTGGTGAGGGCGACGTCGCCTTCGTTCTGGTCGAGGATTTGCAGGACATTGGCTTTGCGCAGCGGGCTGTAATTGCGGGGCATGGGGAACTCCTGAATTAGCAGAAAGTTGAAAGTGCCGAGTGGAATGGGAAAGCAGTACTGAGTCGTGAGTGCTGAGTCGTGAGGCAACAGCAGGGAAAAGTTGAAAGTGCCGAGTGGAATGGGAAAGCAGGGAAAAGTTGAAAGTGCCGAGTGAAATGGGAAAGCAGGGAAAAGTGAAAAGTGCCGAGTGGAATGGGAAAGCAGTACTGAGTCTTGAGTGCTGAGTCGTGAGGAAGGGCGGGAGCTAAGAGGCTACAGGCGAAAGGCAGTTGCGAGTCACTGGCTGTTAGTGGAAACGCATGATAGCCCCAGCATAGCACAAAACGAGTCGCAAGTGGTGAATCTTTGTTCAAACATTTGTTCAGTGTTTTAGGGGGAGGTCGTGATCTGAACCCCCTCTAAATCTCCCCCGCCAGCGGGGGAGACTTGTTGCCCCTATAATCAGGTGTCTCTATTTCCGCCCCCGGCCATTCCGTCGCCATTCTTCCACCGCCGCCAGCGCTTCCGGTGTACCGATTCGTAACAGGGCGTCATCAGCTATATCGCACATAGCTGATGATACGTCTTAGTCCATACGTTGTTTCTGCGTCGCGCCGATTCGCTACAACCTTATCGGGGATCAGACGGCGGTGCAATTGATTCTGCCTCACGGCGCGATCTGGCGGATTTCCTCATAGAGCGATTGCAGCCGGGCATACAGGCGCTTATAAATGCGCCGGTACAGGTCTTCGTAGACGGCCTGCGTCGTCGGGTTCGGCTCGAACACCTGGCCGATACGGGTCATTTCGCGGATAGCCGTGGTGAAATCCGGGTGCAGCTTGAGTCCTACCGCCGCGTCAATCGCAGCGCCCAGCCCGGATGTTTCGTAGGTGTGCGCACGGGCAGCGGGCAGCCCGAAGATGTCGGCTGTAATCTGCATGGCCGTGTCGCTCTGTGAACCGCCGCCGGAAACCCGCAGTTCGGTGATCTTCACGCCGCTGCGTTTCTCGCTGCGTTCCTTGCCTTCCCGCAGCGCATAGGCCACGCCTTCCAGAATGGCCCGGTAGAGGTGCGCCCGGGTATGCACGTCGCTGAACCCGATCACCGCGCCCCTGGCTTCCGGCCCTGGCACTTTCACCCCTGGCGACCAGTACGGTTGCAGAATCAGCCCTTCCGAGCCGGGCGGCGCGGCTTTCAACAGGTCATCAAAGAGCGCTTCCGGTTCAATCCCGGTGATTTCGGACTGCTGGACTTCGTGGTGGCCGAATTCCTGCTTGAACCAGCTCACCATCCAGTAGCCCCGGTAAATCTGGATTTCCAGGTTGTATGCGCCCGGCACAGCGGACGGGAACGGCGGAATCAGGGGGATGACTTCAATGTAGCGGCGGTGGGTCGTGTTGATCGTGGCCGTCGTGCCGTAGCTCAGGCTGCCGATGTGCGGTTCCAGACAGCCCGACCCGATCACCTCGCAGGCTTTATCCGCCGCCGCCGCGATGACCGGCAGGCCAACCGGTATTCCGGTGGCTTCCGCCGCTTCCGGGGTGATGCGGCCCAGTTCGCCGGTAGGTGGGATCAGGTCGGGCAGCAGCGCCTTGTCCATTGGGACGGCCTGCCATTTCCAGTCCCGCGCCCCGGCCCATGCCAGTTTTTTATAGTCGAAAGGGATATAGCCCACCTGACACCCGGTTGAATCAACCAGATTCCCGGTGAGGCGGTACGTCAGGTAGCCGGACAGCAGCAGGTACTTATGAGTCTGCGCCCAGATGTCGGGCTGGTGGGCGCGTATCCAGTTGGCCTCGGCCTCGGCCTGGAAGTAGGCGACGGTTTCCGACATCCGTACCATCCTGAAGAGCAGCCCCCACGCCCCACTGACCGGAGTCTGCCCCTCAGTGCGGCGCTGGTCAAGCCAGATGATGGCCGGGCGCAGCGGCTGGCCGTTTTTATCCACATTAATCACCGTGCCGCGCTGGGTGGTCAGGGTGACACCGGCAATGGCGGTCTTCGGGATGGTGGTTTTTTCCCAGAGGAGCTGGCAGGCCCGGCACACTGATTCCCAGAAGTATTCCGGCTTTTGTTCCGCCCAACCCGGTTTGTGTGAAAAATACGGTTCAATCAGCACGCGCACCTTGTCTACCAGGTTGCCATGCAGGTCGAAGAGCAGCGCCCGCACGCTCTGCGTCCCATTGTCAATCGCCAGAATGTAGGGTGAATCGCTCATCGTCGCCTGCCTTGTGCTGACTGCCCGCCTGCTCATGTGAGGGAAAATCATACCAGGGCTGCGGCAAAGTGCCAAAAAACAGTACTGAGTCTTGAGTGCTGAGTCTTGCAGCAGGGTACGTAGGGACTTGGTTTTGCCTTAGCCGGGGGATTTATCCCTCGGCGCTAATAAGTACCTGTCCGGCTGACTGATCCCACTTCACACAGGGCGCATGATACGGCTATACTGGCGGGGTTCTGTTTTTGGCAAGCGACAGGGAACACATGGATTTCCTACTGTTCATTACAGGTATCATCTGGCTGGGCGGGACGTGGCTGCGGGTTTACCGTCAGGCTCAGTTTTACCAGATTGAAGAATATAAGAGCGGACGCTATGTGCGCTGGCTGTTCGACCAGCGTTCGCGCTGGCTGCCGGGGCGTCCGGTTGTCGGGGCGGTGGTTGGCATGGGGCTTGGCCTGCTGCTGGGTGAAGCGCCGGGGAGCATCCTGCCGGGTGTGATCGGCCTGGTGGCGGCGGGAGTCGCGGTCTGGCAACCAGCCCCCGCCGAAGTGAAGAAGCCGTTCAAGGCGACGGCGCGGGCGAAACGGCTGCTCGCTGCGGCCTTTGTCGTGGCGGCGCTGCTGCTGGCCGTCTATCTGTGGCTTATTTCACTGGTGCTGACAAGCGAGATGCTGGCCGGGGCGCGGGTGATGCTGGCGGGACTGCTGGCGTTCCTCTGCGCTCCGCTGGCGCTAATGCTGGGCAACCTGCTGATGACGCCGGTTGAAGCGCTGTTCCGGCGGCGGTTCGTGGCGCAAGCCCGCGCCATTTTAGAGCGGGTGCATCCTACCGTGATCGGCATCACCGGGAGTTACGGCAAGACTACCACCAAGACCTATCTGGCGGAAATCCTCAACGGGCGTTACCGCACGTATCCCACGCCCAAGAGCTACAACACCATCATGGGCGTATGCCTGGCAATCAACCAGGACTTGGCCGACAACTACAGCGTGGAGTACTTTATCGCGGAGATGGGCGCGTATGTGCCGGGCGAAATCGCCGGGATCTGCGACCTGACCCACCCGACGATCAGTATCGTGGTCGAAGTCGGCCCGCAGCATCTGGAGCGTTTCGGCAGTCTGGAAAATACCGCCAAAGCCAAGTACGAGATCATCAAGGCGCTGCCCCCGGACGGTGCCGGCGTTTTCAACTGGGATAACCCGTATGTCCGCGAGATGTACGAGCGCGGCTACCCGGCGACACGCCTCGCCGTCAGCAAGACGGCGGACCCGGCGGACGTGCCGGAAAACGGCCCGCGCTTTATCGCCTCCGGCATTCACGAATCGCTGGATGGGCTGCGCTTCACCGTCACCGATGGCGAAACCGGACTGAGCGAAACCTTCACTACCGCACTGCTCGGCCAGCACAATATCACCAACATCCTGCTGGCAACCGCCGTTGCCGTGCATGAAGGCATGAGTCTCAAGGAAGTCGCTTTTCGGGTGAAGGGGTTACAGCCCCCGGAACACCGGTTGGTGCGGCAGGTCACGGCGGGGGGCATCACCATCATCAACGATGCCTACAGCGCCAATCCGGTTGGTGCGGCGGGGGCGCTCCGCGTCCTGGGGATGCACACGGGCGGGGAACGGCTGCTCATCACGCCCGGCATGATTGAGCTAGGTGACCGGATGGAACAGGAAAACCACACACTTGGCAAAACTGCCGCGCAGTACGCCAGCGAGGTGTTCCTTGTCGGGCGGGAGCAGACCGCGCCGGTTCGAGCCGGGCTGCTCGACGCCGGATTCCCTGCCGAACGGCTGCATGTCGTGGATACGCTGGCCGAGGCGGTGGCGTGGTATCAGGCTAACCTGAAACCGGGCGATACGGTGTTGTTCCTCAACGACCTGCCCGATACGTATGCCCGGTGAGGCGGTTCGGCTTGTTCCCGCATCCCGGAAGCACGCCGAAACATGCGTACTACGGTGTCATGGCGGCCTGCAAAGTCTGCATGGCGTCGCTTTCCAGGTGGCGCAGGCGCAGCACGAGGTCGGCCAGATGCGCGTGCAGGTCGCTGATTTCGGCATCCGTGAGCGGGAAATCCGCACTGGCAGCGGCCTGGAGTTCCCGCAACCGGTCTTTAATCGCCAAGCGTTCCTGCCGGTTGCGATCTCCGGTTTCATAGAACAACTGCTGGCTGCGCTCCAATAATTCACGGGTTTCTTTTAACAGCGGGGTGCTTTCCGGCAGCAGCGCCCGCCCCAGGTCATCCCAGGCGGTTTTGCAGACACGGAACCGCTCAGCGGCGGCAGACAAGTCCGGGATGTTCAGAAGCATGGCCGCTTCGTCCAGGAAGTCAGCATACAGACCGCGCTCCGCGCCATCCGCCGCGCCCTGCCACCCGTTTATCCAGCGAAAGCCCGCCGTCAGCCCGGCATACAGGCGGCTGCCTGCCGGGAAGAAGCGCGTCCAGCTCTGTCTGTTCCGCGTATTCGTGAGCAGCCGTGCCCACTCCTCCAGGGCTGCCGCGCCAAAATTCTCTTTCCGGCCTTTGGGCGGCTGATCGCTGTACAGGCTGATCGTCTGCCAGATGCCTTTCTGAGCCGCGCCCGGCAGTTTGTCCATGTCCGGCGCGTCCAGCACCACCAGCCGGAACTTGTCCTTTTTGACGCGGGCACGCGCCTGGGCAAATTCACCGGCAGTCACCGTCAGCGGCTGCCCCGAACGATCCGCGATATACACGGTTTCGCCGTCGTAGCCATAAACCACCACCGGGTTCATCGCCCAGTTCTCTTCCTCCCGCGCCAGGTTGTTATAGGGCAGGCTGAAAACATCCGCCCACACAATGGCCGGACTGCCGTTTTCCAGGGCATCCACCAGGTTCTTCACGGCAGTACCGGGATTGGTCGTCTGGCGCACCTCCCGCGCCCAGGCCATGCGGTCAAACAGTGTCGTCAGGGGGTCGAAGGTGTTGCGCGTCAACAAGGCCAGCATCGGATCATGACCGGCGTAGTCGAAGGTAAAATAGCCAAAGACGATCCCGCCAGCGACTCCCATCAGCAGGGCCTCGCTCAGTGGTTTCCCGGTATGGGGTGCGACCATACCCTGATAGGCGGCTGCGTTGGCGACTGACCCGGTCTCCCAATGGCGTCCGGCAAAGGCGTGATAGTGCTCTAATATGGGCATAAGACTGCTCCTCGCGCTCTCAATAGACGGACTCATTGTAGACGAGAACGGATGCGACCCAGCGAAACAGAGACCTAGTTTGCACTTGTCATAATCGGGCGAAAAGGACGACGTTACCCCGGCGGCTTGGTGGGCGGCAGCCCCTCCTGGGTGGAGCGCGGCGGCAATATGGCGGTGGGCGTCGGCGTTTGCGTCGGCGTCGGCGTGGGGGTCAGCGTGGGGGTGGGAGTCAAGGTCGGTGTTGGCGTTTGCGTGGGCGTCAGCGTCGCCGTCGGTGTGGGCGAATCGGTGGGAGTCGGCGTGTCGGTTGGCGTGTTGGAGGGCGTCAGGGTCACTGTCGGCGTGCGGGTGAGCGTTGGCGTGCTGGATGGTGTCAGGGTGATGGACGGCGTCAGGGTGATCGTCGGGCTGGGGCCGGGCGTGCGTGTCGGCGTGAGCGCTGCCACCAGCGCGCCCACATCTACCGCCGAAGTGGGCAGCGGAGTCGGCCCGAACTCGGAAGTCGGCTCGAAACCAGGGCCGGAACTCACGTTGATCTGGCCGTTCAGCCCGAAGATAATATCCACTTTCTGGCCGCGCCCGCCGAATAACCCCTGCGGCCTGCCGTTATAGGTCACGATCAACGCCTCGGCATTACTGGCCGTCACCGTGATTGTGTCCTGCGCCTGGTATTCCAGGATCATCCCCGGCCTGGCGACCCCGACAAACTGCTGCACCCCGTCCGCCAGCAGTTGAATCCAGGTGCGCTGGACCGTCTCAATCGTCACCAGCACTCCCTGCCCGCTGTAGTTTTGCTGGACACGCGGAATCGGCGTCAGGCTCGGTTGGCTGGTCAGGGTTGGGAGGCGGGTGGGGGAAGCGGTCTCCGTAGCTGCCTGCAGGATGCTCACATTCAGCGCTTCCGGGTCAATCGGGGTCTCCGGCGGGCTGATGAGCTGGACGGTGACGAAGGCGATCACCGCCAGCGCCGCCGCAGCGACCAGCAGCAGCGCCAGTGTGCTGAGAACCTGCCGCGTCCGGGGAGGCCGCCGGTTACGCATCTCCAATGGGATTGCCGGGAGTGAGGGGTTGGTATCGGTAATCGAACGCGGCGCTCTGGGCACCGGCTGGGTCGCGCGTTTGCCGCGCCTGCCACTTTTGCGGGCTGGCGGCAGTCCTTCGGCCTGTGCCGCGTCGTAATAGCGCACGACGTATTCGACATCCAGCCCCAGGTAGCGGGCATAGTTGCGGATAAACCCGCGAATCTGTACTGGGGACGCATCGGATAGGTTGAACTCGCCCAGCTCAAACGATTCGAGAACGCGGCGGCGAATACGCAGCACGCGCTCGGCATCGTCCAGTGTCAGTTCTTTGGCTTCACGGGTCTCGCGTAGATAGCGCCCCAGCGCCTGTGCATCCATGCCGGTATCTGCCTCAACAGCTTTCAGGTGGGATCAGCCGCCGCTGCGGCAAATCCTGCCCCTTATTATAGCCAATCCATATCCGTGTGGCTAAACCAAACCAGCCCCGGCTGCGGTATCACACCGGCGGGGCTGATGGCGAGGTCGTGCAGGTGTGGGGTTACCCGGCAGGTTCGTCGCCGGTTTCGGCAGGGGCGGCTTCAGCCACCGCGTCAACAGTTTCGACAGCAACCTCAACCGCTTCAACGACTTCGGCCACCGCTTCGGCATCGCCCGCAGCTTCGGTATCGCCCGCAGCTTCGGCGGCTTTCGCGGCCAGGTAAGCGGCCTCTTCGCCTTCGCGCACGATGACGATCTTCAGCACCGGAGAAATTTCACTACCCAGGCGCACGGGAACATCAAACGAACCGACTTCGCGCAGCGCCTGCTGGCTGATACGGCGGCGGTTGATGTCAATGCCGGTCTTTTCGTTGAGTGCATCGGCGATGTCGGTAGTTGTCACCGAGCCGAACAATTTGCCGGTATTGGCGGCGCGGCGGCCAAACAGAAGTTCGACCCCATCAATCTGGCGGGCCAGTTCGTTCAGCTTGTTATCCAGGGCGGCCCGGCGCGTCGCGGCGGTCTCGCTCAACTTCGCGGCCCGGCGCAGTTCCCCGGCAGTCGCTTTCGCCGCCAGCTTCTTTGGAATCAGGTAGTTACGCGCAAACCCGTCGGCAACCGCTACAACTTCACCAGCAACGCCGTGATTATATACATCGGCCAGGAGGATGACTTTCATCGGAATGTCCTTCGCCCAATCTCATTATGCTCAAAAAAGTGTTCAACGAGCATCTTATCTGCCAGAAATGAACAGGTATTATAAGCGCGGAGTGTTCCTCTGCCAAGTGCGAATCATGCGCGCTGGTTTCTTCGGCACGTCCGCGCCCACGCTCATCACAACCCGGAATATCCCGGCGGCATTCCGGGTATTAAGCGCCTGCTCAGGTTGTATTCATGCCAGGCTTATTTACATTGTTCATGATTTGAACAAGTTTTGGCTATAAATTGTCCAAGTATATCGAAGGAGCTGCTGTAAGATGAATCGCAAATTTCTTGTAACGCTGCTGGTACTGGCTTCACTCCTGGTGGGTGTATTCGCCGCCAGCGCCCAGGATATGCCCGGAACGATTGCCGACATCGTGATCGCCTCCGCCAGCGCCGACGCACCTGAGTTCGCAACGCTGCTGGCCGCCGTGCAGGCCGCTGACCCGGCGGTTGTCGAAGCGCTGTCTAACCCTGACGCTTCGCTGACCGTGTTCGCCCCCACTGACGCCGCGTTCGCCGCCCTGGCCGAGGCCCTGGGCGAAGAGGCCTTTGCCGGTGTGCTGGCCGATACCGAGGCGCTGACCGGAATCCTGCTGTTCCATGTGGTTGAAGGCAAGGTTATGTCGGCTGATGTCGTGGCCGCCCTGGAAGCCAACGATGGCGCGTTCGGTGTGCAGTCGCTCAACGGCCAGTACATTGACATCGCCCAGGACGATATGGGTGGCATCACCGTCAACGGCGCTCACCTGAACCTCGACATGGTGGATATTGAAGCCAGCAACGGCGTGATCCATGTGATTGATGCCGTGATCCTGCCGGAAAGCCGCACGATTGCTGAAATCGTTGTCGAGGCGGCGGGCATGGAAGAAGATGCTCAGTTCACCACCCTGCTGGCGGCTGTTGGCGCTGCTGATCCCGCCGTGCTGGAAACACTTTCCGACCCGGAAGCCGCGCTGACCGTGTTCGCCCCCACCGACGATGCCTTCGCCGCCCTGGGTGAGGATACCCTGAACGCCGTCATCGCTGACCAGGCGCTGCTGACCAACATCCTGCTGTACCATGTTGTTCCGGCGGCGGTGTACTCCGGTGACGTGGCCGCCCTGCTGGCCGACGCTGGCGAAGAAGGCCTGATGGTGGATACCGCGCTGGAAGGCGCCCAGTACACCATCACGGCGGACGAAGACGGCAACGTGTTCGTCAATGACGCGCAGATCATCGTGACCGACATTGACGCCGCCAACGGTGTGATCCATGTCATTGACGCGGTGCTGCTGCCGCCCTCCGAGTAACACACAATACGTAAGTTCTCTCCTCTCCATAGCGCGGGGCCGGCACACCACCGGCCTCGCCTTATTTTTGCGCTTGCCCCAGGTTTGCCCGACCAGGCGCTTCAGGAGTAGAATCTATAGTGAGCTGCTCCTGCCCTCCTGCCTTGATTCGATCAGTGCTACCTGCCTGCTGGGAACCGTCCGCAATTTAGAGGTAAGGAGTATCCTCATGTCACAATCCCAGAATCCCAACCCCATCAGTTTAGCGATTTATAACAAGGGCACGTCGCTTGTCCGCGAACGGCGGACGGTCACGCTGGAATCCGGACTGAATACGCTGGACATCACCGATGTCACCGCACAGATAGAGGCTACATCCGTCACCTTCGCCTCGCTGACCGATCCCACCGGCACGGTTGTGCTGGAGCAGAATTTCCTTTTTGACCTCGTCAATGGGGCGTCGCTGCTCAAGCGTTACCTGGAAGCAACCATTGAAGTCAGTGTTGAAGACGGCACGCGCTTTGTCGGGCAGCTCCTGGCTGTGCCGGATGAGCAGTTGCGCCGTATGGGCGCTGCCGATGACGCGCTTATCCTGCGCCAGAGCGACGGACAGATTGCCTATGTCCACGCCGGGAAAATCCGCGATATGCGCTTCCCGACTCTGCCGGACGGCCTCATGACGCGCCCGACGCTGCGCTGGCTGCTGCACAGCGCCCAGACCGGGACGCAGCAGGTGGAACTCACTTACCTGACGGGCGGGCTGAACTGGACAGCCGACTATAACCTCCTGCTGGCGGCGGATAACCGTTCGCTCGATTTCGGCGGGTGGGTGACTTTCCAGAATACCAGCGGCGGGGCGTTCAAGGATGCGCAGGTGAAGCTGGTAGCCGGGGAGATTAAGCGGCTGCCCAAACGCCCGCAGCAGTTCGAAAGAATGGCTATCCTGGGGGCGGCAAAGTCGCCTGAACCCCAGGTGCAGCAGCGCGAGTTTTTCGAGTACCAACTGTATGAGATCCAGCGCCCGGTGACGCTGGCGCATAATGAAACCAAGCAGGTCGAATTCCTCACCCGGCACGGCGTCCCTGCTCATACATTCTATGTATATGGCGGTTCTGGGCAACCGGGGCATGGACGCGGCCCACTGCTGGAACAGCACTATGGACAGGCGGACATCACCCATGTACAGACGTGGCTCGAATTCAGCACGGGGGCGGAAGATGGCCTGGACGCTGACCTGCCGGAAGGCCGGATGCGCGTCTACCAGCAGGACGCCGATGGCGCGGCGATTCTGATCGGCGAAAACCAGGTCAAACACACGCCCAGAGGTGAAATTGTGTCCTTTGAACTCGGCAAGGCCTTCGATCTGGTGGGCGAGCGTCGCCAACTGAATTTCCGCAGAATCCAGAAGAACACCCTGGAAGAAACCTGGGAAATCCGGCTGCGGAGCCGCAAAGACCACGACAGGGTTGAAGTGCGCGTGCCGGAGCATCTGTTCCGCTGGAGCAACTGGGAACTGACCGGAGTCTCGCACGCTTATACCCGCCTGGACGCGCAGACGATTGAGTTCCGGGTGGATGTGCCGCCGGGCGGCGAGACGGTGATTACCTACACTGCGCGCTATAGCTGGCCGGATTAGCCGTGTACCGGTGGTCTGTGGCAGCCCTGCCGGGGCGCGGTTATACTGGAAACAGTGCTGATGCTTGCATGTCGAGAGCGTATTTGTAGGGAAGTTGCTACACCTAGAAGTTACGCAGTTGATAGAGAAATTCTGTTTGAGCAAGGGGCTTAAGCCCCTTGTCCTTCCAGGCAACTGCATAAGTCCTAACACCATAAGTGAGGTCAGACGATGCAACTTGCAATCCAGGAGGATATGCTGCCGGGGCGGACGATCCTCGAAAAGTTTCAACAGGCAAAGAAGCTAGGACTCGATGGGATCGAGTTCTGGGGATACGGGCTGACAGCCAAAGTGCCGGAAATCGCGGCGGCGATTGAGCAGACGGGCGTGGTCGCTGCCTCGGTCAATCATGGGCGGCAGGGGCGGCTGCTCTCTCCTGACCGGGTGGAACGGGAGGCGGCGTTGGAAGCACTGCGACAGTCTATCGTCAACGCGGTGGACATCGGGGCGCAGGGCGTGATCGTCGCGCCGCACTTTGGCCCCTCGATTGTTCCCGACTTCACGCCGTATAAATCGGTGCGCCAGCTTGAATACGAACTGCTGCACAATCACCTGCGCAGCCTGGCGGACTATGTGTATGCCATTGGCGTCGAACTCTATATCGAGCCGATCAACCGTTATGAGACGGCGTTCCTCAATACGCTGGCGGACGCGGCAGAGGTGCGGCGGCTTGTCAAGAATCATCCGCATGTCAAGATCGTGGCCGACCTGTTCCACATGGCGCTTGAAGAACACAACATGGCGACGGCGCTGCGTGAATTTGGCGCGGACATCGGGCATGTCCACCTGGCGGATAGCAACCGGCGGCTGCCCGGTCATGGCCTGATTGATTTCGCGGGGATGGCGGCGGCGCTCACTGCGGCAGGTTACACAGGATGGGCGGCTTTCGAGTGCGGCGAGCCGGGCGCGAACCAGGGTCGCGCCGGGGCATACTGGGCCGACCTCCCGGCCAGCATCGCGCTGCTGAAGACGGCGGGCTTTTAGCGCATCCTAAGCGCGGCGAAAACTTAAGCCTGTCACCGAAAATTCGGACATATAATGTGAACTTAAGTGCCTCATCCGGTAAATTCGTTATGCCGACCTCACCCCTACTCGCTGCGGTTCGGAAGGGGTGAGGTAAAGTAGGGGCGCGCCAACGTGCGCTCCCCAGGGCGGCCACGCCGGGCCGCCCCTACGCCTGTTCTGGAGAAATTTGTCGGACACAGCACTTAGATGGCCCTTAGCAGGCATTTCAGACGTTTCTGCTCACATCGAAATCTAAGGGACTGAATCGGTTCTCATTCGCGTTTTAATAGGAGTATGCCCGTGTCAAATATCACTATCGTAGATAACGACTACATGCTGATTGAATACCTGTCTGATAAAAAGATCATTTCCCACGTTGTCCGCAAGCCGGTGAGCGGGAAGCCCTTCCGCGATGCCCTGAACGCGGGGACAGATGCGCTTATCCAGTACGGCGCGTGCAAGTGGATGTCCGATGATCGTCTGAATGGGCCACTCCCCCAGGCCGATGTGGATTGGGGCAACAACGAGTGGAACGCGCGCACCGTTGCCGGGGGCTGGAAGTTCTGGGCGCTGGTTGTGCCGCAGGAAGTTGCCGCGGCGGGCAGCCTGATTCCGGTTGTCGAGTCACTGTATGAACGCGGGCTGCGGGTGATGGTGTTCACCAAGACGAAAGACGCCCTGGATTGGCTGGATAAGCAGCAGTGCTGACCGGCGGGCAGCATCGCGTCTTGATGCCGGACGGCCTGGACACGAACGCCCCGGCCATCGCGGAAGGGACGGGTTCGCCGTATCTGGCGGGAGAGTAGACGCGAGCTGCTGATTTCAGGCACGAACTGCAACGAACCGCACGCTGGTCGAGGTGCGGTTTTTGATTCAGGGAAATTTGGCGTAATAATGCTAATATTGAGAAGCCATTTGAGAAGTCGGCGGGCGGGTTTGAAACCCGCCCCTACACCTGAAAATAGATGTAAGGGGAGGGTCTGAAGTAGAGTATCGTATGTTTTCAAGGTGGGCGAGACATATCTTGCCCCACGAATCTCGGCTATTTTAGTGGATTTCTTTCGAGACTTCACTTGAGACCCTCCCGGAAAATACCCAGGAATAATTCACTTTTCAAATGGTCTCTGAGGGAATTTACACTGTTGGCGGCGTTCTTCGACAGCATAGGATGGAGCATGGATGATGACCCACCCCCCGTTGCAACCGGTATTCCCGCCGCTGCTGCGTGAACTGGCGGCTATCCCCGGCATTTCCGGCCACGAGGATGCGGTTGCCCGCTACCTGGCGGGACAGTTGGCGGCCTGTTCCGACTCGGTGGCGATTGACGGGGCGGGCAATGTTATCGCCCGCTCTGGCCCGGCGGACAACCCGGCGGTGGCGCTGCTGGCCCACATGGATACTGTCGGTCTGATGGTCAACCGGATGAACCGGGATGGCACTTACGGCGCTGTGGCGGTAGGCGGAGTCAATCTCAAAGGGCTGCCTGCTGCGCCGGTGCGGGTGGGAGAACACGCCGGGGTCGTCGGGGTGCGTTCGCAGCACCAGGCGCGGGGCGATGAAGGGCTGGCGAGCATCGAAAGCCTGTATCTTGACGTGGGGGAAGCGGCAGTCGAAATCACCACGCCGGTTACGTATGCCACGACCCCGGCGGCACTCGCGGGCGGGTTTTTCGCCGCGCCCTATATGGATAACCGGGCGGGATGCGCCGTCCTGCTCGAAATTGCCCGGCGGCTGGTACGTCCCGATGGCCTGACAGTGTATTTCATCGGCACGGTGCAGGAGGAAACCAACAGCCTGGGCGCGTATGTCGCTCTGGATGCCGTTCGCCCGGCGGCGGCGCTCTTCATTGACGGCACAGTGAGCCACGATACGCCGGAAACAGCAGCATTCGGGCAGGTCAGGCTGGGCGGCGGCCCGGCGCTGACGGCTTACCTCTACACACGCGGCGGCAATGGCTGGCACGCCCATCCGGGACTGCGGGCGCACCTCAAAAGTCTGGCGGCGCGGCATAATATCCCTTACCAGCAGGACGCCGTGACGGGACTCATCAGCGACGCCAAAACCAGTATCCTGCTCGGCCTGCCGAGCGCAATTATCGGCCTGCCCATGCGCGGCAAACATGCCCCGCTGGAAACGATTCACCTGGACGACCTGGCGTGGTCGGTTGAACTCGCGCTGGCCCTGCTGGCAGCACCCCTGCCCGACCTGCGACGGGGATAGAAGAAAAGGACACTCATCATGCTCGAAACACTTTACCAGACCGTACCGGGGCTGAAAACAGCCCTGCATACTCATCCTTATCTGAGCGGGACAGAACGACTCGCAACGGATTTACAGCGTCTCTTGCTGGCCTTAGCGCCCTCCGGCGGGGCATGGCTGCCGGGCGCGATTGCCGGCGAGATTTACACACTAGCCGCCGGGCTGGAACTGCAAGATCACTTCATCCCCCGCCTGGGCAGTACCGGCAATGCTGCCTTGTGGCTCGGTGACGCTGGTGAACGGGCGGACATCATTCTGAGCGCCCACATGGACCGGCCCAGTTTTCGGGTGCGCGACGCGGCATCCGGCGAACTGTATCCGATGTGTTCGATCCGTGTGCCGGGTGAAGCCTACCGTGCCGGAGCGAAGGCGCTGCGCTTCATGGATGGGCGGCTACAGGTGAGCGCCAGAGGCAATATGCTGGTCGAAAACCACAATGGGCAGACGGTCATCCACTTTGAGACGGTCAAGGGGGAACTCGGCTGGCAGGACTCGGTGGTGATGGATGCGCCCCCCGTACTGCGAGACGGCCTGATAACCGGCACAGGACTCGACAACTGCCTGGGCGTGATAACCGCGTTAGGCGCGGCCTATGCGCTGCGTGCGCTCGTCGGGCGGCGGGTGCTGGTGGTTTTCACCGATCTGGAAGAAGGTATCCCGGATGCGTATTTCGGGCATGGCGCGGCGCGGCTGGCCGGGCTGCTGCCAGCGCCGACTTACGGCGTGATTTCGGTGGATGCGCAGACCGCCGGGGCGGATGGTACACCTGTTATCGGGGGCGGGGCGTGCTTCGGCACAGTTTCGGGCTGGAGTCGGGGTTCGATTGTGCCGCCTAACTATATTGCGCTGGGGGCTGACCTCGCAGGGGTGCTCAATACTGCCCGGCCTGGCAGTGTGCAGATGAACACCGGCTATCTGTCGCGCAGCGACGATATGCCGCTGGGACGCTGGACGCAGGTTCTGGGGATGATCGGCGCGCCGATGACCGCGCCGCACACCGTCAGCGAAAGTGCGGCACTGGATGATGTCCAGGCGGCAATCACCTGGCTGGCGCTGTACGTTGCGGCTGCCCTGGCGCTCGACCCGACTGTCGCCCAGAAATACGCATTAGAGCATTAGCGAGGTTGCGGATTATGCGCTAAAATCGCCCCGATTTATACACTGGGATGCTGGCAGACTTTTCCACCCCGTTGTATGAGTTCTCACGCGGATGCCGGAGTTGTTGACAGGCGCTGTAAGGCTCTGTAATATTTCTGGCAGCACTATTAAAGAAGCAGATGGTTTTTCATTGAGGAGATATTCCATGAATCGCACGAAAGTCACTCTTTTTGTTCTGGTAGTCGCCCTGCTCACGCTGGGTGCCTTCAGCCTGGTCAACGCCCAGGATGAGCCACTGCGGATTACGCTTGTGGTGAACGGCGTTCTCGGCGATAAGTCCTTCTTTGACTCAGCGCAGCGCGGTATGGACCGTGTGATGGACGACTTTGATGCCGAGGTCAACACGGTTGAACTCGGAATTGACGCCGCCAACTGGGAAACCGGCCTGAACGATGCCATGTCCGCCGATGACTATGACATCCTGATCGTCGGCACGTTCCAGATGATTGATTATCTGGCGGCCCGCGCGCATATGTATCCCGACAAGATTTTCATGTTCTATGATGCCTCCATGCCCTATGATAACCCTGATGTCTGCGTTGAAGGCTGCGCCAACGTCTACTCGATCACCTATAACCAGAACGAAGGTTCGTTCCTGGCGGGTGTCTACGCCGCCGCGATGACGATCTCCGAGACCGAAGGCATGAACGCCGACCCGGTGCTGGGCGCGGTTGGTGGGCAGGACATCCCCGTGATTAACGACTTCATCGTGGGCTACGAACAGGGCGCGTGCCTCGTCAACCCGGAAAGCCAGGTGCTGGTGCAGTATGCTGGTAGCTGGAATGACCCGGCTAAAGGCAAAGAAATCACCCTGGCGATGTACGAGCAGAATGCTGACGTCGTCTTCCAGATCGCGGGCGGCACGGGTGTGGGCGTGTTTGAAGCCGCTGCCGAACAGGGTCACTATGCCATCGGCGTCGACTCCGACCAGGCGACGATCATTCTGGACACCGACCCCGAACAGGCCGAACGTATTCTGACCAGTATGTTGAAGAACGTAGACAACTCGCTGTATCGCGGGGTTGAGCTGTATCTGGCGGGCGAACTGCCCCTTGGCGAGGCCGAAGGTCTGGGTATTGCCGAAGGCGGCGTCGGGCTGGCCTACAATGACATCTACACTGAAGCGACTCCGCAGAACGTCCAGGATCTGCTGGCAGCGGTGCAGGAAGCCGTTGTGAATGGCGATATCACGGTCAACAGCGCGTTCGGTGACGACGCGGTGGCCGTTGGCCTGGGTTGTGCCGATATGCCGATGATGGAATTCGACGCCTCCATGTACCTGGGCGGCTAGCGCGTTCAATCACCCATAATCTGTAACGCATGATCTGTAGGGGCAAGGCGAGAACCTTGCCCCTACGGCAATATAGCATCATGATTATTTTTTTCGAGGCAGCTTATGTCTTTATTGGAAGCCCGTGACATCATCAAAGTATATCCCAATGGGGTTCTCGCAAACGACGGCGTATCGCTGAGCGTTGAGCCGCGAGAAATTCACGCCATCGTCGGTGAAAACGGCGCCGGGAAGTCCACATTGATGAAGATTCTCTACGGTCTGGAGCAGCCGACATCCGGCCAAGTCTTCTTGAACGGCGAACCCGTAGATATAGACAATACCCATACCGCGATTGAAATGCGCATCGGCATGGTTCACCAGAACTTCATGCTGGTTGACTCCTTCACCATTGCGGAAAATATCGCCCTGGGGCGCGAACCGCGCAAGGGCATCACTATAGATCGCAAACAGGCCATTGAGGATACCAGAACGCTGTCGAAAACCTACGGCCTGCATGTGGACGCCCTGGCAAAAGTCGAATCCGTCCCGGTGGGGATGCGCCAGCGCGTCGAAATTCTGAAGGCGCTCTACCGGGGCGCGGAAATCCTCATCCTGGACGAACCCACCGCCGTCCTGACCCCCCGTGAAACCACTGACCTGTTCGCCGCAATCCGCAACCTGGTCAAAGAGGGGAAAACCGTCATCTTTATCACCCACAAGCTGCGCGAGGTCATGGAAATCTCTGACCGGGTAACGGTTATGCGCGACGCGAAAGTCGTGGGTACGGTGACAACCGCCGAAACCAGTATCCCGGAACTGGCGCGGATGATGGTTGGGCGTGAGGTCTTCATGGTGGTGGATAAGCCGCCCGTGCAGCGTGGCAAGCCGGTTCTGGAAACCAAGAGTCTCACTTACGCCAACGAGGCCGGGCGGGCGCTGGTGAATCACGTATCGTTTACCGCCTACGAATCGGAAATCCTGGGGATTGCCGGGGTGGAAGGTAACGGGCAGACCGAACTGGTGGAGGTGCTGACCGGGCTGCGCGAGGCGACTTCCGGCGAGGCGTGGGTGGACGGCCAATCCATCATCGGGCATGGCCCGCGCCGGGTGCGCGAGGCGCGTGTCACGCACATCCCGGAAGATCGGCTCTCCAACGGCCTGGCGCGTGATGCCAGTATTGTTGAGAACCTTATCATTGACCGTTATTACCGTGAACCGTTCACCCGGGGCGGCATTCTGCAACCGAAGGCTATCGGCAAGAACGGGCGCGAACTGATCGCCCAGTTTGGTATTCTCGCCCAGAGTGGTGATGTGCCGGTAGGCTCGCTTTCCGGCGGCAATATGCAGAAAGTCATCGTGGCGCGGGAGTTCTCATCGTCGCCCCGTCTGTTAATCGCGGCCCAGCCGACTCGTGGGGTGGACATCGGCGCGATTGAGTTCATTCACCAGCAATTGGTGGATAAACGTACCCAGGGTCTATCTATCCTGCTGATTTCCGCCGACCTGCAAGAGGTTATGAAACTGGCTGACCGGATCATGGTCATGTATAACGGCGAAGTGGTGGCGGTGCTGCCCAACACGCCCGACCTGACTGAAGAACACTTAGGGCTGTATATGCTGGGCGCGGCGCGGCAGACACACGAAGAAATGGAGGCGGCGCTATGACGGCAGCGTCCAAACCACGACAATGGATTTTCTGGCTGATGCTCATCGCCATCGCGGTGGGGGTCACGCTCTTTCTCACCGTCCGGCTGTTTAGCGGCAGCACGCCGGACGAATGGTACAACACCATGCTTGCCGCCGATGATTACGGGGCGATTGTCATGGTGAACGCCCTGGTGGGGATCAGCGTGGCGCTGCTGGTACACCAACTGCGCTGGAACGCGCTGCGGGTCATCGTGACGGTGATCGTTGCGCTCATCCTCGGCTATGTGATGACGATCTTCTTTAACCTGGATACAGCCGATAAGTACACCCGGGGCGAGTTCAAGGTGTCGGTGCTTTCGGAGGCCGCGCCTGTCGAAAATGCTGATGTTGATCTCGAATACGGCCTTTCACGGGGCGGCGAGTTCAACAAACCGAACGTGAAAGAACCACTGACTGAGGCGGTCTATACCTTCGCCGGCAGCCAGGGTGATGTCGTCAGTATCCTGGCGTTTGTCGCCAACCGCCGTTCAACCGTCAACCTGGAGGTTGAACTTCTCGGCCCGGATGGGGCGCAGCTGGCGGCCAGCACGGGCGCTACCGAAGAAGAAGTCGAACGCTTCAGTGAGAATGATGTACGCAGCGCAGACGATGCGGTTATCGCGGATTTCGCCCTGCCTGCTGACGGTGTATATACCATCCAGGCGCGCCCGGAAGTCGTGCCGACCAATATCGTCATAGACGAGGCGCTCACCAGCACCAACGCCGCCTATGATGCGTTTCTGCTGGGGGCATTGGGGCGGGTCAACCGCTGGGCGATCTGGATACAGGACGCGCTGACGCTGATCCTGGTTGGCCTCTCGATTGCGATTGTCTTCCGGGCGCAGCAGTTTTCACTGGGCGCGGAAGGGCAGCTTTACCTGGGGGCGCTGGCTTCCGGGGCGATTGTTCTCAGCTTCACCCAGCTTCCTGCCATCATCCTGATTCCGCTGGCAATTTTAGGGGCGCTGGTGGCGGGCTTCCTGTGGGGGCTGCTGCCTGGCGCGCTTAAAGCCTACCTGGGCGCGAACGAACTGGTGGCAACCCTGATGCTCAACACGGTTGCGATTCGCTTCTTCGAGATGGTGCTGATTATGCAGCTCAAGCCGCCGGGCGCGGGCTATAACTCGTCGGAGGTCTTCGTCGCCGCCGGGCAGTTGGCGCCGATTGTCGCCAATACACAGGTGACGATAGCCGTGTATCTCGTGATTATCACCGTGATCGTGACCTGGCTGCTCATCAGCCGCACGCCGCTGGGCTACGAAATCCGCATGGTCGGCGCAAACCGGAAGTTTGCGGAGTACGGCGGTGTCAACACCCGGCGCACGATCATGCTTTCGATGGCCGTGAGCGGTATCGTGGCCGGGCTGGCCGGGGCGCACCTGAGTATGGGGATTTTCCGGCAGTTGGTGAGCGGTATGTCTTTCGGGCTGGCGTTTGAAGGTGTGGTGGTGGCCCTGCTGGCGCGGAACAACCCGCTGGTGATCCCATTCACCGGTTTGCTCTACGCCTACTTACGCGCCGGGGCGCAGTTCATGGAGCGTGACGCCAACGTGAGTTTTGAGATCGTGCGTATCATCCAGTCGGTGATTATTCTCCTGATTACAGCGGAAGCCCTCGTAGCGTTTTTCCAGTCACGGCGGCGGCGGCAGCGCAGCCTGGCGCAATCCAGCGCAGCCGACCCAGGCGCAGTGGCAGTAGAGGAGGGTGCGCATGTTTGATACCGTCATTCAGAGTATTTTTAGTGCAGCATTTCTCGCTTCTATCCTGCGGGTGGCGACCCCGATCTTACTGCCTTCGCTCGGCGCGCTGCTTTCTGACCGCGCCGGGGTGATTAATATCGGCCTGGAAGGGATCATGCTGGTCTCGGCCTTTACCGGTGTGGTCTTCAGCGCCTACGCGCAAACCTGGTTCGGCCAGGAGACCGGGCTGGTGATCGGCCCCTGGTTGGGGCTGCTGATGGGCGTGATCGTCTCGATCCTGATGGCGCTGCTGCTGGCGTTCTTCCACCTGCGGCTCAAGGCTGACCTGATTCTATCGGGTATTGCCATCAACATTCTGGGTTCAGCCGGTACGGTTGCCATCATGTATGAACTGACCGGAGACCGGGGCAACACCAGCACCCTGCCCAGCCTCGTGATTCCGTTCATCCAACTGCCGGAATTCATCAACGATATTCCGGTGATCGGCCCGTTCATCTTCCAGATTCTCGATAACCAGAGCGCCATGACGTGGATCGCGTTTATTTCGGTGTTCCTGGTGGCGTTTTTGCTCTACCGCACGCCGTTCGGGATGCACCTGCGGGCGGCGGGCGAGAACCCGGAAGCGGCGGCCTCGGTGGGTATCCCGGTGCAGCGCACCCGTTATATCGCTTTGATGCTCAGTGGACTATTGGCCGGTTTAGGCGGTATCCACATGAGCATGGGCTATCTGAGCCTGTTCCAGCGTGACATGACATCGGGGCGCGGCTTCATCGCCCTGGCGACGCCGCTGCTGGGCGGCAATAACCCGTATGGCACGATGGCGGCTTCGCTGGTGTTCGGCTTCTTTGATGCGCTGGCGAGCCGAATCGGGTCGCTGCAAATCCCGTCGCAGCTCCCGCAGATGGTCCCGTATGTTGCGACAGTCATGGCGCTGGTTGTGTACGCGCTGCAAACCCGCCAGAGCCAGCGGTTGAAGGCACTGCGGGCGGCGGAAGGCGAAGGTTTTAACGCCCGGTACTGGCGCATCCTGCAACGGTTGAGCGTTCTGCATGTGCTTCAGGCCATGGTGGCCGTCATCGGCATCATCATCACGGTCAGCCTGTTCACCGCGCCCAATGGTTTTGGCGGCCCGGATGTCGCTAACCCGCTGGGGCTGGTGATCGGCGTCGCGTCACTGGCCCTGATCGGTGTGAATCTGCCATTTGTGCGCCGGGTCGAGACTATTCCGCAGCGCGTCTGGTTGAGCGCGGTGGCGACGGTGCTCTCGTTAGGGCTGTACCTGACGCTCTTCCTGGCGCTCCTGATGGAAGTCGCCCCGGCGGTGATTGGCGGTCTCGTGGTCAGCGCCCTGGTCTGGCTGGGGTTCGGCGGCTTCAACCTCGTGCGCGAAGTCGGTTTCATCAGGCCAGCAGCCGGGTAAGGGTGATACAGTAACGTTATGCGAGGGGCATGATACGCATCATGCCCCTGTTGAAATGTGATTCCCCTCGTTTACCAAATTCTAGGAACCAACACCATGCACAAAGATAAGATACTTGGCGGACTTTACGGGCAGGCCTTTGGCGATGCCTTCGGAATGCCCGCATATTTTCACCCCGATCAGACAGCAGCAGCGTTCGGCTGGATAGACGATTTCCTGCCCGGCCCGCCCGACCATGTCGTACATGCCGGGCTGCCCGCCGGGCGCATCACCGACGATTCGGAGCAGGCTTTTTCGTTGGCGCAGGCCTACCTGAAACACGGCGGCGTTACGCTGGAAGCGACGATCGAGGCTATCATCAGCTGGTATGACCGGGTGGGCGGCGACGACTCGCCGTATGTTGGCCCCAGCACGCGGCGCGGCGTCCAGGCGCTCAAGCGCGGCATCAGCCCGTATGAGACGGGGCGCATGGGCGATACCAACGGGGCGGCGATGCGTGTCTCTGTGGTCGGCCTGCTTTATCCTAACGACCCGATGGGCGCGATTGAAGCGGCCTACACGTCCTGTATCCCCACACATAATACCAGCGTAGCCATTTCCGGGGCGAGCGCCATAGCGGCAGCGGTGGCGGTTGCTATCCGCGACGATGCTACGCTGGACGCGATTATCGCCGCCGGGATGCTGGGGGCGGAACTCGGCCAGAAGAAAGTGCCCGCCTGGTTGGGGCCATCGGTGACGCGGCGTATCGAAATGGCGGTGAATATCGCCCGTAAAGGCGGCGATGTGAAAGCCCGGCTGCGCGAACTCTACGATGTGGTGGGCACATCGCTCTCGATTGTCGAGACGGTGGGCGCTGCCTTCGGCGTGCTGGTGCTGGCCGGGGGTGATGTCAAGCAGACCGGCATTTATGCGACCAACCTATCCGGGGATGCTGATACGGTGGCCGCGATTGCCTGTGCCATCGCTGGCGCATACCAGGGAATCGGCGCGTTTGATAACCACATCATCCAGACACTGGAAAACGATCCGGTGTTCGCGGCTTATGGTGTGCGGCAGATCGCGGACGGTATCGAGAAGATGGCAGGCAGCCGGTCGTGAACCACGTTGTCGCGGTGGGCGATCTGGTCGTGGATATGGTGATGCCGGTACGGCTGCCGGTGCTGCCTTTCCAGCATCAGGAGACACACGGCGCCTACCTGGAAGCCGGCGGCGGGTGTAATTTCAACATCATGGCGCGGCGGCTGGGACTGGGTGTGCTGGCGGTGGGCGCGATTGGCGCGGACATCTTCGGGGACGAACTGCGGCGCATTCTGACCGGTGAAGGCGTTGACCTGCGCGGCGCGGTCACGCTGCCAGGGTCGCAGACGTGTGTTGTCTACGACCTGATTGACCACACGACCCATGAGCACGTGTTTATCGGCAGTCTCGCCGCTGGCGATCCGGTAGCCTATACGCCGGAGCTAGACGGCCTGGCGCAAACGGGCGATGCCGTTTTCCTGCAGGGGTACAACCTGCATGAAGTCCAGCTCCCGGCCTTGATAGACGGCGTGCTGGCACGGGCGCGGGAGTCGCGCATCCCGGTCTTCTGCGACAGCGGCCCGACGATCCGCAATATGGATTTCGCGCGGGTGGAGGCGCTGCTTTCCCGCTGTGACGTGCTGATGATGACCGAGGAGGAAGTGCCCTTCGCCGCCAATGGCCGCGCGGGGGAAGACGCCTACGCCTTTCTGTTCGGGCTGGGTGCGGCGGCGCTGGTGGTGAAGCAGGGCGCGGCGGGCTGTACGGTCATCCAGCCCGAAACGCGGGTGGCCGTCCCCGGCTTCCCGGTGAAAGTGGTGGATACGGTTGGCGCGGGTGACTGCTTTAATGCCGGGCTGGTGTATGGCCGCACGCAGGGCTGGGACTGGCGCGAGGCGGCACAGCTTGCGAATGCCTGTGGCGCGGCTGCTGTGCGGAAAGTCGGCAGCGGGCGCAACGCCCCAACCCGCGCCGAGGTTGAGGCGGTGCTGCGCGATAACGGCGTGAGTCTGCCGGGATTTGGCTAGGAGCAGGCCGGAACACCAAGCCAGCTATCCGCTGAAAACAGCCTGTTTTTCACGGAACGCGGTATAGGCTTTCACCCAGTCCTGGTCGTAATTGCGGATATAAGTTTCGGCGGTCACAACCAGGTCACGGTTGCCGATAAACATCGGTACGCGCTGGTGCAGGTCGTGCGGCTGAATATCGAGGATATTGCCCACCCCATCGGATGCGTATCCCCCGGCCTGGTCAGCCAGGAACGCTAACGCCTGTGCCTCGAACATCAGGCGCATTTTCCCGGCTGGCTCAGTTCTTTTCTGCATGTCGCCCGGATAGTAGAAAATCCCGCCCCGCAGCAGGTTGCGGTGGAAATCGGCCACCAGCGACCCGATATAGCGATGCGCCAGCGGCTCACGGCCTTCGCCCTCAATACCTTGCAGCCATTTCGTGAAGCGGCGCACACCCGGCGTCCAGTATTTCTCATATCCCTGGTTGGCGCTGTAATACTTGGCCGTGTTCGGCACGCGGATATTCTCGTGGCTTAGGAGGAATTCGCCCACGCTGGGGTCGAGCGTGAAGCCATGCACCCCGTTCCCGGCGCTGTAAACCATCATGGTGCTGCTGCCATAGACGACATACCCGGCAGCAGCCAGCCTGCGCCCCGGTTGGAGGGCGTCTTCCAGCGTCCCCTGGTCGCCCTTCGAGATTTTGCGGTGAACCGAGAAAATGGTCCCAATGGAGACGTTCACGTCAATGTTGGATGAGCCGTCCAGCGGGTCATAGAGCAGCACGTATTTGCCGGTCTTGAACTGCGCCGGAATTGGGATGAGCGTGTCATTTTCCTCGGAAGCCATTGCGCAAAGCCGCCCGGTGTGGTCATTCATCTTGAAAATCATGTCATTGGCGAAGAGATCGAGCTTCTGCTGCTGTTCCCCGTAGACATTATGATCGTCGGACGCGCCCAGGATGCCGACCAACCCGGCGCGAGTCGTCTCCCGCGCAATGATTTTGGCGGACAGGGCGATATCATAGAGCATCTGGCTGAACGCCCCGGTGGAATCCGGGTAGAGCCGCTGCTGGTCAAGAATATGTCGTTCAATGGTGATGATGGGTGCCATACGATTTAACCTTTCAAAAAAATGGTAATTTAAAGTGACGGCAGGGTGTCTGCCATCCGTGATTGGTTTGATCCATTCGCCCCAATCAGAAGCTGCTTAAGTGCTGTGTCCGATAAGTTTCGCAAGAACAGGCGTAGGGACGGCAAAAATGCCGTCCGGCGGACGCGCAGAAGCGCGTCCCTACGAATCCCCTGTTTTCTTGCTTGATTTATTTGCCGGATGCAGCATTTAGCCGAGAGATGAGACTTCGCCAGGGCAAGGGAACGCCGGCCCTTGCCCCGCCAACCGTGACCGATCCAGGCTATTTCTGTTCCGTGATTCGGAAACGATATGTGCCTACCGTATCTTCATCTCCATAAACTCTCACCGTATATGCGCCACCCTGTTCAAGGGTGAGGGTAAGCGGATCATCCGTCATCCGGCCATTCTCAGCGATGACTGTCCCGGCGGAATCCGTCACCGCCCAACGTATATAGAACGAGCCATCCTGGGCGTCAAAGGTCACCTGCCGTCCGGCTGTCGCCTGGAAGGTGTAGATGTCCTGGCTGCCGGGCGATTCGATGTTCCCCGCCCCGGCGCCGGGCTGATCCTGGGTCACCGTGTCGCCAATGGCAAAGGTGAAGTTCTGCGGCGGCGGCACATCCCACACTTTGAACTGGTAGGGGCCAACGGTGTCCTCGTCGCCGAAGACCGTTACCGTGTAGCTTCCGCCCCGTTCCAGCGTGAAGATACCGGCATCGGTCACCATGCGGCCACCATCAAAGATGGCCGTCCCGGTAGAATCCGTCACCGCCCAGCGCATATAGAACGAGCCATCCTGGGCGTCGAAGTAGACAGTCTGCCCCGGCGCGGCTTCGAAGGTATAGGTTTTCTGCTGGCCGGGCTGGTCGAGGCTGTCGGATACGGTCAGGTCTATCGGGACACGGCCTGCGACCTCAACATAGGGCGTGGCCGTTGGCTGGCGTACAACCGGCGTAGGACGCACCACCAGCGGCTGGACGGCGCTCGTGAGATGTACGCTATCCAGGCAGCTTCTCCCCTGTCCACCGGGGATACTGATCGTCTCCAGCGCACCCAGAACGGCCCGAATCTGTTCGGCGGTGGCCGGCTGATTGGTGGATGTATCCGTCCAACCGGCAGACGTGGTTAACGCCAGCCGGTAGCCTGTCCAGGTTGTCTCTACCGGGTAGGGCAGGCGATTCGCCAGGGTGAGTCCGCCGCCGGTCAGGCGCACATCGGGAGTTTCTGCCGGGCTGGACTCCGCCCGCAGGATGGTATACAGCGCCCCGCCGTATGCCGCCGCGTAATCACCGCGCCACGCCGGGGGCGAGACAAAATACCAGGGTTCACCACCTGCCGGACTCTGGGCGCAGATGTAGCCGTCGGCGGTGTCGTCCGCCGGACTCTGTTGCAGATTGCCCGCACCCGGCGAAACCGTCCACTCTTCGGCAGTGTCTGTGAAGGTTGCCGCCAGGAGCTGGTTGGCGATGTCAATCTGGCGCTGCAAACTGGCGAGCGGCAGGGATTGCAGGCGGGCGGCTTCATAGACCTGGGGAACTGAAGGCGGCCCGGCAGGACGACGGTTCGCGTCCAGCGGAATCTGGGTGCGCGTCCCGGCGCTCACCCGGCGGGTTACGCCCTGCGCGGTGACGGCGGCCTGGCCTTCAACCACATTCACCGCCATATCCGCGTTCTCCGGCGCCTGGAAGTAGGCGGTTGAACCCAGTTCAATGTCCACTTCATTCATACGCAGTTTGACGGTGCGCACACCATCCGGGGTCTGCACCAGAATCCCGCTCTCCGGCGCTTCTACGCAAGGAGAATCGCCGAGGCCGGTGCGGAAGTAAAACGAATTGACAACCGTCGCATCGTCCGAAGGCGGCGCGGCTTCGATCTCAACATTTCCGAACAGGAGAACCGTCAGGTTCTGCCCCGGCAGCGAGTCGGGAATATCGCCCTGAACCCGCATTAACGCCACGCCCCATTCACCGGAATCGGTGTTCATGGAGCTGAGTTGGAGGGTTTTCAGGTTGTTCAAATCCACAATATCGCCGGGGGCGTTAAACTGAAAGTCACTGGCACCAGACTGGGGAACGGCGCTGAGGCGCGTGTTACCGTAACAGACCTGGTTGCGGCTGGTGGCGCTGCAATTGGCGTCCAGAGCGGACATGGCGGTTTGCACCAGGCTGGGGCAGGTCTGGGCGCTGGTTTCGGGGGTGACAGGTGGGGACTGACCGGTATCTGGCGAACAACCGCCTGCCAGAATGACCGCAAGCAGAACGACGATCCAACGATAGCGCACGACAAAACGAGTCACCGGTACACCCTCTCCTCACACGCTTGCCATTGGGTTGCAGTGTAACAGAAGTGCGGGGATCGGGCAAAAACCCAGGCCAAAACACTGTAAGATAGTTTGCAAGCAATAGAGCCGGGCGCTAGAATACCGGTATACCATCGTTGTTTATGGATTGGATGCTTTATGAACGCCGACGCCGCCCGCCAACAGGTTGCTGAACTGGTTGAACGCTGGAACAACACCTCAAAAAGCGAACGTGATTCATACAACGAAGACGAGACGCGCCACTACTTTATTTTGCCATTGTTCCGCGCTTTGGGTTGGAATACCGAGAATCCGGCGGAGTTTTCGGCTGAGGAGCAGATTTCACGCGGCTTTGTGGACTTCGGCTTCTACCTGAATAACATCCCGGTCTTCTACCTGGAAACCAAACGCGCCTCCGAAAAACTGGAAAAGCCCGATTTCATGAAGCAGGCCATCAATTATGCTTATCTACGGGGCGTCACCTGGGCGGTGTTGACCGATTTTGAGGGCTTAATGGTGTTTAACGCGCAGTGGGAAACAGGTGATCCGGTGCAGGCGCGTTTCTTGAACCTGAAGGCCGAACACTACGCCAACGGCAGCTTTGATGATTTGTGGCTGCTCTCCAAGCCAGCGATGCAAGCGCGGGAAATGGATCGTGTAGCTGAACGCTATGGCAAAATGGCACATCGCCAGCCGGTAACGGATGTGTTGTTCAAACAGTTGACGGCCTGGCGTTACGAGTTGTTTAACCAGATGCGCCAGTGGAGCGGGAAACTCTGGGCGACCAACCCCCGTGAAGTAGATAATGCTGTTCAACGCCTGCTTGACCGCCTCATTTTTATCCGCACGGTGGAAGACCGGGGCGTTGAGCCACCACGTTTACAAGCGTTGGTGCGCCAGTCCAAACGAAGCGACCTGTTCAATAACCTGCTCAAGCTGTTCCGTGACCTGGACACTGTATACAATTCCAACCTGTTTGCGGAAAGCGCGGTTGATTTGATGGAAATCCACGACCCGGACTTGATTATTGATATTGTGGATGGTCTGTACAAAGTGCCGGGCGGGTTGGCAAGCTATGATTTTAATGCCATCAGCGCCGATGTCCTGGGGGCGGTCTATGAGCAGTACCTGG
This sequence comes from Anaerolineaceae bacterium, assembly GCA_020634135.1. Classification (GTDB taxonomy): domain Bacteria; phylum Chloroflexota; class Anaerolineae; order Aggregatilineales; family Phototrophicaceae; genus JACKCG01. The sequence continues at coordinate 38,902 of JACKCG010000008.1, read as the reverse complement.
GCTTCAAGGCGCAAGACCCCGAAGGCAAAACCACACTCGACCCCCACAAGCAGCAAAAACGCAAGAAACAGGGTATCTACTACACGCCGCAGTTTGTCGTGCGCTACATCGTTCAGCAGACGTTAGGTAAACTGCTCGAATCCGGCGCAGACGCTCACAAACTGCGGATTCTCGACCCGGCCTGTGGCAGTGGTTCGTTTCTGATCGAAGCCTTTGACGTGTTAGACCGCTGGCTGGCATTACATGGTGACGAGGCAGACCGCAACTTTCCGCGCCGCCGCCGGATGCGGATTTTGCAGGAAAACCTGTACGGTGTGGACTTGGACGACCAGGCGGTGGAAGTTACCCGATTAAACCTGATGCTGCGAGCGGTGGGCGAACGTGAGAAAATCCCGCTGCTGACACACATCCAGCATGGCAACAGCCTCATCAGTGATCCGACCATCGCGGGCGAAACCGCTTTCGATTGGGCAGAAGCGTTTCCTGAAGTGCTGGCGGGGGATACGCGCCCGTTCTGGTTTGTCACATTTGTGACCCACAATTCCCGCGTCTCTGAGCGCATGGTGACGTATGGTATCGAAAGTGGCGAGCCACTGATTTTTGTCCCCGAAGAACAGCTATTGATGGCAGAAATTATCGCCGAAGCCTGCCAGAAATACACCGTTCCAGTCGTTGCCTGGAATGTGCTGCCCGATCACGTTCACATGGTCATCGCCGCTGAAGATGAGGCCACACTCAATGAACTTGTCCGCAAAATCAAGGGGTATAGTTCGTATACCTTCCAGCGGGCACGAAATTGGGAAGAAGGCCAGCATGTTTGGGGGCAGAAATTTAACAAATGGGGTGTAAAAGACGAGAAAGCACTCTATGAAATCATGGAATATGTGAATACCAATCATCACAAGCATTCCGAACGCTGGGGCAATGAGTTGGTGACACTCTGGGAAAAAGGAATCGCGTCCGCGCAGCAGAGCGGGGAAACATCCATCAGGCAGCAGAGCGGGGAAACATCCATCAGGCAGCAGAGCAAGGGGCTTAAGCCCCTTGTTCAAATCATACAAGCTGCGTGCTGGCCGATTGAGAAGGCCGGGCGTGTGCCGGGCGGCTTTGATGTGGTGATCGGGAATCCCCCATATATCCGCATGGAGACGTTTAAGGATGCCAAACCCTACTTACGAGCCAACTATGAAACCCATGCTGATAGACTCGATCTTTATGGCTATTTTATTGAGAAAGAACATAATCTCCTCAGGCATGGTGGACGCTTTGGCATGATTGTCTCGAATAAATTTCTGCGGGCAAAGTATGGGGTTGGCCTACGGCGCTTCTTAGCTGAAAAATCACAAATAGAAAGTGTCTTAGATTTAGCTGGGCTGCCCATTTTCCCTGATGCGACAGTACGCACTGTGATTATCATCTCGCAACGGACAGACGATGGTATCACTCAGCCTGTATATTACACACCAGTGCTGTCTATGTCGGATTACGAAGATGTTGTCAAACAACCTGATTTATTGAATAGTGTAGTCCATCAAACCAGCTATCCAGTAAGGCCGGCTCAATTTCAGAGTAGTGAATGGGGTTTTGCCCGCGCCGAGCATGACGCCCTTATGCAAAAACTCCGTGAACGCGGCGTACCGCTGGCAGAGTATCTGCATCCGCTCCCTATCTGTCGTGGGGTTGTATCAGGTTTAACCGAAGCGTTTGTCATCAGCAAAGCACAGCGGGATACACTGATCCGGCAGAATCCGGAAGCAGCGGAGATTATCAAGCCATTACTGAATGGGCGGGACATTCGGCGCTACCACATCAACCCTGAAACCGAAAATTATCTTATTTATACCTATCACCGTATAGATATTTCCCGCTACCCGGCGGTCGAAACGCACTTACAACCCTACCGACAGCGGCTCGAAAATCGGGCCACGAAACAAGCCTGGTATGAACTCCAACAACCTCAGTATGCGTTTTCTGCATACATGGAAAGTGCCAAAATCATCTTTCCTGATATTGCCACCACGCCACGGTTTGCCCTGGACACTACTGGCTATTATGGTACGAATACGACTTATTTTTTGCCGACCACTGATTTATATTTGCTTGGCGTTTTGAATTCCCGTTTGGCTTATTTCTATTTTGTACAAGTGTGCGCTGCCCTTGAAGGTGCGGGAGACTCATATTTACGTTTTTTTGGACAGTATCTTGAAAACATGCCTATCGCTGCCCCAGATATAACCTCTGTGACGGAGAACAAGAACAAGGGGCTTAAGCCCCTTGCTCAGCCACCCCAGCCACCCCAGCCACCTCAGCCACCTCAGCCACCCCAGCCACCTCAGCCACCCCAGCCACCTCAGCCATCCCAGCCACCTCAGCCATCCCAGCCACCCCAGCCACCCCAGCCATCCCAGCCATCCCAGCCACCTCAGCCATCCCAGCCATCCCAGCCATCCACTTATGACCAAGCCCGCCACGACCGTATGGTGAGTCTGGTCGAAAAGATACTGGCGCTCAAACAGGAATACGCCGCCGCTGAAGCCGCGTTCAGCGATAAGCGTCACATGCTGGCGGAACAGATCGAACGCACTGACCGAGAAATAGACGCGCTGGTGTACGACCTCTACGGGCTGACGGACGAAGAAATCCGTGTGGTGGAAGGCGGATAATGAGGGCGAGGCTAAGTAGTAGTCCCCAGCACGGCGCTTAACTGCGGGAACTCGGCGGCCAGGTGCGCCAGCAGCGCCTTGGTCACCGGGGAAAACGGCAGGCTTTCATCCCACACCAGTTTGAGTGTGCGCTGCATGACCAGGTTATCCAACTGCACGGTACGCACCACCTTCCGCGCCTGTTCGTGGTGGACGGCGTATTCCGGCAGGATGGTGATGCCGATTCCGCTGGCAACCGCCTGCTTGATCGCTTCGGGGTTATCGAACTCCGCCACGATACGCGGTTTGACGCCGTGCTGGGCCAGCAGCGTGTCAATCCAGCGGCGCGTCTGGCTATCCGCCGTGCGGGTAATGAAGGGCTGACCGTCCAGGGCGGCAACCGGCACACTCTCATTGCGGCACCAGTCATGCCCGGCCCCTACAATCACATACATATCAATCTCACGCAGCACGAAACTGGCAAGACGTTCGGTGTCGGTGAGTTCGCCTTCAATCAGGCCGATGTCGAGTTCGTGCGCCAGGACGCCCGCCAGTATCTTGCTGGTGACCGCCGTTTCGAGCGCCATTGTCAGGTTGGGGTACGCCCGCTGGAAGGTGCGAATCCAACCGGGCAGCAGGTACATGCTCACGCCGGGGGTCGCGCCGATACGGGCCTGACCGCGCTTGATGTGGCGCACATCGGTCACGGCGGTTTCGGCTTCCAGCACCAGCCGCAGAATGCGCTGGGTGTAGGCATAGAGTGTCTCGCCGGTTGCGGTCAGCGTTACACCCCGTCGCCCGCGTTTGAAGAGGGTAACGCCGAGCTGGGCTTCCAGGTCCTGGATATGCTGGCTGATGGCCGGTTGTGTCAGCAGCAGGCGTTCCGCCGCCGCGCTGAAACTACCGGTTTCGACCACCAGCGCGAAGATTTCCAGCTTGTTCAGACTCAGCATAACGGCGTTACCCGGTGAATATTCACCTATTCATGAGCGCGTTGATGTGCTCGCAACCTCGGCGGAAATCGTGGCTGCGGCCTAATTGCCCCACTGGCCGCTGCCGCTGCCAGGGTTATCAATTGGGCCTGTGCCGCCATCGCCCACCAATTGCGAGGTCGCGTCGCGCAGCACACTTACGCGGCCCGACGTGCAGGCGATCTGACCGCCCACCAGCGCCTTGACTTCCCAACTGAAGTCCGCGCCATCGCCAAAACTCCCGGTATCCACCGAAAGCGCCGTGTTATCCGACCCGGTTTCAAATGACGCCACCTGGCTGCCCGCGCCGTTATAGATCAACAGTTGGTAATTGGTCGCGCCCAATGCCCCGTCCCAGTAGAACGTCTCAACACCCAGGCGCATCCCGCCTAAGGGGGAAGTCGGCGCGAAACGGCTGCAATTGGCCTGCCCGGATGCCGGGCCGCTGGTCGCCTGTCCTACACCGCCCGCCGCCAAGGCCGCCAGTGTCGCCTGAATATCGGCCTCGCTCGGAATCTGAATCGCCGTGTTGAGCAGTTCCGGCGCGATTCCTGTCAGTGCAGCCAGGGCGGTACGTTCCCCGGCCAGCATGGAGCGCAGATTCTCCCACGCCCCGGCGATACTGCGGCCATCGGCGCTCAACGGAGCTTTCACCGTGAAGCCTGCCGGGATATTCAGGTTGCCGATCTGAGCGCCGCCGGAAAGAACCAGGACGCGCAGTTCATTCGCCTCGGTGATCCACAGCACAATGGTTGAAGTAAAGGTGATCTCCTGACCGTTGGCGGTCACCGTGACCGGGATGAGGTCGGGCGCTTGCAGCACCAGCAGGGCGGGGACAGCGCCTTCGCAGTCGGCCAGCCCGCTGGCGGTATGCAGGAAAAAGTCCTGCATCAGTGTGCGGCTGCCCCGCGTGATGGCCGGCAGGTTTTCCAGCGGGTCGTTGATGGCGAGCAAACTGGTGGAAACCCAGGCGGCGCGGCCTTCATACAGGACACGCACCCAGCTATTGTCGGCGCTGCGGGCGTCTGCCAGAAGTTCCGTTCCGGGCGGGGCGCTGGCGAGTACCGTGCCATCGGTGCTGGGCGAAACGCGGATATTGCTGCCCACCAGCGTCGTGACGGTAATTGGCTCGCCGGGCTGGACGGCGCTTTCCGGCGCGACGGCATTTTCAACCGTGACATCACCCAGCAGCAGGTACAGCACCGCCAGGCCATCTACTGAGGTGGGGACATTGGCCTGCACGTTCATCGCCGCCAAACCCCACTGTGCCGACGCCACATCCAACGCGGCGGTTTGCAGTGAATCCAGGCCGGACAGCCCGGCGCGATCACCTGGCTGGCTGAAGTTGACCACCGACCCGGCAGCCGTCACCGACCCGGCGGCATAGCAGGCGGTCTGCCCGTCTAAGCTGGCACAGTTCTGTGCGAGTTCGGCCAGCGCCTGGTCAACCAGGGGGACGCACGAAGCCGTTTCACTCTGCGCCATTGCCACCGGCGCGGTTATGAACAGTAAAAGCACCACTGAAATTACAATACGAATCCGCATGACTACACTCCCTCACTCTCTCAACGGCAATCATCATCACCCGGTTTGATGCGAACCGGTGAAGCCGCGTAGACCCATTATAGCAGGATTGGCATGGCGTAGGCTGTAGCGAAAACCCCCTACTTTTGCGGGGTTGGTAGAATCACGATATTCCAGTACGCTGATTTTACCAACCACCACCCATTGTATAGGATAGGGATACCCGCTCATGACCCCTCTATTCCCTAAACAAGAAGCACCTTCGGAAAAACCGACCCTGCCACCACGCCCCAAACCGTTTCACATCACCGAGCCGTTCGAGCAGCGCGGAGTCTGGACATTCTGGCTGACTGCCGAGCCGGAGGTGATCCAGTTCGTGCGGCACTTAAGTTGCGTCCTGCAAGTTGTGTATAACGGCCCGGCCTTTTTCCAGCGCCCGAACAACCGGGTGATGGTCACGCTTGACCCGCGTTACGAGCATGAGGAAGCCTGGCTGTGGATTCATGAGCAGTTGGAGGCCGAGAGCGTGCCGGTGGAACTGCCGGAGGGAATCGAAAGCGCCCTGGACGACGCTATCCCGGAGGATACCAGCAGCAACGGCCTGTGGTAAACAAGGATGAGGGGACAAATCCGCCCGAACACGCAGGCTTGTCCCTTCAAGGAATCTGCGTTTGATCGGCAAACTGTATGATGGAGGAGTAAGGTTTAGGGAAACAGCCTCAAAATAGGACAAAAGCAATTACCCCGGCACAATCACTACAATTTCAACATTATGCTATAATATATAAGGTTGTGGCTATCACAAACCGGAGGGCAGGATGCGCGAATCCGATTCCGAGCCGCCGGACGGCATTTACCAGCCACTGACGAACCGCGAAAGCGAAATCCTGAACCTCATCGCTGAAGACCTCTCGGATCGGGAGATCGCCGAACACCTGGTTCTGGCTTACACAACGGTCAAATGGTTTAACCGGCAAATCTTCAACAAACTGGGCGTGAACAGCCGCCAGGAGGCAGTGTATGCCGCCCGCACGCTGGGGCTGCTCGACAGCGACGACACGACCCAGCCTGACCGTACCCCCCATAATCTACCAGCCTCGCTCACCCCCTTCGTTGGCCGCAAGCAGGAATTAATCGAAGTCACCCGCCTGCTGCGTGACCGGCATGAGCGCCTGGTGACGGTGCTGGGCGTGGGCGGCATCGGCAAAACGCGGCTGGCGCTGGCGGCGGCAAGGGCGGTGCTCTCCAACTTCTCTGATGGTGTCTATTTCGTGCCGCTGGTCGCCCTGCATGACCCGGAGGACATCGTGCTGGCGATAGCCGAACGTGTGGGTTACAAGTTCCAGCCCGGCCAGCGTTCGCAGCGCCAGCAGATCGTGGATTACCTGCGGAACAGGTGTGTCCTGCTGGTGCTGGATAACTTCGAGCATCTGCTGGATGGCGGGCTGCTGGTGGCCGACCTGCTCCAGGCCGGGGCGGGTGTGCAAATCCTGGTGACCTCCCGTGAGAAGCTGCGACTCACCGGGGAGACGGTCTACCGGCTGGACGGTATGCACTACCCGCAAAAGGATACCACCGACGGTCTGGACTATGATGCCGTGCGGTTGTTCGAGCAGTGCGCCTGCCGGGTCAAACCGGGTTTCCAGCACAACGGGGATATGGCGGTGGGCCGCATCTGCCGGTTGACCGAAGGGATTCCGCTGGCGATAGAACTGGCGGCGGCCTGGGTTGAGGTGATGAGTACGGCGGAAATCGCGGCGGAAATCACAGCCAGTCTGGACTTCCTGCAAAGTGACCTGCGCGACCTGCCAGAGCGCCAGCGCAGTATGCGGGCGGTGTTTGAATCGACCTGGAAGCGGCTCACGCCAGCCGAGTGCGCATTGTTCCGCCGGTTGTCGGTGTTTCGCGGTGGCTGCACGCGGGAGGCGGCGTTGGAAGTGACCGAGTCGTCGCTTTCAGCGTTGGCGTCGTTATCTGACCGGGCGCTGGTGGTGCATACGGCGGACGGGCGCTACATCATTCATGAACTGCTGCGCCAGTACGCCGAGGAACAACTCGCCGCCGCCGGTGAGGCCGAGGCCACCCATGACGCCCACAGTGACTATTACACCCGCTTTATGATTCAGCCCGAAAACGATCTGAGGGGCGGGCAGCAACTCGAGCCAATTCGCCAAATTGAAGCCGACTGGGAAAACATCAAAGTGGCGTTCCGCCGGTTAGTCCAAAGGGAGTTGTACAGCGATGCCATACCATTCGCCGACAACCTGGGACTGGCCTTTCAGTACCTCGCCCGCAGGTCTGAGGGCAGAGACTATTTTGCCAGTGTTACCAAAACACTGCCACCCGCGCCGGAAGGTGAACTGCGCCGTCTGTTGGCGCATCTGCTGGTCTGGGAAGGCCACTGCTCGGTTACGAATTGGAATGATGCCCTGGACCTGTTGGATCAAGGGCTTGCTATCGCCCGTGAATTTGACGATTGGACAATCGTGGGCACCGCGCTGGTCAATTCTGCGTTGCGGTTGCAGAGCCGGCGCTTGCCAACCCCGCGCGAGGATTTTCAGCGGGCAGAGTCAATGGCGCGGGAAGCGTTGCAGATTTTCAGGGAAATCGGGGACAAATACGGGACGACGATTTCGCTGCATACCCTGACCGGTTTCCACTTCACGGAGAATCGCCCTGCTGAAGCCTACCGGCTCGCGCTCGAAGCCCTGACTCTGGTCAAGAATACGAACAACGTACTCTTTAGTGGGAATGTTTACATAGGTCTCAGCCAGATTGCCCACGAGTGTGGTGACTACCTTCAGGCAGAGTTCTACCTGGATCAGAGTCTCGCTGTTTTCCAGGAGTTGGAGAATCACGAGGGACTGGAACATGTCAACGCCATGCGAGGGCGGTACCGGTTCGTCGCGGGAGACTTCCCCGCTGCGGTCATCTATTTCACGCAGGCATTATCTCATGCACACAAGGTCAATTATCCCAACGATATTGCCTATTGTCAGTTGATGTTTAGCCTGACTGCGCTCGTTCAGGGTCGCTACGCCGATGCGATTCAGGCAGCCACAGAGATTCTCCATGTTCTGCACAAGGGCCGGGCGATGGAAAACAAGGTCGCACGATTTGCCCGAACCGTTGAAGCCTGCGGGCGCTATGGGCTGGAGGAAAACGAAACCGCGACAGCTCTGGTACGGAGGCATATCTTCCCTTGTAGTACGCATCTCAGGCTGATTGAATTCGGGGAGTTCATCAAGCCATTTCACCTGACCGGGCTGGCGTACCTGCTGGCCGACGCGGGCGAGGGCGAACGCGCCCTGGAACTGCTGTCACTGACTGCGCACAATCCTAACACACCGGGCTGGTGGCTCGAACGTGAGCCGCTCACGGTGAAACTGCTGGCGCGGCTCAAGGGCTGCCTGTCGCCCGCACAGTACGCCGCCGCCTGGGCGCGCGGCAAGTCGCTCGACCTCAACACGGCGCTGGCCGCCCTGCTGGAATTGCCGTCGTTCCAGGATTAAATTCACGCCCCCGCGAACGATTCAGCGAAGAACGTCGCCAGCCGCTGATACAGGACCTTCCGGTTATCAGGCCGATGGATACCATGCCCCTCGTCATCAAAGACCAGCAGCCCGTATTCCACATTGGCGGTTTTCAGCGCGGCCTGTACCGCCCGCACATTCTCCGGCGTGACGTTGGGGTCTTGCAGCCCCTGGACAATGAGCAGTTGTCCTTGAATATGCGATACAAAATGGATAGGCGAGCGTTCCCGGTAGCGTTCCGGCGCGGTTTCCGGCGTGCCGCCCATCATTTCCTCGCTGTACGGGCGCAGGTCGGGGCGGGTAGTTTCGTAGTCCACCACCAGGTCGGTCATGCCGCACACCGGGGCAGACGCGGCGATAAGCTCCGGCGGAAAATGGGTGATCGCCCACCACGACGAGTATCCGCCGAAAGACGTGCCGGTAATGCCGATCCTGCCCGGTTCAGCCACCCCGGCGGCGATGAGCGCCTCAAGCCCGGTACGGATGTCATCCTGTTCGCGCCCGCCCCAGCCGTCTTCCTTGATTGCCTCGCAGAACGCCCGGCTGAAGCCCGTACTGCCCCGGAAATTGGGGTCGAACACGTTAAAGCCCTGCGACACAAAAAACTGAATCTCGGCAAAGACCCGGTCTTCATGATGCCAGGTCGGGCCACCGTGTATAAAGGCGATTGTCCCGCGTGGCGTCCCCTTCGCCCGGTAAAGCCACCCTTGAATCGCCATGCCATCCACTGAGCGCCAGCGGAAGTCCTCAGCGGCAGCCAGGTCGTCTTTCGTAAGCTGCGTCCGCTCCCAGATGCGCGTCAGGCTGGTGAGCGCCGCCGGGTGCAGGGTCTCCGGGTAGAAGCGCACGATGTCTGTCGGCTGGCGGGAACTATAGTAGGTGCCGACCCACTCGCCCGTGCTGCCGGTGGGGGCTAAGGGCGTTAATGTGCCGGGGATTGTCGCCAACGGTGTTTCTTCCCCGGTGGCCGGGTTGAGCCGCGATGACCGCCGCCGCGCCTCTCGATCTTCCAGAATCACGATCTGGTCACTGCCAAACGGGACGTAAGCCGCCTCGATATTCCGTTCGGGATCGTCCACCAGCCAGCGCACGTCACCACGCGCCAGTTCCCACACGCCGATGCGGTAGTGGGTAGGGGTTTCGGCCAGCACCACGACGCGCTGCCCATCGGGGAACCACGAACCGCTGACCTTTTTATCGTCCCCGGCGCTGACGATTTCCCGGTCATTTTGCCCGTCTATATCCACCAGCCAGAGCTGTCGTCCGGCAGCGTGGCGGTCTTTGCGGTTGTAGAGGACATGCTTCCCGGTTGGGCTGAGGCGGGGAACAATGTAACCGGCCTGCTGTGGGCGTGCCAGCGGCAGCCGTTCGCCGGTCTGTAAATCATGGCGGTAAATCCAGGTCGGCTCAATTTCCTGCCCGGTCGTGATGTCCACGTTCGCGCCATAGACCAACCAGCGGCCTTCCGGGTGCAGTTGGCCGCCGCGTATGAAGTAGTTCGGGGCATCTTCCGTCAGAGGGTGCATCGCGCCCGGTTCAGCCAAGTTGACACGAAACAGCCGCGCCCGTTCATTGCCGCCGTTATCCTGGGCGACAATCACGGCCTGGCTATCCGGCGTCCACGAAACCAGCCAGTTTTCTTCCAGCGGGTTATTGGTCAGACGCAGCGGCGCGGCGCTGCTATCGGTAGGGGCGACATACACATCCGCCGTCGGCCCCGCCGCGAACCATGTCCAGGCCACCCAGCGGCCATCCGGTGACACGTCGGCCTCATCGAAATCCGGGAGCTGCATGATCGCATCCAGATATTGTTGCGGAGACATTGCGGCCATAAGCATCTCTTTCTAAAGAATGGCGTGTAACGCCAAATGTGAGTCGAAGCAGGGATAAATCCCACTATATCCCGATTATACCGCAGCCGTTACTCCGGCTGCACCTGCACCGAGAAATGCCGTCTGTCTGTACAGGCAGCCCGGCAAACCGAACATCATCAGGAGCTTAACTCTGTAGCAAAGTGGATGTTAAAAGTTGTCCCTTCCCCTGGTTGGCTGCTGACCTCAATGGTGGCGGCATGGGTTTCAACGATCTTCTTGACAATTGCCAGCCCAAGCCCCGTGCCACTGCGTTCTGTGGCCTTCGCATTCGCCGCCCGGAAGAACCGCTCAAAAATGCGCGGCATCGCCTCTGGTTCGATCCCAATGCCGCTGTCCTTCACCTCCAGCGCAACCCTGCCATCGTGCATATAAGTCTTGACATCCACGTGCCCGCCATCAGGTGTGTAATTAATCGCATTTTCAATCAGGTTCGTCAGCAGCCGTCGCAGTTGTTCTTCATCACCCTGCACAGCCTGCAAATCCGGCTGCCCACTGAACTGGAAGGCGTGCTGCTTGCTCTCCAGACGCGGGCGCAGCGAATCCACCACCTCCTCGGTCAGCGAATTCAGGTTGAGCGCCTGTAAATCAAGGCCGGGCAGATATTCCAGCCGGGATATGGCGAGCATATCCTGAAGGTAGCGATCCATCAATGTCACCTGCTCGCTGATGTTCAGCATCCTTTCTTCACGCTGTGCTGCGGTCTGCGCTCTTTTGAGGAGGTAAAGACTGGTGTTCATCGTTGTCAGGGGTGTTTTAAGATCATGAGACATCGTGCTGAAGAATTCGGTGAGGAAGGCATTCTTCTCCCGAGTCAGGGCCAGTTCGCGTTCGCGCCGGTCTGCCAGATACTTTTCGGTCACATCCGTCGTCAGCGCCAGCACCTGAGACGGACTCTGGCCGTTGGTGGCGGGCATCCGCATGACGTGACGCAGATAATACACCTTACGACCATCCGGCAGCACGAGCGACCCCTCGCTGATGATGTCCTTGCCTTCCTCCATGACTCGCCTCTGATCCCGAATGGCCTCTTCCGCGTTCTCTTCAGGGATTATTTCCCTCAGATTGCGGCCTTGCAGATTCTCCGGCGTATCTTCGAACGCCCTGGCTGCTGCGTTGTTCAGCAAAGCGATCTTTCCATCTTCAGCATACACTGTCGCCATAATCGGGATATTTTCAAACAACAGGCGGTATCGCTCTTCGCTGTTTCGCAGGCTCGCCTCCGCTTTCTGCCGTTCAGCGATTTCCAGCTCCAACTCCCGGTTGCGCTCCCGCAGCGCCGCCTCGTGCTCACGGTTACGCAGCAAGCTGCGCCGGATCACCCGCGCCGCCGCAGAGAGCAGGATGCCTGCCGCCGCAAAGAGCGCAATCTGCTGGAAGAAACGGTCCGGCAGGTAAAGCGGGGTTGTACGCAGTGGCAGTATGCCCGCCATTTCGCCAATAAACAGGATCACCGCTGAAAGGATACTCATGCCTGTGAGGACGATCACTGCACGGTTATAAAAAAGCACCGCCGAGAAAATAATGACGATGGCATACGCGCTGATCGAGGAATTCCGCAGGCCGTTGATACTGAAACTCGCCAGGGTGATTACCAGCCAGAAGCCACCCACAAATATCACGCTGGCGAGGCGGAGACGCCCCCGGCGGAGGAGATACAGGCCGCTCGCGAGGACCCCTATCATTGCCGGGATGAAAATTAACTGGGAAACCGATGTAACAAATAAGGCAAATATCAGCGCGACGCCGAGCAGGATCAACAACGTATAATACAGCACACCCGCCGCGAACGTCTCGTAGTCATCCTGACGTTTGGGAGGAACAAGCCAGCGCCTCATAAGGTTAATGCCTCTGCCCTTATCTCAGTTGCAGTATATTATATCCAAATATGCAATCTAAAATATCCCACTATCAGGCTTGCCGACTGGATTGGTCACCCTGCCCGCTGCATCTGTACCGGGAAACACCGCAGGAAGGGCGGCTCCCACTGACCAGACACCCCTGGTTCGCATAACAGCGCCGTGAGAAACGGCGGGATGGGGTGTATAATGGCAACCGTTCTGCAGCAGTGCCCCGGTTGACCGGACAGGAAATAGGTTTAGCCCCGCCGCTCTGCAAGACCATTCATCGTTAGCGACCAGAGCAGTGGCGGAAATGCCGCTGTGCCCCCTAAAGCAAAGGAATTCCTATGCCCCCCAAATGGACAACCCAGAATATCCCTGATATGAACAGTAAGGTCGTCATCGTGACCGGCGCCAACAGCGGCGTTGGCTATGAAGCAGCGAAGGAGCTGGCGCGGAAAGGCGCACAGACCATTCTGGCCTGCCGCAGCCTGGATAAAGCCCGTGCCGCGCTATCCCAAATTCAGACGGAAATCCCCGGCGCGGCGGCGGAAGTCCTGCCACTTGACCTGACGAGCCTGGATTCGGTGCGCCAGTTTGCGGCGGCCTTCAAAGCGAAATATACACGGCTGGATGTGCTGCTCAACAATGCCGGGATCATGATGGTTCCCTATGGCAAAACGGCGGACGGCTTCGAGCGCCAGTTCGGGACAAACCACCTGGGGCATTTCGCCCTGACCGGCCTGCTGCTCGACCTGCTGCTTGCCACGCCGGGCGCGAGAGTCGTCAATGTCAGCAGCAACGCACACAAACGCGGCGACCTGGATTTCGACAATCTCATGTTTGAAGGCGGAGCGGGCTACGACCCGACCCGCGCTTATGGCCGCTCCAAACTGGCGAACCTGCTCTTTACCTACGAACTTCAGCGCCGGTTGACCGCTGCCGCTTCCAGCACCCTGGCAGTTGCGGCGCACCCTGGCGTTTCCCGAACCAATCTCACCCATTACCTGACCGAACGAAGCTGGTTGATTAAGCTCGGGACGGCGGTTTTTATCCGCACATTGCAGAGCGCGGCGATGGGCGCATTGCCGCTGCTGCGCGCCGCCGTTGATCCGCAGGTGATCGGCGGCCAGTATTACGGCCCTAAGGGGCCAGGGGAAACGCGGGGCTACCCGGTTGTGGTGCAGTCCACCCGCGCCTCACATGATGAAGAAGCCGCTCGCAGATTGTGGCAGGTTTCCGCAGAACTGACTGGAGTGCATTACCTCTGAGAGGGGCGACGTAGCGTAGCTGCCCAACGGGAGCGCACGCTGGCGCTCCCCTACATCACCCCGGCACACGGAATACTCGCATTTTACCTATTGGGCTAATGAGCTATGAAGCGAACGGGCTTCTTTTCCCCCCTACACCGGCTGCATCTGCACCGAGAAGTGGCGCAGGAAGGGCGGCTCCCACAGGATGCGATGCCCGCGTACCGTCTCCCGCCGCGCGTGAATCGCCAGGATAACCTCTGCCAGATAGTCCACATGGCTCTGCATATAGACGCGGCGCGGGAAGGCCATCCGCACTAAATCCATTGGCGCGGGGCGTTCGCTGCCATCCGGCTGGCGGCCAAACATCACTGAGCCGATCTCCACCGCCCGCACGCCACCGACCACATACAGCGCGTTCGCCAGCGACCAGCCGGGATACTGTGAATCGGGGATATGGGGCAGCATGGCGCGGGCGTCAATGTACACGGCATGACCGCCGGGCGGCTGTACCATCGGGACGCCCGCCGCAGCGAGTTTTTCCGCCAGATAGGTGATGGTGCGAATCCGGTAGCGCAGGTAGTTCTCGTTCAGCGCCTCGTACAGGCCAACCGCGATGGCTTCCATGTCGTAGCCTGCCAGCCCGCCATAGGTCGGGAAGCCCTCGGTGAGGATCAACAGGTTGCGGGCGTTGAGCGCCATCGCGTCATCGTTCAGGCACAGGAAGCCGCCGATGTTCGCCATACCGTCTTTCTTGGCGCTCATCGTGCAGCCGTCGGCATAGCTGAAGATTTCACGGGCGATATCGAGTGTGGATGTATCGGCGTAACCCTCTTCACGGGTCTTGATGAACCAGCTATTTTCGGCAAAGCGGCAGGCATCAATGATGAACGGCAGGCCGTGTTCATGGGCGATTTCGCTCACGGCGCGGATGTTCGCCATGCTCACCGGCTGTCCGCCGCCCGAATTGTTGGTGATGGTAATCATCACGAACGGGATGTTCTCGACACCGGCTTCGGCAATCGTCCGGCGCAGCGCGTCTAAATCCATGTTGCCTTTGAAGGGGTGGATGGTCTGCGGCTGGCGGCCTTCCGCGATCACCAGATCACGCGCCTCACCTTTGGCGAACTCAATATTGGCGCGGGTCGTATCGAAGTGCGTGTTGCTCGGTACGACCTGCCCCGGCTGCACGCCGATACTGAACAGAATCCGTTCGGCGGCGCGTCCCTGGTGGGTGGGGATGACATGCTTGAAGCCGAAAATATCCTTGACCGCCGCTTCAAACTTATAGAAGGAGGATGCCCCGGCATACGATTCGTCGCTGCGGATCATGGCCGCCCACTGGTGCGAGGACATCGCCCCGGTGCCGCTGTCGGTCAGCAGGTCAATGGTCACCTGGTCGGCGCGCAGCAGGAAGGGGTTATGACCGGCGGCTTCCAGCCAGGCGGCGCGTTCCTGCGGCGTGGAAAACGGGATTGGCTCCACCGAGCGGGTGCGGAACGGTTCGATAATGGTGTGCAGTTCGGGGTATTCGCCTCCGGGCGCTTCTGGCTGTGTCATGGGTGTGGCTCCTGTGGATTGTGGGTATAAGTCCCGGAATCATACCCGCGAATCGGTGATAAAGCCGTAATCTTTGGATAGATTGTGCAATCGGGGTGCTCCGGCGGCTGTCGTCCCTGGCTTTTAGGGATAGAATGAGAGGGTATCTGTTCATGAGGCAGCGAACAGAAAAACCGAATGATGCCAAGTCGAGACTAGACAGACCATGCTCTTTTCACCGTCACCGCAGCGGAAGCGGCTGCAACTCCGCATTTCTGAACGACGCCTGCTCCTGATGATCGGGGATGCGCTGGCAGTGGTGCTGTCCGTGCTGATCGCCCTGTTCATCTGGTCAGTGGTCGCCCAGGGGGAATCGTTTACGTTTGAGTTCGTCTGGTACCGCAGTTACTGGTTTTTTGTGCTGACCGGAATGTGGCTGCTGCTCGCCAGCGCCAACGATTTTTACGACCTCAACATCGCCGCCCAGCGGGGTCTGATGCTGCAACGGTTGATCCTCATCACGGTGCAGATGCTGGTGGTCTACCTGATTATCTTCTTCCTGTCGCCGCCCGTCTCTCTGCCGCGCCTGTTCATCCTCTACTACGGCGTCGCCTCTTTCATCCTGATCGGCCTGGTGCGCCTGGTGAACCCGGCGCTGCTCGGTTGGGCGAGTGTCCGGCGGCGCGTGCTGATTGTCGGGACGGACTGGGCGGCGATGTCTATCATCGGCGCGATTGGCCGCTATGCCCACCATGCCTATGAAATCGTGGGGATTGTCGGTGAAGCCGATGAGGTGGGGCAGTCTATTGGCGATGTCCCGGTGCTGGGGGCGGGGCCGGATATTCTGCTGCTGGTACACGGGCAGCAGGTCAGCGAACTGGTCGTCACCTCCACCCGTGAGTTAAGCGGGGCGCTCTTCCAGGGGGTGATGGACGCCTACGAACACGGCGTTACGATACTCCCGATGCCGCTGCTCTATGAACGCATCACCGGGCAGGTTCCGGTGGAGCATGTCAATAACAACTGGGCGGTGGTGCTGCCGATTGGCGGCAACTCGATCTTCAATCCATACCCGTTCCTCAAACGCATGACGGACATCGGGCTGGGGCTGCTGGGACTGCTGGCGTTCCTGCCCATCCTGCCGCTGCTGGCGCTGGCGATCCGGCTGGATTCGCCGGGGGGCATCTTCTACGGGCAGGAGCGCGTCGGGCTGAACGGGCGCGTTTTCCGAATCTACAAGTTTCGCTCCATGCGGGCGGACGCCGAAGCCGCTACCGGGGCGGTCTTCAGCCAGAAGGGCGACCCCCGCGTGACGCGCGTCGGGCGGTTCATGCGGAAAACCCGGTTTGACGAACTGCCGCAGATTATCAACATCCTGCGCGGCGATATGAGCGTGGTCGGCCCGCGCCCGGAACGCCCGGAACACGTCAAACGGCTGACGCAGAAAATCCCCTTTTACCGGACGCGGTTGGTCATCCGTCCGGGGCTGACGGGCTGGGCGCAGGTGCGCTACAACTACGGCGCGAATGATGAAGACGCGCTGGTGAAGCTGCAATACGACCTGTACTACATCCGCCACCAGTCGCTCGTCCTTGACCTGAACATCATCGTGCGGACGGTGGGCAAGGTCATCAAGATGAGCGGAGTGTAACCATACATTAGAACCCGAACAGCCTTCAGTCTGATATAATCAAGTGGAATGGAGGAGACAATGGAAAACAGGATTACCTACCCGGTGAGCGCGGATAATTCAATTGAACTGCCTGACTGGTTTCGACAGAAGTATGGGATTAAGCCAGGGGATGAAATCAGCCTGTTAGAAACCGACGCGGGTCTTTTGGTTGCTCCCCGAACTGAACTGGTGATGCAGCTCCTTGACCGGATTGGTGAAGGGTTGCAGGCCAAAGGCATCACCTTAGAACAATTGATGGAAGATGGGCGGCAAGTCCGGGGTGATATTCTCCGAGAGGAATATGGAATAGACGCTGATGACTAGGGTGTTCGTTGATGCCAGTGTCTTGTTCGCAGCCACCTACTCTGCAAAAGGCACAGCCCGTGACCTCATCACCCTTGGATTGGAAAGGAAAGTCACGCTCGTTATCAGCGCGCACGTTACTACTGAGGTTGGGCGCAATTTGCTTAACAAATACCCCGAACGATTGTTCACTTTTGAACAACTCATTCAAATTACCGGCTTTGAGGAAGTAGACAAACCTACTCGTGAGGAAGTATTACGGGCTGCTGCCTATACGGCTCTCAAAGATGCCCCGATTGTTGCGGCGGCAATCAAAGCCCACTGCACCTATTTGACCACCTATGACCACAAACACCTCATTGATCCGCCAGAGGTTGCCCAAAAATCCGGTCTGAAAATCGTGACACCGTCGCAGGTGATCGAAGAACTGGCTTTAGGAGAAGAATAAGCCTCTTGAAGTCGTAATTTCATTAAAACACGCTATAACCCCGCCGCAACCCTGCCCCGGTTTGTGCGTATACAACAACGAATCGTAATGAGAAATCAGGCGGACACTTGCTACCCGCCAGGAGGCCGCAGCCGTGACCAATATTTTCGATGCTATTCTGACCGTCATTGTCGGTACTGTCACCGGCGTGGGGAAGGCCGTCAGTACGGCGGTCAGCACCCTACAGGATTTCTTCCTGGTCAAAATCGGCGGCATGTCGTTTGTCATCCTGGGGGCGCGGCAGACCGGGAAAACCACGCTGATTGAGTGGCTGCGCCATAACATGCACACGCTGGACGGTTTTGAACCCGACCCCACCGCCGCCGGGGGCGACATCGTGCCGGATTTCACCGCGAAGGTGGGCGAAACCTACATGAAGCTCAAGCCGCACCGCGATGTTGGCGGGGAATATGCCATGTGGGAGGCTGACTGGATGGAACTCTTCCGCGCCGCCCAGCCACGCGGTATCCTGTTCATGATGGATCACACCGAACCGCACCTGCAAAAGGACGCGCTCAACTTCGTGCTGCAAATGATCGAGGATGAACCCGCCGCCGCCCGCAACCTGAAGGCGTTCTATATCCTGGTCAACAAGTCCGACCTGTGGACAGACGAACACACGCTGGATGAGATTATGTCCAACTACCGCAACGAGCAGAAACGGCTCAAGAGCCAGTCGGAACGGATGCGCTACAAGTGGCATGTGGGCGAAGGCAGCCTGGAAACCGGGCGCGGTGTCGCCGATGTGATGAGCCGTTTCTTCAACGCCATCCGCCCCCGCCCGGCGGAGTAAGCAGCCATGCGGCAGCTTGTTCTCGAATACGTCTTTGAAGGCCATAAGCGGGGGTACAATTTCACATCCTCCACGCAGGGCTTCAGCGACGCCACGCTCAACTTCATCTGGCGGAGCGCCATGCCGCGCGGCCAGGGTTGGGGCGCGAACGGCACGTATACCGGCGCGAAATCGCTCAAGTGCTTCTCTCTGGAAGACGGGCGTTTCGCCATTTCCGAAGTGACCGTCACCGACCTGCGCGACGAATCCGGGCGCGGCGGCATCCGGCGGGCGGTGATTGACGTGCTGCCGGAATCGGCCTACAGTGACGATCTGCGGGAGCGGCTGGCGGCTTTCCCGCAAGCCGTGCAGGCCGCTATCGCGTCCAAGCCATCGCTGTGGCAGCGCAAGCAGATTCTGGATCGCACGCTGCCGAAAATGAACAAAATGCCCCAGGTCGTGCTGTCGTACCCCTATACTTCTCCGGCAGACTGGCAGTTTGCCGAGGCGCTGGTGCTCAAGATGATCCTCGCGCCGCTCTCCCCGCTCAAACGGTGGGGGCGGGTCGTGCCGTTTACCACGCTGGCACTCGACTACCGCGACGTCGTGGTGTCCTCGGCGAACGGTGGGTGGTGGTGGTTGTGATGGGTAGCTACGAAACACCATTTGATGAGCTGAGCAATTCAGCTACATAAATCCATCCTTCTGCCCTGTTATCGTCACAACTCTTCACAGTAAGAGTTTTATGAAACTGTTGGTTTCGGCCTGTTGAATGCTCAGATAGGGGTTAATGAATATCTGGTCTAGCAGGTTAAGGATAGACGCAGAGGCTTTATTGGCTTGCAACAATTGCCGATATTGTTCACGTTGATCTACTATTCGTTTAGTGATCTTGTGTTGGCTGCCACCTGAAAAACCAGCCATCGATCAGTCACCATCTTGACTCATACAGGCGGTATTCATCCCTATATTGTTCAAAATAGGAACTGAGATACAACAAGGGATAGGGCAACGCCTTTCTTTCACACAGAAACAGGTTGATTAGTAAACGCCCGACCCGGCCATTTCCATCGAGGAAGGTATTGTTCAATTGTAGTGCAAGCGCATTGCTCTGGCACGTATCACGTTGGTAACTTTAATTCCAAGACGGTCTGTTCCAGACGGTGGTAACAAACGTCATCAAATTACTTCCAGATGTCAATCATTGAGGCGAATTACGGCGTTTGTCGGTGCCCTCACATCTATATGCGATGGTTCGGTACCAGTCGCAAGCAGCGAAGGAGTCTGCCAGAATGGTGCCGCAGATAAGGACCTCGACCACATCTTCATCCGTTCGGGCGGCGTAAATACCCAGTGTGCTGAGTGCCTCAATGCGCACTCGCACCGCGGTATAAGATCACCAGAAATCGATTGACAGATGCCTAATCCGCTAACTTAATGGCGTTCCCTTCGTCATCAAACGAATAAATGTCGAAATGCCAACTGCGGATTGGGTGAGCGCCGTCGTGACGCCGATGGACGTCTTAATTTCAATATCCATACATTTATTTTCTGGGTTTATTTGCGGGCAGAAATTGCAATCTAAAGACTTGCAGACTGAAACGCAATGCGATTACCCCGCTGAAACGGCTGAGGGGGTCCGTTACGCCGCTCACCGACGGTCGGCGGTCGTCCGCGACCGCCGAACGGCTGAACGGCGTGCCAGTGGTGAGTTTGTGAGGGCAGTGCCGAGTTCAAAGTACCGAGTTGAACGTGAAACCTACTTTTCTCTGTTCTGCTCCCTAGTCAGACGGCAGACTTTCCAGCTTCTCGCGGGCTATCCTGCCGATTCGCCCCTTTGTGTCCAGTTCCGCTGCCCGTGCGAAATGCTGCCGCGCCGCCGGGAGATCATCCAGCGCCAGATACGTTTCCCCCGCTATCCGGTTCAACTCGGCGAAATAGGGTGTCATAGATGTTGGCGCGGGTAGGTTCACACATGACGGCTGATTATCCAGGTATGAGCGAAGATGATGTAGCAGCTATGCTGAATAATCTCATTGATGAGGTGCGGGCGGAAACTCGTGTTGCCAACGATGAAGATGACGCTAAGGAATCAAGCCAGACACCTATCCTTAGTCTTTCCGATTGAGAAAACAGAAGAATCCAGATCATCCTCACAATAAATTCCCCGGTTTTTTGTGGACTTTTGCTATAGAAACGACAACCTAAAAGCGCGACACTGGATATAGGCATCCCACCATTTTGATACCGGACAGCGGGTGCGTGAGGGCGTTACCCGCTGCCCTGGCCGTATCATTACGGGCCTATCGTCTGATGATGTTCACCTGTAGCATGAGGGAGCGAGCGATGAAATACCCATTCCACTACACCCACCCGGAAGCGCGCCATGCCAGCCATAAACGGCAGTCGGATGTCGCCTTTGTGGCGATGGCCGCGTATCGCTATTACCTGGATACCGGCAATATCCCCCACAGCGCCGACGTGCTCAATCTGGAGAATCATGTGATCCCGGATTTGCATGTGATCTTCGCAGAACTCGTTAAGCCCCAGACCCAGGTGAACTTTGCGCAGTTGTACGGCACAGTCAGCGCGGGAGCGGACTGAATCCCAGCGCGCTATCGTCGGGGCGCGAGGCCGAGGAGTTGGTAGGCTCTGGCGGGCTGCTTGCGCCCACGAATCTTGATTTCGCCCAGTGACTTGGCGTGAATCAGGTCGCCCAGGTTATCCACCACCGCCTGCTCTACCCATATCTGGCCGGGTGGCGCGAGTTCCTGTAACCGCTTGGCCGTGTTCACCACGTCGCCAATCGCGGTGTAGTTCATGGCGCGGTCAGTGCCGATATAGCCAACTACCGCCTCGCCGACGTGTACGCCAATGCTGTAGTTGAGCGTGTCACCCCGTTGGGCGCGTTTTTCCTCGCCAGCCCGCATTAACGCTAGGGCCGCGTCGGCTGCCCGGTGAACGTGGTCGGATTGGAGAGTCGGGGCGTTAAAGATCGCCATCAGGCCATCCCCGAAATATTTATCCAGCGTGCCATCCCACCCCAGGATGATTTCAGCGGTCAGGCTCAGGTGGTCATTGAGCATCTCGACTACCCGCTCCGGCGGCGCGTTTTCACTCCACGAGGTATACCCGCGAATATCGGCGAACAGCACGCTGATCTCCTGCCGCGTCCCGCCCAGGCGCAGGTCATCGGGATTGTTCAACACCTGCTCGACTACGGACGGCGGCACCAGACGCTCGAATGATGAGCGAATCTGCACCTTCTCGACCTCGCTGGTACGGCGAATCTGCTCCATGTTGCGCGAGTTTTCAATTGCGATGGCGGCATAGTCACTCAGGGTACTCAGCAGGGCGACCTCGTGCCGGGTGAACACCGGCGCATCCGGCGAGACATTGCTCACTTGCAGCACGCCGATTGTATGCCCGTGAACGTTCAGCGGCACAGCAGTGACACATTGGGGTGCCTGGGCGACACTGCCATCCATCTCATCTCGCGTCAGCAGCACGGACTGGTTGGTCTGGATGGCTTGTTCCGCTACCGGGTTGTTGATCTCAAACTGCGCCGGCTGCGTCCGCCCGCCGGCACGTTTCTGAGCGCGGCAGATGAGCCGTTCATTCACAATGAGCGCGATGAACCCCTCCTCCGAGTGGCTGACCTGCACCGCCGCCTCGACAATGCGCGGCAGCAGTTCTGCCATATTCGTGAGTTCCGTCACGCTCTTGCCGATTCCATACAGCACATTCATTTCTTGCAGACGTGCCTGAAGTTCCCGGTTAGCGCGGATCAGACGATCCGTGAGGGCTTCTTTCTCGCGGCGCAGCCGGGTTTCGGTCAGACTGCGGTCAATCGCGCCGAGCATCTCTTCAACGGTATAGGGCTTCCTGATATAATCGCGCACCCCCAGCCGGTAAACCTCAATTGCGATGTCCTCCGAGCCGTGAAACGTCATCAGAATCACCGGGATGTCCAGGTGATAGGCCGCCAACCGTTTCAGCACCTCGATGCCGTCCATACGGGGCATCTGCAAATCCAACAGTATCAGATCGGGGCGGTGTTCCAGCGCCATTTCCAGGCCTTCTTTGCCATCCCGCGCCAGTAGTGCTTTGTAGTTGTTGGGATGCAGGATGTATTCAACAATGAACTCCCGGTTCTCCCGCCCATCGTCAACAACCAGAATCTGCTCACCAGACACAATACGACCTTTCGCTTCCACCAACGATTCCCCAGTTTCGTCCAGATAAGTGTACCCTCACGCGACTGAAAACGCACAGGGACATCACCCATCCTCTTATACTATACGCTAAATCTTTTCTCGCTACAGGAGCGTCAGGAATTGCGGTTAGGATTAGCAAACGGATAGGAATATTGTAACTCCGCATTGCCGGGGGTAGCGGGCGAGTCTATAATGTGCATCAGGCTGTTTGTGTGACCACAGATAATCCACGAAGAAGATTGAGTAATGACATTGACTGAACAACCCCTGGCGAATACCTTCACCTTGCCCCGCCCGACTCTGCGGACTGGCAGTCTGTGGCGCGAACTGCTGGATACATTGATCCTCATTGCCGCAATTTATACCCTGGTCAACCTGGCAAGCGGGCGCTATGTCGTGGATGGCGCCAGTATGGCTCCGAATTTTGCCACCGGGCAGGTGTTAATCGTCAGCCGTGTGCATTACCTGCTGAGTGACCCGCAGCGCGGCGATATTGTCGTGTTCCACCCGCCGGGACGCCCCACCAGCGAATCACCCTATATCAAGCGGGTCATTGGTATGCCGGGGGACACAGTCGAAATCCGCGATCAATTGGTATACGTGAATGGCGAACAGCTTGACGAGCCGTATATCAACGAACCGTGTGGTTCAAGCTGTCGTGATAATATCTGGCAGCTAGGGGCGAATGAGTATTTTGTCATGGGCGACAACCGCAATCACAGCAGCGACTCGCGGGGGTTCCGCACGCCGGTTACACGCCAGGACATCATCGGCACGGCTTTTGTGCGCTACTGGCCGCCGCAGGACTGGGGCATTGTCAGCCACATCGCGTATCCCACCGAGTAATGCGGGGCAGCCGTATGAGAGCATCGCTGCTCGTGTTTCTGCTGCTGCTGGCGGCCTGCTCCCCAGCGGCACAGGACGGCGCTTTCCAGGCGACGCTGCCACCCACCCAGGCCGCCGCGCCGGTCTACAGCGCCACGCCCACGATCACACCTTCACTGACACCCACCAGCACGCCCACGCTGACGCCAACATTCACCCCTACGACGACACCCACCGCCACCCTGACCCCTACGCTGACATCCAGCCCCACGCTGACGCCCACCCTGACGCCAACATTACCCTTATTGACGCTGACGCCGGCCATGCCGGGGAATATGCCGCCCGCGATTCCTGCCAGTACGGCGGTACTCTCCCCTGCTGAGGGGTGGAGCTGCGAGGATTTCCCGTGTGAGGATGACATCGCCGGGTTTCTGCGGCGGATTCAGGTGCCGCCCGGCTTTGCCCTGACGTATGTCGGGCGTTTTCCGGGGCAGCCGGTGCAGGTTGTCTACGGCCCGGATGGGCGTTTATATGCGACTGTGCTGGAAAATGGCACGCGAAACGGCGCGGTCTATGCCCTCAACCCCGATGGCAGCACGCAGCGTTACAGCGGTGACTTCATTTCTCCGGCGGGGCTGGCCTTCCAGCCGGGGACGGATGTGCTGTACGTCTCTGCACGGGTGACAGCCATGCAGGGCGGCGGCCTGTGGCGCGTGCCGTCCGGCGGGGGAACGCCGGATGCGGTGATAACCGACCTGCCATGCTGCTGGTCGCTGATTGACAACCAGCCCAATGGGATGGTCTTCGGGCCGGATGGCTACCTGTACCTGGGGATAGGGGCGCTCACCGACCATGCCGAGTCGCCCGACCCGGCGCACCAGCCTTTTGCGGATATTCTTCCTTACGAAGCCGCCGTGCTGCGTATCCAACCGCATACCGGCGCGATTGAAGTCTATGCCAGCGGTATCCGTAACCCGGTTGACGTGGCTTTCGCTGCCGGGGGGCAACTGTTCAGCACTGATAACGGCATTGTGGCCGGAGAAGGGGACCGGCTGCTGGCAATCGAACCCGGCCAACACTATGGCTGGCCCTACTGGCGGACACGCGGCTGCGAAGACTGCCCGTTCACCAGGCCGCTGCTGGATATCCAGCCGGACTTGGTAACCTTCGTCGCCAACAGCAGCCCGCGCGGGCTGGTCGCCTATACCGGCTCGCAGTTCCCGGCTAACTTCTGGGATACGCTCTTCGTCGTCCTGTGGAACGGCACGCCGGATGCCCAGCGTGTGGTGTGGATTGACCCGCGAGACACCCGCCTGGGGAGCGAGTCGTATACTCCGCCGCCGTTCGTCACCGGCCTGATCCGCCCGGCGGATGTCGCTCTCGCGCCGGATGGGGCGCTGGTCATCGCCGATTCCGTCTACGGGCATGTGTGGCGGGTGGCGTACAGCGGGGGATAACAGATGACAGATTCAACCGCCTGGGGTGTATCCTGGGGGCTTATGGGGTGAATACCCCACACAGAAGTTAGGTGGCTTCACTGATTTACCGCGTCCCCCTCAGTTTGCTATTCTAGTGTTATCAACGACAACGAATGAGCTGACGAGGGAAACAACATGACGGACATAATGATGGTAGTGAGTGTAGCTGGTCTCTTCCTGGTTCGGGTAGGCATCCCGATCATCGCTCTGGTCGCACTGGGTATCGTGGTTGACCGTTGGCAGCGCCGGCGTGAAGTCAGCATGGAACGCAGTCCCCAGACCAGCAAGCCCCACTAATTGGCATTGCCTGGCAAATAGAACAGCGCAGCCCCTGCCTTCCGGTAGGGGCTGTTTTTTTGCGTCGAGAAGCCGTTTCATGAAAACAATTTTATGCTTGCCGGGCGGTGAGCGAACTATCCCCCCGCTGTCGTGACAACAATTGGGCCGTGCGGCACATCCAGCAGATAGCGCACCCGCATATCGAATGTGTCAAAATTGCGCGTTTCCAGCACGCCGCCCTCTAAGCGCAGGTAGCGGATGTCATCCACTGATGGTGGAATACCGCTGCCAGGACGGACAACTTCCAGGTGCGCCGCCACTGCCTCCGGGATACGCAGCGTGAGCGTGCCGTCACGGGCGGCCAGTGTGCCGAGCATGGCGTCCTCAGCAGAGCCAAGCGGGTTGTATGCCGGCAGAGTCACGACGACATCACCTTGTTGCAGGTCAATGTTGAGTCGTTCCAGCGCCAGCCCATCCATATTCATGACGGTTTCGCCGCTTTCCCCGGTGAATACCACATCCAGCGCCACATCCGCCGGGAGTTCCAGTTGGAAAACGCCGCGCCCTAACGTTTCCAGCAGGGGGAACGGTTCGCGCTGGCTTTCGGTAATCGTCAGTGTGGCCGTGTTATCGTCCGCTTCAACATAGTCTACCTGAAGCTGGCTGGCACTGCTGCCGGTGAAAGTCCCTGTAATCCGCCCGGATTCCAGCGAACGCAGCAGTTCGACGCCAGTAGACAGCACGCCAACCCGCACGCGCAGCAGCGTCACCGCCGGGTTGACCGTCTCCGCGATAGCTTCCCGGTAGTCGTCGCGCTGCTGGCCGGAACGGGTGTTGAACGCCAGCACGGTCACACCAGCCACCAGTACCAGGCTCAACACCAGGGCAAACAGCCCGCCATACGGCACGCGCTCCCGCAAAAAGATGCTGATTCCGGCAAAGATGATGAGCGCAGGCCAGGCGCGTGCGATGATGTCAAAAATACCTTCGGGGATCACATCCAGCGCCCGCAGCAGCAGCACAACCGCCGCCGCCAGCAGGACCAACCCCCAGAGAAAATTCGTGCGTCTGCGTACTTGCACCGCTTACCCCCTGATCTGCCGCAGGAAGAACACGGCGGCCAGCGCCAGGAGCATCCCCGGCCAGAACAGATCCCGCCCGGATGCCGTCTGCAAATTCCCGCTCTGTGCCGCCAGCCAGGCCACGCCCGTCACCAGCGACAACACAATAACCGCCAGCAGCGACCCCGCCCCGCCGCGCCCACGCCCGATGAGGGTTTCCTGGGGCAGCGCCAGCCACAACAGCAGGTATAACGCGGCGAACGCGCCGCCCGTCAGGACGGCCAGCAGGACAAACGCCCACCGGAATACCCAGGCGTTTACCGGCAGCAGCGCCGCCAGCCCGCCGCATATCCCGCCCATGACACGATCTGTGAAACTTCGAACCATCGAAACCGCCAGGATGAATACCAACTCGAAACCACTCCACTATACCGTTGGAGCGGAATGTCTGGCAAGTGTGAGCCGGGAAAGTGAGATTACAGCGCCACCGGTTCGCCTGTCGCAGCCGACTGGTAGGCGGCGGCCACAATCGCAGCCGCCTGGTAGCCGTCAAACCCGGTGATGGCCGGAGTCCGGTTCTCATGGGCGGCAGCCAGGAACTCCGCGACCATGCCCTGGTTGGCATCCGACCCCCAGGGCAGCCAGCGGGGACGCCCCGCCGCCTCATTGTAGAGCGTAATTGTCTGCTTGAAGGCGTCCACAACTGCCAGCCCGTTTTCGCCCACCAGTTCCATTTTCAGGCCGCCCCAGGTGGGGTAATAAGGCGGTTTGCTCCAACTGCAATCAATGCTGGCGAACGTCCCATTGGCAAACGTGAGCATCACCAGCCCGCCGGTCTCGACCTCGACTTCAGCGCCATAGAAAACCTGGTTGGTTTCCGCGAAAACTTCCACCACTTCGCTCTGGAGTATCCAGCGCAGCAGGTCGGCCAGGTGGACTACATGGTCGGTCACCACGCCGCCCCCGGCCAGCGCCTTATTCACAAACCAGTCACGCCCCAGGTCGGGCATTCCCGCCGCCTGATGGGCGCGCGGCAGCGACCCCTGGTTGGCGCTGTTGCAGCCATAGACCGGCCCAAGCTGCCCGGAATCCACCAGTTTCTTGACTTCCATCACCGGCGGGCTGAAGCGCATCGGGAAGGCCGTCATCAACTGCACCCCGGCGGCCCGGCACACATCAATCATGGCCTGGGCATCGGCAACGGTGGTTGCCAGCGGCTTCTCGCACAGGACATGCGCCCCGGCGGCAGCGGCCAGCTTCACCAGCGGCAGATGGCGGGCGTTTTCCGAACACACAATCACCGCATCCGGCTTTTCGGCCAGCAGCGCCTCATACGACTCGAACTGGCGCAGGCCAAACTGCTGTGCGAAGTAGGCCGCCCGCACCGGGTTATCGTCCGCCAGCCCGATAATTTCCACGCCGGGGATGGCACGCAGGTTATAGACATACCCTTCAGCGTGGAGGTGGGCAAAACTCATGATACCGACACGCATTACGCAAACTCCTTCAAGCTGACCCGTTTGCCCGTTTGGGCGGATTCAATAGCGGCGAAGGCGATTTTCAGCGCCACCAGGCCGTCTGCGGCGGTGACGCGCGGGGTCGTCACTGCGCCGGTCAGCACGTCATAAAAGTGGCGGATTTCGAGGTCATAGGGGGATTCCGTCGTTGGGCTGGAGGGGGCGGCCACCGATGGCCTCTCCCCGCTGCCGCTGGCCTGCACATACACTTCCAGCGGATCCGAGCTTCCGGCAGGGTGTTCAATCAGCCCTTTGTCCCCGGCAATTTCCAGCGCAGTACGGAACAGCGGCGGCGGGTACGCCCAACCGCCTTCGACATTGGAAATCGCGCCGTTGGTATGCCGCAGGATCGCCAGAGCATAGTCGCCGGGGGCATCCGGGTGACGGCTGCGCACCTGCCGGGTGAACACGCTCTCGACTTCCCCGGCCACCCAGCGGGCGTAATCAAAATCGTGAATCATCAGGTCAAGCATCATGCCGCCCGACTTTTCGCTATCCATGAACCAGCCCCCGGTGCCGCGCGGCTGGAAACTGCACCGTGTCAGGCGCACCACGCCGACTTTGCCCACGTCGCCCCGGTCAACCGCCTCTTTCGCCAGCGCGTACTGGGGGAAGAAGCGCACAACATGGCCGACCAGCAGCTTTACCCCGGCCTTATCGCAGGCGGCGATCATCTCTCGCGCCTGGTCGAGGGTGCGCCCTAGTGGTTTTTCGCAGACGACATCTTTCCCGGCGGCGGCGGCTTGCAGTGTCATCTCGTGGTGCAGATGGGTCGGCGCACAAATATCCAGCACGTCCACATCGCGCAGCAGCGCGGCCACGCTCTCAAATGTTCGGGTATCATAAGCCCCGGCCAGACGCTTCGCGCTTTCCCGATCTATCGAATGGATACCGGCAATTTCTGCCGGTGTTTTCACCCAGGCAGCGGCGTGAGTCTGTGCCATGAACCCCGCCCCGACAATGCCTACGCGCATGGTTATCTCCTTATTCAATAAACGATAGGCTCTACATGAAACTACACGTCTACAAACAGGCAGTCATCACAGAATGGTGGTCAGTTATCAGTGGTCAGACTGTAGGGCTTCCGCAGTTGGACGCAATAATGCAGTTTCACAATTAAATACGGCGTTTCTTGTAGGGGCAGGCTTCTGCCTGTCCGGCAAACGCCCTTCCGGGCGTCCCTACGAATGGCAATCACCACACTCATTTATTAAAACGCATTATTGCGCCCTGCCGTCTATATGCGCGAAAAACTGACAACTGATGACTCGCCCCCCGTTTACCGGAGATCATTTATCCTGGCATATTTCACATAGAGTATACGATTACTTCACCGCACCCGCTGTCAGCCCGCGAATGAGCTGGCGCGAGAAGAGTATGTACAGCACAATCACCGGAATCGCGGAAAGCGTGAGCGATGCCAGTACCGCGTTCCAGTCCGTCACGAACTGCCCCAGGAAAATCTGCGCTCCCAGGGTGACCGTTTTGGTCGCCTCACCTGGCGCGAGAATCAGCGGGAACCACAGGTCGTTCCAGATGGGGATCATGTTGAAGACCATGACCGTGCCGATAGCCGGACGTACCAGCGGCAGAATCATCCAGTAGATGCGGTACTCGCTGGCCCCATCCACCCGCGCCGCGTCTTTCAGGTCACGCGGCACCTGGCGCATAAACTGCTGCAAGATGAAAATCGCCAGCGGCAGCCCCATCGCGGTATACACCAGAATCAGCGCCGTCAGCGTGTTAATCAGCCCCAGGTTGACGATCAGGCGCAGCAGGCTGACCGTCCCCAACCGGATCGGGATCATGATGCCCAGCGCCAGGTACAGGCCGAGCGCGGTGTTGCCCTTAAAGCGGTACTCCGCCAGCGCGAACGCCGCCATTGTGCCGATAATCAGGATGAGCAGCAGCGCCACCACTGTCACGATCAGGCTGTTCGTGAAGTAGGTGTCAAAGTGAGCGCGTTTGAATACCGTTTCGTAGCCAACCGTGTCCCAATTTTCCGCGTATGGCTCGAACGGCAGCGCGATGGTATAGGGTGATCGGAAAATCGCCCGGCGGTTCTTGAATGAGTTGATGACCACCAGAAATACCGGGAACAGCGCGATGAGCGTATAGATGAACAGGGTGCCATGCGCCAGGAGAAACTGGATGAGATAGCCGGGGCGTCTGAACTGCTTGAGCATGATGTTTCCCCCCGTCCTAGAGTTCGATTTCGAGTTTGAGCAGACGACGCTGCCAGCCGAACATATAAATCAGCACGCCGGTCAGGATGACGATGAACATCACGCCGGCAATGGTCGCGCCCATCGTCGGGTTGCCCGGCTGGAGCTGTACCCCGAAGAAAGTGCGGTAGAAAAACGTCCCTAACAGGTCAGTGGAGTAATTCGGCTGGCCGAGTTCGGACTGCGCGGCATACACCAGGTCGAAGGCGTTGAAGTTGCCCACGAACGTCAGGATGCTGACGATACCCACCGTCGGCAGGATGAGCGGGAACTTGATTTTCCAGAAGAGACCCCAGGCCGTCGCGCCATCTACCCGCGCCGCTTCCAGCAGTTCATCGGGGATAGCGATCAGCGCCGCCAGGAAGAGCATCATGGGAATGCCGATAAACTGCCACACGGAGATCAGCGAGAGAGTCGGCAGCGCGGTGTTTTCCAGCCCCAGCCAGGGCTGGTTCTCAATGCCGAAGATCGCCAGGAAATCGCCGGAAATCCCCCACAGCGGACTGAGAATCAGCCGCCAGATGAAACCTACCAGCACAAAAGACAGGATGGTGGGTGTGAAGATGAGCGTGCGAAAAATGGCCTTGCCCCGGACAATGTGCGAGCTGAGCAGCGTCGCCAGCAGCAGGCCAATCGGGTTTTGCAGGAACATATGGAACAGGAAGAAAATGAAGTTATTTTTGAGCGCCCCTTGCAGGCGTGGCGCCCATAGTTCGTGGGTGAGCAGCTTCTCGTAATTCTGGAAGCCCACAAACGCCTCGCCGCCCGCTTGCGCCGGTGCATACAGGCTCAATCGCAGTGAGTCCACCAGGGGATAAATCATGAACAGCGTGTAGATAATAACGGCGGGCGCCAGGAACACCACAATATGGGTGGGGAACGATTTTCTACTCTTGTTCATGGGCATCAAAGACCTCAAAAGTATATTTATAAAGTTGGGGTGCAGCGGACTGCACCCCGGTTGATCGTATCTGATTGTGGGGTGGTGGTCGCCAGCCAGCGCCTGCAACCACCGCCGCATCTATTATTTTCTAGCCGCCCGGCATATACCAGGCGTCCAGCCCGGCCTGCGTTTCGTCGGCAGCTTCCTGCGGGGTCAGAGCGCCGTTCAGGACGGCGGCACTCAGACGCCACAATTCGAGTTCGTTGTTCGGCTCGCCGCGAGAGAGAATCTGGTAGGCGGAGCGAATGGTGGAATTGCATTCCCCGCGCCAGCTCAGGAATTCCGCCGCAATCGGGTCTTCTACCGCGATGTCATGGTTCGACAGCGTGAAGAAGCCAGGAAGCTGGTTGGTGTAGAGTTCCGCGAATTCCTGCGTCGTCATCCACTCCAGGAATGTGCGTGCTGCTTCCTGGTTCGGGCTGGCGGCGTTCAGGCCCAGCGCAATATCGGTATGGTCGCTGATGTAGCAGTCCATCGCGCCTTCCGGCAGCGGCGGCGGGAAAATACCCATCGCAAAATCGGCCTGGGAATTGAACACGCCGATTTCCCACGAGCCTGTCGGATACACGGCGGCCAGGCCGAGCGTGAACAGGTTCTGCGAATCGGGGTAAGTCAGCGCCTGGTAGCCGGTTGGCATGTAGGGTATCCAGCGGGCCAGCGCCTCGAATGCTTCCAGGAAGCCATCTTCGTTATATTTGACAGTCCCGTCAATCAGGCCCAGGCGGCCTTCTTCACCGTGCCAGTAGTTGGGGCCGATGTTCTGGTAGCCCATCGTGGCGGCTTCCCACAGGTCGTTGGTGCCCATCGCCAGCGGTTCGTAGTTGCCGTCATCCTTCACTGCTTGCAGCAGCGCCAGGAATTCCGCTTCGGTGGCCGGTTCTTCCAGTCCGAGTTCGGCAAAAATATCGGCATTGTAGAAGAAGCCATGAATCACGGAGGCCATCGGCACGCAGAACACGTCCGAACCGTCGTCGGTGATCCAGGCACTCTTGGCAACATCGCCGAAGTTGTCCATGCCGGGCAGGTCATTCAGCGAGGCCAGGTAGCCATCGTTAAAGTGCTGGAGGGAGAGGTCGAAGGGGCGGCAGGTAATCAGGTCGCCCGCTGTACCGGCTTCCAACCGGGCGGCTAACTGGGCGTTATACTGGGCAGGATCGCCCACCGGCGAGAACAGGACTTCAATATCGGGGTAATGCGCATTGAAGGCCGGGATAATCACGTCTTCCCAGATCACCAGGTCATCATTACGCCAGCTTTCGATGGTGAGGGTGACTTTGTCCTGGGCGACAACCACGCTCAGGGACAGTACCAGCGAAAGAACAATAAGAAGTGCTACCATTTTCTTCATAAAACGTCCTCCAATGTTGGATGTTGCTATAGTTTTATTGTGGCTGTGGGCAAGTCAGAATCTGCCCCTGAAGCCAACATAATCTTAACATATTCCGGGCGGGTTTGCCCACAACCCGTCTATACCACTCCAAAGGCCACCCGCCGCTTGTGTTGGTTGTCTCCCGGAACAGCGCAAAAGTTGTAGACATGCTCTATCTATGTTAGACTCTTGTGATAGATGTGCTGGCGCAAGCCTTTATTAATTCATAAGTTAATCGTTATCAATTGGCAGTTAATTGTAACATTTGTGTTATATGACTCATGAGACCGCCAACCTGTCACCATTGCTGACTGGTACACCACAATCGCCACCCACTTTGACTCAACGTAGACTGGTTTTTGTGTTGAGTTGGTTGCCTGCTGCGGGCGGTTCTTTAGGTTTCGTGGTCGTCATGCAGCAGTATCAGCTAGAGGCCTATCTCTTGCTGATCTGGGCGGCTTGTGCCGGCTTATTAACCCTGTACCACATGCTGGCCGGGGATGCCCGTTACCGCCTGTGGACATGGTATCTGTCGGTTGCTCTGCTCATATCCTGGCTGACGATGGGGCTGCCACTGGCGCTCGTCGCGGCGCTGGTTGCCCCTCCACTCGCGGTGGCCTTATGGTGGTGTTGTGGCGCTGCATTGGACCTTCCTGCTCTGCCGAAATCCTGTCTTGTCCGGTTTGTCCTGCTGCGGAGCGGCCTGGCAGTAGCGTTTCTGCTGGCTGCTGCCGGTGTGTATGACGTGCTGAATGGCAGTGTGCCGCTGGTCACGACGACTGAGACCGATCTGCTGGCGCTGGGCGTGGTTTTCCTGATTGTGGCGTTGGGTATCCAGGTGGTCGTGACGGCCTACCTCAACCAGAAGCATGTGTTTATTCACTGGCGCGATGACCTGTTGGATGGGCTGATCTTTGTGCCCATCGTGGTGATCGTGCCGTTGATTCTCTATCAGCTTGGATATGTTGTGTTTCTGGTTGTCATGCTGCTGGTCGGCCTGCACACGATCCGGTATCGCTATATCGGCAAGGCAGACCGGCTCTACCGCCAGTTCCAGCAAAAAGTGAATATCGTTGGCAGTTACGCCTCGGAAATCATCCCCGACCATCTCGATCAGGATGATATGCAGGCGGTCTGCCGCGTGGCATTGGCGATTACTTCCGCTGAACGGGCGGCGATTTTCCTGGCGAATACAGACGACCAGCGCCTGCACCTTGCCGCGTCATCAGGACTCACGTCACAGCACGAGGTCTATCTGGCGCACCATGATTGGGCAATTCCTGAGTCCTGGCCGCTGATGATCCCCGATTTTGCATATCTGCCAGCGGACTCGCCGTATCGAGCGGAGGCTCAGGTCGGTGATCTGCAAAGCCTGGTTGCGCTGCCATTACGGCAGAGCGGCGTCCTGTTGGGCGCTCTGGTGGTGTATCCGGCGGCGTACTACGCTTTCCCGGAAACTGATCTGTCCCTGCTGACGATCCTGGCGAATTACGTCGCCAGCGCCCTGAGCAGCACCCGGACATTTAAGGCGCTCGAATCGTATGCCTTAGAGACGACACAACTGCTCTCCCTCTCACGGGCGACGGCCAATCTTCAACTGGATGACGAGGAGAACTTTAAATATATCGCCGCGACGCTCTGCCAGCTCATCAACGTTGAGTGGGCGGCGCTGCTGCTGGCGGCCCACGGTGGGATGCCATCCCGGGTACTGGGGTGGATACAGGTAGGAACGCCGGAGACGGAAGCTCAGCCGGACACCTTGCTGCACTTGCCGGAACTTCTTGCATTCGACGCCCCGGAAGGCGCCGCCGGTATCCGGGTGTATCGTAAAAACGACCCGAATCGCTCGGCTGAATTAGCCGCATTCATGCAGCGTGAAGGGCTGGGCGTGATTACAATTGCGCCGATGCAGGCCCAGACTACCCGCTTTGGCGCGATTCTACTGGGGAGGACTGAGGAGCGGACGTTCACCACCCACGAAAACAGCCTGCTGGAGATGGCAGCCGGGCAGATCGCCCCCCAACTCCAGGCAGCCCGCTTCTTTCAGATCACCCACCAGTTGCTTAACCAGCGTGGCAAACAATTGGCGGCTATTGAGGAAATTGCCCGCCAGATTTCCGGGTCGCAGGATTTTAACGACATCATCCATAACGTGCTGAATGCCGCCATCCAGACGACCCAGGCCGATATGGCAACGCTGGCACTGGTAACGGAAACCGGTGACTACTGGATTATCATTGAATACCATGATGACCAGGGGCGTATCCAGCGTACATCTGAGGCGCAAGAAAAAGACACCGGTATCATCGGCAGGGCGATTCGTACCGGCAAAACCCTGCTCATCGCGCAGAACGCCCAGGACGCCGACTACCTGCATACGCCATCGGGACCCTATGCTTCCTCGCTGGTTGTCCCCCTGTATCATGGGCAGATACCCCTCGGTGCGCTCAACGTGGAAAGTGTGTATCCCGCTTTTTTCACGCAGGAGCAGGCAAGTTTCCTGCACAACCTGGGGGAACATGCCCTTATCAGTATTGAAAACGCCCGCCTGCTGGAAAAGCTCAACTACCAGGTAGAAACGCTGCGCAGCCTGCGCGAACTCTCGCTGTTCCTTTCCAGCGCGGCGGATACCCATTCGGTAGCGCGGGCGGTGCTGGGCGCGGCGATGGCGATTCTGCACAGCCAGACGGCGGCGCTCTTTCAACGCCAGCCTGCTCATGCGGGCCTGGTGAGTCTGTGGTCAGCCGGGGTCGAAGATGGGACAGCGGATGCCGAGGTCATGAACCAGGTTGCGCAACAGGCTGTCCTGAGCGGCGAAATCCAGGAAATCCCGGATGTCGCCAGCCATCCTGATCTGGTTGCAGGCCGCGAAGTGACAAACCGGGGCATAATTGCCGTACCGATTATGCGCGAGGACCAGGTGAGCGAGGTCTTGAGTGTGGCCTTTGCCGAACCGCACTTCTTCCAGGATCGGGATGTCAGCACACTATCCTGGCTGGCAAGCCAGACCGCCCGCCACCTGGAAAACGCCATGCTGCACGAACGTATCCGAGGCGCCAGCAGCCGGATGCGAGCGATTCTCGATACGACCCGTGATGGCGTCGTCTTACTCAACCGCGATGGCAATCTCACCGAGTTGAACCCGGCAGCAGAAAAACTGCTGGGGATTACCCTGGGCGACTACCGTGATGCCCGTTTTGCCGACCTGCTTGACCGGGCTGAAATCCGCCAGCCGGAATCTGCCGGATATTCCGCCGAAGAACTCACGAATCTCGCCCGCATCATCCGGTTAGAGCCGGGGCGTATCATCCGGCGCGAGTTCGAGCGACAGGTCAGGCCAAACGAAGTGATCCACATTCAGGAAATCGGGTCGCCGGTTTTTGACGAACACAGCAACGTCCAGGGTTGGCTGTTGATCTTGCGCGACATTACCGAAGAAAAGGCGCTCGAGATCTACCGCAATGAGATTACCCACATGATCGTGCATGACCTGCGCGGCCCGCTGGCGTCTATTGTGAGTGGCGTGCGTATCGCCGAAGATAACCTGCCGGATACCAACGAAACGGATCTGATCCGTACCACGTTGGGTCTTTCCCGTAAAAGCGCTGAAGACCTGATGGAACTGGTCAACACGATTCTGGATATTGCCAAGCTGGAAAACAAGCAGATGCCGCTGACGCAAGAGCCATATCCGGTGAGTAATCTGTTCCAACAGGCGTATGAATCGCTGCTCCCGGCGCTGCAAAAATCCGACATTACGGTATCGTTTGTCGTGGCGGAGGGCCTGCCGTTGGCACAGGTAGATGCCCGGTTAATGCAGCGTGTGCTGGTAAATTTGCTGGAAAATGCGAGGCGTTTCACCCCTTCCGGCGGACAAATTCAGTTTTCGGCTGAGCAGCAAACCCGGCGACGGCTGATTATCCGCGTGGCGGATACCGGGCCGGGCATTCCCGCTAACGAACGGGAACATATCTTTGAGAAATACCGCCAGATTCGGGGCAGCCAGCCGCAGCGTGGCGGTAAAGGCACGGGGTTAGGGCTGACATTCTGCAAACTGGTGGTTGAAGCGCATAACGGGCGTATCTGGGTGGAGGACGAAGGGCCGCTTTCCGGCGCGTGTTTCGCGCTGACGCTGCCGGTGGCATGAGCCATCCTTTGCCCGCATCCGCTTGAGTCTCATCCTGAAAACATCCCTTTTCCGTCCATAGTGGGGTGCGTGCGGTCTCCCCTAATTTGGCAAACATCAATTACCTTGATTGCTAGTTGAAGTCGCTCATGCAGAACCCGTTAGAATGGAGTCACCACAACCACATTCAACGGAGGTTCCACATGAACGAAACCTGTATTGTAACCGTATATAGCGTGATTGATGGCCTGATCTGCACAGCAGAGGGGATTCCGGGGCTTTTGACTTGCTGCCCGCTGCTGAACATGATCTGACCCCTATTCACGAACTCACCGTCAATCTGGCCCCTGGTGCAACGGTGTTTGGCGACACGGGCTACCTCGCTGGCACATCATCCCATTCAAATGGCGTACCCCTGAAAAGGCTAACCATTACCCTTCAGTCCGGGGGAGAGCCGCCCCAGGGTGGAAGCCGTGGGGCTGTGTCAGGTTGGTAAGCCCGCTGAAGCAGGCTGGCCGGTGTTTCAACATCGCAACAACCCCATTGAATGGGGCCTGCCCGCAACACTTAGCCGGAGGATTTCATCCTCTGGCGGCGACCAGGCTGAGATGTGGGTAATGGTTAACTAAAAAGGGGAGACCAGGGGCCAGCTTGTGGAAATACTCACCGCCCCTGCCGGACGCGCTGTGCCAATCTCCGCCGCTGTCAAAAAACGAACGTATGTTGTATACTTTCTCATACTTCCCAAGACAAAAGCGAGCAGGAGCGACGTGACACGATGAGAGTCTCTGTACTGCAAGACAAGTTGGCAAGAGGATTAAGCATTGTGGGCCGAGCGGTGGAAAATCGTCCCACGCTGCCGGTACTGGGCAACATCCTGCTGGCAACCGGCGATTCACGGGTCAAACTGGCCGCGACCAACCTCGAAATGAGCATCACCACCTGGATTGGCGCGAAGATCGAACAGGAAGGCGGTATCACCCTGCCCGCCCGCACGCTGGCCGACCTGGTGAACAACCTTTCGCCGGAACGGGTTGATCTGGCGCTGGATGTCGCCACCCAGACGGTGAATGTGCGCTGCGGCGCGACGGTATCGAACATCAAAGGCATTGACGCCTCCGAATTTCCGCTGATCCCTGAAGGCGGGCCGGAAGATGTGGTGCTGCCGGGCAAAGTGTTCAAGGAAATGATTACCCAGACGGTATTCGCCGCCGCTAAAGAGGACAACCGCCCGATTCTGACGGGTATCCTGATGCAGTTTGACGGCAACGTGATGACGATGGCCGCCGCCGATGGCTACCGGCTGGCCGTCCGCACGCTGGAGATCGAACAGCACTTCCCCCAGATGCGCGAGTTCGTCGTCCCGGCGCGGGCGTTGAGCGAAGTCGGGCGCATTATCGGCGATGAGGATGAAACGGTGAGCATTTCGCTGCCGGGCGAGCGCGACCTCGTGATGTTCCACATGCGTTATACCGACGTGGCGACGCAGCTCCTGGACGGCAAGTTCCCGGATTTCGCTTCGATCATCCCGCGTCATTACGTGACGGCGACGACGATGTACACCAGCGACCTGCTATCGGCCTGCAAACGCGCTGAAATCTTCGCCCGCGACTCGGCTTACAGCGCCAAGCTGATGGTCAAACCGGCGGCTGGCCCCGGCGAACCGGGCGCGGTGCGGATTATCGGCATGAGCGCCGAACGCGGCGACAACGAGGGGATGATTGACGCCGCGGTGGAAGGCGAGGAACTGTATATCTCCTTCAATATCCGCTACCTGATTGACGTGCTGAACGTGGTTTCCGACGAGCGCGTGGTCTTTGAGAGCAACGGCGCGGCCAATCCCGGCGTGGTGCGCCCGGAAAACCGTGACGATTTCGTGTGCGTCATCATGCCGATGGCGACGGGGCGGTAAACGGCCTCCTGAGAAAACCAGCCGGGGCATGACGATGTGTTTTAAGAAATTGGCGCGGCGTCGTGGTTCGGGGGCGGGTTCAACCTGTTGAACCCCTACTCGTTTTGGGCGATTCCGGAGGCACATGACTGCCCGGTTTATCTCTGTGTTGAATTGTTAAACTGCATGGCGGAGAGGGGAAAACGGGCGCAGCGAGTAGGGGTGAGGTTGGCGTGATGCATTTGTGGAGAGGTTCTGAAGTCAACGTGGGCGCACGGGCGGCGCGCCTCTTCCAACCTTCGCTCTCCCCCGCTCCGTTATGCGTTTCAAAAAATTGGCGTGGCGTTGTGGTTTTGGGGGCGGGTTCAACATATTGAACCCCTCACGGGAGGATTGCGGCAATCGTGGCAATTGCGGCAGACTCGGCAAATTGCTGAAAAACCACCTTATCAAACACACGCAGCCCCAGGTCAGATTGCCTGGGGCCTTTTGATGTCACACTACGGAAATCCGGCCAGCGCGGTTAGAATGGGGGCGCAACCCATCCCAATGCACTGAGAACCGCT
>JACKCG010000007.1 GCA_020634135.1 Anaerolineaceae bacterium | reverse complement strand
AACGATTTGAGTATGACGATCCAACAGCGAGACGTTCAATAGGAATTGAAGTCGTAAGGCCAGGGTATCGAGCGATTTATCAAAATCCCGCTCCAAATATTCCTGCTCAAATTTATCAGTGCTGGTCTCTAATGCCTGCCTTAAGTTGCTCAAACGATCTTCAATGTCCGGGATCGTTTGTCTAATCCAACGGTGACAGGCGAACTGAACGCTTTCATCAGCTACATCATCAGACAAGTTATTGATGATTTGCAAAATTCGTGC
Source organism: Anaerolineaceae bacterium (assembly GCA_020634135.1). Lineage (GTDB taxonomy): Bacteria > Chloroflexota > Anaerolineae > Aggregatilineales > Phototrophicaceae > JACKCG01. The sequence continues at coordinate 289,774 of JACKCG010000007.1, read as the reverse complement.
CAGTTCGGACACAGGTGTTGCCTGCTGCGGATCTTCTGGCAGTGGAATACGCAGCACATCATCATATTGATTGAGCAATTCCTCGAAATACCGGAAAACCGCAGCCGTTTTATCATCATTTTCACGCCGGATATGGGGTGGCACCTTTTCACTATCCCATTCTTTTAACCCCGCCAGCCGCCGCGAAAGCCGATACGCCAGCCCATTAGGCGTGAAGTAACCCCGTTTCACCCAGCGCCGCAGGGTATGTTTGTATGGCTCATTATTGATAGAGCTTAAGATAGCGGTCAGTGCGTTGACAGAATAACGCTGCGTAATAATCCAGCGGTGCGGTTCGGTTTCAGGTGATCGATTCACCCTCAGGAACTCCGATACCTGAGGATCAAGACGATCAAATAAAGCATCACTTCCATTGCTAAGCTGCACCTGGTGGGCGAATACCTGATCGAACCAGTTCATCACTGTTTCAACTTCATCCACAATCACCAAATCAGACTGTTCATAGACGAGATCGCCTAGTTTACCGATGCGAGCATCCAGATGACGGGGTAAGGACCCTTGCGAAAGCGCACCAGGCGTTGTAATCCAAACCTTTGCCATAGCCATATCGCGCTGCATCTGTTTTGAAGGACATGTAGCGAAAAACGGGCAAAGATGGGTATGTGGTTTTTCTTTCTTTGTGGCCGGGATGTTTTTCAGACGCTCGCATGGTTCTTTTCCGGCAGGCACGTGGATAGGTTCGGATATATCCCAATTAATGAGCGACAGAAGAGGACATACTGGATTCAACCAGCGTTCGCCATAATGTGGGCGGTTTTGCCGTCTGCTTTCTTGGTATTCACGGGAATTTAATAGGCGATTGAGATGAACTTCACGCTGACTGCTACCCAAAAGAGACACAGCAAGGCACTGCTCACCTGCCGGGTCAACACCAAACCACTGATTAAACTCGTGTGCCATCTGGATAGCGGTATGAGTATCTCCAACAACCAATGTAATGCGCCTATCGTTATCTGATAGCAAGGTATGCACAATTATGAGCTTGGCAAGAGTTGTTTTTCCTGATGCCACCATGCCTGCCAGATTAAATACACCATTAATTGTCAGGATCGGATCGGCTTTTTCATGAGCTAGATCACATCCATTTTGAACATGACGGAAACGCAGATTACTAAAGTCTTTAAGCCAATGAACCCGTTTGTCGAGTGCCTGTTCACGACTATCCAGCCATTCGGCTGTTTGTTTTAACTCTGATAGACGAATTGTAAAAGGTTGTCTACAGCGCGGGGTTGTGAGCCAATTCTTATCAATTTGATTGGCATACGCAGCAAGGTCTTCGGAAAAACGAACAGTGCCTTGTGCCACTGTGCCTTCGATATGAATACTAACCTGGTACAGTTTATCGGGTTTAGGATAATGCTGCGCCCGTTGATAGAATGGCAAGAAGGACAAGAGAATGTTGCGATATTGCTCAAAACGATAGGGGTCTGGCAGTGGCTTTCTACGACAGACAGAAATGATTTGTTCATCCAGACGTACCTTTTGAATGTCATACAGACGATGTTCTGTCGTGATAGCCGCGTAACGGGTCAAGGCGCTCACCCAAGCAAATCGTGAACTGTACGGCACAAGCTGAGCAGCATTTGCCTGCATCCGGCGCTGTTCTGAGGATAGCCCAGCAAGTGTGGGGTGACGCAGAGGTGTCCGACTGAGCAATACCCACCCGACAACAACGGCCTCATCTTCCAGCCCCATTTCTTCTGCCAGCATCAGTGTCATTTCCACATGGATGAGCAGTCGCGCAAGGCGACAGGACAAACCAGGAAGTTTAGCAAATGCGTTAACCAGCTCATTGAATGCGATGGATGTCGTGTACATTAAAAGTTACCCTTTTGCTGCTTACGGGAACGGGTCGCTTTTTTGCGCAACTGCTCAAGTTTGGTCTCAACGCGGTATCGAAAATCGGTTTCACCTTCGACTTGGAGATTACCCGGCAGATGTCCAACTTTTCCCTTTAGTACCTCCATATACTCAGAGTTTGCTTCGATCCGCCGATCAGGAATGACATAAAATGTGTGCGTATATTCGCCATAAATCGGTTGAATATGAGGTGTAAGTGAATGCGGTGATTTATGATCTTTTACGTCAATTCCCCATATCTCTCCATCACTGAACGTCAAACACAAATCACAGGCATCCAGCCCAGGGTATCTTTCAGGCTCATCAATAAAATCTGGATAATCTGCCCGCAGATCATCTGCCCAGTCGAAAAGGCGTAATTCTGCCTGCCCAGGCAAAAACGTCCGGAGATGAATGCCCACTCTTAGGCGGCGCAGATTGTGCGGGGCGCGTTCACGATGAACATGCGGCGCGTTGATTGGATGGTCATAACAATAATCAGGTTTGATACCATACAACCGACCATCGCGAAACTGCAATATGCCACAATAATCGCAAGTATAGACATCATCGCCTGCTTGAACCGGTGACTCTTCATAAAATTTTACAATTTCTTCCTGTAATGCGTAATCAAAATCCGTTTCCCGAACATGGCGACCGGTAATCCATGAATGACTAATGAGAAAACTTCTTAAAGATACATAATATTTTTGTGCAGCACTTCGATCGTCTTCATGCCGAAGGCGATCTAAAGTGTCAAGAATAAGCAGATTGTCGAGCGCTGATTGTGGAAGGTTATGTTGCTGTCTCGTGGAAACACCTATGCGCTCGGTGATGTAGAAACAGTATTCTTGCGCTTCCTCACTAAGTGTACCGTCGTAAAGTAAACTGGATTGAGGGTTGAATTCAGGGGGAATGGGGTAGGGAAACCAGCTGTCGACAGGCTCTTCACACTTCTTAAAAAAGGTTGTGAGTGTCTTTGGGAATTCTGCCTGCATCTCGATTGCGAGATGATTTAACGCATGACGCAGTGTGGGTGATACCGCTCCAGACAGGCTATGCTCCAGATTATAACTTAGCCCAATGAGCAGTAAAACGAATATATTCTGTTTATTACCTTGTGAGTTTAGTCCATCAGTTCGCACATAATCACTCATTTTATCCGATTACCTTGAAGAAATACCTCATACTTATTATATTATAGCGTTAATTGTCATTCTTAGGGTAATTTTTATACCCTTGTTGCACAAGTCGAACGGGAAGGTATAAAAAATGCATGTTGCGGGATTTAGGTTTGATATTCAAAGGCTGGCTCAACTTGTGCGCGAAAAACGAGGTATGCGAACGTTACGTGACATAGGACAGGAGTTACAACTTAGTATTTCTACCCTATCACGTATTGAAAGAGAACATTTTCCTCCAGATTGGCATACGTTGTTTATCTTATCTAAATGGCTAGACATTCACCCCGGAGAGTTCTTAGTTTCAGACGAAGATTCTGACCAAAACGATTTGTCAATTCAACTTCGCGCCGCCCGCAATATGAGTTCTGAGTCGGCGCTAGCATTAATGGAAGCTGTTAAAGCGATGTATGAGACCATGAATGCCAGTCGAGCAAAGGAAAACGGATAATGCTTTCATTCAAGTTCAGGCAGCGTTGTGAAACGCTGGCAATAGAATGGCGCACAAAATTAAGAAGACGCGCCTTCGATTCCCTTCCAGCTTCTGTTCTGATCGAAGAACTTGATGCACAAATATTGACACCTTCTGAACTCGTGGGACTATCTGAGATAGCCGTTCGACAACTTCTTGAGAAAGATGATTGGTCGGCAGGTATTATCTGGTTACAGCCACTAAGGATTTTGTACAATCCGTGTCACTCGCCAACTCGTCACGAATCAAATTTAATGCATGAGATTGCTCATGTGTTACTTGAGCATCCCATGTTACCTTTCCCTATGGACGGTAGTCTTCCGACAAGAGATCCTCGACATGAGCAGGAAGCGAGCTATCTTGGTGGTTGCCTCCAGATTCCACGCCGCGCATTAGTATGGGCAGTTCAAAGTCGCTATTCAATAACTGAAATTGCAAATCATTTCGGTGCGAGTGAAGCAATGGTGCAATATCGTGCTAACGTAACAGGTATTCAGTTAATAGTACCCTCGATTTGATAGCTTTACCTGAATACTTACCCCCGATTAGCCTCAAAACTCACATGGGGTGTAAGTGTCACAGTGGCTTGTGATAGCCGCCAAAAGTGAACGACCTTTGTGTTCCTCAGATAAAAACCCATACCATGAAGAGGGGTCAGAGTAGTTGGGGCAAGACCATGTGTTCGTCAGTTGGCATGATGGTTGATAATCAAAAGCCGCACAAGCAAGGAGGTGGCTCATGTCTACACAACTTCGCACTCAATCCAACTTAAACTCAGCGGACAAGCTAAGCGCCCTGTCTGGTAAATCTTTGGAATGGCGTAGGGGCGGCATTCTTGCCGTCCGCTGGATAGACAGAAGTCTGACCCTACATTTTTCGTTTATTGACTTGCTGGATACAGCACTTAATGAGGCAATTTTGAGCTAATAGGTGTATTATTGATTTCGGGGCTGGGCGAAAATCTGTAAGACGATCGCCCAGCTTCGGAAAACTATACCGGTTATTGCGCTGCTTTTATCGGTGTAGTCGCGGTAGATGACTGAATCGGATTGTGTGGGGCATCTTTCAACATTGAGATTGTTGCTCCCCGCAGCCGCAGACTGTTACTGACGACAAATACGCTGCTGAAGGCCATCGCGCCAGCCGCGAGCATTGGCACGAGCAAGCCCAGCATCGCCACCGGGATAAGGATGATATTGTAGATGAACGCCCAGAAGAGATTCTGGTAGATCGTCCGCATCGTCGCTTTGCTCAGGCTGATCGCCCGCACCACACCGCGCAGATCGCCGCTCATCAGGGTGAGGTCAGAGGCCTCCATGGCGATGTCCGTCCCTGTACCGATAGCGATGCCAACATCCGCCTGCGCCAACGCGGGCGCATCATTGATGCCATCACCTACCATCGCCACTCGTTTGCTCTCAGCCTGCAACTGCTTGACCGCATCGGCCTTCTGACCCGGCAGCACGTCCGCCAGAAAACGCTTGATTCCGGCTTCATCAGCGATTGCCTGAGCAGTAAGCCGGTTATCGCCGGTAATCATCACCACATCCAGCCCCTGCGCTTGCAGCGCCGCCACAGCTTCCCGTGAGCCTTCCTTGATCGTATCGGCGATACCCAACACGCCTGCTGCTTCGCCGTCTATAATGACCACAACCGCTGTACGCCCCTGCGCCTGTATCGCTTCAATACGCTCCTGGTGCCCGTTTAACGCGATACCCTGCTCGCCGATGTAGGCCGGACTGCCGATAACGATCTGTTTGCCTTCCACCGTTGCACGAATGCCGCGCCCGGATTCCGACTCGAAAGCCTCTGGTTGACCGACTGAATGCCCAGCAACCTGAGCAGCCTGTACCACCGCCTGCCCCAGAGGATGTTCGCTGCCGCGTTCGGCACTGGCGGCTAACCGCAGCAGGTCATCTGCCGCCGTGCCATTGAGCGGGATGACATCCGTCACACTCGGTTCGCCGCGTGTGATCGTGCCGGTTTTATCCAGGGCGATTGCCTGCAACCGGTGGGCATTTTCTAGTGATTCACTGTTCTTGAACAGGATACCCATCGCCGCGCCTTTGCCTGTACCAACCATAATGGCCGTTGGTGTCGCCAGTCCCAAGGCGCACGGGCAGGCAATTACCAGCACCGCGACGGCGTGAACCATCGCCTGAGTAAACCCGACTTGCCCGATGACAAGCCATCCGAGGAATGTCAGCGCTGCCAGCGTAATCACCACTGGCACGAAAACCCCGGAAACCTGGTCAGCGACTCGCTGGATTGGCGCTTTGGAACCCTGTGCCTGCTCGACCAACCGGATAATCTGGGCCAGGGCTGTCTGCGCGCCAACTTTTGTGGCTTCAACCACCAACCGACCCTGTTTGTTGACTGTTGCGCCGATAACTTCACTGCCAGTCTGTTTGTTCACTGGCAGACTTTCGCCCGTTAGCATGGATTCATCGACTGCCGAACGTCCCTCAATCACCACGCCGTCTACGGGAATACGTTCACCGGGCTTGACCACGAGGACATCGCCCGCGATAACCGAGTCGATTGCGATCTGGACTTCCTCACCGTCGCGCAACAATGTGGCGGTCTTTGGCGCCAGTCCCATCAGCGCCTTGATTGCCTCGCTGGTACGGCCTTTGGCCCGTGCCTCCAGCAGTTTTCCCAGCGTAATCAACGTCAAGATCACCGCCGAAGTTTCAAAATACACGTGGTCACCAATGCTGGAAATGCCCAGCAGGATTCCAATCAACACAGCAATACTGTAGATATAGGCTGCTAACGACCCCATAGCAATCAGGGTGTCCATGTTGGTGGTGCGGTTGCGGGCCGCTTTATATGCGCCGACCATGTACTGCTTGCCGACGATGATCTGTACCGGAGTCGCCAGCAGGAAAAACACAAACGGCCAGCCTGCCCACAACAGCCATTGCAGCGCCGGGCTGACCGTACTGGTCGCCATCCCGCTCATACCCTCCATTGTGACGCCTGCCACGCTCGCCATGACCACATCCCGCGCCATACTGATGAGGAACAGGGGGAGGGTGAAGGCCGCGCCGGTCAGAACCAACCGCTTTTGCCGGTCAATTTCGGCTTGCCGTGCCGCCCGCTCGACATCCTCCGGCGCTTCGACATTCGTCAGGTCAAGCACGCCGTACCCGGCTTTTTCAACCGCTGCTACCAGGTCTGATCGGCGTACACTGCCCGGCAGATACGTCACTGTCGCTTTCTCGGTCGCCAGATTGACGTTCACACTCAGAATGCCGGACTGCTTGTTGATGGCGCGTTCGACATTGCGGACACAGCTCGCACACGTCATCCCGGTAATGGGCAGTTCGATGCTGGCCTGAGCGACGCCGTACCCGGCTTTGCTTACCCGTTCGATTAACGCGCTGACATCCGTTGTTGCCGGGTCGTAGCTTACAGTGGCGCGTTCGGTAGCGTAATTTACCGCCGCTTCGCCTACACCATCGGTTTTACTGAGTGTTCGCTCTACCGTGCGGGCGCAGTTGGCACATGTCATCCCGGTGATAGGTAAATCAATTTGTTGAGTTGTCATACCTAACCATTCTCCAATTCCTGCGGCTACAGTATTACTCAGCCGTCGCTTTGTATCCTGCCTGTTGAACCGCATTTATAATCTGAACTTCACCCGTCTTTTTCTCGTCATACTCTACATCAACAATCTGGCGAGCATAATTGGTGCTGGCAGTCTTCACTCCGGGCAGATCTTCAATCGCGCCGTCTACTGTCATCGCACAACCTACGCAATGCATTCCCTGAATCTGAAATCGCTTCTTCACCATACTATGCTCCTTCCGCTTTTACTCTGATCGTTCCGCTGTACATGCCCATGCTGCACGTGAAAAACAGATAGCCCTCAGATTGTGGTGGTAGGTCAATGATTTCTTCTCCACTGATCGGCAGGATGCGCTGGATGCTCAGACTGGGGATGGTAAAGGCCAACGCGCAGCCATACGTGTTTTCCGAAACCATTCTCAAGCGTATTGGCTTGTCGTCTGTGACGGTCCAGTAATTGGGTGAATACCCTCTGTCACTGACCTCAATGGTGAGTTCCTGTATCCCGTCCACGATCTGGGGCTGCGATGTATAAGGGGAACTGACTGCAAACAATGATGCCCACACCCGTTCTGGCGCTAACGGTGACCCCAGCAGATTGAGGCCGGTGTTAAGGGAAACCAGGCTGAGTAACAGGATCAGCACGGCTGTTGCTATGGCAAATCCTTTTTGAAACTGACCGCGCAGCCGGGTTGCCAGGAAACCCAGTACCAGAAATGTTGGGGAGGTGCCGAGTACGAAAATAAACATCACCAAGGCACCGAGCGCCGGGTTACCCGTGCTGATTGCTAAGACTTCCATCGCCTGCGTTGTGCCGCATGGGATCAACACCGTCATGAAACCCAGAAAAGCTGGTGTAAATACGCTCTGGCTCTTAGCCTGGTTACGAACCAGTCGTGTCAGCGCCTTAGGCGGCTGGATAACGAAATACCGAAAAATCGGGTGAACGTTGAACATATTGAGGGCAGTTGCCAGCATGAACAACCCAACACCGATCTGCATAACACCCTGTATGGTGGGTGTGATCTGTACCGCCGCGCCGAGCATACCTAATAAGAAACCGAGCAGCGTATAGGCCAACAGTTTCGCGGCCAGAAAATACACCACCGGCCATACATCCTTTGCCATTTGAATACCGGTTACAGGCTGCGGTTTAGTTTTATGATTCTTCCGTTTTTTTGAAACCGGCGGCTGAACGGCTACTGTGCCTGCCAGGGCTGTTGCCAGTAAGCCACCTTGAATAGCCAGGCAAGTTAATCCCCCGGTTGTCAAACCGGTTAAAAAGATAATCCCGACATCCATGTTTAGAGTAGTCCTTCAACGACATACACACCTGATAAGCGAAACGTGCTGGTTGTGGTCAGGTTTTCCACGCTTAGTGATTCAGTAAATCAAAAATACGCGCCAAATCCTGGGTTGTCTTCTCCGGGTCGGATTCCATTTCGTAACGGGCTGTATTCACCAGATAGCACTCAACCAGATGCGTAATCAGGCTGGTCATGCCTTTCTCAATCGCCCGCGCCCGGATCACACGCTCCTCGCAGGTGCCGTCGTCGGCCTCAATCATACGTTCCAGGCCGGCAAGCTGCCCTTGTATGCGCCGGATGCGATGCAAGGTCTTGGTGTTGTATTCGCACTTCATCGTGTGGTCCGCATGTACGCTGACTTTGATTTCTTCTGCCACCTATTTAACCTCTCACTCTATACTTCAGACGGATACCCATAGGGGTATCTTACCATACCCCCAGGGGTATATCCAGTGATGTTCGTCACTTTCCCATCCACACGTTGTACATTACGATAGCAACCATACAATCGTCTTTTCGGAACTTCTGACTCTATGTTGATATCACTCCGCTCGCACTTCATTCGTCATCACTTGCTGCCAATTCACGCCGGTATACTGGCAGTATTCGCCTTGATCCCGGTGTGGTATCGCTTTCCCGGTTCACCAAGAGCCTATACGCAGCTTTACAGTACGGGTTTTCTGATTTTTGGGGCCATGCTATGGACAGTGGGATGGTGGCTGCTGGCGGGGCTGCCCGGATTCGCGGAGTTACGGCGCGATAAGGTGCGCCGTTGGTGGGCATTGGCGCTGCTGCTGTTAGCACTGTGGGGCTTTGGCTCAATCACCTGGAGCTATACCGGTACGTTTTCCCGTCCGGACATCACCGCTGGAGCCGCGTTACAGTTTGGCGTATCCGTTTTGTTCGCGCTGGTCGTTGCCTGTGCCGCGCCTCCCCTTCGCTGGATAATCAGAGTATTCGTAGTCGGGTTACTCTGGAACAGCCTGCTTGCATTTGGGCAGGTTGCGCTTCAACATGACCTGGGGTTGCGCTTTCTCGGAGAGTTTCCCCTTGACCCAGCCCGTTCCGGCATCAGCATCGTCCAGGCGGAAGGTATGCGCTGGTTGCGCCCTTATGGGCTGCTGCCGCATCCCAACATGCTGGGGGGATTCCTCGTCATTGCGTTGCTGGCTGCGTTCGCCTGGGTAGTGAATCGCCGTCGCGTGGTATGGGCGGTGGGGGTGTGCCTGGTTCTGCTCGGTCTCTGGGCGCTGCTGCTTACATTTTCGCGGTCAGCCTGGCTAGGGCTTGCCGCCGGGGGATTCACCGCACTGCCGCTGCTCATACGGGGGCGGCTGTTGCAGCGGGTGACGAGGGGGCGATTGATTATCACGATTGGCGCGGTGCTGCTGGCTGCCGGTCTGTTTGCGCTCCTGTATTATCCTTTCCTCGCATCTCGCGCCGGGGTGGGGAGCGAGTCCATCGAACTGCGGTCTGTCTCGGATCGTAGTATCTATGCAGCCTTCGCCGTTCGGGCCATTGGCGAGCGTCCGGTTACCGGGGTGGGGATGGGCAACTTTCCCTGGCGTGCCAGCTACTACCTGCAATTCACATCCTTCGATCTACAGGGAGAGCCGGTTCACCAGGTTTTTCTGCTGGCCTGGGCGGAACTGGGGCTGGTTGGCTTGATTTTGACTATTCTGGCACTCATGTTAGGGATAGAGGCCGCGCTGCGCCGTGAGGTTGATCCGTCGCGCACCGCGCTGCTGGCGGGTGTCGTCGCTTTGATCGTGGTTGGTCTGTTTGACCATTATCCCTGGACACTTCCGCAGTTCCAGGCGGCATGGTGGGGGATGCTGGCGGCTGCGGGCGCACCAGGCCGAACCCGTGTCACGTAAATTTGCCCGCATTGTGCTTGTAGGTTTGCCAGGTGAAAACTATAATCAGGATGATTGCCTGGCACGAATCGCCTCAATACAGTGTGTTTGTTATTTCAGGGACACAAATCTATGGACGTTGGTGTTGAATTCAATCATTATCGGGTCATTGAACATATCGGACGTGGCGGGATGGCCGATGTCTGGTCAGCGCGTGACAAGCGCTTGAGCCGGACGGTGGCAATTAAGACAATTGCCCGCAACATCACCGGGGCCGAAGGTGTGAACCCGGTGGCTTTGTTCGAGCATGAGGCACATACCATCGCCCAACTGGAACACCCCCATATTCTGCCAATCTATGATTTCGGGGAATTTGAGGGTCAGCTCTATATCGTAATGCGCTATATCACCGGTGGCTCTCTGGAAGACCTGCTCGCAGCCGGGCCGATGTCGGTAAAAGAGGTGCTGCGGCACGCACGCGGTGTGGCCCAGGCACTGGATTACGCTCATGCGAATAATGTGGTTCACCTCGACCTGAAGCCTTCCAACATTCTGCTGGATAGCCAGCACTCGCCATATCTGGCGGACTTTGGGCTGGCCGCCAAGCTTTCACCAGAAGGCCGTGCTGCTAATCCCGGTTACGGCACGCTGCTGTACATGGCTCCGGAGCAGCTTACCGAGAGCGAGATTGATCACCGCGCCGATATTTACAGTTTCACTATTCTCATGTTTCACATGATTACCGGTGAGATGCCATTTGATGCCACGACCTCTTTGGCGTTGAAGCAGCTTCAGTTCCAGGAAGACCTGCCCGAACTTGAAAAGCTGGAAGTTGATCTGGCCGAGGCGCTTACCCCGATCCTGCGGCGTGGCACGGCACTCAACCCGAATACCCGCCCGGATACGCTGGGGGAGTTGGTCAACGAAGTTGAAGCCGCGCTGAATTTGGTTGGGGCCGTCTCCGTTGGGGCTGCCGCTGTGGATGAGTCATTTGCTGGTTTTGTCACGGTTGATCTGAGTAACGTTGTCGCCGAGCCTGACCCGGAAGCGATGACCCGGCAGGAAGCCCTGGATATTTTTGAACGGGCGCGGCGGGCGTGGGCGCATGGTCAAGGGCGTTTCCTGCTCGGCATTTCGCATTTTATGGTTATGAGCGATGCTTACATGAATGCGGAGGGGCTGGCGCTCGAATTGGATGAAGATGGTATCCAGATGCTCCTGCGGGGGGCGCTGGAATACGATCACGAAGTGGATTACTGGTGGGACAAACTCGATAATGAAAGCCGCCGTTGGGTGGCGCTGCATGCTATACGCAGTGACAGCGCTCCGGCCCGCACACGAGCGTTCTACCGTCTCGAAACCCTGCCGGATAGCGATCCGCCCCGTATTGCGCCGAACGTGGCGCAGGCGCTTCAGATCGAAGTGAGCGAGGAGGCTCGCCGCGCCGCCATCCATGTGTTAGGGACACGGGCACAACTTTCCCATGCAGGCGGCCTTCCAATAGCGGCCAGAGACATCGAGGGCAAGCTGCTCACCGTGCGTACCCGCACCGGGATTCAACTCAATACGCCGTCTGTCTGGCGTGAAACTGCCTTTACGCCGGAGATTGACCGGCTGCTGGCAGAGATTGCTCTCGACGAGGATAAACCTGAAACCGCCGAACTCGCCGCCCGGACAGTGGGTCGTATCCGGTCATTGGCAGCGGTTGGGCTGATTGCCGAAGCCCAACAGAAAGGGCAGGAAGGCGCGTTACGGGCACTGGCGCTGGTACGTGATGAAGCGCCTTCATTGCCACCCATCGTGAGTCCGCAGGGGCGACTATACGCCTGGCTCACCAATACCTGGCGGCGCATGTCACATAACCCGCTGCATAATGTCTGGCGCTACGTGTTGGCGCTGATTGGCGGCACAGTGGCGATGGGCGCACAAGTCTTCATTACTTACCGGACTGAGGCGATATTCAACGCGGATCGCTGGGGCAAGACGATTTCGATTGGACTGACATTCGGTGTGTTTATGGGCTTTCTGGCGCTGCTGGCCGGTGAGTTCCCGTCGCGGTTGCGCGGGTTCTGGCCCTGGTGGGCGCGGTTGGTTGTTGCGACAGTGATCGGATTCGTCTGGGGCACGCTGACATGGGCGGCCTTCACCTGGTTCTTCCTGACTTATGTGCCGGATTGGGGTGTGATGATTTTTGCCGGGGTTGGGACGGCCATCGGATTCGCTCTGACCGCCATTCTCCAGTTGCCAGGGTGGTTGGCTTTCCTGGTGACGGCTGCCGCGACCTATCTGCCGATCTATACCATGTTCAATGCCTTCTGGAACGGCCAGCTTGCGCCAGTTATCCAGACCCTGTTTAACATCCCCCCCGGCAACGCCCCGGCGCTGTTGTATTACGACTACCCGGAGCAGATTTTCACGCTGGCGATTCCGGTGGTGATTCTCATTGCGCTGGGCGCACACGCGCAAGCGCTTTGGGGAGATGTTCGCCAGTTGATTAACCGGATACGGAGAGCATAACGGAATACGGAGAGTCTGCAAGTGTGTTCCTGAGTGTGCCAGTTGCGCAAAACAATAGGGACTGCCCGGTATGGCTGTCCCTGTTTTCTCCATCTTCCTGTTGTCAACGTCTCACCGCATCCGCTCTTTGAAGTAGCCGCTCACGAAGCGGTAGAATTCCAGCGTGTTTTTGGGCTGCTGCTTGTTCTCTTCCAGCTTGCGGGCTAACCCGCTGTCTTCCATCGCTTTGCCTGTTCCGCCTTCCGCGATAATTGCTGGTAAACTCCCCACCTTTTGGAAGTCAATCGCCAGGTCGCGCACGATTTCGCGCTGGTCAGCTAGCGGAATATCCCCCCACAGGCTTTCCATCTCATCGCGTAGCGATTGAGCCGTGACGGTCATTCGCTTATCGGGTGGGAACGCCGCAATTGCGCTCCGCAGCAGCCGGTTGACAACCTGGACTTCATCTTTGAGCATCGGCGCGGATCGCTCCGCCAAGGGGTGAATTCCGGCCTGGGTTTGCAGTTTGAGTGGGTAGCGTTTTCCTTTTGTCAAATAGCCACCCAGGATGAAGAACACGTCCAGTATGCAGTTGGGTTCGGCTTTGCCTTCCAGTAGATAGTCTATATGCCGGTCAAGATCGCGGGGTTTGTTGGCCTGGCGCTGGTCACCCAGCAACAGCACCGCTCGACCCATCCCGATCAGTTCCTGGGCAATCGCCTGCCGGTCATCATCTCGTAACGCCCCGCCCAGACTGTCCAGGTCATTGTGTAAAGCGCCTATTGAAGGAATCGTGTTCTTATCAGCATACGCCAGCGCCGTATCGTATAAAAAGGCCGCCGTCAGATGCAGGAATTCGGCATAATCTCGCAGATTCAGGTCGTCAGCTAACCGTTTTAACGCATAGGTTGCCTCTAACATGCGTTCGATGTCCCCGCCTAACTCCCGCCCGAAGAATGCAATCGCTTTTCGCGCCATCGCGTTCGGTGACTGCCGCACGTAGCGCCGCAGTAGTTCCATCCCGGCCATCCGCACCTGCTCGTCCCAATCCAGCAGTGCAACCATCCGTGCGACCACGCGAAAGCCACGTTCACCCTCACGTGCAGCTACTACCGGGAATAGGGCCGCGACCCGAATCGTGTTGTTGATATCCTTCCGTTTGATGTGATACCGCAGCAGTGCCAGCATCCCAGATGGACTGATGACATCCAATAGTGTCCGGTTATCCAGCACCATCACGGTGGCCTCATCGGCTACCGCGTCCAGGTCTGTTGTTGCCTCATGGCCTTCCAATACGCCGATATAGGCTACAACCAGTGGCAGCGACTTAATGCCATTCTCCGCGATGGTCCTGAGTGCTATTGGGATGTCTTCTGAGCGCAGCGGTGTTTCGGTAAACAGGCGCTGTACCATCTCGACGTAGTCCGTCTGCAGATCACCAGGATACAGCACCCGTGCCTGGTGGAGCATTTCGTGTGCCAGTTCAGTGTATGCGCCGCTGCCCAGCAGGAGTTGCAGGATATAGCGAGGACCTGGCGCTTCCATAATCGTGATTATGTCATCACTGGATAGCGACTTCCCAATCCACATCAGCGTTCCCCGGTATTGAATTCCCCAGGGTTTATCGAGAAGCTGTACCAGTTCGTACAGTTCAGATCGGTCAATCAAGTCCAGCCGCCGGGCATGAACAGCAATTTCCGCGAGACGGATGAGTACGAGTGATTTCCAGTCATCCCCGAAAGCCGCCGCCGTATCCACCAATAACCCCATCGGTGCCATACCGGGGTCGTCCCGGTTCAGAAACGGTACCAAACGGGAGACAATCGGGGGAAGCTGCGCCCCAAAGCGTTCGGAACTGATGAGCCGTCGCAGGGTATCCGCATCCAGGTAATGCACCCCCAGCAGGAAAATAGTTTCGCTCAATTCGCGGTGCTGCATACTAAGTGGCAGCGCTTGCTCAATTAGCTTGGGAACCATGCGATGGACTTCAATGCCGGGTTCGGCTTCATGTACCGTTCCCAGGAATTTCATAACGCCCTCAATGTCGTGGTGCAGAACCAGGCTGTCCATCTGAGACTGCGCGGCCTGGTGTACCAGATCAATCCAGCGTGTCCCCTGGGGACCGAGTGGATTTCCTAACCAGCGGGCCAACGTGTTGTAAATCAGCTCCGCTTTGCCATCGCGGATCGCTTCCTGCATCTGTTGCAGTATGCTCCGTTCCAGTTCGGGCTGCTGCCGCAGAGTGATCGCCAGCGCATCGGTGTCCTGCATGTCTCCCAGGGCGATAGATAGTGCCAGCATGTGCCGTCCATAGGCCACCCGCAGGTCTTCTGTCAGGGTGGGGTCTTCCGCCAGCACTTTAGCGACATCCTGTTTTTCCACTGGTTGTCGGTTGATGACCGCGTTATCTACCTTCAGCCGGTAGGAGGCATACGCCAGGGCTTCAGCCAGCGTGTCACCACGCCGGATACGCCATGCGGCCAGGGGGGTCAGATCATGTGTCTGCTTGATGACGAGTTCAGTATCCAACCGGAGCTGGCTGACGATGAAGTGGGCATAGTCATTTTCGAGAGATTTGCCGGATATTTCGCCGCTTTCCCAATTGTAAATCACGGCATCTTCAGGGGGATGCTCGCCGGTAAAGAAACCTATCTGGGACTCAATCCGGGAAGATTGGAGACTGTGAGTGGTGAAAGTGACACCAAATCGAGCAGAAGGTGGCAGAAACGCCAGCACCCCCTGCACGAATGTCAGACGTGTATCCAGATTCAGTGGTGCTGCCAGTATGACCAGCGGCACGCCCAGGACAATGGCCGCCAGTAAGGACTCAATCGTGTCCATCCGGTTTTTGGCGGAACTCATCAACGCCAAAATATCATCCACCTGCTGGTCACGTGCCGGGGGTTTGGGGTGGGCCAGGTGCAGCGGTACCAGGGTCTCGCCCGGTTTTTCGTAAGCGGGAACAGGTTCATCGAATAGCTTCAGCAGCAGATTCAGGTTGCCACCGGCTGCTCGCAGCGCCCCGGCTGGAGGCAGGACATAATGCAGCACGGTCTGCCCCTGGTCGCCCACGTGAGAACGGGCGATGATGAAGGCGACATCTTTCTTGCCGCGTATCACGGCAAAGCCGCCTTTTTCCGATTTCGGCAGTGGTGGAATTAATGCCAGTTTGACGGCTTCGCTGACCAGTTCGGGCTTGATGCCAGGGGAAGCCGCCAGGAGCTGTAATTTATCTTCCGGCTTGCCGTCCTTCACGAACTGGCCGTAGTAAAAGTGTTCCAGGGCATATAGCTCAGATGTTGAAGTTATCGAGGTCACAGTTCGCGTACCTTTACTTCGGAGTCATGCCGTTTTTGCATGACAGTCATAGGTAGTGTACCACTAGTATACTTTTAGCTGCGCCGGGATACAAAAAGGCGCTGGTACTATTTTTATGCTGTTTGATGTCCCTGGCATGGTGCTGGATAGAAGTCAAACCGGTTGATTCCCCCACCCGCCGCCGCCGGGCGTTTCGATAATAACCAATTCGCCCGCCTGTATGATTCCGCTGTACTTGCCGCTGATCGCTATTGCTTGCCCATCAGCGTGGATAATGTAATTATGCCCGGAATCGCCGACATCCCCGCCTGCGAGACCATAGGGAGCATAGATCCGTCGCTCACTATTGATCGTGATCTGCGCCGGGGCGAGAAATTCATAAACCCGCCGGATACCCTCACCGCCGCGATTCTTGCCTGCCCCGCCAGAATTGGGGCGTAAGGCGTATTCACGCACGCGCACCGGAAGCGCATATTCCAGGGTTTCAACCGGGGTATTGCGTGTGTTGGTCATGTGGCTGTGCCGCCCGCTGATGCCATCACCCAGTGCGCCCCCGCCGTGTCCTCCGGCAATCGTTTCGTAGTAGACAAACGCCCGCTGATGTGCCATGCCCCCGAACGTGAAATTGTTCATCGTTCCCTGGCTGGCCGCCGGGATGCGTCCCGGCAAAGCCTGTGCCAGTGCGCCTAACACGGCATCCACGATGCGCTGCCCGGTTTCTGTGTTGCCCACCGCCACCGCCGCCGGGAAGTCCGGGCTGAGCAGGCTGTGGAGCGGGGTGATAACCGTCACTGGCTGGAAACAGCCATGATTGACTGGCACATCATCCTCGGCCAGCAGCCGCACACAGTACCAGGTCGCAGAACGCACAATCGCCTCCACCGCGTTGACATTCCCGATTACCTGGGCCGCACTCCCGGTGAAATCAACGGTCATCTGGGAACCGGCTATGGTGATTGTTGCGCGAATTGGGATGCGGAACTCGGCCTGACCATCTCCTTCGAGCGCATCCTCAAACGTGAATATTCCATCCGGGATGGTTGTGATGACCGCCTCGGTCATACGCCGGGAATAGTCGAGCAGGGCTGCCGCATGAGCCAGCACCTGTTCTGCGCCATGCGCCGTGACCAGCGCCAGCAGTCGCCGCGTGCCCACCCGCTGCGCCGCCAACTGCGCCTCGAAGTCACCAAGCCGCTCCTCCGGTGCGCGGCTGTTGGCCGTGATAAGCCGCATGACTGCCTCGTTCCGCCTTCTGGCTTCCACGAGTTTGACCGGCGGGATGATGATGCCTTCCTGATAAAGTTCAGTGCTGAGGGGCAATGAACCCGGTGACATCCCGCCCACATCGGCATGATGCGCCCGGCTGGCGACAAAAAACACGATTCTATCGCCCACAAAAACGGGGGAAACCATCGTGACATCCGGCAGATGTGTGCCGCCGTGATACGGGTCGTTGAGGATCACCACATCTCCCGGCTGGAGCGTCGGAAACTCACGCAGGGCGTAATCCACCGAGGCGGGCATACTGCCCAGGTGAACCGGGATGTGCGCCGCCTGAGCCACCATCCGCGCCTGACTGTCAAATACGGCGCAGCTAAAATCCAGCCGTTCGCGGATATTGGGGCTGAAGCTGGCGCGTTGCAGTGTCACGCCCATTTCTTCAGCCGCCGAGGCGAACAGGTTCTTGAATACTTCCAGGGAAATCGGGTCTATGGTTGCCATGAAAGTCAATGTTTCTCTGTACAAAGCGGGTTTCTCGCTTATTATGCCCTTTTTCGCCATCTATGACCATGAGCACATTACTTGCTCAATTTGCGGTATCATCATGGGCTAAACCCGTTAATCTAAGGAGTGTGTCTTATGCGTTGGGAAGAATTGACGAGCGATGAGTTTATCCCAGCAGTAGCGAAAGCTGAGGGTGTATGTTTGCTGCCGCTCTCAGTGATTGAACGTCATGCTCATCATCTACCGATGGGTACGGATATGTATATTGGCCGGGAACTTTGCCGCCGAACCGCTGAACTTGAGCCAGCGGTCATTTTCCCTGATTTCATCTTCACACAGATTCTCGAAGCGCGGCACTGCGCTGGAACGATTGCCATTGATGCCGAGTTGATTGTGCAACTGCTGGATAATATCTGCCGGGAAATTGCCCGCAACGGCCTGAAGAAGATCGTCCTGGTGAATGCACACGGGGGCAACGACCACCTGATCCACTACTTTTTACAGACGCAGCTTGGCAGCCCGCGCGATTATGCCGTGTATGTGGCGCAGCCGCCGCTTGCGCCGGAAGATGAAGCAGCGGTACAGGCGCAGTGGGAAACCACTGTAGACGGTCACGCCGGGGAGAGTGAAACCAGCGCGATTATGGTCATCCGTCCCGACCTCGTGCGTTCCGAGCAGATCAAAGCCGATGGGGAAGGGATGCCTTTGGGTCGCCTGCAGGCGATGCGTGATGCAGGCGTTTATACGGGAATCTGGTGGTATGCCGATCACCCGACGCACTATTGTGGCGATGGCAGCGTAGCAACTGTCGAGAAGGGGGAGCGTTATCTGGCGGCACGGGCGCGGGCATTAGCGAAGGCTGTGCGAGCGATCAAGACGGACAACGAGACGATCCGCCTGCAAAACGAGTTCTTCGGGGCAGGCAAGCATACGATCTCAAGAGGTTAGCTCGACATTGTTGGCGGACTGAAGGCAGTCGCCCTGTGCAGATTCCAGCGAATCAGGGATAATCATGGCTCGATGCCCATCTATCGAGCCAGCTTTGTTTGAACTGCCTCCTAAAAGGTATTTTTGTTGATGCGATTTTTTCACATGATGTGGCGTGGGGAAGACTACCAATCCCCGCCCGTGCAGCGGTTTGCCCGGCAAATCAATGCGGTTTGCGGCCACCGCCGGATGCCCTGGATACTGTTCGCCCTGGGACTGCTGCGGGCTGTGGTTTCCCTGTTGGCTTACCCGCCGGCACATGGCGCGGATTCTTTCGCCTACTTTTTTTATGCCCAGCGTTTTACTGGCATGGCTGAGGTTGCCGGATTGAGCCAGCTCGTGCCGCCGCTGTACCCGCTGTTTATCCTGGCGACTTACGGATGGTTAGGCTCGGCTTACTGGCTGATTGGGCTGCAAGTCCTGATGTCGGCGGCGATTGTGCCGCTGTTCTATCTCGCGCTGCGGCGTTACAGTCCGGTATTTGCAATTGGGGCGGCGCTGGTGATCCTGCTGGATTTCCAGGTTGCGGTTCTATTCAACTTCATTTCCACCGAACCGCTGTATATGTTTTTGCTGGCACTGTCATTCTGGTTGTTCCTGCGCCAGTCGGAAGCCCAAAAGGGCGAAAACACCGCTCGTGACGCGCTGCCGGGTTTCACCCTGCTGCTGCTGATGCTCACCCGTGCCGTTGGGCGTTTCCTGATTGTTCCCCTGCTGGTGGTGTTCTGGTTGCGGACGCGCAGTTGGCGGCGCAGCCTCATCTTCCTGGCCGGTTTTCTCATTACTCTGGTCGCATTTTCGCTGATTTCCGGCGCGCTGTTGGGCGAAGTCGAGGGAACAACCAGCAGTGACTACATGGTGACGGGGGTAGTGCTGCGGAATACATCCTGGTTGACAGCGGAAAACGGCCCGGCATCCGCCGAGTTTCTGGATGTGCGGACTGCCTGCGCGGATCGCAACTTCTACGATTGTTACTACTCCCTGTACGGTTCTCACGACGGCATGATCGGCCTGATCTTCAACACCTTGTTTGAGACGCTTGCTGCCAACTGGCAGCCTTTTGTCGGTGGCATTATTGAGCGCACCGAGGACTTCCTGGCCCTTTCCGGCCAGCAGTTTGGCCTAGACCCGGGTTTGCCGAGCGAGCTGCAATGTGCCGACGTGGACTCATTTGTGGATGCGCTCACGCCGGAAACGCTGCTCACACGCGGGTGGGGCTGGACGTGGGGCATCCGTGAATTTACTGACAGTAATTTTGAGCAGTTCCGGGAACTTTATCGCCCGATGCGGGGCGCGTTATGCCCGCCACTGCCTGGTTCCCCGCTGGCGAAAACAGCGGTGGATTACCTGATGTTCCGCTACCGTTCACTGGCGAGGCCGCAGCCGTTCTTGTGGTACGGGGCGCTCACGGTGTTGGTGCTGGCCGTCCCCTGGGCGCGGCGTTACTGGCTGCCGTTCCTGACAGCAATGGCCTTTCTCTTCAACCACGCGCTGGCCTCCGCCGCGTTAAGCAACGTGCAACCGCGCTATGTTGTCGTTGCGAATCCCTTCCGGGCGATTCTGCTGGTGCTGCTGGCATATCTTATCCTCAAGACCGGTGCGCTGCTGGTGGACGGGATGCTCCGCCCAAAGCAACCGGCGTGATATTCCTTGCCAGTCGAATAAGCGGCGCAGAGAGTGAATGAATCTGCTCTCTGCACCGCCTGTATATGTCTTGTGAGCGTGTGCTAAAAACCCCGGTAGATTCGTGCCCGCAGAGAACGTTACTCACCCAGGTAGGTAATGTCTATGAAATCATAAGCTCTGCTGTAGTAATCCACTGGTCGGTAATGGCGATCTTCAAGCAGTTCCAGATCAGCGCCGAAGTAAGTATCGAAGACGACGCGGAAGCTGTTGACCGGTGAAATGGTTGGGTAAAGCGCTGCGCTGCCGCCATCAGGCAGGTAGTAGACATTCAAAATGGGCTGAATCGTATTGTAGTAATGTTCATCATCCCAGTTTTTCGATTCAGCGTAACAGTCTTCACACAACCAGCGGAAGCCATGATCTCCCTGGATAATGATGATCGGTGCATGATCGGATTGTGCCAGGATGTCATCTACCACTTTGCTGATAATCCGGTTCGTGAAGATGAGTTGGTTGATGTAGTCGGAAAATGGTTCGTATTTGTCACGATCTACAACCTGACCATCTACCGGCATGTCCGGGTTTTCCGGCCCCTCATCCGGGGTGAATATAAAAGGCGCGTGCGGCAGAACGAAATGTGCCAGCGTAAAGGTTGCCTCCGGCATTTGGGCGATACGCACGAGTTCTTCCAGATTTGCCTGATTACGGATTCGCTCATCTCGTAACATAACCGTGCTGACGAAGGGACGGAGCAGGGTGGTCTCCGCCAGTGTCAGATGATAATCGTTGATATGAAAGAGTTTAGAGTCAATTTCGACCAGGTCGCCGATTTTGATACGCTGTTCATCAAAACCGTTGAATAGAATATCTGCATTGGGGTTGCTGCGCGTGACCGGGAAGTTTGTAATAAATTGAATGTAGGTGTAGCCGAGGCTTTGCACTGCGTACAGAATGCGATTATCTTGAATCATGCGATATAACGGTTGAAGGTCGTCGTTACGATGCCCATATAAAGAGTCGAGATAGCCCATATTGAGCGATGATGCCAGCGAAAAGGCTGTGGATGAATAATTGGACCTGGAATTGCTTGCCACATAAAACCCGCGCGCTTCCAGGGATTGCAGGAACTGACTGTTGTCGAACCCCAGGCTGTTTACGAGTTCTTCTTGCCCGGCATATTCATCAAGGATGATGTAATAAATATCGGGCAGCACTTCCGGGGCATGAAGATCAAAATCGGGGTCTACGGTTACAACTTCAGGCGTATTGGCTGTTACGGCGTTGACGCTGATATTCAGCAGGGCGACAACCGCCAGCGCCGCCGTAATCATGCCTACATATCGGTTTAAGCCGGGTAGATGTTTTTCCCCCCGTATCGCAAAGATAATCCCGGCTGTAAACAGGGCACCCCACACTGCCAACAGCGCCGGGTCTTTATCGAAGGGGAAAAATCGAACATGACGGAAAGTCTGAGCAACGGCAAAGGCGTGTCCATACGTGTAGAACAGCAGCAGGATCAGCCCGCTAACAAACAGTGCCCGCTGGATACTGCGGAAGATGAGCCGGCATAGCAGCAGCAGAACCACCGCAACGGCGACACTGATAACCAGGGTCACGACGACATCACCCATGTCAATTTTGTAGAAATTGATGCTGTAGAAAAACAGGATGGGATAGACTGCCATGAGGAAGGGCATGAAAATGTCGAATCGCCATTTTTTCATCAGTTGTCCCTCACGCGCATCAAATATAAACGTCGTTCCGAATCGTGAATGGCCTCCGCTCTGACAATCTCAAAGTATTGTTCGAAGGCAGCCTCAAAGCCTTCTGGCGTATAGTGCGTAAAGATGTCCTCGCGGGTTGCAAGAAGCTGCTGGACTTTTTTATCCTGTTTAGGGACAAATTCAACAATGAGCCAGCGCCCTAATCGCGCGAATTCCTGGGCAATCCGACTCAGAGGCACATTATTACTGATTGCGAGGTGATGGATGAGTGCCAGCGCCATCACAAGATCAGGTTGGCCGCGGTCACGGAAGGCGTCCCGTTCCTGGTTTGCCCACCCGATTGCCGGGCTGGGATTCGTCAGGTCAACCAGCAAGGGATGAAGATGCTGTTCCTGTTGTTTGACCATCTGGCGGTAGTTGATTTCCACCGCACCGGGGTCTATATCGCAGGAAACCGTGAAAATACCCTTGTCACTCAGGATGCGGCTGAATACACCGGTATTGGCACCCAGGTCCCAGGCGGTGTGAGGCGCTGCTTGTTCGGCAAACTGCTGGACAAGCTGCTTTTTGTGGTCAAAACCAGTCTGTGTGTAACTATCACCCTGGTAGTAATCCGTCCAGGTAAAATCCCCGCCAGCAGGTTGCCAGTTCAGGCTTTGAATCCCCGCGATCAGGTTATCAATCAGATTTTCCAGGGATTGCTCGCTCAATTGGCGTTGGGCTTGGGGCTGCTCTGTTGTGCGATTCGTGTATTGAGCCTGCCCGCGAACGTGCAGGAAAATGTGCAGGAGCAAGCTGAGTTTAAAATAGGCGCGCCAGGGCAGGAGTTTAGCGGCTAAATCCAGCGGGATTCCGTCAATGTGTACCCGCAGCAGTTGGTTTAAGCGCACATCGCGCAATGCCATCAGCGCCAGTGGAGCAAGGAAATGCTGGCAGAACTGGCGGTACGGAATCCAGGCTTGCCCTTCCTGGTATTGCTCGAAAGACAGAGTGTCAATTAACAGCGGCTTGCCCTGGTAAAACTGAATATTATAGGCGCTGGCGTCTTTCAATGTCATGCCATGCCGCAAGGCGATCTTCTGAATCCGCAGCGTGGCGAGGGCGGCATCTTTGAGTTGGCCGAAACTCCACTCATACGGGTAGGAGATAAACGGGACAATATCCGGTTGAATGATACGGTAAGCCGTGTCAGTCTGTGACAGGCTCATTTCCGCTTCACGGTGGAGAATCAGCAACCCTGCCTGGGTCAGTTTGTCATATAACCCGGACTGTATAAGATGGTCGAAGTGCGCTTTATACTGTTGATTAACCTGCCGATAAAGTTTTCCGGCATTATCCCGGAACAGGAAACCACTGGGGTCACGAAATGACGATGGAATCATACGGTGTCATCATGAGTCGGATTGGCGGTGGCGTCGTCATCTGGTTTTGCTTTATGGCCGCCTATAAAACCGGTAATCCGTGACCAATATACTCTGATCGTGACAAGTAGGCCAAGAATAGCGGCGATGACAACCTGAATAATGATGCTGCTGGAACCCGGGTCAAGGTAGCCGGCCAGGGTGCTGCCGGTAATACTCAATCCCAGGGCCATGATAACAAGAATTGTCCAGCCAATTCTGAATCGGAATGAGTTAATCATACGGTTTTCCACAACATGCCTGATTTGTGAAGCTATGTTAACCTTTTTTAAAGTCGATTCAAGGGTGAAGTGCCCAGGCCTAAGGGTTGGGATGGCTGGTACCACCGGGAAGCTGAGGTTTTTGATCTATAGTTCCATCGGTTAGTAGCCGATTGGTTTTCGGTGGTACCAGAGGGTCAAGGTGACTCTGATACGGGGCATTCCCGCCGGTATACAGTGACGGCATAGCCCAACACATCAAACTGATCGCACACCAGGAAGTGCTCCCTCTCCAGGTAAGCACGTAGTCCGGGAGGGGTATCGATGCGCCTTGGTATTTCAATATACAGGTCGGGCGATAGATAGTCCCACGTTTGAGTGCCTGTCCACCCGCGTTGTAACGCTGCGATACTTTCGCTTAATGGACTGTAAAAATTCAGGTGGTATGGCATCCCCCACACCAATTCATGTGTGGCAATCACCATTTCATCATCAGTTGGCTGCACATGATTCACCACTTGTTCAGCGAAATCCATCACTTTGTTACGCGGCCACACCCCCGTTGTTACGGCCTGCCCGACAGCCGGCCAGTTAATGTAAATAATCAAGGCGATTATCAGGGGGAATAGGATACTGAGCGTAATTCCTGCACTGTGAGTGTTCAGGCCGGACGCAATTTTCGTGTGACGCAGCCCCTGTACCAGGGGGACGCCCGCAGGAACAAGCATCAGGGCAATATAAGGAACAACATACCCCTGCGTATCTACCAGCGTAATGCCGATGACACTGCATATCCATAAACCCAGGTATAGACGGTCAGCCTGATTACGCCGCCAGGCAAGATAGATCAACCCTGACCAAACCGCCAGGAGCGTAAAAAGGCTTCCACTGAAGAGATAGGTGAACTCGCGGGTGCTTTCCCCGCGCTCATTCATCAAATTGTGGAGGAATTTTTCAAGTCCAAATGGTTGAACATTAAATTGCCAGTAAATACCAGTGCCAATCAATGCGCCAACGCCAAACGCCACTAACGTATACAGGCTTGCCGCAGTTACCCTTCGCTGTCTGTAAGTGTTCAAAATAAACTCGGCTAAGTAAAACAGACTCAAGCCAAATATAAACCCGATAGTGGCGGCGTGTATCTGCATCGACCCTGTGATGAACAGCCCGCACAACCCATGCCAGAAATACCGGAGCAGCGGTTTTTCTGTTTGCCTGGCAGCGATGGCGGCAAAGAAAGCCGCAGTTTGCCCAACGGAAATGAAGTGATCTTCCCGATAGTCAAACGAGTAAAAGAAACGACTTCCCAGGGCGGCGAAGGCGACACTGACGAATGCCGTAGCGCGATCATATAATTTCCAGGTGACTAGCCCAATGCCTGTTAATCCTAACAGGTACATCGCCAGGTTGATCATTCGCCCAACGATAATATCGATGCCGGTGATTGGGAGCAGCCAGGTATACAGGCCAATAACCCACCCTCTGGCAAGTTCAATCTTGGTTGGTTCATAAAATATGTGACGGGCGTAGGCATTCCCTTCCAGATACAGTGTTTTTGCACGGTCAATCCAGACTGCTTCGTCAGGGCTGAAATCGCGTATCACGGTAATGGTGATTGCCAGCGGGATTAACAGGGCGATAAACAATAAAGTCAGATCCCTTTGCCAATGTTTCCAGGGGAAAATCCCATCAGGGCGGCTCATTACAATGACGGCCAGCAGGCAGGAGGCACTACTACTGAGAAACGCGACAGCCCTTTTGTCCACGGTTGATGCAGAAATACCCGTTATGGCAAGAACCGCCGCAATCACAAGCGCGATGACAACCCACCGAGGGAGTGCTTGCAGAATTGTCTGGAGACGCTCCTGAAATGGCAGCGCCAGAATCCACATGCATGTGGATATAACCCACAGCACCAGCACCAGAGCGTAGGGTGGGCTGTAGCGCCCCAGAATCGTCGCCGGAGTGCTGACCTGACCCCACAATATCAACCCGATGGCAAACTGAAACGCGATAATTGCCAGCAAAATATGGCGGAAAGTTGGGCGATGCTCAGGAGAAGAACTCTGCATGTGCTATTGAATCCTTATCATTGCTATGCTAAACACTATCCCGGACGCAGCGCGTAAATCGTTCCGCCAGTCACACTCAGGTAAATCCATCCTTCCGGGCTGACGGTGACATCCAATGGTGCGTGCGGCCACAATCCGCTGCCCTGGTACTGAATATCATTTGTTGTCAGTCCAGGGGGATTGGTCTTATCCGCCTGTTCGGGCAGAATGATGGTGTAGCCGGAAGGCGTGCCGTCCGCATCGAATTGCACCACCGCCAGCGAAAAGCCGTTGCGCAGATCGGTTTGGTTGTTCGGACCGTGCAGTGCAACCAGCAGCGATCCGGTGATATTCGGAAAGGTATCACTTGCGTAGGCCGCCAGACCCACTGGGGTGCTGTGCGTTGGCAGTGCCAGAGCAGGGGGAGTTACATCTGAGCAATCCGCGCCGTCCGGCCAGTCGGGTTGGCTGTCTGCACCCACACAATGCGGCCATCCAAAATCCGCGCCCAGCGTTATCTGGTTGATCTCGTCTAAATTCGGCATATCAAACAGGCTATCACGAGCCGTGTCCACTGTCCACAGTATCCCATTCAGGAAGGTTACATCCGCTGGATGACGCAGACCCGATGCCACAACCTGCCGGTCACTGCCATCCAGTGCAAAACTCAGAATCGTCCCGCGCAGAGAGTCATCAGGGAGACAGTAATCACAGGGTGCGCCGATCCCCACATACAGCCGTTCGTCCGGGCCGATGGTGAGTCCCCCTGTCCAGAACCCTGTCCCGGAAGGCAGGTTATCCACCAGAATCTCAACCTGGTTATCTGTGATGCGGTAAATCTGCGCTGCCCCGCTAACATACAATGCACCGTCATAGTACGCGAGACCGTTCGGGCGTTCCAGACCGGAAGCGACCAGGCGCGGTTTATCCGGCAGACGATCGCCGTCCGTGTCATCGAGTGCCCATACTTCGCCGGGGAAGGGACGGGTTGCATAGAGTGTCCCGTTCGTATCGGTGGCGAGCGCTGTAAACGCCAACTCTCCGGCGTTCGGTTCGGTGATAACTTGCTCCAGACACCATAAGGTGCCGTTAATCCAGGGCGGATCAATGAACGTTGGGCGTTCCAGGCAGGGAGGCAGGGCTGTCTGTCCATGCACTACCTGAAGGGGCAGAGTCAAGAGCAAGAGAGAGAGAGCCAGCCATATGATGGGGTAGGGCGTGAATTGTGTTTTCATCGGGCGCATTTTAGGGGAAGGATCAAGCGTTGTCTACACCTGTTCCTGTGCCATCTCGTCGAGTGGTAGCACCATTGTGAAGACGCTGCCATGCCCCGCCTCGCTGCGCACGCTCAGATAGCCTCCGTGCGCTTCTGCTACCGAACGTGCCACGAACAACCCTTGCCCCAGACCACGTGGGTCGAGCAGTTTGCCAGCCTTGGTACGCGGCTCGCCCCGATAGAAACGATCAAAAATATGAGGCAGGTCTTTTTGCGCGATGCCAACACCCGTATCCACAACCTGAATCGTCACATGCGTGTGGTCGGTCAGGCTGGCGGTAATGATAATATGTTCGCCGGGTTCGTTATAGCGGATAGCATTTTGCAGCAAATGGCCCAGCGCCCAGCGCAACCTTTGGTCGTCCCCGACAATCTGCAATTGGTCAAGGTCACGCACCATAACAGCAACGTCCAGGTTCGCTCGTTTGAGTTCTGGCATACTCCCATTGACCACATTCCAGATCAATTCCTCAATCTGTAGCGGATCATGGCGGATGTTAAAGGCGTTGGCGCTCATTTCGGAAATATCGAGCAGTTCAACAATCATCCTATCCAGAATGTCCACGTTCCGGCTCAGGGTTTCCAGGAAGCGTCGGTTGGCAGGCATTTCAGCGGGCTGGCCGAGCAGCACGTCACTCATCCCCTTGATGACAGCCATCGGCGTTCGCAATTCATGAGAGATCGCAGTGACAAACTGGTCTTTGAGCCGGTCAGAGAGGGCGTCCAGAGTGACATCCCGCAGCACGAACAGAGTCCCCAGTCGGCTGCCTTCAGAATCCGCGACGGCTGCCACCTGCGCACCGATTACCCGGTTGTTGACCTGTATCCGAGTGGGTTCGCCCAATGGTGCCAGCTCCGATTCAACGGCAGTGACATCCCGATAAGCGTTAAACAGGCTGCCCAACTCGCTTTCCCAAAAGGCTTTATTGCTGCCCAGTAATTCTCGTGCGGCATTGTTCACCAGCACAATCCGGCCCTGGGTATCCTGCATAATCACGCCCTGGTCAATCGTTGCCAGGATTCCCTGTAAGCGTTCGATTTCAGCATTGCGATATTTGAGGGCGCGGCGCAACCGGATATTCTGCTCGTGTGTTTTGGCGGCCAATTCATGTTCCGCCTGCTTTTGTTTGCGGCTGATGCCATTGTAGAGGCGATTGAACATCTCTGCGGCAGAGGTGCCCAGGCTGTTGATACGACTCAGGACGCCGCCGAGTTCCTGTGGATCGTTGGTCATCACTTTATCCTTCACCCGACTAAGCTCGGGATTGCTTCTTGGCTATGATGCTGTCGAGCAGTACGAATAGCTGCTGGAATTCTGGTAGCGGCTTGGCAATAATGTAATCAACCCCATCCTGATGCATCATCGCGTGCCGTTCTTTTTCATTCAGGCTGTAGGCGGTCATCAGAGCAATAGGAATATGCTGCAATGCTGGTATCTGACGTATCCGCCGGGCGACTTCATTGCCCTTTTTGCCCGGCATCCGAATATCCATTAGGGCGAAACTCGGCAGCATGTCCTGGTTGTCGCCAGCTTCAAACTGGTCAAGCCACTGCCATACTTTGTGACCGCTGGTGAAAGTCAGGGGGGTATGCCCCCAGGCCTGAATCATGGTTGCAACCAGGCTTAAAATGTCGGTATCATCTTCAGCGACTAGCCAGATCACGATGAACGCTCCATGAATGCTTGATCGAACATGCAAAACATCACAATATGGGTTGAATCACGAAGACCCATAACTGTTACAAGTATACAGGAAATTGAAATATTCAGCCCGCCCGTATTTCCGTGTTCGGATGTTTGCTTAAATCGCGTGAGAAAACTATTATAATTATGTACCGGAGCGGTTAGAATTATGTCGTATGTTGTGGGCAGTTCATGGAGGAACGTATTTTGTCAACCTGGATGGTAGTTGAAGACGAGCCCGATATTTACGAAGTGCTGCTGGCAATGTTCGAGATGTGGGGCATTGAGGGCGTGGCCTTTGTGGATGGTGAAGAGGCTGTGGCCTGGATTAACGATGTCAATGAGGGGCGTTTCAGCGGAGAACTGCCGGAACTGGCGTTGCTGGATATTCGCCTCCCAGGGAATATCAGTGGGCCGATGGTAGGCGAAAA
Organism: Anaerolineaceae bacterium; assembly: GCA_020634135.1. Classification (GTDB taxonomy): domain Bacteria; phylum Chloroflexota; class Anaerolineae; order Aggregatilineales; family Phototrophicaceae; genus JACKCG01. The sequence goes on along the minus strand of JACKCG010000007.1, from coordinate 260,547 downwards.
CCTGCGCCGCAGTGAATCGCTCAAAAATGTTGCCATCGTATTGAGTACGGCTTATCGTCTCAAACCGGATGAAGAGGCCGAAGTGATTCGTCGGGCGGACGCGGATAAGCTGATGTACAAGCCCCTCCCTCGGTTCAATGAACTCCAGCGTGTTCTGGAGGAAGTCATCGCGGAGCGGCGGGCTAAGGTTACACCTAACAAACATCCGAAAACGCAATCATAGGGGTGGTCAGTATGGAGAATGTCGCACCGGCACGCGCCTTAGCCCGAAGAGCGCGTCAGCTTCTGCAGTGGGCTTTTGTCATCTTCTCCATCGGCATTTTGTTGGTCGTCATTGGTGCGGTGGCTTTTGTCATTCAGCTACTCCCGGATTCGCATCCTTCATTTGGTTTGTATCACCTGCTGGCATCTGTGGCCTTCGTCGCGGGTGTTATTTTTGTCTTGGCGGGACTGGGTATGGCAATCCGCGCCTTTACCCGTCGTACCGAGAATGATCTGGCGCTCCTGGCCGGTGAGTTTTTGCAGCGACAGCTTGACAACCAGTATGTTTTTATCCGCAACATCAACCGTTTTGGCCTGGGGTATATTGACGCGGTGCTGCTCGGCCCGCCGGGCGTACTGGTGTTTCGTATCCTGGACGAACAGGGTGGTTTCGCCAATGAGAAGTCCAAATGGCTGCGTTATGTGAACGGCCAATGGAAAACGATGCGCTCCAGCCCCACTCAGCAGGCGCTGGATGATATAGAACACCTGCGGACTTACCTGCAACGCCGCCAGTTAAATGTCGAAATCTTCGGTATCGTGATGTTTATCGGCAGTGAGTCTGAGGTTGAACTACATCTGAACACCCCAACCGTGCCGGTGGCACATCTGACAACTATGCTCAATGTGCTGCTCCCCAACTACTTTAACCGGATGGATCGGCTGCAACCACAACAGATTAAGACGATCCGACGGTTGCTGCTCGAAGACTCTCGGTAGCCCGCCATGCCTGAAACCCGCATTCTGCTAGCTCCCGTCGGCGCTGGCAAAACCGGACTGGTGTTAGATCATCTCGACACGGTTTTATCGCAGCCAGGTCAACCCTTCCCGAAAGTCTGGGCGCTGCTGGCAGGGCGACGGCAGGAAGACGCTTTCCGTCAGCGCCTGATCGAACGACACGACGGACGCCGCACCTACTTCAATATCGAGTTTTTCAGCTTCTATACCCTTTATGCCCATATTCTGAACAGCATCGGACAGCCTCAGCGCGAACTGGATGACACCGCCCGTCAGCGTTTGCTGCGTGATATTCTCCGTGATCTTCATGCACGGGGAGAACTGAAAGTCTATCACCGTATTGCGGATAAGCGCGGTTTTGTCCAGGTTATGGCGGATTTCATCTATGAACTCAAGCAGCACATCATTGAACCGGATATATTCGCGGCAGCAGGACACAGTCCGAAAGATCACGACCTGGCGCGTATCTATCAGGCGTACCAGGAAACGCTGCAAGAGCACGCTCTGATTGACCGTGAGGGAGAAGGTTGGCTGGCGTTGCGGGCCGTTGAGGAACATGACCCGGCGGGGCGCGATGTCCAACTCTTACTGGTGGACGGCTTTGACCAGTTTAACCCGCTGCAAGCCCTGCTGCTGGCCCGTCTGGCCGGGCGTGCCGCCCAAACCCTCATCACGCTCCCGTATGTCCCAGGTCGGGAAAGCACAGTAGGTCGCCGTTTTGAGCGTGCGCTGGCTCAACTTGAGTCGGCGTTCGCATCTGCTGGGGTGCGACCACAGATAGAGCGATTGGAATCCTTGCCAGGTTTGGCACATAACCGTCATCCGGCGCTGCGCCACCTGATTACGCATAGTTTTCTGGCCGACCCCGCCACCATTTCCACTAGTGACGGTGTCGCCTTTCTTGAAGCGCCTGACCCCACACAGGAAGTTGCAGCGGTACTGCGGCGTGTGAAGTCGCTTCTGTTGGGAAGCCACTGCCAACCGGATGACATACTCATTGCGCTGCGTGATTGGGGGCGCTACGGGGAACATTTCGCGGTATTAGGGCGGCGCTATGATATTCCCCTGGCGCTGCATCTGGGCGAACCCCTTACGAATAATCCGGCAGTCATCGCCCTGTTGAACCTGCTTGACTTGCCCGAATCCGATTTCCGGCGGCGTGAGCTGTTGGATGTGCTGCGCTCTCCTTACTTTGTCTTCCCAGGGCTGGATGCGGAACATACCGACATCTTAGAGCGCATCAGTAAAGCGCAGGCGATAACCGGCGGGCGCGAAACCTGGTTAAACGCTGTGCGCCAGGCATCCGTCCCGCAGCCCAGGGAAGATGATGATGAACGGGATGTTTTCATGGTATCGCCGGATACTGCCGAAACACTGTATGCCCGTTTAGAGGCGTTCTTTACCCGTATTGCTCCTCCAGTTGAAGCTACTGCCGGATTTTATGTAGGTTGGCTGCAAGCTCTGATCGGCCCGGATACACAGTATGACCCGAACGATGATGATCTTGATGAAATAGACCCGGCACACTCACTCAACCTGCTTCCGCAAATTCGTGCTGTGCAGGACGATGATGTGAGTGCTCGTGACCTGGTCGCGGTGGAGGCCGTCAGAGGTGTGTTTTACAGTCTGTTCACTACCCACACCCTGTTTGCGGCGCTTCAGCGCGATACATTGGTGAAATGGCCGGAGTTTCTGGCAGATTTCAAGGCTGCACTCGGGCAGACCGGCATAGCGAAGGGCCTGAATCGCTCTGGTAAGGTACTCGTGACGATAGCATCTGATGCGCGCGGCCTGCCACATCGTCATGTTTTCATTCCGGGTCTGTCGGAAAGCATCTTCCCTGTGCCGGCACCGGAAGACCCACTGTATCTCGACTCTGAGCGGAAGACACTGGCTGAGCGCGGCGTGCGGTTGGCGACACAGGCCGAACAGGTAGCTGATGATGGTCTGTTCTATGAGCTGATCGGTCTGGCCCGCGAGTCGCTCACACTCTCCCGCCCGACTTACCAGAACGGCGCGCCCTGGCCGGAAAGTCATCTCTGGCGAACCGTGCGCCGTGTTTTCAGCGACGCTGACGAGCGCATTCAGGCTGATCGCCTGCGTGTGGGTGATGTGGTTGGAGTGAGGGAAGCCGCCTCACTCCATGAAACACTGCTAGCGGTTTCTGGAGGTCTAGGTGATGCCGAGTCGAGCGGCGTGTATAACTGGTTGTTAGCGCATCACCCGGCACTATGGGGGCATATCCGGCAGGGCAGGGCGGTGGAGGCGAATCGCATGTCGCGTGCGCCCCATGATCGCTACAGTGGGCGTCTGGCTGATGCCGGGTTGATTGCCCGGATTGCTGCTGCGCTTGGCCCGGAGAAAGTATGGAGTGCCAGCCAATTCAATGAATATGGCATGTGCGGCTTTCGCTTCTTCGCCAAACGCCTGCTGAAGTTAGAAGCAGTGGAAGAGCCGGAAGAGGGTATGGATGTCCGCCAACTGGGGACACTCAACCATGCTATTCTTGAAGAGACCTACAAGCGCCTGGGAGAGATCTTCATCATCCCGGAGAATCTCGATGCTGCCCTGGAAATTTTCGACGCGGTGGCCGATGAAGTGCTGGCCGACGCGCCTGACCGTTATGGTTTCCGTACCCCGGCGCTCTGGGAAAAAGAGCGACAAATACTTAAACAGCGGTTGCGGACACTGATAGTCGCTGACTTTAGCGAGAACAACCCTCTGAACAAGTCATTTGGCGACACACCCCGCACACCGTATCGCCAGGAAACCCCTTTTGCCCGTAACGGAGATGTCCTGGAACTGCCCATAGCGGAGGGCATCGAGCCGCTTCGTGTGCGGGGCTTCATTGACCGCATGGATCGTCTGGGTGATGGCGTTATTGTCGTGGATTACAAAACCGGCAGTACCACCATTCCAGTTAAGGAGATGGAGCGTGGACGGAATTTCCAAATGATGCTCTATCTGCTGGCGGCGGAGCAGGTGTTGGCACAGGATTCTTTCCCAGGCACCCCAAAAGAGGTGATTGGCGGCGCGTTCTGGCACATTCGTAGCCGTGAAATCAGCGGGAACATGCTGTTGGACGAAAGAGGCGCTGCCGCTATCCAGCAGGCGCGAGTACATCTGGGTCGTTATATTACAGCGGGGCGGGATGGAGATTTCGCTGTGCATCCCAACAAACTTGAGGATGGTAAGTGCGCCCATTATTGTGACTTCAGCCAGTTCTGCCGGGTAAGCATCATCCACCGGTATAAACGTGAAAAGTAACCCATGCAACCAACCCAGCAGCAAGAAACCGCTATCTATACACATGACCGTAACGTGATTGTCGTTGCCGGAGCGGGTTCCGGTAAAACACGGGTGCTGGTCGAGCGCTACCTGGCGCTGCTTGAAGCCCATCATGACTGGCCTTTAAACGCGCTGGTGGCGATCACTTTTACTGAGAAGGCCGCCGGGGAGATGCGTGATCGCGTGCGCCAGACATTGGAAACCCGCGCCCAAAGCGCCGACACGCCGGAGCGCCGCGCCATCTGGAATGAACGCCTGGGGATGATGGAGAGCGCTCGTATCAGCACGATTCACAGTCTGTGCGCGACTATTCTGCGGGCGAATGCGCCCGAAGCGGGAGTAGACCCCCAGTTTGAAGTACTGGACGAGGTGGATGCCCGGTTGCTGCTGGACGATGTGATTGAACGTGTGTTCCAGCGATTGCAGGATGAAGGCGACCTGCTGGGTGAACTGTTTGTCGAATACGAAACACAGGCCGTTCATCGTGTGCTGGTGGATCAGATCAGTCTGGACGTGCCAGAACTAGGGGAAAACCTTTTCGCAGGGTGGGTGGAGCAGTGGGAAGCCGAGGCCGTGAGGGCAGTAGCTAACCTTCTCACAGACCCGGTATTCCTCGAATCGCTGAATTGGCTCCCGGAGCGTGGCTGGCCGCAAGAAGATAAATTACTCGATGTGTGGCGGGCGGTATGGAGCTTGTCAGGACAGCTCAACGAGCAGACCGAACTATCCATCCGCCTTGACCTGCTGCGGATACTGGGTAGTTCTGAGACCATTAATCTGCGCTCTGGCAGTTCTAAAGCCTGGGGAGACAAAGAGACGCTGACTGAATCTAAGGCTCGTCTGGGGCGAATCCGGGATATGACCAGAGAAACGCTCAAGCATATTGGTGAACCGCCGGGCGAGCCTGACCAACGGGCGGCATACCTGCTGCCACTGTGGGCTAATCTGATCCGGCGTGTACAATCCGCTTATCGTGACGCCAAAGAGAAAGACAGCCTGCTCGATTTTGATGACCTGGAACAGCGCACCGCCGACCTGCTGCGCGATTTCCCCCTCGTGCGCGCTCGTTATCGGAACGCCGAGTTCAAGCATATCCTGGTGGATGAATTTCAGGATACAAACAGCCGCCAGTGGTCAATTATCCAGGCATTGGCCGATTTAGAGCGCCCCGGCAGTCTGTTCGTGGTGGGTGATCCCAAACAGTCCATCTATGCCTTTCGTGGCGCGGATGTCAGCGTATTTGACCGGGTAAAGGGGCAGATTCTCACACGAGGCGGGACAGATGTTGCCCTGGCACGGTCTTTCCGCACCCATCATCGTCTGGTGGCAGGGTTCAATTACCTGTTCGGCCAACTACTGGTGCGTGATGCTGCCAGTCCGGTGCGTGCTTATGAAGTTGAACTCGGTCAGCCGATGGAATCCCAGCGCCAGCCAGCGCCATCTGAGTTCCCCTCCCTTGAACTGCTGCTCGTGAACAAGCGTGACCTCGAAAAGGGTGATGACAGTCCGGCGGCTGCGGCCCGGCAGTTGGAAGCCGGTGCGCTGGCGGGGCGGCTGCGTGATATGGTGGCACAGGGACTCCCGATCTATGACCGGGCATTGGAGGCCACCCGCCCGGTGCAGTATGGCGATATGGCGCTCTTATTTCAGGCGATGTCTAATGTGACCCTCTACGAGGAGGCTTTTAAAGCTGCCGGGCTGCCCTTTGTGACTGTGGCCGGGCGCGGTTACTACAGCCGCCAGGAAGTATGGGACTTGCTCAACCTGCTTCGGGCGCTGCACAATCCTGCGGATGACCTGTCATTGGCGACGGCTCTGCGTTCTCCATTGTTTAGCCTGAGTGACGATGCCCTGTTCGCACTGCGATTCATGCGGGATGAGGCTGGTGAGCGCTTGCCATTATGGGAGGCACTGGCAGATCCGCTGGCAGTCCCGTCGGATGAAGTTGGGAGGGTAGCTTTTGCCCGGACTGTTCTTTATGCACTGCGAGACCGTGCGGGGCGTGTCACCATTGAAGAACTGCTGCATGAGGCGCTGGCGCAAACCGGCTACCTGGCAATACTGACGGCGCTTCCTGATGGCGCACGGCGGCGCGGCAACGTAGAGAAGCTGCTGGAGAAAGCCCGCAGCAGTGGGCAGGTTACGTTGGGGGCGTTTTCGCGCTATCTGGCTGACCTGAGCGAACGTGAGGTGCGCGAGGGTGAGGCTCTGGTGGATGCCCAGAATGCCGTCACACTCATGACCGTCCATGCCAGTAAGGGGTTGGAATTTCCAGTAGTGGCGTTGGTGGATGCCTCCTGGGAGCGACGAAATCCCAGCACAGCGCCGCTGGTATACGATCCGCAGGCTGGGCTGGCCTGTCGCGTGTACGATGAGCGTGAAGGAAATCATGTTGACAGCTATGCCTATCGTCATGCAATACAGCTGCTGGCCTTGCGGGAAACCGCTGAGCGTAAGCGGCTGTTATATGTGGCAGCAACACGCGCTCAGGACTACTTGCTGGTAAGCGGGCAGGTATCCCAGGGTAATGAGGCTCTGAAGGCTGCCGGTTGGCTCTCCTGGTTGCTGGAAACGCTCGACTTGGGCCACGATGACCTCCTCTCAGGAGCGAATATCCGCGATTATCCCTGGGGACAGGCGGGTATCACTGTTGTCGGCAGGTCAGCTGAAGAGGAGGATGCTGGCGAAAGCGAGGACGTTTCGCATCCTGCCCGGGCTGAAGTACCGGTTGGCTGGGAACACCCGGCGGTACTGAACGGTGAACCACTGGCAGGCGGCCTGACCGCGCCCCCGTTGGTGGAGCCGGTGTCGCTCAACCGAAACAGTGTTGTGCGTCACCTCACAGCGACTCAGATTGCCGACCTGGGAAGTCATGAAGATTTTCAGCGCCAGCGTTTCCGAAAGGACATGCTGCACAGCGCTCCGTCACATATCCGGTGGGGGAACTGGCGCAGGGCCGGGTATATCCCGCAGCGTATTCTGGGCGACATGGTGCATGAGGCGCTGCGTTGGTGGCGTTTCCCAACCCCGGACAACAATCAGTTGGCGGATGTGCTGGAAAGCTACGCCTGGGAGCAGGGCATCGTGGATGATGACCGGCGCGAACGAGCGGTCAGCCAGGTGCAGGAGATGCTGTACCGCACCATGCAAAGCGATGTATACGGATGGGTGCAGGATGCGCTCCAGGCCAGGCGTCCGGTTTATCGGGAACTCCCGTTTATCTACCAGTACCAGTCACATATCATTCATGGTGTAATTGATACTCTGTTCCAGCGGGAAGATGGCTCATGGACGGTGGTGGACTATAAAACCAGTTTTGTGGAAGGATACCGTCAGGGGGATATACATCCATTGGTGGAACATGCCCGGCAGTATCACTTACAGGTAGGCGTCTACGCAACAGCGGCCAGGGAGCAGCTTCGCCATGCAGTCGGTGATGATCGGATACCCGCTGCCTACATCCACTACATCCGCTATCATAAGACGGTTGAAGTCCCGCAAGTTGATTGGCAGGCGGCATTGACACGGCTTGAGGATCGAATCGGCGATTTTTTAGATGACGTGAATACACTATGAAACTGATGCAGCGGCTAATGGCCTGGTTTCCGCAGTGGATGCGGGCTGACTATCCTCTTGTGCGTTACGAACTGGCTTCCAGCCAGCGATCAACTGCCGGGAATGGGCGGCGGTTGCGTGTGTTCGGTATGCTCGTCTCAATCACACTGTTGCTCTGGGCCGGGTATGTTATCGCTACGGGGATATTCCAGCACGAGCCAGGGCACAACCTAAGTGAGAGCCTGCGGGCGATTCTGTTCTGGCCGGTGTTGATTGTCCAGGTCGCGGCGCAGATCGGTGTTCTGGTGCTGACAGTCAGTATGGTGAGCGAGCAGCAGCGTCGCCAGTCCTGGGACGACCTGCGGTCAACGGAGGGTGGAGCCGGGCTGGCGATGCGGGTACGCTGGGCCGTTGTCCTGTTCTACCGGCTGCGCTGGCTCCTGGTTGTCATTTATACGGCGCGGGTGCTGATGATTCTGGGGCTATTCTATGATCTGACGGCCTTCCAGGGACATTACCTCGACTTGCTGTTAAACGGCGTTACGCCGGCAGTCACGCCAGTAGCCGGCGTCTTATTGCTCGTTCTACTGTTGACTGCCAGCCTGTTGTTGCCCCTCACCAGCCTGGGATTAGATGCGGCTGCCGGGCTGCTGCTGGCGACCCTGGTTCAGCGGCGCACCTACAGTGTACTGGCGCAGATCGTGATGGTCATCATCCGTTTGTTGATGGTGATTTTGCTGGTCATCGGGGCAACGCAGGTGGTGGCAGGGCAGTCTGGGCTGGATAATGTCCAGAACTGGCTACTGCTGGCGGCATTCGGCGCAATGGGAGACTGGTCACTGTCGTTCCTGCACCTGAGCTTCACAGGCAGTCTGTGGTTTGCTGTGCCGTATAGTTTGCTGCTGGGACCGGTATTGCTGGTCTTTGCGCTATTGCAGGCGGGACTGGTGGATATGCTGCTGGCCTTTGCCGTTCGCCGGGCGGAGCGTGCCGGGTAGCGTCATCGTTTTGGGCGGCGCTCCAGCGGGATTGTTTCCCCTTCCATTACGTCTTCGGCCAGGCGGGGGAGTGCCATCGGCTCCGGCGCGGTTAACGGCAACGTGAAGTAAACCGCTGTGCCAATCCACTGCTTGCTTTTCACCCGGATACTGCCGCCATGCCCTTCAATAATCTGTTTGGCGGTGGTTAACCCTTGCCCAGTGCCGGGTACATGCAAGACCCGTCCGGCATCGGTCACCGGGGTGCCACGATAGAAGCGGGTGAAAATATGCGGCATTTCGTCGGCAGTGATGCCTACACCGTTGTCTCGTACCCGTAATTGTGCCTGTCCGTCCGCTTCTCCGCGAATTTCGAGTGTGAGTTTTCCGCCCGGCGGCGTGTACTTGATGGCGTTATCCACGATGTTGCCAATCGCCCAGCGCAGCCGTCGTTCATCGCCTAAGACGAACAATCCTTTGCGCTCAATCAACACATCCAGCGTGAGATTAGCCGCCAGTGCAACCTGCCGCCATTCATTCGCTACTGCCCAAACCAGAGTCTCCAGTGGTAGTGATTGTTGTTCTTCCTTAATTCCTTCGGCGGTTGCGCCTGTCAGGTCACGCATTTCCACGATGAGTTTTTGCAGTGCCGCCGCGTGCCGGGTGAGTTCGCGGGTGAAGCCACCGCCGGATTGCCGGATTGCCTCGGTCTGAGCTAATTGTGCCAGCGGTTGCTGGATTTCAGCCTCAAGCTGTTGCAGCATCGTCTCGCGGGCGCGTTCCCGGCGGATTTCGCTGGTGATATCCCGCAAGGAAATGATTGTGCCAACGCGCTGTGCGGACATATTGGTTAAGGCGACGGCCTGTGCCGAGAGCATTCGTCCCTCGACATCCACCCGGCGTGGATCGCCAAGCGCATACATACCCGGTGCCAGCGATGGGCCGAGTTTATCGGTGACGACCTCGGTCAACTCATGCAGGTTCGCTCCCGGTGACATGTGTTGTGAACCGAGCAGGGCTTTAGCTTTTTCGTTGATGAGGATCACACGTCCATCCGTATCCTGAACGACAATACCGTCTGGCAGCGTTTCCAGGATCGTGAGAAGATGTTCGGCCTCACGGCGTTGGCGGCGCAGCGTAAGCCGCAGGGCGTCCTGGCGTTCCTGTACTGTATCGGCATAGTGGTCAAGCGCCTGTCCCATCGCGCTGATTTCGCTGGTTGCCGTCATACCGGTGCGGGCGGTGATATCCCCCGCGGCCAGCGCTTCAGCCACGCGAGTCACTTTGTTGACTCGTACCAGCATCATGCTTACGCCTACATAGGCTGCGATGACGACTCCCCCGGCTAATCCGGCCATGACCAGCGCGGATAACTGCTGCCCCATTTGCAGGATGAAAGGTACATTATCCGGCAAGATTGCCGCCGTGACCCCCAGGGTTTTCGGCCCGAAGGCGAACGGGAAATAAGCTCCCTGGTAAGGTTTGCCATCAATGGTCAATCGTCTTATCGGTACGCCGCCGGTAGTTTGTAAGGCTTGTGCATAGACTTCCGGCGGGAGCGCCAGCGCATCCAGCCCCATGTTGGTTGGGATCAGCGTCGTCCGCAGCAGTCCACCGTTTACCCCACCGTACAGCGCAATCTCCGTGATCGCACTTCCGTGCAGCTCATTCAATACCTGCTCCAGCCCGATCCCGGCGAGGGCGATGCCGACTGTCTGCCCATCGCGGTTGATCGGCACGGCGGTATACAAAACCATCCCTTCGGCGGTCAGCAGCAGCCCGCTGGCACCCACATACCCCTCATCCAGCACGTCACGGATGATCGGCTCACCGCTTAAATCCGTGCCGTTACTGATGGCATAATCATCCGTCTCTTGCCGTATGACGTGCAAAAGCCCGAATACTTCCACGCCCTGAGCATCGGTCACAATCAGGCTGTCGAGTTGTGCCAGCCTTGCCAGTCCTTCAAGTGTGAGATGCAGGGTTTCCGTATCCCGGTTGGTGATGGCTTCGCTGATATGATTGGTAAAAGCTGCCCGTTGTGCTTCTGCTCGCAGCCATTCATAAAGCATCGTCATGCGTTCAGATGTGGCGCGGCTACTCTGGAGTAAGAGGTTCTGTTGGGGAATCGCCACGCCGCCGCCATTACTTGCCAATACATATGCGCCAATCATGGCAAGTATCAGGATAACAGCAAAAAATGGCAGGATGAAACGCCATCGCAGTGAGATAAAACGCGGCTTTCTGACCGCAGCCGTTCCACCAATCATCGAATATTCCCCGTTGAAACGATATAAGTGCATTATATGCTGGATTGGATGGCGATGCCAAAGGTCGTTTGCCGTCAGTCTGTGCCGGAACCTTTGCTTAGGACTGATTGACTATGTGGACTCAGCATGATACAAATCCGCGACTCTCGAACGTCAGTGGGTCTACTGGTACATCATTGATACGAGTTTCGTAGTGAATGTGCGGGCCGGAACTGTTGCCGGTGCTGCCGCTCCAGGCGATGATACTGCCTTTACCGACGTAATTTCCTTCGCTGACGTTAAATGAGGTCAGGTGGGCATAATACGTGATAAACGAGCCGTTCTGTAAAATCACCAGATAGCCATAGCCAAACGTATTCCAGCCGGCAAATGTCACCTGACCGCTGTGGGTGGCCGTGATCGGCGTTCCCAGCGGGATGCCGAAGTCAACTCCGCTGTGGTAGGCGTGAAAACGCTGCGTCAGGATACCGTCTGCTGGCAACCCCGATGGCGCGCAGCCATCCCCGGCATAGGGCAGGGTGCGCGGCGTGCCGTCCGGCCCGAATAGGGATACCGTTGGCAGAACCTGTTGAGGCACGGCGGGCAGTGGCAGCGGTGGTGAGGTGGGGTAGGGCAGTGGCGTAGGCAGTGGCGTGGGCTGGCCGAGTTGGAAGCGGGTATTGCCGGTAGTGGGCAGGAAAGCGCCTACTGGCTGCACGTCTGGCCCCAGAGCATCCAGGGGAATTATGCCATATTCCGGCTGCCCTTGCTGCAAATAGGGTATAACTGCCGGGTCAAGCTGCGCGAACAGGTTCTCCGGCGTGCCGGGTGGAGGCGCGGCAGTGACTCCCAGATTGACACCTGTAATGGTGGTTTGTGCGGGGGGCGCGGCGATTTGCCCGGCCAGGTATGCCAGCCCCCCGGCCAGCACAATAACAATGACCAGGAATGGCAGCAGCGGCCCGTGTTGGCGAATAAAACGCATGAGTCCTCTAATGATACAGAGTCTTGATTCACTCTCATTGTAATGCGAGTCGCGGCCTCATGCCTACTCGGTAATCGCCACATTCGGCAGCCGGGTTGGTTCGTGAGGGAGTAGTGCCAGGCTGTTCAATTTTGCCTGTGCGCTCCGCAGTGTCAGCCGGTGATAGAGCATCGCTGCGGTTTGCCGGATATGGCCGGGGCGCAGGCTGGCCGGGTTGCGGAGCAGTCGCCGTAGTTCCGCCCAGGTTTTGCGTGAACGGTAGTCTTTATGCACAACGGTATGCAGTTGCCGGTAAAACTCGGTGCGGAACGGCCCCTGGTACAGCATCGCCATATCTTCGCTGTCAATCCAGTTGGCGCGTTCTCCCAATTCGCCGCGTACCTGTTCATAGAACGGCGTCCCTGGCAGTGGGTAGCTCACACTGATGCCAATGTCATCCGGCATGAGGTCTCGCACCATCTGAAGTGTCTTTTCAATGTCCTCACGGGTTTCGCCGGGATAGCCGAATTGCAGAAAGAAGGCCACTTTGACGCCATGCGCGTGCAGTTGGCGGGTTGCCTCGTAGATTTGCTCGACTTGTGTGCCTTTGTCCATCGCATCCAGGATTTTCTGCGAGCCGCTTTCCGCGCCCACCCAGACGATCTGCGCCCCCGCCCGTGCCAGCGCCGGAATCGTCTTGCCGCGCAGCAGCAAATCCACCCGATTCAGGCTCTTGAAAGGGATATGCGCCCCGGTACGGTCTAGCTCGTCAGCAAACGCCTCGATCCACCGGTCTTGAATGCCCATGATGTCATCCATAAACCAGATGTGATCGGGTTGGAAGTTGGCCTTCAGCCACGCCATTTCCGCCACGACGTTTTGCGGGCTGCGGACGCTGTACTTCTGTCCCCAGATCGGTTTCGCGCACCAGTTACAGTGAAACGGGCAGCCCCGCGTTGTCACCAGATTCATCGAGAAATAGCCGTGTCGTTCAATCCACATGCGACGGTATTTTTCCCGGTTGACTAAGTCCCAGGCCGGGAAGGGTAGGGCGTCCAGATCGCGTATCACCGGGCGCGGCGGCGTTTTGACAACCTCGCCATTGTGGAGATAAGCAAGGCTCTGAATCGCATAGAGGCCGGAATCACTGGTAACATCCCCTAAAATGGTCTCTGGTAGGGGCGCACCGCCGTGCGCCCTCGCTTCCTGCGTGGTTGAATTGTTTCGTGAACCATCTGCCAGATATGCCACCAACTCCGCCAGCGTTTCCTCGCCTTCGCCCAGCAGCACATAATCCGCGCCATTTTGAAGATATAACCCGGCATGGTCGCTCATATCTGCCCCGCTGACGATGACCGTGCAGCCCTGTGCTTTCGCCATACCGACCATTTCAAAAGCCGCGTCGCGCATCCGCAGCAGCGACATTTTGCTCAGGTAGTTGAAGTTATCCTCAAAAATCACGGCGTAGTGCGGCTGGTACTGCCGCAGCGCCGCCGCCCATTCGCCCGTGCCTTCGGCCAGCATCGCGTCGAACAGTGCCACATCGTACCCTTTTTCGCGCATATAGCTCGCAGCATACAGCGTCCCTAACGGGGGATACGGCTGCATCGCCGCCCACAGTTTCGGGTCGAAGCGCAGATAATACGATTGGCCGAACAGGATGTCAGTCATAAACGATTTGCCACTTACTCACTATCGGATAACGATTGAATATGGGGATACGCCGGGCAACCACGCCGAGTTGCCCCTACAGAACCACCGTAAAATGAGGACTTTGTAAGGGCGTGGTATACCGTGCACACCCCGCAGCCAACTGCGAAATCCCTGGGATGTTAAAAGCATACCCCACAGCATAGACAGGACAAAATGAGGAAATCATGATGACCGCGCCGCTAAAACCACCCGCGCCGCCCGGTGGGCAGGGGCGCGACTTCCAATCCCGGCTCGTGCAGTTGACAGGCGTGTATCTGTTGAGCGAGGTTGATGTGAATCGCTTTAGGCACGCCGTCCAGCGTGGCCGGGACGGTCTGAATGTGCGGGAACTTCGCCATGATGTCCGGGTTGCCGATGCGTGGGATGCCATCGCGCACAACCAGCGCCAGGTCGGCGCGGCGGGAATTGCAGAGTTTGTGGGCAGCATCATCGGTTGCCGAAATGATGACAAAGTCAGCACAGTCTGTGGAACGTATAGGCATGACACGATCTTTCCAATAACTGTCCCACCTGTAAGTTGTGCACCTGCAAAGCCCATTGTAGCGCAGTAAATTGCCAAATTGTCGCCATCGTAGTCTCTGTACCTCCGTTAATAAAACACATTTCATCCGTGAGATCGCCATCGCTGTCAATCTGGGAATCGCTCCCTAATGATGAGTATTCCAACCCATTCAGGGGATCTACCCTGTCTTGCCCAATAAATAGATATTTGTTGTAGGACACCATACTACCGGTAATTTGAACCATGCCCCAGGTACGAGAAACTCAGAGCTGTTGCACTTGCATTTGCGCGACATCTTCACTACTAAGCCCCACCCCATGCACGATGACGGTGTTTGGCCCCCCCACATCCCAATGCCTTTGAGCCGCTGGTATTCGCCTGCGGCTACCTCGTCCGTGCCTTCCGCCAGGTGGATGAACCAGGGGACATCCGCGGTGTGCTACGGTAGGAGGCGACCACTTCCGCATCGGTGCTGAAGTGCAGCGAGTGCGCCCAACCGTATTTCCGCAGGACACGCACCGGGAAATCCTTCCGCCACAGTTCTCTATGCGGCGGGTTATGGTGAATCACGGTTGTTGCGCCGCACAGCAGGTTCTTCAGTCCGCCGATGAACAGTTTATCCCACAGCGGATACGCCCGCAGCGACTTATACGGCTCGGTATCCAATCGTGCGTTCATGTCTTCGCCCCACTGGTGGGCATTGTCGTACACCTCACGAAACTTGCTGCGCGGGTAGTGGTTCAGTTCCAGGTGGTCATGGGCGTTGACCAAACCGGGGAAAATCGTATACCCCGCCAGGTCAACTGTCATCGTGCCGGATGCGGGTTTTTCCGTGACCCGATCTGTTGTATACAAATCGCGCCGGACTACCTCGTGCCCATTCCAGATGTGTGCGCCTATGATATGCAGCGGTTGAACCATGCTTTCTCTTTGCCCCTGCACCGGCAGGATACGCCGGAAAACAACCAAACCCCTCATTCTGGGGGTGTTTGGCAAGGTCGTTTTGGCCTTAAGGTAAGCATACCATTTGATGAGTGCTGGGGGAAACCGCGATGACGGCACAGATCACGGACAAAGTTGTTTACCAGGGTGAGTCGTACCAGATTATCGGCGTGAAAGGCGGCGACCTGCCCAAACCGGAAGATTTCGAGATGAGACCACAGATGATGTCTACCGCCTGCTACCGGGGCTTCTTTACACAGTACATCTGCGAAGGGTCGCGTATCTTCCTCGCCGAGCTGACCGTCCGCACGTCGGAATACAAGCCGGTCAACGGCGTCGTGGCGCAGATTGGCGGCACATTCAGCGCCGGGCAGTATTTCGACGTGGATATGCCCTTGACCTTCTCCGGCGGCCTGCTCATCGCCAAAGACTTCATCAGCGCCCGCTACGTCCACATGGGTTTTCAAAAGCCGACTTCTTTCCAGACCGTCCTTGAATTACTGATCGAAAACGGTAGGATTGTGGACGTGCTGGATCATTCCCGCAAGGTGGCCCAGATGCGCGATGAGATGGAGAAGATGCCCGCGCCCGGCTTTGATGACCCCCGGATGCAGTCGCGCCACCTGCAAGAATGGATTCAATGGACGTTCTCATTGGACTATAATTTTTAGATGAACCCATCCCAATCCCCCCAGGAATACTTTCGCCTGCTGCTGCTCACGGTGGTAGGGCAGGCCTTTGGCGCGGCAGGTTATGAGCTGGACGAACGCCCGGTGCAGTGGGCTGGTGGTCAGTTCCGGTTTGCGAAGATGCTTGACTCTGGTCAAAGGGCGGTAATTGAGTTCCAACTACTGGCCTACACTGATACCGAGTACGCTGCCCGTAACCCCTCTCGCTTCCGCGTTACACTCAGCCGGGGGAATGGCCTGCATCGAACCTTGAGCGCCCTGGTGGTGGAAGACTTTGGCGTGGCGATTCTGCCTTCTGCCGATCACTGGTGGACATTTGCCGATACCGAGACGTTAGGCCGGGCGCTGGCTGAAGCCGGACACCTGATCGTAGGCTATGGTTTGCCCTGGTTAGCGGGAGAACTTACCCCACCGTTGGGCTAACGTGGGGTGGGCGGTGTTGACTCCCGCCCCACCTGACGCGATAATCCCAGGTATGATGAGACAATTCACTTCCCTCAATTGGCTGATACTGGTTGCCCTGCTGCTGCTGGCCGGGTGCAATCTGTCGGATGGCAATGTCACGTATGTCATTGTCACATCGGACGCGGTGACTGCCGCGCCTTCCGCGCTGCCCACACTCACGCCCAGTCCGACGATACCCCCCACACCGACGATACCACCCGAAGTCTCGCTGCAAATCGCCGATCGTTACCTCGTCAATGGTTATCTTGAGAACGCCATCAATGCCTATCAGATGCTGCTTAATCAGCCCGGAGTCCCGGCGGATGTGGGCGCGGCAGCGGCGTTTAACCTGGGACGTTCCGCGCTGCGCGAAGGGGTGTTTGAGAACGCTGTCAACGCCCTCACGGACTTCATCAGCCGTTTTCCGCAGGACAACCGGGCGGCACAAGCCTATTTCCTGCGTGGCGATGCTTATTTAGGTATGTCACGCTGGGCGGAGGCACTGGCCGACTTTCAGTACTATCTTTCGGTGCGCCCCGGCCTGATTGATAGTTACGCTTACGAACGCATTGGAGACGCTCAACTCGCCCTGGGGCAGACCGAATCCGCGCTGGCGAGTTATGCCCAGTCCGTCAATGCAAGCCGCAGCCAGACCCCGCTGCTGGCACTGCGGGAAAAACTTGCCCGGATTTACTTGAATGCTGGAATGCCTGCCGAGGCGATGGCGCAGTACGATGCGATTCTTACCGTAGCACGGAATGCTCCTTATCGTGCCAGCATCGAATTCCTGGCGGCACAGACCCTTCTCAGTAGCGGTCAGACCGACGCCGGATTGCAGCGCATGGAAGCCGTCCTCAATGGTTATCCAGGTACAGCTCCTGCGTATCAGGCTATGAATGTGCTCCTGACCAATGGTTACGATCTGGATGATTACCTCGTTGGCAAAACGAGTTACGATTTCGGTGACTATCAGGGCGCAATTGCTGCTTTCAACGCCTATTCCACCCAGCACCAGTTGGCGAGTATTCCGGCGGAACTGTATCTTTTGCTGGGGCGTGCGTACCGTGAAATCGGCAACCCGGCGGCGGCAGTGACTGCCTTCCAGACGGTTGTCTCTCAGTATCCGAGTGACCCGGCGTTTGGGGAAGCCTTGCTGGAGCAGGGACGCACTAAATTTCTTTCGGGTGACATCCCTGGTGCAATTGAAACCTACCTGAACATTGCCGATACTTATCCCTATCTGACCGAATCGGCGGAAGCCTTGTGGCGAATCGGTTATTTATATGGCACGAACAACGAACCCGGCCTTTCACGACAGGTCTTTGAGCGACTGGCCGATACCTACCCGGATACCGAACAGGCTCGGAGTGGCCTGTTTCTGGCCGCTTCCGCCGCTTATAACCTGAATGATCTGACCGGTGCAGAGCGGTTATTTGCCCGTTTAGCCACAACAACCACCGGAGACGACCAATCTGCCGCTTATTTATGGGTAGGGCGTATCGCATTGGCTGAGAATAACCAGCAGACGGCGCAGGACGCCCTGCGACTGGCGATTTCCTCTTCACCGGATAGCTACTTCAGCGCCCGCGCCCAGGATATTCTGGCGGGGCGAGAGGCGTTTACGCGCCCGCAGTCTTACGAATTCACAGGGGACGACGCGCCATTGATTGCGGAAGCCGAAGACTGGCTGCGGCGAACATTCGGCATAACACAGGAAGGTGACTTGTGGCCGCTATCCCCTGCGGTACAGGCTGAACCCCGCCTGATTCAGGGCAGCGAACTCTGGGCAGTGGCGGCTTATGACGAAGCCGGGAACGAATTCAGCGACTTGCTGGATGCCTATAACACCGATGGCCTGGTGTCGTATCAGCTCGCGATTTACCTGCGCAGTATCGGGGCGTATCAGTCATCAATCTTTGGCGCGGCCAATGTGATTAAGGCGGCCAATGTTGGCACGCTTGATGCCCCTAAATACATTGCCCGGATGCGCTACCCCATCTACTATCTTGATCCGGTGTTGGAATCAAGCCAGCGCTATGATGTTGACCCGCTCCTCTTGTTTTCACTCGTCCGGCACGAAAGCCTGTTTGATACCAATGCAACAGCGGCGGCAGGTGAGAAGGGGTTAACGCAAGTCATTCCGAGCACAGCGGAGTATATCGCCGGGCAAATCCAGTGGCCGGACTACCAGCATAGCGACCTTTTCCGGCCTTATGCCGGGATTGAGTTTGGCGCATTTTATTTAGGGGAGCAGTTGGCGCGGTTTGATGGTAATGTGCAGGCTGCCTTGGCCGGGTATAATGCCGGGCCGGGGCGGGCGGCGGCCTGGTTGGAGCTTTCGGGCGGTGACCCAGACCTCTTTATGACGGCGATCACTATTGATAGCACGCGCCTGTATGTCCAGCGGATCTATGGCTATTATGCGATCTACCGGGCACTTTATGGGGTAGTTTAACCAATAATATGAGGGGTGCGGCCCTGCACCCCTCATTGAAGTCTAACAAAAATCACTATGGACGGCAGATTGAGCCGAACCCATAGACCGCCGGACTAACCACCGACGGGTTCCAGAATATCCCGTACTTTTGCCACCAGGTCATGATGCAGAATCGGCTTGGGAAGGTAATCGTTCGCCCCAGCTTCAATTCCGCGCATAATGCTTTCAGCGTCTCCACGGGCAGAAAGGATGAGGATTGGTGTTGCTCCGGCGTCAGCGCGGCCCCGGATTACACTGCAAAGTTCAATCCCATCCATGCCCGGCATCATCACATCAAGGATAATCATATCTGGGGAGTTTTGGTCGAGAACTGCGAGGGCTGACTTCGCATCTTTGGCCTTCAGAACACCAAAACCGCCACGTTCAAGCATAATTCCAATCAGCGTCAGTGCGCCAATTTCGTCATCTACGACTAGAATTTGCTTTTTCATTAAAAACCTCCAAGGGGAATTTATTTGCCTATGGCCGTTCTACAGGCCAATCAGGGCCGTGTCGCTGTCAATAGGTTGCTGCTTTTCTATCGTGAGGCTTTTTTGCATCGTGTTGGTCCTGGTTTGTTTTGCTTAATTCAGCGCCCAATAGGATGCCATTAAAAACCCCTCATGTACATGGTTAAGGAATTCCCGATGCCTATCTCTTGTTAATTCTATCACCATTATTCTGTTGGACGCAACGCAGATAAATTAATTATTGGCATCTATTTTTGCGCTGACCCTGTGCAAATGAGACCATGATGGATTTTAGCACGCCCCCCAACGCATCACAAGTCATTTAAAGCGATTCCAGTACTTTTGTTCAAAATGCGACTGATTAGTTCAGTATACCACAAGGCTATTGGAACATATTTAACCTTACAATAAAATAACGCTTGAGAAACCTTCAGAAAACTTTCATATTGTCTGCCCCCGCGGGAACGTGCACTAAGGCCGGCGATAATCATCGTCTGAACTTACCGGGTATGATACAATCTCCTGATCGTTACACATTTGTGTGGAAGCCCAGTGTGCTTCATCGTGCTTCTGTATCGTTAATTGCAACCTGAAAACCCTTTTCTGCGTATTTAATTTAGGGTTTAAGCGGTTAGCTGGGCGGGCGAGAAGAACAGGTTAAGCCCCCCTGTTCCTGCGAGATTGTTCTTGTGTGGGTAGATGCATATAGACGATAAGTGATTCACCGGCGATGGGCGGTTTCCAAACACCTTTGGCTGGTGTTTTCGTTTGAACTGTCTTGTGTTGTGGGGAGCCGATTAAGGCTCACTCATTCAAAGATCTTGGGAAAAGGTAAATCGTTATGCAGTCAGATGCGACTATTTCCGTGCGTCAGGTCATTAAGAACTACGGCAGTTTCCGGGCTGTGGATGACCTGACATTCGATGTTTTTAGCGGCGAAGTTTTCGCTATGCTGGGGCCAAACGGTTCCGGCAAAACGACCACTATTCGCATGATTCTGGATATTCTCAAACCTGATTCCGGCCAGATTAGCGTTCTGGGCGGGGCGATCACCGATGCCGCCAAAGACCGTATTGGCTATCTGCCCGAAGAACGCGGTCTGTATCGCTCGGTAAAAGTGCTGGAGATGATGGTCTATTTGGGGATGCTTAAAGGCATGTCGCGTCCCGATGCCCGCCATCGCAGTATGGAACTGCTGGACCTGCTGGAACTGGGCGAACACGCCAAAAGCAAAGTGAGCGAACTGAGTAAGGGGATGCAGCAAAAAGTGCAGTTTGCTGTCACGGTATTGCATCGCCCCTCCTTAATCATCGTGGATGAGCCTTTTTCCGGCCTTGATCCGGTGAATACGCGGGTTGTGAAAGACCTGCTGCTGAGTTTTCGTGCTGATGGGGGCACCATCGTGATGAGTACCCATCAGATGTGGCAGGTCGAGGAAATGGCGGATCGTCTCTTGATGATTGACCGAGGGGCCCAGAAGCTGTATGGACGGCTTGAAGACATCCGCCAACAGTATGCGCTCCATGCCATCGTGGTTGAAGGGCAGGGCGACTGGGCGGCGCTGCCGGGTGTGGATCACATTGAACATAATGGACGTGAAGGGACGACGCTTTATCTGAAGCCTGAAGCGACCTCCGCCAGTGTGCTGGCCGCCATTGCTACGGCGGCGGATATGACAATTGATCGCTTCGAGTTGGCTATCCCTAGCTTGAATGACATTTTCATCCAGGTCGTGGAGGATCGGTAGTATGGCGAAGATGTGGTCAGTTGCCTTACGCGAGTACCTGTTCAACCTGCGGCGGCCCTCGTTCCTGTTTGCCGTGTTTGGTGTGCCGCTGTTTACCTTAGTGATGTGGGCTGTCATCTTCCTGGTGATTGATGCGGCGGAGAATAATGTAGATGAATTGGGGATGGTCGGTTATGTAGATCAGTCCAGCCTGCTGCTGGATTCGCCACCGACGAACGGTGAAAACTTCGTAGCGTATTCTACTACTGACGCGGCACGCCAGGCGCTTGATGAAAAGACAATTGGCGCGTATTTTGTGCTGGCTGAAGATTATCTCACGACGGGCATGGTGGATACCTATAGTTACGGTAGTATTCCCGATGCCTTGAGATCGCGCATCCGGGCATTTCTGCGCGGCAGCATTGCCGAACAACTTGGCGCGGATGTGCCGCTCGAACGGATCACCAATCCGGTGAATTTGACCATTCACGCCGAGGACAGCGGGCGCAATCTGACTGAATCAAATGTGCCTGCATTGGTGCTGATGCCGATGATTTTCGCCCTGGTGTTTATCATGGCATCCGGCGTGACCAGCGGGTTTCTGATGAATGGGGTTGTCGAAGAAAAGACCAACCGGATTATGGAAATCCTGGTAACAAGTGTGACACCTATGCAGCTTCTCGCCGGGAAAATCATCGGTCTGGGTGTACTTGGTCTCACTCAGATGGTGATCTGGGGGGTAGCGGGCGTGGTGATGATTAATCTTGGTCAGTCGCTGCCGTTCCTGGAAGGCATTGCTTTTCCAACCGATATGGCACTCTTGGCGCTGCTGTATTTCGTCCTGAGCTATTTTCTGATCGCGAGTCTGATGGCCGGCGTCGGTGTGATTGCCAATTCTGAGCAGGAGAGCCGCCAGTTTTCGAGCATCATTTCCTTAATCTGGGTCATCCCCTTCTTCTTCACAGTGCAGTTCATTGAAGACCCGAATGGTATCGTACCCATCATCCTGACACTGTTTCCGTTTACTGCGCCGATTTCGGTCTTGATGCGGTTGGGTTTTGCCGCTGTTCCCGCCTGGCAGATCATCGTCAGTCTGCTCATTCTGACGGTAACCACCATCTTCCTGGCCTGGGCTTCGGCGCGGGTCTTCCGGTGGGGAATGCTGCGCTACGGGAAGCGGCTTGGACTGCGTGAGATCATCCGCGCTGTTCGTCGCCCACCACAATTTGCCACAACCGCGCCCTCGGGGGAGGTGTCTAAATGACGAATCACATCTGGCAGGTCTTTGCCTATGAACTCCAGCGGAATCTGCGGCGCAAAGGGTTCTTGTTCACGACTTTCGGTATCCCAATCCTCGCCTACATTCTGTTTTTCGGCTATCAGTTTATCAGTAGTCGCAGCACAGGCGGGGAAGACATCGCAACGACCATTACCGAAAGCGAGCAGTTTCAAGGGATCGAAAAAGCCGGCTATGTAGATCACTCCGGGCTGTTCACCGATCCGGGTGATTTGCGTAGTGTCCTGTCGCCCTACAACAATGAGGAGAGCGCTCAACAGGCGATGGACGCAGGGGAAATTGACATCTATTACGTATTCCCGGAAAACTACCTGGATACTGGCGATGTTGTGGCCTATATGCCCAGGTTTTCGATTGCCCAGGCCACTGAGAGCCTGGTACAGCAGCTCGTCTATGCCCATTTTGCGCGGAATGTTGACCCTATCCTGATGAGCCGGTTAATATCCCCGGCTGCAATCAACGAAGTGAACCTCCAGCGTGATGCAACTGGTGAGACGACTACCAATTTTGACGTTGATTTTCCCGTGATCTATCTGTTCGTCATGATTATGATGATTAGCCAGTTTACGACCAATGGCTACTTGATGCAGACGATTATTGAGGAGAAAGAGACGAAGCTGATCGAGATTCTCGTCTCTGCCTTGCGTCCGACACAACTCCTGACCGGGAAGATTCTGGCGTTGGGGGTGCTGGGTCTGGTGCAGATTGCTGTCTGGTTGGGGGCGGTACTGCTGTTGGCGCGAATCGCGGGTGACGTGGGGACAACCCTGTTATTCCTTCTGAATATCTCGATACCCACCGGCACAGTGATCCTGTTCCTGGTGTATTTCGTGCTGGGCTACCTCTTCTTTGCGGCAGCATACGGTATGGTTGGCGCGATTTCCAACTCGATGCAGGAAGGTCCGCAGTTTGCGGTTGTTTTCGTGCTGCCCGCAGTGATCCCGCTATACTTCATGACGATCTTCATCACACAGCCTGACGGCACACTGGCGACGGCACTCAGCCTCTTCCCGGTTACCGCGCCGCTTTCGATGATTATGCGTCTGACGATCTCGACTGTACCCGCCTGGCAGGTTATCTTGAGTATTGTGCTGCTTATCCTGACCAACATTGGCATGATGTGGCTTGCTGGCCGCTTGTTCCGGGTCAACACCTTGCTATCCGGGCAGACGCCTAAACTGCGCGACATTCCTAAGCTGCTGCGTGGTTGAACCACAGCTTACGGAGAAAAACCAGAGGGGGCGCGGCAACAGTACGCCCCTTCTGGCTGTTATACTGTCTTTCCCCTATGCCCAGGTAATCAGGCTGGGCAAAAACGATGTGTGCAGATACTTATGATAGGGCAGCACGCGCACCGAAATGCCGCGTTCGCCGCTTGTCTGGTAGAGTACCCGCGCTGTGAAGGTGTATGCCCCATCTTCGCCGTTGACGGGGAGCATATCTACGGCTTCACCACTGTGCCCGATTTCCCCGCGTGTATCCACTTGCCCATAGAAGAGTTGCACACGCACATCATCAGGTGTGAGATCCCCCAGATCAACCCGGGCGTTCACCTCTACCTCTGACCCAACCTTGATCTGATTACGCGAGATTTCGACCTGCTTCACATTGACCTGCGGCCAGGATTTTTCCAGGTGGCTGCGCCAGGCGGCAAAAGCCACTCCTTCTTGCAGATTGTCACCGGTGATTTCTTTCACCCTGCGGAAACTGGGGATATAGAATTTGTCGGTGTACTCCTCGATCATGCGGTGCGTGTTGAAGTACGGCGCGAGTTTCTGCATACTGTTCTTCATCTTACCGATCCACTCGCGGGGCAGGCCATCCCGGCCTCGTTCGTAAAACAAGGGGATGATGTCCTTTTCCAGAATGTTATAGAGTGCTTCGCTCTCAATATAATTCTGGCGTTCCAGTTCGTGTTCGGGATATTCCTCGCCGTTGCCAATGGCCCAACCGAGTTCCGGGCTGTAACCCTCGGCCCACCAGCCATCCAGGATGCTGCAATTCAGACCGCCGTTATAGATCACTTTCATGCCGCTCGTGCCGCTGGCCTCTTTTGGACGCTGCGGGGTATTCAGCCAGACATCCACGCCTTGTACCATCATCCGGGCAATACTCATATCGTAGTTTTCCAGGAAGACGATGGAATGGCGGAAGTCTTCGCCACGTGCAATATTAACAATCTGGCGGATGAGTTCCTTACCGCCCGTATCGTGCGGGTGCGCTTTCCCGGCAAAGATGATCTGAACCGGTGTCTCGCTGTTGCTGACAATCTTCTTCAGGCGTTCCAGGTCACGGAACAGCAGCGTTGCACGCTTATAGGTCGCAAAACGGCGGGCAAACCCAATCGTGAGCGCATCCGGGTTCAGCACCTCGTCGGCAGCCTCAATCTCATGTTGCGGCGCCCCCCGGTTTTCCAGTTGAGATCGCAGTCGCCGGCGTGTGAAGGCAACCAACCGTTCCCGACGGCGTTCATGAGTGCGCCACAGTTCCGAATCGGGAACCTGGTCAATTGCCTCCCAGATTTCCGGGCGGGCATCTTCATTGCGCCAGGATGGGTCCAGATAACGGTCAAGCAGCGTTCCCATTTCTCGGCTGATCCACGTCTGCGTATGGATACCATTCGTGACCGAATCAACCGGGATTTCATTCTCTGGCACATTGGGGTACATCCAATTCCACAGATGCCGGGAGACAACCCCGTGCAGCCGGGCAACCCCATTAGCACCACCTGAAAGGTTCAGCGCCAGTACCGGCATCGAAAAGAGCTGGTAATCTCCCATATCCTCCCGTCCCAGGTCAATGAACTGGTCACGGTTCAACCCCAATGATTTATAGTAATTCGTGAAATGTTCGTCAATGAGGTCAAATCCAAACCGCTCCAGCCCGGCGGGCACTGGCGTATGGGTTGTGAAGATGTGACTGGCTGATGTGATTTTACGCGCCTGGTCAAACGATAGTTTATGCTCTTCCATCACCTGGCGGATACGTTCTAATCCCAGAAACGCCGAATGACCCTCGTTCATGTGGCAGATAGACGGGCGCAGCCCCAGAGCTTCCAGGGCGCGAATGCCGCCGATGCCCATCAGGATTTCCTGACGAATGCGCGTGCGGCGATCCCCACCATAGAGCCGATCGGTCAGGTTACGATCCTCTTCGCGGGTGTTTAAAGCCGTGTTGGAATCCAGCAAGAATAGCGGGATACGTCCTACCTGCACCTTCCAGATCAACGCATACAACTCTCGCCCCGGCATCGGCACAGAGATCGTAATTGGTGTGCCATCCGCTTTTCTCTGGAGAGTCACGGGCAGGTTGGCGTAATCGTTTATCGGATAGGATTCCTGCTGGTAGCCATCCGCATTGAGATATTGGTGAAAATAACCTTCCTGGTAGAGCAGGCCGACGCCGACCAGCGGTAAACCCAGGTCGCTTGCGCTTTTCAGATGGTCACCGCTCAGTACGCCCAGACCACCAGAGTAGTTCTGCAGACATTCCGTGAGGCCGAATTCCGTTGAGAAATAGGCAATCACCGGGCGCTCTTCTTGACCGTAATGGATGTTATACCATGTATGCGATTCGCTCATGTATGCATCAAAGGATTCGGCTACCGCATCCAGGTGTGCCATGAAAGCAGGGTCATCGCTGGCGGCATTCAGGCGCTCTTGACTGACCAGTCCCAACATCCATACCGGATTACGCCCGGTGGCCTCCCACAGGTCCCTGTCCAGGCGACGGAACAAAGCAATGGTGTCGTGATCCCAGGCCCAGCGTAAATTATAGGCCAGTTCCTGTAGTCGGCGCAGCGACTCCGGGAGTGCTGGGACCACATTGATACGTGCTACTGGTTTAATCATTGTCTTCTATGACTCCTGATCATCGTAATTAGGGAAGATGAATCGCAAGACTCCTGATCCCACTAGGTAGCATAGCGCAGGGTAATAGTAGTTGGCAACTAGCAATTCTGGCAAATCTGGCTTCTTAAAATTGGGATAATATGCCGAATTGAGTGCTAGTTTCCAGCAGGGCGGTTATGTTACAATGCAAGCATAGTAGCGCTAGCGTTCATCATAATTGGGAGCCATTCAATGCTAAAAAAGCAGGTCCTTAAGACCAAGCCTGTTACTAAAGTAACCTTTGAGTTGCCGGAAGCGATTAAGGCCGAGACTGCGTACCTGGTCGGGGATTTTAACGATTGGGACGAATCTGCCACGCCAATGAATCGCTTAAAAAGCGGGCGCTTTACGGTGACATTGGAGCTGGAAACCGGCCAGGAATATCAGTTTCGCTATCTTGTGAATGGAACGGAGTGGCATAACGACTGGCACGCTGACAGATACGTTCCAAACCCTTTCAGCGGTGACAATTCGGTAGTTATTGCCTGATCCTATAGAATCTATAACAGGAGGCTGTAAGACCTCCTGTTGTTTTGAAAATATCGTAACGTTCTGGCTGGGTGCGTTTTCTCTGCACTTGTCAATCCAGCGCAGCCAGGACTTCGCGCAGAATAGTCGCCCCGGTAACAGGGGTATCCTTAGAAGTCATCACGGCCAGATCCTGGGCTAATCGCTCGCCTACGTCGGCATATCCCGCTTGCCGAACCAGGTTGGCAGCCAATGCTGCGCAGGTAATCGCGTAGTATGGCTGGCGACCATGCAGTTGATTGTCGGTAAACGTGTAGCTGGTATACATATGCTGGGCAAGCTGCTGTGCATGGAGCAGGTTGAGCAGTTGCTTTTTGCTTCGATGCTCAGTGTCGGGTAAATGCTGAGTAATCCAGGCTTCCCCTTCCTCCATACCCAGCATCACGGATATATATTGATTTCTCAGTGCCCAGGGATCAAGCTGAAAACCCTGCACTGCCGTCGCGTAAGCATGGTCTATCTCGCTGGCAGTGTTATCCAGCGCCCGGCGCAACGCCCCTTTCCAGGTTGTATCGTGCCTGGCATCATTTTGCCCGGTTGTCCACTCATTCAGCCCCGTTGCCACGCCCCAACTGGTGCGTTCTTCAACCTGTATCGTCTTTTTAGGTGAATGCTGGATAAAATACTGGTCAAGCGTGGTGACTTCAAATCCGGCATGTTGGGCTTCGTGGTTGACCAGCCAGTGCAGGAATTGTTCTTCCCCAACGAAATGGTGGCCGAAGGTCTCCCCGGACGTTGCCAGCAGGACTAACCCGGAAGTATGTTTGCGAAGCGGCGAAAGCGTGGAGTGACTCCAATACCCTGCGCCTCCCAGGTTGTGAATATTGAAGGATATTTCCGCCGAAAGCGTGTCATGCCGGACGAAGACAGCGATACTGCGGCCCTGGGGCAGGCGAACCAGGTACGGCCCAGCATTCCCCGGTACGTGCCCCTGCACCTGCTTTTCTGCCAGCACCGTGTACTGGATACCGGCTTCGGCCAATGCGACCAGGGTTTCGGTATCAACCGCTAGTTCCGGCAACCAGAATCCCAGCGGTTGCCGCCCGTACACCTGCTTGAAGGCCGCGATACCCCACTGAATCTGAGTTTGTTTGTCACGATTTCGAGCGAGGGGCAAAATGACATGGTCATACGCGGTTGCCAGCGCATGACCGGGCATAGGGTCAACACCTTCAGCGTGCTGGTCACTTTGACTGACGGAGTCATAGACTGCCGGCATGTTTTGCGCCAGCCAATTGAGCAGCGGTTGGCCGAAACTGTAGCTGATGTGGTTGAAGTTGCCAATTTCCGCGTTCGGACGATAGGCTGTCTCCGCGATTCGCTGGTTCCAATTGTAGTAGGGGGCAGCGTCTGTCTCTTGCCCGATCTCCCCTGTGAGGGGATTTCCCCTTGGGGGCTGGCTAAAGTGTCCATGAATGCACAGCCAACTTGATTCGATTTTAGACACGCTGCTTATCTCCTTACCGGTTATTTTTCTTGCGACCGATTTGCGTCCCACTGGGTACTACTTTATCAGTATGGGCTTTGAAGTCGTCCAGGCGCAGGTCAGTGCCGAGAATTACGTTGTTTCCTACTGTGTAACCTGCTGGGATATGGGTATTTTTTCCCACACACGTGATCCCGAGTTCCCCCATGTCACGTATTTTCCCCACTCGCGCATTGTGACCAATCACCACAATTTTATCCAGGATACAGCGTTCAACAACGGCCCCGGCTTCAATGTAGGTATCGTTGAGCAGCACGCTTTCCCGGACAATTGCGTTTGGCCCAACATAAACACCCGGAGACAGGACACTGTTTTCGACAAGTGCTCCCTCTGCAATCACCGAGCCATCGGTAATCAGGCTGTTGCGAACTGTCGCGCCTGAGTGAATATGTACAGGGGGGCGTTCCTCGCTGCGGGTGTGAATCACCCAGGTACGGTCATTCAGGTTGAGTGAAGGTGGCGAGGCGACCAGGTCCATGTGGGCTTCCCAGTAAGCGTCCACTGTACCGACATCTATCCAGTAGCCGCCATAAGGATAAGCAAAAACATTCATGTTTTCCATAATCATGCGGGGCAGAATATCCTTGCCAAAGTCATGATTTGATGATTTGAGTTTCTGATCCTCTTCCAGCATCTGTTCCAGTACCGGGTAATTGAAGACATAAACGCCCATGCTGGCGAGATTGCCGGGGGGTTTTTGTGGTTTTTCTACAAACTCACGTACCCGGTAATCATCTTCCACATCCAGAATCCCGTAGCGATTGGCTTCATCCATCGGGACACGGATAGTACACACGGTAGCGTCGGCATTGCGATCCCGGTGGAACTGGAGCAGGACATCATAATCCATCTCGTAAATGTGATCGCCGGACAAAATCAGCACATAATCTGGGCGTCCCCTGCGGACAAAATTCATATTCTGAGCCACGGCATCGGCTGTCCCTGCATACCAATCGGTATCAGCACGGCCTTTATAGGGCTGAAGGATCTGTACACCACCCGTAAACGAGCGATCCAGGTCCCATGGACGACCCCGCGCAATATGGTCGTTCAGACTGTGCGGGCGGTACTGTGTCAGGATCAGCACATCAAAGATGTTTGAATTAACGCAATTACTCAGTGTAAAATCAATAATGCGATACTTCCCCGCAAATGGGACAGCGGGCTTGGCACGTTTGGCTGTGAGTGTTTCCAACCGTGTACCTTCTCCGCCTGCAAGTATAACGGCTTTAATTTTCAAGGTTCCAACTCCCTTTTTCTATGTTTGTCCATAGCTTTCTGGTAGATTTCCACGTAGCGGTGGGCGCTTTGATGCCAGCTGAAGTCGGTTTGCATGGCACGCTTTTGCATTCGTCGCCAGGCATCCTGTCTATGGCGAAATGTATCCACTGACCAGCGCAGCGTGTTCAGTACAGCGTCAGGCTGCTCCCAGGTGAAAACGAACCCGGTGCCCGTATCCGCTGTGTTGTTGTCATAGTTCTGGACAGTATCCGCCAGACCGCCGGTCTCACGCACCAGCGGTAGCGATCCATAGCGCATGGCGATCATCTGGCCGATTCCGCAGGGTTCATAATGGCTGGGCATGAGGAAAATATCACTCCCCGCATAAATGTGCTGTGCAGTGGCGGCGTTGAAGCCCAGGAATACGCGCGCTTTCCAGTGAAAGTCGTGTCCTAGTCGCCACAACTGATGTTCTGTCTCCGCCTCGCCGGAGCCTAACGCGATAACCTGTGCATCGGTATCCACCAACAAGCGGCGCAGGGCGGGCAGAGCCAGCGTGAACCCTTTTTGCCATACCAGCCGGGTTACAATCCCGATAATTGGCACATCGTCATTTACCGGCAGCCCAACCTCGTTCTGCAGGTGGCGTTTGTTGGCCTGGCGCTGCTCAACGAAGTTCTCAGCATTATATTTGAACACCACATTCGGGTCAGTTTCGGGATTCCACAGGTCAACATCAATGCCGTTGAGTATGCCATACAGGTCTTCAGTACGGGTGCGGATCAGGCTATCGAGGCGGTGTCCCATATAAGGATACTGGATTTCAACAGCATACCGGGGACTGACAGTAGTCAGGATGTCCGAGTACCCAATCGCTATTGCCAGCATATTGTCGGTCAGATTCTGGTACACCAGGTCGGCTTGCTGCCGTCCCGGTATCCCGAGCTGCCACAACCAACCGCCCACCGATTCCCCCTGGTAAGCCAGATTGTGAATCCCTAACACGGAAGCGGTGCGCCCCCATATCGCATCGTGGCGGCTTTCGTACAGCAGGAAGGGCAGTAGGCCAGTGTGCCAGTCGTTGACATGGAACACATCAGGGAACCAACCGAGGCGCTGCCGCAGTTCCCACGCTACTGCCATCACCACCTGGTTAAAGAAGATAAAACGCGGCACATCCCAATCCCAGGTGGTATAGACGCCGGTATCCGACCCAAAGAACGGCCAACCGCGTACAAAATAGAACGGGACACCATCATGTTCTGCTGTGAATACCTGCACATCCGTTGTGCCGGTATTGCGGGCGAATGGGAACGAGAACAGGTAGCTGATCTTGTATTTCTCGGTATTGATGAACCCATACATTGGCATGATGACACGGGCGTCCACGCCAATTTTGCGAAGCGCCTGAGGCAGCGACCCGACAACATCGGCCAGACCGCCGACTTTTGCGTATGGGACCGCCTCCGCGCTGACGAAAAGTACCCTGGTATTCAAACTCATAGACTCCTTAGCCTGATGTAAATCAGGATGGCTTAGTGAACCAGCGATAGTCAATATCCGGGAACACCTTGTCCAATTCCCAATATTCCTCTGCCAGGGCTGTATCTGGCCGGTCCTGCTCCAGACCCCGCGCCAGGCGGTCAAAACGTTCGACATGCTGGCTGAAGCGCTGGATGGCATACTGCCGTGCCTGTCCGGTTGTCACGAGGAACGGCCAGTCTGAACTTTGCAGCAGCAGGAGTTCCCTGGCTGCCTGGCTCAATACCACTCGCTGCTCGTCGGATGGCGCAGTGATACGTGTTGCCAACATCTCCATCCGCTCTTCGGCTTCGTGAATTGGCCCCCACATC
This sequence comes from Anaerolineaceae bacterium, assembly GCA_020634135.1. Classification (GTDB taxonomy): domain Bacteria; phylum Chloroflexota; class Anaerolineae; order Aggregatilineales; family Phototrophicaceae; genus JACKCG01. Next base: position 229,278 of record JACKCG010000007.1, on the reverse strand, counting down.
CAGTGTGTTTCCGCATTATCCCAGGTGAAATGCCCGCCGCCCGCACCCCATGAGCTTTCAGGAATATGCAGCACGCTCTTGGGCGGATGTTGGGTAATGAAGGTCGTGGCAGTTGTCAAGTCCACGTCGGGGTCAGCCGCAAGCAATCGCAGCACTTTGCCAATCCAGGTAACGCCTTCAAACCACCAGTGGCCGAACAGTTCAGTATCATAATTCGACGCGATCAGGCCGTATTCACCTGTTTGTTGATGATATTCACGCACCAGGTCGCCCACCAGGTGCGCATAATGCTCAGCATGTTGGTCTACTTTGTAACTTGCCCAATCGGGGTGATAGGTATCTTTTTCGCCCAGATCAACATCCTCGCCCGTAACCCGCCAGTATTGCAGCCCGCTTGTTCCGGCTTTGCGATGAAACTCACGGTAATCAAAATCGCCCGGATACCCCCAATCCGCGCTCCACACCTGCTGTCCGGTACGGTTGTTGCGTCCGATCACCGCTACACCGGAGTGCTCATCCGCTCCCGGCCCAGCAACCGTGTCACTCACATAATAGGCCTGGTAGGTCGAGGCGGTGCGGGTTGGGACGGTGGAAGACGCCGGAATCACATAACGCCGCTTGATCGCGCCATACGGGCCGATCACTTCACCAGCCGCCACTCCTACTGGCTGCCCGCCGGTGATGGTGTGCGTTTCGCTGAAGAACACTTTGAGGCCGTTTTGTCCCAGGAAGGTTTCAATTCCGGGGCGCTTCTTCCCGCTTTCAGCGATATATGCCGGACGATACGCACACTCCGGCAGCCATATTCCTGTTGGCTGGCGACCAAACAGGCGTTTGTAGCTGCTGACACCGGCCTTTAATTGTCCGTTGATTGCACTGTCCCGTCCCAATAAGGGGAGGTAGCCGTGTGTGGCGGCGCTGGTCGTGATTTCGATATATCCTTCGTCCTGCAACTGGCGAAAGCTGCCGATAATGTCCCGATTAAAGCGCGAATCGAAAGCCTGTTTGATACCTTCAAACCAATTCTTGTACCACTCCGCCAGAAAGCGAAAATGTGTATCAGCAGTATCTTCCGCGTCAAAATAATCCATATCTTTTTTTGCGGCTGTAATTTTTTCATCAAGGTACTGGTCAAAATGGACCAGGACATCCGCATCAGCTAATTGCTCCGCCAGGATTGGCGTAATGCCGACGGTCAGACGATAGATGACACCTTCTTCCTTGAGGTCATACAGGGTTTGCAGCAGGGGGATGTACGTTTCGCTGGCGGCTTCATGGATCCATTCCTCACCATGCGGCCAGCGGCCAGCGAGCCGGGCGTAAGGTAGGTGACTATGTAAAACAAAGGTAAATGCTCCGAGTGCGGTCACGGGGGTACTCCTCAATCATTACACGGCTTGCATGACCGAATTGTAACGAGTGCTAATGGTATAACGCAAATAAATGTTTCAATAATACAGGCGCAATCCAGTGCTCAGAGTGTGTCACTTGTGCCTGCGTGTTCTCGCAAATACCCCGCTAAATCGCTACAATGTCCGCACTGATGAATAGCGTAAGTACAGATAGGGTCAGAACCATGCTTTTGGAGCAGGAAATCCAGGAACAAGCCGCTGTGTTGGAACGGCTGCTAGGTGAACAATGGGCGCATGTGGCACAGATTGTTTCAGCAATCAAAGCCTTCGATCCGGCCTACGTGCTGATCGCGGCACGCGGCACGAGTGATAACGCAGCGCGTTATGCGCAGTATGTGTTGGGGGGGAAGGCGCACCTGCCAGTCGCTCTGAGCACACCATCGCTGCATACCCTATATGAGACACCACCGAATCTGGCAAAAGGGCTGGTAATCGGCATTTCACAGTCCGGCCAGGCCGAGGATGTGCGCCGTGTGCTGGCGGATGCCAGAGAGCAGGGTGCATTGACGATCAGTGTGACCAACTATGATGACTCCCCGATGGCGCAGACCGCCGCCCATCATATTCCCTTGTGTGCTGGCGAAGAGCAGAGTATTGCCGCCACCAAAACCTACACCGCTCAACTCACCGTGATGGCGATGCTGGGTGCGTTACTGTCCGGGGATTCGACCTTGCTAGGCGAACTGCGCCAACTACCTGGATGGATGCAGACGACGCTCGACTTTTCTGAGGAGATTGCCGGATGGGCGGAGCGTTATCGCTACATGACTCATTTTGCCGCCATTGGGCGTGGTTATAATTACCCGACAGCTTTTGAAATCAGCCTGAAGATTAAAGAGCTTACGTATGTGATTGGAGAAGGCTACAGTGAAGCGGACTTCCGGCATGGTCCGATTGCGACGATTATGCCCGAACTGCCGGTAATAGTCGTTGCGCCGCAGGGGCAAACCACGCCCGCTATGCGTGATCTGGTGGCAAAACTGGGTGAGAAGCGGGCCGAAATCCTGGTCATCAGTAACGATGAGGACGCCCTTAAGCCGGCCACCAAGGCGATGCGGATTGCGAATTTACCCGAATGGCTTTCTCCGATAGTCGGTGTGGTGCCAGGCCAGGTGCTGGCGATGAACCTTGCGTTGGTGCGTGGGTATCCGGTGGATAAACCGTATGGGCTGACAAAGGTGACGATTACCCGCTAGACGCATGGTTCAGGCCTGTCTGCGGCCCGGTTGGTCTATGGAATCGCTTTCCATCACTGTACCCATGATTACGAAGTCCGCCCACAGGACGAACCAGCGATCATCACTGTTATAGGTCAGGCGCATTCGCCAGGGCAACCGCAGCCACATATAGGCGATGCGACGTCGTTCGTAACGGGTGGTATGCTCCAGAAGTCTGTGATACCAGCGCGGGTAGCGCAGGTATTTGCGGTGGAAATCGGAGAGAGCCGGTATGTACTGGTAGCCCACAAAGGCCGCCAACAGCAGGGCGATGCCTATCCCGGTGAAAGAGGCTGCGACACCCAATGAGGCCGCACTCCAACTGCCAAAGCCGATAAGAAACATGCCCGACCACGCTAGTAGCGGCAGCAGCGGCAGATACAGGTCTTCTTTATCGCCGTACTTCTGAAAAAGGGCAATAACCGGTCCCTTGAGATGCCCGGTGAAAATCAGTACCGTTCGGGTGAGGAAGAGCAGACTGATAAAGAATATCAGCAGACTGACCATGATGAACCTCACATGCGCAGGAGTGACCGGGGGCCTTTGTATAAAGGACAAACGCAGCGTTCGCATTCTGGCCGCGCCCCGGTTCGATAGGCTTGACGGAGTGCCCGCGCCGTGTCATTGTTGATCTCCGTCTTGAGCGACGCCGCCTCTCCAGTCGCCCCTTGAGATACGTGAATCTGGCCGAATGCCGGGAGAAAATAACAGGGGCGCAGTGTGCCATCCACCTCGATCACAACGTTGATATGGGGAGCGTTGCAGCGAGGCCGGGGGAACTCGGTTTGGCCGGTGAGCGCCGCGAAATAACCTGCTATACGGCGCAGCTTGGCCGGGGATTCTGCGATCAGCCCACTGGCGAAATCGTCTGCGAATTGGGCTTCTACTTCATCCAGAACCTGAGCCAGTTTGCTGACATCATCGGCTGTGAGCGCTGTACTGCTGGGAGGCTGGTGTTGCGTTATGCTGTCATTTGTAGTGCTGAGGATCGGCAGGCTTGTGTCGGCTGTGAAGCGTGGGCCGAAGGCGAATTCGTTGCTGACATCCACCGCCAGAAAACTGACTCGTGTTGCACCGGCATCTTTCGCGACGGTGATGATCTGCGGGATTTCATGGTAATTGCCACGCTGCACGGTTGTTCGCGTGATGACCGGCAAACCCCCTGCCCGGACGGCGCGGATTCCTTCCAGTACCAGGTCGAACCCATCCACACCACGAATCGCCTGGTAGGTTTCTGCCGTGCCGCCATCCAGGCTGACGATGACTTCATCCACACTGGCGATAACCGCCTCAGCCTGTTTTCGCAGCAGCAGTCCATTGGTCAGCAGCATCACATAGATACCGGCCTCCCGGAAACGTTGGGCGATTCCCGGCCAACCGGGGTGCTGCATGGCCTCACCCCCACTCAGCAGCAGCCACTTTACCCGAAGCTCCTGGCACGCCTCTGCAATGGTTTCAACCAGTTCCAGTGACATATTCCGGCGTGGATTGCGCCAGATGTCACACGTCACACACTTGCTGTTGCACCCATCTGTCAGGTAGAGCACAATGAGCGGCAAGGTATGCAGACGATCTCCAACCAGATTCAGAAGGTGCTCGGCTCGCATCGTTTTGACCGTATCCATTAGGGTGGGAAATTAACTTTAGTGTCTGTCCCCTTGTTCATTCTATGTTAAAATGGGCGTGTGTGGTAGCTCTTTATAGTACTTAGCACGGATTGATTCATCCAGGAACGACATTAATCACTCATGCAAAAACTTGATATTATACGATCGGAACCCGGGACACGCCTGGCTTTCATTGAGAAAGCAACCGCTAAACCCATTTCAGAGACGCTGGTGGCCTTTGCCAATACAGAGGGAGGTACTCTGGTTTTTGGACTGCGTGATGACGGTGAACCGGCGAAGAAGAAATTCACCAGTGAAGCACTGGAAAAACTGTTAAAAGAAGCCGACGCTGATTGTAACCCTCCGGTGGTCGTCGGTAATTGGGAGCAGATCGAGGACGAAGAAAAAGGCACACTGTTTGTGGTGCGCGTGCCTCGCAGTGTCGAACTCCATGCACTCAGCGATGGCCGGGTGCTGATTCGCAGCGGTGTGAATAATCGCCCGTTGGGTGGGCAGGAAATTCTCAAACTGGCGAGTGCCAAGAGTACCGGCGATTTCGAGTCCGAGACTGTTCCTGGGGCGACGGCAGATGACTTCAGCAACAAGATCATCGTGGAATACCTGGAAAAACGTGCCGAACGCACCAAACGCCCGTATAACGGTAAAGTCGCTGACCTCCTGAAGGAGATCGGCGCCCTCGATACTAATGGCACGGCGACAGTTGCCGGGCTGCTGCTCTTCAGCGAGTATCCACAACACTGGCTGCCACAGAGCAGTGTGGTATTTGCGAAGTTCGTGGGTAAAACGCCGCGTGGTGAGGATGGTCTGGCCGGGTACACCCGCCGCGAAGAACTGACCGGCCCGCTGCCCCGTCTGATTGAAAATGCCTGGAATCTCATCTGGAGCGAGATGGCGGTCAGCGCGGTAGTAAAAGGGCTGGAGCGCGAAGAAACACACGAATACCCCCAATTTGCCGTGCGTGAAGCGATTGTGAACGCGATTTGCCACCGTGATTACCGCCTGAAGGGGCGGCGAATCGAAATCCGCATGTATTCAGACCGCCTGGAGGTAATCTCACCGGGTGGACTGCCGGGCTTTATCACCATTGAAAACATTATTGAAGAGCATTTCAGCCGTAACCCGCGAGTGGTCAATGGGCTTTTTCAATGGGGCTATATCGAAGAACTTGGCCTCGGTATTGATCGCATGATGGAAGTCATGCGCCAGGCCGGGCATAAACCGCCTTATTTCGATGCCCGCCCCTATAGTTTTGCCGTCACGCTCTACAATGAACGTGAAAAGCAGAAAGCACCGGAGTGGGCGCGTAATACCAATCACCGGCAGGCACGAGCACTTCAATACATTCGTGAGCACGGCTCAATTACCAACCGGGAATATCGCTCCTTGTGTGAAGGTGTTTCGGCAGAAACCTTGCGCCTTGACCTGGCAGATATGGTCGAACAAGGGATTTTGCTTAAGGTCGGTGCGAAAAAAGGGACATACTATATCCTGAAGTAACTCTTATCTGGCGAGAAGTAACAGGATCAGGGAACTTATCTCTATGACACCTCTACTGAATGGGGTTATCTTGGGCAGTCTGGCGATTCACCTGACGCTGCTCGTCTATGCCTTTGTTCGCCGTAAGTGGGTACGAACACATCTTTCCTGGCTGGCGCTGACGATTATGTTTTCTGCTGTCACTGTGGCTACCTATTTGCTGCCAGAGTCCGCGCTTCTGGCCGGACGTGCCGGGCGAGGTGCCGCGTTGATCCTGGCCCTGGCGGCCCTGTTGACGGTTTATGGTGCCTTAGTGATTACCGATGTGCGCCGCCCCGGTGAACGCAGTGGGCTGCGCGGTTGGCTCGTGCTCAGCCTGGTGGGGGTGATTGTACTCGGCGCGGTGATTTTACTGAGCGATCGGGTACGTGTGGGTCAGGCCGAGTGGCTGGCCGAGACTCTGGCGACGCCCTCGCTGGTTAGCTTGGTGACCCTGGCCGGGTTAGCCGCTGTGGCTGCCGTACTGCTTGCAATCACATTCCGCTCGTTTTACCTGGCTGTGTTGCCGGAAAGCGCTAATCGTTCCCTGTTCTGGGTGATTGATATAGCCTTGATTCTGGTGGGCATCATACTGGTCATCAGCGGGATTCCCACGTTGATTTTGCTGGGGCTGATTGTCCTGACGGTAGGCGTGACTGGGTCTGTTTACGCGCAGGTATCGTATCGCGTGTTTGATATTCGCAGCAGCCTCAGTCTGTTCTTGCGCACGCTCATCTTGCTGGCGCTCATGGCGCTGCTCCTCTACGGCGCTTTAACCCTCCTCAATCCTATCCAGGTTGAGCCGGGTATTCAGCAGGGCATCGTCATTACCTTGCTGGCTGTGGGACTGACCCTCATTTACGTGCCGCTGCGCCGCCTCTCCGAAATCTTCTCCGCGCCGCTGCTCCATGCGTCTGGGACGAATCCCACGCTGGCAACACGTCGTTACAGCCAGCAGGTATCCAAAGCCGTCGAATTGGATGAACTGATTCATGTTGGCACCGAAACCTTGAACGAAGTGATGGGTGTGCGCCGGTCAGGGCTGCTTCTGGTGAACGATATTGCCCACACCAACGGTTCGGTGGAACTCCTGGTTATTCCCGGTGGCGGCTTTGTGGACATGAAAGATGTGCGCGGGCGGATTGCCAGAGAAAGCCCGGTTTACAAAAGGCTTGCCAGGGAACAGTCCCCGTTGTCGCAGTTTGACCTTGAGTTCAGCCCATTGTACCGGGACATGCAGGACAGCGAGCGGCAGTTCTTTGGCAGCCTGGGGATGAGTGCCTATGCTCCCGTGATCGTGGAAAACACCGTAATCGGCGTTCTGGCATGTGGCCCCAAAGTGAGTGATGCGCCCTTCTTCGTGCGCGACCTTGAACTCCTGGCGACAATGGCGAACCAGACCGGTGTCGCTCTGCGCAATGCCCGCTTGGTAGCCGATCTGCGCCACCTGAACCGCAGTATGCAGTCCTTGAATTCCGGGTTGGAAGTGGCAAACCAGCGTCTGGATGAGCTTGACCAGGTAAAGACGGATTTTGTCACCATCGCCAGTCACGAACTACGAACCCCGCTGGCCCAGATACGCGGTTATACCGATATTCTGGACGCCCTCAATGAGCAAGGCATGTTGGATCAGGATCAGATCGGCGGGATGGTCAACAACTTACGTAAGGCAACCGAGCGTATGGAAGAGTTGATTAGCGCCATGTTGGATGTGAGTCAGCTCGATGTCAATGCGATGGATTTACGGTTTGCCCAAACCACGCCGGAAGCAGTGGTACGGATGGCGATTGAGCCGCTGACTGATGTCATCAAACAGCGCAAACTCACGCTTTCCGCACGGGGGTTACGCGGCCTCCCTCCGATTGAAGCCGATATGCAGCGTCTGGTACAGTCTATCCGTAATGTGGTGGTGAACGCTATCAAGTTTACCCCGGATGGCGGACGCATCGAGATCAATGCCAGCCTGCAACCTGCCGATGTCGTGAGCGGCGGCGACCAGGAGCACATTCTGATTGCAATTTCTGACTCTGGCGTCGGCATTAACAGAGATGATCTGGAGTTGGTTTTCGAGAAATTCTATCGTGGTCATGATCCCAGTCTGCATTCTACCGGCGCATACAAGTTTATGGGCGCTGGGCCGGGTCTGGGCCTGACGATTGCGAGGGGGATGATTGAAGGACATGGTGGCAGAATCTGGGCGGAAAGTACCGGGCATGACATGGAAAAATGCCCTGGCACAACTTTCTACATCCAACTGCCGCTCCATCCACCGGAAAAGGCGCGACGTGTGCTGCCGTTCGAGTCGCAGGCGGCGGAAGGCAGCGCGTAGAAATCAGCTTCACTCAATTGTCATGGGTTGATTGGTGGTGAGAGGCATTTTGCCTCTCGCTTGTTTTAAACAGGCTTGGCGGCATGGAATCCGCCTGCCAGGTGGCCTGTTCGACGGGTGCATTCACACCAGTTAGGTTGCGCAGCATGGTAAGAAACTGGGCCGGGTTGCCACTCGTGAAGTAACGGTTTTCTGACATGGTCGGAGGCGTGCCAGACGGCCATACCCGTGCTGTCTGACGGGCCACCGCCGGGCTGGGATTAATCAGCTGTGCCCGATCCCCAACGATTGCCTGAATCGCCTCGGTCAGAAAAGGGAAATGGGTGCAGGCCAGTACGATCTGATCGGCTCCGGCGTCGAGCATGGGTTGCAGGTGATGGGCGATGATTTCACGGCTTTCCGGTGTATGCTGGCTATTCGTTTCCGCAATCATCACCAGTTCGGGCGCAACCTGGGTGATGACACGCACATGCTTTGTGTGTTGTTCCAGCACCCGCGCATACAATGGGCCGGAAGCGGTTGCCTGGGTGGTGAGTACCCCAATCACGCCGGATTGGGTGGCTGTCGCTGCCGGTTTGACAGCCGGTTCCATCCCCACAAATGGAATACCGGGATACTGCGCTCGTAAATCATACAGGCTGGCGGCGCTGGCGGCATTACACGCAACAACGATTACCGCTGCGCCCCGGTCAATCAGGAAATCAGCTATCGCGCTGACATAAGATCGCACTTCAGCGGGGGGGCGTGGGCCGTAGGGTAGATGTGCCTGGTCAGCAAAGTACAGCGTGGGGTAATCCGGTAGCAGTGCGTGGATTTCGCGCAGCACTGATAAGCCGCCAACACCCGAGTCCAGCACGCCGATTTTATCGGGTGGCATAGGTGCGGGCGGCGTCAACAAAAGCCGTGAACAGGTTCTGGGCGGATTTATCACTCTGGTACATATCTTCAGGATGCCACTGGATGCTTAAAGCGAAACGGCGGTCAGGTAGCTCCAACCCTTCAATAATGCCATCCGGGGCATACGCCGTAATGTAAGCGCCGGGGGCGGCTGCTTTAACGGCCTGATGGTGCAGACTATTCACACCGACTTTCACTACCCCCAGAATCCGGGCTAAGCGGCTGTCGGGATTTATCGTTGCCTCATGCGCCACAAAATTACGTGGGATGTCGCGGGGTGTATCGTGCGTGATCGTGGTGGCCGTTTCTGTCGCCACATCCTGGATCAGCGTCCCCCCCAGTGCTACATTCAGCAGTTGGTGTCCCCGGCAGATGCCCAGCAAGGGGCGATCATCCGCAATCGCCCAGTGCGCCAGTGTGATTTCGGCTTCATCGCGGGCATCATCAGGGGTGTGGGTGGTCGGGAGTGGGGCAGCCTGATAGCGCTGCGGATTGATGTCCCGGCCACCGGGCAGCAGGATAGCATCCACCCGCTCATACAACGCCCTGAGCGTGTCTGCGTTGACGCTGACAGGAATCAAAACAGGCAATCCTCCGGCAGCTTCAATTGCCATGATGTTGCCTGTATACGCCTGATTATAGAGGGCCCCGCTGGCTATCGTAGAAGAGGCCGTTGTAATGCCGATGAGGGGTTTCAACCCTTAACGTCTCTTTTCCTTCAGGCGGGCCGCTTTACCGCGCAGTTCACGCAGATAGTACAACTGGGCGCGACGCACCTTTGCACTGCGGAGAATTTCGATTTTCTCCACGCGCGGGCTTCTGAGCAGAAAAGTACGCTCGACGCCAATGCCATGACTGGCGATACGGCGCACGGTGAAGTTGGCATCATTGCCACCCTTACGCAGCCGGATCACAACCCCCTGGAATATCTGAATACGTTCGCGGTCACCTTCAACGATGCGAACGTGAACTTTCACAGTGTCGCCAGAGGCAATCTTGGGGTGGCCGCGATCTTCCGCAACCAGGGATTGCATTAACTCATTCACGATTAGCCTGTCCTTCCGAATAAAATACGCCCGCAGGCGCTTTTAGCTTCTGGTTTAACAGGCCAGATTATAGCATTGAAGATTGCCAGGCGGCAAGGGGCGATCACAGCCCGTCAGCGAGAGCTATTTCCCAAGCTTCCGGGCGACCTGTAACAGGGCGCTGATACTCTTGCCATCCTGAATCGTACCCCCCTTAATCATATCCAGCGTTTTCTCAAAGGGGATGCGCTCGACTTCAATAAACTCATCAGCATCTCCATCCAGTTTAGCCTCGCTGAGGTCAGTGGCGAGAAACAGGTGAATGAACTCCGTCGTGTAGCCAGGGGCAACAAAGATACCCCCAATACTTTCCAGCTTGCCTGGTTTGTATCCGATTTCTTCCTGTAGTTCGCGGGTTGCACAGTCTTCCGGGGACTCTTGGTGGTTCAAGGTGCCCGCCGGGATTTCCAGCAGGATTTTTCCCGCGCCAATCCGGTACTGACGCACCATGAACACCTGCTGGTCAGAGTCGAGAGCGACAACGGCTACAGCTCCCGGATGATTCACGAGTTCCCGTTTGCTGCGGGTATTATCTGGCAGCAGGATTTCGTGAACATCCAGTTCAACGACATGGCCTTTATAGATGTGCCGCGTTTGAATTATTTTTTCTTCCATGGTTGCCCTCAACACGGTGAGGAACCGGGAGCCTGTGCCCCCGGTTCAGGTGTAGCAGGTAGGTTACTGTGCCGGGATGATGATTTCCTGGCTGATGAAGATGTTGTTCATATCGGTGATTGTCGGGTTCGCTGCCATGATCGAGCTGATGGGGACATTGTACTGAAGCGATAGCTGGAACAGCGTGTCGCCTTGCCGCACAATATACGTTGTGCCGCCAAAGGTGGATACCACTGGTGTGGTGATCGCGCCGGTTGAGCCGGTAGTAGTAGTGGCGAATCCTGGAGCCGGGGTATAGGTGGATGTGGCCGGGGGGAACGCGCCTGTCGTGCCACAGCCGGGTATGACCAGTTTTTGCCCGATGCTTAGAATGTTCGGGTTGGTGATCCCACCCGTGCGGGCTACGATGTCTTCGACGGTGACGCCGTACAGCAGCGCGATGCGGAACAGGCGTTCCCCGGCGCGAACTTCATGAATACAGTCTGTTCCGATGGGCGCTGGTTGTGACGTGACGAAATCAACCGGCTGTGTGGCACCAAACGGTGTCCAGGAGGGAATTGGGGTGATTAACCCCGCACCAACTGCCGTCAGGAAGGTCTCCGTCATGATCGTATCAGTCGCCCGTTGGACGATATAAGTTCCGGTGATGTCAATTGGATCAAGTGTTGCAACGACCTGGGGCACAAATGCCGTGTCCTGGGTAGGCGCAGAGAAGGAAAGGGTATTTGTCGGGAAGGCGGCAACACCCAGCGGGGTCGCCGTTTCAAGCAGTAGTGGCGTGTTTGATGGAAGTGGCAGCGGCGTATTGCTGGGTGGAACGGTGAAAGTAGCACCCGGATTCACCGGGACAGATTGGAAATCGGCATCGGTACCTGCGGATTGGAAGCAGCCCGCCGCCGCGACAAGGAGAATCAGGCCGATGATGATGAGTTGCCAGCGTGCTGTAATTTTTTGCATCGAGTACGCTCTTCCTTACTCTTGTAGCGATTGGGCCGCGCAAATTGTTAAGCCAGGTTCATCAATATATTTTATGAACAAACCAATACATGATGATTATAGCCATCTTAGCGTGAGTCTACCATTTCTAAGTAGGATGGGCAAGCAGAACTCCCCGCATCTTGGGGGGTGTCGTGCTGATTTCTTCACAAAGCTAACCAACACTTTCGCTCAATTCATGCTATCACTATAATGTGTCATCTGAAATCGTGTTGTGATTTGTAAGGTTGCGTGTGAAACTTTCGAGACGCTGGGTTATTCGGCTGATCGGCGTGACAATCAGTCTGTTGGCCGTGTACTTCATGGTAACCCAGGTGGACTTTGTGACTTTGCTGGCGTCGCTGCGACAGGCGCGGTGGGGGTATCTGCTGCCAACCATCGCTTTACTGCTCCTGGGGCTGGGGACTCGTGCGTTGCGCTGGCGTGCCCTGTTGAGCGGTGGGTTGCCCCTGCACCGTGCATTCAGTATGATGAATGTCGCTTATCTTGCCAATAACATTCTACCGTTGCGGATTGGCGAACTGGCGCGTATCTACCTGGCGACTCGGGTTGACCCGCCTGTGCCAATCCTCAAAAGTACCAGTACCATTGTAGTCGAGCGGTTGCTTGATCTCCTGTCAATGGTTGTGCTGGTGGCGTTGGTGCTGGCTGCCGGGCCGCTGCCCCCAGAGATTCAGGCAGCCGGGCTGGTTTCCGGTGGGGTGGTGCTGGTTGGTTTCGTCTCTCTGATTTTCTTAGCCAGCAACCGGACGGTAACGGCGCGGTGGATCACAGTATTGGTCGAACGGGTGCCGTTTTTGCGCCGGTTGAATCCTGTCCAGCGCTTAGATGAGATTCTCGATGGCCTGGCGCCGCTTACACAGTTGGCGACTCTGGCGCAGGTTTTTGGCTGGACGGCGATTAGTTGGGGATTTTCACTTGCTGCCGGGTATATACTCATGTTCGCGTTCTACCCCCAGGGGGATTGGGCGGCGACGGCGCTGTATATTGCGGCAGCGGCTTTTGCAATTGCAGTTCCCGCTGTTCCTGGGAATGTCGGGCCGTATGAACTCTCGATCATTGGCGCGCTGGTGGCATTGGGCTATACCGAAACAGAGACTGCGCTGGCCTTCGCGGTGGTTGTTCATGCCGCCAATGTCTTTGTTCACACCGGAACAGGGTTAATTGGTTTTATACAGGAGGGGATTTCTCTGGAACAGTTGACAACGGGTGTTCAGGGGATTCGCCAACAGCAGATTGGAATGGTCGTTCAGGATGTCAAACGGGATTGAACCCGCTCAGGCGAGAATGCAGGATGGGCGTAAGCTCAAGATTCTCATTTGTTTACTCTACTATGTGCCGCATCGTACCGGGTTGACAATTCATATCCAGCGGGTCGCTGAGGAATTGGCGCGGCGCGGGCATGAGGTGACGGTGCTAACGGCGCGATATAAATTGTCTTTGCCCCGCGATGATGAAATGTATAACGGGGTGCGTGTTGTGCGCCTGTGGGCGCCGCCCATTCCCATCAGTCGGGGGATGATTATGCCGGCTTACCCCTGGGCAGCCTGGGGGTTGATGCGCCAGCATGATGTCGTATGGATCAGTACACCCATGCTGGAAACTGCGCTGGTCGCGGTTATCGCAAAACTCACCCGGCGACAGGTCGTCGTCACCCATCATGGTGACTTGATTTTGCCAGATGGCCTGGCAAACCGCTTGATCCGATCAGTGATGTTCGCCATGTACAGATTTATGGCGAAACGGGCCGCCCGGTTGATTGCGTATAGTCACGACTACGCTGACCACTCGTACTATTTGCAGCCATTTCGGGATAAAGTGTCGGTCATCTACCCGCCTATCCACATGCCACCGCCGGACACTCAACATGCCCAGGCGCTTCATGCTGAATGGTCTATAGATGGGGGGCCAGTGATCGGGTTTTCGGGACGGTTTGTAGAAGAAAAACGACCAGACCTGCTCATTCGATCGCTGGAAATCATCAACCAGGCCTATCCGAATGCGCGGATCGTATTCGCCGGCGAATACGAAATCCCCTACGAAAACACCTGGGAACGCCACCAGGATATAGTGAATATCTATCGTGACCAACTGATCTTCCTGGGGCTGAAAAATGACATGCAGTATATGGCGGATTTCTATGCCGCGTGCGACGTGTTAGCCCTCACCAGCGATAGTGAATGCTTCGCGCTGGTGCAGGTGGAAGCCATGCTCAGTGGCACGCCGGTTGTGATGACCGATACCCCCGGCGGGCGTGTACCGGTACAGGTGACCGGTATGGGCAAACTTGCCCAGGTCGGGAACTGGCGCTCAATTGGCGAGGCAATTGTGGATGTGCTGAATAACCCGGAGCAGTACCACCGATCACGTGAGTTTATTGAGCAGCAGTTTTCTTTTACAGAAACGGTGAATCGTTACGAAAATCACTTTCGTAAATACGCAAGGCCACACTATGATTGACCCGCAGACAATTGCCCACATGACGCGCAACGAGGCCGACATGGCCTTCAAGAAGCGCGTCCAGACTGTTTTCGAGTGGATTAATCCACAGGATGAGGATGTTATCCTCGACTGTGCCTGTGGACGCGGTTTCTACCTCAATATGTTCCGCTATGTCAGCCAATGCACCCTGGTCGGCCTCGAACTGGACTGGCCGGTAATCCAGAAGGCGCAGCAGAATGTCGGTCACTTACCGGACATGCTGCTCAATAACGCCAACATCTATCATCTGCCCTACGCCGATAACACCTATGAAGGCGTGATTTTGTCGGAAATCCTGGAGCATATTGATGACGATGTGGCCGGGCTAAAAGAGGTCTATCGTGTTTTGAAGCCCGGCGGTATAGTGGCGATTACCGTCCCCAATGCCAATTATCCCTTTTGGTGGGACCCGATCAACAAAACACTTGAAACACTTTTGGGTACCCACATCAGCCGGGGGCCATTAGCCGGTATCTGGGCAAATCATGTGCGCCTGTATACTGCCGAGCAACTGCGGGAAAGCGTGCTGGCGGCGGGGTTCATCGTGGAAGAAGAGCGTGCTTTCACACACCACAGCTTCCCGTTTATCCATAACATCGTATATGGTCTGGGCAAACCGCTCCTCGAATCCGGGGTAATGCCGGACTCAATGGCAAACGCTGCTGACCGGACGACGTTCGACAAAAACGATGGGAATCTATTGAATCCGATCAATCTGGGGCTAAAAGTATTCAACTTTTTTGATCGCAGAAATGCTTTAAACGAACCGCCGGGGCGGTCTACCGTAAATGTGTGTGTGAAAGGGCGAAAACCAGCATGACAGCGCCGGATTTCGAGAGCCAACCCTTGCAAACGGATACACCCGACTCACCGTTGGATAACGAATCCGGTGAACAGGGCATCAACGTGGAAGATATGACACTTGCCGGGTTAGTAGCGCAGTTCTTCCACACGCCCGTTTCCGCTATCCAGGCATTGGTGCATGTGGCCCAGTCGCCTCGTATAGCAGGGGAGGGAGAGGCCAATTCCGTTCTCGCGCCGATTCCGGCAAAGAAACGACCCGCAAATCCGCTGCACGATCTGTCTGATCCAGACGTAGCGCCTGCACTTTCAGACGCAGAATTAAGTATCCGCCGCCGCGCTGCTATACAGGGAATAGTCTGGTTGGGCAGTTTCCTGGTGGCCTTGTTCGGCAGTTCGATTCTCTCAACCGAGCGCATGAGTGGCGAAGATGGCCTGAACAAGGGGGCAGTTTTTCTCATAGCCGGATTTGCCCTATGGATAGTCGGGGAAGTCTATGGTTCATGGCCGGTGTTGGCAGATTGGCAGATGAAAAGGGCGGTGGCAGGTGTCATTCCCGCCGCTGAAAAGCCCGGAATTTCACAGGATAGACCTTCTCTTGAACTAACAGCACTGGCTGATGAATCACCGGCTGATGATTGGGTCAGGCGGCTGATACTGGCCTCCGGCGGGATAATCACTGCGCTGCTGGCCTGGCGGCTTAATTCCGGTAACCTGTTTACACTGCCGGGCGTAATCGCCTGGTGGGTCAGCATTCCCCTGTGGGTATTTGCCATCGCGCCTGCCAGTTGGACCCCCGCCGCACTATGGGGTGAGGTGCGCCACTGGCGGTTGCCGCAGATACGCGGCAATTGGATCATAGTGACACTCCTTGTGATTATGGTTATCGGAGCGTTCTTCCGTCTTAATGACTTGCAAGGCATCCCTCCCGAAATGACCAGCGACCACCTCGAAAAACTGTTCGATTCGCAGCGGGTGCTGGATGGTGAAACCCAGGTGTTCTTTCCGAACAATGGCGGGCGTGAGCCGTTCCAGATGTACGCGATGGCCTTGTTCTCTCGCCTGCCGGGATTGAGTATGGATTTCACGACGCTTAAATTGCTGTCCGCTATAGAGGGGGTTCTTACGCTCCCTGTGCTGTGGTGGATGGGACGGCGCGTCATCAATGATGACAAATCGCAGTTGGGCAATATCGTTGGGTTACTGTTGGCGGCCCTGGTTGCTGTGAGCTACTGGCATGTTGCCCTCAGCCGTCTGGCACTGCGTATCGTCCTCACCCCGCTGGTAACGGCCTTGCTGGTGGGCTATCTGGCTCCTGCGCTGCGCTACAACCGTCGAGGCGATTACATCAAAGCCGGTTTAGTGCTGGGCTTCGGTCTCTACACTTACCAGGCAGTGAGGATGCTGCCTGTAGTGGTTGTCGTTGGGGTAGTGCTGGCCTTTCTGTTTAAGGCGCGTTCCTGGCAGGATCGCTGGCGCTACGGGGTCAATCTGGGTGTGCTGGCGCTCATCGCCCTCGTTGTATTCGTGCCGCTGTTTGGTTTCTCCCTGGAACAGCCCCAGTATTTCTGGATGCGGACTTTTGGGCGTCTGCTTGGTGATGATGTGATTCAAACCACAGATGAGGCAGGTAACCTGGTTGAACGTACCGCGACCTTACCTGAACGGATTGAGGCATTCCAGACGAACCTGCCGGTCTTGACAAGCAATATCCGCAACGCGCTGCTCATGTATAACTGGAAAGGGGATGTCGCCTGGATCAATGGCGCACCCAACAAACCGGCGCTCGATATATTCACCGGGGCGCTGCTGGTAGTTGGCGGCGCTGCCTGGTTGGGGCGTATGTTCCGCCGGCGGGATGTTGTGGATTGGCTTATGCCCCTTGCGCTGTTTATCCTGGTGCTCCCGTCCGCGTTGTCTCTCGCCTATCCGATAGAGAACCCTAGCGCCACACGTATGAGCGGCACGCTGCCGGAAGCCTATCTTTTTGCGGCTTTGCCGCTGGCACTGTTGGTAACGGCCTTGCTCCGTGCCGAACCGGGACGAAACGGGCGGCGAGTGGCGACGTGGGGCGCGGCGGCTGTAATA
This sequence comes from Anaerolineaceae bacterium, assembly GCA_020634135.1. Classification (GTDB taxonomy): domain Bacteria; phylum Chloroflexota; class Anaerolineae; order Aggregatilineales; family Phototrophicaceae; genus JACKCG01. Next base: position 212,214 of record JACKCG010000007.1, on the reverse strand, counting down.
GCGCTGGCCTATGGTGCCAACAGCAACACCTATTTCAACGACTATCGAATCGCTTATCTGGGGTCGGCGGCTGCACCCTATACCGAAGCCGGTAGTGTGTTGCAGGGTTTTTCGGAAAGTGGTGGAACGTATGGCAACGCCTTCATGATCGCCTATCCCTACTGGTGGGGACACCGTGAAATCGGCGTCGCCGCCGGGCTGATGGATTGGCCGAACGGCATTACCGAACGATCCCTGCTGCCGGGTTTCCTCTATGCATCCTGGCTGCGTGACACGTATACCTTTGACCCTAACCGGGATATACTGTTCTTCTATAGTCCAGAGGATGTCGAAACCGAACGCCAGCTTTACGAGTGGTTTCCAACCGGCTATGCTCAGATTTTTGATAGCTACCGGATTGGCTACCGGCCCAGTGACCGCTATGGCCTGTTCCGTGTCCCGGCGCTGGGGCGGCTGGGGTTTGAGGATTTCCTGCAACGCACCGGCGTCATGGAATGAGGAAAGCAGCGTTAGTTGGTGTATAACATGGTCGAATATGCTTGGCTGGTTAGGTAGGGGATTCGGCTGCCGTCTCTACAAGGAACGCTATGATCGAAAACAATTCGTTAGGACAATCAGATAAGCGGCGTTTTCCCCAGCTATCCGGCAGTGATTGGCTGGTCGCGTCGCTGCTCGTGCTGGTGCTGCTGGCTGGCGGTTATTTACGCTTTGTCGGCCAGAATTGGGATGACTTTACGCACCCGCACCCCGATGAGCGTTTCTTAACCGGCGTAGTTTCCGCGATGGGTGGTGGTCTCAATTTTACAGGTGACGACATTGAAGGGCAGTTCGCTACCTGCCTGGAACGTTACCCGCAGACCGGTGGGGTAGGTGGCTTCTTTGATGCGCAGTGTTCCACGCTGAACCCGCATAATGTCGGTTATGGCCTGATGGTCTATGGTACCCTGCCGACTTTCATAGTGCGTGCTGCCGCCGGTCTGACAGTAGGCCTTTCCGGCGATTCGATCTGGGGCGGTTACAACGGTGTGCATCTGGTCGGACGTACCCTCTCCGCGCTGGCGGAAATGGGTGTTATTCTGACGGTCTTTTTCATCGGCAGACGATTGCATGATAAGTGGGTTGGCCTGCTGGCGGCAGCATTGTATGCCTTCACCGTCTTCTCAATCCAGCAGGCGCACTTCTGGACAGTGGATGCCATGAGCAATCTGTTTGTGGTGTTAGCGATCTGGTTCGCTGTCCGTGTACAGGATGACGGTAAGCTGGCGGATTATCTGGGTTTCGGCCTGTTCTTCGGCGCTGCCCTGGCAAGCCGCATCAATACCGCGCCGCTGGTTGGCCTGCTGCTGCTGGCCGCTGGCTTGCGTCTCTTGCCATTGTTTGACCGGAACCTCGTGCGCTATGAGCGTGAGCGTCTGCTGACCAGAACCTTTGCCGGATTAGTTGCCGCCGGGATCGTCACAGTGGTCGTTTTCCGGCTGACGAACCCGTATGCCTTTGCCGGGCCGGGTCTTTTTGGCCTTTCGATTAACCCCCGCTGGCTGGATGACCTCGGTACAGCCCGGCATCTGGTGAGCGGTGAAGCAGAATCGCCTCCCAACTGGCAGTGGGTTGGCCGCACCGGTTATCTGTTCCCCTGGAGCAATATCGTGCTGTGGGGCATGGGCATCGTATATGGGCTGTTCGCCTGGGCAAGTTGGGTCTGGGCGGGCTGGCGGGCGGCACGTGGCAAAAAAGGTGGACTGCGTAACCTGCTGCTCGTTGTGTGGATACTGGGATATTTCGGGTGGCTCGGTAGTAACTGGGTCACATCGATGCGCTATTTCCTCTCCCTGTACCCGGTGCTGGCACTGCTTTCAGCCTGGGCGCTGGTGGAGCTTGTCCGGCGGGCAAATCGTTCTGAGGTGGCCTGGCGCAAACTCGCAGCGCGGACTGTATTGGCGGGCGTGCTGGGATTTGCTGTGCTGTGGGCAGCCATGTTCACCAATATTTATCGCCACCTGTTCAGCACCGTAGAGGCTAGCCACTGGATATGGGAGCAGGTTCCGGGTGATTTTTCCATGCAGGTTGAGGGTGCGCCCGACGGAACGCCGCTTATCAATATCGCTGTCGCTAATGGCTTCCTTTCCGATAGCACGCCGCTTGAATCGCAGGCTTCGCGTTTTGATAGTGGTAGTCTGTTCGGCCAGTTCTTCACTGTTCCTGCGGATGGCATCGTGCGGACTGTGTATATCCCCCACCTGGGCGACCCGTCGGACGACTCTGATCCGGAAACCCTGCGGATCAGCATCAAAAGCCCAGAGTCGGCGCTGACGTTCACCGAAGGGGAAATTACCGCCAACTTCAGCCGGGCAAACCACACCCTGGGGGATGCGTATGAGATTGCCCTGAATCCACCCCTGGAAGTCAAAGCAGGTGAGACTTACCAGTTTAACGTTGAAGTCAGCGGCGGGCCGGTTATAACATCCGGCGCGGTATTTGCCTGGGAGGGCGACTGGGACGAACCTGCCCCGACGAAAGTCTGCCAGTTCCCCGATGCCATCACGCTGGCTGATGACCCCCCGCCGGGGCTGGTTGGCGCGCGGGAATGCAACGGCCTGGATATATGGGCGAGCCTGATTAATGGCTACAAGCTCCAGGTTTTCTGGGAGGATACCCCCTCAAAGCGTGACTACTTCACTACAGTACTGGATGACAGTGATTACCTCATCATCGGCAGCAACCGCCGCTACGACTCGCAATCGCGTAACGCCAACCGTTGGCCGATGACCATGCGTTACTATGATGCCCTGTTCAGTGGCGAACTGGGCTTTGAACTGGTCGAAACCTTCCAGGAAACCTTTGAATTAGGGTCACTGCGGGTATCCGACCAGTATTTGCCGACCTACAGCGGGCCGGAATGGCTGAACGAGTTTGAGGCCGAAGAAGCCTTCCACGTCTACGACCATCCCGTGGTGTTCATTTTCCAAAAGACTGATGCCTACTCATCGGCCAATACCCGCTCTATTCTCGACAGCGTCGTACTCAATCAGCCGAATATCGTCAACAACTACAGCTATGTCTCGCCGGACATTGTGGGCGTCGTGCCGCTGTATTCGCTCCCGGTGGATGCCGCCCCGACTGAATTGCAGTTCACACCGGAACAGGCAGAAACACAGTACGACAATGGCACCTGGTCGAGCCGTTTTCACAGCGAGAGCATCATCAACACACAACCCGTCAATACCATTCTGGGCTGGTGGCTGATGATTCTGGTGATTGGCTGGGTAGTCTGGCCGCTGTTATTCACACTGCTGCCCATGCTCGGTGATCGTGGCTATGGTTTCACGAAGATTGTCGGGTTGCTGCTTACGGGTTGGCTGGCGTGGTTTGCCTCCAGTGCCCGGATTCCGTTGTGGTCACAGTCCGGCTTACTGCTGTGTATGCTGCTGTTGGCGGGTGTGAGCCTGCTGGTAACCTGGCGAGTACGTCGCCGGTTAGCCGACTACCTGCGGAGTCACTGGCGGCGGCTGTTCTGGATTGAAGTGATAACGCTGGTTCTGTTCATCGCCTTCCTGCTCATCCGATTGTTGAACCCTGACCTGTGGCATCCATTCTTCGGTGGCGAAAAACCGATGGACTTCGCCTACTTTAATGGTGTGCTGCGCAGTACGATTTTCCCGCCTATAGACCCCTGGTTTACCGGCGGCTACATCAACTATTACTACTTTGGCTATGTGGTGGTTGGTGTGCCGGTGTTGCTGCTCGGTGTGCTGCCGTCTATCGCCTACAACCTGATTATTCCCACGTTGTTTGCGCTGGCAGGAATCGGCGCATTTTCAGTGGCCTTCAACGTGGCGGACTCCGCCCGTACCCGCATGGCTGATGTTCCTGCCACTGAGGCGGAATCCGAAAGCAAACCCAGATTCAGGCGGTTGGGCAATCCCTGGGTGGCCGGTTTCGCCGCCCTGGTGATGGCGGTGGTGCTGGGTAACCTCGATACACCGCGTGTCCTGATTGTCGAGGGTCTCGCCCGCACCGGCTACTATGGTCAACCGTTTTCCGTACAGCAGGAACTCACGCAGGACTATATTCGGGAATATGGCATCCAGCCGGAAGGGGCAGACCTGGTTCGAATTACCGAACAGGCTGCCAGCGAAGCTGATTCCATCTGGCCGAGTGTGCTGCGCGGGCTGAGCAAAGTGGCGAGCGGCGAACCCCTGAATATCGCTTCTAACCGCTGGTACTGGGCACCGACACGTATCCTTTCCGAACCGCCAGTCAGTTCTGGTGGCGCGATTGTCGAAATGCCGTTCTTCACCTTCCTTTATGGTGACCTGCACGCCCACATGATCTCCATGCCGATGATGTTTTTTGTTATGGCGTTCATCTTCCATGAAGTCATCATCGCCGGGCGTGATAAGCGACGGCGCTCGATCCGTATGCTCGCACTGGCGTTAGGGGCGCTCACAGTTGGGATGCTGCGTGGGACAAACACCTGGGATTGGATCACCTTCATGGTGTTGAGCGTCGCCGGACTGTCCTTCGCCTGGTGGCTGCACTGGCAGCGTCTTTCACGCCGTTCATTGCTGGCGCTGGCGGGTAAGCTAGGCGGCTTTGCGGTCTTCAGCGTTGTCTTTTCGCTGCCGTATCTCACCTGGTACGCTGCGATCTATAACAGCATCCAGACCTGGGACGGCCCGCGCACGCCACTATGGGCGTATTTCACCATTCATGGCGTATTTCTCTTTTTCATTGTCTCCCTATTGGCCTGGGATACTTCCCGCTGGCTGCGTACCGTTTATGTGCGTTCATTGCGTGGAACCTGGCGTTTGCTCCTGGCGACATTGATCGGCATGTTGGGGTTGCTGATAGGTCTGGTGATCCTGGCAACAGCGGATTACCCGGTGGTGTTAGTGGCTGTGCCGCTGCTGCTTTGGGTCGCGCTGTTGTTCTTCCGCACCGGGCAGACACGGGAGATGCAGTATCTTCTGGCATTGGCCGGGCTGTCCATCGGACTGACTCTGGGTGTTGAGTTCATCGTACTGGCGGGGGATGTGGGGCGGCAAAATACCGTCTTTAAGTTCTATATTCAGGTGTGGCTCATGTTCAGTGTGGTCGCTGGCGTGGCTGTTGCCTGGCTGTTCCGCAGTATGCCACGTTGGAGTGGTGGGCTGCGGACTGGCTGGACGCTGGCGGCGGGCGTGCTGGTGGCAATTGCAGCGATTTATCCCATCACCGCTACACGCGGGCGGGCATTGGATCGTATGACACCGGATCCGCCGCAGACTCTCAATGACGTGCCGCTCACACTGGACGGCATGGACTTCATGAAATATGCCACGCTCTATGAAGGTGACCCGGATGTGATCGCGCAGAACCCGGATGTTGCGCCCTTCCCACTGGCGGAAGATTATGCCCTGATCCGTTGGATGCAAGAGAATATATCGGGTTCGCCAACCATCATGGAGGGGCAGAGTGACCGGGAATACCGCTGGCAGAGCCGTGTGGCGATCTACACCGGCCTGCCATCTATTATTGGGTGGAACTTCCACCAGCGGCAGCAGCGCACTTTTGACCCATTGCCGACCCTGGTTCACCAGCGTATGTCGAATGTGAATGCTTTCTATCGGCTGCCGGAAATCCAGCAGGCATGGGATATAATCCAGCACTATAGGGTAGCCTATGTAGTCGTGAGCAGCCTGGAACGTGCTTACTATCCGCCGGAGGGACTGGCAAAATTCGAGCAGATGGTGACGTTAGGGCTGCTGGAAGTGGTTTACCAGCAAGGAGACGCGGTGGTTTATAAAGTGAATGCAAACGCGGTTTACAGCGCTGACAGGGCGGCAGATTACCGTGATAGCTGATTGGTTGGCACGCGAAGGCTGGATTATCGTCAGTTGGTGGCTGCTCGCCACGTTGGCTGGCACGGCGGTATTGCCCCTTTCTCTCCGGGTGCTCGGCGGCCTGCCGGACAAAGGCTATACTCTGGCACGGGCGGCGGGTTTGCTGCTGGTTGGGTTTGTGTTCTGGTTTCTGGGGAGTCTGGGCTTCTTGCAGAACACGCCCGGCAGCATTCTGCTCTCCTGGCTGCTGGTGCTGGCGATCAGTCTGGCAATTTACCTCAAGTCCCCGGTGAACCTGCGTAGTTGGTGGGCGGAAAACCGCCGTGTCGTCATCGCCGCTGAACTGCTGTTCATCGTGCTGCTGGTGGGGTGGGCGGTCTACCGGGCGCATCAACCGGAGCTTTCCAGCACTGAAAAGCCAATGGACTTGATGTTCACCAATAGCATCATGCGCAGCGAAACCTTCCCGCCTAATGATGCCTGGATGGCCGGGTACAGCATCAGTTACTACTACTTCGGCTATTTGCTGTCCGCCTCACTCGCCCTGACCAGCGGTGTGCCTGGCACCATTGCCATGAACATGATGATTGCCCTGTTATTCGCGCTCACTGGCCTGACGGTATTTGGCGTGGCCTATAACCTTGTGCGCTCACGGGCGTTCAGATATAAGCAGGATGATGATGCGGTAGAGACACCCGGCAAACCGGGGCAGGGGACAGCGGTGCTGGTCGGTCTGCTGGCGGTGGTGCTGGTCATCCTGATGGGTAACTTCGAAACGGTATTGATCGAGGCGCCGTACCGTGCCAAAACCGCCTCTGAAGATTATCTGGCGTTCTGGGATACCAAGAGTCGCTACGCATATCCTGAACGATTAGCGGCACGTGAATCCGGAATCCCTGATGATACGCCTGTTACCCTCAGCGAAGGGACAACCAATCCGGCAGAGTGGGGCTGGCTGTGGTGGTTTGACGCCAGTCGTATCCTGACAGATCGAGACTTGCAGGGGAATCGTGTCAACGAAGTGATTGACGAGTTCCCCCAGTTCAGTTTCTTGCTGGCCGATGTGCATCCGCATGTGCTGGCGCTGCCCTTCGCGGCGCTGGCGCTGGGTCTGGCGCTCAACGTGCTGCTGCGCCGCCGCCCGCCGGACCGGGTTGATATTGTTGTCTACAGCCTGTGTATCGGGGCGTTGGTGTTTCTTAATACCTGGGACGGCCCGGTGTATATGGTGGCGCTGGTGGGCGCAGAAGGTCTGCGCCGCCTGATGCAGGGTGGCCGTGGACGTCTGTTAGCAGCAGATTGGTGGGCACTGGTCAAACTGTTAGCGGCGGTGGCTGTGTTGACAGTGCTTTTTTACTTCCCGTTTCTTGTCGGATTCCGTTCCCAGGCGGCGGGCGTGCTGCCCAACCTGATCTACCCCACTTTGTTCCGCCAGTATTTCATCATGTTTGGCCCTTTCCTGTTCATTTTGGTTGCGTTTCTGGTTGTGGAAGTCTGGCGGGCTGGAATCGGGATGAACTGGCGTCTGGGTTTGCAGATTGCCGGTTTTCTGTTCTTCGGCTTAGTTGTGTTTATGCTGGCGCTCACGCTGGTCGGCCTGCTCAATCCGGCGCTGGCCGGCCCCGCCTTGAATTTCATTGACCAGAACGGCGGCATCAACAATATTCTGCTGCCTTTCCTCGAACGCCGTGTAACCTACATCGTCACGACGCTGGTGCTGCTGACGGGCATCGTATTGGTTATCGGGCGGGTGTTCCCGCGTACAGCGGCTACAAGTGACGATGAATCGGCGTTTATTGCCCGCCGCGCTATGCCGTACCCCCCGGCCACCGGCTTCGCGCTGCTGTTGGTCGGCCTGGGACTGCTCCTAACCTTAGTGCCGGAATTTGTCTATCTCCGCGACAATTTCGGCACACGCATGAACACAATCTTCAAGTTGTATTATCAAAGCTGGCTGTTGTTTGGTATCGCCAGTGCCTATGCCCTTTATACCCTATTGGCTGATCTTCAACTGCCGCTGCCCGTGCTGCCGCTTCGAGCGGTTACCGGCGGTATGGCGGTTATTGTCATCGGTATAGGGCTGGCTTATCCGGTATTTGCGCTTTACAGCCGCATGTTCATGGAGACCGGGCGCTGGCAGAGCGACTCGCCCCGTCCCTTATCGCTTGACGGCGGGTTAGCCTTCAATGTCACCGGCGACGATTATTCAGCCGTGATGTGCCTGAGTGAACTCGTAGGAAACGAACAGGTCGTTGTGGCGGAGGCCATTGGCCCGCAGTATCACCCAGAGTATGGTCGCGTGGCTTCGCTGACTGGTATCCCTGTCGTGATTGGCTGGGAAGGGCATGAAGGCCAGTGGCGCGGCGCGACTTACGGGCAGGTCGCCGGGTCACGGGCGGACGACATACGCCGCCTGTACACCGACATCCGCTGGGATTTCGTGACGCCCACTATCGAACGGTATGGGATTGACTATATCTTCTATGGTTCGAGCGAGCGCAACAGCTATGGGACTGCCGGTGAGGAAAAATTCATCGAAAATCTGACACCGGTTTGCCAGTACGGGAACAGTCTATTCTACCGTGTGACCGGCGCAGCGCTGGATACGACAGCACCGTAAATCGCCGGGACAAAGGACGTAAAGGCCAATGATGAACACGTCACACGTTTTACAGCAGTCTGCCAGTGTTGGGGAGATCGCGCCCCGGCGGGCTGTCCTGACTCTCGAAACGATGGTATATGCGGTTATGCTGGTGCTGGCGCTGGTATTGCGCCTGGCTGAACTGGACACGGTGCCGTTGACCACACCGGAAGTGCGGCAGGCACTCTCCGCCTGGCGTGCCGTGTCACCTGGCGCGGCAGGTCTGCCCATCACGCCGGAAAGTCCGCTGCTGTTTGCCTTACACAGTCTTGTATTTGCGACAATGGGCGCGTCCGAATTTACCGCCAGGGTGGGTACGGTGCTGGCGAGTGTGCTGCTGGTGATGTCCCCCGTTCTTTTCCGTGACCTGTTGGGACGAGGGCGTTCGCTGTTGGCAAGTGTCGTGCTGTTGTGTTCCCCTTCGCTGCTGGCCGCTTCCCGCTTTGATAGTCCCGTTGTGTGGACAGTTCTATTGGGCGTGCTGTCGCTATGGGCCGCTTGGCGCTGGTGGGAGACGAAGCGAGAGGGGTTTGCCCTGGTCGTCCTGTTATTCCTGGGGGCTGCGCTGTTCCTGGGCGACCCAACCGGGCCGGTTTTTGTCCTGATCCTGTTCGGCGCTGGCGGTCTCGCACTGTGGCTGACTGCGGCTGACTATGCCCTGACCGACTCGCCCGGGTTATTCACCCAGTTCCGGGCGCGGTTGGCTGCTTTTCCCTGGCAGATTGGCCTGCTGGTCGCAGGCCTGGGCATTCTTGTCGTGAGCACCCAGTTTTTCACCCGCCTGGACGGGTTAAGCGCGATAAGTGAGTTACTGAATGCCGGGTTGCGCGGCCTGGGTACATCACGCCCTGGTGCGCCACTGTTTTATCCCTTGCTCACCAGCCTTTTCTATGAGCCGGTTGTGTGGTTCTTTGCGGTCATCACCATCTGGTTGCTCGGACGGCGTGGGACGATTGCTGTTGCGGATCGTTTTCTCGTCGGCTGGCTGGCGTTTACTGTGATCGGCTGGTTGCTCTACAACGGGGCCGGGCCAGAGCACGCGCTCTGGGCGGAAGTCCCGCTCGCCGTATTGGTAGGTGGTCTGCTGCTTGACCTGTTACAGACACCGCGTCACACATTCTGGAATGCTCCCGCCTGGGGCAAAGCGGTGCTGGCGGTGATGACCATAATTCTGTTGTTTATCTTTACTGTACACGGCCAAGCAGTGGCACGTTCCCTGCTCAAACTGCCACCGGAGACTTTTGATCTGAATACCGTCGGCACGGTCAACCTCGTTTGGGTGTTGATGGCTTTGCTGCTGGGCATCGTTGGCGTTTTCCTTTCTGCTGGAATATGGGGGATGACATCAACTTTGCAGGCTGGGGCATTGGGATTGTTGAGCTTTGCGCTTTTTACAGGCATGGGCAGTGGCTGGAACATCGCTGTGACGAATGCGACTAACCCCGTTGATCTGTGGCACATGGAGACGATGACGCCGCAGACGCAGGCGCTGCGTGAAACCCTGCTCCACCTGTCCGAACGGGGTGCGGGTGGTTTCAACCAGGAACTCGTGGTTACGGCACTTGCTCCGCAGGATGGGGCTGTTGCCTGGGCATTGCGTGACTTTAATCAGACGCAGTTCATTACCGATATCGCCGAGGCACAGGGCGCTGGGATTGTATTGCTGCCAGAATTGACCGTTTCTCCTGATCTCGGTGGTGATTATGTTGGTGATGCCTATACCATTCGCTCGGAATGGCGTGGAGCGTCGGTTGCCCTGTTGGATTTGCCAGCCTGGTGGTTCCAGCGGCGCGTGCGCACAGGTCTCGAACCGGTTGCGCTTGAGCGTGTTGTGCTGTGGCTGCGACAGGATGTTTACAACGGTGTGCCATTTGATTTTGAGGGCAGGTAAGGAATAACCAGGATGCCTGTGTATATCTTGTGGGCAAAAACAATACGTGGGACTGAAGCATGACTCTTGAGCCGGAAACGATTGCCGCACTCATTACACGTTGTTTGCAGGGCGACCAGGCTGGCTTTGCGGCACTGTATGATTATTTTGCGCCAATGATCTATCGCCTGTGTTACAGTCTGCTTGGCAACCAGCAGGACGCTGAAGATGTCGTGCAGGAATCATTTGTATATGCGTTCAAGAATATCAGCCGCTTTGACTCCAACCGGGCGTCTTTTAAGACCTGGCTGTACACGATTACGCTCAGCCGCTGCCGGAATATGTACCGGCGGAAGCGCTTCCCGTTGGTAGACCTGGGGCAGATGTTTATTTTGAATCTTGCTGCTCCGAACACTGAGACGCCCGAAGCCGCTCTTGTTGAGCAGGGTCTGCGCGAGGCAGTGGAAAAAGCCGTACTGTCACTCTCGCCCCACCTGCGCGAAGCGGTCATTTTGCGTTACGGTCACGGCCTGACATACCGCGAGATTGCCGACGTGATGGACTGCCCGCAAAAGACGGCAGAAAGTCGCGTCCGGTTGGCACATGAACGTTTGCGCGGCTTATTACAGCCCTCAGTGCCTGGCTTATTGGATGAGTGGGTGGGTATTTGACGATGACCTGTGAACACTACTCGCAACTGATAAATGCATATATTCAGGATGAATTGCCGCCCATGATCCGGCAGCGGGTTATGGGGCACTTGAATACCTGCGAGACTTGCTACGTGCTGTACCGGAAGGAACTCGACCTGGTGCGGCACTTAACGGAGACGATACCTTTAATTGGTACGGTCCCGCCGCCCCCGCTCAAACGTGTGTGGAGTGTGGTGGAGACGGAGTTGGCACAGCCAACACCCCGCCAGCGATTTGATCGCTTCCAGGCGCGGTACGGACTCGCTGTGCTGCTCTTCACGCTGCTGCTGATTGTTCCCTTGACGATGGGTAATGGTGGGGTAACATGGGCGGCGCCGCCAACGCAGCCCGCACCACAGACCGTTACTATGAACCAGACGCCCACTCATCCAGCGGCGGTGGGGACGGCGGTGGCCTATTATACGGCTACTGAAGGCCATGTCATCCCAGATGTTCGACCTGAACCCGACACAACCGCGGTTCCCTACAAGTAGAGGCTTGCATGACGACACTACACGCACCTTCTCGCCCGGAAAATCCTGGTCACCCCTTTAACCGTATGCTCGGCTGGGGAGTAACACTGAATTGGGAAACCCTGGTTTATATTACGATTTTCCTGCTGGCGATTTTCACCCGCTTCTACCTGCTTGGTGACCGGGTGATGAGCCACGATGAGAGCCTGCACACGCGCTTCTCGTATGATCTCTATCAGCAAGGCATCTACAATCACACGCCGCTGATGCACGGGCCAATTCTCTTCCATGTGACGGCCTTCATGTATGCTTTGTTTGGCGATAACGACTTCACATCACGTATTTACCCAACCGTGATGGGCATTCTCACCGTGATGTTCCCACTCTTGTTCCGTCGCTGGCTGGGACGGTGGGGCGCGATTCTGGTGTCAGTCATGCTGCTCATCTCGCCATTGCTGCTCTACTATGGCCGTTATATCCGCCATGATTCGCCAACCATATTCTTTGCCATGTTGATGGCTTATGCCATCTTCATGTACTTGAACGGCCCGCCTGATCGCCGTCGCAAGGCACGATGGCTGTATATTCTCTCCTTCGGAATGATCGGGATGCTCGGCTCAAAGGAAGTCGCGTTTATTTACATCGCCATTTTTGGCAGCTTCCTGACCTTATACTGGCTTGTCCGCATGGCACAGCATTTCTGGAATATTCCCGGAAAGTCTGTATTGTACTTTCTGTCCATCGCCGGGTTATTAGGTGGCGTCGCAGCTCTGGGGATGTATGTGGTGCTGACCATTTCGCCTATTGACGCGGCATCGGCAGCCGGGGCCGGCAGTCTGGGCGCGGTAACCCTGACCAACTGGACGCTGCTGGTCGTTCTGTTCATCGTTGCGACGCTCTTGGCGACCCTCTTGTGGGTGTTTCGCTCGCGTTTGGGGCAGGTTCCCTGGCTTGATGTCCTGTTGGTGGTGGCGCTGGTCATCGTGGTTGTGGCTGGCCTAATCATCATTGAGGAACGCTCTCACGTCGTTGCTTCCGATTCGTCTCAGCCCGCAGCCCCCGCAGTTCCAGGGCAGGAGACTATTGTCGAACAGACGGTATCGCGCTTCAGTGTTCTGCCGCTGGCGGTTTTGTGGATAGCCTCCATAGTTCTGATTGTCGGGTTTATTTTTACGGCGGGGGCCGGATGGTGGCGCACACTCCACCGTTTCCCTGAATTTGATATTCTGCTGCTGATGGGCACGCTCATCTTACCTTGGTTAGCCGCTTTCCCCGTCAAATTCACCGGGGCGCAGGCCAGCGATTATATCGCTATCGGTGAATCCCTGCCTGTCTTTTTGCAGCAGATCATCCCGGCTACCACGCCGGAAGAATATGGGCGGGTGGCGTTGGCGCTGCTGGCAGTCATTCCTATGTTCGCGGTGTCCATTACCGCCGGGCTGGTGTGGAACTGGAAACGCTGGTTGATTTCCGCCGCAATCTTCCACGTCATCTATCTGTTCTTCTTCACTACCATGTTCACCAATATGCGCGGGCTGGCCGGGATGTACAACAGCCTGGGCTACTGGCTGGAACAGCAGGGCGTCCGGCGCGGCAGCCAACCGCAGTATTACTATCTTGTGCTGATTATGCCGTTTTACGAGTTCCTGCCGGTCATTGGCAGTGTGTTGGCGATGTTCAGTGGCCTGGGTATTTTCTGGCGCTTCCGGCGGGATCGGCAGGAAGAGCGGGATACCTGGCTATCCAAAGCGAAACGCGAACAAAGGAGTATCGGTGATTTACTGCCGGACGAGGGCCAAGAGCCGGAAGCCGTCAGGGTGGATTTTGACTCCGGTACAGTTGACCGTGAATTTCCTCGAGGTCGTCGCGGTTCTGCCGAATGGCTGAAGCATGTGCCATTCCTCCTGTTTGTCTCCTGGTGGGGTGTTCTCAATCTGATTGCCTATACACTGGCCGGAGAGAAGATGCCCTGGTTAGGCACGCACATGACGGTGCCGCTGATCCTGCTGACCGGGTGGTACTTCGGACGTATCCTGGATCGGGTAGACGGAAGGGTATTCTTCAATCGCGGGTGGCTTTATCTGCTGCTGCTCCCGGTCTTATATGTGGCCTTCGTGCAGATCGTTGGGCCATTCCTCGTCGGCCAGGGTATTGGCGGCCTGACTCAACAGGATTTGGCAAGTGCGTATCGCTGGTATGCCGGGGTGCTGCTGGCGGCAGTCGTGTTATTTGTGTTGTTTCGCCTGGTTTCACAGACTGGCTGGCAGAATCTGCGGCAGATGTTTGCGGTTGCCTTTTTTGCGGTGCTGGCCTTTATCACCTTCCGTTCGGCGTGGATGGCGTCCTTCGTGAACTATGACCTCGCAACGGAATACCTGGTGTATGCCCATGCCGCCCCCGCCAATAAAACGGTTGTGGTGAAGTGGCTGGAAGAAATCAGCCGCCTGACAACGGACGGCATGAATATTCGCTTTGTCTATGATGATCGCATGTCCTGGCCGGGCAGTTGGTACTTCCGTGAGTTCCCCAACAGTGTTTTTGCCGGGGCGAATCCCAGCCCGCGTCTGATGGAAGACGCTGTGGCGGTGATTGTGGGTGGGGCTAACCGTGCCGCCGTGGAAGCCGCCCTTGAAGACCGCTACTACCTTATGGATGAAGAGGGTTTTATGCGTTTGTGGTGGCCGATGCAGGATTACTTTGGCCTCACACCGGAACGTATCGTCAATTTGCTGGACTTCTCATCGGAAAATGTTCAGGCAGCGCAGATTCGCCAGGGTATCTTCAATATCTGGTGGTGGCGTGACTACACCGCTTACGGCGCAGCAGTGAATAAGGATTTCTCGATTACCAACTGGCCGGTCTCTGAGCGCATGTACTTTTATGTCCGTAAGGACGTGGCTGCTCAGGTATGGAATCTGGGTACCGGTGATGGAACGGTCATGAATCCTCTGGATGCTGTGACGGTGAACGCTTGCTCCGCAAATTGGGAGCCACGTTTGGCGGAAATCGTGCTGGGCAGCCAGGGGGCGGCAGTGGGTTTCCTCAATCACCCGCTGGATATGGCGATTGGGCTGGATGGCCGTATTTATGTGCCGGAGGAATACAACCACCGCATCGCCGTATTTGATCAGAGTGGCAATTTCCTGAACACCATAGGTCAGGAGGGCGCACCCCAACCGCAGTTGGTGACATTCGAACGACCGAACAGTATCGCGGTGGGGCCAAGTGGTAACCTGTACGTGGCCGACACCTGGAATTTCCGTATCATCGTGCTGTCCCCCGATGGGGATTATATCCGCAGTTGGGGTCAGCGCGGTGAATATGGTTGGGAAGCCCGCACCGAGCCGTTTGATGCCTTCTGGGGGCCGCGTGCTGTTGCGGTGGATAACCAGGAACGGGTCTACGTGGCCGATACCGGAAACAAGCGCGTGCGCGTTTATACCAGCGATGGACAGTTCCTGTATGACATCGGCTCAGGCGGCAGCGGCACCGGTCAGTTAGATGAACCCAGTGGCCTGTCAATCAGCGATGATGGTCTGCTGTATGTGGCCGATACGTGGAATCAGCGTATTTCCGTCTTTACGTTGGAAGGCGCTCCCGTGTACCAGTATATGACCGCGACTGGCGAGTCGACCAACAGTTTCAAGGTGCGGGGATGGCGTGACGATCTGGGTAACCGCCCCTACCTTGCAGTGGATAGCGTGCGTGATATCGTCTATGTTGGTGATCCCGATGCCGGGCGCGTCCTGGTGTACGACAGGGCTGGCAACTGTCTTGGTTCGTTTGGGCAGTTGGGCAGTGCCGAAAGTCTGGACGCCACCCAGTTTGTTACGGTGGGTGGTTTAAGTCTGGATGCTGCCGGTAATCTTTATGTGACGGATTCGGGCGGCGGACGTGTGCTGCGGTTCCCGCCTTACGAACGCATTGAGTCCATAGTTCCTGAGGGCGTCCAACCGCTGGTTATTGAGGGCGATGGCCCGGAAGCGACATCTGAACTCATTGTGCCGCCGGAAGTGACCGAAGACTTACCGCCGGTTGCCGAATCCACAGATGAGGTGGATGCTCCGGGCTGATTCTCTCTTGTCAGCGAATATCTGATATGTTACAATAGTCTCCGTTGGAAGGTGAAAAGTGGGCAACCCCCACTTTTTGCACTTAAAGGGTTATTTCCGTCTTTGATGCTCAAGCGCCCATCCTGGTTTGAGCGTTTTGCTATATACTAAGAATAGATGAATTTCCCCAGAGTACAGCGGGAGTTGAAGCAGCAGCATGAGAAGTGAAGTCGAAATTGCTTTTAACGAAATCTCTGAACTTCGGTCACTTAGCCGTGATGTAGTTCTTGAGGCGTTGGAAAGCGCCCTCGTTTCGGCCTATCGTCGTGACGTCGGTGCCAGTGCCGCCCAGGCCGTTGAAGTCAATGTTGACCCGAATACGGGCCGGGTGCGTATTTATGTTGAAAAAGAAGTCGTGGAAGACGTGCAGAGTCACAACACCGAAGTTGACCTGGAAAAAGCGCGTTACTTCGATCCAGAGGCCGATTTGGGCGATATGGTCATGGTACAGGTGGAGGGTACGACCAAGAAGTTTGGCCGTATTGCGGCGCAGACTGCCAAGCAGGTCATTTTGCAGAAAATCCGGGAAGCGGAGCGAAACGCCCTTTTTGAGGAATATGCTGACCGCGAAGGCGATTTAATCACCGCGACGGTACAAAACGTAAATGCTGCCATGATTACCGTGAGCCTGGGCCGCACCGAGGCCATGATGCCGCGCAACCAGCAGATTCCGGGTGAACGCTACAAGCCGCATGATAAACTTCGGGCATATGTCCTTGAAGTGAAGAAAAGCAATCGCGGCCCACAGATTGTGATTAGCCGCAGCCACCGTAATATGCTGCGCCGCCTGCTGGAATACGAAGTGCCGGAAATCTTTAACGGGCAGGTCGAAATCAAGAATATCGCCCGCGAACCCGGCCAGCGTTCAAAAGTTGCTGTCACCGCTCTCCAGGAAGGGATTGACCCGGTAGGGGCGTGCGTTGGGATGCGCGGTATTCGTATCCAGAATATTGTCAAGGAACTCCACGACGAGAAGATTGATGTGATCGAGTGGAATTCCGATCATGAGGTCTTTATTGCCAAAGCGCTCAGTCCTGCCCGCGTCAGCGGTGTATACCTGGACGATGATCCGGATGCCGGGCGTACAGCGGTGGTGTTGGTGCCGGATGACCAGCTTTCCCTGGCGATTGGGCGCGAAGGTCAGAATGCGCGCCTGGCGGCAAAACTCACGGGCTGGCGTATTGATATTAAGAGCGTTTCCGAAGCTGTGCAGAATGCCCTGGATAAAATCGAGCAGCCGCCGCTGGCAGCTTTGGCGGCACAAGTATCGGATATGCTGGCCGAAGTGCAGCGTATCATTGAGAAGAAACTTCTCAATAAAGCGATTATGCCCGAAGAATACCAGGTGCTCAATAAATTTGCGGCTAAGGTTGAAAAAGCCTGGCAATCTGAGCGTGAAGCCGCACGCCAGGCGCGTCTGCAAGAAATCAATGCCGTTAAATCAACCCTGCCCGAAAACGCCTTTGCGCTGCCGGTTGGCCTGCTTGACTTGCCCGATGACATCATTGAAGCGTTGGAACCCCTGGGCAATGTGGGTGAGATCATGTTGCGCTTCCTGATTGATGAGGGACGCCTCAAGCGCCTGTTGTCAAACGTCAGTGGGGATCCCTTGCCGCGTGTACAGGATGCATTGGATAAGATCGTTATCCCCGACGAACTGCCGGATATGGCTGCTGAACCGGAGGTCGAACCAGAATCCGAGGTGGTTCAGGCTGCTGAGTCACCAGCAATGGCGGCCACGTCCAGTGAAGTGCCTGCCGATGTGGATGATGAGGCTGTGATTTTGTCGGTCTTTGGTGACGAAGACATCGTTGAACCTAAGCCCGCCACTGCCCGGCCTAAACCAGCGCGGGTAGCGGCCACCGCTCCGGCTGTGGCTGATGATGATGAAGCGGACGAAGCGGACGAAGACCTGGATGCTTTGCTCACATCGGGTACCGGCAGTAAGAAGAAAGACCGTAAGAGCCGCAAGGAACGTCAGCAGCGTCGTCAGTTGGTGTTTGATGAGGAGGTTGGTGAGATCGTTGCCAAACGGCGCCGGAAAGGCAGCCGTCGTCGTGAAGACTGGGAAGACTACGAGATTTAGTGGTTTATATGATGATGAACCCAACACGCCAACAACAGCGCCGGAAGCACATTCCTATCCGCACCTGTGTTGTTTGCCGGGAAAAAGATGGCAAACGCGCCCTGTTCCGCGTCGTTAGGACTCAGGATGGGCTGCAATTAGACCCTACCGGCAAGATGAGCGGACGCGGCGCGTATTTGTGTGCTAATCCTGAGTGTTGGGAACGTGCTGCTTCCACCGATATTTTAAATAAGGCCCTGCGTACCACGCTTACGGCAGATGACCGGATGCGCCTGCGCCAGGCCATACCGTCACCATAATGGATGTAACCCATGATGGATTCACGGTGTAACTCATGAATAATGATCAACTATAGCGGTAGGGGGGTCTAAAAGCCGTCGGCTTTTCCTGACCTGCCGCTCCCCTGTACTGAGGAGGAATATATGGCACAGGAAAAGCAGGCTGTACTGCTACCCGATTATCTAACCGTTCGCGATCTGGCTGAGATCATTGATGCCAGCCCGATTGAGGTCATGAAGCGGCTGATCGCGAATGGAATCATGGCTTCGATCAATCAGCAAATTGACTTCGATACGGCGGCCATCGTCGTTGAGGAAATGGGCTTTGAGGCGCAATCTGCCAGTGCCGCTGTGGCCGTTGCTGAGCGGCAGAAGGCCGCTGAAGCCCAGACCTGGCGCAAGAAATACACGCAGGAAAAAACCGAAAACTTGCAGCGCCGCCCCCCGATTGTGACCATTCTCGGCCACGTAGATCATGGCAAAACCACCCTTTTGGACACTATTCGCAAAACACGGGTTGCCGCTGGCGAAGCGGGCGGTATCACCCAGCATATCGGTGCGTACAGGGTGCAGCATAATGGTCGCTACATCACTTTTCTCGATACACCTGGTCACGAAGCATTCACAGCAATGCGGGCGCGTGGTGCGCATGGTGCCGATGTCGCGGTGCTGGTTGTGGCCGCGGACGATGGCGTAATGCCCACCACGCGTGAAGCAATTGACCACGCCCGCGCTGCCAATGTGCCGATTATCGTGGCGATCACGAAAACTGATCTGCGCAACGCCAATGTTGAAGGCACGAAGAAGAGCCTTATGGAAGTGGGGTTGACCCCCGACGAATGGGATGGGGATACCCTGGTTGTGCCGGTTTCGGCGGTCAAGGGCCAGGGGATTGACGACCTGCTGGAAGCAATTCTGCTGATGGCAGACGATAGTGATGTCGTTGCCAACCCGAAGAGCGATGCCTCTGGTATCGTGATTGAAGCCAAAGTGGATCCCAGTCGGGGTACTGTAGCGACTTTGCTCGTGTTGAATGGCACACTCAAACGTGGTGATACGGTGGTGGCAGGTAAAGCCTATGGCCGTATCAAAGCGATGTTCGATGAAAACAGCAAGCAGATCAAGGATGCACCGCCTTCTACCCCGGTTTCTGTGTTGGGGTTGAGCGAGACGCCTCAACCGGGTGACGCCTTTGAGACGGTCAAAAATGATAAGGTGGCGCGTGGCATTGCGGAAGAACGCCAGGAAATTGAAGATGCACAGAAGGCGCAGCCAACCCGCGCATTAACACTCGAAGATGTCTTCGCGCACTTTTCCGAAGGTCAGTCTAAAGAACTCAGCCTGATTGTGAAGGTTGACGTACAGGGCACGCTCCAGCCAATTATCGACTCGCTTCATCAATTGGCGGAAAATAACACACAGGGCATTGGGATTCGTATTCTGTCCTCAGATGTCGGTCATGTGACCGAAAATGATGTGATGCTTGCCAGTGCTTCCGGCGCGATCATCATTGGCTTTGGTGTGAATGTGGACAACGCCGCCCGCCGTACCGCTGACTCCCAGGGTGTAGACATCCGCGTCTACAATATCATCTACAAACTACTGGAAGACATCGAACTTGCTCTGGAGGGCCTGCTCGAACCCACCTACGCCGAAAAGACAATCGGCACAGCGGAAGTCCGCCAGGTCTTTCGCATTCCGCGCATCGGCGTGATTGCCGGTTGTTATATTCGCGATGGTGAGGCCCGGCGTAATGCCCGTACCCGTGTCAAACGCGGCGGCAAGGTGCTGGCGGAGAACGTGCCGGTAGGTTCGCTCAAACGCATGACTGAAGATGTACGCGAGGTGCGTTCCGGTTTTGAGTGTGGTATCGGCCTGAACGGTTTCAACGATTTTGAAAACGGAGATATGATCGAGTTCTATGTAACAGAACGGGTCAACTAGTCTCTGTGTCGGTGAAGGTATTACCGCTCATTTGAGGGGCAGTGGGCTTTTACGCTCACTGCCCGTTAGCCCGGTGATGACAGCCTGGTTTCCAATGGAATTCCCCTCAACGAGCAGTTCCCCCAGGAAGGAGTGAAGTGATGACAATCAAACAGGATCGTATGGCAGAGCGCATTCAGGAGATTCTGAGCGAATTACTGCTGCGTGAAGTGGCAGACCCGCGCCTCCAGCATATTACTGTCACCGAGGTCAAGCTTGACCGCGAGTTAATGTTCGCCAATATCTATATTAACGCCCTGGCAGAGGAGACTCGTGAGGCCGAAGTGATGGCTGGCCTGGAACGGGCGAAAGGTTTCCTGCGGCGCGAGGTTGGCCGCCGGATACGGTTGCGCTCGGTGCCGGACCTGGTTTTTCACTGGGATTACGCTCTGGAGCGCGGTGAACGGATTGCCCAACTGCTTGAAAACCTCGAAATCCCCCCCGCCGAAGTCGAAGATGAAACCACAACTGAGGACGTGAATGAGTGAAAAAGCGAATTGGGCCGCCGCAAGTGAGGCGCTCAAACAGGCCGAGTCAATTCTGATTGTGACGCATGTAAACCCGGATGGTGACGCCATTGGCTCACTGTTAGGGCTGGCGAATGCTGTGCGCGAGATGGGCAAGAAAGTGACCACTGTCGTAGATGGAGGCACACCGGATTACCTGAATTTCTTGCCGGGTGCGGGTGGTGTTCAGGGAAAACTCAAACGCGGTAAATGGGATCTGATGATTTCGGTGGACGCCAGCGATGAGCCACGTACCGGCCTCGTGGGTGAGTATGGACGGGGTCACAGCCCAAAAGTTATTAACCTCGACCATCATCCTACGAATGTCTGGTTTGGGGATATTTTCCTGGTTGTGCCGACTGCCGTTTCTGCGACGGAAATCGTCTTTGATTGGCTCGTCTATATGGGGCATCCCATCTCGAAACGGGTCGCTGTGCCTTTGCTGGCAGGGCTGGTTACGGATACACTCGGTTTCCGCACGAGTAACGTGACGGCGCGTACTCTGGAAATCGCCCAACAGTTAATCACTGCCGGGGCCTCTCTGGCCGATATAGTTGCCCGTGCCCTGGTCAGCAAACCTTACAACACGATTGAACTCTGGAAGCGCTCTTTGAGTTCAGTCACGATGAATCACACAGTGATCGCCGCCAGTGTCACCCAGGAGGACTTGAAACAGGCGAAAGTCGGTGAGTCAACCGATCGTGGGCTGGTTGGTCTGTTAATTTCGGTGGATGAAGCAAAAATCGCGGTTGTGTTTAAAGAGCTATCCAACGGTCAGATCGAAATCAGCCTGCGGAGTAAGCCGGGTTATGATGTCAGCGGCGTTGCGCTGAGTCTGGGCGGTGGTGGGCATACTCAGGCTTCCGGCGCGACGATTGACGGCCCGCTGGATGCAGCACGGGAGCGCGTCCTGGCGCTGCTTCACGCAATAGAGCCGAACTAGTCGTCATCATCCGACAGGCCACACGCGCTCAACTGTTCGTAATAGCGCCGCAGTGCGGGATGCCCATGATCGTTGAAATGCCCTTTTACCTGGGTTTCATCGAGCCGGGCTGCCGAGTGCGGCGTCTGCATTTCCGGCGCGAATCGCTGCAATTTGCGCCGGTATTCCCACTGTTCAAGCTGGTTTCCTAACCAGCCACCGAACAGGAATTCCCCCAGGCGCTTCGCTTGACGCCAACCCCAACCCGGCCAATAGTCCTCCGTCCTGTAAAAAGGGGTATCCGCATTCGGCAGGTAAGTTCGAGTCCACTCATTTGCCGCTCGCATCTGCTGGTACAGGCCGTGTCCGTAGAGGGGCAGGGCCTGGACAACTTCATGCGCGACGAAGATATTCTCGTCGGTTTGTATGAGATTGTTTTCTGCCACAATGTAATTCGGGCAGACTGTCACACCCCACAGCCGTGCTAAACGTACCAGCACAATCGTAAATGCACGCGCCAACCAAACCCGCCCTGGTGTCACGATGACCAGATAATCCAGGTCATCATCCCCGGAAGTCGCATTTCGCATTGCCAGCGCGCCGGTCAGTGCGACCATGCGGACGAACGGCAGCCGTGCCAGCCAGCGCCCGTACCGTAGAGCCACCCCCCAGAGTTGTTCGGATGCTGCCTCGTGCGCCAGCCGCACATCAATCAGGTCAAGCTGTTCCCCGTAAAGGACATAACCGCGTTCGTAACGCAGCCAACGTTGTAGTGCAGCAGATTCTTGAAGCGCGTTCCGTATCGTCTCCAGACTTGCCGGTTGTTCATCAATCAGGAAATGGTGGATTTCTTCGACGGTCAGGGGGAAACTGAAGATATTCGCATACAAAACGGTGCGCAAAATAGCTGCTTCGATCTGTTTCACGCGCTTCTCCCTGGTATGTTGATGCCGTCAAACGAAAAGGCGCAGTGTGCTGCGCCCCATGAACCATCTATTTCAGCACTCCGCTGTTGCAGGGACTTTACCGCCAGCGCCACAGCCAGGTATTGGTGAATTGACACGATGTGCTGATCGGCTCGAAGTTGACCACCGCATTCCCCACCTCGCCTTCCTGCGCTTCAATCATCAATTCACCGGCAAGCAGGCCGTCTATGTAGTAAATAACCCGATTACTGGCAGCGACCACAACCAGTTGGTGAGGGCCGCTGCTGATCTCGGCGTATTCGCCGAAAACGCCTGGCAGAAAGGAATCCCCATCGCGCTGCGACACCCCATACCCGCCCGTTTGCTCAATATAGGCCAACAGGTAGTGCGCCTCATCGCTTTGGCGGAACACCAGGCCACAGCCCGCCATTCCCTCCGCTGCGCTTTCCCATGAGACGGTTGTCCCCAGCGCAAAATCTGTGAACAGCGTGCCGCGTCCCAGCATGAACCGCGAGACGCCAGGGTGGCGAAATTCGGCGAAGCTCTCACTCACCGTCAGCGCCATCTCGCCCGCCGCCGGGATCACTCCACGCCGCCGGAGTTCTTCCACCAGCACGGCAGGTTCACCCTGGATGATCTGCTGCGGGACCAGCCGCCGGCCATTGACTTCTACCGGGACGGTGATAATGAGGTTATCGAATTGGATGCTTACAGTGCTGTTGAGGGCAGCCCCTGTGCCAATTGCCAGCCCAACACGGCCACTATTGAGGATCGTGTCATCTACCGTATGACCGAGCAGCTGGCCGTTATAGAAAAAGTCAAAGCCGGTATCATTCACCATCAATCCTAATGTGAAAGCTGTGTCGCCTGGGACGATGGCCGGATGGGGCGTCCAATCACGCAGTACCTGGTCGTCCCCTTCCGCTGAATGCAGGACAAAACGCCACTGTCCCCGGTCATTCACATTAAAGAGATAGTAGCTGCCGTCGTCTTGCTGGCGGTTGGTCAACCCCGCCTCCCATCCCCCGACCTGGCTGGTTATGCGAATATCAATCTGTGCATAATAGTCCGTCAAGGGGTTCGTACTGCCGTTGATGGCCGTGTCACGTATCTGCATCCCCGTGAGTTGGAAGGCCATCTGTCCGTCTGCCGGGGAAATACTCCCGGTTTCATCTATCGCTGTCCAGTCGGAGACAGTCTCGAAAGTCTCTTGCAGCGCGAGATTGGCAAATCCGTAAGTCAGAGTGAGTAAATATTCCCCGGCTGTACCGCTATACCCGGATACCTGCACAGTGTAGGTGTCGGTGCGGGGCAGGGTCACGACTTCCAGCAGTGCGTCTTTATCAACCGGGTACTCATAATCATCATTGGTGATGAGTGTTTGTCCGCTGCTGTTGCGCAGGCTCACCACCGGGTCTAAATCCCCGGAGATTGCCTCCACCCGTAAGGACAGCGCCGCGCCATCCAGCCCGGTAAATGTCCAGTTCTGGGTTTCACCAGCAGTAATCTCGCCCAGTGATGGCGTAAACGCGGTGAGTGGCATAGCATCCTGTGCCTGAAGCCGGTATCCACCCAGCAGAAGCACAACCACTAAGAAACTGGTGAATAGGCCACGATGGGCGGTCAACGATTTAAGGGCATCCATTGAGGGAACTGCTCGTTCAGTCGTTCAAGATATTGGGTGAAGTCGTCATTGGTCATTTCAGCGCCATTGGTCCAGCGGTGCTGCTCGGCCTGCCGCAGGCGGCGCTGCTCGCCAGCTAATCGCAGACTGTCTTGCCGTCCCATTGGGTTTTGCACTTCTTTTTCAGTCATCAGCACCGGGAAGCGAATACGCCCGTTGAGTGCCTCAATATCCTGGGGCGACATAAATGTATAGACCGGCAGGTAGGTATCTTCCTGTTCGATAGCACAGGCAACCACATACCAGCCCTTCGGCACTCTTGTCCGCCGTCGGATACGGAAGCGCCACAGCAGGATGCCCATCGGCTCGCTGGCTGTAATCTGGGATTGCGTTGTTTCTTTGAGAAGCAGGGTAACACCATCCTGGTCAATGACCAACGTGCGTCCACTCGGCCACTTTGACCGCAGCGTATTTTCAATCTGGCGTGAAACAATCGCCGCGACCCCGAAGCCCACCAGGACGGCGATCAGGTTCACGCCCTGGTCAGGGATGAGGAGACTCAGGATGAAGAATGTGATAATCCATAGCGCCACGAAAATACCGATGATACTCAGGCGAAGTGCGCCATGCTCCGGGTCTACCCGGAAATTGAGAGGGGGCTTGTCCAAAGTGTTTTCCATGATTCTATCTCTGCAATAGGGATGGCGCGGTTCAAGTCCTGTAGGGATTCAGGGCGTGTGACAGCCACGCTGCCCCTGGCTACGGTTACAGTTTTTTGGCGATGAAGATTACCCGGGGTACCTGAGAAACACCCGGTTGAAGCACATTCAGATGGGTATCCAGAACCGTTGTAATCTCGAATCCCGAACGCTGCAACAACGACGCTACCGCCTGTACCGGGAAGGTGCGCAGAATCCGTGATGCTTCTGCGCGCTGCCAGCAGTCCGCCACCCGCTGGAAAATAGTGAATGCCTGGGTGTGAATCTGGCGCTCGTAGTCATACGCATTGCTGGCAAACACCGTGAGCTTATCCGGTTGATTATACACCAGGTGTTCACCCTCCCTTCCAAATTCTGCCAGCCCCTGCAAGGTGTACATATCAAAAATGAACAGCTTGCCTGTATCCAGGAGCTGGTGAACGCCCTTAAACACCGCCTCTAACTCGCGCAGGCTGTTGAGGTCGTTGATAATGTCGAGTGCCAGCGCCATATCTACAAGCCCGGTGGTCGGGTCAAGCTGACGAATATCCTGCTGCACCCATTTGATATTCAATCCGGCCTTCGCCAACCGGGTTTGTGCTTGTTGAATCATCTCCGCCGTGTTTTCGACGGCGACGAATGCGAAATTGTAGTCCGCCAGCGCTTTCATGGCTTCGCCGGTGCCGCATCCCAGGTCAAGCACGCGCCGCCCCAGCCAATCCGTGTGGGATTGAACGAAGTGAATCAGGCGGGGTGCCATCGCTGATGCGAACGCCGCTAATCCGATTTCATCATACACAGGTGCCAAAACTGCGTAGTCTCCGGCCACGATTTTGCCTCACTTATCTGCCGTTGTCATGCTGCTAGCGTAACACAAAGTGCGTTTCCCGGCGAATTTGCTAACCGAGACCTCACATGCGTTCTGGCGCGGTCATACCCATCAGCCGCAGTACCCGCTTGAACGCCACCTGCGCCGCCCGATAGAACCGCAGCCGCGCGGTTGCCACGTCGTCCGGGATATCGCCATGCAGTGCCCGCACTGTATCGTAGGTTGGGTGGAACAGGCTTGCCAGTTCGTGCGCGTAGAAAGCAATTTTATGCGGCGCGAGTTCTCTGGCGGACTGCTCAATCACCTCGCCCAATTCCAATACCTTGCGAATAAACCGGAGTTCGTCTGCGCCAAGCAGGTTCAGATTTGCGCCCTCGTCTCCCTTGCCGCGTGCTTCGGCCTCCCGGAAAATCCCGGCGCAGCGCACATGCGCATTCTGAATGTAGTAGACGGGGTTCTCATTGCTCTGTTTCACGGCCATATCGAGGTCGAAATCCAGGTGCGAGTCTGGACTGCGCGCCAGCAGAATATAGCGCACCACATCCGCGCTGGTCTGGTCAATCAGATCATCCAGCGTGTCTATGGCTCCGGCGCGGGTGCTCATCTTCAGGATTTCGCCACCGCGTATCAGGCGCACAAACTGGATAATCACCACATGCAGGGGAGTCGGGTCATACCCCAGCGCCTCCAGCCCGTATCGCACCACCTGGTGCTGTGTGTAATGATCCGCCCCCAGGATATTCACCAGCAGATCAAACCCGCGTTCAATTTTGTTGACATGATAGGCGATGTCCGGTAGGGTATATGTCGGGTTGCGGTCACTCTTGACCAAAACCCGGTCTTCTTTATCGCCAAACTGTGTACTCCGAAACCACTTTGCGGGTTCAAGACCTGCGGCCTTCGCAGTTTCTTCCTCGCTGGCCCCTTCGCGCACGCTTGACTCGTAGATATAGCCACCTTGCTCCAGTTTTGCCAGTACCTGCCACACCGAATTGTCGTCATACAGGCTGTTTTCGTTAAAGAAAATGTCATGAACAATATCCACCCGTTCCAGTGTGGCGCGGATCATAGCGAACATTTTCTTTTCAGCATATTCTTTGAAAGGTTGCCAGTCCGCATCAACCAGCGCCTTGCCCTGTTCTGCTGCCAGTTCCCCGGCAAAATCCTTGAGATACTCGCCCTGGTAGAAGCCTTCTTCAGGGATTTCCACCGGCAGTCCCAGCGCTTCAAGGTAGCGGATACGCAGGCTGTTGCCCAGGTTCTGCATTTGCATCCCGGCATTGTTAAAATAATACTCACGTTCGACGCTGTAACCCGCCGCTTCCAGCAGCCGGGCAATGGTATCCCCGACAATCGCGCCCCGACTGCGGCCAATGTGCAGCGGGCCGGTGGGATTGGCGCTCACAAATTCGACCTGCGCCCGTTTTCCCTGTCCCATGTCTAGCTGGAAGAGATCATCCCCTTCGGCGATAATGGTTTCGACCTGTGCCCTCAGCCAATCCTCACTCAACCGGAAGTTGATGAACCCCGGTTTGACGGTTTCTACCGCGCCGATGAATGCCGCAGATGGCAGGTGCTTTTCAATGGTGGTTGCGATGTCAAATGGGTTGCGCCCAACCGGTTTGGCGAGCTGCATAGCGACAGCGCAGCTATAGTCGCCCTGTTCGGCGCGTTTTGGCGGGCGTACTTCAATCACAGGCAGATCGAAGGCAGGTAAGTCCCCGGCGACCTGGGCGGCCTGGATGGCTTTTTCGACGAGTTGTGCATGGGCTTGCGGCAGCAGAATCACGACTTCATATCCTCAGTCAATTATTGCAGATGTTACCGTTCTTGCGCCGCATTGTATCAGACTGAAGGCTGTTGGCAAGGTAAGCTCAACGGTGGAGGGGAAATAACGCGATGACACCATCTTTGCCAATCATTGCTTCTTGGTGGCAGTTCGGGCAGACCCACTGCTCGTCCTCCTCAACCATGAGGCCTGCTCGGCAGTGCGGGCAGCGCAGTACCTCCGCCAGCGGACGTGCCCCGACTGCCGAGGCATTCCCGGACTTGCGTCCCCATACCTTGCGGTAATCCACCTGCCAGATTTGCGCCTGCGCTTCGGTAATTCCACACTTTTCCAGCGCCATTAGTGTTTCGCCGCTTGTCCAGGTCTTGCCGGGCATCAGCCGCGTGTTAATCCGCTGCGTTATCAGCAGCAGCCCGCCGGGACGCAGCACCCGAATCAGCTCACACAGTACCGCCGGAGGGTCGGTCATGAATTCCAACGCCTCCAGGCAGGTGACGACATCAAACGAGTCATCAGGGAAGGGGAGGTCTTCGGCAGGCGACCAGATGAACGTTACACGCTCCTCGAACACATACAGGTTTTTCACCGCCCGGCGCAGCATTTGCCGGCTCAGGTCCGTCCCCACCACGCGGCCCTGGAACTGCGGATGACGCATCATCGCCAGCGGCAAACGCCCGGTTCCGGTGGCGACATCCAGTACCAGCGGCGACTGGTGGGGCGCGATCTTTTCCATAATCGGCTGCGCCAGGTACATCTGCTCGTATTCACGGTAGTAATCTTTGATCTTGTCATAACGACTGGCGTACAGATCATACAGCAGCACTACCACCCGCCGTCCCAGGTAAACACCTTCGGTAGCGACCAGCAGCCACCAGCCGAGCACCACGATACCGATGCCCAGCAGCACCAGCAGTATGAGTCCTGCCCAGGGAGTCAAGATAGCAGCCCTTTTTCACGCAGCCATGGGGCGCACTGCCGGATGCCCTCGTCCAGGCTGGTTTTCGGCTGCCATCCCAGCAGTTCCCGCGCTTTTGCCATGCTGTAGGTGCGCTTTCCGGTTACGTAAGGGATTAGCTCCGGGACATCCTGCGGCTCGCCCCGTAAAGTCATTACCAGGTCAGCCAGCGGCGCGCTGAGCTTCGCCGCCCACACCGGCAGCGACAGCCATGCCCGGTGTCCTGCCAGTTGCGAATACTTCCCCAGGAATTCACGCCAGGTTGGGGGCGGGTCATTGACAGCATTAAACGTCTCATTCTCCGCCGCCGGGTGTTCCGCCATGAGCAGCATCAGGTCAATCAGATCATCAATGTAAATCGGGGCGGGGTTTCCACCGCCATCACCTAAGAACGGCGTGGGTTTCAGCCGGGCAAGTCGGAACAGCAGCAGCGTCCAGGCCCCACTGCGTGGCCCGTAAATCATGCCGGGACGCACAATGCTGTAAGGGACACGGCGTTCCTCCCCGATCTCCCGCACGATGCGTTCGCCCTCGGCCTTCGTGCGGTTATAAGCCACACGCCCCGGATTAAGAGGAGTCTCCTCGGTAACGGTTCCGCTGGCTCGGTAGCCATAGACCGCGATACTGCTGACATGTACCACCCGTTTGACTCCGGCATCTGCCGCTGCCAGCATCACGTTGCGCACGCCGTCCATGTTCGCCCGCTGCTGGAAATCGAATGTCCCGCCAATAGCCGCCGCGACATGAAAAACAATGTCGCAGCCCTGCATAACGGCCTTCATGCGTTCCGCGTCGGTGATGTCTCCCTGGACGATTTCCACATGCGGGACGTTCCGCAGCGAGCGCCCCTTTTCGGGGCTGCGGGCCAGCGCCTTCACGTCCGCGCCGTCGTTCGCCAACCGCCGCACCAGCGCCCCGCCCACAAACCCCGTCGCGCCCGTAACCAATACGGTTTTGCCCTGTAGTGCCATAGACTTCTTTCCGCTTCTTATATAGGAACGGCATTTTGCCGTTCGACGGGCTGCTTTCGTCAATCGCCGCTCTGTGCCAGTTCCAGCAGCCCTTCGCGGAACTGCATCGTGTACAACCGGGCATACAGCCCATCCTGTGCCATCAGTTCATCATGCGTGCCGAATTCAATGATACGCCCATCATCTATGACAGCCACCCGCTGGGCGACTTTAACCGTGCTCAGCCGGTGCGCGATGATGATCGTCGTGCGGTTTTGCATCAACCGTGCCAGCGCCTCTTGTACCAGATGCTCACTCTCGCTGTCCAGACTCGACGTGGCCTCGTCCAGCAACAAAATGCGCGGGTCTTTCAGAATCGCTCTGGCAATCGCCACACGCTGGCGCTGTCCGCCGCTTAAGCGCACCCCGCGTTCGCCCACGATGGTCTGGTATCCATCGGGTAAATCGCTGATAAATTCATGGGCGTTAGCCGCTTTCGCCGCTGCGAATACATCATCCTCACGCGCATCCAGCCGCCCGTAGCGGATATTCTCGTAGATGGAGCCGCCGAATAACAGAGTCTCCTGGGGGACAATGCCGATATGCTGGCGCAGACTGGCCTGGGTCACACTCCGCAGCGGGATACCATCAACCGAAACTTCTCCGGCCACAGGATCGTAGAAACGCGGAATCAGATTGAACAGTGTACTCTTTCCTGCGCCGCTCGGACCCACCAGCGCCAGAATCTCGCCTGGCTGAATCTCCAGGTTAATATCATGTAATACCGTTTCGCGTTCGTCATAGCTGAAGGCTACGTTCGTAAACGTTATTCCCCCGGTGACACTTGAAAGGGTGGTTGCATCCGGGGCGTCCAGCACATCTGGTTGGGTATCCAGCAGTTCAAACACCCGCCGGGTCGCCCCCAGGGCCTGTTGGAACTGGCCGTACAGACTTGCCAGCGATGCCAGTGATTGCGCGACTGTCAGACCGTAAATCAAAAACGCGATGAGTTCGCCGCCGCTCAACCGGCCATCCAGCACTTCGCGTCCGCCGAACCATAATACCCCGGCCAACCCGCCAAACGCCAGGAAGCCCATCAGCGGTTCAAGCAGCGAGCGAATTCGCAGCAACCGCACCGCCGCCCTGAAAGCCGACCAGACAGCGTCATTATAGCGGGTAATCTCATACGACTCGCGAACGAAACTTTTCACCTCACGGATGTTCTGCATCACTTCGGTAGCGACCACGGTAGACCCCGCCAGTTCGTCCTGGATACGTGTGCTGGCCCGCGACATGAACAGACCAAAAGCGCCGCCAATTGCCACCAGTACCGGCGTCAGCAGTAGAATAAACAGGGACATGCGCCAGTTGAGTGCCAGCATCACGATCATCGCGCCGATCATAATCAGGGATTGCTGGAGCAGCGTGTTGATATTATTGGTGAGTACGGTGCGTACCATCGTTACATCACTGGAAAGCCGCGAAATCAGTTCGCCCACCCGCCGGCTGGTGTAAAAACCCAGCGAGAGCATCTGAAGATGTTCGTAAAGCTCCAGCCGCAGGTTCACAACCAGTTTTTCGCCAATGTAGTTGAGGTTGTAGCTTTCCAGCGCCCAGGCCAACACTTGAAGCATGAATACAACCAGCAAGGCAGCGCTGATCTGGTCAAGTTGCTGTACGTTCCCCGCTTTCAGAACCGAATCCACCACATTAGAAATTACCGCCGGGAACACCAGGCTCATCCCCGCCCCCAGGGGCAGCACCAGCAGTGCCAGCGCCAAACGCATTCTGAATGGGGATAGATACCGCAGCAGCCGCCACCAGGCAACTGGCGGCTGGGGTTCTGCGGATTCTTTCTTGCGCCGGAACAGCCGGAAACCTTCGCGTTCGCTCATGCTCGTCAGCCCTCTCTTAAACCGATACTTCTACCAGGCACTTCAGACTCAAGACAGCCTTCAGTACTTGTATACGTATGAAGCAGCGATTAGTTTTCGTCAGTTTCCATCTGGATGGCTTCTACTGCCAGTTTGGGGAAGTAACTTGTGTTCCAGAGGCCGAAGTGGTGGTCGGGGCTGTCTGGGCTTGGGCAGGCGGGTTCAATGCAAGTGGCAGTCAGCGGGAAGTCGAATGCCGTCCACACCAGCCACCCGGCCAGTGCATTGTTGGTCGCCGCGTCCAGCGCCTGGCGCAGCGTATCCGCTTGTGTCCGTTCGTCCGATTCGTAGGTGCTGTAGCCGGCAGCGCCTAGAAGAATGGGCTTGTCTGTTGTAGCGGTCAGCACTGCAATGCGCTGCCGCAGCGCGTCTACACTGCCAAAATGCTGGAAACTCAGGAAATCCACTGCCGGGAGTGCTGCTTCGGCGTCATCGCCCCAGGTGGCGGTAATCAGGTGGTTGGTGTCCACCCGACGCACCAACACCGCCGTTTCCACCAGCCATTCCAGCACTTCTCTCCGTTCAGCCCTGCCTTGCAGGTAATCACTATCGCCACCTTCCCGTAAATCCCACGCCAGCAGCGCCGGTTCTTCCCGGTAGCGGCTGGTGAGATAGACAATCTGCTCTACGGTGTGGCGCGGGCTGTCGTACAGTGGAAACGTCTCCAGGTCAGGGGCATCATTCAATGTGAGGATCAAGCGGAAGCCTTTGTCTGCCGCTGCCAGAATCAGCGCATCCAGTCGTGCGAAGGCATCCGGTATCGGCACTGCGCCATTGCCTGGGCACGTGAACAGAACTTCGTGCCGCAGCCGGACTCGGAGTGTGTTCAGCCCTGCCTCGCGCATCAGGTCGAGTTCCTGATTAATGCTCTCAGCGTCATACGTTGTCATGAATCGCTCGTAAGGCGTCGCCAGCGGGTAATACACCACGCCATATACCGGGAACGGCTGCCCGTCCACACGGAAACCTGACTCATGGATTTGGACAAACGCCCCCTGTGTAGGGCGATACGGCTGCACGAGTGCCTGGGCGCTGGTCGCCTGCCCACTGGCGCAGGTGGATGGGGCAGCCGGAGTATATACATTGAGGCGCTGCAAACCGGCAGTCGCTTCATACCCCTGTATGTTGTAGCTCTGCGCGGCTTCATAAGCGGCGATAGCTTCATCCCGGCGGTTGCGCGCTTCTAATAACTCGCCATAGGTGACATACGCGCCGTACAGCCGGTCTGTCAGTGGCGTTTCCCAACCGCAGTCGCCATCCAGCGCCCGGAGACCTTCTAGCGCCTGGATTGCCAGAGGCCAGTTCCGTTCCCAGTAGTCATCGGCGCCCTGGCACAGCGAGCGAAGATTGTTCATGTCGAGGGTCGGGACAGGTGTGATTGCTTGCAGGCCGCTGCTGTTTTCCGGCGCACCAACTGGTATGCACCCGGCCAGAAGAAGTAAAACCGCCACTGCGATGAAATGAGTGTGAAGCCGGCCTGTCATACCACTATCCTGTTGAACGGGCGACACTCACCTGGACACCCTGGGTATCCACCGGCACGATCCATGACCGCGATGCCACCCCGGCCTGCTCAAATGCGAACTCCATCGCCGCTGCAATCTTGTCGTGTTTTTCTGCGGCGAAAGCCAGCAGTGCCGGCCCCGTCCCACTCAGGGTGATAGCCGTCGCCCCAGCCCGCCGCGCCATTTCACAGACATGGTCATAACCGGGGATATGTGCTTTCAGATGGGGTGTATAGAGCTTGTCATCCATCACCTGCGCCAGCAGTTGCAGATTGCCAGTATGAAATGCCTCCAGGAGCAGAGGCAGCCGGTTCACGTTATAGAGGGCATCGCTCAATGCGACTCGTTCCGGGATAATTGAAGTCGTATCCTCGGAGTAGTCGTCTAACTGTGGCACAACGACGATGATGGTGAATGGGCTGGTGGGCAGTGCCCGGTATATCAGGGCTTCTTCGGCCATGAAGCTCGTAGTCAACCCGCCTAAAAGCGCCGGGAGTACATGGTCAGGTTCGCCGCTCATCTCTGCGGCCAGCGTCAGCACCTGCTGCCGGGAATACGGGTTGCCCAGCAGGTTGTTCGCCGCGATAATCCCGGCTGCGCGAAAAGCTGTTTCCGCCCCCAGACCGCTGGCGAAAGGAATATCATTCTGGACGCGCATATGTACCCCCAGCACAGCCCGTTCTTGCTGCTGGAAGACGCGCATCATCCCCAGCGCAACCGGGTGCCGCAGGCCAGTGCCATACCGTCCCGCACCCTCTCCAGCGGTCTCCACCACCAGGCTGTCGTCATCGCGTCCATTGATCTCGATAGACATATACAGGCCAACCGCCAGCCCCAGACTGTTCAAACCAGGGCCGAGATTGGTGGCGGTTGCTGGGAGTTTAATCTTGACTCGCTGCATGATGTGGCATTTCCGGTTGAACCGCTGGTAGGACGAAAGTGAAGGTGCTGCCGACTCCCAGGTTGCTGGAGGCCCAGATGTCGCCGCCGTGCCGGGTAATAATCGTGCGTGTTACCGTCAGTCCCAGCCCGCCGCCGGGGATATCGCGCACCTGCTCATCCTTCGAGCGATACATCCGGTCAAAAATGAGTGCCAATTCCTCGTCGGCGATCCCGATTCCCCGGTCTGCCACGCTGCAATACGCTTCGTGGACATCGCCCCAGGCATGAATCGCGATTGTCTGTTCCGGGTGAGAATATACGATCGCATTATGCAGGACATTGTAAACCGCCAATTGCAATCGTTCCGGGTCGCCCATCAGCGGGGGCAGCGGGTCTTGCAGGGAAATGGCGATAGTGACCTTGTGGGCTACAGCCAGCCCGGTCAGTTGGTGTACAGCTTTGTTGATGATCGTCCCCAGTTCAATCGGGCGGTGTGCCAGCGGCATACCGGCTTCAATCCATGCCAGGTTTACCAATGACTCGACCACCTCATGTAACTTGGCAGTGGTCTGCCGGATTCGCCCCAGGAATTTAACCTGCTGCTCGTTCAAATCTCCGAATTTGCCGACCAGATCGGCATATCCGCCGATTGCTGCAATCGGGTTGCGCAGGTCATGCGCGATAGTATGCGCCAGCGTTTCCCGTCGTGAGTCCAGGTCCTGTTTTTCGGTGACATCGTGCAGAATGACGACTCGTTCGCCGTTCCCTAATGTTGAGGCCACCCCTACCGCCAGTCGTCGCTTGGGCAGTCGGACATCCAGCGTCTGGTCGCCGGGGCGGGTGAACAGATTAAGCAGCGCCGGATTGTGCCGCAAACACTGCTCTGGTTTCTTGCCGATTAACTCCTCAACCGGCATACTCAACATTGCTGCCCCTGCCGGGTTGACCTGTTCGATGATTTTGGCATGGTTGGCTAGCAGTATCCCATCCGACGAGCTTCGGAAAATGAAATCATACGCCAGCATCAACGCTTCTACCGGGGAAGCCGTTGTTTCTGCGGTTATGGTTGGCTGGTGCTTGCCACTCATCCGGGTTGCTCTATTCGCTGCCTAATGAAGCGTCCAATACATCCTGCCACTTCTCGTTATTGAGTGTGACTGTATGGCCGGATGCAAACTGCACGGTGGTTTTTTCTCGCGTCCGCTGCACCGTTACGTTGTGCTGCCGAACAGTAACAGGCATATCCAGGGGATACTCGCCGCCCGTCCAGACTTTCGTGCTTGAGATGATACGTACACCGGCCACGCGCAGGAACAGGTGGAGCGGTAGGATACCCCCCAGGTGCCCGATTTCCCCCAGCCCTTGCGGTTCATCGCTGTGGTAGAACTCAGAGAACGCCTTTCGCCCGGTAAGAGTTGTTGTCTGGACACTGAGTAGTTGTCTGATTAGTTGAGCCGCCAGATCAAGCCGCCCGTACTCGATTAGCCCCTCGCCCAGCAAGGTCAACCAGAACGGCCAGATACCCCCTGCGCCACTGGCGTTGCTGGGATCGAAATAGCTGCCATCTGCCGGGTACATACTTACCCCGTTGCGGCGCCAGAAACGAGATTCATCGGTCATCAGGCTGATAATCTTCTCGGCGCGTGCTGGGGTAATCCCCGTTGACCATAACGGGAGCAGTGCCGTGATGTCCAGTTCGGTCATATCTACCGTGCTGACATCCAGGCGATAGGTGCGGCTCAGACCGTTCACCGTTATCCGATCCAGCATCGAGAAAGTCGCCTCGCTGGTATATACGCCGCGCCCGGAGGACCACACGACCCGGTCACTGTTTGCCTGTTCCTTGACCCCCTGTCCGTCCGCATCCAGACCTTCTAATGTTAATGTCAGGCGTGGCACATGCCGCAGCCCGCCTTTCACCAGAACGCGCACCCGGTTGGGTGGCGTAATCCGTTCGGCAGGGAGCAAGTCATCCCCGACGGGGGCATCGGTCAGAATAGTCATGGCGCTGGTTGTCAGGTGGGTGTCCCGATCACGATAGACATAACGCCCCTCAGTTTCATTCCACAGTGATTCTAATGCAGTTTGCAGTGTGACGATACGTGTCTGCAAATGGCGTTCATCGGTTTCGCGGCGTAGATAATAGGCAATTTCACGCAGGCTCTTCGCTTCCGAGAGCAAATATGCCATCAAGTCCGGGGATTCGGCGTATTGAATGTTCGCGCCCTGCCCCCAGGCCTGCCAGGTCGCAAAAGTCGGCATAAATGGATAGCCGGTCTGTTCTTCTCGCCGCCACTCCGGCAGTCCGTCGCCATCGGCATCCATGTCCGGGGCGAACCATCGTTCAAAGAACTTTAGCAGTCCTGGGAACGCCGTTTCCAGAAATCGGGCATCCTCCGTGTACTGAAACACGCCCCATGTCAGTCGTGCCAGTATGGGCAGACACAACATCCCGCTGCGCTGTCCTCCCAGGCCGGGCTTCCAGTCAATCCATCCATCGGCCTGCTGTACAGCCAGGTAATTGCGAATAACGCCCTGTGCAAGTTCGGGGTTCACCGCGCCCACCGCCTGCGCCGCCAGGTACGCCAGGGTAGGGGGCTGCCCATCCCAGCCCCGGCTGTGGCCCCTACCACCACTGAAACCATCCACCGGCCTGCGGGTCGCCACAAAAGATGCAAAGGGCAGGCTGGCTGTTGGCTTGAGGAAACTCTGGATCAGCTGCTGGTAGGAAAGGGCAAAAGCCATATCCATATCCGCATCGCCCGTCTGGATCAGCGGGACGGACTGCGCGGCCTTTTGTACTTGCAGGAACTGCTGATCCCACGCTTCGCCTAACCACTTTTGCGCCAGACCAAGCGAATCGCGGGTCGTCAGTCGCCCGGCATGAACCCAGCGCACCGTTACAGACTCGCCGCCAGCGATGGCAAAATCCCTGTAGACCTTCGGGCTGATGCCCAGTCCGGTATCTGTTTCGGCGGTGCCGCTTTCTAGCAAGACGACTGGGTTCAGATTGCCGATCTTCCCCATACCAAGGGCATATAGGCCGCCGGGCAGGGCAATGAGTTTTAGCGGCTGCTCTTTGCCTTTTGCCCCCACATGGCCGAAGAGTTCCAGGCGCACCCGAACCGGATTTTGCCCGGTGTTGCGCAGCGTATACTGTCCCCCTATGGCGTGCGACTCGATAGTCCGGTATCTGGCGGTGAGTAGCAGGGCAGGTGTGAGGGCGGCTTCAACCTGTGCATAGCCCGGCGCGAACGCAGTAATAACCGGCGGTTGGGCATAGGCCTGTGTCTGGTAAATGATGCGTCCGTCATGTGTCCATAGCGGGACGATGCTTGCCAGCCCGGTTCTGCCGCCATAATTGGTTTGTAGTTTCAACGCCGGAGAATCGGTAACGCCCGGTGTCAGTTCCCACACCTGATCGTCATTGTAATCAGTGGAACTCAGTCGGGCGTCAGCGGCCAGGGGCAAGGTGGCAATTGGTGTATGTAGTGTGTTAGTCAACCAGAACCCCCAATAATCGAGATGAAAAACACGCACCCGGGCACGATGCTCTACCGGAGATTATAGCAAGTGGTAGGGGCACCCCCCAGGTTGATGAGTCAGCGTACTACCTCCCACTATATCACGAAATTTTCTGCCACGTGCCATCCGCCTCATTAAATCGGAACTGCTCATCATACAGGCTGAACAGCACATGATACCCCGGCCCCGGCACATACTCATTTGCGGTGTTTACCGTGCCACCGTGATGATATTCATAATTGCTCACATAGCCGAACTCTGGCGTCACAGCCCATCCCAGCGCGTCACGTACAGCTTGTGTGTCACGCCATAATTTGCCGAAGCCCCGTTCCGGCTGAAACATTCCGTCAGGTGGGATAATAGTGGGGTCGGTCTCCGCATCGCCTTCATTGAACGTATCTTCATATACCTGCCACGTTCCTTGACCCGGCCCGCTTTCGATCATCACCCAGATTTGTTCACGCGGTTGCACCCAGAACATCCGCCCATGCTCGAATACCTGTTCGGCCACCTGAATCCGGTTCATAACCGGTGTCGGCATCGGGTCAGACGTTGGCGTGATGTCAGGCGCAGCGGACGGTACACTGGTTGCGGTCTCAGCAGCAGTAGCGGTTGAGCCTTGTACAGCGCTGGCCGTTTCCGGAGTCGTAGGCGTTGCAGTGACGACCAGGACAATTTGCGTGGGAGGTGGCCCCTGGCAGGCAGTCGCAAGGAGTGCCAGGATAAGGGCCGTTCCAATAAACCGACGTAGTTGCATCTGTGAGACTCTCCACTGTGTTATGATGCCGGGCTGCGCGATTAGGGACACACCACGGCTGATGCTTGGGATTGTAGCAAACGTGGGAAGGGATGCAAGGCTTCGTCACCCTACCGTAGCCATATCAACGGTTAAGCAGTGCTTTTCATGCTAGAATTGCCGTAAGTGGCAGTTGCCTTGTGGCCGTAATCCTTTATCATGAAGCAGATTGGCAGGTCACGCTGCCGATAGCCCGGGTGAAGCACAAACTGTCTTGCCTTTTAACCCGGCCTTTCTATACTTGGAGCAGGTTGTCTTGGACTCACAGAATATGCGCCCGGCCTCAATCACACTCAATAAGACCGCAGGGTTCTTAGAAATTACCTGGAACACTGGAAAAGTGTGCCAGTATCCGCTGCCCGAACTGCGCGAGGCCTGTCCCTGCGCCGAATGTCGGGGCGGTCATGAGTACATGGGGCGCGAATTTGACCCTGAGAATATCTTGAAATTAACGCCGAAACGCTCGTATGCCGCTGTTGGGATTGACCTGGTTGGCAATTACGCCCTGCAACCATCCTGGGACGATGGACACAACGCCGGCATTTACACCTGGGATTACCTGTGGCGCCTCTGTCCGCCGGAGGAATAAGCGCGATGCTTGAACAACATAGAGTCTGGGGACTGTTCTCGCTGGCGGAAATCAGCTACCTGCGCATGGAGGCAATGGACTTGTTCGAGCAATGCCTGACGGAAGGCAGCCCGGATCATCTGAAGTCCTTCATTGACCAGCAAATCGTAGAAGACCCGCCGCGTGTCAGCCTGCTGCGCGAAGTGGCCGAGGATTTACACCTGCGGCTGCTCTCCCTGCGTGAGTATCATGCCGACGTGCGGGAACAGGTGCTGCGGGCCTTGCACGATGACTTCAGCATTGATATTTCCCCGATTTCCCCGGCGAACCAGATGGAAACCTACCATCTACTGGAAGCGGAAACCATCTTCGCTTACCTGCACCAGCAATCCCCCCGCCTGAATGCGAACGATGTCGCCATGCTGCGTAAAACCATTGAGGCTTCGCTTCAGATGGCGGCGCATCTGTATGCTGATGTCCTCATGACTCAGGAACTGTACCATTATCTGCGCGATTGGCTGGATGGGTTATATGCCGTAAATGTCCGCCGTTTATGGATTGACCCCTGGGAGACGATCCCGCAGGACCGCGTTCACTAGAAGATTTGCTCCCTGTTTCCCCGTGTCCGATAGGGTCTGGAAACCTCTCATATTCCTTTGTTTATGTTGCCCGATCAATTCTGTGCAGTTTATTTTGCTTGTTTTGTGCATCTTGCCAGGGTATGATGTTGGTTATTGTCCAATCCAGACGTAAAATAAAAAAGTCTGACCATTCTGGTCTTGGATGATACTATTTAGAAAGGGAACTTTCGCATGAAAATCAAGTTTGTTGTTCTCATGGTCGTCGCCCTCCTGGCACTCGGCAGCCTCAGCGCTGTTGTTGCTCAGGATGCGATGGGCCCCTACACCCTGGTGATGTGGAGCCAGGACGGTGACACCAATAATGCAGTGATTGCTGGCCTGTTCGAGCAGTGGGCAGCCGAATTTGCCCCCGGTTCCACCCTGGAGATCGTCCAAAAGGAAACCGAAACGCTGCGTAATGACCTGCAAACCGCTGGTCTGGCTGGCTCTGGCCTGCCCGATTTCTTCCTCGGCCCGAATGACGCCATTGGTCCGTTGTCGGATGCTGGCCTGTTGCAGCCGCTCGATGAATTGTTTGACATGTCCATGTATCCCTTCAACCTGGGTGCTGCCCAGATCGCTGGCGTCACCCTCGGTGTCCCCACCAACGCCGGTAACCACCTGATGCTCATGTACAACAAGAGCCTGGTCGAAACCGCCCCCGATACCTGGGCTGACCTGATCGCCGCCGCGAATGCTGTTGAAGAAGCCGATCCTGAGATCCAGGGTTTTGCTTACAACCTGAACGAGCCGTTCTGGTTCCTGCCCTTCGTGCATGGTTTTGGTGGCAGCACGTTTGATGAAGAAGGCAACTTCTCCATGGACACCGAAGCCTGGGTGAATGCCTACCAGTTCGTGCATGACCTGAAGTTCGTTGAAGAAGTTGTCCCCGCTGAATGCGATTACAACTGCGCCAGCGATGCCTTCAAGGCCGGCACTACTGCCATTATTCTCAATGGTGACTGGGCCATCGGTGAATATCTGGATACCGAAGTCTCCCCGGCGCTCGGCCCCGACAACCTCGGTGTCGCCCCCTGGCCGGCCTATGAAGATGGCAATCGTCCCCAGCCGTTCACCGCTGGTAAATTCATCAGTATCCCGGTGACGACTGCTGATGCGCAGCTCGAAGGCACCGTTGCTTTCGTGACCTGGCTGACCACCGACGCAGCTGCTGTTGAAGTTCACGCGCTCGGCACGGGCCGTCTGCCCGCCATCGCCGGTATCCCGGTTGAAGACCCCATTCTCCAGGCTT
Source organism: Anaerolineaceae bacterium (assembly GCA_020634135.1). Lineage (GTDB taxonomy): Bacteria > Chloroflexota > Anaerolineae > Aggregatilineales > Phototrophicaceae > JACKCG01. The sequence continues at coordinate 171,976 of JACKCG010000007.1, read as the reverse complement.
CGCAGGCCGCGTTGGAGACCGGTGTCGGTATGCCCGCCAATCCCGCCCTGCGCTGCATGTGGGATAGCGTCCGCCCGAACCTGGAAGGTGTCATGAGCGATGCGCTCGATGCGGCCACAGCCGCCAGCGAATCTCAGATTTCAGCCGAACTTTGCCTCGAAGGCTAATGACGGTTTAGCAATAGTTGAAAAATAATGGGGGTGGGGCGGCATTTTTTAGCCCCACTCCGCATTTATTACCTGGAGTATCGTGATGGTACAAGGTATTGGTGGATTGACGGGTGAAACCCTGTTTGCAACCCTCGGCCAGATTGTCCCCCTCATCATCGTGGTGGTGATCTTCATTCTGGCGCTTGAATTTGCACTGTATAACCTGCTGTCGAAGGTTTTCAAGTTACAGAACGCGCTGGCCTATACGCTGCTCTCACCGGCGGCGGTAGCCATTCTCGTTTTTATGATCTATCCCTTGTTATTTAACGTTTTGTTGGCATTTTCCGACCTCAAACGTGACACCTTTGGTTGTTACAGCCCGGTATCGGTGGCGACCTGCCAGCTTGACCATCTCTACGGCCTGGATTACGCCATTGATAACTTTACGAAGGTCTTTTTCCGCATTCGTGACGGTCAGATTGTGGACTGGGGACGGCTGCTGACAACTGCCGGCTCGACTTTCCCGGCGCTCCTGGGACGAACGGTCTTATGGACGTTCTTTAACGTGATCTTCCACTTTTCTGGTGGCCTGGCGCTGGCGTTGATTTTGAACCAGAAAATTCGCTTGAAGGGTATTTACCGCTCGCTGATTGTGATTCCCTGGGCGCTTCCAGGGGTGATTACTTTTCTGACATGGAAGCAGGAATTCCACGCCCAGTATGGCTTTGTGAATATCCTGCTCGGCGGGTTTGGAATCGCCCCAATCAGTTGGCTGGATAATCCTATCTATGCCTTTGTCGCCATCGTTTTTGTGAACGTCTGGTTGGGTATTCCGTTTTATATGGTGATGCTGCTCGGTGGCTTGCAGAGCATTTCGCCCGAATATTATGAAGCGGCACAGATGGATGGTGCCGGGGCATGGCAGCAGTTCCGTTTTATCACGATGCCGCTGCTCAGGCCGATCCTCATCCCGGCGGTGACGCTGGATGTGATCTGGACATTCAATAAACTTGACCTGATTGTGGTGATGACCAATGGTGGCCCCCAGGAGGGTACCAATATCCTGGTTTCGGCACTCTATAACGCTGCCTTTGGCACGTCTGCGACCCAGCGATTAGGCTTTGCTTCCGCCTTTTCGATCATCATCTTTGTCATCTTGTTTATTTTTGCAATTGTCTGGATTACCACCAGCGGCGGCCTGAAGGAGATTTACGAAAAATGAGTAGCTTAAGCGAAACGACAAGCACTCGGAAGCGACAGTCTGGCCTCGATTGGATGCAAATTCGCCTGATACTGGGCGGGATCATTGCCGTGATTGGCCTGGTACTGGCGCTTCTCAGTAATGAATGGGGATACCTGTTAGGCGGGGTATTGCTGGGGCTGCTGGCCTGGAAGTGGCAGCATGGCATCCTGGTTGCTTATTCAATCCTGTCAGTCTTTCCGGTGCTGCGGATCATTGCTATTTCACTGCGCCCGACATCGGCGCTGCTTTCCCGGACGATTGAGATTATTCCGGCCAATGCGACCCTCGCCAGTTATTCTGCTCTGTTTACCGAGGAAAACTTCTTGCTCTGGGTGTGGCAGAGTCTGGCGATTACAGTCACGGTGTCCATCATCGGTGTGGTGGTCGCTGCTACTGGTGCCTACGCCTTCAGCCGCTGGCGCTTTGCCGGGCGGCGTCCGGGGCTGATCTTCCTGATGACCACCCAGATGATCCCGGCAGGGATGTTGATTATTCCGATTTACGTCATTGTCGCCCAATTACAGTTGACCAACCAGATTATCGGTCTGGTTCTGGCGTATATCACGACGGCTGTGCCCTTTAGTATCTGGATTTTGAAAGGGTACTACGATACCATTCCGCCCGATCTGGAAGAAGCGGCGATGGTGGATGGCTGTAATCGTATGGAAGCCTTCTACCGGATCATCCTGCCGCTGTCTACTCCGGCGTTGTCTATTGTGTTCCTGTTCAACTTCCTGGGCGCATGGGCGGAATTCATTGTCGCCAAAGTGATTTTGGTGAGCAACGCTGTGTGGACATGGCCGCTGGGCTTGAACGACTTCATCGGCAACTTCAACACTGACTGGGGCAAATATGCCGCCGGTTCGGTGCTGGTGACAGTCCCGGTGCTGCTGCTCTTTATGTGGCAGTCCAAGTACCTGATCTCCGGTCTCACGCTGGGTAGTGTCAAGAGCTAAACACGCTATCCGGAAAATCAGCGCAGGGCGACATACATATCGCTCACAATAATATCTCCATAAACGGCATAAGGCGGTGCGTGCATCGCCTTTTTGATTCCACCGTATCGTTAAAGTACGGTAAGAGTAGGGCGCTGGTACAGTTTGCGACCAGAACCATAATCTCGTAAGGGGTAAGCTAAAGCTATAAAAAACACGCAAAAAAAGTAAATAACCTGTTACCTTCCGTTTATGAGCAGAAAGCGTCCCGCCGTGTTCAGGAGAGTAGCGCACCTTAATCAAAAGTGGTTTTTCCTGCTAGTTTTCATTCTGCTTGCTGGCTGCCAGGGCAGCCCAGCGGCAACCAGCACCCCCGGTTCCGGCAGTATCTGGCTGCCGCCGGATAACCCCGCCTACGTTACTTTTCCTCTGCTCGAGACAACACAGGTCTATACCTTTAATGCTGACCCTGATGGCACCGCGTCACTCACTCTGGAGACATTGACGGCTTCATTGGCCTATACTGCGGAAGTCCGTGATAGTCGCGGGGCAGTGGTGGCAACCCTCAAGGGGAACGATGTGCTGCGGACGGTATTCACCTTCGCGCCCGATGACGGCCTGTATGAGGTGATTCTCAAAGCGGAGAACCCTGCTGCCCAGGGGATGGTGGCACTAGCTTTTGTCAGCTCTGCGAATGCGCTGGCATCATCCTATACTCAGACCGCTGCGAAACAGGCTGTCACTGAGGAGTCGCTCCCTGTCTGCCAGGTCAGCGGTGTAACCGGGCAGAACGTGAATATTCACAGCGGCCCTGCCGAAACGTATCCGGCCTCGGTTGCACTGCCGCCGGGTATGTTCCTGGTGACGGATACGGTGACAGCCGACGGGTGGTACCGCGTGTGGTTTAACGGGGATCAGGTGGGCTGGATTGCCGGGCAGTATATTCAGTTGACCGGTACATGCGCCGGGTTAGCCGTCCAGCAGCCACAGGCAGCGCCGGTTTCTGTTCCGGCTGCCGCGCCCTGCCAGGCGACCAACAATGTCGGCGCAGGCGTGAACGTCCGTACCGGGCCGGGCATGACGTATACCGTCATTGGCGGTCTGTATCCGGGGACGGTGGTGAATGTGGTCGGGCGTGCTGATAACGCCTGGTATCAGGTGAGCAGCGGCGGGCGTATAGGCTGGGTCGCGGCCAGCGGTGTCATGCTCTCCGGTATCTGTGAGGCGGTTGCTCTCGTCTGGCAGGTCGCCGCCAGCTAACCTATCGTCCCGCCGCGATGTCGTCAATCAGCGGGTCGCCAAACAGATCGCACGTCTCCGGCACCGGGTCATGCCGGATTTCGCTGAGTGGAGCAGTTGGGTTGTAGTAGTTATACACCGCCCGTGAGATTTCCCCGACCAGCGGGAACGATTCGGAGAAATCCAACCACGTCGGGTTATGCAGTGCCACCACCAGCACGTAGTCCCCGCCCGGCGTGAACACCAATCCGGCGTCGCCATGTGTGTCGGGTATCCAGCCATGCTTATGCGCCACTGGAATCCCTGCCGGGACTCCTGCCTCAATCAATGCCCCGATGTGGTTATGCGTCATCACGTTTAGCATCTGCCGGCATTCCTGTGGTGTGTACGCGCCAGGGAACGTATCCAGCAGCAGCCCGCTTTCATCATAGGCGCACTGGTATATCTCGCCCAGCAGCCAGCCCAGATCGCTCACCGTCATCTGGTTCCAGGCGTCCGGCTCGGTGATCGTCTTATCGGCCTGGGTCGTCGGCGGGATGATGGCGAACGGCGGAGTAGGGACGTTATTCGGGTCAATCAGAAACGGCGTGACGATAAACGAATTCGTCAGCCCCATCCGCCGCATGAACATCGTGACTTCCTGCGCCCCCTGGTACGGGTCGCCGCCGCCGATGATCGAGAGCATCTCGTTCGTGCGCGTGTTCTCACTGCAAATCATCGTATCTGCGATGGTGATCGCCTGGTTGATGTCCGGCGGGCCGTTTAGCTGGCCGTAGAGCGTCGCCAGAATTCCGATTTTGTTGATGCTCATCCCACTGTAAGCTACATCATCGCCGAAACTCAGCGCCTCGCCGGTCTGCAAATCCAGCAGGAACAGCGCCCCCAACTTGCTCGTCGCCGGGTCAAAACCGCCGTCCAGCATCATCTGCCAGAGCTGTCCGCCCAGTGCCGCGAACGCCGGATTCAGCGGGGCGGGTGTGCCGTCCAGCCGTAGACTCGATTGGATCACCGATTGCGTTGGTGTCAGCGTTGGCAGGTTAAACACCATCTGCGTGATAATCGGCAGGCTGAAGACATCCCCCTCGATGTCCAGCAGGTCATTTGCCACCCAACCGGCCCCGGTTGGCGCATCAGGATAGCGGATTTCCAGCCAGGGGAGTTGGCTGTGGCGGGCGATAATCTCATAGCGGTCTCCCGTTTTGCCTACCCCCACGCGCGGGTACTCCACGCCAGGGCCAAAACGGATGTTGATCTCGCCTGTGACGGTGCCCATAACCGCGCTGCCAGGAGTCTCCGTCGGAGTTGGCAGCGCTACCCCATTCACCGTCACATCCAGCGTGAAGGTCGGTGCGGCGGTGATGCTCACCGGGTCGCCTGCCGTTGCGGTAGCAGTCGCCGTTGGCAGGCTGCCCACCACCAGCGTTGAAAACGGCACCTGGTTGATGTCGCCGGATACGTTCACCAGGTCAACATACACCCACCCAACCGGCGCGGCGCTGGCCGGGTCGCCCAGCAGCACCCAGGGATAAAACTGGCTGCGTCCCACCACCGGGTAACGTGTCCCGGCGGTGATCTGTCCCACCAGTGCCGAGTTCACGTCCGTTGTCTCGCGCAGGTTCGCCTGTCCCACCGCCTCGGCGGTTACGCCGCTTTCCTGCCCCTGTACCGGGAACGCCGCCAGCAGGGTTATCATCACTATCCAGGTCGCCAATCCGCGTAAGGTGAGCCGTTTAATCACGTCCTGTCCTCCCGTAACCAACCGCTGCATTATAGCACGCTTGCCGGGGCAGAAAATGGAACAGATTCTGAGAAATCCGGGGAAACTGATATTGACACACGCCGTTTATTTGCTACAATGTTCCTCACTCCAGCCGAAGTGGCGGAATTGGCAGACGCGCTACGTTCAGGGCGTAGTTCTCGCAAGGGAGTGTGGGTTCGACTCCCACCTTCGGCACAAGCAAAAACCCGGTTCTCGCCGGGTTTTTCGATTCTTTAGGGTGCTGCGGGGCAGGGGCAAAAATCATGTCGCCATATACTTGCCCAAAAGAGGGTGTTTGCATTTTGAGAACTATTCTTTAGGCATATCCGTACACCCAAATCCTGATACTGTTTAGTTGAACTTTCCCCGGCCTGCTGGCGGATGAATCTTCATCTATAAGCCAGGGGCTAGAGGCCAACGGCCAGTCGCCAATACTGAACAAATGTTTGAACAAAGATTCACCATCTCATACCCGTTTTGTGCTATGTTGATGACTGTAAGGGCGAGCTACAGCACGCCCGCCGATAGAGAACACCAACCACCCATGACTGACAACCGCTTTCAACGATCTTTTCTGACAACTGACCACCGAAAACGGACGGCTGATAACCCACCTTGCAGCAATTCCGGCAATCGAAGCAAAAAACCGGAATGCGGCAAAAACACCCCGTTTTTCCCCCTGAGTACATGGCCTGGACAGTATTTTATGGAGTAACAAGCGGCAAAATTGGCTCGTCATGCAACAAAAACCCCACACCGCATGGTCTGGGGTTCTTCATATTTCACGCGCTGCTTATACCTTGTTACCCGAAAATCCCTTCGGCCTCCCGGCGCAGGAACGCCAGCCGCTGTTGAATCGCCGGATTGCCATCCGCCCCGATCTGACCCTCTACCGCGTCCAGCGCCTCTAACAGCCCTTCGTCAAACTCATGGGCATGTTGGGCGATCAGCGCCCCGGCGTCCGCCTCTGTCTCCGCGCTCAGCACATCATTGATGAACCGCAGTTCCGGGGGCATATTCGCCTGGAGCGCGCCAATCACCTTGCTGTAGATCGCCTTCAGCCGTCCGCTGGTCGCCAGGTCTTTCCGTCGTTCCGCCTCCTGGATATTGGCGGCTGTCACCTGCAAAAACAGGGAGTCGAACATCTGTAGATTTGCCTGGATCACTTCATCCGGGTTTGGCGTGGTCAGGAGTGTTTCCAGCAGTTGGGCGGCCTGTTGGACGGCCATCTGGGACTGCTGGTCAATCATCGCGCAGTATTCCAGCAGTTTCTCGCGCAGGGCAGTCAGCTTATCCCGCTCACCGGCGGGCGCTTGTCCAACGCGCACCGTCATCTCCTGGAAGAACTCATAATCAAAAACCTGCCGTACCAACCCCACCAGGGCCTGCAAGCGGTCTTCGCTCTCCGCATACTGAATCGCCAGGTTCAGGAAGTCGCTTCGTTTGGGGGCGGTGCCAATCGCGTTGATGGCCTCGACCACCTCCTGTACGATCACCTCCTGTAGCTGGCTTTGAGCAATCATCTGCTGGCCGTAGCTCGAAAGCTCCACGATCTGATTCTGCGTTTCCAGAATCTGGTGGGCCAGGTTCTGATGCCCCTCTTCAAGCGTGCGTTGGGCGATCATCGTCATCGTCTGGAAGAACCCGGCGTCAATTTTCGTGTCGTATTCCTGCACCAGCGCCGGTAATTTTTCCTCCGGTGACTGGATGAACATCTCCACCAGCCGGACTCGTTCCCGCTGAGCTTCCATCATCTCCGGCGTCACCCCGTCCGCCTGTAGTACCTGCTCAACCAACCCCTGTATGGTGAGCGCCTGGCGCGGTTGGAGCAGGTATCCCTTGAATCCGCCGTTCCCCAGATTGCTCGTCAACTGGCGCATCAGGTCGCCAATCGCCTTTTCCTGGGCATCTTTTGATAACCCCATCTCCATCGGCACGTAAGAGATCAGCAGTTCCTTGCTCCCGTCATGATACAGCAGAGGGGTCATGACGCTGTTCATCGCCCCACAGCTAGGGCATGGGGCGGTATTCAACCGGCCCGATAGCAAGTTGGCTTTGGCTTCCGGCTCTTGTTGAGCATCAATCAGGCTGTGAACAACGGCGCGTACCGGCTGCCGGCATTGTACACACTGAATTGTCGTCTGTCTGGTACTTGGCATGGTTTCTCCGGGGACTTGCACTATGAACGGATGGATACTACAGGGGTTTTATACCCCGACTTGTGTTATACGGGAATAGTGAAATAGAAAGTCGAGCCGTGTCCGGGCTTGCTTTTTACCTGTAGACGGCCCTTGTGGGCTTCGATGATCGCTTTAGAGAGATACAACCCTAATCCGGTTCCCTGGGTACGGCGGCTGAGCGCACCGTCCACCCGGTAGAACCGCTCAAAAATACGTTCCTGCTCGTAATCGGAAAGCCCGACACCTTCATCCCGCACGAACACCGTCACGGTGGTATCGTCAATCGCGCCACCGACTTCAATCATACCCCCCTGCGGGGAATACTTGATCGCGTTACTGACGAGGTTATCCATCACCTGACGAAGGCGGGTTTCATCGCCATTCACCACCGGGAAGTCGGGCGGAAAACTCAGTCTGAAGCGGTGCTTATCGGTCTGCGTGCGAAACCGCTCCACAACCTGCCCCGCCAATTGGTCGAGCCGGATTTCGCCCAGTTCCAATTGCATTCGTTGGGCCTGTAACTTGCTGGCTGCCAGCAGATTCTCGATAAGACCTGTCAGGCGGTCAGCCTCTTCTTCAATCACCTGCAAGCTGTCTCGCACAACAGTCATATCCCAGTGAGCGTCTTCACGCCGCAGTGTCCCGGCATACCCTTTGATGAGCGCAACCGGCGTCTTGAGTTCATGCGAAATCGTGGAGATGAAAACGTTCTGCATCTCCTGTGCCTTGCGGAAATTGGTGATGTCACGCACGTTGGCGATGATGCTCACCAGTTCGCCAGTAGCATTCATGAGCGGGGCATAGGTGATCGCAATGCTCAATGTCAGCCCATCCCGCCGCAGGAGATCGCCCTCGACATACAGTGTCTCTAGTGGTGCTTCTTCTTGCTGGTGATGGGGCCAGCCACCGTCCAGCGCCGCCTGAAGGTCACCCTGTTCCAGTCGCTTCCATTCAATGACATCATCCTGGTAACGCCCGACAGCGTCGCTTGCCGTCCAGCCGGTCATACGTTCCAGGGCGCGGTTGAACCCGGTGATTTTCAAATCCGCCGAGAGGATCATGACCCCGTCAGCGCTGTTTTCCAGAATGGCGGAAAGACTGCGCCGTTCGTACTCCACCCGTGCATAGAGTTGCGCATTATGAATCGCGATAGCGGCCTGGTCGGCGAAACTCTGGAGAATTTGCAGGTCGTTTTCGGTAACTTCCCGGCCAAATGCCCGGAACACAATGAGCAGGCCGACAGGTTCTTCCGCGATAACCAGTGGCAGAAACAGGACTTGCTTTAACCGTCTATCCAGCGAAACCGCCATTTGCTGGAGTTTCGTATACAGGAAGTCACGATCAAGGTTATCGCTGCTCGTTGAAAACAGCGCCTGGAACTGTTCGTCTAGTTCGGCGAAGTGTTCATTATCCACGCCCAATGTAGCGCGAATCGTGTAGCTTTCTTCCCCACTGCGGAGCGCCATGATACCGGCTTCTCCGCCTACCATGATGGCAGATGCATTCAACACCAAGCGCAAGACTTCACCCAAATCCAGTTGAGCGGTCATCGCCCGCGAAATCTGCAATAAAAAATCGCGCTGGCGAACGCGGTAGTCAGGCAACATGAGCATAGACATGGAATTATTGTAGCATGGGGTTTATTGAGGCGTATAGTAGGGTACGCAATTTCTATGACAATTCCTATACAGCCGCCCCAATATGCTTTGTCCTGGGAAAACAGAGTGCTCTATCTGTCGGCGGCACCGATCCTGGCCGCGACCTCGGCCACATCGTCAACGCCGCCCCGTGTCACCACCAGTGCGCCAGCCCCGAAGATGCTGACGTTTTCTCCTAGTTCTGCCGGAACAATACGCAAATTGCGCCAATAGGCCTCGTCAATCGTGTAGGTTTCCATGGCCTTCCGCAGTGGTTCAAACAACAGGTCGCCAAGCTGGGAAACCCCACCACCCAGCACGATAATTTCCGGGTTGAACAGGTGGAGCAGGCTGGCAATCCCCAACCCGACCATCTGACCGCCGTACCGGACGATGTCGAGTGCCAGTGCGTCGCCATTTTGCGCCTCCCGCCCGACAATCGCGCCATCAATTCTATCTAAATCCCCCCCCACCATCGCGTATATCGTTGAAGACTCGCCGGCCTCAATGCGGGCGCGGGCCTGTCGTGCCAGCGCCGGGCCTGCCGCTTCTTTTTCAAGTGTGCTCACACGTTCTCCCGTGACAATAATGATCTGCCCGGCCTCCGCTGCCAGCCCTTCTTTGCCTTGTAGGAGTTTGCCATCAACAATAATGCCCCCGCCAATGCCGGTACTGATGGTGATAAAAACGACATGGCGGTATCCTCGCGCTGCGCCCCGGATTGTCTCGGCCAGAGCGGCCACGTTGGCGTCGTTTCCTACATAAACTGGAATGCCAAATTCAGTGTGAAGAATGTCACCGAGGGGGACGTTATGCCAGCCGGGCAGGTTGGGCGGACTCACAATGACTCCTGTAACCGGGTTCAACGGGCCGGGTGAGGAAATGCCAATGCCGGTTACTCGTGTGCCATCAGTGGGCAGCGCCGCCCAAATCTGCTGTTTGATGCGGGCGATGGTCGAGTCCAGCCCTTCACCGGCCAGTGTCAGGGTCTCCTGGCGGGTGAGGATGTCAAGTTTGTGGTTCAACTGCGCGACTCGGATGCGGGTGCCCCCTAAGTCCACACCAATGATGATTTCGGACATGCCATAACCCTACACGATAGCCGGTGCATCCGTTCTGGAACTGCGGTTGAAGGGCGCAGACGGCGCTGTTAGAATACGTATAAACATACCGTATTTTTGTTCCAATTTACAGTGACAGGAAAAGCATTCATGGCGCGTGTGACCCCCTTACGCCAACAATATTTGGACATCAAGAGCCAGTACCCGGACTGCATCCTGTTTTTCCGTCTGGGCGATTTTTATGAAACCTTTGACCATGATGCCGAAGTCGCCGCGCAGGAACTTGATCTGGTGTTGACCAGTCGGCCAGTAAGTAAGAGCGATCGCGTGCCAATGGCCGGTGTGCCGTATCATGCGCTTGAAGGGTATGTCGCCAGACTCATCGAGAAGGGGCATCATGTTGCCGTCTGCGAGCAGACCAGCGAGCCGGACGGGCGCGGCCTGGTTGACCGGGAAGTAACGCGGGTAATTACGCCCGGCACGATTATGGAGCCAGAACTGCTGGCCGAAGACCAGGCTAACTATTTGCTGGCAATTCTGCCGATTGGTGATGTGGAATCCGGGCAGTGGCAGCAGGCCGGGGTAGCTTATGTGGATATCTCTACCGGGGAATTCGCCGCGACACAGTTCGGCGGGGAAAATGCCGGGATGCTGGTAGTTGAAGAACTGGCACGCCTGGCACCGCGTGAAGTGCTGATGCCGGAAAGCTGGGTAGAGCGTGGTGTATCGCTGCCGAACGGCATTCACCTGACGCCGGTGGCTGACTGGCGGTTTGAGAGAGGTTCAGCAGAGCAGGTGCTGACCCAGCATTTTGGCGTGCGCACGCTGGATGGCTATGGCCTGAAGGAATCACCCTATGCGGTCTGCGCTGCTGGGGCGATTCTCCTGTACCTGCGCGACACACAGCGTAACAACCTGGCGCAGTTGACCAGTATTCGTGCATATTCTACCGCGAATTTCATGGTGCTGGATCAATTCACCCGGCGTAATCTTGAACTTACGGAGACAATACGCAGCCGCAAAATGGAGGGCAGCTTGTTGGGTGTCCTGGATCGGACGGTGACAGCCATGGGGGCGCGGCTGCTGCGCACCTGGATCACCCAACCCCTGCTGGATATTAGCCGCCTCAATGCCCGTATGGATGCGGTAGAGGCCCTGGCCGCGGAAGAACCACTGCGAGCTGAACTGCGCACTGCATTGAAAATGATTTCCGACATTGAACGGCTGACAAACCGTCTGCTCATTGGCAAAGCCGGGCCGCGTGACCTCCTTGGGCTGCGGGCCAGTCTGGATGTCGTCCCGCAGATTCAGAAGCTTATCAGTGACAGACCGGCGCTCTCGGCGCTGGTCAACACATTACACCCCTGCGAGGAAGTTCATGAATTGATCGGGCAGGCGATCAACGATGAGCCTCCGGCGATGCTGAACTCAACAGGTGTGATTCGCCCCGGCTATGCGAAGGAACTGGACGATATTCTGGATGCCACGCGGGACGCACGCGATTGGATTGCCAATCTGGAGTCAAAAGAACGCCGCCGTACCGGTATTCCTTCGATCAAAGTCGGTTTCAACAAAGTTTTCGGCTACTATATTGAAGTCACCCATGCTCACGTAGACAAAATCCCCGACGACTATATCCGCAAGCAAACGCTCGTCAATGCGGAGCGTTACATCACGCCGGAACTCAAGGAGTATGAGACGCTGGTGCTGAATGCCGAGGAGGAGATTCTCGCCGTAGAACGACGGTTGTTTGAGGCGTTATGTGTGGATTTGAGCCAGCACGCGCCGCGCCTACTTCAGACGGCAAAAGCGGTTGCTCATCTGGATGTGTTTCTCTCGTTGGCAGAGGTTGCCGTGCGTGAAGGATATTCCCGCCCGGTACTCACTGAGGATGATTTGCTCGTGATTCACGAGGGACGTCACCCGGTTGTAGAGCGGCTGCTGGATGGAGGCAGCCGTTATGTGCCGAATGAAACGCACTTCGATACCATGTCGCGGGTACACATTATCACCGGGCCGAATATGTCCGGGAAATCCACCTATATCCGGCAGGTGGCGATTATCACACTCATGGCGCAAATTGGCAGCTTTATCCCGGCGGACGAAGCGACGATTGGGTTAGTAGACCGAATCTTCGCTCGGATTGGGGCGCAGGATGAAATTCATGCCGGGCAGAGTACGTTTATGGTCGAAATGGTCGAAACGGCACGACTGCTTTCCGGCAGTACCCGGCGCAGCCTGTTGATTCTGGATGAAGTCGGACGTGGCACGTCCACTTATGACGGACTGGCGATTGCGCGGGCGGTGGTCGAATACATCCACAATAATCCGCGCCTGAACTGCCGAACGCTCTTCGCCACGCATTACCATGAACTGACGGAACTGCCGAATATCCTGCCACGCACCCGTAATTTCAATGTGGCTGTTTCGGAAGATGGCGAGCGAATTGTTTTTCTGCACCGTGTGATTCCTGGCGGCGCAGATCGCAGCTATGGCGTGCACGTGGCTCAATTAGCGGGGATGCCGCGCCCGGTCGTTGAACGGGCAAGTGAACTCCTCAAAGACCTGGAACGGCAGGGGAGTGACTTCAGGCTGCCCTCAGCGCCGTCTACACCGCCGCCGACCAGCAAACAGAAAGCCCAGCAGGACGCCGGGCAGTTAACCATGTTCGCGCCGCCCAACCCGGCTCTAGATATGCTGCGCTCCCTGGAAGTGGACAGCCTCAGCCCCTTAGAGGCGCTGACGAAGCTCTATGAACTCAAGAAAATGGCGGGCGGATGAGAGAATATCTGTGGAAACGACAAACGCCGTCTTGACACAACCCTCTGATTAGATATACTTCAAATTAGATACGTATCTAATTTGAAGATCATCTAAACGTGAAGGGAGGAGTTATGACTCCGGATAAGTTTCGTATTATGCTCAATTTACTCAAGTCACTGGGTGATGAGAACCGCCTGACGGTGGTTCGTCTGCTAAACGAGGGTGAAAAGAACGTTTCTGAATTGGCGGAACTATTGGGCATATCTGAACCCACTGTTTCGCATCACCTATCGAAACTGAGGGCGGCGGGGTTGGTAAACCTGCGGACGGCGGGCAACCAGCGCATATACAGATTGAATCCGTCGCGTCTGAACGAGTTCAAGCGGTATGCCGCTGAGATCGAGCAGTTACGGCCATACGAGAAACCGGAATCGGATGACAGCTGGATAGATACTCTCGACCTGGAAGAAGCGGAACGAAAAATTCTGCGCGACTATACATTCAATGGTCGCCTGCGGGAGATACCCAGTAAGCAGTTTAAGCTGTTGGTGGTGCTGAATTGGCTGGCGACAAAATTCCAGCCCGGTGTGACCTACACCGAGAAAGAAATCAACACCATCCTGAGCGAATTCCATCCCGATTTTGCCGGTTTGCGCCGTGATCTGGTGGACTTTGGTTACCTGCGCCGGGAACGGGCTGGCACGGCCTACTGGGTGACCCCGGAAAATGAAACAGCCGAGTAGTGAAGTCTACTCCCGCAGCATCCCATCATAGATGCCGGGGGTAGACCCCTCGATAATCGTAGCACCTACCGCCTTCGCATAAAAATCAACCGGCCCGGCAGCCCCAATTATTGCGTAAGCATAACCGTCAGCAGCCATCCCATGCAGGCAGGCCAGAAATAACGCCTTGCCAGTGCCGCGCCCGCGTGCGGCTTCGCTCACCCCGGTAGGGCCGAAAAACGCTTTGCATGTCGCATCATAGCAGGCGAAACCGATCACTTGACCATTTTCCATCGCGATGAAACTTGTCACGGGCTGGCGGGAGAAGGTTACTTCTGTTTCACTGGCCCAACCATTCCCGAATTCCCGGCGCACCCACTCAATCACAATATGTTTTTCCGGCGGAATGGGGCGGCGGATCGTGATGCCCGCCTCGCGCTGGCGTTTGATGTCGGGCGCTAAATCCGGCAAACTGTACAGTTTTACAAGCATGTCAGGCATAGTTTACTCTTCGTGCTAGATGAAAGAAACAGGCAGGAACTCATTGATGAATTCATGCCTGTAAGCATAGCGAATGGGTTACGACTTGACAACAGACCACTAATCGCCAGACGCGGCAAAAGTGGGGGAGACGGCTTCCGGGCGCGGCTCGGGGATTGTTGCTTCGTCTTCCGGGAGCAGCTTTTCCGAAACCAGTACCCGCTTGAAGGCCACTATCGCGACTTCGATCATGTGCAGATCGGGCTGGCGGGTGGTCAAATGCTGCAACGCCAGGTTGGGAATGATAATGAAGCGGATAATCGGGTTGTTTAGGTTTTTGGCAGTGAACCGGATGAACTCATAAGCGATACCGGCGACGACTGGAATGAGCAGGATGCGCGAGATGAACAGGATGTACCATTCTGGACGCCCCAGCACTGAGAACACCAGTACGCTTACGAATACCACCGTCAGCAGGAAAGCTGTGCCGCAGCGCGGATGTTCAATCGGATAGTTCTGCACGACTTCGGGTACAAGTTCTGCGCCCGCTTCGTAAGCATTGATCGTCTTATGCTCTGCGCCGTGATACCCAAACAGGCGCTTGACATCCGCCATACGACCAATTAGCCAGATATATCCAACGACGATGAGCAGGCGGACACCCCCCTCAAGCAAGTTGACAGTAAAGGATTTTTCCGTAAGGCCGAGTAAGGATTCCAGGCCGCTGGCTGCTGCCGTGGGCAGAATGAAGAACAGACCGATGCCAAATACCAGTGAGAAGGCCACCGTTGCCCAACCAATCGGGCCGGTGAAACTGATTTCCTCTTCTTCACCAATCGCAACGTCTGCCGCCCACATTAAGGCCCGCATCCCCAGGCCGAGGGCATCCCACAGCCCAACCAGGCCGCGCACGAATGGCGTCTTACTGATGCGTCCCCGGTATATCGCCGCATTCAATGGCTGCTCGTGAACGACGATTTCCCCTTTAGGATTGCGGACGGCTATTGCTGCCGTGTGCGCTCCACGCATCATCACGCCTTCAATGACCGCCTGGCCGCCGTAGGAGAATTTGATTTCACCCGTCGTACTGCCGCCTGATACTCCGTTACTTGAAAACTCCGCTTGTTGATTTTCTGTCATCACCTGCTCCTGCTGATTATGTCACCAGAAGTGGGTTCGAGACCCACTACATGCTACTCAAACGTTAAATCCACTGATCCTGATGTGATTTCCTGTACCGTGATACCGCTGCCGGCGAGGCTCAACAAAGAGACCGCGCCACCAACTGCGCAACCATCTACCGAGTTGCATTTTGCCCCTGGGAGCAACAACGTATAGTGTCCATTCTGGGGTATTATGGTTTCACCGTGACCGTATTGATCAAATATAACTGCGCCAGAATCATTCGTTGTTACCTGGATAGAAGTCGGGGTTGCGGTTTGTGCCCAGGCCAGGATACCTGTTCGCCCATCAGCATACTCTAACCGCACGACAACTACTGTATTGGTTTGCGCAAGGGACGCCTTCACGACTCCAGATAGTTCCCGGATAACCATCGCCCAGGTATCGAAAGCCGGACGGCGGGATTCATCGGCCCGCAGCAGCCCGAACGTTTCTCCCCCTGGGGGTAGACTCCAGTCAAAGAACTTGTAAACGGCGATACGTTCGGCCCCGCCCGCCAATCCCAACGCTGCGGACTGTATCAGGAAAGCGGCTTGCTGCGCCAGGTCAATCTGGTACACCGGGCGCACAACCGGCCAGAGCGGGTCATCCGTGGGGCCGGCGTTGGTTTCGTTAATCCAGATTGTCTTATCAGTTAGGCCATAAGCGTCCAAAAGCGTCCGCGTCTCGCGGACAATATCATAGACCGTGTGAGTACGGAAGTAAATATGCAGGCTGACCGTGTCAAAGTAGTAATCATTGTCGGTTGCGTCGGGGTCGGCAACGATGCGTTCGAGCAGGCGATCCAGATACAGGCGACGCCCGGCATTGACGTCATGCCAATAGGTTGTGCCAGCAAGGTGAAGCTTCAAGTCGGGGTTTTCCGGTTTCCCGGCAAGATAAGCTACTTTGACCATCTGGAAGTAATCTTCCAGCGAACCTTCAAACTCGAAACCATAGGTATCGGAGGTAATATCTGGCTCGTTCCAGATGATGAAGCGGTTGACGCCTCGCCAACGGTAGTATTCCACCGTCCGCCGGATGAATGCTGCCCAGGTGTTGCCAGGGTCATCTACTGGCAAGTACAGCCCGCGCGGGACGCCTGGTCCCGGTGTGCCATCTGTTGCCCAGGCAGGCGTGTGTTTGATGATAGCGACAACTTCCCGTCCACAGTCTTGTGCCGCCACCAACCAGCGTTCATCTACGTTAAGAGTGTTCCAGTCTTCCGGGCCGGTGGGTTGATGCTGCGACCAATCAAAGATGATCCGCTCCCAACCAGGATGCAGGTCACACACGATTTCCGGCAGCCAAAAACCCTCAACTACACCAAACGGGTTGAAATCTACCGCTGGACGGGTCCCCTGTGCCTGTAGACTGAGAGCAGGGAACAGCACGGACAGGAGCATTGCACCCAATGCAACCCACATCCTGCGATGCGTGTGGTTACTCACTGGGCCGGATGTCCTGCAAATTTAACTGCAAATTACGATGCCCGTTCCATTCATTGAGTTCCAGGTAATAGGCGGCATCAATGCGATCAGGCATTTTAGCAGCCCATTCACCCAAACCGAAACCAATTGCGTCTAAGGGTGGCTGCCCAGCACGGGCTAATTTCAGCTTGAGATGTTTGTCTTCTTTGCCTACCGTGCGGCATTCCAGCACACGCAGATTCCTGCTCATCAACACCGGGGTGGGGTTGGAATGCCCCGTTGGCTCCAGTTTGGACAATTCAAGTAGCAAGTCTTCATTCAGGGTATGAATATCTACTTCAACATCCACATCCAGAGACGGACGCAGGTCTTGCCCCTCAAGCGTTTCCTGTGCCAGCCGGGTTAGTTTTTCGCGTAGTTGGATGACATTCTCATTAAGTACGCTGAAGCCCGCTGCCTGAGCATGTCCGCCATGCCGGATAAGCAGGTCAGCGCATTGATCGAGCGCCTGGGTGATATCGAATTGGGGGATACTGCGGCAGGAAGCGCGACTTTCGCTTTCGCCTTCTTCCATCACCACTGCGGGGCGAAAATATTCTTCCGCCAACCGCCCGGCCACAAGCCCGACAATTCCTGGTTGGAAACCGGGGTCTGAGGCAAAAATCAATGGAATACCACCATCTGCCGCGTCAATCTGGTCACGTACAAGTTCCTGGGCAGAACGGGTGAGTTCCTGACGTTGGGTGTTTAGCTCGTGGAGCTGTTGCGCCAGTATCTCCGCTTCCTCTGTACTGTTGGCTGTTAGCAGGTCATAGGCAATCATCGCACTGTCCAGCCGGCCAGCAGCGTTGATGCGCGGTCCCAGGGCGAAGCCAATCGTCATGGCATTAACTTTGCCAGGTTCTGCTCCTGCCACTTTGAGTAATGCCTGCAGACCAGGACGCCGTCCTTCATTGATTACTTTCAACCCTTGCTGCACCAGTATGCGGTTCTCCAGGCTATTCAGCGGTGCAAGGTCGGCTACCGTACCGATAGCGACCAGGTCAAGCAGGTCATCCAGATGAAGTTTGGGCCTGCCGTTACGTTTGGAGTCATTGGCCTGGGTGGCTTTAAGCAGCGCTTCGGCCAATTTATAGGCTACGCCGACTCCGGCCAGCATGTCTTCAGGATAGTTGCAATCTTCTTGTTTCGGATTGATGACTGCCAGCGCATTTGGAATCTCCGGGCCGATTGAGTGGTGATCGGTTACGATAATATCCAGCCCGGCGGCCTTACCCTCCTCGATCTCCTCTACGGAGCGAATACCACAGTCTACGGTAATCACGAGTTTTTTGCCTGCAATTGCCAGCTTTTGCAGTGCTTCCGTGTTGACGCCATAACCTTCGTCAACACGATGCGGAATATAGGGTTCGACATTGGCACCCAGGGAACGCAGTGTCTCCACCATAAGGGCGGTAGATGTGACCCCATCCGCGTCGAAATCTCCGTATACCGTTATCGGTTCATGACTGCGAATGGCCTGTCGAATTCGGGTAACGGCCTCGTTAATCCCTTTCATGCGAGCTTTTTTGTCGAAACTATCAGGGGGGGAATAATCGCTGTTCAGAAACTCACGGGCCTTGAGCGGATTCGTCAGACCACGATTGTGCAACACCTGTGCGAGTACCGGACTCATGTTGCGATAATCGTGGAGTATATCTGATGGCAGTGCGGGCGCGACAATCCAATGTTTTGGCAGCATAAATAATATCCAAACAGCCGTTTACAATTTATGTCCCCGATACTACCATACGACATCCAGGCCACACAAGCATTGAGCAGGGATAATCAGTATGGCAAGAATTGTGTTTATGGGGACGCCCGATTTTGCTGTTCCTACACTGCGGGCATTGATCGTGCAGCATGAGGTTGTTGGCGTAGTGACACAACCGGATCGCCCTGCGGGGCGAAAGCGACAGGTGCAGATGTCGCCGGTGAAGCAGGTGGCGATTGAAAATGATCTTCCAGTATTCCAGCCGGTGAAGTTGCGTCGTGCTGAGGCGCTGGAAACCCTCAGGGCGTGGCAGCCTGATGCCTATGTAGTCGCTGCCTTTGGTCAGATTCTCTCACAGGCTGCGCTCGATATTCCGCCATTCGGTTCGATCAATGTCCATGCTTCACTGCTGCCGCGCTGGCGGGGCGCTGCGCCGATTCATGCCGCCATCCGGTACGGGGACAGCGAAACGGGTATCACGATCATGAAAATGGATGCTGGTCTGGATACCGGGCCGATGTTGGCTCAGGAAAAGCTTCTGATAGCTTCTGACGAAACCGGCCAGACACTCCACGATAAGTTGGCACTGATAGGGTCGAAACTATTGACTGCAATCCTGCCGGAGTATCTATCGGGTCTGTGTCAACTACAGCCACAAGATGATTCAATGGCAACGTATGCGCCCCAGGTGACAAAAGAAGAGGGGAATATTCCCTGGCAAATGGATGCCACCACTATTGAGCGGCTTGTGCGTGCCTTTACCCCCTGGCCTGGGACATTTACCTTCTGGAACAATCAGCAGCTTAAAATTCATGCCGGGAGTATAGGCGCAGGTAAAGCTGAACCGGGTCGGGTTGTGGAAACCCATCAAGGGATAGCGATTGGCACCGGAGAAGGCCTTTTCTACCCGTCACGCCTCCAGCTTGCCGGACGCAACGCGGTTGCTGTGGATGAGTTTATCCGGGGATATCCGGGCTTCATAAGCTCCCAGTTGCTTTCTTCTTAGCTCGTGGTTGTGGTTGGCACCGCGCTATCGAACACAAAGCGCAAGCTCGGGATGAGATCACTCGTGGTTTTGATGGGTTTTTCGCAATCTAGCAACATATAACGGGCGGCACGTTTGGGAAAGGCATGGGTGTAACTGGCTACCCGTAGATGCTGCTTGCCAATTTCGGCATAGCCATCTTTCACGTTGATGTGCCCGGCGACCAGGACATGCTGCTCATGTGGGCTGATTTCCGATATTACTTGCAGGAATGTTTTGGTTGTTTTCTGGTAGGCAGCTTCACCGACCTCCAGCTCGTTCTGGGTGAATAAAGTGTTCCAGATCAAGTCAAAATCAGTATTCTGCCCGCTGAGGAACAATACGCGAAGCAGGTCATTGTAGCGCGGGTCATCTGATCCCGTCACCGCCAGGTAGTGTTTGGCCTGTTCTTCGTATGATAAACCTGTGAAGTGCGAATAGCCTCTTTGAAGGCTTTCAATGTCCAACTTGTGCAGATCTTTATCAGCCGCGTCAATTAACTCCGTGTGGTTAATGTTGAACAGTCGTTCGGCATGTTTGGTGGAAGAAATATCCGTCGCCGCCCCGGCGTGAGTGAGCAGTACTCCGGCCTTGGTGCGGGCAAAAAATGGCAAACCGCAAAGAAACTCAATAACATCTTTTCGCCGATGAACATCTTTATACCGTTGGTCAAGGCGTGTGAGCGATGCCTCAAAGCGTGGCGTATATTCTACTGAACCCTTTGCGAGAGTTAATCCATAAATATGAGGCAACTCATGATTGCCTAACAAGACAATCACTTTTTCTTTGCCCAGCGTGGCCTGCATTCGCATCACATCCAGCAGAATGTCCAGGCTGTAGTCCTGCTCTTCTGTTCCCTCACTGTGGATCAGGTCGCCACACAGCACAAGGTAATCTACTTTGCCCTCTGCCTGCTGCTTTAGAAACGTATCTCGCAATCGGCGATAGATATCCCATGCCCCATGTAAATCGGTCACGACCATTGCCGTGCCTTGATTAAGATCAATGACTCGTTGCGACATATTCCCGTAACACCCCGTAAGCTGTAATGATGAGGGCGAGGTAGAATGCACTCGCCCTCTAACATTTACACGATATCAATGACCACGCTCGGAAACAGGTGGCTTTCTCCGCATTCGAAGGCTATAGCGTAACTGGCAGACACTCCATTTGTGAGAGCATTACGCTCTTACATAAAGTCCACTTGCCGGATGTTTTCTTTGTGGGTCGTGTGGCTTAATACCCCAGGATTCCCACAACAGAACGCACTGCCTCGGCGCTGATTTCCAGCATACCTTTTTCTTCGTCGTTCAGTTCCATTTCGATCACTTTTTCAACGCCTTTAGCGCCCAGGACCGCTGGAACACCAATGTAGAGATCATTATAGCCGTATTCGCCATTCAGTAACACTGCGGATGGAATGATTCGTTTTTGGTCACGGATGATCGCTTCGACCATTTCAACAGCACCTGCTGCCGGAGCATACCAGGCACTCACGCCGATGAGACCGACGATTTCGCCACCGCCCTTACGGGTGCGCTCGATAATCGCCTGGAGCTTGTCTTCTGCCATCAGTTCACGGACCGGAATACCGGCTACCGAAGTGTGGCGTGGCAGTGGTACCATCTGGTCACCATGTCCACCCAGCACGATACCATGCACATCGCGGACACTGACGTTCAACTCCATCGCAATAAATGCCTTATAACGCGCAGTGTCCAGAGCGCCAGCTTGCCCGATCACACGTTCACTGGGGAAACCGCTTTCTTGCAGCGCAACATGGCACATAGCGTCCAGCGGGTTGGAAACAATGATAATGATGGCATTGGGAGAGTGCTGTGCGACCTGACGTGTGACTTCGCCTACGATTTTCTGGTTGGTTTTCACCAGTTCATCACGGCTGGGGTATTTACCTGTAACCGGGTCTTTCTTGCGCGGGACGCCCGCGGTAATTATCACTACATCCGAGCCGGCAGTTTCTTCGTAACTATTGGTGCCGATGATGTTCAGGTCGAACTTCATAACCGGGGCGGATTGCGCTAAGTCAAGCGCTTTGCCCTGAGGCAAGCCTTCGACGATATCTACCAGCACCACATCAGCCAGTTCGCGGGTGGCGATCCAGTGAGCGCATGTCGCCCCAACATTTCCTGCACCGATAACTGAAACTTTTCTACGAGCCATGAGGTTATTCTATCTCCATTGAAAATTTACATATAAACAGCAAGTATATCCTGCTGAACAGCCGAGGAATCATGTAACAAAGTCTTCGAGAATCTATCCATAAAACTGGCACGGATACAAGGGGTTTTTTTGCCCCTTGCGTGCGGGACTATAGATAGATACGGAAACAACTCGATTATAACACAGCCAACCAGACCACTTTATATGATTGGTCCAGCGGAAACAACCTCTGCGCCGGCCAGGTCAGCGTACTTCTTGAAGTTCTGTTTGAAGCGCTCTGCCAACTCTCTGGCTTTGGCGTCATAGGCCTCTTTATCGCCCCATGTATTGCGTGGGTTTAGGACGCTGGTTGGCACATCCGGCACTTGATCGGGAATGTGCAGCCCGAAAATAGGGTCAGCGGTGGTGGGGATGCTGGTCAACCCACCGTCCAGAATTGCATTAATAATCGCACGGGTATGCGCGAGACTCATACGGTTGCCTACGCCATACGGCCCGCCCGTCCAACCCGTATTTACCAGCCAGACCGTTGCCTGATGCATAGTCAGCTTTTCGCGCAGCAAGTTGGCATAGACCGTAGGATGCAGTGGGAGGAAGGGGGCACCAAAACAGGCGCTGAATGTTGCCGATGGTTCGGTGACACCTTTTTCCGTCCCTGCGACTTTGGCGGTGTAACCGCTGATGAAATGATACATCGCCTGTTCGGGTGTCAGCCGGGATACCGGTGGCAGCACTCCAAAGGCGTCCGCTGTCAGGAAGATCACATTTTTGGGATGCCCCCCCATGCCTGTTTTTGTCGCATTGGGGATATGGCCGATTGGGTAGGATGCTCGTGTGTTTTCGGTGTGGGTATCATCATCCAGATTCAGCCTGCGCGAATTCATGTCCATACTGACATTTTCGAGAATTGTGCCAAAGCGCCGGGTTGTTTCGTAGATTTCCGGTTCGCCGGTGGGGGATAATTTGATGACTTTGGCGTAACAACCCCCTTCAAAATTGAAGACCCCGTTGTCACTCCATCCGTGTTCATCGTCGCCAATCAGTATGCGGCTGGCATCTGCGGAAAGTGTGGTTTTGCCTGTGCCGGAAAGGCCAAAGAACAAGGCGGTTTCTCCATCTGCACCTGCGCCAATATTGGCGGAGCAGTGCATCGGCAGGACATTGCGCTGTGGCAGTTTGTAATTCAGGACACTGAAGATTGACTTCTTTACTTCGCCGGCATAGCTCGTGCCGCCGATCAAGACCATTCTGCGGGCAAAATTAAGCAGCACAAATGCCGATGAACGTGTTCCATCAATCTCTGGTCGTGCGTGGAAATCGGGTGCCTGGATAACCGTGAACTCCGGGGTAAAATTCGCAGATTCTTCCGGAGTGGCACGAATGAACATATTACGGGCAAACAGGTTATGCCAGGCATGTTCATTAATGATACGCACTTTCATCCGGTAGCCCGGCGCTGCTCCTGCGATCATATTCTGGACAAAGATATTTTTCCCCTGGAAGTAGGCCAGGACTTTCTGAAGGAGGGCGTCGAACTGCTGTTCGCTGAACGCGACGTTCACCTCACCCCACCAGACTTTGTCCCTCGAAGTGGGTTCTTCCACAATAAAGCGGTCTTTCGGAGAACGTCCGGTATGATCGCCCGTGCGTGTGACCAGCGGCCCCATGTGGGATATAAAACCTTCCTGGCGGCGTAAGGCTTGTTCATATAGTTGGGGCGTATGCAGGTCCCAGTAAATCTGGTTGAGGTTGCTAAACCCTAACGCTTCCATCTCTGGGTGTGTCTGTACTATCTGCATGGATCATCCTCCGTAATGAATGTAGGGAACTGCCGGGAATATGGCTGAGATCAGTGAAGTGAAACGTCTTCACATGCCTGAAAAACAGGAATAAACGGGAAATATTACGGAAATAATGTTTTGCACATCGTTTGTGATCTGTGCAGAGAAACACACCTGTATGGGCGGAATGCACATCGTTCGGGTGTGTCCGTTCACAATCTGTATGGCACAGAATTGGCCTGCGTTGCAATGGCGATGAATCAACTTTAAGGGTTGAGTAAAGTCTGGTATGGGGTATCGAGATCAAAAACAAGGCGCACTGCGTATGATGCCTGAATGCAGTTGCCATTTCCAATCCTTATCCTCCACATAAGTATCAGCATATCTAATGTTTCAACAAGCGACACATTACAACTGTCACATTACAACAGGCCTAATGTCAATATACCTTGCTGAAGGCGCGTGGCACAATGGTGACGATGTTGTTTAAGTCTAAGCCATTCAAGGAGTAAATGTATTATGGCTGTTGCGTCTGTGTCAAACAAAAAGGCGAAAAAATCCACCCAGAACCAAACATGGGTTTATCTGTTCAGTGATGTTGTGAAGGCTGAACAGGCAGTTGGCGGCGAGTGGGAAAATGTGCGTGCCTTACTCGGTGGTAAGGGCGCGAATCTGGCGGAAATGACCCGTATTGGTGTGCCGGTTCCTCCTGGGTTTACGGTTACAACTGAAGCCTGCAACGCGTATCTTGACAACGATAATAACTTCCCTGATGGCCTGTGGGATCAGGTCATGGTCGCTCTGAAGGAAGTTGAGAAGCAGGCCAGTAAGAAATTTGGCGATGTCAACAACCCACTGCTGGTTTCGGTTCGTTCCGGCGCGAAGTTCTCAATGCCGGGTATGATGGATACGGTGCTGAACCTGGGCATGAATGATGAAACCGCTGCCAGTATGGTCAATCTGACTGGCGATGAACGGTTTGTTTATGATGCTTATCGTCGCCTGGTTCAGATGTTCGGTTCGGTCGTGATGAACATTGCGGATGAGGCGTTTGAAGAGTACCTTACCGCTGTCAAGAAAGAAAAGCGCGTCAATTCTGATACCGAACTCAAGGCTGAGGATTGGAAGAAGGTCACTGCTGAATTCAAGAAGATATTCAAGAGCGAAATTGGTCGCCCATTCCCTGAGGACCCCTTTGAACAGTTGAAACTGGCAATTGAGGCTGTTTTCAGATCATGGAACGGCAAGCGTGCCGTGGACTATCGGAATGCTGCCAAGATTGCTCACGATTTGGGAACCGCTGTCAACGTCCAGACAATGGTCTTCGGTAACATGGGCGATACTTCCGGTACCGGCGTGGCTTTCACGCGCAACCCATCCACCGGCGAACGAGTCCTGTTCGGTGATTACCTGATGAACGCCCAGGGTGAAGACGTGGTGGCCGGTATCCGTAATACACTGCCAATTGCCCACCTGGAAAAAGATAATCCCGAAGTATTCGCCCAGTTTGTTGAGATTGCGAACAAACTGGAGGGACACTACAGCGACATGCAGGACGTTGAATTCACCATTGAAAATGGTCGTTTCTGGATGTTACAGACCCGCAATGGCAAGCGTACCGCCCGTGCCACCATCCGTATCGCCGTTGAGATGGTGGAAGAAGGCCTTATTTCTCGCCAGACAGCGGTGCAGCGGGTAAATCCAGAGCATATTTCCCAGCTTTTGCATCCACAGTTCAACAATGCCGAAAAAGATGCGAGTGTCCGCGCCGGGCGAATGATCGCCAATGGTGTGAACGCCTCGCCGGGTGCGGCGGTTGGTGTGGTTGCATTTGATGCTGACCTGGCTGAAAAGTGGGGTAAGGCCGGCAAGAACGTGATTATGGTTCGCCCGGAAACCAAGCCTGACGACGTGCATGGTATGCTGGCCTCCAAAGGTATCCTCACCAGCCGAGGTGGTGCGACCAGTCACGCGGCAGTGGTCGCGCGGCAGTTCGGCGTGCCGTGCGTGTGCGGCGCCGAGGCGCTGGACATTGATACCAAGAGCCGCAAAATGACAGTAGGCGAATCGGTTGTTTATGAAGGCGACATGATTTCGATTGATGGTAGCGTCGGCGAAGTCTTCATCGGCGAAATCTCCATGGTTGAGCCGGACTATGAGCGCGAAACCTACCTGCAAAAAATCCTCGGTTGGGCCGACGAGTACCGCCGCCTGAATGTTTACGCCAATGCGGACTATCCAGCCGATGCGCGCCGCGCCCGTGAATACGGTGCGCGTGGGATTGGCCTGTGCCGTACCGAGCATATGTTCTTTGCGGAAGAGCGTCTGCCTATCGTGCAGGCGATGATCCTCTCAGAACCCAACAGCCCGGAAGAGGCTGCTGAACTCGAAAAACTCCTGCCTTTCCAGCAGGATGACTTCTACGGTATTTTCCGGGCGATGGACGGACTGCCGGTCATCATCCGGTTGATTGACCCGCCGCTTCATGAGTTCATGCCTGACCACGAACAGTTAGCCCTGCGAGCCACGGGCCTCCGCATTATGGGTGATCGCCCGAATGAACTGACACGGATTGAAGAGATGATGCACGCGGTTGAAGGGCTGCGCGAGTTCAACCCCATGCTCGGCTTCCGGGGTGTGCGACTGGGCATCCTGCGTCCGGCGATCAATGCCATGCAGGTGCGGGCGATCTTCAAAGCGGCCTGCCAACTGGTCAAGGAACGTATCCAGGTTCACCCGGAAATTATGATCCCGGTCACTGCACATGAGAATGAAGTGAAATTTATTCGGGAACTGATTGAACGGGTAGCGAATGAAGTGATGGCCGAAGAAGATGTGACAGTCGAGTACAAGATTGGTACGATGATTGAACTGCCACGCGCAGCGATTACCGCCGATAAAATGGCGCAGCACGCAGAGTTCTTCTCCTTCGGTACCAATGACCTGACGCAGACTACATTCGGTATCAGCCGTGATGACGCGGAAGGAAAGTTCCTGCTCGAATATGTTGAAACAGGCATCCTGCCGGCGAACCCCTTCCAGGTTATTGACGAGGAAGGCGTGGGGTATCTGGTAGACCTGGCGACTAAGAAGGGGCGTGCGACTCGCCCGGATATTGAAATCGGCATCTGTGGTGAACACGGTGGTGACCCGCAAAGCGTTCATTTCTGCCATCGCGTTGGCCTGGATTATGTAAGCTGCTCACCGTTCCGTGTGCCGATCGCACGGTTGGCTGCGGCACACGCTGCTCTTAAGAACACGGGCGGTGGCAAGTAACGAGGGTTTGTCCCCTCAATCCTCTTTCTGGCGGCCTGCTGGGGACACTATTCCCCGTCCCCAGCAGGCATTTGTTATGCTTCCGTCCAGTGCGGCATGGTAGCGAGTTCGACCAACTGCCAGCTATCTCTTTGTTTTTCCAGGGTGGTAATGGATGTGTTGGGTAGGTAGAGGCCTTTCAGGCGCGGGTCGTCTGTGAACAGACGCTCAAGGAGTAACCGCAACGTGCCACCATGAGAGACGACCAACCTTTCTGCTCCGCCGGGTTGTGCGAGCAGGGCTTTCCAGGCATCAAAGGCACGGTCTTGTAAGTTCCGGCGAGATTCGCCGTTCGGGATGGTATAATTCCACAGATCATTCTGGAATTGGGCATATTCCGCCGGGTATTTTTCCTGAATCTCGTCTCGTGTTAATCCCTGAAAGATACCCAGGCTGAATTCACGCCAGCGCGGGTCTGGTCTGGGGGTAATACCGATTGCCTCACCGACAATACTGGCAGTGTCCCATGCACGCGATAAGTCGCTGCTGTGGATTTCCGCTACAGGCGCATCCTGCAAATAAGCCGCGAGCGCCTGTGCCTGGGCCAGCCCGGTCTGGTTCAGCGGGACGATGGCTTGCCCCTGCCAGCGGCGTTGTACGTTCCAGTCAGTTTCTCCATGCCGGATGAGCATGACTCGTTCGATCATGGCTTGGTCCCTTTCCGATCAGGCTTGACGTGCCGCCGGAAGAGCGGCAAAATTAGGCAAGTTGAGCCAGTTTACCAAACACAGGAGCGAAATTTCAGTGAGAACCAGCGAAAAGATTAGCACCAATCATCATCCGATTGTCCTGGTTGTGTCGCTTGTGGCCGGGTTGGGTTTTATTCTGATGGCGTCCTCCCTGGGGATTGGGGTTATTCAGGGAAGCAGCGCCGACGCGAACGCGATTGGTCTGTTGTTTGCTGCCGGGCTGCTGCTGCTTATCCTGGGCGGCGCAGGTTGGCTGGCGATTGTCCAGCCATACAAGCACTTTGATGACATCAATGAGCCTCAGTATACCGGCCATCATCATGAGGAGCATCATGATGACCATGCCGAAGACACTGAAGCAGCTCACGGGTAAACGATTTGCCAGGGCGAAACATTCCTGAACAGCAGCCAATCAGTGATTCATTTACCGGCGCTGTTCTCCGGTTTGGTGCGACGCAATTATTGATTCCAACAGTGGAGCAGGGAGAACAGGTCGTCGCCAGTGGTGACCTCATCGTGCGTTATGGGGTGCGCTTTCTGGGGCGTTCGCATCTTTCGCTGGTGCCGGGCCTGGTGGCGCTGGAATATGGCGAGATGCTGACCGGAGAGGAAGCCTGGACATTTATTTATCGCCGGAGCAATCTGCATCCACGTTCGGATGTCCTGGGTTATCGCAGCGATGGTGAAGAGGACATGGTGCCGGTCAAGCAATTTGATTTGACCTTGCCGCCGGAAGTGCTCGTGTATACCCAGGATAAGGCTGTTCTGCCTGCCGCGCGCCCAACGGCGCTGATTGCCGATTTGACTGTTAATATTCCAGAACGTATTTTACAGTATCTCCCCCGATATGCTTCTATAGCTGAATGGCAGACGGAACACACTCATGACGGATCGTGACCTGGATAGTATTTTTCAAGACGATTGGCCGGAAGATCACCGCTCTGGCCTGGTTGCTGTAGTGGGCCGCCCGAATGTGGGCAAGTCTACCCTGATTAACGCGATCCTGGGGCAGAAGATCGCTATTGTCACCCCAAAGCCGCAGACCACACGCAAACAGCAGTTGGGCATTTTCACTATCGAACACGGCCAGATCATATTTGTGGATACACCGGGCTTGCATAAACCACACCACAAACTGGGTGAATTCATGGTGAGTGACGCTGAGGCCGCGCTGCGCGATGCCGACCTGATTTTATGGGTGCTGGATGTCTCGACAGAGCCACAAGAGGGCGATAAACATATCGCGGAAACGGTGGCGACATTGCGAGGGAATACACCGGTTGTGCTGGCGTTGAATAAGGCCGACTTATTGGCGGCTGAGAGGCGTGAGGCCTTGATCGCTGCCCATGAGGCGCTGATTCCGCATGAACATACGCTATTGGTGAGTGCTTTGCAGAATAGTGGTGTGGCTGACCTCGTGACCGACCTGATGGCGCGTTTGCCGCTTGGCCCGCGTTATTACCCCGCAGACCAGGTGAGCGAAGCCAACATGCGCTTCATCGCCGCAGAAATTATCCGGGAGAAAATCATTCTCAGCACCGAGAAGGAAATCCCGTATTCGGTTGCCGTTGAGGTTGAGGAATACAAGGAACGCTCGGAAGAAATGACCTATATCTCGGCGGTGATCTACGTTGAACGCGAGTCACAGAAGGGCATTATCATCGGCAAAGGCGGGGCGAAGATTAAACAGCTTGGGGCGGAAGCCCGTATCGAACTCCAGCACGAATTGGGGACTCAGGTGTATCTCGATCTACGGGTGAAGGTGCTGAAAGACTGGCGCAGTGACGAGGCGCTTATGCGACGGTTGGGTTACAAGCTACCGAAAGACGACAAAGGTTAAGGCGCGTTCCTGCCGGCATTTGTAGTGGCCTGATGGCTCAGATAATCTCGTCCAGCTTCAACATCGCGCCTGATCTGGGTGGTGAGTTCATCAATACCATTGAAGCGCTGTTCGGGGCGCAGCCGCGTTTCAAATGTCAGGGTCAGTTCCTGCCCGTAAATGTCGCGGTTGAAATCAAGCAAGTGGGCTTCAACGGTTACATCCTGCCCGGAAAATGTCGGACGCACTCCGATGTTGGTCACGGCCATAAACCGTTCGCTGCCTACTGTCGCCCAGGTTGCGTATACCCCGTTGGCCGGGATGACCTGTTCTGCCCACGTTTCCAGGTTGGCAGTAGGGAAGCCAATCTGCCGTCCGCGTTTTTCACCATGTACAACGGTACCGCTTACGGTGTAACTCCGTCCCAACCAATCTTTTGCCTGAGTCACGTCGCCGGCCTGAATTGCCTCACGAATGGTGGTGCTGCTGATGACGTCACCGTGATTCATGAGCAAGTCTATCTCCTGGACGGTGAAGCCTTTCTGTTCCCCCTGCGCTTTGAGAAACGAGACATTGCCCTCACGCTGGTAGCCCAGTGCAAAATCAGAGCCAACCCATAATTCCGCCATGTGCAGGTGCTTCAGGAGGCGATCTACGAAATCCGCCGCCCGGATGTGCCGTACCTGCTCGTCAAAAGCATGAGTCACGACACAGTACACACCCAACTTACTCAGTTCCGCCGCTTTCTGCTCCGGTGACGTGAGGTAATAGCGTCCCTGCAATCCCCGCACGACCATATCCGGGTGCGGGAAAAACGTCAGCACCACAGCCTGGCGATTTGTGGTCTGGGCTGCTTCCACTAATTTTCGAATGAGATGCTGGTGACCACGATGCACACCATCGAACACACCAATGGTGACAATAGAAGGTTGTTGGATTTGCGCCTGGACAAGGTCGTAAATGTGATTCATGAAAGCGCCCTATGCGGTGACTAAACTGGCGCGATTGTACACGAAGGTGTGAGGGGGTTCAATCGCCGGGTAGAAACACTTTGCGGGGATGCAGGTGATTTGCCCTCTGTTCCAGAATGGCGAGCAGAGTCCCATCGGATGTATAAGCAAACAGGATGTTTTCCGGATTTGCCGGGCTGGGGAGGTATGTGGCAGGAAACTCGATTTCGCGGCCATGCTGAATATGAGCGATACTCACGTCATCGAGCTGTATCGAAGGCCAGCCCGCCAGCGCCACTTTGGGTGATATGAGATTAGTTTCCCAGTCTTGTGACGTGAGGAGCGTTTCCAGTTCTACCGCGTTTTCGAGGGTGAAATTCCCGCTGGCGGTGCGGGTCAGTCCGGCGAGGTGTGCCCCAACTCCCAGCGCCGCTCCCAGATCATAGGCGAGGCTGCGGATATATGTCCCGGCACTGCATTCGACATCCAGCGTGAACTGTGGGGGCTGCCAATTGAGTATATCCAGGGTAGTGATGGTGACTGCGCGTGGCTCGCGTTCCACTGTTTGCCCGGCGCGCGCCAGGTCATAGAGCTTTCGCCCACCCTGTTTGATGGCGCTGTACATCGGGGGAATCTGCTGAATGTCTCCTCGGAACGCGGCTAATGTCCGTTCGACATCCTCGCGGTTGATTGACGCCGCATTGCGTTCTTCGAGTATTGCCCCTTCGGCGTCGTAGGTATCGGTGGTGATGCCCAGGTGCATACGGGCGGTGTAGCGTTTCGTGCCGTGCATGATATAGTCACTCAGCCGGGTTGCACTACCCAGGCACACGACTAACACACCGGTTGCCATTGGGTCGAGTGTTCCAGCGTGGCCGACTTTTTTGACTTTCAGCCCCCGGCGCACCTTCGCGACGACATCATGACTGGTCATTCCGGCGGGCTTGTTGATGTTGAGAAATCCGAAGATGGGCATGTTGCGTTATGAAATAGTCCGTGCAATTGAGAGAAAATGTATCATAGCAGAAAATGGGGATTAGCGAGTGAGTCAAAATTCCCCTCTCTAATGTAATAAAGAGGGGAACTGTAAACACGAATGCGCTATTCTGACCTTGTTATTTCGGCAGTACACCCCACACCCGGATAATGCCATCCCAGCCACCTGTTACGATAAACCGCCCGTCAGGGTCAAACGCGATTGAGCTGGCAGACAAAAGGCCGGATTGATCGCTAAGGAAAAGACTCTCGCCAGTTTCAGCATCCAGAATTTCTGTTTTATTGACCATCGCCAGCACCAGCAACCGCCCATCCGGGCTGAAGATGGGGTCAGCGATACCAAGTGCGCTCGCTTGGAAGGTGTTCAGAAGCTCGCCGCTTTCTATGTCCCAGATATAAATTGCAGCCCCATCTTCGGGCGTGTCATACGGTGCATTGTACATTGTGACAAGCCGCATCCCATCTGGGCTGATCGCAGTGAGCAGATCATGAAAGCTGCCTGATGTGGTATCAACATCACTTGGTGGTCTGAATTCACTCACCGGTTCGCCCGTATCTGCCCTGATAACGGACATCTCACCAGATACATATTCCAGAACCAGGTATAGGCCGTCGGGGGAGTACCGGATGTCATTCGGCGTCTGGATCGCTGGGGGATCGAGTTCCAGGTGGGTCTGGAAGACCGATACAGGGATTTCTGGATCTGCGATGTCCCAGATTTGTACTGATGTCGGGGTAAGAGGTGATGCACTCGCCAGGTGTATTCCGTCCGGGCTGATCGCCAGTAGATAGCCACCTTTTGAATCTTCGCCCAATGAACGGATTTCACCGGTTGAAATATTGGTTAAGCTGATCGGCGTACTAGTGGTAATTGGCACTGTATTCAATAGTGAGGCATTCCATCCCACATATGCCAGGGTGGTATTATCTGAACTGAGAGCAACTCCGTGATAAAAGATGCGACTCAATCCGGTATCTATCTGGCGGCGCAGTGTACCATTCGCGCTGTCGTACACACTAATCACTCCGCCTCGTGTCGAATGCGCGACAATAGACTGACCGTTGGCGCTGATGAGGGCGCGAACCTGCCCCGTCCAATCCTGAATATGAGCGAGTTCTTCGCCGGAATAGGTATCCCAAATTTGAACCAGATTGCCGTTGGTCAGAGTTGCTATCTGTTCCCCACTTGGATTAAATGTTAAGCTGTCTACCTCAAGCAGAGACTGTTGTTCCTGGGATCGGGGCAGGAATTCCTTTGCCTGAGTATCCCAAACGTTTATCCCGTAGTTCCAGCTACCAAAAGCCAACAATCCGCCATCCGAACTATAGACTATATCCTGGAGATTGAGCGGAACAGATTCTGTACGCTTTACTTGCTCGATTTGTTCTCCGGTCACTGTGTTCCACAGGTTCACACCCCACCTGTCTCCCTGTGCCAACGACCCGCCATCAGGGCTGAAAACCAGGTCTTGTTTCGCGTATGCCCCGCCGGTATGCTCCAGTTGCTGAATCCGTTCACCGGACTGCAAATTCCATACCCGACTCTTCTCATCTTCACACCAGCAGGCTGCCGCTAACAGGGCGCCATCAGGGCTGAAGGCCAGACTCTGTATGACTCCGTCCGTATCAGTGAGAACAACTTGCTGAGCGCCACTTTGTGTATCCCATAATCGAACAGTGTATTCGCTGTCTGCAACCCCGAAATCGCCACTGCTGGAGGCTAGAGTCGAGCTATCCGGGCTGAAGGCCAGGGCGGTAACGGTATTGGTGTGTCCTTCCAGGATGAGTGTTAATCCCCATGTACTTGTATCCCAGATGTGGATAGCCGCTCCATCCGAAGCTGCCAACAGTGTTCCGTCTGCGCTGAAGGTAACCTGGCGTTCCGCCCCAATGTCCGCTGATTGCATTAACAGCAGTGGGGAAGTGTCCCACGCGCTGGTGTCATAGAGCCATACACCAAGCGTTCCGGCGGCGGCCAGTGTTTTGCCATCTGGTGACCAGACAATCTGATTCACCGCGCCCTCGCCAATCTGTTTGATTTGCACTAGCCGGTTGGCGTTTTCACGGGTGATTGTTGGCAGGTCGTCCAACGATATTTCGGTGTCAATCTGTGTGAGTATGGTGGGGTGTGGAGTGCCCGCATTCGCCATGTAAAGCAGAATTGCCCCTAAGATCACGAGGGCAAAAGTAGCCGCGATTAAAGCCAGCGAGTGGTTTGTGGTATGCGACCGGGAGCGGGTATGACGACCATTTATGGACAGGGTTGGTACACTGACTGATAACATCATGTCATCTGCCTCCTGATTGAGTTGTTTGTACAAGGATTCAGTAAACTCAGGGCGTGGTTCTTCCCGGAATTTATGTAAGAAGTCATCGCTCATGGTTCAGATTCCCATTGTCCTCGGAGTTTTTGCACCACACGATACAGGATAGTTCCGACATTTGATTCGCTCAGACCGGTCAGCGTGGCGATGGCCCGGTTCGTACATTCACCGCCGTATTTGAGGGAAATCAACTCCCGTTCGCGAGCAGATAAACGCTGAAGCAGTCCTGAGAGCCGTGTAAAATCACTTCTTTGCTGAATAATTTCTTCAACAGGTGTGTTTTCAGGCTGAGTTACGGCCATCTCTAACGGAAGTTCAATGTGATGTTGGCGAAAGTAATCTATGGCGGTGTGGCGGGCGATAGTGAACAGCCATGTGGAGAATGCGCCCAGGTTGCGCGAATACTGATCTCTGTTTCGCCACGCTTTTACAAAGACGGAAGCCGTCAGGTCTTCAGCTAGCTGCCCATCGCCTACGCGGTAGCGGAAAAAGTTATAGATTCGGGGCATTTGTTCGCGGTATACCGCTTCCCAATCGGTTTCCGTGGTTTCCGTTTCTGTGCAGTCAGCTATGTGCGGATTTGTGTTCATAATTGAATCATTATACGGGCAAGATGAAAAGGTATCACAAAGATGGAATCAAAATAGGAGAGGACACCCGCCTCTCCCATTCGATATGCGTGTAACCGTATGTATTTAGCTGCCCTTCATCACCGCGCCCAGGCTGTCGCAGCCGGGGCAGGTGGCATTAGGCCGGAAGAGGGCATAGCCACCCATCGGGTCATCTGCCGTGAAGAAGGGGAAGTCCACGTTCCAGATAATCATGAGGCGAACCTTGCCACTCTGCGAGGCGGCTGTAGCCGCGCCCGCGAGCCAGGACGCATGTTCAGCCACGCTGGTGTTCTGCGCCCAGGCGAAGTTCGCTGGCAGCGGCGTGCTGAAGCCTTCTGGCGAGAGATACCCCAACTCGGTGAAGCAGACCGGCTTACCGCCGAATGGCGAGTAGCCCCGGTTGAGCATTGAGCTGAAGTAGTAGGTTGGGTATTCGCCACGCGGGTCGCCGCTGTTGGTCTGCGGTGAAACAATGCCTTCGTTATAGTGCAGACCTACACAGTCCATGTACTGGGCTGCTCCAGCCTGTGCCATCTGTTGCATAAAGGTGTCATCGTTACAGCCGTTGGCGGTACATCCTGCTGTGCCAAAGTAGCCGGTAGGTGCCGGTGCGCCACTAATCACGAGTGTGTTGCCGTTCTTGGCTTTGATGGCGTTGTAAGCGGCGGCGAGCATCTGGGTATAGGTGCCTCCGTTGACGGTACCGGCAGGCCACTCGCGGTCAATGTTCGGTTCATTCCAGACTTCGATCGCATCCGCGCCGAGCGCTGCGACACCGCCGAGATAGTTGGCAAAGGTGTTAATGTAGCCGTTGTAGTCACCCATCTGCGAAGTCTGGCCGACAATGCCGAGGAGAATCTTGAAGCCGTTTGAGTGGGCTGTGCTGATGAATGTTGCGACGTTGCTGGGATCATCACCGACGTTGTAGCGGATCTGCTTCTTGACCCACTTCATACCAGCGCGATTCATGAGGCCGAACGTGTTCAGGCTCATATCGAGAACATGACCGCCCAGTTCAAACCCGCCAGCGGCTGCGCTGCCCGGAACCGGGGTAGGGAGGTTCGGGTCGGGGGTTCCATTTACAGGCGCTGGCGCCGCCGCGACCTGGACTTCGTCACAGACGGCGACTTCTTTCAGGTCAAAACTGATGCGCCCCTGGTAGACTTCTCCAAACAGGCTGGTGATGGTGTACTGCCAGCCCCAGTAGATAGGACGGGCTTCCAGCGGATTCTCCAATTCACGGCAGCCATCAATCCCACCGATGAACTCGGCCTGTTCCCAGTCATACGAGCGCACATAGGGCAGGCTGACGGAGAACTTCTCTTCAATAGCGGCGCGGACGGCAGAAAACCCGCGCCAGATCGGATCATTGGGCGTAGCCGTTGGTGTCGGCAGACCCTGGGCCATGACCGGTTGGGCCACGCTGGCGGAAATCAAGAGGGAGACGAGCAAAACCAGCGCGACGAGCGCCAGGCTGCTCCCTTGAATGACATTCTTCTTTGATTGCATTATCTGACCTCTGTACTAAATCTTTTGAGCACAGCACGGCTATCGCCGCGAGCTGACAATACCACAAGCCAATAATTCTATCAAATACTGGGGTAATGTACAGCCAAAGCCAGGAGCGTAGGGCAAACGTCAGCTTAAGGCAGTGAGTAGTGCCGGGAAAAAGCAGTCCTGAGTCTTGAGTGCTGAGGCGAAAGCATTCGAATGTGCCAAGTGCCAAGTAAAAAGTGGAAAGTTGTGCTAAATCCTGAGCGTTGCGATGATGGAAACGACTGCTGAAAACTCGGATGGGAGGAAATTGCAATAAAAGCGAAAAAATGCTGCAATTGCTGTATTTGCCGCAAGATTCGTGATTCTGAGGGAAAAATGGGGATGTGTGGCGTGGTGAGTTTTGCAGCAAGATGCTGACTTTTGCGGCAAAAGTGGAGAAAGTGCCGAGTGCCGAGTAAAAAGAGCAGTATGTAGGGGGGAGTCGCCATAGGAGTACAATAGCATAAAACGGGCGTGAGGTGGTGAATCTTTGTTTAAACATTTGTTCAGTTTGGTCGCTGGCGGTTAGCCTCCAGCTGCTGGCTTGCATGTGGGAGGTTGGCAGGCGGGGTATGTTCCGGCAAATGGCGCGACACGGGCGGCGGTATTCGAGTTCATTGAAGTTGTTTTGCAATTGATGGCGAGGGATTCGGCACTGGATTATCTCAGCCCGGCGGACTTTGAAGCCGCTTATTTGTCCTCCATCAAACTGAGGCAAGACCAATCGCGTAGACGTTAGGTGTCAATGAGGCGGCCACGCCGGGCCGCCCCTACGAATCTTGTATCAGTTATTATTCCCCGGCGATGCGCCAGGCGGCTTTGACCGTGTTGTGGAGCAGCATGGTGATGGTCATCGGGCCGACGCCACCCGGCACTTTGCTGATCGCCCCGGCGACTTCTTTGGCCGCTTCAAAGTCCACATCCCCGACGAAGCGATAGCCCTTGCTGCTGGCTGGATCATCCACCTGGTTGGTGCCGACATCAATCACCACCGCGCCCGGCTTGAGCCACTCGGCTTTCACGAATTCCGGTTGACCGATGGCGGCGATCACGATGTCCGCCTGCTTGACGATGCCGGGTATATCCTGAGTGCGGCTGTGGCAGATGGTGACGGTGGCGTTGGCTTTGAGGAGCATCATGGCCGCCGGAAGCCCGACAATGTTGCTGCGCCCGATGACGACCGCATTCGCGCCGGAAATCTTCGCGCCGACCTCTTCCAGCAGCACCATACAGCCGGTGGGGGTCGCCGGGGTGAACGTTGGTTCACGTCCTTTCATGGCGAGTTTGCCGATATTGATGGGATGGAAGCCATCCACGTCTTTATCCAGGCTGACGAGCTGGAGTATCTTCTCCTCATCAATCTGTTTGGGGAGCGGGAGCTGCACGAGAATCCCATGCACTTTCGGGTCGTCATTGAGCTGGCGCACTGCCGCTTCAACCTCGGCCTGGGTGCTGCTGGAATCCATCACATGCGCAGTTGATTCAATGCCAATCTGCTCACAAGCCCGCCGCTTCATGCGAACGTATTGGGCCGATGCCGGATCATCCCCCGCCAGCACGGCGCCTAACCCCGGCGCATACCCGTGCCGCTCTTTGAAGCGCGTGACTTCTGCCGCCAACTCGTTGCGCATCCGTTCCGCTACCGCGGTGCCATTAATAATTGTCGCTGTCATGGGTGCAATACAGTCCTTCCGTGCTATTGAAGTTCGGGTACCAACAGCATAACATGAGAGATGTAGGGAAACGAGTGAGGAAGGTTATGATTTTTGCCGGACAAATTGTAAACGCATTTGAACAACTTGCCGACAAAACCTAAGCCGATATTTTGACAGATTAGAGTACCATAAATAAGAGGTAGGAATCGGCAAGCCTGTGGCTGGCCTGATTTTCCATATCAAATCCGACTTCCATGATTGGGATGAGAGGTCAAGCACTTATGAATGCACAGCACGCCAGCCCTAAAGCAGCACGGCGGCGATCATCGGGTCAGGCATTAATTGAATATGCGCTGATCCTGATTCTGGTCGTCATCGCCCTGGCCGCGGCCTTGATCGCGACTGGCCCGGCTCTGGGGAACGTTTTCAGCAACACGGTATATAACCTGCTGGGACAGGATACGACGCCTTCGGACTTATCCGGGGCGGGGCCGGTTGCCTTCTGGCAGACCGTCACCGCAATAGCCCTGAATCCCCCGCAGGAAACACCATTCCCGACGAACCTGCCGCCGCCAGACACGGTTGAGCCGACAGAAGGGCCGACACCGACACCTTCTCCGACGGTGCCATCACCGACGCCGACACCGACGAAGACGGATACAATCACTCCAACCGCGACGGACGCGGAATTTATTGCGCCGCATATTGATCCGATTGACCATCCCGATTGGTGGCGGACGGATACCAGCGCCTGGTTGGGCGGTGAGGACTGGAAGGGCGAATACTTCCCCAACAACAGCCTGAGTGGCACGCCGGTTGAATACCTGGGCCGTAATTTCATCTGGAATTATGAGCTTCAGAGCTTGTGGGGACCTGGCATTCACGATAATCACAAGCGGAATATCAATTTTGACTGGGGTGGTGGCTCGCCGCTACCGGGTTGGGCAACCGACAATTTCTCGATACGGTGGACACGGACTATCCAGGTTGCGAACGATATTACGCTCAATTTCAGCGTTGAGGCCGACGACTACTATAGTTTCAAAATTGATTCCACGACGGTGTGGAACCAGTGGACGAGCGGCAGCCGCAGCACGAACCAGACACTGACCGCCGGAACGCATACGCTGATCTTTGAGTTCAGGGAAAACAGCGGTAATGCGCGTGCGTTCCTGGATATCACCCTGCCGAAACGCAGCACACCGGATGACCAGAATCTAGGGAGCGGCGATCCGCGTTGTGCCTGGGGCCGTATTACCGGAACCCAGCCGAATACACTGGCCTGGGCCTGGTTCGACAATGCTACGGACTCGAATGGTATTGAACCCAATATGCTTTGCCACCTGGAACTGCGTGGCTATGTGGATATTGGCGGCCTCGTCAGCCCGGAACTCAATTTCTGGGATGTCTGGGATTTCCAGGCGGGCGCGACGGCTGATCTGCAGATTGCACAGTACGCGCCCTATGGCGCTGACTTCGCCAGTGGCGGCCCGAACTGGGCAGCCGGGCTGACGATTCCTCTACATGCGAGTGGGTCGAACTACAACTGGACACGGAACGTGGTAGACCTCTCCGGCCTGGGATACACACAGGTGGCGTACCGCTTCCGGGTACGCAGTACCGCCGGAACGGGCATTCGTCGCTGGTTCATAGACGATGTCAATATCACGAACCGGAATACGCGGACGTTTACCGTGTGTCACGACAGTAAACTCACCTGCGGGATGGCGTGGAACCTCGATTCACAGAGTCAAAAAAGTGACTTCATCTCGTCGGGTCGCTTCGAATTGACGACCAATAATGCTCATCTGGGCGATACAGCCGCTATGAGCTGGGATTCCAGCCCCACCGGGAACTATGACGACTTTGGTTGGCAGCAGGACGCGACCAACGATGTTCGTATACACTATGTTGAGTTCAACGGTGACATCAATCTGACTGACATCCTCCCCGATGGTTCCGGTGGACAACCGGATTGGGAGGGCGATGATGGTATGCCGATGCTCTCCTTCTGGAGTGCTTATGACCTGGACTCGGGAGACCGCATTGAAATTCAATGGACGCGGGATGCGCGGGACAATGTGCCGGATACCTGGACTCGGGCCGGTAATGTACTGGCAACCGGGCAGTCCGCAGCAGGATATGAGTTTGTCGAATTCCTGTTGAATGCAGTCCCGAACTGGTACAGCCAGCCATTCCGGCTGCGTTTCGCCCTGATTGTTGACAAGAACAGCAACAGCCGCGACGGTTGGTACATTGATGACATTACCCTCGAACGGGAAGGGCTGCCGCGCTACAGCCAGTATCCTTTCTGTGATGACGCTGAACGCGGGATTGATAATTGGTTCTTCACCGGGTCGTGGGGGATGACCTCCAGCAGTGGCTACGGCGGCGCTGGACATTCCTTCACCGACAGTCCATTGGGTAACTACGTCCATGGTTCAAACAACTCGCTTGAACTGCGCTACCCGATTGACTTCAACAATGACACGCCAGAAAATCTGACGGTCTGGGGCGGCAACAAGGACTGTAATAACAATCCGTCCGGCCCGGCAGTATATCCGATGCTATCCTTCTGGCATTGGCGTGATCTGAATCCCAACGAAGCGATCTATGTGGACATCTTCCGTCCAGCAAACACGGATACTGGCACGGCATCAATCGCCTGGACACCTGTGTGGAGCTATACCTACAACAGCACGACCCGCGACCAGCTTGCCTGGGAACGAGTTGAAATTGACCTGCTGGCGGCTATCCAACAGGCTACCGGGTTGAGTTGGGCGACGCTGAAGAGCAACGGTGATACACATGATGATGACTTCTACTTCCGTATCCGGTTGGATGCGCGCTCGAATTCGTCTGTTGGTGACGGCATCTATGTGGACAACATAGATGTCTACGAAAAACAGGAAGTCGTCCACAAGCTGTGGAGTCAGATGGATAATCCCGGTGGCCTGGGCCTTGGTGGTGGCAACTATATTGACAATATTGACCAACCATCCGCCTGGTGGACTCGGTGGTGGGCTGGTGGCGATTGGTTCGGGATTGACTGGGATCGTCGCAGCCTGTTGCGGTCATTCCATGACAGCCCGCCGGAAAACACCAACTACCGGCATCTTACCTACAGCGTACTGGAAATGAGCACGATCATTGACCTGCGCGGGACACAGGCCAGCGACAACCCGATTATGTACTTCTGGACACACTATAATGTTGGCGACAACGACTATGTTATGGTGCAGTTCGCGCCGGAAAATACGTCTCAGACTGTGCAGCAGTATGAGCGTCTGTACGGTTGGGACGCCTGGCAAACGGTCTGGATACAGAGTGAATGGGCGCGGCGGGATACCTGGGGACGCGAACAGATTGATCTGACGTCGTTCATCGGGACGCGAATCCGTGTCCGGTTCCTGGTGTACTCTTACAGCGGAAGCGGCGGTCTGCGGGATGGGTTCTGGGTGGATGATGTGCGGTTTGTGCTGAACAATCCCACCATCTACGGTTTGCCCTTCTTCGATAGCGCTCAGAATACAGCCAACTGGGTTGCTGAAGGTATTTGGGGGCTGGCACCGGATATGTGGAAAGGTTCTGGTGGTGGCCCGGCGGCGCTAGGCCCGAATCCCTGGTACGGTTACTTCATTGACTGTCCGGCTTCGTGCAGTACCTCACGCGCCAATTCAACTCTGAATGGTGTGCCGAGGCCCGAGGATTATCCGGATACCGGGACGTATGTAGCCGCGATGGAAGCCTATGATGTCGCCAATCCGGGTCTGGTGCTGCGGGCCTATAGCAGTGATATTGACTACGATTTCGGTACTTCTGGCAGGCCGCCAGGCGGTGAGTTTGATAATACCTGGTCGGATCACTTCGTGGGGCGGTGGGTGCGCGACATTCAGGTTCAGGCCGGTGACTATACATTTATCGTCCGTTCCGATGACGGGGTACGCCTCCGGTACGAAACGTACCCAGCGGGTGGCGAACCGCCCGGATGGAATCTGGTTGAGCAATGGAAGACTCAGGGCGCGACGGTTTACATGGCAAATGTTTCCCTGACGGCGGGTAACTACCGTATGATCCTGGAATGGTTTGAGGCAAGCGGTAGTGCGGTGATCCAGCTGGCTGTCGGGAATAACACCTTCTCCTTCAGTGATAGCCCACGTCTGACGCAGACCAGCCCGGTTATCAATTCAGTTCTATATGGTGACTCGTCACTCATGCTGAATGGGCTGCTGAATCTGTATAATCCCAGCCCTGGGACACCGGGCTTTGTCTGGGCACCGCAGCTGCAATTCTATACCTACTATGACCTGGCTAGTGGCAATCGCGCCTATGTGGAAGTGACTGACAGTGGGGGCTTCACCTGGACACAGAATAATCTGTCGAACGGGTGTACACCGGGCTGCGACAGTCCGACTATCTCAGGTTCAGCGCAGTGGTTGCCACCATCGCGGGACTGGATGTTGCGGCGGCATAACCTGGCGTCCTATGTGAACAATTACATCGGCCTGCGCTTCCGACTATACACAACCAGTTCTGTGAGAGATGGTTGGTGGATTACGGAAATCCAGGTGAACAACTAAGCTGAGGTCGGGGTGCGGCGGTTCGCCGTACTCCGCCATCATCTCTGAGACGAACAGCGAACAGGGGGCTTCGGCCCCTTGTTTGTTATCGGACAGGCTTTGTATTTTCTAACAAATTTCCTATAGTCCCTGACGGGCCATCCTGATACACTACCTGATATAATACACTACCTGTACCCGGGTAATAAGGATGCAAGTCGTGACAGGGATTCCACAACATTTTCTGGGACTGCTTTTTTTACTGGTTGGCCCACCTGGGGTCGGTAAAAACTCCTTGATGAAAGCAGTACTGGCACGATCTGGTCATCAAATCCGCCAACTTCCAACCGCTACAACCCGCCCAATCCGCCCAGGAGAAAAACAGGGGCGGGAACACCTGTTTGTCACCCGTGATGAATTTGAAACGATGATTGCCCGCGACGCACTCCTGGAACACCAGGTTGTTCATGGGCATCTTTATGGCATTCCGCGTATGACCGTTGAGGGCGCTATGGGCGCTGGTGAAGACCTGATCGCGGATATCGAGGTGTTTGGGGCGACGTATACCCGTTCCTGTTACCCGAATAACACCATTCTGATTTTTATTAAACCACCTGCGCTAGACGTGCTGCGGACCCGGATGCAGGCGCGGGGCGAACCCCCGGAAGAGATTGAAAAGCGGCTGTGCCGGGTTGAGATGGAGATGCAGTATGCGCCCCTGTGCGACTATCTCATCACGAATGATGACATCAATCAGGCGGCAGACCAACTACACGCGATTATCCTCTCCGCATACAGTCGCCGTGACCTGGAAAAGCTGCGTATGCAGCGGCACCTGCCGCGCCACAGACAAACAGCGGTTGTGACGGTCATTCCGGTCTACAATGACGAGGTGTTGCAGTTGCAGGGTGATTCTCGCTTCCCAACCGGCAGCGTGACCGATGGGCGGTTGGTGGTGGATGCGGCCCGCAGCGCCCTGGTAGATAACCTGGGAATTGAAGTGGATCGCGCCAACCTGCGCTATGCGAGCTGGTCTACCAGCCCGGCCACCCTGCCGGAAGCGATGGACAGCTTGCCGCCTGAGTTTTTCCAACACACCACATTATACTATTTCTACCCCCTATCCCACCGTATCACGCCGCCTGGCTGGGAGTGGGTGCCAGTGACGCAGGCCACACTACCAGAGGGCTTCCGTGAGACGCTCGTGGCATTCCATCAGCAGCTTTGAGCAGGGTGCGAAAAGATGACAGGATTCCACCTCGCACATGGTGCGGTTCTCGCCAAGGATGGCATTCCGCTGCATTACGGTGATCTGGGAGCAGAATATCACGCCGCGCTGGAAAAGGCAGTTGTGATGGATCGCTCTCATGAGGGGAGACTGCATATTGCCGGAGATGATCGGGTGGATTGGTTGCAGCGGATTGCCACCAATGACCTGATGGATTTGCCAGCGCACACTGGTCGTCCGACATTGTTCACGAATGCGAACGGGCGTGTCATTCATCGTGCCGTTATCTACAACCGGGGCGATTGGCTGCTGGCGGTGACCGAGCCGGGGCAGGGTGGGGCGTTCCAGACCAGTCTCCAGCGGCAGGTTTTTTATAATGACCGGGTGCATTTTGTTGACCTCACCGCTACAACGCGCCAGTTTGTCCTGCACGGCCCTGAGTCTGACCAGATAGCGGACG
This sequence comes from Anaerolineaceae bacterium, assembly GCA_020634135.1. GTDB lineage: Bacteria > Chloroflexota > Anaerolineae > Aggregatilineales > Phototrophicaceae > JACKCG01. The sequence continues at coordinate 128,336 of JACKCG010000007.1, read as the reverse complement.
CGCTGCTGCCCGGCGCTGCGGCTTTCACGTCGTTTCATGGGGCGGAAGTCACGGTAGCCGGTGTCCCCGTTTTCATGGTCCGGCGGAAACCTGTCAGTGGAGCGCATTGGTTACTGGTGACTCCTTCCGAAATGGCGGAACAGGTATGGGCGGCGCTGCTCAAGGTTGGGGCAGCGTACAGTCTGATTCCTGCCGGATCGCTAACCTATAACGCGATCCGTATTCGTGCCGGGCGCCCTGCAATCGGCCATGAGCTTACGGCGAACTATATTCCGCTTGAGTTGGGATTATGGGATGAAGTGAGCTTCGGCAAGGGGTGTTATACCGGGCAGGAGATTCTCGCCCGTATGGAAAGCCGGCAGCGACTTGCTAAAACCATTGTTACCCTGCGGCTGGATGCAATGGCTGAGGCACCTGTCGAACTGACTTACGAGGGTAAGCCCGCCGGAATGCTTACCAGCAGTGTTGTAACACCGTTGGGGGAAATACTTGGGATCGGTGTCGTCAAACTCCCGCTGGCAGTTCCGGGGCAATCACTAATGGCGGACGGAAGTGTCGTGCATATCCTTGGCTTACCCGGTGTCCAGTCTTTGTAGCCACGTTCATCACAGAAAACTGTAATTCCCATCTCTTGTGTTCATGGTATTTCCCGTTTTGGGCCTGCAATATATCAGAATGCCCTGAGCGTATGTTGCGCAGAGTGGGCAAGTTACGTTATGATTGTTACAAATTGGTCTGGTAATTGTTTTCTTTGCGTAATGATCTTTCACTTTAGGTCAGGCAGGTGGCGTTTGTCCGAGTCTATACAAACTGGCATCCTGGTGGATTCTTGTCGTGAGATCGTACCCTGGGGAAGTTTACATGGTAATGTTGGATACCCCTAACCGGCAGGTTCTAGTCGTAGAAGACGATGATGATACGGCTGAGGTGGTTTGCGCGGTGCTTGAAGAGGCTGGGTATAATGCCGTTGCCGTCGAACGTGGCACGGAAGCACTACAAGAGATAGCCGCGATGATGCCTGACCTGGTGCTTCTGGACATCAACCTGCCAGATATTAATGGGTTGGAAGTGCTGCGGCAGGTACGCAGCCACTCTTTTCTGCCGATGATTGTACTCAGTGGGTTTACCAAAGAGCGCGACAAGGTGGTGGCGTTAGAAGCCGGCGCTGATGACTATATGGCGAAACCGTTCTCGCCAGAAGAGCTGGTTGCCAGAATAGGGGCACTGCTGCGGAGGATTGACTGGACGCCCCAGCCGGAGACGAAGCTGGTGGTGCGGCAGCTCGAACTGGATATTCCCCGCCGCCAGGCCTACATACGTGGGCAGCGGCTGCACCTGACGCCGATTGAGTATGGGTTGCTCGTAACGCTGATGCGCAGCGCAGGGAAAATTGTCACGCACGATGATTTGCTGCGGGGTGTATGGGGCGAGCAGTATCAGGGGGATTATTCGGTGCTGCGCGTGAACATCTCCCGGTTACGCCAGAAACTTGAGAAAAACCCACGCCATCCGACGTATATCGTCACGGTGCCGGGGCAGGGCTACCGGATGCCGATTGAGCACGTTTAGTCGCATGTTTCTGTGCGCAGAGAGGGCCGGTGACGGCTCTTTTTAATTTCTGAATCTGTGTACAATGGTCGTGTTGGTTGATCCTAAGAACAGGAGTGCGGGCATGGGACTTAAACCCGATCATTGGATTCGCAAGATGGCATTGGAACACGGCATGATTGAGCCGTTTGTGGAAAACCAGGTGCGCCAGGGGGTGATTAGCTACGGTGTTTCCAGTTATGGTTATGATATGCGCGTGGCGGACGAATTCAAAGTGTTCACCAATGTGTATAACGCGATTGTTGACCCGAAGGAGTTCGCTCCCAATTCATTTGTGGATTTCAAAGGTGATGTGTGCGTGATTCCGCCCAATTCGTTTGCCCTGGCACGCTCGATGGAGTATTTCCGCATTCCGCGCAGCGTGTTGACGGTCTGCCTGGGTAAATCCACCTACGCTCGCTGCGGGTTGATCGTGAATGTGACTCCCTTTGAGCCGCAGTGGGAAGGGTATGTGACACTGGAAATCAGCAACACGACACCACTGCCCGCAAAGGTTTATGCGAACGAAGGGATCGCGCAGGTGTTATTTTTCGAGGGAGACGAAGAGTGCGAAACATCCTACGCCGACAAGAAGGGCAAGTATCAGGGACAGACCGGTGTTACCTTGCCGCGCATGTAGAGTGGTTTGGCACTGGACGATCCTTGTGCGGTATGTATTCGGCGCGATTCGGGAGTACGCTGGTATTGATAAACCGGAGTGGCTCATGTAAAATCTGAGTCATTAAGGGCAGTTAGCTCAATTGGCAGAGCACGCGGTTTACATCCGCGCGGTTACAGGTTCAAGTCCTGTACTGCCCACTAAGAACTCAGGAAATGAATGCTCTATATGCAAAAACCTGTCTCAATGGCAGGTTTTTTGTTTTGCTTAGAACTTCGGTGGGGGACTATCGAAGAACAGTGCCCACCATACCTGCCAGGTGTCCGGTTCCGGTGGCGCGATTTCCAGAGGGATGTCCGGCGGTGGTACTGGAGTCGGCTCAGTGCCGATTTCAGCGGGTTTGGGGATGACCAGGATTTCGCCGGGACGTACCATTTTTCCGGCGTCCCGCGCCCAGGACTCCACGTAGGCGTCGCTCTGCACATAATCGCGCTCGGCGATCAGGTCGCCCTGTTCCTGCCTGAGGCGTTCGATTTCGCCGGATACCTGAGCGTACAGCTGCTGGAGGGGCTGGGCAGCGGTAATACGTGAACTGAAGTTAATCGCCAGAATCAGCCCGATTGCCAGGATAGCAGCAAACATAATCTGCAAACCGGAAAGCTGGCCGGTAGTACGCTTGCGCTTTTCTGGCTGTGGCGTGGTTTCTGGCGGTGTTTTTGCGGCCAATTTGCGCTCCGTCACGACTCTCAGTATACCCAATCTACACTAAATCAGGACGAAACAAAAGGGCGGGCAGAGCATTGGGCGGTTTGCCCGTTGGCCTGCTTGTGAACATTTTCCCGGCGTGCTACACTCCCTCTACCACAAAGGAGTTCTGATGCACACAATCCTGTTGAAAAACATCCATACACTTGTCACGATGGACTCTGCCCGCCGCGAGATCGCAAACGGCGCGGTGTTTATCCGTGATAACGTTATTGAAGCGGTGGGTTTATTGGGGGATATGCCCGCCGAAGCGCCCGGTGAGGTGTTCGACTTATCGCGTCACATTGTCTTACCCGGCCTCATCAACACACACCACCACATGTATCAGAGTCTGACCCGTGTGCTGGCGCAGGATGTCGAGTTGTTCGGCTGGCTCAAAACACTCTATCCGGTCTGGAGTCGCCTGACGGGCGAGATGGTGTATGTCTCCGCTAAACTCGCGATGGCTGAGCTGATGCTTTCCGGCTGCACAACTTCCAGCGATCATCTGTATATTTTCCCCAATGATGTCAGGCTGGATGATGAAATCCGGGCTGCCCAGGAAATGGGGATGCGATTTCATGCAGCTCGTGGCTCAATGAGTCTGGGCGAAAGCCAGGGCGGTCTACCGCCGGATAGCGTTGTTGAGAGCGAGGCCGAGATTCTGCGCGATACGCGCCGGGTGATCGAGCAGTATCACGACGCTAACCGCCACGCCATGCTTCGCGTCGTCGTCGCGCCGTGTTCGCCGTTCAGTGTGACCCAGGATTTAATGCGTGAAGCAGCAGCCCTCGCCCGCAGCTATGGCGTCCACCTGCACACCCATCTGGCGGAAAATGTGAATGATGTAGCCTACAGCCTGGAAACGTTCGGTTACCGTCCGGGCGATTATGCTCAGGATGTTGGTTGGGTGGGAGATGATGTCTGGCACGCCCATTGTGTTCAGTTGGATGACAGTGAAATCGGACTGTTTGCTCGCACACATACCGGCGTTTGCCACTGTCCGAACTCGAATATGCGGTTGGCCTCCGGTATTGCCCCGGTGCGGAAGATGCTGGATGCGCGGGTGCCGGTTGGCCTGGGTGTGGATGGTTCTGCTTCCAATGATGCCGGACATCTTCTGAACGAAGCGCGTCAGGCGATGCTCTTGCAACGGGTGATGGGGGATCCCGCTGGGCTTTCCGCCCGCGAAGCCCTGGAAATTGCGACGTTGGGCGGTGCTGCTGTCCTGGGACGTGATGATGTGGGTGCGCTTGCACCTGGCATGGCTGCTGACCTGGTAGCTTTCCGGTTGGATACGGTGGGATTTGCCGGGGCGCTGCATGACCCGGTGGCCGGGCTGGTATTCGGCCAGTCACCCGCTGTGGATTTGTCTATTATCAATGGGCGGGTGACGGTGCGGGATGGCGTGCTGCTCACGGATGATCTGCCGGTTCTGGTCGAGCGACATAACGGCCTTTCGCGCAGTCTGATTGATGGAATGGGTTAGCGGGGCAGTCCTGTGACGTTTCTGCGCCTGGGAGTCAACTGCGCTGTACTGGATGACGATGGTCGTATCCTGCTCTCTCGCCGGGGTGATCTCAATATCTGGAATCTGCCCGGTGGCCGGCTGGATAGGGGTGAGCCGCTGGCAGCGGCAGCCGTGCGCGAAGTGCGCGAGGAAACGGGCGTCGTCGCCCATCTCGACCAGCCGGTTGGTCTTTATTACTGGGCCGGCTGGGATCGCCTGAACATACTGTATTCCGGTTGGGTGTTGGGGGGTGAATTGCAGCAGGCGACCCACGAAACACGTGAAAATACGTTTTTTGATCTGCGTGCCCTACCGGATGACTTATCGTGGGAATGGATGCTGTTTGACGCCATCTCCGACGTGCGCCCCGCTCCACGTGTCATCGAGACGCCACCTGACGAACTACGGCGAATGAAATCGAGATTGCGCTGGCGATGGGTTAAGAACCTGCTTTCCGGTCATCCAGAGCCGCGCTACCCCCGCTTCACTGTGCGAGCGGTTGCGGTTTTGTGGGACGAAGACCACCGCCGCATTCTGACACTGCCCACCGGGCGGCAGTGTGTGCTGCCGCGCGTACCATGTGCTGGTTCACAATCCCCCTGGGGCGAGTTGTCACAGCGGATTAATGATTTGTGCGGATTGCGACCCGATTTACAGTGGGTTGGTCTGTGGCAGGATGTCGAACAAGGGGAGCTTGAACTTGTTTTTGCGGCTTCAATTGAGGAGGGCGAGCCGCTTGATGAAGCGGAATGGATTACTGCCCGAAATGCCCCATTGGTCGAGTTAGACTCGTGGTACGTAAACCGGGTGCGAAAGCGCTATATGCAGGACCCGGTGTGGGTCATACAGAATCCAATAGCAGAAGTAGACATGCTGGTAATTGAAAGGGATAGTGAATATGACGCTGGTTGACCGGTTGGTTGTCGCGCGCGGTGAACAGCCAGCCACGCTGGCATTGCGGAATGCCCGCCTGGTGAATGTGTGGACGGGCGAAATCTACCCGACAGACATCTTAATACAGGGTTCGCACATCGCGGCGATAGGAGCGGGCTACAACGCCCATCAGGAAATTGATCTGGGCGGGCGATATGTATGCCCTGGCTTTATTGATGCCCATGTGCATATCGAAAGCAGTCTGTGTACCCCGCCCGAATTTTCCCGCGCGGTGCTGACACATGGTGTCACAACCGTGATTACGGATCCTCATGAAATTGCGAATGTGCTGGGGCTGGAAGGGATTCGTTTCATGCTCGAACGGGCCAAGAACGGCCCGATGAGCATGTATGTGATGGCATCGAGCTGTGTGCCGGCGACACATATGGAAACCAGTGGGGCACGGTTGGAGGCTGAGGATTTAGCCCAGCTTGTCAACCACAATTGGGTGCTGGGACTGGCAGAGGTGATGAATTATCCCGGTGTTGTCTACGGCGACGAAGGGATGCTGGATAAGATCGCATTGTTTGGAAAAATGGTGCTCGACGGCCATTGCCCGGCACTGACCGGTAAGGAACTCAATGCTTATGTTTCTACGGGAATCGGCAGCGAACACGAATGCACCACGGTCGAAGAGGCGCTGGAAAAACTGCGCCTGGGATTGACAGTGTTTATCCGTGAAGGGACGACCACACGTAATCTGCGCCCGCTGCTGCCGCTGGTGACGCCGGAAAATCATACCCGCCTGTGCTTCTGTACCGATGACCGTGTTCCAGCCAGCCTGATTGATGATGGTTCGATTGATTATATGGTACGGACGGCTATTGCGGAGGGGATTGATCCCGTGATGGCAATTCGCATGGGGACGCTTAACACGGCGCAATACTTCGGATTACACGAGCATGGCGTGATTGCGCCGGGGAAGCGAGCCGACATCGTGGTATTCAGCGACATGCTCAACCTGCGTCCTGAGATGGTCTTCCGGGGCGGTAAACTGGTGGCTGAAAACGGCAAAATGCTCACCGAGAAAACCCCCTTGCGCCCGATAGACCTGCGCAGTTCAATGAACGTCCGCCTTGATTCGCTGGACTTCGCAATCCCCGCTCAGACCAGCCGGATTCGGGTGATTGGTGCGGTGGGCGACCAGGTTGTGACCGGTCATGTTGTCGAAGATGCGCGGATTGTGGATGGCCTGGCGGTATCCGACCCCGAACGCGACATACTGAAAATGGCGGTGGTCGAGCGCCACCGGGCTACGGGCGGGATAGGCAAAGGATTTATCAAGGGATTTGGTCTCAAGCGCGGCGCGATTGCCGGAACGGTGGCCCATGACCACCATAACCTGGTGGTCATCGGTGTGGATGATGCCAGTATGCGCCGGGCAGTGCAGGCCGTGGTGGATATTCGCGGTGGCCTGGTTGCGGTGGATGGCGATCAGGTATTAGGCGAGCTGTCGCTGCCGGTGGCCGGTCTGATGAGCGAACGCCCGCTGGATGATGTGCGGCACGATTATGATGCGCTTACGCGACAGGCACAGGCGTTAGGCAGCACCATGCACGATCCATTCATGGCAATGAGTTTCATGGCGCTGGAGGTGATCCCTAAACTTAAACTGACTGATTTGGGGCTGGTGGATGTTGAGCAATTCAAGATGGTTGAATTGTTTGTGTAAGGAAGTGGTTGTGTGTGGCCTACACTCGGCGCAGTGATGTGATATATAATGCCCCGGTGTAACTAGACAGAGAGAAAGAGATTGAAGATGGTTAGTCCGCAAAGTATAGAAACAATTAAATCCCGCGTGGCGGCGCAGCGCGAGGATATCATCACCTTTTTAAAAGAGTTGTGCGCTATCCCCAGCTATGACAGTCAGATTCGCGCAGTAGGGGAACGCGCCGAAGCTGAAATGAAGAAACTCGGCTTTGACGACGTGTGGTTCGACCAGATGGGCAATGTTGTCGGCAAAATCGGGGATGGCCCGGTTAAGCTGCTTTATGACAGCCACATTGACACGGTCGGGATTGGCGACCCGGATAGCTGGGACTGGGACCCTTTCCAGGGTAAGGTTGAAAATGGCGTCTTTTTCGCACGCGGCGCGTGTGACGAGAAGGGCAGCACGCCCGGCATGATCTACGGGCTGGCGCTGGCGAAGGAACTCGGCCTGCTGGAAGGCGTGACCGGCTATTACTTTGGCAATATGGAGGAATGGTGCGACGGCATCGCGCCACACGCGCTGGTTGAAGCGGAAGGATTGCGCCCGGATTTCGTGGTGATCGGTGAACCGACCAAGATGCAGGTCTACCGGGGGCATAAAGGCCGCGTTGAGATGCAGGTGGTTGCGAAGGGCAAGAGCGCCCACGCCGCCAGCAACTTCCTGGGGGATAATGCTATCTACAAGCTGCTGCCGGTGATTGAAGGCATCAGTAAACTTGAGCCGGAACTGGGCGACGACCCGTTCCTGGGGCATGGCCGCATCACGGTGACGGATATGCACGTCAAGACGCCGAGCATCAACGCCGTGCCCGATGAAGCCCTGATCTACATTGACCGCCGCGTGACATTTGGCGAAGAACCGCAGGCCGAACTCGAACGCATCCAGCGTCTGATTGGGGATCGTAAGGATATTGAAGCATCAATCCTGTTTTACGATGATCCCAGCTACACCGGATTTGTATTCCCGGTAGATAAAATCTTTCCTGCCTGGGCGCTGCCCGAAGAGAATCCATATGTACAAGCCGGGGTGCAGGCCGGGAAACTGCTGTGGGGTGATCCGACACCGACTGGAAAGTGGGATTTCTCGACCAATGGTATTTACTGGATGGGTAAAGCCGGTATCCCAAGCATTGGTTTTGGGCCGGGAGATGAAATTCACGCGCATACGGTGATTGACCAGGTGCCGCTGGATGATGTGGTGCGGGCGACGGAGTGGTACGCTCTGCTCCCGGCGCTGCTGCAAAAGTAATGGGTTATGACTGACTTAATCTACCTGATGCGGCACGGGCAGAGTGTGGTGAATGTGGAGCGCCGCCTGACCTGCCGCAGTCTTGAAGGCGATCTCACCGACCTGGGACGTGAGCAGGCTGCCAAAGCCGCTGACTGGCTGGCGGATAAAGGCATCTCGCGGATTTTACACAGTCCGTTTCATCGGGCGGAGCAGACCGCGCAGATTGTCGCTAAAAAGCTGAACCTGCCACTTGAGGTTGAAGATGGACTACGCGAGATGGACTGCGGAGATTTTGAAGGACGGGTAGATGAAGCTGCCTGGGATGAGTTTATGGCAGTAGCGTTCCGCTGGCGAGCTGGTGAGTGGGAGGCGGCATTTCCCGGCGGCGAGTCGTATCGCCAGGGTTTTGAGCGTTTCTCCCGCGCTTTACACCATGTCAAGGAAACGGCGCTGCTGGTGACACACGGCGGCATCACAGGGACGGTCACGCCTTACCTTTGCGTGAACGCGGCGGCGCTGCAACAGAATAGCGTTCTCGATAATACCGGCATAGTCATCCTGGAGCGTTACGATACCGAGCGGTATATTTGCCGTTCGTGGAATCTGGTGGAGCATCTCTAACACGTGTTCGTGTACAATATGTGGCATTTCATTTGGGGGTATTTGCCCCCGTTTGTTCCTCAAGAATCATAGAAACGGTTGTTTAAGGAGAGTTGAATTATGCAGACTGACCTGCGTGGGCGTGATCTTATCACGACCCAGGAATGGACAAAAGAAGAGATCGAAACCCTGCTGGATGTGGCATGGGACTTAAAACGCAAACGGGCGTTGGGCGAATCCCATGCGTACCTGCGGGATAAAGTGCTGGCAATGCTATTTTTCTTCACCAGTACCCGGACTCGTGCAAGCTTCGAGGCTGGTATGGCGCAGTTGGGCGGCCATGCGCAGTTTATTGACAGCACGACAACCCAGATTTCACATGGGGATACCGCGAAGGAAATCGGTGAAATCCTGGGACGCTATAACGACGGTATCGCCATCCGCCAATGTGATTGGAAATTTGGCAACCAGTACATCCGTGATGTGGCTGCGGCCAGCCGGGTGCCGGTGCTGAACATGCAATGTGATGTATATCACCCGTTCCAGATTCTGGCTGACATGATGACCATTATGGAGAAATTCGGGCGTGACCTGCGCGGCAAAACCATTAATGTCAGTTGGGCGTATGCCGCCAGTTACCAGAAGCCGATTTCCGTGCCACAAAGCCTGGTGCTGCTGATGACACGCTTCGGGATGAATGTGCGCTTGACCCATCCGGCAGAATACAAGCTGATGCCGGATATTGTGGAACAGGCAAAGGAAAACACGCATCGGAGTGGCGGTTCATTTGAAATCCTTGATGATTTTGATGCCGGGTTTGCTGGCGCGGATATTGTGTATCCCAAGAGTTGGGGTTCATGGATGACGACTGAGGACAACGCGGAATCAGCCAAAATCGGCAAGAAGTATACCAATTGGATCACTGATGAACGGCGTATGGCACTGGCGAACGATCATGCCATCTACATGCACTGTCTGCCCGCTGACCGCAATATCGAGGTGACGGACGGCGTGCTGGATGGGCCGCAGAGTGTGGTGTATGACGAGGCCGAGAACCGGCTGCATGTTCAGAAAGCGGCGATGGCTTTGACCATGCGCTAGACTTGCTATGAGCGATGAGCCGTCAGCATTCGGGGAAGGGGGCTGGCGGCTTTTTGGTCTCGACTGGTGGCGAAATCTTTGTACTGAAGCAAGGTGATTAAACTATAACTGTAGACATAGTTGTTATAACCTGATTGAAATCTGAAAGTGAAAACTATGATTGAAAAACTGGCAATCGTCGCAATTGGCGGCAATTCCTTAATTTCAGACCCGAAAGACCCCAGTATTTCTCGCCAGTGGGATGCGGTACGGCAGACGTGTGAACACATCGCCGCGATGGTGGCTGGTGGATGGCATGTGGTTGTGACGCACGGCAACGGCCCGCAGGTTGGTTTTATTCTACGGCGGGGGGAAATCGCGGCCAAAGAAGGTATTCACGATGTCCCGCTTGACTTGATCGTGGCGGACACGCAGGGCAGCATCGGCTACATGCTGCAACAGGCACTCGACGATTCGCTGCGCCGGTTGGGTATGAATCGGACGTGCGCTACTGTTGTCACCCAGGTACGGGTGGATGCTAATGACCCGGCTTTTGAGAACCCGACCAAGCCAATCGGTGGTTTCATGACCGAGGCTGAAGCGCGTAAATTCGAGGCAGAGGGCTGGCAGGTGATGGAAGATGCCGGGCGTGGCTGGCGGCGGGTGGTGGCCTCACCCAAACCGCAGTCTATCCAGGAAATCAACGCGATTCAGGCACTCATGCTGAGCGGCTATGTCGTCATTGCCTGTGGCGGCGGCGGTATTCCGGTTGTGCGGAATGAGGTCGGCGGCTTGAAAGGGGTATACGCGGTGATTGATAAGGACCGTGCCAGCAGTTTATTGGCGCAAACACTCCGGGCTGACCTGCTGATAATCTCGACTGGTGTCGAAAAAGTGGCCCTGAACTTCAATAAGCCTGACCAGCGTTTCCTTGATACGATGACGCTCAGCGAAGCCAATCAGTATATGGCCGAAGGGCATTTTGGTGTGGGGAGTATGCTGCCCAAGATCGAAGCCGCGTTAGATTTCGTGCAGAACGGTGGCCCGCAGGCGATTATCACTGATCCCTGGAATCTGGCGCGGGCGCTGCGTGGCGAAACCGGCACGCGCATCGTGCCGAAATAGCCCGGCGGATAGGCGAATACTGTGGCAACAATTAAAGAGCTACGTTGTACTGTATGTGGTCGTTCGTATCAACCGGATGAGGTGCCATACTTCTGTCCGGCGTGCGGGCAGGTTGGCACACTGGATGTGTTATACGATTATGAACTGCTCAGCACGCAACTTGAGCGGGACGCATTGCGTAATCAACAGCAGTCTATGTGGCGTTATCGCGCTTTGCTGCCGCTGGATGCCGGATCGGTTGTCCCGCCGCTGCGGGTGGGCTTTACACCGCTGTATGATGCGGGACGGTTGGCTACGGCTCTGGGAGTACGCCAGGCCTGGGTGAAGGATGACGGCCAGAACCCGACAGCCTCACTCAAAGACCGGGCCAGTGCGATGGTCGTTGCCCGTGCGTTAGAGCAGGGTGTTCAGGTGGTCAGTACCGCCAGTACCGGCAATGCAGCGGCGGCTCTGGCCGGTGTAGGGGCATCGGTGGGACTGAACATTGTTATTTTTGTTCCCGCCACTGCACCGGAAGCCAAGATTGCACAGCTGTTGGTCTATGGGGCGAAGGTACTGCTGGTGGAAGCATCTTATGATGTTGCCTTCGACCTGTGTTACGATATGTGTGTGACGGAAGATTGGTACTGCCGCAATACGGGCATTAACCCATTCACCACCGAGGGGAAGAAAACCGTTGCTTATGAGATGGCCGAACAATCGGGCTGGGATGTGCCGGATGTGGTGGTGGTCAGTGTGGGCGACGGGAGCATTATCGGGGGTGTCCATAAAGGGTTCTGGGAATTATTCCAATTGGGGTGGATACAGCGGATTCCACGCTTAATCGGTGTACAAGCAGTAGGCAGTTCACCGTTGGTGCGAGCCTGGCAAGATCATACGAAACCAGAAGAGATGCATCCGGTGCAGGCGCAGACTATCGCAGACAGCATTTCCGCCGGTCTACCACGTGACCGGGTTAAGGCGCTGCGGGCGGTACGGGAGACGAATGGCGCGTTTATCGCCGTGCCGGATTCTGAGATTCTTGCGGCGATTCCGCAGTTAGCACGGTTGACCGGTGTCTTTGCTGAACCGGCGGCGGCAGCGGTTTTCGCCGGGGCGCAACGTGCTGTACAATCGAACTTGATTCAACCTGAAGAACGTGTTGCGCTGTTGGTTACAGGCAACGGGCTGAAAGACATCAAGAGCGCCCAACAGTCGGTTTCACAGGGGATCAGGGTACAACCTGACTTATCCGCAGTTCAACGAGCCTTACAGGATGGGTGAAGCAAACATGAGTGAAAACCCACGTTATTCGATTGTAGCCCCTATTTATAATGAGGAAGGCAACATTCAGAAGCTCTATGATCGTATCACTTTGGTCATGGATTCCACTGGTGAAGAGTGGGAACTTGTTACGGTCAACGATGGCAGCCGTGATCGCTCCTTCGAGATGCTTTCCGAATTAGCGGCCAAAGACAGCCGCATCAAAGTGGTGAACTTTGCCCGCAATTTCGGGCACCAATTGGCGGTTACTGCGGGGATAGACCATGCTTCGGGTGACGCGGTGGTGGTCATTGACGCCGACCTGCAGGACCCGCCGGAACTCATTCTGGAGATGATCGAACGCTGGAAGGCCGGATATGAAGTGGTGTACGCGATTCGCCAGGAGCGTAAAGGCGAAAGCTGGTTCAAACTGTTCACAGCCAAGCTGTTCTACCGGATGATCTACCGCATTACGGACGTGGACATCCCCTTGGATACGGGTGATTTCCGCTTAATTGACCGCAATGTGGCAGATGTGCTGCGGACGATGCGCGAGCATAACCGCTTTATCCGGGGTATGACGAGTTGGGCGGGTTTCAAGCAGACCGGCGTTTCGTATGTGCGCGAGGCACGGGAATGGGGAGAGACTAAATACCCCCTTCGTAAAATGGTCCGTTTTGCGATGGATGCGGTAACAGGCTTTTCTTATTTCCCCTTGCAGATCATGGTTTATGTTAGCTTCATCCTGGGGCTGCTGGCCGTCATCGCGATACCGGTCATCGGTATCTTGCGGGTGATTCTGGGTTATGAATTCCTGGGTGGGCAGGTCACAACGATTTTGCTGCTGCTGATAGTGAGCGCGTTCCAGTTGTTCTTCCTGTTCATCATGGGGCAGTATATCGCCCGAATCTATGATGAAGTGCGGCAGCGTCCCCTGTACATTGTGGCGTCTCGATCCAATCTGGACACGTCGCCTGGACAGCGCGCCTCCGGCGTGCCACAATCTGAAGCAGATCAGGATGTGGAGGGATAGTGGGCAGCGATGGCCGATAGTGACCGCGAACTGCTGCATAAAGTCCAGCAGTACCGCAAAATGGTTCTGGTGTATGAAGCTCTGAATGCGCAGATTGATGCGTTATTGGCAACATACCGAGGCGATCCGTCTCAAATGCCGCCCGAAGAAAAATTGCGTTACCGTGAATTGGCCCAGAAGCGTGATGAAATGTTCAACGACATGCACACTCTGGAGCAAGAATTACATATTGATGATGATGAACCCTAAAGGGGAGAGTACTTGTGATAACAGGTCCAACTTTTGAAGAAATGCTGCATCCTGAGAAAATTAACCCCGAAATTCGCAAACGGGCGTTCGAGGCGAAAACCGCCGACCCGCTTGACCCCATCAACCTGTATAACGTCAGTTGGCGCGACCCGGATAACCGGATTTACTATGTCGTCCTCCCGCGTGAAGTCACCGGCGTGGCCGCCAATATTGTGGTGTTGTATGGCAAGGAATTCCCCACCGGGAGCCACAAGGTCGGTGCGGCGTATTCCGTACTGTTGGAAAAACAGTTATTTGGTGAGGTAGACCCGAATCAGAATACACTGGTGTGGCCGTCTACGGGTAATTACGGAATTGGTGGGGCGTGGATTGGCTGCCGGATGGGGTATAACTGTCTCGTGGTGCTGCCGGAGGGAATGAGCAAAGAACGGTTTGATCGTATCCACTCCTATGGTGCGGAGGTGATTGCGACGGTTGGCTCGGAAAGCAATGTAAAAGAGATTTATGACGAGACTCACCGTTTACGCGCCAGTGATAGCAACGTGCGTATTCTCAACCAGTTTGAAGTGATGGGCAATTATCGTTTCCATTACCACGTTACAGGGAATACGATTGTTGAACTGGCGGCGGAACTGGCCGAGCGGGGGGTAGGCAACGGCAAAATCGCCGCGTTTGTCTCTGCCATGGGCAGCGGCGGTACGATTGCCGCTGGTGATCGCCTGAAGCAGGTGTGGCCGGATCATAAAATCGTCGGTCTGGAGCCGGTGCAGTGCCGTACACTCTACAGTAATGGCTACGGCGCACATGATATTGAAGGTATTGGCGATAAACACGTCACCTGGATTCACAACGTCATGAATATGGACGCGCTCATGTGCATTGACGACCAGGATAGCAAAAAAGGGCTACAGGTTTTTGCTGATCCGGTTGGGCAGCGTGTGCTGGCCGAACGTTACGGCGTGGATGCGGCGCTGGTTGAGAAGATGAGCACTCTCTTCGGAATCAGCAGTATTTGTAACATCATCGGCGCGATCAAAACCGCCCGGTATTACGATCTCGGGGCGGATGACACGATTGTCACAATCGCTACTGATTCGCTGGATCGTTATTACTCGGTTATGGATAAAATGCCGGCCCAGCATGGTGAAATGGACGAAGCGGTAGCGGTAGGGCGGGTAGAAAGCATCTTCAAGGGCGCACGTACCGATTGGGTGATGCGGGGCACGCCGGAAGCGCGTGAACGCTGGCACAATCTGAAATACTACACCTGGGTCGAGCAGCAGGGTAAGACGGTGGAAGAACTGGACGCCCAGCGCCATCAGGATTGGTGGGAGGCACACCAGCGCATGGTTGCCGAGCTTGACACCCGCCTGGAAGCAGTGCGGGCAGCGGAGGGCAGTGGGGAATAGGATATGTTCCCGGAAGACCGCGTGCTCGTGGGCGTTATCAATCGCAAGCGTGACCTGGCTTACGCGCAGGATGCGCACTGGTATCGTATCCCGCAGGCGCGTTTGAAGCAGGGCATTCACGCCGAGTACCTGGCCTTTTTCTTGAGTGGAGTGTTCAAAGAGCGCAACGGGGGTATCCATTATTATGCCCGCCGTACCGGGGTGGAGTTGGTTCGCCGTCGGGATTTGCTGCCGAAACAAGCTGACCACCCGCGAGCGGATGACGTATATTACAAAGTGCAGTTGGGGGCGCTGCTCGAAAAATCGCCCCCCATTTTGAATCCTGCCCATCGTCCCATTTCCTTTATCTACACAACATGGGACCGGTTTGTTCATGCCCGGCAGATCAACGACCTGTACAGCCCGGCGGATTACTTCGTGGATCGTATCTATCATGCGCTGCGTAATCGTGGGATACAATCAGATCGCACCTGGGACGCGCAATATCCCAACATAGCGCCCGAAATCCGTGTCTTATGCCAGCACGGGGCCGTTGTGGCGTCTACCGAGTCGGGCGCTGACCGGTTGTATCTGGATAGTGGTCAGCAGGAAGATCAACTGCTGGCCTTAATCCTGGCGCGGATTGCTGCGGCTGGCGGCCCAGTGTTTGTGAATGTTCCATTGGAAGGATGGCATTGAACAATGCTGATTATTAACGGTACGCTCATCACCTGGGGGGAAAACAACCAGGTTTTAAGCGACCAAGCACTCTATATTGAAGATGGCCTGATTCAGGCATTAGGGCGCACAAAGGACTTACTCGAACAATACCCGCAAACGCCACGTCTGGATGCGCGTGGTCAACTGGTCATGCCGGGAAACATCTGCGCTCACACGCATTTTTACGGGGCCTATGCGCGGGGTATGGCAATCCCGGGGGCGCCACCAGCGGACTTCCCGCAGATTCTGAGGCGGTTATGGTGGCCGCTGGATAAGGCGCTGGATGCTGATGCGGTGCGGATGAGCGCCCTGGTTTGTCTGGTAGATGCTGTGAAGCATGGCACAACTACGCTGATTGACCATCATGCCAGCCCGAATTTCATTGAGGGCAGTTTGGATGAGATTGCGGATGCGGTTAGTCTGGCAGGACTGCGCGCCGTGTTGTGTTATGAAGTGACAGACCGCGACGGCGAAGAGAAGATGTACGCCGGGATTGCCGAAAATGTCCGTTTTATGAGAAACAACCAATCCCCGCTTATCGCCGGGACATTTGGCCTGCACGCCAGCCTGACGCTTGATGACAACGCGCTGCGCGCCTGTGCCGATGCGCTGCCTGAGGGCGCCGGCTATCATGTCCATGTGGCCGAACATGAGGCCGATGAGGAAGACAGTCTGCGGCGAAGCGGTAAACGGGTCGTACAGCGTCTGGATGAGTATGGTGTATGGGGCGATAAGACCATCGCTGCTCATTGTGTGCATATTGACGAAGCAGAACGCCGGATACTGAGCGAGAGCGGAACGTGGATTTCGCATCAGCCGCGCTCAAACATGAATAATGGGGTCGGCGCGATGGCACTGGAAACGATGCTTGGAGCGGGGATGAACGTCGCGCTGGGCAACGATGGCTTCAGCAACAATATGTGGGCAGAGTGGAAAACGGCCTATTTGCTGCATAAAGTCGCTCACCGTGATCCGCGTCAGGCAAACGGGTCCGATATTGCGCGCATTGCTACGGTAAATAATGCCCGGCTTATTGAGCGCTTCTTCCCCGGCCAGACCCTGGGGGAATTGCGGGTGGGGGCGGCTGCTGACATAATCTTTGTGGATTATCACCCGTTCACCCCGCTGACAGACGGGAATATCCCCTGGCATATTGTGTTTGGCTTCGAGTCTTCTATGGTGACTGCCACAATCGTCGCCGGAAAACCGTTGATGTTAGATCGTGAGCTTCTCATGCTGGACGAGACCGTAATCGCTCGTGAAGCATTGGCATTAGCGCCCCAGATATGGGAACGCTACGCGGCTCATGCCGTAAAACAACTGTAATCGTTGTCACAAAAGGACTAAGTTTCGTTATGATAGATGCAAAGCAGATGCTTACAATCGCTGTTTTAGGTGGCACAGGCAAAGAAGGCTCCGGCCTGGCGATGCGGTGGGCGCTCAACGGATATAACGTGATTATCGGTTCGCGGGACCCTGAACGCGCTGCCAGTCGTGCGGTTGAGATGAATGCTGAATTGGGCGGAGACTATCTTACCGGTCTGGAAAACGGAGCGGCGGCTACACAGGCCGACCTGGTGGTGTTGAGTGTGCCGTATTCAGCCCATAAACCGACACTTGAAGGAGTCAAAGACTGCCTGGCCGGTAAGGTGCTGGTGGATTTGACCGTTCCGCTTCAACCGCCAAAGGTCCGTACAGTGCATGTGCCGGAGGGGCATTCGGCAGCACTGGAGGCGCAGGCATATCTGGGCGATACCGTGCGTGTTGTGGCTGCTTTTCAGAATGTGAGCGCCGAGCATCTGCGTAACCCGAACCATGTGGTGGATTGCGACGTGTTAGTATGTGGGAATGATGCGGCGGCTAAAGCTGACGTGATGAAACTGGTTGAGGCCACCGGGATGCGGGGTGTGGATGCCGGGCCGCTGGCAAACGCAGTGGCCGTCGAGGCATTAACGCCCGTGCTGCTGTATATTAACAAGGCATATAGTGTCAAAGGGGCCGGTATTCGTATCACCGGTATTGAATAGTTTGCCAACTCAAAATGTAACTTTGACGATTACCGCATTGCCGGGACTTCCGCTGATTCAGCCCGGTGATGATCTGGTACAGATCATTCTGGAAGGTGTGACACAGGCTGGGTTGGTGCTGCAAGACGGTGATGCTTTGGTGATAACATCCAAAATTGTCTCCAAATCTGAAGGTCGTATGGTAGATTTGAATTTGGTTGAAGTAAGTACCGAAGCGCAGCAATTGGCCGCAGAGACAAACAAAGACCCGCGCATCGTTGAACTGGTGCTGCGGGAGAGTTTGCGGATTTCACGGCAGGCGCCTGGAATCCTGATTACACAACACCGGCAAGGATTTGTCAGCGCCAATGCCGGAATTGACCAGTCGAATGTCAACGGGAGTGACGATTGGGCGTTGCTGTTGCCCATTGATCCTGACGCCTCGGCCTGCCGGATTCATGATGCCCTGAAAGCGAAAACGGGCGCATCGGTAGGGATTGTGATTAGTGACTCGCATGGCAGGCCGTTTCGGATGGGTAATATCGGTGTGGCGATTGGGGTTGCCGGGCTGCCGGCGGTGCTTGATCTGCGCGGTCAGGATGATCTTTTCGGGCGCAAATTGCACATCAGTACGATGGGCTATGCCGACCTGGTGGCTTCGGCGGCTCACTTGCTGAGTGGTGAGGCGAATGAAGGCCGACCTGTGATGCATCTGCGTGGTCTCAATTATCCGCCTGCGGATGGCCGGGCTGCCAACCTGGTTCGCTCTCCTGAACAGGATTTGTACCGTTGAGTGATGCTGCTGGCAGCACACCGCCATCTGGCCTGCTGATTGCAATTCGGGGGCGGCGTTCTATTCGCCGCTACCGGCCTGAAGCGGTGCCGCGTGCGGTTTTGGAAACGCTTCTAACGGCGGCAATCTGGTCGCCTTCTGCCCATAACCGCCAACCCTGGCGTTTCGCGGTGGTGGAGACTGTGGAACGGAAGACACAATTGGCTGTGGCGATGGGCGAACGCTTACGGCGCGACCTGGAGGCTGACAGTGTGCCTGAAGCCGCCATCATTGCCGATACGACTCGTTCGTATGAACGCATTACGACTGCGCCCGTCGTCATCGTGGTTTGCCTGACAATGGCCGATATGGATAGCTACCCCGATGAACGCCGCAGCCGCAGCGAATTTGTGATGGCGGTACAAAGTGTAGCGATGGCCGGGCAGAGTCTGCTGCTGGCAGCGCATGATGCGGGTTTAGGGGCGTGCTGGTTGTGTGCGCCCTTGTTTTGCCCGGATGTCGTACAGACTGCTCTGTCGCTTCCGGCGGATTGGCAGCCGCAGGGCTTGATTACCCTGGGCTTTCCTGCGGAGTCGCGGGTCAGAGACCGCCGCCCGCTAGAATCGAGTGTATTGTGGCGATAAATGTCGTTGTACTGGTTGGCGGGGTAGGTGGCGCGAAACTGGCGTTTGGCCTGGCGCAAATCCTGCCGCCGGAAAACCTGACCATTATTGTGAATACGGGCGATGACTTCTGGCATTATGGTCTGCGCGTTTGCCCCGATTTAGATACCATCATGTATACGCTCTCCGGCCTGGTAAGTAAAACCAACGGATGGGGGATTGAAGGCGATACGCACGCCGTTCTGGATGCGGCGCGACGCTATGGCGAAGAACCCTGGTTTCAGTTGGGCGACCAGGACATCGCGACCCATCTGCTGCGCACAAATGCAATGGCCGCCGGAGAGACACTGACCGAGGTCACCAGGAGGCTGAATACAGCTTTAGGGGTACAGCATTGTGTGTTACCGATGACCGATGTGCCGGTAGCAACGATAGTTGATACGGTTGAACATGGCGAACTGGCGTTTCAAACCTATTTTGTACGCTATCGCTGGCAACCTGTAGTAAAATCGCTCCGCTTTGCCGGGATAGAGAATGCTGCTATCACGCCCGCTGCTCATACCGCACTGCAAAATGCGGACATCATCGTTATCGGCCCGTCGAATCCCTGGTTATCTATCGCGCCGATTCTGGCGGTACCGGGGATGCGTGATCTTATCGTATCCCGCGATGTGCCACGTGTGGCTATCTCCCCAATTATTGGGGGGAAAGCTGTTAAGGGTCCTGCTGCAAAATTGATGGTAGAGTTAGGATATGAACAGTCAGCTCAGATTGTCGCTGAGTATTATGGTGACGTAATAAACGGCTTCATTGTGGATACCATAGATAAGACACTCCCACTGCCAGTGCAGCATACGACCAGTTTTGAAATTGTTATGAATTCAGAATCGGACCGGATTGCCGTAGCGGAAAACATGCTACAGTGGGTTCAATCCTGGGTTTGAAGATAGGTAGTGGTAAGGTAGACGCTTTTTACTGATATAGAGCCACTAACGAAAGGAGGTTCAAGCGACAGGCCCAGGTTTAAGCGGGCTTGCGCTGAAGACTTATGGGAATATGGACAATTATTCCAGTCAAACCACTGAACCGGGCCAAAAGCCGTCTGGCGCAGGTGCTTTCGCCCGAAGAACGGGAACAGCTGGCCGAACTGATGTTGCGGCATGTGCTGGCTACTGTGCGTAACGTCCCCCAGATTATGGGGACGCTGGTCATCAGCCGTGACAGCCGGGCGCTGGCGATTGCCCGTGAATTTGGCGCACGCACGGTGCAGGAAAGCGGCGCTCCTGAGTTAAATAACGCGCTGATGCGAGCGACCCAGGTGGTGACGCGCTGGAACAGTGCAGCCGTCCTCGTTTTGCCAGCGGACCTGCCTTTGGTTGCGCCGGAAGACCTGACTGCGATGATTGAGTTGGGTCCATATAACCAGACCGTCGTGATCGCTACCGATCAGAATGAAGATGGCACGAACGCGCTCTTCATCCGCCCCCCTGGAGTCATTGACTATGCTTATGGTCCCGGAAGTTTCCGGCGGCACATTGAGCTGGCTCAAGAGGCAGGCGCGGATGTTAAACAGTATCAATCCCCCCGACTGCTGCTGGATATTGACCTGCCTGCTGACCTGGAAATCTACCGGGAATTAGCAAAAGTTGGCGAAATCATGTAATATTTGAAGGCTTCTGCCTTCTCAATAAGGGGCGTCAGCCCCTTATTCAATTCCGGCCAGAACAAAATATGCCTATTCATTGACTTATAAGGAATATTATCGTGGCTGATCGTGTTGCTCTTTATTTGCAAGACGCGCATTCGCTTCAGGATGCGATTAAGTATGTACAATATGCCGAGTCGCGGGGTTTCGAGGCGGTATGGCAGGCGGAGAGCCGGCTTGTGCGCGATGCAATCGTGCCGATGGCCGCTTTTGCTGCGACGACCAGCAGGATTAAGATTGGCTCCGGGGTGATTAACAACTGGACTCGTAATGCCGGGGTAATTGCCGCGACCTACCTGACGCTGGATGACCTTGCGCCAGACCGGATCATTTGTGGAATTGGCGCGTGGTGGGATCCGCTGGCGCAGAAAGTCGGCATCAACCGGCAGAAGCCACTGTTGGCGATGCGTGAAGTGGTAACCGTGGTGCGCGCTTTGCTGCACCGGGAACGGGTGACATTTCATGGTGAATTTGTCCACCTGGATGATGTCGAACTAGACGTTGTGCATGGTCGCAAAGACCCGCGCAACGTGCCGATCTATATCGGCGCAACTGGCCCCAAGATGATGGCGCTCACTGGCGAGATCGCCGATGGCGCCGTTCTGAACTATCTTGTCTCACCGAAGTATAACGATGGCGCGCTGGCCCAACTGGAGGCCGGGGCGAAGCAGGCCGGACGCACGCTCGACTCGATTGATCGCCCGCAGTTGGTTGTCTGCTCGGTGGATAATAACCGGAAAAAGGCGCTGGACGCTGCCCGGAAGCTCGTTACACAGTATCTCGGCCAGCAGCCACACATCATGAAGGCCAGCGGTGTGAGCCAGGAACTGCTGGATGAAATCGGCCAGGTGTTGACATGGCCGGCCACCGAGGACCAGATTCTGGATGCGATGCGGCTTGTGCCAGATGATGTGGTGCAGATGATTACGGCTTCCGGCACACCGGAGGAAGTCAAGGCGAAAGTGCGCGAATATGTCCAGTATGGCGCTACCTGTCCGATTCTCTACCCGCTGGGAGCAGATGTCCGCCTGATGATTGACACGTTCGCGGATGGGTACTCGAATTAATCTATCAGGACCTGAACAAAGACCAAACATTTTGATTGCCTCAGATCTCAAATCGAACCAAACCCCGGCGAGCGTCTTTCGTAGACGCTCCCTTTTTATATGGGCAGTGTGTGTGATGCTGGCTGGCGCGGTTTTCCTGGTGTATGCCATGACCAGCCAGGCAGCAGGGCGGGGGGAATTCCTGCTGCCGCTGGATGATGTCTACATTCATTTCCAGTACGCCAGGCAGCTTGCCGTCGGCCAGCCGTATGTCTATAACCCCGGCCTGCCTGCTTCCTCCGGCGCGACCAGTTTCCTGTATCCCTATTTGTTGGCAGCGGGCTATAACCTGGGCTTCAAGGGCCTGAATCTCAGTCTATGGGCGATGATTCTTGGCGCGTCCGCGCTGGCCGGCTCGTTGTGGCTGGTCTACCGGCTTGCTCGTTCGTGGAATGTGCCGGAATGGCTGGCTGTCGGGCTGGTGGTGATCTTCGGCTTGTCAGGCCCGGTTTCCTGGCATTTTATGAGTGGCATGGAAACCGGCATCGTTATTTTCCTGACGCTAAGTACGTTGTATGCGGTCAACCAGCGATATTTCCGGCAGAGTCTGGTGGCAGCAGCGCTACTGGCCCTGATTCGCCCTGAGGGCGGAGTGCTGGCACTGCTGGCCGTGCCGGTTGTCTTCTGGGAATCGCGCCCGCTGCGGCGTCGTCACGTCTGGTTGCTACTGCCCGTGTTGGCGGTTGGGGTGCAGCCGCTCGTGAATGTGCTCGTGACCGGCTCGGCGGTGGCTTCGGGAAATGCGGCTAAATCGGTATTGGGGATTGTACCGTTTTACTGGGATGATGTCATTGGGCGTATCATCGGTCAGTTTGTCCGCATGTGGCGCGAGTTTATTACCGGAATCAGCTCCCGTGAGGGCCTGTATGTGCTGTTCACTGTCCCTCTGGTGAGTTTTGTTGGGTTGGGTCGGCTGTTTATCCAGCGTGACCGGCGGGCTTTAGGGCTGATGCTGGTTGGCTGGTTGCTGGCAGGGACAGCGGCTGTTGCTACGCTGGATACGGCTTTCTGGCATTTCAAGCGCTATCAGATGCCGCTGCTGGCGCTGCTTTTTCCACTCTTTGCCTATGGTCTGGCACTTATCGCCACTCGCTGGCGGTTCATCACTTACGGCATTTTGGGCCTGACTCTGGTGGCCGCATTATGGACGGGTGTCCAGTTCCAGGGGCATTTTGCTCTCAATGTAGATTACGTCTATCAACAACCGCTGCAAATGGCACGCTGGTTGACGGCCAACACGCCAGAAGATGCAGTTGTTGCGGTTCATGATGTGGGCATGATGCGTTATGTGGGAGGGAGAACCACACTGGATATTGTAGGACTGACCACCCCCGGCGCGGCAGATTACTGGCGCACCGGCCCCGGCGCAGTAGCGGAATTTTTGCTACATCACAAACCCGATTATATTGCCAGTTACGGCGTGGGACACGGCTACGGCCTGGGGATGGTTGCCGATTCCGGTGTGTATGGTGAACTGCTGGCAGGCTTCCCGGTTGATCTGGATTCTCAATATAATGTGGCGCTGGCGGCGGATTTCCAGGGGATATATCGCCCTGATTGGGATGCGATTTCTCATCTGGCTGGAGCGGGGCAGCCGAGTATAGTGCAGAATTACCTTACGGAAGATGCTGCCATTTTGAGCAGCGTGGATGTGGCTGATATTGCTGATGAGCGTGCTGCTGCCTATACCTGGTCGAATGCGGAGCGACTGCCCGGTTTTCCCTCTGAAGTGCGCCAGATGAGTTATATCGGCTGCGATTGCCACATGGTGGACGGTGGACGGTTGCTCACCGGCGAGGAGTCATTTGATCTGCGGTTTGATGATACGCTGGCTACCGGAACGCCTATTCTGCTCGTGACACGGGTTCACCCCATGATGGCCGGCACATTTGATGTATTCGCTAACGATGTCTTTGTCGCTCGCCGCTGGATACCCGCCTTACCGGGTAGCTGGCTGGATATCCCCACGCTGATTCCGGGAGAACTCTTCAGCAACCCTCTGAAGATTCGCATTGTGGCCGATGTCCCCGGCGGCTTCTATATGCCGTACTATCATATGGCATATGATGGAAGTGATCTTCAGGCGGAAGCCCCGGCGTCAAACGTGTCAGCATTCCAGGATGGCGCAATTATCCTGGCGGCGGCTGCCCTGGATTACCAACCCGATTCCGGCCAGTTGGCAATTTCACTCGATTGGTATACAGATGGGACGGCGCAGGGAGACTACAAAGTGTTCATCCACCTGCTGGACGATTCGGATGTGATTCACGGACAATATGATGGGCGGCCAGGAGGCGGGACACTGCCGCCGGGCAACTGGCTTCCTGGCGGGTTTCAGGACACATTTGTGGTAAACTTGACAGAAGCACCATCGGGACAATACCGGGTTATGATGGGATTGTATGACCCGGTTACGGGGACGCGATTGTCTCCCACTGATGGTGACGAACAGCAGCGGCTGCTGTTGGGTGAGGTGGAGGTTGTCGAGAATGGAAGCTGACCGGATCGTGTACCAGACACTACTGGAGGCACAGGAGCAGGGCGAGCCGGTGGCGCTGGCGACAGTTGTGAGTGCCCAGGGTTCCGTGCCGCGCCATGCCGGGAGCAAAATGCTGGTACGTGCTGATGGTTCGATTGTCGGGACAGTGGGTGGTGGCATGTTAGAGTCGCGGGTCATTGCCGAATCTCTGGCTGCGCTTCAGGATGGAAAAACGCGGTTGTGTTCCTATTCGCTCAATGACATGGAAGCGGGAGATGCCGGTGTGTGTGGTGGTACGGTGCAGGTGTTTATCGAACCAGCGGGTCTTTCGCCAACGGTGCTGGTGATTGGCGGTGGACATGTGGGCAAGGCGCTGGCTGAACTAGCGAAATGGGCTGGCTATCGTGTCGTGGTCTCCGATGATCGGCCCGATTTGTGTACGCCTGACTATCTGCCGGGAATGGATGGTTATCTTGTCTGCGCACCCGGTGAAATCGCCCAGCACATGACGATCAGCACACAAACCTATGTCGCGGCTGTGACTCGCGGTTTGCCGGTAGACATCAGTCTGATTCCGGCCTTGTTGGAGACTGAGGCGGCGTATATCGGTCTGATTGGCAGTCGCCGCCGCTGGGCACTAACCGTTCAGCAGCTAAAAGCGGAACGCGGTATAACTGATGCGCAGTTGGCGCGAATCCATGCGCCCATCGGCCTGGAATTGAATGCTGAAACACCACATGAAATTGCTGTAAGTATTCTGGGTGAGATTATCATGATACGGCGGGGCGGTGATGGTCAACCGATGCGCGAAGTCAGCACACCTCAAAAAGTGAATGGATAGTGAACAAATATTGCGCGCTGCTGTACGAGGAATATCCGATTAGAGTATGCGAGCCATGCTGTGAAAATACTATTTCTTAGTGATACGGTCATGCCGCAAATGGAAAGCGCGGTGAACCTGCGGCGCTACTATTCTGATATTGAACTGGTTGTGAGCTGCGGTGATTTACCTGCCGCGTATCTGGAATTTATTACATCTATTCTGAATGTGCCATTATTTTATGTACGTGGCAACCACGATACCAACTATGATGAAAAACCGCCGGGTGGGGAAGACCTGCACCGGCGGCTCCTGACGTTCCAGAATCTCTCATTTTATGGCCTGGAGGGATCAATCCGTTACAATGATCGAGGCATACAGTATACGGAAGGGGAGATGCGCGGTATGGTCGTCGGCGCCGCGCCCTACCTGCAGTTTCATCGCTTACAGCATGGTCGGGTGGATGTGCTGGTGACGCATTCCCCGCCACAGGGTATCCATGATGGAGAGGATGGGCCGCATCGGGGATTTGGCAGTCTGCTGCGTTTTCTTCAGTGGTACCGGCCTCGTTATATGGTACACGGACATGTTCATACCTGGGATCGCCGGGTGACGACTCGTACCGAGTACCAGCAGACCTGTATTATCAACATCAACCCGGTAACGGTGATGGAAATCGAACCGCTTAAGTCTTGATTGGTTGTAGCGCCCGGCAAGGGCACATGGTAATGTACAGGTCAGTACGATCTGTGCATGTCAGCAGCTACCCGGCAGCAGCCTGAGCCTGTTTGCCGGACTATTCGACACAGTGAACAAAAAAGGTACAAGAAGGTTATGTGGAATCACTATTATAGTGTTGCATCATTAGCAGAAGCGCTGGAATTGCTGGCGCAGTATCGGGAACGGGCGCGGATCATTGCCGGGGGAACGGATATTCTGCTTGAGCTGGAGCGCCAACAGCGCCCTGGCGTGGATGTACTGGTTGATGTTACCCGGGTGCCTGGCCTGGCCGACATGACGCTGCATGGCGATCAAGTGCGGTTAGGGCCGCTGGTTACACATAATCAAGTGGTTGCCAATACGCTATTGGTGCAGCGTGCCTTGCCGCTGGCGCAGGCGTGCTGGCAGGTCGGTGCTCCACAGATTCGCAACCGGGCAACGGTGGCGGGGAATCTGATTACGGCTTCGCCCGCTAACGACACGATTACGCCGCTGATGGCGCTGGGTGCAGAAGTCAGCCTGTTATCTCTGGAAGGCGAACGCACGGTGGCGCTGGCTGATTTTTATACAGGTGTGCGCCAGACGGTGATGCGCCCGGACGAAATGCTGACGGCGATCACTTTCCCCGCGTTATCGCGGACGGAGCGGGGTATCTTTCTTAAATTGGGGTTGCGGCGAACGCAGGCTATTTCTGTTGTCAATGTTGCCGTTGTGCTGTCCTTCGATGACGACACAGTGACTCGTGCTACAATCACCCTGGGCAGTGTTGCCCCAACCATTATTCATGCTCCGGTTGCAGAACGGGCATTGGTCGGGCGGACGCTGACGCCGGAAGTCATGGCGAATGCTGCCCGGCTGGCGGCTGCTGCGCCTTCACCAATTGATGATGTGCGGGGGACGGCGGTGTATCGGACTGAAATGATAAAAGTGCTGGTGCTGCGGGCGCTGCGGGCGTTAGCGACCAACCAGCAGGCTGCGGATTGGCCGCAGTCTCCGGCTATGTTGTGGGGTGCGGCGCTGAACTCGCAAAAATTGGCGCACTCCGTTGCACATGAGGATGGACAGCCTATTGAAACTACCATCAACGGCCAATCGGTGACATTTGCCACCGGCCAGGAAAAGTCGCTGTTACACCTCTTGCGTGAAGAGGGCGGCCTTCCGGGTACGAAAGAGGGCTGTGGGGAAGGTGAGTGTGGCGCCTGTACGGTGTTTTTGGACGGTGCGGCGGTAATGTCGTGTCTTGTGCCTGCTCCAAGGGCGCATGGTGCTGAGATTGTGACCATTGAAGGGTTAGCTGAGGACAACCGCCTGCATCCAGTGCAGGAAGCCTTTGTGGAACATGGGGCGGTGCAGTGCGGCTACTGCACGCCGGGCTTTGTGATGGCTGGGGCGAAACTCCTGGAGGAACATGCTAATCCTACTCTGGAACAGATTCAACAGAGTTTCACCGGGAATCTGTGCCGGTGTACGGGGTACTACAAAATCATAGAAGCCTTGCAGGATGTCGCAGAGAAACCAGTAAAAGTGTGGGAATAGGGGAGGTGCTTGGTGGCAGAGAATAGAGGTGGGGGTAACAGGGCCTTTTGGCCGGTTGTTGGGTTCGTATTGGCGCTGGCACTTGGTGCCATTTCCTATATCCTTTCACCGGTGGCGATTCAATACGTCGTGCCACAGCTTAATAACGGTCAGATGCCCTACGATCAACTTGTGGTGGCGGTTGCCGGCGTTATTTTCCTGATTTTAGGGGCGATTGTGGTGCTGATTATCGCTGCCGCTGTGCCGAAGAATCGCAACCCGATGGATAAAATCAGTGAGAAAGAGCTTCTTGAGCAGCGAGCGCTGCGTAACAAACGTCGTGTCGCCAAGAAAAAGCGCGAATTGGATATGAAGAAGCAGTCCCGTAAATAAGTAACAGGGGATTTTATGGATCGTACTGTTCCAAAGACTGGCAGTGAAGAAATCGAACTCTACATGCGAACCTATTATTCGCTGCTGCGTTCGACTCATACTGTGCAGGTGGAAACGCTGGAAGAAAGTCACATGGCGATGGAGTCATCGCTGCATGTTCATGCCCGTCGTGCCGAGCCGGATACCTCTGCGTTGGTGTATTCCAGTTTGCGTTTGCCGCCATGTATGGCAGAAGTGGACATGGTGCTGGTCGGCCAGTTGGAACGTTCCTTTTATGAGGCGGGCTATACTGACCTCTCACAATGGCCGCGCGTGGTAGCGCCTGGCCGTCGCCGTCGGATGCATCATAATGGGAGCAATACCCTGGCGGTATTTATCGCCAGTCGGTCGGATATTGATGACCTGGTGCCGATCCTGACGGCTTATCAGATCGAGTGGAATAAATTCTACCGGCTGTTGCAGGGTGGGGATACCAAAGCCTTCCTGCGCGACAATCAAGGCCGCCAGACACCCCTGACGGATGACGAAGCGGCCATACTGGCGGGCGAACTGCGCCTAGCGGTAGATGATCTGCGCCGGTTGGAGATCATCTGGGGTGTGGCGTTTTTCGATACCCTGTACCGGATGTCGCAGCGACGTAAGCAGATCAGCCTGCAACTTCTATCCGGTTCCCTGGCAGATTACCGGCGGGCGACGGCTTACTGGTGGGCGGAACTGCAAGACCAGTTGAATAACGAAGTTGATCTGGAACAACGCCCGGTTTACTTTGTTTCCAGCAATACCCATTCCCTCGTGAATTTGCTCACCGGGTTTGCCCGGCGCGAGGAAGAAAACCTGCTGGAATATATTAAGACCTGCGGCTATGAGCAGCTTCTGACCGAGTATCATGAGATTAAAAACGAGAGCGCTTCGAAAAATCTGGATAACTTCCTCTACTATGTGTTGAAGAAGTATCTGGTGGATGGCAATAAGCGAACGCATGATATGCTGGCGGCTGACGAAAAGAGTATAGGCATCCATCGGATTTCCAGCCGCAGCGGTTTTGACATCGAATCCCAGGTGATTGAGGTTAATAAGCTGCGCGCTGACTGGCTGGACTCGCGGGTGGCCGATGGGTTCACTCAGGCGCAGCTCAGCCAGAGTGATGCGGTGATTTTGAACATTGACTATCCGTTAGGGATGGCTGCTTACGAAATCCTCAGCCGGATTACCGAACGTGTCGGTCATCTGATGGGGGTATATATCATGGGCAAGGCCGCGACTCTGAATGGGCGCGTCGGGGATGTTATGATCCCGAACGTGGTGCATGATGAACATTCGCAGAACACCTATCTGTTCGACAACAGTTTTTCAGCCTATGATATTGCTTCTTACATGGCGTTTGGGATGGTGCTGGACAATCAGAAGGCCATCAGTGCGCCGGGCACATTCCTGCAAAATCCGCGCTATATGAGCGTGTTTTACCATGAAGGGTACACCGATATTGAGATGGAAGCCGGGCCGTATCTTTCGGCCATCTATGAGGCATTCCGGCCCAAACGTCATCCCTATAACGAGATTGTGAACCTGTACGGTGTGTCTTTTGACATCGGATTCTTGCATTATGCGTCAGATACGCCTATGAGCAAAGGGCATAACCTGGGGGCGGGCAGCTTGAGCTATACTGGCGTAGACCCCACATATGCTACAGCGGTGGCGATCCTGCGGCGTATTTTTAACCGGGATGTCCAGCGGATTTACCAGCGTACCCACGTCATGAATGGCCTGCCGCCGTCTCATTGAACCTATCCACAACCCGAATTGTCTAGCGAAATCATT
Organism: Anaerolineaceae bacterium; assembly: GCA_020634135.1. Classification (GTDB taxonomy): domain Bacteria; phylum Chloroflexota; class Anaerolineae; order Aggregatilineales; family Phototrophicaceae; genus JACKCG01. The sequence continues at coordinate 98,608 of JACKCG010000007.1, read as the reverse complement.
GATGGAAAATGGATGTGAACTGTGGCAAAAGATAAAACCTTTACCGTAGGGCATACTGTCAAACGCATTGACGCAGTAGGCAAAGTAACCGGTGAGGCGGTTTACCCCGGCGATGTTAGTATGGAAGGGCAGTTGTGGATGAAGCTGCGCTTCAGTGACCGGGTTCATGCTCGCGTAGTGGCGATTGATACGACACAGGCGGCGGCGCTGCCGGGCGTGGTGGCGGTGTTTACCGCGAAAGACGTGCCGAATAACGAATACGGCCTGACGATGTTAGACCAGCCGGTGCTGTGTGGCCCGGGTAGCAACAGTATCATTCCCGGCGCGGACGTTGTGCGCTGTTATATGGATTGCGTTGCGGTGGTGGTGGCGGAAACCGAAGCCGCCGCAGCCGAGGCTGTTCAGTTGGTGGATGTCACTTACGAGGATCTGCCTGCTGTTTTCGATGCCGAAGCGGCAATGGCGGAAGGTGCTCCCCGACTCCACGCCGATCATCCCAACAATGTGCTGTGTCATTACCGAATTCGCAAAGGGGATTTGGCCGCCGGGTGGACACAGGCCGATGTCGTCGTAGAAGGCGAATACTACACGGGATACCAGGAACATGCCTATCTTCAGCCGGAGGCCGGTATCGGCTATATAGATGATGCAGGCCGGGTGACGGTGATTGTAGCCGGGCAGTGGGTACATGAGGATCAGGAACAAATCTATCATGCGTTGGGGCTGCCGGCAGACCAGGTGCGGGTCATTTATCCGGCGATTGGCGGGGCATTTGGCGGGCGTGAGGATATGTCCGTCCAGATTGTGCTGGCGTTGGCGGCCTGGAAGCTGCGCCGCCCGGTGAAAATCCAGTGGAGCCGGGAAGAATCAATACTTTATCACCATAAGCGCCATCCGGTGAGGATTCGGGCAAAATGGGGTGCGACCAGAGACGGCAGGGTAGTCGCCGCCGAAGCTATTGTGATCGGTGACGCCGGGGCATACAACTACACCACCAATAAGGTGATGGGCAACGCGAATTTGATGGCAACAGGCCCTTACGAAATTCCGAATATTCACGTGGATACTTATGGGGTCTACACTAATAACATCCCGTGTGGCGCATTTCGCGGGTTTGGCGGGCCGCAGGGTGCTTTTGCCGCTGAAGGTCAGATGAACAAGTTGGCAGAGGCCCTCGGTATTGATCCGGTAGAAATCCGTATGAGAAATGCCTTGCAAGAAGGGAGTTTGCTTTCGGTGGGAACGCCCTTGCCGCCGGGGGTGAGTATCCCGCAGGTGATTGAAGCCTGCGCCCGTGAGAGTTTCTGGAAAAAAGGCGACATCGGTTGGTCACGTCCTCAGCACCCTCAGCCGGATAACCCCGCATTGCGACGCGGTGTAGGGTTCGCTGCTGCGTTCAAGAATGTCGGGTTCAGCTTTGGCGCTCCCGAACAAAGTTGGGCGACGGTGGAATTGTATGGTCAGACCGAAATTGAGGAAGTTGTGGTTCGCCATGCCGGGGCGGAAGTCGGGCAGGGGACACATACTGTAATGATACAGATGGCTGCTGAAGCGGCGGGTGTGCCGTTCGCAAAAGTGCGGCTGATCGGCCAGGATACGGCAGAAACCCTGAATTCCGGCAGCGTCTCGGCATCCCGTATGACGTTTATGGCAGGGAATGCTATCAAGGGGGCGGCGGAGCAGGCGCTGGAGAAGTGGCGAAATGAGGAACGACCTGCCGTTGCGACATATCAGTACCGCCCGCCCGCCACGACGCCCTATGACCCGGAAACCGGCAAGAGCGAGCCGAACTTTGCCTATGGTTATGTGGCCGAGGCGGTGGAGGTTGAAGTGGATATTGAGACCGGCCACATTCGCCTGGCAAGGGTGATCTGTGCGGATGATGTCGGTCAGGCGGTGAACCCGCAGCTTGTGCAGGGGCAGATTGAAGGCGCAGTAGTACAGGCACAGGGTTACGCGATTATGGAAAATCTTATCTCACAAGAGGGACGTATCCTCAATCCATACCTTTCCACCTATCTCATTCCGACCATCCTGGATGTACCGGATGAAGTGAAGTCTGTAATCCTGGAATATGCTGACCCGATTGGTCCCTGGGGGGCGCGAGGCATGGGCGAAATGCCGTTCCTGCCGCTGTCACCGGCTATTGTAGCGGCGGTGCATGATGCGACGGGCATCTGGATGGACTTCATACCCTTAACTCCTGAGCGAGTTGTTGCGGCACTGCGCGAACATGGCCTCGGTGTTATTTAGCCGCGCTCTGGTTGTGGTACGTGGTGGGGGTGATCTGGCGAGCGGCGTGATCTACCGGTTGCGGCGTGCCGGATTTCCGGTAATGGTGACAGAACTTGAGTCGCCGCTGCTGGTGCGTCGGACAGTGAGTTATGGCGATGCCGTTTACAACAGGGTCGTCACGGTGGATGGGTTGACAGCACGTCTGGTAGACAACCGCCATGATGTGGCTTCGACTCTGGCGGCGGGCGAAATCCCGGTGGTCGTAGACCCAGGATTATGCTTATGGCCGGAACTGCGGCCTGTGGTCATTGTGGATGGTCGGCTGGCAAAAGTGAATCTCGACACACGGATAACCGATGCGCCGCTGGTGATTGGGCTTGGGCCGGGTTTCACTGTTGGTGCGGACTGCCATGTCGTTATCGAAACCAATCGGGGGCATGACCTGGGCCGGGTCATATATCAGGGTAGTGCCGCGCCGGATACAGGGGAGCCTGGACAGGTTAAGGGCCAGACTCATTCCAGGGTGCTGCGGGCGTCGTCCGCCGGGCATGTGCGTCCTGCCGTTCGCATTGGGGCGCAGCTTGAAGCTGGAGCAGTGATCGCCAACCTGAATGGCGAGCCAGTTATCGCGCCGTTTTCTGGCGTGCTGCGCGGCTTGATTCACGAGCAGGTCGTGGTCAGAGCCGGTATGAAAATTGGAGATTTGGACCCTCGCGGGGATGTCAAAATCTGCTACTCCATTTCTGAAAAATCACTCGCAGTAGGGGGAGGCGTGCTAGAGGCAGTCCTGGCCGCCCCTCAGGTACGTTCGTATCTGGTGGAGACGGATGAAACTTCAACAAGCCTTTGATATTGTGCGCGGGGATGTCATCGCTTTTGTGGGTGCTGGTGGCAAGACGTCTACTATGATCGCGTTGGCGCACGAACTGGCCGACTCCGGTTGGCGAGTGCTGGCGACGACCACGACCCGCATCGGCCTTGACCAACTCGAGCTGATGCCTGCCGCGCTTCCGGTAGACTGTGACCGGAGCGAAATCTCAACAGCCTTGAGCGATTTTCGCTTTGTGTTTCTCTATGGCCGGATTCAGGGTGATAAAGTCTATGGCGTTAGTTCTGATGCCATATCCTATTTATTGGATACCGTCGACTCGGATGTGCTGTTGATTGAGGCCGATGGGGCGCGGGGATTACCCCTCAAAGCGCCCAAGAGTCACGAGCCGGTCATCCCTGATGAGGTTTCGCTTGTCGTTCCGATAGCAGGGCTTTCGGTCTTAGGGCAGCCGTTGGATGAGGATCATGTGTATAATGCGCAGGCTGTTCATGATCGCTATGGTTTTGGGATTGGCAACCGGGTTAAGTTCCCCTGGATAGCCCAGGTGCTGCGTGACGATCAGTTCGGCTTGCGAAGTATCCCTGCACAGGCGCGGGTTATCGCCTTTCTCAACCAGACACCGCCTAATGGGTTTATGCGGCTTCGTGCCCGTTTGACCGCGCATCTGATACTGCGTGTGCCACGTGTACATAGCGTTGTGCTGGGTTCGGCACGGGCGGCAGACCCGGTGTGTGAAGTCCAGCGCCACATCGGGGTCGTGACACTGGCTGCCGGGATGTCGCAGCGGATGGGACGGCCCAAAATGCTGCTGCCCTGGGAAGGCCGTCGGACGATTATTGAGCATATTATTCACCAAATCTATCTGGCACGGTTGACAAATGTGACAGTGGTTACTGGTTATTACGCCGGGGAAATCACGAGCCGTGTGACACCGATGGGTGCGAATATTGCCTATAATAGCGACTACGCTCAGGGCGAGATGCTCTCATCTTTGAAAGTTGGCCTGCAGGCGATGCCCCCGCATGTATCCGCAGCGTTGGTTGTGTTGGGCGACCAACCGCGTATTCAGCCGCGTATTATCAACCAGATATTACTGGCATACGCTGAGGGTGCGGGGGATATCGTAGCGCCCAGCTATCAGATGCGGCGCGGGCATCCGATCCTCATTGACCGTCGTTATTGGCCGGAAATCCTGGCGCTGCCTGCTGATGGTGCTCCGCGTGATGTCATTAATGCTCACCAGGATCGTATCGCCTATGTGAATGTGGATAACGACAGTATTCTTGTGGATGTGGATACCCCTGAAGATTATCGCCGCGAACGCCGGCGTGCCGGGCTATGACGTTACCTGGGCCGACGCAGCGTGGTAGGCCGTTTAGTGGCGCTGCCACTGGCGGTGATCCGCAGTTCATCGGAATGTTCCATCGGCGTGACGACGATTAATACTTCATGCTCCCCGATCTTATGGGTTCTGGGTGGGGCATAGATAAAATGCCCATCCGCCCGACGCACGCCGATCACCCCGGCCCGAAACAGATTAGTCAACCGTAAATCCTCGATGGTTTTACCAATCCAGGGGGAATCATCCTGCATATAGAGTTCGGTGGTTTCGATTCCTACGTGATAGTTAAACAGCACATATTGGAGGAAATCGTTGACAGCCGGGCGGGTAGTCGCCAGCAGGACGAACTGCCCGGCGACCTGGAACGGACTCACGACGCGATCAGCCCCGGCACGTTGCAATTTGTGAATGGCGTCGTCTATATGAGCAGTGGTTGTAATCAGCAGGCTTTTGCTGAGCGCCCGGCAGTTGAGAACCGTCAATACGCTGTCCGCTTCGTCTTCCAGTGAAATCATAATTGCCAGTGCCCGATCAATCCCGGCGCGGCGTAGTGTGTTTTCCTCTGTGGGGTTGCCATAAATCACCCGGAAGCCTCTTGCCAGGAGTTCGTCAGCATAGTCCGTGTCGCTGCTGATGATGACAAATGGGCGCTTTGGGTCAAGTTTATTGATGGCGCTGCGTACCACATGACCTGTGCCACAGATGATATAGCGCTGCGACATGGCCTGTACTGCAATCTCGGCCTCTTCCCGCGTGTATGTCTGTTCTGATTGGCGGGGTGGTGGCGCTGGGATAGGCAGGCGCTGCCAGTTCGCAAATTGGGATTGGCCGTGTGTGCCTTGGTCACAGTCTCGCTGTAGGGCGGTGGTGGAGCGACCAGGAGCGACGACTATCAGAATATCATTCTCTTTGAGAATATAGTTTTCATCAGGCGTGTACATAAAACTGCCGTCATCAGAACCGAGTCCGATCACGGCAGCCTTAAACTTTTCGCGGAGTTGTAGTTTACCGATACGCTGTCCGATCCAATTTGAACCTGACAGCAGGGTTAGCTGGGTGGTCTGGGTGTCCGCTGCCGGACTAAAAAGAATGCTGTCAAAAAAATCATTGACTGCGGGGCGCAGCGTGGCGTTGTTCAGGAACTGACTGGCAACGTCAAACGGCGTGATAGCACTGTTAGCGCCTACGCGGATCATTTGTGGCGCGAGGGCTTCTTCCAGGGTGACGGCAGTGATATACAGGTTCGGGTTAGCGCTGCGAGCAGTGAGTACGGTCAGCAGTGTTTCGGTATCTTTACCCAGCATGACCATCATGGCCTGGGCACGCTCTAACCCGGCGCGTTGCAGCGTTTCTTCCCGGTTGGGATCCCCTTCGATCACAAGCAGACGGTTGCTGCGTAGATGTTCGGCGAATGTGGCGCTGGGGGTAACAATGACCACCGCATCCAACAGGGTTTCAGCCCGATACAACCGGCGCACGAAAAAGAGGAAAACGCGGCGAATGATCTGGCGAGTACGTGGAAAATGGCCGTGTGCATCATCTCCAAAGAGGCGATCCAGAAAGTGGTCCAGCGGTAGATAAAATTGTTCGCGATGGTAAGCCTGGCGATCCCTGGCAGCCCTTGTGATAAAGCTCACAGTTTTATCCACCAGTTCGCCTGCACCGCAGATGATATAGTGATGGCTCAATTGCTCAACCGCCCGCTGTGTGCGCCGTCGCTGGCGCAGGTCACGCATGGCTGGGCTGAGGATGAACGTGGCACTGGCCTGGATGCCGTAGGCCGTCACACTTAGCCCGGCTGCGAGCAATACCAGGGTGAACACGCGCCCGCCGGGGGTTATGGCAACTTTGTCACCGTACCCCACTGTCGTGAGGGTGGTCACTGTGATCCAGATTGCATCCAGAAACGAGATACCTTCCAGCCACATGAGGCCCAGTATCCCAATTGCCAGCACGATGAGAAACACAATCAGCGCAATAATCATCTGCCGGTAGGTTTCTCGAAATGAATCCATATTTTTCCTCAATAATGTCACAGGTTACAAACTCTGATTATAATCGGGGATCGGATTTCGAGCGAACAGGCCGGGCGGTTTTTTCTGCGGTAGACGGTTGCAGGAATTGGAGATAGCCGGGTTGTTGAAAGCGAAACGAAACCGGGCTTAAGTCTGTTGCAGGGCTTTGGCGAGGCGCTTGCTGGCTTGCTTATAGGGTTTTTGGGGCGCGGCGACCAGGACGAGTATCTGGTTTGCCGGCTCGCCCTTAATGAGATGGAGGATCACCTGACGGCCTTCAATGTCGTAAAACAATACTTCATCAACATGGTCAAATTGGTCGTGATTTTCGGTGAAGGTTGCGGCACGTTTTGCCAGTTCCGCCAGGGCATCAGCGAAATCTTCGGGTAATGTGTCATCCGCATGGAGAAACAGAATCACCCCACTCGGCACTTCAGCCAGGGCAGCAGCAACAAAACGCCCTTGATTGTCGTGTAACGCTTGCTGAATAATCGCCTGTTGCGTATTCGTCATAGCGATTTCAGTGCTTCTTGAACCAGCCTAATAATCGGTTGACGACACTGCGCCGTTCTTCTATGCCCTGCTTATATTCAAGCTGAAGCTGCGCCGTCAGGAATGGCAGCTCGGAGATTCGCATCCGCGCACCGTTGACAATCACCCACCCATTTTCTATGGGACGCAGGTCTTTGGGTTTGCGATTATAGAGTTTTTGATAAGCCTCTACGTAATGATTCATAATTTGCTCGGCATTCAGTGTTTCCACCATCGGTGCTCCTGCCCAAAACCTGCCTTGTATTCATTGTAGGCGCAATGGCTGTTAAAATTGCTAAAGAACCTGGCTATTGTCAAAACACGCTCAGTTTACCCATTTTGCGGCGGGTTGACTAGCGCAACTAACCCTCTTCGGCTGGCATCGGTTATAATGAGGATAATTGTGTTTCTTCTACATTGACGAAAGATATGACGATGTATGACAAAGCAGACTATGAACACGCAGTTGCGGTTATCCGCAGCTACACCGCACAGCAAACAGGGGTTGGCCTGGTATTAGGGTCAGGGTTGGGGGGATTGGCCGATGCTCTCGCCGATGCTGTGACGATTCCGTACACCGAAATCCCCGGTTGGCCGCAGTCAACTGTAGTCGGCCATAGCGGCGAGCTGGTTATCGGGCGGTTGGAAGGATGTTGGGTGGTAGCACAACGTGGCCGCGCTCATTACTACGAAGGTTATACAATGCAGCAGGTGACATTCCCAATTCGGGTGATGCAACTGCTTGGGGTTCGTACCTTGATCCTGACCAATGCGGCAGGCGGGCTGAATACCGGGTACAGAACCGGTGATGTTATGTTGCTGAACGATCACATTAACCTGGTGGGTATGACCGGGAATAATCCGCTCATGGGGCCGAATGATGAGTCCATCGGCCCGCGTTTCCCTGGCATGACTCATACCTATGATCGTGACCTCCGGCGGTTAGCCCACCAGGTCGCGGATGAGGCCGGAATCAAACTTCATGAGGGTGTTTACGTGTGTCTGTCCGGCCCCAGCTATGAAACGCCGGCGGAGATTCGGATGCTGCGTATCTGGGGAGCAGACGCCGTAGGGATGTCTACCGCTCATGAAGTATTGGTGGCGCGTCATGCAGGTATGCGGGTGCTGGCCTTTTCAGGTATTACCAATGAGGCGATAGACGACCCCGATCACGAAACGGATACCAACCATGAGGAAGTGTTGGATGCTGGAAAAGTAATTGTTCCCAAGTTGACGACTATTTTGCGAGGCGTGGTGCGGACACTAGCATGACGGCGTTAGTTTTCATTGTTGAGCAGATCGCTCCCGGTTTATATATCCTCGTCGGGGTTGGTGTCTTTGTGTCGTGGTTGAGCTGGCGGCGCAGCAGCCGCGCCCTGCGGGCGACACATTTTGAGTTGGAGCGGGATATTTATCGGTATAGCCGGGCCAATGCGCTGACCACGATTGTTCTCCTGGTGGAACTGGGGTTGGCCGTTTTGGGCATCCAGCGAGTTGTTGCGCCTACTGTTCGCGCTTCTCTGGATACAACCCAGACGATTGAGCGCATCGTGGCAGATGGTAGTTTTGATACCCCGACTCCCGCACCTTTTGTGCAAGGGAGTTCTCCGATTGACCCCAGTGGTATTAATCTGGGTGAGGAAGATATTGTCAGAATCCAGATCACGCCTACTTTAACGCCCACACCTGTCGGGACGATTCTGCCGAATCCGCCGCCGGTCGTGGGCTGCGATATGCCCAATGCGACGCTGCAAGTGCCCCAGAACGGGATGCTGGTACACGAACCGATCAATATCGTCGGTACGGCCTTTGCGGATGACTTCTCATTTTACAGACTGGAACTGAAGGCGGAAAACAGCAACTTCGCGCCGCTCCCGCGCGATTATGACCAACCGGTGCGGGAAACCGGTGTGTTGGGACAGTTTGTTCCGGCGTTTTACCAGCCTGGGGAATACCAGTTTCGCTTAGTTGTTTTTGATATTACGTTGACTCAGGCAGCTTCCTGCACGGTGAATATCACGATCAGCGAGCCAATTCCAACGCCGACACCATTGGGACAATAACATGAATGCTTCTGGATTGCCTTCGCTTGGCATCATCGGTGCCGGTAAAGTCGGCTCAGTATTGGCGCGGCTCTGGCACCAGGCCGGGTGTGAGGTGCGCGGAATCTACAGTCGTTCCGAGGTTCGGGCAATGGCGCTGGCAGAGCAGGTTGGCGCGATGGTCTGCTGTGATACGCCCGATCATGTCTTAGAGGTGGCCGATTTAACTGTATTGGCCGTGCCGGATGATGCTATCGAAACGGTTGCCAATCGCTTGAATCTGAAGGATTTACAGGGAAAAGGTGTCGTGCATACTTCAGGCGTGCATGATGCTGGCAGTCTGGCGGCGCTGGCGGCTCGTGGCGCGATGGTTGGCAGTTTGCATCCAGCGTTTCCGTTTGCGGATATAGAAACGGCTGTCACGAATCTCCCCGGCTCCACATTTGCGGTGGAAGCCGAGATGGCTCCACTGCGAACCTGGCTGGTGGAACTGGTGCATCGGTTGGATGGGCAGGTATTGGTTATACCGCCAGGCAAGAAAGCGGTTTATCATGCAGCCTTAGTGATTGCCAGCAACTATGCCGTAACACTCTACAGCCTGGCCGAACAGATTTTGACAGGCCTGGGCGCAGATGTTGTAACGGCTGATCGGGCGTTGAATCCATTGGTGCGTGCTACTGCCCAGAATTTGCGGCAGCAGGGGATACCAGCGGCGCTGACCGGCCCGCTGGTACGGGGCGATGCGGGGACAGTCCGGCTACATCTGGCTGCGCTCCGGGAACTGGATTCAGATATTGCAGCGTTGTATTTGCAGTTGGCGCGGTTAACGCTGCCCATGTTGGCGGCGCGAGGCGTTGAATTGGAAGCCATTGAACAGGTATTGGACCTGAGATAAAGAGGGATAGGTATGCGTTTGACGATTCGGGATATTCAGAAAATGGTGGCGGATAGTATTCCAATTCCCATGCTGACGGCCTATGACGCGACCAGCGCCCGACTGAGTGATCTTGCCGGTGTGCCAATGATCCTGGTAGGGGACTCGTTGGGGATGGTGGTGCAGGGGCATCCTGACCCGATCCCGGTGACACTGGAGCACATTATCTATCACTGCCAGATTGTGATGCGGGTGACGACTCGTCCCTTTGTGGTAGGCGATATGCCATTCATGTCCTACAATGTCAGCCCAGAGCAGGCGATTCATAATGCTGCCCGGTTGATGCAGGAGGGGCGGGTGAATGCCGTCAAGATGGAAGGTGGTGAGTATCTCGCGCCAACTATTGCCCGTATTGTCCAGTCTGGCATCCCGGTGATGGGTCATGTCGGGCTGACTCCCCAGAGTGTAAACAAACTAGGCGGAATGCGTTTGCAGGGTAAGGATGTGGAATCGGCACGCCAGGTCTTGCGTGATGCGAAGGCCGTGCAGGATGCCGGAGCCTTTGCGATTGTTCTGGAGGCGATTCCCGCGCCGTTGGCAAAAATCGTTACCGAAAAGTTGGTGATCCCGACAATTGGTATCGGGGCAGGGGCGGATTGCGATGGGCAGGTGCAGGTGTTTCATGACCTCCTGGGGTTGTTTGAGGAATTCGTGCCGCGCCACGCTAAGCAGTATATCCAGCTCGCACCGTTGATCCGTGATGCCATCAGCAGCTATGTCGCGGAGGTCGAGGGTAGGCAATTCCCGGATGAAGACCACAGTTTTTCCATGAAAGAGGACATTCTGGCGGCACTGCGGGCGGAAGAGGTGTAACCCAGATGCAAGTTGTCGAAACAGTCCCGGCGCTGCGTGCGGCGCGTGCGGCGCTGGATGGGCGGGTCGGTCTGGTGACGACCATGGGGGCACTGCACGCCGGGCACCTTGCTCTGGTCGAACAGGCGCGTGCCGAAAACGACGCGGTTCTCGTCACGATATTCGTCAATCCGACACAGTTCGCGCCCCATGAGGACCTCTCGAAATACCCGCGTGATCTGCCACGCGACCTGGCAATGCTTGAGGCTGCCAGCGTTGACCTGGTCTTTACACCAGTTCCCCAGGTGATGTATCCGCCCGGTTTTCAGACTGTGGTGGAGGTGACGGAAATTTCCCAGGGACTGGAAGGGGAACACCGCCCTGGGCACTTCCAGGGTGTGGCAACGGTGGTTGCGAAACTGTTCAACCTGGCGCAGGCAGATCGCGCTTACTTCGGCCAGAAAGACGCCCAGCAAGCGGCTGTGATTAGAACGATGGCGCGTGACCTGAATTTTCCGCTTGAGGTAATCATCTGCCCAACGGTGCGCGAGTCTGACGGATTGGCGATGAGTTCGCGCAATGTATACCTAACCCCTGAACAACGGCGGGCCGCGCCCGTGTTGTACCGGGCATTACAGGCCGCAGGCAAAGCCTACGCCGACGGGGAGCGGCGACCAGATTCTCTTCAGCAGTGCGTGTTGGATGTATTGACCACGGAACCGCTGGCACAGATCGAGTATGTCTCGGTGTGCGACGCCCGCACGCTGCAAAACAGCACAACTACCGGTGATATGCCGCTGCTGGTCTCGATGGCTGTAAAGATTGGTTTGACGCGCCTGATTGATAACTGTCTGCTTCCGAATGAACTCAATACCCGTGATGGGCTGACAGATCTGCTCGGTGGGGTGGCATCCATCCCCCATATTTAGCGGGCATTGAGAAATTTCTAAGACGACTCCAACTATATTTCGTATATATTTGAAGTGTAGCTGTAACTGATTCTGGAAGGATAATGGGATGTTTTACTTCGACCCTAACTATTTCTTGGTGATTATACCGGCGCTGCTTTTCTCGGTGGTCGCGCAGATCATGGTGTCGTCAGCTTTCAGTAAATGGGGACGCATTCGTAATGGTGCGGGCTTGACCGGTGTCGAAGTTGCTGAGCGCATCAAACGGTATTCCGGGTTGGCCGGCGTTCGGCTTGAAGGCATACAGGGGCAACATACTGACCACTACGATCCCCAGTCACACACAGTGCGCCTGTCACAGGACGTAGCAAGCAAGCCTTCAGTGGCGGCGATGGCTGTGGTCGCTCACGAACTCGGCCATGCCCAGCAGCATGAAGAGCGCTCGTTCCTCATTCAGATGCGCGGTTTTCTTGTGCCGGCGATGCGGTTCAGCCCAATGGTGTCTTATGGCTTGATAATGGCCGGTTTCCTATTCCGTATGGTCGGGCTAATTGAAATTGGCATCCTGTTTTATGGTGTAGTGGTGGCGTTTATGCTGCTCACGCTGCCGGTTGAGATTGACGCCAGCCGCCGGGGTATCAAGCTGCTGACCGATACTGGCTTGATGGTCGCGGATGAAGACCGCAGCGGGTCGCGTTCGGTACTGACCGCAGCGGCGCTGACGTATGTGGCGGCAGCCGTAACCGCATTATTGCAATTGCTGTATTACATCAGCCTTCTCAACCGCCGCCGTTAAGCGGCTGTTCGTGTAGTCAAAACGAAACAACCCAACCTTATGTTAGCGTTGGGTTGTTTTTATTTCAGGTAATGTCGCGCCCGTCAGTCGTCATTATCGTTTTTATGGTCGTCGTCATTATCATTGTCATTGTCGTTAGAATTGCCATTCCCGCCGTTATTGTTGCCGCTGTCCGACCCGTTTCCGGGCTGACCATTATCACCTGAAGATGGCGGCACGACAGTTGCCAGCGGCACTGGAAGAAAGAGTTCCTGACCGACGACGATGAATCCGGCATCTACCAGGCAATTGACCTCCATCACCTGATTTAAGAGTACTCCGCGAGAAGCCGCCAACCCAGATAATGTATCGCCTGCTTGTACCCTGTAAGTCTGCCAGCGGTCAGGGCGCTGCGGCACACAGATTTCGGGTGTTGGCGATGGCGTCTGACTTGGCGCAAAGGTATTTGTCACCAGCAAGAACGGCGTTCGGGTGCTTGGTGGTGTTTTCGTCACCGTTGGCGTTGGCGTGCTGCTGGGTGTCTCTGTAGGCGTTGGCGTGCGACTCGGTGTGTGGCTGGATGTCACCGTCACCGTTGCTGTTGGCGTGCTGCTGGGTGTCTCTGTAGGCGCTGGCGTGTGACTGGATGTCACCGTTAAGGTCGCCGTCGGTGTATGGCTGGGCGTTTGACTCGGTACAACTGTCGGCAGGGAAGTCGGTGTCGCAGGTGGCGCCAGGTGTTCCGTTTCGATGATCTCCACCACATGAATCTCACCGTTATTGGTGGTTTCCACCCGGACACGCACCTTGTCACCAGTCTGAACCTGTGCCGCCAGCCCCGCCGGGATATTCACGGGAAGTCCGGCAATTTCCCAGGTATTGGCATCTATGACAGTGACAGACCCTTCGAACGCGAGTTCTGCTTCGCGCTTAAACGTAATGAGCTGGCGGGCTTCATCTACGCGCCGCTGGTTGAACTCAGCCGTCAACCCCGGGACATCCGGCGAAACAGCCAGACGCACATTTTCGGTAAGCAGCTTCATGCCATACAGTAAATCGCCGGGCAGACTATCCTGGGCCAGTGTCGCACCGCCGCCCACTGCAATCAGGAAGACGAGTACCAGACTGGCTGCCAGTGTTGCGATCCGCTGGGTGAACAGATGAACGGGTTGACGTTGTGGTGGCATCGTCTGTACCAATGTTTCGATGCGCTGGCGTACCCTGCCTTGTGCCGCCATGACCTCGGTGGCAGGCGGCACAACCCGCCGTGTCAGCATCCCGACTTCCAGCATAGGCCGCAATTGTGTGGCGTATTGGGGGTATTGTCGCAAACAATCTTCTATCGTCTGCCCAGCGGCCAGCCGGTCAACACACTCGTTGAAGATGTTTACCAATTCTTTTTCAATCATGCTGGTTTTCCAGTTGCATTTCGCCAAGAATGCGTCGGAGTGTATCCACTGCTCGGAATTGTAAGGATTTCACGGCGCTGATTGTCTTATTCATTACATCGGCTGTCTCTTGAAGACTCAACAGCTGCCCGAAGCGCAAGATGAGGACTTCCTGCTGTTCTGCCGCTAACATGCGCATCGCTTGTCTCGCACGCTCAATATCTAACGTGCGCATGAATTGCGACTCCGGATTGTCATCATCCAATGCTGGCACCCAATCTTCCAACGTTTCGGTAGCGACTTGCTTCTCTTTGCCGTAATAATCGGCAATCGTGTTTCGTGCGACTCGAAAGAGCCACCCTCGTAAACTATGGCTTGGCGCATTTTTGCCGCGCAGCGCTGTTACAAACTTAACGAATACATCACTCGCCAGATCTTCCGCCGCGTGTGGATCACCCACACGTAGCCGGATAAACTGGTATATGGGAGGGAAGTAGGCTTCATATATTCGCATGGTCGCCTGTTGATTTCCCCTTCTTGCTTGAGCTAACAACCGGTCTTCAGCCGGTATATCAGGAAGAACAAGTACAATCATAAATCTACCGCCAGGATAGGGTATTCTGCTTCACACGATACATGGTCTGGTCATGACTGAGTGGTCTCTTATACCAGGCATCTTTCATGTATCAGGACGCCGGATTTCGAGCTAATTGATCCAATTGTACCTGCCAAATATAACTATATGCATCCCGAAACACCAATTCCAGCGCCGGGTCGCTGCGTGTCTGGTCAACGAATCCGGCATGATTGGAATCACTGACAACATATTCCGCCCCAAAGTTCTCATAGATCATGCGAGAGGGCTGCGCAATCTGCCCTCGGGTGAGTGCCACCCATTGATTCCACAGGTCTGGGCGTGCCAGTTGCAGGTAGGTGGGGTCAAGGCCAACAAGATATGTATTGTGCGTGTTATAGTAAAATAGCCGGGTAAAATCATCCCAATCCGTCTGGAAAACCAGACTCCCCTGCGCGGTATTCTCCTCCAGCCAGGCTGCTGCCCCGGCAAATGTTTCGACATCTTTCGCGGCCTGTGCGTCCCGGTACACATTGATCACCGTATTTCTGATAAAAATGCTGCCGATTATTAGCACAATAATGAGTGTGATCTGGCGCTGAAAGCGACTTGCTTGAGTCTGTATCCGTTGGTCGGAAAGGCCGCTTCGTCCCCAAGCCGCTGCGCTGAACAGCAGCGCGAATGCAGGGAAATATTCAATGAAACGCCGCGATTGAAAGACCATGAACAATGTGACGAAAGCTGTCAGCAGGAGTGTGTTATCAACAGTATCGCGTTGTCGCCAATCAAAACTCATGTGGAGCAGTCCGACAGTCAGCAGGATCAGCGCCCCGGTTGAGTTGTTCAGCAGCGCCTCCGTTGTATAGGGATACCATTCGTTTCCAACCCGGACGCTGCTTCCTAAATCAACCTTAGCGCCCAGATGTTCGATTGCAAACAGGATGTTTTGCGGAAAATAAGGGTTGATGACCAGCCCCAGCCCGACACCGAGGATCGTATATGCAACGGGACGCCAATCGTATTGGCGTGTTGTCAGCCATTTACCCAGCATATACAAAGCTGAAAATGCGATGATGAGTACGAACCCGTTGTACAACCATGTATAGGCGAAAGCCAGCGGGATTAACCAGCGATAGCGCCGCTGAAAAAGCACATGCAGTGCCAGGATTAACAGCAAGAGTGCCATCCCCTGGGTGCGAATCATCAGGAGACGATACAGAAAGGGTGTAGAAACTCCGAACAGCGCAAGTGTCCAGAGTGAAGCCGCATTTACGTTGACTCCACGTAACAGTATCCAGGTTGCTACAAAAACCCCCGCCGCGATGCTCACGGCGGCTAACTTAGCGCCATTGATGCCACCTGCAAATGCCCAAGGGGCAACATACAGGTGATAGAGCAGATGATGGTCTACAAAATCCTCAGGATTGAGAAGTGTATTGGGCAACCAGGGGAAATCCACCCGTAGTTTGCCTTGTTCAATAATCTGCGTCGCTATCCGGACATGATAGTAATCGTCTGTGCCCAACAGTGCAGGTGTCACAAAAATAATGAGACTTAATACCGAGGCGCACAACAGGTAAAGCACGATGCCTCTTGTAAACACACTATAGCGCGTAGATGCTAACCGCTGATATACCCGGACCAGCATCGCCGGCCAGGTGATAGATATTTGTGCAGAGCCGAGTTCAGGCAAGATAAATCGTCGCTCCATCGTACTCCCTCAATACAATTAGATCGGCGTCACCTATAACGACGGCGAAAACAGCCAAAAGTTTCGGTCAATCTGTGGAATCAAAAACCGCCGCCGGTTAAATCACGACAGCGGTCTGATCTTATTTCAATCTTCGTGCTGTTCGCTGCGCCCCAACAACCGGTTAGTGAATCGATTGATTGTGCGCCCCCATCGTTGTAAGCGAATTCCCCATCTCGCCAGGAAGTAGCTGGCGCGGCGGCGCTGGCGTTTGATCCGGCTCCCGGCAAAACCCTCTATGGCCGGGGGGACACCCCATTGCAGAACCATTGCTGCCCAGGTCAGTCCTCCACCGAAACCAACGAACACCAGGTTGTCATTTTCTTTGATGCGCCCTTGTTCAATAGCCTCGCATAAGGCAATCGGTATCGAGGCTGCCGATGTGTTGCCATAACGATCGAGGTTACTGACAAAACGATCCGCATCCAGCTTCAAAGCGCGCGCTGCAGATTGGATGATGCGGGCATTCGCCTGGTGGGGGACAACTAACGATACGTCGCTGAGTGTCAGGCCTGCTTTATGCAGCGCCTCCAGGATGCTTTCCCCAATTACGCGAGTCGCAAATTTGAACACTTCACTGCCGTTCATGTACATCTTGAACATGCGATGTTCGCTTGCCAGAAAGTAGGAGTTGGATAAGTCCTCGCTTCCTACAGTGGGTATCGAGAGCATGTCAGCGCCTGAGCCATCGGAGCGCAGCACGGCAGAAAGAACCCCGCCTGGGCTGCTGCTGGCACGCAGTACCACTGCGCCCGCGCCATCGCCAAAAAGGATGCAGGTTGAGCGATCCTGCCAATCCAGAATACGGCTCATTGTCTCTGAACCGATCACCACCGCCGTTGTAATGCTGCCGGAGCGAATAGCCTGCGTTGCCATCTCCACCCCATATACAAAACCGGAACAGGCGGCGCTCAAGTCGAACGCTCCGGCCTTAACCGCGCCTAGCCGGTGTTGAATCAGACTGGCGGTACTGGGGAAGATGTTCTCAGGGGTTGATGTGGCGACAATAATCAGATCAATCTCGGTAGGCAGGACATCCGCTATATCTAAAGCGCGTTGGGCAGCGCGCAGCCCCAGGCTGGCCGTTGACTCGCGCTCACTGGCGATGCGCCGTTCGGCAATGCCGGTGCGGGTACGAATCCACTCGTCACTGGTTTCGACAATTGCCTCCAGATCATGGTTGGTTAATGTCATATCCGGGACAGCCATGCCCCATCCCACGACATGCGCATAAATACCGCCATCCCCATTGCGAGAGAGGACTCTTTCGGATTTAGGCATGACCATTTTGGTTATATTTACCCACTATGATAACTGCGTTATGCCCGCCAAATCCGAATGAATTGCTCATTGCCACACTGATTTCACGGGGTACACCGATGTTGGGTGTGTAGTTCAAGTCACAAACTGGGTCGGGGTTTTCCAGGTTCACGGTAGGCGGCACAAAATTATTCTGCAGTGCCATAATGGTGAAAATTGCCTCCACTGAACCGGCGCCACCCATCAGATGCCCGGTCACAGATTTCGTCGAGCTGATCGGGATTTCATAAGCCTGCTCCCCCAAGGCTTTCTTGATCGCCAGCGTTTCACTTTTGTCGTTCAAGGGGGTGCTGGTGCCGTGCGCATTGATATAGTGGATATCCTGCGGGGTAAGGTTAGCGTTTTCAAGTGCCCGTTCGATTGCCTTTGCCGCACCTTCGCCGGTTTCCAGCGGGGCGGTGACGTGATAGGCATCTGAAGTGTGGCCGTAGCCCAGTACCTCGGCATAAATCTTTGCGCCGCGTTCAAGAGCATGTTCCAGTTCTTCCAGCAGCAGCAGACCAGCGCCTTCGGCAACTACAAAACCATCCCGATCCCGATCAAAAGGGCGTGAGGCTTTTTCCGGCGCGTCATTGCGGCGGGAAATTGCAGTCATGTTGTTAAAACTGGCGATAGCAACATCTACCAGGCCGGCCTCAGTGCTCCCAGCCAGGATTGCTTTCGCGTCTCCGCGCCGGATAATCTCCGTGGCCTCGCCAATGCAGTTGTTGCCGGTAGCACAGGCGGTTGAAATTGCGAAATTAGGCCCACGCAGCCCAAAGGCCATCGAAACCTTACTTGAAGGACTATCAGGCAGCATCATCGGCACTAACAGAGGGCTGACTGCTTTTGCGCCGCGCTCAATAAAGGACTTGATGCTTTCAAAAATCGTTTCGATGCCGCCAATGCCACTCCCCATAACGCAGCCCACGTCATAGCGGTTTTCTTCTGTGATAACCAGGCCGGAATCGTCCATTGCCTGCCGAGCAGCGTACAAGCCAAGCTGTGTCACTCTGTCTGTCCGGCGTGCCTCGCGCCGGCCCAGGACATCTTCAGGATTGAAGTTCTTGACTTCTCCTCCAAAGTGATTTTCCAGATGGGATGTATCGAAGCGTGTGATCGGCCCAATGCCGGTTTTGCCGGCGGCAGCGTTCGTCCAGGCTTCATCTACTGTATTTCCAGTCGGGCAGATAATCCCCATCCCGGTTACGACAACCCGTCGTCTTTCCACAATTGCCCTCCACCAAACGCAATCCAATTATTCTACATAGCGAATAACTGTATCAACTGCGACTGCAATAATTCAAGAGTGTATCTTAAAAAATAACCCCATTGAAGAGGGCTGGTTACAGTTTCCGGGGATTTTATCTTGTGAAGCACGGTGCTATAATCCCGCGCCAGGAGAGGTTTATGATTCTTGTAACTGGTGCAACCGGATTTGTAGGGCGACAACTGGTCGCACAGTTGATGGCCGATGGGCGTGCAGTGCGCTGTTTGTTGCCCAATGATCGCCTGAAAAACCTCCCCTGGGAAAAACTCCCGGACATTGTGGTTGGTAGTCTCCTGGATGAAGAATCGCTGTTCAAGGCAGTCACCGGGGTTCACACGATTATCCACCTGGAAAGTGCCCAATGGTGGGGGCGTCCTCGTGATCTGGAGCGGGTTGAGCTGGCGGGGCTGCGCGGGGTAATTACGGCGGCACGCGCGGCACGAGTGGGGCGTATTATCGCACTCAGTCACCTGGGTGCATCCTCGTCATCTGCTTACGCACTACTGAAGTACAAAGGTATCACGGAGGACCTGGTTCGTGCCAGTGGTCTTGCTTACACGATTATTCGCTCGGGTATCCTGTTTGGCGAGCAAGATGCCTTTATCAACCACATTGCGATGATGCTGCAAGTAACCCCGTTTGTCTTCCTGATGCCAGGAAGAGGCGAAGTCGTACTGCACCCACTCCATATTCAGGATGCGGTCAAAGCCATCGTCACCAGTCTGGAAGCGATAGATACGGTGGACACTGTGCTGGAAATCGGCGGCGCAGAATATATCACGCTGGAGGACTTACTCCATACCGTGATGCGCGTAACGGGTATCTACCGGTTGGTTATCCCTGTTCCTCCGTACCTGTTGCGCTGGCTGACTACGATTTACAGCCGGATTTTCCCCCGCTCGCTGATTACTGGGCAGTGGCTGGATATTCTGGCAGCCAATCGTTCTGCTCCGTTAGGGAACACCTATAAATACTTCGGCCTGCATCCCCGGCGACTTGAAGACACCCTGCTGACCTATCTGCCGCGAAAACGTTTTTTTAGGGCGGCACTCCGCTATACGATCCGCCGCCGTCCCAGAGGAATTTGATGCTTGAGATTAAACTGTTATTGACATTGGGCGAAATGCGGGCTGCGGTCGAATTGCAGAAGACGTTCTGGGGCGACGATTCTGAGTCGCTCGTTCCCACACATATGCTGTTTTCCATCGCCAAATATGGTGGGCATGTACTGGGCGTGTATGACCAGAATCGCCTGGTTGGGTTGCTCATCGGCTTTTTGGGGGCGACACCGCAGCCTGGCACAAAAATCACTGCCGCCGACCTGCAATTCGCCTCTAAGCGTATGGTTGTGCTGCCTGAATACCGGAGTCATGGGATTGGCAGCCGTCTGAAGCTGGCGCAGCGTGACCTGGCACTTGCGCAGGGCATCCGTTTGGTGACATGGACGTTTGACCCGCTGATGGCACTTAACGCACATCTGAATATTCGCAAGCTGGGTTGTCTCTGCCGTGTCTATTATCCTGACCATTATGGCACAGAAGAAACCGGTGGTCTGACGCTGCTCGGTTCATCTGATCGGTTACTGGCGGAGTGGTGGGTTGGTCATCAGCGTGTTCAGGAACGGGCGGTCGGCAACGCCCCTGTGCTCTGTCTGGAAGATTACCTGGGTCAGGGGGGGCATCTGTTCGATGCCGCAAATTGGGACGAAGCAGGTTTCCCTGGCTTACCGGCAAAGCAGTTAGATGCCCGGCTCTTGCGCGACCCGGCAACCATCCTGTTGGAAATCCCAACGGATTTTAAGGCTGTTGTCCACGCTGATCCGGGATTAGCACACGCCTGGCGAGATTACACCCGCGATGTGCTGCAGGCGTTATTCGCGGCGGGCTATGGCGTAGTGGATTTTATTCATCAGGACTATGAGGGGCGAACCCGCGCCTTCTATGTGTTATCACCTTTGGATAGTAGTCATTTATTGAATGGGGGGTAATTGTGCGTTCCATAACCATCAAGTCTATTCAGCTTTACCCAATTGCCATGACGCTGGTGGAACGATTACGTACTAGTTTTGGGCAAGAGCCATTTAAAGTAGGTATTCTGGTTAAGCTGGAAAGCGATCAGGGATTTACCGGGTGGGGTGAAAGCTCGGCGGAAATCAACCCCGGCTATAGCTATGAAACAGTTGGGACTGCATTACACATTCTTTCGGAGTTCCTGGTTCCAGCGGTGCTGGGCAAGACAGTTTCCAGCGCCACCGAAATCCCGCCGCTGTTGAGCGTTGTTCGCGGCCATCCTTTGGCGAAGCACGCGGTTGAGGCCGCCGTCTGGGACGCCCTGGCGAAGGCCAATGATATGTCCCTGGCACAGGCCTTTGCCGCACATCTTCCGAAGGGGCATGAATCAAGGGGATATGCGACAGTTGGCGTCAGTATTGGTATTCAGCCGACGGTCGAGGAAACTCTGAAGATTATCGAGAAGCGGTTAGGACAAGGCTACCGGCGTATCAAGCTCAAGATTAAGCCGGGGTGGGATATTGAACTGGCACGCGGTGTTCGTTCCGTGTATCCAGATATCACGCTCATGTTGGATGCCAACAGCGCCTACACATTGGCCGATGCCGCCCACCTTAAGCAACTGGATGAATTTAACCTGCTGATGATTGAGCAACCCTTAGGGCATGATGATATCTACGAACACAGCAAACTACAACCGCAGTTGCAAACCCCGGTCTGCCTGGATGAAAGCATTCATTCTGCTAATGACTTGCGTCTGGCATTAGAATTGGGAGCATGTAAAATCCTCAATCTGAAGCCGGCGCGGGTGAGTGGCTATACGGAAAGCCTGGAAATTTACAGAATCTGTGTGGAACACCAACTTCCACTGTGGATTGGTGGCCTGCTGGAGAGCGGGATCGGGCGGGCGGCTAACCTGGCGTTTGCGTCACTGCCGGGTGTGACGCTTCCCTGTGATATTTCGGCCACAGATCGCTATTATGACCCGGACATTACCGAACCGCCGTTTGTGCTGGCGGAAAACAGCACGATTCGCGTACCAACCAATGCCGGTATTGGCGTTGATGTGATTGAAGAACGTGTAGCCCAGGCTGCTGCCCGGTGGCATACGGACTACCCGTATCAGACAAGCCGCTAGAACTTGAAGATGCTCTTTTAGCCGCAAACAATGAGGGAAAACTATCATGCTCCACAATCAGTTGAAAGACCTGCGCGGCCAGATTGACACGCTGAATCTGCAAATTCTGGAACTGTTGAACCAGCGTGCCAGGATCGCCTCTGAAATTGGGAAAGTGCAATCACAGCTTGGTACTTCGTTCTATGACCCGCAGCGCGAAGCCCAGATGCTCCAGGACTTAGAAGCGGCGAACCAGGGGCCGTTCAGCAACGAAACCATTAAGGCACTGTTCCGCGAGGTTTTCCGGGCGTCCATGGCGTTAGAGGAAAAAGAGGCCCGCGCCAAAATCCTCGTTCAGCGGGGGTCACCCAATGATAAGACGATTATCAGCCTGCCGGATGGATCACAGATTGGGAATGGTGATTTTACGATTATCAGCGGGCCGTGTGCGGTTGAGAGTTACGAGCAGATGGACGAGACGGCTGCGGCATTGGCCGAGCGCGGTGTCCGTATTTTGCGGGGGATGGCGTATAAGCCACGCACTTCTCCCTATGATTTCCAGGGGCTGGGCGAACCGGGATTGAAGATGGCCCGGCAGGTGGCGAATAAATACAACATGCTCATTACCAGCGAGATCATGGATAAGAGCCAAATACAGATGATGTCGGACTATACTGATATTTTCTGGGTTGGGGCGCGGAACATGCAGAACAGCTTCCTGTTGAAAGCGTTGGGGCAGGTGCGCCAACCGGTGATCCTCAAGCGCGGTTTGGCAGCCACCCTGGAAGAGTTTCTGTATGCTGCCGAATATATTGTGAGCAGCGGTAATCCCAATGTGATCCTGGTAGAACGCGGCATTCGCACCTTTGAGAAGTGGACTCGCAATACGCTTGACATCAGCGGTGTGGCGATTCTGAAGCTGGAGACGCATTTGCCGGTTGTTGTGGATATTTCGCACTCTGCCGGGCGGCGTGACATCGCTATCCCGCTGGCGCGGGCCGCCAAAGCGGTTGGGGCTGATGGGCTGATGGTGGAAGTGCATCCTAATCCGCCGGTAGCTATGAGTGATGCCAAACAGCAATTGAGTATTCCCCAGTTTAACGAACTGATGGATGGTCTTTCATAGGAGCGAGCGAATGCCATTTGAGAATCTGACGCTCTCGTTCATTGGCGCGGGGGTAATGGGCGAGGCAATGATTAAGGGGCTGCTGAACAAGCATCTGATTCGCCCGGAGCAGATCATCGCCGCCGATCCACATGAGGAACGCGGTCACGAATTAGCCTCGCGCTATGGCCTGCGTTACACCGCCGACAACGGAGAAGCGGCACAAGAGGCGGATCTGCTGGTATTAGCGGTTAAGCCGCAGGTACTGGAAAGCGTGATGCCGGTGGTGCGGCGTGGGGCGCATTCGGCTGCACTGGTGCTCAGTATCATTGCCGGGGTGAAGATCCGTACGATTGCCGACGGCGTTGCGAACGCCAGCGTGGTGCGGGCGATGCCCAATACCCCCGCACAAATCGGCCAAGGAATTACGGTCTGGACAGCGACTTCGGAGGTGTTGGAACCGCAGCGTAAGCACGCGGAGACACTGTTGGGGGCACTGGGAGAGCAGATTTACCTGGATGACGAACGCTACCTGGATATGGCAACGGCCTTGAGCGGTACTGGCCCGGCGTATATCTTCCTGTTCATGGAAGCGTTGATTGATGCTGGGGTACACATGGGTTTTTCCCGGCGCGACGCTGAGCGTTTGGTTATCCAGACAATGCGCGGCTCGGTGGAGTTTGCGGCGGAGTCTGGCCTGCACCCGGCACAACTGCGCAACCAGGTCACGAGTCCTGGCGGCACATCTGCGGAAGCCATCTACCACCTGGAAAAGGGGGGGCTGCGCACGGTTGTATCACGAGCGGTCTGGGCGGCTTACCAACGATCTGTCACGCTTGGCAGTGGTACATCGGTACACAAGCCAGATAACGGTGAATGACGATTCCCTGTTCAGTATCGTGCTTTGTGAAAAAGTGGACAGATAGCCAGTCATACGCTACAATGCACAGAGCGTGTGGCATGACTGTTGTTTGTCTCCATATTATGGTGTGCGAGTATCATTGAATACGATACGAAGACGACCATAAACAATAAGTTGCCGGCTTATTGTTGGTGAAATTGTGGCGTTTTTCTCACATAAACCTGGTAAGTTTTGCTGTATGGCTTTTAGCTGGAACTTTTGACTGCCGTATGGATGGTTTATGGTTGTTTGCACGAGGTTTTCACGGTTTAATTACCAGCGACCATGCTGATTGTAGGACAACACATATCTGATTAGCTCTGGAAAAGGGAGGCCCTCAATGGCGGAAATCTCCAAAGATATAGCACAATCCTTTTTAAGTCAGTTAGAAGGTTTTACCCCGACTTTTGAAGTAAAAGAAGTCGGCAAGGTCATGGAAATCGGGGACGGTATTGCCCGTGTTTCCGGTATGGAGAACGTTCGGTTTAGCGAGCTGGTGCGGTTTGAGAACGGTTCGTCGGGCATCGCTTTCAATCTGGAAAAGGATAATGTCGGCGTCATCATCATGGGTGAATACGACGACATCAACGAAGGCGCCGAAGTGACCCCAACCGGTAAGGTTGCTTCTGTCCCGGTTGGGATGGGAATGGTTGGTCGCGTGGTGGATGCCCTCGGTATGCCCGTAGATGGTAAAGGCCGGATCGCCTCCAGCGAATCATACCTGATTGAGCGTATTGCCCCAGGTGTGATGGAACGCCAGAACGTGTATCGCCCGGTGCAGACTGGTGTCATTGCCATTGATTCGATGATCCCCATCGGACGTGGACAGCGTGAGCTGGTCATTGGCGACCGCCAGACAGGCAAGACAGCAATTGCCATTGATACAATCCTGAACCAGAAGGGGAAGGATATGTATTGCATTTATGTCGCCATCGGCAAGCGCAAGGGTGAGGTTGCTCGCCTGGTTGCGCTGCTGGAAGAAGCCGGGGCGATGGAGTATACCACTGTTGTCGTGGCAGCAGCCTCTGACCCGGCAGCGATGAACTATATCGCGCCGTACTCCGGGTGCGCGATTGGCGAGTGGTTTATGGAAAACGGCAAAGATGCTCTGGTGATCTACGACGATCTTTCCAAGCACGCCTGGGCCTACCGCCAGGTTTCCCTGCTGATGCGTCGTCCGCCAGGACGTGAAGCCTACCCAGGCGACGTGTTCTATCTGCACAGCCGCTTACTGGAACGTGCCGCACAGTTGAGCGAAGCACGCGGCGGCGGCAGCCTGACAGCGCTGCCATTCATCGAAACCCTGTTGGGTGACGTATCCGCTTATGTTCCGACTAACGTGATTTCAATTACCGACGGTCAGATTTATCTTGAATCCGACCTGTTCTATTCCGGCCAGCGCCCGGCGCTGAACGTGGGTATCAGCGTGAGCCGTGTGGGTGGTGACGCCCAGACAAAGGCAATGAAGAAGGTAGCGGGCGGTTTGCGACTGGACCTCGCGCAGTTCCGTTCACTGGCAGCTTTCGCACAGTTTGGCTCCAACCTGGATAAATCCACCCAGCAGCAGCTTGATCGTGGTTTGCGCCTGACCGAACTGCTCAAACAACCGCAGTATGAACCGATGCCGCTTACGGATCAGGTGGCGCTCATTTTTGCCGGAACAAATGCGATGCTCGACCATGTTCCGGTGGAGCGGGTGAAAGAGTGGCAGGCAGCCTTCCTGCGCGCTTATCATACTCAGTTTGCGGATGTGGCGGATGCGATTGCGAATAATTCGAATGAATGGAATGATGACATCATCGCCAAGCTGCGCAAAGTCATCACAACCTTCAACGAAAGCTGGAGCTAATGCGCCGAGTTCGCAAGGGGAAGGAGGTGCTAAATGGCTTCAGCACGTGAGATTAAGAAGCGTATCCGTAGTGTAAAGAATATTTCGCAGATCACCCGTGCTATGGAGGCGGTTTCTGCCTCGCGGGTACGCCGTGCTCAGGCAAAGGTGCTTGCCAGCCGTGCGTATTCCGAAAAGGCGTGGGAGATTCTGCTGAATGTGCAGCACTTTGCCGCCAAAGGCACCCCGCTGCACCCCCTGTTGACTGAGCGTGCCGAAGTCAAGGCGGCCATGGTCGTGCTGATTACGGCGGATCGCGGTCTGGCCGGCGCGTATAATACCAATATTGTGCGTGTGGCACAGCGATTCGCGCAGCGACTGGGTAAACCGGTAAAGTTTGTCACGATTGGTCGTAAGGGGCGTGACTCGCTTATCCATGCTGGCAGAAACATCATTGCTGAGTTCAGTGATCTACCGGCTGATCCGACCACAGATGATATCGCACCTGTAGCACGATTGGCGATTGATGAGTTTCTCAGTGGGTCTGTAGATCAGGTATTTATCGCCTATACCGATTTCATCAATACACTGACTCAGCGCCCGGTTGTGCTGGGCTGGTTGCCCTTAATCCCGTATACAACTGAAGATCAGGTTGCCGCCGAGTATGTGAAAGATGTGCCTGTGGTCAGCGGCGGCGCACAGGATTACGAGTATGAGCCGAATGCTGCGGCCATCCTGGATGAAATCGTCCCACGTTTTACCGAGTTACAGTTGTACCAGGCGGTTCTTGAGAGCCAGGCCAGCGAGCACTCGGCGCGTATGGTTGCCATGCGGAATGCTTCTGACAACGCGACACAGCTTACCGCTGACCTGACGCTGGTCTACAACAAGGCACGCCAGTCGGCCATTACCGCCGAAATCCTGGACATTGTGGGCGGCGCGGAAGCGCTGCACGATACAATTGAGAAAGCGGCGGATGAAATTCTGGCCGCATACCATGCCGCTACACAACCATCGAATGGCAAGAGCAAACCGGCAACCCGTAAGAATGTGCGGGGATCATCGTCAGGGGATGATCTGACTCGGATTGAGGGGATTGGCCCGAAAATGTCGGTGGCGCTCCAGACTGCGGGCATAACAACATTTGCCCAGTTGGCGCAATCGTCCGAAGACACTCTGACGGCTGCTATTGAGGCTGCCGGGATGCGTCTGGCGCCCAGCCTCAGTACATGGGCAGAGCAGGCTGCCTTCGCCGCGAAGGGCGATTGGGACGGTTTGCGACAGTTACAAGACACACTCGTTGGTGGGCGCAAAGCCTAGCGATAGCACAACACCACATAGGAGAATGTGACGAATGAGCGAAGTTCAAGGACGTGTTTCGCAGGTGCTGGGTAACGTGGTGGACGTGGAGTTCCCGTATGACCAGCTCCCTGATATTTACGAAGCGCTGCGAGTGCCGCGTGCAGGTGAAGACGACCTGATTCTGGAAGTGCAGATGCATCTGGGTGATAACCTGGTTCGCACCGTTGCGATGGATACCACTGACGGTATGCAGCGCAACATTCCGGCCTTTTCAACGGGTTCACCTATTCTGGTTCCGGTTGGTGAAGCCTCTCTGGGGCGCGTGTTCAACGTTATTGGCCGGCCTGTTGACCAGAAACCCCCGGTCCCGGCGAGTGAGCCGCATCGCCCGATTCATGCGACCCCGCCCGCGTTTGAAGAACAATCCACCCAGATTGAGGTGTTCGAGACTGGTTTGAAGGTTATTGACCTGATTGCGCCAATGGCAAAGGGCGGTAAGACCGGTATTTTTGGTGGTGCGGGTACAGGCAAGACCGTGACCATTATGGAGCTGATTAACTCTATTGCCACCCAGCATGAAGGACTTTCGGTGTTCGCTGGTGTTGGTGAACGTACCCGCGAGGGGACGCAGCTTTATGGTGAAATGGCCGAGGCTGGTGTTCTGGACAAACTGGCGATGGTCTTCGGACAGATGAATGAGCCGCCGGGTGTGCGTCTGCGTGTGGCGCTCTCTGGTTTGACGATGGCAGAACATTTCCGTGACCAGGGCAAAGATGTGCTGATGTTCATTGACAACATTTTCCGTTACTCCCTGGCGGGTTCGGAAGTCTCGGCGCTCCTGGGGCGTATGCCTTCCGCAGTGGGCTATCAGCCGACACTGGCCGACGAAATGGGGCAGTTGCAGGAACGTATTACCTCCACCCGTAAGGGCGCGATCACGTCCATGCAGGCGGTTTATGTGCCTGCTGACGACTACTCCGATCCGGCTCCGGTGGCGGTGTTCACCCACCTGGATAGCACCATTGCGCTGGAACGTTCGATTGTGGAAAAGGGTATCTTCCCGGCGATTGATCCGCTTTCGAGCACCAGCAAGATTCTTGACCCGAACGTGGTGGGCGACGAACATTATCGTACCGCCCGCGAGGTACAGCAGGTATTGCAACGCTATAAGGACCTTCAGGACATCATCGCGATTCTGGGTGTGGACGAGCTTTCTGACGAAGACAAGATGCTGGTCGCTCGTGCGCGTAAGATCGAGCTTTTCCTCAGCCAGCCGATGGTCGTGGCCGAGCAGTTTACCGGGCGTGAAGGGCGTTATGTGACCGTGCGTGATACGGTGCGTGGCTTCCGCATGATTTTGGACGGCCAACTCGATCATATCGCGGAGCAAAACTTCTATATGGCCGGGCCGATTGAGGATGTGCTGGCGCGTCATGAAGCATCCCAGAATTAGTTTGTAAAAGGGGCGAATGATGCCAATTCATGTAGAAGTGGTGACGCAGGAAAAGCGTGTGTTTGAAGAGCCAGAGGCCGACATCATTATCATTCCCGGTTCGGAAGGTGAAATGGGTGTGCTGCCGCACCATGCTCCGGTCTTAACGACACTCGGCTTCGGTGAACTGGTCATCCGCAAGGGGAATGCCGAGGAGCGCTTCGCCATTTATGGTGGCGTCGTGGATATCCGCCCTGATAAAGTGGTGGTACTGGCTGATCTGGCCGAGTCCTCTTTTGAACTGGATATAGAAGCCATTGATAAGGCTCGTGAGCGTGCCGCGCAAATGATGGCTGAGGGTATACCGGAAGAAGAGAACCGGGCGGCGGCATTGGCACTGCGGCGGGCCGAACTCGCGGTGCGGATCAGGAATAAGATGCAGTCTCGCGGTACCGTCATGCGGATTATTGATGAGAATGATAACTGATCCTCTCGGCTAAGCGATTAGAACCCAACGCCCGGTCTGCGATTCGTGTCCGGGCGTTGCTATTTTCTGGCAGCCCGATGATAATGATGCGGGTAAAATCAGCAGTGAGTGAGATACACAATGGGATTGTTCGCAAAGAACTTCGGCGTTGACCTGGGTACGGTTAATGTCCTGATCTACGAAAATGAGCAAATCGTTCTTCAAGAGCCGGCGCTGGTTGCGCTGACGACTGAGGATGAGCGGATTGTTGAAATCGGTCAGCCTGCCCGTGAGATGCTGGGTCGTGTAGATGAAGAAGATATTCAGGTGATCCGCCCGCTTCGGGATGGTGTAATAGCCGACTATGAAGTGACCGAAGCGATGCTGCGCCACTTCTTCAATAAAGTTGCCGGACGCATACGAATGGTCAAACCAACGGTGATGATTTCAGTGCCGTATGGGGTGACCAGTGTCGAGAAGCGGGCCGTGCATGAGGCGGCGCTGGCTGCTGGCGCGCGGCGTGCCTTCTTGATCCAGGAACCATTGGCTGCTGCGATTGGCGCCGGACTGCCGGTGCGGACTCCTGCCGGGGACATGGTTGTCAACATTGGCGGGGGAGTGACCGAAGCGGCTATCCTGAGTATGAACAACATCATCCGGGCTGAGAGCGGGCGGGTAGGGGGCTTACGCCAGGATGATGCTATCATCAGTTATGTGCGCCGTAAGTATAACCTCTCTGTGGGGCAGCCAACTGCCGAATCGATCAAGATTCAGGTGGGCGCAGCGGTTGATTTGCCGGAAGAGATGACGATGGAAATCCAGGGGCGCGATAATGTGAGTGGGTTGCCGCGCACCGTTACGCTGAGTACGAGTGAGGTTGTGGAGGCGTTGGCTGAACCGCTGGCGGTTATTGCCGGGGTGGTGAAATCCGTGCTAAGCCAGACACCCCCGGAGTTAGCTTCGGATATTATTGACCGGGGTATTGTGCTGACCGGGGGCGGGGCGCTTCTGCGGGGAATGGATCAGTTCCTGACACGCGAGACCGGCGTACCGGTTTACCGTGCCGAAAACCCCATGATTACCGTAGCGGTTGGCGCTGGCAGGGCGCTGGAAGATGAAGACTTGCAGCGACGCATACTCCAGAGCTACTGAGTTTATCAGCGTGATGCCCGGTAGCGCCGCTGGCTGTTAAAGATAATACGTCATGCGCTGCATGTGTACCACCGGGTCAATGTGTTGCACGCGCACATCATCGGGGACACTCAGGTTAATCGGCGCATAGTTGAGGATGGCACGAATGCCGGCCTCAATGAGGTGGTCTGCAACTTCCTGAGCAAACTGCGCGGGAACAGCCAGCATCGCAATTTTGATGCCGCGATCCTGGATGACCTTGGGCATTTCTTCCATGGATTGAATAGTAAAACTGCCGAGGGTGCGTCCAATCTTGTTTGGAGCATTGTCAAAGGCACAGGCGATACGAAAACCACGATCCGCAAAGCCTTTATAGTGTGCCAGCGCACTACCCAGATCACCTGCGCCAACGAGAGCAACTTCCCATTCCCGGTTTACTTTCAATACCTGTTGGAGTTGCGCGGCCAGGTAATGAATATTGTAACCGGTGCCCTGTTTGCCAAATCCGCCGAAGTGCGATAAGTCTTTGCGAATTTGGGCGGAGCTGATACCCAATCGCAGACCAAGTTCATGTGAGGATGTAAACTCCTGCCCTTCCTGTGACAAGCGATTCAGGGCACGCAGGTAGACCGGAAGGCGACTAATAACAATATCAGGAATATTTGCCGGCATTTTGCTTCGCTCCTGTAAAGGGGCATTGTGAAAGATAGCGCATGTGTAAGGGTAATCTTACCACCGTGTCCTAATTCGTGCTAGGCGTGTTTTGTTTGCGCAGAATGGTGGTTTGTGTCTGGATTTCCGATGCTGGATACCGTTTGATGAAATTATCTAGCGGTTGCCAGTCATCCTTAAGAGTGTTACGATTATGTGTTAAGGTTAATGTTGGCATTTCCCAGGCAATATTCGATTGTCACAATCGAGGGAAGAAGTGATATGTCTGAGTCCCGGTTTAAAGCGAATGGAGACGGCAGCAAGCGAGACCCGACTCTGGAAACTGCCCAGGAAAGTATGCTGGATGGTCTGGGGCAGCTTTCTGACTACTTTGGATTCAGCAAAGTGATGGGACAGCTTTATGGCGCACTGCTTCTGAGTGTTGACCCATTGAGTCTTGATGACCTGGTTGAACTGCTGGATATTTCTAAGGCCAGTGTCAGTATGAACCTGCGCACCCTGGAACACATGGGAATGGTACGGCAGGTATGGGTTCGCGGTGGGGGTGGACGACGGAAGTATTATGAGGCTGAGACCGATTTTCTTCAGATTATCTCAAATATACTTGCCGGACGAGAAATGCGCGATGTGGATCGCGCGCTCCATGTGATGGAGGAAAATATTGACCGCCTTTCGGATGCGATGCCTGTGATGAGTGCCGACGATAAAGAGCTGGCGGAACTGTATCTTGATCGTATCCGGCGGATGCAAAGCCTCTTCCGCTTTGCGCAACTCGTGATTACCAGTGTGCTGGCGAAGGTGGGGGAGCTGGATATCGAGGGCGTCTCAGAGATACGCATTGAATGATTCGGCCTTGAGATGCTTTTCTTGCTTGCATATAATATGCAATAGCACTCGCGGTTCGGGGGAGTGGCGGAATTGGCAGACGCGCATGACTTAGGATCATGTGGTTAATCCGTGCGGGTTCGAGTCCCGCCTTCCCCATTGGTGTGTTGAAGGCGCAGAACGCGCCTTTCGTGTTCAAAAGCGAGAGCAAAGTCTAATAAAAGTTTTACACTCATTTGGATTTGCTCAATGCTATAATCATGATGCGTTAGAGGATACCTCTGCGAAGGATTGTTACCCTTGAATATTCAAACAGAACGATTGGAAAACCACACCGCCCGGCTGACTGTACAGGTTGATGCCGGGCGTTTTGACGTTGCCAAAAAGGAAGCGGCGCGCAAGATCGCCAAGAAGATCAATATTCCTGGTTTTAGACGGGGAAAAGCGCCCTATAAAATCCTGGCGAATTATGTCGGGGAGGCGGCGATTATCGAAGATGCCGCAGAGATAATTGCTAATCAGGTCTATCCCACTGCGCTGGATGAATCAGGGCTGGAACCTTATGGCCCGGCTGCGTTTGAAGATTTCACCGCTGACCCGCCGACCCTGATTTTTGTGCTGCCGCTTGAGCCGGAGATTGACCTGGGTGACTATCGCTCAATTCGCCTGGATTATGCTGTGCCACAGGTTGAAGATGCTGATGTAGATAAGGTATTTAAAGAGCTTCAGGAAGAGCATAGTGTCATTGAAGAGAGCGCCAAGCCGGTTGCGCTGGGTGATCGGCTCACCGTAGATATTCATGCGGTGCTGGTCGAAGATGACAAGGATGACCAGCCAGAAACGCAGGATGCGACTGTCGTCGAATCGGCGGAGGCATCTGAGGCAGGAGAAGCGCATTCAGACGATGAACACACTGCGGATATAGATAAGCATTTCGACGATGACGCTACCGTTCTGCTGCACCGCCATGACTCTGTGCTGGTTTTGAGTGACAGCCATCCTGAATTTGTTCCTGGTTTTAATGATGCGCTGGTAGGTGCGACCAACGGGGAAACCCGTGAATTTGTGCTGCCTTTCCCGGATGATGCTGAGAAGTATGAAGAATTGGCCGGGGAAGAGGGCAAGTTCGAGGTGACAATCAAGAAAATTGAAACCATGACGCTCCCCGCGTTGAATGATGACTTCGCCGCGCGCGTAACCGCCGACGAAAAAGACGAAGATGGCGAAGCGAAGTCTCTGACACTGCTTGAACTGCGGATGCGTATTCGTGAGAACCTCACGAAAGATGCTGAGAACAAGGCGAAGGATGCGTATTTCAATCAGGTTCTGGCAGATATGGTAGAGCGGGCGACGATTGCATACCCGGAAGTCATGGTCAAAGAACAGGTAAATTCCCGCCTGCAATACCTGGATCAGGAACTGCGCCGGCAGGGGCTGACGCTGGATGACTACATGCGGATCATGAACAAGAGTCGCGAAGACCTTGAGGCCGAGCATCGTGATACGGCAGTTCATGATCTTGAGCAGGGCCTGGTGATGCGCCAGGTCATAGAGAATGAGAAGATTGTCGTAGATGATGCGGCAGTTGATGATGAAATTGCATCGCTGGTATCGCAGTACGGCGAACAGGCCGACTCAATGCGTTCTTTGTTTTCGACCCCGACTATGCGTCAGAACCTGCGCAGCGAGTTGATTCACCGACATGCCGTTGATCGGGTTATCGCCATCGCTAAAGGCGAGGCCCCGGAACTTGAAGTGGTAGAAGAACCAGAATCCGAGGACGTGGGTGTGCAGGCTGCGGAAGACACGTCCGTTCAAGATGTTGAACTGCCGGAAAACATGGGTGAAGAATCAACACAAGAAGGAGATGTTTCGTAACCATGAATGTCCAAAATGTTATCCCAATGGTGATTGAGCAAGGCAGTCGCGGTGAACGCGCCTATGATATTTATTCTCTGCTGCTGCGGGATCGTATCGTGCTGCTGGGGACGCCGATCAATGACCAGGTCGCTAATCTGATCGTGGCCCAGCTGCTGTATTTGCAGCGGGAAGACCCGGAACGCCAGATCAACATGTACATCAATTCTCCGGGTGGTGTGGTGTATGCCGGGCTGGCAATCTACGATGCGATGCAGCTGATTTCCTCGCCGGTAAGCACGGTAGCCCTTGGTTTAACCGCAAGTTTCGGGACAGTGCTGCTCACCGCCGGCGAACATGGGATGCGTTACGCGCTGCCGAATGCGACCATCCATATGCACCAACCGTTGGGCGGGGCGCAGGGGCAGGCTTCGGATATTGTCATCCAGGCCAATGAAATCATGCGGTTGAAGGACGCGCTCAACGATATTTTTGTCAAACATACCGGCCAGGAACGTGATGTTCTGGTGCGCGATACGGATCGTGACATTTACTTTACAGCACAGCAAGCTGCTGAATATGGCCTGATTGACTCGGTCCTGCAAGGTAGTGAGAGCCAGAACGGTAAGTAAAAAGGGGCAAGTTTAACGTGAACTATTTTCACGGAAGCCAGCACTGCTCATTCTGTGGTCGTGATGCCGGCGAGGTTGAGCATTTAATTGGCGGCGCGGAAGGCGTGTACATCTGTAATTATTGTGTTGATCGCTGCCAGGCGAAACTGATGGAGCATAGTATGCTCTCCGGTTATCATTTTCCGCAGGACGAGTTTCTCATCGAGAATCTGCTCTCCCCGCGTGAAATCACGTCTCATCTTGATGAGTATGTTGTGGGGCAGGAACACGCGAAACGGGTATTGGCCGTAGCGGTATATAACCATTACAAGCGTATCCAGTCACAGATGTCCGCCAATGAAGTTGAGCTGGAAAAAAGCAATATCGTAATGGTTGGGCCGACAGGCAGCGGAAAAACGCTGCTGGCGCAAACGCTGGCGCGTATCCTGGATGTGCCGTTCTGTATTGCGGATGCGACGGCGCTGACCGAAGCCGGTTATGTGGGCGAAGATGTTGAAAACATCTTACTACGGCTGATTCAGGCAGCGGATGGAGACATTGCGCGTGCTGAAAAAGGCATCATCTACATTGACGAGATAGACAAGATCGCGCGCAAGTCGAATGATAACCCCTCCATTACGCGGGATGTCTCCGGGGAAGGTGTTCAGCAGGCATTGCTGAAGATCATTGAGGGTACAGTTGCCAATGTGCCGCCGCAAGGTGGACGTAAGCACCCGCACCAGGAGTTTATCCAGATTGATACGACCAATATCCTGTTTATCTGTGGGGGCACCTTCTCCGGGATAGAAGACCACATCAGTCGCCGTATTGGGGCCGGTGGGATGCTTGGTTTCCATGCCGCGAACCAGCGCAAGGAACATGACCAGGCGACTTTGCTTCGGCAGATCAGCCCGGAAGACCTGATGATGTTCGGGCTGATTCCAGAGTTTATCGGGCGGCTTCCGGTACTGGTGCATGTTGATCCGCTGACCCGCGACGCCCTTATGAAAATCCTGATTGAGCCGAAGAACGCCCTGGTGCGCCAGTATATGCACCTGTTGAGCCTGGATAATGCCGAACTGGTATTTGAAGACTCGGCGCTGGGCGCTGCGGCAGATGTTGCCACCAATCGTGGCACAGGCGCGCGCGGGCTGCGTTCAATCATCGAGAGTCGCTTGCTGGATGTGATGTTTGAAATTCCCAGCCGGGATGACATCCGCAAGATCGTCATTGATGCGGACGTAATTCTGAGTAAGTCAAAGCCGCATATTTTCAACGCAAACGGGGTCAAACTTGAGTGGCAGGATGACGGACATCTGACTCCTGCGGCGTAACGCAATGGTGTATCGGGCTTGCTTGAACCGGGGGCTTTGTGCCCCCTGTTGATTCCTGGTTCGAGGAGACGTTCACTCGGCAGGTGTGAAACTGGGGATAATGACTTCAGCCCGCCCGCCAACTTCACGTTTAAATAGCCGGGCTTCGGCTTCGCTGGCGCCTTCTGTACCAGGGCCCCAATTGGCCGGGATTACCCACCGGGGGCGCATTTTCTTGACCACTTCCACCGCCGCGCTGACTGACAGTGTGCCGTTGCCATCTATTGGCAGGATCGCAATATCGGGGTGGATCAAGTCCATTTCCGGTATCTGTTCGGTATCGCCGGCGTAATAGATGTCGAAGTAGTTTACTGAGATAACAAACCCCAGGCCGCCATCACTGATTGGGTGCTGCCAACTGTCTCGGGAGTAGGCCGGTATACCCTTAATGCTGGCCCTGTCAATCGTGATGCTTTGCCAGGGGCGCAGGATTCGGCAGCCTTCGATTTCTCTGGCGGCTCTTTCATTGCCGACGACCAGCGTGTTTTCGCCGCGCAATTTAGTCACATCGGCCAGGGAACAGTGATCGTAATGATCGTGGCTAACTAAGATTACGTCCGCCAGGAAAGTGTTACGCGCGACGCGCCAGGGATTGATATAGATAAGTGGCGGCCCCTGGATAAAGAAACTGCCGTGACCAAGCCACTGTATCTGGTCTATCATGATAATCCGGGTATGCTTCCTGCCCGCGAATCTAGGGCGAGCCAACTTGTGTGGAGATCGAACTCTACTATATAATCTACTTTACACTGCATCAGATAATTGTTAAAGAGGGAAGGTTGGCAGTGCTGTGTTCGTGCCCTCAACCATGATTTGCCCATTATACTGACAGATTCTCGCCAGTAGGTAAGGAATGAATCGTATGTCTGATCAATCTCATAATGTTCCGCGTCCCCAGATCAAGAAGTTAGCAGGCCAGCCTGCGCCGATGCCAGATATGCCGGGAGGGGGTGTCGTTTGGTCGCCGCCACCGATCAGCAGCCTGGAAGGTACCGGGTTAAATATGCTGAATGTGGCTGACCTGGTGATTAAAGTCCTGTATCTGGGTGGTGTGATGGCGGGGCATGATATCAGTGAAATCGTCAAGCTGCCTTATGTAGGCGTGATCGATTCCATTATGGATTTCCTGAAGCGGGAAAAGTATGTTGAGGTGCGCGGCTCAGGCGGTTTCGGTGAGTCCTCGTACCAGTATGTGATTTCCGCCAAAGGGTCCGAAAAAGCGCATGAAGCAATGGATAGGTCCCAGTATGCCGGGCCTGCGCCTGTGCCGCTGCCAGAGTATGTGAAGGCGATGCGGCTGCAGAACCGGGAACGGTTAATCACGCATAGAGAGGATCTGCGTATGGTGATGCAGCATCTGGTCATCAGTGATGAGATGCTGGATCGTATTGGCCCGGCGGTGAATTCCGGGCGCTCGATTTTCCTGTATGGCCCGCCTGGGAACGGCAAGACAACAGTCGCGGAGACCGTTGGTCGGATGATTCTGGGTGACGATATGTGGATTCCCTACGCGGTTGACGTGGACGGGCAGATTGTGCGCGTATTCGATAGTGTGAACCACGAAGTTTCCGAAAAAGACAGCCGCGTCAAGCACGGCACCGGCGTTATCGCTGACCCCCGCTGGATTCGCATCCGCCGCCCGATGATTATGGTAGGGGGCGAACTGACACTGGCCGGTCTTGACCTGGTTTATGATGATACCAATAAGTATTATGAGGCGCCTTTTCAGGTGAAGGCAAATGGCGGTATGTTCCTGATTGATGACTTTGGTCGCCAACAGGTGCGTCCTCGTGACTTATTAAATCGCTGGATTGTGCCGCTGGAGAAGGGCGTAGACTTTCTGACGCTGCACACCGGGCGCAAGATTGAGATTCCTTTCTACGTATTAATTGTTTTCTCGACCAATCTCGATCCGCGTGACCTGGTTGACGAGGCTTTCCTGCGCCGTATCCGCCACAAAATTGAGATTACAGATCCTACCTACGATCAGTTCCGCGATATTTTTAAGCGCGTGTGTGAAGCCAAGCGGATTCCGTATGATGACAAAGTGCTGGCGTATCTCCTGAAGGAGTGGTATATCAACCATGATCGCCCGCTGCGCTCTGTTCATCCTCGTGACTTAGTCATGCAGCTCATTGATATTGCATCGTATACGGACGAAAAACCGGCACTCACCAAAGAGCTGATAGATCGGGCAGCTGCGGCTTACTTTGTCAAGCTCTAGAGGTAAACCAGAGAATATGCTGTGTCCGACAGAGGCTTGCGCCTCCGTTCGATAGTCAATCAGGCATCTTCTTTTCTGGTTCTCTGTAAAACCACCGGTTGATGGCATTAAAAGGTTGCACTCTATACGGGGATTCCCGCAGTATAGAGGTTAATGATGTTGGGTTCAAATGAAAAAAGTCCTGAGTGGTGTTGCTGTTCCTCGTCATTCCCTGTTTACACTGGCAAACGGCTCATTTGTAGTTCAATGGGATGAGTCAAGAGTGCAAGATCTGCTGACCGGGAATTATCTGGCGTATCGCTATGAGGATATGGGGCATCCAATCACTGACTACGAATTGGGCCAACTCAAATCGGCAGGACGAGTTGAACATTATAACCGCACTTATGTATGGTTATATGCGCTTCCAGAAACAGGGCGTTTTGGGCATCTTAAGGTTTTAGAGAGAGGGCGTGGCCGGGTCCGCATGTATTACCTGAATACGATGCTGCTTTCTGCGGATCTGCCCCGTGCGCAAAAAGTGCTGGAAGGTGCGGATCTCGTCGAAAAATACGTGCCATATGCTCGGGATAATCATATTGCAATCGGGCCAAAGGATGGCATGTTGTTCCACACACTGGAGGCAGCGGAGAACGCCCAAAGACAACTACACGCCGCTTTGTCACCTGTTCTGGGAGACCTGGTTGTTGCCTTTGTTGAAGCGAAACAGCGGGCGGAATCCCTGGAATATGAAATTGAATCCGAAGATAACCTGGCGACAATTATCGCCAGCCAGACCGATACCCGCGTAACACGCGGGCGGCGGGTGGTTGTTGTTGGTGGTGAACCGGCAGATCACGAGGCGATTGTTTCTTTGTGCCAGGATTTAGAGATGGAGGTTCACCAGGCTGATTCCGGCGGTGATGCGCTGCGCCTGCTGGAAGACAACCTGCCGGACTTGCTGGTAATGGATATGCAGCTTCCTGACATGCACGGGTGGGAACTGTTGGCAAAACTGCGCGAGATCGTTGATTTTCATCAATTCCGGGTTATCGTGATCGCCCCGACGTCAGCCGCCCAGAACGAGCAGACACTGGCTTTGGGGGTGGCGAGAGTAGATGTCTACCTGGTTAAGCCGGTGAGTCTGGCACGGCTGCGCCAGAACATCTGGATGTCTCTCAAAAATCAAACCCCCACGCAAGGTTGATATTTGGAGAGCAGCTTCTATAACCGGAAGGGGGAGCGAGCGGGCTGAAAGTCTCGCTTTGTGCCATGTACACGCTCCTCCCACTGCCCGTTTTTCCTATTGTATTTTGCTGCTTGCCAGAGTAAAGTCAGATAAACCAGAGTTAAAGACACTCACCAGAATTACTGCTATTGGTGAGTGTCCCGATGTGCCTGGATTTGAACCGAAGCAGCCTTTGAGGCAGGATAGATGGCACCTGATTCGACAGTAGAACAGGTACAAATAGATTACTTGGCGGCGATGGAGTGGTTACAGGACAGTCTGCTGCAAGCCTGGCCTCGTCCACTTGCCAGCGCGCCCATTTATCTTGCCGGTCAATATCTGCGGCATTATCAGCACATTATGACACAGTACCAGGGTCGCCGTTCATATTGCTTTGTTGGGGTGCTGCGCTGCGATCACCAAGTGCAGGTCAAAGCCTTTGCGGACGATAGACGTACCTGTGTGGTGATTGACTTTCAGACACAGCGTCGGATGGCAACGTATGATTACCAGACACGTGAGCGGTTACACACGCAGTATCTCCCGGATGGTGTAACAGTTTACAAGATGGTGTATGATGATCGAGGTGCGCGTTGGAAGATTGCGGCCTTGATCCAGGAACTGCCACTGGGGTGGGAGAATAAGAGTGTCCTCCAGGAAATGTCCGTAATCCCCGATTTCCCAACGACGATTGGGCGTGATAATTGAGTCTTGTTTGCCGCCAAAACCTCGCCGCGCTTGCACACATATAGGTGGTTCATTCATGATTTTTGTGACCGGGGGGACAGGTTTTCTTGGACGGCATCTCGTCCCGGCGTTGTGCCAGGCTGGTTACTCTGTGCGGGTACTGACGCGGGATGCATCCGCTAATTCCTGGTTGCAGCGCTATCCCGGTGTACAAATCATCACCGGAGACCTACTTGACAAGGATGTGATTAAGCGGGGAATCGCGGGCTGTCGTTATGTTATTCATGCCGGTGGCATGTTTCGTTTTTGGGGGGATGAACGGGCTTTTCTGGAAACGAACGCATTTGGCAGTGAACATGTCATGGCAGCCGCCCATGCGGCAGGCGTTGAAAGGCTGATTCATATCTCAACGGCAGCGGTTATCGGCCAGCCTGATCCCAACCTGATTATTGACGAAAGCTACCCGCCGAATCCGGCTGATCCCTACCAGCGCAGTAAGTTACAGGCGGAGCAATCTGCCATCCGCTATTATGAAGATTGCCATCTGCCGGTGGTGATTCTGCGTCCTGGCGCCTATTACGGCCCGCTGGGGACGTATGCTTTTAACCGGCTGTTTTTTAAAGACCCCATGCGCGGTATTATCATGCAGATCAATGGGGGAAGCTATATTATCTTCCCGGCCTATATCACCGATGTGGCGCAATCCATCCTGACAGCGCTGGACAAAGCACGCCTGGGCGAGATTTACCATATTTGCGGTGACTGGATTTCGCATAAAGAAGCATTTGACATTGTGTGTGAGGAAGCCAACATACGCTGGCCGCGCCTGCCCATCCCTGGCTGGTTAGGTATCCAGACCGCTCGGATGTTAGAGGCGCTTTCGGTGATTACGCACAGCGAACCGTTTTGGCCGCTAAACTTACGTTCGTATGTGTATAATAACTGGCGGATTTCCAGCGATAAGGCCCGGCGCGAGCTGGGTTTTACACCAACGGCTTTCCGGGAAGGCGCTAAGCAAACCATTGCCTGGTATCGTGCTGGGCAGCCCGACCTTGTGCCGGCATTGGAGTGTTTGAAAGGTTCTCATCTGTCTGACCAGCAGATGAATTAGACAACAACTATGTTAGATGAAGTCAAAATCTATGTTCGCAGCGGCGACGGGGGCGACGGCCTGATTGCCTTCCACCGTGAGAAATATGTACCACGCGGCGGGCCATCCGGTGGTGATGGCGGGAATGGCGGTGATGTCACCTTTAAGGTAAATCCCAAGATTAATACCTTGTCCAGTTTCCAGCGCCGCATCCATTTTAAGGCTGATTCCGGCACGCGGGGTGGGCCGAAGAACCAGACAGGTGCCAGTGCGAAATCACTGGAGATTGAGGTGCCACCAGGAACGGTGGTACGCGACGCGGAAACTGGCGCACTTCTGGCCGACCTGGTTCACCCCGATGACCATGTGACCGTTGTGCATGGCGGGCGGGGTGGGCGTGGGAATGCGCGTTTTGCCAATGCTGCTAACCAGGCGCCGCGCGTGGCCGAGAAGGGCGAGCCTGGAGTGGAACGCTGGCTGCTTCTGGAACTCAAATTGATCGCAGATGTCGGATTAGTGGGTGTGCCGAACGCCGGGAAATCCACGTTACTCTCGGTCATCAGCAACGCCCGCCCGAAAATTGCGGATTACCCGTTTACGACCCTGGAGCCGAACCTGGGTGTAGTGCTGTATGACGATCGTGATTTAGTCGCCGCTGACATCCCCGGTTTGATTGAAGGGGCGCACATGGGGGTCGGGTTGGGCCATGCTTTTTTGCGCCATGTACAGCGCACCAAAGTCCTGGTACATCTCATTAACGGTGACAGCGAAAGCCCGCTGGCCGACTACAGCCAGATCAATAGCGAACTGGCACTGTATGACGAGCAGTTGGGCGAAAAACCGCAGATCGTGGTGTTTAACAAGATGGATTTGCCGCAAGCGCAAGCCAAGTGGCCGGACATTGAAGCGGCGCTCAGGGAGCGCGGGGTTGAGCCAATGGCGATTTCCGCCCTGACGCGGGAAAATGTCCGCCCACTGATTCAGCGCATCTTCGCGCTCATAGACTCGCTTCCTGCTGTAACTCCTGTGGTTGTTCCCGATGTGCCGCTCTATGAGATTCCTGAGGATGAATTTGCCTTTACCATCACGAAAGAGGGCGAGGGCGTGTTCCGGGTATCCGGCAAGCGTATTGAACGGGCGGCCATGATGACATACTGGGATTATGAGGATGCCGTCCTGCGTTTCCAGCGGATCCTGGAAACCCTGGGGGTTTCTAAGGCGCTGGAAAAAGCGGGAGTCAAGGTGGGCGATACTGTTTTTATTGGCGATTTTGAACTTGAATGGTCGGACTAGACGGTTATGCAGCGGATAGGAATTCTCGGTGGCACCTTTGACCCCCCACATCTGGGACATCTGATTCTGGCCGAATATGCCGCTGATGCCTTGGGGCTGACGGATTTGTTATTTGTCCCGGCAGGTGACCCGCCGCATAAGCAGCATGAAACGAAAACACCGATCCAGCACCGGTTGGCGATGCTGCGATTGGCAACAGAGGATAACACCAGCTTCCGTATCTCCCGTGTAGATATAGACCGTGCCGGGCCGCACTATTCGCTGGAAATGGTGCGGATTATCCAGAAGTTATACCCGGACGCAGACTTGTTCTTTGTGATGGGCGGGGATTCTTTTCATGATTTACCGGCATGGTATCAGCCGGAAGAGATGATCCGGCTCTGCCATCTCGCCGTGATGCGCCGCCCCCTGGATGGTATTGAAGCCAATATGCATGAGGCAATTTTGCCAGGGTTGGCTGCTCGCACGGTGATGATTGACGCCCCGATCCTGCAAATTTCATCCAGCGACATTGTGGAACGCATTCGGGCCGGGCGCAGCGTGCGCTATCTGGTGCCGGACAGCGTCTTAGACTACATCAAATCCAATCGATTATATCAGAATCAAGCCATAGCTCATGAGACAACGGATTCTAACTGGACTGACGGCGCTCACACTTAGTCTGGGCGTATTGGTTTCCGGGGCAGGACTGGCGCAGCAGGCCGATGTCGTCCCGACCCTGATACCACCGACACCGATTCCGACCCTGGACAACGGTGTAAGCGATGCATTGCTGGCGGAATCTACCCTGGCACGTGTGCAGCGCGACGGCCAGGTGCGGGTAGGTATGCTGTACAATGCACCTCCATTCGGCGAATTGAATATTCGTGGGGAAGTGACCGGTTACGACGCTGACCTGGCGCGGGCGTTAGCTGAGGCCTGGGACGTGACGTTTGTGCCAGTACAGGTGACGCGCCAGACGGCATTGGACATGCTCCAGAATGGGGAGGTGGATGTTCTGGCAGCAGCATTGGTGCATCGCCGTGAACTGGATACCCAGGTTGAATTCAGCCAGACCTATTATATCGGGGCGCAGTCCATGATAGTGCGTCAAGATGATCCCGCACAACAGTCGGCTGATCTTTCTGGCCGGCGTGTGGGTGTGGTGCTGGGTACTTCAAGCGAGGCGGTGGTGGCAGAATGGCAGCGTCGCAGCGGCATTTCGGTCACCGTGCAGACCTATTATAATCTTGATCGGGCGGTAGTGGCGCTCGCAGCCGGAGACGTGGATGCGATTGTGGACAGCCGCTTTCGTCTCCAGCGGCTCTCCGTTGAGGCGGGGCTGGTGCGCCTGTTAGAGACGCCGGTGACGGCTGAACCGTATGCTCTGGCGGTACGGCGGCAGGATGTGAACTGGCGCAACCTCATCAATAAAACCCTGCAATATCTGGAACAACAAGGGAAGTTAAAAGAAATCTACCAGACTTATTTCCCCGGCGGTAGTTATCCTGGGGCGATTATCCCCTGGAGTGGAATCGGGGACGATGCCCCGCAGCTTGCTCAGTTCTCGACTCAGATACCGTATCCGCCGCAGTATGCCATCCCTCGTATTCGTCAGGCGGGTGTATTGCGGGTTGCCGGACTGGTTGATTTACCAGCAGATGCGACGGAAAGTGAACGCCGGTTGGATACACTCAATCGAGGTTTGGTGGGGGCAATGGCGGCACGGTGGGGCGTGCAGGTGCAGGCTGTACCGGGCGATAATCCGGTGTCGCTGGTCGCCAGCGGGCAGGCCGACATTGCGGTGGGTGTGGTGCCGGATTGGTCGCTTAGTGACCAGGTAGACCTGACCGCGCCGTATCTGCTGCACGGTGAACGCCTGATGGTCAAAGAGAATGATGACTACGAGACGTTCAATGATATTCGCGGAAAGTGGGTGGCGGTCTTTGCCAGCGAACCGGGTGCGGCGGATCGTGTGAATGCGTTGGCTGCAAGCGTCAATACCGCCGTGCGGATTTTCACTATCAACCGCGAGCAGGATGCCGCTTTCCATATGTTAGTGGATAACAATGCGGATGTGACATTCGGCGATTCGCTCAAACTGATTCCCCACCTGGCGGCGAACCCCGGCCTGCTGCGGATTACCACGCGAGTTGGGAATGCCGATCCCTGGTACAGCCGGACTTATGCCGCTTTAGCAGTGCCGCGTAATGACATTGACTTCCGCCTGCTGGTGGAATACACCCTTCAGGAACTTGCCAGGGAAGGTCAGTGGCAGAATATGCTTGCGCCAGTTATGCTGCCGGAAGATGTGTTCACCTTTGATATTTGGCCGGGAGCATCTGAATACCTGGGTTTTGTGTTGGCAGGGTAGCGGGGCTTATGCGCTGCTCCGCGCTTGTTCCAGGCTCGCCATTGTAACCCCTGCCAGGATTACAACACTCCCCAGCACCTGTAATCCGTTCGGAATTTCGTTGAAGACAAAATAGGCAATGATGGCACTCAGCACTGGCTCAAGTTCAATGGCGATACTGGTATAGGTGGCGCTGAAATAACGCAGAGCGTAATTGAACGACGAATGCCCGATCAACTGCGGAATCAGCCCCAGCGCCAGCATCCAGACGTAACCTTCCGTCGTGTAGCCGCCTATTGCAATGCCAGATAGCCCCACCAGGATCAGTAAAATCAGGGCGGCAAAGGTGTATACCAGCCAGATATAGGGCAGCAGCGGAAGCGTAGTACGCAGGCTGCGCCCGATGAGCAGATAAGCGGCGACGGTTATGCCGCCCACCAGCGCCAGACCACTGCCGATTAGCGGTTCGTTGCCCAGATTGAGGCTGCCATCCGGGGGAATTGCGACGATGACGCTCCCCGCCATGCCAACCATCAGCCCGACGATTAACAGACGCCCAAAATGTGCTCGCAGCAAAGTGACTT
Source organism: Anaerolineaceae bacterium (assembly GCA_020634135.1). Lineage (GTDB taxonomy): Bacteria > Chloroflexota > Anaerolineae > Aggregatilineales > Phototrophicaceae > JACKCG01. Next base: position 53,875 of record JACKCG010000007.1, on the reverse strand, counting down.
CTGCAATCGCAATCCACAGCGGGCTTGTTGTCACCAGTACAACGCTCACCAGCACTGTCGTGTATTCAAACGAGAGAATCCAGGTGGCGAAATGCAGCGCCAGGAATAACCCTGCCAGCAGTGCCAGCATTATTTCGCGCCGGTTCAGACCGCGAATATCTGCCAAGTGTCGTCGCAGAGTGATCGGTGTCAGGATGACTGAGGCGATCACCAGACGGGCAGCAGCGATTAAAAGCGATGGTAAGCCTTGTGCCTGTGCCAGCTTGATGAAAATAGCGGCCAGCGACACGGCTGCGACTCCGGTGGCGAGCAGGATATAGGCCTGGACTGGCGTTTGCCGCGAATCAGTTTCTGGATATGTCATGATGGGCTTCTTTCGGCAGGGTGTGAAACAGTGGTGGCAACACCCCTTTGGCTAGATAGTATCACGCGCGGCTATTGGTCAAAAGGCCAGACTCTGAACTGGACATAATGCCGGTTTTCTTTCATCCGGCGGCGGGTATATGATACTACAAGGTTTCGCTTTGGATGTGGTGTTTAACGCGCCTCTTATACTCGCGGGTTACAATAACTACCGTAAGCTGCTCTCGAATAAGCAGGTGTGTCTGATGCCTGCACGCCACCTATTATGATAAGAAGGAGTATAGATCATGGCTTTTGAACTCCCTTCGCTCCCCTATGCGTTTGACGCATTGGAGCCACACATTGATTCGCAGACCATGCAAATTCATCATGGTAAGCATCATGCCGGTTACACAAATAATCTGAACAAGGCGCTGGAAGGCCATGCCGCCCTCCAGAGCAAAACAATTGAGGACCTGTTGGGTTCACTCGAAAGCGTGCCGGAAGCGATCCGCACCGCAGTACGGAACAACGGTGGTGGTTTCGCTAATCACAGCCTGTTCTGGCAGATCATGAGTCCTAATGGTGGTGGCGAACCGACTGGCGACCTGGCGAACGCCATCAACGCCGCCTTTGGCAGCTTTGCAGCGTTTCAGGAGAAATTCGCGGCGGCAGGGGCGACACGCTTCGGCTCTGGGTGGGCATGGCTGGTAGCTGAAAAAGACGGCAGTGTCAGTGTGACCTCGACGCCCAATCAGGATACCCCGCTTATGGAAGGCAAGACACCGATTTTAGGGCTGGATGTTTGGGAACACGCCTACTACCTGAAATACCAGAACCGCCGCCCGGACTATATCTCTGCATGGTGGAATGTCGTGAACTGGAACGAAGTGGCGAAACGCTACGCAGCTGCCCGTTAAATATGAAAATTTAATCGCTCCCTATTTCACGAGGGATAAAAAGGCGTTACAATCGTAGCGCCTTTTTGATTTCAAGTATCCTTGACCCTGCCTATATCTGCTAGCTATGTTTAAGTATTGAGGAATCTATTCCAAATATCGTTATATGAGGAGCTGAACTATGAGTGAATTTCGTATTGAAAAAGATTCTCTCGGCGAGGTGAAAGTCCCGGCTAATGCTTATTACGGGGCGCAAACTCAGCGAGCGGTGATTAACTTCCCCGTGAGCGGTCTCAAACAGTACCCGGCTTTCATTTGGGGTATGGCCGTTATCAAGCGGGCCGCTGCCGAGGTGCATCTTGATCTTGGTCTGTTGGACGAAAAGATGGCGAAAGCTATCATGCAGGCGGCAGACGAAGTGTTGGCCGGCAAGCTCAACGACCAGTTTGTGGTTGATCCCTTCCAGGCTGGCGCTGGCACAAGCCATAACATGAATGTGAACGAGGTTATCGCTAATCGCGCCAACGAAATCCTGGGCTACAAACTGGAAGATACCAAGAAGCCGGTCAGCCCGAATGACCATGTCAATATGGCACAGAGTACCAATGACTCTATTCCAACTTCGATTCGGCTGGGCGCGTTATGGCGGCTGGATGAACTGGTTGCGACGCTGCAACGTCTGGCCGATGAGTTCCGGGCCAAGTCGCGGGACTGGGATCACATTGTCAAGAGTGGGCGCACGCACCTCCAGGATGCGGTGCCGGTACGACTTGGTCAGGAAGTTGGTGCCTGGGCAAAGGCTATTGAACGTGGTATAGAGAAGATTAATCAGGCGGCGGAAGGGCTGCGGCGGCTGGGTATTGGCGGTACGGCTACCGGCTCCGGCCTGAATGCACACCCCGAATATCATGCTCGCATGGTGCAGAAACTCGGCCAGCTTGCTGACCTGAAACTGTATGAATCGGACGACCTGTTTGAATCCATGCAGTCTATGCAGGATGCGGTATACTTTTCCGGTGCGCTGCGGACCGTGGCACAGGATCTGATTCGTATCGCCAATGACGTTCGCCTCCTTGCCAGCGGCCCGACAACCGGCCTGGCTGAACTGACTTGCCCAACGGTGCAACCGGGGTCGTCTATCATGCCTGGTAAAGTGAACCCTGTGATGGCCGAGATGCTTGATATGGCGATGTTCCATGTTATCGGCAATGACACCACCGTCTTGTTGGCGGGGCAGGCCGGGCAGCTTGAACTGAATGTCATGATGCCGATCATCGCTTACAACCTGTTTCAGTCTATGCATGTTATGATTGGCGCGGTGAATGCCTTCACGGATTTCTGTGTTGTTGGATTGATGGCGAACCAGGAACGCGCCGAAGGGTGGCTGGCGAAGAATCCCATTCTGGTGACAGCATTGAATCCTATTATCGGCTACCTGAAGGGGGCGGAAGTCGCCAAGAAGTCCCTGGCGGAAAACCGGGGTATCCGTGAAATTGTCGTTGACCTGGGTTACATGACTGACGAAGAAGCTGAGAAGGCGCTTGATGCACGCTCGATGACCGAGGGAGGTATCCGAGGGCGCTAACTTCAACCATGTTACGTTGCTGGATGTTCCCCACCTTGTTGAAATAGGGTGGGGGACAACCTCCAGAACTAGACCTTTTGCTACGCTCTCGTCAGTTGAGGATGTAGTTGAGATAGAGTATACTTACCGTTTGAGCCGCACTTATTGCACCTATTCAATCATATCGGTTTTTATGTCCTGGGGCGTAAAGCTTATCTGTGTCAAGAAAACTAGGTAAATACGAGATACGAGATCGGCTGGGGCGCGGCGGTATGGCCGAGGTTTACCGCGCTTACCATGCTAACCTGGATCGGTACGTGGCGATTAAAGTGCTGCACGCTTTTTTGGCCGACGATCCAGAGTTCAAAACGCGCTTTGAGCGTGAGGCGCAAAATATCGCCCGACTCAAGCACCCCAATATCGTCCAGGTGTACGATTTTGAGTATGACCCTGAAAGCGAAAGCTATTACATGGTCATGGAGCTGGTAGATGGGCCAACACTCAAAGACTATCTGATCCTGATGACGGATAAAGGCACACTGCTGCCGCTGGATGAGTCACTTCGGATCATCAAGCAGGCAGCCAACGCCCTGGCGTATGCCCACAGCCGCAGCATGATTCACCGGGATGTTAAACCGGCAAACCTGATGATGGATCATGACGAGCGGGTGGTGCTGACGGATTTTGGCATTGCCAAAATTGTTACTGGCGTGCAGTTTACTGCCAGCGGTGGGATGGTTGGCACGCCGGCTTATATGGCACCTGAACAGGGATTAGGCGAACAAGGTGATGAACGCTCTGATCTCTATTCACTGGGTGTCATTCTCTATCAGCTTGTAACCGGTGACCTCCCCTATGATGCTGAGACTCCTCTGGCAATAATCCTGAAACATCTGAACTCTCCTATCCCGTTGCCCAGTGAAAAGAACCCGGCTCTGCCAGCGGGTATTGACCAGATTATTTTGAAGGCGATGGCAAAAGAGCCTCAGGATCGTTATCAAAACGCTGCTGAATATGTGGCGGATCTGGAACGTATTGAGCGTGGCGAACCACTGGATATAGCGCTTCCGCTATCCGCTCGCGGTGGCAGCAGTGATAGTGATGAGGATACAGTCCGGTTGGTGCCGGAAGGCGACTCGGCACAGGAGCTGGAAGCAAGAAAACTGGATACCGGCAAACGGGTTCAGACAGAGACGCCCGCCCGTCGGCGTTTCATGTCTGTCTGGACGTGGGGAGGGTTGCTGATCGTTATCATAGCGGTGGGCTACCTGGCTGGTGCTGCGGCGGGGATTATCCCGATAATTGGCGTTGAACCGACGGCGACGCCAACGGCAACGGTGACAGAGACGCTGATCTCTCAGGCCCTTTCTCCCAGCGCCGTTGTCATTGCCAGCACAACGCAAGCGCCGACTGCAACCCTGACAGCCACACCTACCCTGACGGATACCGCTACCCTTACCAGCACGCCCTCAAATACGCCTACAGGTACAAGGACATCCACACCCACAGAGACCCGTACCCGAATGCCAACGTCAACCAATACGCCGTCACGGACACCACGGCCAACTAACACACAGACTGCGACGTTGACGCCGTCTCCGACTTCTACGCTGACTGCAACCAAGACCCCGACGCAAGCAGCAACCGATACTCCGACTGTGGATATTACAAGGACATTGCTCTGGGCGACTGAACAAGCGCGGATTCTGACGCAGACTGTTGAAGCCTGTACTTTTGACTATGCAATCGTGTCACAGGACCCTGAGAACGGTGCGTTTTATCCTGCCAATTCGGATTATGACCGCAAAATCGTTTTCCTGAATACGGGAGACTGCCCCTGGGAGCCGAACACATCGTTGACTTACCTGGAAGGGGAAAATTTCCAGGTGTTGCGCGGGCGCGTTTTCATCACCGAGCAGGTGGAAGTTGGGGCAAGTTACGAACTCCACTTTATCGGGCGCACGCCTGCGAGGGGCGGGCTGCGTACTGGCACCTGGGAACTGCGCACGCCCGGTCAACGCCCAATTGGTGAGCCGATGGAAATCAGTATTCAAGTGTATGAATAGCCAGGGGAAGTGAAGCGTGAACCGCGAAGAAGCATGGAGTCTGATGACCGAATATACCGCCAGTGAGTCGCTTCGCCGGCATATGCTGGCTGTTGAGTCGGCCATGCACGCTTATGCGCCACGTTTTGGCGGCGACCCGGCGTTGTGGGGCATGGTTGGGCTGCTGCATGACTTTGATTATGAGCAGAACCCCGACATTTCGGTAGAAGGCCATCCGGTAGTTGGCTCGAAAATTCTGCGGGAAAAAGGGGTTGGCGAGGACATCATCCACGCAATTCTGGCACATGCTGAGGAAATCACCGGCGTAAAACCCGAATCTGATATGGAAAAGACCCTGGTGGCGGTTGACGAATTGACCGGGTTTCTGATTGCTGTCACCCTGGTGCGACCGTCGAAAAGCATCCTGGATGTGAATCTGAAATCGGTGAAGAAGAAGTGGAAAGACAAGGCATTCGCCGCGCCGGTTAACCGCCAGGAGATCGAACATGCGGCGGAAGCGCTCGGTGTTTCGCTGGACGAACATATCCAGATTGTGCTGGATGCGATGAAAGCCGATGCTGAATCACTGGGACTGGCTGGATAGCAAAACGAAAAGGGGCTTCTGCGGCCCCTTTTGATTTGTGCGCTTGAAGTTGTAATCAGAACTGCACATGCACCGGAGTGCCAACTTCACCAAAGCTGAAGAACCATTCCGCATCCGGCGTCGGCAAATTGACACATCCATGACTCATTGGCTGGCCGAAGTTGTTATGCCAATAGGTGCCGTGAATAGCGTATCCCTGGTAAAAGTACATGACATACGGTACATCCGGCAGGTAGTAGCCGGGGCCGGACATCGTCTGTGCCGGGAGTTTCCAGTAAATGGAGTAGTCCCCCTGTACAGTGGGGGTGCCGGGCAGCCCGGTAGAAACGACTACATTGTAAAGCAGCGTGCCGTCCTGGTAGGCGTAGATGCGCGAGTCGCTCAGGTCAACCACGATTTCTTTGCCAACGCCGACGTGGGCAGGCGGCGCAATCGGGGGAAGGGGGACGTAGCTTCCATCCAGGGAAACATTAGCCCCATCGGTTGGTATATTCAATATCTGGCCGGAATAGATATGGTTGGGGTTTGCCAGGTTGTTTGCCTGAGCAATCACCGTCCAGCTCACGTTATACCGCCGGGCGATCTGCGCCAGGTGTTCGCCGGCCTGTACAGTATAGGTGGTCATCTGCTGCACTGCCGGTTGTACCGGCGCTGATTCCACCGTTTGAATGACTGTCTCCAATGTTTGCGGTGTTTCCGAAGGGATAGTGGTTTCCGGCACCAATGACCAGACTGTAAGTTGCTGTCCGGCATAAATGCGGTTCGGGTCGGTGATAGTGTTAATCTGTGCGAGCTGCTCCATCGTCAGGCCGTACTGCCGGGCGATAGAGGCCAGTGTTTCCCCGCGTGCAACGGTGTGAATAATCGGCGTGCTGGCGACCATTGGGTTTTCTACGACTGCTGGGCTGGGGTCGAAATTGGGAATAATCAGTGATTGGCCGGCGAAGATGCGGGTTGGGTCGGTGATGTTGTTAGCCTCCGCCAGCGCCTGATAGCTGGTGCCATAATGTAACGCGATACGGTAGAGGGTTTCGCCGCGCTGGACAATGTGGACTGTCGTATCCTGCGCGACGAGTACCCCTGGTGTGGTCAATGCTAGTAACAATATCCATGCAAGAATTCCGATGAACTTGCGCCACATCCCTGATACTCCTGTTCGAGACTGTGCAGATCGTCCGTAAATTATTCCAATTGAAGTCTATACACCATACACCAGTTTCCGAACCAGAGCAATTATCTGGCGGGTGGCGGAGCAAAATGGTGTTACCGAGAATTGCTGGACGGCGCGTTTGCCAGTAAAATGACAGACAAACATCAAAAAGGTCTGGCTAAGGTATGCTGGTTAGGACATATCGTATCGCCGACAAGCTCGGCATCGTTATTCTCAAAAGCAGCACCGCACTATCGCAAACGTTGCTGGAAGGAACGCACATGGTGGTCAGTGCCTTCCGCCGGGGTACGTTTGGTACAGTGGGCGGTTTATTTGCAATTTTGTCGCTCATCGTCCGTACTGTTGCTTCTTTTATACGGCGCGTGATGCTGGCAATCTGGTCTGTGTTGCGCTTGATTTCCGGTTTCATTTTGATGGTGGGTGGCGCAATAACCTCGCTGTTGGTGCGGGGGACGGGGCGCGTTTCAGGGCAGGTGGGCCAGTCTGCCGGTTCGACGGCAGGCAGCATTATGGCGCGTCGAGCTGCGCGTGCCGAGATGGACTCCGGGTTAGCGGAAGACCCCCTGCGGGTACAGAATCGCCTGTTAAGTGTCCTCTCGGTGATTCTACTGGCAGGCTTGATTGGCGTTGTGTTGTGGGCGACGAACCCGGCTAATACGGGCAGCCTGTCGCTGCCACCGAATAGCGGCGGCAGCACGATTAATCTCTTTGCGGATACTACAGCTACGCCGTCAAATGCGCAGCCCCTGTTGGCTTCACCTGTGCCGACAGTGACACCGCTGCCTGCTGTGCTGGAAGTGCGGGGTTCGCTGGCTTATGTTGCCCGTGAACAGGCGCAGACTGACATCTGGGCAGTGGGTGTCGGCAGTCGTACGCCAATTCGTTTGACGAATGATCCCGCTGATGACCGTGACCCAGCCTGGTCGCCGGATGGTCGTAAATTGGCCTATGCATCCCGGCGCAGTGGCAACTGGGATATTTACGTGTATGACCTGGTGACGGGCGGCACCACGCAGATGACGGTTGACCTGGGCTACCAGGGCGCACCCCAGTGGAGTCCTGATGGTCTCTGGTTGGTTTATGAGAGTTACCAGGGGAATAACCTGGATGTGTACGTCATGCCGGTAGATTTTTCCCAGCAACCGCAGCGTGTGACCGATAACCCAGCCCCCGATTTCTCGCCATCGTGGTCGCCCGATGGTCGCCGGATTGCGTTTGTGTCCTGGCGCGATGGCAACCAGGATATTTACCTGTTTACACTGGATGACCCACGTGATGCGGCAGTTATTAATGTGACGAATACCCCTACCCGCCAGGAAGATTACCCCGCCTGGAGTCCTGATGGTGATGTGTTGGCCTTCAGCGCGCTGGATGAGGGCTTGGAAAAAATCTTTGTCAAGCAGGTAGATAATCTCCAGGCTCCGGCCCAGGTGTTGAGCCGGGGCCGTCAGCCCGCCTGGTCGCCCGATGGTGCCAGCCTGGTTTCGGCAGTTGATTCCCTCGACAGTACCCAGTTGATCGCCGAACCCTTTGCCGAATCCGGTGTTTCGACAGCAATTGTGCAGGTGCCACAAGGTTCGTCCGACCCGGTGTGGACGGGTACACCGCTTCCAGCGACGCTGGTGAATTCGGGCGGGCTTGGCCCGGCAGTACTTGAGTCTTTGTATATTGAGCAATTGAGTCCGCCAAATGCTGATGGGCTGTACGGGCTGATGTCGCTGCCAGGTGTCGAAGTCGAGGGGCCGTATCTCAATGACCGGGTGAATGACTCGTTCGATGCTTTACGCGAACGGGTATTTGAAGTGGCTGGCTGGGATTTTCTGGGCCAGTTGGGTGATGCCTGGTGGGATATTGACCGCCCGCAGCAGCCGGGAGAAGATCGTTACAACTGGCATAAGACCGGACGCGCATTTGCCGTTAATCGCAACCTGATAGTGGGATTTCCATCGCCGATTGAAGTTGTACGAGAGGATATCGGCATTGATACCTATTGGCGTGTGTATATAAGGGTCGTAGATGACCGCCAGGCCGGACAGTTGGGTGAGCCGCTGCGCCGGATGCCCTGGGATTTTGTCAGCCGTAGCCAGGGAGATGTCGAAGCCTATGACCAGGGGGGACGCCTGAAAACTGAGATTCCTACGGGCTATTATGTTGACTTCACGCAACTCGCGCAGGACTACGGTTGGCTGCGAGTCCCTGCCGGCTTGGATTGGCGTGCCAATATCAATGCCGTGAATTACTGGCTGTTTATCAAGACCGATGGGTTAAGTTGGTTGAATGCGATGCTGGATCTGTACCAGGTTTCACAACTAGGTGGACTCGCGCCTACTGCTGTGCCAGAACCGGGGACGGGGTAGGGTACATTATGTCCCGGCGAAACGGCTATAACTTTCCGGCCTTGATTCTGGTGGTGGTTGCCCTGGGTGGATTTGGCTTTTTGTTGTGGTCGAATGCCCAGCCCGCGCCCTCGCTCCGCGCCATTGTGCCGACAGAAGCGCTGCCAACTGAGAATGTCAATGCCTGGCAGAATGTGCTTCGTGCCGGATTCGGTAGTAACAGCACGCCGCTGCCAACGATTGCACCGCCACCCACTCAGGCTGCTCCCCCGACACTGGCTCGCAGCGGCGAGATTAATCTTTCCCCGGTTGCGCCGGTAGCTGTGAATGCCGGCATACAGCCGACACTGAACGCCTTCGTGACGCCGACGCCGCCGCCACCTTCGGTTGCCCCCCAGGAGACCGGAGTCGCAGTTACCGCACAGGTCGTGACCCGCCCCCCGTCTGAGTGGCAACCCCCGCCGCTGATACCGCCGATTTCACGAGATGCCCTGGGGCGCGATCATTATTGGTTCATGCGTCCGGTAGACTCAAATGCGACCAATTTCGCCCTGTTTTCCTATCCTTTTGGGTCGGATGGCCCGCAGCAGGAAAACCCCTGGCGCGTGCATCATGGTATTGATATGCCCAACCCGATTGGGCAGACTGTCCGCGCCGCCGGGTCGGGGACGGTTGTCTGGGCCGCGGACGGCCTGCGGATTGAAGGCGGCACATTCCAGAATTCCCCCAGTTACGGCAATGTTATTGTGATCCGTCACGATTTTGGGTATCGTGGGCAGCCTTTGTTCACACTCTACGCGCACCTTTCCGGCGTACTGGTCGCGCCCGGCCAGTTTGTTAATGGTGGTGATGCGATCGGGTTGGTGGGGAATACCGGGCGTGTAACCGGGGCACATGTTCACTTTGAAGTACGGATGGGGAAGGCTGGCGATAGCCCCAACACGATCCCACTGTATGGCGCAACCGTTAATCCGCTCCTGTGGATGGTGCCGTATGTCGGGCGCGGCGTGATTGCCGGACGTGTCAGCGGACTGCGGGGACAACTTCTGGACGATCAAACCATTACAGTACGCGACTGGCGCACCGGGCTGGTGGTTGACTCTACGACCAGCTACGTTTACTATGACTCAGTTAATGATGTCAACGCGGATCCAATCTGGCGGGAAAATTTCGTCATAGCCGACATTCCCGTTGGACGTTATGAGGTTATCACGAATATTGACGGTCAGCGGGTATCTCAGATTCTTGATGTGTCGGAAGGGACGACCAGTTTCGCCGAACTCGCACCGCCAGACCCACAGTCCCAGCCCACGACAACACCCGGCGGTTAACGTTGGGTACTCGTCGGGCGGACGCATGGTAAACCGGGTTTGCCTGGGGTAAACTCACCCTGAAGGTTTAATGTGTACTGTAACCAGGAGGGACAAATCGGTGTTCTCTCAAGTCATAAAACGTTATTGGCGGCTGATGATGCCGCTCACTTTGCTCTTACTGGTGCCTGGCGTTTTGGCCCAGGATGCAGGACGCACGATCACGCCGGGAGTGGCTGCCAGCGGCACTTTGGATGCTGTAACTGTTGCTCAGGTTTATACGTTTACGGGCGCTGCCGGGCAGACGGTGAGTCTGACAGCTTCGAGCGAGGATAACCTGTCCCTTGCGCTGCTGTTGACTGATTCCTTTGGTGCGCAGGTCGCCCAGGCTTTGCCGGGTGATGCCGGGACGGTGATTAACAGCATTGAACTGCCGGCGAATGACTCATATTATGTCACGGTGCTGCGTGCGCCCGGAGCGACTGCCACTGATTCTGCCGGTACCTTCCAACTCCTGCTTGAGATCGCCAGCGCCGAACTGGCCGAACCAGGGCAGTTGCTAACGACTTCCGGCGTACAGTTTTCACTGACGTGGGATACAACGGCTGATCTTGACCTTGAGGTGCGCGACCCGCTGGGCGGCAGTATCTACTGGACACGTCCTAGCGCAGATAGCGGCGGCACGCTACTGAGTGGCAACGTGAACCAGGGCTGTGAGGTGACAACCGCCAATTCGCCTACCGAAACGGTTTCTTGGCGTTCAGGTGCGATTCCCACCGGGAGCTATGAGGTGTTGGTCTTCTTCCAGGAAGGTTGCGAGAATCAGAACCCGGTTACATTTTCGGCGAGCGCTGTGGTTGATGGTGTGCCGATTGATACTCTGACGGGTTCGCTGCTCCCCGGACAGGTGTTCATTGGAAGTTTCGTTATTAATGCCGATGGTACAGCGCGTACCGGGTTGAGCGGTGTGAACGCTGATCTTTCTCTGCCCGCTCCGCTGGATCAGATTTTGGCTAACCCGGTGGCGATTACCCGTGATAGGCCGGTACAGGATGTAATTACCAGCCAGCAACCGTACAAAGCGTATGCTTTCACGGCGCAGGCAAATGATGTTGTTTCGATCAGCCTAGGCGCAACCTCTGGCAGCCTCGATCCGTTCTTGCTGCTGCTCGACCCCAACGGCAATATCGTAGATAGCAACGACGATGACCTGCTGGCGGATACGCGCAATTCAGTCATTCGTAACCGGACTCTTGTGTTGGGCGGGAATTACACAATTGTCGCTACACGTTACGGAACAAACATCGGCGGCACGGAGGGCGCTTTTACCCTGAATTTGACTGGAGCCGTGACGACATCCTTCGGACAAACGGCAGTGCTTCCTGACCTGCCGAATTTGCCTAACGGCGCATTAGAAGTCAGCCTCCTGTGGAATACCGGGGCGGATTTGCAGCTGCTGGTGCGTGACCCAGCCGGTGATGCCGTTTTTGATGATGTGCCGATTATTCCGGGTGGCGGACGGTTAGCTGCCAATGGTAATGTGAACTGTACGCCAGCGGTAGGCAGTCCGGTTTCATATATCTATTGGCCGGAAGGCCGGTTGCCATCGGCAGGGGCGTATGAGGTCGAGGTGCAGTTCCAGAGCCAATGCAACGATACAACTCCGGTTGTCTTCACGCTCAACGTGGTCGTTGGCGAACAACTTGTGAACTCTGTGACTGTTCAGCCAATTCTCGGTGAACGGTATGTCACCAGTTTCACTATTGATTTGAATGGGCAGATCACGCCGGGTGAGGGGGGGGTGTTTGGTACGGTAGAACGCCCCAGCGTGGATTCGCTCGACTATGTACCTCAGGTCAGCGGTGCGCAGGTACTTGTTTCTGGCGATACCGTGACGGGGAGCATTCGCTTAAACAAGCGATTTGATGTGTATGTGTTCGATGGTCGTGCCGGGGATGTTGTCACAGTGGGTATGCAGGCGATCAGTGGCATTCTGGATACCACACTCTTCCTGGTTGACCCGAACGGCTTCCAGGTTGCACAGAATGACGATGCCAGCCAGGAAACCACCGATTCGGTCATCAGCGGCTACACCTTGCCAGAAGATGGCCGATACATTATCATTGCCACTCACTTTGGGGCTGCTTTTGGTGTCACGGCTGGGGATTATACCCTGACCTTACGCTTGAACTCCTGAGAAAAATCGTTAAAATACAGGGGTAGACCTGATTCACAGCTACCCCTGTCCCATTACAGTTCTTTGGTTATCATCACATTGAAAGCGATCAACCGCATGAAACTTCGCTGGTTACTGCCGGGGCTGCTTGTCCTGGTGCTTTTTGTTGCTGCTTGTGCGCCGGTTCCGGAATTGCGTAACGACAAGTATTTGCATGATGACAGTCTCATTACCGGAGACCCCTGCGCTGCACCATGCTGGCGTGGTATTACACCGGGGGAGACCTCCTGGGCGGATGCACTGGTAATTCTGGAAGATGACACCACCCTGGAAGACCCGCAAACACAGACTCTTGAAGACAGCGCGGCATTGGCGGCGCAGTGGCAGGAACGGGATGGGGAACTATGCTGCCAGATGTTGAGCGAGGATGGCGAAACGGTATCGGTCATCTTCTTGCAGATCGCTCCCGGATCCACTCTTGGTCAGTTGATTGATTCCCAGGGTGAGCCAACCTACGCTATTGGCACACCGATTTCGGATGAGCAGGCGGTAGTCTATCTCCTGTATCCAGAGAAATCCCTGATGGTGTTTGCCTTCGCTGCCGGCGCGGAAAATGGCAGTTTGAGTGAGACCAGCGAAATCGTTGGTGCCTGGTATCTCACCCCAGATTCGATGGATCTGGCGTTAAAAACCAATAATCTCCACGCCTGGGAAGGTTATGCTAGTTTCGCAACATACACGGCTGATACGACTGAGGATCAGTTCGAAGTGACGCCGAGTGTGACTTTGACCCCAACCCCGGAAGGTTAATGTGGTATAAATTCGATGTGTTCCGGGTTGATATTGTCGTGAATCAACTGAAACGAGTTAAGGAGCAAGGCAAGCTATGAGTGCAGATGTGAATGCGGCACCAACTTCGATTGACCAGTTGGCGCCAAAGATGGAATTGAAAGGTATGGTGAAGCGCCTTGAGTTATATGGGGCGTTTGTGGATATTGGTATTGGTCAGGATGCCTTGCTTCACATTTCCCAACTCGGTAAACCTAACGTCCGCAACGTGGGCGACGTGGTGAAACAGGGCGAGGAAATCACTGTTTATGTCCTGAAGGTGGATAAGCAGGGTGGGCGCGTGGCGCTTTCTCTGGTGAAGCCGCCGGCTGTGACCTGGGACGATCTTAAGGAAGGCGATTCGGTTTCCGGTAAGATTGTGCGGGTGGAAAACTTCGGCGTGTTCGTGGATATTGGCGCTGAACGCCCCGGCATGATTCATGTCTCCGAGATGGGCAGCGGCTATGTGAAATCGCCGTCGGATGTCGTGAGTGTTGGCGACACGGTTGAGGCGCGTATCATCAAGATCAATCGCAAGAAGCGTCAGATTGACATGAGCATGAAGCCAGCTTCCGAGTCTGTACCGGTTGCAGCGATCATGGACGAGCCGGAAGAAGACCTGCCCACCGCGATGGAATTGGCGTTGCGTCAAGCGATGGGCGGCGATTTTGAGAAGCAGTCCCGCCGTGAGAAGCGCAATCGTGATCGCCGGGAACGTCAGGTTCGTGAGCGGGAAGATATTCTCTCACGCACTCTCCGGGAACACTCGAAGTAGTACATTCTGAATTGCGGTCTGTAACACTGTAAAGCCACCGGGCAAAACATACTTCAGGCGCAGGGCATTCAGCCAGGCTGCGCCTTTTGTGTTGTTACTGCTTAATCTGATCCCAGTGACTTTCTCAGGCGCAGGATTGAGACAAAGAAAAGCAGCGTCATAGCGGCTTCCTGTGCCAGGCACCAGGGGCAGAAGGCTTCCAGGCGGAATGCCTGTACATAAACCAGCCACACTGAATACAGGAAGCCGAACAGTGTGATCCCAAAGATGAGAACAGGCCCGTATTCCCGGAGCAGCGCAACGCGGGCTTCTGCCACCAGAAGCGCCCCTAACGCAAGATAGGTGACTACCCCCAGGTAGGCAATCTTGATTCCCAGTATTTCAGAATAAATGCTTTTTTGCACCAGGTCACAATTAAAGGCACCATTTTCGACACAGATTGCGCTGGTATCGGTTAGTTCGACGTAGCTCAGATAACTGCTGACAAACAGGCCAATGGCAGCCAGCACCAGCGCCAGGTAACGCAAGTTGCTGCTGGACCGTGCTGCGTCAAAGTGGTGTGCTGCTGTAGACATATCCCATCCCTCTCTATCGGTTTGTCCCCGTTGGGCATTCAAGACACACGTGATGTATCACAGAATGCAGGCGTTTCTGATTACTGCGGATGAAAACCGGAAATAGACATCCCTGAATTGTACCCAGCAGATTGTTGCGAAAGACTCTGTTGTCGTCAAGCCATGCTTACGAAATATTCATCCAGCGCAGCAAGCGGACGGGTAGTTCGCTGCCCGGGGTGACAACAGTCATGCCTTCAGGGATAATCAACAATCCGTCCGCCAACACCATAGACATGAGTGCCCCGGAACTCTGCGTCCCAGTCGTATGGGCGACCAAACGGCCATTCTCCTGAGTCAGCCTGACTCGCAGATAGGTGCGCCGTCCATCGGTTTTAAGGCCCTCACCGAGAAGGGCGGTAGTGGTTTGGGTATCATCCGGCCTGCTGCCGAGTTTTTGCAGGAGTGGACGCACAAATACATCGAATGTAACCATTGCTGACACCGGGTTGCCGGGCAGCCCCAGGAAAGGAACTTGTTCCAGGTGACCGAACGCCAGGGGCTTGCCTGGGCGGATATTCACGCGCCAGAAATTGACTTCGCCCAATTCATCCAGCACAGTACGCACCACATCAAACGCCCCAACCGACACTCCGGCGGAACTCAGGATAACATCGGGTTGATGCGATAACGCTTCTCTAAAGCGGTGGCGCACATCGTCGAGAGTATCACGGGCGGTGGGGATGCGAATGGGAATGCCGCCGTAGGTTGTGACCAGCGCCGCGACTGTATAGCTGTTGCTATCCCGAATCTGACCGGGGCGCAGCGGCTGGTCCGGCGCAGCTAATTCGTCCCCGGTAGAAATAATGGCGACTCTGGGACGGCGCACAACCGGAATCTGGGCGATTCCCAGTGATGCCAGGATACCGATTTCCTGCGGACGCAGCAGTTCCCCGGCTTTTAAAACGGTTGCACCCTGTTGAATGTCTTCGCCTACCGGGCGAACATTATCGCCCGGTTGGGCGGCGGAATAGAACAGGACTTCGTGAGGCGGTGTGGGGTCAAGGGCGCTCCACTGGCTGTCTGTGTTCTCGACTGGGATGACCGCATTGGCACCGTGTGGCATGACCGCACCGGTCATGATGCGGGCTGCCGTGCCTGGCTGCAAGTCAGTTTCGGGCGCTTTGCCGGCTGGAATATCCATACTCACAGCCAGCTTCACGGGGTTTTCCTGGCTGGCGCCGGTGGTATCACTGGCATTGAGTGCGTACCCATCCATGGAAGAATTGGCAAAAGATGGTACCGGGGTGGGCGCGATGACGTCCTGAGCCAGGATTCGCCCCAGAACGCTCTCCAGCGGGACCGTTTCGGGTGCAAGCGGGTTGACGCTGGCTAGAATACGGGTGAGTGCGTCATCAACGGTATACAGATCGGCCAAAATAACCTCGCGTGATTGTTAACGACATGGCAATTTATTATAGCAGGCCATCATAGCCTGTGTTATGATTCATTTAAAGTGTTGCCACATCACGACTCCTTCAAAAAAACGCACACAAGAGGCAAGAGTGGTTAGGTAGCTTCCATGTTAGGGGAAGCGAAAGTTGAGTTAGCAGGATGCAGACCCAGCAACAGGCAGTCATTAGTCTCCAGACGATTCTGGAGCAAATCCCCAACATGCCTTCATCGGATCGCGATCTGATCGAGCGGGCCTACTATAAAGCGGAACAGGCTCATGCTGGACAAACACGTCAGTCAGGTGAACCTTATTTCACACACTGCCTGGCCGTGGCCTATATCTTGTCTGAAATGCGCCTCGATGCAGTGGGTATCGCGGCGGCACTCCTGCATGACATCATTGAAGATACCAATATAACAGTGGATGAGCTGCGCAGCACCTTTGGCGATGATGTTGCTCGTATCGTGGATAGTGTGAGCAAGCTCAAAAAGCTGCCTCTGAAGGTCGAAAACCATAACCCCAAGCGCCGTACTGTCAACCGGGAGATGGAATACTTCCGCAAGATGCTTCTGGCGATGGGGGATGATGTGCGGGTGGTGCTGGTGAAGCTGGCAGATCGCCTGCACAATATGCGGACGCTCGGCTATGTGCCCCCGGAAAAACAGCGGCGCATCGCCCAGGAGACGCTCGATATTTTTGCCCCGTTAGCCAACCGCCTGGGTATCTGGCATATCAAGTGGGAACTGGAGGACTTGAGTTTTCGGTATCTGGAGCCGGAAGCCTACAAAAAGATCGCGAAAAGCCTGGATGAACGCCGTGCTGATCGTGAGGCCTATATGGCTGAGGTGATTAAAAAACTGCGCGAGACCCTGCAGACGCATGGTATTAAGAAATCAACGATTTCTGGCCGCCCTAAGCATATCTACAGCATCTATAAGAAGATGTCACGCAAAGAAGTACCGCTGGAGCAGATCTACGATGTTCGTGCGGTGCGTGTCATTGTGAATACGCCCATTGAATGCTATCAGGTGTTGGGCGTGGTGCATAATCTGTGGCGGCCTATCCCCGGTGAATTTGATGATTATATCGCTGCTCCTAAGGATAACTTTTATCGCAGCCTGCATACCGCCGTAGTTGATTCCAAGGGCAAAACAGTTGAGGTGCAGATTCGTACCTGGGAAATGCACGAGGATGCCGAATATGGTATTGCGGCCCACTGGCGCTATAAAGAGGGGAGTTCGCGAGCACGGGATGAGGCCTTTGAAAAGCGTATCTCCTATTTGCGCCGCTTGATGGAATTTGGCCCTGAAGAAAACGATGATCCTGCGGCATTTGTAGATACCATGAAATCTGAGGTGTTCCAGGATCGCGTCTATGTGTTTACGCCCAAGGGCGACATCGTAGACTTGCCCAAAGGCGCGACCCCAGTAGATTTCGCCTATCATATTCACACGGAGGTCGGGCATCGCTGTCGAGGGGCAAAGGTGCATGGACGGCTGGTGAACCTTGCTTACATGTTGCAGACCGGCGACCAGATCGAAATCCTGACCTCTAATCGCGGCGGCCCCAGCCTGGACTGGCTGAATCCTGACCTGGGCTATGTAAAGACTTCCCGCAGTAAAGATAAAATCCGCCAATGGTTTCGCAAACTAGACCGTGATAAGCATGTCGCCAGTGGCCGAGAGGTGCTGGAACGTACTCTTAAGCGCCTGGGGCTGGATAGCACTGCCTTTGATTATGTGGCGACTCTGTTCCAGTTTGACCGGGTGGACGACTTCCTGGTCGCGCTAGGGCAGGGCGATATTAATGGCGCGCAGATTTCCAACCGTATCCTTGAAGTCGAAGAAGAGCAGAAAGCCAAAGCCAAAGATGCCCTGGTTGCGAACAAGGCTACTACGCCCTCTCTTCTGGATACCAACGGGGTGAATGTGACCGGGTTGGGGGGGATGCTCGTCACTCTGGCGAAGTGTTGCAGCCCGATGGATGGTGACGATATTGTGGGGTATATTACACGGGGGCGTGGTGTGACCGTTCATCGTCGGGACTGTGCGAATATCAGCCGGGAGGCTGAACCCGAACGATTGATTGAGGTTTCTTGGGGACATATGCCCACCGAACAGCGGTATCCGGTGCCATTAGAGATTGTGGCCTATGATCGTGAAGGCCTAATGCGTGACATCAGCGCCGTCATCGCAGATGAGCGCGTCAATATGACCAAAGTAGATGTTTCAACCCGGAATAATATTGCCACCATGAACGTGACGATGGAAATTGCCAGCACACAGCAGCTGGTGCGCATTCTCAATCGGATGGAAGCGATTCAGAATGTGATTGAGGCGCGGCGTCGTAATATGGCCTGAGTTTGGGTTGCTATTATATTATCATAACCTTATAATAGGGGTTATTGGCTGCCGTAATTAAGATAGGTGGCTGTGCGTTTATGGATATTACACCACAATGTTCGGAGCAGGGGGCGGCTTATGGCGGGTATCTTACACCAATTGGTACTTCAACAATTTCGGGAGCGAAAACCGTCTGCCCGGATTATTATTCTTCACCCGAACCATAAAGATCAACATTTATTCATTTCGACTGTTTTCGCCATATTTGATCCGGTTATTTATGTACGGTTGACCGGTACGGTATTGTCAGCAGATGCCCTCCACACGCAGATTGAGGCGATGTCATCCAGTCAGGGAGGGTTGGCGGACGCGGCCTGTCTGATCCTGGATGAGTGTGATCGGGCCGATGATAAAATATTAGAAGGCTACCTGAGTCAACTCCTGGAACAGGCCAGTCAGATTAAGGTTGTGTTGATGGGGCGGCAGATGCCCTTAGCTGTTATCGTAAATCCCCGATTGAAAGAACAATCCTGCCTGTTGCCTGTTGCCCCCCAGATTGGTCTGCCAGATTATTGTCACCTTCCCTCAAATGATCTGCTGGAAGTTCACGCGCTTGGGGCAGGACAAGTGGTCCTGAATGGCCGTCAGATTACCAATTGGGATGGCACTTTGCCGCGCTCGTTATTTTTCTACCTGGTTGACCGGGGAATGGTCACACGCACTGAGATTTTTGAAACATTCTGGCCGTCGCTGACCATAAAAGAGGCTACAAACGTCTTTCATGTAACAAAACGCAAAGTGAACGAAGTGTTGGGAATCGAACTGACCGAATATAAAGCGGGCTTTTATCATATCGCCAGTGATATTGAGCTGATATATGATGTGGCGCTGTTTTCCGAACTTGTTCAGCAAAGTCACGTTGCAGATGCTGAACGGGCGCAGCGTTTACTGACCGAGGCACTGACGCTGTACAGGGGCAGTTTTTTGAGCCAGATGGCTGGCGAATGGGCGAATTACCGTCGCCAACAGATGATCCAGGATTACGGTGATGCCATGTTGTCTCTGGCGAAATTTACGGAGAACGCCGGCGATCTCGATACCACTCTAGGGTTGTGCCTTCGCGCCCTGGAAACCAATCGCCGCCGCGAGGATGTGGTACGCAGCATAATGGAACTCTACCAACAACGGGAAATGTACGCTGCTGCGCTGGCGGTATACGAACGCCTGTCAGTTGAGCTTGATCGGACACTGGGGGTCTCGCCTGCACCGGTATTGCAGCGGTTGAGAGATGCCGCAGAAGCCGGCATAAAACAGGCAACTATATAATACAGCCGCAAAAAGGACAGCGGGTTTACTGCCCACTGTCCTTTCAGTTCGTTTACTCTTCGCTTTCCATTTCAGGTTCCGGGTCTGATAGGCGTGATGTATAATTCACGACTGCGATAACCCGCTCGTTATCCCGCGTAGAAATGACAAAATCACCGCCGGGTCGCCCGCGTTTGATTTGAGGTGATCGGCCCAGCCGCATATACAGGGGTTTATGCCGATTTGTCAGGACGATGATGTTGTCATCCAGCCTGCCAATCGTTGAGGCTGCCATCTCCTGGCTGGTTTTCGGTAAGCGCATGGCGATAACGCCGCTTCCTGCTCGTCCCTGAGTGGGGAATTCGTCAATGGGCGAAACCTTCGCAATCCCATCGTCTGTGATTGACCAGACATATTTCCCATCTTCAACCAGCATCGCGCCCACGACTCGGTCATGTTCCTCTCCCAGTTTGATGCCGCGCATCCCGCCGGCTGGTAGGGTGGTGGGGCGCACATCATTTTCGGAGAAGCGAATGCTTTGTGCCAGGGCAGTCGCCAGCATTATTTCATTCTCACCGTTCGTGACCAATACCCAGCCCAGGCGATCATCTTTTTCGACATCCATCACGCCAAAGACGTTTGCGGATAACCCTGGCAAGTCCTCCAGGCGCAATCGCTTGACCTCGCCTTTCTCCGTTGCCATGAAGAGGTAGCCGGTGGTGAGCAGTGGCGGAAGACTGATGATGGCTGTTACCTGGTCTTCACTTCTGAGCGGGCAAAGATCATGAAATAATGTCCCCTCTAGCGGATCATTGACTTGGGGCAACTGGTGAACTGGGATCGTTGCACACTGTCCATTGGCCGTTATCAGGTAGAGGGTGTGGGTGCTGCTGCTGCCGAGAATGAAGCGTGGCGGCTCTTTTACCTCGGTAGTGACTCGGGGCGGAACATTCTCAAAGCTGCGCCCCATGCGCCCATCTACCGTCATCGTGACCCAGGTGTCTTCTGCCGGAACCAGTAGTTCACTGGCGCTGACTTTGCTGGCTGTGCTGCCAACAATGACCGTACGGCGCGGGTCGCTGTAGGCCTGCTTGATTTGGGAGAGTTCTTCAGCAATTACCTCTCGCATCTGTTTGGGATTCGCCAGCAGCCCTTCCAGATAGGCGATGAGCTTCACTTTTTCTTCGTATTCTTCTTCAATCTTCTTGCGCTCCAAAGCGGCCAAACGCCGGAGCTGCATATCCAGAATGGCCTGCGCCTGAATTTCGCTGATTTTAAGGGTTTTTCGCAGGTTATCGCGGGCCGTTTCGACAGTGCGTGACCGGCGAATGATGTCTATTACCTGATCCAGGTTATCCAGCGCCTTCAGCAGTCCCTCAAGGATATGGGCGCGGTCACGGGCGCGGTTCAGGTCGAATTCACTGCGCCGCCGGATCACGACCTGGCGGTGATCCAGATAGACGCGCAGGCACTGTTTCAGGCTGAGCAGGCGCGGTTCACCATCCACGAGTGCCAGTATGATAATGCCAAAAGTGTCTTGCAGCGGCGTGAGCTTGAAGAGTTTTTCCAGCACTTCGGTTGGTTCAGCGCCGCGCTGGAGTTCAATCACCAGCCGCAGGCCCTGCCGGTCTGATTCGTCGCGCAGGTCGGCAATACCTTCAACACGCCCCTCACGGGCAAGGTTGGCAATGCGCTCAATCAGTGAAGATTTGTTCGTCTGGTACGGGAGTTCACTGATGATGAAGCGTGATTTACCCCGCCCCATGTCTTCGATGTGTACTTTGGCGCGTACCGTGAGCTTGCCGCGCCCGGTGGCATACGCCTGTACCAGCGTGTCTTCGCCGTTCTCACCCCCTTCAGCATGACGGTATACCAGGCCGCCGGTAGGGAAGTCCGGGCCTTTGACGAACTGCATCAAATCCTCAATGCTGATGTCTTCGTAGCGATCCCACTCGTTGAGCATATACACGGCGGCGTCACAGACTTCGCCCAGGTTGTGTGGCGGGATATTGGTGGACATACCGACGGCAATGCCGGAGGACCCGTTGACGAGCAGGTTTGGGATGCTGGCAGGCAGAACAAGAGGTTCTGTCAGGCTGCCATCGAAGTTTTCGGTGAAATCTACCGTTTCTTTGCCGATGTCTACCAGCATTTCCTCGCCCACATCGGCCATACGTGCTTCAGTATAACGCATGGCCGCAGCGCCATCGCCATCAATACTGCCGAAGTTTCCCTGCCCATCTACCATCAGGTAGCGCATCGAAAAATCCTGCGCCAACCGCACCATGGTTTCATACACGGCGGCGTCGCCATGCGGGTGATATTTCCCTAGTACTTCACCGACAATGCGGGCGCTTTTTTTGTAGGGCGTATCCGAGCGGATGCCCATATCGTACATCGCGTACAAGATCCGGCGGTGAACAGGCTTTAAGCCGTCGCGGGCGTCCGGGAGTGCCCGCGCTATAATCACGCTCATGGCGTAATCCAGGTAAGCCTCACGCATTTCCTGCCCGATATTTACCTGGCGAATCGAACCAGCATTCATAAAAACGTCCTCGAAAGTTGCGTTACTCAATTGTTCAGTATAGTGAAATGTTTTCCACTTTGCTCGCCCCATTCTAGGCGACGAAGTGAGCGCTGTCAAAGATTGAACAGATGTTCTTATTATAACACAGAATCTAAACCACCGCTTTCCCCACGTTTCCTTCGTTTTTCTTGGTGCTATCGGCTGGCTTATGGTAGTATGCGGAGCATGACGAAAAAATACCCACTGACTATGTTCCTGATAATCGTTCTGTTGGTTTTGGCGGCCTGTGCGCAGCCAACGCCGATTCCGGTTCTTGTTACGCCCACACACGATAGCACCACCGAGACACAGGTTCCCGTTGTCGTGCCGCCTGTATCAGCGACACCTGCGCCGACTGATCTGCCGGTAACAACCCCCTCGCTTGCTCCGGCGGGGCCAACGGTGACATTTATGGGGCCGTTGATTGGTGGTGAGTATGTGTTGCCCGCCACTTCGACGCCGCGCCCGTCCCTGACTCCATTACCTAGCAGTACGCAGCCTCCAGAAACAACTGCTGTGCCCTTGCCAACGGATGCAGCACCGGTTGCGCCGACTGTAACACTGCCGGATTTAGACTCAAACCGGATAGGGATTCAGCTTGATCCCACATTAGACCAGGCAGATTGGAATGCGGCGATTGAGAGTATCCAACGGTTAGGTGTGAAGTGGCTGAAGGTACAGGTCTCCTGGAAAATGCTACAGCCCAATAATAGTGCGGAGATCAGCGAAGACTTCCGGCGGTTGGAGATTTATCTGGAAAGTGCCTATAACAGCGGCTTGAGCATTCTGGTGAGTGTGGCGAAGGCGCCGCCATGGGCGCGCACTAACCAGGCTGAGGACGGCCCACCTGATAATCCTCAGGCGCTTGTGGATTTTCTGAATCTGCTGATGGGGGAGATTGGCCCGTCTATCACTGCGATTGAAGTATGGAATGAGCCTAACTTACTGCGAGAGTGGCAGGGGCAGCCATTTAATGGCAGGCGCTACATGGACTACTTTGCCCCGGCTTACCAGGCAGTCACGGTGTTTTCGCAGGTTATGATCGCTGACCCTAAAAACAACCGCACCACGCCTATCCAGGTGTTGACCGCTGGTCTGGCACCAACTGGAGATACTGCCGGGTCACGGGATGACCGGACTTTCCTCCAGGAAATGTACTCCGCCGGATTGGCGAATTACTCAGATATTGGGGTGGGTTTCCACCCATATAGCTGGGGGAATGCGCCCGATGACACCTGCTGCCATATGGGCGAACCGCCCGGATGGGACGATAACCCACATTTCTTTTTCATGAACACACTGGAAGATTATCACCAGATCATGGTGAATAATGGTCATGCCGCTGCTCACCTGTGGGCAACGGAGTTTGGCTGGGCAACCTGGGACGGCTTCCCCGGCACAGCACCTGAAGAGTGGATGACCTATAATGATCGCTGGCAACAGGCCGAGTATACGATTCGCGCTTTTCAGATTGGGCAGGAGCGTGATTATATGGGGCCAATGTTCCTATGGAATCTCAACTTTGCGCTGCTTGCCGGACTGGTCGAAAACCGCGATGAGCGCACGGCCTACAGTATTATTGTGCCCGGTTCGGCCTGTGTTGTGGATGTGAACAGCCCGAACCGTACCGAACGCCCGTTGTACTGGATGCTGTATGATGCCGTGCGGCCTGATACTCAGTTGGATAAGTACGACTGCTGATGAGCGTGCGGTGACTTGCTGAGACGGAATCAAAAGCGCGGAGTACATCACCCCGCGCTTTTTTGATCGGCTTGCTGTGCTCTAGGCGTTTATGTTGATGTCTTCGATAGCATCAGCATCGTCAATACCGTCATCAATGTCTGTGAAGTCAATCGCGCCCTGTGCTTCCAATGTTACATTCGGGGCGACCAGTTCGCGGTCCTGGTAAGTGTGGAATCCACTCCCTGCCGGGATCAGTTTGCCGATGATGACGTTTTCCTTCAAACCGTACAGGTTGTCTATCTTGCCTTCGATAGCGGCGCCAGCTAACACCTTGATGGTATGCTGGAAGCTGGAAGCTGAGAGAAAACTTTCGGTATTAAGCGCCGCTTTGGTGATCCCCAATAGGATCGGGACACCTGCCGCCGCTTCCTTGTTTTCCCGCAGGAGATTCTCGTTGATATTCAGCAATTGCAGCCGGTCAATCAACTCTCCGGGCAGCAAGTGACTGCCGCCGCTCTTCGTGATCTGCACCTTGGAGAGCATTTTACGGATCATGATCTCAAAGTGCTTGTCAGAAATGTTCACGCCCTGGTTACGATACACCTTCTGCACTTCGGTAAGCAGATAGTTTTGTGTGGCATCCGCGCCCAGAATACGCAGAATGCGGTGCGGGTTCTTAGAACCCTCAGTGAGTTGCTGGCCGGGGTATACCGTACAACCATCATATACATCCGTCGTCAAACGCGCATTGGAGGGAATTTCATATTCCGCTTCCTGGCGGCGCTCATAACGGATATAGATGCTGTGGCCTTCCGTATGCACGGTGCCGTTCATACGAGCGACAATGCTGCCACCACCATCGCCTACTTCTTCGGCAATGACATCCCCTTCGCGGATCTGCTGCTCATCTTCGACCAGGATATCCCAACCAACTGGGATTTCATGCTGTTCGTTGAACACTTCGCTGTCAATGACCGTGGCAATACGCACACCTTCGCGCTTAGTGAGCCGCAGGACACCGCCAATATCCGTGATAACAGCTTCGCCCTTTGGTTTCTTGCGGGCTTCAAACAGCTCTTCCACACGTGGCAGACCGCTTGTAATGTCACCTCGCGCTTCCGCTGTACCACCGGTATGGAAGGTTCGCAGTGTCAACTGTGTACCCGGCTCACCGATGGACTGTGCGGCGACAATACCAACTGCCGCGCCAACTTCCACCATATCTCCACGACCCAGATCGCGCCCGTAGCACAAGGCACAGATGCCGTGAATCAGGGAACAGGTCATTGGGCTGCGCACCTGGACTTCGGGGAGGGTGCTTTTCTCAATTGTCTCGGCGACATCTTCATCAATCATCCCATTTCGGGCGACAATCAACTCGCCTGTATCTGGATGATAGACTGTCTGCGAAGCGCAGCGGCCCAGAATGCGGTCGTACATATTCTGTCCGGCGATGTCGTCACTCCGGCGAATCCACAGCCCGGCTTCGGTGCCGCAGTCAATCCGGTTCACAATCACATCCTGGGCGACATCCACTAACCGGCGGGTCAGATAACCGGCGTCAGCAGTACGCAGTGCCGTGTCTGCCAGACCTTTACGAGCGCCATGTGTTGAGATGAAGTATTCCAGCGCTGTCAGGCCTTCGCGGAAGTGATGACGAATCGGATGGTCAATGATGCGCCCGGACGGGTCAGCCATCAAGCCACGCATACCGGCAAGCTGGGTGATCGGGCCAAAACCGCCTTTAGTCGAACCTGAAATCGCCATGATAGCGATCGGGCCATACGGGTCCAACGTTTCACGAATCAAGTCCTGGAGACGATCTTTTGCCCGGTTCCACTCTTCAATGGTGATCTGATACCGTTCTTCCTCGGTCAGCAGCCCGCGCCGGAAATCGCGCTCGGCCCGGTCAACAATCGTTTCAGCTTCTTCCAGGATGTCGGTGCGTTCATCAGGAATCGTCAGATCGGCGACAGCGATAGTCGTGCCGGAGACTGTGGCATAGTGGAAACCAATGTTCTTAATGGCATCCACGATGTCCGTGGTCAGGTCACCACCAATGCGCTGGTAACAACGGGCAACGAGGGTTTGCAGCCCTTTCTTGCCCATTGTCTCCTGTACAAAGCGCAGTTCATCCGGCAGAATCCGGTTAAAAATGGCACGTCCAACAGTGCAGACTTCGGGTTCTGCCTGCGGGGAGCGATTATCATAGATATTGCCCAGCATGATGGGCGTGTGCAGGTCAACAATACCCAGATTATACAGGTATTCAACCTCGTCCATATCCACAACCAGGCGGCGCTCGTGCAGGTTCGCCAGTTCTAACCGGTCTTCCAGCCCATTCTTCTTGATATACTTCCGCATTTCATAGGCATTTGCCAGCAGGCAGTCCGCTTCGCCTTCCAGCACAGCACGGACAGTGCGATCAAACGCATTTTCTGCGACACGCTCACGTCCAGCATCATCGGTTACGATGACATCCTTGAAGACGATTTTCCCCGGTACATCGAGGTTCTGGACGTAATAGTACCCGTTACGGCGGAAGGGGATACCAATCCGGTTATGCGGTTCATGAATCGCCTTGATCGTGCGGAAATCGTCTGCCCGTTCTTTCAGCGTGATAATCTCTACTGTCGGATCCATGGTGAGATAGTAATTACCCAGTACCATGTCCTTAGACGGGCCAACGATGGGCTGGCCGTCAGCGGGCTTGAGCAGATTGCGGGTGCTTAACATCAGGCTGCGTGCTTCTTCAACGGCCTTTTCACTGAGTGGAACATGCACCGCCATCTGATCGCCGTCAAAGTCAGCATTAAAAGCCGAGCACACCAGCGGATGAATTTGGATGGCCTTGCCCTCTACGAGCTGCGGCTCAAAGGCCTGTATGCCCAGGCGGTGCAGGGTAGGGGCGCGATTGAGCAGTACCGGACGCTCCTTGATGACCTCTTCAAGAACTTCCCAGACTTCCGGTTTCTCACGTTCAATGATGCGTTTGGCACCCTTGACGTTGGTGGCATAGTTGTAGCGCACCAGACGGCTGATGACGAACGGGCGATACAACTCGAGCGCCATCGTTTTGGGCAGCCCACACTGGTAGAGCTTCAGGCGCGGGCCGATGACGATAACCGAACGGCCAGAATAGTCTACACGCTTGCCGAGCAGGTTGCGGCGGAAGCGACCTTTCTTACCCTTGAGCATATCACTCAGGGAGCGGAGTTCGCGCCGGCCACGGCGGCTCAGTGCCTTCCCCCGCTGGCTGTTGTCGATCAGACTGTCTACCGCTTCCTGCAACATACGCTTTTCATTGCGGACGATTACATCTGGTGCGCCCAGCTCGAGTAGATGCTTGAGCCGGTTGTTGCGGTTGATGACCCGGCGATACAGGTCATTCAGGTCGCTGGTGGCGAAGCGCCCGCCATCAAGCTGTACCATTGGTCGCAGGTCAGGCGGGATAACCGGGAGTACCGTCAGAATCATCCACTCTGGCCGGTTATCGCTTTTACGCAGGCTTTCAACAACGCGCAGTCGCTTAGTTGCTTTCTTCTTGCGCTGCTTGGAGCGGGTTGTCCTTACTTCATGCCATAGCTCCTGAGCAAGTTTTTCCAGCTCAAGTTTCTGGAGGATGTCGTAGAAGGCTTCCGCGCCCATATCAGCCTGAAAGACCTGGCCGTACTTGCTCTTGAGTTCGCGGTAGCGCGTCTCTGAGAGGAATTGCAGCACACGCAGGTCCTGGAGTTCGGCGCGGGCTTTTTCTGCGGCTTGTCGCACCTGGGCCAGCTTGTGGTCCAGTTCAACCCGGTGTTCATCAATGGTGGATGCGGCAGTATTGCTGATCCCGTCCGCCTGGGCATTAAGTTTGTCCAATTCTTGCTGGCGTAGTGTTTCGACTTCCGCCTGGATTTCGCTCAAGTAGGTGTTCACGACTGCCTGGATACGGGCAATACTGTCGTTATCTACAGTTTCGCCTTTGGCGACAATCACGGTGCTGGTCAGCCGGAAGTCAATATCCGAGCTGGCGACCTGGTTCAAAAGCGCCTCAACACGCCCCTGAACGATTTGTGCCTCTTGCATGACTTCATCGCTCAGGCGATTCAGTTCGTTATCGAAATGGGTGTTGATTGAAGCGGCGCGCTCTTCAAACTCTCCCAACGCCGTGTCACGGTCTGTACGAACCGTATCAACCCGGTCTTCGATATTTCCGCCGAGCAGGGATTCTTTCTGGACTACCTCTTTTTCAATACGAGCCAAAGCACGCTGGCGGGCCTCTTCGTCCACATGCGTAATCACATACTGGGCGAAATACAGTACGCGATCCAGGTTGCGGCGGCTGACATCAAGCAGCAGACCGAGGTAACTGGGTACACGACGTGTATACCAGACATGCGCCACCGGTGCGGCTAACCCGATGTGCCCCATGCGTTCCCGGCGCACCGAAGCACGTGTGACTTCAACACCACATTTGTCACAGACAATGCCCCGGTAGCGAACGTTCTTATATTTTCCACAATAGCACTGCCAGTCGCGGGTTGGCCCGAAAATGGCTTCGCAGAACAGGCCGTCTTTTTCCGGCCTCAGGCGACGATAGTTGATCGTCTCTGGTTTGGTTACCTCGCCATACGACCAGGATAGAATCTGTTCGGGCGAGGCCAGGCTGATGCGGAGTGCGCTGAAATCCTTCGCTTCCAAGAGACATCTCCTCTGCGCTAAATATGGTATCTAGTTGGATTCGGCTGCTTGATGACACTTGAACAAAAACGAAAAGGTGGAGTTTTATCAACAGTGAACACAAAACAGCGACAGAAAATAAACTTCCGACGCTGCGAAATTGTTCGGTAAATCCTGTATTTCGTAATCATGTGTAGGTGGAATTATACACGCTTTAAATGGACGTGTCAACAGATTGATTCAACAAAAATACCGGGTAAGCCCGTCAAAATGCCTGCCCACCCGGTAGATGGTTCACCCAAAACGTCAGATGCGAATCACAGCCCCGCAGTACGCACAGGTAACGGCGGATTGCCCGGCGACGATTGCGGGCAGTGTGCCGCCGCAGATGTGGCAGGCGGTGGGGGCACTGCGCAGTTTCTCGACCAGTTCCGGGTCGGCTTCAATAGCGCGTTCATCCTGCGCGTCACCGCTGACCATGCGCTGAATCTGCCGCGCCCAGAATTTGCAATCCACCCCGCCTTTGACTTCGACGGTGATTTTGGAGTAGGGCGCACCCGAACCCAGGGTGAAGTTGAGCATGTCTTTGCCGCCCAGGAAGCCCTTGTTTTCCGGCGTCACATCTTCAATTGCGCTGAGGGGTATTTCCCATTCGACTTCCTGCGTCATTTCGCCTCGCTTGAACAGACCGCCGCCTGTCTTTTCTTTTTGCTCAAAAATCAGGCGCTGATCGGTGAGGTACAGGATGCCATCGGGTTTATCCCGGTTGTCCGTCCATTCCGCTTTGGCTGCCAGGAACAGCGCCTCGCCCGCGTAAAAGTCAAAACAGGCTTCGTCTTTCTGGTCAAGAAACCATTTGATTTCAGTAAGCTGCCGCTGCGTTGATTGGATTTCCTGCTCCACTGCCGCGCACAACCCCGTAACCCGGTTTTCTGCGGCGTCGGCTTTTTCTTTAATGCCATTCAGCGTGCTTTCCAGGAAGGTCGTTGAGGCTGGGTGCGGATTCGCGTCCAGTTTGTGAACCCCGGCTTCTGCCCCTGCCAGTTCCTGGCGCAGCGCGGCGGCTTCTTCCTGAATAATGTGGTTAATCTGACCCTGGTTTTCTTGCCACTGGTTCGAGATCACCTCGGTTTTCTGTTCCAGGTAGGAACGGAAGGCATAGCCCCGGCTGCGAATTTCCGCGATGTCGGCAGGCATGTCGGCTACATCCTGGCTGATCCGGGTGACTCGATCCGATACGTCGGATAAATTCACCTGGTTAATCAAGCCGCTGTAGAGCGTTTTCACGGCGGTGATCTTGGCCGCCTGTTCTGCCGCGTCCTCGGCTGATAGGCTCTGGGTCGGCTCAAGTCCGCCCGCTGGTTTACCGGTCGGCGGCGTTTTGGTGATGCCTTCTTTAGTGGATGGAGTAGGCTTGCCCCCTGGGGTAGAAGTGACGAATGAGGGCTTATCACTCTCTTTCTGAGGCTGCTCTTTGCCGCCCGGCGTAGAGGTGACAAACGAGGGCTTGCCGCTCTCTTTCTGGGGCTGCTCCTTGCTGCCCGGCGTAGAGGTGACGAATGAGGGCTTGCCGCTCTCTTTCTGGGGCTGCTCTTTGTCACCTTTCTGGATGGGATTCTTGCCTGGTGGGTCTTGTTTCATGATGTTTCCCCCTGAAAATTGTACCCGCTATTGATTATAACCAGAGCGCATCAATCGCCCTGATGACGCGCTATCACTAGGGTGTGGTGTGCAGTCGTTCCATTTTGGCGCGTAAATACGATTCCATGAAATCGTTCAACCGACCATCCAGCACTGCGCCCGTGTTCCCGACTTCGTAATCGGTGCGGTGGTCTTTCACCATCTGGTAGGGGTGCAGCACGTAGGAGCGAATCTGGTTGCCCCACCCGGCGTCCACGTTTTCCCCTTTAAGAACCGCGAGTTCGGCTTCCTGCTTCTTGCGTTCCATTTCGTATAAACGCGCTTTGAGGATTTGCATAGCGCGTTCCCGGTTCTGAAGCTGGCTGCGCTGGTTCTGGCACTGCACGACTGTATTGGTGGGAATGTGGGTGATGCGCACCGCCGTATCGTTCTTCTGCACATGCTGGCCGCCCGCGCCCCCGGCCCGGTAGGTATCGATCCGCAGGTCTTTCTCGTTGATTTCAATGTCAATCATACCCTGAATATCCGGCCAGAGTTCGACTTTAGCGAATGAGGTATGGCGGCGGTTGGCGGCGTCAAATGGGCTGATGCGTACCAGGCGGTGAACCCCCTGTTCACTCTGCAAGTAGCCATAAGCGTAACTTCCCTTGATACTCATGGTCACGCTCTTAATCCCGGCTTCTTCACCTTCCATCCGTTCAATAATCTCGATTTTGTAGGTATTCTGTTCGGCCCAGCGCAGGTACATGCGTTCCAGCATTTGCGCCCAGTCCTGCGCTTCGGTGCCACCCGCCCCGGCGTGGATCGCCAGAATCGCGTTTTCGGCGTCATGGTCGCCCGTGAACATGGCCTGTATGGACATACGTTCAACCACAGCAGTCAATGCCTGATATTCGGTGTCCAGCTCTTTGTCCAGCGATGTATCATCCATCTCGGAGAGTTCCAGCGCGTCATTAATGCGGTGCGCCAGTTTCTCCCAGACGGCAATCTCATCTTTTAAGCGGGCCAGTTCTTGGGTGACTTCCCGTGCCTGGTCAGGGTTGTTCCAGAAATCAGTGGCCGTTGTTTGTTTCTCTAGTGCGTTGGCTTGCTGCGTTTTCCCCTCAATATCGAGGCGCTGCATCAATGCTTTGATTTCGATTTGCATGTCCCGAAACTGATTGGTGAGTTGGCTCATTGTCTGTTATCGCGGCCAGTTGGTGGGCCGCCGTCTCCTCATTTATCTAACATCTTACAGGGGGGTGCGTTTTTACGGTAGTTGTTACCGTTGCTGCTGTCGGTAGGCTTCATACATCAAAATCGCGCCCGAAACCGATACATTGAGCGAGTCAGCGATTTTCCCATTCATGGGGATTTTCACCCGCTGGGTGCAGTGATTCAGCCACTGGTCATCCAGCCCGGTATCTTCCGTTCCCAGGATGATCGCTGTTTTTTTACTGATCTGAATACTATACAGGTCGGCGCTGCCCTGGGGCGTGGCGGCCAGGGTGGTGTAGCCCGCCGCTGTGAAAAAGGCCAATGCCTCGGCAGTGGTCAAGGTGTAGATATGATCCAGAAAACAGGCCCCGGTACTGCTGCGAATCAGATTGGGGTTATACAGGTCGAGCGTGCAGTCAATGAGCAGCACCGCGCCCACGCCCGCCGCGTCTGCCGAACGCAGGAGCGCCCCGATATTACCCGGTTTTCGTAAGTCTACCAGCCCCAGCACCAGCGGCACATCCAGACCGGCCAGATCACGCGCCTGGCGGATAGGTTTTTGCCGCATCACGGCCACCATGCCGGTTGGGTTTTCCCGGTAGCTGGCTTTTTGCAGAATGTCCTGGGAGACGGTGTAGATCACGCCGCCGCTGTGTTGCAGGAGGTGGGGCGGTGTCCCGGCTATCTCCGGGCAGTAAAGGATAAACTCAGTTTGATACCCATTCGATAGGGCTTTTTCAAAATCCCGGCTGTAATCCAGAACGAACAAGCCGCTTTTATCGCGCTCACGTTTGTCACGCAGCTTTCGGATCAGCTTGACTTTTGGATTTTGAAAGCTGGTAATGGTTTCAAACGAGTGAGACATTGATTTTGCGACTGCACCTCTATTCTGAAGTTCCGGTTGGTGTATGCCATGCGGAAATGCCGTACCTAATTCTCGTCAAACAGGCTATCTACGAAATTATCCGGGTTAAACAGCACCAAGTCGTCCACTTTTTCACCCAGACCGACGTAATGCACCGGCAGTCCCAACTCGGTGAAAATAGCGAACACCATGCCGCCTTTGGCTGTGCCGTCCAGTTTGGTGACGATGACGCCGGTGACATCCACCAATTCGCGGAACTTCTGCGCCTGTTGCAGGGCATTCTGCCCGGTAGTGCCATCCAGCACCAGCAGGACTTCGTGCGGAGCATCCGCGATCACCTTGCGCGAAACCGAACGGATTTTGGCGAGTTCTTCCATCAGGTTGTAATTGGTGTGCAAGCGTCCGGCGGTATCTATAATCAGGATGTCGTTGCTGCGTGCGTTGGCAGAAGCCGTCGCATCATACACCAGTGCTGCCGGGTCGCCACCGGGTTTCCCGGCAATGACCGGCACACCAACACGCTCGCCCCAGGTTTGAAGCTGTTCAATCGCGGCGGCGCGGAAGGTGTCTCCCGCCGCCAGCATGACCTTACGCCCGGCGCGGTTCAACCGATTCGCCAGCTTGGCGATGGAGGTGGTCTTGCCCGACCCATTGACGCCAACAATCAAAATGATAGATAATGGTCGTCCGCTGATATTCATCGGCGGCGGGAAATCCAGCAGTTCGCGCAGGATTTGTTTCAGAACCGGTTGTAGCTGGTCAGTGCGGGTAATGCCTTCGCGCTTGACCCGTGTTTTGAGGTCATCCATGACTTGCTGAGTCGTGGCAACGCCCAGATCAGCCTGGATCAAAATCGCTTCTACGTCATCCCAGGTGTCCTCATCAATCTCGCTCTGGCCGAGCATCTGGGTGATGCGACCAAAGAAGGATTGGCGCGTTTTTGAAAGCCCGCTGCGAAAAATACCCAAGAATGGTTTCTCCAGTGATTTCCCGGCAAAATAGTAGAATCAGTATACACAGGGCAGGGGTGCAAAACAACCCTGCTCCTACTCAGGGCTGCGATATAATCCAGTTGAAGGGGAG
This sequence comes from Anaerolineaceae bacterium, assembly GCA_020634135.1. GTDB lineage: Bacteria > Chloroflexota > Anaerolineae > Aggregatilineales > Phototrophicaceae > JACKCG01. Next base: position 20,468 of record JACKCG010000007.1, on the reverse strand, counting down.
ATACACATGGATGATCAGTTGACCCATCTCGACCAGCAGGGCAGGGCGCGTATGGTAGACGTGGGCGCGAAACCGGAAACCGAACGGCTGGCGGTGGCGGCGGGCGCGGTCTATATGCAGCCGGAAACCATGCGGCTCATCCAGGAAGGCGCGCTGAAGAAAGGCGATGTGCTGACCGTCGCGCGGCTGGCGGGTATTATGGGCGCGAAGAAAACGGCTGAGTTGATTCCATTGTGCCATCCGCTATCCTTAACGCATATTGCGGTAGAATTAGCAGTGGATGTCGAGCGCAGCGCCGTCACGATTACGGCCACGACCCGCACCACCGGGAAAACCGGGGTGGAGATGGAGGCGCTGACCGCCGTGAGTGTCGCGGCGCTCACAATTTATGATATGGCGAAGGCGGTTGACCGGGGAATGCGGATTGGCGATATTCGACTCCTGGAAAAGCATGGCGGCCAACATGGTGATTATGTAGCGGAAGCGTAATGATGCGAATCAATGTGTTATTGTTTGCGAACCTGAAGGATATGGTCGGTAGCAACCGGTTGGTGGTGGATGTGCCGGATAGCGAGGCGACGGTGGACGGCGTGCGCCGGGCGGTGGTCAGCCTGCACCCGGACATGGCGGATTACATGGCGGCAGCGATAGCGGCGGTCAATCAGGAGTACGCCTTTGCGGAGGATGCCGTCAAAGAAGGCGACGAAGTGGCCTTTTTCCCGCCGGTCAGCGGTGGCTCCGGGGCATACCCGGAGATTTTTCGACTGGCGGATGCGCCGGTAAGTACCGACGAACTGGTTGCCGCAATCACCGTGCCGGAGACGGGCGCGGTTTGCGTGTTCAGTGGTATGGTACGGGGCGAAACCAACCGGCAGAACGGGACTTTGCATACCCAACGACTGGAATATGAAGCCTATGAGCCGATGGCGCTGGCGAAAATGCGCCAGGTCGCGGAAGAGATTCGGGCGCAGTGGCCGCTGGTACAGGGGATTGCGATTGTGCAGCGCGTAGGTAGACTCGAAGTCGGGCAGAATACCATCTTGATCGCCTGTTCTTCCGGTCATCGGGATCAGGGGTGTTTTGAGGCGGCACGTTACGGTATTGACCGGCTGAAAGAGATTGTCCCGGTCTGGAAAAAGGAATTCGGGCCGAAGGGGGAAACGTGGGTTGAGGGGCATTATCACCCCAGCCCGGAAGATCGTGCCGACGGCTGATGACCCGACGAAAGTTGCCATAATTCCGCTATCAGAAGCGAAAGTCCTATCCAGGGAAGGTGTCATTTTCAGTAAAATAGACTCAGTATTTTGTTCTGCATAGTGAACCGAATTGTTGTCTTCGGGGTTCAGGCATAAAACGAAAACCGGTATTCAATCACGATATTTTACGACAGAATGAGAGGACGACCTCATGACCAGACGAGTTGTCGTGACCGGCCTGGGGATGGTCACGGCGTTAGGCCATACGGTAGCAGAAACATGGGACGCGATCAAAGCCGGGCAGTGCGGAATCGGCCCGATTACGCGCTTTGACCCCACGAATTACCTGGTGAAGATCGCGGCTGAAGTGAAGGACTGGAATCCGGCGGACTTTATGCCCCCGAAGGAAGTCCGCCGCCGGGATCGTTACCAGCATTTCGCGCTGGCCGCCGCTAAAGAGGCGATGCAGCATTCCGGCCTGGAAATCACCGATGAAAACCGCAGCCGCAGTGGCGTGATTGTGGGTTCGTCGGTGGGCGGGGTGGAAAGTTACTATGAACAGGCCAAGTTAATTTTTGAGACAGGTGATCCGCGCCGAATCACGCCTTTCGGCATTCCGATGCTGATGGTCAACGGTGGTAGCGACCTGATTGGAATCGAATATGGCTTGACCGGGCCTTCATATACCCCGATTTCGGCCTGTGCAACGGGCGCGGACTGTATCGGCCACGCTTTTGACCTGATTCGCTGGGGACGGCTAGATCGGTCACTGGCTGGATGTTCGGACGCGCCAATTATCCCGATTGGTATCGCCGCGTTTGACCGGGTGGGGGCGATGTCCCGCTTGAATGATGATCCGTGTATGGCTTCGCGCCCGTTTGATAAAGACCGTACCGGGTTGGTGTTTAGCGAGGGTGGCGGTGTCCTGGTTTTGGAGGAACTCGAATCGGCCAAAGCGCGCGGAGCGATGATTCTGGCGGAAATCGTGGGCTACGGTTCGACTTCGGATTCGTTCCACGTCACCGCGCCTGACCCGGAAGGCAAGGGCGCCAGCGCTGCCATTCAGATGGCGCTGGATGATGCCGGGCTGACTCCCACCGACATCAGCTACATTAACGCGCACGGCACGGCAACGGCGCTTAATGATGTCATGGAAACGAAAGCAGTAAAACGAGTGTTTGGTGATTATGCCTATCAAGTCCCGATGAGTTCCACCAAGAGTATGACCGGGCATGGCATGGGCGCCACCGCCGCACTGGAAGCGGTTTTCTCCGTGATGGTGCTTCAAGATCAGGTCGCGCCGCCGACGATTAACCTGCATGAGCCTGACCCGGAATGCGACCTGGACTATGTGCCAAACCAGGCGCGGGCGATTCAGGGCACGCATGTGATGAGCAATTCGTTTGGCTTTGGGGGGCATAACGTTTCCCTGATTTTCAAACGGTGGGAATAAGAGGAAAAATGGAATTAGACGACTTTCTGCGCCAGGCCGGATTGACCTTTCGGGATACCAGTCTGGCGCTGCAAGCCCTGACGCATCGCTCATATATCAACGAACAGCCGGATGGCGATTCAGCGGATAACGAGCGTTTGGAGTTTCTGGGTGATGCGGTGCTGGATTTTCTGGTGGGCGATATGTTGTTCCGGCGCTTCCCGGATGAGCCGGAAGGGTATCTGACCCGGCTGCGAGCGGCGCTGGTGAAAACCGAGGCACTGGCCGAATTGTCGCACCGTATCCACCTGGGCGCTGCCCTGCGGGTAGGACGCGGTGAAGAGATGAGTGGCGGGCGCGAACGGCCTACCAACTTGTGCGCCGGGTTTGAGGCGGTTGTCGGCGCGTTGTATCTTGACCAGGGACTGGATGCGGTACGCCATTTTACAACGCCGCTGCTGGATGATCTACTCAAGCAGGTCTTGAAGGAGTCGTCGGATAAAGATGCCCGCAGTTTGTTACAAGAATGGAGTCAGTCGCGCCGCAGCCTGACCCCGGTGTATGAGACGGTGGACGCCTTTGGCCCCGACCACGCGAAGGAATTTGTCGTTGAGGTGTGGATTGGCGAACAACTTGCCGGGCGAGGAACCGGGCGGAGCAAACAATCTGCCGCCCAATCCGCCGCTCAGGACGCGCTGACACAGCTTGAAAGCGGGGAATCGCCTTTACTGCTTTCCAGCAGCTAATCTGCCGCTCGCAGCCACACAAACGTATAGGGTTCTAAAGTGAGGGTGTCCGGCAGGTCATAGGTAATGCCGGTCACCAGGTCGGTCACCTGTTCCGGGATAGTCCAGTAGGGACGCAGCGATTCCCGGTAAAGCATCTGTTCGTATTCGCTGAAATTCACCAGAATTAAAACCCTGCCGCCCCGGATATACCCCAGAACATGCTGGCTGCCGGGGTCAAAAAAGACGGTCTGGTCATCGGCCATTTCGGGCGTTTGTTTGCGAATCTGGATCAGGTGCAGCAGCGATTGGAACAGGTGGCCTTCGTTTGTCGTCTTGTCATCCCGCTGGGCGGCTTTTTCCCAGTTGAAATACGGGCGATGTACCCAGCGGCTGTCGTCGGCTTTGGCCGGGTCATCCATGAAAGAATAGTCGTTCAGGGTGGCGATCTCATCACCCAGATAGATCAGGGGGATACCCCCGGCACTGAGAATGATGCTGTGGATGAGCAGCAGGCGGCGCAGGCTGTGTTCAATGAACTGGCTATTATCCATTTTGATGGCCTGTTCCAGCCCGGCCAACGAAGCGGCTGTGCCAGTGATGCGCATGTCCCGGTTAGCGGGGTTGTAGTTGAATGCGATGCCATTGGCGAAGCTCCCGGCAAAACTCCCCGTATAGAACATATTCAGGAACCAACGGTGATCGGAGCCGTTGATCCCCAACGCGGCAGCATCTTCGTCGGCGAATGTCCAGCCAATGTCATCATGGCAGCGCACATAATTTACCCAGGCGCATTGTTCGGGCAGGGCGAAGCGTTTTTGCATGGAAGTCAGCAGCAAACGGACATCACGGGTCGCCAGGGATTCCCATAGGAGCGCCATCAGCGTCGGGTTATATGAGATGGGACACTCCTCCCAGTCAATATAGCTGGCGACATTATCCGGGTGGACAATCGCTTCTGACTTAAAGAGCATAGCGGGCGCAGCGAGTCGTACCAGCGCGTTAAAGGCGCGGATAAGCGCGTGAACCTGGGGCAGGTTTTCGCAGGTTGTCCCCATCTGTTTCCAGATAAACGCCACCGCATCCAGGCGTAGTACCTCAACGCCCTGGTTCGCCAGGAAGAGCATTTCCCCCAGCATGGCGTTAAAGACATCCGGGTTTGAGTAGTTCAGGTCCCACTGGAAGGGGTTAAATGTCGTCCATACCCATTTGTGGATGTCTTCCCGGTAGGTGAAATTGCCGGGGGCCTGCTGGGGGAAGATTTCCCGCAGGTTGCGCTCATAGGCATCCGGCAGCAGCCGGTCATCAAACATATAGTAGAAATTCTGATACTGCGGATCACCGGCTAGGGCTTTCCTGGCCCATTCATGTTCATCCGACGTGTGGTTAAAGACGAAATCCAGCACCAGACTGATCCCGTTCTCGCGGAGTTCAGCGGCGAGTGATTCTAATTCCGCCATGGTGCCGAGCGCCGGGTTGGTTTCCCGGTAGCTACTGACGGCATAACCGCCGTCACTTTTCCCCGCTGGGCTGTGGAACAGGGGCATGAGGTGCAGGTAAGTCAGCCCAAGTTCCACGAAATAGGGGATTTTCTCTTGAATGCCCTGGAGATTCCCGGCAAAGCGGTCTACATAGTAGACTCCGCCCACCATCTGCTCATGCTGAAACCAGGTGGGGTTGGCTTCGCGCTGCCGGTCAAGTGCTTTGAGTTCGGGCGAACGGCGGGCGTACATCTGGGCAGCAACGGTGAGCGCCTGTTCCAGGTGATAAAAAAAGTCGTACTGAGCGCCATATACGGAATGGAGGAGGCGGAAAATCGTCGGGAAATAGCGATCTAACCGCTCCAAAAAAACGTCCCGTTCGGCAACCGGGTCTAAAAGGGGGGTAATACGGGGCAGCAACCGCGCCAGAGTAAGCTGCGCCTGTGCCTCAAACCAATCTGATTGTCCAACTAACATAACACCTGTCCAATACTTTGCTGGTGGAAGGATGTGGGAGAACATAACCGGTTGTGATGATGTTGTTGCCGCTCATCACTGCGTTTGTCGGTAAAAGCCAGGCGGACGGATAGAACCGCCCGGCTTATTTGCTTGTAACCCGAACAGCCACATCTATACGGTGGGGGCATTCAATTCCAGGTAATCCTGCTGGATAGCCGCCTGCCGGGTGACTTCCAGAATGCTCAGCATTTCCTGAATCCGGTCTGCTTTATATTCGGCGTCCGAGGCTGACCAGGTGCGGCTCTTGATTTCGATGAACGTTTGCACCTGCGCCGGTTGGGTCACGCGGTCAATGTTGACATAGAACAGTACGCCCTGGTAGTGAACGTGCCAGCGGAGACGGTCTTTATGTAATTCGCGTTCGCTAGCCGGTTGGAAGTATTCGCGGTAGAAGCGCAGCGGGCGATCTGCCGATGAGATGAACTGGGAGCGTGAGAGCAGGACGGTTGAATTGAAGTCCCGTTCTTTGGTGGGTTTGGTGAAGGTGAGGCGACTGCGTACCGACTGGACTTCTCCGTCCTCATCAATCAGATCGTCTTCCCGATAACGTACCCGTCCCTGGTCAGGATCGTCAAACATGAAATAGGTATCGTACTGACGATAATGCACATGGCGCAGCAGGTGAACGTCGGGATGCTGGAGCAGTTTGTCTATGATACTCGCATCCGGTATTTCGGCTTTGACCTGAACCTCGAAACTCTCTTCCTGCTCCAGCCCGCCGATTGCCAGCAGCTTGCTGAGGATGTCACCTTCGCGGGCGGCCAGGAACGCATCTACCTTTTTCGCGTAATCTGCCGCCTGTTCGATCAACTCCGCTTCGTTGAGGGTGAGAAGCTGACGATCCTGCATCAGCCACTTCCCGTTCACCAGCACATGCCGTACATCCGTTGCTTTGCTGGCATAGACGATGCGGGAGTAGACCAGATCGGGGTCGCGCTGGAACTGCGGGATGTTGTGAACCGGATTAGCGTCAATCGTGATGACATCGGCCAGTTTTCCGGGTTCGAGGCTGCCGGTCTTATCTTCCATGAATAAGGCCGCTGCGCCCTGGCGCGTTGCCATCAGCAGCGCCTGTTTGGCCGGGACTGCCGTCGGGTTGTTGGCGGCGGTTTTCGCCAGAATCGCCGCCAACCGGACTTCTTCCATCATATCCAGGTCGTTGTTGCTGGCCGGGCCGTCGGTCCCGATGCCAACTGTCAGACCACGTTCGAGCATTTGCGTGATCGGCGCGATTCCCGACGCCAGCTTCAGATTGCTGGTGGGGCAGTGGGCGACGGTGGTTTCGTGCTGGTGGATCATGTCCATTTCGCGGGAGTCAATGTGGACACAGTGGGCGGCCAGGACTTTCGCGTTCAGCAGATCGGTGGCCTGCACTCTGGGGACGACCCTCATGCCGAACTCTTTCTCGCTGTCCTCAACTTCCAGCTTGGTTTCCGCGATGTGGATCAGCACCGGGACATCATATTTACGGGCCATGTCCCCGCAGCGGCGCAGGAGATCATTGGTGGTCGAGTAGGGGGCATGGGGTGCGAGTGCCGGGGTAATCAGGGGATGGTCTTTCCATTCCTGAATAAACTTTTCCGTGTAGGCCAGACTGTCCTCGTAGGTTTCAGCGTCCGGGGCCGGGAACTTAAGAATTGTCTGACCCAGGACACCGCGCATCCCCGCCTCGACGGTGGCGGCGGCGACATCGGCCTCATAGTAGTACATATCCGCAAAACTGGTAATTCCGCTGCGGATCATTTCCGCACAGGCCAGCTTTGCTCCCAGGCGGCAGAACTCCGGGTTGACGAATTCGTGTTCAGTGGGCATCACGTAGCCCATCAGCCACACGTCCAGCCGCAGGTCATCCGCCAGTCCGCGCAAGAGTGTCATGGAAATATGGGTATGGGCGTTGACAAGGCCGGGAATCACATACTGTCCCTGACAGGATACCACCTTGTCCGCCGTATAGGTTTTGGAAATTTCGTCACTCGGGCCAACAGCGATGATCCGTTCATCCCGGATAACCACTGCGCCATCCAGAATGACCTCAAATTGCTGATTCATCGTCACGACGATACCGCCGGTTAAAATCGTATCTGCACGTTCCACTGGATTACTCACTTTCCTTAAAAATGTGGCCTGCATATTGGCGTGATTATATCACTGATGTACACTTTACCCATGCTACACACATGGAGAATTTATGTTTAGCCGTCTACAGTCCAGCGTGTCTAACGTTTTGCATTTTCTGTTTGCCGCTCCGCAGCTTTCTGTCTATGAAGCGGGCTTTGTCGGGCTGTTCTTTGTCCAGGCGTTGCGCTTCCTGATTGGCATGTTATACAGCCGGGTCGGGAGTGCCACACTGGTGCTGGGATTCGACCCGACCAGTATCCGGGCCAACACGCCGGGCGTTGTTGATCCAGGGATTGTCAGCGGTGAAGCCAGCTTAGTTCTCTACATGGTCGCACTCCCACTGCTGGCGCTTGTGATTGGGCGCTTTCGTTGGTTTATGCTGGTTTCTGCCCTAGTCGTCGCGGTGGGGCGAGCGCTTATGGCTGTTGGAACGGTGCTGACACCGACGGCGGCTGCGGCGGTTGTCCTGGGTGGCGGTCTGCTATATATCGCGCTGCTGGTGCGTCAGCGGTTAGGTGTGCTGCCCTATCTGTTTGTCTTGGGTTTCGGCCTCGACCAGGCACTTCGCGCTTTTGGCAATACGCTCGATCCGTCCTGGTCACTGGAGTATACCACTGTGCAGATGATTCTATCAGTGGTTCTGGGCGGGATTGCCGTGCTGACGTTTCTTTCGCAAAGGCGTCGGATGTCGGCTATGCCGCTTGAACGTGGTCTGATGCCGTTCTGGGGTGGAATTGGCCTGGGTGGGCTGTTGTTCCTGGAAGTGTCGCTGCTGGCGCTGCCTAACGCGATTGCCGGACGAGCGCGGGTGGATTACACGCTCTTTGCGCCCTTTGTGATGCTGGCGACCCTGCTCCCGGTTGTCCCCTGGGTGCGAAAACAGGCACGCACGTTTATTACGCTGTTTGATGGCAGTGTACGCGGCTGGTCGTGGATGCTGCTGTTGGCGCTGTTGTTCGTGGTTGGCACTCGTTTTGAAGGGGCAGGGGCGGGCGCGGCATTGGTGGTCACACAGTTTATCGTGAGCCTGACGTGGTGGTGGCTGGCGCGTCCGCAGGCAGAAAAAGAACGTAACCTGACCGGCCTGTGGGTCGTTTTCGGGGTACTGATCTTTCTGCTGTTGGCCGTTGGTGATAACTTCACCTATGAGTATGCCTATGTGCGGAACTTTGGGCAGGAACTCAATTTCCTGAACCGGTTCGTGCCGCCGCTGCTGCGTGGTTTCCGGGGGATGGGACTGGGTTTGCTGCTGCTGTCGTCTTTCCTGGTTGCGCTGCCGCTCATCCAGACCCAACGGCGGATTCCCTGGGTGGGGGGCAAGGCCTCCGGCACGATTGGCGGCCTGGTTGTGACGGTGGTGCTGACCCTGTATGTATCGTTTGCCGTGCGCCCGCCAGTGATTAACCCGGTGCAGAACGTGGATAGTATCCGAGTAGGCACGTATAACATCCATAACGGCTACAGCGAGTTCTTCGGTTTTGACCTGGAAGCGATTGCCCAGACGATTGACATCAGCGGCGCCCAGGTGGTGCTGCTCCAGCAGGTAGACGTGGGCCGTATGACCAGCTTTGGCGTGGATGAGAGCCTATGGCTGGCGCGGCGGCTGAAGATGGATCGCCGGTTTTACGCGACAAATGAAGGGTTGCAAGGGCTGGCTGTGCTATCTAAAGTGCCGATAGCTGAGGCAGGCGGCAGCCTATTGACTAGTATCAGCACGCAAACCGGCGTGCAGTGGGTCAGAATATTGCCGGATAGTGGCGAACTCACGATTTATAATACATGGTTGGGTTTTTTGCTGGAAACCGGCGATGGTCGCCCGATCAGTGAACAGGAACAGGATCAACAGCAGCAGTTGACTGAAATTTTCAGGATTATCAGCGCACAGCATCCCAACGTGAATCGGGAGCGTATCTTACTGGGGGGTACCTTCAACAATACGCCGAACTCCGACCTGATCGCGCAGATGACCGCCGCGAATTTTATAGACCCGTTTGCCGGCAGTCCGCTGGAACTTTCGGCCACGCTTTGGCGCACCGACCTGATCGCGCGGGTGGATTACCTCTGGTTGCGGAATCCGCTGTCGCTGTGTGGGAATGGCTGGATGGACTCTCCGGCTTCCGATCATCGCATGATCTTTAGCGAAGTCCTTCTCAACAGTCAAGCGGAATGTCCGAATTAGGGGCAGTGGTTGTGGGTTTCGTGGGGATAAGCGTTTTTTGTATGTTTTGAAGCGGGGTTCATAACCATGCACCCCTATATATTTCGTTCGACTTTGTAGATGAGTTAGGATAACGCATTGTAACATATTTGGCAGGAACAACGTTATTGTTTTTGACGAGAGGTTCTGTTTTGGGAAACTTAACCCGTGTTATTCCGGCGTGAAAATTGTGAATAATTGTGGAAAAAGTTGACGTTAAGGCTGTATTTGTACGATAATGATAATAGGATTTTCGAAGTGTTCGCTGCTTTGGTTTTGGTGTAAACAGTGAGCGCGCTGATTTTCCGTAGGTGATAAGAGGAATCTTACCGATGAAGTACATTTATGCACTACCCGTCCTTATCCTGGCTGCTGTGATGTGGTTGGCTTTGTCCGGTGTATCTCCGGCACAGGCGCAGCAGGTAGATTGCCCAATGGTGGTGCAAACCGCACTGATGGCAACGCAGGAGTTATGCGATACAATCGGGCGCAACCAGGCCTGTTACGGCCATGTACTTCTGGATGCTCAGTCTCAACCGGGCTGGTCGTTGCAATTCAGTAATCCTGGTGACAAAGTTGATATCACGGGCTTGCGGTCTTTACATCTGAGCGCGCTGGATGTCGTATCTGGGGTGTGGGGCGTCACGGAGATGCAATTGCGTGCTAATCTGCCGCAGTCACGCCCTGAGAACCTGACACTGCTGATGTTTGGCGATGTGCAGGTTGATAATGCGGTTACATCCGGTGCAACCCTGGATGCCACTGCAAATGGCCCGTCGAATGCCAATGTACGCTTGACGCCGAATCAGCAGGGGCGGGTTATCGCTACGATTGCCGCCCACGAGCAGGTGGTGGTGTTAGGGCGTCTGGCAGATAGCTCCTGGCTACGCATTCATGTGCCGGATACCGACCTGGTCGGATGGGTTTTCGCTTCCCTGGTTACGACTGCTGGGGATACTCAGACTTTGCCGATTGAGGAGGCTGGCACGCCCCATTTTGGCCCGATGCAGGCTTTCTATTTTGAAACTGGCACTGATGATCAGACGGCGTGCGCCGAAATGCCGGGAAGTGGCTTCTTAATCCAAACGCCGGAGGGTGCGGGCGAAGTCAATCTGCTGATTAACGAGGTCAATATTCATATCGGGTCAACGGTTTACTTTGAGGCGCAGCGTAACGGCGAAATGACGGTCACAACGCTCGAAGGGAAGGCGCGGGTTGAGGCGATGGGCGTGGAACATATTGCCTTTGCCGGGTCTCGGGTTCGTGTGCCGATGACGGATAGTCTGACCCCCGCCGGGCCGCCGCTGCCACCAGAGCCTTATGATCGGGATTCCCTTATGAACCTGCCTATCGGGTTGCTGAAGCAGACAATTACCGTTGCGACGCCGCTGACTTATGATGAGATTGCCCAGATGTACGCCACGACGAGTACTACTGATAATGTGGGTCAGTACGTGACCGGAGATAATCTTTGTTGCGACCCAGCGAACGCAGATTTGCCTGAATGTGTGGGGGACAATTGCGACACATCCAGTGCGACGGATACATCAGATACCTGCCCAACGGGAAACAGCTGCAACACCCCAGGGCATGACGATGATTGTGTTGGGAATAGTTGCGATGCGGGTACGCCTCCGGGGAAGAATAAGTAATGGACGACTGACTTTGTCGTCACCCTGAATTGAAAAATGAGAAGGCCGGAATAGATCCTCTATTTTGGCCTTTTTGGTAAGTTTTGAGAGCTGTAATTGTTTTTGCAATTCACAACATTTTATCAACTGAGGTCTGGTTGAGGGAACCTCTCAGGGGTCCCTGCTATCCAGGAGAGGTTTTTCATGTCTGCCGAAGATTCCCATATCTGTCCCGTCTGCCATCGACAAAACAAGCCAGACGCTACTCAATGCGCTTATTGTGGTGAAACCCTGCAAGCGCCGGTAACGATTATCATCCCTGAACAACTGACGGGTGAAACTGTTCAAGAGCATTTAGACTTTCTGCTGCACCGGTACTATGATGGCTTAGTGTTGATTATCGCCGGTCAAAAACAACCGGTAGTGCTGAAGAATATGAAGAAGGTTATTTTAGGGCGACAGGCCGAGTCTTCCGGAGTCTCTGCCTTCGACCTAACTCCCTATGGCGCATCGTCATTGGGAGTCAGTCGTCAGCATGCGGTGATAAAAGCGCAGGATAACGGGCATTATGCGCTTGAGGATATGAACAGCACCAACGGTACATTTGTGAATGAAACCCGTTTGCAGCCATATACCTCGCACACTTTATATAATGGCGATCTGGTACGGCTCGGGCAGCTTATCCTGTTTGTGTATTACCAGTCACGACAGGGACAGCCAAGGGTGTTAGAGCAATACATGACTCTGGTTGTGAATCCTCTCCTGCCAGAGGGGATGATTTCACCCTCTGGTCTGACCATGACCCGCCTGACAAACGATCTGACTCCTTTCCTTCATGCCTTAGCCGAACTTCAGTATAGTATTGATACTGTTCGCGATAAGCGGGTGGTTGAAATCCGTATTTTGTCGCTGACCAGCGATACCGCCCAGATCACAGTCGGACTCAGCGGCGCTTTGGATGCTGTCCTGCTTTTACGGGATGTGATTTTGCCCTGGCGACGGAAAAATGGGGTTGGTTCATTGAGGGATGCGTCACAAATGGAGTCAAGACCGGAAGATTCTGCCGGGCAGGAAACTCTGGAGTTCCCGGCGCAGCATACGTCGGCGATTCAGGATGATGAGTCCACACTTTCACCTGAGGCCCTGGCGGGTCAGATCCAAGCGATTATGGAGCATTTTGAGGCGGAACTGGTGCCAGCAGCGCTGGCGCAGATTGGTGGGCAGCTTTCTGCATCGGAAGAGGATGCCTATCGCAACCGATTGATCCCTCATCTGCGGATTTTGAGCACGTCATCCCTGGAAATATCGCCGGAGTAAGGCGGTTTCGTATGGCTTCATCGGGGGCGTGCTGCGGCACGCCTCTACGATTTGGGTGGATATTTTCGAGACTTCACTGTAATGCGGCATCTGGTTGATTTCTCTGAATGGCCTCGTTGTGGTATACATGATTGTAGGGTTATGAGTTGACTGAGGATTTTGATATTTCCGCATGGCCGATTTGGGTGGTAAAGAGATCAGAGGGTATGTCTTACGAAAGCGGGTCGGGGCGGGGGGCTTTGGCGCTGTCTACCGTGCCCACCAACCGGTGGTTGACCGCGAGGTTGCGATCAAGATCATTCTCCCTGAATACGCCAATCATCCTGATTTTATCCGCCGTTTTGAGGTCGAAGCGCAGCTAGTCGCCAGACTGGAACATCCGTATATCGTGCCGCTCTATGATTTCTGGCGTGAACCAGATAGCGCCTATTTGGTCATGCGCTGGTTACGAGGCGGCAACCTGCGTAAGGCACTGGAAGTGGGTACCTGGAATCTGAAGGCATGTGCCCAGATGCTTGATCAGATTGCCTCCGCATTGATAGTTGCGCATCGGCAGGACGTGATCCACCGGGATATCAAACCCGATAACATTCTGCTAGACGAACAACATAACGCTTATCTCTCCGATTTTGGCATCGCCACTGAACTCAAGCACAATCAGAGCAACCCTAAGGAAGAACCTTTGTTTGGTTCGCCTCACTATCTTCCCCCAGAGCGTATTCTGCGCGAGCCGAATACCCCCCGCAGCGATATTTACAGCCTGGGTATTGTAGTCTATGAGATGCTTACCGGGCAGCTTCCTTTCAGCAACCCGACAACAACAGAGATTATCAGTCAGCAATTGAATGATCCCATGCCGCCGCTCCAGGTGTTCCGGCCAGAATTGCCGGAGACCTTAAATATGGTGATCTGGCGGGCGACAGCCAAACGTCCCGAAGCACGTTACCAGGATGTTCTGAGTTTCGCGGCGGACTTTCGCCAGGCGGTTGGGCAGCAGCAAAACCTGGAAGCAACCATTATTGACATGGGGACGCCGCGCCCGCCATCGCAGTCCTCTTCGCAAGGCACCGACCCATTAGGAACCGGTATTCTTACGGCGGCTTTGCAGATTACCAATCCTTATAAGGGGCTGCGCCCTTTTGAAGAAGCGGATGCTCCGAATTTCTTTGGTCGGGACGATCTCATACAACGGTTGGTGTACAGATTAGGGCAGTCTGAGCGTTTCTTGGCAGTAGTTGGCCCCAGTGGTTCGGGGAAGTCAAGCGTCGTGAAGGCTGGGTTAATCCCGACTTTGCGACGCGGCCTGGAAATCGACTCCTCGGACTGGTTTACGGCGGTGATGGTTCCCTCGCAAGACCCATTTGAGGAGCTGAACGCCGTCTTGTTGGGTGTGGCTTCTAATGTGTCTGACATCCTGTTAAAACGGTTGCGGCAGGATGAAAAAGGCCTCTCCTGGGCAGTCCAACAGGTGCTTCCTGGGGACGATAGCGAACTGGTGTTAGTCATTGACCAGTTTGAAGAATTGTTTACGCTAGTTCAGGACGAAGCAGCACGTTCGTTTTTCCTGAACAGCCTGGCTTATGCGGTGACGGATGAAAACAGCCGCTTACGCGTGGTGATTACGCTACGGGCGGATTTTTATGACCGGCCTTTGCTGAATCCGATCTTTGGCGACCTGATGCGACAGCATACGGAAGTGGTGCTGCCTTTGTCGCCGGTTGAATTGGAGCAGGCGATTGTCGGCCCGGCAAAGCGTATCAGTGTGACATTGGAACGTGGCCTGGTGGCTGCATTAGTAGCCGAAGTGGGCGAACAACCGGGTTCACTACCCCTTCTTCAATACACCTTGACTGAGATGTTTGAGCAGCGCGACGGCATGGTCCTCAAACAGGAGGCTTATCACCAGATTGGTGGTGTCTCCGGTGCGCTGGCCCAGCGTGCTGAGGAACTCTATCAAGCGTTGGATGCACAGCAGCAGCTTATCGCTCGGAGACTATTGCTGCGTTTGGTCACCCTTGGCGATGGGACGGATGCCACCCGGCGGCGGACGTTATGGCCGGAATTGATGGCGGTTGGTGCGGATCGGGCGGTTATCCAGCAGGTTCTGGATCAATTTGGCAAGTCGCGTCTACTGACATTTGACCGTGACCCCAATACACGTACCCCAACGGTTGAAATCGCCCATGAGTCTCTCATTCAGGCCTGGGTGCAGTTCCGTGACTGGGTTGAGACTAGCCGTGATGATTTGCGCGTATACCGGCGCTTAGCGGTGGCAACGACTGAATGGTTGCATACTAACCGGGATGCCAGCTATCTGGCGACGGGTGCACGATTGGAACAATTTGAGGGATTAACCGCGAAGTCTGATTTTGCATTGAATGCGGATGAAGCAGCCTATGTGCAAGCCGGGCTCGCGCTGCGGGTCAGGGGGCGCAACCGGCTGCGGTTGTTTATCCTGACTCTGGTGATTTTCTCCATCGTAGCGCTGGCGCTGGCGGCTTTCGCCTTTGATCGGCAGAACCAGGCGATTGCCGAACGGGATCGCGCCGACCTACAAAGCCGGATTGCACGTTCCCGCGAATTGGCTTCTACTGCTCTGACGAACCTGGATCAACTTGATCTCTCCCTGTTGTTGAGCCTTGAGGCGCTCGATACGGTAGACACGTTTGAAGCCCGCAGCGCCTTGCTCACGGGGTTAGAAAATAATCCGCGAATTGTCACATTCATGAGTGGACATGAGGACGCAGTTCGCAGCGTCGCTTTCAGCGTGGATGGGACGCTGTTAGCCTCCGGCAGCCGTGATAAAACGATCCGGCTGTGGGATGTCGCCACTCATCAGGCTATAGGCAACCCGCTAAACGGTCATACCGGTTGGGTGAATAGCGTGGCTTTCAACCCGGACGGTGGCATGTTAGCCTCCGGTAGTGCGGACGGCACGGTGCGCCTCTGGGATGTCACATCGGAAGCAGCCATTGGCGACCCACTTCTCGGCCATGAAGATGCGGTGTGGAGCGTGGCCTTCAGCCCGAGTGGTCAGCTATTGGCGTCCGGGAGCGCGGATACGACGATCATCCTGTGGGATGTCACAACCGGTACGGCCTTGTTTGCGCCGCTGGCTGGGCATGAGGACACGGTCTACAGTGTGGCCTTCAGCCCGGACGGTAAGATACTGGCTTCCGGCAGTGCCGACGCGACGATCATCTTATGGGATGTCGCTACGGGTATGCCACTGAATGAGCCGCTTTTTGGGCATCAGAACTGGATACTGAGTTTGGTCTTCAGCCCGGATGGAAAGCGGCTTGCATCCAGTGATATAGACGGCAGGATCATCCTGTGGGATACCACGACGTGGGACGTTATCCGGGAAATTGACAGTGGTCATACGGATTATATCCGTAGCCTGTCCTTCAGCCCGGATGGGACGCTGCTGGCTTCATCCAGCGATGATGGAACGATTCGGTTGTGGGATACGATGACCGGTAGGATGGCCGAGTCGCCGTTGGATGGTCAGCGCGGCACAGTGTGGAGTGTCGCATTTGGTCATGATACGCACACCTTAGCCGCCAGTGGCGGGGATGGCACGGTGATTTTGTGGGATACGAAGCGTGCCATGCTGGATGAACGGGTTTTCACGGGGCATACCGACGCGATTGCGAGCCTGTCCTTCAGCCCGGATGGGACGCTGTTAGCGTCTGCTGCCGGTGATCCTTCTGGACAGGGGAGTGATAACACGATTCGCCTGTGGGATGCTCAATCCGGTTCAATCCTGGCAACTCTGGAAGATCATGCCGCTCAGGTGACCAGTGTGGCATTCAGCCCGGATGGGGTGCTGCTAGCGTCATCCAGTGGCGATGGCAGTGTGCGGGTATGGGATGTTGCTACACATCTTCCCGCACTGGAGCCGCTGTTGGGGCATCAGGATGTAATCTGGCAGGTGGTGTTCAGTTCCGATGGTAAGCGTCTGGCGTCCGCCAGTGACGATGGCACAGTGATCCTGTGGGACGTGCAGACCGGTAAGCCAATCGGTGAACCCCTGATCGGGTCAGGGGCGGGTCTGGTGACGGTGGCCTTCAGCCCGGATGATCGGCTAGTGGCGGCTGGTGGGCGTGATGGGGCGGTGATGCTATGGGATATGTCCGTGACACCTCCTACGGTTCAAGCCCTGACCGCCCATACCGATGTGGTGACGCAGGTTGTGTTTGGCCCGGACGGAACGCTGCTGGCGTCTGGTAGTCGGGACGGGTCCGTGATTCTATGGGATATAGCGACCCAGCAATCGGTGCGTCAACCACTGATCGGCGGCCATGATTGGGTCTCTGGCCTTGATTTCAGTCCGGATGGAAACTGGCTGGCGGTGGGTTACCGTGATGCAACAGTGGTACTGTGGGATTTACAGGCCGGTCAGCCTTTAGGAATGCCGCTGACCGGACATACCGATTGGGTGACTAGCGTGGCGTTCGGCCCTGATGGGCTTTTGCTGGCTTCTGCGGGTTGGGACGCCCGCATCCTAATCTGGGATGTCGGGGTGGAGTCCTGGCGCGGCCAGGCCTGCACGATAGCGAACCGTAACCTGAGTGCCGCCGAGTGGCAGCGTTATTTTCATGATGAACCTTTTCACCAGACCTGCCAACACCTTGCGCCGTTTTAGTCCGTAATCTTCCTGCACGTATAAAACGTAATCGCTATTGCCCTCATCTACGCGATTCGAACACGGATTGGCTATCCTTGACTCCCTAATTTTTTCGTAATTTCGCGTAATATAAGGCAACTGCCCCGTATACTGGAGATGCAAGGGATGGTTTGTATCCCAACTGAGGGTTTTGCCTATGGTTGATTCTTTGATTTGCCCCGTATGCCACCGTCGCAACCGGGCGGATGTCACACAATGCGCCTACTGCGGTGAGGCATTAATACGCCCTGCTATTTTAATTAAGCCGGAAAAGCCAGCGGATTACACGGAACAGGCGTACATTGAACAGCTTCTGCACCAGCATGAAGATGGCCTTGTTCTATATATCGCAGGCTATAAACAATGTATCGTTTTCAAACATGCGGAGCAGGTTATCCTCGGCCGGCAGATCAAACAGGAAAACGCCCCTGTTATTGACCTGGTTGATTACGGTGGGCATACCCTAGGTGTCAGTCGGCAGCACGCCCAGATCACGCTTTCAGGGAATGCCTACTTCCTGACCGATCTAAACAGTGCCAACGGTACTTTTGTCAACGAGAAACCGCTGGAACCTGATTCGCCGTATCAGCTTTACAGCGGGGATATGATCCGGTTAGGTCAGCTTTTGATTTTTGCCTATTTCTTCTCGGGTCAGAGCCAGAAGCGGATTGACGAGCAGCATTTTACTCTGATTATGAATCCACTTTTATCGCAGTATCCGGCTTCCCCCGGACTAACGGCGGCTCGGCTCAATAATCACCTGATGCCTTACCTCAACGCGCTGATTGATTTGCAGCATTTTGCGGATATGTTGCACCATCGTGAACCTGAAGAGGTCAGTATCCTATCTATTATCTATAGCCAGGAAGACGGCGTGATTTCTATCGGGCTGCGGGGTGGGGGGGATGCGGTCTTCATTCTGCGGCAGCTTGTCCGAGAATGGCGGCGGAGAAAAGCGAACGACCTGCTGCAACAGAGGCGGCTGAATCAGGCTCCAGGAGTATTATCCTCGGAAACTGCGAGGATAGATGCAGACCGTACATTGGACACTGAGGATATATCAGCACAGGTACATGACATTATCCACCAGTTTCAGGATCAACTGCTCGTCGATGTTCTGGCACATATCTTACCCGAGCATGACCCTTCTGATATGAAAACCTATCTTGACCAGATGCTGCCATTTCTCCGTATTTTGAGTTTTAGCCCACTAGAGATCTTCGCTACGCAGCCGCATGACTGAATGCTTTAAAATGGACAAAGACATGGAAATTCTTCCATGTCTAGTCCAACAAGCAAATGGAGGAGTACTACAGCGTAGGGAGGGAACGCTGTGTTATTACTTGACTATTGAGATCCATTTCCAGTGGTTTGTGTAGAAAAAAGGAAATGTGTAACCCCAAAAGGTTGATGTCTTACAGTAAGTATTTTCGCCCAATCTATGTATATTCGGTAGTGATAAGTGTCACAATCATCTATTGGATTCACTTATTGACGACGGTTAGCTGACCTTATATTGGGAGATGACTGGCTTATGCTCAACCTTCACGAACTCAATATTTTTACGACTGCGGCCGAACAATCAAGCTTCAGTAAGGCTGGGCGAATACTTCACCTTTCCCAACCCGCCATCAGTCAAACAATACAGAACCTGGAACGGCGGTTGAAGACTGAGTTGTTTGTGCGTTATGGCCGTACGATTCGTTTGACTGCGGCAGGGGAGACTCTACTGCCCTTGGCGCGAGAATTGCTGGCAAATGCCAATCGCCTGGAAGAGACGATGGCTTCTCTGCATGGGGCAGTCATTGGGCGGATTCAGATCGGTTGTTCAACGACTTCCGGTAAATATATCCTGCCTGGATTAATCGCCCGTTTCCGAAACCGGTTTCCGCAGGTTCGGATTGATGTTCAAGTCACCAGCCGGGATGGTGTTCTGCGGCGGTTGGCCGATAATAAGATCAATTTTGGGGTCAGCAGTAAGCAGATTGAGCATCATGATCTGATCAGTTGGCCGATCTTCACCGATGAGGTGATTCTGATTACCTGTCCTAACCATCCCTGGTCTCGCTTTCGGCGTGTCTATGTGGACGATTTGCTGGATACGGAAATCGTTATGCGCGATCAGATTTCCGGCACTTATAGTGTGTTAATGAGAGAGCTGGCTGTACGGAATATTTCTGAAGATATGCTGAATGTGGCGATGGTACTCGGGAACGCGGAATCTATTGTTTCGGCGGTTGAGGAGGGCATTGGCATTGCCTTTGTCTCCCGGTTGGCCGCAGCGCACTCGCTGGCGCTGGGGCGGGTGATTGAAGTCGAGGTTGAGGGCATGTCGCTAAAGCGTGATCTATATTTCATTCGCAGCCAACGCTTTCCGGCTTCACGGGCTGCCGGAGAGTTCTGGGACTATCTACAGAACGATTTAAGTGCAAAGACTTATATGGAGTATTTATCCAAAGGCAAGGGAGGCTATCGAGCGAATGGCACTTCATCCGCCTTAATTGAGGAAATTGAAAAAGAGCTATGATTTTCTCTTGACAATCCTGCAGGGACGTTGCTATACTACCAAAACAATCAAAACTAGGGGGTGTGGTGCAGCGGTTTAGCATACTGCCCTGTCAAGGCAGAGATCGCGGGTTCGAATCCCGTCACTCCCGAAAAGACTATAGGATAAAGAGCTTCTCAATTTTAGCCGAGAAGCTCTTTTCTTTTTCATCCTATAACATATAGATCGCGGGGGCAACTTATGTACCAATTACGCCCTTTGGCTAGACATAATTCAGAACTGCATTTTGGCGAGTTTTTGCAGTGCTGGTTTTTCCCTGCGATTTGAAGAACGCCTCTATTCTACCCATTTCAGCAGCATCCATACTTCATCATACTTTTTGATGTTCCATCCCGGCCCTATTGGGCATATTGAACTTCCAGGCAAGGAATACCATGACAATCGGCGCAATCAGACAGAAAAGAAAGACCGGGATGCTGTCCGAGTATCCACTGATAATCGCGTAAAGAAGAAACAAACCCAGGATGAGTATGAGAATCCCGCCCACGATACCGATTATATCCGCCACTACTTTTGTGATGACTGCTCGTGTAGACAATTCGGGGATTTGCTCGGAAATAGTATCAAAGCGTGACGCCATCGCACGGGTAATGCCTTGCATCAAAACATACCCCTGG
>JACKCG010000006.1 GCA_020634135.1 Anaerolineaceae bacterium | reverse complement strand
TTTCCGTTTATCAGTTCCTCTGACCAGACTTCGGTCAGGATTTCGACCACCTCCGCCACATCCCGTTGGGTGCGGTGTGGAAGTCGTCTGGCGATTTTTGCGATCACGTCACGGTGATACATTTGCGCTCCTTTGCTTGTTTTTGCTTTTGTCAGTCTGCAAGGCAGGCTATATATGTTGTCCTGATGGACAACACCACCACAAACCGCGAAAACTATCGCGGGTGTGGACTGTCGGGCTGGTAAACCAGTGCGACAGGTGTGGCGGCACTCCAACACCGCCACACGGGTGCAAGCGCGAAACGACGCTGCACCAAGCCCTCTCGGCGTTTGAGAGACCAGCGATTTAGCTGGCTTGTTACCCTGAAGAGCGACGGGACGATTTACGACGGTCTTTTGGGGGTGGATGGCTATGCCGCCCACGCTCGAAAGGGTAACACCTGCTCGCACATCATCTACATCAGTCACTGTGGCAGACGGGCTTGCTGTACTACACTCCAGCAGCACGCTGCCAACGTTGGAGAGAACCCTTAGCTGGCAATCCCATGAGGATCGACCTCGACCGTTCCCCGACGTTGTGATGTGGCGGCTGTCATAAAAACGTTGCGTCTCGAACGCCCTAACAAGCGCACAGCTGATCCGCGTCCAGTGTGACTTTATTCGCCACTTATCCGAGGGGGTTTTCTCATGCACTACCTGGGCATCGACTGGGCAACCGAAAAGCACGACTTGTGCCTGTTGGCTGACGATGGACGTGTTCTGAGCCAATTTGTGATTTCGCATGACATGAAGGGTTTCAGCGAACTTCACGCTGTTCTTCAGGTACTGCCAGACGTTCAGGTCAACATCGAACGTGCCGACGGCTTGCTGGTGGACTGGTTGGTTCAGCAAGGCTATGATCTGTACATCACACCACCGCATGTCCTGGCTTATCGCCGCCCGACCCGTGTCAAAGATGACAAGGGCGATGCCTTTCTGCTGGCATACTTGCTGCGGCTCGATGACCCGGACTGTCGTCCCTACAACGCTCAAAGTGAAATTGTCATGCATCTTAAACAACTTGCTCGCACTTATGATCGCGTTCTCAGAGAACAGCGACGCTTGTCGAACCAGATGATCATGAGCTTGCAGCAGTACTATCCCGTTGTTTTGACACTTTTCACCAAGGTTAATACGCTCATCTCCTTGACCTTTCTGGAACAATTCCCCAGTCCCAAAGATGCTGAAGCATTGACTTATGACGAGCTGGAACAGTTCTTCCGTGAACAGCGTTACACACACGGCAGAAAACAGCGGGATTTGATCTATGAACGCTTGCAGGCATCCATGCCTCATGCAACGGTTGAGGCGGGCTATATCGCCCATGTGCAACTGCTCATCCCACTGTTGCGAACCCTGCACCACCAGAAGCAAAATCTCATCAGGCAAATTCAACGGGTCTTCAAAAGCCATCCCGAAGCCGACTGGTGGTTGTCTTTTCCTGGTACGAAAGGACCGCTCACTGCCGCTTTGATGTTTGCCTGGATCGGTGATGCCCGCAGTCGTTTTCCAACCGCCAATGCCCTGCAAGCCTATGCTGGAACCGTTCCTGTGACTCGGCGTAGTGGTAAAAGCCGTTCGGTACAGTTCCGCAAAGCCTGTTCCCACCCGATGCGACGGGCAGCCGATAACTTCGCTCGCCAGAGTCGCCGTCATTCCGGTTGGGCGAGGGCTTATTACCAGCAGCAGCAGAGCAGCCTGTCGCGCCATCGCTATCGCAGACAATCCACTGCGGGCGGTGTTTTCTTTGGCCTGCCGAAAAACCGACGAGCGTTCTGTCGGAATGATAATGCAGGGGATCATGCCATCGCTGTTGTAGCCAGCGATGAAATCGCGCAGCAGCCATGTCGCCCAGTAGCGGCGCTCTCCCGTCTCGATCCGAAACTGCTGCGTCACTCCCTGTGAAATATCCACCACCGTGAGTGGATTGACCTGCCCATCATCACGGATCGTGATGGCAAGGTTGACCAGATCGTGAAGTAGTTGTTCTTCCGGCGAGAGCCTGTTTGCCTGTTCTTCATTACTCTCATCGTCTGGATTGGGGAGCAGTTCCAACACATTATTAAATGGCCGTCCGCGCTGACGAGCGGCGACCTGGACAAGCTGAACGAGTTCTTTGAGCGCTTGAGTGGGCGTGAGGCGATTGCTGTGGAAAGCGAAGTGTAACTGCTCCGGCAGCACCCGGCGTGGCTGCACCGGATCGGGGCGCACCATCTCCAGCAGCAGGCGTTCCACACGGATACTGTTGTCCTCGAACTGCTGCGGATTGCCAAGCAGCAGCTCCTCCGTCACTCCTCCAAGCAGCTCATCAATGCGCTGCGTTTGGTTCTTGGGCGGCATTAAGCACCACCCTTCGCCAGCCGCTGCACCAGCTTGCCGACGAACTGCGCGTAGGCTTTGCTGGCAGGGGCTTTCGGATCGTAATTGAAGATGCTCTGGTGATTCTGATGGGCGTAGGACACGGCTTCGTTCGCGGGAATCACGCCTACCAGCAGCTTACCAAGTACGCTGTGCGCTTTGAGTTCATTCAGCAGGTGGTTGTGTCCACGGATGCGGGAATTCATCTTTGTGACCAGAATGCCGCTGACCCGCAGGTTTGGCTGCCGCCAGCCCTCACGAATATCATTGATTTTCCCGATGACGCTCATCAAGCCAACCGTTTCCAGATAGCGAGGCTCAACGGGGACAATTGCATCCGTCGCGGCGATCAAACCCATTTCAGTCATCAGGGAGAACGACGGACGGGTGTCAATGACGATAGCAGCATAACGATTGGCGATACGGCTCAAGGGATCAGCGAGACGGTAGGGCGCTCCGGCGATCCCCATCAATTCACGCTCTGCACCCTCCAGCATGGGGGAGGCGGGAAGAACGTGTAGGTCAGCATCCCACGTCGATTGCACGATGCAGTTGAGGAGCGTTTGTGCAGCGTTCTGCCGGTCTGCCATCAGTACCGTGTACAAACTGTCATCTGTGCCGTAGTCCTTCGTCCCGGTTGTGACGAGGGTGGCATGTGCCTGACTATCGGTGTCTATCAGCAGCACACGAGCATTAGGCGCACCTGCACGTCGCAGCATTCCGGCGATGCCAAGCGCGGTATTAGTGGCGGATGTCGATTTCCCGACACCCCCTTTGTGATTAGTGAAAACGAAAACACGAGACATGATTGGGGTTTCCTCCGCAAAACTGAAATTGATCGAACAAACCCGCTCACGAAACCAACGAACTGCCAACCCATGTTATGCTCGTGGCTGGGAGTGCCGTTAGCCTCCGCGACGGGACTTCAAGGTAGGTCGAGGGAGCTAACCCCTCTCTCGTCCTACCGAAAAGCCAAATCAGTGTTTGTTCGAGAGACGCACAAGATGTGCATTCTGAGGAAATGTCAGTTGCTGGAGGAATATTGCGGTTTTATACTTGGGGCGTAGTTCGGATTGGGTCTTATCTGGTTCACCAGATCGGACGTAACCCGAACATTGACCAGCCTTAGCGCTGGTTTTTGTTTTCCTGTAGTGACCTGGTGATAAAATGAAGTAGCCAGTTACCTCCAGATAGAATAGGAAGAAAGGACAGGATGACAATCCCTCGTTGCACTGAGAAAAACGGGATTACCTTCGATGAAAGCAATCATGATAATTCGAAGCTGGCACTTATACTGATTGTTATCACCTTGAACCCTTTGCGCTTTCTCGCCCAATGGTTCGCATTCTGGGCTATAATAAGTCCAGAATGACTCGGATAGGTCGTCCCCAAAATGCACCAAAGCGGAGCGTATAATATGGCGATTATCATCAATGAAGCGGTTTTGGAAGACAAACTGACTCAACTGGAGCAGGCTCGTAACTGGAACCCCCGTGTTGTGTCCCGTCTGGAAAGTGCGATTAGGACGGCAGATGATTATGACCTGTTTCGCATCAATCCGATCCAGTATGCGACCGATAGAAATATGGATGAACAGGAAGCCATTGATTTATTCTTGCACGGCACCAAGCTGGGATTATTCGAACTGGAATGGCATCTGGTGTGTGCCTTCTGCGCGCACGTCGTCGAAAGTCTGAGCGAATTATCGAGTATCCATTCCCATTACAAATGCTCATTCTGCCAGGCGGAAAACGATGTTGCGCTGGACGATTATATCCAGATCGCATTCACGATCTCGCCCCAGGTGCGCAGTATCCGGTTTCATCAGCCGGAACAACTCGATATCGAAGAGTATTATCTGAAGTATCACTTCGCCAAAGGTCTTCAGCCCTTCCCCAATGGCATGACACAACAGCAGGTAGGGGACCTGATTACCCGCTATATGAAATATGTTGAACCCAATGAACGAGTTGTGGTTGAGACTGAAATCACACCCGGTATGTTACAGGCAAAAGACCTGCTCCACCGGGCATCACTGGTATTCTTTTTGCAGGAACATCAGGCCGATATGGAAGCCATTCCCATTCATCTAACGGACGGTAAATTTCATGCTGCTGGCCGCACCCCGGCCCCGCGAACGGTCGAGCAGACGGCGGCAACCTTCCAGTTTGGAGCAACCGACGAACTTGAAAGTGGCAAGGTGCAGATTGAATTTACCAATATGATGGACAGGCGCAGCCCATTGTGGATCATGCACTACCCCGCTGACTTTGAGTCCTTTTATGTCAGTTTTAACCCTTTTCTATCCGGTAAACGCCTGCTGACGACGCAGACCTTTCGTGATTTATTCCGCACAGAGACTCTGAGTGTTGATGAGGGGATTGCTGTTAAGGACATCACGTTCCTGTTCACGGATCTAAAAGGCTCAACTGATATGTATGATCGTATCGGAGATTTGAATGCTTACTATCTGGTACGCCAGCACTTCGATACTCTCATAACGGCCATTACCAATAATCACGGCGCAATCGTGAAGACGATTGGTGATGCCGTGATGGCTACCTTCTTATCTTCATCGGACGCGGTGAAGGCGGCGCTGGATATGTTACAGGGGTTGGATGAATTCAATAAGACGATTTCAGTGCCTTTGTACCTCAAGATCGGCATTCATAGCGGGCCTTCGATTGCCGTAACCCTGAACGAGCGGTTGGATTACTTCGGACAGACTGTAAATATAGCGGCGAGAATACAAGGTCTGGCAGGAGCCAGTGAAATCTATGTCAGTCAGTTGGCACAGAGTCATCCGGGGGTCGCGGGTTTACTGACCAATTGCCATGTTACCAGGGAACAGGTCGTTCTGAAGGGAGTCAGTGGCAAGACCGATGTATATCGGATTTCATTATCACGGTGACATCAGGTGTAGGCCTTCCGCACAATGTAATTCATGGCTGGGGCGAAATCAGTTGTTATAGCCTCCCCAGAACACGCCAGCTCACATGCGTCGTAAATATGGATTACGCAGACTCCAGCCCGTAAACATCACCGTTGGCCCAGCTTAGTCTCCCCAGATCACCGCCAAACAGGAATGTCATCCAGCTACCCCATACGAAAGTGAACTTTCATACGCTTGGGGTCTTTTTCCGCAAATTCCAGCCCGCGCCCAAACTCATCCAGCGGGAGTTCATGCGAAATCAGCGGTTCTACCTGGATCGCACCGCTTTGCACCAGCGCGATACTCTGCGGGAAGGTGCGATTCACGGCAAAACTGCCGATGATTTTCAGGTCGCGCCGGAAAACTTCATAAGCCGGGAATTTAACGAATGACCCTATGGGCGTCACCCCAAACACCCAGATTTTCCCGCGTGGCTTCGCATACTGGAACGCACTTTCCAGTACAGCAGGAATCCCGGTCGCATCCACCACAATATCGAAACCATCCGGCGATAGTGTCTTCAAGCGTGATGCCTGGGACTCATCGGCCAGAACGGCGGCGGACACACCGAGGTTTTCCGCCATTCTCAAGCGCCAGGGCGCGACATCTGTCACGACGACCTGCGCCGCGCCAGCACTCCGCAGCCCCTGCGCGACAAGACATCCCATTGGCCCGGCTCCCAACACCAATGCGCTGTTCCCGGCCTGCGCGTCAACCTGCTTGAGTCCCCACACCACACAGGCCAAAGGCTCAATCAACGCGGCGGCGGAGTAACTCATCTCGCCAATGTTAAACACGTTGCCTTCTGGGGCGATAACATATTCAGCAAAAGCGCCGTTCTGGGTGACGCCGATAGCCCGCAGATTACGGCACTGATTCGGTTCATTTTGCTGGCAGTAGCTGCACCGGTTACATGGAATATTGGGGTCGGCAGTGACCCGATCTCCGACTTTGAAATTACGAACGTTCGCGCCCACTGCCACAACTTCACCGCTGAATTCATGGCCGGGCGTTAAGGGATACGTTGCTTCGTACTCCCCTTTGAAGATATGCAGATCTGTGCCGCAGATGCCCGCCGCATGGACTTTGATGAGGACATCATCCGCGCCAGTGACGGGTTCCGGGACAATCACAACCCGCGCCGCAAGCGGGCGCTCAATCTGTGCCGCTTTCATTGTTTATGCTCCTACCACGCGCAGTAACCACCATCAACAATCATATCATTCCCGGTCATGAAATCGGAAGCTTCGGCTGCCAGGTAGACGGCTGCTCCTTGCAGGTCGGTGACTTCGCCCATGCGGTTCATCGGCGTGAGTCGCATCCAATGGGGCAGCATCTCCTTGCCAACCGGCGTACTCAGCAGATCATCCACTAATTGAGTGCGCGTATACCCGGCGCTGATGCTGTTGACGCGCAGGCCACGCGGCGCCCATTCTGCGGCCAGGCTCCGGGTCAGGTGGATAACACCGGCTTTCGAGGCATTATAATGTGCCTGGTTCTGCGGTGTATTCGAGATATGCCCGGACATAGATGCCATGTTGATGATTTTGCCGTAACCGGCGGGCAGCATCACACGCGCCTCGGCCTGGCAACACAGGAATACCCCTTTGAGGTTGATATCCATCAGGCGATCCCAGTCGGCTTCGCTCATGTCTTCAGCATTCACCCACTGTCCGATACCGGCATTATTGACGCCAATTGTCAGTTTGCCCCATTTGGTGATGATCGCATCCACCATCGCCAGGACCTCGGCGGCTTTGGTAACATCAACCTGAATGGCGATGGCATCAACGTTTTTTGCGCGCAGTTCTTCAGCAACCGCGAGCGCAGTTTTCAGGGAAATATCCGCCACGGCCACCGCCGCGCCAGCTTCGCCCAAAGCGTGGGCATACGCCCGCCCGATACCCTGCCCGCCGCCGGTAACAACGGCCACGCGGTCATTGAGGCGGAATCGTTCCAGAATGGGTTTAGCATTCAATATGGGGTCTTGTGTCATTGTGATTTACTTTCATTTTCACCGCATGGCGCGGCGATTATCAACCCTACTCAATCGAAGGCGGCAGCACCGCCTTCGCAGCAAATTAATCAAGAATTTCAGCTTCGGGCAGTCAGCCGGCTTACTTCACGGCGCCCGCCGTCAGCCCACGTACCAGGCTGTTCTGTGATACCCAACCAGCAATCACTACCGGCAGGGCGGTAATCGTCGCCGCCGCCGACATCTTGGCCCAGAACAAGCCTTCGGAGGTTTTGAAAGACGCAATGAAGACCGACAAAGGCGCGGCTTTCGTAATCGTCAGGTTAAAGGCCAGGAAGAACTCGTTCCAGGTGAAGATGAAGCACAACAAAATCGTCGCCATCAGGCCAGGCAGCGCCAGCGGCACAATGATATAGCGAAATTCCTGTATCAGCGTCACCCCGTCAATCTGTGATGCTTCGAGAATTTCATAGGGAATGTCGGATAGGAAGGAATGCATCATCCAGATTACCAGCGGGAGATTCATCGCGGTATACAGCAATATCATCCCAAAATGGGTATCGAACAGATCCAGGTTCTGGAAGATGACATAAAGCGGCACGATCACGCCAACAGGGGGCAGCATACGGGTGGACATGATCCACATTAGTGTAAAGTTGCTGCGCTTGGTTGGATGGAAGGCCAGGGTATAAGCTGCTGGCACTCCCAAAAGCAGGGCTACAGCAGTCGAAAAACCTGTAATTGCCAGTGTGTTGGCAAGCTGGCGGAAGTAGCCGGACTGCGCTAAGGCGATGTTATAGTTCTCCAGTGTGGGCTGGAAAACAACCAATGGAGGATACACGAACGCATCGGCCTCAGTCTTAAAGGATGTCAGCACCATCCATAATATCGGGAAAAAGACAACAATGGCGATGACAACCGTCATCACGGACAGAAAATGTCCGCCTAGTTTTCGGCTGGTCATGCGGCCTCCTTATTCTGCTGTGTGCCGCTGCGTGTGATCCGCAAAAAGACGATAGTGACTATATTGGCGAGAATCACGGCGAAGACCCCATAGGCGCTCGAACGTCCGATATTCCAGCGCAGAAAGGCCTCTTTATATATATCGAACGTGAGTGTTGTGGTATCAATCGCAGGGCCGCCGGTAGTGGTGACAAAAATCTCCCCGAAGATATTCAGTACGAACAGGACTTCGAGCAGCACACCAATTTCGATATAGCGACGCAGGTGTGGCACGATAATATACAGGAAAATCTCAATCGGCCCGGCCCCATCAATCTGGGCGGCTTCAATGTACTCCTGTGACAGAGATTGCAACCCCGCCAGCAGAATGAGCATCATAAAGGGCGTCCATTCCCAGGTAACGATCACAATGATCGAGAACATGGGGTATGTATTGATCCAGTCAATTCGCGGGCCACCGACAGACACCAGAAATGAACTGATTAACCCGAAGGCCGGGTTAAACAGCATATTCTTCCACATCACCGCCGAGACAGTTGGCATAATCAGAAATGGCGTGATGAGCAGCGTTCGGGCGATACCACGTCCCCGGAACTGCCGGTTGAGCAGGAGCGCCAGCATCATCCCAAAAATCAGCGAGAACATTACGATCGAAAGCGAAAACACGAGCGTATTGCGGATGATGACCGGCATATCCGGATTAGTGAAGAAGTCCACGAAATTCTGGAAGGCCACAAATCGTGTACGGTCGGGGCGCAGCAAATTCC
This sequence comes from Anaerolineaceae bacterium, assembly GCA_020634135.1. Taxonomy (GTDB): domain Bacteria; phylum Chloroflexota; class Anaerolineae; order Aggregatilineales; family Phototrophicaceae; genus JACKCG01. The sequence continues at coordinate 297,078 of JACKCG010000006.1, read as the reverse complement.
AGTTTGAGAAACTGTAAATGAGCGTGAATACCACAGGAATTTGTGTCAGGACGATCAGGTAAAGGATCGCTGGACGGGCAAGTTTCTGGCGCAGATATGATCTGTTAGGCGGTCTTGCCGTCCCCGTTGTTGGGGCTGAATTCTGTAAAGTGGACATATAACAATCGCTTCTCTTAGAAAAAATAGCGTGCTTGACGTATTACACGGACGGCACAGCCAAAGAAATACTATTGGGGCGCTGCGAGATTATCCGGGCAGAGGTCAATCATCTTGACCCCTGCCACGATTTTAACATCGGTGAAACTGTGCGGTTTTACGATTTAGGGAATGTAACCTGCATCCCGCATCGCCCGTGTGACAATTTCCTGGCCCCTGGCGAGTGCTTCTTCAACCGTGATCTGACCGGCAATCGCCGCCGAAATCTGCTGAGAGACATCCGTGCCGAAGCCCTGGAATTCGGGGATACCGACAAACTGTACGCCCACGTATGGTACCGGGTCACGGGTTGCATCCGTCGGGTCTGCCGTCTGGATGGAATTCAGCGTGACATTCGCAAACGCACCGGCAGCTGCCTGGTAATTCGGGTTTTCATACGTTGAAACACGGGTGCCAGGAGGAATAGTCTGCCAACCATAGGTTTCACCCACGAGGTTGATGTAATCACGGCTGGTTGACCAGGTGAGGAACTGGAGCGCCGCTGCCTGATGCTGGCTGGTGGTTGGGATCGCATATGCCCAGCTCCACAGCCAGTGGTAGCCCTTGTCAACCGGGCCGACGGGCGCCATGACGAAACCAACATCGTCCACGACCTGTGATTGAGAAGGATCCGTCAGGAAGCCGGCGGCTACTGTCGCGTCTACCCACATCGCGGCCTGGCCCTGCGCCATCATAGTTAATGATTCGCTGAAGCCATTGTTGGCAGCACCGGGGACGCCGCAGTCCTGGAGCAAGCTGACATAGAAATTGACCGCTTCGGCAAACTCTGGCTGGTCAAGCTGCGGATTCCATTCTTCGTCGAACCAGCGACCACCATAACTATTGATGACGGTATTCAGCGGCGCCAGGACTTCGCCCCAGCCGGGCAGACCGCGCAGAGCGATACCGTACTGGTTTGCGTCCGGGTTGTGCAGGGCACATGCAAATTCACGAATCTGATCCCATGTCGGCTGTTCCGGCATTTCCAGACCCGCATCTGCAAACATACGTTTGTTGTAGAACGTCATGCTTGATTCAGCGTAGAAGGGGAGCGCATACATTTCACCCTCATAGGACAGACCGAGACGAACCGCTTCCAGCAGATCATCCACCGCATAGTCGGGCTGCACATTATCGGGATATTCCGCCATCAGCTTATCAACCGAGGCAAGCCAGCCATTCTGCGCGAAGATCGGTGTTTCAAAAGTGCCGATCTGCACGATGTCGAAGGAACCGGCGTTGGTAGTGATGTCGGTTGTCACGCGCGCACGAAGCTCATTCTCCGGCAGCATCACGAACGAAACGTTGATATTCGGATAAGCGGCATGGAACTGATCCGACAGAGTGAGCAACCGCCGCTGATCGGGGTTATTGACGACCGCCACCGTGATCGTCACCGAATCCTGTGCAGAAACCAGCGAAATCTGCACAAGGAATATGGAACTCACAAACAGAATAAATAAAACAAGCGACAATCGTTTTTTCATGTAGAAACTCCCTTATTCAACAACTTGCCAAATATTGTGACTGACCGGTTTGGCCGAAAACACCCACTTTGTCTGCGGGCATTTATCACCAACTTTAAGACTGGCCCGAAATATGCTAAAATGGCAGACTAGAGTGAATTTCGACCCGCCAAAGTTTCTTTAAGTATAGTTAATCTTCACTGTAGATTACTGCCAAAAATGTGCCAAATTTTTGCCAACCTGTTGGCACGGCGGCAAATCTGAAACGAATATGCCCGGTTTTTCTACTGAACAGCGAGCGCCTGACGCGGCACATTCTTTCTGGTTGATCCATCCGCATTTTAAAATATGACGTTTATTGGGGTACAACCAATGGCTGATAGTGATCCGGCAATCCACGCAGGAGATGCGCTATTTGAGGAATTCGTGGAGCAGGTCAAACAGGTATTGGAACATCTGTATGATTTCGCTTTTTTACAACAGCATCCCCTGGCCCGCATTTACGATAAAGACGGTGATTTATCCGCAAAAACGGCGGGACGCCAACTGCGTCAGGATTTACTGGCGGTCATCGAATCGCTCAGGCCGCATGATCGCGCTCACTTTCGTTCTCCGGTAGCTCGCCTGTATAACATCCTCCACCAGTACTATGTTGAGAACCTGACAATACGAGAAGTCGCTATCGAATTAGGCTTATCAGAACGGCAGGCCTACCGTGACCTGCGGCGTGGGCAAGAGCGTGTGGCTGCGGCCCTTTGGGATAAACGTCTGCCAGAAGCGCCGGAAGCTGGCACTGCTCCGGCCTCCGATGATTTTTCATTTGATTCTGAACTGGCACGGTTAAAAGTCAATTTCAGCTCAGTTGATCTGGCGTCCCTGGCGCAGCAGGCCAGTGCATCGGTTGAACGGCTGGCACATCAGCATGAGGTGGAAATCGTGATCCACCAACCGCCGCAACCAATCACCCTGTTTACTGACCCCGGCATCGCGCACCAGGTCCTCGTCAGCGTGTTGAGCTATGCCATCCAGCGGGCGCTCCCTGGCAAAGTTGGTGTCGAAATCACATCCAACCGGCAATACGCCTTACTCACCCTGCGTTTTTCGGTGCAGTCCCCCCTGGGTAATACGACTTCCGTCATCACCAAACTCGCCCAGATTATCAACTGGAAAATCACCTTCGCGCTACAAGCAGATAACATGGCTCAGGTCACGCTGCACACGATGCCAGAAAAAACCACGATTCTGATTATTGATGATAACGAAGGCTGGGTCGAACTGGTTGGACGTTTTCTGGAAGGGTATAACTGCGTCGTGGTCAGTCCAACCGACCAGGAAGACTCCGTACAGCAGGTGGAAGACCTTAATCCGGCGCTCGTCATTCTGGATGTCATGATGCCCAAACGGGACGGGTGGGAAGTTTTGCAACGGCTGCGGGCATATCCGCCCACTGCCCGAATCCCGATTATCGTATGCAGCGTTTTTAATGATCCCCAGCTTGCCTATTCGCTCGGCGCATCGGCGTTCGTAGCGAAACCCACGAATTGGAAAACAATTCTGGAAACGATGGAGCAGTTAGGCGTGATCTAGCTCACAAGGTCTGAAAACAATGTCCACAAACGACTTTGGCGACGGTTTAGGAGAACTGCGTGCGCAGTTGGTGTGGCGATTAAGCCATGCGGTCATCATTTTGGGGCTGGCGACCACATGGTATCTGATAGTGCGTCGTGACCTGCCACTCATCCAGGCGTTCATCCCATTCCTGGCAATTGTCATCGGGCGCGGGGCGCAGGTGACGAACGACAGGCACCCCCGTTTTGCCCGCCGACTCCTGGTCAGCGGCATTTTGCTTAACCTGTTGCTGGCGATGCTGATAATTGACAATATCTTCCTGCCCTACCTCGGTATTCCCGCCATATTTATCAGCGCCCTGCTGGTCAGCAACGGCAGTCTGATCAGTGTCGTCATCATCGGCGGGGCCGTGCTGCTGCTGACTACATTCTTCGGGAGAGCTTATCCTCTATTAGAGCTGTACGTAACCTTGTTACTTGCGGGTGGCTCAGGCTGGTTGAGTGCCTATACCCTGTTTACGGCAGTCCATTGGTACAGCGGTATGCAGACCCGCAGCCAACAACTTCTGGAAACTACACGCACGCACCGGGCTGAATTAAGCCGCGCTCTGAAATCGCTGCAACTCGCCTACGAGACTCAGCAGCACATGCAGATCGAGTTGAAATGGGCACGCAAACACGCTGAGGATGCCCGCCGGTTAAAAGAGCAGTTCGCTGCTAATATCAGCCATGAATTGTGGACGCCAATCAACTTGATTCTTGGCTTCAGTGAGGTGATGTATCTCTCGCCGGATGTCTACGGGGATATGGCCTGGACGCCGGGACTGCGCCGCGATATTTACCAGATTTACCGCAACAGCCAGCACCTGCTGGGCATGATCCGCGATGTCCTTGATCTTTCCCGTTTTGAAATGACCGGCTATAACATTTCCCTGGAAGCCGTCGAACTGGAGCCACTGCTGCGCGACAGCATTGACATCGTGGAGCATCTGGTTAAAGGGCGTTCAGTGCGTCTCGAACTTAATATCAAGGATGAACTGCCGCCACTCGAAATTGACCGGACACGGATTCGCCAGGTGATCCTTAACTTACTCAATAACGCCTTCCGCTTTACTGAAACAGGTGTCATCGAGCTTTCGGCACGACTCCTCAACCAGGAAGTGATGATTAGTATTCGGGACACCGGTTCAGGCATTCCCGCCGAGAGTCTCACTTATTTGTTTGACGAGTTCTACCAGGTGACGACTTCATTACAACAAAAGAACAGCGGTCTGGGGCTTGGCCTGGCGATCAGCAAACGATTTGTGGAAGCGCATGGCGGGCGCATCTGGGTCGAAAGCCAGGAAGGCGTCGGCTCGTGCTTCACGTTCTCGCTGCCGATCTCTGAACGGTTTTACGTGCAGTCTGTGCCCACCCAAAAGGGCGGCGATCTGGACAATAAAACGACCCGCGATTACGTCCTTGTGCTTGAAAAAGACCCGGCGGTGGTCACACTGCTGCAACATCATATATCCGATTTCGACCTGGTCCAGGTACGCAATATGCATTCCCTGCGCGAGATGATTATCACCTATCACCCACGCGCCCTGATCCGCAATGTCCGCCCCGACACACGAGAGATGCTCGCACCCGAAGTGCTGGAGATGGGTGTTCCCTGTATAGACTGTACGCTGCCCAGCGCGGCGTGGGTCGCAGAAGAACGGGGAGTCACGGTGTGTCTAACCAAACCAATCACCAGCAATATCCTGATGCACGAAATAGCGCGTTTCGGCACTGTCCGGCACATTCTGATTCTGTTTTCAGACCGGGATTTTGCCCTGCTGATTGAACGCTTATGCAGCATGATAAACAGGTCACTGGAAGTACACCGTGCCTACGATGTGGAACAGGGGCTGACGGCGCTGCATTTTCAGCGTCCTGACCTGATTATGCTGGATGAAGCGATTTTTGGAGATGGCAGTATCCTGAAACAGATACACACCATCCCCGGCTTCGCAGACATCCCAACGATGCTGCTGACCGTTGCGCGACAGGTTGAATCAATGTGGGAAGGCAGTCGCTTCAATGTATATCATCGAGATGGTTTGTTTCCCAGCGAAATCCTGAGCAGCCTGGATGCGATAATCAACGGCCTCAAGCCGCGCACATACATTCACAAGAGTGAAATAACTGATCAATTTACCCACTAAAAGAATGGTTCTTAAACCAGGAAGGCCGTAAGGTCGGCGATGAGATTGCCAGCGAACCACGACCCACTGGCGGTCAGTTTCAAGCCATCGCTCCCGTTGTGATTGATTAAACTGCACGTCATCCACCGATCCAACAAGGCACTCATGCCCGGAAAGTTCGACTTCGCTTCATGAACCACCTGGCCTGAAATCCTTGATGCCTGAATCCCCTTGACAAACGGCTGAATCATATCGAACGCGGTATCGCGTCGCAGCCCCCCTTCTAAGCCCGGCAGCCCATCCTGAGAATGTTTCATGTAACGAGCATAACTCGGATGACGATAATGATAATTTCCAAACACACCGTCAGCAATCGTGCCAACCGCGAGCAAATCTTCTCCGCGTATCGGGAAGGTGAAATAGATGTTGGTATCCTGTGCATCAGCCCAATGGTTGAACAGATTCTTGGCAAATCCACGCGATTCCAGCAGCAGCGCCCCTGCCACAAACATCCAATAGTTGAACAGATGGCGACTTGGGGCGGTGAGACCGTACTGTTTGCACCAGCGACGGTTCTGGGGGTAAACCAGTAATTCATAAATCGAAAACCCATTTACCCCGATATCCATCAGAATTTCAATGGCATCCATGAAGCCCGTAAGTGTCTGATACGGCAGCCCGCAGATTAAATCCACACTCACCACCCAATCCAGCGCCAGGGTGCGCTCGATCACATCCAGCGCCGCCACCGGATGCCGCAGCCGCCCGATGGTCTTTCGCACCTGAGGCTCAAGGGTCTGAATGCCGATATGAAGCCGGCGATAGCCCAATTCATGCAGTACGTCTGTGATTTCCGGCGTGAGTTCATTTACAGTCGATTCCAGCGCCCATTCCGTCTCCGGGGATACTGAAAAACACTCCCGACAGCAGTCTGTAATCTGGCGGAGCGCTGCGCCGCCCAGGAAAGTTGGTGTACCGCCGCCCAGGTGGACAGTAGACACAGGCCGCTGGCTCAGGTTACCCTGCTGGCTCCATAAGCGGAGTTCATAACATAGCCGGTCAACATAGTCCTGAATACGTTCCGTCTGATGAGAACCCAGCTTGAAGGAATAACTGTCGCAAAAGTTGCACTTGCGCGAGCAGAAAGGGGTATGCAAATAGATGCAGAACGGCTTGTCTGGTTCGACCTGTGACAAATCGTGTTGCAGGATGTTCCATGCCGCGTGGCCGGAGTCACTATAACCGTGATGACGCCAGGGAGGCAGGGGCAGCATCCAATCCCCGACATTATAATGTGGCTCAAGGGACTGCCAATGGTAACGGACACCATCCACATTCACCGATTCCGGCGCATCCAGAAAGAATGAATCAAACAGCGTCATATCGTTCAATGGAATCCTTCTTTCATGACAGACGCACCGGCGCGCCGGCGATGCCATTACCGCCGACGGGCAGCGATGTCGCGGTTTCGCGTATGAGGGCATTCGCCAGCAGTTGGTGAACCTGGCAGCGAAAACTCCCTAACCGCTGATTGTTGTCCGTCACCGGGCAATATTCCGGGCAGGCGCGGACACAGTGATAGCGATTAAAACAGCTCTGGCAACTATCCGGCGTGGCCGCCAAGGATGAGCGGATGGCCGCGATACGCTCAGCATAGATCGTAAACCCGCCATGACCATCTGAACCTCCGATGGTATAGCCCCCAGCGTCAGCCTGTGCGCGGTCAGTCGTCTTCAGGCAGGTGGTAGCGATCTCACCCGGAACCAGTTGAAGAACATCGCGCATGACATGACAATAAGGGCCATGAATTTCGCCGGGGCGGCTGCCGGAATTCAGCCAGGGCACCCCCCATCTACGCGCTATAGCCCGCGCTTCCAGGAACGCCCTGGTAAAACCCTCTGCGTCGCGCAAAGCGGTTTCATCCTGTTCGCCACGCCCGACCCGATATACTGGCTCAACATGAATCTCCGCCGGGCGCAGGTGAGCGCAGATATAGTCCGCAATTTCCGGCTGGCGGGCTGCTGAGTCGCGGGTGACAGTCACCCGCACATGCAGGGTTTTTCCCGCAGCATGTATGATCCGGGCCGTGCGCTCGACTGCTTTGGCGGTATCGCCGCCACCCAGGCGTGGGCGCTGGCTGTTCTGGATGTCCGCCGGGCCATCGCAGGAAAGTCCGACCATATCAAACCGCTCCGCTAACCATGCGGCCTTCTGTTCGGACATCGTTCCATTGGTGGCGATATAACGCAAAAGCGAAAGACCATACCTCCTGGCGACGCTTTCAACTGTATCGAGGATATGCTCGGCAAATGGCTGGTCAAGCGCCGGCTCACCGCCACCATGAAACACAACTGTAAAAGGGCGGTTCTGCTCCAGACAGTTCCGGGCGACGGTGTCTGCCGCTGCTGCCACGACTTCTGGCCTGAGACGTGGGGCGTGCCGCGAGGATGGCATGGCGTAGCAGTAGCGACAGAGTAAGTTGCACTCATTATTCAGGTAGAGCGTCAGGCAGACAGGCGTGAAGGGGCGCGACAATAAATCATGCCAGCTTTTCTCGGCTTGTATGGCATGGCGGCGCAATTCGGATATGGCTGCCCATTGCGGTGGCTCATCGGAAACCAGATGGCGCTCGAATGCGTCGGCATTCTCGGCTGGGACGGCGACGACATATCCCGGTGCATAAAACAGCGCGCGACGGATCTCATCAGCACGGAACAACGGATGGTCTGCGATGGGCGTGAAGGGGAAATCTATCATGGCGAACGCAGAGCTAGAACCTGGGCAGGCAGATACCCGCCACCACCAATGACAGAAACAGGCCGCGTGTATAGGCGAAACTCTGCGCGTAATCCCAGCCTGTTGCCACACTCAGTTGAGCGCTGGCCTCGGACACGAAGTTCCGGCCATTAAACAGGTTGAAGGCGATAAGTGCCGGCGACTCAATTGGAAACAGGCAGATGGGTTCGGCCATATTCGGCGGATGTCCCCAGACAAAACCATCTCTGGTTGTGATCTCTACTCCTGGTGCAACCAGCGGTGTGACTTCTCCCAACTCATCATCAGGCCAGTTGCCCAGATCAGCGAGCGTATGCGTGCGCTTTCCCTGTTCCTGCGCTTCGGCCACTTCAACATTTTGCAGGAACGAAGTCAATAGCCCCCGGCGTGTATAGGTAAACACGAGCCTGCCTCGTGGAAACTGATCGAAAGCATAACGGTTATCAGACATCGTCAACTGCTTATCTCCATTTCCATCCCGTTCAGGGGAACAGACGCCGACGCCGACTTTTGCCAGACACCGTTCCCTTCCGCCATCCGCCGCAGCAGCAGTTGTTCGGTCAGTGTGCGATTCATCTGGCAGCGCACACCCCGAATCTGATGGCCGTCCGGCTCATCCGCGAACACGCGAGCATAGCAATCCCCGGCGCACGACCAATAGCAGAAACAGTCACGACAGGCATCCCGGCGTTCCGCCATCAGATTGTGCAGGTGGCTGCGCGCATCGGTGTTAATCGCAATTGCACGATCATTGATGCTGCCAATGGTTGAAATGGATGACAGAGGATGCGCCGGGCTGGCGACTTCATAGCAGGTGACGATGGCGCCGCCCCCGTTCACAATCAGGGCATTGTAGGGCGCAGTGCAGAATGTTGTTGTTACCTGGCCGAGCCGCGCCCCGGAATACATCAGGTTACGTCCATGCTGGGTCGCAATGTCATGTGCCTCTAAATAGGCGCGCACGAAGGCCATACCGGCATCGGTATCGGAATCGCCGTGTCCACCGCGTTCGGTATTGAAGGCCGGTTCAACCTGGAAATTGCGGCAGCCGGTGTTTTCACACAGAAAACGCATATCCTGTGGCAGTCGCTCCCAGGGAGCAGTGGCGGTCATGCGGATACTATAGGCAAATTCGCGGCGATCAAGTTCAGCGACTGTCCGCATGACGAGTTCAGATGACCGGCCTCCGAGCAACAGCGGGCGCTGATTGTCCTGTGTTTCCGGGCTGCCATCTAACGAGAGGCTCAATCCATCCAGGTTATTCACAATCCAGTCACATTGTCGCGGTGACCATATCCCGTTGGAAGTCAATGTCAGGCGTGCCAGGAGCGGTTTCTCACGGGCATACTCTGCGCAGGCTTTGAGTACATGCCAGTTAAAAGTCGGCTCGCCGCCACCATGAAACGACACTTCAAAAGCCGTGCGGCCCGTGTCCATCGCGTTTTTGCAGACGGCATCAATTGCTGCGTATCCTAACTCCGGGGTCAGTTTTTCAGGCGGAGCTTCCCCTGCTGCCGCATAGCAATAGGTGCAGCGCAGCTGGCACTGGTTGGTCATCAGCAGCACCGCCGTAGTCGGCAAAAAACTGTCTTCAGGACGGGGTGGCTCAGGCGGATCAGGCAGGTAGAAACCGATGCTTTGGAGGAAATCGTCTATATCCGGTGACACATCAACCTGACCGTCGGGAGACTCAGCTAACCGTTGAGCGATGGCAGCCATCGCGTGATTGCCAATGAAGGCCAGCCCGGTACGTGGCTTGTAGATGATATACTTCCCCGGAGATTCGCTCACAGAGATAATTTCGATTTCCATCTAGGCTCCCTCTCTCTTTTTTCCGCAGGGGACAAGGGAAAGCCCCCTGCCCCGTTGGATATCGCATAGTGTTTCACAGAGCGCCGCAGTGTGCGCTCCAGTCTGCTGTTAATTGGGATACCAGTAATGGACGGTGTTGCAGCTACAGTTATTGCCTGCACAGCTACACACCCCATCACAGCCGCAGTTGCCGACACAGGTACAGCTTGGCGCAACACAGTTACAGATACAGGTTGCACCAGCTGGAATGGGTGAACCACACGGCAGCCAGCGTGTTACACCACGAACCGTATAAGTGCTGGCCTCAACTTCAGGCGGCGGCGCTCCAGGCTCCCCCGTTGGCGGCACTGGCCCGACCGTGGATGTCTCACGCGGCGCAGAAGTCACGATTGGGGGTGTGGGCGATACGCCAACTTCCAGGCAGTCACCCCGGGTGGTCACATCTTCATCGGCCACCCATGCCTGTTCGATTTTTGGCAGTTCAATCTGCCACCATAAGTTGCCATCACGGTCTTCGCCTTGCCCGATCACCAGGATATCCTCATCCTGTGGCATAAAACGGCGAATACCCCGGTTGCGCCCAGGCCCAACATGCACCGAAACATCATCTCGATCGGTGCGAATTGTGCAGGGGCGTGGCGTGGGCGTGCGGGATGGTGTCCGAGTCGGCGTCGGTGAAGGCGTGCGACTCGCCGTCTGTGCCTGGACATTCTGAACCTGCCCACCCACAGTGGAAATCAATACCGCGCCCGCTGTTGCCGCCCCGGCCACTTCGATAAATTCGCGCCGGGTGAAATGGACTCCTTCTTTGCCCTGGCTAACCGCATAAACTTCCGGTTGTTCTTCAGTGACCGAGTCGGGAATAGTGGGGTCTTTATTGTCTTTATCCATAACCTCAAATCCTTTCAATGATGACGAGAACTGCACTAGGGCGTCCCCATCGGGACGCTTCTAACCGAATAATCAGCGCGGTGAAATGGCCTACTCCTGGCCGGGGATAGACAAGATTGAAGCCGGCACATCCAACCGGATAGCCGAATGTTGAAAACGTCGCAGCGTCACCGCCAGGCATCCTCCGCTGCACACACCATTCTGTTTATGAAGACAGGTCGAACACTCTTTGTAAATTCCTGCGCTGCGATAGATGCGCGTCTGCCGCGAGAGTTGTTCACGCATCTGCCCCGCATCCATCCCTGAACCTGCGGGAAGTGCCACTTTCCCGGTCAGGGGGAAGCAGTGAATCGCTTCGCCGGTGATAGCAAGATCGAGAATTGGATTGCAGCGTGCCTCGAACAGCGTGCCAGCCTGTTCCAGAACATTCAGATCGTCCTCAGAAAACATGCAGCGCACAAATCCACAGTCAAAATCCAGTCGAATGCCCTGTGCCATAGCGTTCCGGGCAAACCTGACCAGCCGCCTGGCGACAATCGGGTATTGTTTCGGGTGCAGATAGGCGTTTTTCCCATCCAGAATGGGCTGCGCCAGTCCAACACGGATAGCACGCTGGCAGCCAGTCTCCTCAATGAGTGGTATCAGGAAGTCCAGATCGAAACGTGTCGAATAAACGTTGAATCCAAGCTGCACACGCTGACCGAGCCGCGCGATGGTTGCCCGGCGCTGCGTCATTTCCCGCTCATCCGGCTGGTCAACCTGGCGGGTAGCGTTGATATTCACCAGGACTGTGCATTCGCCGGGTGGGAGAGACTCCAGACAGGCCAGCGCCCGTTCTGACATCAACCCGTGTGAGAAGACCACAATAGACTTGCCGCGTTCGCGTGCCCGTTCTACCAACCCGGTGAAGCGCGGATGGAGCGTTGGTTCGCCGCCAATCAAACGGACTTCATGAATGCCGGAAGCATCCAGAAAATCCAGCCGGGCTTCAAAATCCTCAAGGGAGATAAAGACGGACTCGGTGTGCGTGCGGGCGTTTTCCAGGAATTGGCTCGCAAAACAGTACGGGCACTTCAGGTTACACACTTCGGAGATCACAATATTAGCCATTGTCAATCTCCTGAACCTGCAGCAAGCTGGCAGTTTGCCAACCCTGAAGCAATGCTCTTAGATTAGCTTGCGCTTCGGTCTCGGACACATTGAGCAGTTCTGCCAGTGTAGAGACCAATTTGGGGTACGGGTAAGCCAGCGTAAGCCATGACCAGACTGCCGCCTCCACTCCGTGCAGGCTGAAGACGCGACCTCACTGGTCATCAATGATAATCACGCCGCTCCTGTCATTGACCCAGCGTACATGCTGTGGGGTGACAAGCGTAGCCTGGTCGCTGAGCCGGTTCACGAGGCAACCTCCGGGCACAGCAGGCGATCATTCGGCTGCCAGACAGCAGTTTCCGCTGCGGCACGGTCAGCAAGCCAGGTGTCCGCCAGCGAATCCTGCCCGATCTGTCGCAGCAGTCGGGTAACAGTAATCAGGCGTGTCTGGATGCACAGATCATCGTACCCGCCGGGTGGTCTGGATGTATCATGATTCACATGACACCCCCCGGCACAGGAGAACCGGCAAAAACAATCGGCGCACAATGGGCGGGTGTCCACATTGAGGTCACGGGCATGTTGAATGGCGACGGGTGATAATTCGAAACCTGACTCACGAAGCCACCCTAATCGCAGGTTTAATCCGCTGCTTTCCCAGTCTTTCTGAAGCAGATAACAGGTATCTACCGCCCCATCGGGCGATACAATCAGGGCGTCCTTGCCGACTGGGCAAAAACTTACCCGAGGGGCATATAGGTCAGCAGTGGAAATCACCGTTTCGATGCCGGATTCATGCAGGATGCGGGCAGCCTGATCGAAATAGGTCGCAAATTCCCAGGGATCGGGCGGCGCGAAAGCAATATCCGCTGCGACGTGTGACAGACTCAGGGTTTCAAAGCACACAGTGCTGGGGCGGAATTCCTGGCTGATCCACTCCGCAATCGCTGGCAGGCGCACTACTGTTTCAGCAGTCACACAGGCACGGATAACCAGTTCAACCGGCCCTTCCGAGAGGATTTTCGCATTCCGAATAATGATGTCGGATAGTGGGGCGCCGTTGATGCCAGGGCGATGACGGTCTTGAATATCCGGTGTGCCATCCAGTGAGAGCACAATCGTGCTGAAATGTTCGGCAATCCAGCGGCAGCGGTTGGCGCTGTATAAGCCGTTGGTGGTGGCCTCGAAATTGACCGTCATTCCGTATTCTTCTGCGCGCATATTCGCGTAGCTAACCACAAAATGGATCACTTGATCCGCGAAAAACGGTTCGCCACCGAAAAAATGTATATCCGCCTGGGTGGTTGCAGCGCCGCGCAGTATTTCAAAATAGGCATCAACCGCCTGACGCGCGGTAGGTAAGCTCATAATCGGGCTGTCTTGCTTGAGAGCAGCAAAATCACAGTAGGCACAGGCCATGTTGCAGCCACGAGTAGGGATAATACCCAGGAATACCGGGCTATCCAGAGGGCCGGTACGCTTTGAGGGTGGGACTGGCTGCCTGAGTAGTTGGTCAACAACAGGTTGCAGGACAGGCGGAGGTAATTGGGATCTTTGCAGGCTGTCGCGGATACTAAACAGCGCTGCCTGATTGACTAGCGCTGTGAACTGGTGCAGGGGAGCATACAGTAAAACCTTATTGCCTATTGGTATAGAAAAAACATTTGCAAAAGACAATATCGGTTTTCCTTATAGCTCACAAATAAAAAGTGGTTATTTTTGAACTGCAACAAGCAAGGCCGAAAAAAAACGGGACATTACACCCGGGGTCATTCACACACGAACACAGTGAGACACAAACACAACACATCCCAATCTATTGCCGGGAGTGCTCCTCACTTCATTAAATATAGTCTTTAATGGGATTATGTAAAGTGATAATTATCACCCTTTAGGCTGACGTTTGGCAGCAGGGCTGTGGGAACGTCGCGCCTGAAGCCCATTCAGGGGAAGCCGTATATTGGGCCATACACCATTGATGGCGACTGCAACGCGCTAAGGCCGCTTACATAACGACCCCCTGATCTTTCAGCCTCTGAATCTGTGCCGTATCGTAATGCAGCTCATGCAGTACATCGGCGGTATGCTCGCCCAGTCTGGGAGGCGGCATTCTGTAAACCAATGGCGTGTCTGACAGATGTATCGGCGTAGCGATGGATTTCACCATACCGAGCATAGGATGTTCCAATTGGACGATCATCCCGCGCTCGATCAGGTGTTCATCACTGAGCGCCTGGTCAATCGTATTGATGCGCCCGGCAGGAACACCGGATGCCCGCAGTTCAGACAGCCACTCGCCCGCCGGGCGGGTCCTGATAATCTCCCGGACAATCGGCATTAAAGTTTCATGGTGCTTAACGCGGCTGGCATTCTCAACAAAGCGTGAATCCGTCGCCAGGTCATCCCGCCCCACCAGCTTGCAGAAAGACTGCCAGACGTTATCTGACCCCACCCCCAGAATGAACCAATCACCATCAGACCCCTGAACCGCTTCATAGGGTGTAATCTGCGGATGCCGGTTGCCCATGCGCTGGGGATTCTTACCCGTTGCGAAGTATTCACCGGCATAGTTATCCAACCAGGTGATCTGCCCTTCCTGAAGCGATTGATCGAGGAACTGCCCCTTACCGGTCTGCTGCCGGGCATAGAGTGCGGAGAGTATGCCGATTAAGGTGAACAAACCGCACGTCAAATCCGCGATGGGACTCAGAAAACGCATGGGGGCGCCATTGACTTCGCCCGTGAGTGACATTGTGCCCGATTCGGCCTGCGCCACCAGATCATAACCCGGCTGGTCAGCACGCGGGCCGGTTCGCCCGTATCCGCTGATAGATGCATAGATCAGGCGCGGGTTGAGTTTGCCGAGCGTGTCATAATCCATCCCGTATTTCTGTAGTGAACGGCGGGTAGCGATATTGGTGATGAACACATCGGCGGATTCCACCAGTTGGCGCAGAATAGCCTGCCCCTCATCGGCGGCAATATCCAGCGCAATGCCCCGCTTATTCCGATTCACAGCCAGATAATAGGTGCTCTGATCCTGAATATAGGGCGGCCCCCACTGCCGTGACTGGTCGCCAATGCCGGGGCGTTCTATTTTGATGACATCCGCGCCAAGATCACCGAGCATCATCCCGCAGTATGGCCCGGCCAGAGCCTGAGTCTGGTCAATCACGCGGATTCCGGATAAAGGTGCGTTTTCCATTTTGATTCTTCCTTATAGTCGGGATTGTCTGTTTTTCATCCATGTCATCAAAGCTACGGTAATGGCAGCCAGCGTACAGGCCATCCACAGGTAAAAGACTGCCGTCCAACCGGAACGCTCCGCCAATGAGCCTACCACTGTCCCCGCCAGGCCACCGGCGATGCTCCATACGGCGGTTATTAGCCCGCCAGCAGAGGACACGCGCTCCTGGGAAACGAGCAGCATCGGTATGCTCGTAAGCGATAGCGCCGCTATCCCGCTTGCCAGCATCACCGCTCCCAGCAGCGCGACAAACTGAATCCATGCCGAGGTCGCGCTGCCAATCCACAGGCAGATGAACAATCCCAGCAGCACCTGAACAAGCGTCATGAATATGTTCGACTGCCGCGCCAGGAGCCGCCCGGAAAGCAGCATACCCGGTATGCCCACCAGCGGTATCAGAGCGGTCAACATGCTGTTGATCGTATCCGGCAGAAAGTCACTGCTCTGGATGAAGGTCGGCAGCCAGATGAGAAACCCGATGTATACGAACCCGGTGGAGGCCGCAATCAGCAGCGCCGGGAAAAGCCGCCGGATGTCTGTGAATATGGCGGTCAGGCTGGACTGCTGGCGGACGGCACTTTCGCGCCCGGAATCCAGTCCGGTTGAGCGCCAGAAGAGCGCAACGCCTAACAGGATTACCCCCGGCACGATGAACGCCAGGCGAAAACCACCCAGGGCGATCAACAGCGCCGACAGCCCCCACGCAACCGACGTCCCGACCTGAAAACTCATTGAGAAAAACGTCGAAATACGGCGCTTCTGGCCGCCTGTGATATGCGAGGACAGAATACGCAGCATCGGCCCCCATCCCATTGACTGCGCGAAGCCATTCACGCCCCACAACACGATCATCATGCCCAGGGATGACTGCAAGGCGAAGCCGACATTGGCGGCGGCGACCAACAGCAAACCGGCGAGCACAACCCGGTGCGGCCTGACCAGGCTGCCAAGCTGCCCATTGATAATCTGCCCGGCGGCGTAGCACCAGAAAAAAACGTTGCCGAGGATACCCACTTCCCCCAGGCCGATCTTCAGCGACTCAGCAATCGCGGGCAGCGCCGGGCTAAGATTCAAACGACCCAGATAAAAGGCCGCGTATATCCCCCACATAATCGCCACGTTTGTGACCTGCTGCGAGGAGAGTGTCTCGCCAGGGACATCAGGGCGGGAAGACCCCATCATACGTTTACGCCGTCAAGCTGAAGATAGTCGGCATAAGGGACTCGCTCAACGAGGCGCAGCTTTTTCCAGGCAGCGAATTCCATCAGTTCGTCGGTCACATCGCCAATCCCGACTGCGAAATGGTGTTCATGCCCGCGCACGGTCAGCGTATTGATTAAATCCCAGGGTTCGATAACCGCCTTATTGAGTTCAAAACGATCAAACCAGCCCCGTGTGCCGTCAAAACCCTTGAGTTCATGCTCAATGATGCTGGCACGCAGCACCAACACGCTGGAACCGTCGTCACCCAGATACGTGATGGTCGTATCCTCCTGCGGCGCAAAAATCAGATCACCGGCGACACCATAGGGGGCGTCACCCGAATGGCGACCAAGCATGACATGATCCACCCACTTAATGCCGTCATCATTGGCAAAGTGGCGCGGCGTCACCCCGCAATGGAACATCATCATGCTGCGTGTCCGGGGATCGAGCGCTGCCATGTCCAGCAGCGTTGACGACTGGCTGCTGCCATTTAGCACGTTCAGGAGATACATGCTGATAGCGCCCTGCAGGTCACCTTCGCAGGACACGGCGATACCGTCCTCACTGCCCAACCAGCTATACGCCATACACGGGACAATCCGGTATAGTTCCTGGATTTTCGACCAGCACTGTACGGCCAGGGCATCATAACCGTGTTCTTGTGTCATTTCCTTGAGCGCCAGGTAGACGCGCGTCACCCGTTCAAATGCCACATCTGAACTGACGGTCACAGCGACGGCGGCGGAACGCATGGCCTTCGCGGTGGCAGCGACGGTGGCGGGTTGTTGAGCTTCCGCCCGGCGCACCAGTTCCGCCATTTCATGTTCACCGACCCGCACACCAAGCCGTTCATTCAAGCGACGTGGATCCACCAGCATGTTGTGGAAACCGGGTGATACCCCGCCGATCCAGCCAACGCGGGCGTTCTCCATATTTTTCACTGCCGTCAGCGCCCGGACGGTAATGCTGAAGCGGCGCATGAACATCTCCGAATCAACGTGATCGTAGAACCACTTGAACGGGATGTCCCGGTGGCGCAGATACCGCTTGAGAATACTGGCGTGCTCATTGAGGGCAACCAGCGCGTGAAGCTGCACTTCTCCTTCCAGCGATGGATCGGGCAGCGACCATAAACCAATGCGCGGGGCAACATCCACCAGCGGCAGCAGCTGGTCACCGATGCTGATTGATGTATTCTGGATCAACAGGAAATCAATATGCTGGTCTTTGAGACGGTTGGCGACCTGTAAGGCGTCGGCCTCACTGGCAACGATGGTTTCATCCGGCACGAACACGAAGTCCCATTCCCCGGCGAGCTTTCGCAGCCCGTCAATACTGCGCTTACGGTAATCCAGTCGCTCTGCAAAATAGGCCGGCAGGGACAGCCCGACATACGCAACCCGCAGCTTATGCTTCGCCATCTTATTTACCCTATTTACCCTTCCAGTAGTTGTACATGGCAGAAAACATCAGAGCGACAGACTGTGCGCCCGCGTCCACATGCCCGATAGCGCGTTCGCCGACATATTGTGCCCGCCCGTATCGCGCTGTCATTTCCGCTGTATTTTTCGCGCCCTGCTCCGCTGCTGCTGCGGCGGCCTGTAAGGCCTGCTCCACCGTTTCGCCCTTTTCGGCAGCCTGATGTAAGGCCGTAACCGCCGGGGAAAGCGCATCAACCATCGTTTTGTCTCCGGGGGCAGCCTTGCCGCGCTTCATCACGCCATCGCCCCCGGCCTGCCACAGGGCCGCGAACTGCTTGAGCGAGACCGTTTCCGCCTCCTTAACCGACATGGCAGCCTGCACAAATAACGTACCAAATAACGCGCCGGACGAACCGCCCATCCGATTCATGAGCGTCATGCCGGTCAGGCGCAGCACGTCAAAAGGAGAATCCGCCGCCGCTATCTGTTCCGCCGCCGCCGCGAATCCGGCACTGATGGTCGTGCCATGATCGCCGTCGCCTAACTGCGAATCGAGCGTGTTCAGCATGGATATATTTACAGAAATCGTGGCACTGATGGCCGTAATCATGCCGCGCAAATCCTGGGTTGTGATCGTCATGGCTGTACAATCCTCACGTTTGCCCCGATAGCCGGAGCGTCCCACAGCGTCTTAAGTTCATCATCTACCCGGCACAGTGACAGGGCGAAACCCGCCATTTCCTGGGTCGTGGCGTATGGGCCGATGTAGGTCTTGTAGACCTGGATTCCCGCTTCCTGAAGCCGCTGCGCCACCCGCCGGTACAGGATGAACAGTTCCATCTGTGTCATACTGCCGCTGTTATTCAGGAAGACCAGCACTTCATCGCCAGCTCGAAACGGCAGGTCTTCCAGAACCGGGGGCAGCATGATGTCAATCGTCTGGTCAGCAGACACGAGCTTCTGCCGTCCCTGCCCAATCTCGCCGTGTACACCCATCCCGACTTCGATCTCGTCATCCGGCAGTTGGAACATGACTGCGCCGGATACGGGATTGGTCCCCGGCGTGATGGCAACGGACAGGGTGCGGGTATTGTCGCGGATTTTTTCCGCCATCGCTTTGCACTGCGCCAGCGTCGCATCCGTTTCGGCAAACGCGCCCAGCATCTTCCAGGTGAAGAACAGTCCGGCAGTGCCGCGCCGTTCGGCTTCGCGGCCTTTGGGTGCGCTGGAAATATCGTCATAGAGGACGACCATCTCCACAGCCTCAATACCTTCCATCCCGCAGAGTTCCAGCGCCATTTCAGCATTCATCAGGTCACCGGCATGATGCGATACACAGACCAGCACGCCCGCGCCACGATCTGCCGCTTTGATTCCTTCCAGAATTCGACCCGGCCCCGGCGCGGCGAAGATTTCACCCGGTATGTTGACATCAAACAAGCCCTGCCCCACCAGGCCGATCATAGCCGGTTCGTGACCGCTGCCATTGCCGATCACCAGCCCGACTTTGCCGGTGGCTTTCGGTTGGGCGCGCACAATCAGGCCGGTATCCGTCAAGCGGACAATATCGGGATACGCAGCGGCAAAGCCTTCCAGCATGTCGCTCAGAATCGTGGCGGGCTGGTTGATGAGTTTCTTGGTACGTGGTGCCATCATTCCTCCAGGGGCACAAAATACATCAGGTGAATCGGGTGCTGGACAGGGGCTGCGGCGTAAGCAACTCTGACTCGCATCCCGATATGGATGGATTCCGGGGCGGCTTTCAGGACATGCGGAAACAGAGTCGAGCCACCATCCAGCAGCACGTAAGCCAGGGTGACCGGTGTTTCCAGGCGGCGCACATCGTCATTGACCAGCGAGGGGAAGTGCATGATCGAGAACGTCTGCACCGTGCCAGTGCCCGGCAGTTCCTGCCACGCCGTGATGCTCAGGCAGTCCGGGCAAAGGGGGCGCGGGGGAGCAAAAACCTTGTGGCAGGTTGGACAGCTTGTCCCCAGGAAGCGCCCGTTTTCCAGTTCAAGAAAGAAGCGAGAATACTTCCCCAGGCTGTGTCTGTAGGACTGTGTAAGCTCCAGCGTGATGACCTCAATCTGGCGGAACGCCTCCCAGGGATCGCCTTCGACGACCCATTTCGACTCTATGTTTTTTCGTTCAACCAGGCTGGTCACCCGCGATTCGCTCATCGGTCAGTCCTGCCGCTCAAAGATATTCACAACGCAGATTGTCCCGATTCCAGCGTGTGTATCGGTCAGACCGCGTCTTGCATGGTGAACTTGCCGTTCGGGCGTGACCTCACCCCATAACTGCTGCACGACCTCAATCGCCTGGGCAATCCCTGTCGCCCCGACGGGCGCACCGCGTCCGAGCAGGCCACCGCTGGTGTTGACGGGCAGCGCTCCGTCATGGTCGAACATGCCATCAGCAACCGCCGGGCCACCCTGGCCTTCCGGGACGAAACCCAGGTCCTCTACGGCCTGGATTTCCACACCGCTGTAGCTGTCATAAAGTTCCGCCACATCAATTTGCTCCAGCGGGTTGGTGATACCGGCGCTCCGATACGCTTGTTGAGCGGCGGCGCGTTTCCCGGCGAAATTGGTCAGATGGGGGTAACGGTCACCCAGCCGCATGGTGTCCGTCCCGCATCCAGTCGCGGTGAAGGCAACGGGAGGACGCTCCGCAAACCGCGAACTGTGCTGCTTCGCCCACTCCTCGGTTGCCAGCAGCAGCGCCGCCGCCCCATCACTCAAGAGGCTGCAATCGAGCAGGGTGTACGGTTCTGCAATAGGCCGGGAGTTCAACACATCGTCAATGCTGATGTCCATCGGCCTCTGGGCAAAAGGATTCGCGGCGGCATTGCGGCGGTTGCGGACGGCAACATGGGCGAACTGCTCGCGTTTTGTGCCGTATTGCTCCATGTGAACGCGCATCATGGCAGCGTAAAAGGCCGTATAGGTTCCGCCAACCATCATCTCCCAGTCCACGTCGGCGGAAAGCGCGAATAACTGATTGGCCGTCTGTGATGCAATGCTTTTACCGTTGGTTTCGCAGCCGTAAACCAGAATCGAATCGCACAGGCCGCTTTTGACATAAGCCCAGGCAGTGCGTAACGCCAGTGCGCCGGTTGCCCCGCCCCCTTCTACCCGCACATTCGGCGTAGGATTCAAGCCCAGCGTGTCATGCAGAATCGCGCCGAGCGTCATCTGCCGGTTGAAGTGATCGCTCTCATAACTCGTCAGGCCATGTTGCACAGCGTCCAGGTTCTCGATTCCGGCATCTCGAACACAGTCCAGCACGGCCTCAACCGCCAGGTCACGCACGTTACAGTCCTCCCGGTTGGAGGCAAAGGGAGTCAGGCCAACGCCGATGACCATAGGCATTCGATCAGCCATTGTTCTCATCCAGTTCGGGGTAGCGCCGGAATGTCTCGGTTGTCACAACGGGCAAACTCTCTCTGTAAAAGTTCTGCCAGGGAATACCGTAAGTCCTGGCAATAGCGTTCAGCAACGTCATGCGCGCCCGCCCGGTCTCCCGAAACCACTGCTGCCGGGCAGCGGGGTCGCTAATCATGGCGGCGTCGCCCCATAGCGCCCGCCCCACAATAAAACCGGAAGCCCCCGCCTTACAGGCAACTTCAAGCTGCCGCGCGAAAACGTTAAACGGTACACCGGCGCTCAACAGAACCCAGGGGGTATCAATTGTCGTCGTAATCGCCTCGCACGCCTCTAACCAGACTGCCGGATTGGGTTCCTTTTTCACATCCACCGGGAACTCCAGCTTGAGGACATCAACACCCATCTTCGCTATCCGGCGGGCGGCTTCTGCAACCAGCCCGCCAGGAATGTCAGCAGGGGACTTGTCCGCATGGTAGATAATCGGCTCGGCATAAAAGGGGATTTCCAGCCAGGTACATTCCGTCACCACCTGCCGGACAACGGCTTCCTGCCGGGCGGCGTGGTCACCCTGGTATGGGTTGTAATAAAAGAACAGCTTGACCCCATCGGCGTTCATGTGCTTGATCTTGGCAACGCTCCAATCCGGGTCAATTTCGACATCCAGCGGCATGGGATTCATCTGGTAGTCCGCTTTTTCCAGTTCGACCAGCAGCCCTTTGGAACCAAGATTATGCGCTTCAATCGCCTGGAATGCACCGTAAACCGGGTCAAGCAGGACGCCGCTGACATCATCAATCAACAGGCTTGCCGCCTGCATTTTAAAAGCAGTCAGGTCGGAATCAGCAACGGTGGCCGGGGATTGTGGATTTAAGACACGTCGCAGCGCGTCCTGGTGATCGAGTGCCAGAATGTTGAAAAGGCCATCCTGCGTACTGGCCCGTTGCAGCGCGCGATATTTGCCCATCGAGAGTGTTTTAGGTGTCATCAGTTCGTTTTCAACCACACGCTTTTAACTTCCGTATACAGATCAATAGCCTCTTTGCCCATTTCACGCCCGTAACCACTCTGCTTGTAGCCACCAAAAGGAGAGGCCGCCTCGGTGTCACCCCAGGTATTGATCCAGATCGTCCCGGCTCTTAGCGCCTTCGCCAGTGAATGCGCCTTGCGGACATCGGTTGTCCACAGACCCGCCGCCAGGCCGAACTCGGTATCGTTGGCACGACCAATGATCTCCTCCACATCATCGAAGGGCATGGCGCAGACCACCGGCCCGAAAATTTCCTCCCGGCTGACCCGCAGATCATCGGTGACGTTTGTGAAAATAGTTGGTTCGATGAAATAACCGTCCTGGAGCAGGCCGCCCATACGCGCGCCACCTGTTACAGCCTGCGCGCCCTGTTCCAGAGCTTCGTGTACATAGCCCATGACCCGCCCCAACTGTTCATCACTGACAACCGGGCCGAGATCGGGCTGCTGCTGTGCCATACCGGGGCCGACCCTGATCTTTCGAGTCTCCTCTTTCATTCCCGCGATAACCTGATCGAACACGCTGCGCTCAATATACAGACGCGAACCCGCCGTACACGATTGGCCGTTGTTGCCAAAGATCGCCCAGGTTGACCCTACGACTGCCCGTTCCAGATCCGCATCGGCAAATACGATATTCGGGCTTTTGCCGCCCAGTTCCAGGGAAACACGCTTCAGATTGCCGGTTGATCCCTGCACGATTTTGCGGGCAACTTCCACACTGCCGGTAAACCCAATCTTGTCCACACCATGATGCTCGACCAGCGCCGCCCCAGCCTCTTCGCCATAACCGGGCAGCACGTTGAACACACCCGGCGGGAAACCCGCTTCTTCGGTCAACCTGGCAAGATACAGGGCGCTCAATGGAGTCTGTTCGGCGGGTTTGACAATGACGCAGTTGCCCGCTGCCAGGGCCGGGGCAAACTTCCACGTCGCCATCAATAACGGATAATTCCAGGGGGAGATTAACCCGACTACGCCGACTGGCTCGCGCAGGGTATAGTTAAACATCGTGTGCTGGCTGACCGGGATAGTGCTGCCTTCGATCCGAGGCGGCCATCCGGCATAGTAATACAGGTGATCTGCCGAGAGCGGTACATCTACGGTGCGCGTTGTCTCCAGGGGCTTGCCGTTATCCAGCGAGTCGAGTTGCGCCAGCACCGCGCCATGTTTTTCGATCAGTTCCGCCAGCCGCCAGATACATTTGGAGCGATCCGCCGGGGACATCTTCAGCCACCAGTCGCCTTGATCGAATGCGGCGCGGGCTGCTTTAACGGCCACGTCCGCGTCGTCTTTCTGAGCACGCCCGACCTGCGCCAGCCGCCGACCCGAAGAAGGGTCGTATGTCTCAAAAACCTGCTCCGAACGCGGCGCGACGTAACGACCACCGATATAGGGCATCACTGGCTGTGACAGAAACGCCTTGACTTCCGGCAGCAGCGGGATGTAGGTTTCCGGGAGAGAATCTATCATGAGAATCCTTTAGGGTTAAACCTGCTCGGCCAGTTCCAAAGCAACCTCATACACAGCCTGATTGCTGTTATCCAGCGCTTCCTGACCGCCCGGCGGCAGCGGGTCGAGAAATCGTCTGCCGCGTGTCAGGTCATCCCAGACCACAACCATCGAAACGGCAGGCATATTAAAATGCCGGGCAACGGCATATGTGGTAGCCGTCTCCATCTCAACCGAGAGATAGCCCGCTTTGTGCCAGGCTTCCATCATCTGTGGCGTCTCGGTGAACAGTGACGACCACGTAACGTGCGTGCCGCGATAGGTGGTGTGTCCCCGCGCTTTGAGGCGCTGCTGCGCCGTCTCCAGCCATTGTGATGATCCCAGGACGGCATCGGGTGCGCCGTACATATGCGCCACGCCCTCGCGGCATATCGCCACGTCCGGCAGGATGATGTCACCCGGCTTGAGATGCGCCTGCAACCCCCCGCAGGTGCCAATCTGCACGGCGAGTTTTGTCCCCAACACGCCGAACAGGTGGATGATTTCGACGGTACGTGGCGCGCCATAGGCCATACAGAAGCCGATCTTACGATCTTTCCAGCGTCCCCAGAAAATATCCGGGAACTTGAGTTCGCGCACATCACGCAGATACCCCAACCGCCATTCAGTGCGCTGCGCCCGCCACCAACTGCCTTCGACGATGACGACATCCGGCACGTCCTGAGGCGCGAGTCCCATCGCCGCCAGCCACTCTTCTGCCTTAATCTCCATAATCGAACGAAATGTCGCCATGAAACCCCCTATTCCAGCATGATGATAGTGCCGTCTTCCGGCGGGAGTTGGATGGAGAATCGGGCGCCACCGTCGGTAGTAAACGGCACACCCGCACCTGAAAACAGGTCAGTGGCACGAGCCGGATTGATCCCTGGAATCGTGATAGTCAGGTCAGCTGTTCCTGTGCCGTGATTGTTGACCAGGACGGCGTGCTGGCTTTCGTGAGTGAGCAGGTGGGTATCCACGTAATGCCGTGCATAGTCCATCTGTGGGCTGTCCAGCAGGACATCTTTCTGGACGCCACAGTAGCGCATCAGATTATCGAAAAACTGCCGGAGCGCCGGGTCCCGATATTCCCAGAAAGCCATATCCAGGTGAGTCGCCATCAGAATCGCCTGCCCCTTGCCATGCTGCCGCCGGATGATTGCGGGCGTGCCATCCACAAAATGGGCCAGGACTTCCACGTCATCTTGCAGGTCGAATTCTTCACGGTGCCAGTATCCCGCGATGCGTTCGGCGTCAATCCCGGCAAAAAGGGGATTCTCCGGATTGACGACCAGGGTGATACGGTCATGCGGCTCGCGCTGTACCTCGATGTAAGTCTCCTTTGCGCCGAACAATGCCGTCAGCCCAGCGCCGGGACGATCATTCCAGACCCACCCTCTTTCGTCCACGTGGCCCAGTTTGGCGCAGCCGATCAGCGTGCCGCCGTTTTCGACGTAGCGAGTCAGGGCATCCGCGTGTGCCTGCGGCAGGTGCATCACGAAGGGCAGGAAGATCACCCGATAATCTGCCGTTGCCGTGTTCAGGAAACGGGGTTCAACGAATTGTATGGTGTAGCCCGCTTCCCACAGGGCGGTATGCGTCCCGCGTAAAGCCCGATAGAGAAATTTCTCATTGGCCTGTCCATCCAGGACGATAACATTTTCGTGACTGTGATAAACCGCAATCTGGGCGGCGGGCGGCAGCGCATCCAGGAAGAAATCTTCGTGCGATCTGATAACGCGGCAGATTTCGGCGGCGGCATGATACCGTTCGGTGGGTTCGCCGTGAAAATCCACCAGCGCCCCCCAGGTCAGCGGAAGAAAGTTCCAGTCCCGGTAGCCCTGGTAGAGCATACATTTGGCGCCATGCCCGATACAGTTTATGTTAAAACGCTTGATGTCCCTCCCGGTGGTGGCGAAGTTTGGCCCGGCGGAAAAGCCGCCAATCGGCCCGCTTTCAAGCTCCGGGACCCACATGGTTTTATCGTTATGCCGCGCAACGGAATACGCGAAATCGAAAAACCAGGATGAGAATGCCGGGTCTTTCCGAAAATCATGCTCGGATGGGTAAATATCGTGGCCGATAATATCCGTAATGCCGCCGATATCCCAGTGGTTAGGCTCATTGCGCGCGCCCAGGTCAGGCCGCATACAGTCATACAGATTGTGCATGGTGATCTGTGTGTCATCATGCTTTTTGATCAGATTATGCTGAAAACGCACGAAATCCGCGATGGACTGCTGGACAAAAATCCGGAAATCCAGCCATGCCGTATTGTTGCCCCATTCGGCAGGCATTGAACGCGGCGGTGTGATCTGGTGCCAGTCATCATACCGGTAGTGTGTCGGGTCCCACGACCAGGCATGGTTGAGCGTGTCAATATCCCCATACTTCGCCCGGACATACTCCCGGAACAGCCGCGTGCAGTGATCGCAATAGCACCAGTATCCGTAACGGCGCGGGTGCGAGTGTTCGGCTTCCGTAAAGGCCGTCATATGCCCGATCTGATTATCAATCTGCCAGCAGTACAGTGCCGGATGCTGGCTGTATCGTTCGAGCAGCAGACTCAGGTAACGAGTCACCTCGTTTTGCAGGCCGGGATTATTCACACAGGCCCAGCCCCATACCGTGTTCGTCGGGTATTTCATGCCCTCGCGGGAGACCCGCTGTAAGTCGGGATAGTGTTCCAGCATCCAGATTGGCGGGTTACAAGACCCTGTACCCAGGACAATCTGAATATCGTGCGCGGCGGCAAGCTCAAAGGTGTGATCCAGCCAGGCCCATTCCGGCTGTCCGCGTCGTGGCTCAATATAGTCCCAACTGGAAATCAGTTCCGCAGTACGCATCATGTTGAACCCGGCAGCGCGCATGTTATGTATATCCCGCGCCCAATCACCACTGTCATGCGTAGGAGGATAGTAGCTGGAACCAACCGGGAAATAAGGCATCCGTATTTTCATAGATGATTCTCCTAAGGCGCCTTGTTCAGCTTGGTGAAGAAATCCCGGAAAATCTCGTCCCGGTTACAACCGTAGGCTTCACGCATCAGGTGACGGCTGTCGTCCCGCCTGTAATACAGGTCATTGGTCAGGATTGGCGAGTGGACGAGGTGCGAGGGCACCCACTCCGGGTTCAGCAGCCAGGCGATGTTGATGACATCCCAGATAATCCAGGTGCGTCCGAAATACTCGTTAACGCCGATCATCGGGTGGATGGGGTTATGGGTATACAGATGGTACAGGTAATCCCCGATTTTTCCTTTCCCCTTCACCCACCGTTCCATATCAGGCAGGGATAACTTCAACTGCTCGCCAATGTAATAGCCGGGCAGATACACATGCGGCACGCCACAATCAAACAGCAGGCGCGATGAGATAGGATCCTGCATCAGGTTAAGGGATGCCATGTGGGAAAGAAACTCGACATGGGATGGATACGAACTCGTCCACAAAATGACAATTCGTTTGATGATTTCCGGCTGCATCAGGATGGCCGAGGCGATATTGGTCAAACAACCTATCGCGGCGATATACAGCGGACGCTCATCATCCGCCATCGCCCGTTCAATGATGAACTCGGCGGCAGGACTCCGTATCGGCGCGTCGAGAGATGTCAGATACCCTGGAGAACCTCGGAAGACCCTGCCAGACGTATCTTCATCCAGCAGGTCAAACACCTTCAGTATCTCCAGGTAGCTCAGTTCCATGCCCTCGTCGGGGTCTACAAAGCGAATATCGTGCGGATTCATGCCATTTTCGATCATGCGACGGGCCGAGACGGCATAGCGCATGGCAATATCCGGCATGGCTGTGCCGGAATCCGTGTCCAGATTCTGCTTCAGTGCGTCGTAGGCTGCCAGAAGCGGCTTGCTATGATGGCGGTGCGAATACGGTTCGGCCACCACGCCTTCGATATCAAAAACATCCTGCGAGAGCAGCGCCCAGGCGATAGCGTACTGGTCGTCAATTTCGTTATGGGTATCGGTGTCAATGAGCAGCCGGATTTTACCCGACGGCAGTTCAAGGCGCTGGCGCATTTCGGCCTGTGTGAGCTGTGGAAACTGTGGCACGGTGAGTTCTCCTGAAATCTCTGATGAAAGAAGGATATTTACAGCAGCGCCCCCAGGTCGCCAATGTTGGTACGGGATTGTTCGTAATCCTTCACGATCAACCCGGTGAGTTTCACCGAATAGTCGTGCATATCCACTGCCGGATTGCCAGCGATCACCGGCTGTATCCACTCCACCGGGATTCCGTCAACACCGTTGAAAGCCCCGGCCAGCGCACCGGCCACACTGGCATAACTGTCTTTATCGCGCCCATACATGATCGCGCCCATGATTGACTGTTTGACATCTCCCTCTGCCGCGACAAACATCGCCAGGGCAACAACCAGCGTGTGAATGGCTTCGGAAAACAGATGTCCCCATTCAAGAACAGCCGTCAGCGGTTCACGGATAGCGAAGACATCGCGTTCGCGCCGGGCGATTTCCAGCGCCTTATCCAGAAACTGGATGTTCGGATCATAGCGCCATTCGGTGCTATGCCAGTGATCGCCTTCCCTCCGGCGGGAAAAGCGCTGGTGGGCAGTACGGGCCGCATCAATGATGCCATCCACCGTCGTGTTTGGGCGCATCGCCTCCGCGACTGCGGCGACCAGCATGGCGGAGCTGTTTCTGGCATATCCGGCTGTCAGGAAAGCCATATCAAAGCCAAGCTGGTAAGCCTCATCAGGGCGGCAGGCGGTAATCAGGCCCAGGGGAGAGTTTGCCATCAGGGAGCCGTTGGTCGGCTCACCGCCGAAGGCTACCTTATCCTCGCCCCAGAGTGCCTGCATATAGTATTCTTCGACAAAACCCTCATGCATGGAGTCCGGCGCGTGATGGTAGGCTTCTGCCAGCACCATCGCCAGGTCACCAGGGCGGGGTTTGCCGCCTGCCCGGAAAATCGCCTGACAGTGCAGGTGTTTGAGACGTGTATCATCGGTATACGCGCCAATACCATCCCCTTCAGCAAACTGGGCATGATGAGCCGGAGGGCGACTATAAGGCACGTAACGATCCAGGTTGCCGCCATACGTCTCGCGGATGGCTTCGGGCGTCATGTGTTCGACTGGCCCGCCCAGCGCATCGCCAATAGCGCCGCCTAACATGCAGCCATACACTTTTTTGAACAGCGCAGTCTTCTGCATGTTATTTTCCGTTTACAGGTGGCAGCAGCCAGATATGGGTTTTCGGTAGTTGGATCGGAATCGTATCGCCTTCCCGGATGTCAAGGTCTGCCGGGCCATGTGCCAGCCACTTGTTGCCGTCCACATCCAGTTGAACCTGCTTGTATGTGCCCATGTAGACCTGTGCCAGCACCTTCACATGAATGAGGTTTTCGTCGCTGGTGGGAGCAAGATAGATGTCTTCAGGGCGGACTGTTACCACAACCTTGCCATCTGGCTGCGTGACATGGTCGGGCAGTATCGCCAGGCTGCCCAGCCCGGTTTCGACACAATCGCCATGCCGGGTTCCTGCCAGGAAATTATCATTGCGGAAGAAATGAGCGACTTCAGCAGAATTGGGGCGTTCATAAAACGCCTTTGGCACATCAAACTGCTGCAAGACACCATCAAACATCAGGGCGATACGATCCGCCAGCATGACCGCCTCTTCCTGGTCATGGGTCACAAAGATGCTCGTGATATTCATCTCGCGTTGAATCGTGCGGATCAGCTCACGCATCTCCAGGCGCAGATTGGCATCCAGGTTCGCCAGCGGCTCATCCAGCAGGAGCACATTAGGGCGGACAATCAGGGCGCGCGCCAGGGCGATCCGCTGCTGCTGCCCCCCGGAAAGCTCATGCGGGCGGCGCGTTTCAAATCCCGGCAGATGCACCAGTTCCAGCATTTCGCTCACCCGGCGGTCAATCTCTTTTTTAGAGATGCCCGCCATCTTGAGGCCAAAGCCGACATTCCGGGCAACATCCATCGTTGGAAATAACAGGTGCTTCTGGAACACCATGACCGCGCCGCGCTTCTCCGTAGGGACGGCAATCATGGATTTACCGTCAAATTGGACATCGCCTTCCGACGGCAGCAGCAAACCGGTAATCATCCGTAACGTAGTGGTTTTGCCACAACCGGAGGGACCCAGAAAAGCGATTAGTTCGCCGGATTCCACCTCAAGATTGAGATTATTCACTGCGATTACATCGTCAAAACGGCGGGTTAATCCCTCGAGCATTACGTGGGTCATAGTCGTCCAAATCCTCCCATCACGGCTGAGTCCTGCCCCAATTGACGAGAGGTGAAGATCAGCACCAGAATAGCCGGAGCCACAAAAACCAGGCTGATAGCGGCTGCATTGGAATAGTTAATACCGGTGATAAAGGGGAATAACACCACCGGCAAGGTGACGATAGTGCCGCCACCGATCAGCACAGTCGTGATGTACTGCCCCCAGGAAATCAGGAAAGTGAACATCGTGGCAACCATCAATCCGGGCAGGATGCCGGGCAGTGTCACATTCAGGAAAACGCGGATCGGCCCTGCCCCCAGCGTCCTCGCGGTGTCTTCCAGCTCAGTGCCGTAATTGGAAAACACACTGACCATGACGAGTACCATATAGGGAATACAGGGGATGAGATGCACCAGGCTGACCCCGATAAATGTGTTCGTCAGGTGCAGGCGAATGAACAACTGGTGGATACCCAGTGTCGAGACGATACCCGGCACGATAATCGGCACCATCAGCAGCCACTCAATAATGCCCTTCCCTTTGAAGTCGTTCAGAGCGATAGCCCGCGCCGCTGGCAGCCCCACCAGGATCGAGAGGATACAGACGAACACGGCGATTTCCAGGCTGTTCATGAATCCTTCAACGACACGCGATGAAGGGGAAAAAACGTATTCCCAGGATGACATACTCCATTCCGTTGGTAGGAGCGCGGGGAATAACCAGCGGTGCGCAAGTGACCAGATAATCTGTGGAATAACAGGCAGCGCCACGCCCAATACAATGGCGATGACGGCTAACCAGCGAAACGTTCTTTGCATCGCTATGTCCTCTTTGCGTTATGACTCAACCGCGTATTTGGCAAGGCGCTTATATGCCACCAGCAAGATAATGGCAACCACCGCCAGAATCATGCTGATTGCCATAGCCTGCGGTCTTAAGGCGAGGTCAGGGTCCTGATAGTTTCGGAATGCCATCACCGGAAGTGTGGTCGGATGCCGGACACCGAGCAGAAGCGGTATTTCGTAATTGGCGAAAACAAAGGCAAATACAATAATTGAAGTTGACAGGATGCCCGGCAGCATCAGCGGGAAAAGCACATAACGAAACCGCTGCCAGCTATTCGCCCCCAGCGTGCGCGCGATCTCTTCGTACTGCGGGCCGACACTCTTCAGCACTGCCAGCACAACGACCCCGATAAAAGGCACTTCCTTCCATAAAAACGTCAACTGGATGGCGACCCCCGCCGGATCAAATACCATGACCGGGAAATCGCGCGGAGTCTGTGTCAGCCCCAGCGCAACCGAGCCGCGCGATAACAGACCGCTCTGGCTGACCAGCAGGACGATGCCGGTTGCCACCACCAGATGCGGGATTGGGATCGGCACCTGGTAGATCAGGGTCAGCAGGCGGCTGCCCCGGAAAGCGTGCCGCAGTACGAGCGCAAACGCTACGGCCAACACGGATGCAAACAATGTGCTCAAAAAAGCTAACCGGAATGTGAGCCAGAGCGACGTCATAAAACCGTCGTCGGTGAGCACATCGCGGTAATAATCAAGCGTAAAATCATTCAGCCCGATGACTGGGAAATAGCCGACGCTCTGCCCCACACCTGAGATCATCCCCCCGCCGAACAACACCACAATAATGGCAATCGCCGGAAAGAGCATCATAGGAACTCTCAGCTTTTCCATCAGCTTGAGTCGATTCATAGCCACTCCTCTTCAACAGGATGGCCGGTACAGGCCGGCCACCCTGCGTGGTTCTG
Source organism: Anaerolineaceae bacterium (assembly GCA_020634135.1). Classification (GTDB taxonomy): domain Bacteria; phylum Chloroflexota; class Anaerolineae; order Aggregatilineales; family Phototrophicaceae; genus JACKCG01. The sequence continues at coordinate 265,340 of JACKCG010000006.1, read as the reverse complement.
TGTTTCTGCTTAGTTTTCCAGGACGTTCTTAATCCATCCGGCTTCAATCGCAGTGACCCAGTCCCCATTCGGTTCTGGCAGCGCAGCGGCGGCCAGCGCAGTCGGAGACAGTGTCGCCGGGTGCAGTTCCATTCCAGCAACCGCCTGTTGGAATTCTTCCGAATACACGGCTGGTGAGATTGGCGATAGCCAGGCCCACTTTGCCGGGTCAACCAGTTTCAACTGGAATTCTTCAGAGAGAATGTAGTTGGCGATTACCATAGCGCCCGCCGGATTGGGGGAATTGAAGGGGATCGCAACGAAGTTGTTGTTGGAGATCGTTCCGGTATCAAACACGAAGGTACGAATCGTATCCGGGTAGATACCCTGCGCGATGTTGTTGGCGGCATCAGCCGGGCCATAACCCATGCTGAATGCGATTTCCTGATTCGCCAGCATACTATCCATGACTGTTGCCTCAGGATAGGTTTCGCCACCACGCCACAGATTCGGCTCAATTGAATTCAGATATTCCCACACAGCGGGGGCATACTGGTCGAATACTTCCTGGTCGAATTCACCCAGGAATGGTTCGGGGCCTCCGGCTACCCAGTAGAATACGTGTCGCACGAACACACTACCGGTGAAATCAGGAAGCGCGGGATAGGTGAACAACCCAGGGTTCGCTTCAATCCAGGCTGTCAGGTCTTCAAAGGTTGTAGGCGGCTCTTCGCCAACCAGCGCCGTGTTGTATTCCATCACGAATTGAGCATGACCCCATGGCGATTCATAGCCGTTCACCGGATAACCAAAATCATAGGCGAGAGCGGGGTCTGCCCAATCAACATAGACGGCATTGGGAATGAATTCCGACCAGGGGCCGTAAAGCAAGTCGGCTTCTGCCAGAGTCTTGAAGTTCTCACCGTTGATCCACATCAGGTCAATAGCGCCCTGCTCAACACCGGCAGCGGCTTCATTCAATACCTGGTCAACAAACAGTTCGGCACCATTCGGGACGCGGTTCAGCGTAATGCCATACAACTCCTGTACCCGCTGGCCGATGTCCGTATCCACATCGGTGTTGATTTTGTCGCTACCGCCCCACATCCACCAGTTAACGGTAGTGCCTTCAGCGGCTGCCAGAACTTCTTCCCAGCTCGCAAAACCGGGAACTTCGCCAATGAGTTCATCCTGGGCCATAACTGCGCCAATGGCGACCAGGGTCAGGATGCTTAGCAGGGTGATCGCAAAAATGAGTTTGATGCGCTTTGAGTTAAACACCATTTATCTCCTCTAATAGACTATGTTTCTCTGAAAGCATTTTCTCTAGCGTCGGTTCACGTTATCCTATGCACATACCCCCTCTGACTATGTTCGGACATCTCTCTTGCAGTCATTTTCGCCAAAGATCAGCGAAATCAAGTAATCCACTCCGGGTCACAACCTTAAGCAACGGTTTCTCGCAGAAACGCCAACGCCTCTTTTACATCTGCGTCCATGTCCTCGCCCACCAGGGGCCGCCATGTGTTGACGGTTCTCCCGGTTTCAACATTCGGGTTGGGAAAAGTCTCAATGACCATCGCCCCCTGGTAGTTGACCGCATCTAATGCGGTCTTGATGGCGTTCCAGTTGATATGCCCCCGCCCTGGCAACTTGCGATTACTGGCTGCGCAGTGGAAGTGCCCAAGCTGTGAACCGGCCTGACGAATTGCGGCGGACAGATTATCCTCTTCCATGTTCATGTGATATGTGTCGAGCTGCAATTTCACGGCAGGCTGGTCAATCTGATGGAGGAACGACAGCCCCTCGGTCACGGTATTGAACATGAAAGTCTCGAAGCGGTTGAGGATTTCCAGCGTGAGCGTTATGCCCAGATCGCCGGCGATCCGCGCGATTTCTTTAAGTGCGGCGGCGCTGCGGTCACGGTAAGGGCGCAGATCGTCTGTTTGGGGGAATTGCAGCCAGGGGGCATAGGTCACACCGCCCAGAATGGGGCTGCCCAACTGTTGGGCGGTTTCCAGGCAGCGCCGCAGATACTGGATCCCGGCGGCGCGGACACGGTCATCCGGGCTGGTGATGTCCGTCTGCAAGCTCAATCCCGTGCTGCAAAAGACGCCCAGGCCTAGCCGATCCAATTCTGCGCGCATCCGGGGGATGTCAATGGTTTCCGGGCCGGAAACAAAAGAGATTTCAACACTGTCAAACCCGCAGTCTCTGGCCCTGGGGAAATAAGCAATCTGGTCGTCTGCCCAGCGCTCAATCCAATAAAAAATCTCAATACCTATTTTTCGCATCGGAGAGTGTGTTACCTTAAATAATCTAATTAATCTGAAATTTCAGTTACAAGCAATCATATCGCAAAACAGATGTTTGTCAAATCATCTGCCCGCTCCGTGCCGGTGACGCCGGTTCGGGGCATTTGAACCTGATTCAGGCCGAAAAACCCTGGTTTGAAGCCAGTTCAGCACCCAATTGAAATGCAATCTGTAAGTAATGATTGACAGACACCTGGGAATCTATTATGATTTACAGGTAATTTTGCACATAAAACCGGGCAAACTGAAATTTCAGTTTGGTGTCTATCTGGAGATCATCTGAAAAGTGTCTCGAAATACTCCCAGCCTCCAACCTGCTGCTATTCCTAACCTGAATGAGACAGTCTATGAGGCACTCAGGAAAGCGATTCTCCGCTACGATTTCTCGCCCGGCCAGCGCCTTGATCTGGCGGAACTGGAAGAAAGTCTGAAGGTCAGCCGGACCCCGCTGAAGAATGCCCTGACCCGGCTGGAAGTGGCGGGATTGGTTCAGGTGCAGGCGCGACGGGGCACATTCGTCACCGAAATCAGCGCGGAAAAACTGGACGAAGACTATAAAATCCGCAGCGCCTTTGAGCTTTATGTGGCGCTCTGTCTTTACAAATACCTCACCCCTGAAGACTATGATTTCTTTGCCGAAATCGGTCTTCAGATGGACGAACTGGCAGCCCTTGCCAGGAAAGATGGCTGGCAGAGTGTAATCCATGATTACCTGGAACTGGATCGCTCATTGCACGAACGTCTTGTCATCTGTGGCGGTACACCCCACATGGTTACGCTGTGGCAGCAAACCAACATTCATATCCAGCTTGCGCGCCTGTCCGAGCGTTTTGAACCATCCGACTTTGAGGCCATTCATTTTGAACACCGGCAGATTCTGGATGCTATCCGGGACGGATCACCGGAACGTCTGAACGCAACATTGCTCAATCATCTGGAATCGTCTCGGTTGGGAGTCCAGCGGATTCTGACCGAATCATCCTCTGTCTCCTGAACGCAAATCCGATACTAATAGGGTCAATCTCCGACAACATAGCGTAACAGTTGCTCCCAGAGATAGTATTATAGGTCAGCCCTTGCCGGGCTGGCGCAGCAGTGCAGCGTGCCCTGGTCAACCTGTCCCCGGGCCATCCGATCACCAGCAGAAAGTCACTCGGTTCAGCCTTTTACCCCCGGTTCAATGACGATGGAGGATTAAGGGATGCGTGCTGCCCGCTCTCGAACCTATCAGATTGTCCTGGATCAGATCAGGAAACACCGTTCAACAATCATCCTGTCGGTTCTGTTAGTCATGATCGCCACCGCATTAGACGTGGTGACGCCCCTGTTTTTCCGATTTCTGATTGACCATGCTGTTCCCTCGCGGGATGTCGGGCTGATCGCGGGCGTGGTGGCAGGTACAATCTTGCTGCCTGTCATTTCGGCGGCGCTGACTTATCTGGAAGGACATCAGCGCAATAAAATCGGCACATCCGTTACGCAAGCCCTGCGGCAGGAGGCCTTCGAGCATATGCTCTCCATGCGGATGGATCACCTGGAACGCCTCAATTCCGGCGAACTGTTGCAGCTTGTCACCCGCACCTGTGGCGAAATCGGCGATGTTTTTGTCGGTGACAGCCTGCTCCCGACGATCTCACGCTCGTTTTTTCTGATCGGCAACGTCATAGCGATGTTCGCCATCAACGGACGACTGGCTTTGGCGACCATGCTGGCAGTGCCAACGTTGTATATTTTCAGCCGACTTATCCGGCGGCGGATGCTGCGGCTTGATGAACAGTTCTACGCCATGGTGGAGGCCGGTTCTAGTCTGGCGCATGAGACTCTGGCCGGCCTGCGGACGATCCGCGCCGCGAACGGGCAGCAGCGGGCGGCGGGACTCTGGCGCGGATGGGCCGAACGATACCGGCAGAGCAAGCTGGCGATCAGCGCCCTGCATGGCTTCTATGTGGATACGCTTTCGTCCTTCCTGAACAACCTCGTCCTGGCGATTGTGCTGGGGCTGGGCGTGTTTGAGATTCTCGGCAACCGCATGTCTATCGGGACGCTGATAGCGTTCCTGGTGTATGCCCCCAGGGTGCTGTCATCCTTGCAGCAGTTCACGCGGACGCAGTTGGGAGTATCCACCATGCGCGTCGCGGCGGCGAAACTGGACGCGCATTTTGCGCTTCCGCCGGAACGCAGCGATGGTGCGATGCTCCCCGTATCTCCCGCCAGTCAAAGCGGGGTGAAAATCGCTTTCGAGGATATATCCTTCCATTATGGGCGCGGCGAGGCGGGCGTCAACCATCTGTCATTCGAGGTCAGTCCGGGTGAATTTGTCGGTATTGTCGGGCCAAGTGGCGGCGGCAAAAGCACGATTTTCGATCTGCTGACCGGCTTCTATGACCCGGACGAGGGGCGCATTCGGATTGATGATATGGATATGCAGCGGCTCTCGCTGCTGGCGATCCGGGAGGCGATGGGCGTGGTGTTCCAGGATACGTTCCTGTGGAACATGAGCCTGTTGGAGAACCTGACGTATCCCCGCGATGCTGCCGACATCCCGGATGTTGGCTGGGCGGTGCGCGCCGCCGCATTAGAGCCGTTCATCGCAGGACTTCCCGATGGCCTGAAAACCGTCGTCGGTGAACGCGGTCATTCCCTTTCCGGCGGTGAGCGTCAGCGTATCGCGGTTGCCCGCGCTGTGCTGCGGAATCCGCGCCTGCTCCTGCTTGATGAAGCCACCTCCGCCCTAGACCCGCTCACAGAAGAAAAGCTCCGTCATGCGCTGGAGTCGCTGCGCCAGGGACGAACCACGATTGTGATTGCCCACCGGTTAGCGACCATCGCGCAGGCGGATCGCATCATCGTCATTGATAAAGGCCGGGTAGTTGAACAGGGCACACCCGCCGATCTGCTGGCTCAGCGCGGCCTGTACTATGCCTTTTATCAGGCGCAGAAACTGGATTAACCTGACCCAATTCACCGCAGCACCAAAGCCACCCATGATTCCACAGTGGTAGGATAATCCGCCGGCATCATCCCACCACGACTTACTTTCACCTGCTTGTTGGCACGCTCCAGGGCGCGCCGTGCCCATAGGCGGGTGTAATCGTCGGCGGCAGAATGCGCCAGGACAAACTGGCCCAATTGTGTGCCGTCTTCCTGGCGTCCGGTCTCCATGAAAAACGCAGCAAACCCTGTTAATGCTGCCAGGATGAGCGCAATCGAAGATGTTTCCTGTGCGACAGCAAGTGCTTCCCGGATATGCAACAGGGGATTGGAAGGCGTATCAGTATCGCGGGGCATCTTTTGAATCGGGAATGTCTATGAATAAGACGCGGTCGGCTTCCTCAAAATCCAAATATCTGGAAAAAATGGAAGCCAACCTGCTTATATCTGCATGACAAAAGCGTTACGAACCGGGTGTTGGCTCCGGGTTTTCCAGCACCTTGATGATGCACTTGGCAAACTGGTTGAACATGAACTTGGAAACACTCTGGATCATGCCGCCGCCAACCTGAGCAAGCCTGCCTGAAATACCAACATCCGCCACGATTTTGATCTCAGTCTGAGAATTATCCACCTGCGAAAGAGAAAAGAGAATCTCGGCCTCTGCACGTCCTGGTGACCCTTGCTGGTCACCGCCCACACGCAGCCGCATCATGTGTTGGGCTGCATCAATTTCGAGAAGCTCCGCCTTCCCATGAAATTGGGCAGCAATCGGCCCAACGCGCAACCCGACCGCGCCCCGATAGGTGGTTTCATTGATGATTTCCAGCAGTTCCGCGCCGGGTAGACAGGGTACAACCTGGGGTGGATCGGCAAAATAGTCCCAGACCTCGCCTATCGGCATATCAACTGTGAATGCGTGCTCTACCTGGAGTGTCAAGATTACACCTCAGTTCTATTTGTCTTACTGGAGCCAGTCCGCCAGGATTTTCTTGGTGCCCAACAGTCGCTTCATACGCTTTTGCATCAGCGGTGGAATAGACTCCGGTGTGTAGCCGAACAGTCCTTTCCCGGTCTTAAGCCCTAGCTCACCGCTTTTGACCTTTTCCTGCACGCGGGCGCTTACTCCTGCCTCATTCGAAAGGTCTGCATTCAGGTAGCTGGCTACACTGTGATAGATATCCAACCCGGCCATATCAAGAAGTTCCATCGGGCCAATTACAGCCAGTTTGTAGCCGATACCCCATTTCACAACCGTATCAATATCCTCAGCGGTGGCGATCCCCTCATCCAATAGATGCAGACATTCCCGCATAACCGCATACAAGACCCGATTTTCGATAAAACCGGCAATATCGCGCTTGACATGCACTGGCACCATTTCGATGTCTTCAGTTACTTCCCAGAGTATCTCGCGGGCTTCATCCGACGTTTCATCACCCTGAATGATTTCAATCACTGGGATGATATGGGGTGGATTCGACCAGTGCATCCCGATCACCCGCCCAGGATACCTACAGACTTTTGCCAGTTCGGTGATCGGTAAGCCGGACGTGTTGGATGCCAGAATCGTGTCTTTGCCGACCTGGGTTTCGACTTCCTTATAGAAGCGGTGCTTGAGGTCAAGTTTCTCTGGAATGGCTTCGATCACCAGGTCAACCCCGTCCACAGCCTCAGCCTGGCTCATCGTAAACCTGAGGTTCTGCCGTCCTTTGGCAATCTGTTCTTCTGTCAGGAAACCCTCGCTCAGAAGTACATTGTACACAACCTCAACCGTGGCTTTTGCCTTCTCCATCACCGTTTCGCTGATGTCCATCAGGCGCGTATCATAGCTATGGGTTGCAAAAACAGCGGCCATGCCAGGCCCCATTGTGCCGGCACCAATAATCGCAACCGATTTAATCCGAGTAGTTGTCATGATTTACCTCGTTAAAATAATCTGCTAAACATTCTTGGATTGCTGAATTGCTCGCCACACACGTTCCGGTGTAGCGGGTAGCTCGTTGAGATGGATTCCGATATCCGCCAGCGCGTTCACGATCGCTGCCGGCATCGCCGCCAGGATGCCTTCTCCGACCCCCTTCAGGCCATAAGGCCCCGGCCCATCCTCGTTCTGAACAATGTAAGACACGAATTCATCAGCGATGTCGTCCATTTTCGGCACCCGGTAGTCGGCCATCGTCCCATTGAGAAGCTGGCCGTCGGAAAAAACCATCTCCTCGAAGATGGCGTTACCCAGCCCTTGCGCCGCGCCGCCCATTTCCTGGCCCTTAATCATGGCCGGATTAACCGCTGTGCCAACATCTGCCACACTGACGATCTTGCGAAGATGAATGCGTCCTGTCTCTTCATCTACTTCAACCTCAACGCCTCCCACGCAGACTTCCCAGAAGACCGGGCCAGCCGCATAAGTACCCTGTCCTTGCTCTGGGCGGACAATACCGCGCCCGAATAACTCACCGCCGGAAAAGCCAAAGTGGTAAAAAAGCAGTTCACTCAGCGTTGCGGACTGGTCACCGACCCAGGCGCGCCCATCACGCAGGATGATGTCGGACCCGGCAACCTGCCATTTGCTGGCGGCGATTGCAATGAGCTGGTCTTTCAGATCCAGCGCAGCCAGATGAACCGCCCCGCCCGCTAATGTGGTGGAACGGCTTGCCCCGGTGGAACGATCATACGGAGTGACCATCGTGTCGCCATCCGGCACCCGTATCTGCGATAACGGGATAGAAAGCTCTTGCGAGACAATCTGGCTCATGGCGGTACGCGCGCCCTGCCCCAGTTCCGAGGTGCTGACCATCACCGTGACCGTACCCTCGGATTCCAGGCGTGCAAAGGCCGTCGAAACCGGACGTGATCCAGCAGCCAGCAGGCCGATACCCATTCCACGCCCTACTCCGGGCGGGCGGGGCTTATCCCACTCCAGGCCTTCAGCGACTTTGCGAATATCGCCAATCAGGTCGGCGTCCATCGGTTTGCCGGGAGTACGAACCGCCTCGCCCGGTTTGAGCAGGTTTTTTACCCGTATTTCCAGAGGATCCATGCCCAGCTTACGGGCGACCTGGTCAACCTGGCTTTCTCCGATCCATTCGAGATGAGTAGCGCCAAAAGCGCGATATGACCCTGATGGAGAGCGATGTGTATAGACGCCATAAGCATCTATCTGGTAGGCCGTCCAGCGGTATGGCCCTGGTGCAGCATCAGCAGCCGTCGCCACTACACGTGGCCCGTTATCAGCATACGCACCGGTATCCAGCCACATTTCCGCTGTTCGAGCCAGCAGAGTCCCATCGGCGCGGGCGGCTGTCCGCATCCGGCAGATCATGTTATGCCGCCGGCTGGTCCACATCGATTCGGTGACAGAATTCACCACCCGTACAGGGCGTCCAGCTTTGCGGGCCATCGCCGCTGCAATCGGCTCCATCCGGGTGTAGGACTTACTGCCAAACCCGCCTCCGATAAAAGGCACATGAAGCCGGACATTCGCCTTGGGCAGGTCAAACATATCAGCCAACTCCGCCCGCACCAGATACGGATGTTGGCAGTTCGCCCACATTTCAAGCTGATCTGCGCCGTGCCAGATAGCAGTCGCCGCATGGGTCTCCAGCGCGTACTGGTATACGGCGGGGAAACGGAATTCGCCCTCAACGATGGCATCAGCCTCAGCAAAAACCGCCTCCACATCTCCCCTTGTCATGTGATGTTCATAGCAGATGTTGTCGTGCGGCTTGAAGTCTCCCAGGCCATGAAACAACCCTAACCGGAGCGCATCAGTATCATGAACCCGCACAGCGCCATCTGCCAAAGCTGCTTCAATAGTGGTAACAGCGGGAAGTTCCTCGTAGTCAATCTGAATCAATTCCAGTGCTTCCGCAGCGATATGGGCACTTTCGGCAGCGACAACCGCCACCGGGTCACCCGCAAAGCGTGCCGCGTCAATGGCAACGATTGGCCTGTCGCGAACGGCATGTCCAAAGTACGGATCAATGTCACTTAGATCGGTCCCGGTCAGAATTGCCACCACCCCATCCAGGGCTTCTGCCTGAGAAGTGTCAATACTGCGTATCCGTGCATGTGGGAATGGACTCCGCAGTACCCGGGCTTCGAGCATGTTGGCAAGCCGGATGTCTGCGGTGAATTTGGCTTCGCCTGTTACCTTAGAAGGTCCGTCAACGCGCGGCGCCTTTTCCCCAACACCATACTTTTGATTTAACATGGGACTAACTTTCCTCCTGTGCGAGTCGTTCTGATGCGCGGCGCACAGCATTCAGGATCGGGAAATAGCCGGTGCAGCGACATAGATTCCCGCTCAAGAAAGACTTAATCTCAGAATCATTGGGATTGGGATTCTCATTGAGCAGAGCCAGGGTCGCCAGAACCATACCGGGCGTGCAATAACCACATTGCAGACCGTACTCATCCAGAAATGACTGTTGAATGGGATGCAGTTCCCCCTTTTGAGCCAGACCTTCAATAGTGAGAACGTCCCGATCACTGACCTCATAAGCCAGAATACTGCACGAACTCACAGGTTTCCCGTCAACCAGCACGGTACAGGAACCACACACCTGCATATCGCAGGAACGCTTGGTCCCCGTCAGTCCCAGGTGTTCCCGCAAGAAATCAATCAGCAGGGTGCGCGTCTCAATTTCTGCGTCCACCGGTTTACCGTTGATGGTTGTCGTGAGCTTAAAAGTAGGTTGTGTGTTCATAACCTCTCAACTCCCATAGCACGCTCAGAAGCCTGTTGAAGCGCCTGCCGGGTCAATACACGTATAAGCTGGCGCTTGTATTCCACCGACCCATACAAGTCGCCAACAGGGTCAGCGGCAGATGCGGCTGCTTCCGCTGCGGCCCGGTACGGCTCATCACCGGGTGTTTGCCCAAGCAGCATGTTCTCGGCTGCGGTCGCACGATACGGAACCGGGCCAACGCTGCCAACCGCAATGTGAGCTGACTTGATAGTGGTACCGGCCACCGAGACAAAAGCTGCCACGCTCACCGAGGGGCGTTCCAGAAGCACAAACTTGTGGTAAGCGCTACCCATTCCGGGTGGCAACAGGGGGAGATGGATCGCCGTCATGATCTCATTCTCCTGGCGCGCCGTCATGAACAGATCAATAAAAAACTCATCAGGCAGAACCTGCCGCACGCCGTCAGTGGAGGTCAGTTCAAAACTCGCGCCGGGCCACGCCATACATACGGCTGCCGGGTCACTATGCGGTTCAGCGAAACACAGATTCCCCGCAAGTGTACCCATCGTACGCACACGCACATTGGCGAGTGAGCGTTCCATTTCGATCAGCAGGGGCGCATGGGCGGCAATCATCGAGGAAGTCTCGATAGCTCGATGGGTAACCGCCGCGCCAATCCGCAAGGCCGCATCATTATCGGTAAGATGGATTGTGTGGATATCACTGATGGTTTTGATATTGATAAGGTGGGCATAACTCGCCAGTCCTTCTTTCATCACCACCAGCAGTTCGGTGCCGCCAGCATACACCGTTGCATCCCAACCATATTCATTAAGCAGCTCGGATGCCTGCTGTGGTGTCCGAGGCTCATGAATTACAAAGGGCTTTAGCATGTACACTCCTTTTTATCATCAGGGCTGACGCCGTCTGAACCCATTGCATCTACAGGGGCCTATGTCTCCACCGGGTCAATGCGTCACGCTTCAATCATGTGTTTCATCCGGCATCCCGTTCGCCAATCCCGCGTTCCGGAGCTTACGAATGAGGTAATGCCAGTATCCCTCGGTGAAGTCATCTCGGTATTTTTCACGGCTCAAACGAGCTGCCGTTTCTTCGGGAAAGGGTGCTAACGGGCCCAGGTTTTGAGCGATCATTTGAATCTGGATTGCGCGCTCAAGTGTGAGTGCTGTGTACGTTAACCAGGGAACGTCCTTCCCCACGACCAGCACACCGTGATTTCGCATCAGGACGGCTTTACGATCCCCCAGCGCGTGGGCTACCGCCTGCCCCAATTGAGCATTCGTTATCAGGCCTGCTGTCTCGTCAAAGCAACCCAACCCTTCATAAAACAGCAGACTGTCATGATTCACTAATGAAAGCGTAGCCTGTGATGCGCCAAGTGCGGTTGCATAAGGGGCATGGGTGTGGGCAATTGCATGAACATCCGACCGCAGCCGATACACTTCGGTATGGAGTACCGATTCCAGGTGCACATCGCCTTCGCCACTGACCTTGTTTCCATCCAGATCAATAGCGATTACATTATCGGGTGTAATCTCATCAAGACCGAAATCCTTGCATTTGATGTAAATGATATCGCCTGGGCCTCGTACACTCACATGCCCCAGTGTCATATCCGCATGTCCATGCATGGCAAGAATCCGGCAGGCCCATGCCACCTGAGTACGCAGGCGGATCATCAGACACACTCACTTTCGCTCAGTAACCGGATAATCCGGGTAAGGAAAAGCAAAAACCATAATGACATCCTCATTGCCCGTATTCGCTACGGCGTGCCAGACCCCGGCGGGAATAAATAAGGCGTCACCGGGAGCATAGTGGATGACATCTTCTTCCAGCCGGAGTTCGCCCGTTCCTGCAATGACGATGGCTAACTCTTCCACTTCGTGCGCAACGGGGGACAATACCGTGCCAGGCGTGAAGATCGAGTATCCCAGCGATCCCTGGTTACCGCTCACACTTTTGTCGTTGAGTACCATGCGACTCCAGGAACCGCCAGGAAGCTCAATTTTGGCGACATCCTCAAGCCGGACTTTCTTGGCGAGGCCGCTCATAGCACCCACTTTCCGTCCTTGAGGATGTATTGTCCGTTATCCACAATCTGCATGGTCGCCTTCAGGCAAACGCCATCCAGGTGCAACCGGCATACGTTCTGCCCACCGGGATAAGCATTGTGGTTATCGCCCAGCGCAAAATGTACCGTGCCTGCGCGCCCTTTTTCCGAAGGAGTGCCAAATGGCGCTTTGTCGCTCACACCGAAGGCAAATTCACCAATAATGTCGGAGTTTTCCACGCCAGAAATAACCTGCTTGAGCTTTTCAGCCTCCGTGCTGCCTTCAATGCTGACCGCATGACCGCCTTTCATCGTCCAGGTAATCGGGTTCTTGACCTGCCCTGGCAGCCCGATGCCGAGCATCACCCCGTCTACCACAACGATCCCTTCACTCTGGTCCTCCACTGCTGCGAAGGCAACTTCCGCCCAGAGTGGCGTGGGGCCCATCATCATGCCACGCTCACGGATCGGCGTGACTTGCAGTGCGGGCCGCCCTTCGATAGATACGGTAATATCTGTGCCCAGGGCAGTGGTCACACGCATCCGCTTTTTGCCTTTGAGCACTTCAATAGCACGCTGCGCGCGCCGAATCGCTTCGTGAATATCCGCTTCGGTCAGATCCCAGGAACCCATTCCATCTTCAATAGAGCCGATTTTCTGATTGGCGTTGACCGTTTCTTTAACAGCCTTGACATGGGCAAAGCGATTGGCCCATTCCAGGTTGGTGACAATGATGACTTCATCCGATGTCAACATCGCCTGGTGCAGATTGCGTGGGGGATCCATCGGGAACTGGGTATCGTGCAATCCCCTGCGTACTTGCTCTTCGTTGTTCATGATGACCGGGAACGCGCCCCGCTCTACGGCAATTTGCGCCAGAGCGTCTGCTTCGGTACGATGTGCGTTGTCGCAGATAATCGTGACAATATCCCCGGTTTCCACAGTAAAACAAACATCAATGATTAACTCGGCATCTTTGCGCAGGCCTGCGGGTAAATCAGTCATGGTCATTCTCCTTGCTATATGAATTGGCAGCTTTATTTATGCGAATTCTGAAAAGACTTCTTTGGCGAAGCGCTCAACCTGTCCAAACTGATCCAACGAACCAAATCGGCAGATAAAATAATCTACACCGGCATCGGAAAATGTTTTGAGCCACTCCATGATGTCGTCAGGATTGCCCACCGGCCCCCACTGCGAAATGTCCATTTTCTGGCTGAGTTCCGGGTAGTATTCGCTGATATAAGCCTGAATGCCTTTTTGTGCTTCTTCGCGGGTATCGGCGATATTCATGGTGACCTGATAGCTCATGACGAAATCGTCGGGGTTGCCGCCCTCTTCCTCAATCGCTCTCAGAACCTGCTCGCGCTGCTCCTTGAACTCCTCAGGATGCCCGGCGCGGCAGCAGGTCATCCAACCGTCTCCGTACTTAGCAATCCGCTTGGCGGCGCGGCTGATCACTTTTTCAGTAGTCGCTTCATCGCTGGTGCTGCGAACCAGACGAGGGTTGCTGATAACCCACATAGGCGGCGGGGTCTGTACCGGCATGAGCGGCCCCATTTCGGTGCCGGAATAAAAACCGACCTTGTCATACTGGAAGTGTTCACCCTGGAAGCTCGTCTCTCCCTTAGTCCAGAGTTCCCGCAGCACAGCCAGACCTTCTTCAAAGATCATGGCACGTTGGGTAAAGTCGAGCCCCAGCGCGGCGTATTCACGCATGACCCCTTCTTCCGGGCTTCCCATACAGGCGCCCAGGATCGTTCGTCCATGCGTGAGTTGGTCGAGTGTAGCCCACTCTAATGCCAGGTACAGCGGATTGCGTGTCGCAGTAACCAGACAGGCCGTACCCAATCTGGCCTGTTTAATGCGCTGTGAGATCGCGGACATCAGAGTCATCGGTTCGTAGCGCGGTTTTGAAAACAGACTGTCTCCAACCCAGATCGAGTCGAAACCCAGTTCATCAACTATCGTGGATAATTCCAGTAAATCGTTCAGTGTATAACTATTGGCGATGAGTGGTTCACGATTGTTGACATTGACACCAAAGACAGGTTTTTTGCCCATCAGGCTCTCCTTTTTATGACAAGATACTGCGTGCACTACTTAAGATCATTCGAGACGAGTTCTAATTCATCCTCGGCATGTTCTAAAATCTGCTGCGGAATCTGGATATGCGCGCTCATCCGCATCGCAGCTTCATTGGCGTCCCCAGCTTTGATGGCGTCCAGAATAGCTTTATGCTCATCGCAGGACTTGCTCAGGCCACCCCGCAGCGTGAGTGACCGCATCCGGTACCGGCGCATCTGATCAATCAGCGGATAGTACATTTCAACCAATTTCTTGTTATGCGACTGAATGACCAGCATGTGGTGGAATTTGGCGTTTGCCACAAAGAAAGCATCCACCGCTTCAGCTTCAGCGTGTCGAATCATTTCCTCATGGAGTTGTTCGAGTATTGTGATGTCATTTGGCGTGAGGTTCGGCGTGGCAAGGCGGGTTGCCAGCGCTTCCAGCGCCTCACGCACCCGATAAGCATCAATGAACTCCTGCCATGTCAAAGAGGTCACGACTGCTCCACGATGGGTGATAATTTCAACCAGACCTTCCGCGCTGAGTTTTTGTAGTGCCTCACGCACCGGCCCACGGCTGACCCCAAGGTCTCTGGCAATAACTGCTTCTTGTATAGGGGTGTCTGGAGGAAGGCGATTATTGAGAATATCTTCCCGCAAAATCTCATAAACTCGATCTGTTAATGTCTTGCGTTCGACCGATCTTGAGGCGGATTGAGACTGATCTGACGGCATGGTTTCTCCAAATTACTGTGCTATTGTTCCGGATAGAATTATTTCGCTCAGTGCATCTACATTCTGAATTTGATCCCGTGCGTAGATACTCAGAATTCTGCCACGTTCCATCACAGCGATATGGTCAGCTACGTTGAGAGCGAATTTGAGCTTCTGCTCAACCAGTAGTACAGTCAGGCCCGCATCTTTCAACCCTACAACGATCCTGCCAATGGCATCCACCAGTAAAGGTGCGAGTCCTTCGGTTGGTTCATCCATCAGCAGAATATCCGGATTCAGGATAAGCGCACGTGCGATCGCAAGCATGGACTGTTCTCCTCCGGAAAGTGTACTCGCACCTGCGTGTCTTCGCTCATACAGTCGCGGGAATATTTCATAGATGGACGTCAGGTTGTACGGTACGGTCTTAATGGGAGATACGAGATTAAGATGTTCCTCCACACTGAGGCTTCTGAAAAGGCGGCGACCCTGAGGCACAAGGGCGATCCCCAGTTTCTTACGTTCCGCGGCCTGCCGTTGGGCCAGATCAACCGTGGCGTCATTCCGGTACAGCATGATTTGCCCGGACGTGATTGGAAGCAGCCCCATGATGCTATTGATGAGAGTCGTCTTGCCGACCCCATTGCGCCCCAGAATAGCGGTTATTTCTCCCTGAGGCACCTTCAACTGAGTTTCGTGCAGGACATGGCTCAAGCCATAGTGCACATGAATAGAATCGACTGACAATGCGATTGAGCTAGGATTCGCCAAGGTACACTTCCTTTACACGTTCATCATGGCGAATTTCGTCTGCCGGGCCATGGGCGATAGCCTGCCCCCCGTGAAGCACACTCAGGTATTCGGACACGTCGAAGATGACATCCAGATCATGTTCAATCATGATAATCGTCAAGTCTTTGGGGAGATTGGTGACGAGCCTGACTACTGCCTTAATCTCGGCTGTCGAAAGGCCGGCAGTAGGTTCATCCAACAGGAGGACACTGGGGTTCGAGGCCAGCGCGACAGCGATTTCAAGTAGTCGTTGTTCGCCATACGCCAATTCATTGACTGCTTTACCGGCAAGATGCATCAGGCCAAGATCGTGCAACTGCGATTCTGCAATGGATACCGCCACCTTATCGTTATGTACCGGTTTCCAGAACACTTGCGAGGTCCCGGCCTGAACCAGTGCCGCCATGAGGATGTTTTCAAGCACCGATAGTTCCGCGAACAACGTGGTGATCTGGAAAGTGCGTGCCAAACCATACTGCACGCGCTTGTGCGGCGGTTTTTTACTGATATCGGCATCATGCAGAAAAACCCGCCCTTTAGTCGGCTTCACGAAACCGGAAATCACATTGAACAGTGTGGTCTTACCCGCTCCATTCGGCCCCAGGATGCCATAGCGAGAACCTGGCGGCACGACAATATCCACATCCTGGAGAGCCAGCAAGCCGCCGAATTGGACGGTCAGATTCTCAATGGAGAGTGCATATCTGCTATTTGCTGTTTGTACCATACCGCGCGTGCTCTTTCCCTTTAGACCGGTGTATCATGCGCTGTTTGATGGTAGGAACCAACGACGATAATCCACCCGGCAAAAAAACAACCGATATGACGTAGAGGAGGCCAAGAACCATCGGCCAACGTTGGGTACTGCCAATCAGCAGCGTCTTGAGAATATGTAAACCGGAACCAGCGACAAAGGGTCCCCAGAGCGATCCGAAGCCGCCGACGACCACTGCTAATAACATCTGAGCAGAAAGCTGCCAGCTAAGCGAACCCGTGCCAACGAATTTATTGAAAAAGGTGCTCAACACGCCATAGACCGCTGCCACCAGTGCCGCCACGATAAACGCCGTGGCCCGACGGGATTGGACGTTGTACCCAAGCGCGGACATACGGGTATCGCTGCCCCGAACACCCATAAAACTCATACCAACTGCACTGCTTGCGAAGATACTGATAAGTAAGGAGACAAAGATAACTACGATCAAGGTAAGGTAGAAAAATCCGGTCCGGTCATTGAGATCCCAGATAAAGTCCGGGCGCGGCACACTCGGGATACCATTTTCACCACCTGTAAACGATGTCCACCGGGTGGCAAGTCCCCAGGTTACCTGACCGAAGGCGAGCGTTATTGTCAGAAATGTGAGACCACGCACGCGGACAGCCAGCGGCGCAAAAGCCACTGCGACCCCACCCGATAAGAGCACACCGATCCCCGCCGCTATCCAGGGGTTAATCCCGAATCGCGTTATCGCCAGGGCGGTTCCATATCCTGCCAGGCCAAAGAACGCCGCGTGTCCCAGGGTTGGCATCCGGGTATAGCCGACGAGCAGATCAAGACCCATCGCAAAGCCACCGAAGATGAGCGCCTGGGTGAACAGCCCCAGCCAGTATTCGGTCAATACGAACGGCAGCACCGCCAGGACAATACCAGCGCCAATGATAATCTTTTCTCGTCTCATTCGGGTGGTATTCTCCCAAATAGGCCCAGCGGTCGTACAATCAAAATAATGATGACGGGCGAAAACAACGTGAAATAGCTCAGTTCGGGGAAAAGCGCTTTGCCAAAGGTGTCCACCAGACCGACCATCAGGCTGGCTACAAAGGCGCCGCTCAGGCTGCCAACACCACCAACAACCATGACAACCAGCGCCAGCAGGAGCACATCAAAATCGAGGCCAATGGATACTCCCAACACAGGGGCACCAAGCACGCCAGCCATGCCGGCAATTGCTGCACCCAACGTAAAGACGGTAGCAAAGACGATTTCAACCCGGATTCCCATCGCCGTCGCCATGTCACGATCATCTACACAGGCGCGAACGATTGCCCCCAGGCGTGACCTTTCCCAGAAGAACCACAATCCAATACCGGCGACAAAGGCGAGGACAATCAGAAACAGACGATAAGCCGGGTAGGTTACGCCCAGTACCTTGACCGAAGTCGCCAGAATCTCAGGGGCAGGAATAGTCTGCGGCGCGCCACCCCAGATCGCCAGGATGGAGTTGTTGAAAATGAATGCCAGCCCCAGGGTCAGCAAGACCTGGTTGAAGCGAGACCCCATCAAGGTTGTGCTGAAAACCTTCTGAATGATAAATCCCAGAATACCCGCCGCCAGCATCGCCGCAGGGATGGCAAGCCAGAAACTGCCAGTCGCCTTCTGTACTGCCAGACCGACAAAGCCGCCAAACAGGAATATCGCCCCATGAGAGAGATTGAGAATACGCATCAGGCCGAAAACGACGGATAGGCCCGCTGCCACAAAGAACAGGAGGGAACCCATTGTCAGGCCGTTTAAAATCTGGAAAACCCAGAGTCTCATGACATCTTCTCCATGTAGCAGGAACAATATTCAAAGAAAGGGTCTAAACATAAATCCATTTTGGTATACCTCAGCAGCACAATACGTCTTGCTGGTTCCGGTATGGAGCAACCACGAGTGATTGCCACCATACCGGCTATGAATGCATCACATCGGGTGACAGGGTCACCGATACGATACCTTTATTGTGGCGGAGCCCAGTCCTGTGTTACGTTTTCCAGCACGGTGATAACCTGGTGGGTAACGTTGCCATCTGCACCTTCAACAACCTCAATGATGTAGACGTTGCGGATACCCTGTCCATGATCGTCAAAGCTGAATGTCCCCCCTGGCCCTTCAACCTGAAGCGCCTGAAGCGCGTCCAGAAAAGCCTGGGTATCGCTGAGGTCGCCCCCCACCGCCTGGACTGCCTGGGCCGAAACCAATGCGGCAAGATAGCCCGATTCAATATAGGTCCCTGGCAGTACACTATCATCGCCCTTCAGCGCACGGTAAAGGGAGATAAACTGTTGGTTCGCGGCATTATCCGCAACCGGCGTGTAGTGGGTTGCGGAAACAATGCCTACCGCCGCACCACCCATGGAGGGCAGCACTTCGAACTCCGTCAGGAAGCCCGGCCCCACAAGTGGTTTATTGGGGGTGATACCGAATTCGGACATCTGATTGACAAATGCAATTGCCCCCGGGCCTGCGAAATAGGCATAAATAACGTCTACTTCATCCGGATTGAACAGGCCGATGAAGGGGCCAAAGTCGGTTGTGCCCACTGGCGGCCACTGTTCATTGACGACTTCGCCGCCAGCGGCAGCAAAACTGCTCTTAAAGGCATCTGCGCGGGCATGTCCAGCACCAAAATCCCACGCAAAGGTAGCCGCACGAGAGTAGCCGAGTTCTTTGGCGACATACCAGGCAAACGGCGGCTCAAGCTGCCCTGTCGTGATTCCGGTACGGAATACATAGGGACTGCGATCAGGCCCGGTAATGACGGGCGTGCCGCCTGCCACCGCCACAATCAGTGGAATCTGTTGTTCGTTGGCGAGTTCAGCTATCGGGACGGCCACAGATGAACTCACAATACCCAGAAGAAAATCAACCCGCTCCTGTTCAATCAGGCGTCTCGCCTGTTCGAGCGCCTGTTCGGAATTGGCTGCTGTATCCGCAAAAACCAGTTCAATCTGGGTGGTACCCGCCAGGTTGCTGATGGAGTCGAAATACAACCGGATGCCGGTATTGACGTCCTCACCATTAGATGCCAGCGAACCCGTTGTTGGCGTGAGAACACCAATTTTGACTGTTCCAGAAGCACTTCCGCTTTCCGCCGCTGCGGCTTCCGGACTCCAGTTCAGGCCGACGCTTTCAATGGTATCCAACACCTGCTGGACGGGGGCGCCTGCATCATTCATGACGACCTGGGTAACATAGACGTTACGCACCGATTGGCCGGTTTCATCAAAGCTGAATGGCCCGGCGACACTGTCAAAGGACAACGCCCGAACAGCATCCATAAAGGCCGCTTTGTCGCTCATATCACCGCCAACTGCTTCGATTGCGTGGGCAGCAACCTCGGCGGCGGTATAGCTTTCTTCAACGTAGACGCCGGCTTCCCCGCCGACCTGGCTGTCGAAGAGTTCTAGAAACGCCACATTTTCCGGATTGTCCAAAGCCGGTACCCAACCGTCGGCCTGAACAAGACCCTCTACCGTGTTACCCATAGCACCCAGCACACCAGCGGTGAAGTAGCCCGGAGCAACAACCTGAATATCTGGCGTAAAACCGAACTCGCGCATCTGCTGCGAAAAACTGATCGCGCCTGGCCCGGCGAAGAAGGCATAGGCAACGTCAATGCTCTCCGGATCAACCTGACTGATGAAAGGCCCATAATCTGTTGTGCCGAGCGGTGGTTTTTGCTCGGTGACGATGGTGCCACCAGCGGCGGTGAAAGCCTCTGCGAACGCGCCTGCACGTTCCGCGCCGACGATGAAATCCCACGCAAACAAGGCGGCGTTCTTCTTTTCAAGCTGGGTGGCGGTATACCAACCCAACGGCCCATCCTGCTGTCCGTTTGCCAGCGCCGTACGAACCACATAGGGATGCGTACCATCTGTAGCGGCCCTGGCCCCGGCGATAGAGATGACGAGCGGCGTTTCGGATTCATCAGCATATTGTGCCAGCGGCACCGCGACAGCCGAGTTGATGAGGCCCAGCAGTAAATCCACCTGTTCCTGCTCAACCAGACGCCGCGCTTGTTCCAGTGCCTGCTGGGGATCCCCGGCGGTATCTGCAAAGACCAACTCTACGGCGACCCCATCAATGGCGTGATTATCGAAATAAAGTTGTATGCCCTGGTTGGCCTGCTCACCGAAGACCGCGAAACTACCCGTTGTGGGGTTGAGTACACCGATCTTGACTGTGACGGGTTCCTGGCCCGATACAATGGCCCCGCCAGAAACTAGCAGAAGGCCAAATAAGAGGAGAATGACCGATAATTGTTTCCGTCTAGAAATCATTGAAAACCTCCCTTAAATTTTTTGTTTATATGGTGCGCTGAAAGAATTTCCTGGTAATCCAGATATCTGGAAAAATGAACTGCCAAGGCACCATGACGCGCATATCTAACACGAACCCAACAGATTAATTAAAAACAGTTAACTGTCAACAGTTAACACATCATAGCGAGTCTATCTCGTTTTGTCAACAAATTCATACTCAGCAAGAGAGGGCTATAGCACAGCACGATTGTGTGAGGCACTATTTGGGTCAATAACAAAGCGTGCGAGGTGTAAAAAACAGAAAACCGCCCAGGCCTTTTAGCCGCAGCATAAATTGACACGCAATACAAGAAAATCCGCGCCGTATTCAGGATCGTCAACAAAACGGAACGCTGTCGGAGAGACCGTTTGAAAAGTCAGGGTTTCCCCTAGAACAGTGGGCTTATGCTCTATGCTCTTTAAGAAAATAATCGGGAAATCGTTTGGTTCTGGTGGTGGACGCCCAAAAGGGTGCCCCTACAATCGTGTCCTGTCCGCCCAAATCCTACCCGGTAGCTTTTCGCTCATTACCTGATTTAATTCTGAACCTGGTTGAGCCTACTGCCTTGAGCAGCAACAGCTTTCAAATGGTCTCTGAAATGGACAGTCTGGTACACTCTCTGTGGGGAGATACCGTATTCACGAGCATTTCCTGCGGTTAGACAACACGATATAGAGGTTCTTCACCCCGAAGCACTGTCAGACAATCCTCCAGCGCCATCCGTGAGATGGGACCGGTGGCATCATCCGTATGCGCGCCAGTATGCGGGGTCGCAATAACCTGAGGAAATTCAAACATTGGGTAATCAACGCCTGGCGGTTCGTGTCGAAATGTGTCGAGCGCAACCCCCAAGGTCTTACCTGTCTGGAGCGCATCAAACAGAGACTGTTCATCTGGCAGCCACAGTCGGGCGATGCCTTTCTGACGCTGGCACTGCTGGAAACGGATGTCCACAGTATTGACAGCTTCCACAACGCCATCAACCAGTTCAATGCGAAGTACCTGGATGATGACCCGCATATCAGGCTGATAGATGAACTGACCGCCCCGGATGGCACGCTGCGCCGTAGTTTCCGGCTGGATGGGGAGAGCGTGCCAGCCTTCCCGCAGGGGCAGATGGACGTGTTCTACATGGCACGCGCCCCGTACCTGGTCGTGATGCAGGTGTATTCTGCCGACAGCCTGGGCGATACGTTAGTGCCGACCTTCCAGATGATCCTGGATTCACTGCGGACGAAAGCGCCGACGGCGGGGTAAGAACCGCCCGCTTAATCACCGGATGACCTTGGAGGCAGAAGGTAACTTCTGACCTCCATGCCGGTTTCGGCGTCCCATAAGTGGAGAGCCTCGTTGGAATAGCCGACCAGCACATACTGGTCATCAGCCGAAAACGCCGTCTGGGTTCGCGTTTCACTCCAATCCACACTGCTGTTTGCTGGTGGATTAAACTGCTGCCGGAGTGTGCCGGTTTCAACATCCCATAGCTGCACAATTCCCCGCTTCAATTCGATCAGAAACACCCTCCCATTGTTTGAGAGTTGCGACCCGATTATATCTTCGTCGGAAATGGGAGATGTTAAGCGGATTTGTTGCGTTAGTTCTCCGCTCAGCACATCCCAGGTGAGAAAAGAGCCGTCATGGTAACCAATGAGAAGCGGGTTCCCACTCTCCGCCTGCCGCAGGCTTGCACTAATCGCACTATTAGGAAATACATACTGTTGGGTCAACGTCTCCAGATTCCATAATGCCAGACCATCAGGCGCGTAAAGAACCAGCGCGTGCTGACTGTCGGGCAAAAACTGAAGCCACGATATCCAACCCTCTCCTTCAGGGAAGGCAAACTCCTGTTCTCCGGTGGTAATGTCCCACAGTTCAGGGAAACGCTGCGGCCAATTAGAGGATAGCAACCGGGAATTATCTGAGGAGATGACACCACCAACCTGAATATGCACTGACGAGTTAAAGCTGCGAATCACCTGCCCGGTAGCCACATTCCATAACCGGTCAGGGGCATCTGGCCCAGTGGTGAGCAATACTTGATGGTCATCCGAAAGAATCCCCCGACCAGTGAAGTGGCGTATCTCCGTGCCGGTCTGTACGTCCCATAAAACTGTTTCAGCGTACTCACCCCCAATCGCACCCGGATAAAGGGTGAAAAGGGTTTCACTATCGTTTGAAAAGATGAGACTTGGGCAGTTATCTTTGTTATAAAACTCATGGAGCAAAGCACCAGTGTCTGTTTCCCACAGCGCCAGATAACCATCACCGCTGGCTGCCACAATCATTCGTCCATCCGGCGAGAAAGCCAGATCACACACCGGGTCGAGTGGTCGGGTCGGGTCGGGCGGTGTATAGGTTTGCAGTGCCGCCACTGGAATCCCGGTGATAACGAGGACAAAGAGCAAAATCAGCGTTTGGTAGACATTTGCTTTTTTCATCCTATTTCGTTTCCTATACCAGTAAACAGATTAAAGTCAGGTTCACCTATCTATCAAATTTAGAAGTTACGCAGTTGAGAGAGAAACTCTGTTTGAGCAAGGGGCTTAAGCCCCTTGTCCTTCCAGGCAACTGCGTAAGTCCTAAAAATAAAGAAGATTTCTGACAGACAGGCGATGTTCAACCATGTCAGTTTTGCGTTCAGCTTAAAAATTTAAGTCCGATGCAAAAATTTGTGCGGTGACGATTCGATTTTGTCCTGTATTGGCATTGTAAATCGTTACGGTAAATAGTGAGTTAACCTGGGGCAGCGTATCAGGCTTTGGTGCAACATATAGCATCCAGGTATATAAAGGGGATAACCCTGTATTTGACCCTGTGCCTGGTTCGGGAACTGAAAGATTAGGGGAGACACCCATCGGCCAGGTATTGTCTGGATCACATATATAATCGAGACAATAAGGAGGATTCGGGTTTGATGGTACGGTAACGTTAAATCTCCATGCTTGCCCACTCCCTTGACCTGTTAATAGTATTGCTCCTTCATAAGAGGGTATGCCACTCAATGAAAATTTCCAGTTAGTAGGTACATTATTCGTTTCAGGATTCGCACAACTTGTACCAACTGTATCGGGAGGCAGAGCTATGCGATTGGGATCACCTTCGCAAGATTTCACGCTCCAACTGTCACGGTGTGGTGTATTGACGACTCCGAGAAACCGCAGGCCAGGAATGCGGGTTGAATATTTGGCGACTAATCCCTGATTATTATACAGTTATAATGAGTAATCAATTCCGGGGAGTGGTTGGTTATTTAACGATAGCGGACTGTGATAGGGTGCTACATAAATATCCCATGTGACAATGCTACCAGATACACTAGGCACAACATGCATCGGCCAGTTATTGGTGGGAGGATTACATTTATTGTCAGTCCTTTGTGAGAGGGCGTTAGGGTTAAACCAGATACCATCACCTAATCCATCCGATAAGTCTCCTGTTGAATCAGTCAAAATCCTTGGATAGACTGGGTTGTTTTGCGGAGGTATAGGTAGACCAGTGATGCGAAAGTGCCAATTTTCGGTGAGGCCATTCAAATCAGCTGGATTAGAGCAATTGGAACCAACCAACTTGCTAGCATCCGTTTCAATTCCGACATAGTTAAAGGTTATAGCCATGTAAAAACCTTTCTTGAAAATTGTAAGCACTATATAATAGGGTATCATTTTTTTTTGCACTATGTCAACACCTTAATTTCGATATTAATTTCACAAGAAACGCATTACACGCCTGCCTACCTTACCTGGCAAACAGACGCTCCAAGCATAGCTTCCGACTCACGGCTCGGCACTTTTTATCCCGCCCCACTCATGCAGGAACTGCGCGTAGAGTTCCGCCTGCCGCCGGGCGCCCCCGGCGGTCTGGTGTACCTGGTCGCCCTGGAAGTATGCGCCATCCGTCATCTGCGCCGCCAGGTCGAAAACCAGCGCACCTGTATCCGCCGCGATAGACTGGATAATCGCGTTCTGCTCGTCAATCGCCATCATCAGGGCGCGCGTGCCATCCAGCGATGAATCGGCCTCCAGCAGGGATTCCGCCGCCGCCCGATCCCAGGCATAGGTCGAGAACAACACCTGCGCCCCGCCGGACTCCGCCAGCGCCGCGATACTGCGTAAGTTGCGCTCAAAGTGTACCGGCGGGTTGCTCGCCAGCAGGGTAAGCTGCGAGATATTCCCCGGTTCGGGTGGACACCAGCCGGTATGCTCCATGCGGCTGTTCACCGCCAGCGGGTCGTCCATCCAGCCCAGGCGGTAAGCGACGAAGCGGTAGAGCGTGCTGGACGGCAGTTCCGCCCCCGCCGCCTGCCAGATGCCGCGATCCATGCCGAAGCCATAGAGCGGCGTGTCGCCACTATAGCAGGCCGGGTCCTGGTAGATGCGGATCACGGCGTCGTTGAGGTTGTCATAATCCATGATGAGGTCGGGTTGGTGCATCAGCCCGCGAGTCGCCAGGCTCACCACCGAGTCGAGGCTGTAATAGCCCGGCACGCCCAGGTTAACCACCTCTACCCGGGTATAGCCGTACTCGTCGCGCAGAATGCGCTGTAACTGCGCCGGCCAGGACTCCTCGGCGTTCAGGGCGTGGCCGAAGGTGGTCGAGCCGCCCAGCGCCAGGATGCGGTAAACCCCCGCCGGTTTGGGGACGGCGACCAGTTCCCCCCGGATGCCGCGCGCGTTCACGTCCTCCCAGTCCGGGTTGAGCGTGAAATTGAGGTAGGGCACACCGATCAACTGCGCGGCCCGGGCGTCAATGGTGGCGCGGTCATAGAGATAGAGCGCCTTTTCCTGTTCGCTGCCGCGTGTGTCGAACCACCACCGCAGCCCGACTTCCAGGATGCCTAATAGCAGCAGGACGCCAAAAATGCTCAGTGCGGTCATCGTCAGGATGCGTTTTGCCATGTTTCCCTGGTTCTCCGTGGTCAGTCTATGATTTTTAGCAGCAAAGGAGGCTGTACCGGACTTCCCGCCTCAATACCCCAGCCGCAGCGTTGCCTTGTCCAGGTCGTCGGGGCTGCCGACCAGGGTGACTTCGTCATGTTCGCGCAGCACGGTGTACCCGTGCGGCACAATCGATTCGCCGTCCCGCTGGATGTTCAGCACCAGCACATCGCCGGACAGCCGTAGATCGCGCAGCGGCAGGCCGTCCACATCCGGGTTGGTGACGGTGATCTGCACGATTTCGTAACGGGTATTGCGGTGCAGCAGCAGTTCCGTTGTCTGCGGCGTGCGGACGAACTGCTCCATCAGGTTGACCATCGCGGAAGTCGGGTCTACTACCAGCGCCCCCAGCGCGGTCAGGCGTTCGAGGTTAGCCGGGATGTTATTGAGGCGCACGACCAGCCGGGAAATGCCAAAACGCTCATACGCCAGTTCGCAGGCGAGACAGCTCGCCGAGTCGTCGCTCAACATGACGACCAGCGAATCGATCTGCGGGGTGAGCAGTTTGGAGAGCGCCGGGCGGCTGACTTCCGGCAGGTGGTACACGGTCAGGTTGCGCTGGACGGCGCGGTCAATACAGGCCGGGTCGGTATCCGCCAGCGTGACTTTCCAGTCAGCGGCAGCCAGATGCTGGGCCAGCGTAATCGCCTGCCCGTCAATCCCCAGGATGACCGCCTCGCGGATCTCGTTATCCACGATGTCACCGTCGGGCACATGCGCTTCGCCCACCCGCTTGATGGCCGCCTTGAGGAGCGGCGGGCCGACTAACTGGCTCAACACGATGACTGAGACGATGAGGGTCGCAAATTCGTCCCCGAACTCCGGGAACTCTACCGCGACTTCCTGCGCCAGCCCCAGGCCAATCCCCGCCTGGGTGACATACGCCATCCAGGCCACCTGGGTATGGCGCAGCGGGTCACGCGCCGCCATGCCTCCGGCGAATGCCCCGGCGATCAGCCCCACCAGCCGGAGCGTGAAAATCAGCAGGGCAATCAGCGCGGTTTGCGCCAGGATGTCCAGGCGCAGCGTCACGCCGATGAACGTGAAGAAGGCCACATAGATCAGCGGCCCGGCGTCCTCAATCAGTTTGATAAACTCATCCGGGTAGTGGCTGAAATTCGCCACCACGAAACCGGCCACCATGCAGACGAGCAGCGGCTCCAGGAAGATTTCCGCCGGCAGATAATGGGCGGAGTATTCCCGCAGGGCGTGGGAAAACAGAAACACCGAATAGCCGACCAGCAGCATGAAGGTGATCTTCAGGCGGCTGTCCAGGCGAGTCGAGAGGATAAACACCAGGGTGCGACCAACCAGGAACCCGCCCAGCAGCGCCAGCGCCAGTTCCAGCCCCAGCAGCAGAATCACGCCAACATCGAACCCTTCGGCGGTGAGGATGACATCGGCCACCGCCGCGCTAAAGGCGAAGGCCAGCACGACAACGACATCCATGACCACCGTCACGCCCAGCACTGTCCGGGTGAAGCGTCCCCGCGCCCGGAGTTCGTTCACAATAGCAATGGCTGAGGAAGGCGAACGGGCGACGAGAATCGCCGCGACCAGCATGGCGGCGGCCAGGCGGCTGGCATCCGGTAGCTCCTGCATGAAGGGGATCGTGCCGGAGAGAAGGAACACGCCTATCGTACCCACCAGGTAGATGGCGACCAACTGCCCGGCAGTATGCCAGGTGATACTTTTCAGATTGCTGCGGAGTTCTTTGAGATGGAGTTCGCTCCCGGCGGCGAAGGCGATGAACCCCAGCGCGATTTCATCAATGAAGCGCAGTTCTTCCGCCATGTTTTCCGGCAGCAGGGCCAGCACGAACGGCCCGGCCAGGATTCCGGCAATCAGGTAGCCGCTGATATAGGGCAGGTTATAACGGGAGAGAAATATCCCAAGCTGGCGGGCCGCCAGCGCAATAAACAGGAAACTTGCTGTGTGGATGGCTATTACCGGCATCGTTGTCTATCTCATTTTCCATATAGTATGGCAGGCTCCCCGGCCCCGCGCCACCCGTCCATGCTGCCTGTTCCCGCGCCGGAGGCTGGAAGGCATCCGGCAATGCTCGGGAAACTCCTTGAATTGGGGCTGTTGGCGCTAATGCCTTGTGCAGCTTAAGAATATTACCCAATGTAGTTTGCCGGGCATTAAAATACCCGGCAAGGTGTAGCCCCTTCAGTGGACTTGGTTTTGCCTAGCCTGGGGATTTATCCTCAGGTGAGCTTATTCTTTGGAGAGCGCATAATCAAGTAGCGAATGCTCAGGATGACGAACCCGGATGAACATCCTCCCATCCACGCGCTTAAAATTCCAGGCATTCCGGCAAGTGAATCCGGGCCAGTCGCCATAGTCCCGCCCCATTCCTGTAAAGTGAAATAAAAGATCAAAAGTGCCGAAATCAAGGTCACTACAAAGGGGATCGCTATCCCGATGATAGCAAAGGCGGCTTTTTCATCGGTTGAAATGTGGACAACGGGGATTATTAGGCGCTTGTTATTCAGGAGTGCGTAATTAATTTCCAGGTTGCAAACCGGCGAGGCAATGGCATGAGGACTGATGATAAACAAGAATGTGTCAGCTCTTGCCGCGAATAAGAAATAAAGATGTCCGCCATCGCAGATACTACTCATAATTGTCACGCCCAATAATCAACTATAACGTTTCTTATCGCGTTGGAAAAGTATGGAACGATAGTGACTGACCGGGCGTAAGACAGAGAACGAACGCAATTCACCGTTCTTGATCAATATTTTCGGGAGAGAAGGCGGAATCCCCGTAAATAACCGCTTCGTCATGCATCACATCGAGCGTTCCCTGCGTAAACGCACGGACTGCGGCGCTATATTCAATGTCCTTCATCTCGGCGATTGGCGACACTGCATCCGCAACTTCGAGATTTTCGAGCGCGGTTTCATAGACCTGGATACGTTCGTCCCACTCGAAGATCAGAGGTAGAAGTGATAGAAAAATGCTCAGCATTGGAAAAATGATGACAGAAGCCGTCAACAATGCCACTATTGGCGAGGCCGTGCAGAAGACATTATCACCGCTTGCTGGGCACACGATTGCCGGTGTACTCTGCACGATCAAACCGATAACCGCCGCACCTAATCCGCCCAGAAAACCAAATGCAGCACGCAGACGGTTGACCTGACTGGCAGCACGGCGAGCCTCTTCGAGCACAGTACGATAATAATGACGCGCGTCGTTCACAACAAACGTGTCAAAGATTACGTAGCGCGCTTCCTGTTCGCTACGTGTTCGTGAAGCCATGTTTGGCATCCCCTTCCACATCCAGGCCACGGTTGATATCCGCTGCTCGCTGGGATAATGTCCGCTTGATCTGGAAGTCATCCCCATCCTGGTAAGGCGGGAGACGCATGAGGAAACGGAAGTATTCGCGGCGCAGCATTTCTGCTCGACGACGGTTGACATACCATTGTTCAACCGGTGGTTCCCGCCCGCTGATCGTCCCCAGAAACGTCATCAGCAATGCAAGCAGCGTTGCGAACATAGCGAGGTACGGCACGAGGGTGGGATTAGTGGCAACTGCTACGGCAATCATGGCACCCACGCACACAGCCAGGACTCCTAGCGTGATATACTGCACGGTGTAGAGGCGGTGGCGATTCTGCTGTAGGCCGGCTTTATGATCGCGGTCACTAAACAAGCGCAGCAGCTCATATTCTAAGAAGTCCAGGTCGCTCTCTATTCGCGTCACAGCTTCTTTGTCCAGGTTTTTCTCAGTGACGAGCTGGCGAAGTTGTCCACGATCAATCAACTGAAAAGCCGAAACAGGCTCTTTTGCCGCCCTCAAACGAGGCATTTCACGCATCCAGACCGGCAAACGCCAACGAGACTCGTCGCTCTGGATTGTCATTTTTGAGTCGGTCTCAGGTGGTTGTGAGTTCATGAGTTTACCTGACTATCGTTATCGTCAAGATCGAGCGGGACATTATCCTGTCCCTTATGACTACGTTCTGCCGACTCGATGAAAACATCTACAGATAATGGTTTTCGAATAGCCTGTCCCCAGCGCCCCGCCTCGAGGTCGAGTGTCTTCAAAGTCAGCGACGATGCTTCCAGCGCGCTCTTGCGGTAGGTCTGCAGATCCATTTCCGGGAGCGGATCCAGCCGCCTGATTTTCTGCAAATCGTCTTTGGTCACGATCAGCACCTGCCGCGTCTGCTGGTGACGCCCCAACAAGAGAGTCATACTGAAAAACAAAGCAACCGCAGGCGCTGCAATCATGATCGTGATACACAACCAGAACAGTGCCGCCGAATCTGCAATTGACACGTTTGCCAGGGAAAGCCCAATAATACACACACCGGCCAGCGCCATGAGTATTGTAGTTCCGAACTGCCAACGGCGCGCGCTTCGTGTGACTAGATCACCGTATGCGATCTGCTGCCTGTAATCATTGAAGCGGCCATCGGTCAGGAAAGCTCTAAAAACCTGGAAACGTGCCCGCAAATCATCAGATTCTGGTGTACGCCTGATGCTCGGCTCGTGGGTATACGCCTCCCGCGTCAGAGTAATGTAATTGGCAATCCAACGCCGGTCGAAGACGGTCGAATAGATCCGATTCCGCACGATAAGACGGCTACCATCCGGTGAGTTCTTGACAATACCAGAGAGTTTCAGCCGCGCTTGAACAGGCGACCGCTCATCAACGCGGACTGTATGGACACCGATCATAATATCCGTGTAGAGTTCAAGCGGAGCAGTGTCACCATGCTGGCGTGTCAGACGGTCGCTGACGAAACGGAGGTTATTATCCTGACCATGCTGCAGGTCGAAGAACAGCTCATCAACGATGAACGATACTTGCTCTTGCGTCCACTCCGCGCGTTCAGTTCTGGCGATTGCGTCGCAGACCTTCTGGGTCAGATAGGGATGCCCATCGGTCCATTGAAGCACCCACCGCAAAATATCACGCCTGGCAGCCTCACTTCCTGGCAGGCCCGCCGCCAGGGGAAGCGCCTCCTCGAAGGTAAAGTCCGTCAGATGGATGGCCTCACCTATGTTAAATGGGGTGCGCTGTGGATCATTAATGAGGTCACTTGGGGTAGCGACACCGATCAGCACGAACGAAAGGCGCTTGAGAACAGGGTTGATGGCCCGTGCATTGAACATCGCGCGAATAGCGGCGAAAAAGTCATCTGTAGGAAATTCCAGGCTCAGTATGCTGTCAATCTCATCCACAAAGATGACAACAGGATCACTTACCTCAGTGAGCACAACCGCCTCGAAAAATTCACTCAGCCGCTGAGTACCCGTGATCTGACGGCGAGTCGCCCACCATTCAAATGGATCAGACTGTAAATTCAGCTGCTTGCTGATGATATACAGCAGCGATTGATACCAGAGATCAATGTCTTTCTCAGAGACGCCGGTTATGCTGAGATCAACAATCACCGGTCGCACCGCCCGCTCCTTGAGCGCGGCGGCTGTATTTGCCATCAGACTTGATTTGCCCAACTGGCGCGGCGTCAGTACATAGGCAAACTGCCCCTGCAAGCATAGATCAAGCAACAGATCATCAGCCTTCCGCTTGATGTAAATGCCGCCTGAGGCCTGAACGACCCCTCCAGTCGAGTATACGACGCTCATGGCAGGTTTGCGTCCAGGAACTCATGATAGAGCGCACAGCGCATCGAGACCTGATGAACAGACGCGCCATGAACAACAAGCCCGGCCCCGCTCAATCGGAAATAGACAAGTTGATCCTGACAGCGATGGTAGCGAATGATCTCGCGCAGCCCCTGCACCAGTTCGTCCCGCCCACGCAGGCGATAAAGAAGGTTGCGCAGGTGATCGCCGAAGGGTCCCTCCAGACGCGCAGCCTCAGCAAACAGATAGTCTGGCGTAATCTGCTGAGACGCGACCAGGTATAACGCCCGGCGCACCAGGTACGGATGCCCGCTTGTCAAGCTGTAAAGCTGCTGCGTCTCCTTTGTAGAGAGAGGTAGGCCATGAAGTGCATTAAGCTCGTTCACCTGCTCCAGTGAAAAGTCACGCAGAGGTAACACGACTCCAACATTAAATGGGGACTGATTCAGATCTTCAATGAAGGCAAAAGGTTCGGTTGATGTCACCAGCGCCAGATCCAATGCTGCCCAGGCCGAATTACTGGCGCGGTTGTTATGCCAGGCCCGTAACATACTAAAAAAGTCAGATTGAAACGGCACACCAAAGATGCGCTCCACCTCATCCATCGCCAGCAACAGAGGCTCATTCAACGTCTTCAGGATGTAGTTTTCAACATAATCAGAGCATCGAATCAAATTACTGAGGGGCAGGTTCCAGTATTCATCAGTACGATTCTCCAATCCCAGTTTATAACTCAGCAGCACTGCAAACTGGCGGAAGAAATTATCCCCATTCTGATAACTGGATTTGTCGAACATCTGGAAATCCAGATAGAGCGTATGCTTGCCTTGTTTTGCCGCCGCATCAATGATCCGCATGAGCAGCGAACTTTTGCCGATTTGTCGTGGCCCTTTGATTGTGAGCGTGACTCCCTGGCCGCTGATCGCTTTCAGTGCTTCGGCGTCGGTTTGGCGTTCGATATAGTACGCGGCGTCCGCAGGCATTGTGCCTTCAGGGTGTTCTAAAGGCGGTTGGGCAGCAGCCTGAGGTATAGGAACACCGCTCGTCGGCTGGGGGGCAGTTGATGGCACTGGCGGTGTCGCCAGATTTCCGCCCTTTATTGCCTTTCGCAGTTGATCGATCAGGGTAGAAGTGTCATTGTCTGTATGCCATATCGCCCAGTTCAGGCGGTTCAAATAGGCACTGAGAGGGTACACAAACGGTTCATCATAGGCTACCCTCACGGGCAGAATGCGGGGCATACCATTGTTCTCTTTAGCCAGATGATGTGCAGTCTCGATTTCTGCAAGAACCATCTCGCTAGGGACAGAATATTGCGACAGGAAAGGGATCAAAAAGTCGGTGCGACGTAATTCAGCCTCGATGCGTTCTGCCCACGCGACACCGACCCCCATCTTTACATCAATGAAGACCTCACAAAACGGCTCCAATGCCCCGACGACAGCAGAGACTACCCGGTCATCCGGAGATGCATTGCGTTTATAACTGATGAAAATTCGTGGTCTCCGCTCCTGTTGCATGGTTGTAGTCCCATTATCATGCGCGGTCTCCATAAGTAACTATTATAGTCCGACGGTTTAAATACGGCAAAAGCGCGTGTATTTCTTTGATTATGGAAGCTCCTTACCAACCGGGTGGCTTCAAAGCTTGTTCTAAGCAGCGCACCCTTTGATCTCCCTGGTGCTTTGTGCTGGTTGAAGCATAATCCGATATAATAATGTGGCTTGCTCTCGTTTTTTTATGCTCAAAAGAAAATGGTCATTGCTTCTGTGTGCCAAAATAAGTTTGCCTTCCTTATAAGATAAGAGTGAAAACTGTATGGACAATTCAATTGGTGTGTTTATTAGTTATAGCCATCAGAATCGCTTTGAAGCCGCAACGCTGACACAGGAACTTGCTAAAATCGGATGTCAGTGTTGGATAGACTTTCAAGGCATTGCGGGAGGGGCTGTCTGGCGTGAATCCATCGAGCAAGCGCTGCAGAACTCAATGGTTACAATAGTCATTCTTACACCCGAGTCTGTTGACTCAGAGTGGGTTCTCTATGAAATTGATAGAGCAAAAACCTACAGACAACGAATTATTCCGGTTAAATTCCGGGAATGTAAACTGCCTGACGAGTTAGAGCCTTATCAGTATATTGACTTTACCCAGGGACCCAACTATGAGCATCTCTTCCAATCTGTGGTCATCGCTGTGACAATTTGGCTGCGCAGTCAGGCCCACCAACCGGATACAGATAGTAGTAGACCTGTCCCAATAGAGACGTCTAAAGAACCACAGGCACTACTCCAGCCGCCGGTAGAAAATGTGATTCTAGAACGCCCTGATGGCACGATGAGGGCGGAGTCTTTGTTCTACATTGAACGGCAGGGAGATCGCATTCTTAAGCGTGAATTGAGCACTGAAGGCGCAACGATTGTTATCAAAGCCCCACGTCAAGTGGGAAAAAGCTCAATGCTTGTACACAGTATCAGGTACAGCGAAGAAATCGGCAAAAAAGTAGCGATCTTGGATTTCCAGAGCCTCGATACTCTGTCCGATCCAGAGTTGTTCTATCAGGAGTTCTGCGCTGCCATTTCCGAACGGCTTGGCCTAGAAAACCAGGTTGCTGAAGTCTGGAAACGTACACGTAGCAACACTCGCGCCTGTACGGTTTACATGGAGCAGTATGTTCTAAGTAAACTGAATATGCCGCTTGTATTGGGTATTGACGAAACGGATCGAATGTTTGACTGTCCGTTTCGTTCCGATTTCTTCGGGATGTTGCGGAGTTGGCACAATTCACGGGGTTCGGGAAATGAATGGAGAAAACTGGATATGGTTCTGGTCATCTCTACGGAACCGTATATGCTCATCGAGAATAGCGCCCAATCACCATTCAATGTGGGTGAGATAATTGAATTAGAGGATTTTTCCAAGAATGATGTTGAGGAACTCAACGCGCGCCACGGTAATCCGTTCTCGATACCGGAACTGAATGAACTTTATAAATTAACATCCGGCCATCCATATCTCGTTAGGCAGGCACTCTATCGGGTTGCGGTCAATGAGATAACGGCATCAAGTATATTGGATGAAACAACCTATACACGTAGAGATGGTGGTATCTTCGCCGACCACCTGCGTCGCTATCAGTCTTACTTCAATGAGCAACGACAGTTAAAACAGAAAATGGTGGAAATAATCCATCAAAGGAATGCATACCTGTCTGATAACGATTTTCATCGGTTAAACGGTGCGGGGTTGATTAAAACTGACCGCGACCGCCAGGTATCTCCTCGCTGCGCACTTTATGGTCTGTATTTTGGAGCAAAGTTGAAATAAATGATGGCTGAGAGAAGATTTGTCAGTGGCGGTACGGTTCAGGCAAGCAAAGGCATCTATATTCCACGTCAATCGGACGAAGAGCTTTACCAACTGTGTCTAGAGGGGGAATACGCAGCGGTCCTAACTGCCCGGCAGCGAGGCAAATCAAGCCTGATGATTGATATAACCGATCGGCTGCGAAGTCAGGGTATTCATGTTGCCACGCTAGATATTTCTCCACTCGGCTCTGATGATGCAGATGCCTGGTATTTCACGATTCTGGAAATTATCGTATCCCCTAGCAATCTGAACTTGAACATTGATTTAAACGCATGGTGGGAAAATCAGGCGCGGGCATATCCTCTGGTGGCCCGCCGTTTTTCACTGTTTTTTGAAACAGTGGTGCTTAAGGAGATTCAGGGCAGAATTATTATCTTTATAGACGAAATTGACAAGACGTTTACCCTGGATTTCACGGATGATTTTTTCATCGGCATTCGAGCGATGTATAACCAGCGAAGTCAAAATGCCGAATTTCAAAGACTCTCTTTTGTGTTGCTGGGCGTTGCCAGTCCGACTGAATTAATTAAGGCCAAAACAAGTACACCTTACAATATCGGCAGACAACTTGAATTGGCTGACTTTACACTAGAAGATTTGCGCCCTTTTCAAGAGGTGCTACAAAAGCAGTCTAAAATAACCGAGGACAATGCCAGATTTATCACCTATGCGATTTATTCCTGGACGGCGGGACACCCTTACCTAACGCAGCGACTTTTTAGAGAAATCAGTCTGCGTAGTGCGGAAGTTAAGGAATGGGACCAAAAATCAATAGATGACTTGGTAGATACCCTGTTTTTGAGACCGCGTACCACATCAGACAGTAACATAAGTGAAGTTAAGCAGCGTCTTGAGTTCCAGAGATTAGTCTCGAACAACGCGGTCGAACTTTACTTCAAGATATTGTTCACCCCCGTTGTTTCTGACGACGAGGAAGATTTTCAATCCAAGACCTTCTTGAAACTCGCGGGTGTCGTGACAACTAATGAAGGCAGGCTAGAGATTCGCAACAGGATTTACACGCGGGTGGTGGGACTGGAATGGTTCCAGGAGAACTATACCAAACACTTCGGAAAACCACCGGACGAACTTACAGCACGCTACCAGACTCGAACAATGCCGGTTTCCAGTGATTTGGAAAGACTTCGAAGTATTGAACAGGAACAACCGGTTTTCGATGATGACCTCGTATTCGAAGACGACGATTTTGAATTTGACGATTTTGAATTTGACGATCTCGATGAGGAGGTCAACAAAGAGACCTCGAAATCCAGGCCCGCTTCCCTGCGCCCCTCCAGCGACACCGAGCAAGCCAGCTTGGCTTCAAGACGCCCCCGCCCGTCAATTCGTCCTGGTCAGATTGACCGCTCTTACGTGGACCTGAAGTACAGAGTTCAAAATAAGCTTATGTCCGAACTCAACAAGTCCATGGATGGCTTACAGAAGAACGAAGTCCGAATCCACATCGAAGAGTTGTTTAACTCAATCCTGGCAGAAGAAAACATCTTGCTAGCGCGCGCGGAGCGCCATCGCCTATTTGAGGCTATCATTGCTGAGATTCTGGGTTTTGGGCCTTTGGAACCTTTGTTAGTAGATGATACCGTATCTGCGATCATGGTGAATGGCCCCAAGAATGTCTTCATCGAACGAAAAGGACAGATTTCACGGGTTAATATTTCATTCGACAACGATGATCATGTATTGCGAATCCTCGATCGAATAGTTACACCGCTCGGGCTTTACCTTAATGAGAGTAGCCCCATGGTTTCTTTTCGAATGCCCGATGGGAGTCGTGGGAGTGCTGCTATCCGCCCTATAGCTCTCTGTGGGCCATCGCTCACCATTCGCAAATTCTTTAAGAAGCCGCTAACAATAGAGGATCTGATCCGTTTTGGGAGCATGACCCCCGAAATTGCCGAGTTCATGCGAGCATGTATGATTGTCGGAATACAGACGGTGGTGGTTGGTGGGATTGGGTCTGGTAAACAAACGCTTCTCAACGTGCTTTCCAGTTTTATTCCGAATGACGAGCGAATCGTCACTGTTGAACGTGTGGCAGAACTTCAACTTCAGCAGGAACACGTAGTACCCCTCGAGACGCGACCACCCAACATTGAAGGGAGGGGGCAAGTCAACCTAGAAGATTTGGCCTGGCTTGCACTCCAGATGCAACCACATCGGATCATCTTTGGCGACCTTGAGCAAGATGACGGTGAGGCTTTCCTAAACGCATGCACACGGATCGGGAGCTGTATGGCAACCATACTTGCAGAAGATGTTGAAGCCGCGCTCAATTTTCTTGAAATCAGTGTCTTACGTACCAGCCCCAACCTCCAGGTTGAACATATCCGCAATTGGGTCAGCAGCACTATCAAGCTGGTAATTGTGATGCAGAGACTGCGAGACGGCTCACGAAAAGTCGCACAAATTGTTGAAATAACTAAACTGGCACCAGGGCGTTATGGGATAGAGCCAATATTCGAGTTTGAGCAGACCGGCTATGAAATGGGACGAATCATCGGTCGTATCCGGCCTACTGGCAGGCGGCCATCCTTCTTGCCTGCTATTGAGGCAGCCGGGATCCATTTGCCGCCGTCAGTATTTGGTGTCGGGTACAGATACTAGCCGCTTATCAGTGGCGACAAAAACCACAGGGACAGGCCAACCCAGAGTAAATACCGGCAGGCAAAATTGTGCCAGAGACGATAACGGCGTGTCCTTTCTTGTATTTCAGTTTCGCGCTTTTGGTACACCTGTTCCCGTAGCCCGGAAATAAAGGTCAGCAAACCATCATTGTTTTTTTGGAACTTCAGGATCCCCGCCCCCAGATAACTTAATTCTGGATTATTGAAATCGGCTGCCACTTGATTCAGAGCTTGTTCTAATGGCATTCCAAGTTGAACCATTCCCACCACTTTCCCAAGCGCGGTTCCGAGAATCATATCCCACCGCTCAAAAACAGCCTCGAAAACACCGAGTGTAGTCATTCTCCCTTTCATTCTGATATCCAGGAGCAGTATCAGATCAGGTATTTCTTGTTCAACAAGACTGCGGCGTTTTTGAATCCGCTGGTTGAGATAGAGCAAAGGAATCATGTTACCCCCAACAGCAGCGATCAACATGCAAAGAACAACCCAGGGCGCATCCAGGTGGGCAACTGTACTCAGCGCATAAAATACACTGAATGAAAACACGCCTGTAAGAAAGATGCGTTCAAGAATAATAGTCTCTGGAGAAGTATTTAAGCTGGCTTGGCGGATTTTTGCCTGTAAGAATTCCACTTGAGCAACAGGTGTAAAACGCGACACAAACCTTCCAATAGGGGCAAGCAGCGGTATAAGAGACCGGTCAAAGAAACTGAGAGAAAGCTCAATTTCCCTGAGCGAAACGGTCTCATCAATCTCCCCAAACAAGGCCATCCGTTCCTGGATCGGATCTCGGCCCAAATAATCTCGATAATACTGAAGGGTGGCAACAACAATACCCACCACCACAACGACTATACCTCCAATCACTATCTCATCTATAGACGGAGAAATACCGCGCTGAATGGACTGCATTATGTGGTCAAGTTGAAACTGCCATTGAATCTGCGTTCCCATACCGACCAACAAGGCCAGAATGGAGAGGCTGACATACGCTGTTTCCAGGGATAAGAACATGAACCATGCCCACAGGACGTTGATAAGGGATGGATTCATGAGATGATAGTAGCCAAATAGCAGAAAACTGATGATACGCACGACCTGCACAACTGCATTTGTGGCGGGGTCCCGATAACGAACCAGGTCATACTGTTTTTCCAGACGGCGCAGTTTCTTGCCAGTTTCTCCTCCAACCAGCATTGTAACTGTAATCAGGGCGAAGGCAGCGATGAAAACCGCTGTTGAGGTCGCATTTCCCCACAATGCCGCGAAGTACTTCTCCAATAGATAGGATTGAACAAAAACGATGGCAACTACGAGGGGAAACAGAAGATCATGCAAATAAACCAGATTTCCATTTCTTGAGCGGATTTGCTGTAATCTTTGGACATGATTGTTCACACTGGAAAGTGTCTCATCTAGCGGACTCCCGTCTTGCAGGTGCACCTGTACGGCGTCAATCGCCAGATTAAGATAGTGGCTTGGAATGCGTTTTTGAAGATTGTCTAGGGCTTCCTCAAGTGTATTGCCAAGCCGCAGGTCAATGATGACCCGCTGAAACTCAGGTGCTACCGGATTGAGGGTGGATTTCGCCAGAGCTTCGATGGATTGTATCACTGAAAATCCACTCTTTAGGCCTCCGCTCCAGAGTGCCAATGCGTATGGGAATTGCGTATCGAACAGACGCAGTCGGTTTCGGGCGATTCTGGCAACCACAATATCGGGTATGATATAGGCAAAAGCGCCAAAGATTGGAACTGCCATGATGGTGCGTGGCAAAATGCTGATGGAGATAAGAACCCCTATCCATACAAAGATGACATGAATAGCGAAATATTCTCCTAACGTTACGTTTAGTCCGGCTTGATTGAGGCGTTGTTTCGCCCTTTTGCCAGGATACCACCACGGCCATTCTGCGTCCCTCAACGCTTCATCTATCAACAAACTCAGATTCTTTTGCTGAACCTGCCCTGTATCACTTTCCTCCTCCCATATATATGAGAACGAGTCATAATCGGATTCGTAGCGTCCTAACCTTTCTTCGATTAGATCACGCCCACGTCGAACAGAAATGATGGAATATACAATTACACCGATCACGACCAGAATTGCGACAATACCAGGAAGCCCAACAATATCACGTACCGAATACAGAAACCAACCCAGCAACAAGACCAGACCAGCATAGACGCCCATCATGAGGAGAAGCCTACCCCTGGCGGAGAGGAATTCGAGAGTGTTCTTTGTCAAAGTGCCGATGAGCCTGAGAGTTCCTTTCAAAATCTCTGCGATACGAAATCCTGAACTCTCGGTCTGTTTAGCGGCAGTTGAATCTGTGAGGCTATCTGTCTCCGTGAGTTCGTCCACCGTGGGCAAGTCCTCGAGGTCGAAATCAGAGTCACTAAAGATATCCTCATCATAATCTGAGGCGCTATTCTTCCCTTTTGGATCTTTATTAGGAATACGACGCAACAAGGACATGAGATTAATCTCCAAACTCGAATAAGATTGGTGCATGGCATGTTGCCAGATCAAGCAACCATGCGATTTTGAGTGAATCTGGCGAGAGCTTTGCGCTCAAAATGTGGTTGCTACTTTATGATGTAATTGCAAGGTAGACTTTCGCAAGCCTACCCACTCTTTTCCCTCAGCACTTCCTCAAATACCCAGTCGAGGACAAACTGCTTGACATGGGCGTCGTCGTTGACACGCTTATAGAAGTTGAAGTTGCTCTTGTACAATTCCGCGATGGCTGTCAGCGCCACATCATCCACCGTCAGGCGGGCTTTGTCGGGCGGGTTGATCCGCACGCTGTTGTCTACCGCGTTGTTGTGCAGCACGATGTCCTTCACCTCAATCAGGGTATCGAGTGCTTTCTCCGCATCGTCGCCAAAAATCTCATTCAGAATCTCCGGAATCTTCGAGGGCGGCTCCACCGGGTCTTCCTTCGTCCCGTACCGGCCAGCGGAGAGCATCGGTTCCAGTTCTTCCGAGCGCCGTTCCGGTGTGAGCGCGCCGGAACTGGTCTGGCGCACACGGTAGGATGCGATGTCAATGTCATCCAGGATTTCTGTTGGCAGTTCGGCCCGGCTGACCGGAAGTTCAGCCGCAGCGGGCGTTCCACCGTCACTTTGCGGCAGCCGAAGTCGGTGGATGCAAACAGGCAGGAAACAGCGTTCTCCGGGCGTTCCAGGTACAGCCGCACAATCCCGGCAATCTGCGCATCGGCAATTTCGCGGCGTTTGTCGCCCAGGCTCTTCCGCATCGGCACGTAGAACGACGAGGCATCATCTTCTCCCCGCCGCACCAGCGGAACTAAATCCTCCCCGGTGACATATTCCAGCAGGTGCGCCCGTTCGTCGTGGCGCAGCAGCCGTACCGCCCCCTGCCCGTTGAAGCAGCGCAGCGCCACCGCGCCGGGGCTTTCGTCAAAGATACCCACCGGCTTGAGCAGTTTGAGCACCGCCGTTTCCCCGTTCATGCGGACGGTATACAGCGTGCTGGTGAACGTTTCTGCCAGCGCCTCCGGCTGCGAGAGCGCCCAGGCGTCCAGGTAGTGATGCAGCGTGTCAGGGTCAGTCATGATGTGTGTGGAATCGCTATGTAGACGATATATGTATGATACCGCAGTATAGCCACCCCTGCCCCTGAATTAGTTGCCCACACCATGAATCACGACCATAATGATTAATAGTGGTGACTTCTATCAGGAGAGCATTTTGCCTCAATCATATAAGAAAAAACGACAGTGGTGGCTGCGCCCGGTAGGCGTACTCGTTATCCTGCTGACTGTGATTTTCATTACCCTCTTAGTTATTGTCGGGGGATACACCATCGCCCCACTTTACAACGCCGCTCAGTCATTGACTCCCACGTTTACTACCCCCCCCCGTCCACACTACTCCCACGCAAACAAGTAGGGTTGCACCCGCCACCCAGAGTACGGATTGGGTACCCTATGCACGCGATTTCGACGGCATGACGCTGGTACTGGTGCCTGACGGATGCTTCAATATGGGCTTTAATGGCGTTGGTGGCAGACAATGTTTTGATGACCCATTCTGGATTGATAAATACGAAGTGACGAACACTGACTATGCCCGTTTCATGGAAGCTGGTGGCTACGCTGACCCGGGCTACTGGATAGAGGATGGCTGGGCATGGCTGGATGCGTATCAGATCACACAGCCTGAACATTGGGATAACAGTGATTTCAATAGCCCCCAGCAACCAGTCGTCGGCGTAAGTTGGTATGAGGCACTTGCCTATGCTCAATGGGTAGGCGTAAGTCTTTGTACAGAAGCGGAATGGGAATACGCTGCGCGTGGGCCTGAAGAATTGGTGTATCCCTGGGGCAATGAATTGATTGCGGATAACCTTGTGTATTCTGGCAATTCAAACGGACAACCCTCTCATACCGGCAGCCGGCTAAATGGCGCATCCTGGGTAGGGGCATTGGATTTGAGTGGTAATGTATGGGAATGGACACGCTCAGAATACAGAGACTACCCCTACATTATGAGCGATGGTCGGGAGGCAATCAACGGTTATGCTGTACAGGTGTTGCGCGGGGGG
This sequence comes from Anaerolineaceae bacterium, assembly GCA_020634135.1. Classification (GTDB taxonomy): domain Bacteria; phylum Chloroflexota; class Anaerolineae; order Aggregatilineales; family Phototrophicaceae; genus JACKCG01. The sequence goes on along the minus strand of JACKCG010000006.1, from coordinate 223,568 downwards.
GCATGGGATTACCCTTATCAATTTGCCCGCACCACGTCCCGCCTCCCCAGTTTTCCAGAGGATCGCCGCAACGATATAGGTTTTCGCGTTTGCCGCTCTTAGCGGGTGCCGTGTATACCCTAACACGACAATCCTGCCGTAAGGGCGTATTAATGCCGTTTTCCAATTCAACACAGAGTAAACCGGGCGCATCATGACGCGCCACCTACTTGCCCACGACGACCCGAACGCCTAAGATTAGGAAAACAGCGAAGGAGACGTGCCAATGACGACATGGACAAGCACTGAACTCAGTGTAATCGGAGACTCAGAGGAACTTGAGATCGCTTCACTTCAACAGGACGGCACACCCGGAAAGCCAACAACCATCTGGGTCGTCCGTGTCGGTGATGCCCTCTATGTTCGCCCCGTGAATGGGCGCAGCGGCGCCTGGTTTCGCGGCACTCAGGTCCGTCATGAAGGATACATCGAGGCAGGCGGAATCCGCAGGGATGTTACCTTTGTGGATGTAGACGCCGCCGACGCCGTCAATGACCGGATCAGCGCGGCGTACTGGGAAAAATATACCCAATATCCCCAGTACGTCCCTCCAGTCGTGACTCCTAAAGCGCGTGAAGCAACAATTAAGCTGATTCCGCGCTCAACAAGCGCTTGACACCTGCTTCCTGAGAATTCAACGGGTCTCTTACCGCCAGACATGGGGAACGCCCCGCCATCGGAGGGGTTCAGCATGTTAAACCCGCCTACTTCTTCACCGTCTCATACGTCGTGGCCGCGCCAATCACGAAGCCAACGACCAGGCATACCAGCATCCCGACCAGCCCCAGCAGTTTCCAGTCGCCTTCCAGGAAAATCTGCCCGGCCAGCAGCGGCACGAGGCCGATGGCGAACCCCACCAGCGCGCCCTTCCAGCGCGAAGGCAGCACCTGGTACAGGTCTACGAGTAACGGTTTCCGGGTCTTTTTCTTGATCTGCTGGCCGCGTTTAGCGTGCGCCGCCCAGTCATAACCGCGAATCTTCGACTCGCCGGGGTTGCGTTGGTTGAGTTGTGCATCCCGCAGCCGCTGGATGCGTTCCCGCTCCTTGTTACTGCTCATTCATTTGCCCCCTTAGCAGTGATGCAGCCGGCGACCATATATCCCGCTCAACTGCGCCAATCCCATACCCAAATAGTACACTGATTTCAGGCGCAGTGTCCACCAGAATCGGGAGTGGTCACGGTGGGTACTTGCCTTCATGACAGACCTTGATGTATAGTGTGAACATGATATATGTGTGACCACACATATATTGAGACGACGTATCTTTATGGTTAAGGGGACAACCGATGCCGCAGCAGAAAACCTATACCATCGGCGGGATGGACTGTGCCAACTGTGCCCGTGAAGTCGAAACCGGCGTGAGCAAGCTGGCCGGGGTGCGGCTGGCGCGGGTGGATTTCGCCACCGGCAAGCTGGTGCTGGATGGTGATGTCCCCTACGAGACTCTCAAAGCGCGGGTGGAAGCCCTGGGCAAAACCATCGAGGATGAACCTGGTCAAAAAGCCGCCCCGGTGGTCCCCAACCGGACGCGCGGCGGCGTGATCGGCTTCTGGGATTACCTGTGGGCGCGGGATGAAACCCGGCTGGCGCTGGCGGGCGGCGGCCTCATCCTGCTCACGCTGGTGCTTTCGCTGCTGTTTGCCCTCCCCGAATGGCTGGTGAGCGCGGCCTATACAGTGGCGATGGCATTGGCGGTCTATCCCATCGCCCGCAATGGCGTGAATACCCTGCTGATTAACCGCGAATTCAACATCAACCTGCTGATGACCATTGCAGCGGTGGGCGCGGTGCTGATCGGTGAGCACCTGGAAGCGGCGACGGTGATTTTCCTGTTCGCGGTAGGCGAAGCGCTGGAAGGCTATACGGCAGACCGCGCGCGGGACAGCCTGCGGCAGTTGGTGGCGCTGGTTCCCGCAACGGCGATTCGGGTGACGCATGGCGTAATGGAAGAAACGGTCCCGGTAGATGAACTGGCGGTGGGCGACATGATCCTCGTCAAGCCGGGTGAACGGGTAGCGATGGACGGGACGGTAAGCGCCGGGGAAAGCGCCGTCAACCAGTCCCCGATTACCGGCGAGAGTATGCCCGTCTATAAAGCAGTGGGGGACGAGGTGTTCGCCGGGACGGTCAACGGAGATGGCACACTGCACGTCACGGTCACACGGCTGGCGGCGGATAACACCCTCAGCCGGATTATCCAACTGGTGGAAGAAGCACAGAGCGTCCGCGCACCCAGCCAGCGCATGGTAGACCGCTTCGCGCACTATTACACCCCGGCAGTGGTGGTCATCGCCGTGCTGGTGGCCCTCGTGCCGCCCCTGCTGTTCGGTGCGCCATTTTACGACACGGCCAATGCACACGGCTGGTTCTACCGGGCGTTGGCGCTGCTGGTGATTTCCTGCCCGTGCGCCCTGGTCATCAGCACCCCGGTGACGATTATCAGCGCGATCACGGCGGCGGCGCGGCGCGGCGTGCTGGTCAAAGGCGGGGCACACCTGGAGTCGCTGGGTCGGGTGCGGGCGTTCGCCTTCGACAAGACCGGCACGCTCACCCAGGGCAGCCCGGAAGTCATGATGCTGCGTTCCGTCTCCTGCGTGACCGACCACTTCACCCCCAACGCGCCGGGGAGCCACGAGTACGTCCCCACCTGCGAGCCGTGTGACGATATGCTGGCGCTGGCGGCGGCGGTGGAAAGCCGCAGCACGCATCCTCTGGCACAGGCCATTCTGATGGCAGCGCGGGAACGCGGCCTGTCGGAGCGCTACGCCCCGGCGGAAGGTGTGCAGACAATAGCAGGGCGCGGCGTACAGGGACAGGTGGACGGCAAAACCGTCACAGTGGGCAGCCACACCCTGTTTGACCTGGAACATCCGCACAGCGCCGAACTCTGCGCCCTGATTGACGCGGCGGAAGCGCAGGGACAGACGGCGGCCATGATTAGCGACGGCGACAAGGTACACGGCTTCCTGGCGATTGCCGACAAGGCGCGGGACGACAGCGCGGCGGTCATCCACAAGATGCAGGCGCTGGGGCTGCATACCGTCATGCTCACCGGGGATAATGCGGCGGTGGCGGGGGTTATCAGCGCGGAAGTCGGGGTAGACGACGTGCGTGCCGGGCTGCTCCCAGCCGAAAAAGTGGATGCGGTGCGCGGTCTGCTGGCGCAGTACGGCGCGGTGGCGATGGTGGGCGACGGTATCAACGATACCCCGGCATTGGCGGCGGCGACGGTGGGGATTGCGATGGGCGGCGCAGGCAGTGCCCAGGCGCTCGAAACAGCCGATATCGCGCTGATGGCCGATGATCTGGCGCAGCTTCCTTACGCGGTACGCCTGGCGCGTTTCGCCCGCTCGCTCATCCGGCAGAACATCACCCTGAGCTTCGGCATGAAACTCGGGTTCATGCTGCTGGCAATCGCCGGTGGCGCGTCATTGTGGATGGCGGTCTTCGCTGACGTGGGCATGTCGCTCATCGTCACCCTGAACGGCATGAGGCCGCTCAGGATGAGGTGAACCTATTCCCAATCTTCGAGTTGTAGGCCCAAGATACGACTGAATTCACGGGTGTTGTGGGTAACCAGAATCAGTCCCTGCGATTTTGCGATAGCTGCGATCATTAAATCTAAAGGGCCAATCACATTTCCAGACTGTTCGAGGTCTGCACGTATTTGCCCGTATTGATTAGCGGCCAGATCATCAAAGGGAAGCGAGGTAAATGGGGAAAGAAATAAGTTCTGTTTTTGACGGGTGGCCTCAGGAGTCTGACTCTTCCCTGCGCCATAATAAAGTTCAGCGCGAACCACACTACAAACAATAATATCATGCGTCGGGATGCTAAGCAGCTTCGCACGCGCCGATGCTGAACGCCCATTGATAATGCGGATACACACGTTGGTATCCAGTGTGTAGATCATTCAAGTGGCTCCCGTTCCTCAAAAATGCCCTGACCGGGGCGTTCCATCAGGTCGTCGGCCTCAATCGCGTCTATCGCCTCAAAATAGCCAACCGGCCAACCGCGCGGATCCGCTGGTTGTAAGACAACCAGCACTTCCACCTCACGATTCGCCAGATTCGTTGGTAGTTCCAGGTGTAGTGTTCCGGTATCATCAATACGGGTTGTCAGTTTGATAGTTTCCATCGTCTCACCACTCTCTCCATACCCTGTGCTTATTGTAGCAGAAGTTGGTGATTGGGCATATCACTCACCGTCACCCTGAACGGCATGAGGCCGCTCAGGATGAGGCAAGACACCGCCCTCTGGAGCGTCCCGCCCGGCAGTTTCAACTCCTTCCCGCTTCTCCTCACGACTCAGCACTCACGACTCAGTCCTCAAGTCTCAGCACTGCTTTCCCTTTCCACCCGGCACTTTCAACTTTTCACTGTGAATAACCGGCGCAATTCTGGTAAGATTGCGCTATGGAAACCATCACGATTTTGCAGAATAAACGTATCATCCTGGGCGTAACCGGGAGTATCGCTGTTTACAAAGCGATTGACCTGGCGAGCAAGCTCACCCAGGCCGGGGCGCTGGTGGATGTCATCATGACGGCGGCGGCGGAGCAGTTCGTCACCCCCCTTTCGTTCCAGGCCGTCACCGGGCGTCCGGTGTATACCAGCATGTGGGCGACGGGCGGCAGCGGCCTGCCCACGCATATCGCCCATGTTGGCCTGGGGGAAGGCGCGGACTTGCTGGTGATCGCCCCCGCAACGGCCAACACCCTGGCAAAACTGGCGCACGGGCTGGCGGATGACCTGCTGAGTGTGACCGCGCTGGCGGCCCGCTGCCCGCTGGTAATCGCCCCGGCCATGGACGGCGGCATGTACATCCACCCGGCGACTCAGGCCAACTTAAACACCCTGCAGGAACGCGGCGCGTGGCTGGTTGAGCCGGAAGAAGGGCGTTTCGCTTCCGGGTTGGTCGGCAAAGGGCGGCTGCCGGAGACTCCCACCTTGATCGGGCAGATACGGCGGACGCTGGGACGGCATGGAATCTTAGCCGGACGGCGGGTCGTCATCACGGCGGGCGGCACGCACGAGGCAATTGACCCCGTGCGCTACATCACCAACCGTTCGAGTGGCAAACAGGGGTACGCCCTGGCCCAGGCCGCGCTGGATGCCGGGGCATCGGTAACGCTGGTCAGTACCGTACACGAACTGCCTGTCCCGGTAGGCGCGGAGCTTATCGCGGTAGACAGTGCCGCCAGGATGTTAGAGGCAGTCCTCGCGCATTCCGAAGGGGCGGATGCCCTGGTGATGGCCGCGGCAGTGGCGGACTTCCGCCCGGCGACTGTGGCCGAACAGAAAATCAAAAAACAGGACGATACCGCCGGGCTGCGACTCGAACTCGAACGCACGGCGGACATCCTCCTGTCTGTTAAAGAGAAGCGCAAAAAGACCGGCTGGCCGCAGGTGGTGGTCGGGTTCGCCGCCGAAAGTGAAAACCTGCTGGCGAACGCCCGCGCCAAGCTGGAACGCAAAGGGCTGGATTTACTGGTTGCGAATGACATTACCGCAGCAGACGCCGGGTTCAGCGTGGATACTAACCGCGTCACTATCCTGAGCGCGGACGGCGGGCAAGAGCCGCTGGCACTCTCCAGCAAAGCGCGGGTCAGTGAAATCATCCTCAAGCGGGTCGCGGGGCTGCTGTAATCTCCCCGCACACCGTTGAGCAATAGAACCCCATTGAAATCGGCGGCACATTTCCCGCAGGGGCATAATGCCTATTATGCCCCTTGCCGTCCGTCGTGATGTAATGGGTCTGCCAGATGTCGGCCTCTTTTCCTTGCGGCTGAGAGGCCGTATTCAATCCCTAACGGTACGTGGGGCGCACCGGACGCCGGAAAGCCGTTGCTTTCTTGGCGGCTGTCGGGCGGATGCGACGGGAAGGCCGATAGTCAGGATTTTCCCACACAATGGCAACCCCCCAACCGAGCGTATCCGGGTCGTTTTCCAGGTAGTTCGGAATCATACTGTGTACCCGGAATCCCTTGTGAAGCTGCTTGGTGAGGTTGGTATCGAACAACCGCCCTTCCGTGACTTCCCAGACATACTGCTCCGGGGACATCACAGCGGCGACTTTGTGGTAATCCACGATGGCGCTTCCGGCCACCATGCCGCGCAAATTCAGGCGACGCAGCGCGGTGAAACGCGCATCCATCAACTTGCTGCCAACACCTTTCCCACGATAATCAGGATGCACACACGACTCAACGCCGTACATCCAATGCCCGTTCGGGTCGTGAGTCGTCAGTCAGCCATAGCCGACTGCCACCCACCAGGGATCGGTGAGCGCCGGGTGCCAAGGATCGAAATTCATCCGCATACTGGCCGTCATACCGATTACACGGTCCTCGCTGTCAACAGCGATGTATTGGCCTTCCGGGAAGCGGGCAATATGTTCCAGGAACATATCCGCTGTCAGGCACTCATCATCGCCGGGCGTTGTCCCATAGGCGGTATGCTGTAAGGCTTCCATCTGCTCGACATAGCGGGCCGAGCTAGGCATAATGCGGATGACGCTGGTACTTAAGGGGTCGCTATCCTTCTGATTGTTCATTTCGGACGCGCAAAGGCGCTGTTCTCCTTGACTCATGATTGTTTCACTACACATGGCTTATAACCCCGGCTGTGGACGCTGTACGCGCCGGGACACTCTGGAATTCAATTGAACGCGATACCGGGACGGCGTGACCACACGGCGCTGCGGCGCGCCAGGTCGGTAATCCGGGTTTTGCCAGACGATGACCACCCCCCAACCCAGCGATTCTTCAGCCTCGCTGTAATCAGGAATCAGGCCGTAGACCTTAAAGCCCTTTTTGATCTGTTTGGAGAGGTTGGAGTCGAAACGCACGCCGTCAATCACATCCTGCACATACGTCTCCACCGGCACGCGATCCGCAACTTTGTAATAGTCCCGGATCAGGCTTCCGGCCACCATGCCGCGCAAATTCATACGCCGCACAATGTCGTAGCGGGCTTCAATCAATTTGCCGCCAACACCTCGGCCCCGGTAGGCAGGATGCACAACCGAATCAACGCCGTACAACCAATTGCCGTTTGGGTTATGTGTAGTCAGTCAACCCCAGCCGGTGGTTTCTACCCACGAGCCAAGGAAGGGATTCCTGGGGTCAAAGTTAATCTGCATACTGACGGTCAGCCCGACAACTTCCTGGGTGTCCGTATCCACTGCGATAAACTGTCCTTCGGGGAATACTGCAAAGTGACTCTCGAATTTTTCAGGCGTCAGACACTCTTCGCACAACAGGGCTTCGGCGGCGTCATAGCCATAGCCGACCTGGTGCAGCCGGGTCATCCGCTCAAAATAATCCGGCGAACTTGGGATTACGACGATTCCGCTGCCGTTACTCTGTCTGGGCCGGTAATGATAATTGTGTACGCTCATGGTTTTACTCCCTCATGATTTCTGTTGTATTCGTATCACATTTCCTGGTTTAGTCCTGTCTTGCTGTCACAAAATCCGGTAGAAAGTGGGTCACCCGTCGCCAGTCGCCAGGTCTATCCTTTCTCTTGCAGTGACTCGGGTATCGTGCCGGCGAATCGAACCGGACGCGAGGGCGAATCGCGCCATGTTCCGGTAAGCTGCGTCATACAGCTCGCAAGCGGCAGTTTCCCGCGCTTTACCGGCAGTCTGTTCAGTTACATGCTGTAGGTTGGGGGTCTGGCACAGTCGGAACGACTGATCTGTCAGTCAGGTCGGCGCGGGGTCATCATAGATAAACACTGCGCCATACATAACGGGGAGATGGGTATTCCGGGCTGGCAGGTCTTCCCTACCATCGCCAATTAAACTTGTAACCATAAGTCACCTTGTGTACTTTTCTGCGGAATTGCTTGAAGTACCTGAATCACTATAGCACGCTTTTTGTATCGAGTCTATAGATTTCGCATAAGTTTTTGTAAATACGCGGCGCGACCAGGCATCAATCCGCCACAATCAGGCCTGATTCTGCCGATCAATACATTCAGTCCACAGTCAGGGGATCATTGCTTCCCTGAGGCAGAGGCGAAACACGGGTCTCGCCCCTGCCCGAAAAACAAACTGCGTGTTTTTTGCCGAATCAGGACTCAACCTGCAACGCCACGAAATCAATCTCCAGCTTCACTTCATCGGTCACATCCGCTACGCCGGGCGCATTAGGAATTATCAGACCGAAGTCCGAACGCAGAACCATCGTGCTGCCGACACCTTCCAGCCGGGTATCCGAGGCGAGCGTTACCGTCATATCAAAGGTGACAGACCGGGTTATCGTGCGGATCGTCAGGTCGCCAGTGACCTGAAAAGTCACCGTCTGCCCGACTTCGATGGATTCCGGCAGCCCACTGAGTGAAGTCGGCACAAAGTCAATGAACTCGTATTCAGCTCTGGACGATTCAAGAATCTCGCTGCGGATCGCACTGTTGCGGAAGTTGTTGTCGGTTGCCAGCGTGCGAGCGTTGATGCGAATCGTCCCAAGTTCCGACCCGGCAGGATTGGCCGTGTCTATGAGGACATCTCCGGCGACCTGGTCAGTCTTGCCGACGACGGTGGTCGGATTGCCGCGCAGCACTTCGTTCAGTGTGAAGCGCACTTCGGATTCATCCTGGCTGATGCGATAGACCGCGCGGATTCCGGCGGTTTCGGTGGGCACTTCCGTAGGCACTGTGGTAGGCGGCAGCGGCGTCGCGCTGGCAGTGACCTCTCCGGCCTCATCCACATCCTCAGTCGGAATGGCCGTGAGCGCGGCGCTCAGGGTTGCGTTTACGGAACTCAGGCGCTCGACTTCCGCCTCGAGTTCAGCGACACGGGTGGCCTGTACATCCGGCGTGGGGGTGGTCAGCGCTAAGGTGGGCGCACTGATCGGCTCACTTGGCTCGCCAGAGCCGCCGACAACGGTAATATAAATCAGGACACTGGCTACAGATGTGATTCCCATCAGTGCCAGTACACCAACAATAACCAGTATACGTTGATTCATGTTTACTTTATCCCTCTCCCAGTTCCAAAAAATACAACGCTTGCACGCAACTCAGAATAGCGGAAATGACCGGCGCTGTTGGGGATTACTTAGTATTCTCTAATCGCGTGGGAAAGCTGAACAACTGTGGAGCAGGGTGTTTTCGGGTAAGTGGCACAAACTGACCCTACTGTTCCAAACGCGGGCACTATTCTTCGGAAGCTTCGTCGTCTTGTGCCGGGGCGCTCAGGGGGAACGCCATACCTTCAAAAATGTGCGGGGCGTGGATAAACAGGCCAGTGGCTTCTACTGCCACCGTGCCATCCGGCAGGATGATGCTGCCCGATGTGTGGACTTTCCGTCCTTCAATGGACTCGACATGACCGCGTATGTGTACCTCAACCCCCAGCGGCACGGGGTGGCGGTAGTTGAGATTGAGGTTGGCGGCGACCACTTTGTAACCGGCCCGCCACGCCGAGGTGCCCATCGCCTCGTCCAACAGGGAAGCGGAAATCCCGCCATGTGCATACAACGGCGGCCCTTCCTGGTCTGGTTGCAGGATGACATCCCCGATGATACTGCCATCGGAGGCAGCGTAAAACTGAATTCCCAGCCACCCGGAGAATTTTGAACCCACCACAGGCGTGCGCTCAGCCAAGATGGTTCATCCTGACACCTCTAGGATTCTGAAGACGGCTTGCGCCGCCCGGTACGCAGCACTTCGTGTACCGTCTTAATCAGGTTATGCGAGATATATGGCTTGGTCAGGTAGCGATCCGCCCCATTTTCCAACCCTTCTCGAATTTGATCCGCATCGGCCAGCGCCGAGAGGATAACCACCGGCAGATTGTCAAAAAAGGTCTTAGCCCGCATCTGCCGCAGGAGTTCCATGCCGCTCACATCCGGCAGCATTAAATCCAGCAGCACCAGGTCTGGCAGCGGCTTGACACGCAGTATCCTAACCGCCTCGCCCACCGTCAGGGCAGGAATCACCGCAAAGCCAACCCGTTCCAGCAACACCCGAATGAGGTTTTGCAGTTCCTGGTCATCATCTACAACGAGAATTCGTTTTTTTTCAGATTCTTCCACGCACTTGTTACCTTTGACATCTCACTTGAATTCACGTTAGTTTTAGCGTAATCATTCCCCTAAATCAATAGATTCAGGAGATTTTGCCTATCTTACCGCTCCGGTGTATGCTGTAAAGTGTTTAGTTGTCGTGTTTTGTATCCGGCGCGAATGTGCCATTCAAGACAATCAGAATTGTGGGAAAGAACAAATTCATGCGTGTAACATACGGACTACTTTTCATACTGGTTTTTGCGCTGGCGGGCTGCTTCCAGCAAGCCGGGGAACCACTTGACCAATCGAATGCCGGACAGGGTGCGCCTGTTGCGCTGCCTTCCGCGACGCCCCTTCTGCCGGGCGGCAGTGACCTTACGCCGCTGTCTCCGGCCACGTCCACCCTACCCCCTATCACCGTGATTTCACCTACTCAACAGCCGATTGTGCTGCCTTCTCCCACCGATGAGACGCCGCCCACACCGCTTGCGCCATCGGGTGAAGATGTGACAGCGGATACAGGCGCGAGCAGTTTTATCACCCCCAGCAGCCCACTGGGGCCAGTGACTGCCGAGCCGGTGACAATTGTACCGCTGCTGCCTGCAACGGCAACACCTTCCGGGTTGATTACACCAACGGCGCTGGTGCCGGTCACGGACTCGGAAGATGGTTGCCAGTATATTGTGCAGCCGGGCGACAACCTGTTCCGCATCGCTGTCAACCACGACATCACGCTGGATGAACTGCGAGCAGCGAATCCACAAATCGTTGGCGACCTGATCCAGCCCGGAGATGAGTTGAATATCCCCGGTTGCGGCGTGGGAACAGGCGAGACCATCACTTCACCGGAAACCGGGAGCGGCGAGGATACCGGCGTGGTAGCCCCGGTGGGCGGCACGACACACACCGTCCAGCGCGGCGAAACCCTGTATTCGATTGCCCGCCAGTATGGGGTAACGGTACAGGGCATCATCAATGCCAATAACCTGAGCAACCCAAACAGTCTGACTCCCGGCCAGGAATTGATTATCCCGCCAGTTGAGCCGTAAGGGGGAAGTGTGGCATTCCGCCAGAATATTTCATCCGGCGCACCCTGGGAAGCTCTTGTTGGCTATTCGCGGGCGGTGCGCGTGGGACAAACAGTGCATGTATCGGGGACTGTTGCCAGCGATGAAGCCGGTCAGGTTGTTGGCCCCGGCGACCCGTATACCCAGGCAGTCTACATTCTGCGGAAAATTGAGACGGCCCTGGCTCAGGCCGGGGCGACGCTGGGGGATGTCGTCCGCACCCGCCTGTATGTAACGGACATGGGGCGCTGGCAGGATGTCACCCGCGCCCATGCGGAGGTGTTTGCGACGATTCGCCCGGCGGCCACACTGGTGGCGGTGGCGGCGCTCATCGGCCCGGAATACCTGGTAGAAATCGAGGTGGATGCTGTGATTGGCGCGGACGAGGGTGGGTAATCAAGATACTGCACACAACACCTTACGCTGCGAGTCACCCCGTTTCGGTATATACTAGAGTGTGTTATGCGCTTTTGCCTTTCTCCCTCGGCCACTTCTGCCCCAGGGAGAAAGGGAGATGGATACCTTTTAAATCCTTTGAGGGATTTAGGGTGAGGGCTTTAGCCCGGTAAGTTCATAACGACCTCTAGGCGGTGATAATCACGAGTACATACAGGGGGCGACGATGACGCAAACGCCCAAGCCGCAACACGTCAATTGGGAAGCGGTCTGGAAAAGCCTGGATTGGGACGATGAGATGCGCCAGGCAGCGGCCAGCACGCTCCGGTTGCGCCAGCGTGCCCAACAGTATGCCGCCCCGGTAGCAGCCCCCAGCGATCTGACTGAAGATACCTATACTGTCCTGAGCTTCGATCTGGGGGGGGAAGGCTACAGTGTGGATGTTACCCTTGTCCGCAGCGTGCGGTCGCTCAACGACCTGGTAGGTGTCCCCGGCCTGCCGTCCTTTTATCCCGGTGTGGTGAATGTACGCGGGCAGATTGTCACTGTGATGGATTTACGCCACTTCTTTGGCATCGCTGCCGATGAGGAAATTACTGCTCCCCATGAACTGGTGCTGGTACATGCCAATGGCCTGGAAATCGCCCTGCTGGCGGATCAGGTCAATGGCGTTGTCACTGTTCCCAGGCGGACGATCAGCCACCTGGATAACATGCGCTATACACGCGGAATTACCCATGACAAAATGATAATGCTGGATATTGAGCGCCTGCTGGCCGATGAGCGTGTCGTCATCGGCGGCAAGCACGATTGAGAGGCCCATCCCATGAGCGATCTGGTACTCCCGTCTCCCCGCACTAACCGGCTGGTAGCCGCGTTAGGCAGCATAATGGTCCTGGCGACTGGCGTGGCTGCCGTTGTTCCGGTGCTGCTGCTTGGCCTGGTTGTAGGTTCCCAGGTCGAAATCAACCTGCTTGCCTGGGCGCTGTTTGCCGGTGTCAGCGGTCTGACTCTCGGCCTGTCAATCCACCTGTTGCAGCGCCGCCGTCTGGAAATCGCGCTGGCCTATTATGTGGATGTTCTAGAAGCGATTGACGCGGGCAATCTGCGCCAGCGGATTGATACGACTCAGTTCCAGATGGGACGCAGCATCGAAGAACAAACCCTCACGCGCCTGGGGCTGGCGGTCAACCGCATCCTTGAACGTGTTCATCATATCGCCACCGAAATCAATCATGCCATCCAACTGATTGATACCGACACACTGGAAATCCTGACCGCCATGACCAACCAGGTTTCCATGGCGAATGAGCAGGACGCCATCGTAACCGAAACCACGGCCACCGTGAACGAGGTGCGGGCCACAGTGACCGAAACTGCCGAACGCGCCCAGAGTGTGGCGGAAACCGCCCAGGTCTCGGTGGACATCGCGCGCGATGGCAATACCGCCGTCGAGCAGACGATTTCCGGTATGGAGTTGATCCGGCGGCGGGTGGAAGATATAGCCGATAACATCCTGGTGCTTTCCGAACACACCCAGCAAATCGGGGAGATCATCGCGGCGGTCAACAGCCTGGCCGACCAATCACGGATGCTCGCGCTTAACGCTTCGGTAGAGGCTGCCCGCGCCGGGGAGGAGGGCAAGGGCTTCGCTGTCGTCGCGCTCGAAGTCCGCAACCTGGCCGACCAGAACCGCGATGCCACTATTCAGGTACGAGAAATCCTGGGGGAAATTCAACGGGCGACCAACAGCGCCGTGATGGTAACGGAAGAGGGCAGCAAAGGCGTAGATCATGGGCAGGTACTCGTCAACCAGGCCGGTGACTCGATTCGCAATCTGGCGCACGCCATTGAAGAGGCGGCGCTGGCCGCCATGCAGATCGCTGCCAGCACCCGTCAACAGACGATTGGGATGGATCAGCTCACCCAGGCCATGCGGATGATTAAGCACGCCACCGCCGAAACCCTGACCAGCACGACCCAGGTACGCGCCAGTGTGCAGAACCTGCGGGAAGCGGCTGACCGGGTGAACAGCGTCCTGGCGGGATTGAAGCTCTAACAATGGCTAAGTCCTCGGATGCCGACCTGCTGAGTATTTTCTGGACAGAGGCTGGAGATTATCTTCAGCGGCTGAATCACGGGCTGCTTCAGTTGGAAACCGGCCAGGTGGAAGCTCCGCAAGAGGCCCTGCGCGAGATGAACCGGCTGGCGCACAGTCTGAAAGGGGCGGCACGGGCTGTCGGAATCAATGTCATCGAAACAATCGCCCACTATATGGAAGAAATCCTTCATGCGGCGCTGCACGCCCAATTGAAACTCTCACCGGAAGTATGCGATCTGCTTTATGACGGGCTGGACTTAATCCAGAATGTGATCAGCGGGGAGGAAAACCCCTATGAAATCCTGGCAGACGTGCTGGCGCGGCTGGAACAACTGGTTGGAACGACCACCGGGGAAACAGCCACGCCCATCCCGCCGGATCAGAATTCGATGGAAATCCCATCCGTCAGCACCAGCACACTTGAAGTCGGCATTTCATCCACATTGCAGATGCGACCCGCTGAAGACAACATCCGGGTATCCATCCCTAAGCTCGACCAGTTGATGGGCGAGGTCAGTGAACTGCTCACCTACCGGCTGCATGGCGAGGAACGGCTGCAGGACTTACGCCAACTGCAACGTTTCCATAGTCAATGGCAGCGCGAGTGGCGGGGGTCACGCACCGCCTATATCCGCCTGGCCCGGTGGGCGCAGCACCAGCCGGAACAAGTCACTGCGGAGATAACCGCCTTGCTGCGCTTCCTGGAGACCAACCAGCGTCACCTGACAGCCGTCAACCGGCAAATGGCGCAGCTTGTCCAGGCGCTCACCCAGCAGCAGCTCCAACTGAGCGCCATCACTGAGCAACTCCAGAGCGATGTCTCGCGGATGCGCCTGATCCCCTTCGATTCGGTGCTGTCGGGTTTCCAGCGCATGATTCGCGATCTGGCCCGCGATACCGGTAAGCGCATTCAGATGGACGTTCATGGCGCGAATGTTGAGCTGGATAAAGCCGTACTGGACGGGCTTAAAGAGCCGATTATGCACCTGCTGCGGAACGCGGTAGATCATGGGATTGAACAGGTTGAGGAGCGCGAAAGCCAGGGGAAACCCCCTGTCGGGCGGATTATGCTCTCGGTGGAACAACACGGCAGCGAGATAATCATTACGATTCAGGATGACGGGCGTGGCATTGACCTGCCAGGCATCCGCGAGGCCGCGGTGCAGTCCGGCCTGCTTACGATACAGGACGCAGCCTCCATCAGCGATGAAGATGTGTACAGCTTCGTATTTTACCCCGGCCTGACCACCAGCAACGATGTCACCCCCCTCAGCGGACGCGGGCTGGGTATGGATATCGTGCGAACACGGGTAGAGAGCCTGCGCGGGCGGGTGAGCCTGAACAGTGTGCCGGGCAAAGGGACGACGATTCGCCTGCATGTGCCAGTTTCGCTCACGCGGATGAACTGCATATTGCTGCGGGTAGGCGGTCAGGATTTCGCTGTGCCAGTCGCAGTGGTGCGCCGCATGTTGACGCTGCCACCCGACGAGATATTCCGTGTCGAAGGCCGCGAGACGATCATGCTGGATGAACAGGCTGTGCCGTTGGTAGACCTGGGGGCAGTGCTGGGATTTCCTGTGCCAGGTCATCCCGACCAACCAACTGACCGCAAAGTTATTTTGCTGCACGCCAGTGACCGTACTATCGCTTTCCAGGTGGAAAACCTTTTCCGTGAACAGGAACTCGTGCTGAAGCCGATGGGGGCAGAAATCGAAGCGGCGCAGTATGTTTCCGGCGCGGCACTCCTGGGCAGTGGCGAAGTGATTATTGTGCTCGACGCCAATGACCTTATCCGCAGCGCCGCCCTCGTAAAAAATCCCTTGAGTCGAGCTGCACCCAATCCGGCAGCGATCCAGGCCGAACAGACGCGCCACAAAGTCCTGGTGGTGGATGACTCGATCACCACCCGGACTCTGGAGAAAAACATCCTGGAAACTGCCGGGTTTGATGTGCGTACCGCGATTGACGGCGTGGAAGCCTGGGCGCTGCTGCAAGAATGGTCATGCGAAGTTGTGATTGCCGATGTCGAAATGCCTGCCATGAATGGGCTGGAACTCACCCGGCTTATCAAGGCCGACCCCTATACCAGAGACATCCCGGTCATTATTCTGACTTCGCTTGCGAAGCCGGAACAGCGGCAGGCCGGGCTGGACGCCGGGGCGGACGCCTATCTGGTGAAATCGCAGTTTAACCAGGAAGAACTGCTGCGGATGATTCAGGCCGTTCTGTGAGCAATGAGCGAAAGTGAGTCTTGAATAGTGCATGATGATACCCAGGCCGCCCGAATCCAACAGGCGGCGGAACGCCTGCGGAACAGCCACAAACCGGTTGTCCTGACTGGCGCGGGCGTGAGTAAGGAATCCGGGGTGCCAACCTTCCGCGATGCAGTGGATGGCCTGTGGGCGCAGTATGATCCGTCCCAGTTAGCGACCCCCACCGCCTTTATGAACAACCCTAAACTCGTCTGGGACTGGTACGAGTACCGGCGCAGTTTGACGAGTACAGCCAGCCCCAACCTCGGTCACCGGGCACTGGCGGATTTAGAGCGTCGATTCCCGCACCTGCCGCTTATCACCCAGAATGTGGACGACCTGCACGAACAGGCCGGCAGCACCAATGTGATTCACCTGCATGGCAATATCGCCCAGAACAAATGCTTTTTTAACTGCCAGGGCGACCCAACCCTGATAGACGTTTCGACTGTGGTATGGGACAAAGAGAATGGCCCGCCGACCTGCCCGCACTGTGGCCGCTGGGTGCGCCCCAATGTCGTGTGGTTCGGGGAGATACTGCCCGCCGACCAGCTTCAGGCCGCGACTATCGCCAGCCGCCAGGCCGATATTATGCTGGTGGTCGGGACATCCGGGCTGGTGACGCCCGCCGCGAGTCTGCCGGGCATAGCACGAAGCGCCGGGGCGTTCATCATCGAGATCAACCCGGATTACTCAGCCATCACCCGGATCGCCGACATCAAACTGGATGGCCCATCCGGTGAGATCATGCCACGCCTGCTGGCCGCCCTGGATACATGAATGTGAGCGCTATTCCCGGTTTATTTAACCACAGGAGTTACGCAGTTCGGATGACTTTTTCCGCAGGGGCATGAATCACCGTACCCTACCCACCGACCAATGACGTAGCTCCTTATCCGTTGATTCTAATGACACATCTGAGGAACATGACATGCTGAGACGATGCTTCTGGTTTGGGCTGGTACTACTTTTCGTCGCCACCACCGCCCTGGCGCAAGGTGGTGATCTGCTCCCGTATGCCTGGGAAGCGGGCGACCTGGCGCTGGCTTACCCCGCCGGATGGGACACCCCACTGCCGCGTGAAGATGGCGACCAATTGACCCTCTCGCTCGCGCAGATTATGGCTGCTTCGCCAGAAACGCGCCCCCCCGGAATCCCTTTCGTCACCCTCACACTGACGCCGGATGACGGCAGCGAAATCGCTGCCCGGCTCGCCACCGCACTGGAGACGCTCACCATCCAACCGGGCGCGACGGAGAGTGCAGTCATGGTGGGGGCTGCCGGAACGCGCATGGAAGGCAGCAGCGGCGACGGGCAGTTTTACGGCCTGGCCGCTACCGTCCCACTCCCTGGCGGGCAGATTCTCGTCGTCAGCGGGCGGGCACTGTTTTCGCAGCGCGATCTCTTTGCTGGGGTATTTGACTCCATCCTGAACAGCCTCGTACTGGGTGCAGAGGAGACTCCGCAGAGGCCGGAATACGGCGTGCTATGGCACACCGGGCGCGATCTGAGTGATGGCACAGAGGCATTTGTTGACCTGGTGGGCGCGGCGTTTGGTCCGGATAACGTGCTGTACACAGCGGATGCCGTGCTGGGTGTGGTTGGCTTTGATACCACTTCTGGCGCGGTGATAGCCGTTCTTCCAAACGAAGAAATCGTTGCTCCGGCCAGTATCGCAGTGGACTCTTCCGGGCGTGTGCTGGTGGCGGATACGCTCTGCCAGTGTGTGTTCGTGCTGACCCCCCAGGGTGTGTGGGACAGCCCACTTACCGGCTTTAGCCAGGATGCCCCGGTGAGCCTGGCCGTCGCCCCCGACGGCACGCTGTATGCTACCGACACTGACGACGAAGGCGTGCTGGTGCGTGCCTTCCTTGGGGACAGTGAGACCGTGATTCGACTGGATGAAACTGTCCTCAACCAACCGCTGCTGGCCGTTAATCCTGCCGGAATGCTGGTTGCGCTGGATGATGATGGCACAGTGTATACCCTCGAAAACGGGCAGTTCACCCCCGGCGTGATACTGGATACCGGCGGCTTCTGGGTGAATGCCTTTGCGATTGACCGCAGTGGCTACTTCCTGCTGGCGACAGACAGCCAGGGCATCGCCACTTTCAACCCGGAGGGCGAACGTGTTGGCAGTATCGGGCGCATCGCGGTGGCGTACCCGCTGTCCGGGGAGGTGGTCAATCCACGCGGCATCGTAGTCGGCCCGGATGGCACTGTCTACTCCAGTGACAGTGATGGACAGTTCGGGGCGGTGACGGCCTTCAGTACACAGGTTGGCGGCGGGCGGATGGGCGCGACAGCCCTGATTCCGGGTGTGCCGGTGCAGGGCACGCTGGATGCGGCCACACCCCGGCAGGACTGGACATTCACGGCGGCTGCGGGTCAGGTCGTCACGATTTCAGCGGTGGATGCCAGCCGCAGCGATACGCTGGACGTGGCGGTGCGCTTGCTGGCACCGGACGGGAGTGAAGCGGCCTACAGTGACGGGCAGGATGGGCAGGATTTATACGGTTTCTTTGACGCTCAGATTCGCGCATTCACTATGACCGAGCCAGGCGTCTATACCGTCCGCATTGAACAAGTGGATGGAGACGGCATCTACAGCCTGGGCATTAACGTAGATCAGGGGTTTGAATTGAGCGCAGAACTGGCAACTTCTCTGCGCGGGATGCTGGTCGATTCGCTTCCGGTACAGCGTTGGGTGTTCCAGGGTAGAGCCGGGCAGGTGTTGACCGTGACGATGCAGTCGGAAAGCGGCTCGCTCGACCCACTGCTGCGACTGCTCGACAGCGGCGGGTCGCTCCTGGCAGAAAATGACGACGCGACAGATACAGCGATGGGCAAAGACGCGCAGCTTGTCCAGGTGCGGCTGCCCCAGGATGGCACCTATGTGCTGGAGGCCGCGCGTTTTGATGGTGAAGGTGAATATACCCTGGTTATCGTGGTGACTTCTTAGTAAAGCACCTCACATTCGCGCAAAAAATCCGCCGCGACAGCCTTGTCGCCGCGAATGGCGACGTCTGTCAGCGCCGCATCCGGTGTGATTCGCCCCGATGACCGGCGATTAATGGCCCGGTAGTCCATGTCAATCTCCGCCTGTGGTTCGCTGCTACCCAGGCGGTAGGATGTCGCCAACGCTCCGGTGATGTTCACAATCAGCGCGAATTTACCCCCAAGTTTGGTGGCGATATCCAGCATAACCAGATCAAGCAGGCGCTCATCATGGCCGGGCGTGATGACCAGAGTTTTCCCGGTAGCGCGGCAGATGTCCATACGGTGCATCCACTGGTCACGCGGATAAATCACATCCACCAGATACGCCAGCGACATCGTGCCAGGCATCGGCTGGGCAGGAATTCGTATTTTGCGGATCAAACCGGGCAAGTTCCGGCGCGTGCGGACTGCCTTCGGCCCGACTTCACTTAGTTCAGTGATGAGGTCTCGCGGTGCTGTGCCGGCACGGTCTTCCAACTGGCGACGGTTGAGTGCGTCTACCGTGACAGCCGTTTTCAGGATGTGCGGATTCAAGAGGGATTGGCGGAAGAACTGCCCCCAGCTTGCCCACATCGCACATGCCCCGGCCAGGTGAGCAGTCATATCACGAACGTTCCATTCGGTGCAATCGGTGGGCTGTGTCCAATCATCGCCGTCCAGTTGTCCCAGCAGGTTCAAGACCTGCTGCACCTCAAAGGCTGCGATCTGCGCAGCTTCCGGTATGCTGACCGGGGTAATGGTTTCAGCCTGCTTGATACCCGGGTCAATATTCGACTCGATCAGATTTGAAATGGGTGCTGCGATCATATCACTCGCTCCTTTTTACTGGTGACCATGCTTTGAGTAAGGTTTCGACTGCCTGGTGGATCAAACCGCCATAACGTCCCTCCCCAACCGGCAGTTCGGGATTGTTAGCGAGATGCATTTCAGTAAGCCCGTGATTGAGCGCAATAATGATGTCCCGCGCCTGTTCATCAGGTATGCCGGGATTAATCCCTTCACTTTCCAGAATATCGTGTAAGAACGCAGTAAACCGGTCAAGGGAAGTAAAGCTGAGCGCCAGATTCTCAGCCGATGGCACGAAGTTGGGCACGGGACGCTGAAACATGATTTGATAGTAGTCCGGGTTTTCCTGAGCAAAGCGCATGTACGACTCAAAAATGAGAACTAACTTCTCATATACCGTGCCATCCTGCACAATATCGGCTTCGGTATGCTTTAAGAACAATTGCCAGCCGCGCCGGAAGAGTTCATCGTAAATAGCATGTTTGCTATCGAAATAGGTGTAGAGTGATGGTGGCTTGATCCCTAACTGACGCGCAATCGCGTTAAAACTGAGCGACGCTGCCCCATCAGCCTGGATCATGTCACGGGCGATCTGTACGATGTCCTCGATAATCTCCTCCCGATTGCGGCGGCGGCGCTGCTGGATTGAAAGTGTCTGTTTGCCTTTTTCCATAAGTTAAACCTAACATTAGTTGATTTACCTAATGATATTAGGAAACTCGCAAAAGTCAATTACGATATACATTACGTCTTATGTGAAATAAAGTCATGATAAACGGCGCAAGGCGCACATAAGGAAAGCCAGTTTTCAGCTTTGCAGTTGGCAATTTCCCTTTTTCTGACCACTGATGACTGAAAACTGACGACTCCTCCCTCTTTGTCGAGGGGACTCGACTTCGATTCATATCACATAAAGCGTATATTGCGATTCGTCCGGCATTCAATCCGTGTATGTTTTTCAGGGTATCCAGAGGTGAGTTATCGAAAGTAACTCAATAAAATGATGATCTTCGTAGCGCCGCCGTGCGCCCACGTTGAAAACCCAAGAAATCGGGGCAGGTTCAATAGCCGAAGCGCCGCAGGGTTCGGTCTACGCCACTCACATAGCCGCCACCGAACAGCCTGACATGCACCAGCAGCGGGTAGAGGTTGTAAATGTCACGCCGTTCCTCCCAGAATCGGGGCGCAATCGTGCGTAAGGCCTGGTAACGCTCGAAAAACGCCGCGCCAAAGGTATTGAACAGCGTGATAAACGCCAGTTCGATTTCCGGGTGGCCGTAGTAGATGGCCGGGTCAATGAAGGCTGTGATACGCCCGCCTACTGCCAGAACGTTCGTCGTCCACACATCCCCATGCAGCAGCGCGGGGCGCTCCGGCTCAATCAGCCAGCACGGGAGCTGCTGCGCAAAAGATTCCACCCGTCTATGCAGCGCCTCCGGCAGCCGCCCGGCACGGTGCGCCACGCCTGCCATGTAGAGCAGCCGCTGGTCACGGAAAAAGTCTATCCACGAGTCCGTCCAGGGGTTGGGTTGGTGAAGTCCGCCGATGAGAGTCGGCACTTCCAGCCCGTAGGCCGGGGCAGTGATGCCATGCAGGTCGGCCAGCAGCGCCGCCGCGTGCTGTTCCGCCATCGGGGAAAATCCGCTGTTTCCTTCAACATATTCCATGAGCAGGAGCGTCGCTGACGAGTGCAGGACAGCCGGAACAGGCAGGCTGCTGTTTTCTGCCAGGTAGCGCAGCATAGCGCCTTCGCGTTCCAGGAATGCCTCCGGGTTGCTGGTGGTTTTCGCCACGACCTGCCGGCCATCGGCCAGTTCCACCCGATAGACCTGGCCGACCATCCCGCCGCCCAGGGAAATGGACATTTTCACCGGGGTAGTGAGTGCCGCTTCAATCTCTCTGTGCAAAGGGTTCGCCATAAGTCCTCCTGGTGGTGATGTGGCAGCCGCCGGTTGCCGTGAAAATATGGCACGCGATTTCGATTACATGTTATGCTGGTATATATAAAGAGCCTATCGAAATTTCAGAGCGAATGCCAACGCGATGATAGGCAGAACTGTGAGGTCGTGCGATGCTACAGGATGAACAGGGCGAACCCATAACGTGGGACGACATTGAACTGGCACTGGAAAAGGCCTACCGGCGCGGCTTCCAGCAGGCGCTTACCCTGCTGGCAACGTTTTATCCCAATGGCATCGGCCACACCGAACTGCTCAAACTGGCGCATGAACACCAGATGTGGCGGCGCGAACTGGGTGCGTCCAAAATCGGGGATAGCGTAACACCGCGTTTCTCCGGGGCGGTTTCCCCGTTGGAGCAGCACCTCCGCGAGGGATAAGCACAGTCAAAAGTATGGTGGCAGAGGCATCACCTGTGCGCAGGCTGTCCTATTCCTCCATATATTCGCGGCGGACGCGCTCCATCACGTCAACCAGGCCTTCCCGCGTATAGTTCTGGCCGTGAATATTATAGGCCAGCGTCAGGAACGCGACGCCCAGCGCGTATTCATAGCGTGGGCCGGGCGGTTCCTCGCCGACCAGCGCGATATTCAAACCACTGATTTCCAGCCCCATCTCCCCCAGCACGACCAGGATACCTCCAGGGTAACGCGCCCAGCGAGGCAGTGGACGATTGGAGACAGTCCGCTTGGTTTTGGCGCTGCGCAAAGAAAAGTTCGTCTGGCCGTCAAGGTCAGGCGCGGCCAGCGTCAGGTTATAGCCGTCGCAGGATGCCGCTGCCGCCCACATATCCCACCCTGGCGCCTTGACTAACCAGGTTAAAGCCTGATCCGGGAAGCGTTCCTGGAACGTCACCAGCAGACGGATTGGGGGATTGGGGATGTCAAATGAATCGGTCACAGTGCCTGTTGCCCTTTGCGAAGTTTACCAAACCTGCCAGATGAAGGGTGTCATTGTACCATACTCTTGCTTTAATTTCGCCGCCGTTGTCTGGTACAATCGCCTGGATCAAGCAGATTGTGACGTTAGGACACGGATATGGGTTATCGGGTAGGGCTGATTCTGGGATTGGGATTACTGTTGGTATGGGGTACGGCGCTGGTGACAGCACAAACGGACATGAACGCCAGCGCAAATAGCTGCACACAAACGCTGGAAGCCCTGTGGGTAGCTGCCAGCGACGCCTGTGTCAGCGGGCCGGTGGGTTATATATGCACCGGTGGCAGCGCCCCGCAAAGTGTTGAACCAGTCGGCCCGGTGAGTAATGCGCTCGTCAGCCCCGGTGCGTTGGTCGAAATCGGCCTGGTAGATGGGCTGCAAACCACCCCGATTCTTCCCGCAGGCGCATCCGGCGGCATCGTGTGGCTGCGGCCAGACCAGCCAATTCGCTTCACCGGGTTGGCGCTGGGCGAAGTCCGGCTGCGCGACGCCACGCCGCCCGATTTTCCGGCCTGGCAGTCCATTGTGGTCGAAACGCTGCCGCCAGTAGAAACCGGCTGCGCCACGACTCCCCCCAATGTCTATGTAGCCCAGACGCCGTTTGCCGAACCAACCAATATTGTCATCAATGGTGTTTCGGTCAGTTTGAACGGGACGATTCTAGTCATCACCCGCCCCGGTGAAACGGTCTTCGCCGGGCTTTCCGGGCAGGCCGGGTTGTTCGCCGCCGGACAGAATCAACTGCTGCGTACCGGCCAGCAGATCAGCGTCCCGTATAACCCTGACAACTTCGCCACACCCATTGGTGCGCCGGGCATCGCTGCCCCACTGACGGAGAGCCTCGCGCCCAACCTGCCCACCGCGCTGTTAGACCGTCCGGTGATCGTCCCGCAGCCGGGTTACGTTACAACCCAGGGCGATGTGAATATGCGTGCCGCGCCAACCACTGACGCCGCGCTGCTGGTGCAGGTGCCTGCCGGGGAGATTATCAGCGTGTTGGGGCGCAATCCCGCCGGGGATTGGTATCATGTCCGGCTCGATAGCGGGGAAACCGGGTGGATGTATGCGCCGCTGCTGCTACAGTTTGTCGGCCCGATCACAGCGATTTATGAAGCCACGCCGCTGCCGCCCCAGCGTTACGGCATATTGGGAACTTCCGCCAAAGTGCTGGCACCCGCCGGGGTGAATCTCCGCACTGCCCCGGATGTCACCTTCCCCGCGCTGGCGGCGCTGCAGGACGGCACACAGGTGACGCTGCTGGCTCGCAGCCCGTACAGTCCCTGGGTCAAAGTAGATGCGAGCGGCATGGTGGGCTGGCTGGCGCTGATTACGATTGAAACCGAGTCGGTGCTGGAAGCGCTGCCGATTGACTATGATGTGCCACCGCCGCCGGAGCCGACTCGTATACCAGGTTCCTTCGGCAACGCCTTCCCCGATCCAAACCGCAACGGAAACTAAGAAAGCCAGAGACGAGAGGCGGCAGTGAGTCAACTGTCGCCTCCAGGTTCGCGTGCCGGCCATCGTCACATTAACCTATTTTCACAGGGCATACGCTGGCTACATTATCTAATGGCAAAATCGCCCGGTACTGGTTATACTCTAAAATCATTCTTCTGGAAATTATATTTATGCCATCACACTCACAACGTCTTTTACAAAGTATCCTCAATCGGCTGCTGGATATGGTGCCTACCCTCCTGGCACTGGTTCTCGCGTTTCTGGTCGCTTCTATCCTCTTGTTCGCCCTGGGCGCGGACCCTGGCACAGCCATCAATTCGATGCTGCAAGGGGCATTCGGCACGGAAAACGCAACCGCCGAAACCCTGGTCAAAGCAACCCCCATCCTGTTTGTGGCTATCGGTATCAGCATCGCCTTTCGCGGCGGCGTTATCAACATCGGCGGTGAAGGCCAGATGATCGCCGGGGCAGTAGCCGGGGTGACGACTGCGCTGGTTCTCAAAGATGCGCCGGCCATCATCACCATTCCAATGTCGCTGGTGATGGGCTTTATCTCCGGGGCATTTTACGGGGGCATCGCGGGGTTTCTGCGGGCGTACTTCGGCGTCAACGAAATCCTCAGCACCATCATGCTCAATCAGGTCGCCGTGCAGTTGATGAACTATCTGCTCAACAACCCACTGCTCGACCCGGCTGAACTCGGCACGAACCACATCCCCAAAACCGCCCGTATTCTGGCGGAACACCAGCTCCCCCGCTTGACCATCAATCTGCCGGAAGTATTGGTCTCGATTTTTGGTCATGCCGATCTGTTCGCCAAAACCCGCCTGCACTATGGGCTGATTATTGCGATTGTGCTGGCGATTCTGACGTATATCCTGCTGTGGCGGACGACCATCGGCTACCGCATTCGGGCTGTCGGCCAGAACGAACGGGCAGCGCAGTATGCCGGTATCAACGTCAAGCGCCAGATGATGCTTTCGTTGGTGCTGGCGGGTGGTTTTGCCGGATTAGCCGGAGTAGTGCAGGTTCTGGGCTTACAGTACCGTCTGCAAACCGATGGCTCTCCTGCCGGGTTTACCGCCAGCGCCGGATTTAACGGCATTGTCGCGGCATTATTCGGCGGGCTGAACCCGATTGGCGCGATACCGGCCTCAGCCTTCTTTGGCGGGCTGCTGGTAGGCGCTCAGAAAATGCAGCGCGACCTGGGCGTCCCGGCAGCGCTCATCACCGCCATTAACGGTTTAATCGTGGTGTTCGTCGTCAGCAGCCAGATTTTCACCCAGCGACGGCAGCGGCGGCGGGCTACTATTGCGGTGGCAACGGCTGACATGCCGGAAGCGGACGAGCCAGCCCAGCCCGTACTGGAGGAAGTTGTATGAACGAAATCTTCACTGCCAGCGTTTTCGCGTCAGCTATCCGCCTGGCAACGCCGTACATCTTCGCCGGACTGGGCGAAACCTTCAGCCAGCGCAGCGGCGTTCTTAACCTGGGCGTGGATGGCATCATGCTGATGGGCGCATTCACCGGGTTTTACGCTGTGTATATCACTGAAAACCTGCTGATTGGCGTCCTGGTCGCCATGCTCACCGGCCTGGTGATGGGGCTGGCGGTGGCGTTTATCAGCGTGACGCTCAAGGCGGAACAGGGTATCAGTGGCATCGGCGTCTACCTGTTCGGGCTGGGACTGAGCGAACTGCTCTTTCAGAAGCTGATCGGCACGCCCAAGTCGGTAGATGGCTTCACTGCGATCTATATTCCCGGTTTATCCGATATTCAGTTCCTCGGCATCGGGGAGATTTTCTTCAAGCACAACCTGCTGGTGTATGTGGCCTTCGCCCTTGTGCCGGTTTCGGCCTACGTGTTGAACCGGACGCCGCTCGGCCTGATGATTCGCGCTGTAGGGCAGAATCCGCAGGCAGCAGATGCGATGGGCATCAACGTGGCGCGGGTGCGCTACTTCACCGTCACGTTGGGCGGGGTGATGTCCGGCCTGGCCGGGGCGTCGCTCTCGATTGCGCTGCTCAAGGTCTTCCAGCAGAACCTGACTTCCGGCATGGGCTTTATCGCGGTGGCGCTGGTGTATTTCGGCGGCTGGCGGCCTTTCGGCATCCTGGCTGGCGCGATGCTCTTCAGTTTCGTGAATGCCCTGCAATTGCAGATCAGCGGGATTGGTGTGGATATTCCCGCCGAGTTTGCGGTGATGGCCCCGTATGTGATTACGATCATCACCCTGATCTTTGCTTCCAAGCGGACGGAGAAGCCTACTGCGCTGACCAAGCCGTTTGAAAGAGGTGAATAATGTTGTTCAACTATCAACAAGGAGCCTACTATGCTTAAGAAAATGCAGTTTGTGTTTCTCATCATGGCCGTGCTGCTCATGGCCGTCACCGTCACCCAGGCGCAGGACGATGTTTTCCGTGTCGCCGCCGTCGCCCCCAGCGCCACCAACGACCTGGCCTTCAGCCAGAGCATGTACGATGCCCTGATGCTTATCCAGGGAGAAATGGGCGCGGACAAGTTCGAGTTTGTGTTCCAGGATGGGACATTTGTAGTGGATGATGCGGCGGTTGCGCTGCGTGAGTGGGCGACTTCGGGCGAATATGACCTGATTATCGCACACGGCTCACAGTACGGCACGATCATCGAAGAACTCGCGCCGGAATTCCCGGATGTTTCCTTCGCCTGGGGCACGGACGTGAATACCTTCGGGCTGGATAACGTGTTCGCCTACACCGCAGCGGCGGATCAGGGCGGGTTTGTCAACGGTGCGCTGGCCGCTCTGATGACGAATACCGGCAAGATTGGCGTGGTTGGCCCGATTGAAGTCGGCGATGCCAAACTGTATGTGGATGGGTTCGTGGCCGGCGCTGCCGCTGCCAACCCGGATGTTGAAGTCTTCGTGACCTATATCCAGTCGTTCAGCGATGTCCCGCTGGCGACGGAAGCCGCCAACACCCATATCGCCAACGGCGCGGACATCCTGACCGGTTCTGCGCAGATGGTGGTCGGCGCGATTGCAGTCGCGCAGGAACAGGGCGCACTGTGGTTCGGCACGCAGGCCAGCCAGGCGGAACTTTCCGCTGACGCAGGCGTATTGTTCCAGGTGTACCGCTGGGACGTGGTACTGCGCGACATTATGGCCTCTATCGCTGAAGGCAAGCTGGGCGGCGAAGCCTATACGCTGACTCTGGCGAATGGCGGCCTGGTGATGGAGCAAGGACAGTACGGAAAGTAACGTCAATACCTCACCCCTCCCGTGATTGAGGACAAGAATATGCGGGTTGTAGGGGCGCACGGCGGTGCGCTCCTACCAGAAATACCGTTATGAAGGTCTTATCAGCATTGGGCGGGGTGAGGTGAACTATTATTTTTTGGAAACACATTATGAACGCAACCCAGTTCGCAGCACCACCCCGTATCGAACACCTGCACATGCAGGGCATCGTCAAACGCTTCCCCGGCGTGCTGGCGGTTGACAATGTGGATTTCGAGGTCAAAGCCGGTGAAATCCACGCCCTGCTGGGGGAAAATGGCGCGGGCAAAAGCACTTTGATGAAGATTCTTTACGGCCTGTACCAGCAGGATGAAGGCCAGGTGCTGATTAACGGCCAGCCCACCGAAATTCGCTCCCCGTCGGATTCGATCCGGCAGGGGATCGGCATGATCCACCAGCACTTCATGCTCGTGCCGTCGCTCACTGTCGCGGCAAATGTGGCGCTGGGGATGAAGTCGTCGCGGGGCTGGCGGCTTGATCTGGATGTGGTGTCGCGGCGCTTAGAGGAACTCTCATTACAGTATAACCTCAAGGTGAACCCGAATACGCCGGTGTGGCAGCTGGCGGTAGGCGAGCAGCAGCGCGTCGAAATTCTGCGGGCGCTGTACAAAAATGCCGCCCTGCTCATCCTGGATGAACCAACGGCGGTCTTGACGCCGCAGGAAGTGGATGACCTGTTCCGCGTCCTCAATAAAATGACCAAGGACGGCCACGCCCTGATTTTTATCTCCCACAAGCTGCATGAAGTCCTGGCGATCAGTGACCGGGTGACAGTCCTGCGCGACGGCAGACGGGTTGATACCATCCCTACCGAGGGCGCGACCAAACTCTCGCTGGCGGAGATGATGGTAGGCCGCCCTGTCGTGCTCGAATATAAGAAGCAGCCGCTCCAGGCTACGTCAGAGCGCCTGGTATTACAGGACGTGAGCGCGCTGAGTGACCGGGGCGACGCGGGACTCAACGGGGTATCGCTCTCCGTGCGCGGCGGCGAAATCGTCGGGCTGGCGGGGGTCAGCGGCAACGGCCAGCGTGAACTGGCAGAAGTTATCGCCGGGCTGCGGCCCGCAACATCCGGCGGTATCCAGATCGGCGGCATAGAGACACGGGGCAAATCACCCTCGGTCATCAACCAGCTTGGCCTGGGCTATATCCCCGAAGAACGCATGATAGACGGCGCGGTGAAAGAATTCACCGTCTCGGAAAATTTCATTTTGCAGGATCACGGGCGGCAGCCGTATGTGCGCGGCGGCATTTTTATGAAGTTCCGCACCATTGAGAACGCCTGCCGGGAAGCCATTAAGCAATATGAGATCAAAACGCCGGGGACGGATACACCGCTCAAGAGTCTCTCCGGCGGCAATATTCAGAAACTCATCCTGGCGCGGGAGCTTTCCCGCAATCCAAAGGTGCTGGTGGCCGCGCAGCCGACTCGCGGTGTGGACATCGGCGCGAGTGAGTATATACACCAGCGACTGCTGGCCGAACGTGACCAGGGGACAGCGATTCTGCTCATCTCCGAAGACCTGGATGAGATCATGGCGCTGGCTGACCGCGTGGCGGTCATGTACGAAGGGCGCATTGTCGGCGTGGTCGAACGAAACGCCGTGACCGTCCGGCAGATCGGCGCGATGATGGCCGGTTCGTCGTTGGAGATGGTAGAATAGAGGTAGTTATCAGTTTTCGGTGGTCAGCGTAGGGTAATATATGCCGTCTGCCGGGCATTGATGCTCTTCAAGGAAATAATCGGGAAACCGTTCGATTCTGGCGGACGCCCAGAAGGGCGTCCCTACCATCAGGTTCTGTAGGGACAAGGCTTGCCCTGTCCGCTAAAATCTACCCGTAGTGTTTCGCTCGTTACCTGATTAAATTCTTGACCGACATCATCCCCTGGCGGAAAATATCCTCCTACCTGTCTCATAACTGCAATCGAAATCAAACGGATGTTGGCCGCACTCATCAAAAAACTGAGAACCGATAACTGAATACTGACAACCGAAAACCACATACCACAGGTCGTCACCATTGTCGTGGCGGCGCTGGGAGACACTCCCATCGAAAAGTGCCGGTGGTCTACCTGATAAAGAGAGTTGCGAGGTCAGACCATATCATGAAACTGTGGCATCATTATCACACCCCATCTTCAATTGATGAGGCGCTTGCCCTGCTCGACCACTACGGCGGCCAGGCACGGGTGATCGCCGGGGGGACGGATCTGCTGGTGGACTTACGCGCCGAAGAGGGCGAACCCTTCCCGGCGCTGGTGGACATCACCGCCATCCCCGAACTTACCATCATTGAAACCCGGAACAACCAGATTATCATCGGCGCAGGCGTCACCCATAACCAGATTGTGCGTTCCCCCCTGCTGGCGGCGAATGCTACCTGTCTGGTGGAAAGCTGCGGCGTCGTCGGCGGGCCGCAGGTGCGGAACGTGGGGACACTCGGCGGCAACGTGGCGCACGCCCTCCCGGCAGGCGACGGGACGACCTCGCTGGTCGCGCTGGACGCCGAAGCCGAAATCATCCTCAATGGCGAACGGCGCTGGGTGCCCATCCTAGAAATGTACCAGGGGCCGGGCCAGTCTTTGATCAATTCGACTCACGATTTGCTGCTGCGTTTTCGCTTCGCACCCTCCGGCAAGGGGGAAGCCACGGCCTTCAAGCGCATTATGCGTCCCCAGGGCGTCGCCCTGCCGATTCTGGGCTGTGCCGTCTGGCTGCGGCTGGATGGCGCGACGATTGTCGAATCGCGGGTGTGTATCGCACCTGCCGGGCCAACGCCGCTGCGGGTAGGCGAGGTCGAAGCGTTCCTCAACGGCCAGCCCGCCAGCGAACGGACTATTCACCAGACCGCCGAACTCGGCCAGAAGGTGCTGCACCCGCGCACCAGCAAGTATCGGGCAACAGCCGACTACCGGCGCGAGATGATCGGTGTACTGCTGCGGCGGACGCTGACTTTGGCCGTGCAGCGGGCACAGACCGGGGCGGCAGTTCCCGAAGGCGTAGGGATGTAATGTGAGAGGGAGATGATGATGGCGACAATCAATATAACTGTGAATGGACAGCAAATCGAACGGGAAGTAGATGAATCGCGCACACTGGCGCAGTTTTTACGGAATGACCTGGGACTGACAGGCACAAAAATCGGCTGCGAGGAGGCCGAGTGTGGCATCTGCACCGTGCTGGTAGACGGCGTGCCGGTGGATTCGTGCGTATACCCGGTGTTGAAGGCCCAGGGCAAAAGCATCAAGTCGGTGGAAGGGCTGGCCGAGGGCGAAACACTTCACCCGATCCAGTCGAGCTTTATCGAGCATGGCGCGGTACAGTGCGGCTACTGCACGCCAGGGCTGATGATGACGGCGACGGCCTTACTGAATGAAAACCCTGATCCCAGCGAGCAGGACATCAAAGTGGCGCTCAAGGATACCTACTGCCGCTGCACCGGCTATGCCAGTGTCATCCGGGCGATCCAGTCCGCCGGGCGCGAACTGCGCGGGGAAACACCACTCCCGGTCAACGACCCGGCAGTCTCCGAGCCAATGCACGTCATCAGCCGTTCCGTGCCGCCACAGGAAGTCCGCGCCAAAGTCACCGGTCAGGCAAAATATACCGACGACATCACTTTCCCCGGTATGCTCTACGCCCGCACACTGCGCTCCCGTTATCCCCATGCGAAAATCCTGAGCATCAGCACCGAAAAAGCGAAGGCGCTTCCGGGTGTACAGGCCGTCCTCACTCATGCCGATGTGCCGGGCGAAAACCTGCACGGCCTGGTTTACCGGGACTGGCCGGTGCTATGTGATACCGTCGTGCGCTACATGGGCGACGCGGTAGCCATCGTCGCCGCCGATACGGAAGACCTCGCCGCCGAGGCGCTCAAGCTGATTGAGGTCGAGTACGAGCCGCTGCCGGTTGTGGCCGATCCGCAGTATGCCCACACTGCCGAAGCGCCGGTACTGCATCCTGAACATCCCACCGGCAACCTGCTCAAGCACATCAAGGTGCGGCATGGGGATATTGAGGCCGGGTTCGCTCAGGCCGACGTGATTATCGAGCGCGAGTACCACACCCCGACGACAGAACACGCCTTCCTGGAGCCGGAATGCGCTATCGGCGTTCCGGCGGGGTATCCCGACCACGACAAACTGACGGTGTACGTCGGTTCGCAAATCCCCTACCAGGATCGCAACCAGCTTGGGCTGGCGCTGGGCGTGCCGGAAGAATCGGTGCGGGTGATCGGCACATTGATTGGCGGCGGATTCGGCGGTAAAGAGGACATCGCCGGGCAGATTCATGTGGCGATGCTGGCGAACGCGACAGGCCGCCCGGTCAAGATGCTCTACACACGCCAGGAGTCGCTCGTCTTTCACCCCAAGCGCCACGCCACCACCATCCGTATGAAAACCGGCGCGACCCGTGACGGCAAGTTGATCGCGGTGCAGGCTGAACTCTACGGTGATGCCGGGGCGTATGCTTCGCTTTCCGATAAGGTGCTGACGCGGGCGACCACCCACGCCACCGGCCCATATGCCGTGCCGAACGCTAAAATTGACTGCTTCGCCATGTACACCAACAATGTGCCGTCCGGCGCGTTCCGGGGTTTTGGCGTCACACAGTCGGCATTCGCCGTCGAACAGAACATGGACCTGCTGGCGGCGGAACTGGGCATTGACCCGGTGCAGTTCCGCCTCATCAACGCACAGAAAGTCGGCGTAACCACAGCTACCGGCCAGCTTCTGCGTGAATCGGTGGGGCTGATCGAAACCATTGAGGACGCCTGGAAGGACATGCAGGCGCACCACAACGGCGATGGTTTCCGCTGGGCGTGGCGCGACGGTCACAAGGCCTACGGATGGGGCATCGCCTGCGCCTACAAAAACACCGGCTTAGGGGGCGGCGCGCCGGATAAATCCGAGGCGGAAATTGAGGCGTTCGAGGATGGGACGGTGGAGGTCCGCACCGCTGCCGCCGATATGGGGCAGGGGTTGGCACATGTCGTCGCCCAGTGCGCCGCCGAGGAACTGAAACTCCCCTATGAAAAGGTACGGGTGCTGCTGTGCGATACCGACCTGACGCCCAACGGCGGGCCAACCACCGCTTCCCGGCAGACGTTCGTCACCGGCAACGCGGCGCGGCTGGCGGCGGTGGCGCTGCGGGATGCGCTCACCCAGTCGGCGGCGGAGATGATGGATGTGCCGCCGCAGACAATCCGCTATGAAGAAGGGCTGCTGCGCTCGAACGGCCACCAGGTCGAGATGGGCAGGCTGGTACACTGGATGAAGTCGCACGGCCTGACTTCACGGGTACGGCACGAGTATTATGCGCCGAAAACACAGCCGCTGGGCAGCGGCGGCGATATGCACTTTGCCTTCAGCTATGCCACGCAGTCGGCGCTGGTCGAAGTGGATATGGAAACCGGCGAGGTGCATGTGCTCAAGATTGTTTCCAGCACCGATATTGGCCGGGCGATTAACCCGCTCATGCTGCAAGGACAGATTGAAGGCGGTATCGTCATGGCGCTCGGTCACTGCCTGACGGAAGCCTATATTATTGAGGACGGCGTTCCCTGGTCGCGCCTGCTGGCCCGTTACAAGATGCCCAGCATCAAGCACGCCCCGGAGATAGTCTCGCATCTGGTCGAACACCGCTCCGAGGCCGGGCCGTATGGCGCAAAGGGTGTGGGCGAAATCCCCAGTATCAACACGACTCCGGCCATCTGCAACGCCATCACTAACGCCACTGGAGTCCGCATCTATGCCACGCCGGTTGACCAGGACGCGCTGCTGCTGGCGATCAAGAACGGCCAGACCGAACTGCATACCGCCTGGCAGCATGTCCGGTAAGGTTAGGCGGCAGATCAGTGGAGAACTAAAGTTGAGTGATCGTATATATATTTATGCCCGCCATGCGGTGTTCCGTATGGCGGAGCGCAACTTCGATCGCGCTATGGTAGAATCAGTTGTAAAGGCTGGTGAAACAATTCGCGAATATACGGATGATAGGCCATTTCCGAGTCGTCTCATTCTTGGGTGGGTAGATAATCGCCCACTACACATAGTCGCGGCTGATAATGACGCAGCAAATGAAACGATTATCATCACCGTCTATGAACCTGACCCGAACATCTGGAATGATGACTTCAGGAGTAAGAGGACATGATGTGTGTAATCTGCAAACATGGTGAAACAAGAACTGGTACCACCACTGTCACGCTGGAGCGCGATACGACGACATTGGTGATTAAAGATGTGCCAGCCCGCGTGTGTACCAACTGCGGCGAAGCCTATTTTGACGCCGATACCACCGATGCTCTGCTGGCGATGATGAATGCCGCTGCCGACAGAGATGTACAGGTCGAAGTCCGCACCTATCCAATGGCAAAAGCGTCGTAGCTGAATTACTGAATGTCCGAGCGTTAAGACCAATCATTCGAATTGCTCAAGTCCTATCTATCTGGGCATAGTTCCATCCCCACTCATATCACCGCAGCGGCTTCAATAGGTGTGTCACCTGCGTCCTCTGCGGCGTCACTGTCTGCATGGGCCGGTATGTAATCCGGCATATCCGCTTCCAGGTGGCGGATAGACGGTATGGCGTAGACAAACAGCGTGGAGACAGTCGTCAGCACGCCGCCTACGACCAGTATCAGCCCTATGCCTGCCCCGGTGGAATTCCCCACAAGGGGCGCAACGGCCTGCCAACCGGGACTGCCGACTGCCGGTTCAAACACCTGGTCGGCCAGCGGCCCCACCAGCAGGAAGGACAGCGGCATGAGCAGCATAGCGAGCTGCCCGACAACAGCGAACACCCGCCCCTGAATATCGGGGGCGATTTTCGCCTGGAGCAGTGAAAGAAACGTGGCGTTAATGATTGAGACGGGCACCAGCAGCAGAAATATGGAGATTCCCAGCGCAATCAGGTGCTGACTCATCCCCAGCGCGACCAGGAAGCATCCCAAGACGATCACACCCGGCATGATGATATGGATGCGCGTCCGTTTTCTGCCACCGACGATTCCGATCAGCAGGCCGCCGGTAATCGCACCCAGGTTCATCAGGCCGAGCAGCACACCTAGCATCGCTTCGCTGCCGGTGCGCGATAGCACATAGGGGGTCATGAGGACGCCCGAACCACCCATGAGGAAGTTGAGCAGGGAGATATGCAGCAGCAGCCCCAGCAGTGGACGCCGCGCCCACAGGTAACGCATCCCGCCCAGCGACTCCTTCCATACCGAACCGGAGAGCGCCGCGCCTTCCGCTGTTTTTTCCGGGCGAGGGATATGAACACGCAGCACAACAGCCATCGCCACCAGAAAAGTCAACATATCAATCAGGATCGCGCCGGTTACACCCACTGCGCCATAGATCGTGCCCGCCAGCACAGGCGCGATGATCCCGGCAGTTGGCCCGGCAAGCTGCTGCACCGCATTAGCCCGATCACGCTGCGAATCCGGCACGAGCATCGTCACCGAGGACATGAAAGCCGGCCCCTGGAAAACGCTGAAAATCGCCTGGATAAAGACGACCCCATAGAGATGCCATAGTTGGAAATCGCCAGAAGCGAAGCTGAAGAAAAGCAGCACTGTGCCCGCCGCCTGTCCGGCATCCGCAAGCGCCATCACGTAACGGCGGTCGTAGCGGTCAGCCAGCACGCCGGAAACGCCCGACGCCAGCACCTGGGGTACAACGGCGAAAAACGACACAAGTGCCAGCGGTGTCGCGTCCCCGGTCTGATTGAACACGTAGATGCCAATCGCCAGTCCGCTGACCTTGCTGCCGATGAGCGAAAAAACCTGGGTTAAAATCAAAGTATAAAATGTGCGCATATTGTGTTTTGGCTGGTTCATGCGGCTCCCACTCTCCCCCCTTCAACCTCTTTGAATACCCTATATACGCGCAACTGATTGAAAAGTTTCAATCATTTAAAAAAATTACACTGAATGTGATCTTTGTGGT
Organism: Anaerolineaceae bacterium; assembly: GCA_020634135.1. Classification (GTDB taxonomy): domain Bacteria; phylum Chloroflexota; class Anaerolineae; order Aggregatilineales; family Phototrophicaceae; genus JACKCG01. The sequence continues at coordinate 188,324 of JACKCG010000006.1, read as the reverse complement.
GAAGCCCGACAGAGCAGCGGCGGTAACCACCGGTGCGCGAAGCAGTGTTTTAGTGTAAAGTGGATGGGTAAACAAGAGGATCTGGAAGCGAGGCTATGACAGAATATCACGGATTTGAACTGGTATCGGAACGCGACATCCCCGAACTGAACACACGGGCAAAACTCTACCGGCACACACGTACCGGGGCGGAACTGCTCTCGATGGAGAATGATGACGATAACAAGACTTTCGGCATCACCTTCAAGACGCCCCCGCCCGACTCTACCGGCCTGCCGCACATCCTGGAACATTCAGTGCTGTGCGGGTCGCGCAAGTATCCGGTCAAAGAACCACTGATCGAACTGGTGAAAGGGTCGCTGCAAACCTTCATCAACGCCATGACGATGCCCGACCGGACGATGTATCCCATCGCCAGCACCAACCTGCATGACTTCTACAATATGGTGGATGTCTATATGGATGCCGTGTTCTTCCCGGCAATGGATGAGAACACGCTGCATCAGGAAGGCTGGCACTACGAACTCAATGGCAAAGATGCGCCAATGACCCTCAAAGGGGTCGTCTTCAACGAAATGAAGGGCTACTACTCGTCGCCGGACGTGATGGAAAGCGAGTATATGCGCCATTCACTGCTGCCCGACACCCCCTATGCCCATGACTACGGCGGCGACCCGGCCAGCATCCCCGACCTGACCTATGAAGACTTCCGTACCTTCCACGACACGTATTACCACCCGTCGAATGCCCGCATCTATTTTTACGGCGATGACGACCCGATGGAACGGCTGCGGCTGGTGAACGAGTTCATATCCGGTTTTGACCACCGCGAGATTGACACCGAACTGCCGCTGCAACCCCGCTTCAATGAACCGCGCCGTCGTGAATTCCCGATTGAAACCGGCGAGGGCGACAATAAGGGGTTTGTCACCGTTGGCTGGCTGCTCAACGATGTCCGCGACTCGGAGACGACGCTGGCGCTGGGTATTCTCGACTATATCCTGGTGGATAGTGCCGCGTCACCGCTGCGGAAGGCGCTGCTCGATTCCGGACTGGGTGAAGACCTTTCGGGCGAAGGCCTGAGCGCCAGTATGCGCGAGGTGACCTTCTCCACCGGGTTGAAAGGCATCGCTGTCAAGGATGCTGGCACTATTGAGAAACTGATTCTGGATACGCTGCAAGAGTTGGCTGACAACGGCATTGACCGCGACATGATCGAAGCCGCCCTCAACTCGGTGGAATTCTCGCTGCGCGAAAACAATACCGGCAGCGCCCCGCGCGGCCTCGTCATGATGTTCCGGGCACTGCAAACGTGGACACACGGCGGCGACCCAATGGAACGGCTGGCCTTTGCGGACGCACTGGAACGCATTAAAGAACGGGCTGCCCGGCCCGGCTACTTTGAAGGGCTGATCCGCCAATACCTGCTCGACAACCCGCATCGTTCAACGATTATCCTCAAGCCGGATGACACGGTGCGCCAGCAGCGCGAAGCAGCCGAACAAGCGCGAATCGAAGCAGCCCGCGCCGCGATGAGTGAGGCAGGCATCGCCGCAGTAATCGAGGATACCGAGGCACTCAAGGCGCGGCAGGCCACGCCCGACTCGCCGGAAGCGCTGGCAACCATCCCGCGCCTGACACTGGCCGACATGGATAAAGAAACAAAAATCACCCCTGTGGAAATCCTCCAGATGCAGGGGAGCAAAGTGCTGTACCACCCGCAGCCGACCAATGGGATTGCCTATGTAGATGTCGGCTTCAACCTGCACACACTGCCCCAACGGCTGCTGCCTTATATCGGGCTGCTCGGTGAGATGCTGCTCGAAATGGGCACGGAGACCGAAGATTACGTCAAACTCACCCAGCGTATCGGGCGCAAAACCGGCGGCATTGGCTTTTCCGCCATGCTTTCCAGCAGCAAGGACAGTGATGCCAGCACGACCTGGGTCTTCCTGCGTGGCAAGGCGATGGCAACCCAGACCGGCGACCTGCTCGACATCCTCCGTGATGTGCTGCTGACCGTGAAAATGGATAACCGTGAGCGCTTCCGCCAGATCGTACTGGAAGAAAAAGCCGATAAAGAGTCCACCTTCGGGTTTGTCGGCCATGTCCCGGCCAACCGGCGGCTGCGGGCACACTTCCGCGAGGCCGACTGGGCTAATGAGATGATGAACGGCGTGAGCTACCTGTTCTTCCTGCGGGAACTGGTCGGGCGCATTGATACGGACTGGGGCGGCGTACTGGCCGACCTCGAAGCGGTGCGCCAGGCGCTGGTCAACCGGGATAACATGGTCGTCAATGTGACCTACGAGGATCACCTGTGGAGCGGCCTGCAACCGCAGCTTGATAGCTTCCTGACGGCGATTCCCGTACATCCGGTCACGCCTGTCCGCTGGATGCCAGGGACGCTGCCGGTTAATGAAGGGTTGACCGTCCCGACCCAGGTCAACTATGTGAGCAAGGGCGCCAATCTGTACGACCTGGGCTATAAACTACATGGCTCGCACCTGGCGATTCTGCGCTATCTGAATACCACCTATATGTGGGAGAAAGTGCGCGTCCAGGGCGGGGCGTATGGCGGCTCATGCGGCTTTGACCATGTCTCCGGCACCGCCGTCTATCTTTCATGGCAGGACCCGAATCTGCTGGGGACGCTGGAAAACTATGATGGTGCCGCCGCATTCCTGCGTGACCTGGAAATCAGCAGCGACGAACTCGAAAAGAGCATCATCGGCTCTATCGGGCAGCTTGATAGCTACCAGTTGCCGGACGCGAAGGGATTCTCTTCGCTGGCCCGCCACCTGATCGGCTACACCCACGAGCAGCGCCAGCAGATGCGTGATGAAGTCCTGGGGACAACCGCCGCTGACTTCCGCAAGTTTGCTGAGGCGCTGGCACTGGTGGCCGCTAATGGGCAGGTCGTCGTCACCGGCTCGCCCGACTCAATTAATGGCGCGAACACCGCACGCGACAACTGGCTGACTGTGACGAAGGTGCTGTAAAGGCATCTTCAGGAAAGACACAAAATAGGGGAGAGTCCGCTGTGACTCTCCCCTACCTGACAATCTGTTTCGACAGATGTGATTTCCTACTGCAACGCCAGCGATTTGCTTTCCGAAACCCCTGCTGCCAGTGCGATGAAGTCCGCCAGCGGCATCGCGCCCAGGTCTTCATCTGACCGCAGCCGCACGCTGACCGTCCCGGCTTCCATATCACGATCCCCGACAATCAGCATATACGGCACATGGCGCTCGCGGTTGGTGCGGATTTTGTTCGCCATCCGCGCCTTACCCGTGTCAACCTCAGCACGCAGCCCGGCGGCCTTCAACTGCGCGGCCACCTGTCCGGCATAGTCCAGGTGACGGTCTGCGATGGGGATCAGCACTGCCTGCACCGGGGCGAGCCACACCGGGAATTCCCCGGCGAAGTGTTCGATCAGGATGCCGACGAACCGCTCCATACTGCCGAAGGGCGCACGGTGAATCATAATGGGGCGCTGGCGTGAATTGTCTTCCGCCACATACTCCAGGTCGAAGCGCTCCGGCAGGTTGTAATCCACCTGCACCGTGCCAAGCTGCCACTCCCGTTTGAGGACATCACGCACCAGGAAATCGAGTTTCGGCCCATAGAAAGCCGCCTCGCCTTCCTCGACCACATAGCGCAGCTGCATTTCGTCGCAGGCCTGGATAATGGCGTTTGTCGCCGCTTCCCACAGGTCGTCGGCCCCGGCGTACTTATCACTCTTGGGGTCGCGTGTCCCCACGCGGGCGCGAAAATCCGACAGGCCGAGCGCGTTAAAGATGTCCTGGATGAGCCGGACAACCTTCTTGAACTCGTCCAGCAGTTGGTTGGGGGCGACAAACAGGTGCGCGTCATCTACCGTGAAGCCGCGTACCCGCGTCAGGCCGGTCAGCTCACCCGATTGCTCATAGCGATAGACCGTGCCAAATTCCGCCAACCGCACCGGCAGGTCGCGGTAAGAGTGCATATCACTCTTGTAGATCATGATGTGATGCGGGCAGTTCATCGGCTTGAGGAGGAACTCATCGTTATCCACCTCAATTGGCGCGTACTGGCTGTCCTTATAATAGGGATAATGCCCACTGGTCTTATACAGTTCCAGGTTGCCGATATGTGGCGTCACCACCGGCAGATAGCCATTATCCAACTGCGTCTGCCGCAGCCAGCGTTCGAGCGTGTCACGCAGCACCGCACCGTAAGGCTTCCACAGCGGCAGCCCTTTGCCCACCAGCGGGCTGATCGTAAAGAGGCCGAGCCGCTCCCCGATAATCCGGTGATCGCGTTTTTTAGCCTCTTCCAGCAGGTTGAGATATTCCTCTAGCTGGTCGGCGGACTCCCAGGCCGTGCCATAGATGCGGGTCAACTGTTCGCGTTTTTCATCACCGCGCCAGTACGCCCCGGCAGGCGGCTTGAACGTGACGCTGATAGCGTCCGGGTTGATCTCCCGCGTGTTCTTCACATGCGGCCCCCGGCACAGGTCGGTAAATGTATCCTGCGTCCAGAAGGTGATTTTGCTGGCAGGTTCGGCAATCTGTTCGCCGTTTTCGTCCACGCGCCCTGCCACCAGGTCGTTAATCAACTCGACCTTATATTTCTGCTGCTTGAAGAATTTCAGCGCCTCATCGGGCGTGACTTCACGCACGGTGAAATCGTACCCCGCGTTAATGATTTCGCGCATCCGGCTTTCAACCCACTGCAGATCCTCTTCATTGATCGAGCGGGGCAGGTCGAAATCATAGTAAAATCCATCCTCAATCGGCGGCCCGATAGCGATCTGCGCCTCGGGAAAACGCTCCAGCATGGCCTGCGCCATGATATGCGCCGACGAATGGCGAATTCGGTAGAGTTGGCTATCCTCATATCGTTCAGACATTGTGTTCTCCAGACTAATGACAAATAAAAACGCCAGGTTGGATGCCCTGGCGTTGAGTAAACCGCGTAAAAAGGTCAGTGATAAGGCCCGTTAGTGAGTCTCCTCATCAACAACCAGGACATCCGATAAGACAACCGCCGCCACTTCCGCAGTGGCACGCTTGCCTTTATTTGTAGTTCGGGTAGTGGTTTCAGTCTCGTCTTCAGTTACCAGCGTAAACAACCCCTCAAACACATCCAGCGCGAGGAGGTTGTCAATCGTATCCTCTATTGTATCGTGATCCAGGTTATCAACCAGGATGTGCGGCGTTTCCAGCACAGCATACCGCACGGGCTGGGTATCTGGCAACTGTTTGCTTACGGCAAAACTTAATTCCATCTGGCGCTTGAGGTACGGCATGGTCACAAACAACGCCGTAAACATCTGGCCGGATTCCATTTCAACGATCACATCACAGGCGTCCGACTGTACACCACTGTCCTGGTGCATTTCAAAGCAGACACGCCTTGGCATTTCGATCATGGCTTAATCTCACCAACGAAACTACATACTGGCCTGATAAAGGAAGACATCAACCGGTTTGTAATGTTTATCACATTCGATGACAGCATAAGTCAAAATGGGAGATTTTGTCAAGCACCCTGGAGTCCCGAATCAGGGCTTGTGCAAAGGCATCAAAGTGAGCGTTGCGCGTCTGATCGTCAGGGAGCGAGAAACACCGCCACGCTTCAGAATTCCGGCAAAGCTCACCGCTCCATTGTCGGCCATGCTGCGCTGGTGATGGCTCCGTCCTAGTCCCTGGGGTACATCCCACCCCGCAGCGCGTGCTGGACGATCATATACTTCGCATGTGTCCACAGCAGTGGATTCGCAATCTCACCGCGCAGTTTGACCCAACCCGCATAATAAGTGGGATCGAACATCACATCATTGACCTGTTCAGGCAGATTCCCCTCAGCATCAGCATGAGATTCCGCCCACGCCACCAGTTTACGCGCAAAGGCGAAATCGCCGGTTTGTGTCTTGTACCATGCCAGCCATAATCCCAGCAGCACCCAGGCGCCGCCGCCATAATAGGTGTCCGCGATATGGCGGTGTACCCCATGTCCTTCCGCCAGCAGGTCGCGCTCAATTCGGGCGACGGTACGGAGCATAAGCGGGTCGTCAGGGGTGAGCAAACCATCATCGGGCAGTGCGGCGAGCAGCAGATTGGCGTCCACCATATCCAACCCAACCGACTTGGCAAGTTCGCCGCCGGGAGTTAATCCCTGTTGGAAGATAAACGCCCGAATCTCGGCGCGGGTGGCTTCTACATCCAGCGCCGGAACCAGGCGTGCCGCTGCGCCCAGACCGGCATAAATCGCCGCCAGGGTGCTGATATGCACATCGTCGCCGCGTTCTTCCCAGCAGTCGTAACACGCACTGCGCCAGACAGCCATGAGATAGCGGGCGACAAGATCAACAGCGCTCACCCAGGCGACAGGCAAAGGGTGGATACGACATACCCGGATATACTTCGCCAGCGACCAGACCCACAGACCGGGGCCATCCAACTGAAATTCGGGCCAGTCTTCCGGGCCAACTGCCCCTTCATCCTGGTAGCGGGCGTTGAGCGTATCCGTCAGAACAAGCGGCTGACCGAGCGCGGCGCGGTTGATCGTGCGTTCGAGTGATTCGGCCCGGTCATTGATGATCCGCGCGCTCCACTGGTGGAATTTAAGCGCGCTGTCCCACTGCCCCGACAGGCCAACAGGATGCGGCACCATGTTCTCGATGCCATCCAGCGTCAGGGCATAAGCGATGAATGCGCCATCCCGAAACCAGGAAAACTGGTAGTCGGGCATAGTCGGGCAAGCGAGATAACCACCGCCGGGCTGCTGGTTATCCAGAATCACCCTCTGGCTGTGGAGATGAAGTTTGCTGAGTTTACGTGGTTGCGCTTTAATTGCCATGAACATACTCCACGACGATCATGCTCCAATAATTCAGGCTGGGCAGCGTCAGGCGCAGAATGCCATCCTCAACTGTGTAAGTCAATAGAGTTGGATTCATCGTTGCTTCCGCGTCCGGGGAGGCAGCCCATACCCGCGCCACCGGGCGGGCCACTGTGATGGTAACGACGAGATCGGTGAGCAGCGTCGGCGCGCTGGTCGTGGGGGCATTCCAGTTAGTCTGGTCAACGCCTATAAAGTTAATCAGGCTGAAGGTATCGAATGTGTCACCGGAACGCACAACGGGGACAACCCGGTTGCGTGCCGTAATCCCATGAGTGCGAATCTCCCCCAGATCAACCGCCCGGTGGAGATCATCACTCCCGGCGCTGGTCGTTGTCGAAAGCACATTTTCGTAGCGCACCTGGAAGTCATAGTAACGGCGGAAAACCGGCTGTTGTTCAGGCGTGAGTTTGCCAAAGCGTGGGAAATACGGGTCTGCCAGCATACTTTCCGGCTCACCGGTTTCCAGGTGTGTGCCGCCGCTGGCGAGGATGATCGAATTGGCAAGCCGCCAGTTAACCGTCTGCTCAGGTGGGATATAAGCGGGAATAATAACCGGCTTGCCAGCGCCCAATGTCTCTGCATTGGTGACAATCCGCCCCAGATCAAGGTAGCTGTCGTTAGGCGACCAGACTTCAATGTACGCTGCATCCTGTTCGGATACTGCAACGGTATCTATCGGCCAGTTGCCCACACAGTTGAACAGGACGACACCCTCGTTACCCCGCTTGCGCCGCACCAGTTCCGCTGTCTGGTTGATGAACTGCGGCATCACGTCCGCCAGATCAACATAATTGCCATTGTTATCGTAGCCGTTTTTGGGCGACCCGTACTGGTCAATGTGAATACCATCAAAAACGGTATTATCGAGCACATCGGCAAACTCACCCAGCAGATGCTGATTCCAGGGTGAACCGAGAGCCGGGTTCATGATTGCAATAAAGCTGTTTTCACCAAAATCATAGACTCTCTGCCGGGCATCGAACAAACCCCATTCGGGATGCTGGCGGTAGAAAGCACTTGAAGCGCCATAGATCGCCGTATACGGCATAGCGGCGATACTGTGTGCGTGCAGCGCGTCTATCAGGCGGCGTATGGTCGTCATGGACTGCGGGCGGCCTAAACCATCATCAAAGCGGTCAGTCTCCGGCAGCAGGTCTTCCCAGCGATACTGCCAGTCGTAGAACTGGACTCCGTTGATATGGTGCTGGAGCATCCACTCGACCATCGCCGTATCGGTCAGGCGTGCCGGGCTGAAATCGCTCAGGAAGCCATAACGCGGCGCGTCTATCCAGCGGTTCAGCACGTCAAAAGCTGATGTCTGCGTGGCGACAACCGCCCCGGCATCATCGTACACATCCACGCTTAACCCGTAGCCGCGTGGCGCTTGCGGCGGCGGAGTCCAGGTCAGCACGGCTTCCCCATCCGTCACGGGCGCGCTGAGGTTAGCCAGTTCCGCCGTCAGATAGAAAATATGTGCCTCGAGGCGTACACCCGCGCTGGTACGCACTGTGATTTGAACGGTCTCGCCGGGGTGATAAAACCCTTTGTCCGGCAGAATTGTGATCTGAGGTATGTCAGTGGCGAACACAGCGCCCCCCTGTATTAGGCTGAAAAAAAGTAACAGAATTAACCCGCGCCCGCAGCGTATCATCCGCGCACACCCCCGCTGGTAATCCCCTGGATGAAATAACGCTGGAAGAAGATAAACAGCAAAATCGTCGGAACCACCGCCGTAAGTGACCCGGCAAACACCAACCCCCAGTTCGAGCTGTGCTGCCCCCGGAAATTGGCAATGGCAATCGGCAGTGTCCGCAGGTTTTCATCAGTGAGGAAGTTGAGTGCCAGTAAGTATTCATCCCATGCACCCAGGAAGCTGAACACGGCCACCGTACTGATTGCCGGGGCAGCCAGCGGCAGCATAACGCGCCAGAAAATGGTGAAGGCGTTCGCGCCATCAATCACGGCGGATTCTTCCAGTTCGCGGGGCAGGTTTTCAAAGAAACCCCGCAGCAGAAACGTGTTGAAAGCCAATGGCCCGGCGCTGTACACCAACACCAGTCCGGGCAGGCTGTTGAGCAGTCCGAGGTTCTTTGCCAGAATGAACTGTGGGATCAGCAGGACCACGCCGGGGATCATAATCATGACCATCAGTGCGCTGAAGATGAACTTCTTGAAACGAAACTCAAAACGCGCGAAGCTGTAGGCCATTGTGGATGCCAGCGCGGTGATGAGGCCCGTCGTGGCAATAGCGACACCCGCACTGTTGAGCATTGCCCGCACGAAATTACGGCTGGAAAATGCCTGCGTGAAGTTTTCAAGAGTGACCGTTTCTGGGAGCAGGCGCGGTGGATAGGGCTGGACGTAGGCAATCCCCTGAAATGCGGTTGAAGCCATATAGAGCAGCGGCGCGACAGCAATAAACACCCCAGCACATAACACCAGGAAAATGGCGATATTCAGAACGCGCTGCTGGCTGCCTGATGTTGCAATCATAATCAATACTCCAGGTCTTGATCGCCGCGACCGAAAAATCGTGCCTGTAACACACTCACCAGGACGATGACAATTGCGAGAACATAGCTGAGTGCCGCCCCATATCCGAAGTGCAGGTCGCCAAACGCTTCATCGAACATATAGGTGAGCGCGACCTCGGTGCGATGCAGCGGCCCGCCGCCTGTAATCAGCAAGACCGAGATGAACACCTGAAAACCGCCAATCATCAACGCGATGAGGACAAAGAAGATCGTCCGGCGGATGAGCGGGAGAGTCATATAGCGGATACGCTGCCATTCCGTCGCGCCATCAATCGCAGCGGCCTCGTAGAGTTCCGGCGGAATACCTTGCAACGCGGCGAGGAAGATCACCATCGCCCAACCCATCCCTTTCCAGATGCCGAGGCTGTAGATGGCAATCCAGGCAGTGCCGCTGTTCGCCAACCATGAAACCGGCTTTGCGATGACGCCCAGCTTCATCAGCGCGAAGTTGATTAAACCGCCGTCCCCTGGACTGAAGATGTACACAAAAAGAAAACTCACCACGACCCATGAGGTCACAACCGGCAGATAATAAATGGTTCTGAAGAAGCGCCTGGCAATCGTGACACGGTTGACCAGTAGAGCGAGTGTTAACCCGATAATCATCTGTCCGGCAACCGTGACCACCGCATACATCGCCGTGTTGCTCATTGCCAGCCAGAAGGTCCGGTCAGCGAATACAGCCTGATAATTCGCCAACCCGATGAATTCGCTGGTTTGACCGGGGATGATTCGCCAGTCGAAGAAACTGATATAGAGTTGGTAAACCAGCGGATAAACAGACCAGAGCAGATAGAGCGCCAACCCGGGGAACAGAAAAAGATAAGGGACATAGGGACGGTAGTACGGCTTGCTGCGGTCTACTACCCGTCGTGGCGTTCTGCCTGTCGCTCCACGCACCTGCCGTACTGAGTTCAGACTCACGGCAATCCTCCTCTGATGTAGGGGGTACCAGCACCGCGCCCGCCGCGTAACGATTCGCCCCCTACGACCAACGATTTTCCGACAAGAAAGGGTGGCCTATACGAGTAAGTCCGCATAGACCACCCTTAACTATAGCTTAGTTGCCAGCCAGCAGAGCGTCAATTTCCTCAGCCGCCAGATCCATAGCCTCCTGCGCCGACATTTCGCCACGCAGGACGAGCTGGGCCGCATCGCCCAAGACGGTTTCGATGTCATTGTACGCCGGATGCGGTGTACGGGCGCGTGCCGTCTGGAGTTGTTCCAGGAACGTCCCGTAATACGGATGATCGGTGAAGTATTCATTTTCGATCAGCGAATTCAGCACCGTCAACTGCCCGATCTTCGACATTTCCAGTTGGTAGGTTTCGCTCTGGGTGAAGCGCAGGAATTCAAGCGCCTCTTCGGGGTGCGCCGAAGCAGCCATCACGACGATGTTTTCACCGCCAACCACCGATACCGGGCCACCTTCACCCGCAGGCATCAGCGCCGCGCCAACTTCAAAGTCCGGGTACTGGCCTTCCAGCGTGGGGTAGAACCAGGGGCCTTCCAGCAAAGAGGCAATCGTGCCGCCAAAGAAACCACCCCAGTTATCCAGCCCGCTGCCGATAAATCCATCAGAGAAGCAGCCGCTTTGTACCATATCCGCGAGGAATTGAACCGCTGCGACTGACTTTTCGCTGTTGACATAGCCCGTTGCCGTCGTCATGGCTTCATCGGTAACATCGCCACCAAAGCTCCATATCCAGGGGAGCAGCGCCCAACCATAGGTGCCGCCATCGCTGAACAGGTAGCTGCCTTCGGGCATGGTGTCGCACATCGCCGCAAGTTCTTCAATCGTGGCCGGCGCTGTGGGCATCAAGGCCGGGTTGTAGACCAGAATACGTGTATTGGTATCCAGCGGAAGCCCGTAGTATTCGCCCTCGTAGACATTGGTTGACAGCGGGCCAGGGAACACATTGGCCGCCAGGTCTTCGAAATCCGGCAGTTCCTGGCTCAGGTTCATCAGAATACCCTGTGCCGCAAATTCCGGCGACCAGATGATGTCCAGGCGGACAAGGTCGGGGCCTTCGCCACCAGCAGCCGAGGTCAGCAGCGCCTGACGGAAGCCATCATAGGGGTAAGGAACTGATTCGACATTGATATTCGGATATTCGGCTTCAAACATCGGAATCAGCACGTCGGTCAGAGTCTGATTCTCTGGCGACACTTCGTTATAGGTGTGCCAGAACGTGATCGTGACGGGTTCCTGCGCGAAGGTGGCAGGGACAATCATCAGCAGGGCGAGCACTATTGTTAGAACAATCCTGGTTTTCATTTTTCTCTCCTCAATAAGCGATATAGTGATCTTACGAGCCTGACTTGAAGTTTGTAATGAATGTGTCTCCCTCCTTTGAACCGGTTCAATAACCTGTGAAATCTAGCGCGGCATCCCTGTTGATTGGCGGATAATGAGTTCAGGTTTCAACAGTTTGCCGCCGAGTAAGTCAATCGGCTGTTGGTTAATGAGATTGATCAACAGGTCGAAAAGCGCCCTGCCGATATGGTGAATAGGCTGGCTGATGGTTGTTAACGGAGGGTTGCTGTAGCGCGCCAGTGACACGTCATCAAAGCCGACGACGGAAACATCCTGTCCAACGACCAGGCCACGCGCCTGTATTGCGCGCATTGCTCCGAATGCCATCCGATCATTGTTGCAGAAAATCGCTGTCGGCGGGTTCGGTTGGTCAAGGAAGTAGTGTGTGCCTAGCTGCCCGGATTTCTCATTGAAATCGCCCTCATAGATCAGCGCCGGGTCAATCGGGACATTCATATCGCTCATACCTTTAACGAACCCTTGCCAGCGCAACCCGGTTAAATACTGCTCATGCGGTGGGGAAAGATAAGCGATGCGGTGGTGACCCAATTCAGCCAGATGCCGCACAGCAGCTTCAATACCGGCGGCGCCATCCACATCAATCCAGTTATCCCCTTCATCCGACTCGAATCGCCCGAAAATGACAAACGGGAATTCCTGTTCGCGCAAATACGCGACCCGAGGGTCTTTTTCGCGCAGCGCAAACAGAATCAAGCCGTCAATCTGCCGGCTGGTGACCAGCTGCTTATACAGCGCCATCTCGCGCTCACCTGCCGGGATCGCCCAGAAAGTCAAGCCGGTACTGCTGCTGATTGCCGCACTGGTGATTCCATCAATCAGATCCAGCACCATCGGGTCGGTCTCTATCAGATTGCCCTGCAAACGAATTTCACTGCGGATCATGCCAATGGTGTTGGTACGCTGGGTACTCAAACTGCGGGCGGCAGCAGTCGGATGGTAATTGAGCGCTTCGATTGCCATCAGAACACGTTGTCGTGTTTCGTCCTTGACCAGCGTGCTGCCATTGAGAACGTTGGAAACTGTCCCAACGGAAACTTGCGCATAACGGGCCACATCACGAATAGTTGGCATCTTCAATACCTAATTGAACCGGTTCAATTTAAGTAAAGCACAGATTGTTTCTTTTGTCAATCAAGTGAGTCGCCGCCCAGTCCGGCGGCATCTCTGCAATACCTGTTTGAAGATGAAATAGCCGTAGAAGCGTGTCCCGTCCGCACAACGATGGGTGGGATAGTTTTGTTTGGTGGTTGCGTCAGTGGCGATCCACGCTTTTTGGTGATATGAGGCGCGGAGGGGGGAATACCGAATATATAGGGCTGCAATACAGCGGTGTAAATGATTATAATTGGAATATCTTAAGGTGCTGGTAAATATTACCTGGGATATAATCTCTGAAGGTAACAATCAACCGGGAGAACATTGAATGCAGGAACTCAAGGCAGCCGAACGCAAACTCGCTATGCTGATTGATGGTGATAATGCACAACATAATCTGCTCACGCGGATATTTGAAGAAGCCAGCCGGTACGGGGAAGTGACCATCCGGCGCGCTTATGGCGACTGGACAGAGCAAAATCTGGCGAACTGGCGTCAACCTATGTTAGAAAATGCGATCTCGCCCCGGCATCAATGGCGCTATACCACCGGCAAAAATGCCACCGATAGCGCGTTGATTATTGACGCAATGGACATTCTTTACTCCGGTACGGTTCAGGGATTTTGCATTGTTTCCAGCGATAGCGACTTCACAGGACTCTGTACCCGAATTCGTGAATCGGGCTTATTCGTGATGGGAATCGGGCGTAAAAACACACCCGAAGCATTTACCAAAGCCTGTAACGTATTTGTTTATACCGAAAATCTGACCCCAACTGACGATGTTAAGACAACACCTGCGGCTCCAAAGGCTGACGAAGCGAAACCCGCTGCGGAGGTCAAAACACCCGGTAAGGCGAAACCCGCGACCATAGCTAAAGCCGATACAGTTAAAACCCCTGCTAAGGCCAAGCCGGGGGCTTCCCAAAAGGCGCTGTTGAATCTGCTGCGCCGCGCTTTTGCTATTTCGACACAGGACGACGAGGGATGGGTACATCTCGGCGCACTGGGGAATGCCCTACAGCGCATAGAGCCGAGTTTTGACAGCCGCACCTATGAGTTTAAGAGTCTGTCGCTGTTGATAAAATCCATGCCTGAACGGGTGGAAGTCAAAGGCGCTAAAAAGACCGGCACATCCACAATGTATGCCCGCATGAAAGATGACTCACGCTAAATGACCATCTCCCCCAAAGAGTGCCGCAAAGGATAGGACATCCTGAAGCCTCCGCGCTATGTGGTGACATTCAACCAGCCGCCATCCACATAATACGTGGACCCGACACTGTAGCTGGCGCGCGGCGAACACAGGAACACGAAGAAATCCGCCACCTCTTCCGGCGTGGCGAACCGCCCGATGGGGGCATTATCCACGGCGATTTTCTCCAGGTAGGCATCCGGTGTCATATCCGTGTCCTTCGTCAGCAGTTCCGCTGTTTTACGCCAATCCGGTGTCAATACCAGCCCTGGATTGACCGTGTTCACGCGGATGTTGAATGGGATGAGTTCGTTTGCCAGGCATTTGGAGAACATGACGAGCGCGGCTTTGGTCGTATTGTAGATCGGCTCGTAGCCCAGCGGCTGAGTCGCGCAGATTGAGGCATTGTTGAGGATGACGCCGCCACCCCGCGACCGCATCAACGGGGCGAGACTCCGTGAGAGGCGTACCGCCGCCATAACGTGCAAATCCCAATAGTACTGCCACTTCTCGTCGGGGGCGTCCAGGATTTTTTCTTCGCTGCCAGTGCCGGCATTATTGATAAGGATGTCCGCCCCGCCAAAGGTGCGCTCAATGTCACCGACCAACCGGGCAATATCGTCCGCGCGGCTGACATCGGCCTGGATACCCACCGCTCGCACACCATACCGGGCCGCAATGTCGTTCGCCTTCTCGACTACACGCGCTTCCTGCCGCGCACACAGTACCAGATCAACGCCCTCGCCCGCCAGCGCCTCCGCCACCGCCAGGCCAATCCCGACGCTGCCACCGGTAATGACCGCCACTTTGCCCTTCAAGCCCAAATCCATACCGTACCTCCTCTATCCGATTTCGCCCTTGGTGTGCCCTGTCGTGGTCTAGAAATGCGATGAGCCATCGGGATGAACGACCCCCATTGTCAGCAGCAGGTTCGCAAACAGGCGCTGCTCACCTGTTGCGACAATTACCGATGTGCGCGAGTCCCTTACTGCCGCATAAAAGTCATTGCGGGCAACCGACTCCAGCGCGACCTGCGCTGGGAGCATCTGCCGGAATTCCGCCGCGATAGGTGGCGCTTGCCCGTCATCCATCAGCATGTGGTGGGCGGCTTCTACGGGTATAGCATCCAGCAGTACCGCCAGAACGTCTGTAACCGGGATGATGCCAGGGGCGAGATTGAGATAAATGCGTTTCGCGTTGGGGTGGGCGTTGATGTCCACCGAATAGTTCGAGTCTGCCAGCATGATGCGGCTGCCATGCCCCATCCCTGCCAGCGCGCCGATGAGTTCCGGGTGAGTCAGACGATATTTCAGCATCAAATCGCTCCCTACAAGAAGGCGTATCAGCGTCCGCCGAAAAAGTAATACTCCATAATATCGCGCACAATCGGCGCGGCGACTTCTGAGCCTTCGCCGGAGTTTTCCACAATGACCACCACCGCAATCTGAGGATTTTCACGCGGGGCGAAGGCCGCGAACCAGGCATGAGAATTCGCATCTGCCCGGCTGCCGTCCTGCGCTGTGCCGGTCTTACCGCACACACCCAGCGTTTGCAGCGGCGAATTGCGGAACTGATATTCCGCTGTGCCGGAGCGCGCCGTCGTCACGTTGCATAGCCCCTCAAGCACAGTATCCAGCACGCCGTCATGCAGTGTCACCCGCGCCATCGCGTCCGGTTGCAGGGTATAGCTGGGAACTTCCCCCAGAATGCCAACTTTTTGCACGAGTTGAGGGCGATAGAACGTCCCACCGTTCGCCAGCGCCCCGAACCAGCGCACCACCTGCAAAGGCGTCACCTGCACCTCCCCTTGCCCGATCACGATGTTAGCCGCGTCGGAGAGCGTCCAGGGCAGCCCCAGATTACGCTGTTTCCACTCGGGGTCGGGGATAAAACCGGACGCTTCCGGCAGATCAGTCAGGCCGGTGGGTACGCCAAAGCCAAAACGATGCATATAATCCGGCAGCGTTTCCGGGTCTACCAGGTTCATTTGATAGCTCAGTTCCCAGAAGTACGGGTTGCAGCTCTGGGTGAGCGCCTGGGAGAGATTTACCGCCCCATGCCTATTGGGGTTCCAGTCGGTGCGGATGAAGTTCTCCTCCCGCGCCCAGATACCGGTACAGACATAACGCTGGTCGAGCGCATAAACGCCGCTATCCGCTGCCGCCACCGCGCTGACCGTCTTCATCACTGAACCAAGTGGATACAGCCCCTGTGTGACTCGGTTTAACTGTGGGCGACGCGGGTCATCCTGAATCACCCGGAGAAGCTGGTCGGCGGCATTACGTCCCCCTTGCGGGTACGGGTTAAAGACGTTGTTGTCGAAGGTCGGGTAGCTCACCATCGCCAGGATCGCGCCCGTTTTCACATCCATAATGACGGCAGCCGCCCCTTTGGATTCCTGCGCCCAGCCATCGGCTGCGGCAGTATAGGCCGCCGAAATGATCTGCTCGACAGCAGTTTGCAGATTGCTGTCTATCGTCAGCCACACACTTTCAGAGGGCTGTGGCGCGCTGCGGGCGAGTTCCCGCAGGATTTCACCACGCTGCGAGATCAACTGCAAACTCGAACCCGGCACCCCACGCAGCGCCGTATCCCAACTCGCCTCGATGCCACTCTGCCCCAGAATGGTATCCTGGTTGAACCCGGCAGCCAGCACATCCGGCAGGTCATCCTCGGTTGGATAGCCGACATACCCCAGAATGTGCGGCGCGATCAGGCCATTCAGGTAGCGGCGAGTCGCCAGGCTGGTAAAGCGGGCGGCACAGGCTTCCTCCAGTTGGGTGTGAGTCTGCTCCCAGGTGGCCGGCTCAATCGTGCCCAGGTTCATCAGCCAGTCAGAGCCGGACTCATCGTAAATTTTTTGCAGCAGCGGCACTTCCTTGAGCACTGCCGGGGAAAGATAATTGAGACAGCCGTTCCAGTTGGGGATTTCCTGCTTGACGGCGCTCACAGCAACCACCCGCCCGTTCTGGTCGGCCAGAATCTGGTCGCGGCTGTCGTAGATGTTGGCACGGCTGGGACGGCTGAGGTCTAAGCGAAGCTGCGCCCCCGCCGCCATCTCCGGGAAAATGTCCCCGGCGTTCCAGGCCACCCGCCAATCATCCGCTGCCGTATCCACCACCAACCGCAGTTCCCGGTTAGTATCGCTGAATGTGCCCAGCAGATTGGTGTGGAAGGTGACATCATAGCCGAATACGGCCACGTCATTGCGCTCCCGGTAGAGTGTCGTGCCGATGTATTCCAGGCCTTCCAGGGTCATCGTAGTGCCGGCATTCTGGTAGAGTGCGTTGAAGCGCTCAAACGGGGTGGCCTCGCGGCTGGCGAACGTCACCAGACCGTACATGGTCTCAAAGTCGCCGGACTGCCAGGCTTCCATGAAGGCCAGCGCGATACGCTGGGCATCGGCCAGGTCAAAGGCCGGGGTGCTGGGCAAGGCGGCCAGGGTCGGCAGTGGCTCGGCTGCTGGTTGTGATGGCTGACATGCAGCCAATAGCAGCAGTAACATGAAACCTAACCCTGGGATGAATGATTTTATCACGCCTGTTCCACCTTATACCGGCCACACTGTCGGGTGTGGGCAAGAAAAATCCACGATCAACCTGAATATCACAAAGGGCAAGGGCTTCACTGGCTGAACCTTGCCCCCTGGTTAGTTGTGCTTTCTACAGTATAGGCGCAAGCAGGCGAAACGACCAGTATAGCCCGCCTGCTATACAGCATGTGGCTATCCTACCCGAATCAGTCTATGTATCCGTGTGGGTGTCTTTTACAATATAGGCGTTGCGTATCTGGTCGGCGGGCAAAGTATGATTTTCTTGCCCTGCTGCGGGGAAAATGACCCGGATTGGGTAAATCCGATGGCTCTAACACATTGATCGTTTTCAGCCATCTGCCAGGAATGGCCGAATCACCTGCCGACTGACTACAACGAGTAAATCACAGAGTAAAGGGATGATTCCAACGTGAAACGCGCAGTAATCTTTGACTACGGCGGCGTGCTGATGAAAACTGTGGACTACACCCCGCGCCACCACTGGGATCAGCGGTTGGAACTGCCACCGGGCCGGGTCGAGCAGATTGTGCATGGCAGCGCCAGTTGGGTGCAGGTGCAATGTGGCGAGATCACGCTGCAAGAGTATTGGGCGGAAATTGCACACCAGCTTGGCCTGGACGAGACCGAAACCCAGGCGCTCGCGCTGGACTTTTACCGGGGTGATCGCCTTGACCGGGCACTTATCCAGTATATTCAGGAACTCCGTGCCACCGATTACACTGTGGCGCTTCTGAGTAATGCGCCCGCCACACTTGCGAGTGATCTTCAGGCATTGGGCATCGCGCATCTCTTCAACCCACTGGTGATTTCCGCCCATATCGGCGTCATGAAGCCTGACCCCCGCGCTTACCAGGCTGTGCTGGAAGCGATAGGCCGTCCGGCAGAGCACACCATCTTTGTAGATGACATGCCAGCCAACGTACAGGCCGCTGCCGCGCTGGGAATACATGGCGTCCGCTACCAGGCCGATATGGATTTACGGGCGGCGCTGGCGCCATTGCTGGATTTCACCTTCGAATAGCTGTGGATTTGCCGGGAATATGCTAATATCCAGAATATCTACCGAGTGAACTTCATCAGGAGGACAGCCCGTGGCTATCTATCTTGCTCAGACTTCCTTTTCGTTTCAGGACATTATCCGTGAATTAGGGCCACGCTCAGGCATTAATCTCATCTGGGATATCATGCTCTATCTCATTTTCCTGCTGGCCTTTATCAGCATGTTACGCGGGTCGGATAAACAGGTCGTGCCGACCATCCTCATGGCAGCAGTGGCAGGGGCGGCGGTAATCGCCAAACTGGGTATTCTCAACCCGAAAGCCAGCGGCAGCATCAGTTCAGAAGGCGTCGCGCTGCTGGCCGTCAATGCGCTGATGTTCTTCCTGCCATTGATTGTCGTGGGTATTGCCGATAAAAAGAGTAAATCCCGGCCAACGGCCATCATGGGGGCTGTCATCGCGGCGGTGTACTTCTTTGGCTTCTGGTTTTTCGAGCAGCGTGGATAACGGCCAGGAAACATCCATGCCCGAATCTGCAACCATTCACCCGGACTTCCCGCCGCTGACCCGCGAATCGCTGGCCGGGCAGTTCGCCGCCTGCGGACTGGCTGCCGGGCAGACGGTGCTGGTACACACCAGTATGAGCCAGTTGGGCTGGATTGTTGGCGGCCCGGTAGATGTGATTGCGGCGCTGCTGGATGTCCTGACACCCACCGGCACACTCATGATGCCCGCCCATACCGGCGGCAACGGCGACCCGGCCTATTGGCGTAACCCGCCCGTGCCGGAATCCTGGTGGCCGGTAATCCGGCAGCACCGCCCGGCCTATGACCCGCACGTATCGCCCACGCGGGCGATGGGGGCGGTTGCTGAACTCTTCCGCACCTGGCCGGGAGTCGTCCGCAGCGACCACCCTATCGGCTCGTTCGCCGCGCTGGGGCCGAACGCCGCTTATCTGACCGGCGACCACCGCCTCGATTCTATCTTTGGCGACTACTCGCCCATAGGTCGCCTGTATGAACTTGATGGACATATTCTGCTGCTGGGTGTGGATCATAGCAACAACACATCGCTGCATCTGGCCGAACACCGGGCGCACTTCCCCGGCAAAGCGACCCGGCGCGAGGGGACGGCGATGCTGGTGGAAGGTGTACGCCAATGGGTTGAGTTTGATCTGCTGGCACTCAATGATGATGACTTCCCGACCATCGGGGACCGGTACGAAGCTGAACACGGGATTCGTCGTGGTCGTGTCGGGCAGTGCGCGGTACGCTTTATGAAGCAGCGCCCACTGATTGATTATGCCGTCGCGTGGATGGCGAACAACCGTGATTTCACGCGCCACGCGCCGGATTAGTGTGGTAGAATAACGCCAAACCTGAAGTAAAGAACGTTGTATGTGAAATACGGCATTGTCAACATTCCCGGTCACTGGATAGTTGCTCTCAGTTTTCAGTCAGCAGTTTTCAGTCGGAACAGGGCATTCTTCGGTTAGTATGTTTCATATCCTGACCACTGACTGCTGGTAACTGGCAATACACCCTTGGCCTCCCGTGTTTTGCCCTGCCGGCATTTCACGTCAGACGTCAAGACTTTTTCGGATAACCAGCGGGGACGACACCCTGCCCAAACATGGCCTTTAAGGAGACCCCAAAAATGGCAGAAGCACTTGGCATGATTGAAACGAAATCTTTCGCGGCATTGGTCGAAGCCGCCGACGCGATGGTGAAAGCTGCCCGCGTGGAACTCGTGAGCTACGAGAAAACCGGCGGTGGTTTTGTGACCGCTGTCGTGCGGGGCGATGTCGCGGCTGTTAAAGCGGCGGTAGAGGCCGGGGTACGCGGCGCAGAGAAGGTCGGTGAGGTTGTCGCGGTGCATGTCATCCCGCGCCCGCACGTCAACGTGGATGCCGTTATGCCGCTGGGACGCACCGAAGAGGGCAAGACGGGGATGGAAAAGGCTTAGCCCATGCTGTTGGCTAGAGTCATCGGAACGGTGGTCGCCAGCGTGAAAAGCGAGCGCACCGACGGCCTGAAAATGCTGATTATCCAGCCGCTTGACCTGGAGGGGAAGCCCGCCGGGAATTATGTGGTGGCCTTTGATGCGGTAGGGGCCGGTGAAGGTGAAGTCGTGCTGTATGCCAGCGGCAGCAGCGCCCGCCAGACGCCCGCCACCGACAACCGCCCGGCGGACGCCACGATTTTCGCTATTGTGGATACCTGGGACGTAGCCGGAACAATCAAGTACGATAAGAGCGCAGCTTCGTAGCCAGATACATTGATGAACCCAGTCAGGGCGCATCTCCTGCGCCCTGGCGTTCGATGAGGCCGATAGCAAGGATTGTTATTATGACTCATATTTTTATTTCGTATAAACATGATGACGTCTCAAACTTCTTTTTTGACGCGCTGCAACTGCGATTGGAACGCGCCAATTACGAGTGGTGGAAAGACGACAAACTTGTTGCTGGCACAAACTGGGAAGTCGTCATTGATGAAGCCATCGAAAAGGCGCTGGCGGTACTGGTCATCATGACACCCGAAGCACAGGCGTCACAATACGTCACCTATGAGTGGTCATACGCGCTGGGTGTCGGCGTGCCGGTGATCGCCATCATCCTCAAGCCGGTGGATAAGCTTCATCCCAAACTCGCCGGATTGCAGTACCTCGACTTCACCAACGAAAAACAGCTCCCCTGGGATAAGCTGCTCCAGGCGCTGGAACATGCCAGCCTGACCAGTGAAGGCGCCCGCGAAATTGAAACCCGCCAACTGCCCGACGAACAGGTCATGCCACGTATCCAGTATGGAGACAATCTCTACCACAATAGAGATTTCGCCAATGCGCTTGAAACCTATTCCGGGGCGCTGCGTGTCGCCAGCGAAAGCCTGCTGGACGACATCCATTATCGCATGGCGCTGGTGTATACGGCGCGGGCATCCCGCCAGCGGGATAACGCCAAGAAACGGGATGATCTGGTGCGTGCCGAGCCGCATCTCCTGAAGGCGTTGGAACTGAACGAAGATTATGTCGAGGCACGCGCCGCCCTGGGGTATCTCTACCGGCTGATGCGCGATGTCGTGGAAGATGATATCGAGCGCACGGAATACCTGAACCAGGCCGAAGTCTGCTTTAAGAAGGCATTGACCCAGCGCCCGGATATGACTGACGAAAACGGAGAGTCGTGGTGGAACACACTCGGCGGCGTCTACAAACGACGCGGTCAGATTGACGACGCCATCGGCGCTTACGAACGCGCCGCTACGGAAGTCAAAAATAATTCTTCATACCCCTATAGCAACCTGGGCACGCTGTATCTGGAAAAAGCCAATTCCGCCAAAGTGGTTGAAAATTACCGCTTTGTGGAGCGTTATGCTCCCAGGGCACTGGAGAAAAACCCCAGCGACTTCTGGTCACGAGGGGATTTGCTGGTGGCGAAACTGGCGCTGGGCAAGACCGGGGATATTGACAACATCTTCAACGAGTACCTGCTGGACGCGAAAGATGCTCCCTACGCTTTCCGAACCCTGCTGGAAACCCTGGAAAAACTGCGGGAGGTTGTGGGCGAAGCCAAGCGTGAAGCGATCCAGACCTTTATCAACCGTCTGAAGGAACACCTGCACGAAAATGGTGAATAACTGATCGCGGGGCGCGGAGACGCGCCCTTTTTCATGCCTCAGATAGAGAGTAGCGCTCCTTTTATCGCAACATGAGTCAGCAGGCCCATGCGCCCGGTCAACAGACTGCCTCTGGCCGCGATCCAGTGTCGCTAAAAAGACGCTTATCTTCTCCTAATCGTAAACAAACAAATTTTTGACTCTCCCCCGTGATTGTGATATATTTTACATTCGTGTAGCAGATTCCCGATTCTGTGTTTTATTAGATTCGGCCTTTATTCATCAGCATATCTTTCCTGAGGGTTGGGAAGATGTGGTTTTTGGGGTAAGCTGCGGTACACTATTTGTTTGAAGATAGGTTCTCAGGAGGGAGTGTCTATCATGGCTACTGCAAGTGCGGCACAGGCCAACATGCCATCTGTTGGCGTTGATGCGCCCAGCCGCCGCGAGTTTCTGTACTATATCTGGGGCGCGTCTATCGCCCTGCTGTTAGGGGAGGCGGCTGCTGGATTAGTCTGGTTTGCACTGCCTCGTTTCAAAGAAGGTGAGTTCGGTGGCGTCTTTAATATCGCCGGCGACACAGTCCCCGCGCCGAACAAAATCCCGATGTCAGTCCCCGCCGGGCGCTTCTGGTTATCGAATGTCGAAGACCGGGGTCTGTATGTCCTGTATGGCGTGTGTACGCACCTGGGCTGCCTGCCAAAGTGGGTGGAAACCAATAACCGGTTTGAATGCCCCTGCCATGGCTCGAAATTCGAGCGTACCGGCAAATACATTGAAGGCCCTGCGCCGCGCAGCATGGATAAGTTTGAAGCAACGGTAACATTTGACGATGGCACAGTCGCCACGACAGGCGTTGAAGGAATCCCGGATGGCGGGCCAATTCCGTTAGAAGGCCGCACGATTGCCAGCGTTGCGATCAACACCGGTTCTCGTTATAAGAGCGCTGACCGGCTTGATGAATAAGTCTTATTCAGGTCCCTATATTCCCGAACGAGGAGTACGCTAATGTCCGTCCTTCCCTTTCCATCATTCCTTGATGATGTCAAGGAAAAGGGGTTGAAGAAGGCCGTTTTTGAGGTGGTGGATGAGTCGGTAGAACGCCTGACCGCAGGGTTGAATATCCAGGACCTGCGCGAGGCGATACGCGGCGAAGCCCCCAGCCGGCGGCCAAATCCCCGTTTGCGGCCACATGCCGATGGCTTCTGGCTGCACATGCGCCCCAGCTACTTTAATTCGGATGTCACCGGCTTATACCCGACTTTTCGCCTTGGCTGGCTTTCGACTTATTTTGTGTTTTTTGAGACCATTACCGGCATTTTCCTGATGGTCTGGTATACGCCCTCGCCCCAGGTTGCCTATTCCGACATGCTCAATATCCTGGGCAATGTCCCGCTGGGACAGTTGATACGCGACCTGCATCGTCTGGGGGCGGAAGCGATGGTCTTGATCGTCGCGCTCCACATGATGCGCACGTTATTCACAGCCAGCTACAAGAAGCCGCGCCAGTTCACCTGGTTTACCGGCGTCATCCTGCTGGCGCTCACCGGTTTTCTGAGCTTCACCGGCTATCTGCTGCCGTGGGACCAGTTGGCGCTGTGGGCGGTGACGATTGGGGCGTCCATGATTGAGGCCACTCCGCCGGAAATCGTCGGCACAAACCTTAACCTGCTCATTCGTGGCGGCCCGGAAATCGGGGCGAACGGTTTGCTGCGCTTCTACCTGGTGCATGTGCTGGCGCTGCCGGCGCTGCTGTTCGTCTTCACCGGCGTCCACTATTACAAGGTGATTCTGCACGGCCACAGCCTGCCGCCACAAAAAGAGAACAAGGGCGAAGACACCGCCAAGCGCGTGCCGCTCGATAAGCGCGTTTACTTTATCCCCGACGTGCTGACCAGCGAAATCATGTGGATTGCAGTTACCACCCTGATTCTGATTGTGTTGTGTGTCTGGTTCTACGATGCGCCGCTGGAAAACCACGCCGATCCGCAGATTACACCGCTCGGTACGACTGCGCCCTGGTATTTCCTGTGGATTCAAGGGGCGCTTAAACTGGGTGACAAGGTGTTCTGGGGCATCATCTTCCCCGGCATCGTTGTTGGCGGGTTAGCCGTGCTGCCCTACCTGGATGTGAGCAAGAGCCGCCGCTTTGCTGACCGGCGCGTGATGATTAGCGTCGGCCTCGCCCTGATCTCGCTCTCGTCCTGGTTCAGCTATATGGGGTTATCGGAATTCGCGGTTTCGACTTCGGCGGATTCGGAAATTCTGCATGAACTGACCTTCCCCCCAGCGCATAATCATATTGGCAAGCTCTTGCCAATTCCGTTTGAGGAATTGAAGCCCGGATACTATACCACACGCCAGTTTGAGTACGGAGTGGATAGCATTCCGCAGGCGGTGGAAGACTTCAACGCGCTGATTGAACAACCCTTCACCGCAGACGCGAATATCACGCGCAACACCGAGGAAAAAGAGATCGCAGCGGAACTGACCGCCGCTGGTCTGCAAACCACCAGCATCACCTTCCGGCCAGTGCCAGGCGACGCGCCTGAACTGTATGCCGTGATGGAAGAGTTCGCCCACCTGCTGGAAATCAATAACAGCGAGCTTAACGATGCCTGGGGCGCGGTGGTTATCACGGATAACCAGATCGGCCTGAAGCGCCTGGATGTCATCATCACGTGGAACGAAGTGCAAACGGAAGGCGGTAAGCCGGTGTTAGGCGAAAACGGTGAGCCGGTGCTGGTATTGAACGAACTGGGCGAACCGATTCGCCGGTTCAATGTCGTGCACATCTTCATCCACGAAAATTCGGCCTACTTTAATAACTAGGATAGAAGCCGATGCTTGAACGTATGTTAATCGGACGAATTGAAAATCGCGTCCTGGTCGGAACGGTTGCTTTTCTGGCGATCATGATTGTTTCTGGCTGGGTCGCCATCAACGAGGGCGCCCGGATGCAAGCCTATCAGGATTTGCAGCTGGCCCGCTCGATTGAAAATGGGGCGGCACTCTACGTCGTCAACTGCTCAACATGCCACAGTTCAGACGGGCGTGGGGTACAGGGCGCAGGCCCAGGGCTGAATAATCCCCAGCTTTTCGGGTATGATTTCTTCCCGGAGATGACGCAGCAGATTACCGAGCTGAACACCGAAAAGAAGGCGCTCCAGGTGGAACGCGGCCATTCGGATACCACCGATGCCCGTAAAGCCGAAATTGACGCCCGTCTGGAAGCCATCAATACCGAGATTGAAGCCGTAGCAAACCAGGCGCGCAGCCAGGTACAGGCGGCGGTTGACATGGGGTATGATCCCCTGCAATTCAGCCGGACGAAGAACCTCGGTTGGGTCGGCACGCTCGACTCGTTCATCTTCACCACCCTGGTTCATGGCCGCCCGGCCAGCGCCAAATACTCCTCATTGGGCGCAATGCCCGCCTGGTCACAGGCCGCCGGTGGCCCGCTGCGCGATGACCAGATTCGGGATGTCACCAACTACATCCTGAACTGGAACCGCGACTGGACTCTGGACGACCTGTTTGCCGTCCGGCACTTCGCCGTTCAGCCAGTAGACCCGGCGACATTCGTGGGGGCGTCTACTGAACCGAGCATTGCCCAGGAATTCAACAGCGATGTGGATGCGGTGGTTGCGGCGCTGGCGACTGTTGTCGGTGACCCGCAGTCCGGGCAGACCCTCTATAATGGCTCGCTGGCGTGTGCTGGCTGCCATGTAGCGGGGGCAGGACTGGTCGCGCCCGCCCTGGAAGGCACCTACACCCGGATAGTCGACTCGCGCCTGACTCTGCCAGAGTTTGCCGGTTACTCACCAGAGAAGTACATTGTGGAAAGCATTCTGTATCCAGGGAATTTCCTGGCACCGCCGGCGTACCCGAATGCCATGACACCCAACTTCGCCGATCAGTTGACCCTTCAGAAGATTGCCGACCTGGTCGCCTTCCTGGAGACCCAGACCGGACCTTCACCGGAATAATCCGGCGGCGATTGACTGTTCCACTTGCAAGCCCCCGGCAGTTGACCGGGGGTTTGTGTATTTCCTGGCACAGACGGGGTACAATAGACGTTATACACACCTCTATACTGCGCAATTGGCAGTGAAAACACACTACAGGAGATTCTTCTTATGCGCCCCTGGCGACAAATTACTCGAATGACGGTTATAGCACTGGCGACACTGGCACTCGCAGCACCGGCTCTGGCACAAAACGGCGATGTGGTGGAGGCCGTTGAGCAGCCCCCGCTGTTGGAAATCGTGATGTTCCTCGGTATCGCCGCTATTGCCGTTGTTGGCGGCATGGCCTTGATTCGCATGTTGGGGGATGAATAGCCCCCGGCACTACTCCTGCGCAGACCGTCCCCCGGTGGCACAATACGCTGGGGGACACGCATTGTTTTTCCGCTCTGTAGTTCATTGACTCTACAGCCAAATCCCCTGCGGCATAAAATCCTGAAGAGGACACAGAGCGTGATGCTAGGCATCCCCCTGATTGAACAGCCCACCATAACCGGCACTTTGAATCCCCGGCACAGCGTATCTATCTTACGCTCTATGTGAAATAGTTTGGGAGAAATGCCTATCAGGAAAGGCCGGTGAGTTTTCAGTCATCGGTTTTTAGTTATTGGTAGCGGCGGGTTAGCGCACATCTGGGAGAAAATTGAACTCCAGGTCACCTGAGAAGCTAAGATGCTTCATCCGGCAAGTTTCTCAAGAACAGGCGTAGGGACGGCATTTTTCCGTCCGGCTAAGTGCTGTGTCCGGTAAGTTTCTAAAAAACGGGTGTAGGGACGAGGCCTGCCTCGTCCGCGCCGGACACCCAGAAGGGTGTCCCTCCGAATCCCCTGCTTCGTTACTTAACTGATTTACCGGATGAAGCACTAAGATGCTAACCAGCTAAAATGCTAAAACGCCAGTGGCTAGTGGCTAGCAGCCAACGGCTAAAGTGAACCTTTCGCTGTTCGTATTTCACATAAAACGTATCTTTCAACAGGATTGACCTGCTCGATAGATAAAGGATAGACTGATTTAAGAACTCATAAGGCATGGCTGGCCGGGGCATGATAATGCAGTTTAACAATTCAACACGACGACAAACCGGGCTGCCCCTACGAAATCAGCCTGAAATGAGGGGCGGGTATGGGAGCGCCAATGTGCGCTCCCAAAAACCTCATCACCGTACTAGTTTTTGAAGAGCATCATCATACCCCAACCATTTTCTACCGTCTCCCATCCCGCGCCGCCAGGTAGTCGGTATACCCGCCGATGTAGGCCGTCAGCGCCCCGTTGTCGAGTTCCACCACCCGATCCGCCACGCGATCCAGGAAGTAGCGGTCATGCGAAATCGCCAGCACCGCCCCCTCGAAGTCATCCAGCACGCTTTCCAGCACCTCCACCGACTGAATATCCAGGTTGTTGCTCGGTTCGTCCAGCAGCAGCAGATTCGGATTCTGGAGCATCAGGCACGCCAGTTGTAAGCGGCTGCGCTCCCCGCCGCTGAAGGAGCGTACCGGCATCCGCGTCTGTTCGTAGGTGTAGCGGAACTTCAGCAGGAAGGCTACGCCGTCCCCCTCGCTCATCGGTTTGATGTCGCGCACCAGTTCCAGCGGGGTTCGATCCAGCCACGCCGCCAGCGTCTGGTGTTCCTGCGAGTAGTATCCAATCTGCGAACTGGGGCCAATCTTGATCTCCCCTTCCAGCGGCTCGAGCTGCCCCAGAATCAGCCGGAACAGCACCGACTTCCCCGCGCCATTCGGCCCGACCAGCCCGACGCGCTCCCCGTGCTTGATGAGCAGGTTCACGTCCAGGAACAGCAGGTCATCGCCAAAGCCCATCGCCACGTTCTTGAGTTCCAGCGCCTTGTTACTGCCACGCCAGCCATCCAACTCAATTTCCATCAACCGCCGTTCCGTCACCCGTTCGATGACCTCGCCACGCTCTTCCATGCGGCTGAGCATCTTGCGTCGGCTGGCGGCCTGCCGCGCATGGCGTTCGCTCAGGTCGGCTTTCGCCTTCTGCTCCCAGATGTGAATCATCGTCTCGATCCGCGTGATTTCCTTCTGTTGAGCGAGATACTGCTGCTGCTGGCGTAGACGGCGCAGTTCGCGCTCGTTGGCGTAAGCCGTATAGTTGCCGGGATACAGTGTCAGCCTGCCGTTTTCGAGTTCGGCAATCTGGCTGGCAACCTCATCCAGCAGATAACGGTCATGCGACACAATCACCACCGCGCCAGGGTAAGCGGCAATAAACCGCTCCAGGTTCTGCTTGGCATCCAGGTCAAGGTGATTATCCGGCTCGTCCAGCAGCAGAACCGTTGGCAGTTCCACCGAAAGCCGCGCCAGCATGACCAGCTTTTTCTGCCCGCCGCTCAGGGTATCCGTCGGCAAATCGTAGTCCGCCGGGGTGATGCCCAACCGGGCCAGCGTGTCTTTCACCCGTGATTCGTGCTGCGGGCCGCCCAGCGCCGCGTAGCGTTCGAGCGCGGTTTCCTGCTGCGCCAGCGTCCGCGCCAGTTTCCCCTCGTCGCCATAAACCGAGGGGTCAGCCAGTCGGTTTTCCAGCCGTTCGAGTTCGGCTTCAATTTGCGCCAGTTCCGGCGGAATCACCAGCGCCTCCTCAAGCAGCGTGCGCCCCGGCGTGAGCGCCACGTCCTGCGGCAGATAGCCGATACTGACACCGCGTTGGGCGATAATCGTGCCACTTTCCGGCGTAACAACTCCCGCCAGCGCCTTGAGCAGTGAGGACTTCCCCGACCCGTTCGGCCCGACCAGCCCGGTACGCTCTTTGTCGCTGATCGCCCAGGTGAGATCGCGGAAAATCTCGCGTCCGGCATGGTTCACTGTCAGGCGGTCAATCTGAATAATGTGCATTTTGTTCCCTCCCTATGGATGGCAGCAGACGCCCGCCGGCACTGAATCAAAAACGGCCAGAGGTGCGCCCCCTGACCGTCGAATATTACGAAATTTGACGAAATATTACACAGATACCAGGCGCGCTGAACTATGGCGCGCCCCACCATGCGACATGCAAGTGAGTGAAAAGAGGAGTCCGTGCGAAAAATGTATCATGCCAGTGAGTATAACGGGGGTCTGGCGAAAATGCCAGAGTCGGATTCACATGCCCTGCTCCCGCCAGGAAATCGCCCGTTTCCCGTTTGTTTTTCGCCTCTTGTTTGCACTATAATGCTCCTAGTGCCACTTGTGGCAGAGTCTAACTATTCTGGAATGCCGTCTTTATGCCTGCGACAGATGACCTGATCGGGAAACAAATCGGTGGCTATGAAATCCTGGATGTAATTGGCAGGGGCGGGATGGCGACCGTTTATCGCGCGCGCCAGGTTTCAATGATGAACCGCACTGTTGCTGTAAAAGTGCTGCCTTCGCAATACGCCCACGATGACACCTACTTACAGCGGTTTAACCAGGAAGTGAAAATCGTCTCGCAGTTGGAGCACCGGGCGATTGTGCCGGTGCATGACTACGGCGAGTTCGATGGTCGCCCGTATATCGTCATGCGGTACATGGCCGGTGGCTCGGTGGACGACCTGCTCAAGCAAGGTCGGCTCGACCTTGACATGGTCATCAGCATTATCGAACAGGTCGCTCCGGCCCTGGACTACGCTCACGGCAAGAAAGTGCTGCACCGCGACCTCAAGCCGAGCAACATCCTGCTGGATGACGGCGGCGGCGCTTTCCTCACCGACTTCGGCATCGCCCGTATCCTGGGCGAACAGGGCGCGGGCATCACGACTCAGGGCGTGGTCGGCACGCCCAGCTACATGAGTCCGGAACAGGCGCAGGGGCATCCGCTCGATAACCGCAGTGATGTCTATGCCCTGGGCGTCATGTTGTTCGAGATGCTCACCGGGAGACGGCCTTTTGAGAGCGATACTCCCTACAGCATCGCTGTGTTGCAGGTGACCGCCCAACCGCCTGCCCCACGCACCTATAACGCCGAGATTTCGCTGGCAGTGGAGAATGTGATTTTACGGGCGCTGCGCAAAGATCGTGATGAACGGTATCCCCATGCCACTGGTCTGGCGGAAGCACTCAAACGAGCCGCCAACCGGGTTGTCACCACCATGCACGATACGCAGCCCTCGTTGCCACGCCCGCAGCCGCGTGTTCAGACGCCCGCTCCACAGCCCGCCCCACCGCTTTCCCAGCAGTCGTATACCGCCCCCCCGGTCAGCCAGCCACGCATGGCGACCAGCAGCAGTATCCCGGCGAACTGGCCGGTCTCGCGGCGGCGGCGAAAACAGGGAAACGGGGCGTGGATGAGTGCCGCCGTCGGTGGTTTGATCGGTTGCGGCCTGCTGACCGTCCTGGTGATTATCGCCATCATCGTGATTACACTGGTGACCGGGGGCGGTGGTAGTGCCGGCGTCGTGCCAACCGAAAGTGACAGCCTGGTTGCAAACAGCACGTTTGACCCCGATGGGCCGCCCACACTCGACCCCACCAGCGCCGCCGCCCGCAGCGCTTTACTACCCACCACCAACCTCACCGGCAACACAGCCACGCCCGCCCCGGTGGGAGTGCGCCCGACAGCCACCGCGAACGCGGCGCTCAATGGCGCCACCGGCACATTGATCTATTTCGCAGAACGGGACAATAACTTCGACCTGTATAAACTCACTTTGGGCGATGGAGAAGAGACCCGCCTGACCACCCACGAGGCGGCGGAATCCTACGCGGCGGTATCGCCGGACGGGGATTGGATCGCTTTTCAATCGGAGCGGGATGGGGATTGGGACATCTATATCATGCCGACCAACTGCGACACGCTCGCCGGGGGTTGCGAGAATAGCCTGCGAAAAATCACGCAGAACAACATCTTTGACCGGGTTCCCGCCTGGTCACCGGACGGCGCGTGGATCATCTTCTCGTCAGATACGCGCAATGATGGCACGTTCGACCTCTACCGCATCCGCCCGAACGGTGAAGATCTCCAGATGGTTTTCAGCAATGGTAAACGCAACAGCCACGCCCGCTATGCGCCCAGCAGTGCTTATCTCGTGTTCACCACCGGCGACCCTGAAGACAGCAGCACCTGGGATATTGGGCGCTTTAACCCGCAGACCCAGGACTTCACGACACTGACCGGCAGCGCCAGCAAAGACTGGTCGCCGACGTTCAGCCCGGATGGCGAGTCAATTCTTTACCTGGTGGATCAGGATGGTATTGAGGGGCATTCCGCTATTGGTGTAATGGACTCCGGCGGGGAAAACCGGGCAATTCTCTACGACGGCCCCGGCTTTGAGTGGGGTGCGTCCTACAGCCCGGATGGCGGCTTCGTAGCGTTTACCACATTTTCTCAGCAAACCGCCCAGGAGGAAATCTTCGTCATGCACGCTGATGGCAGCGAAATGCAGCAGATTACCAATGGGGGCGGTCAATACCCCGTCTGGGTGCCGGGCGGGTAACGGGAGCACCCCTTAGATGCCCCCTTGCAGTTGTCAAAACCCGCCTTATACCACCACAGTCATAAACCGCTGACCATTGAAGATCAACGCACCCCACTTATTCGGTTCATATTCCAGCCACACATCGCCGCCGCTCAGATCACGCACCGGCACGGCCTGATCGTTCGTGAGCTGACCGGCGATACCGAAGTTCGTGCCTGGCCCCTTGCGAACATTCAGACTGGCTACCGTTACCCTGGCTTGCAGGCCGCCATCCGCCGCTGTCTCGATACGCATGTATTGTTGGCTGCCCAGAGTCACCGCCGCCCACTTATCCGGCTCAAACTCAATCCAGATGCTGCTGCCCTGCACCGCCCGCACCGTCACAGTGTCGCCCAGATTGAGCGTGCCGACCTTGTCGAAGTGAACGCCTGGCCCCTTGCGGACATTCAGGCTGGTGACAGCGACCCGCGCCTGCAATGCCGCGCCCGTCGTCGGTGTCTCGGTGCTGCCGCCGCCGGTCACGGGGGGCGTGCTGGTGCCGCCGGTCCCGGCGGTTCCCGCCCATTGTTGCAGTTCCGCCAGTGATCCGTTAAAGATGTTCATATCCGTATTAACCGAAGAAACGCCTGGCACGCTGCCATGTTCACCGTACTGCCAGATTTTCCAGCCTGTCCAGTCATCGGGGATACCCGGCGTTGTAGTGGCCGGGTCGTTCACATAGTTCGCCACCCACAGATCATGCCGCGCCCAATCCGCTGACCGTTCAATGTAGCGGTTCCACTTACTGCGGCTCGTGTAGATAATCGCCCGTCTGCCGTCATGTGCTTCAATCAACCGCAGAAACTCACGCACAATCTGGGTGATGACCGCCGCCGAAACACGGTGAGTCGCGCTCTTGCCGTTGGCATCGGTGTACTTCAGCACATCGGTCTCCACATCCAGACACAGCGGGAAGTCCGGCTTGCGCCCGTCCAGTACACTGAACCAGTGTTCCGCCTGCAAACGGGCAATCTCCTCGGGCGAAGCGTCCAGTGGCCGGGTCGGGGAAGCGTCATCCAGCAAGGCCGGCAGCATGAAATGATAGGACGATACCAGCAGCCCGGCAGCCTTCGCGCCTTCCCAGTTATCTTTAAAGCGCCGGTCCACCGTTTTGCCACCATAGCTGGCTCGCACGACTGCGAAACGATGGCCCGCATCCGCCACTTTCGTCCAGTCAATCTTACCCTGATGATGAGAGACATCAATTCCCGGTGTAGTTGCCATGCTGCCTACCTCCTGACAAGGATTGAACCGTCGTTAAAGGAATGATAGCACATTCTCAGCACACCGCCTGTGGGCGGCTGACCCTCGAGGGCCTATCAGAGCCAGCAACCACCAGATACTGAACAAATCTTCTAACAAAGATTCACCATCCCCCGCTGTTTTTGTGCTATCGTAATCCTGTAGCGTAGTCATCGGTGGTCGTTTCCCAATGAAAAGATTCTCCCCAGAACTCAGCTCTGCCTTTCGCCTCAGTACTCAAGCCTCAGCACTGTTCACTCGGCACTTTCAACTTTTCCCTGCTTTTGCCTTTCGCCTCAGCACTCAAGACTCAGCACTGCTTTTACTTTCCACTCGGCACTTTCAACTTTTCACTGCTTTTGCCTCAAGCCTCACCACTCAAGACTCAGTACTCATGCCTCAAGCCTCACCACTGCATTTACTTTCAACTTGGCACTTTCAACTTTTCACTGCTTTTGCCTTTCGCCTCAGCACTGCATTTACTTTCAACTCGGCACTTTCAACTTTTCACTGCTTTTGCCTTTCGCCTTTCGCCTCAGGGCTGCCCTTAAGGCTTTTGCGGCAAAATCACGCCTTTTGCAGCACAGATACACCACCACTCACGGGAGGATTGCGGCAATCGCAGCACTTGCAGCACACCTCCGTTTTGTTGCAAAAACACCCCGCCGCCCCCCCTGTTTACATAGCATGAACACCATTTCATGGCCGTAAAATGCGGCACACCCGTCTCGCTAAGCCGCTACTCCGGGTACACATTACCTGGAACACTGCCCGAATAACGAAACGTGCCGTTGGCGGCTGAAAATTCCTCAAAATTGGGTAGCGGTAGGATTCGGCACAATCGGGTATACTGTCCCTGCAATTTTTGCTGGGCATTCCGCCTGCTCACCGGCAGGTGTAACATGACGCAAGCAGATGACTCGATTGGTATCAGCAATTTAGAAAGGTTCTTGGCAAATGGATTTTCAAAGCGAATATATTCAACTGGCGCTTTTCGGTCAGCAGTTTCAAATTCGCTACTATGGCCTGATAATCGTCATCGGTATGATTATCGCGGCCAGTGTCGCGGCCCGGCTGGCAAAGCGTGACCGGCGCGACCCGGAACATATCTGGGGTGCGCTGACCTGGGCGATCATCCCCGGCATCATCCTGGCGCGGCTGTGGTTCGTGTTATTCCCGCCGGTCACGCTCATTGAGCGCGGCATGGATACCGGGTGGTTCCTCCAGAACTTTGGCGACCTGCAAAACGGCCCGCTGGCGATCTGGAGCGGTGGCCTGAGCATCTTCGGTGCGGTAATCGGCGGCTTCCTCGGCGCGTATCTTTACCTCAGCCGCTGGCATAACCCGATCACCAATTTCACCTCGCGCTGGTGGTGGATTCCCACTGGCATTATCGGCATCCTGGTAGCGATTGCCGGCATTACCGGCGAAAACCCGCTGGCGACCTGGGTGGGCGTGCTGCTGGTGGTCATCGTCGTTCTGTCGTTTATCCCCATCGTGCGGCGCTGGTTCGCATCGGATTCAACGCCCTTCCCGGATGAAGGCATGGCACTCTGGCCGTGGTTGGACATCGCGGCGGTGGCGCTGCCGGTGGGACAGGCGATTGGCCGCTGGGCAAACTACATCAACCAGGAACTCTATGGCACGGTGACGACGCTCCCCTGGGGCATCACGATTGACTCGGCACACCGTGTCGCCCCTTACACCAGCACAGTAGACTTCCCGGCGGCGACGACCAAGTTCCACCCGCTGTTCCTGTATGAATCGCTGTGGAGTGTGCTGGCGTTTATCGTCCTGCTCAACATTTTCCTGCGTTACCGTGACCGCCTGCATACAGGCGACATCTTCCTGCTGTATGTCATTCAGTACGCTTTTATCCGCTTCCTGCTGGAGTTCGTCCGCGTAGAAGTTGCCTATGTTCCGGGGACAACCATCAACAGTTCACAGGTGGCAACCGGGCTTGCGTTCCTGGCGGCGCTCGCGTTCTTCCTCTACCGCCATCGCCCTGGCGCGGTGTATGTACCGGATGAACGGGAACAGAACCGGCATCACGCATCCCACTAAGTTGTGGCACAGGGTTTTATCGGAACGGGCGGCCTGCATACCGGGCGGCCCGTTTTCAATTCCCCGTGTGCAACCCCCCGCCAAGCCGTTATAATCTGACCGTATCATATTCAACCAGGTTCAGGGAATATGCCCTCAAAACGCAAACTAGTGATCGGGCTGGCCGTAGTCGCCAGCATTCTCGTGGTGGTGGTTGTCACCCTGGCGCTGATCCCGCAGGAGACCCACCCGGCATTCACGGCGGCGGTGGATTTTGTCGAAGCCATTCGCCAGCAGGAAGATACAGCGGCCTTCACCTTGCTCAGCGAAGATATGCAGGCCTATGTCACCGCCAACTGCCCGGATGCCAGTGTCTCGGCCTGTATCGCCGCCTATACGCCGCCCGAATGGGGTGACATGCTCAGCGCCGTATTCCGCCGTGCCGCCCCTGATGGGACCAACTGGGATGTAGACATTATCGCCACCTACGAGGAAGACAAAGGCTTCAGCGGGGTCTGTATTTACCAGCGCATGGAGCAGGACGCCGCCGGAGATTGGAAGGTATTTGCCTGGGCGGGGTATGTCTCATGTGGTGACGGGGCATCCCGTAACATGGCGCATAACCCCGACGCGCCCAACCGTGTGCCGTAACACCATGAAACCTCCACCGTATCACCTGTCGCGCCTGATGTTCTGCGTGGCCTGCCTGACGGTGCTGGCGGCCTGTGTCCCCGCGCAGACACCACCCCAGTTAGCCTATACACCCGGCCCGGCGGTAGTGGTGACCAATCGTGTGTACGAATCGAGCGCCTTCACCGTCCATTACCCGTCCGGTTGGCGGGTCGTGACTGGGGCCGCTGACGCGCCGCCTTCGGTAGTTTTCGTCGCGCCCGATGAAGTCTCGACCATCGCCTTACAGGTCGGCCCACTGGATAATTCCATACTCACCGAGCCGGGATTCAGTGTGGAGATACGAGGAATCGAATTGGCAAACGGCAGACTCATCACGGCCATCGCCCAAGCCCCGGAACCCGCCTGGGAGTCATTCCTGCCGGTGTTCGAAGGGGTCATAGCGACGGTGCGCCAGGCCTCGTAATACACCTGCCCGCAAGTTAAATCGGCGGTACGCATTCCGCCTCACTGGCGGGCTGGATTGAGAGCGGGACAGGTGCGCCCGACACTCATTTTTCGGGTGTTTTTGTGTTAGAGTAAGGGTATACAGACGATTTGTTAAGGAATGCGGATGTCTATTGAATCAGAGAAGGACCTGCTCGGTCTGATGAAGATTGGCAAAATCGTTGGCACAACCCTCCAACTGATGCTGGAGCAGGTACGCCCCGGTATAACCACCGCCGAGCTTGACGCGATTGGCGCGGAATACCTCAAGTCACATGGTGCGCGTTCCGCCCCCATCATCACCTACAAATTCCCCGGCGTAACCTGTATCAGCATCAACGACGAAGCGGCACACGGCATCCCCGGAAGCCGGGTTATCCGCGAGGGCGATCTGGTGAATGTGGATGTCTCCGCTGAACTGGACGGCTATTATGCTGATACAGGGGCGAGCATGGCCGTGCCACCTACCACCGCTTTACAACAGCAGCTCCTGGACTGCGCCCAGACTGCCCTGGAAAGAGGGCTGGCCGCCGCTACCGCCGGGAAGCCGATTTCCGATATTGGTAAGGCGATGGAGGGGCATGTCAAACGCTGTGGCTTCAAGATTATCCGTGACCTGCCGGGGCATGGTGTTGGGCGCAAACTGCACGAACCGCCGAGTGTGCCGGGTTACTACAATAAAAAAGCCAGAACGCTCATGAAAGAAGGTATGGTTTTTACGATTGAGCCATTTGTCTCGGTCAAAGCCAGCCACATTTTCACCGCGCCGGATAACTGGACGCTCAAGACGATGGACGGCAGCCTGTCGGCACAATTCGAACATACGGTAGTCATTACCAACGGCAGCCCGATTCTGGTGACGGCGGTGTAACAGAAACAGCGCCCCTGTAGGTTCACCATAAAACCACCACGACCAGATACGCCCTGTGCTTATGGCGCTGAATAGTACACTACCCAAGAATCAAACCACCTCCGACTGATACGATACAGCCGAAGGTGGTTTTGTTGCGTCATCCGGCGGCAGTATTACCCGCCGATAGCGAAGGTGACGGTAATTACCATGCTCACGCTGAGTTCACCCGGCGATACCGATGGCCCACCGCCGCCGACGGCCTCAAGCCGGGCAGCCGCGTACTGAGGGATAGCGCCCCCGCCGCTCGATTCAACAATCACCACCGGCGCGCCCAGGCTTACACCAAAGGCATCCGCCAGTTGCTGAGCGCGGGTACGAGCATCTTCCACCGCCTTCAACCGCGCTTCCTGTTCCAGCGTGGATGTATCATCAATACCGAAACTCAGGCCATTCACGCTGTTCGCGCCCGATTTCAATCCGGTGTCAATCACCGCTCCCACCTGGGCAATATCGCGCACCGTGATATTGACGATATTCTGGACATGATACACCCGTTCACCAGTCGGTGTGCCCGTCTGCGGATCATAGCGATCCTCCGGCCACACATTGAAGCTGCTCGTCTGAATGTCAGTGGCCGCCACGCCCAGGGCGTTGATAGCCTCCATCAGCGTATTCATCTGCTCATTGGCCTGCGTCACTGCCTGCCCTGCATCCGCGTTGCTGATGTCCACACCCAGGCTGATATAAGCCACATCCGGTGTACCACTGGCCTCGCCACTACCGGTCACCGTAATTGTATTCGGGATTGCTGCCCCCATCTGGGCCTCCGGGGCTGCCAGCACCGGCACGCCCACCATAACTACCAGCGCCAGCACAGCCAGCACCACCAAACCACTGTGTTTCCAATTCCAGAGTACCTGCTGAACCACTTCCACAACTCCTTAGCGTATAGACCACATCTCACATGG
Organism: Anaerolineaceae bacterium; assembly: GCA_020634135.1. Classification (GTDB taxonomy): domain Bacteria; phylum Chloroflexota; class Anaerolineae; order Aggregatilineales; family Phototrophicaceae; genus JACKCG01. The sequence continues at coordinate 150,425 of JACKCG010000006.1, read as the reverse complement.
GCATTGTTGTCAATGCTGTCTATAGTGACGCTGGTCGAGGTGATTTAGTTCCCAGGAAGTGGAATCAGAATTAGCAAAGCTAACAACTTGATGCTGTAATGGCCTGTGGGAAGACCCATACTTCACTTGGGGAAAAGCAGAACAGGTTATGATCGAGCAGAAACTATCGCCCGAATCGAGGAGCGTCAGAGGCAACCGGGTTGCATCCTGCGTTTACCTGGCTTACCTCTTTCCACTTTTGCACAATATCCTGGGATGCCTCCTTTTACGGCGTCACCCACAGCGTCTTGAACTGCGCCCACTCGGTATCATCCGTTGTCCAGTCGGCGTAGATGGCAACACCCTGTACCACCGCCGCTGAACCACCGGCTTCCTGCAAACCGGCACGAATCCCTCGGATAGCGGAGCCAATATTCTCCACCAGCGGATCATGGCCGGGCAGTTCTGCCGGATAAGTGGGGATTCCAATAAAAATCATAGTGCCGGTATCGAGCAAATTCACGACCTCAGCGAAGGTTTTCACCTGGTAAGCCATCCACAGCTCATAATCGGCAGTTGTGAAGTTGGCCGCGCTCGTCAGGCCGCTGTTATAGGCCATCACCGCCATCTGATCACTGAGCAGTGCCACCCGCTGTTTGTATTCAGCTTCCCATACTGTGCCGGGGACGATCAGCGGCGGGACGGGAATATCCACATTCACCGGACTCCAATCAGGCGGGACGGCCACCGCAATCAGGGCCGTATCGCCCAGGTCAGCCCGCACTTTCCGCAGGACATCCAGGAAACCCTCATCGCCATTCCAGACCGGCTCAACATTCAGAAATACGCCGTCAAACCCGAACTCACTGATAACCCGCCGGCTCATATCGGAAACCGCCTGCTGGACAGTCGCTTCGCCCAGACGTTCCGTGCCATCACTTTTATTTGACGCTACACCCAGCCAGCCGAATAGCTGTGCCTCCGGGTAGGCGGCCTTGAACTGCGCTACAAATGTTTTGACCTGAGATTCAACTTCACTGAAGTTGTTCGTGAGGTCACGCCGCCCGGCCCAGGTTTCGTCATCTTTCAGCCAGCTCACCCAGGCGTAAACCGTGCCAATCTGGTTTTCGCGCAATCGAGCGGCCAGAGCCTGCACGCCCGCCGCATCGGGTTCCTCATAAGTCCATTCCGTGCCGAGCCAAAGCGCATTTGGCGGCAGCGGCTCCTCATTGTTCTTAAACCGTCCCAGCGCCAGAATCACGACCAGAATCACGACTACCCCGCCGATTATATAGAGAATCCGGCGGTCCTGAGGAAGGCGAATCTCCGGCATCTTGAAACCGCCTGCCGGGGCAATCTGCCGGGGTGGGCGCCCCTGCGATGATACCGGTGTGTGTTGGCGCTGCTTACGGCGTTCCTGTCGTTCTCGCGCCCGACTACGGCGGGGTTCAGGGGCTTCTGGCGGGGTGTTTTCCACGTGTATATCCTCGGTCAATGGTCAGCCAAATGGGCATTATTCAGCCCGGTAAATCGAAAACAAGGGGTATATCACCCCTTGTCTATTCTACCATGATCGCAGTTTTTCCGAACCTGTAACGGGGGTCCGGCGGGAAGGGGACATTACTCAGCCACAATACTTCCAGCCATTTTCATTCTTCAAGGTGAGTGTGATGGTGTTGATGTCAACGTCAGTGGTGGTAGTCTGACCACCCACTGTCAATGTGAGCTTGACCGAACCGGTAACAGTAATTTCCGCCTGGTTGTCGGTCTGGTTGGCGACTTCGGCCTGCAAACCGCTCACATCAAATGTGCCATCTCCGGGAAGCTGCACCCCGGCAAAAGCATCCATTCCTGCTTGCAGTTCGGCGCACGAAACTGATGCAAATGCGTCCTGATCGTTATTGTAGACTGCCGCCAACAGCGCCAGCGCCACTGCTGCCGGATCATCACCCGCAGGGACAGACGACGCGCCGCTATCCCCGTTGCTACCCGAATCGCCCGATGCATCACCTCCTCCATTGGATGATGCGCCACCACACGCCGCCAGAACCATAACAAATCCAATCAATACCAAGAACCGCAGCAAACGACTCATCGTTCCCTCTCTTACAATTATTTAGCGATAAATTTCATTATAGGGACATTTGGGAGGGGTGCAATACGGTGACAGACGCCCCGAAGGTCGCCCGTCACCGGCAGTACTGAAGGAGTTTATTTGCTGATCCGCTCCGCTCCGCCCAGGTAAGGCCGCAGCACTTCTGGAATGATGACACTGCCATCGGCCTGCTGGTAGTTTTCCAGAATAGCGATGATTACACGAGGGGTCGCCAGCCCGCTTCCGTTCAGGGTGTGGACAAACTGCGCCTTTTTGCTCTCCGTCGGGCGGTACTTAATATTCGCCCGCCGCGCCTGGAACGATTCGGTGTTGCTACATGAGCTGACTTCAAGCCATTCCCCGCAGCCGGGTGCCCACATCTCGACATCATATTTCTTGCTGGCGCTGAACCCCAGGTCGCCGGTCACGATTTCCAGGCGGCGGAAGGGGATTTGCAGGGCACGGCAGATATCGCAGGCAGCTTCAGTGAGCGATTCAAGTTCAGCGTAGCTGGTTTCCGGCGTGGTGAACTTATACATTTCGACTTTCTCGAACTGGTGGACACGCTTAATGCCGCGTGTATCACGTCCGGCGCTCATACGTTCCCGGCGAAAGCAGGGCGTCTGCGCTACATAGTAGAGTGGAAGCTGCGCCTCATCCAGGATTTCATCCCGGTGCAGGTTGGTGATGGCGACTTCGGCGGTGGGCAGCATGTATACATCGGCATCGGCGTCATAATAGACGACATCACGAAACTTGGGGAACTGCCCCGCGCCGATCATCATATCTTCCTGTACGAAGAACGGCAGATACAGTTCGCTGAACCCTTTCTCCCGTGCCTTATCCAGGAAGAACGAAGTCAGCGCCCGCTGCAACCGGGCACCCCATCCCTTGAGGATATAGGCTCGTGTTCCGGCCAGGCGCACGCCGCGTTCGAAGTCAATGATGTCCAGTTCCGGGCCTAGTTCCCAATGCGGCTTGGGGTCGAAATCAAATTCTCTCTTTTCGCCCTCCGGCTTCCAGGCGATATTATCCTCATCGCTGGGGAAAACCGGTACGCTTTCGTGCGGCAGGTTCGGGACCCATAGCATATTCTCGCTGAGTTCAGCTTCAACGGTTTTCACCTGTTCGTTGATCCTGTTGACCTGCTCGCCCATCGCCTTGAGCGCCGTCATCAGACCATCCAGGGCGGTATTGGCATCGCTGTCCGCAGCACCTGTCACATCGGTTGTCTCGATGATTTGCGCGGCATCCTCATAGTCACCCGCGTTGACCGCCACAGTTACCCGCGCGGCAACCACAGCACGGGTTTCATCATCGAGTTTTTTGTCTCCTTTCAGCCGTCCGAACTGCTTGTTCAACCGATTGCGATAGGCCTGGATGACCTCACCTTCCGAGAGCAGAGCGCGGCGCTGCGCATCCAGGTCAATGATACGATCAACGCGCTCGGCGGCTGCCAGGTCGTTGAGTTTCATAATCTGTTCTTTGACCCATTCCGGTTTTTCCCGAATGAGTGTGATGTCTAACATAGTTTCTTCTCCATCATGCAGTATTGCGCTAGATAGGCTGGCTGATTTTATACTGATTAGAACCTATCCGCAGAACGGTTTCGCTGCCCCCATCCTCACTCGCCACATTCGCCTCATCTACCAAGACAGAAGCGATAGTCCAGAAGGAACGCAGTAAGATGCAGAAAGGGCTGTACGGATAGATCGTTAGTCGTCAACAGATTGGTTAGGACGGGTGTCTCCCTCATCGTAATTGGGTTCATCGGGCGGGAGGGGGCGCGTAAAATCAGCGTACAGCCGCACCACGACCAGCGCGAACCCAATAATGATAACCACCAGAATGATCCCGTCAAATATCCCGCGTGTCATATATTGCATCGCCCCTGCTTTCCAAAACAAAAACGCCTGCCCTGACCTGCCAGGACGAGGCGCTATAGATACCTCGATAGGGGGTGGCCGGGGATAATGGTTATGGCTCTGCCTGACTAGAAGAGGAAGAATTCACAGTCCAGACAGGCAGCTTGAAGCTGAAGGTAGTGCCGACGCCTTCTTCGCTTTCGAACCAGATCTTGCCGTTCATAGCTTCCACCTCATGTTTACACAGATACAGGCTTAACCCATATCCAAACTCACCAATAATCTGCGGCTGCCGTGCCCTCTGGAAAAACTCGAATACCCGGTCGAATTCCTTAGCACGGACACCATACCCCTCATCAATCACGTCAATTTGTACGTGCTGGTTGTGTGGGGAGGCATGTGCTGCGATCATAATCGGCGTAGCCTTCATACTGTACATAATAGCATTCCGCAGAACGTCATGCAAGACGGATGTCAGACGATGTGGCGAGGCATGAATAATCAGATCATCCGGGATGCTGATGGACAAACGGGAACGGTAGTCCTGTGTTTCGGTTTCGGGGTCAATCAGCGTGATCTCGTCTAATCCTTCGACGAAATCCTCTATGAAATCGGCCAGATAGATTTTGCGTGCCTCGCGGTTGACCGAGTCTTTCAGTCTGCCAGTACGGACGGCTTCCAACCGTGCCAGCAGCAGCATCAGGCGTTCCAGGCGGTGCATGTGTGTGCCAATCAAGTGGGTGAAACCGATCACGCGGCGGCTGAGTTGTTCCAGTGTCTCGCCGGCCTTGAGATGGCGCAGGCTCTGGATAATCAGGTCGGTATGGCCTTTGGTGGCATTGGCCGCAACCTGGACTTCATCGCGGAAGTGGCCGAGGAGTTCGCTGATCGCCGTCCAATCGTTCACGTCAATCGTGAGCATGATGTACTGGTCGTCGTCATCGCCATGTACCAAAGACACCCAGCACGACACGTACTCGCCAGAACGAAAGATGTGAAAACGCACAGGGCGGGCGGACTCTTCAGCTCGCTGGCGCATGATATCTACACCCTGGTTTGGGTCATCCAGGCGAGTGTTGAACAGGGTGACGGCGGCAGCCCATCCCTGGGCGCGAATCAGGGTAAGATCATTCCCCAGGATATTGCGTGCCGCCAGATTATCCGCAACAAGGCGGTTATCTGTATCGAAGACCAGCACGCCCTGGCCGAGACCATCCAAAACACTCTGGAAATCAAGCTGCTTAGCAAAAACCATAACGCGAATTCCCGATTTTTTTCAGTAAAGACATAACACCGGATAATGCCCCTAATTGTAACGATTTTTGCCGTTCGCGCTAATATTCGCGCTTTGGGTGGATACTGGTGAGCGCGTTATAATCGGGAAACTCATCGTAAACAGGCGCTTTCACGAGAAGTCAACAGGAGACATCATGGCGACAAAGACCTTATGTGTTGGGTTGATCGGCTGCGGCAACGTCGTGAGCTATGGGCATCGCCCGGCATTGACCACGTTGCCCGATGTCGAACTCGTCGCGTTGGCCGACATTACCCCCGAACGCCGCACAATCGGGCAGGCGTGGTTTGGCCTGAGTGATGCCAATCTGTATGCTGACTACAAAGACGTGATCGCCCGGCGCGATGTGGAGGCCGTCGTCGTGACCGTCCCACAGCAGTTCCGCCGCCAGATTGTGCTGGATGCTTTCGCAGCCGGCAAGCATGTCCTGAGCGAGAAGCCCATTTCCGATACCCCCGCAGTCGCCGCCGAGCTATGCGCCGCTGCCGAGACTGCCGGAGTCACCTTTGGCATGGTGCATAACTACCACTTTTTTCCGGAATACCGCCTCATCAAGCGGCTCATTGAGTCCGGCGAAGTGGGCGATCTGCGCGTGCTGACCATGAATTACCTGGGCGTGATTGACAACCCCGGTGCGGCGGAATACAAGGCTGACTGGCGGCACAAGATGGGCGCGGGCGGTGGCGTGCTGATGGACATGATTCACGCCGTCTATCTGGCGGAATGGTTGGCGGGAGAGGAGGCGAGCCAGGTAAACGCCTTTGTAGATGCGCCTACCTACGCTCACCGCCAACCAGAAGTCGAAGACCTGGCACTGCTGCAAGTGGCATTCCCATCCAGCTATGCACTCATCAACATGGGATGGGGACAGGGCGTAGGCGGTGTGGATGTCAGCGGCAGTGGGGGGCAGATACGGATGCGTTACAAGGCATACCAGACGAGCGGCTTCAATCAGCCCATCGAGCTATACTCTGTTAAGGACTGGCGGCGCACCGATTACGCTATTCCCAATCTACCGGAACACGGCGATAATATCGCCCGGTCATTCACCGAACTCTGGGCAGATTTCCGCGACGCAATCCGTGAGAAGCGTGACCCGATTGCGCCTGCCCGCGCTGGCGAACGCGCCCTGCACCTGGCGCTGGCCGGGTATCTGAGCGCGACGATTGGCCGCACGGTGACACTGCCGCTGCCAGAGGGAAACCCGGTCTACCAGCAAGGGATAAACGGCATGGCCGGGGTTAACGCCTGGGATCAGAGCCATACCAGGTCGGCAGGTCTATTTGGATTAAATGGATAAATTCACATGATAACGATGGGGAAATACCGGCACCTCAGCCGGGCCGCTACTACCAATGGGCATTTTGTGATTACCGCAATTGACCACCGCAGTATTTTGCTGGATAGTCTCAACCAGTATGCGCCCGTCCCACTTGATGATACCGCTTTCACGGATTTCAAACAGTTGGTTCTGAGCGCACTTGTGCCACATTCTTCAGCGGTGCTGGCCGACCCGGCCTATGGTATCGGGCGAGGGATTACGTCCGGCGTCATCAGTGGTCGAACCGGCGTGCTCGCGCCGCTCGAGGAGACCAGCTACGAAATCCATCCGAGTCTGAGCCGGATTAACTTCATCCCCGGCTGGTCGGTGAAAAAGATCAAGCTGGCGGGTGGGGATGGCGTCAAGCTGCTGCTGCCGTACCACCCGGACGCGCCCAATGCGGCAGAGAAGCGGTCTCTCGTGCAACAGGTCGTGGCCGATTGTGAACGTTATGACATCCCGTTCTTCCTGGAGCCGATTCCGCACGCCCTGGCCCCAAAAGGGACGCTCGCCAACGCCGAACTCCTGCAAGTCAGTGTGGATAATGCGCAGACATTCAGCGCGATAGGCGTAGATGTTCTTAAGCTGCCCTTCCCGGTTGATGCCAAACAGAGCCAGGATGAAGCGGAATGGCTCCGGGCGTGCCAGGCTGTAGATGCGGCTTCTTCAGTCCCCTGGGCACTGTTGAGCGCGGGCGTGAATTACGAGACATTTCTGCGTCAGAGTAGAATTGCATGTCAGGCAGGGGCGAGCGGGGTCATCGTTGGGCGGGCAGTCTGGGCAGAGGCCGTCCAGTTGCAGGGCGACGCGCTGGCCGCATTTTTGACGGGCGTCGCCGCCGAACGGATGCGCGAACTCGGCGCGGTGTGTGCGGCTGCCGCCACGCCCTGGCAGGAGCGCGTTACACCCCCTGGTGACGATGTAGCCTGGTACACACGTTACCAGTCATAATGGCATTGAGACGACTCTTGTGCCGTCCCTGTTTCGTTCTTGCGGCGCGGCATAGCGTGCCGACTCTATTCATCTTCCGGGTCGGTTTCGCCCATCAGTGACGCCAGCCTCGCTTTAAGCGGCCCGCGCTGACGATGCCAGACATCGTGGTTCAATTGACCGCTCTGGTGCAGCCGGTCTAACTCAGCAACTTGCTCCAGCAGCGTATCTATCGCGTGTTGTCTGGCCTGTTCCCCATGCGGCCTCCGCCCCCGGAAAAACAGCACCGAACCAACCACCGCAACTGCCCCACCGATGAGAATCAGCAGAATGGGCAGTACGGTATTCGAGCGGGTCGTCACGACCATGTTTTCCGCCGCTGAAGATGCCGCGCCGCGCAATGTATAGCGCAGCACATCACCGGGTATGAGCGCCAGACTGCCACTAAACGTCTGATAGGTAATGCCGGTGCGGGCTTCCGCCTCTCCTGAGGTGAGCTGTTCGGTGATAATTTCGAGAGTCGTCGGCCACACCAGCAGACGGACTTCACCGGCCAGCGGGTAGGTAACTTCCTGCTCGATAATCGCGCTGATATTATCGTAGGGGATCAGATAAATCACCAGCAGGCCATGCCCATCGCCTGGCACCACCGGGAGTGTATCCACCAGCGTCGTGCCGTCATCGGCCAGAACATAACGTCCGGTTTCATCAAGCTGGACGACCTGTGCCCCCGGCGGCAGCTTGACCGCTACTGAGGCAAAGTGCCCCGTAGAGACTTCGGTGCTGCTGGTCAACAGACGGTCAGAACGGTTATTGAAGGTGAAGGCCTGCCGCACTTCCATCGTGTCACCCACAATATTGACCTGTGTCACGACACTGCTGATGCTGATAACCGACGGGTCTTCCGTCAGTTCGTAGATTGTGAGCGGCAGCACCATATCCGGGGCAGCGGGGTCGCCCGTTACGACTTCGCTGGAAAAGATGCGCTCCCGGTACCGCGCCGCAACAGCATACTGGTTGGCGGCGCTCACCGGCACCCCAGTAAACAGGTAGCCGCCATTCGCATCAACAGCCGTCTCGAAGGTTCGTGTATGCGCCCCGGTGCTGACCAGCAGCCGTACTACCAAATCCGGCGGGACTTCGCCCCGTGCTGTACCGTTAATTACCTGTCCGCGCACGCTGCCGGTGACTTCCGGGGTACTGGCGGACTGGGCCGGGGGCGCAGCAGTCACCACCGCCGTATTCATGACCAGCATGAGAGCGCACAGTATAATCCACACCATATTCTGCCAGACATGATAGACAGTGAACTCACGCTCACTGTCTGTATTGGCTGCCACCCTGTTTTTCACGATGTACCTGACCTTAAAGTGAACAATGATGGACTACTATATCAGCGGGAAAGGCGCTTGTCAGCCCATTTTCCACGTTTCAATAGCAATGGTAATGAAGTACAGACAGATGACCAAAGCTCAACAGGTTGAACGATCGTATCAGTTCATCCTCTTGAGGGGAATGGTTCCATTGTTGAATATGCGGACTCGGTAACCGGAAAACCACCGGTCAAGAGTCCATCGGAGCATGTGATCTTCAATCGCGCAGCGGGATGACCAGTTGTTTATGGAAGTCAGTCAGCGCCACCAATGCCCCGCTGTCATCAATGTAGAATGCATCTTCCAGGCGAATGCCGAAACCGCGCTCCGGGTAATATACGCCCGGTTCAATGGTCAGCACATTACCTGCCTGGAACTGGTCGCGTTTTTGCAGGTGGCTGATGAGCGGGCGTTCATGGATATTCAGGCCGAAACCATGCCCCAGGTCATGCACCAGCCCTTCCTGCGTTCCTGGCTTGCTGCGGATTGTCGCATGTCCCCGACTTTCCAGGAAGTCCAGCACAGCATCCTGCATGGTATGGACCGGTTGTCCGGGTTCAGCGTATGCGGAAACAGCAACCGTGAAAGCTCCCAGCACATCGTCATAGGCGGCCTGAACTTCCGGCGGAGCATACCCGATACACCAGGTACGGGTCGAGTCGTGGTAATAGCCGCCTGGCTGGCGCGGGAAGAGGTCAAAGACAATCGCCTGCCCCAGCTTGAGCGGCGCTTTGTCATCGCCCCGGCTGTGCGGGATGCCGCCGTCGCGTCCCTGAGCGAAGATCATCCCGGTATCCTCCAGGTCACGATCAAGCAGCGCACGACGCACGAACCGTTTGACCGCACCAATTGTCAGCGGTGTGCCGTCGGCGTTGACCACAGTCTCCTGCTCGGCGCGATGCCCGGCAATGAAGTCCCAGGTCTCTGCCCAGACGGCGTTCGTGGCCGCCGCAACTTTCTTGATTTGCGCCAGTTCCGACGGGTCTTTCGTAATACAGGCCTCGTCAAAGAGTGTCGTGCCAACTTCACCCACAAACGTATAGTCTGGCAGGAGAGCGGCCATTAAGCGTGGAAATTCGAGATAGGTGTTCAGGTCACCGGCACCATAGACTCCGATTTTGCCGGGCGGTATCGCGAAGCGCTGGATGCAGTTGCGCCATAATCCGGCCTCGGCGCGTTCATTAACTCCGGCGGCCTCTTTCCGCAGATCATTCCATCCCAGGTCGTAGATCGAATACGTCTCGATTCCCGCCTTGAGGGCATCATCCATCTCCATCGGGTTGATGACCAGCAGCACCGGGCGACCTCGCTGCTTGATGGCGATACCGCGAGAGGCATGTACCCCTGTCAGGTAATGCAAGACCGGGTTGGTGTGTTCGGTACAGGGGATAAAGATGGCCTGTAAATCGCGGGCGGCCATCAAATGATCGAGATCGGCTTTCATGGGTATCTCCAATTTTATGAACTGCTATACGGTGATTATTGTAGTGGGTTTGACTGGAGTCTGCACATGGAATGCTTCCTGCTTTCTCAATATCCTACGGGATTTATCGGCAGTTCTCGCCTATAATCACCGGAAGGAGTTGAGCTAAGGAGGCACGGCGGATGCGGATCACATGGGTGGGACTGCTGTTGATTGTGGTTGTGGCGAGCGCCTGTTCAGGCCAGAGCAGCGGCGAACAAACACTGGTGGCGCAGCGCGATCGCCTGGTGACACAGATGGCTCTCGTGTATCAGACTGCTACGATCAGCAGTGACCGCATGGCAATGACTGTAGAATACATCGAGACGGTCACAAATCGTGTTTCCGTCCAGGGGACACGCCTGGCGCAAACGCTGGTGGCACGTGGCGGAAACATCAGTCCGGTTCAACCAATCACCACCGAACTGCCGGGCAGCATGGTCACGCCGCCATCGTCATCCCCAACCGCACTGGAGAATGCCGTACCCACACCATCGTTGACACCAACCGACGCACCACAGCCCGCGCTCTATAACATCGTCATCGCGGGGGGCGTGGGAGATAATGATTGTGCTGTCGGCCAGGCGACAACTTTTACCCCGGCAGCGGAACGAATTTATGTTGTCGCCACTGTGACCAACGTTGTGCCGGGGACTGAGTTAGGGGCGCACTGGTTCATGGAGGGACAGGAAGTCGCCTACCATACGTTTGTCCCGGATTTCCCGATCAACCAGGAATGCATCTGGTTCTACATTGACCAGACCGACGCGCCGTTCACACCGGGAAATTGGAGTGTGCGGCTGGAAATCAACGGCGCGCCCGCCGATGTCCCGGCAAATTTCACGATTACGGAATAGGCTTCATCAGCGCAACCCCCTGATGAGCGCCACTATTTCGTCCCCTTTTTCTTCCTGCACATAATGCCCGGCATCCGGGTAGGTGACAACCTTGCCGTCCGGAAACACGCCTTGCCAACGGCGGAGTTCTTTCTCGCGGAAGGCGATGTCCTTCATCCCCCAGGCGAACAAGACCGGTATCCCGGTAATCCGTTCCCGCTGTTCCCACAGGGATTGAAGCCAGGTAGTCGAGCCGATGATCTGTTGTGGAAAAACCCAGCTCCCTTTGCGGCTGGCCGGGGTGGGCAGCCCATCCAGGTAATGGCGGTGAATCTCGCGCGTGAGTTTCTTCCGATCACCGTAGGCCATCGGCACCACAGCCCTGGCAAAGAGATTCATCTGTCGGATGAGGGTGCGCCCTACCAGCCCGCCCATGAAACCACTGAAGGCCTGGTAGTACCAGTCATCGTTGACCGGCCACATCCAGGTATTCAGGATCACCAACTGCCTGATTCGGTGCGGGTTGGCGATGGCATACGAAAGGCCGATTGGCCCGCCCCAATCCTGCACCACCAGCGTGATATCGTGCAGATCAAGGCTGTCCAGTAGATTCGCCAGGTTGGCGGCGTGGTCTGCCGGTAGATACGACCAGTCTTCAGGCTTATCGGACTGCCCGAATCCGATGTGATCGGGCGCAATACACCGGTACCGATCCCGCAGGCCGGTGATGAGTTTGCGGTACACAAACGACCAGGTGGGATTGCCGTGTACCATGACCAGCGGCGCCCCCGCCCCTTCATCCACGTAGTGCATCGTCCCCATCGGCAGCGCGTGCCGGTGTGTCTGGAATGGGTAGAGATTGGGATTAATCCAACTGGGCAGACCTGGATGGTCAGTCGTAACTGATTGTGGTGTTTTCATCGTCCTATGCGTTCCTCACAGATTATCATCGTTCGATATGTAAACACTGTTTACACGGGAGTAAAAAAAGGATTCAGACTGCCTTATCTGGTTGAGCTACGTGAACCCATTAATCACCGCCTTGAGAATCTGGTGGCTCATGATCTGCACATCCTTGACTTCATCCTGGAGAATAGTGGTCTGCAACATCGCCAGCCCATGCACCGTCACCCAGCAGTGATAGGCAATCGTGCGCGATGAGTATCCCTCACGGGGCTTGAACTCCCCCGTTTCAATGCCGGTCTGGATAATCGCTATCAGCGCCTGCATTGTTGTATCCCGGTTTTCGAGACGGGTCACATGCGAGGGTTCAAGCTGAAACATCAGGTGATAATCTGCCGGATGCTGTGCAGCGTACTCAATGTACGCCAGCCCGCCCTGGAATAATTGTTCAGCAGCGGTGACACAGGATTGCACCCGCCGCAGAATGTAGGCATTCAACCGGCTAAAGCAGCGGTCACGGACACTATCAATCAGATCATTCTTGCTGTCAAAATAGCGGTAGAGCGCCGCCGGGCTATAGTCAATCCCGTCAGCGAGCGCGCGAAGTGACAGCCGTTCCAATCCCCCCTGAATAATCATGCGGTGGGCAGTATCAATAATATCTTCCCGTGTTTTCGATTTGCGGCGTTCATTGGGCGATGCGGCCATCGTATTCATCAATCTCTTGCTAACATACATCAGAAAGTGTACGGTGTTCACCGATGACTGTCAAGCAAAAAGACACCGCGCTAGCGCATTCAGTGTCTCAGCGAATGCCTTTATCTGAAGCAACACTTTCAATAATCTTAGGACTAACGCAGCCCAACAAGGAGGCAGTGCCCCTGTGCTTTAAAAATGAATACTCTGAAATACCCCGGCTATGCCCCCGCCTGTGGTAGCAGGTAAGGGGCTTACCCGTCCCAGTATCCTGTTATCCCTTGTCTTCAGGAGCGGCTATCCCCTGCGTACCGTCCTGCCAAAGTCAATTTCGGCCTGGCGGCGGCGGTAACTGGCCGGCGGCGGCGGCGGGGACGCCACATAATGGTTGACAATCGCTTCCAGATAGGTCCGCAGCGGCGTATATGTCATCCCCAGTTCGGTCTTGCTGCGATCATTGGTGAGTTCCGACATCCAACGTTCACTGAATGGCGAGCAGTCCGGCAGGAAACCATTGGCTTCCAGGTCAAGTCGCTTGACGGTGGCGATATCGGGCGTCACATCCAGGATGTCCCCCACAATTTGCAGGTACTCCGCCAGTGAAATGGTCTCATCCTGGGAAATGTTATAAGCGCGGCCTTCACCCGCCCCTTTCTGGATTGCCAGCATGATCGCCCGCACCACATCATCGCGGTAGATATGGCGCAGTGGGAAGTCCGGCGTCTCCGGTACGAGGACTGGCCCGCCATCCTGCAAACGCAGGATATAGCCATACAGCCGGTTATAGTGGTCGCGTTCACTGCTGACCATCGGCAGTCGCAGCGTTGTATAGGGGAAATGCCGCGTTTCCCAGGCGCGCGCCAGGGTGTCTTCGACACGGCGCTTACCCATCCCATACAGCCATTCTTCATGGCCGAAGCTTGGCTTAGGTGGCGGCATCACCCGCCCGGCATAGTCGTCCTCACGAAACGGACGCTCAATTCCCTCACGCACCAGGTACACCTGCCCGCTGCTGATGAAAATATAGTGCCCCACCCGGCCATCCAGCAGTTTGACGACTGTCTCCGCCTCGTCACCTTCAAAGAGCCAGTTATCCACCACGACATCAAAGCTGCGCCCGGCCAGCGCCCCCTGAAACTGGATGGTATCGGTACGGTCTGCTTGCAACCGTTCAACGATCTGTGGCAGGGGGTCGGGCGTGCGCCCACGGTTGAGCATTGTGACCGAATGTCCGGCTTCCAACAGCGCGGGAATGAGAGTCAGACCAATATTACGCGTGCCACCAATAACGAGAATCTTCATTCTTGAACCATCCACCTATCGAATATTTTCCTGATGAACCCGGCATAGTGCGAAGTTTCTCGCGGAGGCATACACCATTGTATCCCTACCAGAGTGGCAATAATGAGACTATCAGACGGGTTCGAAACACCGCCACAATCGTAACGATTATTCATGCGGCGTCAACGGTGGAATGAGAAGCTCAGAATCTGGATTGGATTGAGTTCTACTCTGATTCAGAGTATAGTGAAGGGAGTTGAAACACACCGTCTATTAAGACAAGCGAGGGACTTATGTCATTTTTTGGCAGTCGTCGCCAGGTAGAACCAGATGCGCCGCGCAAGCCCGAAGAGGTCCAACCGCCGCGCCCAACAGCAGTCCAACAGCAAACGCCTGTCGGGTTTGAAACCGTCCTGGGGGCGAACAGTATTATGGAAGGCACGCTCACCAGCAGCGCCAATGTCCGCCTAGATGGCACGTTCTCCGGCACACTGGAAATCACCGGCAATATTCTGGTCGGGGAAACCGCGAAAATCAATGCCGACATCAACGCCCGAAACATCTCGATTGCCGGGGCTGTGCGCGGCAATATCAGTGGCAAGAAAGTCCAGTTACTCCGTACTGGACGCATCTGGGGTGACATTAGCGCCGGCGCTCTGACTACCGAAGAGGGGGCCTTTATTGACGGCAAAATCACTATGGTGAGCCAGGAAGCCAGCGAACCGGAAATGTCCACCGAACCGCAGGTTGAGGCCGCATCGGAAGTGCCGGTTACGATGGAAGAACCTGACGAGGAGATCACCGAACCCGGCGTCACGGAATACAACGAATACGACGGCACCGATTCTGAGGACGATGATCTGACGTAAGTCAGTCACGTATCTACGAAAAGGTGACCACAAGGAGGCTGAGGCTGGCATTGCAGATGTTACGCCGTAACCAGTGGCAGAACATGAGGAGTCATCTTCTGAAGGTAAATCACCACGAACGCTGTAATGTCTGGAGTTTCTGATCGCGAACCATTCTTACCCGCCGCCTGAAAAATCAGATTGCCTGTCGTTAAATGGGTGGTGGGCTTGAATCCCATTGTCCCCGGTGATTCCGCAATAGCCTTGTGGTGCCGACTAGAAGTAAAGGGGCATTATGCGCCGTTTTATCATCTTGCTCATCAGCGTCACGTTTGTGACAAGTGTCTGTGTATCTCTGTTGTTCCCGACCACCAGCATCACCCGGCCAATCTTAATCGCCACGATTGTCTGGCTGGTTGTCGTGGTGCTGGATCGGATGTTTGCCCTGTCCAAGCCGAATAATAGACTACGGATTCCCCGGTCTCAGGTCGCTGAAATCGAACGCTTATATTTCCGTTCAATCCGCGAAATGCTCAACGAGGTTCCCAATACGGTGCAGGTCATCAACGACTTGCAGCGCATTCTTTCGATTGATCCCTACTATAAGAATGCGCGCCACTACCTTAACCGCGCCGTTACCCTTCAGGCGGAAGAGGGAAATGCCCGTCTTGACAAGAAATTACCCGCCCATAATCGTGCTGAGTTCATGCACTTGCAGGAACAGTTGATTGACCCGGATGCTACGGTGCGTAAAGCGGTGGTGATGGAGTTAATCAATTACGGAGAAGCCGCTATTGACCCGCTCATCGCGCTCTTGATGGATGAGGACGGCGATGTGCGCGTTCATGCCGCTACAGCACTGGGATGGGTCGGCGGCAAAGACGCGGTGCAGCCGCTCCTGGTCGCATTGCACGACAGCAACCCGTATGTACGCCGCTATGCCGCCCGTGCGCTCTGCTGGGTGGTGGATAAAACCGCAGTTGAGGGTCTTGTGACCGCCCTGGAAGATGAGGATACTTACGTGCGTCGCTACGCTGCTCGCGCCCTGGGATGGAGCCAGGATGAGCGGGCTGTCAGGCCACTGCTTGAACTGCTCGGCAAAGATGAAAACATGATTGTGCGCGAGTATATCGAAACCGCATTGGATGATCTGGACATCGGCCATAAGCACATCCGGCGGCCAGGCCGTGACAGAGATGAACCTGAAGTCGCCTGAATCGCTACCATCAGTTGATGCTGTTATGAGAGCAAAGTCCACCACGTTATGCAAGTTGTATTCGATGTCGTAGATTTACTGCAATTACACGAAATCTGGGGACGCCGCCCGATTGTCACTGCCTTTGCCCGCCTGGAACGCCGCCCGCCGCAGGATACCTACAGCAGCGATTTCAGTGTGGATTGGCTGCTGCCCCGTCTGGTCCATCTGCGCCAATCCGCCATCTGGCGAAACAACCACAAGCACCGCGATGATGACCCTGCCCAGACACCGTTGGGGGACTTCCCGCAGGATTGCCTGCATATCCTTTACCCGGAAGCCAAGTCACCCCGCCAGGCGCGGCAGGTGTTATTCACCTCGGCCTACAATCGGTTTATCGTCACCCGTTACCAGGGGACGGTCACGCAGACAACACTGCTGCTGCGAACACTGGCTCAGGTACGCCAGGCTGAATCGAGCCACTTCCTTGGGGCAGACGCGCTGCCGATCAGCGGTGGCGAAGACTGGATTCCGGCTGACCTGACCGATGACATTCGCTCACTGGATACCCGGTACCAATCAGACCAACCCGGCACCCCGGCGGCTTATGTAATTGCCGATGACTTCTGGATGCTGCTCACCAAAGTGGATGATGTCGTCGTCCAGGCAGCGGTAGACCTGTTCTGTGCGGCGTCGGATTCGAGCTGCCGAGAAATGTGTACACAGCAGTTACAGGAAATGATTACAGTAGCCCGCACCTGGTATCGTTCGCCCTCTGTGGTCGGGCTGTGCTATCAAGTAATGTAAACGAAAAAGGGATGTGTATGGTTAAAGTACTGTTCGTCTGCCTGGGGAATATCTGCCGTTCTCCGATGGCGGAAGCCGTTTTTCAGAATATGGTCAACGAAGCCGGGTTAAGCGATAAGATATTCGTGGATTCCGCTGGGACGGGTGGCTGGCACGTGGGCGAATCGGCGCACCGGGGTACACTGGGTGTGCTGAAGCGGCACGCAATTCCTTATAACGGACGTGCCCGCCAGATTGCCCTCCGTGATTTAAGCGAGTTCGACTATATCCTGGCGATGGACAAGTCGAATCTTGCCAACCTGCGCCACTACGCCGACGGAAGCACTGCCGAAATGAGGCTGTTCCTCAGCTACGCCTACGCCGACGGGTCGGTGGCCGAGGATGAAGTGCCGGACCCGTATTATGATGGTCGTTTCGACTACGTGTACGACCTCGTGAACAAGGGCAGCGCCGCACTTCTCCAGCGCATCCGCCAACAGAACGGGCTGTAATCATGCGCCTGGCCTGGTTGACAGACATCCACATGAATTTTCTTTCCCCGGTTTCAATGAACCGATTCTTCCTGATGCTCAAGGAGAGTGAGGCGGACGCCTTCCTGATTACTGGTGACATTGGCGAAGCGCCACAGGTCTCGTTCTACCTCAAGCGGTTGGAAAATAAGCTGCAAAGGCCGATCTACTTTGTGTTAGGGAATCACGACTTTTACGGCGGCAGTATCGCCGGCGTGCGTGGCACGGTGGGTAAACAGGCCGGTGAGTCGCGCTTCCTCTCCTGGCTCAATGAGGCCGGTGTCGTGCGTCTTTCCGATACACTTGGACTTATCGGTCATGATGGTTGGGCGGATGGCCGTTGCGGGGATTATGAACATTCGTCAGTAGAGATGACCGATTACTACGTGATTGAGGACTTTGACCGGCTCGACAAAGCCCGCCGCCTGAAGAAACTCCACCAGTTAGGCGACGAAACTGCCACACACCTGCGCCAGTGGCTGCCCAGGGCGTTGGCCGCTTATCCGCACGTGATCTGCGCGATTCATGTACCACCCTTCCGTGAGGCCTGCTGGCATCAGGGACAGATTTCCAATGACGAATTCCTGCCACATTTTTGCTGCCAGGCCGCCGGGGAAGCCCTGGTTGAGATCATGCAGCAGCACCCGGAGCACCAGCTTACCGTGTTGTGTGGTCATACGCATGGTGAAGGTACAGCACAGATTCTCCCCAATTTACGGGTATTGACCGGTGGCGCGGACTATGGCACACCGCATATCCAGCAAATTCTGGAATGAGAAGCACAGGAACGCGGGAAACCGTGCTGGACAAAGCATGAATCCGTGTGATAGAATGCACCTCTATTCAGCACACCTAGCTAGTCAGTTTGGCCGGAGGTATTTGTGGCTAATCATAAATCTGCGCTTAAGCGAATTCGCCAGAACGAAAAGCGCCGCCTGCACAACCGTGTTTATCGCAACCGCGCCCGCACTCTGGTGAAGGCTGCCCGCACCGCGATTGGCGACGGCGAACTGGATGCGGCGAAAGCGGCAACCCGTACCGCCATCCGTGACCTGGATATGGCGGCCAGCCGGGGCACAATCCACCCACGCAACGCGGCTCGCCGTAAGAGTCGTTTGATGAAGCGGCTCGCCGCGCTGGAAGCTCAACAGTAGATTTCCGAATCTGCTCGATCATTTAGAATGAAAAACCGGCTCTCAGGCCGGCTTTTTTGTATTTGGGTACCGCACTGATTATTTCGCCGGCAGACCATCTACAGGAATTTCCAACCGGTAACCGACGCCGCGCACCGTCTTGAGGTACACTGGCGTGCTAGGATTCTCCTCAATTGCTTCCCGAATCCAGCGGATATGAACATCCAGCGTGCGGGTATCCCCCAGGTAATCGGTCTGCCACACCTTCTCCATTATGGTCTTCCGATCAAGCGTCTGGCCGGGACAACGCAGAAAAATCTCGATCAGGTTAGCCTGTTTGGGTGTGAGTTTAATCTCCTGCCCGTTTACGTTGAGGATACGCCGCGTCAGATTAACGCACAGCGGCCCATACGCAACCAGTTCATCGTTAGTCACCTTAAGCAGTCGCTTGATCGCGCCTGTCAATTTACGCGGCGTCACGGGGTCGAATAAGAGCAGATCGGCGGAACTGCGGGCCGTCTTTTCCGGGCCAGGATGCAGATGCAGCACCGGCACATCCTGTAATTTTTCCTGTAATGTTTTACAGAGACGCTCACCCGGTGTACGCATTGAAACTGCATCCAGCACAACAACCTGCGGACGGTGTTCGGCGGCCAAAGCCACCCCATTGATACCACTGGTTGCAATGCGAAGTTCGTAGTGTTTTTCCAGGGTATTGGCGATAACGGCGCGGCTGGCTTGAATGCGCCCGATCAATAGTACATGGGTTGCCCCCATTCAGTACCTCCCCTGGGAACTAGGTGTCCGTCAAGACAGCGGTGGCGAAAGCGTGCTTTTGTGACTGAACACGCGCATAAGAAAAATGGATGATCGCCCGATCAATTGGTGTCTAACCAAAAACAAGGTGAATAGGGATTATAGCGATGTTTTGGAGTTGATGAAAGCCTTTTATTCGGCAGCCTGCCTAAACTGTGGCATAATTCTAACCGGAATTTAACGACGCTCCGCCCGACATTTTTTGAGGACAACATGAAAACATTGGTGCAGCATTTTGCCCAGGACACCCATTGGAATTGGCTGCCAGCCGCCGCCTTAGCCACTATTGAGCAGGCAGTCGCCATCCAGCAGATACCCGCGCCGACATTTGAGGAAGGCGAGCGAGCAGCCTATATCGCAGCGCAGTTTCGCGCTCTGGGGTTGTGCGATATTCAAACCGATGCAGTGCATAATGTGTGGGGGCGGCTGCCTGGTAAACGGGATGATGTGCCAGGTGTTCTCATTTCCGCACATACCGACACGGTGTTCGCCGCTGACACCGACCTCGCCATCCGCCGCGAAAAAGAACTTATCTATGGGCCAGGCCTGGGCGATAACTGCATGGGCGTGGCCGGGCTACTGGCGTTAGCGGGAGCGTTTCAGGCGCAAAGGTGGACGCCGGACTGTGACCTGTGGTTCCTGGCAAACAGCCGCGAAGAGGGCCTGGGCGACCTGGGGGGGATGAAAGCTGCGTTCGCCGCGCTGCGAGACCGTATTGCTCTGGTGATTAACCTGGAAGGCATGGCGTTCGGCCATGTCTACCGCGCCGGGATCGCCGTGCGCCGCCTGCATATCACGGCGAACACTGACGGTGGGCATAGTTGGCTGCACTTTGGCCGTCCCAGCGCGATTCATGGGATAGTCCGCCTGGGCGCAGCGATAGCATCTATCCATCCGGCCCACACGCCACGCACGACCTACAATATCGGCATGATAGACGGTGGGCAGACGATCAACGCAATTGCGACCCATGCCAGCTTGTGGCTTGATCTACGTTCCGAAGCTCCGCAAGCGCTGGCAGCGCTGGAAAACGAGGTGAGAGGTTATGTGCAAGGTCTCTCCACACCCGACCTGCGGTTGTCAGTGGAAGTGGTCGGGGATCGTCCGGCGGGCGCTATAGCTGACGATCATCCACTGCTGCTAGGGGCGCTGGCCGCATTGGAACAGGTGGGGGTGCATGGCACGCTGGAAGTCGGCAGCACCGACGCGAATGTACCACTGGCAGCCGGGTATCCGGCGGTAACGATTGGTATCACCCGGGGGGGCAACGCACACCGGCTGGATGAATATATCGAGACCGAGCCTACCGCTACCGGTCTGCGCCAGCTCGTGCTGCTCACGTTGGCCGCCGCCGCACATCAGGCTGGACGAATGGTGTGAGTACAGGCTTAAAACCCGCTGCCTGATTATGCTATGATAGTCGGTACGTGAGATGATGGAACGAGAGGAATGCCCAGGATGAATGCTGTGGATGTATTGGTTGCAGTCCGGCGTGAGCACGCCAGCCGGTACTATAAGAGCCTGTCAGCCCAAAAGAACTTTCGCGTCCAGATTGTGTCTGATACCGGAGATGCCTTGAATGCCCTGGCGGATCGTGACCAGCATGTGGATGTTCTGGTGCTGGATAACGGACTGGCACACATCTTTGAGTTTGTCGCGGAACTGCGCCACAGTTATCCACGCCTGTTGATCGTCCTGGTGGACGAAGACGCCGACTTCGGAATGCCCGGCCAGGCCGACGAGATCAGCACCGAGCCATTCAACAATAACGATCTGGTGCGGCGCATCAACCGGCTGATGTCTGACCGGCAGTTGGAGACGCTGCGGGCGGATAGTTTGCCCGCCGTGCGCCAGTTCGCTAAGTTGATTCGTAAGGCATCCGGTGAAATTGGCAAACAGGAAGCCGCCGTCTCTGCCTGTAAAGACCTGGGCTATGATTATGTGGCCTTTTACCGCCGTGACGACAGTAATGGCGGGCAGTTGGTATTGAAGGCACAGGACGGCTCGAACGCGATTAAAGCGATTGCCATCAAAACAGCAGACCCGGATGACCTGATGACCTGGGTTCAGCAGAACCGCCAGAGCCGCATCACCAACCCACCGGATAACCCAAATCACCCACTGGTGGCGAAGGGGCGGCTGGGGTGCGCTGCGTGCGTCCCGGTAATCTTTGGCAGCAACAATTATGGGGTGCTGCTGGCCTGCCGTGAGCAGCCTGGCTCGATCAGCCAGGAAAATGTGCTCATGCTTGAACTGGTAGCAGCGCAGCTTTCCGCCGCAATTTCAAAGGAGATTGTCGGGTAAGCCGCCTGCACGGCGTTTTTAAACTGGCAGTCGTGGAGACTAATGCATGAACGACGCCGGCGGCGGGAGCGAACAATCTGGGACTCGCGGTATTGTGACTTCTCGCCAGGTGGTTGATCCACGCAAAACACCCCCCAAAGAACGATTGAGGGGTGCTGGTATTTCAGTGAAGCGCCGGGTATTCATCTGCCCGGCGCAGGTTCTACCGGGGCATTATTCCGCTGCGATGATAGATAGGGTGTAATCGGCTGTCACTTCACTGAAGTTGAAGTCGAAGAACCGTTCACGCACGGTGATGACATACAGTGTACCGGCCTCAAAGTAGCCCATCATGCCAACGCTGAAGGTCTCGCCGGAAAGCTGTGCCACCTGGCTCAGGTCGCCATCATCTTCGTTGATTGTGTTGATAATCACATCCGGGTAAAATTCGCCGGCGCTCCGGGCGTAGTTCAGACTGAAGGCGCTATCGCTCATTACGATGTAATACTGCTTGCGACCTTCGCTGCTGATAGTATTGCTGGCCGGGGAATCGGCTGTAACAGACTGTGGCAAGGTGACGGCCAATTCAAATTCACCCACACTTTCACCGTCCGCGCCGTTTTCACGGGTAACTGTCACAGTGTATGTGCCGGAAGCCGGCAGGGTGGCCGCAGCCAGGGAACTGCCAAAGCTGAAGGCCTCGGTCGTATCCACCACCACCGCGCCGCTGGGATCAGTCAGAATAAGGATCGTATCATCCAGGTCGCCCAGTGCGTCCACAGGGTCGGCTTCGATTATCACGACTTCACCCTCTTTGCCCTCAAAGGTATAAGCCAGTTCATAGACATCCGCAGTCAGTTCACCCACAACAACCTGGCCGGGTTCAATTGCGTCTTGGGCATAGACAACCGGCACAGCGAGCAACAGCAGCAGCGCGACAAGTAACAAGCGTTTCATCAACATTCTCCCTCAATTATCCGAATATGGGTTGTAATATCACATTTACCAATGTAACAGTAAGAGAAAGATGGAGCAAGGCATAAACTATAAAAAACCATAAAAAAACAGGCCGGAAGGTGCTCTGTGCCATCTGGAACCCGTCCGAATAATCGAGAGTTCTTCCCATAGGAAAACTGCATCATGTCTCCGCAGTAATCCAGATGAATGCATGGCGATAGCGGTCATTACTGGACTTTGCCATATTATTCAGTGTACTATTTTTTTAATGGTTGTTGACAAATTTGACAGGAAACACGATGGGCGACAGAACCCGAGATCCGCTCACTTTGGACGAATTGCGCACGCATCGTGATGCTATCGTGGCACTGGCAGAACGCTACGGCGCATACAATGTGCGTGTGTTCGGCAGCGTGGCACGAGGCGAAAGCACGCCGGATAGTGATGTGGATTTGCTGATTACGGCGCGAAAAGGCGTAACCATGTTTGATCTCGTGGGACTGTGGCTGGATTTGCAGGAATTACTCGAATGTGAGGTGAGTCTTACCACCGACGATGAAATTCCCCGGCACGAACGTTTCATGCAGCGTGTAAGAAAGGACGCAGTTCCTTTATGAGCAAGTCTGATGCGGATTATTTACGTGATTTCCTGCAAGAATTAGTTGTCCAGCCAGTACGATGAGGTTAGCTCCCCTACAGGGACATAGACATAACCTGCGGATCCTCCTACTTCTGCGCGATCTGTGCCAGTCATGACGTAGAAGAGCGTCGGTTTACCTTGTGCTGGCATTTCCTCCCAATATCCGTGAGCATAGTACACACGTCCAGCAATCCCTTCGACAAAAAATCGGTGTGATCTGACGAGGGAGGAATACTCCTCTGGAAAATCGGACATCCAGATTTCACCATTCTCAAGAAGTGTTTGATAGACCGCATCATTCTGGGAACAAAACTTGCTGCTATCACTGAATAATGTCTGTGCCTGTATACGAAAAATCAGTAAGCAAATCGCAAAAGGCAGCACGCAATCAAGCACAAGGATGCCTACGACGAATTTTGTATAAAAGAGAAGTTTTGGCTTCGCATGACTCATATCAGGTCTTTTCAGGCTCGATACATAACGTGTTTGATGAATGAAGCACAACCGTGTACTGCCTTATTCCGCTCACGGCGTATCCAACACTGCCCGCAGCCGCCGCGAGTGTGCCAGGGCGCTAGCTCCCTGGGCGCCAGTCCCCTGCTGGGGGGCGTGCTGCGCGTATAGCAGACGAATCACCTCCCCACCATAGTTTGCCGGGAGATCATCAAAACGGGCAATCGGTAGGCTGAGGGCTGCTGCCAGTGCTCGCTGCTCCACCGGCATTTTGGCAGAAACCGTGCTGAGTGACAGTTTTTGCGTCATCTGCTGGATGATTACACCAGAGGGCAGCGGAGACCAGGTAGAGGGCGGTGTAAAAGACTCCGGGTCGGGCAGCGGCGCCCGCAACAACGCCGCCGCATCCACAATGCCGCCGCCATACTTCGCTTTTTCTTCATCAGTCCACGATTCCGGAACACGCCGCGTCTGTTCCAGCAGGCGCAGTAAGACCTCGTGCAGCGTCGCCCGCCCCTGGTAACGCTGGCGCAATGTGTCACGCCCGTGATACGCCAGCCACAAGGCGATTGCCCCCGCCACGTTGGGCGCGGAGAACGATGTGCCGCTGCCCGGCCAGAACTTTGGCTCCATGTTATGGTCGCCGTCGAAGGTTGCCCGCCAAACCAGTTCCGCCGGGGCGGCAATAGTGACTTCCGGCCCATAAGCGGAATCCGACCAGGGGCGATCCGCCGCGTTCGTCCCGGCGGCGGCGATGGTCTGCGGGTAGAGGGCGGGCGCGGCCACTACAGGGATTACATTCCCGGCAGATGCCACAATGATGCAGTTCTGGCGGTTGACCGCGTCCTGCACAGCAGCTTCCAGCCAGGAGGTCGCCACGCCACCGGAAGTAATCAGGATAATGTCAGCCTCCTGGGACGCGGCATAGTGAATCGCACGCGCCAGGTTCACGCCGCTGGTGACGATGACCGTATCCGAGTAGCGGATCGGGATAAGCTTCGCGTCCGGCGCGACACCGCCCGGCGGCACATCAGCATCGGCTGAGGCTGCCACCTGGGATACAGCGACTGGCCGGAGACGCAGCACACTGCTGATCGCCTGCCACAGAGTCGTCAGCACCCGCACGAGCGACACAAGCAGCCCGATTAACCCCGGCTGCGGGTCAGGCTTGGGCGTGGGTGGTGGATTCTTCCCTGGAAACAGTGTGACGGCGACGCTGGCAGCGGATGTCCCATGCCCAGGATACAGCAGGAGGCCTTCGAGTTCGGCATTGAGCGGGTTGCGGGCATCACTTGTGCCAGTCAGGATATTTTTGGCACGTGCCAGGTCGAGATCATCCTTGTCCACATCGGGATGCTCTGCCCAGCCGGTATCCGGGTGGGCGATGACGATACCTTTGCCCTTCGTCGCGCCGCCAGGAGGTGGCGTCAGCGCCCAGGCACGATCCGCCCGGATATTCTTGAGCGACCAGTTGGGCGGCGGGGCATTATCAGGGATGCCGTTCTGCTCCAGTTGAGGCGACACTGGCGGCGCGGCTTCCTGCGCCAGAAAGTACACCGAATCCGGCACATCCGGGTCTACTGCTGCGAAGCCACAGGTATCGCGCAGGGCGTAGGCGATGTCGAACATACCTGCCTGGTCGGGCGATGCCATTGCCAGCGTCAGTACCCAAAAATGATGCATCCCATAATCCGGGTTGGCGACCTCAAACAGCGGCTCAATCTGAATCGCCTGATCTGCCTCCAGGTTGAGCGCATTGGCGACAGCCTGCCGCGCCACTTCGGGCGTCATCTCCGGCGGGAGTTCAACCACGAAACGTGCCCCACCGCCGGAGGACTGTGCCACAGGCGCCGCCATTATCCCCTGGCGGACTTCATCCAGGACTTGCTGGTTGAGTGCCTCAAAAGCCATTGTGTTTCTCTCCTGCGCTGGACGGACAAAGGTGTTGCCACAGAGCCACACTCATTGTACTGCGGAAGGAATCACGTCACAAAGAAACCTGGAGCCGGTGCGATTCCCCGCAAGATTAAGGGTTGGTGACGTTAGTACGCGGTACAATATACTTTGCAGTCAGTATACCGCTACCGCACAGCCGAGGCCGAATAAGCGTGAAAAAACCTAAAATTGACGTGATGTTGAGCAGCACCTCGCGGGATTTACCATCACACCGGGAACAAGCCACTGAGGCGATCCTGCGTTCCGGGATGCACCCGATCATTATGGAGACACTGACGGCCTCGCTGGGGGACGCCATCAGCGAGTCGCTGAGGCTGGTGGATGACGCCGAGATTTACGTGGGTATTTTTGGGATGCGTTACGGCTACATACCCGACGACGCCCGCAACCCGGACGGTATCTCAATCACCGAGATGGAATACCGCCACGCCATGAAACGCGACATCCCAGTGTTGATCTTCATCATGCGCGACGACCACCCCGGCCCGGCCACTGCCGCCGAGGGAGAAACTTTCTACGAACAGGATGAAACTGGCAAAGCGAAGCTGACCGCGCTGAAAAAAGAACTCACAACGCAGCATGTCGTCGGCTTTTTTGAGTCGCCCCAGGATTTGCGTGCTCAATTGATCCAGGCACTGCACAGCGAGACAGTGAAGGAGAGAGCTTACACCATCGCCGGGATAGATGAGGATTCTCCCCCTGTGCCGGAAAAGACGCCGCTGCCCGCCCCACCGGCGTTTTACGCCGACCCGCCCTATACCCTGACCAGCGAGTTCATTGGGCGGGCCGATGAACTCAAGCGCCTGAACCGGTGGGCACAGTCTGACGACCCGATGATGATTGTCGAGGCCATTGGCGGCATGGGCAAAAGCGCCGTCACCTGGGAATGGGTGAAAAATCACGCGGACAAACTCGGTTTTGATGGCATCATGTGGTGGAGCTTCTACGAGAGTGGCTCGAATATGAGCGCCTTTGTCCGCCACGCGCTGGCCTATATCACCCGGCAGGACCCGGACGCGCTCAAAGGCCGGGGGATGAAAAAGAACTTCCACGACCTGCTGCTGGCACTGCAAAAAGGGCGTTATCTGCTGGTGCTGGATGGCCTGGAACGGGCGCTGGTGGCCTACCACCGCTGGAACGCCGCCCAGATGCGTGACGACACCGTAGAAGAGGCTGAGTCGATCATCAAAGACCGCGATATCCGCGCCTGCACCGACCCCAAAGATGACGAGGTGCTGCGCGGACTGCTCTCCTGTGGCAAAACCCGCGTGCTGATTAGTTCCCGTCTGTTGCCGCTGGCTTTGGAAGACCGCACCGGCAACCTGAGCAAGGGCGTCGCCCACGTTCACCTCAACGGCCTCCACCCGGACGACGCACTGACACTGACCCATAAATCTGGGGTGAAAGTGGAGGACGTGCCGCGATTTCAGCGGTTCATGGCGCAGTTCGGCCACCACAGCCTGCTCGTCAAGCTGGTGGCCGGGCGGGTGCTGAAGTTCCGCCGGGCGCGGGGCGACTTCGACGGTTGGTACCTGGCTGAAGGGCGTGTCCTGCATGTACGCGACTTCGACCTGCGCCAGAGTCAGACGCACATCCTGCAATACGCGCTGGATGGCCTGGATACCACACAGCGGCGGTTCCTCAGCCAGGTGGCCGCTTTTGGCGATGCCATTTCCTATGATACGCTGGCGGTATTCAATCCGTTTTTGCCGCCGTTGCCAGACAAGGACAAAATCTATGCACAGTTTTCAGGAGCTTTGGCCGCCGACGAGTATCTCAGAAAACGGCGGTCTCTGGAGATGCTCAGACTGGAAAAGCGGCGCGAAGAACAGCGCGACCAGCAAGACGGTAAACGGTGGCAGGAGATCAACATCGAAATTGAGCAACTGGAAAGCATACTGAATGCGCACAAGGAAATTGACAGGCAGCGCAAAGATACCTACGACAAGGCCGTGGCCGCATATCCGAAGTCGCCCGCATATACTCAAGCATTGGCACAGTTTGATGAACTGCTGATCGAACTCGAGGAGCGCGGGCTGCTACGCTGGGAACGGGAGAAAGACACTTACGACATGCACCCGGTGGTGCGCGGCACAGCCTTTGATGAACTCGAAGGCGAGACCAGAACGACGACCTTCGACCGCATCCGGGGGCATTTCGAGGCGCAGCCACAAGAGGACATTGAGGCAGCGAATACGGTGGCCGACCTGACCAACACCATCGCCATATACCGGGCGCTGGTCGGCGCGGGCAAATGGGAAGAAGCGGCGCGATTTTTCACAAGTAAATTGTTGACTAAACTCCAATACAATATCGCCGCCTACTACACAGTGATCGAGCTGCTCACGCCGCTCTTCCCGGATGGCACCGATACGCTTCCCCACCTGCGCGACCCGGAAAACCAGGGCAGCATCGTCATGGCGTTGGCGGCTGTGTTCTACCTGATCGGGCGGCATGATGACGCACTGATGCTGGACGGGCTGGCACTCAATATTTGGCTCAGCACCAACAACCTCGGCAACCTTGGTGTTTGTCTACGGAATTACGCCATTTCTCTACGGGCAGAAAGCCATCTGGCGCTGGCGGTGCGTGCCTTCGAAACCGCACTGGCGCTGGCACAGGCAACGGATACCCGCCAGATGATTTACTCAACCACTTTCCTGCTCGGCATCTATCGGGATACCGGAGAATGGGAAAAAGTCGAGGCAGCTTATCGCTTCTTAGAGGAATACCCGTCACATGATGTTTCCTGGGAGTCAGATAAAGAAAAATATTATGCTGAGACACGCATCCATCGTGGGCTAGAAGCGGACGCGATACTGGATTCCGCTGAGAAACTATCTCACCAGGCACATCGGGCCTTCAATCATCGGCGGCTCAAAGCCCTGCGTGCCGAAGTGGCGCTGGCGGAGGGCGATTACACGGCGGCGGCACGTTATTTTGAGCAAGCATTAACGCTGGCACGGACACATGGCTCTGCCGAAATAGCAACCTATATGGGCAGGCTTGCCAGGACATATGCAAAACAAGGCGAAAGGGATAAAGCGCTGCACTATATAACCGAAGCCCTATCCCAGCCGCTGAAAGAAGAAATCCACGATTTATACAGTTCGGTGGCAGAAGCCTGTTTAGTATTGGGCGACACCGATAAGGCAAAAGACTACGTGCTCAAAGCCTACGAAGCGGCCTGGGCGGACGGTCCGCCCTATGTCTGGTGGTGGGCGCTGGAACGGGCGAAAAAGGTGCTGGGCGCGCTTGGCGTGCCGTATCCTGAGATGCCACCCTACGACCCCGCCAAAATCGGCAAGTTCCCTTACCAGGACGAGATCGAGGCGATTATCGAGCGGGAGAAAGCAAAGCGCAAGAAGTAACCTCACCCCATCCGAACCCGCCGTTCTCCTTCCCCTCTCCGAACTGGGGAAAACAGGCGCAGTAAATAGGGGTGAGGTGGGCATGGCGAATTTACGGAGAGGTTCTAATCTGAAATACACCCCTCTCGTCAGATCAGGATGATCTTCTTCCGGGAAAGCAGTGCCCAGCGCACAATACGGTGATGCAGCCATAGCAGGAAAACAATCTGCGCTACCATCACCGGAATCCAGATGAAAAAGGCCATTGGCGGATAGTAGAGCGGCTTGTAGGTTACCAATCCTAACCCGTGCACCAATTCTCTAACAGGGAAAAACAGGAGAATGGTGACGGGTGTCACAAGTGTATTGGTTAATGCAAGTAACCAGAGCAGTGCAGTTCGTTGGCTATAGACGACGGCACGTGCGACGATCAACAGACTGATTCCTGCGATAACCGTAGGCAGGCCGTAAGCCAGCACACTGATACGTGCCAGCCTGGCAACATAATATTGAACTGTGCCGGCGGGCGAGCCTATGCCCGTTGGCTCGGCATAAAATGCCAGTATGATACAAATGCCATACCATAACAGCGGGTACGATAGAACCAATGCCACAAAACCCGCACCTCGCAGGGTACGATGCTTGAACGACTGTGTCTGTACAACAGTCAACCGTTCTCCTAACGCATTCACAATCAAATCGGATAAAGCACGCAACCAGCACATACCGACAGCGACAATACCCTGGTGCCGTGCATCCCGCAGGCGATCACGGAAGGCCTGTTCGATGAGGTCACCATATTCACGCCGGAAACCCGCTGGGTATAACTGAAGCAGCAGGCGATACAGCCGTATCGAAATATGATGCATTTAACTGCCCTCCACCAGGCCACGCCGCTGCGCCACCTTTACCAGCAGCAGCAAGCGGTTCGACTCCGCCTGCGTTACACGGCGACCATAATCAGTCAGACGGTAGTAGTTACGGCGCTCATCATCAAGTTCAGGGTCAGGGCGTTGGTCGCTCTCCTCGATTAATCCGAGTTCCAGCATCTGTTTGATCGAACGGTACAATGTACCGGGGCCGATTTTCATCTGACCACCAGTCAGATGTTCAATCTCGCGCATGATGCCATAACCGTGCTGCTCACTTTCGGCCAGCACAAGCAGGATATGAAAAACGGCAGGTTTTAAGGGCAACAAACTATTGACGGGAAGATATAAATCGCTCATAACAACCCAACTCAATCCATAATAGATATATTCACTATGGATATAGTAACTATGTTGGGGCAGAATGTCAAGCCTGGAGAATAAATGTGGAAGCTCTTCAAAAAATTAGCGCGGCGTTGTGGTTTGGGCGGGTTCAACCTGTTGAACCCCTACATGCCCCTCATTTTGGGGTGAGTCCGAATAGCGGGCTAACCCCATGTCGCCCATACCGGGTCAATCCTACGTCGGGTAAGAAGATGCGCGTCCCATGTGTACCAGGTTAAGGATAAGCGGGGTCCAGTATCCTTGCGGAACGGAAGCCCGCAGCGGGGATGAACTTGTACCCCCTCAAGGTGAGAGAACCTGTTTGAGAGAGCAAGTTCCCCGCTGATCCCGGTGCAAGATGTCGGACGGTATCGGAAGCCATCTCGTATCAGAGACTGAGCTTGAATGTACAAGGGAGACAGATGAGGCATAGGGGAGGGGTAAGGAAAACGATACTGGCTTAAGGTGACGACTCCCCATGAATAAATTCAGGGGCTTCTACGGGCTTACACCGATACACTATCGTCCTAGTGTAGATGAATAGAGGTTTCTCAACTTGACGGTTCACATTTTACGTGGCAGCCTACCCGCCACAACCACCTATCTGAAGTTTTTAAGTTGCCGCACCAGGCCAACGTTGAGTCTTTTCAACTTCTGCCGTTTAGTGTCTGGTCGTATTGAGTGGAGTATAGCAC
The DNA here is from genome assembly GCA_020634135.1 of Anaerolineaceae bacterium. Taxonomy (GTDB): domain Bacteria; phylum Chloroflexota; class Anaerolineae; order Aggregatilineales; family Phototrophicaceae; genus JACKCG01. The sequence continues at coordinate 119,495 of JACKCG010000006.1, read as the reverse complement.
AAATGGTCTCGAAATGCCAGTCTTTACGCCTTATATCCCCATGCCTAAAGGCAGGGGCTTTACGGCGTTTTTTTCGGTAAATTGGACGCGATTGCCTGTCGGGTTGAAACAGGGCTTACGCATGAAGATTGCGAATGAGTTGGAGTCTGAAATCGTCATTGAGGGCGGTTTTGAAGCGTTTGCTCTTGAGACTGCCTGATGAGATTGTACGCGCGATTGAGTGGGCAACACATCATTGGAATCAAAACAAAACGCCTTACGTTTGGCGCAAGGTCTTTGTATAGCTATTTACCGGATGCAGCATTAAAGTGAAGTCTCGAAAGTAATCCAATAAAATGATGGGATTCGTAGGTATCCCCGCCGTGCGCCCACGTTGACAATCTCGGATCACTCACCTTAACGGTTATCCTCCTGGAGTATTGACGTGAATGATTGAAAAATGTCTTCATTTGAACAGGCCAGGATATTGCGACTCCGGTATGTCCAATCCGATATCTGGCCGGAATTCAGGTCGAATTCCTTGACCACCGCCCCCGATATTTTGGGATTTCTGGCGTTGTTCACGATCACAGTGCTGGCAACCTGATCCCACATATAGCCATCCAGTTGAAAGAAGGAGTGTAACCGGCCTGACGCGACATAAGCCATGGCAAGCTGACCACATCCCAGCGCCCGAACAAACTTGCAGGCCTTTGAAATCCGCCGGAACAGGTCATTCTGGAATAGTTTGTCGGCTACCTCTTGGCGGGTGCTGATATGGGTAGCCACCGCTGCGTCATGGAGTGTTCGGATACTGGAATCGGCTGAAATCGGCGTGGTTTCGCCGGTTGAGATTTTCCACAGTCGGGATTGCTGTCCTTCACAAGCATAGTAGACTTCGTTTGCTACCGGGTCAAACAGCGCCCCGATAAATGGCAGGCCATGCTTCAGAACCCCGATGGCGCTGCAAAAGAATGGCAGGCGGCTGACAAAATTGCTGGTGCCATCCAGCGGGTCAATGACCCAGGTATACCCGTTCATATCAACGCGCTCAAACAAGGCCTCATAAGGCAAGGTCTTGGCGGCCTCTTCCGAGATGATCGTCTCGTCCCGATACTCCGAGGACTCAATCAGCCGGATAACCTTGTTCTCGGCGGCGGTATCGGCATGGGTCGCAGCGTTCTTGCGCTGATCCAGTTGAGAATAGTCTTTGAGACTGCGATTGTAGTGCATCATAATCGCGTGACCGGCATCAATCGCAACCTCAATGGCAAAGACCAGCCGTTGATAATCTTCTTCCGAAAAACTGGTGAGATTGGATGTTCCCCGCCGGAGGCGACTGAGCACATCACGCAGCCCGGCTTCAAAACTCTGCGTGAAGTCACAGTAATGCTTGGTTTGAAGTACCAGGCGAAAGCTGCCGATATCGGTATCGTCCAGTTTGATCGGCAGAATAGTCTCCTGGGCGGTGTTGCCTTCCTTGACGAGATAAATGTCGAGTTCGATATTCACCCAATGAGAATGGATGGAATTCCTGGTTAGGAATATGGCGAAGAAGTCACAGGTTTCAATCGCCAGGTCTATCGCTTTGGGGAAAGAGCCGCCCGCCTGAAAACTGACGTCCATCAGGATTTCATGGCCGCGTGCTTCCAGGACGTCTTTAATCCGGGTGACCTGATCCAGGTCTTCGTGTGCATAAGAAAAAAAGATTGTTGCCATCTTTACTCAGCCTTGTTGATCCTACTATCCCTTTATATTGAGTATAGTCAATATTTCCGCTTACTGGCTGATTTCGCGGCAATTCCCCCGATTAATGGGGTGTGTTCAGGCAGAATACGTGAAGCCGGGGGCGTTTCTACGGACTGCATTTACAGAAATCCTGCCAGGCTGGTCTTTTCTTTCCGACTGTATCTGCCAGGATTTAAACGCAAGAGAGCGCCCGGACGGACGCCCTCTCTATCAGTCAGTAGCGGTAGCGGATTGGTGCGGTGAAGATTACGCCGTCACACGCAGGCCGTGCCGTTCGGCAGCGAGATCGGCGATCAGGTTGATGAGGCGCTCATACGGCCAGCCTGCCGCCTGCGCTTCCAGGCACAGGTCACTGTAACCGGGGTTCAGGCCGGGCAGCGGATTGATCTCCAGGATATACGGTTTGTCCCCGTTGGCCGCGTCCAGCCGGAAGTCTACCCGCGCCACATCGCGGCAGCCGGTCACGCGGAAGGTAGCCGCCGCCAACTGCTGAAGCTCGTGCAGCAAGTCGTCGGAGATCGGCGCCGGGCAGAGATAATGGAAGGTATCCACCAGTTCCACTTTCATGTGGTTGGTGTACACCCCGGCCTCACTGGGGTCATACGCGCCCAGGTCAACTTCCAGAGCGGGCAGGAAGGTCAGCGTATCCGGCAGTATGTGGGGCGCGGTGCGGTCATTCAGGCGGCGGGCGGCAGTGGGCTTGAGGTTGCCGAGCATCCCCACCGTGATTTCACGGCCTTCAATGTAGTGCTCCACCAGAATCGGCTGGTTATATTTGGCGAGCTGCATCGTGACCTGCTGGAGCAGTGCGTCTACTGTGCGCACAATACTCTCCGCGCTGATCCCCATGCTCGTCCCCTCGCGGCTGGGCTTGACGAACAGCGGGAAACGCAGCCCGCCATCGGAGTCCAGGAGTTCTTCATCTACCGGTTCGTCGGCGCTTTCAAAGACCTGGAATTCGGGGGTCGGCAGCCCGTGATAGCACAGGACTCGCTTCGTCATGGGCTTATCGAGCGCCAGCGCCAGTGCCAGAACCTGGCTGCCGGTATACGGCAGGCGCAGCATCTCCAGCACTGCCGGAATCTGTGACTCGCGGGCGTCGCCAAAATGGCTCTCCGCGATATTAAAGCACAGGTCAGGCTGATACGCGGTCAACTTCTCGATCAGGCTGTAGGGTGGCAGAATAGACGCCTCAAAGAACTCGGCTTGATGCCCGCCGCTTTGCAGGGCGGCCACAATCGCGTTGACCGTTTTGGGGCTGTCGAGGTCATCCCACTGGTCGGGAGAGATACCTTCCCAGGTGGGGGCGTTCTTCTTGAGGTTGGCAAGGACTGCAATTCGCATGATGGTTCGTTATTCCTTTGTATGCTGATGAAAATTTCCCAACACAACAATATTCTGTGATTCACGCAGTTGAATGCCGAGTAGAGGCTAATGCTCCTTAAGACAATAATCAGGAAACCATTTGGTGGGAGTGGACGCCCAGAAGGGCGTCCCTACTATCGGGTTTCGTAGGGACAGGGCAAGCCCTGTCCGCCCAAATCCTACCGGCAGCTCGTCACCTGATTCTTAACCCGCATTACGCTGCCCTTACAGGAAAGACGGTTCAGACTATGCACCTTCTATCACGTTGATTCCGGTTTATGACCGTTCCCGTTTGAACTATGGCCGTTGCTGTTATGCCCGTTCCCGTTGTGTCCATTCCCGTTCTGGTGGAAGGGCTGCCACTTGGCCGTGTTCCCGTTCAGCCGGTGCTGGCCGCCGCCGCGTTGGTGCAGCGTATCGAACCCTTCCGGTTTAATGGCCTGGGCATCGCCAGCCAGCAGCCCGGAGACCCCCTGCTGCCCGGATTCGTTCCGGTGGGTCGCCTGCCGGTCAAGGTGGTCAATCAGGTGCGGGTCGTAGTCTGTCGGTTCTTCGTAGGTGGTGATATAGCCCTCGTAGTTGCGCAGCACGACACGTCCCGGCGCCTGGCTGATGAGGTACTGTGGCATCACGGGAATCTTGCCGCCCCCGCCCGGCGCATCCACCACGTAGGTCGGCACGGCGTAACCGCTGGTATGGCCGCGCAGCCCTTCAATGATTTCAACACCTTTCGAGACAGTGGTACGGAAGTGTCCCGCGCCCTTCACCAGGTCGCACTGGTACAGGTAATACGGGCGCACCCGGTTTCTGACGAGTTTATGCACCAGTTCGTGCTGGATGTCCACGCTGTCATTGATACCCGCCAGCAGCACGCTCTGGTTGCCCAGGGGGATACCGGCGGACAGCAGTTTGTCCAGCGCCCGGCTCAGTTCCGGTGTGATCTCTTTAGGGTGGTTGACGTGGATATTCATCCAGACTGGATGATAACGCCGGATCATATCGCAGAACTCATCGGTGATGCGCTGCGGCAGGAAAACCGGCACACGTGTGCCGATGCGGATGATCTCGATATGCTCGATGGCGCGCAGTCCGGCGAGGATGTATTCCAGTGTTTTCGGGTTGAGCGTCAGCGGGTCGCCGCCACTGAGCAGCACGTCACGCACCTGGGGCGTGCGCCGCAGGTAATCCAACTGAGCTTCAAAATCCACCTTGCTGAAGGTCTGGTGCGGGTCGCCCACGATACGGCTGCGCGTACAGTAACGGCAGTAGCTGGCGCATTGGGTCGTCACCAGCATCAGCACCCGATCCGGGTAGCGGTGTACCAGGCCGGGGACGGGGCTGTGCCGGTCTTCGGCCAGGCTGTCTTCCATCATGCCCTCAAAAGCCTGCAATTCACGGCCCAGCGGGATAACCTGCCGCCGCACCGGACAGTGCGGGTCGTCGGGGTCTATGAGGCTGGCGAAGTAAGGTGTTATCTCCACACGGAACTTGCTTTCAGCCGTCAGGCCGGTGATTTCCTCAGGAGTCAGATTGATAATCTGGCTGAGTTCATCCAGCGTATTCAGGCGATGCGCAAGCTGCCAGTGCCAGTCGTTCCATTTTTCGTCGGGGATATCAGCCCAGAATGCCGGGCGTGGGGTATGGGGCAGTACTACCCTGGATGGTGGCTCTTCTTCGGGGGTAGATGGCGGTTCTTCGACATCCTGTTCTTCATCGGTTACAGCCGGATTGAGCAGCATTTCAATCCTCCTCATAATCTGCGAAAACTGTTGAATTCTAGGGACGGATGGGGGCAATTCACAATACTTTATTTGATTATAGTACGGTTGTGTGCAGAGTCAAGGATAGCGCAATCGCGTGTCAGGGCTAACGCATGAAAAAACGGAATAGGTGTTGGATAATGGGGAGATTCATGAAACAAGGGAGTCGTTCCGATGAACGAGTTCAGCATCCAGCACCTGTTTGCCGATTTGGAAGACCCGCGCCAGGCGCACAACGCGGTCATCAGTAATGCCCAGAGTTGGACGGAGATTCAAGCCTTTGGCGAAGCCAAGCAGGATTGGCTGAAACAGTATCTGACGTTAGAGAATGGCATCCCCTCGCATGATACCATAATGAGTGCCACTGGGTGTTGGATGTCATGTTCGACGAGGATCGTTCGCGCATCCGCCTCGGCGACAGCCCGGAGAATTTCTCGCTTGTGCGTCAAATCGCCTTATCCATCCTGAAACAAGACCCAGCCAAAGGCAGTCTCAAGAGCAAATGCTTCAAAGCCGCCCTCAATGACGATTTCAGACTCCAACTCATTCGCAACCTTCATGCGTAAGCCCTGTTTCAACCCGCAGGGCAATCGCATCAAACTGATTCTATACAAAATGGCCTTTTCTGCCCTCTTCCCAACCCTCCCCGCAAACAGAAAAAGGGCTGGTCAAACAGACCAACAAGTCGCCCCTGCTGGCGGGGGGAGATTGAGAGGGGGTAAAAAAGCCAGACGTGTATATCAAATTGAAATTCCCATTTTGACACAATCGTCCTGCTTCAACCCGATAGGACACAAAGTCTCTGTTGCTGTACAGCGTCTTCAGGGTATAATCGCTATAACGAACCATCGTATAGCAGGCAGGCATTCAGGGACTTTAGGTTATGGTAGAAGTGATAATTGATAGTATCCGTGTAAGTCTGATGTCGCAGCATCGGGTGGTGGTGTTGAAGGACATCAATGCCGAACGCTACCTCACGATCTGGATTGGCCCGTGTGAAGCAGAGGCCATCAACATCCGGCTTCAGAACGTCCCCTCCCCACGTCCATTAACGCATGATCTGCTGCACTCTGTGATAACCGAACTCGGCGGCAAGGTGGTTCATATCCTGATTAGCGCCATGCGCGAAGACATCTATTATGCCCGGATTGTCCTGGAAGTTTCCGGGGAACAGACCGAGATTGATGCCCGGCCCAGCGATGCAATCGCGCTGGCGGTGCGCTGTGGGGTGCCGATTTTCGTTGCCGATATGGTAATGGATAAGCTGGCCGCGCCCCCGGACGAAGATGTCGAGCATGAATTGGATAGCAGTGCAGCGGGCGAGAGCGAAACGGTGGACGAAAGCCGCTTGAGCGCATTCGCGGATTTCCTGGATACGCTGGATATGGACGAACTGGATGATGAGGAATAACCTGGTTTTCTGAACAGTCACGAAATCCAGTTCCGTATAGGGCGTAGAGATCAGCCTGGTGTGAACAGCGTCCAGTGGGCACGCCAGATTTGTGCGTGACGGCACGACAAAATCCAGTGGCAGACTAGTGAGGCGAAGAAACCTCACCGAGTTTCGTGATGTGGTGCATTCGTTTTAACTGGCCCGGGTGGTCGCTCCCGGCTGATACGCTAAGACCTTCAAGCGGTGCGCTTCCTGTGTTCAGAACGCGCCGTTTCGTTTCTCAATAGACAAGAGGCTCATGACAAACCCTGCGCAATCCGCTATCCCGTATGTACAGGAGGCCGAAGAAGCCGTTCTGGGCGCGATTCTGCTGAATCCCTCCTCGTATTACGCGGTGGCCGCTTTTTTGCACGCCGATGATTTTTACCTGCTCCGTCACCAGTATATCTGGCAGGCCTTTGACCGGCTGATTGCGATCAGCGAGCCGATTGAGTATGTCACCGTCCAGGCAGCACTGCGTGATTATGGCTACCTGGAAGAAATCGGCGGCGGCGCGTACCTCACTTACCTGATTAACAATACACCCACCTCGGTTCATGCCGAAGCGTATGGCCGCCTTGTCGAGCGGGCTGCTGTCCGTCGTCGCCTGCTGGTGGCCGCCGATCAGATCAAGGCGCTGGCACTGGACGAGCAGTTGGTGCTGGAAGAGGTCATCAGCGGCGCGGAGTCCCAGTTGTTCAATGTGAGCGAACGCCGCATGAACAAAGACCTGGTTTCGATGCGCCAGGCGATTGACGAGTACTGGGAGCGGCTCGAAACGCTGATGCAGGGCGGGAATCGCGGGTCGTTCGGGCTGCCATCGGGTTTCAAAGACCTGGATACGCTGCTGGGCGGCTTCCAGAAGCCCGACCTGCTGGTTTTCGCAGGCAGGCCTGGTATGGGCAAAACTTCCTTCATGCTTTCTGCTGCGATCAATATGGCACGGTTGGGGGCGCGGATCGCCATCTTCAGCCTGGAAATGGGCGTAGACCAGATTGTGCAGCGCCTGGTTTCTATGGAAGCCGGGATTAACACCCAGAGTCTGCGCGGCGGCAACATCAGCCCACAGGAGTGGCAGCGGTTTGTGGCGGCGGCAGGCAATCTGAGCAACTTCCGCATCTTCATTGACGATTCCCCGGCGTTGAACCCGCTGCAAATGCGTACCAAGTGTCTGCGTCTGGCGCGGGAACATGGCATTGACCTGGTGGTAGTGGATTACCTGCAACTGATGAATGCTGGCGGCTCGTACAGCAACAACCGTGTGCAGGAGATCAGCTACATCAGCCGCAGCCTGAAGGAAATGGCACGCGAGCTGAATGTGCCCGTGCTTTCGGCGGCGCAGCTTTCACGCGCGGTTGAACAGCGCCAGGATAAGCGCCCGGTATTGAGTGACCTGCGTGAGTCGGGGTGTCTGACAGGGGAAAGCCTGGTGTATCTGCCAGACAGCGGCCAATATGTACCGATTCGGGAACTCAGTGGCAAAACAGGCTTTCGGGTAATGAGTCTGAATCTGGATACCTGGAAACTCGAACCCGGCGTGGTGTCGAATGCTTTCTGCACCGGCTTGAAACCTGTCTATCGGCTGACAACCCAGCTGGGGCGCTCGATCCGGGCGACGGCCAACCACAAATTCCTGACCATTACAGGTTGGAAACGGCTTGATGAACTCACCGCAAATGACCACATCGCGCTGCCGCGTTTATTGGATAGCCCAACCGAACAGACAATGAGCAACGCCGAACTTGCCTTGCTCGGCCATTTAATCGGAGATGGTTGCACGCTGCCGAACCATGCTATTCAGTATACGACACGCGAACATGATCTCGCGGAAATTGTCTCGCATCTGGCAAGCGAGGTCTTTGGTAGCGATGTACAACCGCGTATCCATCGGGAAACCGGCCATAACTGGTATCAGGTCTTTTTGCCCACCACCCGCAAGATCACACACGGCGTTCGTAACCCGATTTCGGAATGGCTGGAACAATTAGGCGTCTTTGGCCTTCGCTCACACGAAAAGCATATTCCTGACAAAGTGTTCGCCCAGCCCCGTGAAGCCATTGCACTGTTCCTGCGCCATTTGTGGGCTACGGACGGCTGCGTGAAGATGAGAAGGACTACAAAGGGGTACTATCCGGCTGTGTATTACGCCAGCAGCAGCCATAGACTTGCTCAGGATGTACAATCTCTATTGGTTCGTCTAAGTATCAATGCTCGCCTAAAACCCGTAAGTCAGCACAATAAAGGCCGTGACCAGTATCATGTCATTGTCACGGGGCGCGATGATTTAGAGTTGTTCGCTCAATATATTCAGGTGGTTGGTGATTACAAGCATAATGCGTTGCAGGAAGTTCAGCATTATATAGATACGCATTCAGCGAATACCAACCGAGATATTATTCCGCACACCATCTGGCGCAGCTATGCTGTACCCGCAATGCAATCCGCAGGCATATCTAATCGTCAGATGCAGGCGGAACTTGGAAATGCTTACTGTGGAACCAGTTTATACAAGCAAAATGTGAGCAGGGACCGTGCTGGACGGCTTTCTCAGGTGGTCCAATCAGATATGCTGGCCTTACTAGCGGATAGTGATGTGTACTGGGATCAGATTGCCTCAATTGAGCCGGACGGTGAAACGGAAGTCTACGACCTGACTGTGCCGGGCAACAGCAACTTCCTGGCAAGTAATATCATCGCCCACAATTCAATCGAGCAGGACTCGGACATCGTGATGTTCCTCTACCGCGATGAGGTCTATAACGAAGCGACGGAGTTCCCCAACCAGGCGGATGTCATCATTGCCAAGCACCGCAACGGCCCGGTGGGGACGATTTCGTTGTATTATGAAAAGACACTGACCAAGTTCCTCAACGCCGCCGAACGCAGCGTGGATATGAGTTATTAAAGCGCAGTGCTGAGGCATGAGGGCAAACAGTGCCGGGTAAAAAGTGTTGCGTCTCCTCAGTGGACAGGGCAGGCCCTGTCCCTACGATGATGGTACGCGTTGGGGGTAGGGACAACGCCTGCGTTGTCCGGTGAAGAATAACCTGCTGACGCGGTATAACGGATGAACGGAATGCAAAAATACGAAGGCTTCCCGCCGGGTATCGTCAAAGAGACAGGGCTGCCCAACCCCTTCTTCAGTGATTTACTGCCGCTGATTGATGACCTGGGTGAACTGAAAGTTGTGCTCTTTTCGCTATGGGCGCTGCGGCAGAAAGAGGGGATGTTCCGTTTTCTGCGCTACCGCGATTTCAGCGAAAATGCTGCTTTGATGAATGGCCTGGCGGTGACCGACCCGCAGGCGGCGGCGGAAACCCTGCTGGAGACGGCGCTGGCGCGGGCGGTGGAACGCGGGGCGCTGCTGTGTGTCGAACTGCGGCGCGACTCTGGCTGTGAACTGCTCTACTTCGCCAATACGCCGCGAGGCCGCAGCGGTGTCATGCAGGTTCAGGCCGGGAAGTGGCAGCCGCTGGAAGGCGACTCGATTGAAATCCTGCCGGCCCGCCCCAATATCTACACACTCTATGAGGACAATATCGGGCCGCTCACGCCGATGATTGCCGACACGCTCAAGGCCGCCGAGCAGGAATACCCGCCGCACTGGCTGGAAGAAGCGGTGCAGATTGCGGTCGAGGCGAATGCGCGGAATTGGCGCTATATTGAAGCGGTGCTGAAGGGCTGGGAAAAGGACGGCAGAGATGGACGACTCGCTGCGAAAGAGTCTGGCGAAAATGGGAATCCCTATATCTCAGGAAAATACGCCGACTTCATCGAACATTGAGGCGGAAACCGGCCCGTGTCGCATCTGCGGCCAGACGCCTTCGGTGTGTTACGGTCTGGGCGTTGTCCGCTACGAAGTGCCGGTCACGGACGCGCGTTTTGGCAAGCTGTTCCGCTGCCCAAACAACCCGTTAGAAGGCGATACCGATCGCCTGGAGCGGCTGCGGCGCTTGAGCAACCTGGATTCTTTCGCCGATAAAGGTTTTGATAATTTCTATATCCACGAAGAAACCTTAGAGGGCGAACAGGCCAATTCGCTGCGCCATGCCGTCATCACATCCCGTAATTTCGCCGAAAAGCCGGAAGGCTGGCTGCTGCTGGAAGGCACGTATGGCACCGGCAAGACACACCTGGCGGCGGCCATCGGCAATCAGCGTTTGCAACACGGTGATGAAGTCCTGTTTATCACTGTCCCCGACCTGCTCGACCATCTGCGCAGCGCCTATGCGCCTTCGTCCGATGTGGCCTATGACGAAACGTTTGACCGGGTGCGGAGTGTGCCGCTGCTCATCCTGGATGACCTGGGGACGGAGAACGCCAGCGGATGGGCGCGCGAGAAACTCTTCCAGCTTCTCAACCACCGCTACACCCACCGGCTGCCCACAGTCGTCACCACCAATATCGAACTGGACTCGATTGACCCGCGCATTCGCAGCCGTTTGCTGGATGCGGGCATGATCCGTCATGCCCGGATTATCGCGCCCGATTATCGCACGACGATCCCCAACCGGCACGATCAGCTTTCCAGCCTGTACCTGTATAAAGACATGACCTTCGAGACGTTCGATACCCGCGCCCGCCTGTCGCAGGAAGAATCCGCCAACCTTGAACGGGCCTGGAGCGTCGCCCAGAATTATGTCCAGAACCCTGAAGGCTGGCTGGTATTTTCGGGGAAGTATGCCACCGGCAAGACCCACCTGGCGGCGGCGATTGCCAACTACGTCCAGCAGCAGGGCAACACCGTGATTTTTGTCACCACGCCGGATCTGCTGGATTACCTGCGCGTGACGTTTAACCCTGGCACCCCGGTCAGCTTTGACCAGCGTTTCCAGATGGTGCGGAATGTGCCGTTCCTGGTGCTGGACGACCTGGGGACGGAACATGCGTCACCCTGGGCGCGGGAAAAGCTGTTCCAGATTCTCGATTACCGTTATGTCGCCCGGCTGGCAACGGTAATCACCACCTCGAAGGAATTCGACGCGCTCGACGCCCGTATCCGTACCCGGCTGATGGATAAGCGCCGTTGTTTTGTATTCGCACTGACTGCGCCGGATTATCCCACCCGTATGAATCGCAGGTAACGTGGCCGCCTTCACCATCACACACTATAAACGGCGCTACTATCGGGCCGTGCATGACCTGCTCTTCCGCGCCCGGCGGGTACACACCCACCTGGACTGGCATGAAACCCAGCACTGGCTCGAATCGCAGTACCAACCGATTATGCGGTTGGTCTGGCAGAATTGGCGGCTTGTCGGGCTGCTGGCCGCGTCGCAGCCGCTCAATCATGCCGCCTGGGTGCGGTTGGTCGCGCTCGATGACCGGCTGAACGGGGATGCGCTTTCAGTGATGTGGGATGCCATCGCCGCCGAACTGCGCGGACTATCCGTTCAGCGGGTCGGCCTGCTGATGATGGATGACTGGTTGGAACCCCGGCTGGCTTCATTGGGCTTCCGCTATGTCGAGCATGTCGTTACACTGGCGCGCAGCGGGGACGAACTCCCACCGCCTCGTCCGAACCGGGTAGAAATCCGCGCCGCCGAACCGGGAGACGTGGACGCCCTGGTGAGCGTAGATCATGCCGCGTTTGCCCCGCCCTGGCAGCTTGCGGCGGATGAGATGCGGCAGGCACACCGTATCGCCTCAACCTGTACCCTGGCATGGCTGGACGGCGCAGCAGTGGGCTACCAGTTGAGCACGCTCTACATGGATGGCGCGCACCTGGCACGGCTGGCGGTGGTGCCAAACCAGCAGGGACAGGGCATTGGCGGGGCGCTGCTGGGCGATGTCTTACAGCGTTTTTTCCGCCGCTACGTCTACACGATGACGGTCAACACCCAGGATAGCAACATGCAGTCACAGCATCTGTACACGCGCTTCGGCTTCAGCCGCACAGGCTACGACCTGCCCTACTGGGAAGCGGCGTTGTAAGGACATCTCATTCTTGCCAGGAAATGCCCTCTGACTTCGGCGTCCGCCCAGAAGGCATTTCTGCGATCTACAAAACCATCTGTTTCCGGCTCTCAATCAGTTCCGTGTAGTACGCCAGCAGCGCCGTATCCTGGTCGTCTCCCCAGGCCATCGGGACGCGATTGGTGTGCAGCCCCATGCCTTTTGTGCCGACTTTCTGGCTCAGGCCGACTTCCGTGCCATAGTAGATGATGGGCGGCCCCGGCAGGCGCATCTGTTCGGCGGCAGCCCGGCGCAGCGCCGCTTTGTCCCCCCCGGCGATGAACAGGAAACGATCCATGTCATGGTTATCCAGGAATGTCGGCAGCAGGAAGTCCGGCGGGAAATACGTCGTATGCCGGGCGGCAAACCGTTCGTAACCGGCCTCCGGCCACGTTTTCCAGCCGAACGTCTTGCGGAGCGCCTCGCTGCTGTGGAAATCCAGCGCGCCGTCCAACTGCCCCTCATACTGCCGCAGCATATCCGGCGCATCCACGACCTCGCCAAAGCAGAACGAATCCGCCTTGACCTCACGACAGGCGGCGCGGAAGTCGCCCCAGAACGCCGGGCCGGGGCCGAGCGCGTAATCCAGCCGGTAGCCGTCCACGTCGAATTCGCGCAGCCAGTAACGGGCAATATCCAGCATCCAGTCACGGGCGGCGGGGTTCGCCAGGTTGATCTGTGGCATAGAGGCCGATGTGAAGAACGTCCGATAGCCAATGCGCGAGTCATTAAAGGTGAACCAGTCGCGGTACGGGCTGGTCGGATCTTTCCTGGCCTCCAGGAAAATCGGGTTCTGGTACGACATATGGTTACACACCAGGTCGAGCAGCACGCGGATACCGCGCCGGTGTGCCGCGTCTATCAGCGAACGCAGCGCCGTGTTGCCCCCCAGACGCGGTTCAGTGCATTTGTAATTCAGGATGTCGTAGCCGTGATGAGTCGGACTCAGCCAGGTGGGACTCAACCAGATACAGGTTGCGCCCAGGTCGGCGATATAGCCTAACTTCTGCTCCACGCCCTCCAGCGTGCCGCCGCAGAACCCCATGAGGTCGGTGGTTTGCAGCCATTGACGCCCATCGCCGGGGTAAAAGCGGTCTACGAACACCTGATAGATAACGGCTTCCCGCGCCCACTCCGGTACGTGCAGCGTATCCACATGATAGGCGAAAACCGTCGCTTTGGCCGGGTCGCCATACACCAGGTCATCCGGCAGTGGTTCATCCCTGAAGAAGTAACCCGACGCATGTTCGGCGGTAGTCTGCACGTCCGGCCAGTCCGCCCAGATTTCCGCGCCGTCCGCATCCCACGCGCCGATGCTGTAGCGGACGGTTGTGCCGGAAGGCTGCGGCGGCAGAGTCCCCTCCCAGGTGGTGACGTAGCTCCACGAAAGGGTATCCCAGGTTGTTTCGACCTGTTCCAGGGGCAATGCATAGCCGTGAACAGCCGCGCCGCGACTCCCGGCAGGAATACTGCCATCCAGTGTATAGTAACAGGCGACGTGTGCAGCGGTGATGTTCTGGCCGGTGGTGACGGTGATCGTCACCGGCTGGCCGGGACCCGGGTCACGCGGGGTTTTACGGTAGGCGTGCTGCACCCCCTGCTGCATAGCTCGGTGGTGTACCAGCTTAAGACCATCGCTTGCCAGTGTGCCGAAGATGAAGTCCAAGATGGGCTACCCCTTTACTGCGCCGATAGTTAAGCCACTCACGATATAACGTTGCAAAGACAGGTAAAGCAGGACAATCGGCACCGCCGCGATCAACGACCCGGCGGCGAACACACCCCAATCGGTGGAGAACTCCCCGCCAGAGACAAAGCTGAACATGCCGACCATGAGCGTCCACGTCTCGCGCTCGTTGAGCATCACCCGCGCCAGCAAAAACTCGTTGAATGTGCCAACGAAGGCGAACAACCCGACCACCACCAGGATCGGGCGTACCAGCGGGAAGATCAGATACCAGAAGCTCTGCCAGTGCGTCGCGCCGTCTACCTGCGCCGATTCGTCAATATCGCGGGGGATGGTGTCAAAAAAGCCCTTCATCAGCCAGATATTGACCGCCATGCCGCCGCCCATATAGATCATGATGAGGCCGCCATACGAGTTCAGGCCGAGCAGCGGCACATATTTGCCAATCTGGATAAGCATCAGGTAGAGCGCCACCAGTGCCAGCAGATTGGGAAACACCTGTACCAGGAAGATCGAAAGCAGCAGGCTGCGCCGCCCCCGAAATCGAAAGCGCGAAAAGGCGTAGGCGCTCAACGAGGTGATGAGGAGTGTCAAAATGGTAGAGACTACGGCGATGAACAGCGAATTGAACATCCAGCGCCAGAATGGAACCTGAGGGTCATCGAACAACCGGCGGTAGTTCGTCAGCAGATCATCCAGGTTCTTGACATTTGACGGGATGAGCGTCTGATTTGACATGGAGCCGGTGGGGTTGAACGATGCCGAAGTGATCCAGATGACCGGGAAAAGCGCAAAGACCAGCGCCAGCGCGATCACGATTCCTCGCGCCGTCCAACTGGTGAGAAAACGTCCCAACAGCGTGCCGATGTTAGACATTTTCACCAACCTCCTCCCAGCGCCGGGTGAGCCGGAACTGTAACAGAGTCAATGTGCCGACGATCAGGAAGATCATCACCGCAATGGCCGAGGCATAGCCGAAGTCCCGCGTGCCGCCGGCAGAAAACGCGAAGCGGTAAGTGTAGGTCATAAGGTTATCGGTATGGCCGACTGGCGGCGCGACTGTCCCCGCGATGGGAGGGCCGCCTTCGATCAGGCCTTCAATCAGCAAAAAATTATTGAAATTAAACGTAAACGAAGCGATCAATAACGGGCCAACCGCCACCAGCAGCAGCGGCAGCGTCAGATTCCAGAATTTATGCCAGGTATTCGCGCCATCCACTTCTGCCGCCTCATAAATGGAAGCCGAAATGGATTGCAGCGCACCGCTGCACAGGAGCATGAAGTAGGGATAGGCGAACCACAGGTTGACCAGCAGAATCATAAACTTCGCCCAGCCAGGGTCATTGAAAAATGCCGGGGAACTGCCGAAGATGTCCCGCAGCGTGGCCGGGATGACGCCCACATTCGAGTTGAACATGCCGCGCCAGATCAGAATCCCGATCATGCCGGGGATGGCATACGGGACAATCAGGAGTGACCGGATGACTCGCACGCCAGGGAAATCCCGGTTGAGGATGAGCGCCATGAACAGCCCTAGTGAGAAGGAAGTCAATACCGACAACAAGGCAAAGGCCACCGTCCAGCCGAACACCTTGAACAGTGGGACTGGCAGCAGGGTATCGAACAGGTTCAGCAGCGGCTCAGCGAAGACCGCCAGCAGCAGCAGCGGCACGACCACCCGCCGCACCAGCCAGATTTCCATGATATCGGTCTTGCCGAAAAAGCGGTAAACACCCCAACCTGCCACGACGGCGGCTACAAAGCGCCATAAGAAGGTCAGGAACTGTGGGCCAAAATTGCTCAACCCGCTGAAGAACCCGGTAATCCGGGCGAAATTGTTCAGGCCAATCGGCACCCAGTAACCGACGGGAGCGAATGTGCCATCTGGCGCGACGAACTGCCCCTGGCTGTCGTCGGCCTGGTAGACTATCCCGGCTTCCATATCGGTCAGCGTGTTGGCCCCCGCGTCGAATACCCACTTCGAGACAAATGCCCCGGCTTCATTGCGGCTCTTGATGCCAACCGGACTGGCCGGGTCGCCAAACTGCATGGTTTGCAGGGTGGTCAGCGCCCGGAAGCGTTCGCCACCTTGCAATACATTCAGCCCATCCATTTGGGCCGGGATTCCGGCCTCATCATACGGGCCACTGCCGCTGACGCCGGGTGTCACCGGCTGCAACGGTTGATCGGGGAGCGCGAAGAAAGCGTTGCCCTCGGCATCCACCAGCCACAGGCCGTAACTGTCTCCGGCCTCATTGCCGAAAGGTGTCCAGGTGTAACTTGTGCCGCCTTCGGGGAGATAAGTACGCTGTGCCAGGAGTTCCGCGACTTCGACTTTGCTCTGGCGGTGGCCGTCGCTGAAATTGGTGAAGGCCACATAGAGCGTGTAAAACATCGGGTAGAGCGCCATCAGAACAATCAACGCCAGGGCGGGGGACATCCAGCGCAGCGGCCATAACCCCGGCACGAGGGTAATCACAGTGACGATCAAGGCGGTTGCCACGATAGCGAGTGCCAGGAAGATATTGCCATCGCCGCCGATGCTGACGGCCAGCAGCAGGGCAAAAACATCAATGACGGCCAGCGCCAGCAGCCGCAAGATCAAGCCTACCGGTGACGAGGACAGGGCTGGGGCCCCGGTAGAGACCCCAGCACGTGCCAGCGCAGTACGCATGACTAACCGCCGACCGCTACAGTCAGCAGATTGGTTGAACTGTCGAATGAGAAGGTGACAGGCTCATTGTCAGCGGATACGGTGAAGGGGATATTGGCGCCGCCCGCTTCGCCGTCCGCGCCGTAGTTGACATCCCAACTCTGGTTGAGCGCGGCCTTGACTTCATAGTCACCTGCCGGGAGTACATCGGTGCTGAAGCTGTAGATGCCATCGCCGTCGGCGTCCTGCATCCAGGAGAGCAGGCAGTCTGGCGCCCAGTCACCGGGGCAGCCGAGGGCAGCCTGGTAGCTGCCGGGGGCGCTCACGATCAACGAGTTGACGTTATCCGTAACCCAGTGCGAGATCGGGTCGAACAGGAAGACAACATTGGTATCGGCGTCCAGGTTCAGGACAATATTGGCGCCGCCCGCTTCGCCACCCATGCCGTAGTTTACGTCCCACGTGCCGTTGAGCGCGACCTTGTATTCGTAGCTGCCAGCGGGCAGGTCAAAGGCCGCCTGCCAGACACCATCATCTTCGCCCACGATCATGCGGGTGTTTTCACATTCCGGCTGCCAGTTGCCGGGGCAGCCCAGCGCCTCTTGAATGGTGCCGGGTAGCCCGACATATTCACCCGTTTCCGAGGTGGTCGCGCCAGTGACACGTCCGGCGATCAGGTCGCGGATTTGCGCGGCGGCATCGGTGAAGGCTGTCTCACCATCCAGTTCCTGTGTGATGGTGAACTGCTGCGCATTACCCCATGCGCCCCACACCGAACTCATCTGCGGGATGGACGGCTGCGGTTCACCCACCAGACCAGCATGGCGGAAGGCTTCCAGGTCAGGGTCGGCCAGCGATTCCAGCACCGGCAGATAGGCAGGCGGACGCGGATCAGCATCATACATGGCCTGCATTGGCTCCGTGTTCGCCATGAAGTCGAGCAGGAAGGCTTCGGCCAGCAGTTGGTTCGGGCTGTAGGCGCTAATCATGAAGCCCTGGCCGCCGATGAAGGGCTTGCCCGGCCCGGCAGGCCCGGCAGGCAGGTCACTGATGGCATACGGGACACCCGACTGGCGGATGCGTGGCAGCGCCCAGGGGCCGGTGATAATCATGGCCGCGTCGCCGCCCTCGAATTTGGCGTGCATCACATCGTAGTTGACATCCGCCACCAGATAGCCGGCTTCGGCCATGCTTTGCAGCCACTGCCCTGCGGCAATAGCGCCCGGACTGTCAATGCCCACATCTTCGGGGTTATAGTTGCCGTTTTCATCCAGCCCGAACACGTAGCCACCAAAGGCATTCATGATCGGGAAATAATGATAGGCGTCGTTGGTCTGAATCAGGTAGCCGAACTCGCTGGTGCCGGAGCTGACCAGTTCTTCGGTGATCGCCTTGACTTCGTCCCAGGTCGCGGGCGCATCCGGCACCAGTTCCGGATTGCGGAAGAAGGCGACGTTTTCGACAGCATAGGGCATCCCGTAAAGCTCGCCGTTATAGGTGAACAGGGAAAGCGCCGCCGGGTTGAATTCCGCTGCTTTGTCGCCCAGGTTAAGCGGAACAACCGAGCCGTTCAGCACGAGTTCGCCAATCCAGTCATGGGCGGCGATGATGATGTCCGGGCCTTCGCCCGCCGGGCCAGCCACCGGCAGGTTGGCGCGAATATCGCCCATACCGATTTCGTCCACGCGCACGGTGACGCCGAAATCCGCCGAGAACTGCTCGACCAGGGGGGTGAGGGCTTTTTCACGGGTGTTATCTGCCCAGATCAGCAGGTCAGGACGCCCGTCCTGAGCCGCAGCCGGAACGCCGACAACCATCGTCAGGCATACCGCCAACAGGATCACAAAACCAAAACGCTTCATGTAAAACTACCTCCTAAACAACCATTATTGTGTGATTGGTGTTGCATCAAGAACGAAAACTGCGTGGTGTGGACAAGGGGATTTGAATACCCCATAGTCGCGTCGGAATAATGAACGGGACAGCATGTTCTATGGTCGGCCACCACCCCCTTTCAGGTATCCTGAATCCCCAGGTGAATGCGCAGCGAAGTGCGCAGGTGCTTTAAGAGTTGGATCAGTTGTTCCTGCTCCGGCGCGGGGCGGTGAGCGAAACACTCGGTAATGTACTGTTCATGGGCGGTATAAGCGCGTAATCGCAGATCCGCGCCTGCGGCGGTGAGGGCGACACGCTGCGCCCGGCGGTCATCCGGGTCGGTAACACGGTGAACCAGGCCAGCAGCTTCCATCTGGTCCATCAGACGGGTAATCGTGCTGCGGGCAAACAGCATCCGGTAACTGAGATCGGTGAGACGGCGACCCTCAAACGGGTGCATCAGCATGAGGACGCGATACTGCGAAGGGGTCAGATCGAACTGTGCCAGGACGCTGCGGTCTGCGTTGTCCAGCAGTACGTAGACATCGTGAATCAGCCGGTAGAGGCTGGTGGCAGGAATGCCCGATTCAATTTCATCAGAAAGAAAAGGATCAAATAACATTTTGTTGCACATAAAACTGTTGCGTATGCAACAATCATAACGCGACTGCGGGGCGATTGTCAATCAATCTGCCTTGTGCAGATTCAATGAATTTGCCAGCACTATCTTTATTTCGATGGGCTGGCACTTTGCCGGAACATCGGAGCGGTCTAACCACCGCTATACCAGCGCTGGATGGGCTGGCCGGTGTCACCCTGGAACTCCGCAAAATCCGGCAGTTCAGAGAAGTGAATCAGGTGGGTTTCACAGCGGCAGTCGGACGCGCCGAAGCGAGGAACGGGTATCGCCGCGCGGGAGTAAGAAGCCAGCGCCGCCGCCCATTCATGCTCGTAAACCGTCGCGCTGACGAGATACCATACCTCACGAGTTGACGCGGTCTGTCGCAGGTAGTCTATGTGCCAGTGGGGATTAATCACTGGCGCGAGGTGGTGCTTGAGCCTGCCGCGCAGCCCACCAGGGCCGAAGGCGCTGCCAACGTAGGCATACCACCCGGCAGGGAAAGCGAAGGTGCCCAGCTTACCGATGGTCAGTTGGGCGGATTCGTCCAGGCGCAGAATAAGGATGTATGTCCCCTTGCCGGTGGGCAATGTGGCTGTTGTCATTGTCCAGACGTGATACCGTTTTCCAGCAGGCTGTGCCGGATTTCCCGGACGGTGTCCAGTCCGCCCTGGCTGTAAGCCACCCAGGTGATTGCCGGACGCTCCGCCGCCTGGTAACGGGCTAATTGTGCCGACCACCGGGCGGCTTCCGCTGAGAGAATGCTGTCGAGCAAGCCGGGCAGCGTGTCCTCCTGGGCGCGCTGTCTGATCTGGCGGATGACGCTCCCCAGGACGACCAACCGGCCTTCCTGGTATTTCAGCCCGCCGGTTACACGACCATCTTTGTGTATCTGGCACATCGTTGCGCTGCCGGTGTAATCCAGCATCGCCGCTTCACATTCCCGCCGTAGGGCATCAAGTTGGTCTAACAGGGTGTCAATATGTGGCATACCTGCGCTTCTTTGTGATAATCTACTTCCTGCACACAGGCAGGCATGATACCTGCCGCCCAAATACGTAAGTCCTAAACATAGACAGTTCGTACCGCGATTTCTTTACGCAGCGCCCTACCGGCATTCCAACAGAAGGATGGTCTATGGCAATCCTGGATAACCCTGAACGCTGGATTCAGGACTACACAGCGGGCTGGCTGGCACACCACCAGCAGACCGGCGAATTCGACTGGAAGCTCTACCCGCGCCCCTATAACGACCCGCTGCCACCGACTCCAGGCATTGACCTCAGCCGGAGCCGGTTGGTGCTGATCTCGTCGGCGGGTGGCTATTTGAAAGACACCCAGGAACCGTTCGACGCGCCACACCCCTATGGCGATTACACACTCCGTACCTTTCCGCTGGATACGCCGTTCGATGCGCTGGCCTATGCCCACGATCACTACGATCATACGGCAGTGAATACGGACCCGCAGGTACTGCTGCCGCTGCGCCACCTGCGCGACCTGGAAGAAGCGGGCGTGATCGGGGAAGTCATGCCGACGGTTATCAGTTATTCCGGCTACCTGACAGACGTGATCCGTATCGCGGACGACCTGGCCCCGGCGGTTCTGGCGCTGGCGCAGGGGATGGGCGCGCAAGCGGCGCTGCTGGTGCCTTCCTGACCGCTGTGTTCTCAGTCCGTTGGGCTGATCGCGCGGGGATTGGAACTGGCAGGGATCGCTACGACCCTGACAACCTGGAATACCGGGCGGACGCGCCCCACCGTCCCGCCGCGAGCGACATTTACCCAGTTAGAACGGGGAGCGACACTCGGCAAACCAGGGGATGCCGCTCAACAACGGCGGGTATTAGAGGCCACGCTGGCACTGTTAGCGCAGGACGCCCCGCTTGCCCCGGTAACTCTGAACGAGAGCCTGGCGTGAATAGATGAAGCGATAACGACGGCAGAAGCCCTGTGCTTCAACACGCTCAGACGTGCATACATCAATCCCCCGCTGCCGCTGGTGTCCAGGCTTACCTGGAAGGTAACGGTATAATAAATGTATCTCAATGAGCGAGGAGGAAGCCATGCAACCTGAATTATCGGTGTATCATCATTGACCGGCAGAGAGTGAAAGGATAACCGCCATGAGGAACATCGTCGTCACTGCATTCATATCGCTGGATGGCGTCGTGGAAGCGCCAGCCTGGACTATGCCCTACTGGAATGACGACATCGCCAGGTTCAAGGGCGATGAGACTGACGCCAGTGATGCCTTGCTCCTGGGGCGCGTGACCTATGAAGGGTTTGCGGCAGCCTGGCCGGAGAGCAAGGATGAAGGAGCCGCCTACTTCAACAGTGTGCGCAAATACGTGGTGTCCACGACACTGGACAAAGCCGGGTGGAATAACTCGATGCTCATTAAAGACAATGTCGTGGCGGAAATCACCAGACTCAAGCAGCAAGACGGTAAGGACATTGTGGTTCATGGCAGCGCCACGCTTGTGCAAACGCTCATTCAGCACGATCTTGTGGATCGCTACCGGCTTCTTGTCTACCCGGTGGTGCTGGGCAAAGGCAGGCGTCTCTTCGGCGAGGAAACCACTGCGACGCTCAAACTTGTGGAAGCCCGACCACTCAGTTCCGGCGTTGCGGCGCTCATCTATGAGCCGGATCGGAAGTGATTTCCAATTCATAAGATGAGGTGATGACGCTGCGGGGGGGGATTGTTGCCAAACAGTATCGGCACTATTACCTGCCGATCTTCAATATGGTGGGGTCTGATTATTCATCCAACGGTAGGGAGTAGACTGTGTAGAGCCGTCAAGTCGTTAAGCATGAGATGCTTTGACGACATCCTGTAAATGCTGGGTGATATGATTAATCACAATCTCCAGATGTTCTTCAGGAGTGTAATCTCTTGAACCCTTTTTGTATGGAATGAGAACAACCCTGGGAGACAGAACATTATCCCAAATAGTCCTTTGCGCGATTTCCAGGCGTTCAATAACCGCTTCTAATGAGTAAGGTTTCATAGCATCCACGCCCGCCTGGTTAAGATCACTGAGTTTGCCTTTCAGTGGTGTAGGCTTAATGTCGCGGGCGAGATCACTGACATTTCGAGCAAAACTTTCATGCCAGAATGTCAGGTGAGCCAGAACGTCTTTGGCCGTCCAGAGTTCATAAACCATCATATCGGGATCAGGCACACTTCGGTAAATATCGAGCAGATGTGCAACCACATTGTTTAATCGTTCCAGGAGTAATTGTCTGTTCTCATTCACCGTAGACATGGTGTTCTTGCGCCTCAGTCGTTTACTGGAAGTAAGGTACAGATTTCCCTCTGCAAAGCCGAGCGGACGAGCCGGCTCAGTGGCATCAGTCCCGGCAAGGCATTTCAATTATATCGCCTCACATCCCCGCCGTCTTGGGCCGGTACTGAATCGCCTCTGCGACGTGCGGGACTTGTATCATGTCGCTGGCGGCCAGGTCGGCAATCGTCCGGCTGAGTTTGAGGATGCGGTGGTAGGCACGGGCGCTCAGATGCATCCGTTTGACTGAGAGTTCCAGCAGTTGCCGGGCGTCCGCACCCATCGTGCAGAACTCGCGCACTTCCCCCGGCCCCATGTCGGCGTTGGCGAATAACCCGGGCAGGTCACGGAAACGCTGGCGCTGCCATTCACGGGCGTCCTCCACCCGCTGGCGCACCGTCACCGACGATTCACCTTTGCCCTCCCCCATGAGTTTGTCGTACTCCACACGCGGCACATCCACATGAATATCAATGCGATCCAGCAGCGGGCCGGAGAGTTTGCTCTGGTAGCGGGTAATCATGGTCGGCGTGCAGGTACAGGGCTTCACCGGGTCGCCATAATAGCCACAGGGGCAGGGATTCCGGGCCATCACCAGCAGGAAATTGGCGGGAAATGTGAGCGTCCCCCTGGCTCGGCTGATGGTGACGATCTTATCTTCCATCGGTTGGCGCAGCACTTCCAGCGCCTTGCCGGAAAACTCAACAGCCTCGTCCAGAAAGAGCACTCCCCGATGCGACAAGGATACTTCTCCCGGGCGCGGGACGGCGCCGCCGCCGATCAGCCCGGCCTGTGAAATCGTGTGATGCGGAGCGCGGAAAGGACGCACCTGTACCAGTGGGAAGTCGCTATTGAGCATATCGGCCACCGAGTAAATGCGCGTGACTTCCAGCCCTTCCTCGTAGGTCAGGCGGGGGAGGATGCCGGGCATCGCGCGGGCGAGCAGCGTTTTGCCGGTGCCGGGCGGGCCGGTGAGCAGTACGTTATGGCCGCCGCCCGCCGCAATCTCCAGCGCCCGTTTGACGTGTTCCTGCCCCTTGACATCGGCAAAATCCACGACGCCATCGGCATCCTGAGCCGCCAGCAGCGACGAAGCCGCGTCTGCCTGGTACGGCGGAATGGGGTTGAGGCCGTAAAGATGCTCGACCAGTTCCCCTAATGACTGCACCGGGATGACCTGAATGCCCTCGACCAGTGCCGCCTGGGGCGCGTCGTCCGGCGCGACATAGATCGTCGTGAAGCCGTTCTCATAGGCGGCATACGCCATTGGCAGCGCGCCCTTCACATGCCGGATGCCGCCATCCAGCGACAGTTCTCCGATAAACAGGGCGCGGTCAATCGCCGTGAGCGGAATCTGGTCGGTGGCCGCCAGCACGCCCACCGCAATCGCCAGATCATAGGCTGTGCTGTGTTTGGGGATGTCTGCCGGGGATAGGTTGACCAAATACCCTTTGTTCGGAAAACTCAGGTTGCTGTTTTTGATGGCCGTTCTTACCCGTTCGCGGCTCTCCTTGACGGCATTATCCGGCAGCCCGACAATCGAGAAGGTGGGGATACCGGCTCGCGGGTTGAAATCGGTCTGCACTTCCACGATCGTGCCATCCAGCCCGATGATCGCGCAGGCGTTCACAATTGCCAGCATACAGTTGAACCTCAATGTGTAGCGAACCCTGTTTCTTAGTTTACTTGAAACCGGCCTGAAAAACACATGAGGTCTTGGTAGATAACACAAGGTTTGGAGTCGCCAATAGCTTGTGGCGAAATTTGTCACAAACGAAATAAATGCCTGTTTCAGACATTTTTTCCTATTGCCTTCTGGCAAAACTTAACCGTCTCATACGTGAAGAAATGTACAAAAGCCCTCAAATAACCGCAATTCTGTGACATTTTGTGTCGCAATCGTAAAAATTTCGAAAAAACTCGTTAGGTTTCGGTTAGGGGCATGTCGCAGATGTTGACACAAACTTTAGTTTTTCCCTATAATCCAATAGACGTTAGATCAATTGTTAGCTTCTGACGTCCTGGTTCTCACCTTAACAAGGCCGGTTTTACATGGGGCAGCCTACCAGCAATTATTTCAGCAACCGGGTACTGAAGATTAATGTTGGCTTCCTGCTGGCGGCTGGACCCGGTCACAGCCATGACACCACCTTTGATGCACCTGCGGTACGGGTAGCCGATGACCTGACCCTGGATTACATTCGTGGGCCGCTGCGCTTGAGTCGCAATAAAGAAGGTGTTCTGGTACAGGGTGAGCTTCAGGTGGGGTTTTCCGGGGAATGTTACCGCTGCCTGGATACGGTGACAGCTAACCTGACCATCGAGTTTGAAGAACTATTCGCATATCCTTCCCCTGCTGCGGCAGAATTCAGCCTGCATGACGATGGGGTGCTTGACCTGGGGCCGCTGCTCCGCGCCGAAGTCTTCATCGCTACGGCCAACAATCTGCTCTGCCGACCTGACTGCCGGGGGCTGTGTCCTGATTGTGGTGCCAATCTTAATACTACCCAATGTGCCTGCGCCGCCGAAGCGGTTGACCCGCGCATGGCAAAGCTCAAGGAATTACTCGAATCGCATAAGCGGTAATCCATCTGTGGATTACCATCCATCCCGACCAGCTGGCTTTATTTGCAAGGGGTAATCATCTTGGCAACTTTTGATCATAATTACAATTCAGATTTAGACGTTACAAATCACATCAATTCCTTTACCGACACCTTCAACGACGAATCCGACACATTTGATGATACGCTCTTTGAGGATATTCTCTTCGAGGATTCGCTCGACGAAGATGATGACCTGGATAATGATCTGGAATTTGAGGATGACCTCGATGACGATGATTTATCGTGGACAGGCCTGCCCTCCACCGATACCGTCGGCCTCTACCTGAAAGAGATGTCCCGGGTGCCGCTGCTTTCCACCGAAGAAGAAGTCAGCCTGGCGATCCGCCTGGAAGCCGGGGATGAAGCCACCAAAAAGCTCAAGAACAATGCGAACAGCGCCAAAGCCGCCGAATGGAAATTCATGGTTGAGGACGGTTTGCAAGCGCGGGAACACCTGATTAAAGCCAATACCCGCCTGGTCGTCTCTATCGCCAAGAAGTATATTTGCCGGGGCGTCCCCTTCCTCGACCTGATCCAGGAAGGCAACCTGGGGCTGATGAAGGCCGTTGAAAAGTTCGACTACCGGCGTGGCTACCGATTCAGCACCTATGCCACCTGGTGGATCCGCCAGACGATCACCCGCGCGATTGCTGACCAGGGGCGCACGATCCGCGTGCCGGTTCACATGAGTGACCGCATCCGCCGCCTGTACCGGGTAGCGCGCGAGATGGAGCAGGAACTGGGGCGCAAGCCAACCACCGACGAACTGGCAAAGGAAATGGAAATCGAACCGCGCAAAGTACAGTGGATGCTGCGCGTATCCTGGCAGCCTTTGAGCCTGGAACACCCCGTCGGAGAGGACGAAGACAGCGAACTCGGCAACTTCATCGAGAACGACATGGTCGCTACCCCCGCCGAAGTTACCCATGATAACCTGCTGCGCGAGAAGATCGAAGACATTCTCGCCACACTGACCCCCCGTGAGGCGCGTATCCTGCGGCTGCGTTTTGGCCTGCAAAACGGGCGGGCCTATACGCTGGAAGAAGTCGGCCAGAAATTCGGCCTGACCCGCGAACGCATCCGGCAGATCGAAGGGCGAGCACTGCGCCGTCTGCGCCACCCGCGCCGGAGCCGCCAACTGCGCGACTACCTGGCGTAATCCTTTCCATACCACAATCAGAAAGGCACTGCGATGACTACCGCACCCAAACGTCTGCTCGGAATTGTGTTGGGGGCGATCTTCATCAGCAGTGCTTTTTATGTTCAGGCACTCAATTCCCCGGTATTTAACGGCGTTTTCGCCATCAACGATACCGGGGTCTGCGCGACCAGCCGCGTGTCCTTCCTGGTCGGGATGACAGGCGACACGGTAGATCGCACAACCGCGCTGGGCGATTATGATAACTATGCGTTTGTCACGAATGACGCCAATGGGGTGAGTCTGGGCGCGGCGCAAGGGGCAATCCGCGTGGGGCTGACGGCTAGCCTGCTGGTTGGGGTAGACCTGGCCGGGATTAACCCCATCACCGCCCGCCCGGTGACGGTACGCCTGTTTGATGTGGTGGCACAGCCGGCAGGCGGGTTCAACACACAACAGCTTTATGACAGTATCCTGGCACAGGGCGCGGCGCTGTTCTATACCTTCACCTTTGACCCCGCCGATTATGTGCCTTCATGTGCCGGGCTGCCGCTCATATCCGCCGGGAATGGGACGGGAGGCGATACCATTTCTCCAGCCCCACCGCCTGATGACCGCCTCAACTGGCGACATGGCGATATGTTCGAAGTGATCTATACCCGTGAGGGAGAGGGTATCCGCGTATATGGAGTGGATGCAGACAGCGCGGGCTATCTGACGGCGGCCCTCGAATCCAGCGACACCCCAGCGTGTACGCCGCACACCGGCCCACATACGGCGCTGTACAATCAGGCGGGAACGTTCAGCATCTGGCGGCTGAACACGTGTGAGTTTCAGGTGAACATCGGCCCTGACCCGGAAGGCAAAGTCTATATCACACGCTGGTGGGGGCTGCCCGCCGACAGGTCAACAATCGAGCATACGCTCCTGAACGAATAACCGGATACCGGCTGGCTACCCCTATTGCTACGAACCATACGCCCCAGACATGAGAACACCACACCCCCTTCGCGTTGCGCGGTGATGTGGTCTGGGGGCGGGTTCGGCCTGTTGACCCCCTACATGCTCCTCATTTTGGGGTGAGTCCGGATAGCGGGCTGTCACCCACCGGGTCAACCCTACGTCGCATGACAAGAAGCGCGTCCCTATGAGTATCCTGTTTGCTTGCTTGATTTAGCTGCCGGAATCAGGACTTCGTGAGGCGGATGCGCTGCATTATGCCACCACAAATGCTATTCAGACCAACCAAACAGGGGAAGAAACCGGGTGTTTTTGCTACAAAACGGATTTGTGCTGCGATTGCTGCGATTGCCGCAATCCTCCCGTGAGTGGTGGTATACCTGTGCTGCAAAATGCGTAACCTTGCCGCAAAAATAGTGATAAAGCGGATTCCAGGGGGCGCGAGTGGGGTGTGTTGGTCGTATCAGCATAGCACCAGCGTAGCACAAAACGGGTTGTGAATGGTGAACATTTGTGAGAACATTTATTCAGAGTTGAAAGTGGAAAGTGCCGAGTGGAAAGAAAGGCAGCATGAGGCTTGCGTGCGGGTTGTCATCACGCCGCCAATGGCCTGAATTGCCCTCTTTTTAAGCTGCCGCCACCGTAACCTAGCCAAATAATGCTATAATAAAGGTGTGCAACAGGACAGACACAGGAGGTGTGAGAATGAAGCACTCCCAGTCCGATCCGAAACCGGCAAAAGGCAGGAAGAAAGGCTTCGTCTTTGGCCGTCGCGTATTTGCCCGCAACTACCCGGAATGCGGGTGCGCCTCACCGGAAGATTGCATCATCTGCCCGAACTGCGGCAGTTGTATGCGGGGCATGGAAGTCTGCCCGTGTATGACCGTGACCAGCGACGACAAGACCGGGCATGATATGTTCCAGGAAACCAGCGGCGGGTAAGGCCCGCGTAAGAACCGTATGATGGCGGCAGCTAACCAGGTGATGCCCGACCCCCAGGACGTTGCGTTCTTGTTGAGCGTTCTGGTCGTCTTTGTATTCGGCATCCTGCCGATTGTCTCAGTTCTGGGGGGCATCGCGCTCGACAGGCTGGTGGGGCGCGTGTCGCCTATCGTCAATCCGATCACGGTGGCGCTCCTGCTCGGCGTCTTTGTCGCGGCAGCAGGACTCCTGGTGGTCATCGGCCCGTCTTTCCCCAACTCTGCCGGGGGCTTCGTGGCGGCGCTCCTGGTGAGCCTGGCGGTGCCGCTCGCGGTTGCGCTGGTCATCGTCATCGTTTTCTGGCAGCGGCTGCGGGGGGATGCTGCCCGGCTGCGGGATGCCGAAACCTTCACCGTACAGGGGGAGGACACACGGACACGTCAGAAGAACCTGCGGCGGCGCTGATTGTGCCTCCGGTTCTACTTCTTATAGTACTTCCGCCCGTGAAGCTGTTCCGGCAGCAGGTCGGCGTCGGTGTAGGCTTCGTAGCCCTGCCCGTAGCCCAATGATTTCATCAGTTTGGTCGGCGCGTTCCGCAGATTGAGCGGGATCGGCAGGTTGCCCTGCTGCTCCACGTCTTCCAGCGCCGCGAAATAGGCGTCCCCGGCGGTGCGGTCTTTGGGCGCAGTCGCCAGGTAGACCGTACCATGCGCCAGATTGAACACACATTCCGGGTAGCCAATTGTCTCCACCGCCCGGAAGACCTCATTAGCGACCACCAGCGCCGTTGGCAGCGCCATGCCGACATCCTCACTGGCGAAGATGACCATGCGCCGGGCGATAAACTTGGGGTCTTCCCCGGCAGCCACCATCCGCGCCAGGTAATAGAGCGCGGCATCCGGGTTGCTGGCCCGCATACTCTTGATATAGGCGCTCACCGTGTTATAGTGTTCCTCCGCCGCCCGGTCATAGCGCAGGTGCTTCGATTGCAGGGCGTCCTTCAGGTTTTCCAGTGTGATCGCGCCGCTCTCCCCGGCGTAAAGCTGCGCCGCCGTCTCCAGCAGATTCAACGACTGGCGGGCATCCCCGTTCGCAAACTCAGCCAGGAAGGCCATCCCTTCATCCGGCAGGCTGACCCCAAGCTCAGCCGCGCCATGTTCGATAATCTGGCGGATTTCCGCCACCGACAACGGTTCGAGCGTGAACACCCGGCAGCGCGAGAGCAGCGCCGAGATCACCTCAAAACTGGGGTTTTCGGTAGTCGCGCCGATCAGGATGAGCGTGCCGTCCTCGACATACGGCAGCAGAAAGTCCTGCTGCGCCTTGTTAAAACGGTGGATTTCATCCAGGAAAAGCACCGCCCCGCCGCGAGGCGTGTCCTCTGCCTCCTGGTTGAAGAGGTCGCGCTGCTCGGTTGTCCGCACCTGCTCGACAATCGCCCGCAGTTCAGCCTTCCCCGCAGATACGGCGGAAAGTTCGTAATAGCGGCGGTCTGTCTGGGCGGCGATGATGCGGGCCAGCGTGGTCTTGCCGATACCCGGCGGCCCCCAGAAGATCATCGAATACACAAGGTTCTGCTGGATAGCCTGGTAGATCGGCTTGCCTTTGCCGACCAGGTGCTGCTGCCCGATGAATTCGGCCAGCGACGCCGGGCGAATGCGGTCAGCGAGGGGTTGGGTCGTGGGTGTCATAGTTTTCAGTTCCCAGTCGTCAGTTTTCAATCATTAGCGGTCAATGGTTAGCGGGTTAGCTCTTTAGCCGGTTAGCGGGTGCAGCCCGGCCCTAAGAACGCGCCGGAGGCCGGAAGCTTTCCGCAGGCGTATGTTGATGCGTTTTAAGAAAACGGCACAGTGTGGTTTGGGGGCGGGCGCAACCTATGCGCCCCTACCCGCCCCTCATTTCAGGGCAGTTCTGTAGGCACATGACCCCGGTTTAACTCCGTGTTTCATTGTAAAACTGCATCATCACGCCCCTACGCAGTGATAACATCTGAAATGCGCCCCCTTCAGCTATCCGGCTGATGGGCGTCTGCCCCAAGACTCAGGTCTGCTTTTCACTGTCCACCGATAACTGACCACTTTATTAAGTATCCCCCAATCAGGCGGGATTGGTCAACCTTCGGCATTGCCAGCGGCATGGAACTTAGTTATTATGATGAGTGTCTATTTTATTCACCCGGTAAATAAAAAACTTAACAGGAGGCAACTGTGAGTGAGATTTCCAACCGAGGCTATGCTCATCCTGAGGCGCTGGTATCTACCGAATGGGTCGCAGCCCATCTGAACGATGTCAATGTGCGAATTGTAGAATCAAACGAAGACCCGCTGCTCTATCCATCCGGCCACATTCCCGGCGCGGTACAGGTGGACTGGACAACCGACCTCAACGATCCGCTGCGGCGCGATTACCTGCACCGGGATGGCTTTTCAGCCTTAATGTCCCGAATTGGCGTCACCAGGGATATGACGGTGGTTTTTTATGGGGATAAGAGCAACTGGTGGGCCTGCTACGCCTTCTGGGTGTTTCATCTGTTTGGACACACCCATGCGAAAATCATGGATGGTGGCCGCCTCAAGTGGGAGCATGAAGGCCGCGAGCTGACCCGTGTCCGCCCTGACTACCCGCCGACGACCTACGTCGCCCCGGAACGTGACGACTCCGCTGTCCGGGCATTCCGTGATGATGTCCTGGCGCATGTCAATGCCCGGCTGCCACTGGTGGATGTCCGCAGCCCGGCGGAATTCAGCGGCGAAAAGCTGCACATGGAAGGCTACCCTAACGAAGGGGCGCTGCGCGGGGGGCATATCCCCGGCGCGAAGAGTGTCCCCTGGAGCCGCGCCGCCAACCCGGAAAACGGCACGTTCAAGAGTGCCGCCGAGCTGCGGGCAATCTACGAAACCGAACAGGGACTCAAGCCGGACGACAATGTGATTTCCTACTGCCGCATCGGGGAGCGCAGCAGCCACACCTGGTTTGTCCTCAAATATCTGTTGGGCTATCCTAATGTGAGAAACTATGACGGTAGCTGGACGGAATGGGGCAACCTGGTTAACGTGCCGATTGAGCGGTAGCCCCTGGCACACGTCCTCTGCCGGATAACCACACTACACGGAGGAGGCCGTGCATCTATGACCCGCACTATCTATTCACTCATCATCGCCCTGCTCGCCGGATTGCTCGCTGTCAGTCCGGCGGCGGCGCAGAGCAATACCCCGCTGATTCTGCTTTCACATGGCAGCTTCTGGGCATGGGACGAAACCACGAACGTCTTGCGCCCGCTCACACCAGATGGGTCGCATTTTACGCCGGTGCTGTCGCCAGATGGCCGTCGGATCGCCTATACCGCGTACCCGGATATGGTCGTCACCGCGCTCGAAGAGTCGGGCGGGATTGGCGGCGGCCCGCTCCCCAAAGACATCTGGGTACTGGATATCGCAGACGGCGTGAATCTGCCCATTGTCCAGCAGCCCGCTGACGCCTCGTTTTTTGTGACCGGCGTGCCGGACAAAGCGATGATCCGTTCACGTCCGGCCTGGTCGCCCGACGGCACATGGCTGGCCTGGACAGAAGCGCTCTACCCGGAATGGAATATCCAGTTGACGCTGTACAACTTCCTGACAGCAGACGTGCGCACGATTGTGACCGGCCTGCCGGAACAGGGTGGCGTGCCGGATGTGCTGGATGTGATGTGGGCGGATACCGGGTTGGTGCTGCACAGCGCGACCTATGAACCACGGCTCGCCACATGGCAAACCAGCTTCCTCGTGTATGACGCCGCCGGGACGCTGCTGCGCGAAATCCCGCTGGCTGCGGATACGGAACGCTTCACGGTGTTCTATGCCCTCGTGCAAGTCGCGGGGCGGGACATGGTTGGTGTGCACTATAACACAGGAGACTGGGAGGTGATTGACCTGGAAACCGGCCTGATCCACCCAGCGCCCGCGCCAGAACTGTACAGCGCCTCAGCGCCGGATACCGGGCTGGCGGTGCGCATTAAGGGAGGCGGTGATACTACCAACCAGGTCTGGCTGGCCGATGCGGCGGGTTCAGCCCTCACTGAGCCGATCAACATGGGCTATGCCAACTTCGACTATATCGCTCTCTCGCCGGATGGCGGGGCGGCAGCCTATACACCCTTCAATCCCGATACCCGTGTCTTTGAACAAGCGGTCACGATCTGGCGGGCGGGTGTGGTGACGACCATCACCCTGCCGGATGGTCTGTTTTTGTCAGGGTTCACCTGGGGGCAGCCAACCTGGCGCATCACCAATCTGGAAGCCGGACAAACGCCGTCCGGTTTCTCGTGTCCGGGGGCGCTGCCGCCGGTACTGGCGGTGGGAGGTCAGGGGCAGGTTATCCCCGGCGGCGGGCCGAACAACTTACGCGCCGCGCCTTCGACATCCGGCACACGGCTGGGAGAAATCCCCGAAAACGGCATCTTCACGGTGACGGGCGGGCCGGTATGTGACGGGGGGCTGGTGTGGTGGCAGGTGGATTATGCCGGGCAGTCCGGCTGGACGGCGGAAAGCCAGGGCAACATCTACTACTTGCAGCCGGTGAATGGATCGTAATCCCACACAAAAAAGGGGGAGAGTCCAAGAAGCCATTGGATAAGTCTGCGTGCGGGTTTGAAACCCGCCTCTACACTCGGAAATAGGTGTAGGTCGTAGGGGAGGGTCTGAGACCCTCCCCGAAAGCAACCCGGAATAATCCAATGTTCAAATGGTCTCAGGGACTCTCTCCGCAGAAAACAACCGTTTGTTCCAGGCGAGTCGCACTTACCCCATGCGGACGGCTTCACCGCTGGCGGCTGACTGGTAAATTGCTTCCAGGATTTGCGTCACCACATAGGCCTGATCCGGCTTGACGACCAGTTCGGTGTCGTCGCGGATGCTATCGAACCAGGCGTTCGCTTCCTTGATGCTGCCAGCGAACTGTTCGCGCTTGCCGGACTTGTCGTACAGACCCGAACCCGCCGCGTAGTTCCGCACATACAGTTTGCCGTTCTGCTCGCCGTTGATGCGCACATGCAAACCATCGCGGGGCTGCCCTTCGGGCGGGAACATATCCGCACCGGCCTTTGTACCGGCCAGCAGGATCATAGCTTCGTTGGTGCTGACCATATTGAGCGCCCAGGAAGACTCGATCATGACTGTCGCGCCGTTCTTGAAGCGCACCAGCCCGAACGCGGCGTCCTCAACCTCATAGGCGGCGGGGTCCCAGGGACCCATTCCATTGGCCGGGCTGCCCAGCTTGCCCAGCTTATCGAACGTGCTGCCCAGCACCACTTCCGGCTCGTAGTTGTCCATCATCCACAATGTCATATCGAGCGCATGGGTGGCGAGGTCAATCAGCGGGCCACCGCCCTGCTTCTCTTTGTCCATAAAGACGCCCCAGGTTGGCACGCCCCGGCGGCGCAGCGCGAAGGCTTTGGCGTAGTAAATCTCGCCCAGTTCGCCCTGGTCGCACAGCGATTTGAGCAGGAGCGTGTCTTCACGGAAACGGTTCTGGTAGCCGATTGAAAGTTTCTTGCCGCTCGCTTTGGCAGCATCCACCATGGCTTTGGCCTCGGCGCTGGTCTTCGCCATCGGCTTCTCACACATGACATGCTTGCCATTGTTGAGGGCGGCAACCGTAATTTCGGCATGGGTGCTGTTGGGAGTACACACGTAAATCACATCAATTTCTTCGCGGGTGACTACTTCGCGGTAGTCCTGGCATACCAGGGCATCCGGCGTGCCGTACTGTTTGGCCGAAGCCTGCGCCCGCTCGAGGACAAGATCGCAGAAGGCGACAACTTCTACATCATCCCGCTGCGTCATGGCGTAGAGGTGCTTGCCATTGGCGATAAAACCACACCCAATCATACCGACTTTAAATTTTCCCATTTTGTTGTTTGCTCCTGTATGCTGCTAGACCCTGTTTCTCAGCCATAAATCAATCGGTTTTTCGACCACAGGCGGTTCATACGGGAAGTCAATGCGCCGCCCCTCGCCCGCTGATTGGTAGGCGGCATAGATAATTTTCAAGACTTCCAGGCCGTCTTCACCTGTCTCCACCGGCTCTTCAAGACCCTTGACCACATTGATAAAGTGCTGCATCTCCTGTGGAAAACCGTAGTTCCATTCTTCCTCAAACCCGGTAAAAGTCCAGCCCGTAGTCGTATCGGCTTTTTCCACCGCGTAGCCATACCCGCTGCGGCTGTGGGTGATGAGCGCGTTGCCATGAATCAGATCGGCGCGGGTGTTGCCCTGAGTGCCGTAAATCTCGCAGCGGTCATCAATGCCGCCGGTCTTGCCCCAACTGTTTTCCGCCACGCCCATCGCGCCATTTTCAAACTCGATGATGCAAATACAGTGGTCTTCGCCCTGTGTCCGCCCGTGATGGACAAACTGCCCCATCGTGGCCTGCACACTTTTGACCGCCGGGCGATCCAGTATCCAGCGGGCGAACTCAATGCTATGGCAGCCCATATCCAGCAGCACGCCGCCGCCGGAAAGATTCACATCCCAGAACCAGGGCGAATGCGGGCCGTCGTGTTCCTCGCTCTGCTTAACGAGAAACACCTTGCCGAGCGCCCCCTCGTCCACCAGGCGCTTGGCACGGACGTATTTGGGGGCGAAACACAGCATTTCACCGTAGACCAGCTTCACCCCGGCGTCCTTCACCGCCTTGAGCATCCGTTCAGCTTCCTGGATAGTGCGGGCGAAGGGCTTCTCGCACATGATATGCTTGCCCGCCGCCGCCGCCGCGACCACGATTTCCTCATGCAGATAGTTGGGGACAGCCACCGTCACCGCGTCAATATCCGCCCGTTCCAGGATTTTACGGTAATCGTCGTAGGCATGGGGGATGCCGCGCCCCGCCGCGAATTGGGCGGCCTTACCTGGCGTCTTTGCAGCCACCGCGACGACTTCTGCATCGGGGACATGGCGCAGACCATCCACATGGATGTTGCCGATAAATCCGCTGCCGATTACGCCGACTCGTATCTTATCCATCAATGCCATCCTTTCGAGATCAACAAAATGCCTCACCGCCGTTTAACCCTTCCCCATGATGCTCTATAAAATCAGTGCGGTGATTGCCAGCCGTAGGGACGCCCTATGTGTTACCCCATATGCAGCAGGTTAAGACATAGCCTACCTATTTTCCCGGGGTTCTTACCCCCTCTAAATCTCCCCCGCCAGCGGGGGCGACTTGTCGGCCTCCATTGACCAGTCCCCGCCCCGTTTACGGGGAGGGTTAGGGAGGGGTAAGGAAAACGAATCTGTCTTAGGGTAAATTGGATGCAATAATCCCATCATCAGGGATTCAATCCCTCGGCGCGCTTAACTTGCTGTATATGCGACACCCTTTTGGGTGTCCACCACCAGAACCGACGAATTCCCGATTGTTTTCTTCAAGCATTCATGCGTTTTAAGAAATTGGCACGGTGTTGTGGTTTGGGGCGGGCGCAATGTATTGTGCCCCTACCTGCCCTCATTTCAGGGCGATTCTGTAGGCACATAACCGCCCGGTTTATCTCCGTGTTGAATTGTAAAACTGCATGAATGTCTGGCAAACGACATCACCTGCGAGTACCCACCTCGTTATTGCCGCAGATTGAGTTCGCGCCCGTAAACCGCGATCAGCAGCACCAGCAGGCCGCCAAAGACGATCAACTGGTAGGCTTCCGCCAGCCCCATCGCCCGCAGCAGGCTGTCAATCAATGTCAGCACCAGCGCGCCCGACATCGTCCCCCAATAGCTGCCCTTGCCGCCGGTGAGCATCGTCCCGCCCACGACCACCGCCGCAATCGAGGGGAAACGGTACGGGTCGCCCAGATTGAGCAGTACCGTCTGGGCGAAACCGAGCAGCATGAACCCGCCCAGCGCCGCCAGCAGCCCGGCCAGCGTGTAGGTGATAATCACCGCGCGCTCGACCCTCACGCCGGATAACCGGGCGGCGGTACGATTCACACCTATCGCAAACAGGTGCTTACCGTAAGTTGTGCGCTCCATCAGCAGCCACATGACCACGCCCAGGGCAACCCAGATCAAAATCACGCCCGGAATGCCGAAGATCAGCGGTTTGGCGATATAGGTACTCATCAGCGCCGGGGTTGCGCCGAGCATCTCGCCCTGGGTGACGACCAGAATCGTCCCGCTGACGACGCCGGTCATGCCGAGGGTCATCACCAATGGCGGGATATGCAGCAGCGCGATGCCAATCCCGTTGAGCAGCCCGACGATGAACCCGGCGCTCAGGGAGGCCAGCAGCCCAACCCCGATCAGATTGTTATCCCCGCCCGTGATACGAAACGTGAGGATAGCCGCCAGCGTGACCACCGCGCCCACCGAGAGATCAATGCCTTCGCCGCCGCTGATAATGACCAGTGTCTGCCCGGCGGAGATGATGCCCAGGAAGGCCGCCAGCCGCACAATATTGATCGCCTGGGTGACGTTAATGAAATCCGGGTTGATGAGTCCCCCCGCGAAAAACAGCGCAATCGCCAGCAGCAGGGC
Source organism: Anaerolineaceae bacterium (assembly GCA_020634135.1). Lineage (GTDB taxonomy): Bacteria > Chloroflexota > Anaerolineae > Aggregatilineales > Phototrophicaceae > JACKCG01. The sequence goes on along the minus strand of JACKCG010000006.1, from coordinate 83,000 downwards.
AATCAGCGGTGGAGTCAGGTAGCGGCGTAACGTTTGTGCGTTCATCGTCCGATGCTCCTTCGGATGAGGCGAATCAGCCCCGGCCCGGCCAGCGCCGCGATGATAATCAACGCATTCACCAGCGTTTGCGACCAGGTGGGGACTGCCGCGAAAAAGATCACGTTGCGGATCACACGCAGGATCATCACCCCGATAATCGCCCCGGCAATCCCGCCCTGCCCCCCGCTCAGGCGGGTGCCGCCCAGCACCACCGCCACAATCGAATCGAGTGTCATGTCGTCGCCGATGTTGGCCTGGCTCGCCCCGCCGGTAGACAGCATCAGCGTGAGCGAGGCCAGCGCCGCGAACAGGCCCGACCATACATAAGTCGTGACCCGTACCACCCGCACCGGCACGCCGGTTGCATAGGCCGCTGCGCCGCTGCTCCCGGTAGCATACAGGTATTGCGCGTAGCGCGTGGTACGCAGCACCGACCAGAACAGCAGGAGGAGCGCGATAGCATAGAACGCCAGCGGAATATCCAGCAGGGGCGAACGGTAAAAGGTCGAAAGGTCTCGCGGAATCGAGCCGCCCGGACGGGGCAGCAGCAGCAGCGCGATCCCCGAAAATATGAAGCTGGTGGCATAGGTGGTAATCATCGGCTGCAAGCGCAGGTAGGCCACGACCAGGCCGTTCACCAGTCCGGCCAGCATCCCGGCGGCGCACACCAGCACCACGGCCAGGAGAATCTGGTCGGGGGTTGAATCCGGCGTCACCCAGGTGACAAGCAGGGCGCTCAGCATGGAAACCAGCGTGCCAACCGAAAGGTCAAGCCCGCCGCCGATCACGACGATAGACTGCCCCACCGCCAGCAGAATCAGCGGCAGTAATGTCCGCAGGTTGTTGTTCAGCACGCGCAGTTCAAACACATTGTTCTGCACGATGTAATTGATACCGAGGACGATCACCAGCAGGATGAATGAGATCAGATAAGTATTGCGGGCGAAAACCCGCTGAAGATTAAGCGACTTCATGATTGTTCGTCGCCCCCATGCTCGCCGCAACGAGTTCGGAATGAGTCAGGCGCTCGCCGGTGAGTGTATCGCGCACCCGGCCATCTTGCAGCACCAGCACCCGGTTACACAGGCCGAGCAGTTCGTCGTCGTCGCTGCTGTAGAACAGAATCGCCGTCCCTGCTTCCGTCAGGCGCTTGAGCAGGGCGTAAAACTCGCCCTTTGTGCCCACGTCCACGCCTTTAGTCGGGTCGTCCAGCAGTAAAAGTTTCGGCTGGCGCAGCAGCCACTTGCCCAGGACGACTTTCTGCGCGTTGCCACCGCTCAGGCTGTTGACCGGCGTTTCCATCCCGGCATACACCAGTTGCAGGTCATCGGCCATGGCGCGGGCGTCGCGCTGGGCGGCATCCCGGTTGTGCAGCGCGCCGTACTTGTGCCATGAAGGGAGCTGAAAATTCTCGATAATCGAGCGCACCAGCAGCAGCCCCTCCCGCCCCCGGTCTCCCGGCACAAAGGCAATGTCATCGTTCATGGCATCGCGCGGGTGACGGTAATGCACTTCTTTCCCGCTCACCTTCACGCTGCCGGTATATGGAATCGCGCCGAAGAGCGCCAGAAGCAAGTCTTCCTGGCCCTGCCCGTGCAGCCCGCCCAGACCCAGCAGTTCGCCATCGCGTAAGGTGAAGCTGACATCCTCCACGCGCCCACCGCCCAGGTTCTGCACCGCCAGCCGCACCGGGGCATCTTCTGAAACCACCGGGATTTTGATGTCATCAGGGGTGGCCGCGCTTTCGATCATCATGTTGACGATTTCGCGCTCACTGGTGCTGGCGATATCCACCGTGCCGACGGACTGGCCGTTACGCAGCACCGTCGCTTTATCGGCAATACGGAAGATTTCATCCATGCGGTGCGTGATAAAAATGATGGCCTTGCCCGCCGCCTGCCACTGCTTGATGAGCGAAAACAGGCGGTTCACCTGGCTGCTATCCAGGCTGGCGGTGGCCTCATCCAGAATCAGAAGCTGCGGGTCAATACTGAGCGCCTTGAGGATTTCGACGATCTGGCGTTCATCGGGGGGCAGCGCCGTCACCAGCGTATCCGGTTGCAGGCGCTCGGAGATCGTGCCGCCGAACAGCGCGATGAGGTCTTCAGTGTTCTTCCGCATGGCCTTGCGGTTGACGCGGAAGTTCAGGTGAAGCGGCTCGTGTGCCAGCCAGATGTTCTCCGCAACGGTCATATCCGGCACCAGGCTCAATTCCTGGTAGACCGCCGTGATGCCGCGCCCTCTGGCAGCCTGCGGGTTGGAAAAATGAACCGGATGCCCGTTAAGGAGCAGTTGCCCCCCATTGGGGGCAACCACTCCGGTGATAATCTTACTCAACGTACTCTTGCCGCTGCCGTTAGCGCCAATCAGGGAGATGACTTCGCCCGACTGGATGTCGAGATTCCCATCGCGCAAGGCGACGACCCCACCATAGCGCTTCACGATACTGCGGACAGAGAGCTGCAACGTCATGGTTTACTGCCCCATGAAGGCCGCGGCCTGCGTCTGGGTGATGAAGCCGTCCATCGTGTAGCTGGCAGGCAGGTTCGCCACCGTCGCGTAGTAGCTGGCGAAGTCTTCCGCCGTCACCGCGTAGGGGATCGGGACGTACAGTGTGTTCCCGAACGGCCCGGCCAGCTGACCGGCGTCCACCGTGCCACCGCACAGCATTTCCATCGCCACGCGCACACCATCCGCGCCCACACCCGGCGGGTTCACCACGCCGATTGACTTGTAGTCCGGGTGCGCCATCAGCACTTCGTCCCACAGTTGCAGGTATCCCGCACGCGCCTCGCCCGTGTTCAGCGGCCACTTCTCCGGGTTCGCCGTGTTCAACGCCGCCAGCACGCCAAACGCCATCCCGTCCTGCGTCCACACCCCGTCTATGTTCGGCAGCGACGCCAGGAAGTCACTCATCACCTGCTGTCCCGTCGCCTGATCCCAGCCACCGCTCTCCCGTCCGACGATGTTGATGCCCGGATACTCCCCGAATACTTCCAATGCCCCGCTCATCCGCGCTTCATTCGCCGGATGCCCTACGAAGCCTTCGATCAGCACGATGTCGCCTGCGCCGCCCAGGTTCTCCGCCAGCCAGCGCGCGCTGATCCGCGCCCATTCCGTCTGGTCAATCACCACGTTGTAGACGCCCTGCGCCCCGATCTCCTGGTCTACCGCGATCACCGCAACACCTTGCGCCACCGCATCTTCCAGGTCGAGGTTCAGCGCGTTCTGATCCCCTGGGTTGATGATGATGGCATTCACGCCCCGGTTCAGCAGGTTCTGAATCTGCTGCTGCTGCCCGGCTACATCCGTATCCGCGCTCTCCACCACCAGTTCCACCTGGATGCCCGCCGCGTTGAATTCCGCCACCACATCTTCGATGTTCTGTACCATCTGGGTGCGCCATTCGCTGCCCACAAAACTGTTCGATACGCCAATCGTGAACGGCCCAGTACACATATCCTGAGCGACGACCAGCGCCTGCATACTGCTAAACAGCAGCACAAACGTTAAAAGGATGACAATCACCCGCATAGTTTGAAGCCTGGACATTGTTTTTTCTCCAAATACGACAAATTGACGATTAGTTTGCTCTATACCAGGAATTTGTCTCGATGCGCCCCCTTTCAACTATGGTTCTGGCACAAAAATATGCTCTGCCGCCAACGCAATCGCGCCGGTTATGCCGGCATCATCCCCCATTGAGGAGTAATCTATGCGTAAATGCTGCGTTGAAAGCGGCAGCGAACGAGAAAGTACACCGCGCCGGATCGCTGCTAAAAACTGCGTGCCGCTTTTCGTCACGCCACCACCGATCAGGATCAGGCTGGGATTAAAAAAGTTCACGATACCGGCCAGCACTTCGCCAATCAACGTGCCGCTCGTCTGGATAATCTTCAGCGCCACCGGGTCGCCTTCATGGGCTGCCGCGCTGACCTGTTCGGCAGTCAGCGATTCAATGCCACTATCGAAATAGCGGCGCAGGATAGCGCTTTCATGGTTCATGGCCGCTTGCTGCGCCTGGCGAGCCATCGCCGCGCCGGAAGCCATCGCCTCAATACAGCCGACATTCCCGCAATGACATACCGGCCCGTTACGGTCTACCTGAATGTGACCGATGTCGCCCGCACAGCCGTTGCTGCCCCGGTAAATCTGATGATGCACGACGATGCCCGCGCCAATCCCAGTGCCAACTTTGACAAAAATGAAGTTTTCGACATTCTGACCCGCCCCGGTACGCAGTTCGCCCATCGCCATCACGTTCACATCGTTATCCACCACAACCGTCGTCTCCGGGAAATGCGCCTGGATTTTGCGACGGATCGGGTAACGCTCCCAGCCGGGCATGATAGGCGGCACGATTAAGATGCCGTTGGCAAAGTCCACCGGGCCGGGAACGCCGATGCCAATGGAAAGCAGCTTGTCATTGGGAATATGGTGTTTGTCGAGCGTGTTTTGAGCGATTTCGAGGATTCGATTGAGAACGGCTTCCGGCCCCAGGCGTACATCCAGCGGCTCATGGAAGCGGGCGAGACACTGTTCCCGGAAGTCAGCCAGCGTCATATCCACGCTGGTCGCGCCTAAATCCACCCCCAGCACATAGCCGAAATCCGGGTTAAAGTTGAGCAGTCGCGCTCGCCGCCCGCCAGTCGATTCGGCGTCTTTGCCTTCGACCAGGATGGCACGCTCAATGAGTTCTTTGACAATACCGGTCATCAAAGCGCGGGAATAACCGAGGCGTCGGGCTAAATCGGTACGGGAATGGGGACCAAACGTGCGAAGGGTATCAACAACCTTATATTGCAGGGAGGGGAGAACAACACTGCTGCGGAAAAGGTCAGTATGCTGCCGATGATACTGGCTCACAACAATACCCTATAAAAAATGAACTTTTATTTTCTTTTTGCCACCATATTCTCTAATATACCGCACTTGTTTCATTTTGTAAAACAAGATCGGTCTAATTGGATGTATTTCCCTTGCCCCTGCACGTGTGGATGGATACAATCGGGTGGCTTTCGTTGACTAGAGAGCGGCTATCGTGTTCCAATCTTTACAAACAGGACAATTCGATGATACGAATGATTATTGATACCGACGCCGGGGTGGATGATGCCCAGGCGATTATGATGGCCCTGACGCACCCCGGTGTCCGCGTGGAAGCAATCACAACCCTGACAGGTAACGTGCATGTGGATAAAGTCATCCCGAACGTGCTGACCACGCTGGGGGTGATGCGCCAGCACATCCCGGTCTATCGCGGCGCGGATCGCCCCCTGTTAAGTGACTGGTCTGCCGAAGAACACTTCCACGGCTCGGACGGGCTGGGCAACCTGAAGAACCGCCCGCCGGTCAACGGCCAACCGGAAGCTGCCCATGCGGCGCTGGCACTCATCGAGATGGCGAATGCCTTCCCAGGCGAACTCACGCTGGTGGCACTGGGGCCGCTCACAAACATCGCGCTTGCCACCCGGCTCGACCCCACGTTCCCCGGTAAAATCAAGGACCTCATCTGGATGGGCGGCACAATCCGGGCGCAGGGCAATACCATGAACGTCACCGCTGAATGGAATATCTTCTGCGACCCGGAGGCGGCGCAGATAACATTGAGCGCCTTCCCGCACAGCACGATGCTCTCGTGGGAAACAACGATGGATCATCCTTTGAGCTGGGCGCAGTTCGACGCCCTCAGCCAGATAAATACTCCGGCGGGACGCTTCTTCCGCGATATTTCGCTGGAAACCGTGACTTATCTCAAGTCGCTGGGCATCCCCGGTTACCTGCTGCCCGACCCGCTGGCGATGGCGATTGCCGTTGAGCCGGACATTGCGCTCGAAGCCGGGATGTTCGCGGTGTCCGTTGAACTCAACGGGGCGCTGACGCGCGGCCAGACCGTGATTGACTATCGCGGCATGAGGGGGCAGCCCGCGAATGTCCGTGTCGTGACGGCGCTGGATATGGATTGGGTGTACCGCTTGTTCCAGCAAATGCTGATGGCATGACCGGTAGCCTGCTGTAACCCGCCGGGTTCCCTCTCGAAAACTCGCGGCGTCGCGCACCATGCTATAATGATGCACACCGATACATGAGTCAGGAATGCCCCTATGCAGGCGGAATTTGCGCTCGATTATGATGTCTTAACGGTAGAACGTTCGCAGAAGGTGTACCTGATGGCACGGTTGATTTCCGGCCCCGCGCCGGAACATCGCCAGCGCCGTCCCCTCAACCTGAGCCTGGTGATTGACCGCAGCGGGTCTATGGCGGGCGACAAGATCGCCTATACGCGCCAGGCTGCCCAGTTCCTGGTGCAAAACCTGAGCAGCAAGGACCTGCTCTCGGTGGTCGCCTATCACGGAGAAGTCGAAGTGCTGTTCGCGCCCGAACCGGTTGTCAATAAGGATGCCATCGGGCAGCGCATCGCGGCCATCACCACCGGCAGCATGACCAACCTCAGCGGCGGTTGGCTGGAAGGCTGCAACCTCGTGGCGCAAAACCTCGACCAGGATCACATGAACCGGGTGATTTTGATGACCGACGGCCTCGCCAACCGGGGGATTACCAGCCGGCGGCAGTTGGTCGCGCTGGCGCAGCAGAAATACGAGGGCGGAGTCAGCACGACAACAATGGGGCTGGGCGAGGACTTCAATGAAGACCTGCTGGTGGCGCTGGCTGACGCTGGCGGCGGCGCGTTCTATTTCATCGAAAGCCCGGAAGTCGCGCCGCTGATTTTTGATGAGGAACTGCGCGGCCTGTTGAGCGTCGTCGGGCAGAACCTCACCGTGACGATCAACCCCACCGAGCATGTCACCCAGGTCAGGCAGTTGAACGCCTACCCGGAGCAGGTGGTCGCCCGGCAGATGAGTTTTCGCCTGGGCGATGTCTTTGGGGACGAAGTGAAGGCGCTCGTGCTGGAACTGACGATTCCGGCCCTCAACACCCTCGGCGAGCACCATGTTGCCATGCTGCGCTTCGAGTACGATGAGATCACCGAACACGGCACGCAGCACCAGATACACGAGATGCCGGTGATGGTCAACATCGCCCCACCCGGCGAACTGCCGGAACCCAACCGTGATGTGCAGCAGTCCGTCCTGCTGCTCCAGGCGGCCAACGCCCGGCGAACAGCGATAGATGCCGCCGACAAAGGACAGTACCAGGAGGCTTCCGCCGTGCTGCGGGCGGCTGCCGATGCGATAGACCACACCGGGCTTGACGACGCACAACTGACTGAAGAACGCGAGGCGCTGCAAAAACAGGCCGACGACATGGAGCGCGGGGCGGAACGCTACGACGATTACAGCCGCAAGACGATGTACACCCAGGCCATCTACACCATGACGGATCGCCATGAAGGGACGCAGATGCTGCGTACCCGTGAACTCGGACGCGAGTTCCGCGCCCAGGTGGCGCAAAAACCAGGGGTCACACCGGCGGTGCTGGCCTGGAATACCCAGGATTTTCCGCTGGATGGCGATCTGATCCGTATTGGCCGCGCCAGACAGAACGAAATCACGATTGAAGCCACCAGTATTTCCCGCTTTCATGCCCAGTTGACCCGCGATGGTGACCGGCTGCTGCTGGAAGACCTGGGCAGCACCAACGGCACGCTGCTCAATGGTGAGCGCCTGCTCGCTCCGCAGCCTGTCAGCGTGGGCGATGTCGCGCAGCTAGGCTATGAGCATGTCGTTTTCAAAGAAGCCTGAGACACAGAGGAAGCACTGCGCCACCCGGTAGCGATTCGGGTGTTCGCCGGTTGAGAATCACCGTAAGAACGGCAGGACTGCCATCCACCGGATAGAGAGAAGGATGTCCCCGGATTACGCAAGGGGATACGCCAACTACAATTGAGAAAGGATCACGGAACAAGCGTGCAGTTCCTTGCGCGGTTGTTTTGTGTTTAAGATAACCCCATGAATGATGACAATCTCGCTCCCAAACCGGAACGCCAGCACCCCCTTTACAATACGCAGCCGCCACAGCCACCAACGCCGCCCGTAGAACAAGCTGCCCCGCCTACCCCACGAAGCCGGGTCGTAATCGGGCGCGTGCGTCCGCTGGTGACCTACGCGCTGATTCTGATCAATGTGGCGGTGTTCGCCCTGGGGTCGGTCTCCGCCGAAAACAGCTGGTCTATGCTGGCCTGGGGCGGCAACCAGCCCCAGCAGATATTCCAGGCGGGCGAGTTCTACCGGCTGTTCACGGCGATGTTCCTGCACGCCAGCATTTATACCCCGTCTGGCGGTTGGGCATTAGCCAACAGCGCCCATATCATCTTCAATATGTACATTCTGTACGCGGTGGGTGTCGGCCTGGAGCCGCTGTTCGGGCATGTCCGCTTTGCCCTGGTGTACCTGCTGGGCGGGCTGACCGGGTCGGTATTGAGCGCCTTACTTGGCCCCTGGGATGGTTTTTCCATCGGGGCTTCCGGGGCGGTGTTCGCCATCCTGGGGGGGGAATTCATCTTTCTCTACCATCACCGCGCGATGATGGGCGCAGCCGGGGCGGCGCGGCGGCGCAACCTGATCAATCTCGCCGTGATTAACCTCGTGTTCGGCCTGCTCTCGAACGTCTCCGGCAGCCAGATGCAGATAGATAACTGGGGGCATATCGGCGGGGCATTGGGCGGCGTGATTCTGGCCTGGTTTATCAGCCCGATCTACAAACTGCACCAGAATCCATTGGATCCATCCGCCGTGATTGCGCGTGACACCAACCCCTGGCAGGAAAAGTTAGTCGTGATCGGCGCTTTCGCCGTCGGGCTGGTCGTTCTGCTGATTATCGGGGCGAATACGCTCGGCTAAGGCCTGCTGGGCCTGCTCCAGTTCCCAGCGCAGCAGGGCGATCTGCTGGGCGGTATCCTTGTTCTCCTGTGCCAGCCGCGTCAGGACGGTTGAAAAGTGCAGCAGCATAATCAGGATAAACACCAGCGCCACCAGAAACAGGGCGCTGGGCGGGTAAAAAATCCCTACCAGCCCCGCCAGCACATCCAGCAGCGGGCGCGAGACGCTCAACAGTATCAGCACGATGGCCGTCGCCAGCCAGAGCAGAGAATACTCCTCGCGCAGCCGCCGCTGCCGCACGAGTTCCAGTACGAACACCAGCATCCCGATAGAAGCTGCCAACCCGAACAGAATCGCCCGATCAACTTCCAGCATAATCACCTCTCATTTGGTCGCATTGCCAGCCCATGATAGAATGTTCTTGTCGGAACATGACAGAGAAGGGTACATCCCCGGTGCAGATCATTCCCCGCTACAGACTGTTGATTCAGTATGATATTCGTCTCGACATGTACGAACCTTATTACCAGTTTATCATGAATGAATTCCTGCCGGGGATGCAGAATATGGGGTTACACCCGGTGGCGGCCTACCACACGGCGTATGGCAATTACCCGCTGCGCCAGATGGATTTTGTGACGGAAAGCCTGGATACGGTGCGTGAGGTTTTCCAGAGCGAACGGTGGGGGACGCTGGAAAGCCAGCTCAAGTCATTTACTATCCACTATGATCGCAAAGTCGTGCGCTACCGCGACAGCTTCCAGTTTTAGCCCGCCCCCTCTTTGTCGTGAAATTGACTCCAGTAGAGCGTGACTTCCAGCCATTCGTCGCTGGTTTTGTACGGCTCCAGCCAGCCGCTGCGGGCTTCGTAGCGTAAGGTCGCCCGGCACCAGTCGAGCACCTGCCGCGCCACATCCGGCGGCACACGCCCCGACGAAAGGATATGGATCACCAGCTTCCGGCTGTAGTGCGAATCCCGCGCCAACGCATGGTACATCAGGTGGTAGAGTTCGTGGCAGTTGGCGCACACCTGCACCGTCATGGCGTTTTCGCCGTGTGTGGCGATGTCCCACAGGTGGTGGCGGTGCGAGACGGGATAGCCGCAGGCGGCACAGGCGGTCATACGCTCTTTGTGGGTGGGGCGGCGGCGGCGCATCACTTTGCGGTACTTGTGCGCCCGGAAGAAATCCACCCAGTGGGCCATAATATTCAGGCGGTCTTCCAGGGCGGCATGGCGGGCGAACACCGTCTCGAAGTCAGCCACAATCTCCTCGGCCAGCCGTTTGCGATACAGATAGCGGATCAACTCCGCCAGTTCTGCCCGCAGCAGCGCCTCGCTCAGATACGTTTTGGATTCCATCGCTTGCCACCCTGCTTAAACCGATAACATACCATATTATAACAGGGCGTCGGGCAAGTCGAACAGATGTTTTACCCCACCAGCCGGAACAGGATGTCCTTAAAGCGCCGGGCATCCACTTGCAGACAAACGCGGGCATTGGCAGGCCGTTGGAGCAAGCCGTGCTGGTCAATCACCATCTGCCCGTAACAGGCCTCGCTTTTGTGCTCAATGTATACATGGGCGTCAATCTGCCGGGTGATGATCTCCGGGTCGAGCGCTGCCGCCATCGTCACCGGGTCGGGCAGGTCAAAACCGACTTTCCCCCAGGAATCGGCGTTGTACTGCTGCAAAGCGGCGTTGCAGCGCACACAGAACGCCGCGATCTTTGACCCGGTTGCCAGCAGCGCGTCAATATCCGCCTGGGTGATGAAGGTGGCATCGGTGCTGACATCCCAGCCCACAAACGTCAGCGGCAGCCCGCTGTTCACCACGATCTGCGCCGCTTCCGCATCCACAAAGATGTTGAACTCCGAAACCGGAGTCACATTGCCCGGCCCGAAGCCATTGCCCCCCATGATAAACACACTTTTCACCAGCGCGGCGATGTCAGGGGCTTTCAGGCAGGCCAGCGCGAGATTGCTCAATGGGCCGAGCGTGACGATTTCCAGTTCGTGCGGATACTGGCGGGCCAGCGTAATCATTGCGTCGCTGGCGTGACCGGCGGCGGCCTGGGAGCGCGGTTCAGGCAGGTTCATATTGCCCATGCCGTCCTCCCCATGCACGAACTCCGAGGTGAACAGGTCACGCAGAAGGGGCTTCGCCACACCGCGATACACGGGCGGGGCGTAAGTACCGGCAACTTCCACCGAAACCAGCGCGTTTTTCACAGCCAGATCAAGCGGCACGTTCCCGGCGACGACGGTAATCGCTTCAACATGCACCCTCTGATCGCGCAGCGCCATAATCAGCGCCACCGCATCGTCTGAGGCAGTATCGGTATCAATCAGTAGTCTGCGCATGGCTGGTTTGCCCCCTGTTACATCCGGTCTATGCAGATTAGACCGGAAAATACGGATTCCCGAAAGGTCAAATGCCCTCTTCGCGCCGACCTGATACAACAAAAAGCCCCTCACCACATCTCCCCGGTGAGGGGAACCATACGTCTGAACCCCGTATCGAATTACAGCAGGGCGTTGAGCGCCTCGAACAGCCGCGCGCCCGCAGCCGCAGTACGTTCCGGCGTCAGGGCGTAGGAGAAGCGCACCCAGTTCGCCCCGGCTGGCGAGAAGAACGCCCCGGCCACCACCGCGATACCATACTGCTCGGCCAGGTATGCCGAAAGGTCTTCCGTGTCCTTGTAGCCGCCCGCTTCGATATACGGCGTGCAGTCAATGAAGGCGTAGTAGCCATCGCCCATGATGAAGTTCGCCCCGGCTTCGGTGAGGATGCCGCGCAGCACTTTGCGGCTCTGCTTGGTCGGCTCGATGATGCTGGCCGCCGCTTTGCCGTAGCCCTGCTCATAGGCGGCAATCGCCACAGCCTGTGAGTAGAAGGCCGGGATCACGCCATGTGAAGCCTGGGTGGTGATGGACTTGACGATCTTTTTGCCTGCCAGCAGGTGGGCGCTGCGGATATTGGACGCGCCCAGGCTTTTCGTCAGCCCATCCAGGAAAATCAGGCGTTCCCGTTCTTCCGGCGAGAAGGCTTGCAGCACCACGTTAATATCCGACGGGCCGCCGTCCGTCACCCAATGGTAAATCCAGTCGAACAGCACATAAGCGATGCCGCTTTCCAGCGCGGTGCGTGCCAGCAAAATCTGCTCGTCCAGCGGGATGGTGCGCCCGGTGGGGTTATCCGGCGAGGTGATGACAATCCCGGCGATCTTGCGGCCTTCCTGGGCGGCCAGGTCAACGCAGGCACGGATACCTTCCGGCGTATAGCGCCACCCTTCTTCCGGCTGACCAGGGGCGAGCATCACGTTCAGCCCAAGGGCATACGGCCCCCAGTTGTAGCTGATCCAGGGGACGCGAGAGACGACGAGGATATCGCCTACCTGCTGGTGACCCTGGTCAATCATCGCGGCATAGGCTTTTTGCAGGCCATCGCGCCCGCCCTGGGTAAAGACGATATTTTCCGGCCCCCAGCCCGATTCCGGTTGCAGCTTCCAGTACTGCTCAGCGGCGACCTTGCGGAAGAGCGGCGTGCCCCAGGGTTGGTCGTAGCTGGTGCCGTGTTTGATCTGGATTTCCAGCGCCCGTTGCAGCAGTTCCACCGGCACGCCCGGCAGGCTCGCGCCGCCATCCCCCTGGGAGGCATCATACGTGGGCGCGTCCGCCCCGGCGACGGCCTTGTACTTCGCCAGCCCGTCTTTAATCAGGAACATGCGTGACGGCGGGATGGTCATCATGTTGCCGGGGTAACCGTTGACAGGGACACGGTTTTCGGGCGGGACGACAAATTCGGGCGAATCCAGCGCAGCGCGGGTAAGGTGAGCTTGTGTAGCCAATATTCCATCTCCATTTCTAGGCCGAAAATAAAAACACCCCGGATGGGGTGCTGTTTTCATGTAGCATAAATGACCAGCCCCCACTACGGCGGTGTGATAGTGCGATTAGTGGTGTCGGTCATGCGAAGCATAACGCCTGTCGCCTGTTCAGTGGTCGAACAATAAACGGATTGTGACACATGGCGCGGCATCTGTCAATGACAAAGCCCCGGAAAGTTGCACCAGACTGTTTGTGCAATTTACTACAATCACGCCGGCACTTCCTCAATACGGCAGGAGCGTTTGCAGGCGGATACCGTCGTCGTCCACGCTTTCCACCGCCCAGCCTTCCAGCCCGTTGGAGGCACGGATCTTCCACCAGATAAACCCGTTGGCCGTGCGCGGGCCGTCCGTCACCGTCACATGCGTCCCGGTTTCCAGTTGGGCAATGACCGGCGCATCCAGGGTCGGGCTGAGGCGCATATTGAGCTTATCCCCCTGTGTCGTCTGTACTGTCGCCAGCCCGCCCACCCGCAGCACCGCCCCAAAAACCGGCGTAGCGACAACAGCCTGGCCGGGAGGGACTGGCGGCGGCGTTAATGAGGGGATGACCAGCGGCGCGGCAATCGTGGACGGGTTGGTGAAGGATGTCACCGGGGCAAGCGACGGCACCACCAGCGGCGGCACGGTTAAGGTCGGCGCGACCACCTGTGCCGGCGCGGCAACGGTAGGCGGTGCCGGGACGAACGACAGGGCAGCATCCAGCACATATACCGGCTCGGCCAACTGCGCCCAGGCGGTAGTGGCAGCAGGGGATTGCACCGGGGCGGTATCGCCCGCCCAGGCGATTTCCAGCATTTGCCCGGCATCGCTGATGAAGACCGGCGCACCCGCGTTCAGGCCAGGGCGGGTGTAAGCGTAGACCAGCGTCACCGCGCCGGGGCTGAATCCCCCGGTGGTATACAGGAAGCCATCCCCCAGCCCCCACAGGCTGTCCATTGTCACGGTAGAGGGCAGCGTGCCGGCCAGCCGCCCGTCGCGCCCGAGCACCATCCAGATCGTCTGCTCACCGGCGGCGGTGTTCCCGCCCACGAGAACCCACTCGCCATTCTGGATAAAACGCGGGTGATACAGGTTGAGGTCGGTCACATAGAAAAACGGGTAGCGCGCCCCGCTGGCCGGGTCAAACACATGCAGCGCGTTGGCCTGATAGATGGGGAACGAATCGGGCGCGGCGGGCAGGCGCTCGTCAGGCAGCGCCATAATGACCTCGCCAGTCGAGGAAAACCGGTCTGCGTCCAGCGCCGGGTAGGAGTCATTGGCGATAAGCTGCCCACTATCCAACTGCCAGGTGAAACTCTGGTAATAGGATGCGCCCTCGCTGCCCGCAAGCACCAGTGAAAACACCACGCGACTCGCGCTGAACTCACGGATGACCGGCGTCACGCCGAAGCGGCTGTCGAGACGGTTGTTCATGGCGAGCGGGTCGCTGGAGCGCAGCGTATGGGTGATCGCCCCGCTGCGCAAATCCTGCACGATAATCTCCCAGCCCTGCTCGATCAGGCTGTAGCCCAGGGCAATCGCGCTGTCGTCGGTGGCGAAGGGGGCACTCCCCGCGCTGAATTCCAGACTATCGGAAAAGCTCAACGGGAGTTCATGCTGGAACAGCACCCGGTCCCGTTCGGCAATCATCAGGCGGGCGAGACCCTCACTGCTGCTGGCAACATAGGCGAACGGGCTGCCGCCATACCCCACCGCGATCCGCCCGGCGGTATACCCCTCCCCCGGCAGCGGCAGCGTCACCGCGTCCACAGCGCCGCTCGTCCCGGTCACGTAAATCATACGCCCCGCGCCAGAGTCAAACAGCCAGGCTGCCCACTGGTCGCCCTGCGCCCCCGCCGGGGTAAGCCAGCCAGCGGCCAGCAGACCGAACCCGCATATTACCAACAGCAACCGTCTCCGCATGTGCCAATCCTTTTCGGGAAAACTCACTGTATCCCCCCCATTGTAGCACCAATGCGCCCGGCGATTGCCCTGCACCCCCAATCTCTAGGTGAGTGCGGTGCGGGTTTTTCGGCTATAATCAGGGTTGATATGGAATCAACATGACACCCTGTTGACCGTTGAGTGGCAGGTGTAAGCAACTATGGAAATCATTTTTGGCATGATGCTCGTCTTTGGCGTCGGCTATCTCTTGCTGATGATCGTCGGCGGCCTGGGCGAAATGAGCGATTTTGGCGTGGATGGCGTGTTCGACAGCCTGGGGCTGGACGCCGTGTTCGGCTTCGAGGTGGGCGACGCGGCGGAAGCCAGCGGCCTGGGGTGCAGCGTCATCGCGGCGTTTCTGGCCGGGGCCGGGGCAGTCGGCCTGACGGCGGCGCTTTCCGGCTGGAGCTTTCTCGAAAGCCTGGTCGCGGCGCTGGTATCCGGCTTTGTGCTGGCGCGGGTAACCGTTGCCGTGATGCGCTTCTTCTACCGGCAGCAGTCCGATAGCATACATTTTTCGGCGCGTGACCTGGTAGGGCAAAGCGGGCGCGTGACGATTGACAGCGCCCCCGGCACAACGGGCGAAATCATGCTCGATTATGGTGAAGTCGCCAAGTACCCGGTGAAAGAAACCGATAACCAGGCGCTCCGCCGGGGTGATGTGGTCGAGATTATTGGTGTAGAGGGGCGTTTCCTGCGCGTGCGGAAGGTCGCCGGGTAGGTTGAGAAACGCTGCCCAGAGCTGGAAATGCTGGTCAGAAAATAAGCACACGGCGGTTCGTATCCACTTTTTAACAGCCCATTTGCGAATCTCTTCAGAAAGGTAGCTGGTCATGGAAAGTCTGACTGTCCTCATTATCCCCGCTGTAATCCTCATCCTGGTGGTCGCGCTGATCTCATGGCTGACACGCTACTATCATCGCGTGCCGCCGAACCAGGTCATGGTGGTTTTCGGGCGCAAGCAGCCGCGCATGGTGACCAACGGCGGCGCGTTCGTAATCCCTATCCTGGAAAGTTTCAAGGTGCTTGACCTGACGATCATGACGATCAAGACCGAAAAAGACGAGGTGTATACGGTCAGCGGCGTGCCGATCCAGTTGGACTGGGTGGCGCAGGTGCAGATTGACCGGGATGAAGCCGCGCTGCAAACCGCGTCCCGCGCCTTCCTGGATAAGACCCGCGAGGAAGTGCGTAAAGTGATCGAAGAAACCCTGAGCGCCAACTTCCGGGCGATTGTCGGCCAGATGTCCGTCGAGGCGATCCATCGTGACCGTGACGACTTCGTGCAGCGCGTGCAGGACCTGGCGTCGGATGACGTGGCCGCGATGGGTGTGCGGGTTATCTCGATGGGTATCGAAGAGATTACCGATAACGAGGGTTACTTGCAGGCAATGGCCGCGCCACAGATCGCCGCTGTCAAGCGCGATGCCGCGATTGCCCAGGCCGAAGCGGAACGCGAAGCCCGCGTGAAAGCCGCGATTGCCCGCCGCGAAGCGGAGCAGGCCGAACTCGACGCCGAACGCGAAATCCTGGCACAGCGCGAGGCCTTCCAACTGCGCGAGGTGGAGGTCAACAAGCGGGTTGACCTGGAAAAAGCCTCGTCCGACCAGGAAGTGCAGCAGCGCCGTGCCCTGGCCGTCGAGCAGCAGCAGGAAGCTGAAGTGCTCGTGCCCGCCCGCGCCGAACGGCAGGCCGTTGAGATCCGCGCTGAGGCAGATCGCCGCCGCATTGAGATTGAGGCCGAGGCCGAGCGCAACCGCGTGACAATTTCAGCAGATGCCCAGGCACAGGCCACGCGCAAGCAGGCGCAGGCCACCGCCGAAGCTATCGAGAAAAAAGGTCTGGCGGACGCTAAGGCACTGGAAGCCATGAAGAAGGCCGAAGCCGAAGGTCAGATCGCCCAGGCCGATAGTCTCCGCGCCCAACTGCTGGCCGAAGCCGAGGGCCGCCGTGAACTGGCCGCCGCGACTGCCGCCGAAGGCTCGATCAACCTGCGCCAGTTTATCATTGAAGAGGTGCTGAAGGCCGATATTGCCAAGTCGGAAGCCATTGCGATGGCGCTGGCGGGGCTGGGCAACAATGTGCGCGTGGTGCAGTTTGGCGGGAACGGGGCGAACGGCGGGACGGGCAATACCTTCATGGATATGCTCATGAACATCCCGGAAGTCGCTGAAATGTTCCGTACCAAAGTCGAAGCCCTCAGCGGCGAGGACTTCAATCACACGGTTGAACGCATCTCCGGCCTGTTTAACACGCTCAAGGGCGTGGAAGACGAGTCAACGCTGGATGATGGTCTGGGCGATGCGGGCATGTAACGGTCAGTCCGGTATGGTTTCCCGGCGGACGCCCGGAAGGACATCCCTACAGCCTGTATGCGTAGGGATACCCTGGGCGTCCGCTTATCGTTACAGCCCTCAGCACGGGCCTTCAATACGCCCGCACCGGCAGCGACAGCAGGTACAGCAGGCCGTTCTCGTCCACACCGGGCGCATCCAGCCGGATAGCGTCCTCCCAGAAATACACCGCCAGATAGACCCTGTAGCCGCCGCTCCCTGAAGGGTAGGGCAGCGTAAACCGGCGCTCCTCCGTATAGTAGCGTCCGGGCTGCCACTGGCTGGTTGCCTGCGGCGCATCCAGCACCTGGGGCGGGCCATCGAATCCATCCACCTGAACGCCACCCTTGTTGAGCAGTATCGTGGTAACGCTGTAGTCCAGGTCAACCGGTTCGCCGGCGGACCACCACAGCCGCAGCGTCACGGTTTCGCCCTCGTGCCAGACCAGCGGGCCGGTGCGCGGCACGCCATTTTCCAGCACCTCCGCCCCATGAAAGCGCATCCCGTTACTGAACAGCACACCCGCCCGATCCGGCGGCCCCTGGTAGAGCTGGAATAAACAACCCGGCGGCCCGACGAACACATCGCGCACATAGTCAGCCGAGAGAGCGGCCTGGGTCGCCGCGTCCTGCCGCCCATCAAACGCCACATACCAGATGCGCGGCTCATCCCCCGGCGCTGCCACAAAACGCAGCCCATTGGGGAAGTACACACGGGTGTAATAATCCCATTCCTCTGTAGCGCCGCACGCCTGCGACGGGTCGAGCAGGAACACGTCCCCTACCTGCATGTGTTCGGTCAGCCAGGCGAAGTTCTCGCCCAGCGGCGAGTGCTCGCCGAAGATGTTGTATTCGCCTACCGTCGGCACCGGCACAAACGCCAGCGCCACCAGCAGGGCAACCAGGCCGGTGATGACTTCCCGGCGCAGATAGACCGCGCCCCAACCCACCCACAGCGCCGCGCCCATCATCCACCACCACGAATAGCGCGCCCCGAAAAAACCCAACAGCGGGTTGAGCAGGTACATCACCAGCGGCATCAGGCCGACCCATAACAGCAGCGCGACAGTCTGCCGCTGCCAGCCCCGCTGCCGGACCAGCGTCCAGACGGTGATCGCCACGAGCAGCAGCGCCCACACCGTCACGGCGTTCCCGGCGTAGCGCCACAGCAGGTTTGCCAGCGCTTCCGGCAGGGGCGGCGGAGTCAGGGTTTGTGTTCCAGCCACGCGGGAGACACCCAGCCCGGCTTTATTGACGATTTCCGGCAGCGCCAGCAGCGCCGCTACCCCGCCCGGCAGCCACCAGCGCCAGACTCGCCGCCGGTAGATGACCAGTGTCGCCAGGCACAGCACCAGACCAGCAACAGCGGACGTGACATTGGTATAGAACATCGCCGCCAGCACCACCGCCAGGGGCAGCCCGCGCCGCCAACCGGGATGGTCGAAGTAACGCAGTGTCAGCCACAGCGCCAGCGGCCCCAGCCCCATCAGCAGCGCATAGCCGCGCACCTCAATACTGAGCAGGATGGCATAGCCCAGGGCGGCATACGCCAGCGCCGCGACTATCCCGGCGACCTCCCCGCGCAGACGCCGCCCAACCCGGTACAGGCTCGCCGCGCCCAACAGGAACACCAGGTTCGAGAGGTATCGCAGCGCCACCGGCTGCGGCCCAACCAGTTCACGCCACCCGGCCAATGTCAGATAGTACAGCGGCGGCCAGTCATATGGCGTCCAGCGGACGATCTCTTCCGGCGACCCAAAACTCTGCCAGGCCGACCAGACTTCATCCCGGTTCATCGTCATTTCCGCGATGCGCGTCACCCGGCTGGCGGCGATCACCAGCAGCAGCACGCCCGCCAGCAGAATCCATCCGGCGCGGCGGGCGTGACTGTTCTCATCGGTACTGCGTGAAGCAATAGGCATAACTGCTCTGGCTGACTACCCGCCCGGCACAAACCTGCTGGCGTTGAATACTTCTGGCAGCGGCGTAGCCAAGGGAGCGCCTTTGCCGCTGAGGACATTCAACGACCAGTTAGTCATCGTGCAGCTTTCCGGGTCTGCGTGCTGGCTGGTGTTTAAGATAATCACATAGGTTTGCGAGTACGGCGTGGTATCCACCGAGCCGCTCTGCCCCAGGTCGAACACCTGCGCCGTGCCGCTGGTCTGGTCAATACCGACGACGACCAGCCGCAGGTTGGGCCGGTCAATGGCGAAGGTGTAAGTGCCGGGCGTGCTCACCTGGAGGTAATCCGCGCCCAGTTCCTCTACGCCAGTGCTGCGCGGCGCAACAACACCAGGGCCGTTGATCTTGCCTTCCAGCCGCACCCGCCCCCGGAACTTGGCGGCCAGGTCGTAATCCAGCAGCAGATTACGAATGGCGAAGCGCATCGCCACATCCTGCGGCGTCGTGCCAATGCGTGACAGGAAGGTGTAAAAGGCTTCCATCCCCTCATAGTCGGCGAAGTCTTCCCACATCCGTTTAATCGATTCCACCCCGTAATCACGGGCGATGTTGTCAATCAGCAGCCATTCGGCATAGATGCGGGTGCTATAGTCCGGGTCGTCGGGCGTAGAGCCGATACACAGGTCAGGGTACTCGAAGAGGTCTGCCACGTAGGGCGTCGCATCTTCATCATTCATGAACGTCTGCGTTTCCATCCAGGTCGCCGTCGCCTCATAGACCCAGTTCACCGCGTCGTTGAGGTCGTAGCCGAACTGGACACCATGATGAAACTCATGCGCCGCCGTCACGCGCATCGCCGGGCGCGGGGTCGGATGGCCGTTGAAGTCGTTATCCAGCACCAGGAAGCTGTAGGCCGCCCAGGTTTCCACATAAGTCGAGTTGGGGTTGTCGCCCACCATGCCGCCCGGTTGAGCGTAGCCCATAATGCCATCGGAGAGCGTTTCCATCAGGTACACGTCAAAACGGGTATCGCCGCCCTCGCCGCAGTCGGATGGCGGCAGCGGCCAGCCCATCTGCTGCGTTTCGATCTGCAAAACCTGTTCCATCGTGGTTTGTACCGCGCTGACATAGTCCTCAGTCACGCCGTCGCGCCCGCTGTCGGTGTAGTGGATGATGAAGTTCTGCGTCTCACGGGTGAACTCCGGCCCACTGAGAACGGGGCGTTCCTGGGCTTGCTGCTGGTCACAGGTCGCGGGGGGGGTGCGATCATAGTCGCCCACCGTCGCGTTCTCGCCCCGGTAAACCAGCGCGATTTCCGCCCCGTTGGATCGTGCCGTTCCCTCCAGCACGTCGGGCGCGTTCAGGCCGATCACCATGCGAAAACCGCCGCTGACATCGCTGCGGCAGCAGTCGGTAATGGCGATGCTGTAATCACCATCCGCCGGAACGACGAACGCCAGCGCAGAGTTCACATTCGAGCCTTCGGCAATATCGTCGTTGCGGGCCAGTTCTTCATTAAAGTCAATATCGCCGACGACAATCATCGTGTCGAACTCATTGGATTCGGCGTAAATATAGACCGTCTCCCCGGCCCGCAAGCCGAACAGATCATAGAAGTTAAACTCCTGTTCCGGGCTGACGGCGCCGGTGAACTCCTGCACCTGGCGGTCATTTGGGCCAAAGTCGCCGGGGGAGACCGTCTCCGGGGCCGGGTTATAGGGAACCGCGATCTGCGCCCCGGTATCCGACCCGCCGCCGCTTAACAGGATAGGCGCATCATAGCCCACCAGCAGGTTAAAGCTCCCGGCGGCACTCTCATCGCAGCAGTCGTATACGGCAATACTGTAATCGCCGTCGGCGGGGAAGGTAAACGCCAGCGCCGCGTTATACTGCCCGCCGCTGTCATCGTCCTCGGCCATAATCTCCTGGCATTCAATGTCACAGACGGCCAGATAGGGGTCAATCTCGGTGGAACCGGCGTAGATATACAAAGTCTGGCCGCCAACCATGTCGAACAGGTCGAAATACGCGACCCGGCTCTCCGCACTGACCACCCCATTGAACGATTGAATCTGCTCCCTGCCGGTCATGGCCGGGATGGGCGTGGCCTCAATCGGGTTAATATAGTCCGCGAAAGCAGCGCCGGTTGGGGCAGCATCGTCATAGAGTACGCCGGAGGCATTCAATCCCAGCACCACCCGGAACGACCCGCTGACATCGCTGCGGCAGCAGTCGGTGATCGCCACGCTGTAATCGCCGTCAGCGGGGAAGGTGTATTGCACGGCAGAATTGAAGTTGCTGGCGTCAATATCGTCATTGCGGGCCAGTTCCTCGCTGAAGTCAATATTGCCCACCAGAATCATGGTGTCAAATTCATCGGACTCCGCGTAAACATACAGTGTATCCCCGGCCTGCATCCCGTATAGATCAAAAAAAGCGTACTCGGTTTCCGGGCTGACGCCCCCAATAAACTCCTGTACGGCTGTGTCTTGCGCCGCCGCCACGCTGATACTCAGCAGCAGCACGACCAGCAGCGCCACACTAACGCGCCCCGTAAATCGCATAAAAACCTTCCTTATATCTGAATATGTTGGGCATTAGACCTCATTATAGGGCTGTTTCGCAAACGCAATAGTAAAAGGGGCATAAAAAACAGTTTTTAAAAGCAATATGCCGGAATACAGGCATTCCGGCAGGTCAAACCAGTACAAACCGAAAGTTACGGATGGTTAGTCTTCGTCGTCGTCGTAGTCATCCTCATCATCATAGCCGTCATCATCATAATCATCATAGTAGCCGTCGTCATCGAGATCGTCGTACTCGTCCTCGTAGTCGTCTTCCTCGTAGTCTTCCGGCCCGGCAGAATGGTGGTATTGTGTATTGGGTGACATTCCCACTCCTCGTGAAATATGCTTGAAGCAGCTAACGTGCAGCATACAACCTGACCAGGGAAACCCGGCGGCGCGGCCTCTAGCGAGGCGGCTCACCCGACTTGCGCCTGGATTGCCCATTATTATACTGCTAAACCCTTATTTGAAAAATCTAAAAATGCTTCTTTCGGCTAATAAGCTGCGCAGCGCGCGCCGCTGCGAAAAACCGGCATCCGGAGTCCGGCATCAACGGGCAGGTGGCGCAGAAAAGCGGTACACTACAGGCAGTAGAAAGTGCCGGGTGCACAGTAAAAAATACAGGGCGTACACCGTTATGAGACAGCCTCGCCCCGATGGGGAATTATTCTCCAACTGCGTATCTTCAGCACTTTTTATTCAAGACTCAGCACAGTGACCGATTGAGGCGTTTTATGCGACAACTGACAACCGAACGGGCGGCCATCATCATCCTGTTCGCCCTGCTGTTCGCGCTGGCGGCGCGAATCCCCACCGATACCGATACCTGGTGGCATATCCGCAGCGGGGAATACACCCTGACGCACGGCATGATCTATGCTGACCCCTTCTCGTTCACCAAAGCGGGCGAACCCTGGATCAACCATAGCTGGGGGTCGCAGATCATCCTGTATGGCGTGTGGCAGTTGGCGGGAAATGTCGGGCTGGCGGTGTATACGGCAGGGCTGGCGACGGCGGGCATGTGGTTCATCTACCGCATGTGCGCCGGGAACACCTACCTGCGGGCGTTCGCGCTCGTCCTGGGCGCAGCGACGGCGGCGGTATTCTGGTCGCCACGCCCGCAAATGCTCTCGTTCGTACTGAGCGCGGCGGTACTGTACCTGCTGCATCTGCACAAACGGCGCGGGGTTGACCGGCTGTGGTGGATTCCGGTCATCATGGGCGTATGGGGCAACCTGCACGCCGGGTTCTCCATCGGGTTTATCTTCCTGGGCGGCTCGATTGCCGGGGAAATCCTGGGGAACATCTTCACGCCCAAAGCTGAGGCGGCTGTCCCCTGGCGTGGCATCCGTAAGCTCATCCTCGTGTCGCTGGTTTCGGCAGCGGCGCTGCTCGTCAACCCTTATGGCGCGGCGATGCTGGCTGTCCCCTTCCAGACGTTAGGGATCGGGGCGCTGCAAAACTTCATCCAGGAATGGAACTCGCCCGACTTCCACCAGCAGCAGACCTGGCCGTTTGTCGCGCTGCTGTTCGGCACACTGGGCGCGGTTGGCGCGAGCAGCAAGCGGCTTGACTGGCGCGACTTTGTGCTGGTGGTGGGGACGGCCTTCATGGGGCTGCTGGCCGGGCGCAATATCGCCGTGTTCGCGGTGGTCGCTACGCCCGTGCTGACCCTTCACCTGGCGGCGGCGCTGGACGAACGCGGCTGGATACTCACCCCGGTGCGGCGCGTGACGCCCCGCATGGCACGGCTGAATGCGCTGCTGGTCGGGCTGGTGCTGCTGGGGGCGCTGGCGAAAGTCCTGCTGGTGCTGGATGCTGAGACCGTGCAGACCGCGCAGGAGGAATTTCTGCCGGTACGGGCGGTAGACTATCTCAATGAAACTGAGCCGCCCGGCCCGATGTTTAACAGTTACAACTGGGGCGGCTACCTGCTCTTCGCCCGCCCCGCTGCGCCGGTGTTTGTGGATGGCCGCACCGACCTGTATGGCGACGCTTTCCTCACAGACGACTACCTTAAAACGGCTACCGGGGGGAATGACTGGCGCGAGACGCTCGACTCGTATGGCATCCGGTTGGTTGTGGTCGAGGCGGGCAGCGGGCTGGCGCGGGCGCTGCGCGATGAATCGGGCTGGTCGCTGGATTACGAGGACGAGCAGGCGGTGGTATTCACGCGGGAGGCGGCGGAATGAAAACTCACAATTCCTTCTTTTACCCCTCCCCAGCCCTCCCCGTAAACGGGGAGCGAGTCGAGTCTGCGTTGCAAGTTCCTCCCCCGCTGGCGGGAGCCGGTCAAGCAGGACAAACAAGTCTCCCCTGCTGGCGGGGGAGATTTAGAGGGGGTAAAAAGACCAGAGGGGAGGCGCAATGACAGCCCTCACCCCCAGCCCCTCTCCCTCAGGGAGAGAGGAGAAAAAGACCTCTTCTCCGAATATTTCATCTGTAACCATCACCGGGCTGCTGGGCGATTTCCGGCTGCTGCTGGTCCTGTTCGTGGCGTTCCGGCTGCTGCTGATGATGACGCACCAGCCGCTGCTGACCCCGGCGGGCGAACGGGGAATTACCGTCGGCGGCGATTATCAGACGTATTATCACATCGCGGCGCTTTCCGATACGTTGGGGCAGCCGTTCGTGGACTGGTGGAGCGAGTTCCCGCCGGTCTGGTCGTTCCTGACGGTGGGACTGTATCAGGTGCAGCGGGATTACGCCGGGTTCGCGCTGGTGCTGGGGCTGCTGCTGCTGGCATTCGACACCGGCAACCTGATTCTGATCCGTAGAATCGGGGCGCGGCTGCACGGCGCGAATACCGGGTTGGCGCTGGCGTGGGTGTATGCGCTGCTGGTCGCGCCGCTGGTTTTCACGTTCTGGACGTTCGAGGGCATGGTGGCGTTCTGGCTGCTGCTGGGCGTGTGGTGGCTGCTGGATGGGCGCGAGTCCCGTTCGGCGGTGGCGGCGGCGGTGGGGGCGCTGACGAAGTTCACCCCCGCGCTTATCCTGGGCGCGGTATGGCGCTTCCGGGGGCGGAATCAGGCCGGACGCTATACGGCTGTCGTGGTCGGGCTGTTCGCGCTGGCGTATGTGCTGCTGTTCGCGGGGAACGCCGCCATGACGCTGCCCTCGCTGACGGCGCAGTTCAACAAGGCATCGTACCAGACGGTATGGGCGCTGCTGGATGGTAACTACCGCACCGGCAACTTCGGCCCATTGGAAGACCGGGGCGACCCGGCGCTGGCGAACGTCACCCAGGGGAATCCGGCGGCCATCCCCGGCTGGCTGCGGTTGGCTGCGGCGGCGGGAATCGGCGTATTCGTGTTCGTCCGTTCGCGGCGACTGGATGACAAGGGGCTGGTGGCCTTCGTGGCGATCACGCTGCTGATTTTCTACATCCAGGCACAAGGGTGGAGTCCGCAGTGGCTGGCGCAGATTATCCCGCTGCTGCTGTTGTGCTTCCCGACACGGGACGGCGTGCTGGTGGCGGTCATGCTGAGTCTGGTGACGTTTGCCGAATACCCGTTCCTGTTCATCCGCACCGGGGATACCGGCGGGGTGATTAGCGGGGCACTGGTCGCGCCCTTCGCGCTGCTGGTGGTGGCCCGAACCGCGCTGCTGGTGGGCGTGTGCGTCGCGCTGTATCAGCGTCTCCGGCAAGAGCCGGTGAGGTAAACCACCATGCCCCCAGGCGACGACGATGCCCGTTATGAGGAGATTCTGCGGCGGATCGCTGCCAAAAAACAGGAAGAAGCGCTCGCCCCTATCCGCGCCATGCTGGCGGCGGTGCTGGACGGCCTGAACGCGGCGGGCTTCCTGGTGAAGGCCGGGCGTAAAGCAGCCGGGCGGGCGGTCTTTGGCCCGGAGACATTCCAGGGCGTGCTGACCGGGGACTCCGGCGCGGGCTGGCTGTGGCTGGCGGTTGCCATCTGGCACAAACCGCAGGGCTACGGACAGGTGGAGACGCTCGGCCTGCTCGGTATCTGGGCGCTGCAAAAGGCGGACGGCGCGGGGGTTCTGCTGGGGGAGAAATCGCTGCCCTACAAAGCGGCAGTGTTCAACCCGGAATCCTACCACCACCACATCCGGCGGCGCTTCGACCTGTTCTATGATGGCGATGCCAGCCCGCCGGTGGACGACGGTATACGCTATACAACCGCCTACACCGCAGCCCGGCGGCTGACGATTCGCGCCGAGATTCAGGCCGCCCTGGACGAGTGGGCGGCGCGACAATAAGCGTTTCATCTGGTCGTTCGCACACCCCGACCTGCTCGAAACCGCCCCAGCCGAGGAAATTCTGGTAGAATACACACGTAATGGCGGTGGGGCTGTAGAGAAGGACTGGCGCGATGAAGAAGATTTTCCGTTTCCTCCTGGGAGGCATTTTAGGGGGGGCTGCCGGGGCGGGGCTGGTGGCACTGTTTTCCCCGGTTACTGGCAAGGATATTGTGAAGAACCTCAAACGCGGCTGGGCGGAGACGATGGACGAAGCACGCCAGGCCAGCCAGGAACGCAAGGTCGAACTGGAAGCGCAGCTTGAAGCCATGCGCGCCAGCCGTCGCGGCGAATCCTGACAGCGAACCGGTAATCTATCCTCTGCATTGAAACGTTCACCATCGTTTGATAACGGCGGCGCGATGCCGCTACCGGGAATTTCATGACCTCTTTACCCCCTGATGTATACCCCTGGCTGGCGACACACCTGCCCGGCGAACCCGTGACCAGCGTTGAGCCGGTGCGTTCCGGCCCGGCGGGGGCGGTCTTTGCCGTGCAAACCGCTGACCGGCGCTGCTACCTCAAGGTGTGTGCCCCCCCTTATGCCTTTGAACCCGGCCTGACTACCCGGCTGGCGGAATGGTTTCCGGCGGATATTCCGGAGGTCGTGGCGGCGGATGAACCGCGCCGCTGGCTGCTACTGGCTGATGCCGGGGAAACCGTCAAGGCGCTCTCGCAGGCCGATGGCGACCTGGGGCGCTGGGACGGGATGCTCCGGCGCTTTGCTGCCTTACAACAGGCCGCGCTGCCACACCGGGATGCCCTGCTCCAACACGGGGTCGCTGACCGGCGGCTCGCCCAACTCCCGGCGCTGTTCGAGCAGATCAGCGCGGATACCCCGGCGCTGCTGGTCGGGAAGGCAGACGGTTTTTCCGAAGCGGACTATGCCCGGCTGCGCGGTTTTGCGCCTATCGTGCGGCGGCTGTGCGAGCAGGCTGCCGTTTATGCCGTGCCGGAAACGCTGCACCACGACGATTTTCATGCCGGAAACGTCGCCCTGCGGGACAGTCATTACCGTTTTTTCGATTGGGGCGAGTCGTGCTGGGCGCACCCGTTTTATTCCCTGGTCATCACGCTGCGTTATGCCCGCTATATCTTCCATGCCGGCCCGGCCCAACTCGATCACCTGCGGGATGTGTACCTCGCGTGCTGGCTGGACTACGAACCGCTGCCGCGCCTGCTGGAACTGCTGACCATCACCCACCAGCTTGCCGCGCTGTGCCGCGCCCTCACCTGGTGGACAGTCACGCCGCTGGTCGCGCCGGAGTACCGCGCTGAACTGCGCGATTCAGCCCCGTACTGGCTGCTCACCTTCCTGAACAACACGCCATTGGAGGCATGATCCGCTGCGGCTGGCGTTCCCGTGCCGGGCCGCTCATTATGACAAAAAATTAAGAATGTCAATGAATGGTAATGGTAAAACTGTTATCAATATTTACGTGGGTGTTATATTTTGAAGGTAACTGAGTACCCGCTTAATCACACGAGATGAGGCCAGAATGAGCAGTAAGTAGAAAAATATGTACTCTTTTATCGAGTCAATGAAATCACCAAATGACTTTTCAATAAGCGCAAAGTGAGTAACAAAAGCCAATATATACAAGGTCGGAAGCGAAATATTGGCTAAAATAATCCCTAACTTAAATTTCTTATGTGAATATGGAAATATCACATATAAAAAACTTGTCAGGACGCCGTGAATCACGCCAGAGACGAAGCCAATTGTTCCACCTGCGATAGCGCCGCCAGCATAACACACTAAACCGAGCCAGAAATAAAAGAATGCCCAGAAGTCTCTAAGCCATGTATCAAAATAAAAGAATAGGGTGAGCAGTGGGAATAATACGATACTGGCAATAATACCGTAAACGGCAGTCCACTTGCTGACATACCAGACAATCCGAAGAAGGGTAAGAGAAGTGGATTTTCGCGGTGCAGTTTCGATATTCATCGAATTGAACCTTAATTACTAGCCAGATACAATCTTATTATATGCAGAACTACCCATCATTTGCTGTTGCCAATGCTGTTATTCTGCATCTTCAGCATCCAATAAGTATCCGTTTTCGCGCAGCCGGGGTAATACATCAGATTCAAATGCCTCTAACAGCCCATAAGGCACTTGAATCAATGCATCTGCCCCACGCCTCTGAAAATCGAGACAATCTCCAACGCTTTCTGCACCAACCATCTTGAGTAGGTGGATAGATTTTGGGGAGATTCCTAGTGTCCTAACGGGTACTTCATAAAGATTACGGGCTGCTGAATCAGTCATTACTCCTCCTTGTTTGACTATACTGCAATGGCCCACCCCCGCTCAATTGCGTAACAGTTGCTCTGAGAGATTGTACAATGAGTCAGGCTCAGGAAGAGAAACGGGATGCAAGCGCACTACAGCGAAGTCTACCAGCGTGCCGGGCTACCAGTCCGTCAAGGGTTAGCTGGCCGCCCGGCAGTTGAGAGATGACCTATCCGGTACGGTATACTGCCCGCCGACAGCATCGGATACGCCAACAAACACGCCGGGGACATAAAAGAAAATACAGGGTAGAACAGGCGTTGTGTATAATAGCGATGAAGGGTCAGTTAGGGATAAAGGTACGCGCTATGGTCAGTTTTCAGGTTCAAGTTGACCTTGAGGATTTGCCAACTCCCGCCGGAGCAGAAACGCCTCGTCAAAGCGCACCTGGACGCGACTGAGGACAAACAGGCACAGCCGCGAATACCTGGTCTACATACAGGTATGATCTGGACAAGTGATGATTTTGATGATGTGTTGCCTGATGAATTCTGGTTGGGTGAGGATGAATGAACTATCTTCTAGATACGCACGCCTTTGTATGGTGGATAGAGAATCTGATTCTATTGACCCACCACCCAATAATCGCCCATTATCCAGTACAGGCAACGTGGCAGAAGGATAACGAAAGACAACGGACGGCCAGCACACCGTCCGTTGGCATTACTGTGAAATTGCGCGACTCACACCGCCACCGGGGCGACCTGGGGGTACTGGCGCAGCGCCGCCAGGAACAGGTCACGGTAGGCCAGCGCGTCGGCCTCGGTTTGCCCCTCAAAGCGCAGGCTTAAAACTGGCTCGGTGTTGCTGGCACGCAGGATGCCCCAGCCCTTCTCGAACTGAATCCGCACGCCATCCACGTCTATCACTGTCCCTTTGTCCCCCAGGGCGGTCTTCACGCCATTGATGACCGTCTCTTTGGCGTCGTCGGGGCAGTGTGGACGGTATTCCGGCGTGCTGTAATAGTGTGGCAGCGCGGCATCCAGCGCGGAGAGGGGGGCAGCGCCCGCCGCCAGCAGTTGCAGCAGCCGCCCGGCAGCGAAGTACCCGTCATCGAAGCCGAAATAGTCTTCACCCAGGAAGATGTGCCCGCTCATCTCGCCGCCCAGCAGCGCCCCGCGTTCGGCCATCCGCGCCTTAATCAGGGAATGCCCGCTGATCCACATCTCCGGCTGTCCCCCGGCCTGGGCGATGGCGTCGAACAGCGCCTGACTGCTCAACACGTCGGCCACCACGATTTCGCCGGGATGCCGTTTGAGCATGTCCTGGGCCAGCAGCGCCAGGATACGATCCGCGACGATCATCTGCCCCTGTTCATCTACTGCCCCCATCCGGTCGGCGTCTCCATCAAAGGCGATCCCCACGTCCGCGCCCAGCGCCCGCACCCGTTCCCCCAGCATCACCATGTTTTCCAGCGACTGCGGGTCGGGCTGGTGGTTGGGATAGTGGCCGTCTGGCTCGCAGTACAGGCATTCGACCACCTCATGCCCCCACTTGCGCAGCAGCAACGGCGCGAACAGGCCGCCCGTGCCGTTGCCCGCGTCCACCACCACTTTCAGGGGACGCGCCATCGTCAAGCGCCCGGCAAGATCATTCATATAGGCGCTGTAGGCCTTCTCGTCGGTTTGGGCCTCGCCCGTGCCATACGCCAGTTGATCGCGTTCGATCATCGTCCGCAGCAGGGTGAGCTGGCCGCCGTACAGGTTGCGTTTGCCCATACTCAACTTGAAGCCATTCTGTTCGGGAGGCAGGTGGCTGCCGGTAATCATCAGCCCGCCTGCGTCGCCCCGGCGGATGGCGTGCCAGTAGACCAGCGGCGTCGAAACCAGCCCGATGTCTACCGCGTCGCAGCCACTCGCCAGGATTCCCTCGATAGCGGCTTCGGCCAGTTCAAATGAAGTCAGGCGGTTATCGCGCCCGACGACGACCTGCTGCTTTTCTTCAACCCGCTGCACAAATGTTCCGAAAGCGTGGCCGATCTGCCGGGCTACCGCCGGGGTGATGACTGCGCCATCGCCCATCGCCTGACCGCGAATATCGTATTTCTTGAAGATTTTCGGTGTGATCTCGGTCATGTCACGCTTCCACCACCACAATTTCCTGCTTGACGTAGACGCGCTGGTCATCTTTGACATCATGGCGCACGTGCGTACCGGGGCCAACCTGCGCCCGTTCGCCCACTTTCACGCCGGGCATGGTCATCACATCCACCGAGAGGAAAGCATCCTGCCCGATAACCGCGCCCAGCTTGTCGCGCCCGGTATCGAGCTTCTGCCCTTTTACGAAGCTGGGAACATTCCCTTTGTCCATGCGGAGATTGGCCGTTGTGCAGCCCGCCGAGAAATTCACGTTGGGCGCGAACACGCTGTCCAGCACCCGGCAGGCGTGCATCTGGCAGCCATCGGCCACGTAACTACGGGCGACCTCGGTGGTGAAACCGACGTTACAGCCATTCAGCACCATTGAGCCGCGCACCAGGGCATTATTGCCAACAATCGTTCCCGCGCCAATATAGGCCGGGCCGACCACCGC
The DNA here is from genome assembly GCA_020634135.1 of Anaerolineaceae bacterium. Lineage (GTDB taxonomy): Bacteria > Chloroflexota > Anaerolineae > Aggregatilineales > Phototrophicaceae > JACKCG01. The sequence goes on along the minus strand of JACKCG010000006.1, from coordinate 52,473 downwards.
CGCGCCTGGGAAGACCTTCGCGCCTTCGCCAATGAAGACGTTCCCGGTCAGTGTCGCGGTAGGGGCGATAAACGCGCTCTCAGCCACAATCTGCCCCTGAATCCGGCTCAGGAAATAATCCATAATGTCCAGTACATGCCAGGGGAACTTGAGGGCACTCCAGTGCCCGCCGTAACGTACCGCCTGGAAAGGCTGCGACTTCATCAGGGCGTCCATCGCCCGTTCGTAGTGGTCGTCGCCCGGTTTATCGCTGGCATACTCGGCGCGGATAGCATCCAGCAGCCGCCCGGCGTGGCTGTGGACGTGCGCGACGATGCTCACCAGGTTGCTGGGGCGGTTTTCCGGGCCGGGCTTCTCAATAATGCCGCTGATCCGGTCTGCGCCATCCACGACCATATAGCCGCCGGGGAAGTAGTCCTCCATCTCGTACCCTGCCAGGTAGGTTGTGCCAGGCGCGGCATGGTAGGCATCCAGCATCGCCTGGTGGAGCGCGTCGTCCACCACGTCATGCACCTGGTTGATGTAGAGCGCCGAGTCGGGATGATTCGCCAGCAGAGGAGCGGCCTGGAGGATCGCATCGCCCATGCCTTTTGGCGCTTCCTGCACGGCAAACTGAATGTTCAGGCCGCTCAGGCGTGCGGTGAGCGATTGGATGTCCGCCAGGTTATCCGGGTTCGCCACAATAATCACATCGTTGAATCCGAGGGCGTGGTAGCGCTGAAGCTGGTTGACCAGCAGCGGCTCAGTGCCGAACCGGATTAACGACTTCTCACGCAGCGGCCACATGCGCGACGACGCGCCGCCCGCGAGGATGAGCAAGATAGGAGTCTGAGTCAAAATGAATTCTCCTCGTTTAGGGCTGTGTCCGGCAAATAGGTCGGGCAGCACAGTGCCCTGATTGTAAGAGCAGCATTCCTGCCGCCCGCCAGACAGGCCGAAGCCTGTCACCACAAATTCTCGTCTATTGACTTGCCGGACGCAGCATTTACCATTCTTTTATTATGTATTGTAGCCAATCCCTGCAAAGAATGGCACTATGCGTTACAATCAGCATTAGAGTGCAGCCTTAAATTAAGCTAATCAGGGCAATCCAACATGAGTGACAATTTTCTAACCACGTTAATGGAATTCGCGCTTCAGAAAACCGGGGCGGAGCGGGCGCTGGCGGTAGACACCGGGATGAATGTGCTAGGGGCGATTAATTTAGACGATGAGGCGATGCAGGCGAGAGATTTTAACGCAATGGACTGCGTGCGACGGGCATTGAACAACGGCGAGCCGCTGATAACCAACAATGCCGTGATTGATCCCAACCAGGCGCCCATCACCAATACGCAGTTCCGCAATCTGCGGCTGGTGATCGTGATTCCGGTAGCAGGATTTGGCGCGGTTTACCTTGACCAGACGATCAGCAAGGGGGTTATCTCCAAAGAGACCGTCAACCGGCTGATGACTTTGGCGGCAGATACAGCAGGGAATGAAGCGGTCAGTATGGATGACCTGGCCGGATACTACCAGACTCTAGCGTGAGATGGGTCAGCTTTCCAATTGTGGCAGACGCCGGGGCTGGGGGATAGTCTTGAGGATGTCTTCGATGATCGCCGCCGCCCGTTTGCTGTACAACCAGATCATGCCGGGTTTCACATCGGTGCTGCAAATCACGGCCAGTGAAACGGCGTATGGCGAGCCAAACTCAATCATATAAACGCCGGTTGTTTCCCCTTCAAAATAGGTCGAGTTGAACTTGGTTTCATCGAGGATGCTCGCCAGCGACTGCTGGGCGCTGTGGTCAATACTGAGCGCCTGAGTCAGAAGTTGCAGATCGTAGTCTTCCAGCGTGCCTGCCGCGCCGATCATGTTGCCGTCATTATCCATCAGGCCGACGAAGTTCGCCTTCACATGCCCCAATAAACGGCTGAGTTCCCAGTTAATCCGCTTGAACTGCGCGCGGCCCAGCATGAGCGCTGCCGGGCGGGTGTGGGGGTCAAGCCGCCGGGCGCGTTCCTGGGTGATTTCTGTGGAAACTGCCGGTTGCGTTTCTGCTGGTTCGCCACTGGTCGAAGGGTAGATCATTTCCAACTGGCGTTCAATCTGCATGAGGACAAAGGACATATTCAACGGTTTATACAGGTAGTCCACCGCTCCCAGGCGGTATACGGCAATCGCGCTTTTGGCCGAGAGATCATCGTCAATGACGATCACGCGGGACGCAGGCCGCAGCCCGCCCACGACGGCCAGGAGATCCATGCCGCTCAGGTCAGGCAGTTCGGCTTCGGTCACAATCAAGTCGAATTCGGTCAGCAGAATTTCGCTGAGTGCTTCTTCAAAATTGACGGCCTGGTTCACCGTATACCCACCAGCCGACTCGAGGGTGTCGCTGATTGCATCACGAAGCGACTTGTCTTTCGCAACGATCAAGATACGTGCCGGGTAACGACCATTGTTACGTGCCATGCTGCTCGCCTTTATGTCCTATCTCTTCCGGCGTGAATGCGGCCAGAAGCGGGGGGACGGAGATGAGTTGGAGCAAATGTTCCTCATAATTCATCATACCATGAATATAGCGCCCCGCCCCCATTGGGGTCTCAATTCTTTGTGGGTTTATATACTGTACCTGGTGAATTTCATCTGCGATGAGTCCTGCCCGCCGCCCCATGTGTTGAACCACAATAAACAGCGTTTCTACGCCGACCTCAGCCTGCGGGTAACCGAAAACCTGGCGTAAATCAATGATCGGGATCATCTGGCCGTGCCGGTTGGCAAACCCCAGGACTTCGGGCTGCAAGTCCGGTGTCTGGATGAGGGATACCATCGCCATGACTTCCAGCACATTTTCAACAAACAACCCGTAGAACTGATCGTTCATACGAAAGGTCAGGATCGGTGTGGTATCAAGAGGTGAATTCTTCGCTGTCATCGCTGGCATCCTGTCCGCCGCGCCACACGATCATCATAATCATCGGTGATTTGTCGCCTTCAACCAGAATTTCGTCCACCAATTCCCCCATTTTTGAGCGTAACGCGATCAGCACATTGCCGGATGCGACCCCGGCGAGCCATGCGGCGCTGGTCGAAATCTGAAGACCGGATTTGTTGTCGTTGGTCACACCGTTGAAGTGAATGGTATGCGGGGCGTTGGTCTTGAGCGTGAGTTCGGCCAGAGTCGCCGCCGCGCTGGCAAGCTGTGCCTGATGCGCCGGTGTGAATCCCAATAGCCCGCCTGCCCGCCGGGCGGTATTGCGGACGATCATCACATCCATTGTGGTTTCAACCCGCGCCGAAAGTACGGGCGGCTGCATCTGATAGGGGCTGGTTGGTCGTGTCATAAAATCCTGTACCTGCTGAACGCACGGATGGCGTATCAACCTTTAAGAATGCCGAGTTCCTGTAAGGTCGTGACCAGGTGCTCGGTGGCAAAAATATCTTTGGGGATATAGTCATCCGCGCCGGCCTGTAAGCCGGAGAGGGTATCCTGGGCGCTGGCCCGGTCAGTGAGCATAATCACCGGAATATCTTTGGTGGCCGGGGTGCGCTTGAGACGGCGGCAGACCTGGAAACCGTCCATCGTGGGGAGTTTGACATCCAGCACGATCAGATCGGGCGGGTTTTCCATCACCGCCCGCAGGCCGTCGGGGCCATCATAAACGACCCGGACTTCTAGGCCCACGCTCTCCAGTGTTTCCTTTATCTGCGCCGCCTGGGTTTGACTATCTTCAATCAATAAGGCAGTTAAGGGCATAGTACTTGTGGCTGAAGGGGTGTAAACAAATATAAAATAAAGCCAGCCACGACCTCCTTAAACCGTATTATAAACCATTCTGCCAGGATTAACGTCTCTGGCAAACCATTTTATAACATTCACCCAAAGATTGGGGGGGAGGCAGGGTGAGCAAAAGGTACTGCATCTCCGATGCCGAGTCATGCCCTGGAAGGAAAATGGCGGGTAAAAAGCGGTAGGGAAACGTCAATGCACATTCCGGCAGGCAATCACATCAGGTCATCCCCGGCACATGAACCCCGTAATATTTGCCCGACGTGCAGATCAGGCATAGCGTCTGCTCATTATTGCCAGCGGGTCTCGCTAGTTTCTTGCAATATTAAGAATATTTCGATTATAATGCGTTTATGTCATTTCATTGAATATAACATGCAAAGAAGTAAAACGATCTGTCGTATAATTAAAGGTTATTTTTCAGAAGAGAGTGCATCATGTCTATCCCAACTGGCGCAGTTCTTTCAACGATTACCCAATCAAAACGCAGTGCCAAACGATTTTTCTGGATATTAACTGTTTTTGCAGTTCTTCTGGGACTGATGTTTCTGGCTGTTGCTGCCAGCAGTAAAGAGTCAGCATCGGTATATACCGGCCTGTTCTGCGCGGTAGTGCCTTTTATCGGATTATTCTTCCTGGGCAGAAGTACCTTTCGCAGTCCGCGTAAACTGGAAGTCTATCAAGAGGGATTCATTCTACGCGATTCGGTGACGGATGATGTTCTTGAATCTGGCCTGTGGACAGAAGTCAGGGATATCACATTCTCCGAAACCAAGAAAAAGTCCAGTTCAGTGGCTGTTGGGCAGGTGTTCTTTGGCATCATTGGCGGGATAATCGCTTCCGCAATGACGGACTCGGGGCCTGGCGATGATCGTGATATTGTGATCCATATTGACAAAAAGAATATCAAGATTGATACGAACTATAAAGAACCGGAGCTGGCGGTACGGGCGGTTTCGGATGCGGCCAGGGCTGCGTGGACGGCAGCCGCGCTGCGAGACCTGGAACACGGCCAGAACGTTGAATTTGCGAACGTCACCCTGCACATGGCAGGCATCACCCAGGGCAAGGTCAATGTGGATTGGAGTGCTGTCCTCAATGCCGAGCATGTGAATGACCGGCTGGTCAGCATCAGTTGGAACAACCCGGCCAAGTCCAAGCCGCAGTCAATCAGAGTGACGATGGGCTATCGCGGCGACTCGCTGGTACAGGTCATCCGGCAAAAGATCGGCAAGCCCTCCTCAATGGCAAGCCGGTTAGGGAAGCTGTAGCGGTTGTATTCCCTATACAGCGTTCTGCTGTCCACAATATACACCCCGGCGCCAACGCCTGAGCAATCAAAGAGCCGCTGTCGGTTGACAACGGCTCTCCTTAAACTATCCATAGTCCGGGGAACATCACGCATGACTTCCAGGACGTTGGTTCACAGATTACAAACGGCTTCTTACAGTGTCAGCGCGACTTCCATTCTGCCATTTTCCGGCCCGGCGACGACTTCAAAGCCCAGCCGCGTCACGACGGACTTCATTTCGGGGTTATCGGTCAGGATCGTGCCGTAGATCTTCTTGATGCCTTCCTGTCGCCCGGCGCTGATGAGGCAGTTCATCATCTCTGTCCCCAGGCCGCCGCGCTGGTAGTTGTCGGAAACGATGATGAAGTATTCCCCGTCGTGGCTGCGGTGGCGTTTAACAATACGCCCGGCAGCGATGATCTGCGGGCCGTCCGGGGTTTCGGTTTCGGCCACCAGTGTGATTTCCCGGTCATAGTCAATGTAGCAGATACGCGCCAGTCGTTCATGCTCCACACGCTGGCTGAGCTTCATGGGGTAGAAGTAGCTCATATACACCGTGCGCTCGGAAAGCGACTCGTGGAACTGTACCATCAGCGGTTCATCTTCAGGGCGGATCGGGCGGATGGTGACTTGTTCGCCGGTGCGCAGCGTCCAGTCCTTCATATACTGCGAGGGATACGGGCGGATCGCCAACTGTGGCAGTTCTTCTTCCGGCGTAGCGGGATCGTGCAGCACGACGCGGGCATCCAGCGCCAGCAGGCGTTCCGGCGAAGCCAGCAGCGGGTTGATGTCAAGCTCTTTAATCCAGGGTTGCTCGGCCACCAACTGGCTGAAACGCACCATGATCTGTTCCAGGCCGGTAATATCCACCGCCTCGCGCCCGCGCACGCCTTTGAGTGCCTTGTAAATCTTGGTCTGCTCCATCATGCGGCGGGCGAGGGTCGTCGTCAGGGGCGGCAGCGCCAGCGCCCGGTCTTTAAAGACCTCAACCAGCGTTCCCCCTGTGCCGAACAGCAGTACCGGCCCGAATTGGACATCCAGGCTGCTCCCCAGGATGAGTTCGTAGCCATCGAGCTTCACCATCGGCTGCACCGAAACGCCGAGGAAATCATTCCGGTTGGCTTTTCCCAGCACGGCGGATTCAATGTCATTGAAGGCTTTGCGTACCGCTGCTTCGTCGCGCAGATTGAGTTTCACGCCGCCAATATCGGTCTTGTGGGTGATTGTCTCGGAATGCAGCTTCAGCACCACCGGGTAGCCCATACGTTCCGCCGCATCCACTGCGCCATCGGCAGTCGTCGCAATCCGCATCTCAGTGGTGGGGATGCCATAAGCGGCGAGAATCTGCTTTGACTCGGTTTCGGTCAGGATCGTGCGCCCCTCGGCACGGGCATCGCTGAGAATCTTCTCAACCTGAATGCGGCTGGCGTTTTCATCGGTGTCTTTGGGCAGCACCGGCGTCTCGTACAGGCCGCGCAGGTTGTATGTGTAGCGCCACATATAGTTAAACAAGCGGGTCGCGGTATCCGGGTAGGGGAAAGTGGGAATATCGGCATGGTTGAGAATCTGTTCACCCTCGGCAACTTCGGAACCACCCATCCAACTGGCGATCACCGGCTTGTCGCTGATGTGCGCATACGGGCGCAGATGCTCGGCGGTGCGGGTCGGGTCGGTCATGGCCTGGGGCGTGAGAATAACGAGCAGGCCGTCGCTGTTGGGGTCTTCCGCCGCGATTTCGAGGGCTTTGGCGTAGCGCTCCGGGCTGGCATCCCCCAGAATATCAATGGGATTGCCGTGACTCCAGGGGCCGGGCAGCAGTTCGTTGAGCGCGGCCATCGTCTCCGGCGCGATTTCCGCCAGTTCGCCGCCTTCGCTAATCAGGGCATCCGTCGCCAGCACGCCAGGGCCACCGGCATTTGTCAGGATGGTCAAGCGGTTGCCTTTGGGGCGCGGCTGTTTGGCAAGCACTTCCACCGTGTAGAAAATATCCGCGATCTTATCCACGCGCAGTACCCCGGTACGGCGGAAAGCGGCGTCCAGGACCTGGTCACTTCCGGCCAGTGCGCCGGTATGGGAAGCGGCGGCGTGGGCGGCTTCTTCGGTGCGCCCGGCCTTGATGACGATAATCGGCTTGGTGAGCGCGACTTCGCGGGCGGCGGAAAGGAATGAACGGGCGTTGCCGATGGATTCCATATAAATCACGATGCTGGTGGTATTCGGGTCGTCGCCCAGGTAGTAGATCAGGTCGCCCCAGTCCACATCCAGCATGGAGCCGATGGAGATGAAGGCACTGAAGCCGACATTTTCCGCGAAGCTCCAGTCCAGCACCGAGGTACACAACGCACCGCTCTGGCTGATAAAGCCGACGTTACCGGGCTGCGCCATTGCCCCGGCGAAGGTGGCGTTCAGGCCGGTGAGGGGCATCATCACCCCCAGGCAGTTCGGCCCGATGATACGCATCTTGCCCCCGGCTTTTTCGAGTATCTGGCGTTCAAGCTCCGCGCCTTCCTCGCCGATTTCCTTGAACCCGGCGGAGATGATGATGGCAGCGGGGATATTCAGGCTGGCGCAATCGGCAATCACGCCCGGCACGCTGCGGGCGGGCGTGACGATGACCGCCAGGTCTACCTGTTCCGGCACATCGAAAATCGTTGGATAGGCCTTGACGCCCAGTACGCTGGGGCGCTTGGGATTAACCGGGAAAACCGTCCCGCCAAAGGGGTTGGTGATGAGATTCCACATGATGGTACGCCCGACACTGCCCATCGTTTCCGTCGCACCGATAACGGCGACATTTCGCGGGGTGAACAGCGCCTCCAGCGACCCATATTTACCCTGACTCATACCAGCCCGTTCGGCTGTTTGCTCACGATCAGTTTTTTGCATAGCTGTGCATGATCTCCTTACATTTCGTTTGCCGTAACCCATCTTACGCACTTTCCCCGGTTGGCAGGGGCAGAACCACAAACAAAGTGCGTGACATCAGTTACCGTAACCATCATGCCATAGGTAGCATGTTTTCTCTATAACATTTGTTGCACAAAAGCACGATTTAAATCACATCTATTCTGCCCAATTATCCTGCCCATCCCAAAGAGCAGACGTGGCTGCACTTGGCTCTAAACCCCCCATGCAAAACCACCTACAATGAGAACGCTGTCACCACAAAACGAGACGTTTATGAGTTTCCCTGTCCATATCCAGCATCCGCCCGAACCGGATGCGCTGACGCTGTTACATTCCAGGCTGGACAGCCGGATGGAGATCACCACCGGCGAACTGCCCGACCCGGCCCGGTATCAGGTTCTGGTCGCAGGCCGCCCGACCCACGAGCAGATCACGGCCAGCCCAGACCTGAGGGCACTGGTGATTCCATTCGCCGGACTGCCGGAAGTCACCGCCCAACTGATGCGGGCATTCCCGCAGGTTGCCATCTACAACCTGCACCACAATGCCAGGCCGACGGCGGAAATGGCGTTGGCGCTGCTCATGGCCTGCGCCAAGTCGGTCATCCCGGTTGACCGCCTGTTCCGAACGGGCGACTGGCGTCCACGTTACCAGCCGGTGACATCGGTCCAGCTCGCGGGCAAAACCGCCCTCATCCTGGGTTACGGCGCGGTTGGGCAGCAGGTCGCAGCCATGTGTAACGGCCTGGGGATGCGCGTCATCGCCACACGGCGGCGCGGCGGAGAGGCACGCGATTCGCTCGCTACGATCTATCCACCTGAGTCGCTGCCTGAACTGCTGCCACAGGCGGACGTGCTGGTAATTACCCTGCCATTGACTACCGAAACCAGCGGGTTGATCGGTGAACGCGAATTGGGGTTGTTGCCTGCGGGCGCGATTGTCGTCAATGTGGGGCGGGCCGCGATTGTGGACGAGGCCGCGCTGTACCATGCCCTGCGCTCCGGGCATCTGCACAGCGCCGGGCTGGATGTGTGGTATGTCTACCCGGCTGAGGAAGCTGAACGGGCGCACACCTACCCGGCCAGTTACCCCTTTCATGAACTGGACAATGTGGTGATGAGTCCCCATCGCGCCGGAGGCGGCGGGGCGGATGATGTGGAAACCCTGCGGATGATGGCGCTGGCCGGCCTGCTCAACACCCTTGCCAGGGGAGAATCACCCCCCAACCGGGTTGACCTGGATGCCGGGTATTGATGCACGCGCAAGAATCGGATAGCCACGCGCCGGGAGTCAGGCGTATTGTAGAGCTGTAACCGGATCAGAGAGGGATTATTTCTTGGAAAGCAACCTGCTATTTACGGGCGAACTGGCCGCGCTGGGAACGGCCATCCTGTTCAGTTTTGGCTCGACACTTTTCACACTGGCAGGCCGTGAACTCGGCTCGTCGGCGGTGGTCAACCGGACGCGCCTGCTGCTGGCGGTGATCCTGCTCATGGCGCTGCACTGGCTGACGCTGGGCACGCTGGGGCCGTTCGGGGCGGATGCTTCGCACTGGTTCTGGCTGGCGCTTTCCGGCCTGATCGGTCTGGCGCTGGGGGATGCTTTCCTGTTCCAGGCGTTTGTGATGATCGGGCCGCGCCTTTCCATGCTGATGATGGCACTCGCCCCGGTGATTGCTACCGTTCTGGCCTGGATATTCCTGGGAGAAGTGCTGAACGCCCAGGAATTGGCCGGTATTGCCATCACGGTGGCTGGCGTGTTCTGGGTCGTCTCTGACCGGAGCAACCACAACGGGCATGAGGCCAACCCGCGCGCGTATCTGCTCGGCATCCTGTTCGGGCTGGGCGGCGCTGCCGGGCAGGCGGGCGGTATGGTGACCGCCAAGCTGGGGCTGACCGGGGACTTCCCGGCGCTTTCCGGCAATGTGATTCGCATGTTGACCGCTACCCTGATTGTCTGGGTCTTCACACTGGTGCGCGGGCAGGCTGCCGCCGGTTTCCTCCGGCTGCGGGCGCATCCGCGTGCGATGGTCAAAATCTCGATTGCGACCCTGACCGGCCCGGTCTTTGGCGTGTGGCTGTCACTGATCGCCGTCCAGAACGCCCCGGTGGGCATCGCCTCCACACTGATGAGCCTGACGCCGGTTTTCCTGATCCCCATCGCCTATGCGGTGTTTCGGGAGAAGCCCACGCTGCGGGCCGTACTGGGGACGGTTGTCGCGTTTGCCGGGACTGCGCTCCTGTTTTTGTAGGGCAGGGGTTTAAAACAAAAGAACCTCACGGCTGGTGAGGTCCTCTTGCATCGGGAAGGGTTTATGGGGTAAATCTGTGAAACATCGCAACAAATTCACTAAATTCTACGTAATTCTACCAAGATTTTAGGATTTGTCAAGCGATTGGTAGATTTTGGTCAGCATTCGTTCCTGCGATTCTCACTGTTCTGCGCAAATCGCACGTTACTTACTGGCTGCGCGGGTCTATTGTCGCCTCGGCCACGTCAATTGTAATCGTATATGGCACCTGTTCCCCGCCCGGCCAGATCACCATCAGCGTATACGTGGTCACTCGCAGCGGACACACTTCCCGCGAGTCGTGGCCTGTGACCGGATCACCCTGGAAGTATACCGCCTGGATATTATCCACATCCCAGCGGATGGTCGTGCAGGTTTCGACCTCCACCACGCTTTTATCCGCCCGCAGGTTCGGGTTGGTCGGGGTGGGCGTCACCGGCAGAGTCGCGGTGGGCGAAGGCGTGTTGGTCGCCGGGGGGAAGGGCACGCGCAGAGTCTCCCCCACACTGATGATGTCCGGGTTGGTGATGCAGTTGGCCTGCTGTAACACCGGCATCGTCACGCCAAACTGGATGGCGATATTGAACAGGGTGTCGCCCCGCTGGATGGTGTAGGTATTCGTCCAGTCCTGGCGTGGCAGGCAGGGAGTCGCGGTAGGCCCCGGCGGCAGTGTGACCGGCGGCAAGATGGCCGTCGCCAGTGTCGCGCCCACCGGCGGCGCTGTCGCAATCACCGGAGCCACGATGGACTGAGGCAGCGTAATCGGGCGTTCCAGCAGCGTCAGCGGGAGATTTTGCAGGCCCGTCATATTGATCGGCTCCGGCTCGGATGGCGGCCCGACGACCTGTAAGCCGTCACCCTGTCCCAATGGCAGCCGCACCTGTGTCCCGGTTTGTACCACGCGGACACTATCAAACGCCCCGACAATCGCCGTGCCTTCCAGTGTAGCAATCGTCAGTTCCCCGTTGGCGAAGGCCGTCAGGTAGAGCGTTGAACCCAGCGTCACGCTCGCGCCGTTAAAAAACAGGGTCGCCTGTACGTCCGATGGAGTCTGTAACAGGAGCGCCGCCGGGGGCGCAGCGGTACAGGTTGTCCCGCCCACTCCGGTGCGCAGCGTCACGGCCTCCATGCGCGGCGAGGGGTTGCGCAGTTCGGCGTCACCAATCAGCAGGAACGTCACGTTCTGCCCTGGCACGGTATCCGGTAGATTGGCCTGCGCTTTCAGCAGGGCGATGCCCCAGGTTTGCCGGATGTCATCCAGGGGGGTGGTGCTGATGCTTTGCAAGTCGGTCAGATTGGCGATGTCGCCGCCGCCCTGAAATGGTGTGGTCACCCCGGCAGTCAGTTCGGCGTTCACCAGGTCATGTCCGTAGCAGGCCTGGTTGCGGCCAAGTCCGTCACAGGCTGCGCCGACGGTGCTCAGCGCCGAAGTCACCAGCTCATCACAGGTCATAATTGTTTGCAGGGTGGGCAGTGAGTCCGGCGTATTGACCGGCGGCTGCGACGACAGATTACACCCGGCCAGCACGAAAATCCCGATCAGGAAAAAACCGATTCGTTTGTGCATCATGCCAACTCCCACTATCTCCCGTGTAAATAAGCATAGCAGAAGCCAGGGCGGTGGGCGAATGGCGCGTCAGTCCCGGTCTAACATATAGTAGGAGCCGCGCTTCTGCCCGATCTTCTTGAGGATGCTTTTGGTCACGAGGTCGGCCAGGTCGCGCCGGATGGTTTCCGGGTGGACATCAGGGTGAAGCTGCTGTAAGTCGCTGTTGGTGATGCGGCTGTTGTTGCCCTCGGTATGCAAAAATACCAGCGCCGTCTCCTGGCGCGGGTTGATCTCCATACCCTCGTATGTTCCCCGGAACTGAATAGCCGGGGGAGCAGGCTTGCTCTCTTCCGGTTCTACCACCTGGTTATGCAGGACGACCCGGAAACCGCCGCTGGTCTCCTCGAATTCCGGGGCGCGGAGCTGCTGCTGCGCCATCAGGTCAATCACCCGGTCTACGCCATAGCCCAGCCGCTCGATGAATCCCATGTCGGAAAGCGCCTGCACGATAGCCGGATTGCGGGAAAAACGCTCATCTTTGATATTGGAGACCGTCACCGGGCCGGGCAGTTTGCCGGGGCTGATGACCTCCATACGGTTGCTGAAAATGAACAGCCGGATACCATCTCCGCTGATCTGGTAATCACGGTGGGCGACGGCGTTCACCACCAATTCGCGGGCGGCTTCCATCGGGTATTCAAAACTCTCGGTACGGGCCATTGTCGCGCCCAACTGCACGCCCTTGCGGAGGTGGTCTGCCAGGAAAGTCTCAGCCCGGCGAATCTGGTCTGGAAGCGACCCGCTGATGTCCTGGCGGGTGAAGGTGTCGCTCATTGTCTCCCCGGCGAAGCGCACCGCCGTGATGTCCGCGCCGCGCAGGAACTGCTGCGGGTCTTTGCCGAATAAGAGCAGCCCGGCATGGGTCGGCACGAACTTGCCGTTTTCCTCGGCCAGGCAGCCGCGCTTGACCAGCGCCGTCTCGACGCTCGTCTCGCCCATCCCGCTTAACCCGGCGACATACGCCCGCGCCCGATCCCAGTCCAGGTCATCGCGTGTTGCCCGGCGAACGGTTTCCGTCTCGAAGCTCATATCCCCGCGTTCCATGATGAGGCGGCGCAGGGCGGGCGTTTTGAGGGGGACATTTTTCGCGCCATCGCGGGCGAGGTAACGCCCTTCCAGCGTGTACACATGGGGCATCCCCGGCGGCACCGAGACCACAATGATCGCCTTACCGCTGGTGCGTACCACTTCCGGCATCGGGATAATGAGGGGTGGCTCAGTCGAGAGCGCGGCCTGTAACACACAGTCCACCATGTCCGCAGGGTGGCGCACGCCGGTAATGGTCCCTGGCTCGCCCGATACGCCCAGGAGCAGCGTCCCGCCCTGGCTGTTCGCCATCGCTGCGACAACCTGGGCCACTTGCAGGGAGGAACAGCCATCTCCCAGCCAATCGGTCTGGCTGCCTCGATCAGCCTTCAGTAATCGGGATACGTCATTCACCGTCATGCTCATGGCTCCAGCACCTCTGGCTGATCCTTCTCGATGTTTTCACGCTCCTGGCGTTCCTGGTCGCGCTGGCGTTCAACCGGCGCGGGCAGCAGGACGCGGTTACACACCTGCTGCATATCATCTACAAAAACGATGTTCATATCCTTCAGGGCTTCGGGCGGCACGTCCATCAGGTCTTTCTTGTTGGCACGCGGCAGAATCACATTGACAATGCCCGCCCGCCGCGCCGCCAGCACTTTCTCCTTGACCGCGCCCACCGGCAGTACCCGCCCCCGCAGCGTGATTTCCCCGGTCATGGCGAAGTTGCTCCGTACCGGGCGCTCGGCAAAGGCCGAGATAATCGCTATCGCCAGCGTGATTCCGGCGGAAGGGCCGTCTTTGGGGACTGCGCCTTCCGGCAGGTGAATATGCACATCGTAATTCTCAAAATCATCGTGCGGCACGTCGAAATCCGCCGCCCGTGACCGCATGTAGCTCATGGCCGTCTGCGCCGATTCCTGCATCACGTCGCCTAACTGCCCGGTCAGCATCAGCGAGCCTTTGCCCGGCAGCACTGAAACTTCAATCAGCGAAATATCCCCACCATCATACGTCCACACCAACCCGGTGACAACACCTACCGAGTCTTCTTTGTTGGTCAGACGGAAGCCATACAGCGGCGGCCCCAGCAGGTCGGTCAGCATCGTCGGTGTGATACGCCGGGGCGGCGTTTTGCCCTCGGCTACGATGCGGGCGATCTTCCGGCACACGTTGGCGATCTCCCGTTCCAGGTTGCGCACCCCGGCCTCATAGGTGTACTCCCGCACCAGGATACGCAGCGCCCGCGCATCAAATGTCAGCCGGACATCCTCCAGACCGTGTGACTCCATCTGACGGGGAACCAGGAATTTCCGCGCAATCGCCAGTTTTTCCTCCTCGATGTAACCGGGGAATTCGATGACTTCCAGCCGGTCCAGCAGGGCGGCGGGCAGCGGATACAGGTCGTTGGCGGTGGTGATAAACAGAATTTGCGAGAGGTCGTAAGGGACATCAAGGTAATGATCGAAGAAGGCGGTATTCTGCTCCGGGTCGAGCGCTTCCAGCAGCGCCGCCGCCGGGTCGCCGCGCAGATCAGCGCCGAGCTTGTCAATTTCATCCAGGATGAATACCGGGTTGACCGTCCCCGCCCGCCGCATCGTCTGAACAATGCGCCCCGGCATCGCGCCCACATAAGTCCGGCGGTGGCCGCGAATCTCGGCTTCGTCGCGCACGCCGCCCAGGCTGACGCGCACAAACTTGCGATCCAATGCCCGCGCGATACTGCGCCCCAGCGAGGTTTTACCCACCCCCGGCGGGCCGACAAAACACAGAATCGGGGTTTTCATCTTGTTCCCGGCCAGCTTACGCACCGCGATATATTCCAGGATGCGATCTTTCACCTTTTGCAGGCCGTAATGATCCTGGTCGAGTACACGGCGGGCATGGATGACATCCAGCTTATCCTGGGTCGCCTCGTGCCAGGGGATGGCCGTCAACCAGTCAATATAGGTGCGGATCACGCCGCCTTCGGGCGACATGGGCTGCATCATGACGAGGCGACCCAGTTCCTTAATCGCTTTGTCGTGAACTTCTTCTGGCAGGTTCGCCGCCACGATCTGGGCATGAACCTCGTCAATCTCCTGCTGGAAAATATCGGTCTCGCCCAGTTCGGTCTGGATGATGCGCATCTGTTCCCGCAAATACACCTCGCGCTGGCTGCGGTCTATTTCCTGCTGTACCTGGGAACTGATGTCATCTTTGAGTTCCAGCATGTTTAATTCCTGCTGAAGCAGGATACTGATCCGCCGCAACCGCTCGTCGGCATCCACCATTTCCAGGAGGCGCTGGCGTTCCTGCAAGGGCAGCCCCAGGGTCGCCGCCACCATATCCGTCAGGCGGCCAGGGTCTTCAATATTCAGAATGTGCAGCACGAGGTCATTCGCCAGGTTGGGGTTCAGGCTGGCGACCTGCTGGAAGGTGTTGGTAATGATCTGCATGATGCCCTGGGCTTCATCCGACTTCGCCGGGATTTCATCCAGCACCTGCGCCCGTGCAATGAAAAAGGGCGTAGTCTGCACAAAGGCCACGACTTTGACCCGCCGCCGCCCCTGGGCCAGCACGGTGCGGGTATCGTCCGGCATCCGCAGCATCCCGCCCAGCGCGAGTTCGGTGCCAACCGTATAGAGTTCGTCGGTGTTACCGCCGAAAAAGATGGGGTCGCGCTGCGAAAGACCGATCACCGTTTTCTGGGCGATGAGCGCTGACTGGGCGACAGCCAATGTCTCAGTCGTCAGAATCGTCACCGGATTGACGACCTGCGGGTAAATCACTGTCCCACGTAAAGGGATCACCGGACATTCAATGCAGCCGTCCGCATCCGGGGTGGCATCCGGGATATTCTCAAATTCATCACTGCCAATAGGCTTTGTCAACGCTTATACCCTTCTTAACCAGGGCGATTGCATCAAAATGGGACTTTCAATTTGATATACACTTCTGGCTTTTTTACCCCCTCTCAACCTCCCCCGCCAGCGTGGGCGACTTGTTGGTTCTGTTTGACCAGCCCCCGCCCCGTTTGCGGGGAGGGTTGGAGAGGGATCAGAAAAGGCTATTCTGTATAGAGTGAATTTGATGCGATTGCCCTGCCTTCTTAACGTACTTCAGCGGAGTCTACCGCAGACCGCACGCACAGTAAAGCTAAACCCGATGAACGCGCGTTGGCCCGGTCAGGATAGGGCGGACTGGCATCCGCCACTTTTTACTTTTGACTCGCGACTCTGTACAATTCACGCATGACACAGATGATTCGCTTCTGGAAACCTTATGGTGTGCTGACCAAGTTCACCGATAGCGAAGGCCGCCCAACCCTGGCAGACTATATCCCGATTCCGGGCATCTATGCGGCGGGACGGCTGGATATGGATAGCGAAGGGCTGCTGCTCCTGACTGATTCCGGCAGACTGAGTACCCGGCTGACCGACCCGAAGTACGCGCACCCGCGCACCTATCTGGTACAGGTCGAGCGCATTCCCGATGCGGCGGCATTACAACGGCTGCGCGCTGGCGTGGAGATCAAAGGCGGGCGCACCCGTCCCGCGCAGGCCGCGCTGCTGCCGGAGCCGCCCGACCTGCCGGAACGTCCCGTGCCGATCCGTTACCGTGAAAACGTCCCTGACTGCTGGCTGCAACTGACCCTGACGGAAGGCCGTAACCGCCAGGTGCGCCGCATGACCGCCGCTGTCGGCCACCCGACCTTACGTCTGGTGCGCTGGGCAGTCGGCCCGATCACGCTGGAAGGTCTCACACCGGGGGCATGGGAACGGTTAAGCCCCGCCGCAGAAAAAGCCCTGTGGGCCAGCGTATTCCGCCGCGAGTCGTAGCCTGTTCCCGCCGTAACATGAAAATTGGCACGCTTTTTCCCGCCAGACGGCACTATGATTCCGGCTCTCTTTCGGGTAGTTTTGCCTCATATTGAGAACCGTCTACTATAAGGAACAAGACTGATGGCAACTTTTGAGCAAGTGCGTAAATCCTATGTCCACATGATGCGCCTGACCTGCGATACGCTGGAACACCTCTTCCAGAATGCCAGCCAGGAGGATATTACGACCTACCGCGACCAGAACGACGGCGATAAGGGCTGGACGGCGTTGGAAGTCCTGTGTCACCTGCGGGATTTCGATACGATTTTCTACCTGCGGGCGGTGATGATAGTCGAACAGGATTACCCGCGCCTCCCGGCCTACGATCACGAGGCGATTGCGATTGAACGGAAGTATAATGAACAGGATTTGCGTCAGGTGTGTGAGGAGTTCCGGGCATCCCGCGAACGTACACGAGCCTTCTTCAAATCATTGACGCCGGAGCAGTGGGAGCGGGCTGGTATCCACCCGGAAAGCGGCCACTTCACGCTGACCAACGCCGTTATGCAGGTGGTCAGCCATGATGTCAACCACCTGGAACAGATCACGCGCATTCTGATGCAGCGATCCCAGTCCTATGTCAATAGTGCCGGATGAAAGCGCCCGGCAAACAGGTGTTGAATTTTGCAGGCAGAGAACCGTGTAAACCTACGAGATGCCAGTGAGCGCGGGAAACCCCGCCGCCGGTTTGACCTCGTGGGGGTGCTGGCGGTGGCTGCTGCCGCCCGGCTGCTGCTGCTGGCGAGCGGCACGGTGTCGTTTCATGCTGATGAAGCTGTTGTCGGCCTGATGGCGCGACACATCCTCCAGGGGGAACGCCCCACGTTTTTCTACGGGCAGGCTTATATGGGCAGCCTGGATGCCTGGGCCGTTGCGCTGGGCTTCGGTGCGTTAGGCGAGTCGGTACTGACGATTCGCATCGTGCAGAGTGTTCTGTATCTGCTCGTCGTCGCGCTGGGCTGGCAGGTCGCCTGGCGGATTTCCGGGAATCGTATCGTGGCGGGCGTGGCCGGGCTGGCGCTGGCTGTGCCAACCGTGAACGTCGCGCTGTATACGACGGCCACCCTGGGCGGCTATAACGAGACGCTGCTGCTTGGCGGCCTGCTGCTGTGGTTGGGGTATGGGGTGAGTCAACAAGGGATAGATACCGGTTGGAATGTGTCCAATGGGCAACCACACCGGGTCGCCCCTACCGAACAGGACGATTTTGTAGGGGCAGGCCAGCGTGCCTGCCCGGAGATACCGGACGATCATCATGATGTAGGGGAGGGTCTGAGACCCTCCCCTACGGGCAGACGAGGAAGTCATATCATCCTTTGGCTGCTGCTGGGCGTGGTCGCCGGGGTTGGCTGGTGGGCCAATGGCCTGATCGTCGTCTATGCCATGCCTGCCGGACTGCTGGTGCTCTACCGGGTGCTGCGCCCGCAGGGGAACACCCCATCCGGCCTTGTGCGCCGTTCCGCGCCCCTGTTGCTGGCGCTGGCGGGGTTCGTGATAGGCAGTGCTCCCTGGTGGGTATTCGATTTCACCCATAACCACGCCGCTTTGCAGACGTTCCTCAGCAGTACGCAGACCGGAGAATTCAGCGGGATTGGCCTGCCTTACGTGCCGCCGGGACAGCGGGCATTGGGGTTGGTGATCGCCGGGATTCCGGCGCTGGTCGGGATGCGCTCCCCCTGGTCGGCGGATTTCTTCGCCCTGCCGGTAGGTGTTATCGCCCTGGTCATCTACGGCGTGGCAGTCTTCCGGCTGCTGCGCGGCCATAACCCGCTGCGCCCGGACGGACGCGGTCTTGTCCTGGGGATGCTCGGCCTGTTCATGGCCGTATTTGTCGCCTCAACCTTCGGCGCCGACCCTACCGGGCGTTACTTCGTGCCGCTGGCGCTGCCAATAGGTATCCTGCTGGGGACACTCGCGGCGGGACTGTGGACACAGCTATCCGGCAAGTGGCGGGCGCTGCCGGTTGTGCTGGTCGCGCTGGTGATTGGCTACCAGGCCGCCGGGCAGTGGAGCGCCGCCAGCACGCCGCCGGGACTCACGACGCAGTTCGACCCGGTATCGCACATCGCCAACGATCACGACGCGGAACTCATCGCCTTTTTGACGGAACATGAACTCTACAACGGCTGCACCAACTATTGGGTTGCCTTCCGGCTGGCGTTTTTGTCGGATGAGATGCTGCAATACAGTTCGGCGCTGCCCTACAAGGCTAACCTGAGCTACAACGCCGCCGACAACCGCTATGCCCCATATATTGAAGCTACCAACAACGCGGCTAACATCGCTTATATCACGACCAACCTGCCGGAACTGGACACGCGATTGCAAACGGCCTTCGCGGAGCGGGGCTTGAGCTACCAGCAGACACAGATTGGCAGTTTCCAGGTGTATTATGACTTCTCGCCGGAGATGCCGCTGCCCTGCGTATGGGGAGAATGACCCGTTATAACCCGTAAAACCCCCTCTTTAACATGCCGCCTGCCCCATGATATAATCGGTTAGGATATATGCAGTTCGTGTGATTTTCATCTTGAAGCATCAGGGCGGTTGCATCAGAACGAAGACCTTGTGTTTTTAAACCCCCTCTAAATCTCCCCCGCCAGCAGGGGAGACTTGTTGGTTCTGCTTGACCGACTCTCTCCCCGTTTGCGGGGAGGGCTGGGGAGGGGTCAGAAAAGCCACTTCGTGCATAACAAATCTAATGCGATTGCCCCTAAACACCGTTCAACTGCGTAATCTCTAATCGGCATTGATTATCATTTAGCATCTTTCCTGGCAGAACGCATCATGTCTATTCTCACAGCGACGAACCTCGGCAAATATTACGGCGCGGACGATATTTTCGAGGGCATCAGTGTTGAAGTCCCCCACAAAGCGCGGATCGCCCTGGTCGGGCCGAACGGCGCGGGCAAAACCACCCTGCTCAACATCCTGATCGGCGCGGATGCCCCGACGGACGGCTTCGTGACCGCCGCGAAGGGGCTGCGGATTGGCTTTCTGCCGCAGCGCCCGGAACTGGCCGGGTCGCATTCGGTATGGGAAGAAATGCTGGGCGCATTCACCGATCTGCTGCAAATGGAAACGCAACTGGGAGACCTGGAACATCGTCTGGCTGAATCGCCGGAAGATGATGGCCTGCTCCACCGTTACGGCGACCTGCAACACCGCTTCGAGGAGGCGGGCGGCTATACCTACGAAACGCGCATCCGTATGATCTTGCAGGGCTTGAGCTTCGCGCCGGATGACTATGACAGGCCGCTGACGCAGCTTTCCGGCGGGCAGAAAACGCGGGCGCTGCTGGGACGGCTGCTGCTCGATAGCCCCGATCTGCTGGTGCTGGATGAGCCGACGAATCACCTGGATATTGCCGCCGTCGAATGGCTGGAACACTTTTTGCGGGACTTCCCCGGCGCGGTGCTGGCCGTCAGCCATGACCGCTACTTTATGGATGTGTTCGCCAGCACGATCTGGGAGATGGATTTTGGCGAAATCGAAGTCTACCGGGGGAATTACAGCCACTATGTCCAGCAGCGTGAAGGCCGCCACGAACGCCGCCTGAAGGAATACCAGGCGCAGCAGGAATTCCTCGCCAAAGAAGAAGAATACATCCGCCGCAATATCGCCGGGCAGAATACGCGCCAGGCCAAAGGCAAGCTGCGCCGCCTGGAAACGATGCAGAAGCGCGGCAAAATCCTGAGCAGGCCAAAGACGCGCCGCAGCATGTACCTGAAGATGGGGCGCACGCTGCGCAGCGGCGACAAAGTCCTGATGACTTACGGGCTGGCGGTGGGCTACCCGGACGCCAAAGCGCCCCTGTTCTATTCCCCGGACATCACGCTCTACCGGGGTGAGGTGGCGGCGCTTATCGGGCCAAACGGCGTGGGCAAAAGCACCTTTCTCAAAACAGTGCTGGGGCAGTTGAGGCCGCTGGCCGGGTCGTCGCGCATCGGGGCGTCGGTGGACATCGGTTACTTCGCCCAGGCACACGAACGGCTCAACCCGAAAAACAGTGTGATGGACGAAATCCTGACGGTGAAGCCGATGCCGGTTAGCGAAGCGCGGAATTACCTGGGCAAGTTCCTGTTCACCGGGGATGACGTATTCCGCCCGGTCAGCACGCTTTCCGGCGGCGAACGGGGGCGGGTGGCGCTGGCGAAACTGGCGCTTTCCGGCGCGAATTTCCTGCTGCTGGACGAGCCGACGAATCACCTCGACATCGAAAGCCAGGAAATATTGCAGAATGTCCTGGCTGATTTTGACGGCACGGTGCTGCTGGTCAGTCATGACCGCTATCTGATAGACGCGCTGGCGACGCAAATCTGGGCGGCGGAACCGGGCAAACTGACGGTCTTCAACGGGAGTTATCATGAGTTTGTGGCAGCACGCGACTCGCAGCAGGCGGCTGTGGAGAGCGCCCGCGCAGGGGGGAACGAACGGGAAACGCGCAATGGGGATGCCGCGCCGGAAGGCCGGAAGAAACACGGCCTGAATCCGTATCAGGCCAAACAGCGGTTGGCGAAGGTGGAAGCGACCATCCACGCCCTGGAGACGCAGCTCGCCGACCTGACGGACGCGATAGCCGCCGCCAGCACCAGCGGAGATACCGCTCGCATCAATGCGTTAGGGGCAGCCTACACGCAGGCCGAAGCCGACCTGCACGCCGCGCTGGAAGAATGGGAAGACCTGGCGGAGTAAGGGGAAATTACCAGACCTCGCAGCCTGCGTTAAGCGCTGCTTCCATTTCGTCAAGCGAATCGGCATCAAAGAAGCCGGTTGCTGCCGCGATACTTGCGCCGGGTTCACCTTTTATGGCGGGCGTTTTCGCCAGAATACGCGCGAAGTTCAAGAGCCGCTGCTGCTGTGCTTCATTCAGCTTGTTGAGCTGTTCAATCAGTTCGTCGGTAATATTCATGGCACCTCGCGGCGGAAAGCCGCGCCTCCTTTCATGTCTTTTCTTAAGTTTAGAAGTTACGCAGTTGAGAGAGGAATTCTGTTTGAGCAAGGGGCTTAAGCCCCTTGTCCTTCCAGGCAACTGCGCAAGTCCTGAAGGTTACGGCAGGCGATCAAGCCCGGCGCTGTCCTCCATGAATATCGCCTGGCTGTTGATGACCGGTTCGCCTTCGCCGGGCTGCAAGTGATAGTAAGTGTCGTCCGGCTGGAGTTCCCACGCCAGATAGTTATCAGACAAGTTCGTTTCCAGAATCCGCAGAATCTGGTTCTGAATCCGTGTATCCAATATGGGGAACACGACTTCGACCCGATTGAGCAGGTTGCGCCGCATCAGGTCGGCGCTGCCCAGGTATATCCGTTTGTCCATGGGGGCATTCTGGAAGTAGTAAATGCGTGAGTGCTCCAGGAAGCGCCCGATAATGCTGATTACGCGGATATTCTCGCTGAAACCGGGGACGCCGGGGCGCAGGCAGCACAGCCCGCGCACGATCAGGTCAACCTGCACGCCTGCCTGTGACGCCTGATAGAGTTTCTGAATCACCCTGTCTTCTTCCAGGCCGTTCATTTTGAAGATCAGCCGTGCCGGTTTCCCGTTTTGTGCGGCGACAATCTCATTATCAATCAGCGCGATGAGATTCTTCTGCAGGTATTCCGGGGCGACAAGCAGTCGCTTATAGGCCGTCGAAGGGGCGTACCCGGTCAGCCGGTTAAACAGGCGGGTGACATCATCGGCCAGATCAGGGTTGCACGTCAGCAGCCCCAGGTCGCCATAGATGCGGGCTGTCGTCGCGTTGTAGTTGCCTGTTCCCAGGTGGAGGTAGCGCCGTACCCCACCGCCTTCACGCCGCACGACCAGCGCGACTTTCGCATGAGTCTTGACCGGCAGTTCCTCGACACCGTAAGTGACGTGTACGCCGTTATGCTCCAGGGCACGCGCCCATTCCAGATTGTTCTCTTCGTCAAAACGCGCCTTGAGTTCGACCAGCACCGCCACCTGTTTGTCGTGGTCGCGGGCTTCCAGCAGCGCCTGAACAACCGGCGACATTTTGCCGACACGGTAGAGCGTCGTCTTGATCGCCAGCACATCCGGGTCGCGGGCGGCCTGGCGGAAAAAGTCCTCCACCGGCAGGAACGAGTCATACGGATGGTGCAGCAGGATGTCGCCCTGGCGGATGGCAGAGAAGATGTCCCGATCCAGTTGTAAGACTACCGGCACACGCGGCGTATACACCGGGTCTTTGAGTTCGGGTCTATCAATGCCTGCCAGTTGAAACAGACTGCCCGCCCCCAGCGCCCCATCCACCGGGTAGACATCCTGACCGGGGTTGACTTCCAACCGTTTAATCAGGTGTTGCAGGGTGCGTTCGTGGATGCCTTCCGGCACGCTCAGGCGCACCACCGACCCGAAGCGCCGCTCGCGCACACTGGTTTCAATAAAGGTGCTGATGTCGAGCAGGTTGTCCTCTTCGTATTCGTAGTCAATATCGGCATTCCGGGTCACGCGGAAGGGCGAGGCTTCCATCACCTTCATGCCGGGGAACAGCAGGTCGAGGTTCGCGGCGATAATATCTTCCAGCCATAGGTATACCCCACTCCCTTCCTCTTTACCGGCATACTGGCGCATCACCTGGTCGAGGGCGATCAGGCGCGGCAGGACATCATCGGGAATCTTGAGGCGGACGAACTCATCGGCCTCCTCATCATCACCGCCACGATGCAGCCAGACAGCCAGGTTGAGACTCAGGTTCGAGATAAAAGGGAAAGGCCGGGCATGATCCACCGCCAGCGGGGTCAGCACCGGGAAAATCTGCTCGTGAAAGAACTCGCGGATAGCCTGGCGCGGCTGCGGTTCCAGGTCGCGTACCGCTGTAATACAGATGCCTTGTTCCTGGAGCAGGCTGAAGACCTCGCGCATGGTTGCCCGCTGGAGATTCACCGTTTCGGTGGCAATATCCCGGATTTCCGCCAGGAGCTGCGCCGGTTGGTAGCCATCAGGGCGTCGTGTGCTCACACCAACTTTTTTGCGGTTATGCGTGCTGGCGACGCGAACCATGTAGAACTCATCCAGGTTGGTGCCGAAAATCGCCAGGAACTTGACGCGCTCCAACAGGGGCAAGGACGGGTCTTGCGCCTGGGCCAGGACGCGCCGGTTAAATTCCAGCCAGCTTAGTTCCCGGTTGATATAGTTTTCCGGCGTGAGTTCCGGCAGTTTTTCGTTATCCATTGTGGCAACCATCAGGATTATTCCAATATGCCTGTCTTCAATTAGGTCTATCATATCCAAAGTTGAGGAAAAATGCAGTGATGCCATCAGCCCGCAGACTGCCACGCCGGGCCACGAACGGTTTGCCCACTTTTCCTTATCGTGATACGCTCACAACACTGTCCAACACAAGGGGCTGCTATGACGACTTCCTTAGACACCTGGCGTGAATCGGGTACGTGGCTGCGTATCGGTGATTATAACATCTTTACCCGCATGGAGGGGCAAGGGAAGCCGCTGCTCATGCTGCATGGTTTCCCCACTGCCAGCTACGACTATGCCCGCCTCGTGCCGCTGTTGGCGGATCGCTATCGCTGCATCCTGTTCGATTTCCTGGGATTCGGCTTTTCCGACAAGCCGCGCCCGCACCACTATTCTTTGTTCGAGCAGGCCGACATCGCCGCCGCTGTCGCCGCTCAATGTGATGGGGAACAATGCACGATCCTGACACACGACATGGGTAATTCGGTGGCGCTGGAACTGTTGAAGCGCCGCGCGTTCCAGGTTGATAAACTGGTGATGCTCAATGGGAGCGTGCTGCTCAAGTATTACCGCCCGCTCATCACGCAGCGGCTGCTGCTGAACCCGGTCACAGGGCCGCTGATTGCCGGACTGCGGTTGGTGAGTAAACGGGCATTCGCCCGGCAGTTTGGCAGCGTCTTTGCTCACCCACCGGAAGCGGCGGAAATTGACGCCTTCTGGTCGCTGATCGGTTATAACGATGGGATGGGCATCTACCACCGGCTGATTCGTTACCTGAACGAGCGCAAGGTTCACGAATACGAATGGTTAGACGCCCTGGTGAACCACACGACAATGCTCACGGTGATCTGGGGGCAGCGTGACCCGGTTTCCGTGCCGCGCATCGCCCAGGCCATTCTGGAACGCCGCCCGGACGCGACTTATTATCCGCTGGATGGGGTCGGGCATTATCCACAGTGGGAAGCGCCGGAACTCACCGCCGGGTTAATACGGACTGCCCTGGGCTAACTCCAGCGCACCGGGTTTCCGGTTTCCACCGATGCCTGGAAAATTTTGGTCAGCGGCTCCAGGATGTAGGCATAGTAATCCGTGCCGACGACGCGCTGCTCGACGTGCATCAGGCGCGGGTACTGCTGGTGAAGCTGGCCGTCAGTATCTTCGACAAACACGCGCACCGGCGTGCTGCACAGGAAACCCCGTTGCGATTCAAGATCAATGTATTCAAACTGGCGCGGCCTGTCCAGCGTTTCCGGCTCAACAATGCGCTGTTCAAACCGCATGGCGCGGAAAATCTCGCGGTTGAATTCCCAGGCATCCTGGATGAAAAAGCCTCTTTCATCAAAGCCGATATTCATCCCGGTGCGACCATTCCAGCCAAACTTGCCCCCATACGCCGCCGTGCTCGTGCCAATAGCCTCGTCAGTTTCACTGTTGATGAGGAAGGTTTTCCGTACCGCGTTGCCCTGCTCCCGGAAAATATCCAGTTCCTTGAGCGCGCTGGCGGAAGCCTCCGCCGGCACGAGTCCCTGGTTGTTTTCCGGCAGGTAGCGGCGCAGTGTGGGGAAATGCGACCAGCCGACCTGCTCCAGCGCCTCTTTGAACGAGCGATACCCTTTCCAGTTGGAGATGTAGAGCGCAGTATGCTCCATATAGGCATGTTCGCAGCAGGTTGCTAACCACTGGTCAAAGGTATCGGATTCGGATTGATGGCTCTCGTAGGGGAGGTTCAGCGCCGGGAAACCTTCAGCGTCAATCTGGAAATTATCGGGAAACGGGCAGGGGGAGGTCTTGCCCTGCTTGTAACAATTACACATCACACTCGCATCTAAACCCATTACCGCCAACCTCTGGAATAGCCGTTCGCATGGTGCCTGAATGCGGCACAAACCAATTATGTCTATCGTTATATAGGCAGAATACAGTTGGCCGGGGGCAGGAGAGGTTGCCCCCCGACCAGTAAATGAAATACGCTGCGTAATCCCTGTGCCATTATTGTACCCTGCCAGCCATAAGACGGCTATTCGCTAATGGTACGGGGCAGGGTTTGTTTATGCTTTGCGTGCCTCCACCCCAGCCAGTCCTTCCAGCGCCTTCACCAGGGCATGGTTGCCTTCCGCGCCCAGCCCTTTTGCCTGGAGCGTGCGGTACAGGTTGGAGACCAGGCTGGTGGCGATGAGCGGCACGCCGAGCTGTTCGGCAGCTTCCAGCGCCAGACGCAGGTCTTTCTGCTGTAAATCTACCGTGAAGCCGGGTCGCCAGTCGTTGTTGATGACCTGCGGCCCCCGGTTCGCCAGCATCCAACTACCTGCCGCGCCGGGGACAACGGCTTCGAGCGTCTTTTCGAGATCAAGCCCGCCGGCCTGGGCGAAAACCAGCGCCTCGCCTACCGCCAGCATGTTGACGACGACCAGAATCTGGTTGGCGAGTTTGACCATCTGCCCGCTGCCAATTGGCCCGACATGGGTGATGGCCTTGCCCATCGCCTGGAAGTAAGGCTGCGCCCGTTCGACCTGGGCGGCGTCTCCACCCACCATGATGCTGAGCGTGCCGCGCGCCGCGCCTTCGCTGCCGCCGCTGATGGGGGCATCCAGCATGTGGACATCGCGGGCGGCGAGTTTTTCAGCGATTGTGCGGGTGGTCTGCGGGCTGATGGTGCTCATGTCAATCACCAGTGACCCCGGTTTCGCGCCGTGAATCACGCCCCGCTCGCTCAGGATGACGGCTTCGACATCGGGTGTATCGCTCACACAGGTGATGATGATGTCACTGCGGGCGGCCACATCCGCCGGGGACTCGCCCCGTGTCGCGCCTTCGGCCACCAGGTCGTCCATGCGGCTGGGAGTACGATTCCACACGCATACCGCAAACCCCGCTTTGAGCAGGTTGCGCGTCATGCCGCGCCCCATAATCCCTAACCCGATAAATCCAACTCGTTCACTCATGATGGCGTCCTTTTTGATGTGGTATATAGCCCACAGTTTACCCTGTTTTCCGCTGTTCGTGTATGCCGGGCAAGACAGACGCACCACGCGGTACGCCTGTTGGTTACAGCAGTATGGCCTGGCTAACGTTCAATGGTTGGGCGCGGGATGGGCAGCGCGGCCAGGAGTTCGTCTGAGACGTTGATATCCAGGATGTCGCGTCGAATCCACACGACGTCGTCGCCATTTCGTTCAACTTGCAGCCAATTGCCTTCCCGGTTGCGCCCGACGACTTCGAAGGTGTCGCCAGGGTAGGCCACGTCGAGTTCTCGGTAGGCCGTGCCGGGACCTTTACGCATGTTGATGCCAACAGTGCCGGTGACAGTCGCGATGGGCGGATCGGAAAGCTGGAAGGTGAGCTGGTAGCCATCCACCCAGCGCGGCACGAGGTTGACGAAGGTATTCCCGGGCTTGAAGGGTAGTACATTGCCTTCCAGGTCGTAGTAGGTGAGCGGGTCTTCACGGGTGGCACGCCGCCATTCACCTTCGTAGTAGCGGCCATCGCGGAACAGGAAGATGCGCCCGCTGCCGATGAAGTTGACCGAAAAGGCGAAGTTCCCCGGCCCCCAGTAGCCTTCGCTGACGAAAGGTTGTTCGGTGTGGTCTTCTTCCAGCACCAGGACGTTGGCGGCATTCACCCGCGTATTGGAGTAAGCGTCGAAGTGCGGTTCGCCATCCTGGGAGCGGAACCAGTGCTGGCTGCCGGGGTCATATACCCAGTCCACGCTCGTTTCGCGGTAGTCAATCGTGATGCCATCCGCAGCCACACCCCCATCGGGCGGGGTCTGGCTGAAGGCCATGCCGTAGATCGGTTCGGGCGTTACATCGCGTCCCATCGTGACCGCCATTTCACGCAGTCCGGCGGCATTAGCGAAGAGCGTGTGGTGTTCGAGCGCGACGCCGTCACGCGGAAACGACACAGTGGCGGGCAGGGGCCGCTGCCCCCGACGACACGAGACGCCATCAGCGCATCGCCCCGCAGGACATCGAGTGTGCCTTGCGCCATGCCGGAATAGGTGAACGGGTCCCCGGTAAATACGGGTGAATTCAAAGTCCACCAGGCGGCGCTGCGCACCGGCCCGATATGCTCCAGGTCGGTACTCAGGAAGATGGCGCTGAAGCGGGTAACGCCGCCGGAGAGCAGATGCTCCCATACGATGTCCGCTTCGTTCAGGCCGGACTGCGGGCGGACGATGGCCGGGTTATTCGAGATTTTGATAATGAGTGGGCGGCGGTTGAGCAGGTCGGGGTTGGAGACGGGCAGGCCGGTGAGGGGGTTGATTCCGGTGGGGTAGGTATCTGGCCCGATCATCGTGTCCTGGGCGCTGGCCGTGCCGCCGATGCACGCCAGCAACAATACAGCCACGAACAAATAACGAGTGAACATAGTCGCTCCTGGTTACCTTACCTTCAAAAACCCGTCTATTATAACCCGCTTTCGGCCTGTGTGAATCGTGAAGATGTGCGAAGCGCGAAACACGGGGAACAGCCGCCCGCAATAATATAGTCGTTATGCGCTCAAAAACGCTATGCTTAATAATGGCCTGGGTAACCACATCTAAGCCGACTTAGCGCTTTGCCCAGCGGGAGGTTCATCCTCTGGTGTGAATTACCTTTACAGATTGAAGGGTGTTTGTGTCGATCAATCATTCAGAATTAACGATTGGAACTTGGTCGAACGACACCTACACGACGTAATACCGTCAGGAACTGGATGTTAGATTTGAGGCAATGAGTATGCTATTTAAGTTCTCTCATCGAACAGTGCAGGTACTTGTTGGGATATTTTTAACTACTATCTTTCTGCTTATCTCGTTTTTGAGCAGAACCGACAAGTTAGTTCAAACAGAACCACAAATCACTTTTCCCGCTCAGGTACAGGCCAGAATATCTGCGCTAACGTGGGGAGCAGACAGCAGCAACCTAATTATTGGATATTCTGATGGAAAGTTATCTATTGTTCCCGTAGACAGTGATCGTAGTTATTTTACCGTCAGTGATACTTTGGAAACTGTTACGTCATTGGCTTCGAGTCCAAACAACGTGCTGATTGGTGTAGGGTATGAAGATGGCACTGTTGAAATACGAAGAATTCGGGATGGGCACTTGCTCTTTAAGGCCAAGAATCATGCTGATTGGATACGCTCTCTATCCTGGCATCCTGAAAGCACATTGTTGGCAAGTTCAAGTCCTGATAAAACAGTCGTGTGGGATATTTCGACCGATGAAGTGTTAACTTCACTAGAAGGTGATATGGTGTCCCTAGTATGGGCGCAGAATTCTGTCCTAGTAGGAAGGCCATTTAATGCTCAAACTTATGCCTGGGATGTGAGCACAACGCAGCTTTTAAGTAGTATAAACGCAGGAGTAAGGGTAGCTGTTAGTCTTGATGGAAGTAAGTTAGCCGGTGTGCGAGGCAACCACATGATGATATGGAATCTGAATGATGGGGCCATGTTATCAGATTTTGGTAATGTCAATGGAGATATTAATGTTCTACGTTGGAGTCCAGATAATAATCATCTCGCTATTGCCGGCGGCAACTTGAGCAACGACTATACTGTGAGGATTCACGATTCCTTAACAGGTGAATTAGAATTAACTCTGAGAGGTCATACTGAGCCTGTTTTTCTATTAGGTTGGAATCCAGATAAAAATTATCTTATAAGCGTTAGTTTTGACGATACCGTGCGGATCTGGGATATAACAACAGGTGATATTCTAAGAATTCTAAAGATTGGGGAAATTAGTGATGCAAGTAAGGTACTGCTCAGCCCCGACTTTAGCAAGATAGCCGTTGTGACTAGCGACGAATCAATAGCTATTTGGGCTTTACTTCCACAAGGGTAAAAATATGCACATAAGTGAGGTAAATGAGGCGAGGAAAGAATAATGTACTGCGCTAACACTCCCCATTATTATGATGAGTAGCCCAAGCACGCGAACGGCAGGGCTGGGGGTTCCAGCGGATTGACACGGCGCATGTGCAGCATCACGTTAGCCGGAGCGCGTCGCTGCGCCAGTTCATCGGCCATGAAGCGCATCGGCTCGTCAAGGTGCGTGAAGAACGCCTTGTACCCCGCGCACAGGTAGTTCAGCCCCGGCTCACCGGAGGGCGTTGAGATGATGCGGTTTTTAGGGCAGCCCCCGTTACAGACAAAGCGCACCGCGCACTCCCGGCAGTACTGCGGCAGCGCATCGCGCTTCGCCAGCCCGAATGTCCGCTGCTGGTCACTGTTCACCAGTTCGGTTAAGGGGATGTCCACCAGATTACCGAGTTTGTGCTTCGGCTCTACAAAATGGTCGCAGGAATAGACATCGCCGTTGTGTTCCATCGCCAGCGCCCGGCCACAGGTTTCCTCAAAGACACATAACCCCGGCTTGTGACCCGACCAGGCCGCCAGCGCCACGTCGAAAATCTGCACGTAAACCCGCCCGACATCGTGCCGCACCCATTCGTCAAAAACGCCGATCAGGAACTGGCCGTACTGTTCTGCCGTGACCGAACGCTCAGTCACGGCGTTCCCCTCCTGGTAGCCGGTCAGATTATCGCGCTCGACAATCGGGATGAATTGCAGAAACCGGGTTTTCACCTCGTCGCGCATGAAGCGGTAGAGTTCCAGCGGGTGATCGGCATTGACGGCATGAACGGTGGTCAGGATGTTGAACTCGGCGCGGTGCTGCTTCAACAGGCTGATTCCCCGCATGACCCGCTCGAACGTCGGCGCGCCGCCCTTATCCACGCGGTAAGCATCGTGGAGTGCCTGCGGCCCATCCAGGCTGACGCCAATCAGAAAATCGTTCTCCGCGAAGAACTGGCACCAATCGTCATCCAGCGTGATGCCGTTGGTCTGCAAGGCGTTATAGATGCGCATCCCCGGTTTCTTGTGCTTCTGCTGGTAGGCCACCGCCTGCCGGTAGAAGTCCAGCCCCATGAGCGTCGGTTCGCCGCCCTGCCAGGCAAACGTCACCTCCGGCACACGCTGCGCCGCGATGTACTGGCGCGTGTAGTCCTCCAGCAGCGTCTCGCTCATGCGGAAGTCGCTGTCCGGGTAGAGACGCTCTTTGCTCAGGAAGTAGCAGTACTTGCAATCCAGATTGCAGATCGCGCCGCGTGGCTTGGTCATCAGGTGAAAGGCGGGAATCATCTGGCTCATAGGGGATGTCCTATTTTAGCTCCTTTGAAAACAGCGTTTGTTGGCGAATAGCGAACAGGCAGAAGCCTGTCCCTATAACAGCATTTGTAGGGACGCCCCGGTTGTGGGGATAGCCTTCTACCCCGCTGCTGATCGTCGGCCAGGGCTGTTTTCAGGAGAGCCAAAGCGCATAATGTCAGTTACTCGGTACTGCTTTTCCAATTGCTTTGCCGCGCGCCGCGCCGGGCTACCCCGCCAGCCCCGGCGTGAAATAGCCGCGTTGCAGTGGCGTGATCGCGTCCAGCAGCCTGTTCGCCAGCGGCAGCGACACGACCAGCGGGTTCGTCGCCAGCGCGTGAACGGCGGCGCGGCGGTCATCGTTCCAGATCGCCTCGGCGGCTGTCCACTGGTATTCGGCCAGCATGTGCAGCAGCCCCATCACCTCGGCGGGCAGCGCCGGTTGCACCAGTGGCGACGCCCCTGCCGCTTCCAGCCGTGCCGGGACTTCCACCACGCGATCCTCCGCGAACCCTGGTATCGCCCGGTGGTTGGGGATGTTCAGCGTGTGAATCCGGCCATCTCGCTCAACCAGCCCGCGTAGCACCTCCACCGCCATATCCCCGAACACCGACCCGCCGCGCGCATGAGTCAGGTGCGGCACATCGGCGGCGATCTGCTCCTGGAAATGTTCATAATAACCCGGTAGGGCTTCCAGAATCTCCTGAGCGCGGGTCTTAGGCGCGGCCTGCGCCTCTTTGACCGTTTCCTCGCAGTAATAGTAGTATTGAAGGTAGCTGTTGGGCAGCCGCCCGTATTCCCCGGCCAGCCGGAACTGCCGCTTGACCCGGTTCGAGACATCTTCCCGCGCCATGACCTTGTCGTAATGGCGCATCATGACCGCCACGCCGTCTTCGCCGTTAATCGTGAAGCGCGTGCTCCATGTCGCATGGTTCAGCCCGATGGATTCAAGTTCGACGGCAGCATCGGGCATATTGAGTGCGCCCAGAATTTTGCCCTGGTCGTCGCGCGTCTGATCGCAGATGCTGATGCAGGGGATGTCGCTGAAGTGCGTCACGGCCTCGGCCACGATCTGCGTCGGGTTGGTGTAGTTGACCAGTACCGCCCCCGGCGCGACCTCCTCAATATCCTGCACAATAGACTTGATAACCGGCAGTGTCCGCATGGCGAAGAAGAACCCACCCGGCCCGATTGTTTCCTGCCCGATGACACCGAATTGCAGCGGAATCGCTTCGTCCTGGTGGCGGGCCTCGAACCCGCCCTGGCGGAAGGTCGTCAGCACGTAGTCCGCGCCGCTGATAGCCTCGCGCTGGTTGGTCGTGGCCGTGATGCGCATGTCCACCCCGGCATGGTCTGCCAGCCGCTGGCCGAGCCGCTGCACAATCCCCACCTCGGTTTCCGCAATGTCCATGAGCGCGAGTTCCGCCCCGGCAAAGGTGGCAGCATGGTGAATAAAAGCGTTAATCAGGCCGGGCGCGTAGGCGCTGCCCCCGCCTATAATCGCAATCTTGAGAGCCACGTTTCGACCTCCATCCGTGAAGGCAAGGCCGTTGCCCCGCCGGAAGCGGTGGTCGCCAGCCCGCCACAAATCGAGCCAATCTGCATACACACCGCCAGCGAGTCCCCGCGTACAAAGGCGTCCAGGAAACCGGCGTCAAACGAATCGCCCGCCCCGGTGGTATCCACCGGTGTCACCGGGATCGCCGGGACATGCAGCGGCGGGGCGTCCTTCCGGTAGAGTGTTGCGCCCGCCGCTCCCTGCTTGACAACAACCAATACCCCTTCCCGTGTGAGGGCATCAGCAGATGGACGGCCTCGGCCACGTCGTCCTGTCCCGCCATAAACCGCAGTTCGGACTCACTCGGCATGAAAATATCCACCTCCGCGATCATGTCGCGCAGACGCGGGTCACGCAGCGCGGCTTCGTCCCAGCCGGGGTCGAGCGACACGGTCAGCCCGGCCTCATGCG
This sequence comes from Anaerolineaceae bacterium, assembly GCA_020634135.1. Taxonomy (GTDB): domain Bacteria; phylum Chloroflexota; class Anaerolineae; order Aggregatilineales; family Phototrophicaceae; genus JACKCG01. The sequence continues at coordinate 19,416 of JACKCG010000006.1, read as the reverse complement.
CGACACGGACAGCATCGGGCGAGTCGAAGGCCGCCAGAAAGCTGCATATATGCAGATGTTTCGCCGGATGCTCGCGCAGCAGTGCGGCTAAATCCGGCGGTGCATCGGGCCGCTGGAAACGGGTGATGAAGGCCCGATCCTGCGGGAAGGACAGCGCCACCGTGATCTGCGGTAGGGGATGGGGATGCTCTCGCATCAAGGCACGATCCAGGCGTTCGGCGTCCAGCAGTTGGCGGGCGACGGTGCTGAGCGGGTCGTTACCCAATTCGGCAATCAGCCCGACTCGCGCTTCCAACCGGCGCAGCCCGACGGCGACAATCGCGCTGCCCCCGATGGCAATCGTCAGGTCGTCTGCGAACAGTTCCGTCCCTAACCGGGGCATTTCCGGCAGCCCGGTGAAGACGAGGTCACAGAAAATCGGGCCATAAACCAGGATGTCAACCATTGCGGGCATTACGGGTGTTCTCCGCGCAGCAGCGCCAGGGCACGATGATGATAAGGGGACGCCACCGGGCCGTTGAGCAATGGATCATCTGTCGCCCGCATCCAGGCCAGCAGCCGCCCGCGCAGGTCATCCGCAATCGCGGCATAGGCCGGGTCGTCAATCCGGTTGTGCTGTTCCAGCGGGTCGGCCTCCAGGTCATAGAGTTCCAGCGGCGGGCGTTCCACCGTGAGCTGTTCGATCATCTGCGGGTAGATCGGGCTGTGCATGATGTCGCTCGGCACATTGATGATGTCCACCTCGGCATTCCAGATGAGCTTGTAGCGCCCGGTACGAATCCCGCGCTGCGGTTCGTAGTCGGTGTGGAATGTCTTCTCCATAAATACCTGTTCGCGTGGGGCATAATCTGTGCCGCGCAGCAGCGCCGCGAAGCTCTGCCCGTGCAGCCGCTCCGGTACGGGGATGCCGAGCATCTCCAATACCGTTGGTACCAGGTCTACATTGCTGGTGAGGGAGTCCATCACACGGCCACCGGTCAGCCCGAACGGCTCGCCATACATGAGCAGCGCCGTCTCAATGCCGGGATCGTAAAGCGTACACTTGGCGCGGGGCATCGCAAGGCCATGATCCACCGTGAAAATGAACCACGTCTGCGCCAGCAGCCCGGACTCTTCCAGTGTCGCCCAGATTTGCCCCACTGCCCGATCCAGCTTGCCGATCACGCCTTGCAGGTCAGCACATTCGGTCTCGGCTTCCGGCGTCTGCGGCAGGTAGGGCGGGATTTTCACGCCCCGGCTCCGATCCGGCGGGGCATAACGGTAACTGCCGCTGTCGTCACGATGCGGCTCGAAAAAACCGATATTCAGGAAGAACGGCGCTTCCGGTCCGCCGCGCAGGAAAGCGACGGCGTGTTCGCCAATCGCGGCGGCATCGTCGGCGACCCACACGTCAGCAAAACCAAGCTGTTGCACGGCTTCCACCGTGAAATCGGTTACATGCTGTACACCCATCTGCACGGTGTGATACCCGGCATCCCGTAAATAGCGGGCGAGATGTACCTCATCATCATGCAGCCGCCAGCTAAACGGGTGGTGCGCCAGCCCCATCATGCCGTTGGCGTGGGCATAGCGCCCGGTATAGAGTCCCGCCCGGCTGGGGCTGCACTGCGGCGCGGTGCAGAAACTGTTGGCGAAGCGCACGCCACGTGCCGCCAGCGCGTCCAGGTGGGGCGAGGGCACGGTCTCCCAGCCGTAGCAGCCGAGGTGCTGGCCGAGGTCGTGGCAGTCTATCAGAACGAGGTTGACCACATGATTATCCTTTCACGGCGCCCGCCGTCAGCCCGGCGACGATACGTTTCTGGAAAATCAGGACGAGCAGGACGAGCGGGATGGTGACGACCATCGCCGCCGCCATGATTTCGGCAATTGGCTCTTGCAGCGCATCAATCCCGCTGAACTGCGCAATTGCCACCGGCACGGTCTGGTATTCCGGGTTGGTGATCGTGAAGTTAAGCGCAAAGAGATACTCATTCCATGAACTCACGAATGCCAGCAGCCCGGTGGTCACCAGCGCCGGCGCGATCAGCGGCAGCAGCACGAGGCGAAACCGCTGGAAAGGCGTTGCGCCGTCCACAATCGCCGCCTGTTCAATTTCAGCCGGCAAACCCTTGAAGAAGCTCGTCAGCACCCACACGGTAAAGGGCAGCGTAAACACCGGGTAGGTGAGAATCAGCGCGAAGGGTGTGCCGAAGACTCCCAACTCGCGCACAATCGAGTATAACCCGGAAAGAATCGAAATTGCCGGGAACATCGTCATGGATAAGACAATGTATAATAGCGCCGTCCGCCCCCGGAAGCGCAGCCGCCCCAGCGCGTAGGCCGCGAATGACCCGATCATCAGCGACAGCACCGAGGTTGCCCCGGCGACAAACGCTGAATTCCGCAGCGCGACCAGAAACGTATTGTCCCGCAGCACATACTCGTAATTCTTGAGCGTTGGCTCCTGCGGCAGGTACGTCGCCCGGCGGAACATCTCGTTCTCGGTCTTGAATGACGTGCTGAAGGCCCAGTAGAACGGAAACAGCGCGTACACGGCGATCACAAACACCAGGAAGTAGAATAGCACACGGCGCAGGATGTCATTGATACGGCGTTGGTTCATCATTCAGTCTCCACATTCAGCAGGCGGACGTAGATCAGGGCGAAGACGGCGATCAGCAGGAAGATAATCATACTCACGGCGGACGCATAGCCATCACGCTGGTTATTGACCAGCGTTTCATAGTCATACGTTGCCATCGTCAACTGCTGGCGGCCAAACAGCACGTTAAACAGGTCGAAGACGCGCAGCGCGTCCAGCGTGCGGAACACGAGCGCCACGCCAATCGTCGGGCGCAGCAGCGGCAGCGTCACGCTGAAGAACTGGCGTATCCGTGACGCGCCATCCACCGACGCCGCTTCGTACAGGTCTTTGGGGATCGTTTGCAGCCCGGCCAGCAGCAGCAGCGCCATAAACGGCGCGGTCTTCCATACGTCCACCATAATCGCCGCCGGGAGTTGCAGTGTAACATCGGAAAGCCAGGCTTTGGAGACATCAATGATGTGCATGTCCATCAGAACCCGGTTGATAATCCCGGCGGTGGTATCCTTCAGCATCAGTTCCCACAAGCGCGCTGAAATCACCGTCGGGATCGCCCAGGGGATGAGCATCACCGCCCGCATCAGCCCGCGCCCGGCGAATTCCGAGTTGACCGTTACGGCCATGAACAGGGCGATGAGCAGTTCCAGCGTGACCGAAATCGCGGCGAAAACGAGAGTCGTGCCGATACCCTGGAGGAAGTCATCATCCAGGCTGCTGATCGCCAGCGCCTGCGCCCGTTCCCCAAAGGGCAATTGAATGGTCCATACCGTGCGGTAGCCCTCTTCGAGCAGCCCTCGATCAATCGATTCCCAGCGGATGGAGCCATCATTGCGGGTCACACAGGCGCTGGCTTCTTCGTCCCAGCGGCACGTCACCGTGTCCAGGCGGATACCGAGCAGCGACTGGTAATTTTCCAGGCCGACGAACTGTGGGATGCTCTGCCCGGCAAAGCGCTTGTCGGTCAGGCTGCGGATGAAGGTCTGTTCCAGCGGGCGGGCGGCCACGATGATAAAGACCGCCAGAGTCGGAATCAGCATGTTCCAGGCGACCCGCGTCTCCCGTGCCATGTAGTCTTCCTGCCCTCGGAAAATCCGCCCCATACTGCGGTTCAGCCAGATGTATATCATGGCGAACCCTCCGGCAGCGATCAGCGGGAAGACAATCCCCCCGATATTGACCGGCGTATCCGGTTTGGCGGAAAGCCCCTGCACGGCGTTGAGGAAGGCCAGTCCCACCGAACCGATAGTCAACCACATCGCCGCGATATGTACCCAGCGCCCGGTGGTGATGTGCCGCCCCCGTACCCGGAACCCCAGCCAGATGAACGCCACGCCCGCCCCCAGGATCAAGACCGGGAGAATAATGCCGAATTCACTCAAAAAGGCCAGGATGAGCGAGGGCGCTGGGTCAGGTGAGGCCGTGTCCCAGTCCAGTACAGCCCGAATCACCGCGTTGCTGGTGACATTGAAGACCAGCAGGGAGATCGCCGCCAGCCCCAGGAAAAGGAAGATACTGCTTAAAACGTAAGCCGCTATCCGCCCATTTGCCGGGTCAGAGTCAGCGGCCTGGTCATACTGAGTGATCGGCGTAAAGGTCATAACGACTCCGTAAATAAAGAAAGAACTATTTGAGGCCAACTCTGTAATGCTGGGAGGTTGCCACCCCCCGGACTTGGTACTCAGCACTTTTAACTTTTAGAACCTATCCGTAACATCATGTTAATGCTTTACCTCACCCCTTCCGAACCTTCGGTTCTCCCTCCCCTTTCCGTTGACGGAGAGGGAAAACGAGCGCAGCGAGTAGGGATGAGGTTGGCGTGACGAATTTACGGATAGATATTTACTGTATTTCACACACCCCGCATTCGATCTATGCTGCCATATTTTTGCGAAAAATAAGGGTAAGAACAAATAGAATGTGCCTGGGGCAGCCCATGCCGCCCCAGACACGAGACATGCTGCTGGGCGCTTATTTGCCGAGCAGTTCTTTCAGGTCCAGTTCGAGCAGTTCCAGCGCGACATCGGCGTCTTCTTCGCCGGTCAGAATGCTGTGAACCGCCGTGAAGTACAGGGTGGAGACTTCGTTGTACTTGTCAGCCGTCACGGTGGATGGACGCGCGTTGGCAACAGCCACCACTTCGGGGCTGGAGAATGGCATCGCGGCCTGGATGTCCGGGTCGGCGTACAGGTCAAAGACCGCCGGCGGTGAGCTGGTGTCAATCGAGTAGTGCTTCTGGTTCTCGGCGCTCGTCATGTAGATGGCGAAGGCGGCAGCCGCAGCCGGGTTCTCGGAGTAGCGCGACACACCGATGTGCCAGCCACCCAGCACCGACGCACCCACACCGGAATCACCGGCAGGCAGCGGGGCTACGTCAAACGTGTCGCCAATCGCTTCGCTGTCCAGCGAACTGGTATAGGCATACGGCCAGTTCCGCATGAAAGCGGCGTTCCCGGCGTGCCACACGGCGCGGGCATCCTCTTCCGCGTAACCAATCACGCCGTCGGGGCTGATCGTGCCAACCCAACTGGCAGCGCGTTCAAACGCGGCGGCGGCTTCGGGGGTATTGACCTGAATTTCACCATCGGGGCTGACGATATAGCCGCCACCGTTGGAAATCTGCCATTCGAGCGCGTCGCAGGTCAGACCTTCGTAGGAGTTCCCCTGCCAGACAAAACCCCAGAAATCCGGGTTGCCTTCGGCGCGTTCGCCGTCCTGGATGACCTGAGCCATTTCGGCCAGTTCGTCCCAGGTCGCCGGGGGCGCGTCATAACCGTATTTTTCCAGCAGGTCGGTACGGTAGTACAGCATACCGAAGCCGATACGCAGCGGCAGCGCGACCAGAGCGCCATCAACCGTGTCGTTGATGACCAGCGCCGGCAGATACGAATCCACCTGGGCCTGCGGCACATACGAGGTCAGGTCGAGCAGGTGATTTGCCAGCAGACCCGGCCAGATCACGTCCACGCGGATCACGTCAAAATCGGGGCTTTCGGCCTCGAAAGCCGTCAGGTAGGAAGCCAGCAGATCCTGGCCGTTGGCGCTGCCTTCCACACGTTCAACGGTAATATTGGGGCAGACTTCCTTGAAACGCTCAATCGTCGCTGCTTCGGCCAGCGGGTGCGTCCCCGCCGGGTCGCCAATATAGGTGATCGTCACGTCTTCCGTCGTGCCGCAGTCAAAACCATCCTGGGCCATGCTCATGCCTAGCGGCAGAGCCAGCAGCAGAACCAGCACTAAGAACATTATTCGGCGCATTTTAAATTCCTTATCTCTTAAAACCGTGCTTTACTGTATCGGATACTTGCGAACCCACGCTTTTCTTTCGGATACGCGCTCCTTTCAACCTCAACCGCTGTGCGGCATAAACGGGTGACATCATCGTGGCTGGCCTTCTACCCAGATCGGAGAACTCCAGGCCCACTGGTTGTTCCGCTGGCGGACACGCACGGTATACCAGTCGCGCCCGGCGGCGGAACAGCGATGCAGGAATGCAAAATGATGAGTGTATTCGGACTGCGGGACGGCACGGTGAAAACACACCGCCGGAGAGACAAAGCCCCCCAGGTAAAAGGTGCGTGTCCCGGTCAGCAGGTCGGCCAGCGCCAGTTCCTGCACCTGGCCGTTGATAGTGGCGCGCAGGCGCGTCTGGGGGCCGCCCGCAATATCGAGCGCGAGTCCCTCCGTCGTCGCCGTGTGCAGCGAGGCGTTCGGGCGGGTGCGGGTGTGGAAGCGCACCTGCTGGCCGTTGACCTGTTCCCACCCGCTGAACGCAAACACATCCGCCTCCGGGGAATCGGTGGGGCCGAAACCGCGAAATCGCGGTTCGACAGCGGTCACGCTTCCGCCTTCAAGCTGAACAGCCACATCCCAATCTACCGAAGTGATTTTCTCGCCCCAACCCAGTTCAATATAGACCTTGTAGTGATCGGTCACTGCCGGGTGAGGCAGGACGTTCTCGCGGTGGATGACCCGGTTATTGTGCAGCACGTCAATATAATCCAGCGTATCGCCGCCCGTGACAGCCACCTCAATCCAGCGTTCCGGGCTGGCCGGGCAGATACTGCCCATCGGCTGCTCGTTGAGCGCGAACTGCAATTCGATACGATCCCCGGTCAGGGCATAGGTGCGGCGGGCGCGGATCGCCTCCCAGAGGTCGTGACGAGTCAGCCCTTCCGCCCACACGCCCATCCGCCCGTATCCGTAACTGCCGGGAAAGGCGTTGTGATGGTCGCTCGAACCGATGACGCCGAAAACATGCCCCTGCGCCCAGCCGTATTGGGCCGTGCTGTGTTCGTGGAGCGGCCCCATCGAATGCAGATAGGGGTACGGGCCTTCGCTCGACTCTGAAAGACCGTGAAACGAGAAGATTTCCGCTACAGGTGACAGTTCGTTCGAGAACGCATCCCAGTGAATGCCCCGTGAGCCTTGCTTATACCCGATATGATGGGGGATCAGCAGCGCCGGGGTTTTCAACTGTTTGACAGCCTGCCGCAGAGCGGGCAGATCGGGCGCATCAATAATAGGAGGGCTGTCCAGAGCATCTTTGTAATAAACGCAGTGGTCGCCATACGTAATCGAGTGCCACTCATAGCTGGGAAAAGTAACGAAATGCCCGTCCGCGTTCTGAGCTTCAATGGCTTCCAGGTAGCCACCCCAGTTCGCCAGCGCCCGCGAGAAACCAGCTTTGTGGTAATCTACTAGATAGTCCAGCTTGGGGTCGTCCAACGGCAGGTCAGGCCAGGCGGCGTGAATGGTGACACTGGTGAAATCAAGCTGGAGGCGGGCGTTATACAGGGCCTCAGCCAGGGTGCCATGTCCGTAGCTCAGACCACAGTGGTTGTGGATGTCGCCAAAGTAAATGTGCAGGTTGTTATTGATCGGATGCTGCGATAGAGAGACCATTTGTTTGCAGCCAGCTTTGTATTAAGATTTTTACATGCTATTTTTGATCCTGTTTTTATTATACCTTTTATAAAACTTTTGTCAAAACATTGGTGGGAAAATCCGCATGTTACATCGTTCCATAGTCCGACTTCTGGCCCAGTCCCCGCTCTCTCTGGCAGATATGCAGGTGGCAACGGCGGTCAGCCTGCCCACGCTGCGGAAGGCTGTGCAGGATTTAATCGATTCGCGCTGGATTCGCGTGGTAGGACAGGCCGAGGCAAATGGGGGACGCCCCGCTATGCTGTTCGGGTTGGATAGCGGTCATTACATCGTGCTGGGCGTGCATTTGCAACTACCCGGTGTGCGTCTCATCACGTCGGACTTAACCGGGCAGGTACTGGACGAAACCGAAATCTTCAGCAAGGAAGTCCCGTCTCCCGGTGATACCATCAACGCGATTATGGAGTATGTAGCTGCCACCCGTGCCCGCTACCGGGAGCGACATCTCCTGGGGATTGGCATCGCCACCCCCGGCTTTATCGAACCGAACACGGGCGACATCCTCACGATTGGGCGGGTGGCGGGCTGGCAGAACTTCCCGGTTTGTCACCGGCTGAAAGCGGCAACAGGCGTTCCGGTTTATATTGCGAACGACGTGGATTGCATGGCATTTGCCGAATTCCACTATACCAATGAGACCAATGGGCGCAACCTGGCCTATGTGGGTTTTGATGAAGGCGTCAAGGTCAGCCTGTTCCTCAGCGGCAGACTGTATAAGAGTTCGCTGGGCAACGCCGGGCTGATCGCCAGCCCATTGCTGCATGTGAACGGCATCCCCGACCAGCAGGCCGTCAAAGACCTGCTCACGATTGTCGGGGTCAGCTCCCGGTTTGAACAGCAGGTCGCCGCCCTGAGCGAGGTCGAACAGCAGCCCTATGTGCCCCTTCTGGCGGCGAATGCCCGCCGCCGCTTTTCGCTCATCCTCAAAGGCGCGGTAGATGGCCTGCCGGTATGCCGGGCGCTGGCCCACCAGGTGATTCAGGCGCTGGCGGTGGCCGTCGCCAACGTCATCTACGTGGTGCAGCCGGATTTCGTCGTGATTGGTGGTGTCCTCAGCCCGATGCCCACCGAATTGTTCACCGATCTGAGAGTCGCGATTGCCGCTCATCTGCCGAGCCTGATTGGCAACCATGTCATCATCCAGTCTGCGAGTTTCGCGTCCCTCAACAGCGCGGCAGTGGGCGCGACCCAGCACTTTCTGCAAAGCTACCTCAGCAGCATCACCCTCGACGCGCTGCAACCGCTGGAAGATGAGAATTAACAGAGAAAAGAAACCTGTCCGGGTTCTGTTGGCTTTTCATCTTGCAGCTATATAGGTTGGTCTGCTGCCTTGTCAATTAACCACTGTGACGACTCCCCATGCCTAAAGGCAGGGGCTTCAACGGGCTTACACCGATACACTATCGCCCTAGTGTAGATGAATAGGAGTTTCTCAACTTGACGGTTCAGATTTTACGGAGTTGCCTACCAACTCCAACCAGCTATTTGAAGTTTTTAAGCTGCCGCACCAGACCAACGTTGAGTCTTGTCAACTTCTGCCGTTTATGCTCTGGTCGTATTGTGGCTCAGTGTAGCATACAGATGTTCTATTCGCAAGCGTTTTCGCCTTATATCCCCATAGTTGAAACCAGGGGCTTTACGGCGCTTTTTGGTAATGGGATGTCAGCAAAATCGGAGGCAAAAAACGGCAACAGCGCCACTTTAAATTAGTGGATATATTGCTATATCTCCAACGGGACTCGACATCATCCGATTACCATTGGCCGAGATCGTGGAACGATTATTGACTGCCAGTGACCTCAAACATGCCATGCAGTTTAGTCGAAATGAAATCATACCCCGACGACATGCTCATGGTGAGGGGGTATCAGACTTACTCGTGAGTATGGCATCTCCCCGCAGCGAGTGTATCAGATTATCCATTTTAGGTGGAAGTAACGCATTTGTGAGTTGGGCAGTTGTTGATTGGAGTATGTCTGCTCATATCAATACTGACCTTGTGGGATCAGCTTTACGGATGGCGCTCACCCAGTACCAGGGCAACTGCCGCGTCCCGATGGAGAGATTTTTCACCACCCTGAAAACTAAACTCAACCATCACTGTGTTTTTCTGGCAGGCGATCAGGCGCGGGCTGACATCTTTATCAATATCAAGACCTTTGATTTCAAGTTACTCTATAATCCTGATTGATCTTCTGTTTGAGCAAGGGGCTTAAAACCCTTTGTCCTTCCAGGCAACTGCGTAAGTCCTATTGCAATAATTCTAGCTGTTGACCGCAGATGCACCTACCCGCTCCTCCACCAGGATACAGGCTGCCTGATGCTCCGCCGTAACGGTGACAAGCTGCGGATCAACTCGCCTGCACTGATCCACTGCAACCGGGCAGCGGGGATGGAAACGGCAGCCGGACGGCAGGTCAATCGGGTTGGGGATTTCCCCCTGGAGAATCTCGCGCTTCTGGCGGCGGCGCGGGTTGGGCACGGGGATCACCGACAGCAGGGCACGGGTATAGGGGTGTTTGGGATCGGAGAGCACCGCAGTCGTCGGCCCGATCTCAACGATTCGACCCAGGTACATCACGGCGATACGGTCGGTGAAGAATCCGGCAGTCGCCAGGTCATGGGTAATGTACAGAATGCTGATCCCCAGTTCGTCGCGCACCTGCCGCAGCAGATTCAGGATTTCAGCGCGGACTGAAACATCCAGCATGGATACCGGCTCATCTGCTACCAGCAGGCGCGGGTTGAGGACAATCGCCCCTGCGATGACCACCCGCTGACGCTGTCCACCGGAAAGCTCTTCCGGGTAGCGATCCAGGAAATTCTCCGGCGGCTTGAGTCCGGCATCGGCCAGCGCCTTTTTGACCCGTTCCAGCTTTTCCGTCCGGCTGGCTGTAATGCGGTGAACCTCCAGCGGCTCGGACACAATGCTGTAGACCGTCTGCCGGGGATTGAGCGCCTCATACGGGTCCTGAAAGACCATCTGCACCTTGCGCCGCAGTTCCAGGCGATCACGCCCACGCACCATCTGCGGCACGCTCTGGCCGTTAAAATGGATGTCTCCCTCAGTTGGTTCGATCAGCCCCATCACACTCATGGCGGTAGTGGTCTTGCCGGAGCCGGACTCGCCCACCAGCCCCAGGATTTCCCCGGCACGCAGGGTGAAGCTGATGCCATCAATCGCGTGGACGTGGCGGGCAGGTTTGCGCTGGATCGCCCCCAGCAGCCCGCGTGACAGCGGGTAGAGCTTGCGCAGCCTGCTCACCTGAAGCACAACTAAATGGGTATCAGCGGGCATGTTATCCCTCCTCAACATGATGGCAGGCGACGATGTGACCCGGCGCACGCGCGATGGGCGCGGGATTGGCTGCTGCACATAGGGGACTGCGACGGTGGCAGCGCGGTTCAAAGCGGCAACCGGGTGGCAGGGCGTTCAAAGGTGGCGGATGCCCCGGAATAGAAGCCAGGGACGCCGTTGGTTGGTCAACATCCGGGAAGGCCTGAAGTAACCGCTGGGTATAGGGGTGCAGCGGCGTATTGTAGATGGTATCCACGTTGCCATACTCGGCCACTTGCCCGCCGTACATCACCAGCACGTCATCGCACAGTTCGGCCACCACGCCCAGGTCGTGCGTGACCATAACCACGGACAGACCTAACTGAGATTGCAGATTTTGCAGCAAATCCAATACTTGCGCCTGAATCATCACATCCAGAGCGGTTGTTGGCTCGTCTGCGATGAGAATATCCGGGTTACAGGCCAGCGCCATAGCGATCATCGCCCGCTGGCGCATCCCCCCGCTGAACTGATGCGGGTATTGGCCGGCACGCTCCGGCGGGATACCGACCAGTTCCATCAGCTCGCCGACGCGCATCTGCGCCTGTTTGCGGCTGATCGGCGCATGATGCCGGAGGGCTTCAATGATCTGGTTGCCTACCTTGCGCACCGGATTCAGGGCGTTCATCGCCCCCTGGAACACAATGGCGATGTTATTCCAACGATATTGCCGCATCTCCTCCTCGGAAATCTGAAGCAGGTCTGTTCCCTGGTAAAGAATCTGTCCGCCGGTGATCCGCCCTTCTTCCGGCAGCAGTCGCAGCAGCGCCAGCATGGTCGTCGTCTTGCCGCAGCCGGACTCACCCACCAATGCCAGTGACCGGCCTTTATCCAGCCTGAAGCTGATATCGGTCACTGCGTGCAGTGGGTGGCCGTTCGATAGATAGTCTATCGAGAGATTGCGAACCTCAAGGATGGGGGTCATGAGTCCTCCTGAGCGGTCGGTATGGCCGGGACAGGCGTTGATTCAGGCGGCACCGGCAGCACCAGCGACACCATCCGCCGGGGATTGAACAGGTGGTGCGACTTAATACGCGGATTGACGATTTCTTCCAGCGTGCTGCCCATCAGAATGAGCGCCATACTCACCCACAGGATAGCGAAGCCGGGCGGCAGCAGAAACCACCACGCCTGACGGCTGATTGCCCGCTCAAAAGCAAAGTTCAGCATATTCCCCCATGTGACCAGCGTCGGATCGCCCAGACCGAGGAAGCTCAGCGACGATTCGGCCAGGATGGATGCCGAAATATCCAGCACCGCCTGAGCAATGATGAGCGGGATCACCTGCGGCAGAACGTGGCGCACGATAATCCGCAGGTTGTTTGCACCGATGGCCCGCGCTCGCAGCACAAACTGCCGCTCCTTAATCGAGAGCGTCTGCGAACGCACCAACCGCGCGGTGTACGTCCATCCCAGGATGCTGATGACAAAGATGATCTTCCACAGGCCGCGCCCCCACACGGCAATAATCACCAGCGCCAATGGCAGATCGGGGATGACCAGCAGAAAGTCCACGATACGCATCAGGAAGTTATCCACCTTGCCGCCGTAGAAGCCGGAGATCAGGCCGACGGTTGTGCCGATAAACATTGAGACAAACGACGCTGTAAACCCCACCAGCAGCGACACCCGCGCACCATAGATTAACTGGCTGAAAACATCCTTACCGGCGTCGTCCCGGCCCAACAGGTGGGCGCTGTCCGGCGGGGCGAGGATATCCGAAGCCTGCACCTGCACCCGTTCGTATGGATTGTAAGGGGCGATCCAGGGCGCGAACACCGCGGCGATGACCACTACGGCCAGCATGATCGTTCCGATCAGACCGGAAGGCCGGTGCAGAAATTGTCGGATATATTTCAGCATGACACGGCCTTTCTAGTTGACCTTCACGCGGGGGTCAAGCACCGAGTACAGAATGTCTGCCGCCAGATTCGCCAGGATGACGCTGATCGCCAGCAGCAGGAACGCCCCTTGCAGCACCGGGTAATCCTGCTTGGCAACCGAGTCGTAGATCAGGCGGCCAATGCCCGGCCAGGAAAACACCGTTTCCACCTGGATTGCGCCGCCGACAGTATAACCCAGCGTCAGCGCGATGATGGTAATCATCGGCAGCATGGCGTTTTTCAGCGCATGATCGCGCAGAATTTGCGCCGTGCTGAGTCCTTTGGCCTTGGCTGTCAGGATGTAGTCTTCCGCCAGCACCTCAACCACGCTGCTGCGCATGATGAGCATGTAGCCACTGGCGCTGACGACTGCCAGCGTGATCGTTGGCAGGATCAGGTGGCGGGCAACGTCGAGCCAGTAGGCCACAGTACCCTCTGCTGCGTAGCCCGGCGTGACCATGCCGCCGCTCGGCAGTACCCCCCGTGCCAGGATCAGCAGGATAATCCCCAGGAAGAACGTCGGCAGCGCCCAGGTCAGCAGGCCGAGAACCAGCGCCGCCGTATCCAGGCGCGTTCCCCGTCGCCAGGCTGCCGCCAGACCGACCACCACCCCAATCACGATTGCCAGAGTCTCGCCAGTAAAGACCAGCACCACCGTCCGCCAGACACGCTCACCGAGCACTTCCCCCACGTCCTGGCGTGTGGCGAACGAGATACCCAGGTTGCCCTGAAACAGGTTGCGCACATAAGCTGTGAACTGGCTGTCGAAGGCCTTTTCCAGGTCGCCGGATTGCAGCGCCTCGGTATCCAGCCAGATGGGTTTATCTAATCCGAACTGGACGCGAATCTGCTCCTGTGCCTGTCGGGTCAGGCGGGGATTGCGAAACAGCAGCTTGACCGGGTCGCCGGGGAGAATGCGAAACAGCAGGAAATTGAAAACAATCACCACTGCCAGGGTGATGACTGCGAAGATGACTTTCCGTACCAGGTAGTCAAACCGTATCATGATGGTGTGTTAGTCCACGACCGGTTGGCCGCCCTCCTCATTCCTGCCTGCGAAACCGGATGAAATGTCAAAGCCCGTCTGTAGATGTTTTTAGAACTTACGCAGTTCGGATGATTTTCCGTAGGGGCATGATATATCATGCCCCTGCTCAACTACGTAACTATGGTTTTCTATCAACCTCACCCCTCTTGATTTCAGCGGGGTGAGGTCGGGTCAACAATTCACACTACTTCATACTGAAGCCGTGGAACAGCGCCCACTTAATCGGCTCGGCTGCCAGATTCGAATCAAAGCTGAATCCGCTGCTGCGGTAGGCGCTGATTGAGTTGTAGTAGGCCACCGGGATGTAAGGCTTGTCGTCGAAGATCATCTGCTGTGCCTGCCAGATGGCTTCGCGGCGCTGCTCGTGGTCAACGGCGGTGGACTGCGCCTCATAAAGCGCGTCATAATCCGGGTTGCAGTAGCCGCTGTCACTCCAGCCACCGTCAACCGTCTCATCGCAGGTAAAGATACTCACCGCGAAAGCCGGATCAGGATCGAAGTTCCAGCCCCAGTAAATCAGGTCGTTGTCATAGTCTGGCTGGAGGGCGATTAAGCTGTCATCGGAAAGCACCTGCGGCGGGGCGGAAATGCCAATCTGCGCCAGGTCATTTGAGATGATTTCGATCACACGGGCATAGTAAGTGGAACTCTCGGGTGCATACAGACGATATTCCAGGAGGGAACCATCGCTGTATTCGCGCACGCCATCACCGTTAGTGTCCATGTATCCGGCTTCGTCAAGAAGGCGGTTGGCTTCGGCCAGATCGAAGGCGTCATCCTGGATATCCGTGTTGTGGAAGTCGCCGTAGGCTGGCCCCAGGAAGGTGGCCGCCGGGGTGGCGTATCCCAGGTAAGCAACGGTGATGATCTGCTGCTTGTCAATCGCATGAGAAATCGCGCTGCGAACAATCGGGTCGTTCAGGCTGGCCGGCTGTGTGCCGTCCGGGCTGGAATTGATGATGAGTTCTTCCAGCGAGAAGTGATCGCTGACCGAGACAGTGACCGAATCGGCGGCATCCAGCAGCGGCTGTGTGCCAGAGAACGGCACACTGGTAATCAGGTCAATTTCCCCGGCCAGGAGCGCCTGGATCATGGCATCGTCGTTGGCATATTCCTGGTAGATGATCCGGTCCACCGGCGGTTTGCCACCCCAGTAGTTCGGGTTGGCATCCATAATCATATACTCGCCTTCCTGGAAATCCGTCAGCATATACGGGCCAGAGCCGAGTACCGCGTCATATTCTGAATAGGTTGTGATGTCGTCCCCGCTGATGTTCTCCCACACCTGCGGCGCAACGATCCACACAAACAGCAGCTTGGCACTAATCATATCCGGCACGGGGGCGCCGAGGGTCATTTGCAGCGTGGTCGGATCAAGCGCCTCAACTGTTTCGATATTGCTCAAGTAACTAATCATGGATGGGATTTCGTTGTCAATGACCCAGTTTAAGCTCCAGGCGACCTCATTGGCCGTGAGCGGCGCGCCGTCGCTGTAAGTCACGCCCTCGCGGATTTTGAACTGCCAGACCAGTCCATCGTCGGAGACGCTCCAGTTTTCGGCCAGTCCGGGTTCAAAATTCTGGCCGCCCGCCCATTCAACCAGTGTATCCTGCCACAGTGGGCGGATATTGTAGCCGTAGAAACCATTGGCCGGGTTGATGGTATCCATAATGTAGGTCGTGCCAACCCGTAACGTGGTCGGTTGATCCTGTGCCCCGGCAGCAACCGGCAGCAGCAGCGCCAGGATGAATAAAATCACAAACGGTTTTCTTAATTTACCCATGAGAAGCACTCCTCTAATACGCAATAATGCATAATTGCATTGAGTGCGGAATATTAGAGCACATTAACGAATAATTGCAACAAATTACTTGCGCTGCTCAACGCTCTGACCATCGGGGGATGTTGGAATACAGAGGATACTGCGGTAGCGGTGAGTAAACCTGCCAGAGCTATCATCACTGCCGGGCCATTCCAGCACAGGTGCTCGTGCAGGCAGCAAGCAGGATTACGAGCGGCTTGATCTTATGACACGCTGCGAACCTGGCATCTATTGCTGGGATTCCCCTCACACCAGTGGAAAAGTAACCCGGAAGGTGCTGCCCACATCTATGGTACTCTCAACTTCAATGCTGCCATCGAACTGCTCAATGATTGCCTTCGCAATCGGTAAGCCCAGGCCAAGGCCACGCTTCGTACCAGCCTTATCCACGCGATAAAAACGCTCGAAGATGCGCTCCAACTCATCCGTGTCTATCCCAATACCAGTATCTTGAATCTCAATGATTGCCTTATCGTTCTCGCGCCTGGTCGAGATGCTGACACGCCCGCCCGCGTGTGTATATTTGATCGCATTCAACAGGAGATGCTCAACTGCCAGTTTCATATAATCCATATCCCCACGTACCGGAAGCGATGAATGATCCAGATGTAACTCACACGTGAGAGTCGCTGCCTGGAAAGTTTCTTCATGAGAAAAATGGAGCGCTTTCAGGATGTCATTGAGATTAAACTGTTCATCTCTAAAATCGTTATCGCCGCTGTCGAGTCCTGCCATCAGTGACAGCGAGTCAACCAGTTTCGCAACCGTGCTGACCTGTTCGCCAATCTGCCCCAGAATAGCCTCCTGGCTGTCACGATCCTGGGTTTTGGAGGCCAGGTACGTTTTGGTGTTGATAAGAGAGAGCGGTGTTTTGAATTCATGCGAGGCTTTCGCGATGAAATCCGAAAGTATCTGAATGCGTTCGCGCTCCATGGCTAACTCCAGGCGCTGGCGTTCCAGGCGATTGTGTTCGGTAATGTCCTTCGAGATTGTGAGAACGCACTGCTCACCATTCAGATCAATAACTTCGGCGGACAACAAAACGGTTATAGCGATCTCACCGGCCTTGTTCAAAATGCCAGCTTCAAAGTCGCGAACCATTCTTTGCTCAATGACCATCTCCTGGAAACGATGCTGTGTGTCACCATTAGCCCAGATCGTCAATTCATTCCACCGCTTTCCGATGATCTCATTACGGCTGTAACCTGTGACATTCAGCAGGCTCTCATTGACATCAATGAAACGCCCATCTTTCAGTGAGATGATGGAAATTGGTTCCGGGCTGGCATGAAAGGCCGTGTGGAACTTCGCCTCTGACTCGCGCAGCGAGTCCACCAGGCGCGTATTCACAATGGCAACCGTAGCCTGGTTTGTCAAAGAAGTGAGCAGGTCAATCTCAACCTGTGACAGATCGCGGTCATTCGGACTACCAATTGCGGTCAGGGTTCCAAGTCTCTCACCGCCATAAATCAGCGGCACGACGATAATATCGCCACATTCTGTGTCGGCACGGCGCTTCTGGACGGCGGCACTCTCACGGGTATCCAGCTGGCCTTTTGGCGATAGCACAGGCTGCCCCTCACGCAGTACCCAGCCAGTCAGTCCATCCATCAACTCATCGTAGGGAACATCCTTGACATAGTGTTTGCTCGGCCCACCTTTGACATAATGCAGAATCTGGCGTGTGTCAGTATCTACCAGTATCAACACGACCCGGTCTACCGAAAGAGCGGTCACCAGGTTGTCCACCACCGTTTGCAGGAGCTGGGGCAGGTCTTTACTGCCGATCATCGCCCGGCTGAATTCATACATGGTTTTCGTAGTCAACAGACTTGTTCGTAAGGCTTTCTCAATCTGCTGCTCTTTTTCCAGGATGTCGAGAAAATTGTTAAACCAGTGGCTCAGTTCAGCGATCTCATCACTTCCTCTGATCGGTACACGGTAGGCTGCCGTATTCCCCGGACTGTCATCCAGTGCTTGATATTGTTTGGTGATCTGGCGGATAGGTGTGACCACACGCCGGTTATAGACCCAGCCCACGACGGCAATAGCAACAAATGCGGCCAGCATTGCCAATATCACCGGCTTTTGAATCCGTGCGGCTTTTGCAGTGAGGGTCTCGTCCGGTATCAGACTAATGACCGTCCAGCCACTCAGTTGCGAGTGGACAAAACTCACAGAGAATGGGGTATCATCCAGCGTGACGTGGGTCGAACCGGCCTCAGCCCTCAGAATATATGCTAATTCAACCTGAATTGGCGTTCCACGCAGGGCGCGATCAGGGTGATAGATGATCCTCCCCTTAGCGTCGGCAACCATCATATAGGCATTTGTGTCCAGTTGGACCTGGCTCAGATGACGATGAATATATTCCACGTCATAGTTAACGATCAGCAGTCCAACGGGTTCCTGCTGCAAGGTGTCGCGGTTGAGCTTGTATAGCACCTTCGCGGCGGTCACCACTTTCGCAAACTGTGAATTGCTGTTGATATTGTCCTCAATCCCGGTCCAGGTGACGAACGTACCGCTTTCGAGGGCTTCGGCAAAGATCTGGTCGCGCTGCGCAACGCGGATATTGTCTGTGTTGAGCGTATCCCCGACATGAAAATGTGTCCCATTGACTGCGAAGATATCAATCGATACCAGCCCGCGCAGATCCGAAAAGCCGTTGAGAATATAGCCAATGTGAGCCTGTGTTGTGAGATAGCTATAGGTATCCGATTGAGCCTTTATATCCTCTAGCACGGTGCGGATTTCCTCAACACCGGAGATATTCGACATCAGACTCTCGACCTGTTCAACCTGCAAATCAAGGTGGTCGCGTTGGTTGGTAACCAGTTCCAGTGTGTAACGGCTGACTTCACTGATGAGCGTGGCTGATGCGGTTTGATAAGAAATGATACCGACAGCCAATAGAGGCAGAATGCTCAGCAGAATGAGATAGCCGATAAACTGTTGGGTGATACTTAAACGCGACATGCTAACCTCCCTGATTACTTCAGGGTCTCCACCGTGACAACAAGTGCATCTACCATCGTTTCAGCCGGCAGGGTTTCCCCGTTCAAAGCCCGCACTGCATACTCTACACCCAGATACCCTTGTCGTGCCGCCTGCTGGTCAATTGTTACGACCAATGTACCATCTTGCAGCGCTTGTTTGGCTTCATCCAGTGCGTCAAAAGCGGCGACGAGCACATCAGACCGTTCATGTTCGCTCAGATACTGGATTGCGCCGAGTGCCATCATGTCATTCGCGGCAAATACCGCGCCAATATCAGGGAATTCATCAAAAAGATGTCCGGCTACTTCGTATGCCTCATCAATTTTCCAGTTGGCGGTTTCCGTTGCAACGATATTGATATTGGGATTTTCAGCAAAGGCTCGCATTGCACCCGCTTTTCGGTCCTGGGCGTTTCGCGCTTCGCGTATCCCTTCCAGTATAATGACGTTGGTGGGCGTTTCGATGCGCTCACTGATCGTCCGCGCCGAAAGATAGGCTGCCTGCTCATTGTCAACACTGATGAATGGCACGCCGATCAATCCCTGTGATTCTGAAAACTCAGCATCCAGACGGTTGTCAATGTTGATGACGACGATACCGGCATCCTGTGCCTGCTTCAGTACGGGGATCAACCCCACTGAATCGCCAGGGGCAATCACGATGGCATCAACTTCCTCACGAATCAGTTCATTCACAATCTGAATTTGCTGTTCAATTGAGGTTTCCTGGGCTGCGGTGCGCACGATGAGATCAATAGCGAATTCGTCTTCCGCCTCACGGGCACCGCGTTCCATTTCGACA
>JACKCG010000005.1 GCA_020634135.1 Anaerolineaceae bacterium | reverse complement strand
GAAAGCGCCTTGAGCAGGCCTTCCAGGATGTGCGCCCGCGCACGCAGTTTTTCCAGCTCGAACTCAGAACGGCGGACGATGACCTCGTAGCGATGGTCAATATAAATTTGCAGTGCCCGGCTCAGGCTCAGTGTTCTCGGCTCGCCATGCACCAGTGCCAGCATTTGAATGCTGAAGGTGCTTTGCAGTTGTGTGTACTTGTACAGCCGGTTGAGTACTGTCATCGGCTGTGCGCCGTACTTGAGTTCCACCACCAACCGCATCCCGTTGCGGTCAGATTCATCACGCAAGTCGCTGATCTGCTCCAGACGACCACTGCGTACCAGTTCAACAATTCGTTCGATCAAGCCGGCTTTGCTCACCTGATAGGGGATGGCGGTGAATACCAGGCGGAATCGCCCGCCCTTCATTTCCTCGGTTTCGGATTTCGCCCGCATCACCACCCGGCCTTTGCCGGTTGCATAGGCCTCTTTCAGTTCGTCGGTGACGACGACCTGCGCCCCAGTGGGGAAGTCCGGCCCATGAACGAACTCCATCAGTTCATCTACCGTGATCTCAGCAGCGCGGTCATAATTGTCAATCACATAGGTAATTGCCTGGGCCAGTTCGCGCAGGTTGTGAGGCGGGATGTTCGTCGCCATCCCTACGGCGATACCGCTGGCTCCATTCAAGAGCAGGTTTGGCAGCCGTGCCGGGAGCACCAGCGGCTCCTGGGTACTGCCGTCGTAGTTGTCGGTGAAATCCACCGTGTTCATATTCAGGTCGGCCAGCAGTTCTTCCGCCAGTTTCGCCAACCGGGCCTCGGTGTACCGCATCGCTGCCGGGCTGTCCCCATCCACACTGCCGAAGTTACCCTGCCCGTCCACCAGCGGATACCGCAGCGAGAAGTCCTGCGCCATACGTGCCATTGCGTCATATACGGCGCTGTCGCCATGCGGGTGATACTTACCCAGCACATCACCGACGATACGGGCGCTTTTCTTATACGCAGTATTCGAGCGAATGCCCATGTCATGCATGGCATACAGGATACGCCGGTGGACAGGCTTCAAGCCGTCCCGCGCATCCGGCAGCGCCCGCGCCACGATCACGCTCATGGCGTAGTCCAGGTAGCTACCGCGCATTTCTTCGTTAATATTTACCGAGCGTACCGTACCGATGTCCATTACCATATCCTCGCGCTAAAAGCCGCCCGTTTGCGTCCCCGTGCCGGACAGGGAACAGGCAGCCAGAAACACGCTTATCCTTTCGTTTCTTTACAGGCCACAGGAATCATCCAGGGTGCGAAAATTTCCCTCGTCTTGACATTTTTCAACACCCCTCAGGGGTTGGATTGCTGGCCGAAAATGTACCCTGACCAACATCACAATTATACACGAAAACCCCTTCAAACGCGAGTTCTGATATGTCTGTATCCCAAATGCTAACAAACTTATCCCAAACCATTTGGGATAAATGCAGTCTGCCGGATGAGCATATAATATGCGCTATGTGAAAGCAGGACACGATACTTTTCTGGACGCTGGATGCTGGCCGCTAGATTTCTAGCACTTTAGCTTGTTAGCGTTTTAGGTTTTTGGGCTAACGAGCTAACCCGTATCACATGAAGCGTATAATAGAGGCGTGATGGGTTGGTACAGGAGTGACGCCGGATGCGAAAGTGGATACTGCTGGTAGTGGTGGTGGTGGCGCTGATGGGCGGATTTTTCATCGTTCAGACAAGGCAATCCTATGATAGTGAGATAGCTGCGCTTATCAGCCAGTCCCAGGAATATGCCTTCGCCTCGCGCTATGATGACGCCGTCGTTGACCTGACCACCGCGATTGAACTCGATCCGGAAAACCCCGAACTCTACGTCCTGCGCGGGCAGATGTACCTTTACCTCTATGAGTGGGATAGTGTCCTGAACGACTATAATACCGCAATCGAACTTGACCCGGCATATCCCGACGCCTATTTTTATCGCGGCATTCTGTACTATTCCATCCTCCAGACCGGTCAGGAACTCCGCCCGGAAGCCCTGGCCGACTTCCAGTATTATCTCGAACTTGCGCCGGAAGGCCGTCATGCCGCCGAAGCCGCCCGCTATGCTGCCACGATTCAGGCTGAATTGGACGCGCTAGACGGTGAGTGATGGACATAACAATCTTGACTTTCCTCTTGGCGGCATTCTGTAAATACGGTACAACAGAGGCGGGAGTCAATTCCTGATTCGCGTTCTTTTATTGAGGAGCATTTGAATGAAAATACTACGCATTATTTTGTTAGTCCTGCTCGTTGTGGTGGTTGTCGCTGTACTGGGCGGCCTCTACGTCTTTAACGACTGGACTCGCGGCCCACTGCCGCAGCAGAGCGGCGAAATCACCATCACCGCTGCCAGCGCCCAGGCTGCCGGGGGCGACAATCTTATGGAGTCAGTGGAAATTATCCGGGACAATCTGGGAATCGCCCATATTTATGCTAATAACGTCCACGATCTGTTCTGGGCGCAGGGTTACACCCATGCCCAGGATCGCTGGTGGCAAATGGAGTTTTCCCGTCATATTGGAAACGGCACGATTCAGGAACTCACCGGTCAGCAGGATAGTCTGATGGGTACTGATGTGTTCATTCGTAAAGCCAGTTGGCGGCGGACTGCCGAGCGCGACCTGGCGAGCTACACACCGGAAGAAGTCGCCATCCTCCAGGCGTTCGCCGACGGCGTCAATGCCTATATCCTCAACCGCGACAAAGGCGACCTCGCGCTGGAATACACGCTCCTGGGCGTGACAGGCGTAACGATTGAGATTGAACCCTGGACTCCAGTGGATACCCTCGTGTGGACGAAGGTCATGGCTGACAACCTCAGTGGTAACTGGGACACGGAACTCACCCGTTCTGACCTCTATGATAACCTCGGCCAGGAAATGACAGATGAGTATGTCCGCCCCTGGCCGTTTGGCAGCAAGCCCACCATTCTCCAGGCCGAAGATCTGCCCATTAGCGACGATTCCCTGGGGACTGCCCAGGCGGCGAACATTACCGGGATTGTCGGGGTAGATGCCGCCTTCGCACAGGACTATCTGACGACAATGGCTGCCTGGTTTGGCGAAGGCGCCGGTATTGGCAGTAACAACTGGGTCATCAGCGGCGACCTCACTGCCAGTGGCAAACCGCTCCTGGCGAATGACCCGCACCTGGGTATCCAGATGCCGTCCATCTGGTACGAAATCGGCTTACACTGTCAGGTCGTGGATGATGCTTGCCCTTACGATGTTGTGGGCTTCACATTCCCTGCTGCGCCGGGCGTCGTTATCGGCCACAACGCGAATATCGCCTGGGGCGTAACCAATGTCGGCCCGGATACGCAAGACCTTTACATGCTCAAGATCAATCCTGACAACGAACTCCAATATGAATGGAATGGCGAATGGCGGGATATGACCGTGTACGATGAAACCATCAACTTCGGTGACGGTGAACCGCCGGTCACGTTCCAGGTGCGCGAAACGCATCTTGGGCCGATCATCAACGACAACAGCATTGACCCTGATACCGGCTTGCCAACAGGTTTTAACAACGATGACCCGATGGCGCTGCGCTGGACAGCCTATGAGTCTGGTATGATTTTCCGGGCGCTCATCATGCTTGACCGCGCCAGCAATTGGGAGGAGTTCCGTGAAGCAGCGAGTTGGTGGGATAGCCCGGCACAGAACATGATCTACGCTGACATTGAGGGCAATATCGGTTACCAGACGCCGGGGCGTATCCCCATTCGCGCCGCCGGACACTCCGGCCTGCTGCCTGTCCCCGGTTGGACCGATGAATATGACTGGCTGGGTTATATCCCGTTTGATGATCTGCCACGCATTTTCAACCCGGAACGTGGGTATATTGAAACTGCGAACCAGGCCGTTGTGCCGCTGGAGTACTACGACCAACTGCGGGCAAAACTGGCCGATCAGTTTGGGGAAGATGCGAATTACTTCATCGGCCAGGAATGGGCCTATGGTTATCGTGGGCAGCGGATTGTCGAGATGCTGGAAGCCACTGACCAGCATACTGCCGCTACCATCCAGGCGATTCAGGGTGATAACAAGATGATTAGCGCTGAAGAACTCATGCCCTACCTGGAAGCCCTGACGTTTGAAGATGACAACCTGACCAGCGCCCGCGATTGGCTGCTGGAATGGGATTACCAGATGCACATGGACAGCCCGCAGGCGGCGCTATATGCTAATTTCTGGGCGCGTTTGCTGGACAACCTGTATAACGACCAGCTTGGCGATGTGACGACGGCCTCCTCACGCGATATGAGCATGTGGGCGACCTATGAACTGGCGCAGGACCCGGAAAATGCCTGGTGGGATGACACCGGCACAACCGATGTGACTGAAACCCGCGACGACATCCTGCTGCGCTCTTTTGCTGAAGGCTATCAAGCTACTGTTGATGCGCTTGGTACGGATCGGGCGACGTGGCGGTGGGGCGATATGCACCAGGCTACATTTGTTAGCAATCCGCTCGGCCTGAGCGGTATTGACCTCATCGAAAATATCGTCAACCGGGGGCCAGTCGCCACTAGCGGCGGTTCTGATATGGTCAATGCGACCGGGTTCAGCGGTATAGAGGGCGATTTCAGTGTTCGGGCGCTGCCATCCTTGCGGATGATCGTTGATCTGAGCGACTTTACCAAGAGCCTGGGTATTCACACCACCGGGCAGAGCGGCCATCCCTATAGCGAACACTATGGTGACATGGTGGATATGTGGCGTAACATTCAGTATCACCCGCTCATGTGGTCACGTGAACAGGTGGAAGCCGCCGCAGTAAACACACTTGTGCTGAAGCCGGGTAGTTAAGCCATTGTATTAACAACAGTAAGGGGCGAATCACCGATTCGCC
This sequence comes from Anaerolineaceae bacterium, assembly GCA_020634135.1. Lineage (GTDB taxonomy): Bacteria > Chloroflexota > Anaerolineae > Aggregatilineales > Phototrophicaceae > JACKCG01. The sequence goes on along the minus strand of JACKCG010000005.1, from coordinate 341,783 downwards.
CCGCTTTTGCCTGCAAACGCTTGCCTCAATCTTAAAACACGACTCGCCCGGTTGCCAGCAGCAGCGCCAGCCCAATAATCGCGACGTTCATAAACAGGAAAATCGAGAGGAACATACGCTCAACAGCGGTCATTCCCAGGAAAAGCTTGGTAACTCGCGCCTCCTGGTCTTCTTCAAGAACGATTTCGTTATCCTGTTCAAAATCAAAATCAAGTTCACCCGCGCTGTCGCGCAGAACACTTAAATCGTCTCTTTCCTTAGCCATCTGGCAATTGTCTCCTGACACCCCGTAAGTTTATCTGTAGCATAATTCAGAAGCGGAATCGTGTCAATTCGCCCGCAGCCACACGTTCCCAACCAACCGGAACAGGACTTCGGCCTGGATCGCTCCCGCGCCGCTGCCCACCTGCATCACTGCCCGCAACTGCGGTGAACCATCCGCCCCGACTTCCTGCACTGACGAAACTACCACCTTGTTTTCTTCCCCTGGCAGGCTGTCGAATCGGGCGCTCATCAGGCTGAGGACTTGCTCATCACGGGTGTCATACAGCCGCCAGAAATTATCCTGGTCCCGCTGGCGGATAAGCTGATCTTCCAGCACCACGCGCCATGTCAGGTAGTCGCGCCAATCCAGGTTGAGCTGGTCGAGTGTTCCGCCACCTGTGACCTCACTTAGAATCTGAACATCTGAACCAGGCTGCATGGCGCGTGCCAATTGACCTACCGCCACTTGTCCGTAGCGCTGTGCCAGACTGTCTATGATAAAGGCGTTAGTATTGTGCTCTATGAATTGCCCGACCAGCCAGGACAGCACCGCCTGGCGCAGATAGTACGCATCTGCCGGGTAAGTGGGCTGCATGTTATTTGATGCCTCGGCAACCAGCCGTTCCGCCAGCAAATTTGCCGTCTCCAATTGCAATCCCAGGTCAAAGGGCATATCACTCCGCGCCCTCGTGACATACGGTGAGGGGAACTGTAACAGCCAGGGTGCGCTCGCCGCCCATGATACTTTCAGCCCCTCGTCTGGCAGGATATCTACCGTCAGTTCCGGCGGGGACACACAGGCAAACACCGCGCATCCGGTTTCCAGCCATTGGTCAAGCTGGCTGCTCAGCGCGGCTGCCAGCGAACTGTCTACTGCGCGGTAACGTACTGTGACGTGCGCGCCTTTGCGGGTTGCGATGTCGCCCCAGAAGGTGTAATCCGGTGGCACATGCCGCCAGCCATCATCATAGCGCCAGTAGAACCAGATGCGGACATACGGTATCCCTTCAATAATTTCCTCAACGGCCACACGCGCCCGTGTTTTGTCAATTGTGATGTCGCGGATCGTCCCGGTGAGTTGTACCCGGTCCTGGAGCTTGAGGTCTTGATAAGCATTGAAAGTCTGTTCCTGCCGCGCCAGCCAATCGCCCGATGCACTGCGCTGCGATTCGGCAAATGCCTGCCAGTCCCCTAACCGCAGCGCCGTAACTTCAGCCTCAACGGTATTCCGCAGTGCTCGCTCAATTTCACCATCAATCATGTCCAACCGCAGCCGGATTCCGCCCACAACTGCCCCGATCACGACGAGTACGAACAGGATAAATATCACCAGGCGGATACGTGCTAACCGTCGTCTGCGGGCGGCTGCCGGGTCCTCCCCGGCGTTGCGTACCTGTGCCTGTTCGGCCTCAATCTCCCAATCCAACCGGATTCCCATGTTTAACTCCCGTCCTCTACGACCACATCCCCCGCAAACACCCGGTACAGTTGGCCGTCCCCGGTGCGAATGCTCAATGCGCCGTCCGGGGTGACAAGCTCTGCTGTGCCGGTCAGTCCGCCATACGTTACCGTCTGTCCTAACGTAACCAACCGGCTTTGCCATGCTGTGAATAAGGTTTTTGTCCCCAACTGCTCCGCCCAGACATCTGCCCGCGCCAGCAAATCAACCAGTAAATCCACCCGGTCAACCGCCCGCCCTAACGCCGGTTCAATGCTGATCGCCTGTTGCGCCAGGTTGCTCCCGCTGAAATCGGCTCGCACATTGATTCCCATGCCGAGGACAACCCCGGCCAGTTTGTCACCTGTCCAGGCGGCTTCAGCCAGTACCCCGGAGACTTTGCGCCGGTTAATGTGTACATCATTCGGCCATTTAATGCCGGTCTTCGCCAGTCCCAATCCTACCAGCATATCATGAATCGCCAGTGCTCCGAGCATCGTGACCTGGGGCAGATGCTCCGGCCTGGGGCGCAGAATCATCGAAACCGCCAGTGAGACGCCCGGCGGAGTGTGCCATGTCCGCCCCAGCCGTCCACGTCCTTTGCTCTGCTCATCGGCCACCACCACCGCGCCCGATACAGCACCCTGCTGTAGCCACTCCATTGCCAGGTCGTTAGTGCTTTCTACCTGGGGATAGAACCGTACAGCACGCGGCGCCAGTCGTTCCCGTAGCCGGTCTTCGCTCAGTGTCATCACCGTTTCCCGTTATAGGACATAACCAGTCCCTGCGCCTCAGCACACAAGACTCAATGCTCTTGTACATAGTGTCCGATTTTAACATGCCATTTTCCATCCACATAGCTTGTAACCGTGATGACCCCCTCGTATACTTAAATGAGAATGTTCATGCGCTGTCCATGTGCTATGGTCAGCGGCTATATCGAGTGCATTATGGATCATCTCTGGACGCCCTGGCGTATGGCTTACATTCGCAGTGAGAAAAAATCTGTAGACGGTTGTGTGTTCTGCATTAAGGCACAGTCTGAAGACGCTGCCGAACTGGTGGTTGCCCGGTCACAGTATGTTTATGCGGTACTCAACCTGTATCCATACAATAACGGACACATGATGATCGTTCCGTATGAGCATGTGGATACCCAGGAATCCCTGCCGGTTGATGCGCTGACCGATCTGATGGTGACGGTCAACCGGGCGCTGGCCGTCTTGCGTAAGGCCTATAACCCGTCTGCATTTAATCTCGGCGTCAATCTGGGTGTAGCCGCAGGGGCGGGTATCGCGGAACACTACCATTTTCACATTGTCCCGCGCTGGCCGGGTGATGCCAGTTTTATGAGTGTCGTCGGGAATACACGGGTGATTCCCGATACACTCGAGAATACTTATACCGAACTGAAGGCCATCTGGCACGATTTATACGAGGAAAAAGATCATGGCAAATAATGGTAAGAGCAAACGCGAGGCGGTTATTCTGGGCAGCGCCCGGACGCCTCAGGGCAAGTTCCTGGGGGCGCTGGCATCCCTCACAGCGGCGGAGTTGGGGCAGATTGCCTTCCGTACTGCCGTCGAGCGCAGTGGTATCAACAGCGCCGATATTGACGAGGTGATTCTGGGCAACGTGGTCAGTGCCGGTGTCGGGCAGGCTTTACCCCGCCAGGTCAGCCTGGGCGCGGGGGTGCCGTCGCATGTGGGCGGCATGGTCGTCAACAAGGTGTGTGGCAGTGGCCTGAAAAGCACGATGCTGGCCGCCAATGCCATTAAAGCTGAAGATGGAGACCTCTATCTGGTGGGGGGCACGGAGAGCATGAGTAAAGCGCCCTACCTGAGCTACGACCTGCGCCAGGGCAACAAATACGGTGAAGTCAAGCTGGTAGATGCCTTACAGTTTGATGGCCTGTGGTGTTCGCTCTGCAACTGGAGCATGGGCAGCGCCGCCGAGTTCATCGCCCGTGAGGTTGGTGTGACCCGCCAGGAAATGGACGAGTTCGCTTTCCGCAGCCATCAGTTTGCTGCTCAGGCGACGGACTCCGGCAAATTCGCGGCGGAAATCGTCCCGGTGACGATCAAGGGCCGCAAGGGGGATACTGTTGTAGACCGTGACGAGGGCATCCGCCCCGATACGACTATAGAAGCCCTGGCGAAGCTGCGCCCGGCCTTCGAGGAAGGCGGTAGTGTCACAGCCGGGAACGCCCCTGGTATGAATGATGGGTCTTCGGCACTGGTCGTCAGCAGTCGTGAGTACGCCGAAAAGGGCGGTCACCAGCCAGTTGCACGGATCGTCGGTTACGGGCAAGCGGCGGTAGAACCGGCCTGGCTGTTTTATGCGCCGGTCAAAGCCATCCCCATCGCTCTGCAACGGGCCGGGTGGACGATGGACGATGTAGACCTTTTCGAGATCAATGAGGCCTTCGCGTCCCAGGTTCTGGCGGACATCAAGGGACTGGCAAAAGATGGCTATAACCTGCCAATCGAGAAACTGAACGTGCATGGCGGCGCGATTGCCCTCGGCCACCCGGTTGGCGCGAGTGGGGCGCGGGTGCTGATTACGCTCATCCACGCTCTGCAAGACCGGGGACTTAAACGCGGCCTCGCAGCATTGTGTCTGGGGGGGGCAGAAGCCGTCGCCCTGGCCGTCGAATTGGAATAAACGCCGTAACCCATAGAGGAGCAGCGCGCCTCGTCCAATGGTGTGATCTAACAAGGCAACCATAGGGGAGGGTCCCAGACCCTCCCAGAAAATTTCTTGCCCGCCGACTTTCAGCCTGAGATTATATTCCCATTTTCATCGGTGAAATTGAACACTTTTGCAATTTCTGGAAATCAGGCTAAAATCCCCAATATATTACATAAATATAATTTCAAAACAAAATCCTGGCCCGTGCGCCGCATGGCGTGGGCGGTCAATACGCAAAGGGGGACGGATGAAGCGAAGAATACTCTGGATTGGCATGTTGATTTTTAGCCTGAGTCTCTTCGATATGCGTTTCATTGGCGCACAAAGCGATGAAAACGCCGGCGTGTATATAACAGTTGAGATCAGCCCAGCGGACGACCTGGAAAGTGATGATCTTCAGGAGATTATTGACGCTGTGCCCCATGAATGGTTAGGCGATTCCCAGGTTACATCCCGATATGAGATACGTCTGATCCCATCGCTCCTGGCCCGTGAAGACTGCCACTATACGGTTAACCGACTTCCGGTAACACTGCATCAGACGAGGGTGGACATAGAAGTTGTCATCACGGACCTCGTAAGCCAGGAGCGTGTTGGTGCGCGTGCTTTTGCAGGCGATGAACCGTTTGGATGTCCGGCAGGGGGCGTGTTTCGGACGATTAATGGCGTCCCGGTCAACAAGACCGATTACTTTTTACCCGATACTGACGTATTCGTGGATTGGCTGAGGGAACAAATGTCGGCTTCCCTCAACGTGGTGACGGGACTTGTCTTTCAGTTACAGACATTTGAAGTTGACGATGAAGTGCAGAGTTTTTCAGTCAGCCCTGATGGACAATACATTGTCACTGCTGGTGAAGAACCAATTGCGCGGGTCTGGGACAAGCATTCAGGTGAGGCATTATTTCAGCTAGAGGGACATGACGATGATTTGAGTGCCGTTGCCTTTAGCCCGGATGGCAGGGTGATTGCAACCGGCGATACGTACGGATCAACCAATATATGGGACGTGGATGCACAAGCGATTCTGTTGAGTCTGGATAAGCAGTTTGGGGAAATCACCAGTATTGATTTCAGCCCCGATAACCAGCGGATTGCCACTGGCACATTAGCCGAAGTTCATGTGTTGGATGCGGTTACCGGCGAGGAATTATGGACAACGATTGTAATCGAAGTTTTCTGTGTGAAGTTCAGTTCGGACGGCAATCTTCTGGTCGTCGGCACAGGAACATCGGGCGTGATGGTGTTTGATGCCCACACCGGAGCAGTATTATTTGAGGGATTTCAAGGCGAAGGTTCATTTAAGAGCGTTGCCATCAGCCCCAATTCACAGTTCATTGCGGTGTCCGATACCGAGGGCGATTTGCGGATTTGGGACTTTGCGCGTGGCGTCACGAGCATTCTCGCCGGACATACTGATGAGATAACGAGCGTGGACTTTAGTCCAAATGGGGGGATTCTCCTTTCATCCAGCCTGGATGGTACCATTCGGTTCTGGGATACAAACACGTGGGAAGAAGTCTATACCTTGCTGCTTGACCCAGAGTTGCCAGTTAATAATGCCGCTTTTAGTGCCACTGGCGGAGAGGTCATTATTGCTCAGGTTATTGCTCCTTTTGGGGTTGAGGCCAGGGTAAGTATTTGGGATGTTTCGAACATCACAAATCCAGTTGAATAGGGTTTTTCCGTGCCGTAGAAAACATAACATCCCTCTCCTGGTTGTTTTCGTGGCCGGGGGAGGGATGTCCTATATATATATGAGATCTTCGCTTACTTCCGCTTCGCCAGCGCCTCGGCCATCAGGTCGCCCAGTTCTGTCGGGTTATTGGCGACCAGCGCCCCGGCTTCCCGCAGGGCATCCATCTTGGCTCCCGCCGTTCCCTTCGAGCCGGAGATAATCGCGCCGGCGTGGCCCATCTTCTTGCCGGCTGGGGCAGTCACCCCGGCCACATACGCCACCACAGGTTTGTTCATATTGGCCTTGATATAGGCCGCCGCTTCTTCTTCCGCCGAGCCGCCGATCTCTCCGATCAGCACCACACCGTGTGTCTCCGGGTCGGCCTGGAACGCTTTCAGGCAGTCAATGAAGCTCGTCCCCGGCACCGGGTCGCCCCCGATACCGACAGCGGTACTCTGTCCGATACCCTTGAGCGTCATCTCGTAGATGGACTGATACGCCAGAGTCCCGGAACGGCTGACAATGCCTACATGCCCCTGCATCGCCACCTCGCCCGGCGTAAACCCGATGTTACACTTCCCTGGACTTATAATGCCGGAGCAGTTCGGGCCAATCAACCGTGTATTCGGAAAATTCCGCTTGAGGTCGTTGTACATCCGCGCCTCGTCGTGCATTGGGATATGCTCGGTCACGCACACGATCAGCTCAATCCCGGCTTCAGCAGCCTCCATGATGGCGGCGGTAGCGAACGGCGCTGGCACAATCACAAATGAGGCATTCGCACCGGCTTCCCGCACCGCGTCTTTCACACTCGCCAGCACCGGAATACCGTCAACGTCTGTCCCGGCCTTCTTCGGATTCGTTCCGGCCACCACCTGCGTGCCATAATCACGATTACGCAGGCCGTAATACCGTCCCTGCGACCCGGTCAGGCCCTGTACGACCACTCTGGTGTTTTCATCAACAAAAATTGCCATGTTCCTAGCCTCCCACCAGCGCAACGGCCTTCCGCGCTGCCTCAATCATCGTCTTGGCAATCATCATAGAATCCGAGGCGTGGGCCTCCAGGATTTCATGACCCTCTTTGGTATTTGTGCCGTCCAACCGGATCACCAGTGGAGAATGAATCTCAACCCGGCTCATCGCTTCGACAATCCCGTTCGCCACTTCATCACAGCGCGTGACACCGCCGAAAATGTTGATAAAGATCACCTTCACTTTGGGGTCAGTGTTGATGACTTCCAATGCCCCGGCCACGACATCGGCATCCGCGCCACCACCGATATCCAGGAAATTAGCCGGGCTGCCACCCACCTGGTTAATCGTGTCGCAGGTGCTCATCGCCAGACCCGCGCCGTTGGCAATCACGCCAACTGAGCCATCCAACCCGACATATTGCAGACCCTTATCTTTCGCCATCTTCTCACGGGCTTCCAGCTGGGCTAACCCCCGGAAGGCATCCCATTCGGGATGGCGTCCGGCGGAGCTATCGTCGAGTGTGACTTTTGCATCCAGCGCGTGAACCCGGCCATCGGGTGTCAGAATTAGCGGGTTAATTTCCACCAGGTCAGCGTCGCCTTCGGTGAAGCAGCGATACAATTTCATCAATATGTCCACTGCGCCATCGGTAGCGGCGTCATCCAGTTTGGCTGCCATCACCCATTCCCGGCAGGCCGCTTCGCTTAAACCATCCACCGGATTGACACGAATCCGGGCGATGGCGTTCGGGTCTTCTGCGGCAACCTGCTCGATATCCACGCCACCTTTGGCCGAAAGCATCCCCATGAACTGCTTGGCGCTGCGGTCCAGGGTGAACGAGGCGTAATATTCTTTTGCAATGTCGGACGCCTTCTCAATCCAAAGACGGCGAACAACATGCCCTTTAATATCCATGCCCAGAATATTGCCGGCATGTGTTTCGACTTCGGCCTTTGAGTTCGCCAGCTTGATACCACCGGCTTTACCCCGGCCACCGACCTGCACCTGAGCCTTGACTACAACCGGATAACCAACGGTTTCCGCCTGAGCGACGGCCTCTTCGACTGTATTCGCCACGCCGCCGGGCGATACGGGGATGTCGTAGCGGGCAAAATATTGCTTGCCCTGATACTCAAACAAATCCAATGCCAATTCTCCTTAATCAAGTTTAGATGTGTGCTGATGATGCCATTCCCACGAGGCACTGGGGGATGTGGGAATCGCCAATAACTGACTCTTGGTATTCATTATGCCATATCGCACGGCGGTTCACAAAAAGATTGGTTCGGTGCAGGCACTTTGGTGGGGAGAACCTGTAATCATCCATGCCCTTATACTTTTTTCCCGGAAATCTGTGCTATGCTCGTCTTAAATGATTGGCAGGTGAATAATTAATGAGATGTAGGAAAAATGCTCTGCGCTGAACACCGCCAATGATTTTCCGAAAACTAATGAGGCAGCCATGTATCACCGTGATCTGTTATATGCCATTCTGTTGTTGATCTCTGCCCTGGCGTCGGTCATCACGATGACCTTTATCTGGAGGCGGCGTTCCACGCCGGGTGCCCTCCCGCTCCTGATGCTCATGCTCGGCACTGCGGAATGGTCACTGACGTATGCTGTTCATTGGTTAGTTCCTGATCTGCCTTCCAAGGTGTTCTGGTTGGATGTGACATATATTGGGGCGGCAAGTGTGCCAACCAGCTTCTTCGTTTTCACCCTGGTCTATACACACCGCGAAAACTGGATCCACTGGCAGAGCCTTGTGCTTCTGTCGGTCATGCCGGTGCTGACCGTGCTTATTTTATGGACCGATCAGTATCACGGCCTGTTTTTTGCCGGTAAGCGCCAACCGGCTGATACGGTCTTTCATGATGGCGGCCCCTGGTTCTGGATATATGTTGTTTATGCCTACCTCTTGATCTTTATCGGACTGGTGTGGTTAGTTCAGAGATTTTTTAGCACAAGGCGTTTATACCGAAATCAGGTTGGGATGGTTATTCTGGCGGCTTCGCTCCCCTGGGCGGCGAGTATTCTCAGTCTTACAAGCTCTAACCCTTTCCCTGGCCTGGATCTGCCGCCATTGGCCTTTGCGCTGACGGGCATTCTCCTCACCGTCAATCTGCTCCAGGTACACTTACTGGATATTGTACCTGTCGCCCGGAACATCCTGGTTGAAAATATGAGCGACAGTGTATTGGTATTGGATACACAGAACCGGATTGTGGATATAAACCCGGCGGCGCAGACACTCCTGGAGGGTACACACCGCCAGGCTATACTGGGGAAACAATTCAGCAGCGTATTCGCAAAATGGATTGATGTGATCGCTCAGTTCCAGGGCGCGGTTGAGAAACGTGCCGAGGTCATGCTTGAAGAAAACCCACCACGGTACCTTGATGTACAGATCAATCCCTTATATGATCGCCAAGGCCATTTTTCTGGCCGGTTGATCACCTGGCGCGATATTTCGGAACGAAAGTGCGTCGAAATGGAACGCGAACAGCTTATTGCTGACCTGGATGCTTATGCTCACATGGTTGCCCATGATCTCAAAGTACCGGTCACTGCTGTCATTGGCTTTGCCGAACTATTGCTGGAGGATGAGAATTCAGGCGACGATAACGATCTAAAAGTGATACTCACCCGCATTCATCAGTCCAGCTACAAAATCCACACCATTATCAACGAACTCTTGCTCCTGGCGAGTATTCGGGATGTTGCGTCTATTTCGCTCCACAGTCTCAATATGCAGGAGATCGCCCAGGAATCAATAGCGCGGCTGGAGAATGTTATCAAGGGCAAGCAAGCTCTCGTTACCTACGGCGAGTCCTGGCCCGTCGCCCTCGGTTATGCCCCCTGGATTGAGGAAATCTGGGTGAACTACATCAGTAATGCGCTCAAATATGGCGGCACACCCCCTGTCATTCACCTGGATGCCCAGCTCATGCCGGGCAATAAGGCCCGTTTCTGGGTTAAAGATAATGGACCAGGAATTACACAACAGGACCAGGCAAAACTGTTCAGCCAGTTTGAGCGGTTAGATAATGTTCGGGTTGAAGGAGATGGGTTAGGGCTTTCGATTGTCCGCCGTATTGCCGAAAAACTCGGCGGGGAGGTTGGTGTTGAGAGTCAGATTGGGCAGGGAAGTGTCTTCTACTTCACGCTGCCCGTTAAGCCGATTGCTTCGTCATAAATTGGAGCGGTATGACCGCTAGATCAGTTCACCATCTAATGCCGGTCTTGCCATTCCTGAATGGTCTGCTGCATGAAAGCGCGCACAGTATCATCCCTAATGTCGCCTACCCCGTCATAAAATTGCCCATCCACCTCAATTCGCACGCCGCCATCGGGTGACGGGTACACATGGATACTGCGCCCGGTATAGTCCGGTGTGTGTTTCAACTTGTGTTGGAGATAGGCCTCAATCGCACCGGCAATATCCAGTTCCGGGGTTGGCTGAATATCCGGTTTCTGCCCACGCTTCCGGGGTTGGATTGGTCGCTGATCTTCAATTTTGAAACTTGGCAGGTCACCGGGCATCGTGCCATCTGGCGCAACAGGCGGTGGTGGTGCGCTCTCAACTTTACGAGCAGGCGGCTCAGGCGGCGTGTCTTCCATCAACATAGGTGGGGTAGGGCTGGGCGTGGGTGCTGGGGCTGGCTCTGGTGACGGTGTGGCAGGCTTCGCTTGCGCGGTCTGTGCCAGTTCACGCATCAGTTTCGTGAATTTCTCTTTGAAGTCGGAATCCGTATAAACATTCTTGTAGAGTTTATCCCCCATCTGGACGATCAATTTCCCATCCACAACATCCCGCATAATTGCCATGACCTCGACCGCTTCCGCCTCGCCGCTGTCGCCTGTGTGGACGGTGTATGCGCCTTTGCGCGCCGGGCGTGGAGGGGTGCTCGCTGCCGGGGGAGGGGCAGAAGCAGCTATCGAAGACATATCCATCAACATTTCCAGGTCGGGTAGGTCGCCGGTCTGCGGTAAATCCGCCTGTGACGGCGCCCCTACATAAGCGGGAGGCTGTGGCACCCGTGCTTTGGCTCGTCGGGCGCGTGCAGAGACGATATAGGTCATGACGATCACGAGCAAAATCGCGGAACCGCAGACGGTTAAAATCAGGCCAAACGGCAGTTGTGCCAGGAAATCCGAAAAATCACTACCCATAACCATTACCCTTTAGCTGACATTGGGGGCAAAAATGTGTGCCGCGCTGGGCAACACGGATTTTTTCAATTGGGTGACCGCAGGTCAGGCAGGGTTGCCCCTCACGGTCATACACGTAAAAATGCTCGTGGGCTTCGCCAGTGGTGCCATCCGGTTTGCGATACCAGTTGATACTGGCCCCTTCATAATCAATACCTTCCCGCAGTACGGTGCGCACCATCTCATATAACCGAACGACTTCAGTTTTGCTCAGGCTGTCCGCTGTGCGGAGTGGGTGAATCCCGGCACGATGCAGGGCTTCATCAGCGTAAATATTGCCGACCCCAGCGATAAATGATTGGTCAAGCAGTAACGCCTTGATGATACGGGTGCGCCCACTTAAGCGTTCTTGGAATGACTCGCCTGTGAAATCATCTTCTAAGGGTTCCGGGCCGAGGTCAGGTGCAATTTCTATCATATCACCTGCCAGATAAACCCGCCCAAATCGGCGCGAGTCGGAAAACCGAAGCTGCTGTCTATTATCAAGCTGCGCCCGAAACCGCAACCAGCGATCCGCTTCGGTTTCAGCATCATCCGCCACCACGTACAGTCGTCCGGTCATTTTTAGGTGGACAACCAATAAATCATGGTCAAGCTGGCACACGATATACTTGGCGCGGCGGGTGACCTTTTGGACGGTCTGTCCCTGGATACGGGCGGTGAACTCCTCCAGGGAAGGCTGGTGAATCACTTTGGCCTGGTCATACCAGATACTCTGAATGGTACGCCCCACCAGCGGCCCGCGCAGGCCGCGCACAACCGTCTCAACTTCTGGTAGTTCCGGCATAGTTTTAGTGTACTCCGAATCTGATTTTTGTGGGAGATGGCCTGGTAGGAAAATGGTAATCAGGATATGGAAAGTATCAAGATGTTAGGATTCTCGAACCGTCCATTTGTTCTGATTTTCGCACAAACCATCGAGCAGAGATGGTATAATGAAACCAACCTGGCGGCAAGGTAGCTCAGTCCATAAATACTGTGAGATGATGACCAATGCTATCCGCAACCCCACAATCAACATCGCGTATTCTGTGGCCCCTCAAAGTGATCTGGCGGCTTGTTACCCTGATTCTACGGGCAAGCGGGCGGTTGTTCGCGATTATATTGGGTTTAATGCTGGTGCTGGTGGGTGGGCTGCTCGCCTCTACCGGCCTGTTGGCAGTTTGCGGCCTTCCGCTGGTCATCTTTGGGTTTCTGCTGCTGGTACGCGGCTTGTTTTAGCTGGTACAATCAGAGACGATATTCAATTTAACCCATCTCTTTCAACCTGGCACGTTTAAGCAACTTCCAAGATTCGACCCTATGACTGACAAATCCTTTGTACATCTTCACGTTCACACCGAATATTCGCTGCTGGACGGGTTAAGCAAAATCAAGAAACTTGTTGCACGGGCGAAAGAACTCAACATGCCTGCCCTGGCGATTACCGATCACGGCACGATGTTCGGTGTGATTGATTTTTACCGCGCCTGCAAAGAGGCTGAAGTTAAGCCGATTATCGGAGTCGAGGCCTATCTCGCGCCCCGCTCGATGCAAGACCGCGACCCCAAGCTCGACAAACGGCCATACCACATGCTGCTGCTGGCACAGAATGAAACCGGCTACCGTAACTTGCTGAAAATCGCCAGTGCTGGACAACTTGATGGTTATTACTACCGTCCGCGCGTAGACCGGGAGTTCCTGGCCGCACATGCTGCGGGACTTGTGGCGACCAGCGGTTGCCTGGCGGCGCAAATCCCATCCATGATTATTAACGGACATGACGACGAAGCTCGGGAGCTTATCGGCTGGTACCAGGATGTATTCGGCAAAGATAACTTCTACCTGGAACTCCAGCAGCATGATATCCCGGAATTAGAGATACTCAACAAGTGGTTGGTGGAGTACAACCGGACGCATCACACGACTGTGCCGCTGGTCGCGACCAACGATGTGCATTATGTTCAGGCATCCGACTATGACCCGCATGATACCCTGCTGTGCATCCAGACCAGTGCTCTGAAAAGCGATAATGACCGCTTGAAAATGTCCGATCCCAGCTATCACCTGACGAGCCAGAATGAAATGTGGGGGTACTTCGGCAAAGAAGCGCCGGAAGCGCTGCATAATACCCTCAAAATCGCGGAAATGTGCGACGTAAACCTGGATTTCCAGGGCTATCATCTGCCCGTATTCCCTGTGCCGGAAGGGTATGATGCCGGTAGTTACCTGCGTTACCTGTGTAACAAGGGGCTGCGCTGGCGCTACGGGGATCGGGCTGAAGAGCCGGCGATTCAGCAGCGCCTTGAGCGTGAACTGGGCATCATCCACGACATGGGATTTGACACCTATTTCCTGATTGTATGGGATTTGTGCGAGTTCGCCCGCCACGCGGACATCTGGTGGAATGTGCGCGGATCGGGCGCGGGTAGTGTGGCTGCGTATTCGCTCGGTATCACCAACATTGACCCGATGCTGAATAACCTCCTGTTCGAGCGTTTCCTGAATCCGGGGCGTGTCAGTATGCCGGATATTGACCTCGACTACCCTGATGACCGCCGCGAGGAGATGATTGCTTATACGGCACGTAAGTACGGCGAGGATAAAGTCGCTTCGATTATCACTTTTGGGACGATGGGGGCGAAAGCTGCCGTGCGCGATGTAGGGCGAGCGTTGAATGTGCCGCTCGAACTGGTCAACCAGGCAGCACGCTTGATTCCTACCGAGCCAAAACCTAAGCCGATTATCCAGTATGTCGAAGATAACCCTGAACTCAATGACCTGTATAACAGCAATGCCGAGATTCGCCGGGTAATAGACACCGCCAAAGAACTGCAAGGTGTCAGTCGCCACGCTTCGACCCATGCGGCGGGTGTTATTGTGGCCGATAAGCCCCTGGTGGACTATATCCCGCTGCACCGTCCCACGAAGGGCGATGCCGACGAGAGCAATCCGCTGAAGGCCGTGACTCAGTTCCCGATGGAAACCTGCGAGTCACTTGGCTTGCTCAAAGTGGATTTTCTGGGGCTTTCGACCCTCACGATTATGCGCCGTGCCTGCGATCTCATTGAGCGTTATCACGGTATCAAATATACGATGGGGAATATCCCGTACCGTCCATCGGGCGACGCAAAACAAGACCAGATGCTCAAAGAGACATTCGAAATGCTTGGACGGGGTGAAACCATCGGTGTCTTCCAGGTTGAAAGTTCGGGGATGCGCCAGATGCTCCGTGATATGCGCCCCAACCGCTTTGAACACATCATCGCCGGAGTTTCGCTCTACCGTCCTGGCCCGATGGAATTTATCCCGGCCTATAATCGCCGCCTGCATGGGGAGGAAGAAACAGAATACCGCCACCCTCTGCTTAAAAGTATCCTGGAAGAGACTTACGGAATCATGGTCTACCAGGAACAGATCATGCAGGTCGCCCAACAGTTATTTGGTTATGAACTGGGTGAAGCCGACCTTATGCGTCGGGCGGTCTCTAAGAAAAAAGAAAAAGACCTTAAAAAACACCGGGACATCTTCCTCGAACGTGGCCCAGAACATGGTGTAAATACCAGCGCTGCCGGAAAAATTTTCGATGACATCGAATTCTTCGCTAACTACGGCTTCAACAAGAGCCACGCTGCTGACTATGCAGTGATTACCTGTCAAACAGCATTTCTCAAGTGTCATTACCCCGCTGAATATATGACGGCTCTGCTCTCTGTACACCGTGATGATACGACCAAAATCACAACCTTTCTGGGTGAATGTCGTCGCCTGGGTATTCCGGTGCTGCCGCCGGATGTCAACCACAGCCAGCTTGATTTCGACATCCAGACCCAGCCTGACGGCAAACGAGGTGTGCGTTTTGGATTGGCCGCGATTAAGAATGCTGGCGCTGGTGCTCTGCAACCGATCATTGATGCCCGTGATGAAGGTGGTCCATTCCGGGATTTGGAGGACTTGTGCCGCCGGGTAGACTTGCGTGCAGTGCAAAAACGCACGTTGGAAAGCCTGGTGAAAGTCGGTGCGCTGCGGGCATTCGGTAGACGTACCGTGTTAATCGCCGCGCTTGACCGTTTGTTGAGCTTCAGCGCCGACCATCATAAAGCCAAGGAGGTCGGTCAGATGAATATGTTCGGGGAATCATCCGGATTCTCCGATGAACTGCTCCAGAACCTTCCAGCTCTGGAAGAAGCGAGTGATCGTGACATGCTTGGTTGGGAAAAGGAACTGCTCGGCTTTTATGTCACCGGGCGGCCTGCCGATAAGTTCCAGGATGTACTCGAACATGCCCGCACAACCGAAGTCTATGAACTGCTGGAGGCGGAAGGCAGCGTGAACGGCAGGCAGGTCAAGATAGCTGGTGAGGTGGTGACACTGCGAAAAATCGTAACACGCAATAACGAGATTATGGGTGTGGCAACGATGGAAGACTGGCACCCCAGCGCCGGTTCGATTGACGTGGTGTTGTTCCCCCGCACGTGGATAAAATTCCAGGATCTGGTGATTGAGGGGCAGGTGATTATTGCCAGCGGGAAAGTGGATACCGGGCGTGGCGACTTGCAGATTATCTGCGACTCGGTGACGAACAACGCCAGTCCTCTGGTGCCAGATGAAGCCCCGCTGCCATACACGGATGCCGACATTCCGCCCTGGTTAGTAGATGAAAACTTCTATGATGAGGAGACCGGTGAGGTCGCGCATCAGGACGCACCGCCGCCGCCCCCACCGTTGGTGGATGAAGTTGCCCCGGCGACTCTTGGCGCGGCGGCGGTGCCGATTCCCGCCACCGAGCCACAGCTCACTCCGGCTGCAAAACCGTCCCGCGCAGATGATGAGCCTGATTGGATCAACGGTGACAGGGAGACGATCACCGAGCCTTCACCTTTCGAGCAGGATACTGTACAGGAGGAGCGCTGGCTGATGATTTATTTCCAGCGGTCAGAAGATGCCGAAAAAGACCGGCGGCGGTTACGGCGGCTACATGGCATTCTCACCAAATATCCGGGACATGATCGCTTCACTATTGTCATCGAAGCGGCAAATCAGGCTTTTCACATGGAATTCCCAAACCACACCACGGCTTATTGTGAAAGTTTGGTCAACGACCTGTTAAGTGTTGTCGGTGAGACCAATATTCAGGTATTTGAGCGTCCTCAATAGCACATTTTCTGATACAATATCGCACGGATTGACCACACGCATTGTGTGGTCGTATTATGTATGTTTGTCTGCCAATCTTGTAAGTAACAGGACGCAAATTTGATGAAAACAATCGCAGTCATGACAAGCGGCGGCGATTCACCTGGAATGAACGCAGCAATCCGGGCGGTTGTCCGAACCGGGTTGGAATACGGACTGGAAGTTTATGGTATCCGACAAGGCTACACCGGGCTGTTAGGGGGCGATTTCATACTCTTGGGCAGCCGGGAAGTCAGCGGTATTTTACAGCGTGGCGGTACGATTTTGCAGACGGCCCGCAATCTGGAATTCAAGACTCCGCAGGGGCAGAAAAAAGGGCTGCGCCGCTTAAATGAACGGGGTATTGAAGGATTGGTCGTCATCGGCGGCGATGGCAGCCTGCATGGGGCGCTGGCTCTGCATAAACTCGGCTTCCCCGTGGTTGGTATCCCGGCCAGTATTGATAACGATATTGCGGGGACATCCATGAGCATTGGCGTAGATACGGCGCTGAATACCATTATCGAGGCCTTAGACCGTATCCGCGATACTGCCTCTTCACACACCCGCGCTTTCATCATTGAAGTGATGGGGCGCAGCTGCGGCTATCTTGCGCTGATCTCCAGCATTCTCGGCGGTGCGGAAGTCGTGTCCACACCCGAGCACGAAGTCTCAATTGAGAATATTGAGGCCGCGCTGGAAGCCGCCTATGTGCGCGGCAAATCACACGCCATAGCCATCGTTGCAGAGGGAGTCTCCTACGAGACGACTGACCTGGTGACAGCACTGCGAAACAACCCGGAAGTGGGTTTCGATGTGCGCTTGTCCATTCTGGGCCACATCCAGCGCGGCGGTAATCCGAGCGCTTTTGACCGCCTGCTGGCCTCACGCATGGGAGTTCATGCCGTAGAGGTTCTGCGTGAAGGGCAGTCCGGCGTGATGGTTGGCCTCGGTAATCAGGATTTAACGACACAGTCTATTGAGGAAGTTCTGATTCAGCCCCGCCCAATCAGCGAGAGCTACTACGATCTGGCCCGCATACTGTCCCGATAGCACAAGACCGCTGTTCGGCTATTGACCAGGTAAGGGGGGCGCCAGCCTGATGGTATAATTCAGGTTTTGGCGTACCCCTATATTCCGCTATAATGGCAAAGAATAATCCTGATGTTTATCTGAAAAAAAGCGCAAAAAGCCGATGCCAGAGACTATATTATTCTACAACCCGGTAGCGACTTCACCACACAAGCAGCGCTTGCCCCTTTCGCTTCTTTCTGTTGCCGCTGTCGTCGCTCAAGATTATGCCGTTGAATTCATAGATGGCAACCTCATCCGGCCCGACCCCAGTGACTATATTATTGAGCGGGCGCGGGCAACCGGGGCGAAACTCCTGGCGGTTACGGTCATGCCTGGCCCGCAGTTGCGCCAGGCTGTACCAGTCTGTAAGAAGGTGAAGGCGGCGCTGCCGGATTTGCATATTCTGTGGGGCGGCTACTTTCCCACGCAGCACGCGGAAGTCATTCTCCGTAGTGGGTTTGTGGATACGGTCATCCAGGGGCAGGGAGAAGCGCCGTTCCGCAAACTGGCGGACACGCTCCATCAAGGGGGATCACTGGCCGATGTGCCGTCCCTGGGGTATCTGGAAAATGGCGCTATTAATATTACATCCCGTGCCCCGAACGTCCCAATGGATAACTTACCGTGGCTGCCCTACGAAAGGATTGATGTATCACAGTACGTGGGGAACAGCTACCTGGGGACACGGGTGCTGAACCATAATACCAGTTTTGGTTGTCCCTTTGCCTGTAACTTCTGCGCGGTTGTCGCCCTCAGCAATCGCCGCTGGCTGCCGGAAAGCGCCGAACGGGTAGCGAACATCGTCACCTATTTGCAGGATAACTGGCATATCAATGGCCTGGAATTCCACGACATGGATTTCTTCGTGCGAGAGGAGCGTACTGCTGAGTTTGCCGAGCGTATCACTGGCAAGGGCATTCGCTGGTGGGGACTGGGCCGGGTGGATACCCTGATGAGTTATCAGGATGATACCTGGGAGAAGTTGCAGCGCAGCGGCCTGAAAATGGCGTTCATGGGCGCGGAAAGCGGCGACGACGAGACGCTCAAGCGCATGAACAAGGGCGGTAAATCCGGCACAGAGATGACTCTGGCTCTGGTCGAACGCATGAAGCACTATGGTATCGTGCCGGAACTATCGTTTGTGCTGGGCAACCCACCTGACCCCGCTGCCGATATTGAGGCGACGATTGCGTTTATCCGTAAACTCAAAAAAGTCAACCCGGCTACTGAACTGGTGCTGTACATCTACACACCTGTTCCCCAGGAGGGCAGCATATTATTGGACGAAGCCACCCGGCTCGGGTTCCGCTTCCCGGAAACGCTGGAACAATGGGCCAGCCCGGAATGGGCGAAATTCTCCATGCGCCGCGACCCCAGCACGCCCTGGTTCCGCGATACCACGCGCCGCCGAGTTCGCAATTTTGAAGCCGTCATCAATGCTTATTACCCAACCGTGACCGATATGCGCTTGCAAGGACAATGGCGGAGTCTGCTGCGGGCGCTGAGTGGTTGGCGCTACCGCTTTCAGATGTACGACTGGCCGTATGAATTAAAGGCACTCCAGCGGCTAATTCACTACCGCCGCCCAGAAACGACCGGGTTCTAGACCGGCGCAGAGTGAAACCCACTATACAGGGCGAAATACCGGGTAGTCATGTTAGGCTGCCCTTACTCTTTTGGTTCTTGTCATCAGAAAGAGAGATTTATGTCTGGCTCGAATCCGTACCAACCCACACCATATATGAAATTGCAGCACCCGGAATGGAGCAAAAACGCTGTTATCTACCAGATCAACACCCGGCAGTTTACCGAGGAAGGCACGTTCCGGGCGGCGGAAGCTCACCTGCCTCGATTAAAAGAACTGGGCGTAGATATTCTGTGGCTGATGCCGGTTCACGAAATCGGAGTCCAGAATCGTAAGGGCACGCTTGGTAGCCCGTATGCCGTGAAAGATTACTACAGCGTTAATCATGAGTTTGGCACGCTGAATGATCTCAAGCATTTTGTGACCGCCGCGCATGACCTGGGGCTGTATGTCATCATTGATTGGGTTGCGAACCACACCGCCTGGGATAACGTCCTGATTGACGAGCATCCTGAGTGGTACTCGCGTGACTGGAAAGGCGACTTTCGCCCAACTCCCTGGCGAACCTGGACAGATGTAATTGATCTCGACTATGAACAGGAAGGACTGCGCCGGTACATGACCGACGTCCTGAAATACTGGGTGAGAGAAGCCGATATTGATGGCTACCGCTGCGACGTGGCCGGTTTTGTCCCGACTGATTTCTGGAACAATGCCCGCAAGGAACTGGATGCGATCAAGCCAGTTTTCATGCTCGCGGAATGGGAATCGAGAGACCTCCACGCGGAGGCCTTCGATATGACTTACGCCTGGACATGGAATTTCACCCTTCATGCGATTGCAACCGGACATGCGGACTTAAACGGGCTATACGGCTATTATTCCTGGAACGAAAGCGCCTATCCGCGTGACGCCTACCGTATGACGTTTGTGAGCAACCACGATAAAAACGCCTGGGAAGGCACCGAGTTTGAACAGTTCGGCGACGGGCTGAACGCGGCAATTGTGCTTTCGGTAGTGGGCGAAGGGATGCCGCTTATCTATAACGGGCAAGAAGCCGGGAACGAGAAGCGACTCCTGTTCTTTGAGAAAGACTCGATTGAATGGAGAGAACACCCGCAGGGCGCTTTTTATAAGAAGCTGATCGCACTGCGAAAACAAAATACAGCCCTCTGGAACGGGAAATGGGGCGCAAGGATGATTAACGTCCCCAATGACGTTTCGGGCAAGGTGCTCAGTTTCGTGCGGCAGAATGCGCAGGATAAGGTGTTTGTCGTGCTCAACTTCTCTGACACAGTGCAGACCGTGACCTTCAGGGAGTCGCTGTATCATGGACTGTATACCGATTACCTCAGCGGGGAGACAATCTCATTTCCCGGTGATGGCACACTCACGCTCAAGGCGTGGGATTATCGGGTTTTCGTAAAATAGCCCCAGGTGAGATCAGGTGCATCGTCTGTCTTGTCTCGATATTGCCAGCATCTCATATCGGCGTTATACTGTGACACTGTTTTGTTCGCCGTTTCACAAAGCCTTTGCGGAGACACGCCCTTATGACCCGTAAGTTAGTTTTGTTAATTTTTGTATTTGTTGCCCTGACGGTTTCTGCATGTGGCACCATTGCGACCCCCGAATTTTCGGAGGAAGCGAAGGGGACACAGGCGGCTCTGGCTGTTACATCCGAGCATTTGACGGCGATTGCGCCGACAGCTACACCGACTTATACACCTCTGCCGCCAACAGAAACTCCCGTACCGCCGACCGAAACACCGGTACCACCAACGGAGACACCTTTACCTACTGAAGTGCCAACCGAAACACCCGCGCCAACCGAGACACCGGCAGCGGGCGCATCGGGTGCCAATGCAGTGACTGGCGACCCGGTAAACGGCGAGGCGCTGTTTAACGAGTTCCGTTCCGAAGTCAATTTCGCCTGCTCTCTGTGCCATTATGTTGACCAGGAAGTGCAGCTTATCGGACCTGGCCTGCTTAATGTCAGTACCCGGGCGGAAACCCGTGTACCGGGCGAGAGCGCCGTTGAGTATCTGCACAACTCTATCGTGAATCCCAGCGCGTATGTCGTTGAAGGATATCCCGATATGCTGATGCCACAAATCTATGCCCAGATTTTCACCGAAGAGCAGATTCAAGACCTGATTGCGTACCTCTTCACACTGCGCTCGTAGCGTATTCCGGTAACCACACGAAAACAAGGGGCCTCGCGCCCCTTGTTTTATGTCCAGTAGATTTGCTGTTCGTCGCTATAACGCCTGTGCTGAGATAATAAAGCTGGCCGTCGCCGCGTTCGTCGCCAACGGTATGTTATGTACGTTACAGATTCGCAGCAGCCCCTGAATATCCGGGTCATGGGGATGCTTACCCAGAGGGTCAATGAAGAAAAACACCGCCTCAATCTCTCCCACGGCTACCTGTGCGGCGATCTGCGCATCACCCCCCAGCGGGCCTGAGAGCATTCGCTGTACCTCCAGACCACACTTTTCTTGAAGCAGCTGGCCGGTAGTGTTGGTCGCAACCAGAAGGTAACGATCCAGTACATCTTTATGGGAGAGTGCAAATGCGACCATGTCCGCTTTCTTGCCGTCATGGGCAATTAACGCCAGGGTTTTTGGATTATCTGTCATAAACACCTGCTATGGCTTGAACAGACCCGGCAAACGCAGACCGAGGCTTGAAGGCGGGAACAAACGATCAAAGCGTTTGTTGATAAGTATAGCCTGGCGATAGTAATTTTCAAGCTGGGCCATAATGACGCTCCAGGGATGCTGTTCGGCATACTGGCGTGCATTCTGAGCCATGCGGCGTCGCAGATCCGGCTCATCTCGCAGGCGGCGCACCGCCTCCCCAAATGCCTGCGGGTTGTCGGCACACACAAAACCTGTTTTGCCGTCTTCAACAATATCTGCGACACCCCCGGCATTGACCACCACCGCCGGGAGGCCGGAAGCCAGCGCTTCCTGCACGACTTGCCCAAAGGTTTCTGCCGGGCCGGGGAAAGTAAAGACATCGGCGCTGGCGAATGCTCGTGACAAATCCTTGCCGTATAAATACCCCATGAAATGGGTCTCTGTTCCGGCGAACAAGGTCTCTAATTCGCCACGCAGGGCACCATCCCCGACGATTGTCAGCGCTACACCGGGCGTGCGGGCGACATCCAGCAGCAGATCCACCCGCTTTTCGTTTGCCAGACGCCCGACATAAACGCATACCAGCGAATTAGGATCACGTCCATTAAGCAGGCGTTTGCGCCATTCCGTTGAACGGTGATTCGGGTTGAAGCCGTTGCCATCAACGCCGCGCCCCCATTGGCGCAGCCGCCGGTAGCCCCAGCCCTTAAGCTGGTTTAAAGTGTAATTGGATGGCACCAGGGTGAGATGGCACCCATTATGGATATATCGCAGCCATTCGCGCGTGGGTTGGGCGAAGAGCGGGAAGCCATAATGCGCAGCATAAGCCGGAAGGTCGGTCTGGTAATTGGCGATGATGGGAATTTGGCGTCGCCGTCCGGCAAGCATCCCGCTGACAGAGAGTAACGCCGGGCTGAACATGTGAATAATATCCGGTTGGAACTCATCCAGATAGTGGCTGATACTCAACGTGGGCAGCGCCACGCGGGTCTCCGGTGCGAATGGCATTCCCAATGAGGGTAGGGGGATCACCTGGGTTGGGCCAACCTGCTGGGGTGCAAGGTCCGGCGCAAATACCAGGACATCGCGCCCGGTCTGTTGCAAATAACGGAGTGCCAGTACTGCGGTCTTTGAAACACCGTCAATTTTTGGCAGAAATGATTCGGCGATAATCACCACACGCTGGACAGGCGCCAGCTCCGAAGCGGACTCAATCAGTTGTTCATCCGCAAAGACCCGCTCAAGCTCCTGTGGACTGAACTGGGCGAGAGCCTCAAATAATCGGTTATCAGCCATCGCTTTCCCTCAACCTTGGTGACACCTTGCGCCAGCGCCGCTCGCAGGTCAGCCGCTGTATACCCTGGGAAGCGCGTCCTGCTGCGCCCTATTGCATTCAGCGTGTGGGCATCGCTGTTTCCCAGGCGTGGGAGCGGCAGATGCCGAGCAATTCGCTGTGCCAGGATATTGTTGCCTGGTGTCATTGTGCCTGCGTTGTATATCTCAATTGCATCTATTCCCCAGGTTAATAACACCTCTGGCTGTTGAAGGTAACGCAGGAGATGGCGTCCAGCAATCATGATTTCTCCAGGATGTGCCAGAACTGCGACGCCGTTCTGTGCATGAATAGCATCCACCGTCTCTCGAACTGATAAGCCTTTTGGGATGGGCCGCGTGACCCACAGAGCCAGCACATGCCCTTCACGCGCAGTCACTTCTACTCCGGGAATGATGTCGAATGGGTAGAGTTCGCGCTGCTCGTAAGCCCATAAACTGCCGTCCAGTACATCATGATCGGTGATGGCGATGACATCCAGATGTTTACGGCGGGAGACATAATTCAATAAAGCCTCCGGGGTCGCCAGGCCATCGCTCAAGTTGGTGTGCATATGCAGATCAGCACGCCCTGTCAGCTGAGTTTCCACGTACTTCTCCTTGTTCTGTGAAAAATGACACACCCGCCATTGTATTGCCCCAACGATAAATTCCGGCTAACAACACGCTAAGGTTTGATGTACCGTATGGAGAGGCAGTGATCGGCAAATTGCGATACAATTCCGTTACGTGAATTGTCAAGAGTATGGGAAGAGGTTATCGTGGCGAACTGGCTCAAAATTTCCCGTCCAAACATTGAAATGTCCAGTGGGTTTTTGCAGTATCAGGCGGGGGTGATTAACCTGGATGCCGCTTCAGCCTTCGCCATGCAGAATCCAGGCAGTATCACGATCTTTATTGACGGCAAAGCATACGTCATTCAACAGCAGTTCGACGAAAAAGCCTATAAGGTCGCCTTGCGCTATATTGAACAGCGCACACAGGGGCAAACGCTGCCATAGTGAAACCAGGTGTGCGATTGAATAGTCTGTTGATTTTGCTGTAGTGATGTCAGATATCTACAGGGCTAACTGTAAGGATTCGTGAGCAGCTCAAATGTGAGTTTCAATAGTCCCAATGTGAGTTCATCGCCATTGCGAATAGGATACGCCTGATGGGGTTTGAGCCATTCACCGTTCAACTGTGTGCCGTTGGCGCTCTTATTGTCTTCCACAACCACCCGTTCACCATCCAGCTTGATGGTCAGATGTTCTCGTGAAACGCCCAACTCACCGGCGTTAAAAGCGCCCAGATCAATATCAGGAAAAAAGCCGCTGTCAGGATACGCACGCCCAACGATCATCGGTCCAGTTACGTCAAAGATCATTTCCGTACCGGTGGCCTGGACGAGAAGGGCGATACGCCAGGGGCGACGCATTCCCAAGTCTACAGCCTTAATTTCCGGTTTGGCAGTTTCTATAATGTCATCATAGCCCTGGTCAAGTCTACGGGTTTCTTTACGTACATTACGAGGCATCTTTACCTTCCTGATTCCTGCGCCACCTTGACACGCCCTCAGTATAGCATAAAACACAATAGAGACCGGCGTACTCCCTGGTATGTTACGAATTTTCACGGAATCTTTACGAGTTCATACAGGTTAGGGCGGATGGTGGGCATGAATGGAAAGGCACTGTGGAACGCTGTTTGATGAACAGCCACAGTGCCTTTCCTGGAGTTAAGCTAGAAGCATCACTCTATCTAACGGTGCGCACACCAGAATGGTTCAAAATTAACTCAGCCGTTCAATAATCGTGCCGGTTCCCATCCCGCCACCGCAGCACATGGTTTGTAGGCCAAATCGTTTATTATGAACCGTCAGGGCGTTGAGCAGGGTGGTCATCAGGCGAGCGCCGGAAGCGCCCAACGGATGTCCCAGAGCAATCGCGCCGCCGTGAATGTTAACTTTCGACATATCCGCGCCGATTTCCCGCTGCCACATACCAATCACCGCAGCAAAAGCTTCATTCACCTCAAAAATATCAATATCATCAACCGTCATACCAGCTCGTGCCAGCACCTTACGTGTTGCACTGATTGGCCCGGTCAGCATCAGGTGAGGGTCAGAGCCAACCGTTGTGGTCGCCACGACCCGCGCCAGTGGTCTGATTCCTAGTTCGTCGGCTTTGTCTCGCCCCATCACGACAATGGCCGCCGCCCCATCCGTGATCTGGCTGCTGTTCCCGGCAGTCGTCACGCCATCCGCACTAAAAGCGGGCTGCAAAGTCGCCATCTTCTCCAACGAGGCGTTGGGGCGGATACCCTGGTCACGGTCAACGGTGATCGGGTTGTCCTCTTCGTCCACGCCTTCAACCGGGAATAACTCGCGCCCCAGCCAACCATTGGCAGTCGCCTGGGCCGCACGCACATGGCTTTCATAACCGATTCGATCCACTTCTTCACGGCTAACGCCCCATTTCTGAGCAATTTCGTCAGCAGCCATACCCTGAGGGATCATGTTGTAGGTGTCCATGATCTTGTCCGTGAAGGGATTGCCGTTCGCAATGCTGGAGCCCATCGGCACGCGGCTCATGTGTTCCACGCCGCCCGCTATGATAATATCTGCCTGCCCGGAGGCAATCATTCCCGCTGCGAGATGAACGGCCTGCTGGCTTGAACCACACTGGAAATCTATTGTTGTTGCGGGGACTTCAAAAGGCAGCCCGGCATCCAGTACGACGTTGCGCGCGATATTGAAGGTCTGGTCGCCTATCTGACTCACACACCCGTATATCACATGCTCCACCAGGGTTGGGTCGAGATTCGCCCGTTTGAGTGATTCACATAGCGCCATAGCGCCCAGGCGTACCGGATGTATCGTTCTCAGCCAGCCATTTCGCCGTCCCAGTGGAGTCCGCACGGCTGCGGCAATCACAACTTCACGCATAATTTTCTCCTCAAAAAGACATCTTCATATAAGGTTCAGCTAATCTTACCGCAAATTTGACCAAAACAGAGAAAACATTACTTTCGGATAGCTACTTATGAACGCATTGCAGGTTTCTGCCAGCGCATCCGCCGTGCCGGATAAATCGCCAATAGCAAACCGGCAGCAATCATTAGCCCGCCTGCCCACAGATTCGGCGTGATAACCTGCCCCTGGACAATCACGCTCAAGAGCGCACCCACTACCGGCTGCGCAAAGAAGAACAGCGATGCTACCGAAGCATCTACCAGGGCGAAAGCGCGATTCCACAGCCACATCGCCACCGCTGTCGAAATGATGCCCAGGTACAGCACCCCCAGAATCGTGCCACCATCAATCTCCCCAATCGGGCGGTTGGGCAATTCAAGCACCATCGCCGGAATCGTGAGAAACATCCCGCCGAGGAAAGCCAGCAGGGTGATGACCAGAGTATCATGGCGGACACTTAGTTTACGCACCAGTACTGAGTACAACCCCCATGTGACGGCAGCCAGCGCCAGAACGATGTCGCCAATGAACGTGTCCGAACTAAAATCCGCTTTGGATGGGTCAATAATCACCACTACCCCTAACGTTGCCAGCATGACAGCCAGAATACGCTGAGGGGTTAATCGTTCATGCAGCAGTAACCAGGCAAATACCAGGATAAACGCCGGGGACGCGCTCGTCACCAATGCGCCATTGACGGCGGTAGATTTGTCTGTCCCAACGAACTGGGCACCGACGCTGACTCCGAATCCTAAGAACCCAACCATCAGCAGACGTATGGTTTCGCTGCGCTCGGGCAGCGGGGTGCCACTGCGCCATAGTAAGACGGCCAACACCACAATCCCCATGAGCAGGCGAATCGTGAGGAGGGTGAAGGGGGGAATAGTTTGTAACACAATGTCAGAGACAACGTACAGGCCGCCCCAGATTGCCGCTGCCGTTAATCCGTAAATCGCCCCACGCAGCATCGCATGTCCTCTCTGTTGCAATCGTGGACGCATTGTATCATTACAGCCGAGCGGAATCTAAGTCCCTAGAATCGTAGACGGCCACCGGAATACCGATGGCCGCCTGCATACTTCGTAGCGGGTGGGAGTGAACCTGACAGGTTACACTGCCCTGAGGTGTGGTAACGTGCTAGGGTTTCACCCCCACCATACTGTTATCCAATTGACCACCTCCTTTTCACTCACCTGACGATGCGAACAGTTTAGCACACCTTGCATAACAATTGCAATTACAAAAGCGCAATGGTCTCAATTTCCACCAGCGCATCCAGTGGTAACCGTGCGACCTGCACCGCTGACCGCGCCGGAGGGTTCTGGGGGAAGAATGTCGCGTACACTTCGTTCATTGCGGCGAAGTGGTTCATATCGCTCAAAAAGACGGTGGTTTTTACCACGTTTTCCAGACCTGTTCCGGCGGCTTCCAGGACAGCTTTTACATTCTGTAGAGCCTGCCGCGTTTGTTCCTGAATGCCGCCTTCGATCAGCGACTTCGTACCAGGGATAAGCGGCACCTGCCCGGCGGTGAACACCATTCCATTGGCGATTATCGCCTGAGAATACGGGCCAACTGCCCCTGGTGCCTTCTCGGTGTGGACTACGACTTTAGACATGCTTACTGCTCCTTATATACTCGATAACATCATCAAAATGGCCTGTTTTCTTTTACGGTCAAGGAGTTTCCAGGCCATGCCGCTCCATCAGTACCGCGTCATAGAGAATATCTGCGGTTGGGCCATTCGCCACAACCGACCCGCTATCCAGCACAATCGTGCGCGAACACAATTCCGCTACCAGCCGCATATCATGCGTGCTGATAAGCATGGTCTGATATTCGAGACTTTGCAGCAGGCGAATGAGATTGCGCCGGGCACGGGGGTCTAACCCGGCGGAAGGCTCGTCTAACACCAGGATTTTCGGCTCCATACTCAGTACACTGGCGATAGCGATGCGCTTTTTCTCGCCCAGGCTTAAATGATAGCTCGTGCGTTGAGCATATCCACCCATACCAACCGCTTCCAGCGCCGCTGATACTCGCGCCTCAATGGTTTTCTCATCCAACCCCATATGCAGCGGCCCAAATGCCACATCCTGGTAAACACGGGGCGAGAAAAGCTGATCATCCGGGTTTTGAAACACCAAACCCACCCAGGCGCGAATCTGTCCTAAGTTATCATCGTTCAGTGGCAGTCCGCCCACGCAGACGCTGCCTTCGTGGCTGCGCAGTACCCCGTTCAGATGGAGCAGCAGGGTAGATTTGCCACTGCCATTCGGCCCGACTAACGCGGCTTTCTCATTGGGTTCAACACCCAATGTGACCTTGTTCAAAGCCTGATGGCCGTCCGGGTAAGTAAACGACAGGTCGGCAACCTCAATCGTGTGATGGCTCAAAATCAACTACTCCACAGAATCACAGCTATGACTTCAATCAATACCAGTACCAATACCGGCAGCGCACCTGAGAGCATGGCGTTTATGGTTGGCGCGGCACGGCTGAAGCCCTTCATTTCGCCGGTATAACCACGCGCACGCATCGCCAGATAGACCCGTTCGCTGCGTTCATAGCTGCGTATAAACAGGTTGCCAATCATCGCGCCGGCCACCTGCGCCCGCCACCACAAACTCCCGCCTGACTTCTGGCCGGGGAGCGTTCCGCTGCGCGAGTCACGTGCGCGTATCAGGCGTTCCGCTTCTTCCTTCAAGGTATGTAAATAGCGATAGGTGAAACCGAGAATGGTGACGAGAGTTGGCGGGACGCGCAGGCTGCTCAAAGCCCATAGCAAGTCTGTAAAGGGTGTCGTCGTGGTCAGCAGCAGCGCCGCCTGGGCGGAAAGCCAGCTTTTTAGCACAACCGCACCGAACCGCGCCAATCCTGTGTCGCTGGCAGCCAGGCCGAGTATTTCGAAAACGGTACGCCCTGGCATCGTGAAGGGCAGCGCCACCGCCGCCAGCGTAAATGGCAGCACCAATGCGGCCATACGCCCCAACCGCCACGCCCGAATGCCGCCGATTTCCGCCATGCTGCCGAGCAGCGCCCAGATCAGTGGGTAGGCAGGCCAGGCATGTTCCGGCGTCAGGACGATACCCAAAATCAGGAGCAGCGCCGTCACTGTTTTGATGCGCGGGTCGAGCCGGTGAATCCGGCTGTCACCGGGGCGATACCGTTCCTGGAAAGCACCCGCCACGATATCTACATGTGCTCCATTTGTTGGTCGTTTCGATGATTCAATCGCCCCACGCTGTAGCCAATGCCGGCCACAATCAGTACGCCAATCACACCGGCTGCAATCGTTGTTAGCGCCGAGTCTTCGATAAATGGCACAGTATAATCCGGCAGAATCTCGTAAGAAGAACCTTGCGCGGTATCAATAAATCCCTGATCTTCGGCGACTCGTTCCAGTCCGTCTGGATTTGGGTCGGCCAGTGGGGAGAAGCCGACAATCACCAACGCAATCACCAGGCCAACCGCAATCCATCCCGCACCGCGTTTTGCCATCTGGTTTGGCCTTCCTACCAGATCGGGACGAGCCTGCTGAATGAAAGCCAGCGCCCCAACCGTGATAAGCGCTTCGCCAATCCCGATCAGCGCATGAACGCCAACCATCGCCGGAAATGCAACAGACAATGGCGATGTCCCGGATACGACCAGTTGCAGCGTCACTGCTACTGCCGCCGCCTCAACACTCACCCAGGCACCCACCGCAGCATTGAACAAGTTACCGGCCCGTGAATGACCGGTTACTTTACCCAACAGGCTGTACACACCATATCCTGCAAATGCGGATACAATGCCCATATTAAAAATATTGAAGCCCAGCACCAGCAGGCCGCCATCCTGGAACAACAGCGCCTGCAAGGCGACGACACTGGTCATCACCAGTACCGCCCCCCAGGGTCCCAGGAGTATCGCTGCCAGCATCCCGCCGATTAAATGACCTGAAGTGCCTCCTGCGACGGGGAAGTTAATCATCTGGGCCGCAAAGATAAATGCCGCGAGGATTCCCATCAGGGGCACCTGACGTTCTCCCAACACTTTTTTCGTTTGCCCTAAGGCAATTGCGATCAAGCCAATTGCCAGCGCCCACCCAAACAATGAAACAGGAACACTCAGAAATCCATCGGGGATGTGCATGGCTAAATGCGATACGAACATGACAACCTTGCACCTCCATTACAAATCGAAATACATGCCAAAATTATAGCTAAGCGGCGTATGTTTCGCTATAACCATGATGATCAGAGGTTGTTTGATGAGGATAGTGAACCGCTATTTTCCAGCCCCGCTTTTGCCTCTAAACCGTTGAGATCAAGGATTTGTATCTGATGTCGTTCCACGCGGATTAGCTGGTCTTTTGCCAGACTCCGCAATGCCCGGTTGAGTACATCGGGGACAGTACCGAGCCGATTTGCCAGCTCAGCCTGGGTTGCCCACCGGGGGCGCTGCAACTGATCGGCTGTGGATTGTTCGACCAGATAGCGAGCCAGGCGGGATTCGATTGTTCGGAGCGAGAGGTCCTCCACCATCGAAACAAGCTGTTGGACGCGCCCGGCCAATCGCCGGATCACAACCCGCGCCAGTTCCGGGTGGTCATCCAGTAGTTTCAGGATGACGTGTTTTTCGATAACCCAGACAATGACCGGCTCAAGCGCGATGACGGTGGCGGGGTTGGTGGCCTCGACAAAAACACCTATCGCATTAAATACTTCACCCGGTCCCAGAAAATGCAGCACTTGTTCGCGACCATCGGATGATATTTTGGCAGCCTTCAGCCAGCCCTGCTGGACGATATAGATTGCGACCTCTGGTTCGCCTTCCAGGAATACCACCTGACCGGCATCGTACTCCCGCCGGGTGGTGTGCCTCGCGATGGTCTCAATAAGGGCTGTATTGACGCCGGCGAAGTAGGGGACTGCTGTTAGTGCGCGAATCGCTTCATCGTTCAACTCTGTTTTCCTCCTTGTCTCTGCCGCCCTGTTTCTGCCAGCCGATTAGTCTGGGGCAGTTCCACACGATTCGTGCAGCTCAAATTCGACAAAAGTCGAAGACCACATGCCGATCATCTCTTATGCTGAGTATAGCAGCAAAGATGAAGGCAAAGAGGCATGGCACTACACCAGGAAGATGAATACCCAGTGCCCATCATCATTTCAGACCACTGTGCTGGCTGCGGGCTTTGTGTCCAGATATGCCCTACCCATGCCCTGGCAATAAGAGAGGGCGTTGCTGTGGTCGTAAATCCCCAGGCCTGTACTTACGCTGGGCATTGTGAACGCATCTGCCCGACGCAGGCCATCAGCCGATATTTTGAGATTGTACTCACCTCAATGAAGGAGAACTCAATGAAGCCTGTATTCTACCCGAACTGGCAGGAAAAGGTTATTTTCTCACCAGAAGGTCCGCAGCCGCAGCTATTGGCAGAGAGCGAAAAGCTGAAAGTCATCATCGGCAGCCTTGACGTAGGCCAGGAGATTCCGCCGCATCCTGAGGCGCTGGCAGTGTATCACTTTCTTGAAGGAACCGGGTGGATGACTGTTGATGATGAACGGCACCCCGTTCGTGCGGGAGCGACAGTCATTACGCCGGAAGGCGCTAAACGTGGCGTAGAAGCTGAGACGCGCCTGGTTTTCCTTGCAACCCGTATTGCCTGAACTCAGGGCATAACCAGGAGAAATGACATGATATTCATCACATTTATGACCAGTGCCCAAGGGCGGATGATGCGCGTTATTGCAGGGGGCATTCTAGTGTCCCTGGGCCTGGTTGTTCTCAAGGATACGCTGGGAACGGTTGTAGCGCTCATCGCGCTGGTGCCGATAGCTGGCGGCGTATTTGACTTCTGCCTGGCTGGGGTCATGATGGGATACCCGTTTCGCGGGGCTAAAGCTCGTGAGCTGCTCGCTCATGAACAACATACCAATCAATAAGAGGAGGTACTCGTGCTCAATCCCTATTTTCTCGTGACTTTTCTATACATCGCGCTGGCCGTCCTGGGTGCGCTGGATGCCTCGCTCATCAGTTTTGACTTTCTGCCTACCTTTGCCGGGCTGCGCTGGGTGAGGGTACATTTCATCACGTTGGGTGCGCTGACCGAACTGGCCTTTGGTATCTTGCCAATTGTCGTTACGGCACGGGCAAAGTTGCCACGCCCCAAAGTTCGGTGGGATATCTGGTTGACATTAAATCTGGGGCTGCTCATTCTGCTGATCGGTATTCCGATGGTGAATGGCGCGTTGATTACGGCTGGCGGCACGCTGATCTTTGTTGCGGCTACCTTGCTCATGGTGCAGCTATGGAAACTGCGCTCCAGACGAGTTGACGGTGATCCGCAAGCCGGGCGCAAATTCTACATTATGGGCCTGGCTTATCTGCTCCTGGGTATTATCGTTGGCACCGGATTGTGGCAGGGTTGGGGCGTGCCACTGCAGATCAAAGTGCCGCTTGAAGTTCATATCCATGCGAACAATTGGGGATTCATGTCAATGGTGTTCGCCGGCCTGCTGATTGACCTGTACCCGAGTTTCACCGGACGTTCGCTTGCCTGGCCGCATTCGACTACACGCATCTTCTGGATGATGACTCTCGGCGCACTGGGGCTGGTGCTAGGGCCTTGGTTCCAGTCTAACCTGTTTTCAGTGCCAGGACTGATTCTGCACCTGAGCGCGACGATCTGGCTGCTGCTGAATGTCATCAAGCCGCTCATTGGCGACCATAAGTTGAGAACGCCAGGGATTCTGCACCTGATTACCTCCTACGTGTGGATTCTTGCCCCGGTCCTGGTTGCGCCGCTTATTATCCTGGGAGTACCGGGATTCCCTGGCGCAGGTATTGAGCAGAACGCGCCGCAGGCTCTGATTTATGGCTGGGTACTCCAGTTCGGATACGGGATCATCCCGCTGCTTTTCCGGCGCGCCTTCCTTCCCGATTCGGTACCGACGCTGGGCGGGAATTGGTTCAGCCTGGCTGCCGTTCATCTGGGTGGAATTTTCCTCTGGGCCGGTATTTTCCTCCACGACTCGCAAGCGATGTTACACGGTATAGCCTATGGCCTGTGGTTCATCTCCATGCTGCCGATTGCTTATGAGCTGTGGCAGATTGTCCGCAGTGGGATAGACAGCTTGCCAGATCAGCAGGCAATCTCCACAGGAATAGAGGCTGGCGACTGAGGATTACTGTGGCAGGAGGCATAGGCTGAATGTCTGATCCGCACGCATTTTGTGATTGTGGTAAACTGGTGACACAATTGACTTAGCGAAAGGAAGGCATCTCATGCCTAAAAAATACAGCAGCCCCCCGGCGATGCAGATTGACCCCAGCAGAAACTATGTAGCCCGCTTCAATACCAGTCGTGGTGAGTTCGATATCCAGCTCCATGCGAAAGAAGCGCCGATTACTGTGAATAACTTCGTGTTTCTGGCACGTGACGGCTTTTACGATGGGTTGAACTTCCACCGGGTCATCAAGCAGCCGCCGTTCATGGTGCAGGGTGGCTGCCCGGAAGGCAGCGGGCGCGGCGGCCCTGGCTACAAGTGGAATGATGAGCCGGCGGCGCTCAAGCTCAAGCATGATGGCCCCGGAGTCCTGAGTATGGCGAATGCCGGGCCGAACACCAACGGGTCACAGTTTTTCATCACCCATGTTGAAACCCCCTGGCTGGACGGCAAGCACGCCGTATTTGGTAAGGTTATGGGCAGCGGCCAAACCGTCGTGGACTCCATTGAACAAGGCGACAAGCTCGTGTCGGTAACGATTGTCGAGAGCTAGTCGGCATAAAGCAAAACGCGGAGATAAAAGGAGGGTAAGCACAAATCGGCTTACCCTCTTTGCTTAAATCAGCAGTAGGCGTACCGCCTGTATTCCGAAAAACAGACCTGAACCAACAGCAGCAGCGCATACACCGGTCCAGAGCAGGCCACCAAATAAAAACCTGCCAGCAACGCTGATCGCCCGCCGACGTTCGACATGATAGCGAAAATCCGGGTGGCGAACTTCGGCGCTGATTGTGCTCCACCCGGCGCCTAGAAATGGGATGGCACGCCCCCATGCCCGCCAGGCCAGGCGCAGCGCCAGGTAAGCGAAAATCGCGTTAAGGGAAACCAGTACCACGCTGTTACGTGCCGTTTTCCACTACGAACCCCGGTTCTTCCGCCACCAGTCATGGAAGGACTGCCCGGCAAACGGCGGGAAATCACGGTGATCCGTCCAGCCGCTTAACGGATATGGCAGTCTTTCCAGATGGCCGCTCCCGGTAGTTTCGGCCATCATGCGGGTGGCAGCGCTGGCGGCCTTGCCACCGATCTCGAACAACAATGGGTGCTGCATCCCGAACGCCCACGCCTTCAATCCGAAGCGCCACATTGGCTCCTGCTCGGTCTGCAAGTCGCGCCGCAGTTTGAGCAGCATATCCGGTAGATTAATCATCACCGGGCAGGCGGCCTGACATGCCCCGCATAACGAGGACGCAAACGGAAGCAGGGAGGCATTCTCTTTGCCTTTCAGGAGCGGAGTCAGCACCGCCCCAATCGGGCCGGAGTACACCGAACCGTAAGCATGACCGCCGATATTCTGGTACACCGGGCAGGCGTTCAGGCACGCGCCGCAGCGGATGCAGGCCAACGCCTCGGCATACTCGCTGGCATACACATCACTGCGCCCGTTATCCAGCAGAATCAGGTAGAACGCCTGAGGGCCGTCCGGTTCGCCATCCCGCGCCGGGCCATTAATCATATTGGTGTAGACGCTCATTCGCTGGCCGGTGGCGCTGCGCGGCAAGAGTTGAATCAACGTGGCGAAGTCCTCCCAGGTGGGGATGATCTTCTCAATGCCCACTACAGCGATATGTACCGGTGGCATCCCGGTAGAGAGCCGTCCATTCCCTTCGTTGGTGACAATCACCAGTGTTCCGGTTTCCGCGATGATGAAATTGCCCCCGCTCATGCCGAAATCCGCCGCCAGGAATTCCTCACGCAGCGTCTGCCGGGCAAAGGCCGTCATATCCGCTGCCTCGTCTGTAGGCGGCATTCCCAGCTTTTCCTCGAAGAGATCGCCAACCTGATCTTTAGTCATGTGCATGACCGGCATAATGATATGGCTGGGATGGCTGCCGCTTAACTGGACGATATATTCACCCAGGTCGGTTTCCAGCATCGTAATCCCGGCTTTTTCCAGCACGGGCAGCAGGCCGATTTCTTCGGTTGCCATGCTTTTACTTTTGACACCACGTTTGAGGTTGTGCTTCTGGCAGATGTCCAGAACATGGCGATTTGCCTCGTCGCCGTCTACGGCCCATAGAACATGCCCATTGTTGGCTGTGACCTGGCGTTCGACCTGTTCCAACAGGTCGGGCAAATCGGCCATTGCGCGCAGGCGGGCAGCCCGCCCCTGGAGTCGCAATGCATCCGGCCCATCCAGTTCGGCCAGCATCTGGCGGCGGCGTCCATCGGCATTACCCGTAGCCCGTTCGAGCGCCGATTGCAGTCGGATGTCTTCCAGCGCGATGACAGCCGTTTCCATGAATCGATTCGGGTTAAGTTCCATAGCTTACTCTCCACATCCATGCCGCACATGCACCAATAATAACGTTCAAAGATGTCCTTCGCTACAGATTGTGTTCCGGGATGAATCGTCTGCACGTTTGCTACCCGCCTCCCAGTCGTTGCCTGAGCGTCAGGCAGGCAGCATAGACGCATTATGGCAGGCTACTGTACAATACAACCAGACCAATTGAACGATCAAAACGGGAGCAGCCTGCTCATGTCTGATGAATTCGACCCGCGTAATCTGCCGGATGAGCCGGACGATAACGACCTGGACGACGACGATGTGCCTTTTCACCTACCGAAGAGCGAAGACTATGTAGAAGACGACGATGAAACCGCTGATCTGCTGCCGGGCACAGAGCAGTGGGGGGGGGATATCCCTGAGGATGTTCATGATAAACCCACGCTTCCGCTGGAGCGAGAATCTGCGCTCCCGGTGGATACAAAAAGGACTCTTCCGGGCACAGGCGGGCTTGATCCGAACCCCGATTTCCTGGGATTCGATACCATGCCGCGTGAAGTGGAGCGCACGGCGCGCCATGATGTGGTGCGTCCGGAATATCCTGTTTACCAGCAGCAAACACAGCGCGTACAACGGGTAGATGAAGCTCGTTTCCAGCGTCCTTCCCACGTAACACAGCCCGACAGCACAGCGCCGGTTCCCGCACGGCCAGCGTCACCCGGTGTCGCCGCTGGCCGGCTTCCGGGGCGCAACAGACGGCAGAAATCGCGCCGGGGTGTACGTCCAGGATGTCTGTGGGTTGTCATTGGTCTGCTTGTGACGTTCTGTGGCGGATTAACGTTGGTGACAGCAGGACTGACATTGTGGGGGTATAACCGGGTCGAAGAACTGACTTCCGAGCGCCTGGCGGGAATCGAGAACTACCGGTCTTTCCAGAGCACCTTCTTCTATGACCGCAATGGTATTCAGCTTTACGAAGCCTTTGGCGAAGGGCGGCGTACCAATGTCCAATACCAGGACTTCCCACAGTTCCTGATTGACGCTTCGGTTGCAATTGAAGATGATAACTTCTTCACGAATCCCGGCGTGGATGTAGCGGCTACACTGCGGGCTATCACGCAGTATTTTGGTATCGGTGAAGGCTCCAGCGGTGGCAGCACAATCACGCAGCAGGTTGTACGCAACATTCTCTTTGATTTCGAGTACCGTGCGGAACGCAGCATTCAGCGCAAGGTCGAGGAAATTGTGCTGGCGCTGGCGTTGACACAGCGTATGAGCAAAGAGGACATCCTGCAACTCTATCTGAACGAGATTTACTACGGCAACCTGGCGTATGGGGCGCAGGCCGCTTCTCAGACGTTTTTCGGCAAAGATGTGGGCGATCTGACATTAGGCGAAGCGGCTCTTCTGGCTGGCCTGCCACAGGCCCCGGCAGAACTTGACCCGCTGAATCCCGACCCGCTGGTACAGGACGCGGTATACGCGCGTTGGCGACAAGTGTTGGATCGTATGGTCATCCACCGTTTTATTACCAACGAGCAGCGTAACGAAGCGCTGCGTCAGGGCTTGACGTTCACAAGCCCCGCAGTCTCATTGCAAGCGCCGCATTTTACGGTGTATGCGCAGAATCAGCTTGAAGAACTGATGACCGAGTTAGGTTACAGCCCGGAGGAAATCACCGGTGGTGGCTGGCAGGTCTATACCACGCTTGATCTGCGCATTAATACGTTGACCGAACAGGCGATGCGTGAACAGGTCGCCAAACTCACGGCTAATAATGTCAGTAATGCGTCCGTGGTTGTGTTGAAGCCGCTTACCGGGGAAATCCTGGGCATGGTGGGCAGTGTGGACTACAACAACGATGCGATTGACGGGCGTGTGAACGTCGCTATCGCGCTGCGACAGCCGGGCAGCACCATGAAGCCCTTCACCTATTCTGCCGCGATGGAAAGTGGCCTGACCCCTGCCGATGTTATCTGGGATACGCCTACCAAAATCGGTATTCCCGGCCAGCAGATGTACGAGCCAGTCAATTATGATCGCAGTTTCCACGGCCCGATGGCTATGCGCACGGCACTGGCGAACAGCTACAATATCCCGGCGGTGCAAACACTGCGACGGGTAGGGGTAGACCGTTTGCTGGAACTCTTGCAGCGGTTTGGGGTGGAAAGCCTGGGGAATGATGCCAGCCAGTATGGTCTCTCACTGACCCTGGGAGGTGGCGAGATTTCATTGATCGAAATGGCGAACGCCTACAGTGTTTTTGCGAATCAAGGCGTTTACGTGCCGACTACGGCTATTCTCTGTGTGTTGGATAACAATGATACTATCCTCTACCAGTACGAAAACGGTTGCCCGCGTGGCAATCAGACCGAGCAAACCGTCAACCGCTCCGGCTTTGGGCGGCAGGCGCTTGACTCGCGTGTGGCCTTTATCATTTCCGATATGTTGAGTGACAACAATGCCCGCAGCGCGGCGATGGGCGCCAACAGTGCGCTCAATACCGGTTCTCTCCTCACTTCGGTCAAGACGGGCACGACGAACGATGTCAAAGACAACTGGACAATGGGCTATACCCGTAATGTGACGGTTGGTGTCTGGGTGGGCAACAGTCGTGGTGAACCGATGGTGAATTCTTCCGGCTTGACCGGCGCAGCGCCCATCTGGAATCGGGTTATCACCAGCATCTATAACGACCAGAGCTTGCTGGCATCATTCGCGATCAATGGGCAGTTACAGAATGACCAGCTTGTGCCGCCGTCTGGGGTTTCGCTGCGACAAATCTGCGATGTGCGCCGCCTGCGCGACCCGGCCACTGACTGTTCGCGTCTGAACGAGTGGATGCTGGATACGCCGGCGGGTATCCCCGATAGTGAAGGTAATATGTACTATCCCCCGGCCCAATCCCGACAGGTGAGCCAGCCAGGTGGCCCGGTGCTGACTGAAGTGAGTCCAGGTGTATACCGGGTGCTGGCTTTCCGGCTTGACCCTGGTCTGGCGAGCAGCATTCAATTCACTGTGCAGCCGGGAGAAACCGCTCCTCCTGCGCCGATTTACTGCCAGGTGCCGCCCGATCTTGCCGGGAGCGCCGCCGGAGCGCAGGACCTGCTGTTTATCGCACCTCCGGTTTTCGCCAGTGACGCGGCATCTGCCGAACGCTACGCACAGAACAGTGGCCTGGCATACCTGCCGACGATTGCCTGCACGCCCGATCTGCTGCAAGGGGGTGGGGGCGGATACGGCCCGGTTGTCACTACCGCGATTATCACATCACCTCAGCCCGGCGCGACCCTGAGTGGAGAAACACCAATTATCGGCACGGTGCAGTTCACCGCCGACCAGGGCAAGTTCTATAAAGTAGAGGTTATTGGCGGTGGGTTTGCGGATTGGGTGACGATTGGTACCACGCACACCGAAAATGTGGTTAATGGGCAGCTTGAAAACCTGTATGTGCCAGGGCTGGCGCCGGGCAATTACCGGATGCGTCTGGTAATCGTGGATCATGGCGGTGGTTTCCTGCAACCCCCGTATGAGGTGCCGTTTAACGTGCCATAAGAAGTCTTGCGTTCAGAATGCTGAGTCCTGAGAGCGTCGTGAAGACCTGAGTTAAGCGGAATTACCTGTTGCATGGAAAGGCGGCTGCGGTCGCCTTTTGTGTTTGGTATGATGCTTTGGGTCTCAGCTAACTGTCATAAGAGCCATTTTACAGATGGTTGTTAAGACTGCGGGCTGCAACTTTAACCCGCGTCGCCAGAATGGTTAATAGACAGCCCTCTATCTTTAGGTTACAATGCGGTTGCAATTATGATAAAGAGGTATTGATAAGAACGAACCTATGAGTAACGAACGTCCGTTGATTCTATTCACAAACGATGATGGCATTGAATCGCCCGGGCTATGGGCAGCGGCGAAGGCCTTTGCTAATCTGGGTGAAATCCTGGTAGTGGCGCCTCGTGAGCAGCAGTCTGGTATGGGGCGCAGTATGCCAATCCACAGCGAAGGACGGATTTATCCCTATGAAATGCCGTCACTTGAGGGTAAAGGCCACCGGGCGTATGCGGTAGATGGCACGCCAGCCCAGGCCGTCCAACATGGTATTGTTGAATTGGCTGACCGGCTGCCCGCTCTGGTGGTTTCCGGCATCAATTACGGAGAAAATACCGGCAATGGCGTAACGATTTCCGGCACAGTAGGTGCGGCACTGGAAGCCACCAGTATGGGGATCCCGGCGCTGGCTGTCTCTCAGCAAACGCCCAAGGATTTACACCTGACCTATTCTAATGAGGTGGATTTCTGTGCGGCGGCGCACTTCACACGCCTGTTTGGCGAGTATTTATTGGAACACCGCCTCTTGCCGGATGATGTGGATGTGTTGAAGATTGATGTACCCTGGGGGGCGACTGACGAGACTCCCTGGCGCATGACCCGTCTTTCCCGCCGCCGGGTGTACTGGCCCACGCGCCCGGAGCGCATTACCCTGGAAGATACGGGTCGCATCGGGTATGAGTTCAAAACAGATCCCTCGAAAGCCGAACCGGATTCGGACGTTTACACGGTCTTACATGCCAAACAGGTCTCGGTGACACCCATCAGCCTCGACATGACTTCGCGTACTGATCTATTTCGCCTACAGCAGATTCTGGCCGGTCAGCAGCAATATCGTTAAGCGGATATTCATGTAAGATGCCCGGCGATTGTCCTCTCTATGTTGCGTCGTTTTATGCATACAAGGGAGAAGAACAGTATGGCGAAAGCAATCTGGAACGGCGTGGTCTTAGCGGAGAGTGACGAAACGATTGTCGTGGAAGGCAACCACTACTTCCCGCCGGATTCGGTGAACCGGGAATACTTCGTAGAGAGTAGCAAACATACGACCTGCCCCTGGAAAGGTCTTGCCAGCTACTACACGGTGGCAGTAAATGACCAGGAGAATACAAACGCTGCCTGGTACTATCCAGTGCCGAAAGACGCGGCAAAGGAAATTGCCGGATACGTCGCTTTCTGGCGGGGTGTGAAGGTCGAAGCGTAACAGTAGAAATCTCATGACCTGACGGGGCGGGCCATATGTGCAGCCCCGTTTTTGATTCCTCTGGAAAACATAATGACAATTTCTACCGGAAAAGTGTATCGCACAAAGTGGGTGGATATGCTAGGCTAGAGGAAAGTTCGTTGAGCCAGGATATTATGACGCACCGTTTTCTTATCGTTACGTCCCTGCATCACCCGGAGCAGTTGCAAGAGGCCATCGCGGCCACTCCACCGGGGGAGACGCCGCCACTATTCCCACCGAGCATGGCGCAGCACTTCTGGCGAAGGCACTGCGCAAACGCGGTCATACCGTAGATGCTTTCTTCCGCAATATGCCAGCCTTTGGCGGTATCCAGTCACAGCGACACACGACGCGCATCACGCCCGGCAGGGTGTTGACAGCAATAGGGCATCGTGTGCCGCCGCAGTTCAACCTGGACTACCGGTTGCGCAACCGGCATCTGCTCGACAAAGTGCGGCATTCAGACCGGTCATGTCCTGTGGCTGGTGGGCGATAACACCGTTATCCTGCCGGAGACGCTGGCAACCATCAAGCTGGAAACCGGCTGTAAGCTGCTTTACAGTACCGGCACATCGCCTATTGTGTTTTCGCGTCCGATAGAACGATCAGCCGCACGATTATATGATCTTGTACTGGTCAACGACTACTATCACGGCATACAATGGCTGGAACTCGGCGCGAAAGATATGGTGTGCCTGCCGGTTTCGGCCTGTGATCCTGATTTTCACCATCCCTATACGCTGACCGAAAAACGGAACGGGCGACATACGCCTGTGATGTGGCTTTCGTCAGGACGCTGATTCCCAATCATCTGTACAGCCGCCGGGTAGCCGCGCTGGAGGCTCTGGCGGATTTTGATCTGGGTATCTGGAGCGTACATGAGGTTTCGCCAGGACTCCGGCGATTTGTGCGGGGGGCGGCGCTGGGGGCGGACATGCTGAGGATACTTTCGGCGGCGAAGTTGACGGTGAACGTACACGGCGATTTCATGCGCTATGGCGGTAACATGCGTTTGTTCGAGGCAGCGGGCAGCGGCATTTTCCAGATTGCCGATGACCTGCCGGGAACGCGGGAATGGTTCACTGAGGGTGAAACAATCGTGACGTATCGTGACCTGGATGACCTCCGGGCGAAAGTTGCTTATTATCTCGCCCACGACGCCGAACGGCATGCGATCATCCAACGGGCGCAGGCGCATGTATATGCCAGGCACACTTACGATCAGCGCATCGCGCAGATTGAAGAGTTGCTGGAAAACAACAGTAAATCGCCGAACGCCGAGTTGAAAGAGGCTAGAAGCCAGCGGCTAACGGCTAAAAGCTAACCATTAACGGCTGACCGCCATTCACTACGAAACGAGATTCATCCATGACAGAACCGCATTCCAACTCACCGCGCTACGACAGCACACGTAAAGCCTGGGAAACTATCTGGGACAGTGCCTCAATGGATGTTGAACTCCAGGCGGTGCGCTATCCCTCGCTCAATGGCGACGATCTACGAGTACACCCCGTATCTCTCGAAAGACGACATTATTCTGGAGGCAAGGCAGCGGCCTGAGCGCGGTGATTATCACCTTGCGCGAGATGGGCTATACCGTGATCGGGCTGGACTATGCCGAAAAATGCTCTGCACACCGCGCCACTATGACCCCACATTGACGCTGGCTGTGGGCGATGTTCATGCGCTGCCGTATGCCTCGAACTCAGTAGGGCATACCTTTCATTTGGTGTTCTGGAACATTTCGAGCATGGCATGGTGCCAGCGCTGGTGGAAGCCTGCCGCGTAGTGAAGCCGGGCGGGGCGCTGGTGCTGACGATTCCCTATCCCAACGTAATCCAGCGGCTCATCGCCTGGCGACGACGCGGGCAGGGCAGCACACTCAATGACGAAGACTTCTACGAAAGCACCTACACCCGCGATACCCTGTGCAAAGCGGTGATGGACGCCGGATCTACGGTTGAGAAGGCCATACCAACCAGTCATGCTTTTACGTTATGGGGCTGGGCGGGCCGTTCAGGAGCGCGGGTATTATCAAACCAGTCCGCTGGCGAATGCGCTGGGGAGTATATTTAGAGTTGTTCTCCCCTGGGCATTCAACTTCAGCACACTGGTGATTGGCCGGAAGGATGCCGCCGGATAATTGCGTATATTCTATGCTAAAATATCTGTGAGTAGTGAGGAGAAGCTACCTTGAGCGCGATGCTGGCTCGTGATGAATTGATTGAGCGGGTAAATCATATGAGCGATGAGCAGGTCGCTTCGCTGCTGGAATTTATCCGGGTAATGCAGGATAGAGATGCATCCTCCATCACACGCAAAGAGGCTGCTCTGGACACGACTCCGATTCAGATTTCCCTGGAAGACTTTATGGTGGCAATGTCTCATCGCACGCTGGACGATTACGATGAGTCTCAAGATCCGATGATACAAGGATTGTTTTCCGGTTCTCCTGATCTAGCCAGCGAAACAAAGACGATTCTTCAAGAAGAATTCGGTCACCATAAACCCGACAGAGACAATGAATCCCAATGATTGCAATTGCAGATACAAGTTTCGTGGTAGCGGTTGGCAATTCAACAGACCAGTATCATCAAATCTGCCTTGAAATCTATTCCCAACAGAAAACCATTCATATACCCCAATCAACATTTGCTGAAGTCGGCTACATGCTCACTCGCCAGATAGGGAATGCAGGGTTGTCGAAGTTTCTGTTGAATATTCCCACACTAAATTTCATCTCAGCGCGCACTGGAATTTGAGGATATTCACCGAACCGCTGAACTATTGAAGCAATACGCTGATTCACGCATTGATTTCGTGGATGCAACAATTGCTGCGGTAGCCGAACGATTGAATATCACCCGCGTTCTTACGCTTGACCAGCGCGAT
This sequence comes from Anaerolineaceae bacterium, assembly GCA_020634135.1. Lineage (GTDB taxonomy): Bacteria > Chloroflexota > Anaerolineae > Aggregatilineales > Phototrophicaceae > JACKCG01. The sequence continues at coordinate 298,333 of JACKCG010000005.1, read as the reverse complement.
TTTCGCATTTTCGACCCCGCCACTGTGAGTATTTTGAACTCTTACCAGAATCTCTATGACGCCCCGCCTGTCTGTTATCATTGTCAACTATAACACCTGTGATGATCTCCATGCCTGCCTGACTGCATTGATACACGACCCAATCCAACCGGAAATCATCGTGGTAGATAACGCTTCGAGAGACGGTAGTGCGGAGATGATACGACGGGATTTCTACAGGCTCGACTGCTGGCACAGACGCGCAACACCTGGTTTTGCGGCGGGAACAACCTGGGAATAGAAGCCGCACAAGGTGATTACATCCTGTTGTTGAACCCGGATACTGACCCGCAGCCGGGGCGCTGGCGGCGATGGTGAGTTTCCTGGAGAATCGCCCGGATTACCAGGGTGTCACGATGCAGATGCGCTACCCCGGACGGCAACATTCAACGGACATGCTCCCGGATTCCTACTTATACCTATTTACTGCTTCAACACACGCCCCTGGGCTGGTTGTTCCCTGGTTGGCGCGCCGAACTGGCGGCAGACCATTGGTATGATGGCTGGGGACGTTACACAGACGAAGATGTAGCGGTACTACCGGGGTCGTGCCTGATGATGCGGCGTGGTGGCTGGCAGTTGAACCCGAACCTGCGGCTGTACTTCCCCGAAGACGACCTGGCGCGGCGATTTGCTGGGGCGAAATTTCGCTTTCTGGCGAGTCATTACATCGTCCACAAAGAGAAAGCCGCCACCCGGACATGGCTGGCGACTCGTGTGTATTTCCGCGATATGCTGGTTTATACACGCCAGCATCACGGTCTGCCAAAATGGGCGCTGTTGTGGCTGCTCTCGCGCCCGCTGCTGTGGGGCATGTGGCTTAAGCGGCAGCTTACCCCACAGCTCCCGCAAGAACCTGATTTTCTCCAGGGTATGATACAGCGCGCCGCCTTCATGCTCATTGTAGGGGTATACCTTAATGTTTTTGGGGGCATCCACGTAGTTATAGGCTGCGAAGACGGTAGACGGCGGACAAATCATGTCCATCAGCCCTGTTGAAAATAGTGAATGCGCCTGAATCCGAGCAGCGAAGTTCACACCATCAAAATAAGACAGGGTCTGCCACACCGTTTCAGCTTTATCGCGGTGGGTTTTCAGGTAGCGGACTAGTTCATTGTACGGGGCAGTATCCACCAGTTCTGCCGCCCGGCGACAGTGGCATAGGAACGGCACGTCCGGCAGGCTGGCGGCGACATCCGGCACAAGTGCGCTGACGGCGATGGTGATACCGCCTCCCCTGGCTGCCCCCGGCGAGGGCGACGCGGTTAGGGTCTACCTGCGACTGGGTGCGAGCAGCTTCGATAGCGCGGACACCGTCCGCAAACACGCGACGGTAGTAATAGGTCTCTGGGTTCAGGATACCCTGAGTCATGAAGCCGGGAACATGTGAGTTCGCACCGTCCGGCAGGTCGGGAGTATCGCCTGGCATCCAACCGCTTCCCTGCCCGCGTGTGTCCATCACGAGAGTTGCGTACCCGGCGTTCGGCCAAAGCAGCCATTCCGTAGGGAAACCCCGCCCGCCACCATACCCGATATACTGCACCACACAGGGAAGCTGTGTTTTCGCCCGGCAGGCAGGATGAACCAGCCTTTGACCGGCTGACCACCGTAGCCGGCAAACGTCACATCATAGGTTTCGACCAGCTTGAGGTCGTAATCCACTCGCTCAAACCGGGCATTCAGGGATGTTGGCGGGTTTCCGCCAGGGTGCGTGCCCAGAACGCATCAAAATCAGAGGGTTCTACCCGTGTGGGCGGTAAGTTTGTAATTGTTCCAACGGCATATCGAAGAAAGCCATACGGTGTCTCCTTGAAAGCGAAAGCAAACAAGATCAATGCCGTTCGATTATAGCGTGGAAGTGCACTGCCTACGCCGTAGTGGTTATAGCCTGAGGCTGGATTCTTCCTGTTCTTCGTCCAGCACTTCGACCAGTTCCCCATCGTCGGAGAGCGTTAAGCGGCGTTTGGCTTTGTCATCCTGGAACAATTCGGGGCAAGCGCTCCGGCTGGCTGGCGCTTGGCTTTAACGCCCTGCGTGACCGGTTGCAGGACAACCGCATAGAGAATATGCCCAATCAGAACCAGAGTCCACCAGCCCCAGATCGTTTGCTGATCCCACATATTGAACGCTCGGAACATCGCCAGCAAGCCCAGGAAAAAGTTACCGAAGATGTAGAGGCCAATATGTGGGAGGGGCAAACGCGCAATCCAATCATCCTGGCCGCTGTTCCGGCGCTCACGCCAGGCGGTATACAGCCCGATTCCGCCGATAACAAATACGGCCAGCGGCGCAGTCAGTTGAATAGCAAAGGAAGACCCCAGATTCAGCAGGGTTGCCAGCCAGAATACGGCGTTTATGAGCGTAAACACGGTGAGTGGCGGAAACCAGAATGCCTGCCGCTTTAGACTCGTTTCCAGTTCCCGGTGAAGCGTGAATAATTCATCCTGATGCGCTGCCACATCGTCAGGATTCTGTTGAATAAGCTGGCGCATGGCTGCTTCAACGGCTTCTTCACGGCGGTTGGAACGGGTCGAGGAGCGCAGATAACTCATGATGCCATGCCCGGTCAGAAGCAGACTCCAGAATGCTCTAACACAGTCGGCCAGATAAAGTTCTCAGGATACAGCCATAATCTATTACCTGTACCATACCCCAGATTGCGCTCATCGTGGCTAGAAACACGACAATGTGAAGCCAGAGTCCGCGTGACCGGCTGAATTTCGCCGTAATTCTGCGCCGGGCGGCTTGATAATCCAGGAATTGAGTGTAATCGTGAGCCATCATACACGCTCCAGACTGGTTTATTATCATTATACGTGCCGGAACGAGAAATAGTTTTGGGTTAAAGATGGGATACCCGGCGCCATATCCCGGTAGCAAGTTTGATGAAAGGCGCGTCGGGCATGATTATCATGCGAATCTCAAACAGTATTGATATTCCTATGACGATCTATATTGACGAACTCACATATTTCCCCAATGACGCAATTAAGCCTGGTATTCGCCACATGGGGAATCACTGGTGTCATATGGCGTGTGATGGTGATATAAGTGAACTCCACCGATTTGCGGAGCGGTTAGGGCTGCGGCGGGCTGGTTTCAGGATCACCGGCTGGTGCCCCATTACGATCTGACGCCGGAAAAGCGGGTGTTGGCGGTACAGTTGGGAGCGAAAGAAATTTCCTCCGGCGATATGGTGCGGTGTCTCAAAACGGAACAGATCGCCTATCGTTACGGGATATAATCCTGTATTTGTGTGTCCTGGGGGCATGAACCGCTCTTTGATTCCACTCGCTTCCTACTATAATCGCCCCCATGAAACCAACCAATATCACCTTTTCCTATGTAATCGTGCTTTTTCTCGCGGGTTCAGCTTCTTATGAGCGCCCTCATCAGTCGCACGGTGTTTGAACGCCTCCCCACCTGGAAGACGAGGTGGCGTATCTTTACCAGGCGAAACTGCTGGCGGGCGGACACACGGTAATCCCCAGCCCGGAGCCGCGCCGCCTATTGGCAGCCGTTCATCGTTGATCGGGGAGGGCTGCGTTTTGGGAAGTATTCACTCGGTTGGCCGGGGACTCTGGCAGGCGGGGTACTTATGGGGCAGCCCTGGGTCGTAAATGCCTGGTTGGCCGCTCTAACTGTCGCGTTGGTCTACCGATTGGGCAGTGATGTATTTAATCGAGATACCGGCGTGCTGGCGGCTGCCCTGACCGCTTTCTCCCGATGGCATTGCTCCTCAACGGGACACTGATGGGACCACGGCGGCGCTGTTCTGGGTGACGCTGTTCTTGTGGGCGTATTGGCAGTTGGAACACCGGCGGCGTCCGTTCCGGTGGGGAGTCATCGCCGGGATTGCGCTGGGCATGATACTCATCAACCGTCCACTGTCGGCGGTGGGGATCGCCGTCCCGTTTATAGTGTGGAGTACGATACGGGTGGTGAAGTGGGGACTTCCTGTTCTGTTTCTGCGAGATGTCGGAGAAAGCCTCAAGTCGTTTCTGGCAAGAAACAAAGAAAATGGCAGATTGGCGCACTGTTCGCCATAGCGGCGATGACTCTGCTGGTGGGGGCAGTGATTCCGCTGTATAACCTGGCCGCTACCGGGGACGCGACGCAGAATCTGTATGTTTTCGTCTGGTCGTATGATAAGGTCGGCTTTGGCGAGGGCTTCGGCAGGCACGGGCATACATTGGAAAAGGGTATCCGGCAGGCGCGGTGGGATTTATCGCTCACGGCGGCGGATATGTTCGGCTGGCAGTTGGGGACGATCACGCCGGAACTTCAGGAACATCTGCGTGAGAACAGCGACTACTGGCCGGTTGTAGGGGTCAGCTGGGTTCTCCTGCCGTTTGGCTTGTGGATTGGGCGCAAACGGCGCTGGGTGTGGCTCTTGCTGGGCGTCATGGTGAGTCTGGTCGCGGTGCATATGGCGTATTGGATCGGGTCGCAGCGCTACAGCACGCGCTACTATTACGAGGCGCTGACGGCGGCAGCAGTGGTGAGCGCCCTGCCCCTGGCCTGGCTCGCCCGGCGCTGGAAACGCTGGCCGGTGTACCTGGGGCTGGGGGTTGTGCTGGTCTACAGCCTGTACGCTTACAGCACGCCCGCATCATGGCGCTGTATCGTTTTAACCAGATCAGCCCGGAACTCATCGAGGCGGTAGAAGCCCGGCGGACGGATGATCGCCCGATTCTGGCATTGGTCACCGGGGATAGTGTGCGCTGGCGGGCATACGGGGCGCTGATGAGCGTCACCAGCCCATACCTGGATAGTGACATTGTGGCGGCGCTGGACAACACCCAACCGGGCGTGCGGGACGCCATCCTGGCGCGTTTCCCGGATCGGCAGGTGATTGAGCTGCTGGCGGAAGATAACTATGCCTGGTTCCCGGACGAACCGCGCCCGGCTGAACTCTCCGGTGAATGATTGAAAGACGGCACTTTTAGAAGGGCGCACCGCTGTGCGTCCCTATATATGGGTTTGAAGAAGAAACAGGTAAAAGTGTCGTATCGTGAAGATGAATAAGAGGAAATCACGATGCGGATTGACGTATTGACGCTGTTCCCGGCCATGTTCGCGGGGCCGATGACGGAAAGTATGCTTTGGAAAGCGCGGGATCGCGGCCTGCTGGACTTGCGCTTGCATGACATCCGGGAGCACTCCACCGACAAGCACCGCACGGTAGACGATACACCCTATGGCGGGGGTGGGGGATGCTGATACAGGTAGGGCCGGTGGTGAGCGCGGTGGAGTCTGTCCTGGCCGAGGCGCAACCGGGTACACCAGTGCTGTTGATGAGTCCGCAGGGGCGTGTGTTTTCCCACCAGATCGCTAAAGACCTGGCCGGGCACGAGCATATCGTGATTCTTTGCGGGCGCTACGAGGGCATAGACGACCGCGTCCGGCAGTTGGTGGTGACGGATGAAATCAGCATCGGGGATTACGTGCTGACCGGGGGCGAACTCCCAGCGATGGTGGTGATTGACGCCGTGATCCGGCACATTCCAGGGGTGCTGGGCGCTCCGGGCGGGGCGGATGTCGAGAGCCACGCGGACGGTATCCTGGAAGGACCACACTACACACGGCCAGTCGAATTCCGGGGGCTGACCGTCCCGCAGGTATTGCAGGAAGGCGACCATGCCGAGATTGTGCGCTGGCGGAGGAAAGAGGGGCTGCGCCGGACATGGGAAAACCGTCCCGACCTGCTGATGAAGGCCGACCTGACGGAAGAGGAACGGTACTGGCTGGCGGAGTTTGTAGGGGAAGAAAGTTGAAAGCGAGAAGTGCCGAGAAGGCAAAGGCAACCTTGATGAGAGAAGTTTGCAGCAATCTTTGTGTTGCTGCAATCGCAGCAGTGGCAGCAATCTTCCCGTAAGTGATGGTATGGCTTTGCTGCGAAACGCGCGAGGTTGCTGCAAAACAGTGCTGAGTCTTGAGGGCGAGGCATGAGGAAGGGCAGAGAAAAGTTCAAAGTGTCGAGTGGAAAGTGTCGGTTGATTTCCGACGTTACAGATTCAGAATAGCACAAAGTTGGGCGGAGATGGTGAGTCTTTGTTCAAACATTTGTTTAGTTCTTGGCGGTGACTGTCGTTATCAGGGGAGAGAATCCCCGGCTAAAGTGTTTGGATAGTCCCTGCAAAAAAAGACGCCGGTTAAGTGACGGAAGCCTATTGACATCAGTAGCGCTCATTACGTAATATTGAGGGGTCATGACGGTTCACAGCGAGAGAGAGTAATCGTGCCCCCTGTATATACGTACCGCCCGGTTACGCCGGACGATCTTGATGGTTTTTACGCGCTGTTTCGCGCTCAACACATGGAAAGCTACGGCAATTTCGGTATGACCAAAGAGGCGGTTGCCGCCGAGTGGGATTTTCCCGGCTTTGATCTTGCGCAGCATACGATGAATGTCTTTGCCGAAGATGGGCAAATGGTGGCTTATGCTGAACTGCGGGCATGGCGCACCCCACCCATCCGGCCTGTCCTGTACGTTTACGTCCATCCCGATCATCGCAACCAGGGTGTTGGTACGACCCTTACCCGGTGGGGCATCCAGCAGGCAGCGTGGTTCTTCCCGCTCGTGCCAGATCATGCACGGGTGGTATTGGGCGCGTTCAGTAATATGGACGATGGGCAGCAGCTCCTGGATAACAACGGTTTCCGGTGTACCCGACAATCGTACCTGATGAGCATTGACCTGCATGATGGTATTCCACAACCACAGTTCCCGGAAAGATTCCGTCTGCTGACAATGGCGGAACACCCGGTTCTGGAAGATTTCGTGCGAATCTACCATGAAACGTTCAAGGATCATCGTGGGGCGGTGGACGAACCACTGCAAGCAGCGGTTGACCGCTGGGAACATATCATCGCCGGTGGTAACTTCCCGCCAGAGAACTTTATCCTGGTCAAAGAGGGTGATACCGACGCGGCGATCATTATCATGGCGAACAGATCAGACGATGACCCGGATAAGCTGTTTGTGCAAACCCTGGGGACAATGCCAGCGTATCGCAGGCGCGGGCTGGCTACTCAGCTTCTGTATCTGGCCTTCCAAAAAGCGCGGGAAATGGGCAAGCCGCGAGTGGGACTCAGTGTAGATGCCAGCAGTCTGACCGGGGCAAACCGCTTGTATGAAAATGCCGGCATGAAAGTGGACATGGTCTACAACGCTTATGAGCTGGAAATCCGCCCCGGCGTAGAACTCTCGAAACAGGGATAAGTTCCGGCAGTATCGTGGATATTTAAGCGCGTCCCTGCAAACCAGGGGCGTGTTTGTTTTGGGGCAGCTACTTACACAAACGGTTCGTCTATCGGGACGACGGTGAGACGGCCTTTTTCGTCCTGGATGAGGTGACCGGCTGGGCGCTGCGTGTCGTGCGGGAAGATGAGCAGGGCGTTCGTTTCCAGTGCCCATTGCTGCCAGCGGCGCTTGGTTTCGAGTGTGACGAGCGGCTCAACATCGTAGGCGGTCATCCAGCCCAGGCGCTCGAAGTGGATGGCGTAGCTCGCCAGGTCGCAGATGAACAGGGCGTGCTGGCCGCCGTTCTCGAAGCGTACCGCCATGTGGCCGGGGGTGTGGCCGGGAGTCAATACCCCGTAAACGCCGGGCAGGAGTTCGGTGTCACCATCAAGCAGGCGCATCTGCCCGGATTCGACCAGTGGGTGATAGTTCTCCAGGATGTAGGTTGCCCGTGTGCGTTCGTTGGGTTGCATGGCGTCCCGGTATTCGCGGCGCTGCACCACGTATTCGGCGTTAGGGAAGGTTGCGGCGATATTGCCATCTGTGTCGTAACGGGTGTTGCCGCCCGCGTGGTCACCGTGCAGGTGGGTATCTATCACAAGGTGGATGTCCTGCGGCGCGAGGTCAAGGCGTGCCAGGCCGTCCAGAAGCGTCCCGCCGGGGCGCTCCATGTGCTGGAAGGCCTTCTGCTTATCGGTCAGCTTGTCACCATGCCCGGTATCTACCACGATATTCTTCCCACCGGTTTGTACCAGCAGGCAAACGGCATTCATCGGCACCATCTGGTCTTCGTCGGGTGGCAGGAGCTTTGACCACAGGGGGCGGGGAACCAGGCCGAACGCGCCGCCGGGGTCTACTTTGATGTTGGCGTCGTTGATGAGATGAATGCGGATGTCGCCAATCTGGAGCATGAGGCTACTTTCATTATTGGCCGGGGCTTTCTCTCAAGAAGCAGGCGGTATTTCACCGTTGCCGTGATTCATACCCAGCCAGACTGCAAACTTGTTGACCAGCGCGGCGCGTTCCGAGTCCGGCAAAAAGGCGGCCTGGGCCGCTGTCAGGGTGTGCTGCTTGATGTCATCTACCGTGAGTGAGAGATGCGATACCGCCCGTACCATTTCGTCGGTGAGGGTGATGCCGCTCACCAGCGGGTCATCAGTGTTAATGGTCGTCAGGACTCGCTGTCGCCATAGATCCGCGAGAGGATGGGCCGCCCAGGAATCGACTACACCGCTCTGGTAGTTGCTGGTGGGGCAGATTTCCAGGACAATTCCCCGGTCAGCCAGCATTTTGACCAGTTCCCCGTTTTCTATCGCCCGAACACCATGCCCGATACGAGCCGCGCCGAGATCATCCACTGCCTCGCGGATGTTGGCACTGTCGCCCCATTCGCCAGCATGGATTGTAACGCCTAACCCGGCTGCTTTAGCGCGCCTGAAAATATCCAGAAACGGACTGGAAGGGAAGTTGGCTTCGTTACCGGCCAGGTCAACGGCGACAACGCCTTTATGCTGGCATTTGAGGGCGGCGGCTAAGACCTGTTCGCCTTTTTCGACACTTTCATTGCGGTTCATCGAAAGGATCAGACGCACCGTAATATCATTGGCCTGGGCGGCTTCATCCACAGCTTCGCATACCCAGTCTACGACCTCATCATACGAGCAGTTGATGATGTTGGAGAGAGCCGCCGGGGTGAAGCGCAGTTCCAGGTATTTGATCCTGTCAGCGGCGGCGTCTTCAACCGCTTCCCGCGCGACCCGATGAATGACCTCTGGTGAACGGTAGAACTGCCGCAGGGTCTGAAATTTACCCAGGAAATGCTGCATATTGCGGGTCTCGCCCGGCATCATCTGTACAAAGGGGCGAAGGGTTTCCGCATCGTATTCCGGCATCTCGATACCGGAGTCGCCCGCGATTTCAATCAGCGTTTCCAGTCGAACCGAACCTTCCAGGTGGCGATGCAGGTCAATTTTGGGGAGGTCACGAAAAGTTTGGTAGAGTTGGTTGTCCTTCAACGATACATCCTTGTTACTGAACACAGCCAGTCTCTTGTTTCCGGGATCAGCAGGCGGCAGCGCTGTATGTCAACGGAATTCCTCCCAGATGAAAGCCATATCCTATTATCAGGCCAGGCGTGATTCCTGAGGCTTGAGACATACTGAACTTTAAGTTTAATTGTATTCAATTACGTTCAGCTAACAACCAGCTCCAATAACGCCAGGCTACGACTACCCCCAATGTGATGGCAATAGCGGGCAACCCGGCGTATAACAGCACGGAGACTTTGTCTTCAATCAGTGCCACCGCGACCTCTGGACCTTGCCCCAGATGCACCAACCGCGTCAGGATGCTGACCAGCATCAACCCGGCAGCAACGTAGAGCCAGACATAATAGGGCGGTGTGCGGGTGACGCTGCCCAACCGTTTGCTTAACAGGCCTAAGACCACCAAGGCGGTGGCAATTGCGATGCCTCCCAGTAAACCTAAAAGCCCCATCCAATCCATAGGCAGACCGACCTCTTAAAGTGTTTTCCGGTTACGAGTCATAATGCGGTAGAGGAAGACACATAGCGCGATGAGCATGACGCCAGAAACGGCTAACAGCAGATCGCCCAGGGTGTCACCCGCCAGATAATTAATGCTGGTATAGCGGGCCACGCCACCCCCGAATAAAACAATCGGCCCGATGTACAACTGGTAGTAGGTGCGCTCGCCCGAAGACCGCTGGTAGAAGCGGGCGATGAGCATCAAGAAGAACAGAAGCAGCGCCAGCGGGAACCACAGGTACAACGTCAGGAATTGGCTGAGAGAAAGCGATAACAGGAGACTGCCCCCGCGTTATGGTCAACGCATCCCACGAATTACATGATAGATAGCTTTGACGCGGAAATTACGGTCATCGCAAGCATGAACAAACTGGTTAATCAATTGCTGCATCGCCGGGTCGCTGACCATCGTGTAAATCTGCAAGCCGGAAATCTCGTTTTCTTCCAGCACCCCGGTTGTGACCAGGCCATCCAGTTCATCGGTGATGGTACGAACATCCCGCCCCGTGTACCGGGCAATGTTATCAGCGGTATCGGCGGCATGGGGATTATCGTGGAAGAAGCGCACCAGATCCCACTTGACAAAGGAATTGACTTTATCCCGCAGGAATCCGAGCAGTGCCGGATCAATATCATCCATAAAGCGTGAGGCTAAATCCGTTTGGGTCATAGCGATAACTTTCCTTACCTACGCCCCGGGCCTGAATCATGCAGGTAGGGTGCAACGACGAACCTTACTGATTCTGATTATACCGCAGCGACTATCTGTGATGGTCAGATTCCGGCCATTTGATTTAGGATGCACAAATGGACTACCCGGTTTTGTCCTGTTTAAGATGGCAGTGTTTGTATTTTTTACCACTCCCACACCAGCACGGGTCATTTCTTCCTGGCTTGTTCTGGACACGCACCGGTTCGGGTTTTTTCTCCGCTGCCCCACCATGAAGCATCTGAAGCGGGCGCTGGCGTACCGGCATTGGCTGGCGAATGTTGACCTGTGCGGTGAGCAGTTGATAGGCCGCCTGTGCCCGTATTTCCCCCTGCATTTCCTGCCACATATTGAACGCCGCCCGTTTATATTCTACCAGCGGGTCACGCTGGGCGATGGACATCAGGCCGATACCTTCACGCAGGATGTCCAGGTCGGTCAGGTGGCGCTGCCAGTGCTGGTCAATCACGCGCAGCATCATGAATCGCTCTAAACGATCCATCATCTCCGCGCCCAGTTCGTCGGTTTTCTGGTCATATGCTGCCCGAACTGCGCCGGTCAACAAGGATTCGAGTTCATCCAGGTCCTGACCGGCCATTGTGTCTGGCGTAATGTGTTCCGGGACGGGGAATATCTTGAGCAGTTCCCGGTAGAGTGTTTCCATCTCGTCTTCATCAACGTGTTCGTTATCCCCGGTGAACATGTCCAGGGTGTTGACGACGCCATCCTCAAGAATCTTGATATACTCAGCGCGCAGACTGGGTTTTTGCAGAAATTCCCGCCGCTGGGCATAAATGACCTCGCGCTGCTTGTTCACTACGTCGTCATATTCCAGCACCCGTTTACGGATGTCGAAATTGTGACCTTCAACACGAACCTGCGCCTGGGCAACGGTTTTGGTCATAATCGAGTGTTCAATAGGTTCGTCTTCCGGCATGTTGGCCCAGGACATAATGCCCTTGACCCGATCACCACCGAAACGGCGGATGAGATCATCTTCCACACTCAGGAAAAAGCGCGATTCGCCGGGATCGCCCTGTCGCCCTGAACGACCACGAAGCTGATTATCAATGCGGCGGGCATCGTGCCGTTCCGTACCCAGGACAAACAGGCCGCCAGCACTCAGGACAGTCTGGCGGTTGTTCGCGCACTCTGCCAGGGCGGCGGTAAATGCCGACTCCCACTGGTCATCGGTAGCCTCGGTGATTTCGATACCCTGTTTACGCAGATTTTCCCGCGCCAGGCCATCAGGATTGCCGCCCAGCAGGATGTCCACGCCACGCCCGGCCATGTTGGTGGCGATTGTCACGGCGCCAGGACGCCCGGCCTGGGCGATAATGGTGGCTTCTTTTTCGTGCTGCTTGGCGTTCAAAACCTGGTGGCTGATTCCGGCGCGATTGAGCGCGTTGCTCAACCGTTCCGAGGTTTCAACTGCTACCGTACCGACCAGGACGGGCTGCCCGTTCTCCTGGCGCATCTTAATCTCATTGGTGACGGCACGGAATTTGGCGGCCTCGGTCATGAAGATCAGATCATCGTGATCCTGGCGAATGACCGGCAGATTAGTCGGGATGGCGACGACTTCAAGATCGTAGATTTTCTCGAATTCCTCGGCTTCGGTGAGCGCCGTACCCGTCATGCCGGCCAGTTTGTCATACATACGGAAGAAGTTCTGATAGGTGATGGTCGCCATCGTCAGGTTTTCGCGGCGCACCTGCACACCTTCTTTGGCCTCAATCGCCTGGTGCAGCCCCTCGGAGAAGCGGCGGCCATACATCAAACGCCCGGTGAACTCATCAACGATAATCACCTGGCCTTTTTCGATGATATATTCTTTGTCGTTGTGGTATAACGCATGGGCACGCAGGGAATTATCCAGGTAGGGGATCATCTCGGCGTTTGAAGGGTGGTATAACTGGTCAACCCCCAACTGCCGTTCGATTTTCTCGACCCCCTGTTCGGTGAGAAAGGCGATGCGGTCTTTTTCGTCTACCACATAGTCGCCGTCCGGCTCTTCAGCTTCTACACTGTCATCACTGCTGCGCTTGAGGCGCTTCACCAGTTGGGCAAAGGTCTTGTAGTAATCCGAAGGCTCATCCGCCGGGCCGGAGATAATCAGCGGTGTGCGGGCTTCATCAATCAGGATATTGTCTACCTCATCCACAATGGCATAGTGGAGGTTACGCTGGACAAGCTGTTGGGTGTCGTAGACCATGTTGTCGCGCAGGTAGTCGAAGCCGAACTCATGGTTTGTGCCGTAGGTGATGTCGGCATGATAGCAATCGCGCCGTGTAACCGGGCGCAGGTTCTGATAGCGGGCATCAGATGAGTTGTAATCAGGGTCAAAAATAAAAGACCCGGCGTTCGGGTCGGGGCTATCCCCCTTACTCTGGATCACACCTACACTGAGGCCAAGCATGTGGTAAACCGGCCCCATCGTCTGGACACCGACTTTACTCAAGTAGTCATTGGGGGTAATCAGATGTGCGCCTTTGCCGCGCAAGGCATTCAGGTACAGTGAGAGGGTGGCAACCAGGGTTTTCCCTTCACCTGTTTTCATTTCAGCAATGCGGCCCTCATGCAGCACCATACCGCCGATCATCTGAACATCGTAGTGGCGCAGTTTGATGGTGCGTACCGATGCTTCGCGCACGGTAGCGAAGGCTTCCACCAGCAGGGTGTCAATTTCCACGCCATCAGCCAACTGCTTTTTGAAGGCGTCGGTTTTTGCTCGCAATTCCTCGTTACTCAGTTTTTGAAGCTCCGGTTCAAGGATGTTGATACGCTCGACGACTTCACGGTAGCGGGACAATGCGCGTTCAACCGGATCGCCCACTACTTTTTTGACAATATTTCTCAGCATGTTGCCCCTCAATTTCTGGCAGAAGCCAGATGATTTTCCCACTCAGACAGGCCATTATAGCACACCCGCATAAGTGAGCCGTTAGAAAACAGGGGAAGCAGGGCCGGTTTCAGTGCGTCGTGTAAGATGCCGGTTTGACGTACTTTCCTATGCGGATTGCGCTGCATCAAAACAGGGACCTGTAAATAAACTGAAGTGAAACCGGATTATGACGGTGCAATAATTGTTACCCGCTCCCGGCCTCTCTACAATAGTGGTCGAAGGCTATGCTCACTTCACGAACGCGGGGTTCTACATGGTTGTTCTGGCCGAAACAGAAATTCTCCTGGTTATCGGGATCATTATTCTGCTTTTAACGAGTCTTACCGGCATGATTGCGATTATGTCTATTCTACGGCATCACCGTCACCTTCAGCAGGATCGCGCGCTGGCGGCCCTTCCGGGTTATAGCAACGGTAATCACCGCCCGGCTGAAGCGACGTTGGAAAGACTGCGGCAGGAGAAGATAGCGACCCGTCCGGCCCATATTCCAATCCCGGATCATCTGCGACTGCCGGTACAACCGGGAGCCGCCGACATGGAAGTAATCAAGATCGAACCCAAGCCGGGAAAAACGAAAGAACAGCGGAATGTTGAGCGTATCATAGACTACTTCAAGCGTGATGCCGCAGCTTCTAATGCGGCGGCCAACTAGCTCCCCAGTCCCCTTCATTGAGCCTTTCCTGCCCGGTATGATCCGGGCTGTTGTGTTTTAAAAGTCACACGTATAATGTGATGTACATGGAGGCAAGAAAGTATGAGTGAATCACCCCAGCCGCTGAATAGCAAAAATCTATCCAGGGCTACGATTATTGCGACTGGTATGGGTATCATTGGGATTGTGTTGTTTGTGGTGTTATGGGCACTGTTGAGTCAAACCGACCTGGACGCGATTGCCCGTTTGATTATCGCTTTTTGTGTTCCCCCGGCATTGATGGCCGCCGGTGTGGGGGCATACATGCTGCTGCGCCCGGGCGGGAATAATCCAAAATCATAGGTTGTGGAGAGTAGTCTACGGTTTCCGCAGCCGGTAGGCGATAATCACAGGCGTGCCAGGTACAGCTTCTCCAGCGAAGCGCACTGTTTTGTCCTCGCCCAAACGTGGTTCCAAGACCTGTTCCACCGATAAACCAGCGGCCTGTACCCCGGCGTGATAGTCAGCGTACAGATGGGCATAATGTTCTACGGCGAAGGTCTTGCCGTCCGGCGCGGTGAAGGTGCGGCGCTGTCCGTTCAGAAAAATGAAGGGGTGAAAGTCACTGATGAGGGCATAACCGCCGGGCTTCAACACCCGGCTGATTTCCACAAGTGACGGTTTCAATTGGGGGAGATGTCCCAGCGCCAACCCGCACAGTATTACATCCACCGATTCTCCAGCTAACGGAACAGCTTCGCTGGTCGCCAGCGCGATGTGTGGCAGTGGATTCTGCCGGAGCATAGCAGCACTGTTGTCTATCCCCATGACGGTTCGCGCCCCGGCGTCCCGCGCCAACAGACCGTAACGCCCTGTCCCACAGGCTAAATCCAGGACAACTTTCCCCGCCAGAGGTAATAATAACTGCTCCATTGCGGCTTGTTCAGCCTGCATGAGGGCATTATGGGCGTGTGGGGGATACGCTGCTGCCCACCGCTGGTAGGCTTCCAGACTGGGCAGCGTGGGCGGGATGGGTGCAGGGAGCAGGCGGCGCAGGATGCGGGCGAGCATGGTTAATCCCCTGCCGCTGCCACTGCTGGACGGCGTTTCTCCATGTAGCGGACGACCCAGCCCCACAGGACGAGCGGTACGAGGCTGAGCGCGCCCATCCCCAGGACGATGACCCTGACGTTTTCTACCCCCAGCGAGTCTACCAACTGGCCGGTTATGAGGATGCTGGCGGCGCTGGCGAGCTGGAAGCCGATCATATCGAGCGAGAACATGCGCCCCAGGTATTCATCCGCCACACTTTTTTGAATAATGACCGAGCTGTATGTCCAGTTAACTGAGCCACCCATAGCCCGCACCACAAGCGCCAGTGAAACCAGTGCCAGGCTGCTCGCCCCGCCGAACACCAGCCAGGCCAGTGTAATCCAGGCGTAACCGATGATAATCAGGCGGCGCATGACACGCACGCTGCCATCGTTGAAGTGGTTGAGTGCTAACGGGCCGATCACCGCGCCCAACCCAAAAGCAGCGTACATCAGGCTAAGGGAGATGATGCCGTCTTCACCGACGACAAACAGCTCAGTAGCATAAATAATCATCAGCGCATCTACGTTGCCCAGGCTTTGCCCCAGTTTGACCAGCAGCGTCGCCGCGAGTCCGGGGCGCTGGCGCAGATAACGCAGGCCATCCCGGAAGCCGCGTTCCGTGCTGGTTGGGGCGGCGGTATCCTGATGAACCGCACGAACATAATCCGGGCGAACTGTGATTCCGGCGATAAGCACTGCCGAGACCAGGAACGTGATGGAATCGACTATGAGGGCAAATGCCGCCCCAAATGAGGCCGCTACCAGTCCACCGATGATTGCGCCCCCGGCTAACATGACGGACCAGGTGACACTGCCGAGCGTGTTCGCCAGCACCAGGTCTTCCTTATGGAGCAGGCTGGGCATAATTGCGTTGCGCCCCGGCTCAAAGACGGTTGAAAGCGAAAATTGGATGAAGGTCAGCAGGTAGATCAGCCACAGCGTATCCGGGCCGGTGGCAAACAGCAGGAGCAGGACAACCAGCGCCCGGCTTACATCACTGGCAATCAGCAGGTTCTTGCGGTTGAAGCGGTCTATGAGCGTTCCGGCGAAGGGGCCGATGATGAGTGAGGGGATAAACCGCGCCAGCAGGAAGCCGCTTACCGCCGTACCAGAGCCACCACTGTAATTGGCGACCAGAGCCGACAACACAATGGTGTTGAACCAGTCCCCCAGCAGGCTGACTACCTGTGCTAACCACAAACGGGTATAATCGGGGTTCTTCTGCAGTAGTCGTAAATATTGAGACACACACACCTCACCGGGGAATACCATCTTGAAACAACCGAAGTGTATCATGCTTCAGTTGCTGGTGACATTGTCCAAAAGGGCATGATGGACTCTCTCCTAAGGACTGGCGTAACTGTACGATAGGCAGTATGCTACGCTGTTGGAGTGTGGCGTGCCGGGTTATCAGGAGAGTGGTGATATGGGGCGTGTGGTGTTCATAATGGTAGATGGCCTGCGGCCTGATGCGATCACCGCAACTGATGCGCCGTTTCTGGACGGGCTGCGGGCGCGTTCCGCCTATACCCTGGTGGCGTGTTCGGTCATGCCGTCGGTGACACTACCTTGTCATGTCTCGATCTTTCACAGTGTTCCACCAGCGCGACATGGGATTACGGACAACACCTGGCATTCGATGGCGCGACCTGTGACAGGATTGGTCGAACATCTGAAGGCACATGGTAAACGTTCCGGGTTTATCTATAACTGGGAACAATTGCGTGACCTGAATCGTCCGGGGCATCTGCACTACTCATGTTTTGAGGATACCGCGTATTCAATGGATGGTGATGAGTGGGTTGCCCGGACTGCCACCGAGCAAATCGCATCCGCTAAATTGGACTTCCTGTTTGTCTACTACGGCACGGTGGATACTGCGGGACACGCTTTTGGCTGGATGTCTGAGGGGTATCTCCAGCATGTGCGCCTGGTGGATACCCTGGTTGGGCGGATGATGGCGGCAGGCGACGCGGATACGACGTTTATCGTGCATAGCGATCACGGCGGCCACGAGCGCGATCACGGTCATGACATCCCCGCCGATATGACGATACCCTGGTTTATTACCGGGCGTGGTATAAAAACGGGCCATGTCATCCAGCAACCTGTGTCTTTGCTGGATACTGCGCCGACGGTGGCTCGTCTTCTGGGGGTTCCGCCACATCCCGATTGGGAGGGTGTGGTGGTTGCTGAAGCGTTCACGGACAGCCCGGAGAAGTGAAGGTGGCCGATGGTTAGTTTATTATCCGCTAAAAACGGAGGGGTATTTTGATTGAGTGGGTGAAGGTTGTATTGCTTGGCATTATTGAAGGTGTGACGGAATTTCTGCCTATTTCCTCCACCGGGCATCTGATTGTCGCGGCGGCGGCCTTGAATTTTGAGGGCAGTCTCAACGGTACCTTTGAGATTTTTATCCAGCTCGGCGCGATTGTGGCCGTAGTCGTCTATTACCGAAGCGAACTGTTTCACCAGTTCAAGACTTTCCCCTCTGATCCTTCTGTGCGGCATTTCTGGTTGGGGGTGTTCATCGCCTTTTTACCGGCGGCGTTTTTCGGCTTTTTGCTGCGTCACTGGATTAAAGATGTCCTGTTCTCGCCAGTGGTGGTTGCCATTTCATTGATTATCGGCGGGGTAATCTTTCTCCTGATCGAACGCCGCCCGCCGCCAACAGACCAGGGCAGTACGCCGGAAGAATTGACCGCCATCACACTGCGCCAGGCCCTTATAGTGGGTGTTGTCCAGATCACGGCTTTAATTCCGGGGGTTTCGCGTTCGGGCGCTTCAATCATTGGTGGGATGCAAAGCGGGTTGTCACGTCAGGCCGCGACACGGTTCTCATTTTATCTGGCGATACCCACGCTGGGTATGGCGACCATATATGAACTAATCTCCAGTCTGGATCAAATTACCAGTACACAAGAGGTTGGTATGCTGGCGCTGGGGGCGGTTGTTTCGGGCATTGTTGCCTGGTTTTCGATTGACTGGCTGCTGCGGTATGTCTCTCACAATTCATTTGTGTTGTTTGGTTACTACCGCATCCTGGCTGGTGTCGTCATCCTATTGCTGGTTGCTCTGGGGACATTAGCGACGGCCTAGCCACACAGGATGTCCGATCATGAGTCTGTAAACATCTGCCCCGGTTTTCGTTTCGTTTACATTGCGTTTGAAAAAGGAATGTTTGTTTTTGCTATTGATACATACTGGTACAATAGATATATGGGTATAATGCCCGGCCTTTTGAGATAAGGTTTTAGGGCGTCGCGGTTGAGGGAGAAATTCTGCCTGGGCAAAAGGCTTATGTAGTTCTAGATAAAATACGGGTATCCTTTAGGAATAGGCTTCTGCTTGTCCGGTGGATGCAAGCTTTTTGATAAGCCCTTTGACCCGCAAGGTGACCGTGTAAGTCCTGATCGCTATCAAATCGTGGTCAACTTGTATGGTGATTCTGTCTGTTAGCGTGAGTAGAGTTCAGGTTTCCAATGTTCCGCAGTCCCCCGCAAATTCTCGTTGCACATCCTGACGCGGCTATAAGAAAGAATCTGGTTAATATTCTTACATTCTATATTACCCCGATTGCGGAAGCGAGCCAGTTAGAGGAGGTCACCACGATATGCCAGAAAGTCTCGTTTTCTGTCATATTACTGGCTGCGGACTGGCCGAACGGCGATGCTTACGATCTGGTCGCGCGAATCCGCCAGACAGCAACTGGCAACACTCATATTTTCATGATGGTTCGGACGCTTGATCGTGCAATGCTGGATCATTTGTATCAGGCTGGTGGGGACGATTATCTAATCGAACCCGTCCATGAACAGGATATCCGCACAAAACTTCTTCCATTTATCACACTACCGCTTGATTACCGCTTTATTCTTGAAAGCATGGCACGAAATTCCAAAGATGCAATGGGGTTGTACTTTAATGGACAGTTTGAGTTTGTAAACGCGGCTTTGAAGGACTTGTCTGGTTACGACGCAACCGAGATCTGTAGTCCCGATTTCGATGTGTTGGGCGCTGTGGGAATTGAAAGCCGTGAGCTTGTCAGCGACCATCTTACCAGGTTTGCAACTGGCGAAGAAACTGAAGCCTGTTTTGATTTCGTCGCTATCCATAAGAATGGACATGAAATCCATGTCGAAGCTTTTGTCACCAGTCTGCCCTATAGAGATGGTACAGCCGCCTGGGGTGTTTTGCGGGATATAACCGGGCTAAAGACGGCGAAGCGGCGCGAACAGGAAATGGCCCGCGAGAAAGCATACGACCAGCTCCGGTATGAAGCACTGTTTGAACAGTTAAATGACGCGATTTTCATTGCTGATGTGCAAGGAAATTATATTGCGAGCAATCAACGCGCTGTCGAGTTGTTCGGCTATGGTGCTGACGAACTACAACACTTGCCCATGTCTGATGTAATCAGCGCAGAGGAACTTGCATCCAACCGGCAGGTAACCGAGAAGTTGCTGGCCGGCGAGCGTATCCCGCCCTATGAGCGTACCTTTCGCCATAAAGACGGTCATCTATTAAGTGTTGAAGTCAATGTGGAAGTCGTGCGCGGCGAAAACGGCGAACCGGTGTACATTCAGAGCATTCTCCGTGATATTACCGGGCGCAGACAGGTGGAAGCCGATGAGATATGGCAGCGGCATCTGGCTGACGCCTTGCGCGATACGGCAGTGGTATTGAACAGCACACTCGATTTGGACGTGGTGCTGGATCAGATTTTGATTCAGGCGGCACGTGTGGTGCCGCATACGACTTCATCGGTTGCTTTGATCGAGGGCCAGGAAGTTCATATAGTTCGGTGCCGGGGATACCAACAACGCGGTCAGGATGAGAAGACCATTTTATCATTAAGATTTCCCCTGGATGTGCCTTCAAACTATCGCCGGATTATGGAGAGCAAGCGTGCGCTTGCGATCGCCGATACCAGGGAATGGCCGGATTGGCTTCACAGGCCAGAGGTGGCGTGGATTCGCTCCAACTTAACAGCCCCGATAATTGCCTGGGGTGAGGTCATCGGTTTCCTGCACGTAGATAGTGAAATACCCAATCAGTTCAATGATAAGGATGCCGAGGCACTGTTTAGTTTTGCATCCCAGGTGGCAATGGCCGTGCGGAATGCCCGAATACACGCGCAGGCCGAGATGATGAATCGGGCAACGGCCTTTTTATTTGCATCACTGAATAAGACGGATATTGCCGTTTTAGGGCAGGAAATTGTCCAGACAGTTGTCAATGAGTTTGGTCAATTGGACTGTGGCGTGCTGCTTGTTGAGCAAGATACCGGAAATATCATTCGCCTGGCAAGGGCGGGCACTTACCGGATTAATATCAGTATTCAGCTCAGTCTGACCGGCCAGGGACTGGTTCCCTATGCGATGCGTAGTGGGCAGACGGTTTATGCCCCGGATGTTCGTCAGCATCCCCGTTATCTCCTGAATGATTCCCGGACTCTTTCCGAACTGGCAATACCGCTGTTTAACAGCCGCAAAGAGGTCATCGGCGCGTTGGACATGCAAAGTGAAGAACTAAATGCCTTCACAGAAAATGATCTGCTTATTTTGAATGCCTTTGCCGAGCGGGCGGCTATGGCACTTGAGAATGCACAGCATACGAAAACACTGGAGATTCATGTCGAGGAACGTACCCGGCAATTGCGCGAAACAACGGAGCAGATCGAGGCCATTGTTGAGTATACCAGTGATGCGATTATCCTGATCGGACTGGATGGCCGGGTTGAACGGAGTAACACCGCTTTTCGGCGACTTTTCAAAGTCAGGGAAGGTGAGGACGAGGAAGTATTATTAAAGGATCTGGTTGCACCGGAGAGTGCTGCTGATCTGGAACGGGCGCTGGCCGATGTGATTGCCTATAACCGGCCACGTGAACAGGAGATTGTTGCCCATGCACCCGGCGAGACTTCTGTTGATCTCGAAATTGCGCTTTCGCCACTGTTGGCGAGCGAAGGGCAGGTCAGTGGTGTCGTGTGCGTGATGCACAATATTACCCGCCGCAAGCAGGATGAAAACCGCCTGCTTGAGGCAGTTCAACGGGAGCGGGAATTTCATGAACTGCGTGCGTCTTTCATGGCGCGGGCATCGCATGAGTTTCGGACTCCGTTGGCGGTCATGATGACATCGGCGGAACTGCTCAGGAATTACTATGATCGCATGGCAGTAGAGCAGCGAGATAAACGTCTGGGTCAGATTGAAGACCAGATTCACAATATGGTTCATCTGATTGATAACATGAGTATTCTGAATCAATCGGTGCCGTACCAGCATCCTGATGGGGACGATGTCACGGCAAATGCCGTGCAGGTTTGCGAGCAGATGATACAGGAAATTGAAACAATAACACATGGCTCACATAGCATTACTTTCATACATCCAGATCATGATGTTATCCTTAAAATGGATGTCAATTCGCTGCGGCATATCGTCAATAAGCTGCTGGAAAATGCTGTGAAGTTCTCTGTGGCAGGGAGTCTGGTAAAACTAACGCTGGAGCAAGTAAAAAACAAGGCGACGCTGACGGTTCAGGATCAAGGGATCGGGATACCGGAGGCCGACCAGGAACGCTTATTTGAAGTCTTTTATCGCGGCAGTAATGCCCCCACCAACCAGGGAGCAGGCCTGGGGCTGGTGATCGTAAAGAAAATCGTTGATTTCTATGGTGGCAGCGTGATTGTGAACAGCGAGGTAAATGTTGGGACGAGTTTCATCATTACATTACCATGTAAATTTATTGCAGGTTAACCGAGTAGGTGGGTATGAAAAAGGTTCTGATTGTCGAAGATAATGCATCCCTGCGTAAAGATGTCGTAGAAATGTTGAGCTATGAAGGATTTGAGGTTTATGAGGCAGAGAATGGGCGTATCGGGGTGGATATTGCCCGCCGCTACCTGCCAGACCTGATTATCTGTGACATCATGATGCCGGAACTAGACGGTTATGGGGTGCTGGATGAGCTTCAGGACGATCCGATCACAGCGACGATCCCGTTTATTTTTCTGACCGCCAAGACAGACCGGTATTCTAATCGTCAGGCGCAAGGTATGGGAGCGAATGCGTTTGTCACCAAACCATTTGAGGTTAATAACCTCATGGCGGTGATCCGAGCACAGTTGAAAAAGCAGCGGGCGTATGCGCGTATTGCTGAAAAAAGCCTGGATGACCTGCGTGAAAACATCATCACATCGGTCCCGCATGAATTACGAACGCCGTTGACCGGTATTCTGGGATTTTCGGATATGCTGGTCACCGATAGCGACTCGATGAGTGCTTCGGAAATTCAGGAAATGGCGCAGTATATTCATGATGCGGCGACACGATTGTACCGTCTTATCGAAAAATACCTGACTTATGCTCAGCTAAAAATCACCTTGACCGACCCGGCTCAGGTTGCCAAAATGCGCGGATACGTGATAGACGATGCTAAAGTGGTGATTGAAAATGAAGTCCTGCACCGGGCGCAGATTGCTCAGCGGGAAGCAGATGTGCAGCTTGATGTTCATGACCAGGAGCGGGTGGCTATCCGCGAAGAGCATCTGAAGAAAATTGTAGAAGAGTTGATTGACAATGCTTTTAAGTTCTCGGAATCTGGCACCCCGGTAAAAGTGGCCGCCACTGTGCAAGAACAGATGTATAAACTATCCATTCACGATCAGGGGCGGGGTATGAAGCCTGAACAGATCGCCCAGGTTGGCGCTTATATGCAATTTGGGCGCATCCAGAACGAGTATCCGGGCATCGGGTTTGGCCTGATTATTGCCCGCCGTATTGTGGAATTACATGGCGGGGAGCTGGTGATAGACAGCCGACCGGATGAATACACCCATGTTTCGGTGGCGATTCCGCTCGCTAAAAAGCCATAATGCTGGCTGGAATTCAAGTGAGAGGACTGGTTTGCCCGTCATTCGCCAGTTGATTGACGCGCAGTTCGGCTTTATCCAGCAGATTCTGACAGTGTTCGGAAAGGTGGCGTCCACGTTCAAACAGGATTACCGATTCTTCGAGCGGCAGATCGCCCATTTCCAGCTTGCTGATGATCTGTTCAAGTTCGGCGAAGGCCGATTCAAAAGAGAGTGCGCTTATATCGCTCATGTGAATCCTTGTCCTCTACTCGCGCTTTCAGTTCGTCATCATGGAATTGAATGGTGATGCCCTCGCCGGGCTTGACGCCTTTTGCAGCCGGAATGCGGGTTTTGTCGTCGCTGCGGGACACAATGGCATAACCACGCGCCAGGATAGACTGCGGGCTGGCGGCATGCAGAGCGGCTGCCCGGCTTGACAGGCGTTCACGCCACAGGGTAATCAGTGTTTTCTGGTGATTATCCAGGCGAACCTGCCAATCATCTATACGTTGGCGTTGTCCACGAATGGTATTCACGGGAGAAACGTGTTCCAACTCCCGCTGGCTCAATCTTAAGTTACTCTCCACGGTGTCCAATACATCTCTGATCAGAGTCGCCAGATAAGTGTTCAGGTCACGCACGGCCAGGCGCAGGTCGTCCAGGTTGGGTGTAGCCACTTCCGCCGCCGCTGACGGGGTGGGGGCGCGGACATCCGAGACAAAATCCACAATCGTGAAATCTATTTCGTGACCCACGCCACTGACTGTGGGAATCCGGCTGGCGGCAACGGCGCGGGCGACCCCCTCATCGTTGAAGGCCCACAGGTCCTCAATGCTGCCTCCACCGCGACAGATAAGAATCACATCCACGTCAGTGTGCTGGTTGAGGCGCTCGATAGCGGCCACAATCTGCGGCGGAGCGTCTGCGCCCTGCACAAGTGTCGGGCTGAGAATCACTTCTGCGAGGGGAAAACGCCGCCGCAGCACATTCTGAATATCCTGGAAGGCTGCCGCGCTAGCCGATGTAACGACGCCAATCTTCCGGGGGAACGCCGGAATCGGGCGTTTGCGGTCGGCATCAAACAGGCCTTCTGCATCCAGCCTGGCTTTGAGTTGTTCAAACTGCTGGTAGAGATTGCCCGCACCTACCGGGCGGATCTGATCGGCATAGAGTTGGTAAGCACCCTGCGCTTCATAGACGCTGACCCGGCCATGTGCCAGCACCGCGTCACCATCCCGTGGGACGATGGCCTGCTGCTCAGCGCTGGAGCGCCACATGACACATTTCAATTGTGCCTGACTGTCTTTGAGGGTGAAGTACCAGTGACCGGAAGCAGCCTGACGGAGATTCGAGATTTCTCCTGTGACCCACACATCTTGCAGGCGAAAATCCACCTCGAACAGTTCGCGGATATAGGTTGTGAGTTCGATAATCGTGTAGGTATCTTGCACAGCAGCCTGACCTCTGGTTAAACGCTGCGCTCATTATACCTGATTCGGAAGGCTCCGGGAATCAAAGACGCATAAGTTCCCGGACTCATGCGTCTTTGAGGGTGTTTTTTCTGGGTTAAGGTTGTACTAGTTCACATTCTCGAAAATGCCGGCTGCTCCCATGCCGCCACCGATGCACATTGTCACCATGCCATATTTGCTGTTGCGGCGCTTCATCTCGTTGATGATCTGTACGGTGAGCTTCGCCCCGGTGCAGCCCAGTGGGTGGCCGAGGGCAATCGCGCCGCCGTTGACGTTGATTTTTTCGGTGTTCATATCCAGGTGGCGGATGACCGCAAGGGATTGTGCGGCGAAGGCTTCGTTGAGTTCAATGATGTCCATATCATCTAATCTCATGCCGGTGCGCTTGAGTACCCTGGGTATGGCGTTGATCGGGCCAATCCCCATGACTTCCGGGCGTACCCCGGCGACATTGAATGCGACGAACTTCGCCAGCGGTTTCAGTCCTAGTTGCGCGGCTTTGCCCGCTTCCATCACAATGACACCAGCAGCGCCGTCGCTTAACGGGCTGGAATTGCCCGCTGTGACACGCCCGCCCTGGCGAAACACCGGCTTAAGACCGGCCAGGCCTTCAATGGTGGTATCACGGCGCAGGTGTTCATCCTCGGTGAGGAGAGTTGTGACAGTCTGGGGATGACCGTCTTCACCAACGATGGTTTCTTCAATCGGGAAGGGGACGATTTCCTGTGCGAAATACCCGGCGTCGGTGGCGCGAGCGGCCTTCATGTGGCTGTTGTAGGCGAACTCATCCATGTCTTCACGGGAAACATTGAATTCATCGGCCACCCGCTCGGCAGTATGTCCCATGCTCATGTACACATTCGGGTCGTTGGCAGCCATATATGGGTTAGGGCTGATCCTGAAACCGGTCATCGGGACGAGTGACATGGTTTCCGTGCCGCCAGCAATCACGACATCGGCACCATTGGCGATGATGCGCTCAGCGGCGATGGCGATGGTTTGCAGACCGCTGGAGCAAAAACGGTTCACGGTCATGCCTGGTATTTCAACCGGCAGGCCCGCCCGGAGCGAAATCACACGGGCGAAATTCAACCCCTGAGAGCCTTCCGGCATCGCGCAGCCTATAATCACATCGTCAATTTCCATTGGGTCGAGCTTGCCGTCAGTCTGTTCCATGAGTGTTTTGATGACGAGTGCCGCCATGTCATCGGAGCGTGCCGTGCTGGTGATACCCCGTTTGGATTTACCGACAGCAGTGCGTACTGCGCCTACAATAACTGCTTCACGCATAAAGGGTCTCCTTTTATTCACTGAAAATTCTAAATATCCCGGTTCGGGAACAAGAATCGAATCGACATTTGAATATAGTGTAAAACATCTACCGCCGCCGCGCTATGACATTCGTTTGGAACGCCGGGTTTTGGTCGTTAATCCTGGCTATTTTGTGGGATTCTTTAAGTTGGTGTGGGATAATGTGGTATAATTCCTCTGATTTTCCACACCATATCACCAGTGACCGGCGGGGTACAAGTTATGTTCTGGGGCGAATACTCTCATCAGTTGGATGAAAAAGGCCGGCTCATTATCCCGGTACGGTTTCGTTCACATCTTACAGCGGGCGCGGTGTTGACACGCGGCCTGGATCGTAACCTGGTGGTTTATCCGCAGTCCGCCTGGGTTTCATTGTGCGATACGCTGAACCAGATGCCGATCACCCACCCAACCGGACGGGCGCTGCGCCGCTTACTGTTTTCCGGCGCGGTAGAATTGGCGCTGGATCGTCAGGGACGGGTTTCGATACCCGCTTACCTGCGTGACTATGCGGCACTGAATGATGAGGTGTTGATCGCTGGTATGGAGACATTCCTCGAATTATGGGAGCCAGCCAGTTGGCGGGCCACGCTCAATGATGTCACACTGGCTCTGGCGGAAACCGACTATTTGCATAACCTGGGGATAGAATGATGGCGCATGTTCCAGTTCTGCTGGATGCCGTGCTGGAGGCGCTGCGTCCGGCGCGACGGTTGATTGATGGAACACTGGGCGCGGGAGGGCATACAGCGGCCCTGCTGGAAGCCGGGGTGGAATCGGCCTTGGGCCTGGATTGTGATCTGACGGCACTGGCGATTGCCCGCCAGACTCTCAGCCCATATGGGGAGCGTGTGCAGATTGTTCATGCGAGCTATGCGGATATGGTAGCGGAGGCGCATCGTATCGGCTGGAGCATGGCGGATAGTATCTTGCTTGATCTGGGTTTGTCTTCGATGCAGCTGGATACAGCCGAACGCGGCTTCGCTTTTATGCAGGATGGCCCGCTCGATATGCGGTTTAACCAGCGGAGTGACCGGCCCACAGCGGCGGAACTGGTGAATTACCTGGAAGAATCCGAACTGGCTGACCTGTTCTATAAGTATGGCGAAGACCCTCAGGGAAGGCGTCTGGCGCGGGCGATAATTGCGAAACGTCCCTATCAGACGACCCGTGAACTGGCCGCCGTGATTGAGGCCGCGCTGCCCCGTCGCAAAGGGGATCGGATTCACCCGGCGACCCGCGCTTTTCAGGCGCTCAGGATTGCGGTAAACGACGAGTTGGGTATTATTGAGCGTGTCCTGCCACAAGCGATTGACCTGCTCGCGCCCGGCGGACGCCTGGCGGTGATTAGCTTCCACAGCCTGGAAGATCGGCTAGTTAAGCAGGCCTTCAGGCTGGCGAGTACCGATTGTATCTGCCCACCGAAAACGCCGATATGTGTGTGCGGGCATCAGTCTAGTGTGCGCCTGGTGAACCGGAAACCGATTATGGCAACAGAAGTCGAGATTCAGACCAACCCGCGCAGCCGGAGCGCCAAACTGCGAATCGTGGAGAAACTGACAGCGTGAGAACACCCACACAGGATTGGCTGGGCCATGCCCTGAGAAATACCACCTGGCGCTGGCGACAGCAAACCCTGGCGCTGGGCGTTTTGGGCTTGTTTGTGGCGGTCATTATTGGCGCTCTGTATCTGACGCAGGCAGCCTCTATTGCCACATTGAACCGGCAGTTGCAGGACTTGATTTCCGAGCGCAACCGCCTGGAGCAGTCAAACGAGCAGATTCGTTCGGAAATTGCGCAGCTCAGGACGGTGTTCCGGCTGCGGTCACGGGCATTGGAACTGGGATTCGTGGAAGCCCAACGCGACCAGATCGAATACCTGGTGATAGAAGGGTATAATCCTAACCGTCAGACGACGCAGTTACAGGTCGAGCGAGAGGGAGAAGCTAACTTGCCCGCGTATGACGAAACGTTCGGCGGCTGGCTGCAACAACAGTGGGATAACTTTACGCGCCAATTCCAGGACTTTTCACAATCTGGAGGGTCATGATGCAGGCTGCACAAACCCAACAAGAGATTTTTAACAGGCGGCTGCCGATTGTCATCATTGGGATGATCGTCGCCAGCGGCTATTTGTTATTGCAGTTGGTGGGCTTCCAGGCCATTGCCCCGGAAGTGGCGAACGAATTGCGTCCCAACTATAACCGGAATATCCGGCTGGCCGCTGCACGGGGTATCATCTATGACCATAGTGGGCAGCGGCTGGCAGAAAATACCGTTGAGTATCGTATCGGCATCAGCCCGAACCTGGTATCGGATAAGCGGCGTGTGGCGACTCAGCTGGCCGCGATTTTGCGTCTGGATGAGTTGGCGACTTATGAGAAGATCAACAGTGCTGAACCCTGGGTGCTGCTCACGCCGCGTGTCAGCGCGGAAATCGGCCAACAGGTTGAAGCCCTGGATTTGCAGGCGATTGATATCGAGAAAATCCCGCGCCGCAGCTACCCACAGGGGACATTGGCCGCGCAGATTATCGGCTTTGTGGGCGGCGACCTGCAAGGTTACTATGGCATTGAAGGCTATTATCAGGATCAACTGACCGGGCGGATTCGGGAAGAAGTGGTGAGCGATATTCCGTTTGATCTGCCGGATGACCAGACTCCCGACGAAGGGAGCAATATTTATCTGACGCTGGATCGTGATATTCAGTATCTGATCGAGAGCGAACTGGCTTTGGCAATCGCGGAGACCGGGGCAACCGGGGGGACTTACATCGTGATGAACCCGCGTACCGGGGATATTCTGGCAATGGCAAGCTGGCCGTCATTTGACCCGAATGCCTATGCTAATGTGGAGGCCAATGTCTGGCGTAACCCGGCAATCAGCGATGAGTATGAGCCGGGGTCAGTAATGAAGGTTTTGACGGTTGCCGGGGCGCTTGACCGGGAAGTGATTACGCCTGACTTTACCTACGTTGACCAGGGGGAACTCGCTGTCGGGGGCATTGTGGTGAAAAACTGGGATTTGCGGGCGCATGGTGTGGTAGACGTGCGCGGTATCCTGGTGGACTCACTTAATGTGGGTGCGGCGACAGTGAGCCTCAAGATGGGGCATGAAGCCTTTTACGCCGCGATGGATGCATTCGGGATTGGTCGCCCGACGCGGGTTAACCTGGAAGGCGAGGCTTCCGGGACGATGTATATTCCCGGTGACCCGGAGTGGAGCGAAAGTAACCTGGGTACGAACAGCTTCGGCCAGGGTGTGACGGTGACTCCGCTGCAAATGCTGGCGGCGGTTTCGGCTATTGCCAATGATGGCCTGATGATGCAGCCTAACCTGGTTGCCAGGGTAATAGATGGTGATCGGGTGATCGAGTCACAGCCGACTTTTCTGCGGCGGGCGATTTCCCCGGAGGCGGCGCATATTGTGACAGATATGATGGTGTCGGTGATTAACGACAATGATTCACTGGATAATGGTGCCGGGGTGCCGGGGTACACTGTCGCCGGCAAAACCGGCACGGCGGAAATTCCATCTCCCATTGGGTATGAGTCCAACGCCTGGATTATGACGTTTGTTGGTTTTTTGCCCGCAGATGATCCACAGGTAGCGATTCTGATTAAATTAGACAGGCCGACTACCGGGCGCTGGGCGAGCCAGGTGGTTGCGCCGCGTTTCCGGCGACTGGCGGAACGGTTGGTGGTCATGATGGAAATCCCGCCGGATGATGTCCGTCATGCGCTGGAAGCCAATGCCGGTGTTGTGGGTGGCTAGAAAGAGGGAATATGGTTGGTGGATTACCGTTTGCGCTGACAATGGGTGGGGTGGCATTCCTGCTGGGTGTGATCTGGGGGGGGCCGTTTGTTGAAATTCTGCGACGCCTGAAAATCGGCAAGCAGATTCAGGTGGAGTTGAGTGCCGAACACCAGAGAAAAGTTGGCACGCCGACGATGGGCGGGATTATGATCGTGATCCCGGTCGTGTTGATCGCGCTGGGGCTGAATCTGGTGAATGTGATTCGCACGGTAACGGGGGCAAGTATCCTGCTGCCACTGTTTGTGCTGGTGAGTTTTTCGCTTCTGGGGCTGGTGGATGATTGGGAGGGTATTCAGACATCTCGTGGGACGGTCGGCCAGGGAATCTCAGCGCGGGCGAAGTTCGGCGCACAATGGGTGCTGGCGCTTATCGTGGCGGTGGTGATTTCGCAGTACGATGGGGGCTTTCAGTACGCCAATCAGATTAAAATTCCTTTGCTGCCATTTGCGATTAACATCAGCCCGCTGCTATATATTCCACTCACGGCGTTCATCATCGTTGCGATGTCGAATGCAGTCAACCTGACGGATGGTATGGATGGCCTGGCAGGAATCATCACTGCCAGTGCCTTTGCCTCGTATGGCGTCATCGCCTACTTGCAGCAGCAAATCTTCCTGACTCAGTTGAGTTTTATCCTGGTAGGGGCGTGTTTCGCCTTTCTCTGGTACAACGCGCACCCGGCGCAGTTGTTCATGGGGGATACCGGGTCACTGGCGTTAGGGGCGACATTAGGAACCATCGCGGTGATGACCGGGCAGTATCTTCTGCTGCCGGTGGTCGCTATTGTGCCGGTGACCGAGACCATCAGCGTAGTGTTGCAGGTGTGGTACTTCAAGCGCACGAAAAATCCCACTACCGGGCAGGGTCTGCGCTTATTCCGTATGGCACCAATCCACCTGCATTTCCAGAAGGGTGGTTGGAGCGAGACTCAGGTCGTCCAGCGGTTCTGGTTAGTGGGGCTGCTGAGTGCCATGATCGGAATTGCACTGGCGCTGCTGTAGGGATTTCATGGTCGTTATCGCCATCTATTCCTCGCTTTGTCGAAATCCAGAGAATATCTGCTTATGACCCATCACGATTCGCTGTTCAATAAACGTGTTGCCGTATTGGGCTTTGCCCGGCAGGGTAAGGCACTCGCTCGCTGGCTGCCGACTGTAGGCGCACAGGTTGTCGTCAGTGACAGCCGCACTGCTGAGACGCTGCGCGCTGAGACTGCCGCATTCCCCGATGTGGAATTTGTGTTGGGAGGTCACCCGGAAAGCCTGCTGGATGGGGTAGATGTGCTTTGTCTTTCTGGGGGGGTGCCGATGGAACTGCCAATCGTGCAGGCGGCACGCGCACGGGGTATCCGCCTGACAAACGACGCGCAGCTCTTTCTGGAACGCTGTCCCGCCCCGGTGATTGGCATCACTGGCAGCGCCGGCAAGACGACGACGACGACTCTGACGGGTGACATCCTCAAACGTGCCGGGTTTAGAACGTGGGTGGGCGGCAATATCGGGGATGTGCTGCTGGATGTGTTGGATGATATTACCCCGGATGATCGGGTGGTGATGGAGCTTTCCAGTTTTCAACTTGACCTGATGACAATCAGCCCGACGATTGCGGCGGTACTGAATATCACTCCGAATCACCTTGACCGGCATGGCACGATGGAGGCCTATACCCAGGCGAAGGCCAACATCGTCCGTTATCAGAAGGCTGGCACTTTTGCTGTATTGGGCTACGACGATGCCGGCAGTCGCGGCCTGGCGGCACTGCTCCCAGGTGAACCGGTCTGGTTCAGCGGGCGCGACCTGGTGCCGAACGGTGCGTTTCTGGCTGGACAGCGGTTGGCATTGGTGGGGACTGCCAGCCCGGATGGCGATTCACGTGTGATCTGCGAGAAGGGTGACATTCCACTGCGGGGCGATCACAACGTACTCAATGTGCTGGCGGCCTGCGCCATAACCGGGGTGGCTGGGGTCAGCCCTGATGTGATGGCATCGGCAATTCGGGATTTCAAGGCAGTAGCACACCGCCTGGAAACGGTGCGTGTCCTGAACGGTGTCACGTATGTGAATGACAGCATCGCTACCGCACCGGAGCGAGTCATAGCAGCGCTGCACAGCTATACCGAGCCTCTGATTTTGCTGGCGGGAGGCAAAGACAAGAATCTTCCCTGGGAGGATATGATTCGATTGGCACTGCGCGTATCCCGCCATATTGTTGCTTTTGGGCAGGCGGGGCAGATCGTGGTTGATATGGTCGCGCAGGTTTCTGGCAGTGATGCTCAGGTGACACAGGTCGCAACATTGGCGGAGGCCGTGCGTGAAGCGGTAGTTTGGGCGCAGCCCGGGGATGTGGTGCTGCTTTCGCCGGGCGGGACGAGCTATGATGCTTACCCGGATTTTGCCGCACGCGGCGAGCACTTTCGCCGACTGGTGATGGCATTATAATGATTACAGATGGCGCAGACGGAAAAAGGCAGTTATGACTGACCAGGGTACACCTCAGTTCGTAGATCAGGATGTCAATTTGCCACCAGAGCCGGTGATCCGCTCGACTCCACGTTCGACTCCCCGCGTTGCTGCGGTAGAGACCGTGCCAGCGGAAGCGCGTCGGGGTTGGCTGGCTTCTCTGGATACCTACTTGCTGGTCGTGATTGGCAGCTTACTGGCGATCAGCTTGCTCATGGTATACAGCACGACCTTTGACTGGAGCTACCAGGTGTATGGTGATGAATTGGTTAAATTCATCGAGCATGTACGGAACACAGGTATTGGCCTGATCGTGATGTTGCTGCTGGCTTTCATTAACTACCGGTTGTGGCGGCGTTTGGCTGTGCTGCTGCTGCTGGTGACAATCGGTGCGTTGATCGCGGTGCTTTTATTCGGTGATGATACGTTTGGGGCACGGCGTGCGTTAATCAATGGGTCGCTCCAGCCGGGTGAACTGGCTGAATACGTGATCGTTATTTATATGGCGGCGTGGTTGAGTTCACGCCGCACACAGATTCGCAGTATCACCTATGGTTTGTTGCCTTTTGCCGTCCTGGTTGGTATTGTTGGCGGGCTGGTCATGCTGCAACCCGACCTGAGTACAGCGGCGACGATTTTTGTTGTTTCGGCGATTATGTTCTTTCTGGCCGGGGCAGATATTATCCAATTGGCGGCGGTGGGCGCGACAGTTGGTGGGGTTGGTATTGTGTGGATCAGCGGGGGAGGGCTGTCATATGCCCAGGATCGGTGGCAGTCTTTTCTTTCCGGTTCTGCTGACTTAACCCAGGCGAGCTACCAGGTGCAGCAAGCGGTGCAGGCGTTTATTTCCGGCGGTTGGACGGGGCGCGGGCTGGGGCAGAGTCTACAGAAGTTTCAGAACCTGCCCGCCCCGCATACAGATAGCATCTTTGCCGTGATCGGGGAAGAATTAGGTGTACTGGGCGCGGGGTTTGTCATCGCGTTGTATGTTGCCCTGGTGATTCGCGGTTTTCAGATCGCCCGGCGCTCGTCCGACCCCTTTGGGGCGCTGCTGGTTTCTGGCATCACAATCTGGATTGCGGTCAAGGCGCTGCTGAATATCGCTGTTATGACCGGCGTCATGCCCCCAACCGGCGCGACTTTGCCGTTCATCAGCTTTGGTGGTTCATCGCTGGTGGTACTGCTTTCCGGTGTTGGCATGATGCTGAGTGTAGCCCGACTCTCTGAGCAACAAAAATTCAAACGACCAGAACGGAGTATGCCGAGTGCGTATTATGATCGCAGCGGGCGGGAGCGGCGGCCACGTGTATCCCGCACTGGCAATCGCAGAAGCAGCAACCACACAGCGCCCGGACACTAAGCTGCATTTTGTGGGCAGCCCAGGTGGCATGGAACGCGGATTAGTCCGGCAGGCGGGGCTGGATTTTGACCGTTACGATGAGGTGCAGGCCGGGCCGGTACACGGTGTTGGCCCGCTGCGGATGGTGGTTAGCGCGGCAAAGCTGGCGGTGGGTACACTGCAAGCCTTCGGTTTGATGGTGCGCTCGCGGCCCGATGTCATTCTGCTGACTGGCGGTTGGAGCAGTCTGCCGGTGGCAGTGGTAGGATGGATTTTGCGTGTGCCAATCCTGATTTACCTGCCCGATATTGAGCCGGGACTGACGATCAAGGTGTTGAGTCCTTTTGCCCGGCAGGTTGCCGTCACAGTGAACGACTCGCAGGCTTTTTTCCCTGCTGGAAAAACTGTCGTGACAGGATACCCGCTGCGACGCGCTTTCCAGGAAGCGACCCGCGAGAATGGACGGATGCATTTCGGCCTTGATCCGATGCGGAAGACACTGCTGGTATTTGGTGGTAGCCTGGGGTCACGGGCGGTGAATCACGCTCTGCTGGATATTCTGCCGGAATTACTGGCCGATGCGGTGCAGGTCATTCATGTGACCGGAACGCGCACCTGGGATGAGGTAGAACAACGTAAAAATGCGCTTGGCAATCCGCCCGGATACCTGGCATTTCCGTATTTACATGACGACATGAGCCTGGCACTGGCAGCGGCGGATCTCGTTGTGAGCCGGGCTGGGGCGAGCGTATTAGGCGAACTGCCTCAATTTGGACTGCCATCTATTCTGATTCCGTTGGCGTATTTCTGGCGCTACCAGCAGCGTAACGCGGATTGGCTGGCACAGCGGGGTGCTGCGGTTCATCTGGCTGAGAATGATATGGCACAGGGGTTGCTGCCAGTCATTCGTGATATATTGGGCAACCAGGAACGATTGCGCAACATGCAGGCCGCAGCTCAGTCGCTGGCGCAGCCGGATGGGGCGCTGAATGTGGCACAGGCCTTAGCGCAGTTGGCAGAAGGCGGGTAGAGAGATTATGCTGCAACTTTCGGCATTGATGTGGGGAATGGCGGCGCTCTTTGGCGTAATCGGGTGGATGCGCGGACTCAATAAAGAGCTTATCGCTATGTCTGGGATTGTTCTGGGGTTGTTTGCGTTATTTCAGTTCGATGATTTTTTGCGAAATCAACTGATGGTGACTTTTCTTCCCCAACAGAAATTCTTTGTCCAGACAGTTATCTTTGGCGTAATCGTCTTTTTTGCGTACCAGACACGCGCGTTGATCGGAGAAGAAGCGGCTAGACTTCGTGAAAACCGCCAGGTCAAGGAAGGTGGGCGCGACGCCCTGCAATCCGGCATACTCGGGGCGTTGGCAGGGTTCGTCAACGGGTATCTGATCTGGGGCTCAATCTGGTATTTTATGGATATTAACAGCTACCCTTTGCTGCCGTTTGTAGTCGCGCCAGCTCAGGGTTCACCCAGTGCTCAGACGGTATCTATACTGCCATTGTTCTTCCTGGCAGGGGGGCCAAGCGGGTCGGGTGACCTGCTGGCATTGGCCGTGATTGTACTATTCCTGTTTGTCCTTATTGTGATCTGAAGGCGGGGCGTGTCGCATGATCGAAATGTATGCGATGTTATATTTTTCAGCCGGGTTCTTTGGAATTATCGGTGTCATGCGCGGCTGGAATAAAGAAGTGATCTCGATGGCCGGGATTTTGCTGGCGCTGTTCGCGTTGTTCCAGTTTGACAACATTCTACGAGGCATTATCCTGGCGACAGTTCCCAATGACCAGGTTTTTCTTGTTCAAGCGGGTTTGTTTATTGTCGTGGTGTATTTCGCCTACCAGTCGCGTTCATTAATTACTCCGCGTGGTCGCAGTGCTAACAGCCGGTTGACCAATGGGCTTCTGGGGGCGATGATGGGGGCAATCAACGGGTATCTGATCTGGGGGTCAGTCTGGTATTT
This sequence comes from Anaerolineaceae bacterium, assembly GCA_020634135.1. Lineage (GTDB taxonomy): Bacteria > Chloroflexota > Anaerolineae > Aggregatilineales > Phototrophicaceae > JACKCG01. The sequence continues at coordinate 262,938 of JACKCG010000005.1, read as the reverse complement.
TCTGGATATTAACGGCTATCCATTTGAGCCGATTGTGATCGCGCCCAGCCCAACCTCCATCAGTGCTCAGAATATCGGGTCAATACCATTGGTGCTGCTTGGCGGGGGCGTAGGGGGAAGCGGTGAGCTGCTGACGATAGCCCTGATTTTACTGTTCTTACTGGTGATTTTTGTGCTGTAGCCAGCGCTCATTTTAGCAGGACTGAAATTATCAGAGGGTTGGGCAAGGAGCTAAACTCCTTGGTCAGGTAAGACTGCTCCGAACGACGCAATCCGGCAACGATAACCGGGGATTAAAACCAGCTATGCCGCAAATTCATCCTGGACAACACATTCATCTGATTGGTATTGGCGGGTCGGGCATGTCGGCTATTGCGCGTATTCTGCTGGGGCAGGGTTATACAGTATCTGGCTCAGACCGGGGACAGAATGAGGTGATGGCGGCGCTGGCGCGGGATGGTGCGACGGTCTATACCGGACACGCTGCCGGGCAGGTGCAGGGTGCGGACGCTGTTATCATGACTTCAGCGGTAACGGCGGATCATGTTGAAGTTCAGGCGGCGCGGGAGGCGGGTATCCCGGTGTATAAGCGCCAGGACATCATGGCTGACCTGATGACCGGGCAGCGTGTGATTGCGGTGGCCGGGACAAAAGGCAAAACCACGACGACGGCGATGGTCGTTCACCTGCTGCGCGAGTGTGGCGCAGATCCCAGTTATATCGTTGGCGGGGTGCTGGGCAATACCGGCACGAATGCCGGTGTCGGGCATGGGGGCATCTTCGTGGTTGAAGCCGATGAGTACGACAACATGTTCCATGGCTTGCGACCTGATGTGATTATCCTGACGAATGTTGAATACGATCACCCCGATTTTTTCAGGACACCGGATGACATGATAGAATCGTTCCGGCGCTTTTTGCGGCTGCTCCCACAAGACGGTAATCATCTGCTGGTAGCCTGCGCGGAGGATGCTCAGGCGCGGCAACTTCACCAGGAAATGGCTGATGCAGGATATACCGGCACGCGCCTGTACGGTCTGTCTCGTCCGGCGGACATCCGCGCCGACCATATTCGCCTGGATGAGAATGGGTGTACCTGCTTCGATGTAATTACTACCGATTCTCGTGGCACGATAACACATCAGGGGGCGATTTGCCTGGGACTGCCGGGCACGCATAATGTGTTGAACGCGCTTGCTGCCTATTTTACGGTAGGTACTCTTTTGGATACAGGGCACAGGCCCCTGGCTGCTGCGCTGGCGTCGTTTACCTCCACTGGTCGCCGTTTTGAACTGCGGGATGAGGTGGACGGTATTGCTGTGGTAGACGACTATGCCCATAACCCGACTTCGATTCGTGTTACATTGGAGGCTGCTCGCCAGCGGTATCCGGGTCGGACGATCTGGGCAGTCTGGCAACCGCATACTTACAGCCGTACCCATGCTTTGTTGGATGGCTTCGCGGTGGCATTTGCAGCGGCGGATCACGTGCTGGTGACGGATATTTATGCTGCGCGCGAACAGCCCGTAGCGGGTGTAGATGCGCCGGCGGTGGTCAGGAGGATACAACACCGTGACGTGCGTTACGGAGGGGATTTGCAGCAGACGGCGGCGCTGCTGGCGGAAGTCGAGTCTCCGGCGGTGATCCTGATTATGAGCGCCGGGGACGCCCCGGTGATCGGCCAGATATTTTTAGGCTCGCGCCTGGCGCGAATGGGTGATGGCTAATATGAGACTGCCGGAAAAATACCAGGCACGGTTGTTGCGGAATGAACCGCTGGCACGGTATACAGCGGCACGGCTGGGTGGCCCGGCGGATTGGCTATATATCGCCCGTGATTCGACTGAAGAACTGGTCACGGTGGTATCTGCGGCCTGGGAGCAGGGCGTGCAGGTGCGCTTGTTGGGGGGCGGCGCGAATGTCCTGGTCAGTGACAAGGGTATTCGCGGGCTGGTGGTTATCAACGATGTCACCGAACTGACGTTTGGTGAATGGCACGAAGGGCGGAACCTCTCAGCAACCAGTGGTGTGGGACTGACGATCCTCGCTCGTAAATGCCAGACGTATGGGCTTTCCGGCATGGAGTGGGCGGTCAGCGTGCCAGGGACAGTCGGCGGCGCAGTGGTGAATAACGCCGGCGCGCATGGCAGCGATATGGCGGCGGTGGTGCGCGATGTCGTCCTGTTCGATGCGACCAAGGGGGTTCAGTTGCTTTCTTCGGTTGAGATGGCCTATGATTATCGCTCTTCAAGCCTCAAAACACGGACTGATCGCCGTTTCATCGTATTGATGGCGACTTTTGCCCTGGAAAAGGCTGACCCGCCACAGATCAAAGCGCAGATGGATCGCTTTATTGAACATCGCCGGCGCACCCAGCCGCCGGGCGCTAGTCTGGGCAGTATCTTCAAGAATCCCCCCGGAGATTATGCCGGGCGTTTGATTGATTCGGTGGGGCTGAAAGGTTATGCCATTGGCGGGGTACAGGTTTCCCCGGTTCACGCGAATTTCTTCATGAACAGTGAAATCGGCACGGCCAGCGAATATTATGCCCTGATCCAGCATGTACGCGACTATGTGCGCCGTGAGACGGGCGTCGAACTGGAATTGGAAATTGAGATTCTGGGCGATTGGGATTAGGTTTGAACAATGAGTGTTTAGTTGAAAGTTGAAAGTGGATTGAAGCCGTCTGAATATTTGCGATGTGTCGGGGCGCTGGCGATCTGTGGGATAATGTGGGATAATGTTACATTGTGCGAAGGTTTAGCCTGATGGCAGGACGTTCACGGGAACGGCAGCGAGGTGGGCGTACTCCGGCGGTACTCCGGCGGGAGACTGCCGCGTATGCTCAGGAACGCAGCGCCGTGCAGCATGGGGCACGCACTGGTAGTGGGGCTAACTGGCGGATTGTCAGTTTTCTGATCGTGGTGCTGTTATCCGGCGTGTTGTTTGTGTTTTTCTGGGCGGATGTCTTTTATATCCACAGTGTTGCGGTAGGCGGACTGCGCTATACCACCAAAGAAGAGGTTTTTGCCCTGACTGGCATCGCTAATATGCACGTGTTCTGGGTAGACCCGATGGAAGTGCGACAGGCGGTCCTTCGTTCACCAACAGTAGCCGATGCTCAGATCGTTGTTGGCTGGCCGCCGAATATGGTGCAGATTATCATTGAGGAGCGCGAACCGGCTTTTGTATGGGAGCAGGCCGGCGTGGCAACCTGGATTGACCTGCAAGGGCGGGTGATGCGACAGCGCGAAGACCGGCCCGATCTGATCCGGGTGGTTGCGGAGAACTCGATTGAGGGGCCTATCGGCCCGAATATGCAGTTAGACGAGGCAATAGTCAGTGGTGCGTTGCAGCTACACGCCTTATTGCCTGATCTGAAGTTCTTGCGCTACGATCCAATCAAAGGGCTGGGATACCAGGATGTGGGCGGTTGGCAGGTGTGGTTTGGTGTTGGTACGGATATGCCAGAGAGAGTTTCTATTTACAATGGTATTGTAGCTAATTTGAAATCGCGGGGTATTCAACCGGGGGAAGTCAATGTGGTGAACCCGGATGCACCCTATTACGCGGCAGCATGGGGGCGCTAACACATTTATGAGTGATCTGGTTGTCGGCCTGGATGTGGGGACACGCAAAATCTGTACGGTGATTGGCGAAGTCCGCGCCGATGATATTTTTGTCGTGGGTGTGGGCATCGAACCCAGCCAGGGGATGCGAAAAGGCGTGGTCAATGATATGGGACAATTGACTGCTGCTGTGGCCGCTTCTGTACACAAGGCTGAGAAAAGCAGCGGCTTCGATATTAGCCGGGCTTTTGTGAGCGTGGCGGGCGGGCATATCGCCTCGATTAACAGCCGGGGCGTGGTGGGTATCACCGGGCAGCGTGGGGTACGTGTAGATGACCTGGAAAAGGCCATGGAAGCGGCACGGGCAATTGCGATCCCCCATAACCGGGAAGTCCTGCATATTGTCCCACGCAGCTACTCCCTGGACGGGCAGGAACGGGTTCGCAGCCCCATCGGGATGCACGGTTTCCGGTTGGAAGTGGAGACCCACATTATTACGGCCTCATCTACCAACCTGGCGAATCTGGAGCAGTCGGTGCATGCCGCTGGTGTGACGGTTGACCGCTTTATCCTGAACCCGTTGGCTTCGGGCGATGCTGTCCTGACGGATCAGGAACGGGAAATGGGTGTCGTTATCATTGATATTGGTGGCGGCACAACTGATCTGGCAATATTTATCGAAGGTACAGTCTGGCACACGGCGGTTATCCCGGTGGGCGGGGACTTAATAACTAGTGACATCACTCATTGGATGCATGTACCCTCGGATTCAGCAGAAGCTGTAAAGATTCGCTATGGTCATGCCCAGGCGAAAGCCATAGACCCGCTGGAAATGTTCCGGGTCGAGCCGTTTGGGGACGGTATCCCGGTGGAAGTGCAGCGCCGTGAACTGGCGGAAATCATCGAGCTGCGGGTGGCCGAACTGTTTGATATGGTCAAGAAAGAAATCAAGCGCTCAGGGTACGATGGATTGCTACGAGCCGGAGCGGTGCTGACTGGTGGTTGTACTCAGCTTGAGGGTATCCAGCAGATTGCGGCACGAGAACTCGAATTCCCGGTGCGGATGGCGAAGCCGGAGCGTTTGACCGGGATGGCGGATGCTCTACGCAGCCCGGCTTACAGTACCAGTGTTGGTCTGCTGCGCTTGGGGCTTAAACTGGACCCGCTGGTGCGATCGTCGTTGGCCGAATCGAATTCGCTGCCAGTCAGTGGTTTGGGGCGTGCAATCGGGGGATTATTCAAACGCCTGCTGCCTGACCAGGATCAATAACCCCGTAATGCGTGATTATGGGCTGCTGTATGTGTCTTTGTGGCCTGTAGCTGATGAGTAGTTGCTAATCGTAAAGTTGTGAGTACAATGGATTATATTCCAGCGGACACCCAGTGTTTGGAACACTTTGTTGAGGAGAATTAAGTATGGATGAGTTCGTACCTGGCGAGAATTTCGCACAGATTAAGGTAGTCGGTGTGGGTGGTGGTGGTGGCAACGCTATCAACCGCATGATTAACGAAGGGCTTGGCGGTGTCGATTTTATTTCCGTCAACACCGACAACCAGGCGTTAATGCTCTCAAAAGCCAAAACGCGGGTGCGGATTGGTGACAAGCTGACTCGTGGCCTGGGGGCAGGGGGCAACCCGGAGATTGGCCGTAAGGCTGCCGAAGAAAGCTCGGAGGAACTGTACGAGGTGCTGCGCGGTGCCGACATGGTGTTTATCGCCAGTGGCATGGGTGGCGGCACTGGTACGGGCGCTTCTCCGATTCTGGCGCAGATTGCCAAAGAGTTGGGGGCGTTGACGATTGGTGTGGTGACTCGTCCGTTCAGCTTTGAAGGCACGCGCCGTTCACAATCTGCCGAAGCGGGTATTGAGGCGCTCAAGAGCCAGGTAGACACACTTATTGTGATCCCGAATGACCGGCTGCTTCAGATCGCTGATAAGCGTGCCAGTTTGCAGCAGGCGTTTTCGTTGGCCGACGATGTACTGCGACAGGGTATTCAGGGGATCTCCGAACTCATTACTGTTCCGGCGCTGATTAACCTGGACTTTGCCGATGTCCGCACGATTATGTCGGAAGGCGGCGCGGCGTTGATGGCGGTGGGACGTGCTGACGGTGATGATCGTGCCCGTCGTGCAGCCGAACTCGCAATCAGCAGCGGCCTGCTGGATGTGACAATTGATGGGGCGCGAGGCATCCTCTTCAACATCACGGGCGGTTCTGGCTTGAGCCTGTTCGAAGTCAATGAGGCGGCGGCAATTATCAAGGAAAGCGCACATCCAGAAGTCAATCTGATCTTTGGGGCGCAGATTGACGAGAACCTGGGTGATGAGGTCCGCATCACCGTCATTGCGACGGGTTTTGAGCCAAGCCGGGTCGCACGGAAGGTGGAATCACCGTTCCGTCAACCGCAGCCTGTGCAGCGTCCGACATCAACCCAGCATCAGGCACAGCGCCCGCAGCAGCAGCAGTTCCCGGCACAGCCACCAGTCAACCAACCGCAAGAGCAGCTTCCACCTACGCCCCCGCAGCCACGTCCGGCAGCGCAGCCGCCGCAGCCGAGTGATGTTCCGGCACGGGTGTACGACGAGGACGATATTGATATTCCGACATTCCTGCGGAAACGGCGCTAGGATTGATGGTGTGGTCGCGGGTATAACAGGTAAGCAGCCTGCGCGACCAGTGTGATACTGAAAACGAGCAGCCCCAGGATAAATCCCGGCGGTTGAAACCGCAATGTGTAGGTGTGTGTGCCGGGCAGCATGGGAATGCCGATGAATCCTTTGGTCGGTTCAGTCGCAATATTTTCGGTCTGAATCGTGACAGTTTCGATGGGGGTGTTATTCGCTGATGCTTCCCATCCTGGAAAATGTGTTTCCTCAACAACCAGGTAGTACGCTGGCAGAGGGCTGATGCCCTCTGTTTGATTCTGGGAGGGCGCGGTGGCCTGAACGGTAATCGTGTCCAGTGTGTGGGTGATGACGGTTGCGGAGAGGACGGTTTCACTTGTGATAGCCTCTGGCGCATCGCGCAGTTGGTCACTGGAGACAATAAAGGCGTATGGTAAGGCGGCGCGGTACTCGTAAAGCAGCGCAGTAGCAGGTGTGCCGGCAGCGCAGGCCTGACCCGCAGGGAAGTTAGGGAACCCCTGGCAGTCGCGTAGTTGGTAGTTGTACGTCTCTACGAATCGCCGTGAATACTCCCCGGATGGGCCAAAGATGTCATCGGCGATCACAACGGCCCAACGCGAAAAATTCGGGATCACACGGCCCGGCATTAATACACCTGGCAGCGCTACAGGTGTCCAGCCTTCGTTCAAGCCCCAGTTGCGGACACGGGCATAATAGGCATCGTAGGCGAGGGGGGTAAACGGCAAATTAATGGCTGGGAACGGTGCATCCGGTTGGGCTTGCCGGGCGGTTTCGTAAAGTTGATTATAGTTGCCCAGGGGCTTCTGGAACGTGAATAACTGGCTATTTGCCGGCATCACATCGGCCACCGCCGCGATAGCCAGCGCCAGAATGCTGACCCGTATCAGCCGTGCTGCTGCTGAACGCAGGAACACTGTGTTGTGGTTTCGCAGCCGTTGCATACCCAGCCACAGCAGGCGCAGCGCTGTATCCAGCCCCATAGCAGCCAGCAGAAGTAACCAGAGCGTCTCTGTCGCCTGCGGGAAGCTGGTGAACCGGATAGCGTCCAGTGCATTCAACCAACGAAAATTGTGCAGCACCATGTTGAGGCGGGTTGTTTGTCCGGCCAAACTATAGGCGAAAAGGTAGCTCCACGCACCCAGAGTAAAGCCAAGTATAAGCAGCAGATGCCGGCGATCATAGCGGGCTGTATTCGGCGCGAGTTTGTCTGCGGAGCGCCACAGGATATCAACGCCGATGCCAGCCAGGACAATCCACCACAGCGCGGCGACTGTGAGTGCGCGGCCTACGAATCGGAATTCCTCCAGGAGGGGGAAATGGGCATACAGCCAGGCTAATACCGGTGTTTGCCCAGCGCCCCAAACCATCATAAGCAATGCCAGCAGCAGCCCGGCCACGAGTTCCCGGCTGTAACGCTGGGCGGCGGCCATGCGCCCGGCTAATGCTGCCCCCATGCCTGTCAGGATGAAGGCAAATATCGCCGGGCCGATGTATGCATAGTCCACTACGGCAGCGAGGCCGACATTGGGCTGCTCAAATACAATCCATTTGGGCCAGGGATAGATCAGGTTAGCGGCAGCCTGTGCCAGGCCGTAGCGCCCAACGAGTTGGCCGGAGCTGTCGAAATGCTGCACGGCGTGGTCTACAAAGTCGCGCACTGCCCACACGGGGATGAATTGCAGCGCCGCCAGCCCGAAAGCGAACCCGCCTCCGATCAGCACCCGGCGCAGGCGATCTCCGCGAAATCGCCACGTTCTGGATTCCATTGGTTGATCCCACAGATGAAGCAGGGTAACGACGGCAACGCTGATAAGGGTGTGGAGCGTGTAATAGATATTGCCGGAGAAAAACAACAGAGCGAAAGCGACGGCCATGAATATCGGGGCGCGGCGGTCACGTGTGCGGAGTGTCCACCATAACCCGGCCAGCACCAGCGGCACCCACGCCAGACTCAGGCCGAGTTGAAAGTGCCCCTGGTAAAACTTAGCCGAGATACCGCCACTCATCATATAGAGGGCGGCAGTGGTCACGCGCCCGGCAGCGCCAATGCCGATAGCCCGTCCCAGTGCCCACATGCTGTACCCGGCGATGAAGACCGCCAGAATCATAGCGAGCTTGCTGCCTTCCGACGCCCCCAGCAGCAGCACTGGCAAGCTGTAAAATGGATTGAACAGGTAGCTGAAGGCGTTGTTGATGAGGGGTTCGCCTGTCCCCATATACGGATTCCAGGCAGGGATATAGCCAAACTCTTTGAGGCCGATTTCCGCCGGAATCAGTACCCCGGCCAGTCGTTCGTGTTCCAGTCCAGTCTGGCGCATTTCCGGGTTAAGCAGAATATCCAGCAGCGGCTGCGGGTCAATATTGTGTTGGTCAACATACTGCGGGACTGGGGCGAAATACGTGATATACAACACACCCATCAGGGTAATTGCTGCCAGTTCCAGCAGCGCGAGATGGCCCAACCGATGCCATAACAGGCGCATTGTTTTCGTGAAAGCGCGGCGCGGCGCAATGGCGAAAGAGGTTCGGGACACGTGTTCTCTCTTATGAGTGTGAGCCAGTCGTATTCCGAATTATAGCCCGGTGTGGAAGAATTGGCTGTTTGGGAATTGTGGCTTTTTGTGGGAAATTTGTAACAGTTCACCGACTATTTTCTAACCAAACCATGCCTGAATTTCAGTAGACACAAAACTCCGATCATGATAAAGTACATAACGAAATCCAACATCAATTAGCAGCCAAACATGGGTTGATTGTGCCCCCATTTTGTTATCACACGGTGGGGGTTTGGCTTCTTTTTCCCATGCTGCGTAGAACATTTGTATTATTAATAAAGCCGGGAGATTGTATCAATATGGTTCAATCAGAAGCGACCAAACACAATGCGTTACATGAATTGGGCTATAAAATCTTTCTGGATCGTTATGCCCAGAAGGATATGACGCGCTCCACGCTGGCGGTTGGCGATATGGTGATTGTGGTAGTGGATGCCAAGACCGGCCAGCGGGAAGTTGGCACTGTCATGGAAATGACCTTGCCGGTGGTGACGATCAAACTGCTGGATGGCGACGTTGTTGAACGCGATATTGAGCATGTGGACAAGCCGCTGGAAACTGATCCCGGTCAGATGATGGATCGAGTTGCCGCCGGGGTCGCCGCCGCAGAAACTTCGCCGGAGCTTCAGCAGCAGTGGGCGGAGCGTTTTCGCTGGCTGTTGGAAGATTGGAAATTTGTCCCCGGCGGGCGCATCCTAACCGCTGCCGGGACAGATCAAGAACTTACGTTCTATAACTGCTATGTTGTCCCTTCTCCCCGTGACTCTCGCGGCGGCATTATTGAGACGCTGCTGCAGATGACGGAAATTATGTCACGGGGTGGTGGGGTCGGCATTAATATTTCAAGCCTGCGTCCCAAGCAATCCTATGTGAAGGGTGTCAATGGACGCTCCAGTGGATCAGTTTCCTGGGGTGCGCTATACAGCTTCGTCACTGGGCTGATCGAACAGGGAGGTTCGAGGCGGGGCGCCCTCATGTTGATTCTCAATGACTGGCACCCGGATGTGCTGGATTTCATTCAGAGTAAGCGCACGGCGGGCCAGATAACGAACGCCAATATCAGCGTTGGTGTATCCGACAAGATGATGGAAGCGGTGAAGGCTGATGCAGACTGGGAACTGGTCTTCCCGGATACGAGCTATGACGATTATGATGATGTATGGGATGGCAACCTGGAAACGTGGGTTGCCGCCGGGCGTCGCGTTGTTCATTATCGCACGGTCAAAGCGCGTGATGTGTGGAACGCAATTATCGAAAGCGCGTGGGCGAGCGCCGAGCCGGGTGTGTTCTTCCGGGAGCGCTATAACAAAATGTCCAATAGTTGGTACTATGCGCCCATCATCAGCACCAATCCCTGTGTCACGGGAGATACGCTCATCTATACATCTAACGGCCTTGTAAGCGCCCGTGAACTGTTCGATCAAGAGCAGAATGTGAATGTCGTCACCGATGGGCGTTTCGGTCATTTGGAAGCGACCACACCTGCTTCGCGTGTGTTCCTAACCGGCTCCAAGCCAGTTTTCCGCCTTCAAACCAAAGAAGGGTATTACCTCCGCGCAACGGCTGACCACCGACTGATGACGCCATCCGGGTGGATAGAATTACAGGACCTGGAGCCTGGCGACAAGGTACACATTCTCAACCGCAAAGGGGGTTTTGGTTCCAAAGGCTCGCTCCAACTCGGTCGTGTTCTGGGTTGGCTGGTTGGCGATGGTACGCTGAAGCGGGATGAGGTTGTGCTCTCATTTTTCGGTGAGGAAAAGCGCGAACTGGCCCCGTTATTTGCCGAGTATGTCAATGACCTGGTATTGCCTCATACCGTTGGTCAGCGTGCTTATACGGTCGGCGTAACGGAGGTGGCGAACCGGGATGAGGCCCGGGTTAGCTCTACCCGGTTGGCATCTGTGGCTCACGAATCCGGTCTGGGGGATAACAAACATATCGTCCCTGAAAGTGTCCTTACCGGCACAGAAGATATGCAGCGCGGGTTTTTGCAGGCGCTCTTTACGGCTGACGGAAGTTTCCAGGATGGTGGCGAGAAGGGAGGCAGCGTTCGACTCGCTGCCAGTAACCTGGAACTACTGGAGGGCGTCCAACGACTCCTGTTGAATTTTGGAGTTGCCAGCCGTATTTACCGTACCCGGCGCGAGGCTGGTTACCGAAATATGCCGGATTCAAACCGCCAACTGAGGCCGTACTGGTGTGCAGCCCAGCATGAACTGGTTGTGTCGAAACACAATCTCACCGTTTTTGCAGATGAGATTGGTTTTCTTGTTGAGTATAAACAGGAGAAACTCCTGGGCTATATTACACGGGGAAAGCGTGGGCCATACGCAGAGCACTTTGTTGCCACTGTAGAGTCCATTACCGCACAAGGCAGTGAATATGTCTTTGATTTAACGGAGCCGCTCACGCATTCGTTTATCGGGAACGGTTTTGTGATCCACAACTGCGGTGAGCAAGGATTACCCGCGTTTGGCGTGTGCAATCTCGGCGCGATCAATCTGGCGCAATTCTATGACGCTGATACCCATGACGTGAACTGGGAAGACCTGGATAGAACTGCCCGCTATGCGACTCGTTTTCTCGATAACGTGATTGATATTACACCATACTTTTTCGAGCAGAACAGCCAGCAGCAGCTCGGCGAACGGCGGGTCGGCTTGAACAATATGGGACTGGCGGAATTGATGATTCGCCTGGGTATTCGTTATGGCAGTGATGAGTCGGTGGCGTTTATTGATAAGCTGTACGGCTTTTTGGCGCGGGCGATTTATGAAACTTCCATCGAACTGGCGGCGGAGAAAGGCCCATTCCCGCAGTTTAAGGTCGAACCGTTCCTGCAAAGTGGCTATATGGAGACCATGCCGGAGGATATTCGCGAAAATGTGCGGAAGCACGGTATTCGCAATGTTACGCTGACCACGCAGGCTCCTACAGGGACTACCGGAACGATGGTCAACACGTCCACCGGGATTGAACCCTTCTTCTCATGGGTATACTATCGCAAGAGCCGCCTGGGGCTGCACGAGGAACAAGTGCCGCTGGTCAAAGAGTGGTTTGAAACGCACCCTGATGCAAACGAACTGCCGGATTATTTCGTTACGGCAATGGAACTCTCCCCGGAGGACCATGTCAAGGTGCAGGGCGCTATCCAGCGATGGGTCGATTCAAGCATCAGTAAGACATGCAATGTGCCTAATGAGTATACCGTAGAGCAGGTCAGCGAACTCTACGAGTATATGTATGATCTGGGTTGCAAGGGCGGGACGATTTACCGCGATGGCAGCCGCGACGAACAGGTATTGATGCTCAAGGGCGACGAACGGGCGGAGAAATCAAAACCGCAGGAATCCGCCCAGGTGACACAAGTTACCACGCCACACCATGTCTACCCGCGTCCCAGCCGGTTGTCCGGCGTGACTGTCCGGCGGCAAACGCCGTTCGGCAAGGGCTATATCACCATGAATAGTGATGATAAGGGCTATCCGTTCGAGGTGTTTATCACGGTGGGTAAGGCTGGCAGTGATATTCAAGCGGACGCGGATGGCCTGGGGCGCATGATCTCGCTGCAACTGCGTTCTACCGCGCCGCAGAACCGGATGGAAATGCTCAAGCTGATTATTGAGCAGTTGCAGGGCATTGGCGGTGCGCGTCAGGTCGGCTTCGGCAACGGGCGGGTGACTTCGCTGCCGGACGCGGTGGCCGGGGCGCTGCTGGAAAACTACTTCCCACTGGATGAACCCCAACAGTTAGGGCTGCCGATGGGGAACGGGACTCCTGATGCTCCGGCAAAAACGGAATCGGCTGCTCCGACGCCAGGGACGCAGGCATTTGGAGTGCTTTCCGGCGCGGACATGTGTCCCGAATGCGGCACAGTCAGCCTGATGCGGATTGAAGGCTGCCGTAAGTGCCTGACGTGCGGCTACAGCGAGTGCTGACGCGCTAAGGTGTTGATGCTTGCAGCGCCTGCCAACCCGGTAGGCGCTGCGTTTTTAAACTCGAATGATGTATAATCCGGTGCTGTGAGCCGGGTAGCAACAGAGGTAGGCTGTATGTGGGACTCTATGGACATGGAGCCGGAAGATTCCGGATTCTGGTTGGAACCGGATTTTTTGCTGGCGGATTTGATCTCCGGGCTGGTCAATAAGACCGGGATGCCGCTGGGGATCACGCTGTTTATGCATGGAACAGTCGTCACTGGAACGCTGGTGAGCGAGAAAGAGTACCTTTCTACTCTCAGCGAGACATTTATCCGGCAGGCCAGGCGCGGCATGGAGTCACCCTCGGAAGCGGACATCAAGGCGGTTGAAGAACTGTTTGACTTCCGTTCCTTGAAAGAAGATGTTGATCTAGAGGAATTTACCGGCAAAGATGAAGCGGAACTGGAAGCAATGGATTTGCCATTGATCCGGCATCTGCACCTCAAAGACCCGATGATAATCGTTCCGCAGCCATCCATCACATTTGGCGCATCCCCTATGCCGGTGATGCGTATTCGGTTAGCGGCGGTGGATAGCTGGATGGTCGGTAAGATGACGCTGGATGACCTGGAGTCTGATTTGCCCTTTGATCTTGATCTGCCGAATGATGGCGGGCTGCGCCACTAAATGATGGGTCCCGCACTGTGAGACGGATTATCACGGTTATTCAGTCCAGGCGCTTCCGGCGGGTCTTGCTGGTGTGTTTTGTGCTGTTATTCCTGTTCGAAATTGGACTGGCCGCCAGTATTCACGTGTTTGGCTTGTCGGACTACACCCGGCCTGTTGATGCAATCATTGTGCTGGGCGCGGGGTTGAATCCCGATAACACGCCTACCCCTTCCATGATTCGACGCGCTGACCACGCCGCCGCCTTGTGGCAGCAGGGGATCGCTGCGCATATTATCTGCTCCGGTGGTTATCCTGGGCGGGCGACAGTGAGCGAGGCCTCGGCCTGTGAGACCGCTTTGCTGGCAGCAGGCGTCCCCGCAAGCGCAATTATCCTGGAAGAGGCCAGCCGCAGCACCGAAGAAAATGCCCTTGAGACCCATACGATTATGCAGGCGAATGGCTGGCAGACCGCTGTCATCGTGAGTGATGGCTATCACCTGCTAAGGGCGAACTGGCTGTTCCAGATGAGCGGCGTAACCGCCTACCCCAGCCCGGTCACGGAGAGCTACCCCACGCTGACCGAGTATATGATCTCCGTGCTGCGGGAGATAGCGGCATTGCACTGGCAGGTCGTTAAAGAAATCTTTGGTTTTCAGATCACGTACATACGCGGTCTGTAGTATCCAGCGTAGGTTGAACGCCGGGCAAACATCCGCCAGGCGTGTTTCCTCTCCCCCTGAGATTGGCATATAATCAAAGTAGCGGCGATCTTGCAGCCGTATGTGTGAGTATGATCTCAGGGGGTTTTGAGATGCGAAGATACCCTTTGCTCTTTTTGATGAGCATTCTATTATTGGGCTTAAGTTTCTCCGGCATAGCGGCTTACCAGGAAACGCCGCCCGTTGTGCCGTTGCAGGTGGTCGATTCTGCGCCGTTCCCCGGCGAAGAACTCGGCCTGAATGATCCGGTGGTGGTGTACTTTGACCGCCCGTTGGACTGTGCTACGGCGGGGGATGCTGTGAGTCTCGCTCCGGTGATACCGGGTGATGTTACGTGCGATGCGAACAGCGGAGTGGTGACATTTGCGCCCACTGCTGATTATGAGCGGGCGACGGAATACACGCTCACCGTGAGTACCGTGCTGCGCGGCCAGGATGCCGCCGCGCTGATTGAACCCTACACCTTGAAACTGAATACGCTCGGCTACCTGGCAGTATCCGATTTCCTGCCGGCGGATGGCAGTGCAGGGATCGAAACCGATGCGGCCATCACGGTGATTTTCAATCGCCCGGTTGTGCCGTTGGTGGCAGTTGAGGATATGGGCACGCTGCCGAATCCACTCATGATTGTGCCGGCTGTCGAAGGTACAGGCGAGTGGTTGAATACGTCTATCTACATTTTCCGTCCTGACGCGGCGCTGGCAGGCGGCACGGCCTATACCGTCAGTGTGGATACCGCACTGGAGGCGGTGGACGGTTCGATACTGGCTGAACCGTTGAAATGGTCGTTTACAACGGTTGACCCGGCGGTGGTGGATGTTTACCCGCAAGACCGCGCCAGCGATGTTGAACTGGATGACCGGCTGCAACTGACCTTCAACCAACCGATGGATCGCGCTAACGTCGAGGCGAATTTCTATATGCGGCCAATCGGGCAGCAGGCTGGCTCGATAATCGGCACGTTCAACTGGAACGATGCGGGAACGGTTTTTGGCTTCGAGCCGGAAGAACCGTTGGCACTGAGCGAAGTCTATGTTGCTGGCTTCCAGAATATGCCCCGTGCTGTTTCCGGTACAGCGGAACTGACCGGTTTTTCGAGCTGGACTTTTGCTACCGTGCCGTATCCGGCCATCATTGGCACTGATCCATTCGATGGGCAGGTGGGTGTTTCACCTTATGGCAGTTTCACGATCAATTTTGCTTCGCCGATGGATCGCACGACGATTCTCGACAAGATCACCATTGAGCCGGCACCCTGGCGCGACCCGGAAGGTTATTACAGCAGTTACAACAACAGCTATAACCTGAACTTCCCGGTGGAACCCAGCACGACTTATACCGTAACGATTGCGTCGGGTATGGCGGATCCGTATGGGAATACTATTGATACGCCTCTGACCGTGCGCTATACAACTGCGCCCTACGACCCGGATTTTAATCTGCAAGTGCCGGGCGACGTGGGTCTGTACAACGCCTACAATGATGCAACCCAGTTGTTTTTGACGCACCGTAACCTGAACCAGCTGAATCTCCAGCTTTACAGCGTGCCAACCCAGGTGTTCACCGGGCGTATTCTGACTGATTCTTACAGCCCTGCCTACTACTACGAACCCGATTCTGCGAACCTGATGCGCAGTTGGCGGTTGGACGTTTCCACCCCACTGAATACCCGCAATTATGAACTGCTCAACTTGAGCGCGGGGGATGCTAATCCGGCTGCTACTTGTCCCGGTGCGCCGTCTTCGCGGTTGAATGTGGGCGATACGGCGGTGGTTATCACCGACCCTGACCCGGTGCGGGCACGGCAGTCCCCGCCCGATGGCGAAATTACAACACTGCTCTACCGGGATTACCGTCTGCCAGTGGTGGGTGGGCCCGTGTGCGCCAACAATGCGCTGTGGTGGGAAGTTCAGCTTCGAGACGAAGGGCGTGCCTGGGTAGCCGAAGGATTGGGCGAAGAATATTTCCTGGATGTGCTGGTGGCTGGGCAGGCTACGCCGGTCACGGTCACGAGTGGGCCGGATAGCGGGGCGCTGGCACCGGGTATTTACCTGCTTCGCGTGTCTCCGCCGACAATCCGGGAAGGCAGTCCGAAATCTCATTTCCTGATGGTAGCGACGGCCAATCTCACCCTGAAATACGAAGTGGACAGTGTGCTGGTATGGGCAACAGACATGCAGACCGGGTTGCCGATCGCCAATCAGACCGTAACACTCTACAACGATACTCAGTCGTTCTTTGAAGTAGGAACGACAGATGCCGATGGCCTGGCGCGGATCAGCATTCCGCGTGTTGATGACCTGTACAAGCCATTGGTTGCGGTACTCCAGACAGAATCTCATTTTGGCATCGGACTTGCCAACTGGTCAGATGGTATTGCCCCCTGGAACTTCAGTCAGAGCAGTAATTTCTACCCGGAACAGTATGCCGCTTATCTTTATACCGATAGGCCGATCTACCGTCCAGACCAGCCGGTGTATTTCCGGGGTGTGGTGCGCGAGCGGGATGATGTGACCTATACACCGCCGTCGTTCAGCACCATCCCTGTGAAAATCTATGATGATCGGGGTGAGATTGTCTATGAAAAAGACCTTGAACTGACCCCGTTTGGCACGTTCAGCGACACATTCGAGCTTGATGCAAACGCCGGGTTGGGCTACTACCGGATTGAAGCCGAACTGCCTAGCAACAACACTGAATCGTATTATTCGCCGCGTGGTTCGGTGGGCTTTTCGGTTGCGGAATTCCGTTTGCCGGAGTTCCAGGTAAATGTGTCCGCCGAACAGGATGCGGTGGTGCAGGGCGATACGATCAGAGTTGCCGTAGACAGCACCTATTACTTCGGCGGGGCGGTGACGAATGCTGATGTGAGCTATTCGGTTATCAGCAACCCGTACTTCTTCCGCTATGATGGTCCTGGCTACTATGACTTCACGGACTATAACTACGATGAAGGGCCGGGCGAGTATTACGGTGGGTATGGCTCTGAAGTCGCCAGCGGCGAAGGGATGACCGATGAAAAGGGCAACCTGATTATTGAAGTCCCGGCAGACCTGGAAGACGATACACAGAGCCAGCAGTTCACGATTGAGGCGGTAGTCAGCGATGAGAGCCAGCAGGTTGTGGCCGGGCGCACCGATGTGATCGTCCATAAGGGGCTGATCTATATCGGGCTGAGACCACAGCAGTATGTTTCGACTGTCGGGCAGGAAGCGAATATTGACATCATCTCTGTAGACTGGAACAGCGAGAGCATTGCCGGGCAGCCGATTGATGTGGAAGTAGTCGAACGGCGCTGGTCGAACGTCCAGGAAGAGGATGAGTTTGGCCGGACAATCTGGACATGGGAGGTGGAAGAAATCCCCGTGACCAGCGGTAGTGTGACGACGGACTCGGATGGAAAAGCGGTATTTACTTTCACTCCGCCCAACGGAGGCGTCTTCAAGACGAAAATCACGACCCGTGACTCGCGGGGTAACGCGGTGGTTTCCTCAACCACGATGTGGGTTTCCAGCCGGGATTATGTTTCCTGGCGTCAGCAGAACAGCAACCGGATTGACCTGATCGCCGATCAGGATGCCTACGAAGTGGGCGATACGGCGGAAATCCTGATTACTTCGCCCTGGCAGGGTACAGTCGAGGCGCTGGTCACTGTGGAGCGCGGCAGTGTTCTGAAAGCCGAGCGTATCACCCTGGATAGCAACTCGTATGTTTATCAACTGCCCATTACGGAGGAGTTCGCGCCCAATGTGTATGTGAGTGTCCTTCTGGTGAAGGGCGTGGACGAGAATAACCCGGTGACGGCCTTCCGCATGGGGCTGCTCCAGCTTGGTGTGAATAACGAGCAGAAGGAAATCACGATTGAGATTACGCCAGACCGTGAGCAGACGGGACCGCGCGAAACCGTAACTTACACGGTACAGACGACAAATTATGCCGGCGCACCGGTACAGGCCGAAGTCGGTGTGGGTTTAACAGACCTCGCTTCCCTGGCTATTGCAGATGCCAATGTTGGCCCGATTCTGAGTTTCTTCTACGGGCAGCAGGGCTTGAGTGTCCGCACAGCAACCTCGTTGACGATTAATGTTGACCAGTTGACACAGACCGTCCTCGATACGATCAAGGGCGGTGGTGGTGGCGGCGGTGAAGCCGGTATCTTCGATATTCGTGGTGAGTTCGTGGATACAGCGTACTGGAACGCCACGCTCACGACAGATGCGAGCGGTACAGCGACATTCGCGGTGACACTGCCGGACAATCTGACGACCTGGCGGCTGGATGCCCGCGCCGTGACGAGCGGTTCGGATGGTCTGACGCTGGTTGGGCAGGATACATTCGACCTGATTAGCACCAAGCCATTGTTGATCCGCCCGGTGACACCACGTTTCCTGGTAGTAGACGATGAGGTGGTGCTGGCGGCGGTAGTTAACAACAATACCGGCCAGGATATGCAGACCGAAGTGTTCATTGAAGGCAGCGGGTTTACCTTTAATGGTGAGTCCCATCAGACCTTTACGATACCTGCCGGGGGACGCCAGCGGGTCGAATGGTCGGTTACGGTGCAGGATGTGGGTGCGATTGACCTGACGTTCTTCGCAAACGGCGGAAATGGCGCGTACACCGATGCCAGCAAACCCCCGTTGGGACAGGGCGATGCTCGCCTGCTCCCGGTCTATAAGTACGAAGTGCCGGAGACAGTGGGTACCGGCGGTCTGTTGCGCGAGGGCGGTTCCAGGACTGAGGCTATTGTCCTGCCACAGCGGTTTGATGTGACGCAGGGCGAACTGACGATCAAGGTTGACCCGTCACTGGCGGCGACCACGATTGACGGCCTGGAATACCTGCGCAATTACCCGCACCAGTGTATTGAGCAGACGGTGAGCCGCTTCCTGCCCAATATCATGACCTATCGGGCGCTGGACAGCCTGGGTGTCTCGAACCCTGATCTGGAGCAGAAACTCAATTCGGGCGTGAACTTCGCTTTACAACGGTTGTTCGCTCAACAGAAAGTGGACGGCGGCTGGGGCTGGTTCGTGTACGATGTGAGTAATCCGGTGACGACGGCCTACGCGCTGATCGGTTTGGCGGAAGCCCGCGACGCCGGGTTCGCGGTGAGCGATGAGGTCATCACGCGGGCGCAGAGCTATCTGCGCGGGACGTTCATCGTCCCTGGCCTGAATATGGAGGCGTGGCGGTTGAACCGGCAGGCATTCACACTGTACGCGCTGGCGCGTTCCGGGGCACCGGACATCGCGCGGGCGGCGACGCTTTATGATAACCGCGCGCGGTTGAGCATCTACGCGAAGGCGTATCTGGCGCTGACATTTAACTATATTGACGCGCAGGATACCAGCCGGAGCGAGGTTCTGGTTTCCGACCTGGTGAACGCGGCTGTTCTGAGCGCAACCGGGGCGCACTGGGAAGAAGACTTCAACGACTACTGGAACTGGAACTCGAACACGCGGACGACGGCCATCGTGCTGGAGGCGCTGGTGAAACTGCGCCCACAGAGCGACCTTCTGCCCAACGTGGTGCGCTGGTTAATGATCGCCCGGCAGGCAGATGCCTGGGAAACGACACAGGAGACGGCCTGGGCGGTGATGGCGCTGACGGACTGGATGGTAGTGACCGGTGAACTCCAGCCGGACTACCAGTACACGACCGCGTTTAACGGGGAACGGCTGGCAGAAGGTACAGCCACGCCGGAGACGGTGCGGGACAGCGTGAAGCTGGTTGTTCAGGTGAGTGAGATGCTCCAGGACGAGGCGAACCTGCTGGTGGTGGGGCGGACGGACGGCCCTGGTGTACTGTATTACACGGCGCACCTGCGGGCATTCCTCCCCGTACCGGAGGTCGAACCGCTCAACCGGGGGATGATCGTTGACCGGCGTTACGTGATACCGGGGACGGATACGCCCGTTACCGAAGCACGGGTGGGGGATGTGATCGAGGTGCGTTTGACCGTGATCGCGCCCAGCGCCCTGCATTATGTAGTGATCGAAGACCCGATTCCCGCCGGTACGGAAGGGGTGAACCCCAACCTGAACACCGAACAGCAGATTGGCACACGGCCCGGGCTGGATGTCCAGAATCCGTTGAGCCGGGGCTGGGGCTGGTGGTACTTCAGCAATATCGAGTTCCGGGATGAGAAGGTGGTGCTTTACAGTACGTATCTACCGGCGGGGACGTATGAGTATGTCTACAGTATCCGCGCCGGGCTGGCAGGGACGTACAATGTGATCCCACCGACGGGACAGGAGTTCTACTTCCCCGAAGTATATGGGCGAGGTGCGGGCAGCCTGTTCACAGTTCTACCGGCGGAGTAGTTGTAGCCCTCACCCTAAATCCCTCTCCCTCAGGAGAGGGACTTTTACCCCACCTGGCCTCAGCCGCCAGCAGGGGTGGTTTACCCCCACCCGGCCTCCCCCGCCAGCAGGGGAGGTGATTACCCCCACCTGGCCTCAGCCGCCAGCAGGGGAGGTGATTACCCCCACCTGGCCTTGCGAGCAGGGGGGTGGTTGAACGCGAAATGCCCCAACCGGGATGGTATGGGGCATTTTTATTGCCGCAAAAAGCGTATTGCGCTGCAATTGCTGATATTGCAGCAAGATGGGCTATTCTTCGCGTGGCGGTGGGATGGGGCTATGCAGCAAAACGGCGTGTGTTGCTGCAAAAGGGGCAAAAGGACGGCAGAACGTCACAAGTGCCGGGTGAAAAGCCGTAGTGAGTCGTGTGGGCTGAGGCATGAGGAAGAGCCGTTCTGAGTCGTGTGGGCAGCGGTAAATGAAGGTTGAATGGCGGCGGTTGGGAAGAATACCATCCCTACAATAGCACAAAACGGGTCGCACGTGGTGAATCTTTGTTCAAACATTTGTTCAGTATTGGGGGCGGCTCAATCCTCGCGGAAGGGCAGCGGGGGAGGTGCTTACCCCTCCCCAGCCCTCCCCGTCAACGGGGCGGGAGTTTTACTTCCTTGAAGTGCATGGGCGGGGCGGGGAGTTTTACTTCCCTAAGGGCACGGGCGGGGCACGGGGGGAAAGCGAAGATTAATCAGTGTGAAGTTGTGCTACAATGAGCGCAGTGAGTAATGGAGAACACCCATGTTTGGCACCCCGATTCGCACCGTATTTGGCGAAATCACCGATTTTCTGGCGACCAATCCCACGCCGGAGGAGATTATCGCCTATCGCCTGCCGGACGATTTGCAGGCACGCGCTCACTATTTGCTGGATAAAAATGGCGAGGGTGAACTAACGCCTGAAGAATACAGTGAGATGATGGACTTCGCCCGCATGGACAATATGATGACCCTGCTCAAAGCGAAGCTGAAGCTCAAACTCAAGAAGTCATCGGAATGAGCCTCTCGGATAAAACGCGGCAAGCAGTTCAGGATCGTGCTGGAAACTGCTGCGAATACTGTCGTCTATCTGCTACAAGCGGAATCGTTCCGTTCCATGTAGACCATATTATTCCGTTAAAACACGATGGCTCTGACGATATAGCCAACCTTTGTCTGGCGTGTTTCAACTGTAATACATACAAGAGCCACGACCTGACTGGATTTGATCCAGCAACCCAAGAAATCACACCACTTTTCAATCCGCGCCAGCAGGTGTGGAACAATCATTTTGAAATACAGGAAGATATGCGTATAACAGGGTTGACGCCGGAAGGCCGTACAACCGTTCGTGTCCTGCAGATGAATCTGGAGGAGCGTGTTGAAAGCCGCCAAGTATTGGCCGAGATTAGCCAATATCCGTGCGAACAGGCATAGCACTACGCTGTTCTGTAAGACTTACAATGCAAAAGGGGCGGCATGGGCCACCCCTCGGGTGTATGACAGTCTCTGTAGCTGGCGTCTGCCTCAGTCGGTCAGGCGTTCCGCGATGATTTCCACCACGTCGCGGATTTCCGGGCCTTCGCCGACGGAGGATTTTGCTGTTTCGAACATCTGCATACAGAACGGGCAGCCTACCGCCAGCGTTTGCGCTCCGGTGGCCGCTGCTTCTTTATAACGCTCGACATTGACGGCCTTTTCGCCGTGTTCCTCTTCCTTCCAGAACTGAGCGCCGCCCGCGCCGCAGCAGTAGGAATTGCGCTTCGTGCGCGGCATTTCGATGAGGGGCGCACCGGCGGCCTTGATGACCGTGCGCGGTTCTTCGATCACGTCGTTATGCCGTCCCAGGTAGCAGGGGTCGTGGAAGGTGACGTTGGATGCCATGTTGGGATTGGCGTACATGGGCAGCTTGCCGGTCTGGATGAGTTCTTCGATCAGTTCGGTGTGATGCACGACTTCGTAGTTCCCGCCGAACTGATGGTACTCCCTGCCGATATTGTGGTAACAGTGCGGGCAGGTGACCACGATGCGCTTGGGGGCGGCGGCGTTGAGCGTTTCCACATTTGCCAGCGCCATTTCGTTGTAGAGATACTCGTTGCCAGCCCGCCGGGCGACATCGCCGGTGCAGCTTTCCGATTCACCCAGAATGGCGAAGTTCACACCAGCGGCCCGCAGTACTTTGACGAATGCGCGAGCGGTCTGTTTGGCGCGTTCGTCGTAGCTGACCGCGCAGCCTGTCCAGTACAGGACGTCGTAATCGGGGTTTTCTTCGACTGTAGGGACATCCAGCCCTTCGGCCCAGGTCACGCGGCTTTCGGCGATCTGCCAGGGGTTGCCCTGGCGTTCCATACCGTTAAAGGCGGGTTGAAGTTCCTGTGGAATATCGCCCTGGGTGAGTACCGCGTCGCGGCGGATGTCGAGAATATCGAACATCGGCTCATTCCCAACCGGGCAGATGTCAATACATGCGCCGCAGGCCGTACACGCCCACACCGCCGAGTGGCTGATGGCATAACCCATCAACGAGAACTCGCTTTCCACGCCATTCGCCAGGGCGGTCATGTTGTCGCGGATCATGTACCGCTTGTTGATCTCCAATGCCGAAGGGGAGAGTTCCTTGCCGGTGGTATAGGCCGGGCAGACATCCTGGCAGCGGTTACACATGATGCAGGAAAAAGCGTCCACCAACTGCGTTTTTGAAAGGTGTTCTAACTTGTTGACGCCGAACTGTTCAACCGTCTCGTCTTCAAAGTCGAGCGGAACCAGTTCGCCCAGTGAGGTACGATCCGGGCGAGTCAGGAAGTTGAGCGGCGCGATAATCAGGTGGACGTGTTTGGTATAGGGGAAATAGGGTATGAACAGCAGGATGCCGCCCAACGCTACCCACCAGAAGAGATGTTCATAGAAAAGCAGGCCGCCCTGACTTGTGCCGGAGAACAGGGGGGCGACAATGGTAGCGAACGGGCTGGAAAGGTCGGTGCCCGTCGCGGCGATATGGACGGCTTCGCCCAGGAAACGCGCCCCAACATGCAGCAGGATGAACACGGCGACGATCAACGAGTCGCGGTCAACGCTGCCTGTCTTTACTTTGGGGTGGAGCAGGATGTTATCGTGGTACTTCAGTTCCTTGCGGTTGGGCAACCAGAAGCGCCGCACGATGAAATAGGTGACGCCAACCAGCACCGCTACACTGAGCAAATCCGCTACGAGGCGGTAGAGGTCATAGAGCAGCCCGCCGCTTGCCAGTGTTTCGGTAAAAGTCTCGTCAAAGCCGCGTATAACATCCAGCACATTAACCAGAAAATAGAAGGTAAACCCCCAGACTACACCCAGGTGGAACAGGCTGGTGATAAACCGTCGTTGCATTTTGAGGGTTGTGCTCTGGGTCACATAGACTGTGAGCGCTCGCCACAGCCGGGCGGGGAGTCTGTTCCAGTACAGGTGGCCGCTGCCACGGTTGACAATCAAATAGACTTCACGAAATCCACTATAGGTTGCCCCGACGGCCAGCAGTGCCAGAATTATGAATGCGATTTGTTCGACGGGTGTAAGCATCGTTTTTTTGTCCTCGATCCAGGTCGCCATAATGATTTAAAATAGTGCAATCAAGGTGCAGATAGTAATCTGTTAGTCCTTTGCGCCACTTGACTGCTCCGTTAACGCTTTTGCCCGTAGTTTACCACTCAGTGGGAAAAAGACCAATCAAACTGAATGCAAACAGGAGGCAATTTGCCCCCTGTTGACTGTTTGAATATAGGGTTATCTTATGAGTGCAGAATATCGTGAAGTTCTTGTAGTGAGAACGGCTTTGAGATAAGTGAGTCGACGCCAAACATAGTCGCATTCATCAGGCGCTCATCGTGCGGGTTGGCACTCATCAGGATCAGACGAATGCTATTCCAGGCTGGGTTTGTGCGCACGGTTTCACACAGCTTCCGACCATCCATCTGCGGCATATTCAAATCACTGATGATGGCGATGGGCAGCGGATCCGCCTTTCCCAGCAAATCCAGGCCATCCTGGCCGGTACGCCCAGTCATGACGTCGTATCCACCCATTACGAGAAGGTCACTCAACATGGCTCGCATATCCGGGTGGTCTTCAACCAATAAGATGGAAGGCATTGATAGTCCCCTAGAAGTTAATTTTCCGACAACGGGTAGAAGTAAATCTCTTTATCATTTTCGCTCACACATGACCATTATATAGCGTTTTGGATTTCAGCAGTGTTTAGGAATGGTTATGGTGTTTTCTGAATGGACTTATAGCCGCACATGCCCATCCCCAATGACGATCCATTTGTAGGTAGTCAGCTCTTCGAGCGCCATTGGGCCACGCGCGTGGAGCTTCTGGGTGCTGACGGCAATTTCCGCTCCCAGCCCCAGCGCGCTGCCATCGTTAAAGCGGGTGCTGGCGTTGACAAACACGGCGGCAGAATCTACTTCGTTCAGGAAGCGTGCTGCATCTTCCATATTGCGGGTGAGAATGCCGTCGGAGTGCTGGGTGCTGTGCTGGCGGATATGGGCGATTGCATCATCCAGTCCATCCACCACTTTGAGTCCCAGGATGAGCGACATCCACTCGGTATCAAAATCATCCGGCCCGGCGGGCTGAACGGCGCTGTCCCCGGCGCCGTTGAGCGCGGCCAGTGCCCCCGGCTCAGCGCGGAAAGTCACATTGTCCGGGGCGAGGTGTGCCACGACACGGGGCAGGAACTCCGCTGCGACTTCGCGCCTGACGAGCAGGGTATCCAGGGCATTGCAGACGGCAGGGCGCTGCGTTTTTGCATTGTGGATGATCGCCAACGCCGCGTCAAAATCGGCGGTTTCGTCTACATACAGGTGGCAGATGCCCAGGCCGCCGGTAATCACGGGGATGGTGCTGTTTTCCCGGCAGAAGTTGTGCAGACTGCTGCCCCCACGCGGGATAATCATATCAATGTACTGGTGGAGCTTAAGCATTTGCCCCACATACTGGCGATCGGTGCTGGCGATATACTGGATAGCGTCGGCAGGCAGGCCGGTAGCGGCCAGGGCATCGCTAATCACCTCAATCAGCGCCAGGTTGCTCCGCATAACTTCTTTACCGCCACGCAGGATAGCCGCGTTGCCAGTTTTTATCGCCAGGGAAGCCACATCTATCGTCACGTTCGGGCGTGCCTCGTAGATGATGCCCAGGACGCCAATAGGGACGCGGCGGCGGCAGATGCTGAGGCCGTTTTCCAGCACACGAGAATCGAATTCTTTGCCTACCGGGTCGGGGAGGACGGCCACTTTACGGACATCAGCAATCATACTCGCCATGCGTTTTTCCAGCGCGAGGCGGTCAATGATCCAGGTGGCATCGGTTCCGGCGGCGCGGGCGTCGTCCAGGTCGGCGCGGTTGGCCGCGAGAATGGTCTCGGCGTTGGTTTCCAGTGCGTCAGCTATCGCCAGCAGTGCGGCGTTCTTTTGTTCGGTAGAGGCCCCTGCCAGGGCATACGAGGCGGTGCGGGCGCGCTGCCCCATCTCGGTCAGGTTCAGCATGGTCTAATTCCTTTGTGCTTTGAGTCCGTCAGTCAGGTCTTCAGCGTATAAGAAGTCATCGCTATTATAATCTGCGAGTTCAGCCAGATGCCGTTTGGGTTTCTCATATTCCGCAGCGGCCCGGTTAAGCGCCCGTTCCAGCAGTTCCTGATACAGCCACCATAGACCATGTGGCAGAAATACCAGTATTACGGCCAAGGGGAAAATCCAGATCACCGGGCTGGGAGGTGGGGGGAGCTGGGGCATGATGTCATAACCATATCCCTGCTTGAGGCCTTCGACCATCCATGAACTCGTTGTCAAAAACAACAGCAGCATCCCGCTGAAGATTGACAGGACACCATGTACAGCGAAAGCGAACCGCCTTGAGCGCAGACGCTGTTCACGCCACAGCAACCACAGGGCATGAATCTCCACCACAGCCAGCAGCGCGGCACTACCGATTAAGAGATACGGATTAAAGAACCCGGCAAAAACCATTTCACCCTTTAATAACACCCAGTTGTTCTGGTGAGCCAGACCCAGCAGCAGCAGTAATGCAGCCAGCAGTGTTGAAAAGACCATATTGACGCCGAATAGAAAACGGCGCGTGAATCGCTGTTTGATTTTAGCATCTGGTGTGCGGGTCTCTAGCCACATCATTCAGAGAAAACCTCGTCCACTGTGATCGTGAAACCGGGCAATACCGCGCCGCCATCCCTCGTATCGGCGGCATTCAACGGCGGATTGAAGCGCAGATTTCTAGTATAACATCGCCTTGTTTCCTGGATTACTCCTTCAGCCAGCGCCAACTGGCGGCCTGCGTTTTCAGGCAAGTGGTTGATCTCCCGGATCGAGTAACCATGTGCATCCCGCACTTGCCGCCCCCATTGTACCGCAAGTGCCGCCCATTCTCGCCAGTTTATCGGTCTCCTGCCAGTTTTCTTCGCACGGCGTCAAAATCCACCTGGGCGCAGGCTTCCGCGAAGAATGCCCCGGCCTGGGGGAGCTTAGCCGCAAGATCAGCGGCATCCGCGACGAAAAACAGTGGCTCGAGCCGTGCCACGACTTCCGGTGGCAGGTCGTAATTTGCATAACGGATATAGAAGTCGTGTCGGGCGGGGTCATGCTGAATCCGCAGAACTTCCACCAGCGGGCGCAGCGTGAACGCATGGTAGTAAGCCAGCGCGTCCATCCCGTTGCCACGATTGAGTTCCTTCTGCGTCATAACATAGTGGAACAGGTCGAACTTCGTTTTGATGGCTTCAAAACGCTTCTTGAGCAGTTCGAGATGGTTCTCCACTGAAAGCGGCGGCGGCTGGGTGAAATCGCCTTTATCGAAATGCACCATCGCATGACCATGCAGCTCAATTTCTAAAAAGCGGTTGGGGCTGCTGCGTTTCAGCACCACGCAGTCTATGAATAGAAATGGACTGGTATCCCGCAGACGGTAGAAGGCCTGCCAGTGACCGTGCCAGGTTGGGGCGGGTAATTCATTACGGATGTCTATAGGCGATAGGCTTCGCAGCGCCGTTTCCAATGCCGTCACTGTATCGGCTATGTGGTCATCGTCGGCGATAATCATCAGGTCAATATCCGACCATTCATCCGCCCGGTTGAAGGCCGCTGCGCCACCCTGCCACAGCGCATGAACGTAAGCAAGCGGTTGCAGCGCATTATCAACCGCATTCAGTATAGTCTCTCGAGTGAGCGCCATTTCCGTGCCACCAATCTATTTCAATGATTCAGGATAGTGGTCGAGAATGCCACCATCCAGCAGGACTCAGGACTGACGATAGTACAAACACCCGGACTAAGGGCGACCCAGAAAAGAACGTCTCGGTTGATCGTTCGCAGTGGGTTTATGGCAACGCTGCGGCGTGTTTCTCCGGTGCTCAATGGGAACAGATTATCAGGTGTTGTTCTCGTTGAGCGTAAACACCGATGGCGGAATTTCAGGGTTGCTCTGCACGGCTACCGGGTCAACCTCAAAGTAAGGGGCATCATCCCAGAAGGTGCTGATTTTGCGCGGCAGCATAAACTCATCAACCGGCGTCTGTTCTTCGGAAAGCTGAATGATGAAATTCTGGATATTGCCGGAATCCGGGTTCAAACAGGGAACGGTGACAGAATGCAGTGTGTTGTTATCCAGCAGGCACAGACTGACCGCCGCCTGAATTTCGGTATTCAAGGCTTCAAAACAGGCCTCATCTTTGAGCGCCAGGGTAACAAACATTTCACCCAGCGGCGTGAGCAGCAGGGCGGCAATCGCCCATAGGCGACGCTGGATAGATTGCACCGCTTCCGCATCAGAAATCACGGTGGGTTCGCTGCCGCCTCGAGTTCTGCGATATACCGTGCCATCAAAGGCCTCAATTCCCTTCTGTATGGTGACACCGACAGGCCGGACTGTGAAATCCCAGCGCATCGCGTTGGGGAACAGGAAATGTGCCGTCGCGTCCACCGGCACCCAGGTGGCAATGGGACCGACTTTAGTGCGGACTCGGCCCTTAAAATCAATACGCAGACTTTCCAGTGCGGGCGGCTGCAAACCGTAACGCGCTTCAATCGCGTTGCGCAGCATGTCTTTCGCTTTGCTGTCTCCCTGGGCTAACAATAATACCGGCACTATGCTCTCCTTCGTGCTGCCACATGCCCATCGATTTCTAGGATAATGTTCTAGTATACGCGCAATTGAAGGGAAAAGTGAGATAATTTACGAACATGAGAATTTTTGTATGAATTATGGCGGCTCAGCGCCCGATTGCCTGAAAGACTTTTCTTATTTTAGCGCAGAGTATGCATAAGATTGTCAGGTTAATATACCAATTCTGTTATGGTCAAGGACTGTGATTGGCGACTACCCGGCGGCCATTCAGTAACGATGTGTCGCCTAGCTGGCCCTTGCCAAGTGCAGGCCTGCCGGGACAGCAGCATTGAAGATCGCAAATGTGAATTGCAGCGTGATATAGCGTCCCCGGTCAAGTTTAGGGCTGGGGCGCTTGAGAATGGCGATCCGGCAGTCGGCTTTTTCCAGAAGAGTCTCGAATTCATCTGCGGACTGGAATACAGGCGCTCGGTCACGCAGGTACCGGGCGGTGAAGGTGCGGTTGCGATGCGCGGTGAAGCGATCTGGTATGAGATTTGCCCGCCTGAGTATGGCAAGCGCCTGATTGCGCTTCACCTTGGTAATATTTATGTCGAGTTCGATCATCCTTGCCCTCCTCGACTTATAACGGTGAGTGACCGGGCCGGGGCGCTGTTTGTGTTCTACATTTAATAATTTACAGATACATAACGTAATTAAACCCTGTGGCCGTGCCTCCTGCAAGTACAGTTTGGGCAGAATCCAGTTCGAAACCGGTTTGCATACTCATCAGTGTTGGGATTTTACGATTCTTTCGCGGCGTTCAGAGTAAAATCCTCTATACTGAAAGCAGATTAACGGTTGAGGATGGCAGCTAAGGATTGATATGGGTGTCAATTTGACGTGTCCCCAGTGTGACGGACGGATGACCGTGCAGTTCTCGCCTGATATGCGGGTTTTTTGTGAACACTGCGGTTATGAACGGGACACCGGCCTGGACGAGAAATCGGCGGAAGTCCAGGCGCAAGGGCCGCGCCCTTCAGTGAGTATCACGCATGTGGGCGAGGTGAACAGGCGAGCACAAGACCTGTTTTATACCGGCCACCATTACCTGTTCGAGGGCGATGAAGAACAGGCGCTGCAAGCCTTTGAACGGGCATTGGAATTACAGGACGATTTCGTTGATCCGCATTTATGGATCGCCAAAACGACTGCTGACGAGGCCGTGAAGCGCGATCACCTGGACACGATTCTGGCGCATCATCCCGGCCACATGGAAGCGATGCGGATGTTGATGGTGCTGCAAGGACGCCTGACACCGGAAGAAGCGGCACGCACGTACCACTTTAACGACCCGCAGATGCTTCAGGCGGAAGGGCCGGTGGCGATGACAACAACGACGCTGCGCTGCCCGACCTGCGGCGGCGATCTGACTGTAAATGAGGAAGCGGGAACGGTAGACTGCCAGTTTTGCGGGTATTCCGCCGCACAGCCACGCGGGAATGTGGGTGGCGGCGATCTGCTGGTGGCGGCGCTGCTGGAACGCAAGGCACAGGCGGTGAAATGGGTGATTGGGGAGCGTCTGCTGCACTGCAACAACTGCGCGGCGGAGCGGACGATTGCCGGGGACAAACTCTCGGCGCGCTGCCCGTTTTGCGGGTCGAACCATGTGATTGTACAGGATGCGCTGGGTTCGTTCGAGCAACCGGCGGGCATTCTGCCATTTTCGGTCAATCGTGACGGGGCGGGGGCGGCGATCAAGCAGGAGCTAAAGGGGTTTGGTGAGCGTCTGAAAGGGCTGTTCAGCAAGAACAAGGTTGTGCGGGCATACCTGGAAGGCTTTTACCTGCCATTCTGGGTATTTGATGCGATTATCCAGGGGACGCGCACGCGGATTGATAACTCGCCGGAGTATGACCGTTACCGTAACTATGAGCGGGTAGCAGCGGCTTACCAGCAGACCCGGTTTAATGACGCGCTGTACGATATAGAGGTGTGCGCGGTGGAGTCGCCACCAAAGCACCTGACCGCGCAGCTTGGCGACTATGAGTTGGGCGGGTTGGCGGCCTATGAACCGGCGCTGCTGGCGAAGTACCCGGCGGGGCTGTATACGATGGATTTCGACAAGGCGGCGCTGGAAGCCCGCAGTATCGCCTCGGTGGTGATGCGCGGACGCCACACGCGGCGCGAGATGAGCGACGATTCTGATGTGACCATCAGCGTGTTCAGCAACATTCAGAGTATGTCGTTTCGCCTGCTGCTGCTGCCAGTGTGGGTGGGGACGCTGGTTGAGGAAGATGGCGACATCCGTACCGCGCTGGTGAACGGGCAATCGGGCAAAGTGGTGCTGGGCAAGGCGCAGAAGCAGGGATAGGTACAGGCAGTTGAAAGTCAGAAGTACCGAACAGAAAGCCTGTTGAGTTTTGATGATTGACAGCTAAGACCCGACATCTGCCCCTGTCATTCCGCTGTTGGCAGTGTGCGCAGGGGCGCCCCGCGCAGGGCTGCCCGCAGCGCCTCACGGTCATCCCAGGGATATTCTGTTGTGCCGAAGCACATACTCTGCTCGTGGCCTTTGCCGCACGCCATCACGATGTCGCCCGGCTGGGCTAGCTGGCAGGCACGGTAGAGCGCCTCGCCACGATCCGCTACACGAAAGAAGGTTTCGCCTTCTATGCCACCCTGGGAAACGCAGGCCCCCGCCATAATCTCCAGAATGCCGTTCAATGACTCGGTGCGCGGGTCTTCCGCCGTCAGTACCGTGATGTCGGCCAGCCGCGCCGAAACCTCGGCCATCATACGGCGTTTCTCCCTGTCGCGCAGCCCGGCGCTGCCAAACACGGCGATCAGGCGTTTTCCAGGTTGCAGCATCGTTCGCCCGGCTCTGAGCGCGTTTTCGAGCGCGTTCGGCGTATGGGCGAAGTCCACAATCGCCGTGAAATCCTGTCCCTCGTCTATCCGCTCCATCCGTCCGGGAATGCCCTGAACCTGCATGACGCCTTGCTCGACAGGTTCAGAAGTCATACCACGCAGGACATAGGCCACTGAACTGGCGGCCAGAATGTTACGCACATTGAATTCACCGACAAGCGGAGATTGAATATGTGCCCAATGGAAAAGCCCGGCGTCCTTATCGCGGTACACATCAAATTCAGTGGATTGGGCATGATATTGGAGATGTTTGATGTAAAAATCACGCCGGTCACTGATGTCATGCTGATCCAGACCATAACGCCAGATACCCACACCCTGAGCCGCGCAAAGCGCCTCAAAGTAGGCTGCGTTCGGATCATCAGCGTTGATAAAACCGCCCATATTGTAATGCGGCTTGTTGCGATCAAACATCTGGAACATGCGTCCCTTCGCCGCCCGGTAGGACTCGAATGAGCCGTGATAGTCCAGGTGTTCGTGGGTGATATTGGTCAGTACGGCTATGTCAATGTCTACCCCGTTGAGCCGCCCCTGTGCCAGCCCGTGACTGGTCATTTCCAGGACGCAGTGGGTAAGTCCATTGGCGACCATCTGCGCCAGGAAGCCCTGCACCTGCGGTGCGCCCGGCGTGGTGACGTGCAGACCGGTATCGGCTACGGAAGCGCCCAGGACGGCGTTTACAGTGCTAATCAGCCCGGCAGTCCCGCCGGTAGCCGCTTGCAGGATGCTGTGAATCAGGGTGCTGGTGGTGGTTTTGCCGTCGGTGCCGGTCACGCCGATAACAACCAACTGGCGGGAGGGGTAATCGTGGTAGGCCGCTGACAGGTAACCGGTGATTTCCATCGCGTTTGCGACGCGCACATACGGCACGGGCAGTCCGTCTAGTTCCCGTTCTCCGACGATGGCCGCCGCGCCGCGTTCGATGGCACGAGATATAAAATCGTGGCCGTCTACTGAGCCGCCGCGCCGGGCGACGAATACGCCGCCGGGGCGTACATCGGCATCGGATTCGACAACCGGCGCGGTGATGGGCGTGTTCGTATCTCCGGCAACGGTCAGGATACCGGGCTGTTGGGATATGAGTTCGGCCAGGGTTTTGGGCATGGTCATTGTTTCCCTCAGAGCGCATGTGATGATGAGGGCATTGTAGCAGAGGTATGAAGAAAATTCCTGGCCTGGCGACTCTTTTAAAGCAAAACGTGCCGGTCAATATCCGGCACGCGCTGCTTTTTCAAAAGGTGTGGGGTGAACTTATTTTAGACGTCCCGCAACTTCACCCAACCCACTGCGAACGCTGCCATCCACGACACGATCACCGGCGCGGATAATCAGGCCGCCCAGGATGCTCGGATCAACCGTGAATGTCACGTCATCGGAGCCGATTTCCTTCTTGGCTTTGGCCTGTTCTTTGTCGTCCAGGGGCATAGCGCTCACGACTTCCACCGGGCCGGAGAGCGACTTGGCTTCTGCCGGGACTTTAGCGAAGAAATCGTTGACGAGTGCCTGCTGGCGTTTTTCGTCCAGCGTCTCGCCGATCAAACGCTGCGCTACCGCGACGGAAATCGCGGCGACCTGGCCGCGCAGACCAGCCAGTTGGGCGTTGCGTTCGCCTTCCAGTGATTGGCGGGCATCCGTCCGAATCTTTTCGGCTTCGGCGCGGGCTTCGGCTTCGATCTGCTTGGCAACATCGTCACCCCGGCCACGTGCTTCTTCGATCACCTGGGCGGCTTCGGTACGGGCCGCCGCCAGGATACGTTCCGCTTCGCTTTCTGCATTACGCCGGGCATTGGCCGCCACTGCCGCGTCTTCCAGACCTTTTTCGATTTTGGCCGAGCGTGCATCCAGCATATTCAACGCCGGACGCCACAGCATAGCTGTCAATGCGCCAAAGATAATCAGGAAGTTGACGATCTGGGCGATCAAATAGCCGCCGTTCAGACCCAGCGCGGCAATACCGCCACTGCTTTCGGCAGCAGCTTCTCCGGCAACCTCGGTTTCCGTTGTGGCCGTCTCTGTATGTTCGCCATCCTGCGCCATCGCTACCGAAACAGCTGACAGCATAAGCGCCAGCAGGGTGAGCAGGAGCAGGACTCTCTTTAGTTTAAATCCATTACGCATAGTGCTTCTCCTCAACCTGCGGCTAAAGCACGAACAGGATGATGAGCGCGACGACCAGACAGTAAATAGCAACCGCTTCCGCGAACACGATACCCAGAATCATGTTGGTCTGGATGTTGCCGGACGCATCCGGGTTGCGGCCAATCGCCTGGAGCGCACCGCTCACCAAAACACCGATACCAATACCAGGGCCAAGCGCACCGATCATCGCCATACCGGCCCCAATCGCTTTACCCAGAACAGTCAGATTACCTTCAAGCATGTTGTATATCTCCTCAGTAGAATTCCGTATGGATTGCTAGATGATTAGTGTGATTCTTCGTCGCCGTGATGGCCTTCCATGGCCTGGGCGATGAATACAAGAGTCAGTACCGCGAACACCAGCGCCTGCGCCAGACCCACGATCAGCTCCAACGCATAGAAAATGACCGGCAGACCTGTCCCGACCAGGAATAGCATCACCGCGATCAAGATACCGCCGGCGAAGATATTGCCAAAAAGACGGAAGCTGAGACTGACGATCTTCGAGAGTTCCGATACAAACTCTAATGGTCCCACGATCAAGTCAATGGCACCCAATGGTTTCTTGCTCAGGTTGCCCAGCGAATGAACCGGGATAAACTTTTGCAGGTAATTCAGTCCTTGTTCTTTAAAGCCATAGTACTGGATAAAGAAGAAGGAGATCAGCGCCAGGCCAATGGTCAGATTGAGGTCGGTGGCAGCCGGACGCACAAAGGGCGTAATGTGGAAACGGTATGTCTGGAGCGGGTCGCCTTCGCCCTCGGCAGCATGTTCACCTTCGGTCGCGGCAGCGGCGTGTTCGCCTTCGCCCAGACCGGTGGCGGCAACACATTCTTCTTCGTATGCCAGTGAAACCGGATCGCCACCAAACAGGGCTTTGGTATTATCCAGACGATACCAGTTGTCGCCAATCTGGACGGCCTGATAGCCATTGGTGTTGGGGTGGGCGCAGTGGAACAACCCGATGCTCTCCACGCCGGGGATGACACTCATCCAGTTGCCGATCAGCAGGAAGAAGAAAATGGTCGCTACCAGGGGGAAAATCGCCCGCGCATTCTTGGAACCGGCGGTGTTCTTCACAAAGCCGAACAGCCCGCCGACGATGAGTTCCAACATGCCCTGGAAACGTCCTGGCACTTCTTTTGTCCAGCGCCGTGAGCCAAAAAAGCCTATAACCGCGATCAATGCGACAATCACGTCGGCAATAAACAGGGCGACCATCGTATTGATAAGGTTGAAATCTGCCCCCAGGTCAATGCCCAGCGGTTTCCAGTGATGGATCAGGATTTCACCGGGTACCTGGATGACGGGGATGCCAGCGGCCAGACCGCTGCCCGGCAGCCAGATAAACGGCGTGGCAACACACACCACCGCCGCAAAAACAAGCAACCCGACTAATACAACCAGTCCGCGTTGATTTGTGGTCATAGTGGCCTCCCTCGGCTGCTATGAGTGGATAAACAGAGTCTCAAAGATCACCCTCCTTTGATTGATGAGATGTGTTTAATTTTTCACTCGACTGCTGTTGGATGGCGTTCACCAACCGCAGGACGATACGTAACACGATGTAAAGACTGACAGGGACACTGACAATCACCAGGCCAACGGTGAACGGCCCTCTGAGGCCGAACTGTGCATCCAACCACATCCCGGCGAACAATGCGCCAAATACCGTGATCGTGAGCCAGCAGCCGGCCTGACCCGCAACCATGGTGTAAGACAGATTTCTTGCTCTGGATGGGCGTTTCTCATTGTCCATCGGCCACCGGGTCAAAAGTTAGTGCATTCTATCACAAGGTTTTCGTAAATGCCAAGATTCCAGCATATATCCACAAAACCGATAGGGTCAGGCGCGACAAGGGGCACAAAGCCCCCTGCCGGTACATCTCCAAATCGAGAATCAGGCTGCAAACAGCGATTTCGCGCTTTCAACCGCCCAGATGAAAATGGGCTGCGCCGCGAATGTCCCCAGCGCGATAACGGCGACAGTGGTCACGCCCAGTACCCACACATACGGGCGGGATACCGGGATCGGCTTGTTCTCGTCTTCGCTGCGGTCTACGTACATCACCTTGATGACGACCAGGTAGTAGTACAGGGCGATAATGGCGTTAATCACGCCTACGAGCGCCAGCCACACCATACCCGATTCAACGGCGGATTTGAACAGGAAGAATTTGCCGAAGAACCCGGCTGCCGGGGGGACGCCTCCTAAGGAGAGCAGCCCGATAGTCATCGCCAGCGCCAGCATTGGGTTGCGGCGGCTCAGGCCAGCCAGATCAGCGATGGTTTCGCTGCCGGTGGCTTCGCTGAACAGGATGACAACGGCGAACGCGAGCAGGTTGGTGAAAACATACATGAACATATAGAAAGCGATGGCGGCGACTGCCTGTGACTGCCCATCAACCGTGTTGGCCTGGATTGCGGCCACGCCCATGAGAGTGTATCCCGCCTGGGCGATGGAGGAGTAGGCCAGCAGGCGCTTGATATTGCGCTGCGCCAGGGCGATCACATTGCCGAGTGTCATCGAAATTACCGATAACACTGCTGCCAGCTGCACCCAGAATGTCTGGAGTCCCTGTTCGCCGATCACGACGCTTTCCGGGAACACAGCGACAAAGAACCGGGCTAACAGGGCAAAACTGGCGGCTTTGCTGGCAACACTCAGGAAGGCCGTCACCGGGGTCGGAGCGCCTTCGTATACATCCGGCGTCCAGAAGTGGAACGGTACGGCGCTGACCTTGAAGCCAAAACCGACGACGACCAGTGCCATCGCACCCAGCGCCGGGAGCGGATTACTGGCGAAAGTTTCGGTATTCAGGAACTGCGCCAGGGAATACAGGTTGGTATGTCCGGTGAACCCATAGAGCAGACTGAGACCGTAGAGCATCAGGCCGGACGCGAATGATCCATACAGGAAATACTTCAGACCGCTTTCGGCGCTTTTGTTATCATCGCGCTTGAAGGCTGCCAGGATATACAGCGGGATAGAGGTCGTTTCCAGGGCGACGAAGGCCATAATCAGGTCGGCAGCGCCGCTCATCAGGGTCATCCCCAGGGTGGAGACGACGACGATGAGATAGAATTCCCCTTTGCGCCCAACGCCCTTGACATCTATAGCCATCAGGCTGGTCAGCGCGGCGGCGATCAGCACCATCACCTTGAATATCTGCGAGAGCATGTCGTAACGCACCATGCCGCCCCACAGCAGTCCGTTGCCGAAGGCCTCGGGGTCAATATTGCGGATCATATCCGGCGAGAAGATGACCGGAAGGGTCGCCAGGAATGCCAGTCCTACCGCAGCGACATAGGCGATGTTGCGGCGGCGGCTTTCCGGCCAATACAGATCGAGCGCCAGGATGGCAATCGCCAGCAGCACCAGACCGATTTCCGGCAAAATCGCCAGCAGGTTGATTCCGAGATGAAATTCATTCATAGGTGATTATTACCCCCCTCCCAGCAGTGCCAGTACCGGCTTGAGGCCGGACTCCAGCATTGGGGCCATGATAGTCGGGTAGATGCCCAGGATAATCAGCGGCGTCCCCAGCAGAATGAGAATGATCCGATCCGTGATCGCGATGTCACCAACTTCGGGGTAGAGTTCGTCTTTGAAGTCCCCAAAGAATACCTGGGTCGTGACTCGCAGCACATAGGCCGCTGTGATGACAATGCCTAATGCGGCGATCACCACGATAATCGAGTAGTAATTGGTTAAGGTGAAACTCCCGATGGTGAGCGAGACGTTTTCTGAGGCCGCCCACATGCCCTGGAAGATCGGAAATTCGGCGATGAACCCGCTCAGGCCGGGCATACCCATGCTGGTCAAACCGCCGATGATGAAGGCGACGGCGACCCAGGGCATTCGCTTGACGAAACCGCCCAGGCTGGGAATATCGCGGGTGTGGGCGCGGTCATAGACCATGCCGACACAACCGAAGAAGAGGGCAGTCATCGCGCCGTGACTGAACATCTGCAAGCCAGCGCCGGTCATGCCGATGATGTTCATGGAAGCCCAGCCCATACTGACCAGCCCCATGTGGCTCACCGACGAGAACCCGATAACGTACTTGAAGTCGCGCTGGCGGAAAGCGATGAACGCGCCATACACGACGTTGATGAGCGTCAGGAACACAATCCAGGGTAGGTGGACTTCCGCACCTTGTGGGAGCAGCTGCACACCCATACGCAGTGCGGCATAAGCGCCCAATTTCATCAGCACACCGGCATGGATCATCGAAACCGCTGTTGGCGCGGCAACGTGACCATCCGGTGACCAGTTGTGGAAGGGGAACACACCCGCCAGCACACCGAAGCCGATGAAGATGAACGGGAACCAGATTTTAGCGAAGGTCAGCACGTCTACCCCGGCGTATCCGAGGACGTTGTACGCGCCCGCTTCGCCCGCCAGCATCAGGTGGGTCATATTGAAACTGAATGTCCCGGCGTTCTGTGAAAGGATGCCGGACTGTTTGGCGGCTTCAAAGACCTGCGCGCCGTCACCCCTGAAGAAGGCGTCCGCTGTGAAGACCATGGCGATCACACCGACCAGCGCGATCACCGAGCCGATCAGGATGTACAACGTGAGCTTCATGGCCGCGTACTGTCGCAGCTTGACCCAGCCCCAGGTGGCGATGAGGAGGTACATGGGGAAGATGGCGAGTTCGTAGAAGAAGAACAGCACAAAGGTATCTATGGCTACGAATACCCCGTAGACCCCGGCCACCAGCAGCATGAAGAAGGCCATAAATTCGCGGGTACGGTCATCAATCCGCCAGGAGATCAGCACCCCCGCGACGGTTACCATACCGGTGAGCAGCACCATCGGCGCGTTTAACCCGTCCACGCCCAGATGGTAGCTGATCCCCAGACTCTCAATCCAGGGGACGTTTTCCTCGTAACGCAGGCCATCCGCGAAAAGCTGAGTTGCCATCCCCACGCCACCGACTTCGGTAACAGCGGCCTGGTTAGCGTCCACGGCAGCTACCTGGCTGTTGTAGCCGAAGTAGACCGTCGCCGACAGCGCCAGCACGATGACCGCCGCTGTGATCGCAATACCCCGGATGAGGTCGCGCCGTGAACCGTCTATGAACAGCATCACCACTGCCGCGATGATCGGCACGAAGATAATGACACTGAGGATCGGAAAAGTAAATGTATCGGTCATAAGTTCTTCCTTATTATCTGTCAAACGAGGGGGTAAACCCCTCATTCAGCAGGATCATCGTTTAGCCTCCGAGCAACCGCGTCACAGTATCATTGATAACCGGCAAAATCCAGTTGGGGACGACGCCGGTAACCAGCATCAGCACCAGCAAAGGCGCGATGGCGACGACTTCCCGTAGTTCAATCTCCAGGTTGTAGCCGCGCCACTTCATGTTAAATGGCCCGTGCAGGACGGCGCGAATCCCTTTGAGGATGTAACCACCGGTAAACAGCAATCCGAGCATCGAAATCACCGTCAGCCAGGTGAACACCGGCCATGTGCCGCGTACCACCAGGAACTCGCTCACGAACCCGTTCAGGCCGGGCAGGCCGAGGCTTGCCATACTGGTGAAAATGAAGATGGCGCCGTAGATCGGCGCTTTGACCCAGAAGCCACCGTACTGCGTCATGTCACGGGTGTGCGTCTTGTGGTAGATGCCGCCTGCGAGCAAGAACATCGCCGCTGAACTTAGGCCGTGATTGAACATTTGCAGTACCGCGCCATTCATCGCGAAAATCGCGTCCTGGGTGTATTCCGTCCCGCCGTTCACATACGCCTGCCCGTAGGCCAGCGCCGCTACTGCGATGCCGATGGCGACGAAGCCCATGTGGTTGACGGAACTATAGGCGACGAGGCGCTTGATGTCGGTTTGTCCAAAGGCCGCGAATGCGCCGAATACGATGCCGAGCATCGCCAGAAACGCGAAGATTCCCGCCCAGTTGGTCTGGATGACGCCGAGGATGTCCACTTGCGCGACCCATACATCCGGGAAGAGGGGGATGACCAACCGCAGGAAGCCATACGCGCCGAGCTTAAGCATGACACCAGCCAGCAGCATTGAACCGGCGGTAGGGGCTTCACCGTGCGCGTCGGGCAGCCAGGTGTGGAACGGCCACACCGGGACTTTGATACAGAAGGCGACAAAGAAGCCGACAAATGCCAGCGCCTTGACCGTGTTAATGTCAATGCCCAGGAAAACGCCCTCAGCGCCCTGGAAGGCCGGCCACGTTTGTGACAGGTCCTGGATGTTGAACGTTCCTGCCGTCCAGCCTACAAGCTGGGTTGCCAGGAGCATACCGAGCGACCCGCCGATGGAGTAGATCATGAACTTGGTCGCGGCATATTTGCGATTGGGGCCGCCCCACTGGTCAATGATGAAGTACATTGGCACGAGGCTGAGTTCGTAGAACAGGAAGAAGATCATCAAGTCCATAGATACGAACACGCCCAACAGCCCGGTTTCAAAGAAGAGGAGCAGGGCCATGTGCATGTTTACCCGTTCCTCAATCTCAAAACTGATGAGGATTGCCAGCGGTGTCAGGATGCCGGTCAGCAGCACCATCGTGGCGCTGATGCCGTCAATGCCTACATGCCAGGACGCGCCCAGCAGTTCAAACCAGGGCACTTGCACCACAAACTGGTAATCCGGGTTGGTGCGGTCGTATCCGAAGAACACGACAACGGCCACCGCGCCGATGAACACCGCCAGCCCCAACGCCGCCCAGCGGACGATGGCCTTGCTGCCGGAGGGCAGCAGGAGGACGATGAGCGCCGACAGTGCGGGAGCGATCACCAAGAATGAGAGTACATCAATTCCTAAAATCGTCATAATATCCTAACTCCCCGCCGCGCTAACCGGCTGCCTGTACCAGAAAACCGGATGAAACGGCGAAGATCAGCGCGATTACGATCATAGCGATGACCACCAGCAGCATGTACTGCTGGATACGTCCGGTCTGGATGCGCCGGAACCATGTGCCAAAGATGGCAATCAGTTCAGGGATACCATCGCCTACACCATCAATCAGCCAGATATTCAGGTTCTTGATGAGGTCGCCAATCCAGGTGAATACACGGGCGATCAGGTGCAGCACACCATCAATGATGCCGTGATCCATGAAATCACTGACGACCACACGAGCGAACCATTGTGACGGCTGGATGAAGAGCGTGGCGTAAAGTTCATCCAGATAGTACTTGTTTTTGAGCACCGGATGGACGGTGCCGAGGATGCTCACCAACGGGTCTGGTTGCCCGGCTTCCAACGGCTTGCGCCAGTACATCCAGTAGCCCAGCCCCAGGCCGCCCAGTGCGACGCCGAACGAGAACAGCACCGGCACGATGCTGAAATCAATCGAGGCCGGTTCGTGCAGCAGGGTAGGGCCAACGAAATGATGGAACCAGT
Organism: Anaerolineaceae bacterium; assembly: GCA_020634135.1. GTDB lineage: Bacteria > Chloroflexota > Anaerolineae > Aggregatilineales > Phototrophicaceae > JACKCG01. Next base: position 221,971 of record JACKCG010000005.1, on the reverse strand, counting down.
TGTGTTCCGGTGAGAAGATCGCACCGAACAACGGGAAGTCGGGGTGTACCCCGGCGAACCCGGCCACTACAGCGAGGAAGGCCAGGATAATCAGCGGGAGCGTCATTGTAAAGCTGACAATGCCCTGTCCCAGGTTGGCGTGCGCGGCTTCTTCGGTGCGCGGCTCTCCCATGAAGGTCAGGCCAAGCTGCCGCATGGTGTAGAAGGCCGTCAGGAAGGCTGCCAGACACAGCATGATAAATACGAAAGCGGGTGCGCCAAAACCGTGTGTCAGGCCGAGCCAGGCATCCGCCAGGATTTCATCTTTCGACCAGAAACCAGCAGTCAGGAGCGGGAAGCCGGAGAGCGACAGCCCGCCAAGCAGGAATGTCCAGAAGGTGACGGGCATAGTTTTACGCAGCCCACCCATGTTCATCATATCCTGCGGGTCGAAGTGATGGCCGTGATCGTGATGATCGTCGTGGCCGTGTGCTTCATCGTGTTCGTCGTGGGCATGATGTTCGTGAACGTGATGTTCGCCGTGCTCCATACCATGAATGACCGACCCGGAGGCCATGAACAACAGCGCTTTGAAGAAAGCGTGGGTAATCAGGTGGAAAGCGGCGGCGATATAAGCGCCAATGCCGAGCGCGGCCATCATGAAGCCCAACTGCGAGATGGTCGAGTAGGCCAGTACGCGCTTGACATCGTTCTGGGCGACAGCGATTGTCGCGGAGAACAGCGCCGTAAACCCGCCGACGATTGCCATCAGCATTAACGGCGTAGTGAACTCCCCAGCGTGTGGATTGCCGCCCGCTTCAAACAGCGGGTACATGCGGATAATCGCGTACACACCAGCGGAAACCATCGCGGCGGCGTGGATCATCGCGCTGACCGGCGTTGGGCCTTCCATCGCGTCCGGCAGCCAGACATGCAGCGGGAACTGCGCTGACTTACCGATTGTGCCGATAATCAGGAAGACACCGATCAACCCGGCGGCGCTCAAACCCCAACCGCCGAGGATGATGGCAGGCGTGCTTGCCAGATGTTCCAGCATCGCTTCGTTGTACAGAATGTCACGGAAGCTCAGTGTGCCGGCGCTGGCGTAGAGATAGGCGATACCGAGGAGCATAATCACGTCGGCCACGCGGGTCGTCGTGAACGCTTTGATAGCGGCTTTATAGGCGCTTTCCTTCTCGAACCAGAAGCCGATGAGCAGGTATGAACACAAGCCCATAATTTCCCAGCCGACGAACATCAGCAGCAGGTTGTCGGCCACGACCAGTGTCAGCATTGCGCCCGCGAACAGGGAAATCAGCGCGAAGAAGCGTGACTGGCGAGGGTCGTGTGCCATGTAGCCGATAGAGTAGATGAAGATCATTGTCACGGCGATGGGCACCATGATGAGCATGACGGTGGTGAACGGGTCTACCAGCACACCCATCGTGAACTCACCGACACCGGTTGCCAGCCAGTTCAGACGATCTCCAAACACTTCTTCCCCGAAGTGCTGGGCACCAAAGGCATTGGAGACGGTAATCAGGCTCAGTACCCAGGCTGTCAGCGTTCCCAGCATCCCGACGGTGACGCTCAGGATACGGCTTTGCAGGGTGACGACCGGGACTTTCATCCCGTCATAATCGGGATGGTGACCGCCATACTCATGGCTGGTGGCCGGAACCATTTTGGCCCGGTTGGTTGCCAGCATGATGATGAAGAATGCCAGCAGCGGCCCGACTGGAATCAGCCAGGGCAAAAGATCAGGATTGCTTAAAATGTCATTCAAGTTCATAGATGATTGCCTCTACCCTTTAAGCGTGTCAGCTTCATCAGGGATGACGGATTTGCGCTGGCGATAAACCGAGATGATGATCGCCAGACCGACAGCGGCCTCAGCAGCAGCGATAACGAACACGAACGCGGCAAAAGCCTGCCCGGCCATGTTCAGCGGCTGCTGGTAACGCCAGAAGCCAACCAGGTTAATATTCACGGCATTGAGCATCAGCTCAACGCCCATCAGGATCGCCACCGCGTTGCGCCGCGCCAGGACGGCATACGCGCCCATGCAGAACAGCGCCGCTGCGACCAGTAAGTACATCCATAGTGGTATCATGCGCTCCCCCTTACTCGTCGTCGCGGGCGATGACAATCGCGCCGATCATGGCCGCCGTCAGCAGCAGGGAAGCCACCTCGAACGGCAGGACGTACTGGTTGCCGTCCACCAGGGCTTTACCCAGGTCAGTTGTGGTTGCTACCACTTCCGATACCGGCTGACCGGCTAACGAGCCGTCTTGCCCCCATACCGGAAGGATGATCGTGACGGTCAACATGACGAACAGCAGCACGGCGACAATGGTGCTCAACACCCACTGCCGGTTCACGACTTCATGCAGGCTGGTCATACTGCGGGTGAGCATGACCGCGAACACGATGAGGATGGCAATCGCGCCGATGTAAACCAGCACCTGAACCACTGCCAGGAAGGGCGCGCTGAGCAGCACGAAAAAGCCAGCGACCCCAAACAGACTGAGGATCAGATACAGAGTCCCGTGTACCAGGTTGCGGGTGGTAATCACACCCAGGCCGCCGCCCAGTACAAACAGGGCAAAAACAAAAAATGCTAAGGTCTGGACATTCAGTTCAAGCATATAAAATACTCTCCGCTTGTGTAACTATCCGGCAAGTTGTAGAACAAGGGGCTGCTGCCCCTTGCCTGTGAATGTGCCGGATATTTTAATGTGCGGCAGCGTGTGCCAGTTCTTCCACTTCGGTATCGGCTTCGACGGCTTCGTCCGCCAGCCGCTGCTGCCGCCCCATATTTCGCACCAGAGTTGAGACGGTACCCATCACACCCAGGTTGCCCAGGAGCAACACGACGGTCTGCGGCAGGTTGGCGATCAGGTCGCTGGCCGCATCACCCTGGGGCGCAATACCCAGCCAGTTGACAACCTGGAGCAGCAGGGCGGTCACCAGCACGTTGATAATCGCCAGCGGTACCAGGAATTTCCAGTTAAATGACATCAGTTGGTCAATGCGGACACGGGGGACCGTTGAACGCAGCACCAGCCCAAAGATATAGACAACTACGGTTTTCGCGCCCAGGTAAACGAAGCCCAGGATCGGCAGTTGATCTGTCCCCGGCCCGATCCAGCCACCCAGGAAAATGACAGCGAAGATCACAGAAGCGGTGAAGGCGTGCATGAACTCACCGGCCATGAACATGCCCCATTTAAAGCCGGAGTATTCGATGTTGTACCCGGCGATGATCTCCGACTCAGCTTCCAGCAGGTCGAAGGGGGCGCGTCCGGTTTCAGCCTGATTCGCAATAAAGAACATAATGGCCGCGACAGGTGCCATGAAGAAGAACCACATCCCGCGCTGGGCTTCCACCAGACCTTGCATACTCATTGTCCCGGCAATCATGACAGGGATGAGCAGGGCCAGCACCAGCGGCACTTCGTAGCTCAGAAGCTGCGCGATTGTGCGGAATGCGCCGAGCAGGGCATACTTGTTGTTGCTCGACCAGCCGGCCACCATAATTTTCACCGTGCCAATGGATGCCACCGCGATGAGGTACAACGCGCCAATGCTCAAATCCGCGCCAATATGCAGTGGCGTGAACGGGATCACCGCCCAGAGCAGGACAACCGAAGCAAAAGCGATGATGGGGGCGAGGTTATAGATGAAAACATCCGCACCAGCCGGGGTGATGTCTTCTTTGGTCATCATCTTGAGCGCATCGGGGATGGATTGGAGCAGTCCATACGGCCCGACGCGGTTAGGGCCGATACGATCCTGGACACGGGCAGCGACTTTACGTTCGACCACGAGCAGGATCAGCAGGGTCGCAAGTGGCAACGCGGCAATCAGCACGACACCCAGCAGGATCGAGATAAAATTCGCCAGGTCGGCATTCATCCCGCCTTGAGCCAGGCAGGGTGCCAGGTTATTGACGACTTGCGGAAAAGCGCACTCTAATTCCGGCATAAGGCAAACCCTCGATTATCTAATAGACTGGCTAGACCCATTCCAGGGCGTCCTTACGCCAGGCGTAAATCAACGCATCAGCCAGCAGGAAAATAAACAGGAAACCGGCGGCGAAAGCGAAAAAGTCCAGTTCCCGGTAGGCGACGGCCCAGGGGAAGAGGAAAATCATTTCCACGTCGAAAACGAGGAAGATCAACCCGTAAATGTAATACTGGACTTTGAACTGCACCCAGGTATCACCAACGGTTTCGACGCCACATTCATACGTAGACTGCTTGATTGGGTTGGGCTTTCGTGGCGCGACCAGGCGGGCGAGGAAGATGGGCGCGAAAGGGAATACCCACGCAACCGCAAAAAAGACGCCAATAAATGCCCATTCATTTAATACTGCCATTGGAGCAATTACTCCCGAAATCAATCTATTCGCGTTGTTCAGGTTGGATTGAGCCATTTGCTGCCGTCCGGCTTGGCTCAAACCCAGGTGAGGCTGTTCTGTTGCGTCATTTGTGACAAACCGCACGAGTATAACATTCTCACCCTGGAACTGCAATATACTGGAACAAATTCGGTAAGATACGCAACCAGAAACATCCCAGCAGACCGCGCCACATTCTAACACAAGCTACGTCATATCACAAAACACTTTTACAATCCAAATATAACGGTATTTTAGCGGTTTTTGAAAAAGGCAGCGTTTCACTTTGTGGACACTGATGACTGTCCACTGACTGCCCACCGTAAGCCGGTTTTTGACCACTTCCTGCCTATTCATGACGCTTCGACATGCTACAATGCAAGGCGTGGTCGCAGCCGGGCTGCGTCTTAAGTCGAGCGTGTTGAGCAAAACGTGTAGTAGGCTGAATTCTGAACGATGAAGAACTTATGACTCTGCAAATTGTCACGCCAAATCCTGAAGAGTGGGACTTGTTTGTTTCCCGCCAACCGCGCGCCCATGTTTTGCAGCAGGCCGCGTGGGGTAGTTTAAAAGGCGCTTATGGCTGGGACACAGCGCGGGTTGCCTTAAGTGACGGAACGACGATTCGGGCTGGGGCGCAGGTGTTGTTCCGGGGGCTGCCACTGCGTCTGGGGACGATGGCCTATTTGAGTATGGGGCCGTATGTGGACGAGCCTGAGCTGTGGCCGCAGTTCTGGGTGGCACTGGATGAATTGTCCCGGCGGCATGGGGCGGCTTTTCTCAAGTGGGAGCCGGGCATCTATCAGCCAGGGGAATCGCCACCGGACTTTGCCGGATGGGGCTTCCATGAAAGTCCGCAGACCGTACAGCCGCCGCGCACGATTTTGATTGACATCAGTCGTGACGAGGAGGCAATTCTCGCCGGAATGAACCAGGGGACGCGCCGCAAAATCCGCCAGAGTCTCAAGAATGAAGTGCAATACTTCGAGGGGACACAGGCAGATGTGGCGACGTTTACCGCCATGATGCAGACGACGGGGACGCGCAATGCGTTTGGCGTGCATGAGCCTGCTTACTATGAAAAGGCGTATGAGCTGTTTGTGCCATCCGGCGATGCGGCGTTGATTCTGGCGGAACATGAGGGCGATCCACTGGCGGGACTCATGGTGTTCGCAAAAGGGGCAACAGCCTGGTATCTGTATGGGGCATCCTCGAACACGAAGCGTAACCTGATGGCGGCTTACGGTGTGCAATGGCGGGCGATCCAGTGGGCGCGGGCGCGGGGCTGCACCGTTTATGATATGTGGGGCGTGCCGGATGCGGATGAGGATACGCTGGAGGCGCAGTTCCAGGAACGCAGTGATGGACTGTGGGGCGTGTATGGCTTCAAGCGCGGTTGGGGCGGGGAAGTTGTGCGTTCCGCTGGGGCGTGGGACAAAGTGTACAATCCGCTGGTGTATAATGCGTATAAACTGGCACTGCGGGTGCGGGGGTGAAACCCATCATCATTCGGAATGAAAAATCCTTAAATGCCATTCGTGCCTATATCATCAATAATCCGGCGCGATAGACTGAAGATTCATTGCTTATGCAAACATAAAGGCATAATCAGACCTTGCTCACCACACATACCATCACTGACAAAGATACCTGGAATACCACGCTGCGGGCGCTACCGGCTGCCCATGTCCTGCAAACCTGGGAGTGGGGGGCATTCAAACAGGCAACAACCGGATGGAATCCGCTGCGTATCGCCTACCAGGATGGCGAGCGCATCGTGGCGATGGCCTCTGTCGGAATTCGGCGCGTCGGGCCGTTAAAGGTGATGTACGTCTCCAAAGGCCCGGCGCTGGATTACACCGACTCCGGGCTGACTGATGGTGTTCTAAATCATTTGCAGACCCTGGCGCGGCGCGAACGGGCAGTGTGGCTGAAGCTCGACCCGGACGTGATTGCCGGGCGGGGTGTCCCCGGCGAGGATGGGGAAGACGACGCAGGTGGACAGGCGGTGATTGCTGCTTTGCAACAGCGGGGCTGGTGCTTTTCCGCCGACCAGGTGCAGTTTCGCAACACGGTGACTCTTGACCTGACTCAGGATGAAGATGCGCTTCTGGCGGCGATGAGCCAGAATACCCGTCGCAAGGTGCGGACGGCGGAAAAGAAGGGTGTTACCGTCCGCGCTGGCACAGTCGCTGATCTGCCCATCCTCTACGACCTCTACCGCGTGACCGGGGAGCGTGACCATTTCCTCATTCGCCCGGCAGCTTACTATGAACAGGCGTGGCGAGCGTTTATGGAAGCCGGTTTGGCACAGCCGTTGATTGCTGAGTTCGAGGGGAAACCCATCGCGCATGTGATTCTGTTTCATTTCGGGCGCAAGTGCTGGTATTTTTACGGCGCGTCATCGAATGAAGAGCGGGAACGGATGCCGAATTACCTGCTCCAGTGGGAGGCGATGCGCTGGGCGCAGGCGCAGGGCTACGCCACCTATGATATGTGGGGTGCGCCGGATGTGTTTGACGAATCCGATACGATGTGGGGCGTGTTCCAGTTCAAGCGCGGGTTTCGTGGTACAGTAACGCGCCACATTGGGGCGTGGGATTACGTGCCGTTCCCATCATTGTATTGGGGATATACGCAGGTTTGGCCGCGCCTGCTGGCGGCGCTGCGTCGGCGGGGTTGACAGAGAATTTAGGGGGACTTCATGGCTGAACTTGCCGAGCTTACGCATACCATAATCAAGACCAATGGCATTAATCTGCATGTCGTTCAGGCCGGGCCGGAGGACGGCAAGCCTGTCATTCTGCTGCACGGTTTCCCGGAGTTCTGGTACTGCTGGCGGCATCAGATTGACTCCCTGGCATTACACGGCTACCGGGTCATTGTCCCAGACCAGCGCGGCTATAACCTGAGCGACAAACCGGCGGACATCGCAGCCTATAACCTGGATGAACTGGCGGCAGATGTGATCGGCCTGATAGACAGCACCGGCCATGATCGTGTGTATCTGGTTGGTCATGACTGGGGCGGGGCGGTGGCGTGGTGGGTCGCCAATAAGTACCCGGAACGGCTGGAAAAGCTGGTCGTTCTGAATATCCCGCACCATGCCGTGATGCGACGGGCGCTGAACACAAGTTGGGCGCAGCGGCGCAAAAGCTGGTATATGTTCGCTATGCAGCTTCCCTGGTTGCCAGAACGCAATCTGGCACGAAAGAATTACCGGGCGATCACCAAAGCGCTGCTGGATTCCAGCAATCCGGGCGCGTTCACCGAGGCCGACCTGGAACAGTATCGGGAAGCCTGGTCACAGCCCGGCGCGATGTCCGGCATGGTGAACTGGTATCGAGCGATTTTCCGGTTTCCGCCGGGACGACTGCCCAGCCCGCGTATCACCGTGCCGACGCTGCTCATCTGGGGGCGGCATGACATTGCGTTAGGTGTAGAGATGGCGCAGCCGAGCATTGACCTGTGCGACGAGGGGCGGCTGGTGCTGCTGGATGATGCCACCCACTGGGTACAGAACGACGAGCCGGAGCGCGTGAACGCTTTGATTGGGGAGTTTCTGGGGGAATAACCCTGTGGGCAATGTCGTTGAACTCGGCATTGTTCACGTTCCGCTCCTCCTTTTATAATCAGAGATATGATGACACACCATTGGCCGGTAGTTGGACACGATTGGGCGGTAGACCACCTGCGAAAAGGGCTGGTCAATGACCGGATTCGCCATGCTTACCTCATCACGGGCGTAGAGTCGGTGGGTAAAGAGACGCTGGCGCGGGCCTTCGCCCAGGCGTTGAACTGCACGCACGAGGATGAAATGGTGCGTCCATGTGGGGAGTGCCGTTCATGCCGGTTGATTGCCAGCGGCAACAGCCCCGACATGCTGTTTTCTGAGCTTGACCCCAACACGGGTGCCCTCAAGATTGAGGAAATCCGCACAGTGACGCAGCGGTTGGCGCTCAAACCGTATGAAGCCCGCTATCGAATAGCGATCCTGCGGGACTTTGACCACGCGCAGCCCCGCGCCCAGGATGCCCTGCTGAAAACGCTGGAAGAACCCGCCCCTCATGCCGTGCTGATCCTGCTGGCGCTCACGCCGGACGCGCTGCTCTCCACGATTACCAGTCGCAGCCAGATCATTAACCTGCGCCCGGTGCCCACGCCGGTGATCGCCGGGCTGCTTCAACAGCGGGGGGCAGACCCGGCCCAGGCCGAGTTGATCGCGCACTTCAGCGGCGGGCGTCCCGGTTGGGCGATCCGCGCCCACGAAACCCCGGAAGTCCTGGAACAACGCGCTCAGGCGCTGGATATGTTGGAAGACTGCCTGGTACAGAACCGGGCGAGTCGTTTTAATCTGGCCGAGTCGTTGGCGCGGGATAAGCTGGCGCTCTACCCGCTGCTGGAACTCTGGCAGACGTATTTACGCGACCTCGTGCATATTTGCAGCGGCAGTATGCACTCACCGGCCAACCCTGACCGGGAGGCGAGCTTGCAGCGCCTGGCCGGGCATCTGGATATTGCGGATGCACTGGCCGCCCTCAATGCGACCCGTGACCTGCTGGGCAAGCTGTCTTTGAACATCAATACCCGTTTGGCGCTGGAAGTCATGTTTCTTGATTACCCCGGTTTGTCTCGTGATTAAGTCGCTTACCGTAGGGCATCCGTAGGTACACATCCACCCCTTTTCCGTTATAATGCCGGTGCTTTTTATAGTTAATTTGCTGTTCTGGAGCAGTGTGTTATGCGTATTCCTGGTTGGTTGTTCGTCGTCGGCCTGGCAGTTGTTGTGCTGTTTACCGGACTGTTTGCCGTCCTGGCATTTAACGTTGCCCGACAGGTTGCCATTGATGCAGGCAGGAGCGGGATCCAGTTTGTCCCACCGGATCAATCTGTCCAGCAAAATCTGCCCACGCCGACTCCGCCGCAAGTGGCTGTTGTTACGACACCGCAGCCTGGTATTCCAACCGCGACCCTGGACGCGCTGCTGCCGACCCCAACAATTGACCCGGCAGCCGAATGGCGCTGGTCGGACCCGCGCCGCTTCACCCTGCTTCTGCTGGGCATTGACCAGCGCAGCGCCGTGAATGAACCGGGCCCTTTTCGCTCGGATACGATGATGATTATCAGCGTAGACCCGGTGAGGAAAACCGCCGGGGTACTGTCTATCCCGCGCGATCTGTGGGTGACGATTCCGGGTTTCCGCCAGGCGCGCATCAATACTGCCAACTACCTGGGAGATGCGAATGCCTATCCCGGCGGTGGCCCGGCGCTGGCCGCAGAGACGATTCGCCAGAACCTGGGTGTGCCGATTGATAAGTATCTGCTGGTGAATTTTGATGTGTTTATCAGAGTAGTCGGCACACTGACACCCAACGGCGTGGAAATCTGCGTGCAGGAGGTGATTGATGACCCGGATTACCCGGATGCAGGCTATGGTACTATCGCAGTACACTTCGATCCCGGCTGTCAGATTCTGGATGCTGAACGGCTGCTGCAATATGCCCGCACCCGCGCGACCCAGGGTTCGGACTTTGACCGCGCTGATCGCCAGCAGGAGGTAATGCGGGCGGTTCTGAATGAGGTATTGACGCTCGGTGGTCTGTCGAATGCATTGGCTCAGGTACCGACCCTATGGACAGAACTGGCCGGAAGTTTTAAGACGAACCTGACTCTGGATGAGATTCTGCAGATGGCGACGCTGGCTGGAGAGATCAATCAGGACGATATTCATTTTGGCGGGATTGACAACCTGTACGTTGACTTGCGGACAACTACTGCGGGCGACCAGGTTCTTGTGCCGCGCCTGGGTGTAATCCGCACCCTGGTAGAACAGGTCTTATATGCTCAGGATGACCTTTCGCTGGCGGAACTGCGGCAGCGTGCCGAGAGTGAAAATGCGACGATCACCGTCTTCAACAATACCGACATTCTCGGACTGGCAGGACAAACCCGTGATTGGCTGACCGGGCGGGGTATCGCGGTGGCGGCCATTGATAACACACCGGATCAGACGAATGTGGACACCTTTATCCAGGTGTATACTGGCAAAATCTGGACGGGACGTTACCTGGCGGCACTGATGGGTATCCCGGCGGACCGGGTACAACCGGGTGGGGATGGCCTGACGGCAAATGATATTGGCATTATGGTTGGCCCGGATATTCAGTCTATCCTGGGTAGTGGGTAGAAAACCACAAATTCACGCAATTTGCGGGTTGAAAACAATGTAAATCCGGGTACAATGTTTTTACCCTGGCTCCGTAGCTCAGTGGTAGAGCTGGCGCCTTTTAAGCGCTAGGTCGTAGGTTCGAATCCTACCGGAGTCATCAGATCGGGCGTCATCCGAACATTGACCAGCCTTGCGGCGCGTAGACACTGCCGAATTGCTGGTTTTTGTTTTCCCCTTGACCGCCCATCCACCGCTGTTCTGTTGTACCCGCCACTTAACATGCCGCAGATATGAGAATGGGGGGGTAAATCCAGCCTATTCCGGGATAACACAGTCTCAGCGCCGATGATCGGGATAGATTTGCGGCCTGATAACCAGGGATCCAATGCGCGCCATTTCAGCGACCAGCTTCTCAAACATAGCTTCGCCGTCGTAAGTGCCGATTATCGCGCCGCCCGACCCTGCAAACTTGGCGCTGGCGCCACACTGACGAGCGGTGTAAACCATCTGTGTTTGCCAATCTGGAAGGCGGTAGATACTAACACGGGTGTCGAAATTGTCATTAATGAGCACATGCAGGCGGGCAAAATCACCCGCCAGCAAGGCATCACGCCCTTCTCTGGCGAGCGTGGCAAAACGCTGCATTCCGTTGACAACGGCAGGTTCACCACGCTGGAATCGTCCCCTCAAATCATTGTGGAATATCTCCGTTGGTTCACTGAGCATGGTGTGAATAGCCAGGTAGAGCGGTGGTTGCTGGTTGAGTTGTAGTCGTTCATAACGATAGTAAGGCAATCCGTTGGCGTGTTGTTCCTGGCTGTGGTCAAAATCCATGTAAACCATGTTCTCGTAACACTGAATCACGCGGTCTTGCAGCCCGGCACCGATGCCCAGTTCTTCTTTTTCGATGGACAGGGCGAAACTGGGTTGGATTTCCAGCGGCATATCCACTTCGTAATATTCCAGCAGGCAGCGCAATGTGGCGATAATGATTGAACTGGAACCGGCCAATCCGACCTGGCGAGGAATGTTGGTTTCATAGCGGATTGAGAAATTGCGGTTGTGCAGTTTCAGGCCTTGTCTGTGGCAGTATTCTGTAAAACTCTTGATTGTGGCTTTGATTAACCGGATACCGCCGTAGTAACCATGTAACTTGACATCATTGGCAAGGTCGTCAATTGAACGGAACCGCGCCCGATCATTTTGGGCCAGCACGATTTCTACCGTGTCCCACTCATATAAAACCACCTCCGACCAGTAATTGCGTACACTGACTGAGATGGTTTTACCGTTATAGCCATCCGAGGGATTGCCCAAGAGTCCGGCACGTGCGTAAATTCGTTTGCGGATAATCTGCATGGGTTAATTCCCGCTGAGTGTGGCGATATACTCACGCAGCGAGTCCCCGAACTTTTCATCGGCAAGCGCGAATTCGATGAAGGCACGAAAATAGGACTCGAAATTGCCAATGTCATAGCGGCGTTCGTCGCGATTCAACCGTACCCCACAGACCTTTGCGCCATCCTCGATCATGATCTTGATCGCATCGGTCAGTTGAATTTCGCCACCTTTGCCCGGCGTGGTGCGATTCAGGGCATCGAAAATAGTCGGCGTAAAGATGTATCGAGCGGCGACGGCCAGATTGCTGGGTGACTCGGCCTGTTCTGGTTTCTCGATAATGTCTAATAACTCAAATACATCACCATCGGTTTTAGGTTTGGCGATGCCGTATTGGGAGACTTCGTGATCCGGCACTTCCTCAAACGCGATGACCGCCGCGCAGTCATTTTCATCAAAACAATGCTCCATCCGCTGGACGATATTGCTGGTCGCATTCAGGCCGATAATCGAATCGCCGAGCGCGACGATAAATGGTTCTTTACCGACAAACGAGCGAGCGCACATTACAGCGTGACCCAGGCCGAGGGTCTCCCGTTGGCGTGTGTAATAATACTGGGCATGAAGACGATCAAAGTCGAGTTCGGCCAGCAGGTCTTCTTTGCCTTTTTCACGTAGAGTTTGCACCAGCTCATGGTTGGTGTCAAAGTGATTTTCGAGGGAAGCTTTGTCGGGGCCGGTGATGAATAATATCTCATTGATGCCGCCGCGAATCAATTCTTCAACGATGTACTGGACAATAGGTTTCCGGCCTACGGGGAGCATTTCCTTGGGTTGAGATTTGGTGGCAGGCAACAGGCGAGTGCCTAAACCCGCTACCGGTATCACTGCGTTCTTCATAACAAGTTATTCCTTAGCGTGTGGATATGTCACAGAGGCATATCTGGGTTGCATTCTTCAAACATATAGTGAGCATACCATTTAAGGCAGAACCTGAAAAGAATGCACCTTGTTTTTACTGCATGGTGAGCGTGAGACCAACGTCTAACCATGCAGTAGCCGGCGATAACAAGCCGGTACGCTCGGAAGGGAGACCATCGAGCGCATTGTTGGTTGCGTGTTGCAATTTACCTATTCCATGATAGAATAGGGGCATGTCTACGCTTACACCTGACGAAACTATTCTCGGCTTGATCGCCATTCAGACGAGTCACGGTTATGAACTAATCGAGGCTTTTCGTGACGTTTCGGCTTTGGGCGAAATCTGGAAGATGAGCACCAGCCAGATTTATGCGGTGCTTAAGCGGCTCGAAAGACAGGGGTTGATTACCGGGCGGATCGAGGAGTCCGAAACCGCCCCTAACCGCACAGAATATTGTCTGACAGCCACCGGAAAACGGCGGCTGGACGATTGGCTGTATGACCCCCAGCCATCGGCCAGTATCCGGCGGGTGCGTGTTGAATTCTTGAGCCGTCTTTATATCGCCCGCCAATTGAATATTCCGACAATTCCGATTGTGCTGCGGCAGCGAGCCACTTGCGAGACGGAGCGTGATCGGCTGCGTGACCTTCTGGAACACCAACCTCCTGGGATGGGGTATCTCGCCCATGAATTAGTGCTTGCTCAGCTTGAGGCGGTGCTGCGCTGGATTGCGCGCTGTGAATTGGTTCCAAAGGATATTGAGGACATAACATGAAACGAACTGTACTGGTTGGCTTGTGGGTTCTCCTGTTCTCCGGTTTTATCATCGTTCGGGCGCAAGAAAAACAGGAACTCGTGGTGTTTGCGGCTGCCTCATTGACCGACGCCTATGAGGATATTGCCGCCGCCTTTGAACAGGAGAACCCCAATGTGGACGTGCTTTTTAACTTCGGTGGATCATCCACACTGGCGACTCAACTTGTGCAGGGCGCTCCGGCGGATGTGTTCGCCAGTGCGAACAATACCCAGATGAAGGTCGTGGTAGATGGCGGGCGCATTGCAGGGACACCGCGCATATTCGCGCAAAACCGTCTGGTTCTGATCGTCCCGGCCAGCAATCCCGCCCATATCCAGTCACTGCATGATCTGGCGAATCCGGGTGTGAACCTGATTCTGGCCGCGCCTGATGTGCCGGTGCGTGTGTATACGGATACGATGCTGGAACAGATGGCGGCGGATCCGGCGTATGGGGAAGCATACCGCGACGCCGTATTGGGCAACCTTGTATCTGAAGAACCTAACGTCCGCCAGGTATCCGCTAAAATAGCGCTCGGTGAGGCCGATGCCGGGGTAGTGTATCTATCGGATGTCACGCCGGATATTTCCAGCAATGTGATCGCTCTCCCGATACCGGATGCCTTTAACACGATTGCGACCTATCCGATTGCGGTTATAAACGATAGCCGTCACCCTGAACTGGCTGAGCAGTTTGTGGAATTTGTGCTGTCGGATGCCGGGCAGGACATCCTGATAACCTGGGGTTTTGTTTCGGTGCGGACTCCGGCATCCGGTACTGGAAGTGTGCCATCCATGAATGAACAAACGTTGAATGTGCTTTCTCCGTTGGTATATGGCCTGTGTTATGGTTATATGACACACACACCGGGAAGCAGGTTCTTGTATAACAACAAGGCGGTTTGTACGACACTCGTTGGAATCCTGGTACAGAGTGTCATCAGCAGGGCGCACCCGCCCGGATAATCGTCCTACTCAATCCGTTTGACGAAATAGACGCCGCTGATCGGTGCGCCGCCAGGCATCGGATACAGGGCGGGCGAGACAGCGAATCCCAGGCTGATTTTGAGGGCGTAGTTCGCGTCTTTATCGGCAGACGACCACGAACGCATCTGGTAGCATCCCAATTCTCCCGCTTTTTGCAGCGCTGCTTCCTGTAAGACGCGCCCGTACCCGCTGCGCCGATGTGCTTCTTCTACAGCAAAGGTCTGCACAAATGCCTCATACAGGGTAGCCCCGTCATGCCGGGTCAGAAGGTGTTCTTCGCTGCCGCAGAGGTGGCTTGCCGGGATAATGAGCGGTTGTTTCCTGAAAGAAATATGCCCGATAACCGCCTCCGCAACAGCGATTCCCAGGTAAAAACAGTCCGGTTTAGGTTCGCCGTTGTGGGTTGCGTGGTTGAGCATTTTCACGCTGGCAAGATGCCGTGTAAACGATTGCCAGTCCTTTCCTGTTGATACGAATTCTCTGAGTCGCCAATCGGTTTGCATGAACCTGTTTCCAGCTAAAACGAATGTCCTGAGTGTACCCATGAATCCAATCCAGCTACAATGAAACCGGTTTAGTTAGAATTCTCGTGAGGGCATTCTATGGGTACACAATCACACTGCGCTGAGTGTGGCACTGCCTGGGCTGACGGGCAAACCTGCACGGATCACTTTCACATGATGGGCTTCTGGGAGTTGGAACACCAGCTATATGATGTCCATCATCTGATGGTGCTTTGCTACCATCTGCAACATCCCGGCCTGTATTCACCGGAGGGCCTGGAAGGTGCGAAAAAGCTGCTGGTCGTATTTGTTGAGGAGGGCGTCTCGCCTCAGGCGATGCGTAAGCGCATGAGCAAAGCGACTGACTCCGGCAGGCGGAAGTACAAAATCAAGGGAACACCTGACTCCTATGGCGGGTATGCACAGCCGGTTGAGTGGGAGATGGTGGCCGCCGATGTTGTCCGGGCGGGAATTGATGACTATTATGCCAGTGTGCGGAAGTGGGCTGAACTGACCCTTAGGACACTGCGCGAGTCGGGTAATCTGCGTTAAATCAACGCAGTGGATGCCGGTCATAGGCATAGGCGAACGAGAAGTAAAACGCGGCGTATCCCTTGTATTCGTTGAACTGCGATAAAACCGTGTCAACGTCTTTATCGTTCGTGATTCGGTCTTTCCCGTAGTACTTGCGCACCCCGGCACGTACCGCCACATCCCCCGATACATAGTGCTCGTAGCGTCCCATGCCGCGCCCCAGAACGTATTTTGCTGTCCAGGGGCCGATGCCCTTAATCCGGGTGAGTTGCGCAATGATTTCATCCGATTCCATCTGTGGGAAGCGAGTAAGATCGAGTTCTCCGCTCTCTACTAATCGGGCGACGCGCACCAGTGTTTCTGAGCGGCTTCTGACTAACCCGGTCTGGTTGATTGCAGCCGCATCCGCTGCGGCCAGTTTTCCGGACTCAGGAAACCCGTGATAGTCATCACCATCTACGCTAATCGTTGTGCCAAAGCGACTGTTGATCCGCTTACGGATCGCCAACGCTGCCGATAAGGACACCTGCTGCTCGGTAATCGCGACCACGAGCGTTTCAAAAATGCTGGCTGACCGGGGTGGTTTGAGGCCAAATAAATCGGTTTTCAACTGCCGGGTTTCTTGGTGTTCGTCCAGCAGGGCATAGAAGGGCAACAGGTCGAAATCCAGGCCAAGGATAAAACCGAGTTGGCGCAGTACCGCATTGGAAAAGGCGGCATTTGGAGGGAAGATGACCCTGGCCTTTAGTGTCCCCGATTCCGCCGGAGCGACTTCAATGAGCGCCGGTTGACTATCATTATCCAGGACACGCCGGAAGCGTTGCCCATCATAATAATCAACAACCTGTGTGGATAACCGTTGCAGGATGCTCAGACTCCTGTCGAAGTCATAGGGCAGCCGGGGATACAGAAGTGTCTGGTTTTCCATGTTTTTCTCTGTGGTACACATTGCCTGAAATAAGTTGGTGTATTTCACGCTATACTAACTGAAAATATGCCAGGAAACGAAAAAGTCTCTTTTTGTTCTGTGGGAAGGCCGGAGACCAACTTCTTGTTTTATATGGCAATTGCTATATAATAGAATTTATGTTCTTTTCAAGCCACCACATGACAGGAGGCTAACTGTGAATGCCAAACTTGATTTAGTCGGTGTCATCGTCCGTGATATGCCTGCCGCATTAGCATTCTACCGCCAGTTAGGGTGGGACATCCCCGCCGAAATGGACAAAGAAGGGCATGTTGAGCATGTTCTGCCCAATGGGCTGCGGATTGCCTGGGATACCCACGAGGTTATCCGAAGTTTTGATCCGGATTGGCGTCCATCCGAAGGTGGGCATCGTATCGGTCTGGCGTTTCTGTGCGGAAGTCCGGCTGAGGTGGATGCTCTCTTCAACAAACTGACGGGCATGGGGTACCGTGCCCATAAAGCGCCATTTGATGCCTTCTGGGGGCAGCGTTACGCCCAGGTTGAGGATCCCGATCATAACGTGATTGACCTTTTCGCCAGCCTCCCATGACGAGTCATGATACCGTGCCGTTATTCAGTATCGAACCTTTCACGATTGACCACCACGCATGGGCCGAGCGTATCCTGAATGCAGCCTGGGGATCGCTGCGTATCGCCTCACGCGGCAAGGTGTATTATGCTCTAGATTACCCCGGCTTTGTCGGGCTGGTTGCAGGTCAGCCCGAAGGTCTTATCCTCTATCGCATAGAAGCGAAGCAGTGCGAGGTGCTGCTGCTGCACAGCCTGGTCGAGGGAATTGGCATGGGCGCGGCGCTGGTGGATGCGGTCAAACGGCAGGCCGAAGAGTCCAACTGCCGCAGGTTGTGGCTGATTACCACCAATGACAATATACACGCCTTTCGCTGGTATCAGCGGCGCGGCTTCACGATAGCGGCTGTCCATGTGAATGCGCTGGCAGAATCACGCAAACTCAAGCCGGAAATTCCTCTGATTGGATTTGATGAAATCCCGCTGCGCGATGAGATTGAATTTGAGATGGTACTGAGCTAGGGGAAAGGAGATGAAAGATATGAATGTACAATCCGGTTTTGCGGCAATCAATGGTGCTGAAATTTACTATGAAATGGCAGGGGATGGGCAGCCCCTGGTGATGATCCATGCCGGTGTGGCTGACCGGCGTCAATGGAACAATGAGTTCGCACATTTTGCAGAGAGTTACCGGGTACTGCGTTACGATCTGCGCGGTTACGGGAAAAGCGAACTTGTCGAAGGTGAGTTCAGCCACATGGAGGATTTGATCGCATTGCTCGATCATCTTGATCTCCGCCAGCCGCTTATCCTGATGGGCTGTTCAATGGGCGGCGGTCTGGCGATGGATTTCACCCTGGCTCATCCAGCAAGAGCAAAAGCCCTGATTATGGTGGGGTCTGGCCCCAGTGGGCTGGAATTGGATGTGCCGACTCCGCCTAAGTTCGCGGAGGCTGAGAAGGCTTACGAAGCCAGAGACTGGGATCTGCTGGCGGAGCTGGGTGTCGAAATCTGGTTCGATGGCATGAATCGCACACCTGACCAGGTAAACCCCGAAGCGCGGAAGCTGGCACTTGAGATGATTCGCCTCGCCCTTGTACATGAGGCGAAAGAGATTGGCAAGCGCTTACCTGATGCAGAGACTCCCGCCGCAGAGCGGTTAATCGAACTCAATATCCCGGTTCTGGTTGTGGCGGGTGAACATGATGTGCCTTATATATTGGCGGCTGCCGACTATATGGTTGACCATATCCCATCTGCCCGCAAGGCCATGATAAAGGACGCGGCACATTTATCGAACATGGATCATCCGGCTGAATTCCAGCACCTCATGACGGCCTTCCTGGGTGAAGTGGATTCCAAGCCATAGTCGCCAATGGGCTACGCCAGGACAACCAGATTATTGCGGTGGATGAGCGCGTCGCCGTAGCTGTAAGTCAGGATTTCGACAATCCGGCTGGACTTGACGCCGCAGAGCTGGCGGGCTTCGACGCTGGTGTAGCTGGTCAAGCCATGCGCGATCTTGCGGCCATCCGGTGCGATAACGGCGACAGTCGCGCCTCGGTTGAAGTCGCCTTCCACGGTGACGATTCCCACCGGGAGCAGGCTCGCGCCACCTTTGATGAGTTTTTGCGCTGCGCCGCTATCTACATGCAGTGACCCGGCAGGGGAGTCGGCCAGCAACCAGCGTTTGCGCCCTTCCAGGTGGCTGTTCAGCGGCTCAAAGTGTGTCCCAACCGCTTCACCACGTAATATCCGCGCCAGCACAGCCGGCTCTTTCCCCCCAGCGATGACTGTCGTGACGCCACTGCGGCTGGCGAGCTGTGCGGCCTGGATTTTCGTCACCATGCCCCCGGTGCCGGCACTCGTTCCTGCGCCCCCAGCCAGTGCCCAGGTGGTCTCATCAATCCGTTCGACCTGAGAGATCAGGCGGGCATCCGCATAGCGGCGCGGGTCGGCGGTGAACAGGCCGGGCTGGTCGGTGAGCATCACCAAGAGGTCGGCTTCCAGCAGATTCGCCACCAATGCAGACAGGTTATCATTATCGCCAACACGGATTTCGTGGGTGGCGGTGGTGTCGTTTTCGTTGATGACCGGTACGACGCGCTGCTCAATGAGTGTGACTAAAGTATCGCGAGCATTGAGGTAACGCGCCCGATCATCCAGATCGTCCCGCGTGAGTAAAATCTGTCCCACCGGGATACCGAATATATCGAAGAGGTCACTATAAATGCTCATCAGCCGCCCCTGGCCGATGGCGCTCAGCATTTGCTTGGCAGGGACCGAGCGCCCCAGATCAGGGAAGTTCAGCCGTTCGCGTCCGGCGGCTACCGCCCCGGAACTGACGACAATCATTTCGTGACCATCCTGATGCAGCGCCGCCACCTGCTGGACGACTTCCAGCATCCGCTGGCGGTTCAGCTGCTTCGTGCCGCCGGTGAGCACACTCGTGCCGAGTTTGACGATGATTCGTTTTGTTTGCATAGTGATGTCGTAGGTTTGATCGGATGCGCTTAAATGCCAATTTGCCGATTATAGTTCATAATTTAGATACGAATAGACAGAAGAAAGTCAACACTGTGAAACACTTTGTCATATTTCTGATAGCGTTACTGCTTGGGGCGACCTTGCCGGTTGCTGCCCAGGATAACATGAGCGCCGGGACGCTGGTTCATGACGGCCTGGAACGCTCCTACCTGACGGTGCTGCCGCCGGGCTACGATGCCGCCCAGCCCGCGCCGCTGGTGATTGTGCTGCATGGTGCGACGATGGATGGGGTTTCGATGATGCTGGTATCGGAGTTTAATGAATCCGCAGCCGCAGCCGGGCATATCCTTGTTTATCCCAACGGTATTGGCGGGCGCTGGAACAGCAGCGCCGAACCTGACCCGGAAAACAACATCCCGGATGATGTGGGGTTTGTCAATGCGCTGATAGACGAGATGGCGGCAAATTATGCGATTGACCTGAACCGGGTTTATGTGACCGGGTATTCTAACGGCGGGCGGATGGCCTATAAACTCGGCTGCCAGATGGCAGATCGTGTGGCGGCGGTGGCGGTATGGGCGGCGACTCCGCGTTTTCAGACGGCGCAGGAATGCGTTGACCTCAACCCCGCGCCTGTGCCCTATCTGATTATCTGGGGGACACGGGACTCTGCATTCCCCTGGCAGGGATATGCTGTTATTGAAGAGGGCGTGCTCGATGGGGCATTTTCCGCGTCACAGATGATGAGCTTTTTACCCGATCTCAACGGTTGCGAGCGGCCATCACAAACTGATATTGTTGCCGCTGAAGATAGTCCGGTAAATGTGATCCGCGATTCCTTCACAACCTGTCAGAACGGTGTCGAAGTGACCCTGTATGCGCTGATTGACGCCGACCATAGCTGGCCGGTGCGCCCGGTGGTGCTGCTGGAAAATGGCGAACCCGGCACGCTAAGAGAGGCCGCCTGGGAGTTTTTCGGGCGGCATACACGGGGGGGAGAGTGAGGCTGTTTGCCGTTGGGGCGGTGGGGGATTAAGCCCGCCGCGCCTTGAACATGCCGCTGTCTTTGGTGATGAAGAATGTCCCGTTTTGCTGGGCGAACTCCGCTTCCACACAGGCGATGAACGCGGTCAGCCGCTCACCCTGTAAGATTTCGCGGGCATTGCCGGTTGTCGAGAGAATAAAGGCCACCAATGGCGCGACTTCTGTGACAAGCAGGTTATCCGGGAAACGTTCAATCTGCACATCTTCGAACCATCGTGCAAGCTGCGCCAGACCGTTATCCAGGTCGAAGGGGTTCTGGACGCCGCCAAAGGTGATATTCGGGTCGAACCAGCGCGCCAGTTCATACAATTCCTGGAGATGGGTCGGGCCGATGGTGGTGGCGAAGAACTGTCCGCCGGGTTTGAGCACCCGCTGGATTTCCGCCAATGCCGCCGCGCGATCCGGGATGTGGTAGAGCATGTGGTTGGCGATGACCACGTCAAAGAAAACATCATCATAGGGGATGGCCTGGGCATCTATCACACGGAAGGCGAAGCGTCCTACCTGGTCGCCCAGGTGAGTGCGAGCGGCTTCCAGCATACCTGGTGAAAAATCCGATAAGGTGATGTCCCAACCCGCCGGGATGCGCTGGCGGTTTTTATGCCAGCAATCTGCCGGGCCACAACCCACTTCCAGAATACGAGCGTTGGCGGGCAGTTGGTACTGGTCAAAAACCCAGGCCATCCAATCGTAAGCGCTGGTACTGAACTGTTCGTGCAGCCGGATACGATCGGTAAGATTTGCGGCATTATGATACTGCTCGGTGAGCAGGTAATTTTGATCGGAAACTCTGGTCACAGTGGCACTCCTCAGTGAACCGCAGTGCGATGCCACGATGATACAGGAGCGCAGTATCCTGGTTCAAATCCCGCAGTTGAATCGTGTACCAATCGGTGGGTAGGGGATTAGACACCCCGCGCCCCGGCGCGTGCCATGCCTCTGACGACTACATGATGAAAAGGGCGAATCACATTAAAGTAGATTGGCCCGGCCCAGTTGTTGTAATGCACGATGGTCAATACGTGGAATCGCTTATGGCTGTTATGCAGCGGTTCGATAACGACCCCAAGCATCGCATCCAGATGTTTATCTTTTATTTCGGAAACAAAAAAAGCATCTTCCTGGGCGATTTTTACCTTGAAGAAGTAAGCCGGATCGCCAGGAGTTAGGGAAATCTGGTCAGGGGACAGCCGCCGAGGGCGGGGTATTCCCGGCTGCTTCATGCCCAGGAAGCGCACGAATACCGCGCGCACGCCGTACAAGAATGTCACCCATCCGGGTTGGTATGACATCATTGCCGCCAGGAATTCGCGCAGACTGGCGGTGCTTTCCACCGTTTTGACATCAACATGGTTCGCGTTCTGGAGCAGAGTGCTTATCTGAGGAATGGTTTCAATGTAGCGCATGGGGATTTCTTTCGATATATTCATTACGTTCAGTAAAATGTAAATATATTGTACACTGGATGGCGTGTTCAGGCAAGCAGGAATCAAAAAAGCAGAGACGGCCAATACTCTGCCTATGTCGTAACGCAAACAAAGGGCCTAAACCCTTTGCTGTGCCAATATCCTGTTGTTTAATCGCTGGATAGGGCGATTACTGGTTTTGCAGGCTAAGTGCCGCCAGCTTGGTGAAGGTTTCCGGGTCACGCACAGCGATGTCCGCCAGCATTTTGCGGTCAACTTCCACCTGTGCCTTCTTCAAACCGTAAATGAAACGGCTGTAGCTGATCTCATTCAGGCGGGCTGCCGCGTTGATGCGGGTGATCCACAGACGGCGCATGTCACGCTTACGAGCGCGGCGATCCCGGTAGGAATACCACAGGCTCTTGAGCATGGCCTCGTTGGAACGGCGGAAGAGACGACCACGCGTTCCCCACTGGCCTTTAACTAACTTGAGAATCTTCTTGTGATGACGCCGGCGTACAAAACCGGTCTTTGTTCTAGCCATGAGAATGCTCCTAGACAACAAACACCCAGAGCAAGCGCCCTGGGTCGTGCATTTTAATCACGAGATACAAGGATTACCCGGGCGGGTTCTGGCGATGCTTGCTCAGATACGGTGCCAACTGCTTGATTTTCTTAGCCTGTTTGCTGCTGGCGATACCGATCAGCTTATGCAGCTGGCGTTTAGTCCGCTTGGGCGTGCGGCGGCGGAAGTGACTCTTGCCGCCTTTCGTCCGAACAACCTTGCCAGTGCCAGTGACCCGAAAGCGTTTCGAGGTTGCTTTATGCGTCTTGAGTTTGTATTTCTTACCCACAATTCTGCTCCAGTGTTATTTTTTCTTATCCGGGTTTGGTGACAGGATCATCAACATTGAACTGCCTTCCATACTGGGATGCTGCTCAATCACGGCGATGTCTTGCAACTCCGCTGCGATCTCCATCATCCGGTCACGGGCAATATCGGGGTAGTCCCGCTCCCGTCCCCGGAAACGCGCCCGCACCCGCACCTTCATGCCCTCGGAAATCCAGCGGCGGGCATTTTTCACCTTAAACCCCAGGTGATGCTGGTCAGTCTTCGGACGCAGTTGAATTTCTTTAACCTCAACTGTTTTCTGCTGTTTCCGCGCCTCACGGTCGCGCCGCTGGCGTTCATACTGAAACTTACCG
This sequence comes from Anaerolineaceae bacterium, assembly GCA_020634135.1. Classification (GTDB taxonomy): domain Bacteria; phylum Chloroflexota; class Anaerolineae; order Aggregatilineales; family Phototrophicaceae; genus JACKCG01. The sequence continues at coordinate 198,704 of JACKCG010000005.1, read as the reverse complement.
AAATCCATAATGCGGCATACAGGTGGGTCAGAATTGGGCGAGACTTCCACCAAATCCAAACCGAGGTCTTCCGCCATCTGCAATGCACGGCGAAATGAAACAACACCCACGTTTTCGTTCGTATCGGTAATCAATCGGACATCACGGGCGCGAATTTGATCGTTAATGCGGTAATTTGAGGCGCTGATAGCCTTGTCCCTTTGAATCATTAAAGAAATTTGAGTGGAAAAAGTTTAACATAGCCAACCAGGTAAGTCAATACACGGCGGTGGGCCTGAACAGTGGTTATTTTCGCTCAATTAATGACAAAATATGCCCTTGTCCAGCAGATTTTTCATCTGGTTACAGGCAGGTGGTACAGGTAAGAAAAAACTGCCCGGACGAAGCGTCCAGGCAGTTACTTGGAGGTGGGTGGTCTTAACCGCAACCGCCGCCGGTTGGGCCGCGCTTGATTTCCAACACGACTTTCGACTCATATTCGAGTTCATGGAATAGGCCGGGGTCCGGCGCTGCTACCGGGTAACGCGCCCCCAGCGACTCGGGGAAGCTATAGCGGAGCTGGTCGTCAACAGGTTGTATGTTCGCGGCCAGGGCGTACTGTGTCTTGAAGTCATCACTGCTGAACTTATCCAGCCAGGCATTCACACCGCCGCCCAGGATATACGAGTTGGGGATACTTTCGGCGACCAGCAGCTTCCAGACTTCTGTTGCTGCGGCTTCGTCATTGCTCATTACAACGAACACCGTATTTTCCTGCTCCATGTGGAAGTCGGTCAGGGCAGCCGGAACGTCTGCTGGCAGGATATGACGTGCGTCCAGGATGTGGAAGCGGTTGAAGTCGGCTTCGCTGCGCACATCCAGCATGACGACCTTAAGGCGGTCATTCCGCATCAAATCGAACAGTTCGCCGGGGTCAATCTGGACAGCGCGATTCGCTAACTGTGTTTCGCGTTCGGTTTGCATCCGTGCCCATTTATCTTCGGTAGTGGGTTGACCCATCACGACCAGGGTAATACCGAGCAGGACAATGATGCCCGCAGCACCGTAGCGCCAGCGTGGTTCGATCTTCAAGTCTTTTTTACCGAAGATGCGCTCTAACTGCTCGCTGCCCCAGAAAACGAACAGCGCCATAAGGACGACAACCAGCGCGACAACGCCCGGGTCAACCTGGAACAAGTCCTGCAGGGTAAAGCGCCCCATGTACGAGGAGTACCAGAAGTCATCAAACAGACTGACCGTTTCCCCGAACATGAAAATACCGAAAAACGCGCCCAGCACGAAGAACATGCCGTCAATCTTCAGCGTCGCAGCAGCCACCAATGAGGTGCCGGGGCAAAACCCGCCCAGGATGAAGCCAATGCCCATTATCAAGCCGCCGACGATGCCGGGCCACATATAGGTCGGATTGACCCAGACCAGGTTGTAGTCCAGCAGTCCTATGCCGGAAGCCAGCAGGATGAGCAGCATAGCGACGACAATCGCGCCGAACATGACTTTAATCACGGTCATGTCTTTGAAGTAGAACTGGGCCGCCAGCTTGGGCGAGTTCGCGAAACCGGAGACTTCCAGGACGGCACCAAAGGCGATACCGATAGCCAGGTAGATCAGGTACGCACCGCCCTGGCCGAACAACTGTATGAGAGGTAACGGGAAGGTTGGCATCGTTTATTCTCCTTAGTTCCACAACTTGCGCACGAAGTATGCCAGGGCATAGGCACTGGCGAATACCGCGATCATAAATACCCAGCTACCTACCGAAAGGGTTGCGCCGCCAGAAAGCGCCTGGCCGGATGTACAACCCCGCGCCATACGTGCGCCGTATCCCATCAGCGCGCCGCCAACAAAGGCCATCACCCAGCGAAGCCTGACGGGGATATTCGGGCCACGATCCGTGACGAATTTCAGCCGACCATTCGCCCATCCGGAAATTGCGCCGCCGACAACCACGCCGATTCCGACAAATACGACCCAGCTATCCAGGGCGTTCTTGTCGCCTCCGGCCATCTCCAGCAGATAGGGGGTACGGTCAATGTGAGTCGGCGCGACTAAGTCTTCGAAGTAGACAATAATACGGTTCATACCGCCGGATGCGCCCAGGCCGTTGCCGGTGATAAAGAAGGATAGAAACAACACGATGCCCAGCAGGATAGCGCCCATGTATGGGTTCACATAGGGGCGGGTTGCCCGCCGAGATAACGCTGTCTTAGGGCCCTCTGCCGCCTGAGATTGGGCCGGATTATAAGTCGCCATACAATACAATCTCCCTTTTTACTCTTCCTAAAGCATGGTATTGCGTTCATTCAACGGCCTTAGCGGGCCGCCATATGTTCAGGTCCGACAGGGGAGCAGCGGACTGCTCCCCTCTTTGATTGACCGCTTATTCTGTTTCGGGCTGCGGCGTGTGTGGATGTACTTCCAGATCATCCCAGCCCATAATCATGGATTGGATGCCCGCGACAGGGGTATGCCCGGCGGTGGTGGTCAGGTAGACATGCAGCACGATGAAGGCGGCGAATGTCCAGGCGACCAATGAATGCACTGGCGCGAGGAACGGCAGCCCGCCCAGGCTAGCCGAGATTTCCGGCCAACGCTGTGCGCCCCACATCAATGCCCCCGTGATGATCTGCAGCGGTAGCAGAATATTGAGAATTGCCAGATAGGTGATCTGTTGTAGAGGGTTCATCTTGCGCTGGCGGGATTTCTCATACGGGTGTTCTTCACCCCGGAAGATGCCGCGCAGGTAGTAGATAGCCTGTTTGAATGCCTGGTCGAAAAATCCGTGCGGTTCCGGCAGGAACTGGCGGATTTCACCACTTGCAAGGTGATAGAAGGCTGCCAGCGCCGCATTCACCAGCAGGATGACTGCCATCAGGTTATGCACTTCAACCACGAACGGGAAGCTGAACAGGCCGAACTGATCGGGTTTGTGGATGACCAGCCCGGTGAACAGCAGGATGAAGATGACGATAGTTTGCAGCCAGTGCCACTGGCGCTCGTAGATTGTGTACATATAGACGCGCTTAAGTTCAACCTCACGGGGCGCACGCCGCCGGGCCGCGAAATAGCGCAGTCCGCCGTGTAAGACGACGCCAGCCAGCACACCCAGGAACATGAGCGCACCCAGTGTGTCAATCAGGTCAACGGCGTCATAACCCAGGACGTACAGGCTGATTTCCTGATGATCGGGCTGGAAGACGACACTGCCATCTTCAAGCATCAGTGTCTCGCCAGGGAAGTTCCCGATCAGCGTTGGAGAAATGCCACCGGGTAAGTTCGATGTCAGGACCAGCGGCTGTGCTACCCGTGAGTCGGCACTGTGACAGGTGTCGCAATCTCTGGTCGCCCATTCGCCATAGGTCACGTCATGGTTGATGCTGTACGGTTGTGTTTCGCCCACGATGCGTGGATTTTCAAGTCCCAACGCCGCGAGTCGCGCTTTGATGACAGCCTCTTTTTCTGGTGTGTCAATCAGGAGTTCGGCGCTATCCAGTGCCCCATCCTGGTTGGCATCGAACGCCACCATAATCTCGGAAGCGTAGGTGTCGCCGGAGAACCACGCGGATTGCAGGGTGCGCAGCGGCACGGGACGAGCCGGGTCACCGGATACCCAGTACCATGCGCTGACCAGGTTGAAGGGCGCTAAGGCCGTTTCATTGTTGCTGGTTGGGCGCGGCAGTAACACGGGTTGGTAGCCGGTAATCAAGTCCGGTTGTTCCGGGTCAGTTCCCCGGAATTCCCGGCGCGGTGAACCATCACTTTGCAGCACTGTCCAGTCCACGCTTTGCAGCGCGGGGGCGTAGAGTTGTGGAATATGGCAGGTTTCGCACGCGAGGGCGGTGGTGTGGCGTTCTTTATAAGGCAGCCAATCGTGCGTGGTTTCGATAGAGTGACACGATTCACAGCGTCGCAATGTGTTGTCGTATTCCGGGGCGAGGCTGCTCTGTGTGCTTTGCCCTTTGGCGAATTCATGGATGGGGCGGAAGAGATATTCCCCAAAATCCAGCCGCCGGGGGTCGAATGTAAGGTGTTCAGGTGTGTCGGTTTCGTCCGGGCGATAGTATACCGGGTTGTTCAGGGCATAATGGCAGTTGGTACAGCGCAGCGCCCGTTCAGTATGAACATCCCAGGTGCGGGACAAATCATCTTTATCCTGCAAGTTCAGCCCTGAATTGGCGAGTCGCTGTGGTGACATAACCTGCCCGGTAGTCAGTGTTGACCAGAGCTGGTTGTCTTGCGGGTCAAATATCAGCGGAGTCACGTTATCGGTGTGGGTCAGTCCATGACACGCGCCACAGTTTTCGGTACGCGGGTCTTGCACATTGATGTAGCTGTCGAGCAGGTTGCCAGCATCATCGAAAGCGGCGGCGTTGTACTGCCAGGCATCGCCAACTTGTTCGACAATACCCGTGCCCAGCAAGGTCGCTGTATTCGCCCAGCCGAACGCGCCCGCTTCCAACGCGGCGACACGCGCCTCATTATTGGGATTGGGTGTGTGGCACAAGAAGCAGTTCATCTCCACAACGCCCGACTCGTCCCACTTCCAGACGATAGGCAGGCCGGTTTCCGGGTCAATGATGCTGGTTTCTACGTCGTCTACGCTGGCCGGAAGATCGCTGAGAAGCGTTCCTTCCCGACTGTACTCTTCAGGGCCACCGCCCACATGACGCCAACCGAACGCTTGAATCCACTCGGCGGTTGTCAGATCAATCAGGGTGTCTCCCTCTGGTGAGAGGTAACGGTAAGTGATCGGATCCCATTTGCCAAAGTAACCGGCGCTGGTATCCCAGGCCCGCCCGCCCGGCACGGAGCCGGGGGCGCTCATCTGGGTAAGGCCAGCATCCACATGGAAACTGTGCTCAGCGATGAAGGTCGTATCATGGCAATTGCCACAGGTTTGCATGGTAGAAATGGCCTGCCCGGAGACCAGCACGTTGATTCCGTCGGTATCAAGCAGGGCGAACGTCGGGTGCAGCGGTGATGCGGTTTCGATTCGCACAGCTGGCTCTGGCTGAGTCTGGGCGAACACAGCTGTAACCAATGCCCCGGCCAGTGCGGTGATACCGATCAGGAAAAACAATCTGGTAATTCGTGTATTCATGTTACGGATGCTCTCAATCGTTGGCCTGGCCGTTAGCGGCAGCAGTTTCGACGGAAGGGGTAGTGCGTCCACCCCAGGTCATTGGGTCGCCATAGTAGCCCAGTGCCCGCCAATCCATCCGGCCACTTTCGCCGTGACAATCGGTGCATTGTAGTGCGCGTTCTTTGGGCGCAACCATGTGCGAGAGGTTCCAATACATATCGGTTGTGGCAAAGCCATATTGGCCGCTGTAATCCATATTGACGACTTCCGAACCCAGCCGCAGCGCCTGGTCCCAGTCAAATTCAGTCCAGAAGCCACCTTCGCCTACCGTCTTGGGTTGCAGGAGATAGTCGTAAACCGTGTCATAAGGCTGCTGCGCCCGGTGAATTTTGAAGGGCCAGATTAATGAGTTGGGGTCGTTGATGCCGCCTAATGGCGCATTCAGGACAGTAACTCCATTCGGGTCAATCAGGTCTCCATACAGGTAGCGTTCTACGTTTCCGTTGAACCAGTCGTAAGTTGGCACAAAGTTGCTTTCGTAGATGAAACTCCCCTTGATTTTCAGGTATACATGGGGGTCCTCTTCAATGTCATCACGCCCGGCAGTTGACCAGTCCCATTCCATCTTGGTTGCTTCCCGCACTGCGCCATTGGGAATATGGCAGGTCTGGCAGGCCACAGTATCCAGGTGGGCGGTGATGCGATCATCTTCGTGCAGGTCGGTACTATGACAATCGGTACAGGCGACCTGGTTGCTGTTTTCGATACTCACCGACATTGAGCGTCCGGTAATGGCGTGATCGGTTGTCCGGTGACAGTCTATACACTGGAAATTATAGCCGCCCATGTGGATGTCAATGTTTTCATCAGGGTAATACAGGCTTTCATCCATGTCGCCGTGCTTAACCGCGTTCCCGCCACCGCCATTAAAATGGCAACCGCCGCAGTTTTCCCGCGTGGGGAGACCGACGCTCTGTGCTACTGAAACCAGATCAACCCCGTCTGCGGGATTTCCGGCAGTGCTTTTGACATATGTGCCGCTCTGGTCATGGCATACCAGGCAGTCCACGTTGGCTTCATTGGTGAAATCAAAAGTCTCATCCGACCAACCATAACCGGCATGGCAGCGCGTGCAGCCCGGCCAGTTCGACTGGATGCCGATACAGAAGTTGTTAATCAGGTTGGCTTTGCCGGTTTGAATCGGTTCGTCAAAGCGGTCAATCTGAACCGGATCACTCAACCATGTCCAATGTGCCGTCTGTGAAACCTGATGTGCCGCATCTTCGTGGCATTCCAGGCATCTCGCGGTTACTTCCTGGCCGGTGGTGTATTCACCGGTAATCAGGTGCGAGTGGTCGGTATGGACGGGGTGTTCTGGCATGTTGGCCCAGGGGTCATTACCAGCTTGCAGCGGGTTCGCTATAAATAAGAAAACGGGAATAGTCACGATTAGAACCGTAACGACTATTCCCACAATCCAGATGTACTTGAAGTCTTTCATTGCCGATCCAGCCTTTTTGAATAGATAGTGATGGATTGGTTAAACAAAATTGTTCTCTCCGATAGATAAGTGCTTTGCGGGCTGCGAATAGCGGGCGAAACAGCCAGAGGAACGCAGGGTTAGTCCATCGCGTTGCTTTGCTTTTCCACAAGCTCACGCAGGACATTCCGCATCATATTCATCACTTCAATAATGCGGTGGTCAGCTAATCCATAGATGACGGATGAGCCATCGCGTTCAGCGACCACCAACCCGCGTTGGCGCAGCATCGTCAGGTGACGTGAGGCCGTTGACTGAGGCATGTCAAGTGCCTGTGCTAAGGCGGTGACATTGCGGGGCTGCTCATCCAGTGCGTACATGATCTGTAGGCGCTTAGGGTCATTGACCGAACGGCAGATGCGATCATGCATCAGGTTCAGTTCGTCCATACTAGGGATGGTCATCGTTTGTCCACCTATCCGCATATCCGAATACATGAGTAGTTTAATGGCTGATGAGAAGTAGCTATAGTGACATTCGGCGCAATCTGATTGTGACAGATGTCACAATAAGGCTGCCAATAGCGATGCGCGATTTCCTGCGCTATACTCTTACTTATCCGGATTTACGGGAAGATCGTAGCAATTGTTGTGCATTCATAAGAAGAATTTTCCCGATGGTATTATCTCCACTTATATGAGAAATGAGACGAGTGACCGCTGATGTCTGACGAAATTGAAACCAAGAACTTAGCCGTAACAGAGAACTATGTTGCCTGGACATCGGATGAGCCGGACGGCGAAACGGTATACCATCTGGAACTGGGTGCTGTGACGGTTCATTTGTTTCGTGAGGAATGGGATGAGCTTCTGGTGCTCATAGATGCTGCCCGCAAAGGGACCCGGAAGTAGCCCATGTCTGACCCGACGTATCCCAGCAGCTTGACCCGCAGTTTTATTGAGGCACTGGGTAAGCACTTGCCGCAGGAAACCGCGCGACTACGGCTGGCCGACGTTCAAAGTCGTGCCGGTCTGGTGCTGGGGGAAACGCGCCCTGACCTGGAGATTATCCCGGTTCCCCGCCGGGTGGATGACTGGTCATTAGCGCCGGATAGCGTGGATGTGTTGACGGCTTATGATATGGGACTCAGTCAGGCGTTTCTGCGGGCGACTCGGACTGCGTTGCGACCCGGTGGACGCCTGATTGTCGTCAATCCAAGAGGGGAGGCGACCCCCAAGCTGGTTAAGCTCTTGGAGGACGCTGGATTTATTCATATTTTCGTTGAAGCGGCATTAGACCAGCCACGACCTGTCGGGGTCCTGGTACGGGGAGAGAAGCCCGGATGGAAAGCTGCTGACCGGATTATGCCTGAGGCGTCACCTGCTGTTATGCCCGCTGAAAAGCGCCAGGAACGTTTTGTCCACCTGCTTATTTCCCAGAAGGTTTCTGTCGAAAACAATAATGCGCTCGTGTGGCAGGCTGCGGCTGTAGCCGGCGACGATGAAACTGTGATGCTGGCGTTTAGCAGTCTCGCAAAAGCGATTCAGTTCATGCAGCCCGCTGTCGTGACGGGCCGGATTCAGGATGTCAATAAGGTGGCGAAGTTTAACTGGTCGGTTGCCAAGAGTTGGCCGCACCCCTTTATGCTTAACCCGACTGATGACATTCTGGAATCCTACCCGGCGGTGTTTGTGCCGGTAGACCCGGCGACTGCCGAAACACTCGAATAACCCACTTGTACCGTATCCCGTATGAATACCTCTTTTCCGAATGACAATCACCCTGGATGATCTGGACTTTCTCGCCTCGCCGCCTGGCTCACGGTGGCTGGAGCGGCTGCGCGACGAGGCACTGGATGATTCTCAGACATTACGGCTGTTGGACATGCTGCGGCGTGACGTGTCGCCCCAACGGGCGGGGGCGTTAGTTGAGATGGCCCGGTTGCGTCTGAAGGGTGAGGCGAAGTTTGGAGGAGAAGCGGGGAAAATGTGGTTTACCCGCGACGGACTCGAGCAGGCCAGCGATCCCCTGGTACGCCGTTACCGGGCAACCCGTGTAACGGGGCTGCGGGTGATAGATGCCTGCTGCGGGATTGGGGCGGATTCGCTCGCGCTGGTGGCTGCTGGCGCGGATGTGCTGGGGCTGGATTACGATCCGGTACGGGTGAGAATTGCCGGGATGAATATGGCGGCGCTGGGTCTAGAGGCTGTGTTTCGTGTGGCAGACGTGCGTGATGGGCTTCCGGACTCGGATGTGATATTTTATGATCCGGCACGGCGCGATGCAGCGGGCAGGCGGATTCATCATGTGGAGCAGTACCAACCCCCACTTGGGCTGGTGAACGAGTGGTGGCGTGACCACCCAGCCACCCGGATTGTGGTGAAACTCTCTCCGGGCGTTGACCTGGCACAGCTTGCGCCGTATGCAGGCGGCGTTGAATTTATTTCGGTATCCGGTGACCTGAAGGAAGCTGTCCTGTGGTTGGGTGGGGAAATGGGCATGGGAGAGATGCGGGCGACGCTGCTCACACCAGATGGTGCTTTTTCACTCCGGCGCGAGGGTTCCTTGGTGCGAGTCCCCATCAGCGAACCACGAAGCTGGCTGCTGGAGCCGGATGCGTCGGTGCTGCGTGCCGGGCTGGTTGGCGACCTGGCGCTCTCGTTGGAGGGCGCACTATTAGACGAGACCATTGCCTATATCACAGCCGATGCACCGGTAGAGACGGTCTGGGCGCGGGCATGGCCGGTACTGGATTGGATGCCGTTTCATGTGAAGCGCCTGCGGGCATATCTGCGGGAGCGACGAGTCGGGCGGGTGACCGTGAAGAAGCGTGGCTCGGCAGTGACGCCGGAAGCGCTGATTCCTCAGTTGAAATTGCAGGGAGATGATACACGGGTTCTGGTGCTGACACGCTGTAAGGGCAGTCCGGTTGTGGTGATTTGCGGCGAGCCTGTAAATTAACCGCAAACCGGGATGGGTGAGTGAAATTAAGCGAGTGATGAGGCGAAAACCGTCAGTGATTGGCGCTGGGTGTCAGGCCGCTTGATGATGTGACCCACAATGTGGGCAGCAAGACGCCTGCCGTTTCCAATTATACTTGTGTTTTTTTCTGTCTTTACAGAATGCCGCTTCGTCACGGTACACAGTAATCACAAACGACTCACAGGTTGGGCAAAGCACGACAGTACTGCCGACCAACTGCCAGCAGCGGTGATTTCCCGGCATCTGCGCAGGAATCCGGTCACGACGTAATTGGCGGAAGACGACCCCGGCATTAGACACTTTGCAACCGTGTTCACGGATGAACACGATGTCGCTGTAGGAAAGATTCCGTTGGTTGGCGCGTTTCCCGGCGTGGCTGCTCAACAGGAGTTTGGTCTCCAAGTTCAGGTATCTCCTTGAATAACCTCACCCACCCCGATTTGTTGTTAACATGCACTTGCTGTTGGCTGGTTGTCACTCGTTATAGGCAGCGAAAGTCATATTTCGATTTTTGCCGGTCACGGCGGAAGGCCCGCTGGTTACGGTAAGCAGTGATAACATGAGACGAATCTTTGCTCAGCAGCACGGTTGAACCCACTAACCGGTGGCACGGATCATTGGCCGGCAAGTCCGGGGGTAAGTCTTTTTGCCGGAGTTGGTAGAACTCGATCCCGGCCCGGCGTTCTAATGTCCCATAAGCAATGATGAATTGGATTTCATTTTGTGAAAGATTGCGCTGCGCACAGCGCTGGTTGGCATGTTCACTGAGATGGATATTCATCATGACCTCATCCTATAACTATGTAAACAATCTGTTTCACCTCTGATGCTGTTGTTTGCCCATACGTTTCATTATATGGATATTAAGAGCCGGATTGCATAAACATTCGTGAAATCCCCCTGAAAATAGGGGGCTTGAAGCCTGGTATGGGCAATTGGCACAAAGGAAAGCGGGTTTCATTTGTGGCATGGTACAATATCCGCAAAAGTGCCATTCTGGTTTACACATTGAAGGAGTGAACAGCGAATGCTGCCAGAATTTCGGAACGAACCTTTTACTGATTTTTCTAAGCCGGAGAATGTGGCCGCTTTTCGTGCCGCGCTCGACCAGGTGAAGGCGGAAATCGGACAGACTTACCCGTTGGTGATAGGCGGCGAACGGATTACCCTGGAACAGACTTTTCCCTCGACGAACCCTTCACGCTCTGAAGAGGTGTTGGGGAATTTCTCCAAAGGAGGACAAAAGGAAGCTGACCAGGCGATGGCAGCGGCGCTGGCGGCGTTTGAAACCTGGCGTTTTGTCCCCGGGCAGGAGCGCGCCCGGTATCTCTTGCGGGCGGCGGCGGAGATGCGCCGTCGCAAACATGAGCTGAGCGCGGTGATGGTGCTGGAAGTTGGCAAAAGCTGGGCGGAAGCCGATGGGGACACTGCTGAGGCGATTGATTTCCTGGAATATTATGCCCGGCAGATGATTCGCCTATCGGATGTTGACCACATGCTGACTCCCTATTCACCGGAACAGCTTCATCTCGAATACATTCCGCTGGGTGTCGGCCTGATTATCCCGCCCTGGAATTTCCCCGGCGCTATCCCGGCGGGGCTGGTGGCAGCGGCGATTGTTGCCGGAAACACAGTGATTTTTAAACCGGCCAGCCAGAGTCCCTGGACGGCCTATAAATTGAGCGAAATCCTGTGGAACAGCGGCCTGCCCAAAGGTGTGCTGAACTTCCTGACCGGGCCGGGCGGCAGCACTGGCAGCTACCTGGTGACGCACCCACAGACGCGCTTCATCGGGTTTACTGGCTCAAAAGAAGTCGGTATCTGGATTCATGAAAACGCGGCGAAAGTGCAGCCAGGGCAGCTCTGGCTCAAGCGTACCATTCTGGAGATGGGCGGCAAGGACGCGGTAGTCGTGGATGAAACCGCCGACCTTGAGTCTGCCGCACAGGGGATTGTGACCAGCGCCTTCGGCTTCCAGGGGCAAAAATGCTCGGCTGGCTCCCGCGCGATTATCGTAGATGCGGTATATGACCGTGTGACAAACCGTGTCGTGGAACTGGCGAAGCAGCTTAAGGTAGATGCGCCGGACAAAGGGCCAGAGGTCTTTAACGGTGGTGTGATTGACAGCAAAGCCTTCAAGACCATCATGGACTATATTGAGGTGGGGACACAGGAAGGTACCCTGTTGTGCGGCGGCCAACCGAAAGAGACGCCGGAGAAGGGGTATTTTATCCCGCCGACGGTGTTTGGTGATGTGCCACCCAATGCGCGTATCGCCCAGGAAGAAATCTTCGGGCCGGTGCTCTCAGTTATCCGGGCTAAGGACTTTGAGGATGCGCTGGCAATTGCCAACGGCACCGAGTTTGGCCTGACCGGGGCGCTATACAGCAATGACCGGGAACGATTGGAACGAGCGCGGCGTGAGTTCCATGTCGGTAATCTGTACTTCAATCGGAAATGCACCGGCGCATTGGTGGGTGTGCATCCGTTTGGCGGTTTCAACATGAGCGGTACGGACAGCAAGACCGGCGGCCCGGATTACCTGCTGCTGTTCACCCAGGCGAAAAGCGTCGCAGAAAAGCTGTAGTATTTCCAGTTCAGACTGCTGCACCCCAGGTCGTTTGGCCTGGGGTGTTTTCTTGTCGGATTCGCTGTCTATTGTCTCACCTTCCGGTATAATGAGGTTAGAATCCCGCTTTGCCCGGAAGGAATGATTATGCCAATTTATGATCCGAATCATGTTGAGTACCAGATCACTACCGGCCATATTCATATCGCTACCGAGAGCGGCGGCCAGGTTCCAGCGTATTGGGCGCACCCCAACATCGGGTCGAAGCTTCCCGCCATCGCGCTGATCCATGACTGGTGGGGTATCACTCCGCTGGTGCGGCGTATGGCGAATCACTTCGCGCAGACCGGGTATTACGTGATTGTGCCGGATATGTTTGATGGTAAGGTGGCCGCTAATCCGCAAGAAGCGATGGAATTGGTCGAACGGTTGGCCGACCAGGGATTTGTGCGGGTGGACACGGCGTTGAGTGTGCTTGAGAAGCACCACCACACCAACAGTAAAGTGGCGGCGGTTGGCCTGGGAATGGGTGGCAGTCTGGCATTCGAATCGGCTATCGTGCGCCCCGACCTGGAGGCGGCGGTAGCATATAGCGGTTTCCCGCAGCGCTACCTGGGGCGATTCAAAGAGGCCAACACACCGATTCTGGCGTTTTATGGCAGTGAAGAGCCGCATATCCCCCGTTCAGTGATTGAACGGCTGCGGGAGGAATTTAAGCAATCGGTGAAGGCGCAGCATGATATTGTTTTATGTGAAGGCCTGGGGCATGACCTGTTCGCCGAAGATCTCTCCGACGCCCTGCGCGACGCCGGACGTATGGCGCTGCGGCGCACCTTCGCTTTCCTGGAGACCTATGTAGGCGGCCCGACCAAACCGACACATTAGATGCCGAAAAAGTGCTGAGTAACAAATAAGAATGATGCAATGTGAAGTGGTTTTGCCGGGGCTTGTGCCATACCAGGCAGCCTGGGATTGGCAGAATGAACTGGCAACCCGGCGTGGACGCGGCGAAATCGCAGACCGGTTGCTGCTGCTGGAACATACCCACACCTATACCTTTGGTTCGTCTGGTCATGATGAAAATCTGCTGCTATCTCCTGAGGAACTCACCCAGCGGGGTATCACAGTATTTCGGACTGACAGGGGCGGTGATGTCACCTATCATGGGCCAGGGCAGCTGGTCGGCTACCCGATTATCGCTCTGCCGCGCCATGATGAACGGCTGCGGGTGGATGTGGTAGGGTATGTGCGCGATCTGGAGACGGTCATCATCCGCACGTTAGCCGATTACGGTATCACTGGGCGGTCTGCTACCGGCTTAACAGGTGTGTGGGTAGATGCTCCCCAGGGCGCGGCTAAAATCTGCGCGATTGGGGTAAAAGTGAATGTGCGCGGCGTAACTAAACATGGGTTTGCGCTCAATGTGAATACGGACTTACGCTACTTTGATGGGATTATCCCGTGCGGCATCAAGGATAAAGGTGTCACCAGCATGGCCGCTCTGATGCGGCAGCAGGTTGCTATGCCGGGATTAGCGGCGTGTGTAATCGCCCATTTTGGCAGCGTGTTCGGGTTTGAGATGACAACCCCGTGAAAGGAACAGGTATTTATGCTCCCAAGACTGCTGGATAACCCTCTGATTGTGAATAATCTGTTTTATCCCCGCTCGGCACGCCCCGGTGAAAATAACCCGCCGAATGTCCATGACGGTACAATCCCGGTGGCGGAAGCGGTGGCGTTAGGTTATCGCTTGTATGCGCATACGCCGGAAACACCCGTGCTGCTGTATTTTCATGGCAACGGGGAAATCGCGTCCGATTATGACAGCATGGCCGATTTGTTCCATGATGCTGGGGTTTCGCTGCTGGTGGTGGATTACCGGGGCTACGGTTGGAGCAGTGGAAAGCCGCTGGTCAGCACGCTGCTGGCCGACGCCGAAGCCGTACTGAAGGCCGTGCCAGATATTGTGAAACGGGCGGGTATTACGAATACGGCACTGTTCGTGATGGGTCGTTCGTTGGGCAGTGCACCGGCAGCGCATCTGGCGAGTGAGCAGCCGGATGCTTTGAGGGGCGTCATTATTGAAAGTGGTTTCGCGCATGAGCCGTCCCTCTTCCGGCGGCTGATGATACCGGAAGAACTGCTCAAGCAGGTGCCGAGTGTATTTGGTAACGTCGGGAAGATTGCCGGGTCGCATCTGCCGCTCCTGGTGATTCATGGCGAAAATGATACACTTATTCCAGTGGAAAATGGACAGACGTTATTCGATGCTTCACCCGCTGAGGCCAAAATGCTGCTGCGGATCCCCGGCGCGGGACATAATGACCTGCTGATCTATGGTATTGGGCCATATTTCGCTGTGTTGGAGCAGTTTGTAAAAGCACATTCCTGATGGATGATTTTTGATTTTGATATGGAACGATGTGATGAATCCTGAATCAACAGAGACGCCGGAGATCCCCGTTGACGCGGGCGGCTCCCGATTAGGGCGGTGGGTCGCCGGGGCGCTGCTGCTTGGGCTGCTGGGCATGTTGGGGTATGTGCTGGCGGTTGGCCTGACAGCCGATAAAACCGAACGAGTTACTGCCGGGCGCACCGCAGGACGTACAGTGGAAGCGCAGTTTGCCCGCGATGATGACACGGTGACGCTGCTGATGTTCGAGGCCGACGGCTGACCGTACTGCCGCCGGCAGAAATCCATCGTGGATGGGTTAGTACAGACTTATAACGGCCAGTTGGTGGCCGAATACGCCAATGTGGGTGATGCGGACAAGCGCCCCTTGAAGGTGCGCTATAGCGTGACCTCAACCCCAATCACCATCATTTTTAATGAACGCGGTCAGGTGGTGGCGATCTACCAGGGGCTGCAAACTGAAGCCACACTGCGCCGGGGTATCAATGATGCTTTAGCGGAGAACAGCTAGGGCTGAATCACGCCGCAGACCGGGGCTTCCCAGTTCAAGCGGGTATGCTCCTGTAAAATGGCATCTATCTTCTCGGCGATATAGGGCGGGTAGGGCGAAGTCCGCCGCACGCGCATATCGGCGTGCGAGCCTAATACTTCCAACGTCGCTGCCAGGACTCCGGTGGTTTCGTTCACCATGAAGTGCATGAAGTGAATACGTTTGGCGGAACGTCCCAGGATGCGGGTATGAATGGCAACGGTTTCACCCAGGCGTACTTCCGCCAGATAGCGGATGAAGTGCTGTAGGGCGAAGCCACCAGCCTGCTCGCGCTGGTAGTACTCGATATTCATGCCGAAATGGTCGAAAAACTTCCAGGCGGCATCATCGAAAATTGCCATATACCAACGAATGTTCATATGGCCCATTGCATCCAGATACTCCGGCACGATAGTAGCGCGGTGAAAACTGGGCAGTTCGGCGATATTTTCCAGAGGAATCATGATTAAAGCGTGTTCCTGTCTGCTGCTCTTGGTCATAATGTCCAAAGATAATACCACTTATTGACAGTCGCACCAGGGTTCACAAACCCCACCGGACACTGTAGAATTTGTCCTGTTTGCACGTCGGGGAGACGCGATAGCATGAATGATACCCGCTGGACAAGCTATGATCTGGTGTTTTTCGATTGTGATAGCACCCTTTCAACCATTGAAGGTATTGATGAGCTGGCACGTTTGAAGGGCAAAGAATGGCGTGTTGGTGTATTGACCGACAAGGCCATGAATGGCGACCTCGACCTGGCTGAAGTCTATGGCAAGCGGCTGCAAGCCATCCGCCCGACGCGCGGGCAGTTGCAGGCCATTGAAGATCGTTACTGGGAGACGATGGTGCCGGATGCGCTGGAAGTCATCGCGGCGTTGCGTTTCCTGGGCAAGCAGGTGTTCATCATCAGCGGTGGGCTGGCCGAGCCGGTACGCGGTTTCGGGCGGCGGTTGGGTGTCCCCCCGGAGAATATCCGTGCTGTTGAAATCGAATACGATCAGTTGGCGGGCGAGTGGTGGCGCTATAACCAACCGGAAACCCACCAGCAGCAGGCTTACCTGGATTATGATGAGGGGCCGCTGACGGTCTCCAGTGGCAAGCCGGATATTATTCGGGCGCTGGCAGGAGATAGGCACGGTCGTCGCTTCATGATCGGGGACGGTGCTTCTGACCTTGCGACCCGCAGTGTGGTGGATCTGTTTGTTGGCTTTGGCGGGGTGGTCAGCCGTCAGAAAGTGCGTGACGGGGCGGATGTGTTCATCAGCGTGAACTCGCTTGCGCCAGTGCTGCCGCTGGCCGCCGGGCCGAGTGGTTTTGCGCGGGTGATCGGCAGTTCACACCAGGCCGTTTTCCAGAAAGGGCTTGACCTGGTCAAAGAGTCAGGCCTGTTGATTCAGAACGATGATTTGCGACGGGCGTTTCGTGTCGCGTTTGGACAATGATGATGACAGTAAATTGGCAGCCACAAGCGATTATTTTTGATATGGACGGCCTGCTGGTCGATTCTGAGCCGGTATGGCACGCGGCGGAAGCGGATTTGATCGAATCGCGGGGACACCAGTATACCAAGGAAGTTCGCGCCCAGATTATCGGGCTACGGGTGGACGAGTTTTTTGAGAAGCTCAACGCAGTCTACCACTTTGATGAGAGTATAGACGAGCTTTACAGCGAACTCATGGATCGGATGCTGCGGCTGATCCCCCGTAAGGTCAAGCCACAACCAGGCGCAGCGGAACTGGTGGCGTATGTTCAGGGCAGCGGACTTCCCACTGCTATCGCGTCAAGTTCTCCTATGTCCATTATCAACGCGACGGTTGTTTCACAGGGATGGGAGCATGTCTTCTCATTGCGCTGTTCAGCGGATGATGACGCACGTGGCAAACCCGCACCGGATGTGTATCTGCGGGCGGCGCGGTTGCTGGGGGTCGCGCCGGAAAACTGCCTGGCGCTGGAAGACAGCCCCGCCGGAGCACGGGCGGCAGTCGCAGCAGGGATGACCTGTTATGCTGTGCCGGATAGTACCCACAGCGGGCCGGATGCCTTTCAGGACATCACGCCCCATGTTTTTGCTGACCTGCATGATGTCCTTCGCCAGCTAAACGATATGCCTGACCTCTATGCTGACTGACCTGATTGAGGGCGTCACCCGGTTGTTAGAACAACTTGTAGGTTCTTTTGGCGCGCCAGGCATCGGCCTGGTCGCTTTGTTTGAGAACCTGTTTCCTCTCACGCCCTCAGAATTTCTGTACCCGCTGGCAGGTAAAATGGCCTATGATGGCAAAATCACACCCGCAGCGATCATCGTGGCCGGAGTGATGGGTTCATTGGTCGGGTCGTTGATATTCTACACGCTGGGACGGCAGCTAGGTGAGGATCGTGTCCGTGCCGGGATTGGCCGTTATGGTACACTGGATTGGCGCTGGATCCACCTGAGCGTTTTTACGGTGCAGGATTATGACCGGGCGATGGGGTTATTCCGGCGGCGGGGTGGGGTGATTGTGTTCGTGGCGCGGCTGCTGCCGATGGTACATGGCGTCGTCTCGATTCCCGCTGGAGTCGCCCGCATGAATCTTGTCATGTTTGTCATTTACACCGCGCTGGGTGCAGCGTTGTGGATTGCGCCCTTTACGCTGTTCGGCATGTGGCTGGGGCAGAACTGGGAGCAGGTGCTGGACTGGATGGATGTTTACCAGAATGTGATGTATGTGTTGATGGTTATTGCCCTGGGCTGGTATATCCTGCGCCGCCGCCAGCACCGGGCAGCCCATATGACAACATCGGAGTGAGAGCGGGGATATGTTGAAGATTGCGGCCTGGACAGTCCATTTTTATACAGCGCTTGGCGGTCTGATCGGTGTTTTTGCCTTGTTCGCCGCTGCGGCTGGGCAGGTTCGCCTGGCGTTCCTGATGCTCATCATCACGATGCTGATTGACGGCACAGACGGCATTTTGGCACGTCGGGTTCGGGTGAGCGAGACGCTTCCCGGCTTTAGCGGCGCTGAAATGGATAATGTGATTGACACGCTCACATTTGTCTGGGTACCCGTGTTTATTATGGGGATGCAGGCGCTGCTGCCACACTGGCTATGGCTGGCTGTGCCGGTTTTTGCGGCGTTATATGCTTACGGCCAGGTTGAGATGAAAACCAAAGACGCTTTTTTCCTCGGTTTTCCCAGCTATTGGAGTACCGTTGCCTTGTATCTGTACTGGTTGCGCCCCGAACCTGTTATCGCGGTGCTGCTGGTGGTCATTCCCGGTGTGTTGACGTTCATTCCCACTCGTTACCTGTATCCCAGCAAAAACCCGATACTGTGGCGTCTCACCTGGACTCTGGCGGGGCTATGGTTTTTGCTGGTGATCTACCTCTTGTTCCAGGAAGTCCCTGAACCGGCATTGGTGTGGTTGAGTCTGTTCTTCCCGGCCTACTATCTGGCGGCCAGCTTTATTGTTGATTGGCGGATACGGCGCAACCAACTACGCATGACCTGAGACGAATTGACTCGGAGGGCCAATGTCTTAAGATAAGGATAGGTTCTGAACCTGTTTTGTCTGTAGCGTGGTGTGAAGGAGTGACAGAGATGCGTAACCGACAATTGGTGTGGGTGCTGGTTTTACTGCTGGCGCTGGCCGCCTGGCCGGTTCAGGCAGCCGAAAAAGTCAGCTATGTGAGCCAACCGGATGAAGTCTATATCTTCCTGAATGACATTGCTTTTGCCCATGATGCCATCGTACTCCCGGCCAATGTGGATGTGCAGGTGTTTTTGCCGCAGCAGATGATTATCAGTACGCTGGTGGTGCGCGAAGACGGGGAGCGGGTCACGACCTACCGGGTTCGTCAGCAGAACGGACAGATTGTCCTGGAGTGGTCACGCGCGGAATCCGGGGAAGACCTGCGGGAAATTACGCTGGAATACCTCTTTAGCGGATTGGGCTGGACTCCCCGCTACGATATGTGGTTGGGCGATGTGACGGATACGACAGTTGATTTTGATTTTTTTGCTGAAATCCGCAACACCGCGTTGGAGTTGGACGACGTGACAACACACCTCATCGCCGGGCGGGTAGATACTTCCCAGCAGGTGGATACGCTGTCACGCATCACGGCCAACCAGTATATCGCCGGATACGAAGAATCGGGTTCGGTTTCGTCAGGCGAGGTGGGCGCGGCGACTATCCAGTACATTTATGAGCCAGGGATGATGACGGCGGCGCAGGGCGATCTGGTATATGTTCAGCTCGCGCAAAACACGCTGCCTGCCCGCCGCTTGCTGTTATGGAATGCTGCGACTGACCAACAGGTGAGCAGTATCTACAAAGTCCGCAATAATTCCAATCTGCCGCTGACGGAAGGCGTCGTGCGCTCCTACCAGAATGGCATTTTTATTGGCAGTGACTTCATCGAAATCACGCCAGTGGGCAGCGAGGGCAGTGTCACTGTTGGCAAGCTCCAGGATGTGCGGGTGAACCGCAGCGAAAGTGTCACCACTATTCGGGAGGGTATCTACGATACGCTGTATGAAGTTGAACTCTCACTGGAGAATTTCGGCACGGAGACACTGGAGATCGAAGTGGTTGACTTCCGGCGCGAGACTGGCGAAATGTTTGTCTTCACCCGGGAGCCACAGCAGGAGACCGACAATTTGCTGCGTTGGGTGGTGACGGTTGCGCCAGGTGAAACCGTGACGGTCACCTACGAATACAAGGTGGATTAGCGAGCTACGGGTATGTGTTGTTGGAACGTTGGGGTGTTGCGAAGGATCAGCGCATACAGTTAGCGGCGATCCTGTGCATCTGTGTTCAGGATGCCACCCCGTCATGCATTGGCAGACAGCATAAGAGAAAAACTGCGTGGAAAAACTGATTATTCTCATCACTACCGACCTGACGCCGGAAAGTATTCGCCTGCTCGAGAATGACAGCGGCATTACCGCACATTTTAGTGGCGCATCCCCGGCGGAGATATTGACAGCACTTCCAGAGGTGCACGCGGTCATCACCCGCGATGATGTGCGGATTGACGCTGCATTTCTGGATGCTGCTCCCCATCTACAGGTGATCGGGCGCATCGGAGTTGACATCAGCAATGTTGACCTGGAAGCGGCTACCAGCCGGGGTATTGTCGTCATGAATACCCCGGGTGTAAATGCCGTTGCCGCCGGGGAGCACACGATTGCCCTCATGCTGGCCCTGAGTCGCAAGCTCCTGCCGGCGCATCACAGCCTGCTAAACGGGCATTGGCCGCCGGATAAGGGGCAGATGCTGGGCATCCAGCTCCAGGGAAAAGTGCTGGGGTTGATTGGCTTGGGGCGTGTTGGGCGTGTTGTCGCGCAGCGCTGCCTCGCTTTCGGCATGACTGTGTTGGCCTATGATCCGTATGTGGATGAGTCGCACCTGGACGATGGACGTGTTCTGCTGGTGGGACTGAAGGAATTGTTGCAGCGTAGTGACGTGATTAGCCTGCATGTTCCGGCGACACGGGAAACACGGGAGATGGTGAACGCTGGTATCATGGCACAGATGAAACCGGGCGTGCTGCTGGTGAACACGGCTCACAGCAGTGTGTTGGATGAGCGGGCCGCGGCTCAGGCGCTCGGCTCCGGTCAATTGGGCGGTGTCGCGCTGGATGTCTACGCGCTCAAGCCAGACCCGGATAACCCGTTAATTGGGTATGAAAATGTGATTCATACGCCCCATATCGGTGACAACACAGTAGAGGCGACGCAGCATCTTTCACTCCAGATTGTGCAGCAGGTCATTGATGCCCTGCGTGGGACAGACTATCGTAACGTGGTGAACATGCCGCTGCTCCCTGGTGTGGGTTACGAGCGGATCCGCCCGTATCTGCGGCTTGCGGAACAAATGGGGTTGCTGCTGGACAGCTTATCGCGGCACGACATCCAGCAGGTCGCCGTAGAGTTTCGTGGCGAGGAAGTACATGGGTTGGTTAAGCCGCTGGTGGTGGCGCTGCTCAAGGGCCTGCTGCAATCCGTCGTCTCAGGTGAGGTGAATTACATCAATGCGCCGGTATTGGCAGCGCAGCGTGGTATCCAGGTGAAGCAGACGAAGGGGCTGAAAACCGCGCACTATACCAACCTCGTCTCGTGCCAGATTACGCTGAAGGATGGCGAGGCAATCATCATGGCCGGAACACTGCTCGACCATCAAGTGCCGCACATCGTCCAGATCAACCAGTACCGGATGAACTTCGTGCCGGAAGGCCATCTGCTGATCCTGGGGAGTTATGACAGACCGGGCGTCATCGGGCGAGTGGGGACGCTGATGGCGGAGAATGACATCAATATCGCCAGTTGGCATACCGGACGCGCGGAACCGGGCGGACAAACGCTGACGATTCTCGCCCTGGACTACCCACTCCCGGATGCAGTGCTGGATGCTTTGCGGCAGTTCGATTTTGTGCGGCATGTGCGCCAGCTCACGATCCCGGATTGAGTGTCACTTCCAGCCCGGTGACTTCCACCGCCGCGCAAACCAGGATGCCGGAGTCCGCCGCCGGGCAGGGTGGGATAACGGCCAGCGTAAGCGTGTGGTAACCGGGCTGTTCCAGGAAAACCGCGCCGCGAATATCGGCAGCGCCGTTGATCGGCCAGGTTTCTACAAGATTCTCGTCCTGTAAAAATTGAATTTCTCGCTGGTTGGCCTGTACTGCTGCGCTGAGTTCAACCCAACCGGGCGCTGGCGTATAAAGGTAGATAGACATCCGGTTCCGAAGTGCAGTGGTCGGCGGCAATACCACCTGGAATTCCGGCGGATTGAGGACTGGTGGCGCGGTAAACAGGGCGATACGCCCATCCTCGTAGTATGGCTCGCCTAATTGTTGACGGGCGAAAGAATCCAACACTCCCTGGTTGTCGCTCCAGTCTTTATGCAGGATGATGATGTCCGCCCCGGCTGCATCCAGAAGCGCCGGGTCAAGCGTGTTCTGCAGGACGGTCAGACGGGCGGGGTCTACCGGCGTGCGCCGCGTGATATGCCCGGCGATCAAAGGATGCTGGTGGCCGGTTTGCAGATACATGGCATCTTTGTCGGTCAGCAGGTGTTCCCAGGGGATGTCGAAAACGGCGCGAATGTCATCTCGCTCTGCCAGCATGGTGACAGCCTCCGGTAGCATACCCGGAATTGTGGGCAAGTCCGGGACGCCCTCAGGTGACCAGAACCCCTGATATTCCCACAGCACAAACACTGACAGCCCCAGACAGACCGCGTAACCTAACCGCCGCCGCTTTAAATGCGGCCATAATGCCGCCATGCCATACCCCACCAGTACCGCCGCCGCCAGTGCCAGCGTGAAATTGAAGCGGGCCGGGGTGCGGGTCGAACTCAGCAGCGGAATGTGTTGCAGGATCAGGCCAGGCAGGGCGACGAATGTCTCGTAGCTGCCGACGCTAACCGATAACGGGGCATCCAGTACTTTCAGAATGCCGCCCAGTGAACCCACCCAGGCGATCCCACCCATGAGCAGCCACCAGCGGGCGCGCCGCCGCCGCCAGACCGCGATAATCCCCAGTATCGCCGGTGCGATGCCAAAGTAAGCCATTTTCTCGAAGGGATCACGTCCCAGGACGCGGTGAGTGTATTCAAGCTGGCCGAAAAGCGGGTGCTGAAAGGATGGCGAAACAATCGCCAGCAAATCGGCACTGAAGGCCACATCGCCGCTCTCCTGGAGACGGACTGGCGTGGAGAGCAAATCCAGCGCCACCGGGAGCAAAAAAGGCAGGGAGAGCAACCCGCCCAGCATAATCGCCGCGAAGCTCCAGCGCAGAGCCGACCACTCACGATGCCAAAGTAACGCCAGCCCGAACAGCCCCGTGACCGGCAGCAGGAGGTAGATCAGCAGTAACGTGTTGCCCAGCAGACTCAGGCAGAAAAACAGCGCTGTGAACAGCAACCAGCGCCGGCTCTGTGTATCCTGCAAGCGGAACAGCCCATAGGTATAGAGCGGTACGCCCCATAATACCAGCAGGCCAGTATGCCCGGCAGCAAGCTGGCCCTGGAAAGTTGGATACGCCAGGAAGACCAGACCGGCCAGCCACGCCGCGCCCCGGTGTTTGGTGAGATATGTTACGAGCCAATAAACCCCCCATCCATTGAGCGCCAGATTAAACAGCAGCGGCAGGTTAAAGGCCGCCGGAAGGGGCATGATGAACGCCAGAAGCCAGGCCGGGAAGGATTGCAGTGGGTTACCCCACAGCCAGCCGTTGCCCAGCCCGTCCGGGTAGGCAAGGAGCGAGTCATGAAACAGTGGCCCGCCGGTTTGCAGGGTGTTTTTGATCCACCAGATATGCCGGACATACTCATAAGAATCACCGAAGGGATGCCCGATCAGCCGGGTCGAAAGCACCGTGACCAGCGGCCAGGTCACGATTATGGCGACGATAAGATACAGGCTGTAGGCGAATATATGGTGGGCAAACGGCGGCAAAGCGCGTGATTTCATCAGATTCAACCGGATATGAGTGTGTTAAAATGGCGGCTCAGGACTGTATATTCAACAGCGGATTATAATGCGAGCGAACTTACAAAAACACCATCTGTTTACTTTTCTCTTCCGGCGGCGCTGGATTGATGTGGCTTGGCTGCTGCTGTTGGCAGGGTTTATCTTCGCCGGGATGCCCCTAGCGACGTTTCACGGCGATGAAGCCATGCAGATTTATATGAGTAATGACTACGTCGCGGCCTTCATTGATCGGGACTTGAATTATCTGATGGTCAACCCGCCTTATGGCATTGATGAAGACCCCTGGCTGCGCATCCTGAACGGCTCAATCAACCGCTATGCCATCGGCCTGAGCTGGCAGCTGACCGGGATGAATAGCGGGCAGCTCCCGCCGCGTCCCGGTTGGGATTGGGGGCTGGATTATGATCGCAACGTGGAAACCGGTCACCTGCCCTCGGATTCGCTGTTACTGGCAGCACGCTTTTCGTCTACCTTGTTTCTCGCCCTGAGTGCCTGGGTCATGTTTGGGATTGGCTGGCAGGTAGGGGGCAGGCCGCTGGCTTATATGAGCAGTGTCATTTATGCCGTGCATCCCGTTGTGCTGCTGAATGGGCGGCGGGCGATGCAGGAAGGTTCATATCTGTTTTTCGGACTGTTGGCGGTGCTGCTGGCAATTATCATCAGCCGGAAGCGTGCCGATGGACAGCGGGCAGCGTGGCACTGGTGGGCGGGGCTGGTGCTGGCCGGTGGTCTGACTCTCGCCAGCAAACACAGCGGCATTGTGCTGGTGGCGGCGGCTTTCGGCTGGATTGTCTTGACTGAGTTAGCGCATTTTGACTTGCGGCGCTTCGGGGGGATGGTCGTCCGGCTGCTGGTGAGTGGCGTTCTGGTCGTGGTGTTGTTTGTGGCACTTTCGCCCGCACTGTGGAACGACCCGATAGCCCGCTTTACCGATCTGATCAGTGTCCGCCAGGGACTGCTGGACATTCAAGTAGGAATTGACCCGGATGCGCCGACGACCCTCTTACAGCGGGTTGAGGGGATTATTACCCAGCCTTTCCTGACCGCGCCGCAGCACTTTGAAGTTGCGTTCTGGGCGAATGCCAGCGCCGTGACGGATGCCATCAACCGCTACATGGCCTCTCCGCTCAGTGGAGTCCAGTTTGGGCCAATCCTGGGGACTGCCTTAACCCTTTTGGCCGGGTGGGGGCTGGTGCTGTGCCTGAAGCTGTGGCGGCAACCGGGCATCTTAGCCTGGGTGGGCGTGACGCTGCTTTCGCTGCTGGTCAACCCTTTGCCCTGGCAGCGGTACTACCTGGCGCTCTACCCGGTGGCGGCGCTGCTGGCCGGAATCGGGCTGCTGGCCGTCGCGCGGTGGGGCAGAAACCGTTCCCGCAGGTAGAGCAGAGTTTACAGACAGTTTACAGTCACCTCGATAATCCCCATCATTCACTAACATCTGCCCCGTAGAATAGGGTGGTGGTCGTTAAGTAGGATTGCCTGTTGGTCAAAAGTGATGCACACTGAGAATAGGCGCTATTTAGGTGAAGGACAAGATTATGCACCGCAGCTTAGGAATTCTATTGTTCAGTGTGATACTGCTGCTGGCCGCGTGCGGCGGTGGTACTGAAACGCCTGCTCTCCCCACAGTAGATACGAGTGTAAGCAACCCCACGGCTGAGCCAGTCGGTCAGGTCGCCCAGCCGACTCCGATCCCGCCCCCAGGCGAGCAACCCACCGACGCTCCGCCAGAGCCTTCTTTGGAGCCAACCGCTCAACGTATGGTGGTTGAAATCCCGGCGACGGTGCCTGTAGCGGGGACAGTTGTAATGTCCGAGACGGAAGACCCGGACATTGGGTTGACCTTTACAAAGATCATCTATTACCAGACCGGCGGTACGGGCGGCGGTACACCGGTATCTATTGAGGTGCATAGCGATGGTACGGCTGTTCGCGATGGTGTCAGTTTTACGATTACACCGGATCAGATCGTCTCCCTCGATTTGTTGATAGATCAGGTGAATTTCTTCGGAATATCCGGGGTGTTTACTTCACCGGGCAGCAGCCAGGAGATCATGCGTTACCGGGTAAGTGTGGAGCGAAGTGATGGCTCATCGGTGGCGATTGCCATGGAAGAAGGCCTGGTGCCGGATGTTATGCTTCCCCTGCTGTCTGCGATTGGCTCATTAGGGCCGGGATAACCGAACGAGGTGGTGTATGCGTTGGGGATATAAGGCGTTTGTCACACTGGGGTTAGCGTTGCTGCTGGGAAGCGCGGCTTTGGCACAGGATGACGCCTGCCCCTTGATTGTAGAAACGGCGCTGGCGGCGGCTGATGAACTCTGTGCTGATACCGGACGCAATCAGGTCTGTTATGGTCATCTGGCGCTGCGGGCGGAGGCCCAACCGGATGCCGCCGATTTTGTGCTGGCAGCAGAGGGCGATATTACGGATGTGGTTGGCCTTAAGACATTGCAGCTTTTCCCCATGAATGAGGCAACCGGGGAATGGGGTGTAGCTGTGATGCGTCTGCAGGCCAATATCCCTGATACGCTGCCCGGCCAGAACGTCACGTTTTTACTGTTCGGTGATGTTGAAATCACTGGCGCGGCTGCCGAGGATACTCCACCCGGTTCGTCTCCTATGCAGGCCTTCTATCTGCGAACTGGCGTGGCCGACTCCGGGTGTGATGAAGCGCCGGAAAGCGGCCTGCTGGTGCAGACACCGGAAGGAGTGGGTGAAGTAGCCTTTACGGTGAACGGTGTTGATGTCCAGATGGGTTCAACTGTGCTTTTCCAGGGCAGCGAGGAAGAAGACCTGAGCGTGAGCGTGCTGGAAGGCGCGGCGCTGGTCTCTGCGGGTGACGGGCAGCAGGTGATTCCGGCGGGGACATGGGCGCGGGTTCCGCTGCAACGGATTGGGGCGCGATTGTTGGCGCGGAGCGCGCCGCAAATGCCGGAGTCTTACGAAGGGCGGCAGGCGCTTTTGGAACATCTGCCACTGCGTCTGCTCCAGCGGCGGATTGAGGTGAAGGCCGCGCTGACACGGGAACAAATTAACACGCTCCAGGGACGGATTCAGGCTGGTGAGTTACCCTGCGGCGAAGACCCGCTGCCGTCGTGTGACCGGGTGCGGCGTTTTCTGGTAAATCGTGCGCGCGTATGCATGGCGTTGCCCCCCCGACAACGGCCAGCGTATTGCGGCGATCTGCGCGACTTTGTCAGTGACATTCGGGCGACTCAGGAGGCACGGGAGCAGATCACACTTACACCGCCGCCTGGCGGGGAGTCGGGTGTTTTGCCCAGGGGAGATGTTCCGGCGTCATGTTCGCTCAATAGCGACACGCCCATAACGATTCTGTTCGTGAATAATACCCGACGGACAGTGTCGGTCTACTGGAAGGACTTCCAGTGTGGTGAGGTGCTGTATCATACCCTGGAGCCAGGGCAGTCCTATGTGCAGGAGACGTATGCGACCCACCCCTGGGTGGTGCGGGACAGTGCCACTGGTGAAGCACTGACCGGACTTGTGGGTGAAGCCAGTACAACCGTACAGATCGGGGGGTGAGTCGGCCTAAATTCTCACCCACAGTAGCCACCTCTTAATCAATAGTAAATTAGACGATGTGTGTATGATTTTCCTGATACACATCGTTTTTTTATGTGATTTGTATTGATATTTACTGCATAAGATGGTGAAGTAGTAATAATGACTTTTAGCTATCATTTATCATATTAGTATTAAATCTTGAACGAAATTGAGTAAAATCCATTTGAGTTTAAAAAGTTTATATTATAATATGGATATGATGTATTTGGTTATTCATTACTTTGGAGGAAACCTCATGAGTGATATGCCCGATCCCGAACTCGACAATCTCTCTTCATCCGAGCAAGAAGCTAAATTGATTGACGAGGCCCGCGAGTTGATTGTAGATGGTGAGCGTGACAAGGCGCTGACCAAAGTTCAGGATGCGTTGCGATTAAATAAAAGCAACACCGACGCACTATGGATGTTTGCTACACTCACCACCCAATCAGACAAAGCAATTGCTGCCCTCAAACGACTGCTGTCATTAGATTCTGAGAACGATAAAGCTCGCAAACTGCTCACTAAATTCGAATCAGAAAATGATGAGTTGCTTAGCGGCCACGAACACGAAGAGGGTAGTCAGAGCGAAATTATGCGCCAGATGCTCAAGCAACAGCAGGCTCTCTTAGAGCAGCAGAATCGTCAGCCAGTCATCAATATCACCAATATGGCATCGAATGTTGCCAACCAAACAGTTGGCGCTGTCGGCGGGGCCAGGCGTAACGAAACGGCCTTCATCGTGGGTTTGCTGGCTGCAATTTTCCTGGGTATTTTCGGGCTGGCGCATCTCCTCAATGGCAAGGTTGGTACGGGTATTTTGTATTGGATCATCGGTTGGGTCATTTGGCTGCCATTGGCTCTTCTTATATCCTCAACGGGTATCGGTGCTTGTCTCATGCTCCCGCTGCATATCTGGGTGTCATACTCTCAAGCTAAGAATGGTGCAACCCTATCGGTTTAGAGTGATGTAGTTGAGGAGCCGATATCCCTTGGAATGGTGGGCCTAAACCCGTCACCTGCCCAGCCAGCCGCTGATGTTTTCATCTAATTTGGGCGATCCTATAAGCTCTTTTACTTGTGAGAAGTAAAGGAGCTTATTCTATATGCTCTATGAGATGTTTCCGATTTTTGATAGCATTTGCAATGAGTACACAGAAACACACTTCTGCGAACTTTTGTAACCTGCTGTGGTTTCATCATAGGTTTGGATGCAATCACCCTGGCCTTATCTATGATTCCCCTTATCATTGGGGTAAACTAATGTTATGAATGCACGAGGCAAAACCGACAAGGAGCAGAGTAATTTATGGCGAAAGCATACGATGTGGTGGTGCTGGGTGCAGGGCCGGGTGGTTATGTGGCCGCGATTCGGGCCAGCCAGTTGGGACTGAAAACGGCTGTCGTTGAGAAGCAGTACTGGGGTGGCGTTTGCCTGAATGTGGGCTGCATCCCCTCGAAAGCGCTGCTGCGCAATGCGGAACTGGCGAACATTTTCACGAATGAAGCCAAGACGTTCGGAATTAAGGTGGAAGGCAGCATCACCTTCGACTATGTGCAGGCCTTCAAGCGCAGCCGCCGTGTGGCCGATGGTCGTGTCAAGGGCGTTCACTTCCTGATGAAGAAGAACAAAATTGACGAGTTCGATGGCTGGGGCGTTTTCAAGGATGCCAACACGCTGGACGTTACACTCAACGACGGCCAGGTCGAAACGCTCACCTTCAAGCACGCGATTATCGCTGCCGGGGCGACCACCCGCCTGATTCCCGGCACCTCTTTGAGCGAGCGTGTTGTCACCTACGAAGAACAGATCATGCAGGATACCCTGCCGAACAGCATCATTATTGCCGGTGCGGGGGCGATTGGCGTCGAGTTCGCTTATGTGATGCATAACTACGGCGTGGATGTGACCATTGTCGAGTTCCTGGATCGCGTCGTGCCGCTGGAAGACGAGGAAGTTTCCGCCGAGCTGCACAAGCAGTATGAGCGCCGGGGCATCAAAATCCTGGTGGGGACAAAGGTCGAGCAGATCGAAGATACCGGCAAAAACGTTAAAGTCAGTGTGTCCGGCAAGGATGGCAAGAAACAGGTGTTGGAAGCTGATAAGGTGCTGCAAGCCATCGGTTTTAAGCCGCGCACTGAGGGCTACGGTCTGGAGAACACCGGCGTGGCATTGACCGAGCGCGGCGCGATTGCGATCAATGAGCAGATGCAGACTAATGTGCCGCATATCTATGCTATTGGGGACGTGACTTCCAAGCTGATGCTGGCGCATGTGGCTGAGGCGATGGGCGTCATCGCGGCTGAGAACATCGCTGGGGCGGAAACCATCACCCTGGAATACGACATGCTGCCGCGTGCGACTTACTGCCAGCCGCAGATCGCCAGTTTCGGTTATACCGAGGCACAGGCGCGGGAGAAAGGCTACGACATCAACGTGGCGAAGTTCCCCTTCCAGGCTAATGGTAAAGCGCACGGCCTGGGCGATTACACCGGTTTCGTGAAACTCATCAGTGACAAGCAGTATGGTGAAATCCTGGGTGCGCACATGATCGGCCCGGATGTGACGGAACTGCTGCCGGAACTCACTCTGGCACGTTTGGCGGAACTCACACCTCACGAGATTGCCCGTAATGTCCATGCCCATCCGACACTGAGCGAGGCTATCAAAGAGGCCGCACACGGGTTGGAAGGCCACATGATTAATATGTAACCTCCGGGAAATCTGTCATCAGTTACTGGCCGGGTGCGGCGCTGCTGTACCCGGTTTTTGATTCCGCAACTTTAACGGTAGTGATTCGTAACAACAATATAAAGAAATACCTCAAGGTGGGGATGATGAACAATAATGAAGTGCGCCTCTTTTCAACGCTGATTGTATGGACGGCGATTACGGTTATTGCAATTTCGCTGATGATTTTTAACGTAGAGCTGGAAGGCTTCATGGCGGTCTTCATACCGATCCTGCTCATCTTAGCTGGGTTGTCGTCCATGCGTTATATCTGGCGGGACTCGGGCCAGGACTCACGCAGTGAAAGCATCGAAAAAGCCAAACGCAAGAGCCGTATTGAACATCTGGTGGCGACGCTGAATGAAGATGAATTGGCCGAACTTCACAGCCGCCTCGTGGCCGGATATGATGGAGAAGCTGTGCCGCTGGATGACTTACTGGCGGAGTATGAGCGGGGGGGACGCCGCTCAGGGTAGCGATGTCCGTTGTCGCTGCGCCTCGAACAGAATTACTGCCGCTGCCGCTGCCGCATTGATGGATTCGGTGGCTGCCGCCATTGGGATGTAAACCCGGCTGTTCGTCAGACTTTGCCCTGCCGCACTCAGGCCATGTGCCTCGCTGCCGATGATGACCCCCCAGGGGCGTCCCCAATCCACGCTGTCGTAGCGAAGCTCACCCCGGCTATCGGCGGCGTACATGGCTAACCCCTGACAGTACACCTTAATGTCTTCCCATGCTTGCTCGACAATGGGTAGACGGAAGTGTGCGCCCATCCCGGCGCGCAGGGCTTTGGGGTTATACGGGTCGGCACAGCCCGGCCCCAGCAGCACGACATCGGTGCCCGCCGCCGCTGCGGTGCGCAGCATGGTGCCGACATTTCCAGGGTCGCTCACCCCATCCAGCAGCAGCAGTCTCTGCGGTTTGATGGGGGGGTCTGTCTCAGGAATGGGAAAAACCCCTATAATTCCCTGGGGTGTTTGTGTGCCGCTGATATGGCGCATCACGGTCTCACTCATCGGCAAGATTGTGCATTCCCAACGGCGTAACATATCTATGAGCGCCGTCTGCGCGATGTCCGGGGTATAGAGAATGAAATCCGGTTGATAGCCACTTTCGCAGGCATCACGCACCAGACGCAGCCCTTCAAGGACGATCTTACGTGCCTTGCGCCGTGTTCGAGTGCGATTCTGAAGTGACTGGATCAGTTTCACTTTATCATTTTGCAGGCTGATAATCATGATGCTTAGTTGCCATTTGTTAATTACTGGAAATTTGTCCAGATACTATACTGCATTTACTGAGTATTTTGTACATTTTGCGTTCTTTATATAACCGGATTCTGTTTTCGGGCGAATTCCGCCAATCAACCGCTTGTTCCTAAACCTGTTTCGGGTTAATGTAGGGAGTGTATTGATAATGACCAGAGGACACAGGCCAACATGGGTAGTTTAAACCCGGATTTATTATCAAAAGACCTTGACGCGGTAATGAATGATGCTGTCTCGCTCAAAGATGAGTATCGTAAACCGACTTTAATGCCGGAACTGCTACTGCTCGCGCTGCTGCGCCGTCCGGATACCGCCGCTGACCGGGTGCTATCGAACTTCGCCAGTTCGCGCGGTGTTGATCGCGAAAAACTGGAGCGCCAGGTACATCTGGCTGCTGAAGGCCGCCGTGACCAGAATGGCAACCTGGATTTCACCGCCAGCGGCAACCGGGCCGTACCGCTTTCCCGGCAAACGATTGTGCTGCTGGACGATGCCCTGAGCGTTGCGAACTCAATGGATGAAGTGCGGATTGATACCGATCATGTGCTGTCCGTGATGTCGGAAAGCACGGTGAGTACCAGCGGATTGCTGCGCCAGCATGGGATTACCCCCAAGGCAATTAAGGAGATTGTCAGTGATTCCAGCCAGATTCGCCGTGCCAGCGGTACAACGGAAGATTTCGTTGCCTCCGCCAAAATCGGCAAACTGCGGGCGGTCTACTTCCGCGAGGATTTGCTGCGCGACATCATCAACATTCTGTCGCAGGCCGTCAACCGGCATGTGATTCTGGTTGGGCCGGATGGCGTGGGCAAGCGTACCCTGGCGTACAGCCTGGGACTCTTGATGTCGGAAGGTAAGGGGCCAACCGGTTTGAACAGCGTCGTCCAGGTGGATGAAACCGCGCTGCTTGATAGCGATCAGAAGGCGATTCGCGCTGGGATGAGTCAGGCGCGGGGCGGTATCCTGTTTATCCCGCACCTGCATCGCTTTTTTGGCGGGCCGATTAAAGCCGAGTTCAGTAAAGCGACCCCGCTGATCCAGAAAGCGTTTCTGGCTGATGATCCGGTGATTATCGGTTCAACCAGCGAGATCGAATATAACCAGCGGATTGCGTCGGTCAGCGCGATCACGGAAAACAGCCAGGTTATCCGCGTGCCGGAACCATCCGTTGAGGAAGCCATTGAAATTCTGAAGATCATGAAGCCTCACTTTGAGGCGGATTACAGCCTGGAAGTCAAGGAAGATGCGCTGGAGCTGGCGGCACGTTTCGCCAAGCGTTACCTTTCCGCCACGCCGCTGCCGCGCAGCGCCGAACACCTGCTGCACCGTACTGCGGCGATGGTCAATATGAGCCAGCAGAGTCATCTGGCCTTCAAGCCGGAACTGATTGATGAAAACCTGGATGCGGAAGATGTGACCCTGACGGCCAGCCAGATGACCGGTATCCCGGTCAGTAAACTGGGTGAGGATGAACGGCTGCGCTACGCCAGCATGGTCGAACACCTGAAGGAACGGATCATTGGACAAGACCAGGCGGTGCTGGCGGTCAGCCGGGCGATCAAGACCGCCCGCGTGGGGCTGAAAGACCCGAAGCGCCCGATTGGCGCTTTCCTCTTCCTGGGGCCAACGGGCGTAGGTAAGACGGAGTTAGCGAAGGCGCTGGCGGAATTCATGTTTGGCGACGAGGAAGCCACGCTGCCGCTCGATATGAGCGAGTTCAAGGATGAAGCCAGCCTGAACCGCCTGTTAGGATCGCCCAGCGGGTACGTGGACAGTGAGGCCGGAGGCCAGCTTACCGAACGTGTGCGCCAGCAACCGTATATCATCGTCTTGTTTGACGAAGTGGAAAAGGCTCATCCCCGTGTCCTGGATATCCTGCTCCAGATGATTGAAGAAGGGCGTGTGACCGATGGGCGCGGCGGCACTGTTACCTTTAGCGAGACGGTGATTATCCTCACGAGCAACCTGGGTGCGCATGAACTGGCAGTTCCGGTGATTACCGATGAAATCCGTGACACGGCGATGGAAGAAGTACGCGAGTTCTTCCGCCCGGAATTTCTGAACCGTCTGGACGAAGTGATTATGTTCAACGCGCTTTCACCGGAAGACCTGGGTAATATTCTGAAACTGCTCTTGAAGAAAGAAAACAAAATGGCTGCCGAGCGCGGCCTTAAACTGGAATTCACGGATGCTTCATTGGCATGGATGCTGGCGAAGAACGACGAGCCGGAATACGGGGCACGTCCGCTGCGGCGTATCATCCGGCGCTTTGTGCGCGAACCGCTGGCGGACTTCCTGCTGAAAGCCAACCCGCCTGCCGGGACAGCGGTACGGATTGACGCTGATGACCAGGATTTGAAGTTCGCCGCTATCGTGGATGGTAAAGAAGTTTCGGTAGGGGAATAGGTGGAAACCGCCGGAGAGATGTGAATAATGCGCGTCTTCTTGAGTTACCCCTACCAGGACGAACAGAAAGCCAGAGAAATCGCCAAGGGACTTCAGGTTGCGGGTTTTGATGTCTGGACGTTTTTTGCAAAAGTTCCCCAGGGAACGGATTATGCCAGCACTCAGGTGCTGATTCAGAATGCCATTGAAGAGACGGATATCATGCTGATTCTGACATCCAGCCACACACGGCGTTCTCGTGGTATTCAGCGTGAAATCGTGTATGCTCAGAATCGCGGGGTTCAACTCCTTGCTCTTATCATAGGTGAGGGCAGTCCGTATGATCTGCTACCGTTGAATCTGCTCAATGCCGATCAGTTTGATCTGACCGGGAGTGATTTGAAAGGGCTTATCCGCTTACTTCAAAGCCAGATCACACACAATATACCGGAGCGCCCGCCGGTTTCCGAATCACAGCTTGAGCAAGACCGGAAGCGTATCCTGAGCGACGCGCCAGTGGCACGCATCTTTATCGCATATTCGCACCACCAGCGCCACCTGGCGAAAGACCTTGCAGAACTGTTGATTGGGCACGGTAAAGCGATTTTTTACGATGCAAAGATCAAAGCGGGAGCCAGTTGGCGGCAGACGATTCAGCGGGCATTGGACGATGCCACCCATGTTGTCGTAATCTGGACGCCCGACGCCGCCAATTCCGACGAAGTGGAGCGGGAAGTCAGCTATGCGTTAGCCAAAGGCAAGGTGATTGTTCCCATACTGGGCAAAGAAATCCCCGAACTGCCGTATCACCTGCACGGTCTGCATTACATTGTGCTGGCCGATAACCTGGCACAGATCGAAGGGATGTTGCTGAAGGCGATTGAGCAGTTTTCCGGTGACGAGGACATCTGGCAGTAATATGAACGAAACCGTTGCTTCCCGACCCTTGCCCAAACGCCCGGAATACGGCTTGCTTGCCTGGCAGGCGACGATGGGATACCTGCATACACAGTACAAGTTGGATGCTGTCCTGACGGTTCATGTTTATGCCCTGGATGCTGGTGTGGGTTGGTCTGCTGAAGCCGATTGGGGACGGAATCACGAGGCTGTTGTGGATTGCCCGTCGCTCCCCCATGCCTTGCGGGACTTGTGGAAGCAGGTCGCCAGCCAGCATGTGATTTTCGAGACGAAAGAGGCGCTCATAAAACGTCCGGCCAACTATTCCGAAAACGAATGGCTGGATTCGGTAACGCAGGAAGTGCTTGAGCATCTGGTACGCACAACCGCCGAGATTTTCCCGGCGGATTGGCGGATTACGCTGGTTTACCGTCCGGTGGAAAGCCCGGATATGCGCTGGCGGGTGCAGTTAAAGGCCGATCAGCTGCAATTGACTGAGCAGCAGGTTACCCTGCGTGATGCCTGCCGGAGTTTATACCGCCATGCCGCGCCGGAGTTCGCGGCTCGTACCGGCAGCCATTCCGATGATCTGGGGTGATGGGCGATTCTGCTGTAATGGGATAAGGTTGATTTTCACTTGAACGAACAAATGAAGGAGCTTCTACATGGCGCAGCTTGATACTTCGATTTTTCGTAAATATGATATTCGGGGCATGGTGGGTGGCGATACCCCCCAGCTAACCCCCGATCTGGCCCGGCTGGTGGGGAAGGCACTAGGGACATATTTACCCAAACATTTCCAGACAGAGCGTGTATTTGTGGGCTGTGATAACCGTCCCTCGTCGGAAGGGCTGCGGCAGGCGATGATCGAGGGAATCGCCTCAACCGGTCTGAACGTGACCGATATTGGCCCGGTACTGACGCCAACTGTATATTTCGCCTCTGCCAGTTACGGCGAACGGGGTGCGGGCGTGATGATTACCGGCAGCCACCTGGATACGCGCTACAACGGTATTAAGATGGCCTACGGCAAACTGGCGCTGGCTGACCAGCAGATTCAGGAACTGCTTACGATTATCCAGGCGAACGCTTTCGTTGTGGGGCAGGGTGAAGTTGTCAAGGATTTTGACATGATTCACCGCCACATGGACGCAATCGGCCAGAAGGTGAAACTCGCCAAGCCGATGACCGTTGTGATGGATGCCGGTAACGGGTTAAGCGGCACGTATGTCCCGGCGCTGCTGGAAAAACTGGGCGTCAAGGTAACCTGTCTGTACTGTGAATCGGACGGTACATACCCTAACCATCTGCCCAACCCGGAAGACCCGGAGATGACGAAAGACCTGGAAAAGAAGGTGGTTGAAGTCGGGGCGGATATGGGGCTGGCCTTTGATGGCGATTCTGATCGCTGTGGCTTCATTGATAATCACGGCCACCATATCGCGGCGGACCGGCTGCTGGCACTGCTGGCGCGTGACCTGCTCACCCGGCATCCCGGCGCATCCATTATTTTCGATGTGAAGGCGTCGCAGGCGCTCCCTGACGAGATTAAGAAGCATGGTGGCAAGCCGGTGATGTGGAAGTCCGGCCACAGCCTGATGAAGCTCAAGATGAACGAGATTAAGTCGCCCCTGGGCGGTGAGGTCAGCGGCCATCTGTTTATCGGTGAGGAATACTTCGGCTTTGACGATGCGCCGCTGGTGGCGCTCAAGGCCCTGGAGATTATGTCCAAGACGGACAAGACGATTGCCGAGATTTTCGACGAAATTCCCAAGCTGGTTGCCACGCCGGAGATTATTCTGCCGACGCCGGATAATGTGAAATTCGCCATCATTGATGAGTTCCAACAGGAGCTTTCCAGGAATTATGAAGTGGTGGATGTAGATGGGGCGCGGGCGATTTTCGAGCACGGGTGGGGACTGGTGCGCGCCAGCAACACGCAGCCGGCCATTACGCTGCGCTTTGAGGCTTATGAGCGCCCGCAGCTGGTGGAGTACATGCGGCGTTTCAAGGTGCTGCTGGATCGTCATCCTGAGATTGACCAGACGAAGTTTGATGCGCAGGTCAAGACATTCAGTGACTAATTGGGCGTTATGTTAAGCGGGTTTTCGTAGGTTTTCAAGGCGGGCGAGACATGTCTCGCCCCTGCCTTATTATCTGGAATAGCCTAGTGGCAAACATTCCTGTTGGGGGAGCAAGGCACAATGGGGCGATCTGTGCGGTGGTTGTGCTGCCTGGCATGGCCTGATTGCGGCAAATTGCCCTCCGAAATGTGGTTCAGACCAGACCCGCACGGGAGAAAATCGGGCGTTTTTGCCGCATTGGGGAATTTTGCTTCATTTGCTGTAATTGCTGCAATCCGGGCTATCAACCGCTAGTTTTCAGTGGTTAGTTGGTAGGTTGTCCGTTCTCAGTCGGCGATGGTCCGTCATGGGTAATTAGTGCTCGTTATCGGCGGACGTGCTGTAGCCCGCCCTTACAGTCACCAGCATAGCACAAAACGGGTCGTAAAAGGTAAACAAATGTTCGAATTTTTGTTCAGTTTAGCCGCTGGCCGTTAGCCTCTAGCTGCTGGCATGTGGGACGAAGGGGATAATAGCTGGTTAGCCGGTTAGCTCGATAGCTGATTAGCCGGAGACGTATTCACCAGGAGAGGCACAGTGCAAGCTGTGTCTCTTTTTGTGTACAATGTGGGTGAAGCCGTAAAAACGCCTTTCTGACGGATACTTAGAGGATAATTGTTACCCACTATGACCGATCATTTTCAGAATATTTACGCTAATCATGCCGCTGACTATGAGGCGCTCATCGCCCGCGAGGACTACAAGGGCAACATCCTGGCCGCGTTGCAGGACATCCGCCCGCTGGCCGGGCTGGAGGTCGTGGAGTTCGGCGCTGGGACGGGGCGATTGACGCGCCTGCTGGCCCCGCAGGTGAAACGCATCCAGGCATTTGACTCTTCGGCGCACATGCTGGCCGAGGCTGAATCTCAGATGCAGAAAACCGGGCAGACAAACTGGGCGCTGGAAGTTGCTGAAAATCACGCCCTTCCGGTGGAGGGTGGCAGCGCTGACATCACCATCCAGGGGTGGAGTTTCGGCCACTGCTGCGGCTGGTATCCCGACTCGTGGCAGGATGAAATCGGCAAGGCGATTGCCGAAATGAAGCGCGTGACCCGCCCGGGCGGGACGCTCATCATGCTGGAAACACAGGGAACAGGCCGCGAGACACCCGCGCCGCCCACGCCTGCGCTGGCTGCATATTATGCCTGGGTGGAAAAGGAACTTGGATTCTCCTCAGCCTGGATTCGAACTGATTATCAGTTCGAGTCGCTGGCCGAAGCCGAACGACTCACACGCTTCTTCTTCGGGGATGAGATGGCGAACGAAGTGGTACAGCGCAAATGGGTGATCCTGCCGGAGTGTACCGGAGTGTGGTGGCTAACGCGCTAATTCCTGGTAGAGTGCCCGGAACTGCGCGACGGTGTGCTGAATGGTGAAGCGGGCCTGTACGGCCTCAATGGCGGATTGTGCTAATGCCGCCCGGTGTGAATCATCATCCAGCAGATGTTGAATCGCTGCCGCCAGCGCCGCGTCATCTCCCACCGGTACGGCAATGCCCATTTCGGGCACGTCCGGCAGCAGGCCGACGGCAGTGCTGACGGTTGGCACGCCGCAGGCCGCCGCTTCCAGCGTGACCATACCTAACCCCTCATGCCGGGAGGCGAGGATATTCAGGGCTGCCTGGCGGTAGTAATCCGGCATGTTGAGGTGATGTGCCGCCCCGGTGAACTGTAGGCGATCCGTGATGTCCAGTTTTGCCGCCAGCGCCTTCAGGTTGCTAAGTTCCGGCCCTTCGCCCACGACGATGAGCGAGACATCTTTATCCAGCCGCGCGAAGGCCCGCAGCAGTGTGGCCTGATCTTTGACGCCCACCAGCGAGGCGGCATGAAGCAGCGTTTTATTTATGGTGGGTGCGCTGCCGGGTGTAAAGAGCGCCGTATCCACCCCCAACGTGATCTGTCGGATGCGGCTTTCTGGCACACGATACCCGGCCTGAACGATGCGCTGCCGCATATAGGAGCAGGCGACTACCACACGATCTGCCTGCAAGGCTCCCCTGACAATCCAGCGGCTGAACGCACTCCGTTGCAGGCCGTAGCTGATGTCCTGAAAGCCGACCAATTCGCCCCCTGCCAGCGAAACGATGGTTGGCACGCCAAGCCATTTCCCCGCCCAGACTGCGATCTGGCCGGTTTCATCCCCCCACATGGCGTGCAGGATGTCGAACGGTTTTTCATGGTGCAGCCGCCGCAGTGTATGCAGCGCCTCCCACCACAAACACAGCCGCCCCAGGCCGCGCGTCTGTCCCGCTCCCAGCGCGATTACATCCGCGTCGTGTACCCGGTAGCGGTCTTTGCGGTGAGGGTAGCGCAGCGCGATGACACGCACATCGTCTGCCCGCGCCATTTCACGGATGAGCGTGAGCTGCACCGGGATAGCCCAATCCCCTTCATCACTGCTGAAGCCGGGCAGGAGAATCCCGATATTCATGCGCCAATCCTGTACAAAACATAATGGCTATAATTCCCGATTCGCGTCAGAACACGCTGATCCTCAAACCATTGCATAGCAATTTGCGGTTCGCGTCCCTTCCACTGACTGTTGATATTCCAGGGATCAACCAGCAGGTAATCAATACGCCCGTGCTGCCACTTCTCCTTTAGCGTTTCGGGCGTTTCGTGGTAAAGCTCATATACTTCAAAATCCGTGTAATGCCTGAGCGCCAGAGTCAGGCCGAAGGTGTAGACAGTGGTGTCTGGCGGAAGACGTTCCGCTATCTGCCGGATGACGGCTTTATCATCCTGCTGGCTGGCAATAAAGGTGGTGACGATTGGGATGGATGTAAATGCCGTTAGTCCGGCTCCGACGGCGACCAGCAGCGTCGCGCCGCTGTACACCAGGGCGCGATACGGGATTCGCCCTGCCAGCCATTGAACACTGTATTCCAGCCCGATTCCTGCCAGCAGTGCCACTGCCGGGAACATAATCAATGGAAAGCGGATGTTCTGGTAGGGAATCCCGATCAGGAACAGGTACGGCAGCAGCAGCCATCCGGCCAGCATAATCGAGCGTGAACACGGCTTCCGGCGTGCCAGGATAAGAAGACCAACCAGGATGAACGGCGTGAACAGCGGCGCGAGATAGTAAGCAGCATAGCAGGGCTGTGCATAGAACAGCGCGTTGGGCTGCTCGTAAAGGAAGTAACCGTCTATGTTGGCGAATTCATGCTGGAAGGCGTTGAATGGCGACCAGCCCTGTACCCAGGCATGGTTGAGTACCGGGTACGGGTTCGTGAGGCTGTAGGTCAGTTGCGGCAGCAGCACCAGCACCCCGACAATTCCAGCGATGCCGACATCCCGCCAACGGGTTTCCTGATAAAGCAGCAGCGCCGCGCCCCATACCGGGACTAATGCCAGGTACAGCCAACGGGTGAGGCAAGCCATTGAGAGGAATAGCACCGCCGCAGCAAGTTGCATAGGTCGGCTCTTGTGTTCAGGGTGGGAGGAGAAATACGCCATCAGCGTGATTCCGCTCGCCAGCAGCCAGAACAATGCAGGAATATCGGCCATCAGCACCAGGCTGGATTGTACAGACTGCCCGCAGACGGCCATCAGCAGCCCGGCGGTGAACCCACTCCCTACGCCGGATCGCATCTGCCGCGCCAGGATATAAACCAGCGGGGCCAGTGTCGCGCCCATCAGCAGCGTGACAGTCTGACCCACCGCTGCCGATGGGCCGAGCAGGGTGAAGCTCAGTGCCAGCAGCGCCGGGTAGCCCAGCGGCCAGAAAAACGGGGGCAGCGATTGCCCGGTCTGTATGAACGTCTGGATGTTTCCAGCGAAGTTGTAATAGGCGTAGGCGTCCTGCCCATACAGTCCATCAAAGCCGCTGGAAATGAGATAATTCAATCGGAGCAGAAGCCCTGCCAGGAACAACAAACTCACGAGACGCAGGTCAATGCGGCGCTGGTGGATCATGCCGCTGGCGTGCCAGAAAGTGTAAAGGCTGTGCGAGCAGGAGCAGCGCGGCTGTCTCGGCCATCAGCCCTGCCAGGGCAGCTCCCACCGCGCCATAAACTGGGATAAGCCATAGATTGAACCCCACATGAACCAGCAGGATAAACCCGTTTACACGATTGACGAACTGCTCGCGTCCGAGTGCATACCAGTATAGCGTTTGCCCGGCACGCAGCAAAGCGGGGAGCAGCCCCCACATTGCGATTTGCAGGGCAGGGACGGCGGGCAGAAAATCATCGCCAAATGTCAGGGCAAGAATAGCCGCCGGGAACAGCGTGAAAAGAATCCCCAACCCGACTCCGAATGCTCCCAGCCCGGTCATCGCCCGGCGGAAGGTGTGTCGCAAATGCGCGGGATGGAGCGCCAGCGCCGCCAGCGCCGGGAATAATGCCCCGAACAGGGCATTGGGGATCATGCGCCCGGCTTCGACAAAGCGGGTCGCCGCCGTGTAGTAGCCCACGCTGGTGGAGTCGGCTAGCTGCTCCAGCAGAATTGTCCCCAGACGGGCTTGCAGCGCGACAATCAACCCGGCCAGCGCGAAAGGGAATGCCCGGCGGAGCAGGGGGGTGATGCCGGGGGTGTTGAATAAACGCGGTTGGTTTGGCGTAGAGGAGGGTCTTAGACCCTCCTCTACGGATTGTGGAAACGAGCCGATGGAATCCGGGGAGAATTTCCAGCGGTAAATCCCCCATGCGGCAGCTAACTGCCCGGCAGAAGTGAGCGTATTGACTGCCAGCGCCGCCAGCACCCCGCCGCCGCTGCTGAATACCCAGATTGTTAACCCCACCTGGATGACCAGCATCCCGATATTCAATGGCGGAATCGGCCACATGACCTGGTGCGCCCGGAATATGGCGGTGAATGCGCCGAAAAACGGCAGGATGAGGATTATCGGCGCGGCGATGACGAGGCCGCGAACAACCGCCGGGTCGGCACTAATGAGCGGGGCGGTTATGATGAGCAGTACCATCAGGCCACCACCAAACAGCAGCCGGATGGGAGTGGTCGCTTGTAAGTACGCGCCTCCGCTGTGAATAGCCTGCGCGACATCACGGGTGATGAGTGTTCCCATCCCAAATTCCGCGACCAGCGCGAGGGGGAACACCCAGGCCAGGGCTGTGCCATATACGCCCAGGCCGTCCCCGCCCAGCGCCCGCCCGATGAGTGCCGAAAGGACGAACGACAGCAGAGCGCTCCCGCCGTTGCTGACGAGCAGCGTCAGGGTGTTACGTGAGAGGCGGGATGTCATTGCCACACTGTTAGAAACAGCCCTTATTACCAATCATGACGGTAGTGTGGTCGGCCAGCGAAGAATGTGTAGCTGAGTTCGGTGTCGTGGCCTTCGTGTTCTGTCCAGGCGTGGAGTTTCCTGGCGTCTTTGTTATTCCAGATGGCGTTTTCCCCATAGTAGATACTCAAAGTGATGGTGACATCACAGGTTTTGCAGGTGAACACGAACTGCACACGTGCATATTTCCCGGTGGGTGGATTAGGGGGCATCGTGCTTATCGTTTCTTCAGTTCAATCCAGTAATGATCTGCGAATAACGCCAGTTTACTATATTTTCCCAGTCGTGCTTCCAGTCCCAACAGCCGGTTGAGCAGGCGAGGGCGGCTTTCGATGACAGGGAACACGTCGCTCGGTGGCAGGAACAACCCCAGTGGTTGCACGTAGATGCGCCGGAAATGAGGCCCGAAATCGTGTGTCAGCCGCCGGATGGTCGGGTAGTGGATGGGAATGGGCACCGGGTTGAAACCCGCTGCCTCGGTGTGGGGTTGAAAAGTCGTCTGCCGCCAGCGGCGAGTCGCTGTTTTGAAATCTCCATGCAGGCCGTGCCAGAGCGTTTCCCACAGGCACAAGGGACTCATCACACCCATACCGACCACACCGCCCGGTTGGATGCGCTCCGCCAGCCACGCCGCCAGCGTGCGCCATTCGCCCAGGCAGTTGAGCGGCCCGAAATTGGAGAACGCGCCATCGAAAATTGGATTATCCGTAGGGGAGGGTCTCAGACCCTCTTGTACAAGTGAGATCGGCAGGGCGTTTAAATCCAATCGTTCGACCTCTATCAATGGATTTCCGGCGGTTTTGGCTCGCGCCGCCGCCAGCATCCCCGCGCTGACATCCGTCGCCAGCACACGCACGCCGCGCTCTGCCAGCCACAGGGCGTCCTCGCCTGTGCCGCAACCGAGTTCCAGGATATGACTCCCGGCCTGGAAGTGCCGCGCTAATCGGGCATGTACCTGTTCGCGCAGGTAGCGCCCGATGATGGTATCGGTGAAAGCCGTGTCATAGGTCGGTGCGAGGGGGTCAAAGGCTTGCGGGCTGTTCATTTATCCGCGTCCCCTGATTTTCACGCTGGTTCTGTGTAAGCGCCATCCCCAGGCGGCCTAGCCTGGCGTTTGCCAGCAGTTTGAGCCGCCGCCTGAGGGGGACTGCACCGCTTAATTGTGCCCGGTTGAGCGCCACTTCATTCACCATCCAGCGGGTGGCGAAGCTGTAAAACTGCCGTGAGTAGCGCCCGGCAACCGTCAGATCGCGGTCACTGCGCGATTCCCAGGCTTTACCGGTCAGGATGCGACTTTCAACCTCGGCGTAGTAGTGTGTTCCTTTGATGGGGTAGGCGACGGTGGTCAGGAAAATATCCGGGTTGGCGATTTTAAGGTGTGCGACGGTGTCCTCTAAGTCCTGGATGGTTTCGCCGTCATAGCCAAGCATGATGAACATCCCGGTTTCGATACCGTGCCGCTGCAACAGATGAGTCTTTTCCTGCACGTCTTTCACCTCCACTTTGCGTTTCATGGCGTCCAGCACGCGCTGCGAGCCACTTTCCGAGCCGTTCCACACACGGAACGCGCCCATCTCCGCCAGCGTTTTGACGACCTCTTCGTTCAGGCGATCCGCGCGGGAGATGCACTCGAAGGGAATCCGCACGCCGCGCTTTTTGAGTTCCTCGGCGTACTGGAAAAACCAGCGGGAATTGATGGTGAATACATCATCGGCGTACCAGATGAGATCAGGGTTATAACGCTCTTTGATCCACAGCAGTTCATCGGCGGCATCCTCCGGCGTGCGGCGGCGGTGGGTGTTACCAAAAACCGAATGGCTGCACCAGGTACAGGTATACGGGCAGCCCCGCGCCTGAATAACCGACACCGAACTCTGCCCGTGATGGTCTTTCCATACTTTCATGTAGGCCGGGATGTCTATCGCTTCTCGATCCGGCCAGGGGTGGGCGCTCAGGTCGGGGATGAAGGGGCGCGGCAGGGTTTCAATGACCGCCCCGTCACTATTTCGGAAGGCGATTCCGGCGATGTGTTCCAGGTGACGCAGTCCATGCTGTGCCAGGTGGGGCAGCAGTTCGGCCAGCGTGAGTTCGCCTTCGCCCTTCACGATGATGTCCGCGCCATGTGCCAGGTAGTCGGCAGCGTAGTAGGGCGGCTCCGGCCCGCCCAGGATGACGGTGGCGCCGTGCTGCTTGCAGAGCGTGACCATCGCCAGCACATTCTGTTTGGTCATCATGTTGGTGTAGATGCCGACGACGGACGGGCGTTCCGCCGCGAGTTTCGTAGTGAAGGCATCCAGCGAACTGAAGGTGCTGTCGAACACCTCCACCGCGAACCCCTGCTGTTTGAGGTATGACGCGACATACAGTATCCCCAGCGGCGGATACGGTTTCATGATTTTTAGTTCATGCGGGTCTTCGTAGAGGAAATAAGCGTGCGCTAACAATATATCCATGTGACGGCTCTCGATACCAGTAAACCTGTTTTGGCGTGGGATTCCCGATCATGCTATGATCGAATTGTGCCTTATTGTAGCGCACTTCTGTGATTCAAGTGACCAGCCATGCACAGCCCGCGTTTTACCGGTTTCCGCGAGGGCGATTGCATCAAAATGGAAATTTCGTATTGATATATGTTTCTGGCCTTTTTACCCCCTCTAAATCTCCCCCGCCAGCAGGGGAGACTTGTTCGCCGCCGCAGGCCAACCCCCTCCTCGTTTACGGGGATGGTTGGGGAGGGGTCAGAAAAGACTATTTTACGTCGAATAAATTTGATGCGATTGCCCTGCAGCTTCCGTGAGGGAGTCTTTTCCTTAGTCCCGTCTGTCCTGGGAGTAGCCCTGGTTGTGACGCTCGGTTTTGTGTTCGTGGTCGCGCTCATCC
Source organism: Anaerolineaceae bacterium (assembly GCA_020634135.1). Taxonomy (GTDB): domain Bacteria; phylum Chloroflexota; class Anaerolineae; order Aggregatilineales; family Phototrophicaceae; genus JACKCG01. Next base: position 154,074 of record JACKCG010000005.1, on the reverse strand, counting down.
TGATGCCGCTCTCAGCGCGGCGGGCGGCGGGTACGTTCTGCACGCCTGATGATGTTGTGTTCCAGGCGATCCGCGCTAACCAACAGGCCTGGATTGACCAGTACGCCAGGCAGGACGTGGATTCGTTGGATTTCACAACGGCGGACGGCGAGCAGCATACCGTGTATTATCCAGGGACGGCTGGGTTCTTTGTGGTTGTGGAAAAAGATACGGCACTACTCAGAGGGACAAAGGGCTACCAGTATGCCCCCAACGGCTTACCGGAAACCGATGGGATTTATCGTTATACAGCATTAGAAGGGAATATTTACTGCTATGAATCCTGATTTTGAAACGCTTGATGTGCGGATTGAAAAGCCGTTTGCTTACGTCACGCTCAACCGGCCTGAAGTGAAGAACGCCATGAACAGCCAGATGGTGCTGGACATCACGGCGGCCTTCGAGGCGCTGCGGGATAACCGGGAGGTACGGGCGATTGTCCTGGCCGGGGCGGGTGGCACATTCTGCGCGGGTGGTGATATAAAGGAATTGGCGGCAGCGTTCCAGGGCGGCGAACTGAACACCCATACCACCGCGCTGGATACCATGCTGCGGACGGTTGCCACCGCGCCCCAGGTGGTGGTTGCTAAGGTGGAGGGTGCGGCAATGGGCGGCGGTTTCGGGCTGGTGTGCGTCTCCGATATTGCGACGGCCTCCGCGACTGCCGTTTTTGGAATGCCGGAAGTGCGGTTGGGACTCGTCCCGGCGCTGATTTCGCCCTTTGTTATCCAGCGGGTTGGCTTGACGCGGGCGCGGGAACTGATGCTCAGCGGGCGGCGCTTTGACGGGGTGAGCGCCCATGAGTACGGCATCCTGCACGATGTCTGCCCGGAAGAAGTGCTGGATGTCAGCCTCAAACGTATTTTAGACGACCTGCGCCAGTGCAGCCCGAACGCGCTGGCAGCCTGCAAGCAGCTGATTTTCACGGTGCTGGATCAATCGCTGGATGAGTCGGTGGCCTACCGGGCGGGGCTGCTAAATGAACTGCGGCGCAGCGAGGACGGACAGGAAGGCATGATGGCATTTGTCCAGAAGCGCCCGCCGAAATGGGCATAAAAACAGTCCTGAGTCTTGAGTGCTGAGTCATGAGGAAAGACGGTGTAGGGGTATGATACGTCATGCCCGAAAGTGCCGAGCAAAAAGGATACGGTAGTCCTGAGCCTTGAGGTAAAAGCGTGCTGAAAGCTGACCGCTAAAAACCGACAACTGATAACAGAATACTGATGACTGAAGATGAGCCATGATACGAAAAATTCTTATCGCTAATCGGGGTGAAATCGCCTGTCGCATTATCCGCACCTGCCGGGAAATGGGGATTGCGACGGTGGCCGTGTATGCTGACGCCGATGCCCACGCCCTGTATGTCGAAATGGCCGATGAAGCCGCGCATATTGGGAGCAGTGTGCCGGGAGAAAGCTATCTCAATAGGGCAAAAATCATCGCGGCGGCACGGCGAACCGGGGCGGACGCAGTGCATCCCGGCTACGGCTTTCTTGCGGAGAATGCCGATTTTGCCCAGGCTGTGATAGACGCCGGATTGATCTTCATCGGGCCGTCACCTTCCGCGATTGCTGCGATGGGCAAAAAACGGGCGGCGAAGGAGATGCTCAAGGGGATTCCGGTGGTTCCCGGCTATATGGGCGATGACCAGTCCGACGAGCGACTGATTGCTGAGTCCGAGCGTATTGGCTACCCCATCATGGTCAAGGCATCAGCGGGCGGTGGCGGTAAGGGAATGCGCCAGGTGGACACGCCGGAGGACATGCCTGCCGCGCTGGAAGCCGCCCGGCGTGAGGCGCTGCAAGCCTTTGGCGATGGCACACTGATTCTGGAGCGTGTTGTGGTGAACCCGCGCCATGTTGAAGTGCAGATATTTGGCGACCAGTTAGGCAATATTATCTCCCTGGGAGAGCGTGAATGCACCATCCAGCGCCGCCACCAGAAAATCATTGAAGAGACGCCCTCTACCGCGCTGACACCCGAACTCCGTGCCCAGATGTGCATGGCGGCGGTGAGCATAGGCAAACAACTGGACTACTATAACGCGGGAACGGTGGAATTCCTGGTGGATGAAGACCGCAACTTCTACTTCATGGAGATGAACACGCGGTTGCAGGTTGAACACCCGATCACCGAGGAAGCCACCGGGGTTGACCTCGTGCGCTGGCAGATTATGGTGGCGGAAGGCCACGCCCTACCGGAAATGGACGTGTACCCGGCAGGGCACGCCATTGAAGTGCGAATCTACGCCGAAGACCCGGCCAATGAATTTCTACCCGTCATCGGGACGATACTCCGCTGGCGCGAACCGGACGATGTGCGGGTGGATTCCGGCGTGCGTTCCGGGGATAACCTCAGCGTGTACTATGACCCGATGCTGGCGAAGATCATCGCCTACGGTGAACATCGTGAAGGCGCGATTCGCCGTCTGGACTATGCTTTAAGCCAACTACAACTGCTCGGTATGCGGAATAACATCGCTTTTCTGCGCCGTGTGCTGCTGCATCCCGACCACCTGGCGGGGGACATCAGCACGACGTTTATCGCCCAGCATCCTGAATTGCTCCAGGAAGACACGACGCCCGACCCGTTTGGTCTGATCGCGGCGGCGTTGAGCAAGATCGAGGGTAAAACACAGTGGCGCAATAACATGAACAGCCCGGTTCGGCACACATTCGCAGCAAGCGGCACAGAATACGTGGTTGCACTCACCGCAGCGGGTAAAGACATTTATGCCGCTCAGGTTGGCGATCAGGCGTACACCGTGCAATTGTGGAGCGTGCATGATGGCGATATTACGCTGTCGCTGGACGGCCACCGCCAGACCGTTACCGCCTTGCCCGGCCCGGACGAGTCCTGGTGGGTGCATACTCGCAGCGGGAGCGCGATGTACAGGTGGGTGAATCCGCTGCCGGAAGCGGGTAGTTCCCGTGAGGCGGCAGGCTCTCTCCATGCGCCCATGCCGGGGCAGGTGCGGGCGGTACTGGTGACTGCCGGGCAGCAGGTCGCAGAGGGGGATGTGCTGCTCATTCTGGAAGCAATGAAGATGGAACACCGCATCAAAGCCCCGTATGCCGGGGAAGTCGCGGCAATTCACTATGCCGTTGGCGACTCAGTGCCGGCAGAGGCGGTGCTGCTGGAAATCAAGTGATGAAAACGGGGCACGCCGTGTGCCCCTCACGCGCAACCTCTTTCACATCCCAACTGCGAGCAGGGCGGTGATGATGACCACATCCTGCAAGAAGTGAATGAACCACGCCCAGAACACGCCCCTCGTTTCCACCAGCGACTTCGCCAGCAGCCATCCCAGGAACCCGGCCATCAGCGCGCCAACCGGCCCGCCGGGGGTGCCCAGGTAATGCGGGATGCCGAATATCAGCGCGGCGGTGATGTAAATCAGGTTGTTCGGGATACGCCCGTACAGGCCGACCACGACGCCAAAGCGTGTCAGGCTTTCTTCGACAAAAGCGTTCGAGACCGAGAGCAGCACCGCCCAGGGGAGAACACTCACAAGCTGCTCAACAGGGACTCCGTCCTGCAAGAAGCCCATATAGATGAACGCCGCTGTCGCTATTGTCACGATGAGCGCGAAGGTCAGCCCAACCTGTCGCCAGGTATCTTTTTCCTTGATGCCTAACCAGGATACCGGCGCGGGATTGGCGCGCATATCGCCCAACCGGGCGAACCGCCTGAAGTTTTCCGGGCGCAGCCGGTAAAGAATGACCAGAAAGATGAACGTCATCACCAGCGTGATAAGCTGGTATTTGATGCGGGCATCCAGGTTGGCGTCGGGGTGGATGGTGAAGGGTAGTATCGTTGCGGCGTTTGGCCCGACGAGCAGCAGTCCGCCCACGCCCAGCGCCGCCAGGACGACGGGCAGCCAGGTCTGAATAGGGGAGCGGGTATCTGGTGAGGTGGAATGAGCGATATGCATAGTCGTATCTCCTTCTCTGGTAACGAGCAACATGAAACACAGGTCGGTGCTGATAAGCAGCGCCGGAGGATAATCGGGAGTGTTGCTTCCCGCGAATTTATACAGTTGGATAGAAATCAGGTTTTAGCGAATTGGCTAAAAGTGCTCCTGAATCTGTGCGATGGTTTCATCCAGCCAGCGCACATACAACTCAGTCGAGAGTTCCCCTAGTCGCCGGGTGGATTCCCACAGCAGCGCGTCTCTTTTAAGGTGTGGCTGGTGCTCAACCGCTTCTTTGATGAGCGCGGCAGTCTGGGAGCGGTGTGTTTCCAGCAAACGCTGGTACAGGGCACGCTGGATGTGAAGCTGCGCCAGGATAGCCTCTTTATCCAGCTGGGCCGAAAAGAACAGCTTGAGCAGCAGCGGCTCTTTGGTCTGGTCAATCTGTGTAAGTGGCTCGGCCAGCCACGCTCGCAGTGCCGTCTGGCCCGCAGCGGTGATGGTATACACACGGCGATCTGGTCGGTCTTCCTGCGGCTGTACTTCGGAAACCAGCAATCCATCCTGTTCCAGTGCCTTGAGTGTAGTGTAAATCTGGCTGAGCTTGGCATACCAGAAATGCGATGTGGATTGATCCATGAACTGCTTGATTTCGTAGCCGTTCATCGGGTGATAGTTGAGTATGCCGAGCAGGGCATGTCGAAGCATTGATGTGTCCTGATTTATACATAAACTTTTATATATAATATGCGGACTTCTGGCGCTTTGTCAACCGGGATTTGCGAACCTTTCATTAACGATGTATCAGAAATCGTAGAATGCGGTGATTAATGTAAGCTAACTTACAGAACAGAAGTGCGATTTCAGGTCACACTAGAATGACTGCTGTTAGGTGGTTGATGCGCATGATAACACAGCTAACGATTGCCATCTGGCCGGCAGTCATTCTAGATGACGGTATGGGAGGGAAAATGTTTCGGAAAGCGGCAATAGGGCGTATCATGGCGGTTATGGCCGTCACATTTCTATTGGTTGGGAGTGTATTTACGGCAGGGGCGCAGGGCGGCGGCGCGCTGCGTGTGGGTATGGATGTCCCAGTGGTGCTCGACCCGGCGCAAGGCAGCAACGACCCCGAAGTGGCCTTAAATGTAGCGATTTATGACCGGCTGGTAGACATTGGCACCGACGCCAGCATTAACGCCAATCTCGCATCAGACTGGGCGGTGAGCGATGACGGCCTGACCTATACCTTTACTCTGGTCGAAGGCGTTACCTTCCAGGACGGTTCACCTTTTACAGCGGCAGACGTGGTGTTCACGTTTAATCGGTTGAAGGAAGTCGGCTCAGCCGCGACCCGGCTGCTCGGAGATTTCGCGGTTGCTGCTGATGGGGACTACGCGGTGACTTTCACTATCAGCCAGCCGAATGCGGACTTTCTGTATGGTGTTGGTTCGCAGCTTTCGTCCATCATTAAAGACGGTACGGCTGAACCCAATGTGATTGTTGAGGGTGATAACCCGTATGCCAATTTCAATGGTACCGGGCCGTTTGTCCTGCAATCGCTGGATGCTAACGCCGGTGGTCGTGCGGTACTGGTTCGTAATGCGAACTACTGGAAAGCGGGAGAACCGGCACTTGACCAACTGGAGTTCGTGTATTTCTCTGGTGACATCATCACCCAACTGGACGCGCTGAACAGCGGCGAGGTTGACCTGATCTTCAAGGTTCCGCTGACCCAGGTAGCGGATGGCGTAGCGGATGGCCTGACTGTCATTGAAGCGATTACCGGCCAGCACGCGGCAATCCGGCTGCGGGCGGATATTGAACCGGGGAACAATCCCTTGGTGCGTGAAGCGTTCAAGTATGCGACCAACCGCGATGAGCTGAACGACCTGCTATTGGATGGTCGTGGCACGGTGGGCAACAATGATCCCATTGGCCCGGCTTATGGCGCATTTTTCGATAACATGCTGGAAAACCAGTCGTATGACGCGCAGCGTTCTTGTGATTTACTGGCCGAAGCCGGATACCCCGACGGGTTGAATCTAACGCTGTATGCCCCGATTGTGTTCGAATATGCTGATCTGGCCGTTGTGCTGCAAGACCAGTGGGAGGCGGGCTGCATCAATGTCGAGGTAGAAACCGTTGAACCCGGCCTGTACTACGACACCAGCAACGCGGTCAACTACTGCGATGTGGCACTGGGGATCACCGGCTGGGGCCACCGCCCGACCCCACAGCTTTTCCTGCTGCAAGGGTATGTTACTTCCGCGATTGATGAAGGCTGCATCAATGGTTACAACGACGCGCACTTCTCAGACGCGGAACTAGACGACCTGGTAGCCCAGGCGGGCGTCACCGCTGACCCGGCGGCGCGGGCGGCAATCTATCACCAGATTGAGGTCATTTTCCGTGATCGCGGCCCGGTGATTGTGCCTTACTTCGCTCCGCTTATCGGTGTAGCGAGGGACACGGTCCAGAATCTCAACCTTGATCCGTTCCCCGGTCTGACCGACTATCGCATGGTATCGGTTGAGGGCTAATTGAGTACGTTACGTCCTGGCGTGGAGTCCAAACGGGCTTCACGCCCCTTCTATGCGCGGGCGCTGCTGGCGGTGGTCTCGTTTTTCCGCCAGCTTGCCCGGCATCCGGTTTCCCTGGTGGGGACACTGCTCGTTATTGCGTTTGTTTTGCTGGCGCTGTTCGGGCCGAATATCGCGCCACACCGTTTTGACGACCTGATTCGCGGCGCTGCCCGGCAGTCACCATCACTAGAATTTCCCTTTGGCACTGACCGCCTGGGGCGGGATATTTTCAGCCGTGTACTATGGGGCGCGCGGGAGATTATCGCTATTCCGGGTATCGCTACAGCAATTTCGGTGTTTCTGGGGACGTGTGTTGGCCTGTTTGTTGGCTACAATGGCGGCTGGATTGACGAGCTTATCTCACGGGCGCTGGATAGCCTGCTGTCTATTCCGGCGTTGGTGCTGGCGCTGGTGATGCTGGGGACGATAGGGCCGTCGCCAGTGGGAATCATCATCGTGATCGTGCTGCTGTATATGCCCATCGTCACGCGGGTGATCCGCAGCGCGACCCTCAATATCCGCACCAGTGGTTTCATTGAGGCGGCGAAACTGCGCGGCGAATCGCTTCCGTATATCCTGTTCCGTGAGATTCTGCCGAGTGTGCTGCCTGCACTCACCGTAGAGGCGGCGCTGCGTTTTTCCTATGCTATCTTCTTAACAGCATCGCTCGGTTTCCTGGGGTTGGGGGTACAGCCGCCTTCGCCGGATTGGGGGCGTATGGTGAGTGAGGCGCGGGCGAATTATGCCCGCACGCCCTGGGAACTGTGGTTCCCGGCGGGGGCTATCGCCTTACTGGTAATCGGCGTCAACCTCATGGCCGATGGCTTGCGCCGCATCTTCCGCTATGAAGGGCAGGTGTAATGAGTCGGCAGTATTCGGTTGTCAGAAAAAGATGGCTGGATAGCCGATTAGCTTGTTAGCTCGATAGCCTTTAGGATTTATGCAGTTGGGAGAAATTCTCCCGTAGAACAGTGGACTTAACCGATTAAACCGATTGACACGGTGTTCCGAATTCGCGGGCGGGCGCAATGTATTACGCCCTACAAATCCCTCATTTCAGGGCGTCCCTATGAAAATGCCAGCGGCTAGAGGCCAGCAGCTAAAAGCCGTTTGCATAACCTATATAACCGTACATTCCTGGCTTTCCAAATGAACTCAACAATCCCTGTTATTGAAGTAAACAACCTTTCGATAGACTACCAGTTGGGCAAACGCTGGCTGAATGCCATCCGGGATGTATCGCTTCGTATTGACCCTTTTGAGATTCACGGGCTGGTGGGGGAAAGCGGCAGCGGCAAATCTACCCTGGCGCTGGCGCTTATGCGCTACCTGGCGGGGAATGCTCGTATCTCTTCCGGGGAGATTCTGCTGGATGGCGAGAATCTTGTTCCCAAGAGCGAGCATGAGATGCGGCATATCTGGGGCAAGAAGCTGAGTCTGGTGCCGCAAGACCCGCTGGCGGCGCTGAATCCTTCCTACACAATTGGCGAACAAATCGCAGAAGTCACACGGCTGCACGAGGGGCTTTCCAAACAGCAGGCTTTCAGCCGCGCAGTGGAGCTGCTGGCGAAGGTCAAGATTGCCGACCCGGAGGCTGTTGTCCGCCGTTATCCGCACCAACTCAGCGGGGGGATGCAGCAGCGTGTAACGATTGCGATGGCACTCAGCACACAGCCGCGCTTACTGGTGCTGGACGAGCCGACAACGGCGCTGGATGTCACGACCCAGGCGGTGATACTCGATTTATTCCGTGACCTGATTCACGACAACAAGGCGGCGGCGTTGTACGTCTCGCATGACCTGGGCGCGATTGCCCAGATGTGTGACCGGGTGACGGTCATGTACGGCGGCGAGGTAATGGCAAGCGCACCAGTACACCCACTCTATGCCGCTCCGCTGCATCCCTACACGATGGGGCTGCTGGCGAGTATCCCGCGTCCCACTGAAGGCGTGGAAACCCGTCTGCCGACGATTGACGGTGTCGCGCCTTCGCTGGCGGAGCGTCCCTCCGGGTGCGTGTTTGCGCCGCGCTGTCCGGTGGCACTGCCGATTTGCTTTGACGAAAAACCGCCTTTGGAGATCATTGATACCGGACGGATGGGTAAATGCCATCGTTGGCGAGAAATACGCAGCGGTGAATTGGTGATGCAGACCGCGCCGCTGGAAAAAGTGGCTGCCAGCCTGCCGCCCGATGATAACTATGTCTTAATGGCGGGCGGTGTGAGTAAGCGGTTTGGCAGCCCTTCCCTGTTTACGCGGCTGGTTGGCGGCGATTCTGGCTATGTCCAGGCGGTAGATGATGTATCGGTGCGGGTGCGGGCGCGGTCTACGCTGGGGCTGGTGGGCGAAAGCGGCAGCGGCAAGACCACGCTGGCACGGAGTATTGTCGCGCTGGAAGTGGCTGATGACGGCCAGATGACGCTGCTGGATATGCCCATCGCCAATACCCTGGCCGGGCGTTCACAGGTTGTTCTGCGTGAACTGCAAATGGTGTTCCAGAATCCCAACGACACCCTTAATCCTTACCAGACGGTTGGAGAGGCACTTGCCCGCACGATCCGCCGCCTGAGTAGTCGGGCAATGACCCAGACCGAGATTCGGGCGAAAGTGAACGATTTGTTGGATGAAGTGCGCCTGACTGCCGAATATGCGGACCGTTACCCGGCGGAACTGAGCGGCGGTGAAAAGCAGCGTGTTGCGATTGCCCGCGCCTTTGCCACTGACCCGGCATTGGTGATCGCCGACGAACCGACTTCTTCCCTGGATGTTTCGGTACAGGCGGTCGTGCTGAATCTTCTCAAAGACCTGCGGGCGCGGGAAGGCGCATCGTATATCCTGATCTCGCATGATCTGGCCGCCGTGAGTTACCTGGCGGACTGGATCGCGGTGATGTATCTGGGGCAGATTGTGGAGGAGGGCGATACTGAGGATGTGTATCAGGCTCCTTCACACCCATATACCGAGGCGCTGCTTTCTGCTATCCCCGCACCTGACCCCACAGTACAGCGAGGCAATATCCGGCTGGAAGGCGATGTGCCGAGTCCACGCAACATTCCGTCGGGCTGCCGGTTTCACACCCGCTGCCCGCGTAAAATCGGCGCGATCTGCGAAGCGCAAGAACCACCCTGGCTGGATGCCGGTGACGGTCATCGTATCCGCTGCCATATCCCGATTGATGAGTTGATTGCCATGCAGTCCACCCCGCCGGACTCGGAGCGCAACGAGGTATCTCTATGAGTCGCTATATAATCCGGCGTTTGCTGCTGCTGGCCGTGACGATGCTGGTCACCTCACTGATTATCTTTGGCCTGACTCAAGTGATCCCCGGCGACGTGGCGCAGCTCATCCTGGGGCGCGAGGCGGGAGAGCAGGCGCTGGCCGATTTTCGGGCGGAGTTCGGTCTGGACGACCCGCTTCCGGTACAGTACGTCAACTGGCTGGGCGGATTTGTCACCGGGGATTGGGGGCGCTCATTTACCAGCGGCAACCCGGCGGTGCGCCCGCTGGTGATGGAACGTTTAGGAAACTCAATGCGCCTGGCGACCATGACGCTCATCATCAGCGTGCCCGTCTCAATCCTGCTCGGCGTGCTGGCCGCGCTTTGGGAAGACTCGTGGCTGGATAACCTCATCTCAGTGTTGTCGCTCTCGGTGGTTGGCCTGCCGGAGTTTGTGACCGGTCTGCTGCTGATTAATGGTATCGCGCTGGGTATTAAGAGCCTGGGACTCCCGGCGACATCCTCAGTGCCGGATGGCACCCTGGAAGACTGGATACGGCAGTTGATTCTGCCATCGCTCACGGCGACTTTTGTTCTGCTAGGGTATATCGCCCGGCTGACCCGTGCAGGTGTGCTGGATGAACTGAAAAAGCCGTATGTGCGGACAGCCACACTGAAGGGACTGCCTTATCGCGCTGTAATTTTCAAGCACGTGCTGCGGAACGCCCTCCTGCCGACAATTACCGTCATCGCCCTGAGCGTCGGTTGGCTGATTGGCGGGCTGGTCGTGATTGAAAATGTCTATAATTATCCCGGCCTGGGGGCGCTGATGGTGGATGCTGTCAAGCAGAAGAACCTGCTCATGCTCCAGGCGATTGTCATGGTGACAATTTTCTTTTTCGCGCTGGCAAACCTGGTTGCCGACCTGCTCTATGCGGTGCTGAACCCGCGAATCCGGTTGGAGTAGCCTGTCTGCTCAGTGTCTAACACTCCCCATACAGAACTGCGCTATAATGCAGACAGGTTAATCCGTCTCAAGCAAACAGGAGCGTGATATGCCGCTGTATGACTACCGCTGTGAAGACTGTGACCACGAGTTTGTGGCGCGACATGGATTTGAAGAAGCACCCCCGCCCTGCCCGAATTGCCAGAGTGCCGCGCTCAAACGCCTGATTAAACGCGCTCCGGCGCAGGCGAAAGGGGTACTCACGCTGGCTGGTGATAGCAGTGGCGCGACTAAAGAGGAACTCCGCTCGAAATGGGCGGAAGAAACCCCCAAATTACGCAAAAAACTGGTGGATAAGCTGGGTGAGGATTTCGTCAGCCGCAACGCGCCCACACTCAATAAGTCCTTTGAGGACTGATGTTGTTATGACCGCTGATTCAGTTGGATTTGATCGTGCCGCCACCTATTATGACGCGACTCGCGGTTTCCCGCCGGGCGTTGACCGGGGGGCTGCTGCTCTGGTTAGCCGGGTAGGAGGGCTGACCCCGGAGAGCCGGGTATTGGAGATTGGCGCTGGTACGGGGCGGATTGCGCTGCCGGTATCGCGCCATATAGGTGAATATTATGGTATTGATGTCTCCGCCAGTATGCTGGCGCGGTTGCGCGGGAAACAGGACGGCCATAAGGTCTACACTGCTCAGGCAGATGCCACGTATCTGCCTTTTCCTAACTCATCGTTTGACGCCGTAATTGCAGTGCATGTCTTCCATCTCATCGCCAGGTGGCAACATGCACTGCGAGAAGTAGCGCGGGTGCTCCGGCCTGGAGGGAAACTGCTGCACTGCTGGGGTGGGCGCATGGTGACTTTTGATGTGCTGATGACGGCCTGGCGCTCGGTAATCCCCGACGAGGAAAACCAGACAGTAGGCGCGAACTATGAGACACAGCCGGATTTCCTGGAAGATGAAGGATGGCAGCCGTTGAGCGCTGCGGAGAAATACCCCTTCACCTACCAGAAAACACCCCAGGAGCATGTTGACCAGTTGGCCGGGCGTGTCTGGTCGCGCACCTGGCGCCTGAGTGACGAAACGCTGCAAGCTGGGATCGCCGCTGTGCAGGCTGCGCTCCAGGCTCATTATGGCGACCCCACGATACCGGTTACAGTTGAAACTGACTTCACCGCCCAGGCCTTCCAGCCGCCGCTAGGCTAAGGGGCGGATAGAAGACCGTTTGCGCGGGAATAGCGCATCGAACAAGACAGTCGCTTTGCGGTTTGCCCAGCAGTCCGGCAGAATGTGTTGCAGTTCGTCATAGGTGCGGTAGCCGAATACCAGAGTCAAGAAGCTGTGCCAGGGAAAGCCCGCGTCAATATCTTTTTCCCATGCCGCGACATCCAGGGTGTCCATGCACAGATCAATGGCTTCCACGATTTGTCCATGCTCGAACCGGATATGCAGCCCGGTGAGGTCATAAAACTGGATTTTCAGGTCGCCTGTGTAGCAGTTCGCGCCGGAGCCAACCAACCGCCGTTCGAGTACCGGGGTGATTTCCCGGATAAGCCGCGCCGGACTTGCAGCCCGGATATACCAGGCGTAGTGCCGCTCACGCACCATACCGGGGAAAGTGCGGTCAATCAGCAGATCGAGCACGGCTGGCGGGCCACTGTCGAATATCAGCATTGTTGGGGCTTCTTCCGTGTAGAACCCGTGTGCCGCCCCTTTCAGGCCACGTATGACATCCTCAAAGGTATCCAGGTAGGAGGATTGCTCGCCTACCGCGTAATCCATACACACCCAGGAAATATCGAATTTCTGATGCCGTACCGCTACATAACCGACTTCTGTTCCGTCGTCCTGCCGGGAGATAATGAAGATGTCGAGTTTCCATAGAGGATTGTTATCACGCCCATGCAGTTCGTAGCGCCATTCTTCCGCTGAACGCGCTACACTCACCGCATATTCCCGGCTCATGTAGTCATTCCACATCATGATATTTGGAATGTCAGAGTCTGTCGCCGGGCGCAAAGTATAGCGCGGGGACTCACCCTCCGGTAAATCGCGCACTGCTGAGAGGGGCAGAAAGGCGTGCCCGCCCAGGTCGAGCGCCATCGTGTAACCAAACTGCCGATAATAATGGGGGATGCCGGTAATGCCCTGGATGACGTGGCCCAGCGCCGCACTACGTTCATGGGCTGCATTCATCAATTCGCGGATCAAACCGCGTCGCCGGTAGTCGGTGTGGGTTGCGACCAGTTCGGGGCGTCCCACCGGCAGCAGGATATTTTCATAACGCCACGTCTGCGGAATAAGCAGCAGCCCGGATACGATCCGGTCATTTTCTGCCGGGTCTACCACGACCCAGACATCATCGCCGGTAACGGTAGGGTGGTCGCCCGCCAGGAGGGTTTCCGTCCATTGTCTTAACCAGTCGGCGTCCGGGTTGCCGGTTTGCCCGAACACTTCCTTGAAGAAGCCGGGTAGCCCGTCCCGGTCAGTGGTATATCCTTCGCTGATTGAGCGCAGAATCAGTCCATCGCGCAGTGTTTTGTGCATAGTTATTGATCTCTCCGGTGTATAGCTAATCCGGAAAGAGTCTATCATGACCCCTTATGGACTGTCTATACCCGCCTGGTGCGCGTTCTTGTTGCGAGCCTAATCTGATGTTGCCAGCAGGCCGCGCAGGGCATCCGGTGTGGTAACGGGGTTAGCGCAGGTAAAGTTGCGGCATACGTAGACGGTTGGCTGGTTGTTGCGCTGCGTCCGGTAGCTTAACAGCGGAACAGACGCCTCTCCGGGAACATTGTTTTCGGAAAGCGCCGTGATGACGTTCGGGCGATAGTCCCCACGTATAACGGTCAGCAACTCGCCCAAATGGGGGTGAGCCGCCGCGCCAACCAGGGCGACCTCATCCAGCCCATTCACCAGCATATCCGCTGCGCTCAGGGCTTCACCAAAGGCCTGTGGATACTGTCGCAGCGCCTCAACTAACAGCGCCAGCGTCCCTTCTGCCGCCGCCCCGTAACGTGAGTCGCCGGTATATGCCGCCAGGCGGAGCAGTTGTTTGGCGATCATGCTGCTGCCGGAGGGTGTGGCGCTATCCTGCATGTTGCGTGGGCGCACGATGAGTGTTTCGTGGTCATCGCTGGTATCGAAGAAGCCGCCATCGTCCGCTGTGAAGTGTTCTAATACCCGGTCAGCCAGCCGCCGCGCCTCAATAAACCACTGCGTCTCAAAGGTCGTCTGGTAGAGTTCGAGCAGGCCATCAATCAGGTTGGCATAGTCTTCCAGGTAGGCGTTGAGCTTGCTTTCGCCGTCTTTGTGAGTTCGCAGCAGCCGGCCATGGGGGGCGGTCATCGCCTTGAGGATGAACCCGGCGTTTTTACGAGCAGCATCACGGTAATCGTCCCGCCCCAGCACACGCGCCGCTTCTGCCAGGCTCGCCAGCATCATGCCGTTCCAGGCCGTCAGAATTTTGTCGTCCAGGCCGGGATGTACCCGTTTTTCCCGCTCCGTGTAGAGTGACTTCTTGATGGTGGCGATCTTCTTTCGCAGGGTTTCCGGCGGGACACCCAGCCGTTCGGCTGCCGTTTCGTCGGTGTTAGGGATGTGCAGGATGTTGTGGCCTTCAAAATTGCCACTTGTGGAAACGCCCCAGTATTCCACCGCAAACCGCGCATCGTCACCGAGAATCTGTTCCAGTTCGGCCTTGCTCCACACGAAGAACTTGCCTTCTTCGCCCTCGCTGTCGGCGTCGGTTGTGCTGTAGAAACCACCTTCTGGCGCGGTCATTTCGCGCAGGATGTAGTCGTAGATTTCCTCTGCAATACGGCGATAAAATGAGTCGCCGGTAATCTGCCAGGCATGGAGATACACGCGGCTCAACTGGGCGTTGTCGTATAGCATTTTTTCAAAGTGGGGGACAAGCCAGATGGTATCCACGCTGTAACGGTGAAAACCACCGCCCACCTGGTCATAGATGCCGCCCCGTGCCATCTTCTGGAGCGTGAACGTCACCACTTCGAGGAGATTTTTATCACCGGTGCGGGCATACGAACGCAGCAGGTATTCCAGATTCATCGGCTGCGGGAACTTGGGCGCGCCGCCAAAGCCGCCGTGACTCCGGTCAAAGTTCCGGCTCAGTTTCTCGCTGGCAGCATCCAGCAGTGCGCGGTTGATGTCGTGGGCCGCCCCGCCAATGCCGAGTAAATCCCGGTCAAGGGACTGAGTCAGATTCTCCGCTGCATCCTCCACCTGCTGCCGGCGGTTCTGGTAGGCTTCCGCGACTCCCGTCAATACCTGGCGGAAGGCGGGCATATTCATACGAGGTTCGCGGGGGAAGTAGGTGCCGCCGTAGAAGGGCTTGCCGTCCGGTGTGAGGAAAACCGTCATCGGCCAACCGCCGCCCCCGGTGAGCGCCTGTACTGCCTGCATATAGATGTCGTCTACGTCGGGGCGTTCTTCCCGGTCAACTTTCACATTCACGAACAGCTCATTCATCATCCGGGCGGTGGGTTCATGCTCGAAACTCTCATGCGCCATCACATGACACCAGTGGCAGGCGCTGTAACCTACACTCAGGAGAATCGGTTTGTTCGCCTGTTTCGCTTTCTCGAAGGCTTCCGCACCCCAGGGATACCAGTCCACCGGGTTTTCGGCGTGCTGGCGCAGGTACGGACTGGTTTCATGCTGCAAACGATTCATGAGGTGTCCATTTCTCTTTTGGGAGAGGGGTTGTGAATTGTCGGATTTTGGCAGAATTTCGTTTATCGTGATCTGTTTTATTGTGCCATAAACAGTCCGGCGTGGTCAAATGGCAGATCTCAGCAGATAGCGGTCTGCTATGCCAAAACCCTGGCAATATAATGTTAATAATACTTGACGTGATGTAAACAATACATTACATTATAGATATAGACGTAGATTTGAATTCGGGGCGGTTTTCCAGTGAATAGTTTTGGTGAATTGAAAAACTGTTTGCGAATAGTTCGGTTCCAGAATGGGGAGATGACCCAGCAGGAACTGGCCGAAAGAGTCGGCGTATCCCGCCAGACGATCATCGCCATTGAACAGGGGAAATTTAACCCCTCCACAAAACTATCCCTTCAGATTGCTCAGGTTTTTCATGTTCGTGTAGAAGACATCTTCTTTTTGGAAGGAGACGAGTCATGACACCAAAATCGCTCATGTCGTTGCTGGTCTTTACCGGCCTGTTCGGGTTTGTGATACAACTGCTTCCAGGGTTCGACAGCGGTGGTATCCTGCTTCTGCTGCTGGGCGGTGTTGTCGGTATTGTGGATAGTAACAGCCGCCGGTTTGATGAACGTGAGGAACAGCTTTTATCCCAGGCGTATGGCACAACATTCCAGTGGTCGCTGCTCGTTCTGATGATTGTCTACGCATTCAGCGAGCTTTCATCGTGGTTGGGACTCCTTTCCCCTATACGGCTGTTCCTGGATGCGCACTGGCTCGGACTCAGCTTTTCTACCATATGTTTGCTGTTAGGAATCGCTGGCTTCCGGCGGTTTCAAGAAATCCGACCCTGATTTCTCTTTCACCATGTTCGCAATCTGATGGCATAGCGATTCTCATTCGGGGGCAGCGACGCGGGGAGCACCTTCATAGATATGGGTGTAGAGGTCACCCATCTGCTCGGCCAGCCAGTTCTGGTAGACCGCGTTGCTGATGTCAAAAATGTAGCTGGAACGTTCGTGACAGTTGGTGCAAATAGCAACCAGTTCGTTTAATCCCTGGAATGAGCGGTTGAGCTTCGCCATCACAGTCATGGTTTGCTGCTGGCAATTCGGGCAGCGCTGGCTAAGGACGTATTCGTTCTGACAGACCACATCCTGGGCGATGATGTACCCATCTGTGGTCAGCGCATAGAGGTCGTCAGTCCGGTTGGCATTATAACCAGGGTCATGCTGTTTACTTTTGTGGGATCGCTGTTTGAAGAACATGGTCAAGAACCACCTTTAGCATGGGGCTAACTGGCGCTTATATCTGCCACTTTAGCCTGGATAATGCGGATAAGTGCGGATGTCGGTACGCGCAGGTCAAGTCCTCGCTGACCTGCACTGACGAGGATGTGTTCCAGTTCGAGGGCAGGGCTGTCCAGAAAAACGGGCCAATTCTTGTGCGTGAGCATCAAGGCACTGATGCCGCCGACTTTGAGACCGGTCAAACGCTCCGCATCTTTGTGGGCTGCCATACTGACCTTTTTGTGCCCCGCCGCCGCCGCGAGCTTCTTCAGGTCGAGAGTGCTATCGGCAGCCAGGAGTGCCAGCAGCGGTTTGCCCCTATCTGCGGGTTCAACGACCAGTGTCTTGTAGACCATATACGGCGGTATGCCCAGGACATCGGCGATATCAGCGGCATCACGCATGGTCTCCGGGAATTCAATGGCTTCGTAAGGAATATCATGCTGTTCCAGCAGCCGCATCGAATTGAGTTTACTTTGCTTTGCCATGTTACTGAATCCCTAACCCTATGCAGCCCTGTTATACCGCATTTTCTGGCTTGATTCTAAAACAAAAACCCCCTAACGGGGAATAGCCGGATTGTAACAAGTTGGAATCATTTAACAGGATTGAAACCAGCCGCCAGATGATTAACCCGGACTGATTTCATGTAAATATACCCAGTCCCGCCAGTCAAGGCCTTCACTGAGCGGGATCAGAATGGCTTCCAGTTCGGCCAGGGATTCAATACGCACAATCCGGTTACGCACCGCCACCGAACCGGGTTCATCCAACCGGTACTTGGAAATCTGCCCCCGTAGTTCCAGAGTCAACTGGCGTTCTGGCAGTTTGCTGGTCGCCAGGGTGCGCCGGGCATGTTCCAGGGCGATAGCCGCCTTTTGAGCGCGCGTTGGTTCGGGCAGCGGTTGGCCGGTACTGAGTTCATGGGCAATCTGGCGGAAAATCCAGGGGTGACCTAAAGCGCCGCGCCCGATCATGACGGCATCACAGCCAGTCAGGGCGAACATACGCGCCGCACTGCGGGCGTCCACCACGTCGCCATTGCCGATCACTGGCACAGCCGTTACGATTTCCTTGATCTGCCGGATGATGTCCCAGTCGGCCTCGCCCTGGTGTCCCTGGTTGGCGAACCGGGCATGAATCGCTATCGCCTGCACCCCGGCTCCTTCTGCCGCACGGGCAAAGGGTATTCCGGTGGCTTCTTCCGGCGTCCATCCGCTGCGGATTTTCACGGTAACGGGGACATCCACCGCCTTTACAACTGCCTCGACCACCTGAGTCGCCGTGCAAACATCCCGCAGCAGCCCCGCGCCAGCGCCCTTTTTTGCAATCTTCGGTACCCAGCAGCCCATGTTGATGTCTACAATCTGCGCCCCGTAATCCACCACAACCTCGGCGGTTTCCGCCATCGTCTGTGGGTCGCTGCCGAACAACTGCACGGCAATTGGGTGTTCGTCGTCTGTCCAGTCGAAGGCCTTGAGCGAGTGCTTGACGCCGCTGTGCTTGATGCTGTTGCTGCTCAGGACTTCGGTGCAGACCAGCCCGCACCCGCCCAAGTCGCGGCACAGTGTCCGAAAGGCATGGTTGGTGTATCCCGCCATCGGCGCGAGGGTGAGGGGGGTATCTATGGTGATGGGGCCGATCTGGAGTCTGGGTAGTGTCATGTGGGTCTATACGCTGTAAAACGCTTCGAATGTTACTGATACTGTCGCTGCGCCATACGCCCCATAATGCCGGGCGCGACGATGTTCGCCCAGATAACGATGCGGTCAAACAGGCGCAGCACAACAGTTTTTCTGTTGGTGCCAACGGCCTTCACAATCGCGGCAGCCACTCTTTCCGGCGGCATGGTTGGCACGCCGCCGCCAGTCCGCTTGCCCGCGCCCAGCCGTTTTTCGTTGAATTCAGTCTCGGTACGCCCGACCAGTATATCGGTGACGCGGATATGATCGGCCTCCAGTTCCAGGCGCAAGGAATGGGCGATACTGGTGACAAACGCTTTGCTGGCGGCATAGCTGGCGACATACGGCGCGACCAGGTTATAGCTCACCGAGGATACCGTGATAATATGCCCGCCGCCGTTCTGACGCATGACCGGCACAGCCGCCCGTATACTGTGGAGCACGCCGTCTATGTTGGTGCGGAGCAGCGTTTCCAGGTCGTCCCAGGGAGCGTCTACCAGACTCCCGCGCTGACCGAGTCCGGCGTTGGCAACCAGAATATCCAACCGCCCGAAGCGTTCAACCGTCATCTGCACGGCCCGCTGCATATCCACCGCGCTGCGGACATCCGCCGTGATCGGCAACAGCTCACCGCGTGGGGCTGGCAGACTGTTGGCTGCGGCCTCAAGTTGCGTCAGGCGATCCGCGCGGCGGGCGGTGGCGGCGACGTGAATTCCCGCACGGGCGAAGGCCAGCGCCGTCGCATAGCCGATGCCGCTGGATGCTCCGGTAATGAGTGCGACTTGTTGTGTGTTCATACCAGCATTGTACCCGTTTTGCCCTGATCTGGTAGGGTCTTGATGATCGTGAGGAATGGTCAGAAAATACGATTGGGGCATGATATATCATGCCCCAACAGGGAAAACCCGAATATTCAAATGTCCAATCGGTTAATCTCTACACAAATGCCGGTTCGTGGTAAATTCCGAACACCTCACGCATCACGTCAGTAATTTCGCCCAGAGTCGCGTAGGCTTTGGCCGCCTCAATGATATACGGCATGGTGTTTTCCGTGCCTTCGCAGGCTTGCCGCAGGGCATCCAATGTTTGCTGGACTTTCTCGTTATCCCGTTCCCGTCGCAGCATTTCCAGGCGGGACACCTGGCGATCATACCCCTTTGGATCCATTTCGAGAATAGGGATGGGGGGCAGATCGTCGGTGGTGTATTTGTTCACGCCAACGATAAAGCGGTCATTACTATCCACTTCACGCTGGTGACGGTAGCTGGCGTCCGCGATTTCCTGCTGGAAGAACCCGGCATTGATGGCCGGAATCACGCCGCCGAGGTCGTCAATCCGTCGAAAGTAGTCATACGTTGCATCTTCCATCTGCTTGGTGAGCGCCTCGACAAAATAACTGCCACCCAGCGGGTCTATCGTATTGGTCACGCCGCTCTCTTCCGCGATGATCTGCTGTGTCCGCAGGGCCAGGGTGACAGCGTGTTCGCTCGGCAGCGCCAGCGCCTCATCCATGCTGTTGGTGTGGAGCGACTGTGCCCCGCCCAGTACGGCGGCCAGCGCCTGCATCGCCACGCGAACGAGGTTGATCTCTGGCTGCTGCGCGGTCAGGCTGACCCCGGCGGTCTGTGTGTGGAAGCGGCATAACCACGAACGCGGGTTCTTCGCGCCGAAGGTTTCCTTCATCTCCCGTGCCCAGATGCGGCGGGCGGCCCGCATTTTGGCGATTTCTTCGAAGAAGTCGTTATGCACATTAAAGAAGAAGCTCAGGCGCGGGGCGAAATCGTCCACATCCAGCCCGCGTTCGACTCCCCAGCGCACATATTCCAGGCCGTCGGCCAGTGTGAAGGCCAGTTCCTGTACAGCGGTGCTGCCCGCCTCGCGGATGTGGTAGCCGCTGATGCTGATGGTATTCCATTCCGGCATGTGTTTCGTTCCGAATTCAATGGTATCGGTGACGAGCCGCATCGAAGGTTCGGGCGGGAAAATGAATTCTTTTTGCGCGATGTATTCTTTCAAAATATCATTCTGTAACGTGCCGCGCAGCTTCGCCATTGGGACACCTTGTTTTTCGGCGGCGGCGATGTAGAACGCCCAGATAATCGGGGCGGGGGAGTTGATCGTCATACTGGTGGAGACATCGCCTAACGGGATACCATCAAACAGGATTTCCATGTCCTTGAGCGAACTGACCGCCACGCCGCACTTGCCGAATTCGCCTAACGCTTCCGGCGCGTCGGTGTCATATCCCATCAGGGTTGCCAGGTCAAAGGCCACCGATAGTCCCATATTGCCCTGTTCCAGCAGGTATTTATACCTGGCATTGGTTTCCTCTGCCGTGCCAAACCCGGCGAACATCCGCATAGTCCACAGACGGCCCCGGTGCCCGGTGGCATGGACTCCGCGTGTGAACGGGTATTCCCCCGGTAAGCCAATGTCATCCGTCGGGTCAAGGCCGGTCACATCCAACGGGGTGTACAGCCGTTTGATCGGCACACTTGATTGGGTCATGAAGGTGTCCCGGCGTTCCGGCATTTTCTCCAGTGTCTTTTTGAGGGTGCCCGCTTCCCACTGGTGCAGTGCCTGGGTGTACTTTTCCAATGAGTCTTTATCAGAGGTCATTGCATCATCTCCGGTTAGGTCTGTTTGTGCTCGATTATAGCACCCACCACGCCAATTCATGAATCCGGTCATGGGGCGTGGCGCAAACAGTAATTTTCTTAATATGTTTAAGATTTTCCTACGATTTTTAACGAAATGATAAAGATACCCTACAATCAACGGCGCAATGTTCCATATTTCTTGATGAGGTTGCACAATGAAGAAAGACCACGCTCCGCGTATTGAGGCGCTGCAAGACCTGAGACAGCCGGTTTTGCCGAACGATACAATGGCTGAGGCCGGGCGCAAAGTTCTGCTCGGTGAGTTCATTACCATGCTCCAGCGTGAGGCGGGCAGCCGCACCGGAGAGTACATTGAGGACGTCCATATCATGCGGGTTTCTACCCGCCGGATGCGCAGCGCCTTTCGTGTATTGAAGTCATACTATAAGCCCAAAGCAGCTCGCCCTTTCAAGCGTGATCTGCGACAAATTGCGACAGCCCTGGGGACCGTGCGCGATCTGGATGTGCTGCTTCTTGACCTGGAGAGATTTAAGGGTGGTTTGGATGACGCGGGGCAAGAGGCATTGGCGCAGGTGATTGCCCAGCTAGATGAACGCCGAAACGCTGCCCGTGATGGTCTGAATACCCTTTTTGACAGCAAAGCATACCGGCAGTTTATCAAGAGGTTTGCCAATTTCGTCACGCAGCCCGGCGAGGGTACAACGACGGTCAAACTCAACAGTCCCATACCCTACCAGGTACGCCATATCCTGCCGGTGTTGGTTTCCGAGCGTCTGGCTTCAGTCCGCGCCTATGAAGCAGTTCTGGCGGAGGGTGATGTAGATGTGGATACCTTACACGCGCTCCGTATCGAGTTCAAGCGACTGCGCTACACTGTGTCGCTGTTTGACGAAGTATTAGGCAGCACAATCAAGGATTTCATTACAGAACTCAAGGCCGTGCAGGATCATTTGGGGCGGCTGAATGACATCGCGAATGCGCGGCATCGCCTGGATTTGCTGTTAGACGACCTCGACACCGAAAATGCTGGCGTGCTGAATACCTATCTTGCGGCCTTGGAAGCCGAAGCACCCGACCTGGTGGCGCAGTTCCCTGAAGTCTGGGCGCGGTTCAACTCACGCAAGGTGCAGGAGCGGTTGTCATCGGCCCTGTTGATGCTGCGTTGACGCTATGAGGGGGGCGCTGGCAGGAGCAAGATGCGTTCATCCAACGTGAATCCATCACCTGCCGGTTGCCCGTCAATCGCTACTGCCAGTCGCGATTCTGTTGACAGGCTGTAGAAGCCGACCACCAGCCGGTAGGTGGAGTAGGTGATGGCTTCATACGGATTGATGACCATATCATCCGGCAGTCGCAGTTTGCGCTCGTCAATGATGAACTCTCCCGGCTCCCAGACCAACGTAGAATAGTAGCGTCCGTCGCCGGTATTGGTGGCCGGGCCATCCCACGAGGCGACGATGTTATCTTCCCTGTCGCGCAGGTGGATGTAAACCATGTAATCCTCTGTGGCGGGCACGAGGCTTTCCCAGTAAAGCTGCAAGAAGATAGGTCGCCCCGGCCAGAAGGTATCCCCGCCGATGCCATGCCCCCGGAAGCGAATAACATCTCCGAAAATTACCGGCACAGCCGGGTCATGCAGTGACTCCTGTGGATTCAGAAAGCGGTTTTCGACATGCAACTCAAAGACTTCATAGCGAAAAATGCCGTCATCGCGCGACCATGCCTGGCGTACCGGGCTGGTTCTGAAGCCGGTGTTGGCTAAGCCTAACGCCCCGACAACCTGATTCTCCTGGGGTGGAATATTCTCATATGCGCCCCTGGTTTCCGGCGTGCCGTAGACGAAGAAGTCCACGCCTTCGAGTTCGCTCAGGCGGGTTGGTGCGGTATGGATACGAATATCATCACCAGGGAAAAAGAACGGCAGCCGGTCTACGCCTGGGGCGACGACATGCAGAATCTCGCCGGGGTGGTCGCCCTTGTAAATCTGCAACCCCTCAACCACCGCCAGCAGCGCCTCGTTGCCCGAACGGTATTTTGCTATATCGTCCGGTAGTTTGTCTGTCCACAGCCAGTCCGAACCGGCGTTCGGGTCACTGAGTGGGGCGACGATTCCCGGCACACTGAGGGCGACCAGCACTGCGCCAAACAGTAGCTGTGGAACAAGCCGCCAACTCGCGACTCGCTCGACGCTGAACCCGTGCGCCAGCAGCGCCGCTGTCGGCAGAATGAGCAGCGGCACGATGGGGAATGACAGGCGGTAGTGATAGCTGTAGGAGTAGAACCAGGTGACAAAATAAGGCAGCGCCAGCAGCAGCGCCCAGGTGATCTTGCCGGTGAGCGTTCGAGCGTAGGGTGTGCTGTAGCGCTGAAGAACCTGCCACAACGCCGCCCCCAGGAGGATCGCTCCGGCGGCAACGGCTAACCATTCCGGCAGTTTCATCCGGTTTTCGACCACGTTCAGACTGCCCGAACCGAGGATACTCGGCAGCACCCCGGCCAGGATGAACGTCAGGCCGAGCAGCGCGGCAGTCATCTCCCGGCGGAAATGCGCGGTACGGGAACGCGCCAGTATCATATAGGCGAACAGCAGCCCGCCAATGAGCGCGAGCAGCGGCCAGCCGAACTCGACCCCGCTGCGGGCGGCCTGTGTGAGCCAGTAGCCGGGCGGGAGATCAATTGCATTATGCCCATTGAGGATGTTACGGACATACCAGACCGCGCCCAGTGGAATCGAGGCGATA
This sequence comes from Anaerolineaceae bacterium, assembly GCA_020634135.1. GTDB lineage: Bacteria > Chloroflexota > Anaerolineae > Aggregatilineales > Phototrophicaceae > JACKCG01. The sequence continues at coordinate 130,353 of JACKCG010000005.1, read as the reverse complement.
CCTGCCCATACGGCGACCCGGAAACGTGGCAGCCACGCCCGCCAGTCGAAGCGCACGCGGGCAAGTTCCAGCGCCACCAGCAGCGCCACGCCCCAGATGAATGCGCCCATTGTTGGCTTCGTCCACATCCCGATACCGAGCGCGACCCCGGCGATCAGGGCATAGCGGCGGCGGTACGACTCGCCCGTCCAGGCCATCAGGAAAAAGGCGGCGCTCAGGGTAAACAGGAACGTCAGCGGGATTTCCAGGTCGCCAAAGCGCGACCATTCACCCACATGCGGGTACAACGCCCATATTGCCGCTGCGAACAGCCCGGTGCGCCGGTTGACCAGCCGTTCGCCCAGGACATACGCCGCCAGGATACTGCCCAGGTGCAGAAACGGCAGGACGGCGCGGGCAGCATGGTCACTGATTCCGCCGACGGCAAGCTGCGCGTAGGTGAATTGCAGGGGGAGAAACTGCGGATAGTAGCCGATACTGCTGGGAATATGCCCCAGGGTGGTATACAAGCGTCCCTCGTAGCCATAGACCCACAGCGCATCATAGGCGGTGAACGGCCAGTAAGCCACAACCACCCAGCGGATGACCAGGGCGATACCGATCAGCGCGAGCAGTAGTTTTTCATCGCGTCCCCACCGGGAAAATTCATTTTTCGTAGAGGCAGTGGGCTTAAGCCCACTGTCCCGGTTGATTTCGGTGTCAGGGTTGGTGCCTGGCAGGCTGTTTTTCCTGTGCCATGCCAGCGCCGCGCCAGTAATCGCTAACACGACTGTCCCGGCCAATATCAGGTCGAAGCGCAGGAGCGGAGTCTCCAGGCTGCCGAGCAGGAACATCCAGGCGGTGAGCAGTGCCGGGCCGAGCGCGAAGGCCAGCGCCAGCACCAGAACCCGGTTACGCCAGTCACGGCGGGGCAAAACGGCCAGCGCCCAGGGAATCCCCAGGCCGAAGTAAATCCAGAGGAGCGCCGGTATCGAAGCTAAAGTTGCAGTCATCCAATCGGGCATAACACGTCAGTTCGTCTCAGGCGGCGAGGGCGGTAAACCCCGGCCTACCTGGTATTATGAGAGCGTAATTTCGCGGAAATGAGTCGACCTACTGTTGCCAATCCTACCGCGCTGAGCAAGCCCAGGGCAGGGTAGACCGGCAGATAGTATCGCTGCCATTCGAGCGGAGTCAAGAGCAGAGTTGAGCCGATCATCATCAACGCCCACCCCCCGGTGAGCCGATATACAGGCCGTTGGTCACTTGGTAAGCGCAGCAGCGCCCATAAACCCACACCTATCATAACGAGAAACAGCGCCGCGCCAACCGCTGACCCGCCTATGCTTACCCCATGCCAGGGGGAAGTCTCGTAAGCGGCAATCTGGTCACCGATATAGCCGTCCCACCCGGTAACTTCATAGTATTGGGGCAGGGCAATGAGGCTTTGCCGCCAGAACCCGGTGATTTTGTCGCCCAGGTCAGTGTAGCCGCCGAAGACATCCACCTGAATTTGCAGCAAATCAGCCCGCAGCGCCAGCACGTTCCCGGCACGCCCCACCGGGTTATCCCACCAGGCCGGGTTCAGCGCCAGGAAGACTCCAACCGCCACGAGTCCGGCCAGCAGCAGGGGGAGCAGTCGTCCTGCAAACAGCCATTGTGCATTCGTTCGAGAGCGCCTATGTGCGTCCCCGCTGCTGGAAACCAGCGCGTACACTCCGCAGCCCGCCCAGATCGCCATGACTGTGAACAGCGCGGTATGTTTGCTCGCCAGCGCCAGCCCACCCGCGACGCCGAGCAGAACGCCCCGTTTCCAGTCCGGTTTTTGGATAAACCACACCCCGGCCAGCACGGTGAGCAGGCTGAACAGCATGAAACTACCTTCCATCATCGCCCGCCGCCCATTCAGCAGCAAGGCCGGGTTGAGGACATAGTACAGGCTGGCGAGATACGCCGCCGGTTTCCCGCCGAGTTTGTCCCCTAACGCGAAAATGACCACCATGCCCGCCGCCAGGAACAGCGCCGATACCCAGCGGGCGACCAGCAGCAGGTCGGGAGAAGGCGCATGGCCGTTCGCCTGGTTATAGTCCCAGTCCGCGCCCCAGTCCCACTGGTCGTTTATATTGTCCAGCGTGTAGCCCGCCAGATGCCAGGCGAGGCCGATGACATACTTGCTGATCGTACCATTCAACAGGCGTAAGTGCTGTTCCGTAGGGTTGGCAGGGTCTGCGCTGTAGGTGATCTGGCTCAGGTCGCGCTGGATGAACTGGTAAGCATAGTCCCGGCTCATGTATATCTGGGTTGATTCATCGCCATGAAACGGCGCCAGGGCCACACCTGCCAGAATGTATCCAATCAGCACGGCCAGCCACACAACCGGCATGACCGGGGAACGCCGCAGAAAACCAGAAGGGCGGATATACCACCCGCCCTTAGCTGAATCATGAATAACTGAATCATCCATCACGTAATTGTTACCAGAATCTTCTTCTGCTCAACCGTTTGCCCGGCGGAAACGTGAATACGTGCCACAATGCCTTTGCGCGGCGCTTTCAGCTCATTCTGCATCTTCATAGATTCAAGGATCACGACGGTTTGCCCGGCTTCGATTTCCTGACCTTCTTCCACGACGACAGCGACGATCAGCCCCGGCATGGGGGACTTGATCGAAACCTCGCCACTGTCATCCATGCCGCCACCGGTACGCGCCAGCATCAATTGTGAGCGTTCGTCGAGCACTCTGGCTTCATACATCCGCCCGCCGATTTCCACTTCATAACTGCCATGCTGCTCGTCAATAACTGCGGCGATAGACTGGTCATTCATGATGAGTGAGTAGAGCGTGCCGCCCAACGCCAGGAAATCCACTGCACGGGATTCACCATTGACGGTTACGCCACCATCTTTATCAATATCAACCTCAAAGGTTTTGTCATTGATCGTTGTAATGTATTTCACCGGTTCATCCTTTCATACCGGGTATACCATTTCCAGTTGCTTGTATCGCGCTTGCCCGGCTGTACCACCTGGGTCGCTAACTGGCGCTTGCGGTGGGCGTAAAGCGTTACGGCAATAGCAGCGGCCTCCAGGTCTTCATCAGTAGGGGCATTCTCGTAGGTGTCCATACTGAACCGCTGTTCCACGAAGTTCGTGTCAATTTTACCGGCGATAAAGCTGAAACTGTTGAGCAGGTTGACGTGGAAGGGGATGTTATGTTTGACGCCCATGATGGTATATTCTTCCAGCGCCCGCCGCATCCTGAGCATGGCCTCGCCACGATCTTCACCCCAGCAGATCAGCTTGGCGATCATACTGTCATAATGGGGGGTGATTTCGTAACCGCTGTAAACGCCACTGTCTACACGGACGCCTGGCCCGGTGGGGGTGATGAGTGTGTTGATCTTACCGACAGACGGCATAAAATTGGTGTATGGGTCTTCGGCATTAATACGGCATTCAATCGCCCAGGCTTTAGGTTGAAGGAAGCTTTCAGTTGGCCCCATGCGCCGACCACGTGCGATACGAATCTGCTCTTTAACCAGGTCAATGCCTGTGACCAGTTCGGTAACGGGATGTTCGACCTGAAGGCGAGTGTTCATCTCCAGGAAGTAGAAGTTCTTATCCTCGTCCACCAGACATTCAATCGTCCCGGCGTTCACATAGTTGACAGACTGAGCCGCCGCGATTGCCATTTGCCCCATGCGCTGGCGCAGGTCATCATCCACGAAAACACTGGGCGCTTCTTCCACGAGTTTCTGGTGACGCCGCTGGATGGAGCATTCGCGTTCGCCCAGATGGATTGTATTGCCATGTGTGTCCGCCAGAATCTGGAACTCGATATGTCGTGCTCCGACCAGCAGCTTTTCCAGGTAGACATCGCCATTGCCGAAGGCGCTTTCAGCTTCGCGCCGGGCGGTTGCCAGCGCCTCTTTGAAATTCGCTTCGTTGTGAACAGCCCGCATCCCCTTGCCGCCGCCACCTGCGACAGCTTTAATGACCAGGGGGAAGCCGATTTTCCGGGCTGCGGCCATCAAGTCATCATCCGAAAGCCCGGCTTCACTGCCGGGAATGAGTGGCACATTGTATCTACGAACGGCTACACGGGCGGCATGTTTGTCGCCCATAGTGGCAATAGCGCTCGGCGATGGGCCGATGAAGATCAGACCCTCGTCAGCGACTTGCTGGGCAAATTCGGCGTTTTCCGCCAGAAAACCGTAACCAGGATGGATGGCATCCGCGCCGGTTTTCCTGGCAGCAGCGATGATTTTGTCTTTCCGCAGATAGCTGTCACGCGGGGCAGACGGGCCAATGTGGATCGCCTCGTCAGCGTAGCGAACATGCAGCGCCGCTCGATCCGCATCCGAATAGATGGCGACGGTGGGGATGCCCAGGTCGCGGCAGGCGCGGATAATACGCACGGCGATTTCACCCCGGTTGGCGATCAGCACTTTGTTGATTTTCGTTTGTTCACGCATCGTTATGTCCTCATCTGCCCCTACAGCGGTATGTTGCCATGCTTACGGGGCGGGTTCTCGTCGCGCTTGTTTTGCAGTGCTTCCAGGGCGTTGATTAACCGCGCACGGGTATCTCGCGGTTCGATTACGTCGTCCACAAAACCGCGTTCAGCAGCAATATACGGGTTGGCGAACTTCTTGCGGTAATCCGCCGCCAACTCGATCTTCTTGGCAGCCGGGTCGTCGGCTTCTTTCAGTTCGCGCCGGAAAATAATCTCCACCGCGCCTTCCGGCCCCATCACCGCGATTTCCGCCGTCGGCCATGCCAGGTTGAGGTCGCCGCGAATGTGCTTACTGCTCATGACGCAGTACGCCCCGCCGTAGGATTTGCGGGTCGTGACAGTCAGTTTGGGGACAGTCGTTTCGCAGTAGGCGAACAGCAGTTTCGCGCCGGAGCGGATGATGCCATTGTGTTCCTGATCCGTCCCCGGCATGTAGCCCGGCACATCCACAAAGGTCACAATGGGGATATTGAACGAATCGCAGGTGCGGATAAAACGCGCCGCTTTTTCGCTGGCTTTGATATCCAGCACGCCCGCCAGCACCATCGGTTGGTTGCCGATAATACCGACGCTGTGACCACCCAGACGGGCAAAACCGACGACGATGTTTTCGGCATATTCGGCCTGAATCTCCAGGAAGTGACCATCATCCACAATGCGGGTGATGATTTCTTTCATGTCGTAGGGTTTGTTGGGTTCGTCCGGCACGAGGGTGTCGAGTTCGGTATCTGCCCGCAGCGGGTCATCGGTGGTCGCCAGGAAGGGCGCATCTTCCATGTTGTTCTGGGGCAGATAACTCAGGAGTTCGCGCACCAGCATCAATGACTCGGTTTCGTTCTCCCCGACCATGTGGCAGACGCCGCTTTTAGCCGCGTGGACACTCGCGCCGCCCAGGTCTTCAAATGAGACATCCTCGTGCGTGACCTGCTTGACGACATCTGGCCCGGTAATGAACATATAGCTGGTTTTATTGACCATCAGGATAAAGTCGGTGAGCGCCGGGCTATAAACTGAGCCGCCCGCGCATGGTCCCATGATGACGCTGATCTGGGGGACGACGCCGCTGGCGAGCGTGTTGCGCAGGAAAATATCGGCATAGCCGCCCAGACTGTCTACACCTTCCTGGATGCGCGCGCCGCCGCTGTCGTTCAGCCCGATGACCGGCGCACCGGTTTTCATCGCCATTTCCATGATTTTGACGATTTTCCGGGCGTGAACTTCGCTCAGTGTGCCGCCGACGACGGTAAAATCCTGCGAAAAAACGTACACCAGCCGTCCGTCAATCGTCCCCCAACCGGTGACGACACTATCCCCCATTGGCCGGTTTTTATCCATGTTAAAGTCATGTTCACGGTGCCGGACAAAGGCATCCAACTCGCGGAAACTGCCGGGATCAAGCAGGATGTCCAGCCGTTCGCGGGCGGTGCTGCGTCCCGACTCGTGCTGGCGTTTGATGCGGGCTTCGCCCCCTCCCGCCTGACTTTCAGCGCGTTTACTGCGTAATTCTTCAAGTTTAGGATTTGCCACCATTATACGTTATCTCCACTGACTGATTGTAAGCGCATGGGCTTGGTGAGCAGGAAAGCAATAAGTACGATTGCCCAGATCATCAACGCAGCGATGACCAGGAATGACAGCCGATGCCGATCATAGTCGGCCTGGGCGAACAGCGCCAGCCGGAGGACACTATACAGGGTGAACCCGGCGAACAGGACGATCACCTGCCCGCCCCCCGGCCTGCCGCGCAGCAACCGCCAGCTTATCCACAGCGCAAAAAAAGCCCACCACCCGCTGGCAAGTGCATCCAGCAGCAGGGGCAGGGCGATCTGCGCGGCGATTACGCCGGGTGTTTGCAGGGCACGCAGCGCCACATTGACCTGAAAAACCGCCAGAAACAGCGGTAGAACGGCCAGCCAGCGCCCACAGCCGGGCGCAGTGTTCCGGGTAACGGTATGATTTGCCTGGTTTGCCATCATTACCGGGTATTATAGCGTGGAGAGCGGAGGCAAACAAAGACGGGATTTTTTTAGCCTATGGCGTCAGGCCGAAGCGGTTGAGCAGTTCCACGATGGCGTTGTTATAGGCCAGGGCGCTTTCTTCCAGCACGCGGATGGTGTGCGTGTTTTGCAGCACGGCGTCTATCTCCGGCGGGATAGACCACTCAAGCGGGCGGTAGGTGAAGCCGTTATGCCATACCGGGATGATGCACAGGCCGGATTCAAGCGCCCAGGTGATTTCCTTCAGGCAGACCTCGGAGCGCAGCGTTTCCGGCCCAATGAGCGCCACCAGGTATTGATACTGTTGAATCCGTTCCCGTAACGCTTTTTCCCAATCCTCACCCGGTACGAGCGCCAGATCGAGGAACGGTTCCAGCCCGGCCTGCTTGAGCCGCGCCAGTACCAGCAGGGCGAAGGCACTGCTTTCGCTGCGTTTATAGGAGATGAAGATGTTGGCCGGTTCAGCGGTTTCCAGCAGGTCGAATGCCTGTCGGGTAATCACTAATGTGTCCGAACCGTCGCTATAGGGGGTGACATACTGGTTCGTGAGCAGCAGGTCGAAGCCGGGGGCGCTGCCTGACCAGCGTTTTTCCAGGTAGGCAGTGAGTTCTTCCTGGTCGGCGGTGAGTTCGCCCCGGAAGGTGTAAAGATAGATGCGCCAGTGGTTTTCTGCCGCGCCCTCCGCCAATTCTTTCGCTAGGGTACGCACGCGGACGATGGGATTAGAGGGGAGGGGGCGCTGGCAGACACGTTCCAGCCAGGATGCAAACGGGACGGATTCGGTCATGGTCGTTTCTTTCCAGTCATGGTATGAGATAAGAGGCGGACGCTACGAGAACAGCCCTTGTACGGGAAGCTGCGCGATAGTCTGGCCGTCAATAATGACAGACACTTCATCTGCCAGATCGTAGGTGGTCTGCTGGCGGTAAATTGCGCGTTCGCCGCTGCCTTCCGGGTCAGTATGGACATGCAGCAGTTGGTCGGGAAGGTTCAGAATCCAGTACACGGGGATACCTGCCCCGGCATACAAACGGAGTTTGATTGTCCGGTCACGCTGCAACGTGGCATCCGAGATTTCCACCACCAGGGCGACATCGCCCGGTGCGGGATGCCGCTCTTTATAGTCACGCCGGTCACCCCGCACCACCGCTACATCCGGTTCGGGTTCACTATCGGCGGTGGTGATCGGCTCTTGTACGTTAACGAACCAGCCAGCCGGAACAACACGCATCAGGGCGGCGCTGGTGAGTTGGTTTGCCAGAGTATGCTGCGGATTCTTCGGCATTTTGGTCACCAACCACCCTTCCAGCAGTTCTACGGGGTCATCTTCCGTGAGGATGCCGGAATCAACCATGTGGTGGTACTGCGCCACATACAACAATGATCCCTGCAAGTATGGTAGTTTGTCGAATCGCCAAGAACGCCAGCGATTGCAATGCACGTATCATCCAGAATCATGCCGCTCATCAGCATGCGGGGAAGTCGGATTGGTGCGGGCGTCTGATGAGGAATCGGCAAAATTCATGGATTCTCCCATGTCAAAAGTAATCCTGCATTGTAGTCCCATTGCACTACTGAACCGGGTCATCCAACAGATAACCAGACATTTAATACGGCTTTGGCCTGGTTATCGTTACAGCTTCGACTGATACCCTCTTTAGGCTGATTATGTCAGTGGTTTGTATGGCGATAGCCGTCTATACATTTGTCTTACTCTCTGACATTGTAGCATTAGAGACTGTTAAGGGTCCTTATATACTCACATTTGGCCGATATTCCCCGAAGACGCCGCGCAGGGTGTGGCAGATTTCGCCCAGGGTCACGTCATTTTCGACGGACTCAATAAAGAGGGGCATCAGGTTGTCGCCGCCCCGCGCCGCCGTTTCCAGGTGCGCGCGGAGTTCGGCTACGCGGTTGTTGTCGCGTCCAGCCCGCAGCGCCGCCAGTTTCGCCCGTTGCGCCGCTTCAATCGCCGGGTCTACCCGCAGCAGGTCGGGCTGTACTTCATCGTCTACCGTGAACTGGTTCACACCGACGATCACCTGTTCGCCGCGTTCTACCGCCTGTAAGTAGGCATAGGCCGCGTCCTGAATCTCGCCATTGATGAAGCCGTTTTCGATTGCCGGTAATGCTCCGCCCAGGCCGTCAATCCGGGTGATGTAGTCCTGCGCCCGCCTTACAATATCGTCGGTCAGACTCTCGATGAGGTAGCTCCCGGCCAGCGGGTCAATACTGTCGGCTGCCCCGGTTTCGTAGGCGATGATCTGCTGCGTCCGCAGCGCGACCTGAACGGCCTTCTCGGTGGGCAGCGCCAGCGCTTCGTCCATGCTGTTGGTGTGGAGCGATTGCGTGCCACCCATCACCGCCGCCAGGGCTTGCAGTGCCACACGCACGATATTGTTTTCCGGTTGCTGTGCGGTGAGGGTGCTGCCGCCAGTCTGGGTGTGGAATTTCAACTGCCAACTGCGCGGATTCTGCGCCTTGAAGCGCTCGCGCATGATGTGTGCCCACAGCTTGCGGGCGGCGCGGAACTTGGCGATTTCTTCGAGGAACTGGTTATGGGCGTTGAAGAAGAACGAAAGCTGCGGCGCGAAGTCATCCACATCCAGCCCGGCATCCACCGCCGCCTGCACGTAAGCGATACCGTTCGCCAGCGTGAAGGCCACTTCCTGCACCGCCGTACAGCCTGCCTCGCGGATGTGGTAGCCGCTGATGCTGATGGTGTTCCAGTGCGGCACGTTGGTCTGGCAGTATCCGAACAGGTCGGTAATCAACCGCATCGAAGGGGCAGGCGGGAAAATGTACGTCCCCCGCGCTACATACTCTTTGAGAATGTCGTTCTGTACTGTGCCGCGCAGCTTGTTCTCTGCCGCGCCCTGGCGTTTCGCCACCGCGATATACATCGCCAGCAGGATAGAGGCAGGGGCATTAATCGTCATGCTGGTAGAAACTTTGTCGAGCGGAATCGAGTCGAACAGCCGCGCCATATCCTGCACGCTGCTGATACTCACGCCGACTTTGCCGACTTCACCTTCCGCCAGCGGGTCGTCTGCGTCATAGCCAATCTGTGTCGGCAGGTCGAAGGCCACCGACAGCCCGGTTTGCCCCTGTTCCAGCAGATAACGGTAGCGGGCGTTGGATTCTTCCGCCGTCGCGTACCCGGCATACTGCCGCATCGTCCAGAAGCGCCCCCGGTACATGGTGGGCTGCACGCCGCGCGTATAGGGGTATTCACCGGGAAAACCCGATTCTTCCGTGTAATCCCCTGGGGCATCATCCGGCGTGTACAGCCGTTTGACCGGGATACCGGATGAAGTCGTGAACTCTGTTTTGCGTTCCGGAAATTTCTTCAACCCCGGATTAACGAGCTGTTCTTCCCATGCGCGTTGCGCATCCTGAAGCGCCGATTTCTGTTCAGCCATAAACGAGCGTCCTTGTCGCCTGATTCATGAATGGTCTGATTGTAACGCATCTCATAACTGCTGGAAACAGCGCCGAGCAGGGACTATCCGGCCAGGAGTTTGACGGCCAAGAGGAGCCATATCACCCCGAAAAGGCGATTCATCCCAATTTCGGCCCGGCGGTAGAGGGCGCGTACCCGGCTGTAGGAGAACAGCATCGCCACGCTGGTATACCAGGTGAGGGTGATTGTCACCAGCAGCAGCCCGGCCAACACTTTGTCACTCAGCGTGGAGGTCAGGGGGATAAACGTGGTAAAGATCGAGAGAAAATATAACGCGGAGGCCGGATTCGCAATTGCGGTCATGAATCCGCTGCGGTAAGCTCCGCTGTAGCTCATATCCAAGGGAGGCGTATCGGAGTCAACTATTCCAGCCAGGCGGGGTGTTCGCTTGAGCAGTCCCCATCCCATACGGGTGAAATAGAGCGCGCCAACGACGCGAATGCCATTATAGATCAATGGTGACTGGGAAATCACTGCCGCGAAACCGATAATACCAGCCGTGACATACAGGCTGCTCCCGGTTGCGACCCCGCCGACGGTCAGCAGCCCGCTGCGGCGGGAATACGACAGCGCGTTCTGCGTGACGGTCAGGAAATTCGCGCCGGGAGTCATCACGGCGGCAATGTGAATCGAAGCCAGCGCCAGGAAAAGCGCGGAATTCATGATGTATCTCCCCTTGCGAATAACCTGATGAGCAGTATGCACGCTATTGTACGACTGGAAACCGAAGCATAGCAATAACCGCTCTGATACACAGTGAGACCTTGTGGAGATTTGTGATGTAACGGGGCGATGCTTATAATCTGTTTTCAAATGATGTTTGTGGAGGGATAAGCGATGGTCGCCTATGGCGCATTAGGAGCGCTGCTCGCTGCCGGAATCGGGCTGTTAAGCTGTTTCTTTGGTTTTCGTCTGTTTCGTATCATCCTGGCTCTCCTGGGGTTTCTGCTGGGCTTTTCGTTAGGGCTTACGCTGTCCGGCGGCGACCAACAGGTTACTGCGATTATCGTTGGGATCATTCTGGGTATCGTCGGCGCGGTCATCTTCTATGCCTTGTACTTCATTGGCGTGGCGCTATCGGGTGCGGTACTCGGGGCTTTTCTGGCCGTGACGTTGATGTCTGCATTGAGTATTGATGTTAACGCTCTGGGGGTTGTGCTGGTGGTCGTTGGCATTATCCTGGGCGCGGTGGTTGCTCTGGCGATCAACAAGCTGATGATTATCCTCAGCACGGCCTTAAGCGGCGCAGGCGGCGTGATATACGGGGCGGCCTATTTTCTCCCAGGTGTCTTCCTGACCATCGGGGCAAACAGTGTGTCGCCGACGCTCGTTGGGGGTGTCGCCTGGTTGATACTGGCCGTCGCCGGAATCGTGTACCAATACCGGGAAAACAAGAACAGGCTTGCTTCCGACAAAAAGTGATGATCTGACGATTGCTCAGCGTTATGCCGGGGTAAAGGCGCTTTCCGGCACAGTGATTTCCTTGAAATTTTCAAACGTCAAGTCCGTGAAACTCAGCCCCATGTGCCGTTTGACCTGTTCGAACAGCCCCGCGTAACTGGCGTTCATGCGGGGCTGTTCGCTCAATTCCAGTTGTTGAATCAAGCGTTCAATAATCTCCTGTGTTCCTTCAATCTCAATGAAGTTGCCATACGGGAGTTCGTCCAGCACGATCTCCGCGTTGTCCAATTCATAGGTGGTGCGGTATTTTTCGTAGATCATGTACGGCTGGTAGCCCAGTTTGTCCAGGATAGTCTGCATCGTATCAAAATCGCTGACTTCGACTTCTGCCTCGAACCGGCTGATGATACCGTCTCTGGCCGTGCCGCTGTCCTTGTAAGTCAGGCGGGCGCGGGAATCCCGGCGCATCCGCACCACGATTCCGCTGGAAACCAGGGTGTGACCGGCATCTTCATAGCGCACGTTATGTTCATGCATCCTGGGCGCTGTCAGCCGTGCGCCAAGTCGTTCAAGCCGCACCTGTACGATTTCCAGGTGCGGCGTATAGAGCTTAATTTCGGTTTCGATATAGTCTGTCATCTTATCTCCACACCTCTTTCACCGCTTCCGGCAGATGCTCCTGAACCGCTGCAATCAGACCGGCGTGAACATCCTGTGCCAGTTTGGGGGCGAGGATGATGCTTTTCGAGAATCCGCCCGCCGCCCGTTCCAGCATCCACAGGTCAACACCATATGCCGGGATGTTGCGCTGGTCGGGCAAGTGGTCAAAACGCAGTTTGAGCAGTACGCCCGCGAAGGCATCGAACTGTTCCTGTTCGACAGGCAGTGTCAGTGGTTTGCGGTTGAATAATCCCCGGTAGGCGATTTCCAACCTGGGCGAGTCGGTCACGTAGCGCGATAAAGTCGCCACCGAATCATACGAACGACTATCATGATACCGGATTGTCAGCCGGTAAACAGCCCTCATCCCCGGTTGTTGGGCGATCTGCTCCGCCGGTCTGAGTCCTAATTCATCCGCGATGACTCGCAGTAAATACGCTTGATAATCCATACACCTCAGTAGATGTCCATTCCAATCGGTAATGTCTACCTGTTGCCGCCTGTTTTTCAGGCCATTCTCCGCTAAAGCTCCAGCACAACCTTGCCGAATACGTCAAAGTTTGCCAGGGTTTCCTGGGCTTTCGCGGCTTCTTCCAGCGGGAATACTGCGCCGATGACCGGTTTGAGTTTCCCCTCAAAGATGAGGTTCATCACTTTCACGAAATCCTGGTGCGGCCCCATGGTACTGCCAATGATGCTCATGTGGCGGAAGAATACCTGCCGCAGGTCAATCTCGACGAACGGCCCGCTGGTTGCCCCCACGATCAGCAGCCGTCCGCCGATTCGCGTGGCACGGATGCTGTCATTCAGCGTCGAATAGCCTACATTATCCACCACGACATCGAAGCCGCGCTTGTTGGTTAATTTGTAAGCGACTTTCGACCATTCCGGTGTTTCTTCCCGGTTGATGGTGTAATCCGCGCCCAGTTCGCTGGCTTTCTCGCATTTTTCGGCGTTGCTGCCCACGACGTAAACGGTTGCCCCGGCCAGCTTGGCGATCTGAATACTGGCGCTGTTCACTCCGCCGCCCGCGCCGACAATCAGCACTGTTTCCCCGGCACGCAGTTCGCCGCGTGTCATCAGCGAGTGCCAGGCGGTCACATAGACCAGCCCTGCCGCCGCCGCTTCCTGAAAGGTGACATGATCCGGCATTTTAAGGAGGTTGCGCTGCGGCAAGACGGTATATTCCGCTGCGACGCCGGGATGATGTTCGCCCAGGATGGCGATGCGCGACTGATTTTCCAGGCCGGTCATCAGCGCCGGACTGTCCGGCTCAATGATTGTCGGGTCAATCGCTACCCGGTCACCGGGCTGGAATTGCGTCACGCCCGCGCCAATTGAATCCACCACGCCCGCGCCATCGGCACAGATAATATGTGGCATCTTCAGGTTCAGTCCCGGCCAGCCGAGACGCACAAACAAGTCGAGACGGTTCAATGCGGCGGCGTGAACACGCACCCGGACTTCGCCCGACCCTGGTTCTGGAACGGGTAAATCATGGGCGACGCCGACGACATCCAGCCCGCCATGTTCGGTAATTACTGCTGCTTTCATTGTGTAATCCATCCTTGATTAGCGAAATAATCTCAGCAATTGCTACGATTCAGCTTCTTCAAAATCCACTTTCTCATAGACATCCGCCAGCGCCAGTGTACAGGCGATAGATGGGAGTTCGATCACGGCATCTGCTTGTGCCACGTCCGTAAGCAGCCATTGGTTGTCTGCCTGCCGCCGGTAATGCTCGATGTGGGGGCTGTCCTGGGCGATCAGCAGGTATTCCTGGAGTGATTCGAGTGTGCGGTAATGCTGGAACTTCTTGCCCCGGTCATAATTCTCGGTTGAAGGGGACAGCACCTCAATCAATACCACCGGATTCAGGAGTGTATCCTGCCGGTCATCCTCAAAGCGCGGCGGTTCACACACAATACTGATGTCCGGGTAGGTGTAGATGCCGGTCTGGGCGACCTTCACCCGCATGTCACTGGGGTATACCCGGCACGGACGTTTACGAAGCTGACTGTACAAACTGGCGTATGCACTGCCAGTAACCAGATTGTGGCGTTCACTCGCCCCGGTCATGGCATAGACAACGCCATCTACAAACTCGTGTTTTTCGTCGCTCTCACGCTCAAAGGCGAGATAATCTTTTCCCGTCCAGGGGATTTCAGGTAAAGCCGACATCACATACTCCTCACACTGCAATTGGAGCGATCAGGGGAGGCACAGACTACATGCCGCCACCTGACCGCTTACCGGTTTGGATGTTACCGCAGCCCCAACTCATTGCGGGCGATCACCAGGCGCTGCACTTCGCTTGTGCCCTCGTAAATCCGGGTGATGCGGGCGTCCCGGTAGTAACGCTCAATCGGGAGTTCCTTGCTGTAGCCCATCCCGCCGTGAATTTGTACTGCCTCATCAGTGACGAAGGCCGCTGTCTCGCTGGCGAACAGCTTCGCCATGCTGGCTTCCAGCGTATACCGTCCACCGGTCTGCTTGCTGCGTTCCTTGGCAAGCGCCGCATTATAGATCAACAGGCGACTGGCTTCGATCCGCGTTTTCATATCCGCGATTTTCTGCTGGATCATCTGAAGCTGCCCGATGGGGCCGCCGAAGGCTTCGCGTTCACGGGCATACTGCACCGCAGCCTCGTAGGCTGCTTCTGCTACGCCCAGAGCCTGGGAAGCGATGCCAATCCGCCCGGCATCCAGCACCGTCATGGCGATTTTGAAACCCTTGCCCGCTTCGCCCAGCACATTTTCTACCGGGCATTCATAGTTGTCGAAGACGATTTCACTGGTGGCGCTGGCGCGAATGCCCAGTTTAGGTTCTTTTTTGCCCCGGATAAAGCCCGGCTGGGTTGTGTCAATCAGAAACGCGGTAATGCCGTTGTGCTGCTTGTTCGGGTCGGTCATAATAAACGCTACGATGAAATCGGCTACCGGCCCGCTCGTGACCCAACTCTTGCGCCCGTTGATGGTGTAGTGAGTTCCGGCGGCATTCAGCACCGCCCGGCTCGCCATCGTCCCGGCATCACTGCCAGACATTGGTTCGGTCAGACTGTATGCGCCGATTTTATCCCCGCTGGCGACGGGAACGAGGAACTGTTGTTTTTGCGCTTCCGTACCGAACCGCATCAACCCGTGACAGTAAAGCGAATTATTCACGCTGATGATGGTGCTGTGGCTGGCGTCCGCTTTGGCGACTTCGATCATGGTCAGGACATACGCCAGGGTGTCCATTCCCGCGCCGCCATATTCTTCCGGTACTTCAATGCCCATCAAGCCCATCGCGCCCATCTTTTTAATCGTATCCAGCGGGAACTCGCCCGATTCATCATGCTCGGCGGCAATCGGGACGATCTCTTTTTGTGCAAAACTACGTACCGCCTGCTGCAAGGCTTCATGCTCTTCGGTCATGTTGAGCAGGAGGGTGGTGGGGTCTGATGTGCCGATCATAAGGGGGATACCTCCATTTTAGATGATCTTTTCAAGGTAAATATTCATTCACGAGCGATTTTCCGCATTATAACATCAAACTAGCGCAGGCCGATGGCGTGGATGGGTCTCACCCTGCGAATCCATGTTCTGTATAATGGGTAACGCTGTTGTTGAAGCATAGACTAATCGTGACACTTCGGGAGTGTGTATGAGCAGAATCAAGATAGACCATCTGGCGGTTGTGGTGGATGATCTGGATGCGGCGCTGGCTTTCTGGCGGGATGCCCTGGGGCTGGAAATGGGCGGCAGGCAGGAAGTCGCCGACGAAGCCGTAGAGATTGCCTTCCTGGACGCGGGCAGTGCCCATGTCGAACTCGTCAGACCAACGACTGATGACAGTGGTATCGCCAAATACCTCACCAAACGCGGGCCGGGGATGCACCATATCTGCCTGGCTGTCGCGGATATTGAGGTCGTGATGGGGCAGTTAGCGGCGGGCGGTATCGAACTCATCAACGAGTCGCCCCGTACCCGCGATAACGGCACACGCTATGCCTTTGTTCACCCTAAAAGTACCGGCGGTGTGCTGGTTGAATTATACGAAGCAGCAGGGGAGTAGACAGGATGCATAAAATCAGCCTGATTATCGTGATGCTGTTGGCGATAAGTGCGCCGGCATTGGCACAGGATGACTGTGCCCTGTTGTTTCAGGAAGCGGTGGATGCCACACAGCAGTTGTGCGCGGATACCGGGAGTAATCAGCTATGTTACGGCAGTGCGCCGGCTGCGCCCGACCCGCGCCCGAACGTGCGCCTGGTATGGGCGGAACCGGGAGACATTGTGGATGCTGCGGCGCTGGCCGGTTTTTCGACAGGCGCATTCGACCTTGAGTCGGGAGACTGGGGTATCGCGCTGGCGAAAGTCCGCGCTAACCTGCCGGAAGATGCGGTTACGATGCTGACTTTTGGCGCTGTCCGGGTGGAAAATGCCAGCGAAGCGCCAGGAGATACGGTGCGGCTGGAAGTCACTGTACAGGCAACAGACGGAGCGAATGTACGGGCTGAGGCAGCTGAGTCCGGCCCGCTTTCGGATATTCTCTCATTCGGCCAGCACGTTGATGTGATAGGGCGTACCGCAGATAGCGAGTGGCTGTGGGTGATTGTGCCGGGAACAACCGGGTGGGTGCTGGCTTCACTGATGCAGGCCGATTTTGACCTGGATGTCCTGCCGGTAGTGGACCCGGAGAATCCCGGTTGGCCGTATCTTTTTGGCACGCTGCAAGAATTTAACTTTGAGTCTGCTTCACCTGACGAACGCCCTTGTGCCACCGCGCCGGATAGCGGAATTCTCGTCCAGACCCCCGACACTGACCGCGAAGTGATTCTAGTTGCGAATACACTGGAACTGCATTTTGCGGGGACACTCTGGCTGCAAACACCCGCCCCGGCGGAGGTGAATATCAGCGTTCTGGAAGGTTACCTGTGGTACGGTGAAGAGCGTGGTCAGACCCTCAATGCCGGGGAACGCCTGCATTATTCGTATGATGGCCGCCGGCTGACTCTCTCCACGCAGCCGGAAGAATACGCCTTTGTTCGTGCCCGTTACTTGCCGCTGCCGCTGCTGCCGCGTGAGTTCGCACTGCCATTTGCGTTAGGGGATGTGCTGTTTCCGTTTGAGCCGGGCGCGGGATTCCTGACCAGCATACCGCTGGATGCGGCCTGTGTCGCCGCCTGGGCGGGGGACGTCAACCTGCGCAGCGGGCCAGGTACCAATTACCCGCTGCGGCGCGGTGTCCCCGGCGGCTACTATGCTTACCCGGATGCACGGGCAATTAATGGGGGGGTATGGTGGCGGCTGGCCGATGGAATCTGGGTTGCAGCGGATGTAACCGTAACTGCTGGAGCGTGTGGCGCACTACCATTGGTTGATCCGCCACCACTGCCGAACGGATAGGGTCTTGAACAAGGGGTTTCGTCCTCGTCCTCGTTAAACCTGGCCGTAGCGTCGCCCACCGAACTCAGAAGCCAGCTTATCATCCAGGTCGTCCGCATAGTCGCTGACCAATTGGATGATCGAGTTGGCTTCGATAGCATCCATTCCTTCCAGGGGCCGTTCGCTGAACACATACACAACGTCCAGATGTACGCCCAGGGTCGCATTGGTAAGCTGTAAATTCAGCTCCAGCAGGTGGCGATAAAGGGGCAGCAGTCCGCTGGGTGGCAGGTGCAGGATGGGAGAAAGCACTTGCAGAAATCCGACATTTTCCTGCTGAGACACAAATACCTCAATGGTGGCTGATCCGCGTTTGAATGTCCAGCCAAAGCCTTCTTCGGTTGGCATTCGCGCCGCTACCGGATCAACCCCAACCTCCGGCAAAATCTGTTCCACTGTTCCGGCATAGGTTTCCAGCGAAGGCCGTGATACATTCCGGTTACGTCCCCGAAGTCCTAACATAGTAGCTCTCACCTATCTCTATCCGATTGATTTGCTTTACACGGCTTTTATGGCGGGCAGGGAATAATCAGGTTCGCTGATCGTGTCCACAACGCAGGCAGCGATTATTGTGGAAACCGACTGCCGCCCTGCAATTCTTATTCCTGCAGACGACTCGCTGATTTTCATGATAGAGCGCCGCGCTTTGCTGATGCCAGTAGCGTATCACCTGCTCGGCGCGGGGCATCAGGCTGCCACATTGTTCACAATAATACCCCCCGGCGATGGCGGCCCGGCTGTAACCCCCACACGACCGGCAGTAAATACCCCGGCTTGCCGCTTTTTCCTGCCGGTAGGTTTCAGCGTAATTGCGAATCGTGCCGATATGCAGGCCGTAGACATAGCCTGATGTGCTGCTAATATTGCGTGTAATCATGCCAATAATGTACTGCCGGTCATCCAGAATCGGCGCGCCGCCCGCGTCTTTCAATGAGTCATTTAAGATATTGGTTGGGAACCAGTGATTCGGCAAAACCTTACGGGTTGCCCGCCGTTTGCCGCGCAGGCTTTCCCCATTGTAGGAAATGACAGTCAGCGGCAGGTCTTCAGGGATACGGGGCAGTACGCTCACCGGCATCAGGTCGGTTACGGTTTGCCCGATCTGTACCAGTGCCAGATCAATTTCCGGGTAGGCACGCACGACCTGCCCCATGATCTGCCGCCCGGCTTCCAATTCAACCATAACCTGCTCGATGCCGCCGACAATGTAGCGGGTCGTTGCCAGCAAACCATCGTGTTCAACGAAAAAGGCCGTACCGGGGCCGTTTGGCCCGCCGAAAATGCCGGCCAGGCGGTATGCTCCGGCGTAGTACGCGCCGCGATTGCCGGGCACCACAGGCAGCGGCCCTGTACCGGGAACAACGTATGGCCGTGAATCCATCGGATTCACCAGTGGTTCGGGCATAACGGGCGGTGGCGCTGTCTGCTGTAGCAGATCAGTATTGTAGAGTTCGGTCAGTTTCTTTCGGGCGATTTCATGATTGGGATCAACCGCCAGCGCGTCATTATAGCACTTCAATTTAAAGTCGCGCTCCGGCCTGGTTTCCGCCATGTAAGTTAAAGCTGTTGCCCTCAGGCTGCCCGTGAGTGCATCGCTGCGCAAGGCAATCCGCAGTAATCGCGCCCCATCCTCCAGGTGGCCGTCGCGAATTGCCTGGATGCCCAAATTCAACGAATTGAGTGGCATGAAGTCCCCCACCAACAAGACGATATATTTTCATTATAGCCAGAAAAAACCATCTGCACACAGCGGCTGAGGTTAAATCTTACTCAACGCGCAGCCATTCTTCTTCAGGGGTTTGCTGTTCCGGCAGGCGCACCACCTGAAAGAAGGTGTTCCCCGGTTTGAAGTACAAGAATTCCCCCTCGTTTGTGCGCAGCGCGATCAAATCCTGGCGGGTCGGGCGTATCCAGCGCCCGTTGTATTGCTGCCCGTCACGGAAAAGGATTGCGTCGCCCTCGAACCACAGGACGATTTCGATGCTATAGCTGACACTGCCCTGAAACTGGCTTTCAATGATGTCGGTATACTGGTGGTCTGCATAGAGAACGACCACATTGGCGGCGGTCACCTGGTCGCCTGTGTTGGCATCATGATGTTCCAGGCCATCGGCATAGCGTTCGTAGAGGCCGGTTTCCGGGTTATATTCCCAACGGACGCGGGTTGCCCGGTAGCGCAGGTCTATCACCGTAGCCGGGCCGCTGCTGCCGGAGGGCGGGGTAGGGTGGAAAGCCATGCCATGCAGATTGGGAGTCTGATTCAATCCCTGTTCGGCAGCTAACTGCCATAAGGCATTCGGGTTGAAAAACATATTGTGGGGCACGGGGATCGCGTCGTCACGCCAGAAGTAAGGCCATCCAAAGAGGACACCTTTGTACAGCCGGTCAGCGAATTCCGATTGATTCAGCCGGTCTTCTACCCCGATGCTGGCGCCGGAAAATGCCAGTAAGCTCTGGTACATCGGCATCAGTTCGTAATCTATCAGGCGGGCGCTGCGGATTGACCCTACCTGGTCGGGCGCCTGCCCATAGAATATGGCGGAAAAGCGGGTTAGCCCACCTTCGGCATAATGCTCGAACACCAGGTCGGCAGCGCCAATCCCGGCTTGTGGGCGGACAATTGACGGCGCGTTGGAAATCTTTGCCAGAATAGGCCGCCGTTCCAATGCTGCCGGGTCCGCGACGGTCAGCCCGGTGAGCGGGTTGACTCCGGGAGCGAAAATATCCGGGCCAATGATGTTGGGGTCTGATGGAGTGGGTATGGCGGTTGCGGTTTCCAGGAGTGGCGTGCTGAGTATTCCGGCATTAGCGGACAAATCAACCGTGAAACAGGCACTTGTGAACCATACGAGACTTATCATCATCAACCATATCATGTGTTTTTCCTCACTCATGGCACTTACTTTGTTCCAGATGACCCGGTTTGATAGTACATCAATTGTCCTGTATCGTACTTTAGATTAAAATGCATGTGTAGGACTATCGGTGGTATGATGTACACACCTGCCGCTGCGTGACTGTAGGATGTTGCGCATGTGAAATTTACCCAGGGTAAGCGGTTGGTTGACTTGATTTTCGGCGCAAGCTATAATCCCTTATGTACGTCATATCTTCAGGAAATAATGATAGTTATAATGATCTGGTGGCCTGAATCTAAATTGCGGGGGGCCTAAATGCCGCTACAAGGCAATTTGCGAGATTTTAGCACAACTCAACTGCTGAATCTCATTAATCTCGCCGGGAAATCCGGCACACTGACTTTCTTTGAAGGCAAACGAACCGGAGAAGTTGAAAATCTGGGCGACCAGAAACGGGAGCGGATTGTGGCCGGGCAGGAACGCGCTGCCATGTCGTTCCGCTCCGGTAAACTGATATTTGCCAAGATGACGGGGCAGGATGGCAGTCTGATCTCTGTTCTCAACAAGGCCGGTAAGTTGACCGACGAACAGGCCCGGATTATTCGTGAACGGGCGAAAAACACGACTGACAAGGCATTGGCACTGCTGCTCATCAATGCGAATTATGTCAGCCAGAATGATGTTGTGACCTGTATCCAGCAGCATACGCTGGATGTGGTCTATAACCTCATGGCCTGGAACGATAATCCCTTCCGGTTGGATGAAGATGTGCATCCAGATGGTTCACGAATTCAGGTACCGATTGACCTCGAAAATGTCATTATTGAAGGGGCGCGCCGTATCCGAGAGATTGCTGAGTTGAACCAGCATCTGCCTAACCTTGATATGGCGTTAAAATTCCCAGATAATCCGAAAGAGAAGTTCAAAGGCATCCACCTGAGCGTCGAGGAATGGCGGGTTGTATCGTTTGTCAACCCTAAGAACACCATCCGCCAGATCGCCAAGGCGAACAATATGTCGGAGACAGAAATCCGGCGCGTGGTTTATGGGTTAGAACAGGCTGGATTAGTCGAGATGGTGAAGCCGCCGGGTATGGAACAGGCTGCTGCTGGTGATCGGCGTCGCCGCCCACCGCAGAAGCCGCAGGTACAGCGGGTAACCGTGAATCGACTGATTGATAAAATCCGGTCTATTTAGCATCCTCAAATCCTTGCAAGGAATCACACAGGAAAAGCGAGTGCAACATGCAAACTGTTAAAATGGTTATCACAGGGCCGTTCAGTGCCGGTAAGACCGAGTTCATCCGCTCGATCAGCGAGATTGAGGTGGTTTCCACCGAGCAGAATATCTCGACAGATGCGGAAAAGAAGGAAAAGGAACAGACGACTGTTGCCATGGACTTCGGGCGCATCACTGTGGATGATGACCTGGTTCTCTATCTCTTTGGGACACCTGGGCAACGCCGCTTCGACTTCATGTGGGAAATCCTGGCCGAAGGGATGCTGGGGTTTGTGGTGATGGTGGATAGCGCCAAGCCCGAAACCTTCCGCGAGGCAAAAAGCATTCTGGAAACCTTCCGGGCTTATGCTCCGACCCCGTATGTGGTGGCGGCCAATAAGCAAGATCATCCCGACGCCTGGAGTGCGGATGACTTGCGGATTGCTTTGCGGATCGAAGAAGGCGTCAAATTGCTGCCCTGTGTCGCTAAAGATAAAGAAAGCGTCAAGGGTGTTTTGCTGGAACTCTTATATTCGATCCTGGAAGAAATGGATGCCGGTTAAGGTATTCACCTGAACCATGATATGGCCGGTGCATTCGCAAGGACTGTAACACTGTGACAATCCTGGTAACCGAACAGGGGACGGTCCACTATGAAACCTATGGTCGTGGCCGTCCGGTTCTATTGCTGCATGGTTGGTTGGGGTCTTGGGTGCTGTGGCGTAAAACCATTGAGGAGTTAGGTAAGGAATTTCGTACCTATGCTCTGGATTTTTGGGGTTTCGGGGAATTAGGCGAGCAGGGTGACGATTTTTCAGTTGACAATTTCGTAGACCTCGTAAACCAATTCATGGATCGCCTGGGCATCGTCAAAGCGCCTCTGGTAGGGCATTCAATGGGTGGCACCGTTTCGTTGAGTGCCGCTGTTCGTTCCCCCGAAAAAGTCGTCAAGGTGATCGTTATCGGCTCCCCGATTCATGGCGATTCGCTCAGTCTGCTGCTGCGAATTGCCAGCCGGCCTGCCTGGATCAAACTGGGAGAGACTTCACCACGTCTGTTTAACCTGTTTATGTCTGGTCTGAAAGTGGGCCTGCGCGGTTACTCATACCTCCTGGCACAGGACGGCGATCAACTGGGGAATATGTTTGCGAACGACCTGACTAAACTTACGGTTGGGCCATTTTTCGAGAGTATTACGACGCTGCGACAAACGGACCTGAGGCCGCGTCTGAACGAGATCAAAATGCCGGTGTTAGGCATTTACGGCAAGCGCGACCTGATTGTTGATCCTAAGCAGTCGAAGGTGCTCAAGCAGTATATTCCGCACAGCAAAATTGGCTGGTTCGAAAAATCAGGCCACTTCCCGATGCTGGACGAATCGCAGCGGTTTCACCAGACCCTGCGCGACTTTCTGAATAACGGGTAATGTGGGCTGGGCATGGTTGGAGATAAAGTATGTATCGGTACATCCTAGAAGATACGCGCCATGTGCCACCATTCAACGAGGCTGCCAGCCAGCTTACCATTGGCATTGAACCCCTGAAAATTCATCATGAAAACCTGTTTGCGGACTTTTTTGACCAGTGTGAGCTGGGTGGTGCGTATTACAGCCAGGATCAAATGCGGCATATCGCTCCTGGAAAGGCCATTGTTTACCGGGACAGCCTGTGGTTTGACAAAGAGTTTCTGGCATATTTCATGGCGGGTGCGCGGCGAAAGGGCGGGGCGTGCCGGGCCGCTATCCCGGCGGATGATCTTGCCTTCAAAACCTATACCCTGCCGCTGACCGGCGATTTTGAGCGGGCGGTGGATGCTGATGGCAAGACGATTTACCTGGTGGATTTATGGTATTTCCCGGATGGGTATACCGAAGATATTCGTCCTATCGTAATCCCCAGCGGCGCGAAAGAAAAAGGTTTTTACAGTGTGCCGGACTTCATGGCCCAGAATCGCGGCGACCTGACGCACTACCTGGCGGCGAGGGCGGTGTTGTCTATCGAGAGCTGGGTGCACGTCTATTATGCCAGCGTGATTTTTGGTGTGTTTTCTCGTGGCAGCCGCTTTGAGGAATATATCAAGACGCACAATTTCGAGGCGCTGCGCCTGCTCTGGCGCGGCATCATGGAACAGAAGCAGGTGCTCAGCACATCAAAGGTTGTCAAAGTCGGCAAAGACACGGTCATTCACCCTTCGGCGGAGATCAGCGGCCCGACGACGATCGGCGATAACTGCTTTATTGGCCCCGGCGTCGTGATTGACAACTGCTCGATTGGGGATAACGTCACAATTGACCAGGGCTGCCAGTTGATGCTGAGTACGGTGGCGAACAACTGCTTCCTGCCGTTCCGCGCCTCTTTGTATCTGACCGCCGTGATGGAAAACACCATCATCGCACAGAATACCTGTCTGCAAATGTGCGTAATCGGACGTAATACGATTATCAGCGCCGGAAGTACCTTCACCGATTTTAATATGATGGGCGAAAAGAATTACCAGGGACAGATCGGCCCGCGCCCGATCAAAGCTGCCAATATTCATGGCGAAATCGAAAGCTCCGGTCAATCCGTACTGGGCAGCGCCGTCGGCCACAACTGTCGTATCGGTTCCGGCATGGTTGTTTTCCCTGGTCGCATGATCGAATCGGATGTCGTGTTATTCGCTTCTGCACATCGCCGGGTGATTAACCGCAACGTGCGCTACGAAGAGAGTGACCACCACAACGCCAAAATTGCCAACAGCGCCCACCGCCGCCAGTATCCCCGCCCCGACGAAGCGGAAGCCGCCGAGCAAACCTGGAATACGTGGTAATCCGGCCCGTTCATGGTGTCTCGCTCTATCTTTCCAGGGTTTATCGCTTACCCGAGGGAAAGTACCACAACCGTCATTGGCTCTGTCTTCCCCTTCAATATCAATTCGCACTTTTTCGGGTGACCGTTAGCTGGTTGGGGAGATAGCTTTTCCCATGTCGTCTGACTCATGACGATTTCACCCGCTTTTGCCTGACTCTGCAAACGGGCTGCCACATTGACAGTATCACCAAAAATGCCGTATTGTCTGGTTTGCTGACCACCCACTAACCCTTCAATAACCTCCCCGCTGTGTAAACCGATGCCTGCGCTCAACCCGTATTGTGCGAGTGTTCGGGAGACAGCCGGTTGTAGCGCCTGTGCCGCTGCAAATGCGTCGTTGGCGGAATAAAAGCGCGTCATGATTTCATCGCCAGTCATTTGAATCTTGAAGCCATTATTAGCCTTAATGAGAGGCTCAACTGTACGATAGAATTGATTTACCATTTCGACAACTTCGTGTGGTTCGTGTGCTTCTGACCAGGGGGTAAAACCCCGAATGTCCATAAACAGCACCGTGCGTTCCTGGCGCTGCAGGGCCAATGCTTTGTCGCTCGTATAGGCGCTCTGTATTAGACCGGTATCGAATGACCAGGATGCGATTTGTTCAAAGTGCTCGGCAAGGTCATATAACAGGCGTTCAAATCTTTCGCGCATAATTGACGCGCTTCCGAGTAATAGACCCAGTACAATGATTCCCATCAAAATAAACATATGTGAAGGCTGATTGAACCAATAGCCTAGTGGTGCCAGATGCGCCGTATCCCATTCAGCCAGCATATAGCTTGCCGGCAGCAGCGAGACCAATAACAGAGATTTTAAGAGCGTGGCGAAGGACATTGAATAATTTTCGAGTAGATAGGCGAGTGCCATCGTTCCTGCCCAAATCCAATACATTATGTGATAAGGTTCGCTAAAAAACGCGGATGGGCCTTCCAGGACGACATCAATCAGGGTGTAGAGAACGGGTGCGATGAAGTGATGCCACCAGTGCTGACGTTGTGGATTGCGACTGATGATCCAGGCCTGGACGAGGCCGGACCCAAATAAAACCCAGTGAGGCAGGGAACCTATATAAGTATTCAGCCCGTTCTGGGTACTTTGGCGGACAATATCAAACATCCAGAATACACCGCTGTTTGTCAACAGTTCTCGCAAGAACTGCTCAAATCGCCCACCGTAAACAATCTGTTGATCTAGAAATCGTTCTTGCATAGTCAATCCTAACTTAACTACGCTTTAGCGTTTTCCGAGTACGACACTCTGCTAAAGCAGTTCTTTAATCGCCAGGGCTATTTCCTCGTTGATCCCCTTCACGGCCATCAGTTCTTCAACGCTCGCCTGGCGAATCGCGCCGATAGAGTTGCCGAAGTGCTTGAGCAGGGCTTTGCGCTTATGCGGGCCGATCCCCGGCACGGTTTCCAGTTGGCTCGCCATGCCCAGTTTGGTGCGCTGTTTGCGATGGCTGGTGATGGCGAAGCGGTGCGCCTCGTCGCGGACGCGCTGCACCAGGTAGAGCGCCTCGCTCTGGCGCGGCAGGATGACCGGCTGCGGCTCACCCGGCTGGTACAACTCCTCGAACTGCTTCGCTAACGACACCAGTGGCACTTTTTCTGTTAAATCAAACTCCGCCAGCACTTCGGCGGCGATATTCAACTGTCCCTTGCCGCCATCCACCATGAGCAGGTCCGGGAGCAGCCGCCAGGTTTCGTCACGATCTTCTTTGCCTGGCTGTACCGGTGTTGGATTTTCTAGTGCGGCGCGGTAGCGCGTGAAGCGGCGGGTGAGCGCCTCGCGCATGGATTGGTAGTCGTCCGACCCGGCATGATCTACCGTGCGAATGTTAAAGCGGCGGTATTCGGCCTTCTTGGGTGTCCCCTGCACGAAAACGACCCGGCTGGCGACAATCGCCGTGCCCTGGGTAGTGCTGATGTCATAGCACTCAATGCGGTTGGGGGGCAGGGGCAGGTTAAGTGCCTGCTGAAGTTCTCCTAATGCAGCTTCCTGCTTATGAGCGTTGGCCTCCCACTGCGCCCGGATCATGCGCAGCGCCTCGCTTGCGTTTTCCTGCGCCATATTCACCAGGTCGCGTTTGTTGCCACGTTTGGGGACAGTGATGGCGACCTTTTGCCCGCTGCGTTTATCTTTGAGCCATTGCTCGATAATTCGAGCTTCTTCGACCTCGTTGGGCAGGATAAGCTCACGGGGAATCTCCGCCGCCTCACTATAAAACTGGGTGATGAACTGGCTCAGGACTTCGGTCTCCGGTTCATCTTCGGCGCCGCCCAGCATACGTGTGTCGCTTCCGATGAGCTTGCCGTTACGGATGAACAGGATTTGCACACAGGCTTCGTTTTTGTCACGAGCGATGGCGATCACGTCCTGGTCGGTCATCCTGGGGTTGACGGCCTTATGTCGCTGCGTGATGTACTCGATTGCCCGCAGTTGGTCACGGATGGCGGCGGCCTGTTCGAAATCGAGTTTCTCTGCTGCGGCCTCCATTTTCTTCGTCAGCCGCGCCACTACTGGCTCGGATTTGCCGTTGAGGACATCCATTAACTCACCGATCATCGTTCGGTATTCGTCCTGGCTAACCACGCCGATACAGGGCGCGTTACACAGTTTGATGTCATAGAAGAGACAGGCGCGTTCATCCTTACCATTGATAACCCGATCACACGTCAGGTAGGGGAACGCTTTCCGCAATGTGCGCAGCGTGTTCTGTACCGCCCACATGGCGGCATACGGCCCGAAGTAGCGGCTGCCGTCCTTAACGATCCGGCGCGTAGTCTCGACTTTGGGGAACGGGTCGTTCCAATTGATTTTGATGTATGGGTAGTGCTTATCGTCCTTCAGGCTGATATTGTAGAAGGGCTGGTGCTGCTTGATGAGCGTTTCTTCCAGGATGAGCGCCTGAATCTCGGTTTCGGTGATAATCACCTCAATATCGGCGATATTTTCCCGCAGTCGCAGCGTTTTAGGGCTGCTTTCCGCGCTGGAATTGAAGTAACTGCGCACGCGGTTACGCAGGCGTTTCGCTTTGCCCACGTAGATGATGCGCCCCTGCTCATCTTTCATCAGGTAACAGCCGGGCTTGGTGGGCAGGCTTTTGAGAACGTGCTGGATATGTTCCGAGGGTTGGAAGGCCATAAGATCGCATCCAAATAAAAAGTTTGTTCTATTCTAACGATATGCAAGCCCGCTGCCAACCGGCATTTTGGGGAGGATGGTTATTGTGTATTCTTGCCGGGCGGGGTATGGTTTCGTGTGATACGCCGGATACCCAGAACAGGAATCCTACTATGAGAATACTTCTCACCGGATTCACGCCGTTTCTTGATGTGGACGTGAATCCGACAGCCTTGATTATCGAACACATGGCGACGCAGCACTATCCCGGCCTGGAGATCATCGCTGAAGTGCTGCCGACGATGTATGACACTGCTGGGGCACGGATTGAGGCGCTCATCACCGAGCATACGCCCGATTCGGTGGTGTGCCTGGGCGTGGCGCAGGGCCGGAGCGCGATCAACCTCGAATGTGTCGCCCGCAACCGGGACAGCACGACCAGGCCTGATAATGCCGGGGCGATCCGCGATGACACCCCGATTATCCCGGATGGCGCGGAGACGTATCTGGCGACGCTGCCACTGGCGCGGTTTCAGGCGGCGCTCACCGGGCAAGGTATCCCGGTGGTATATTCCGACGATGCCGGGGCTTACGTCTGTAATCATGTGTTTTACCGTGCCCGCCATGCCCTGGAACAGCAGGGACGGGCGATTCCCTGCGGGTTCATCCATGTGCCGGGGATTGGCGAGGAACCACCTGGCCTGCCGTTGGCGACGATGATTGCGGCGGTGGAAATGTGCCTGCATGAAATCGCTGCCTCTCTGAATGACTCGCAACCCGCCCACACCGGAAAACTGAATTATGACGCACTGGCCGCCCAGTATGCGCGGAGTCGGGGGATTCACCCGGCGGTATTGAACAGCCTTGCTATGACGGGCGGCGTAACCTCTTCGAGTAAAGTAGCGGAAATCGGCTGTGGCACGGGCAACTATATCAATGGGCTGGTAACACATACGGACTGCGCGGGGTGGGGTATTGATCCCTCGAATGAAATGCTGGCCTATGCCCGCCAGCAACCAACGGCGCTGCACATCCAACCGGGTTTTGCCCACGAAACCGGCCTGCCGCCCGGCCTGTTTGATCTGGTGTACTCGGTAGATGTGATTCATCATCTGGACGACACTGCCGCGTACTTTCGGGAAGCGTATCGCCTGCTGCGACCCGGCGGGAAAATCTGCACGGTGACGGATTCGGAGGCCATTATCCGCACCCGGCAGCCGCTTTCGACCCACTTCCCGGAGACCATCGCCCCCGAACTGGCACGTTATCCCCATATCGCTGACCTGGAAAGCAGCATGAGTCAGGTGGGTTTTCAGGGGATCGAGCAGCAAGCCGCCGAAGACCGGACTCGATTGACGGACATCAGCGCCTATCGGGAAAAGGTGTTTTCCGCGCTGCACCTGATCGCAGAAGAGGATTTTCAGCGCGGGTTGGCACACCTGGAGGCGGAATTACAGGAAAAGGGGGCTGTCGTGCGTGTTAGCCGCTACGTGCTCCTGTGGGGGATAAAACCGGTGGATCAGCGACCTCGCATCACCTGATCTAAGAGTTCCTGCATCCGCTGGTAGTGAGCACCCTTCCAGTAAACGCGCTCGCATGACTGGCAGCGGTGGAATTCGTCGTAATGTTCCGCCGTGCCATCGGGCACACGAGGCCGTATGGCGTCTTTTGTCACTTTTTCCAGCAGACCATTACATTTCATGCAGTGCTTGAATGGTTCGGTTAGCCTGAGCAGGTCATAGCGGGCGGCGATCTCTTCTAACTGCCGCTGGCGGTGGATGCTGCGGACGTAATAGCCGTAAATGACCAGACTTCGCTTGAGCAATCCCACATCGCGGGTGAGCAGGATGCGCGTTTCATCGTGCGAAACCTGTGCCAGTTCCTCGTCATGATAATTGTTGCGGTAAAGCGTATCAAACCCGAGCATCCGCAGATAGGCTGCCAAGCGTCCTAGGTGCTGGTCAAGGATGAAGCGCGGCCTGCCGGGGTAGGGTGGGCGCAGCCGAATCTGAGGGCCTGTGCCGTTCGGGGCGTCAAAACGCGGGTAAACCTCAACCCGGTCACCGCCCTTCACAATGTAGTCGAAGCAGATCGACTCTCCATTGACGACCAGCAGGCCGATTTCCGTATGCGGCACGCCGAGCGATTCAATCATATCCTTGATCGAAGCACGCCAGCTAAACTCATGCTCAATGGAGAGGTTCTGCTGGCGGCGTGGCAGGAAAAAGTTCAGTTCGTCATGAAAACGAAAGATTGCGCTGTCCATTTTGGCTGCTGGCCTCTAGCTATTGGCTGCTGTTTTAGCTTAGCATTTTAGCCGGTTAGCACTTCAGCCCATTTAGCTAACCCTCTAAATGGCTCGCTGGCTGCCTTCGCGCTTACCTGATAACCGATAACCCATAACAGATTGCAGAAGGCTACGCCCCCTTGCCGGGGATCGCTTAGTCTGTCCCATAATCCTATAGCGCGTGGATTAGTGTGGTCGCCGGGCTTCCAGCAGCACCCAATCGCCTTGCTGGCGGCGAGCGAAAGGTTGTAAACCGGTTCGCCGGAGCGCGGCTTCCACATCGTCGGCCTGGTCTTCGATAATCCCGCTGAACAATGCCATGCCGCCTGGTCGTACCACGTCGCCTAAGTGCTGGTCGCACATGGCGATGATGACTTTTGCCAGGATATTCACCACCGCTAAATCAAAGCGGCGTGCTGATGCTACCAGGCTTTCCAGGCTGCCTTCCTGTATCGTTATATGTTCCGCCACAGCGTTCTGCGCCACGTTTTCCCCCGCCGCTTTGACCGCAATCGGGTCAGTATCCAGCGCGAGGACGGAGGCTGCTCCTAGTTTGGCGGCAGCAATCGCCAGAATCCCGCTGCCGCTGCCCAGATCGAGGACACGGAGGCCGGGCTGCACATGGTCTTCCAGCGCTTCCAGGCAGAGTTGGGTCGTGGGATGTGTGCCGGTGCCGAAGGCCATGCCAGGGTCAAGCATAATCGTGATGTCGTCGGGCTTCGCTTCGGCTTCTACCCACAAGGGGCGAATGAATAATCGCCGCCCAACGCGAATCGGGTGGTAGTGCGCTTTCCAGGCTTCCGCCCAGTCTTCTTCCTGGACGATGGTGTAGACCGGCCTGGGCATGGGGTACATCATGTTCATGTGCCCCAGCGCAGCTTCAAGGCGTAATTTGGCATCCTCAGCGCGGGAATCGGCGGGGATATAAGCGCGGATAGTCAGGCGCTGCGGGGGGAGCGCCTCACCGTCATCCCAGGTGTCGGGCGGGATGTCTTCCTGTTCAATAGCGACACCCTGATGACCATAGCGCTGTAAAAGTTCCGCTACGGCTTCGGCTGCCTCGCCGTCTACACTTAAAGCAACTTCAATCCATTCCATGTAATCACGCGATTTCTATTATGGATAAGTACGATGCGCTGATTATAGCAGAGAAGTCCGCGCTCACCAGAATGCGGCGCGGGAAATCAAAAGGGCGCAGCCTGTGCCACGCCCTGCCAGTGAACTATAACTTTTCGTGGCGATTACTGCTGTGGCTCGCCACCGAAGAAATCCATCACCCTGTCAAAGAATCCGCGTCCGTTGTGTTGTGGTTGGATCTGTTCGCTGCCCAATGTCTGGGCAAGCTGCTCAAATAACGCGCGCTGCTCTGATGAAAGCGTGGTCGGAACTTCGACCTGGATATACACCAACTGGTCGCCTCGCCCGGAATTCGTGCCGTCACTGCGGAGGCGGGGGATACCCTTGCCGCGCAAACGGAAGACTTTGCCGGTTTGTGTTCCCCCTGGAATCGTGAGTTCAGCGTCACCGTCTATAGTGGGGATGCGGATTTTGTCGCCGAGTGCCGCCTGTGCGACATTGATATTCACATCCAGGATAATGTCATTATCCCGGTGCTTGAAAAACTCATGTTCCTTTACCTGGAGAACCACGTACAGGTTGCCGCTGGGCGCGCCCCGTTCACCCGCATCACCCTCACCGCGAATCTGCACTTGCAGCCCTTCGCGCACACCAGGTGGAATGGTGACATTAAGGCGAACCCGCTTGCGCTGGCGGCCTGCCCCGGTACAGGTGTGGCACTTGGATTGGATGACTTCACCGCGTCCTCCGCAGCGGGGACACGGACTGGAGCGCACCATCGCGCCTACGAAAGTCTGCTGTACCTGGCGTATTTCCCCTGTGCCGTTGCATTCCGGGCATCGGGTGGGGGATGTTCCAGGCTCCGCACCGCTTCCTTCACAGGTCTCACATACTTCCAGCCGCTCATACTCAATCTCTTTTTCCACACCAAATACCGCTTCTTCAAAAGAGATTGTCATGCTTACCCGTTGGTCGGCTCCAGGGCGTGGGCCTGCCCGCCGCCGGGTGCGGGATGCGCCGCCCATGCCAAAACCGCTCAGGAAGTCATCCAGGATGTCTTCAAACCCAGCGAAGCCTACACCACCCGCACCGAATCCATTACCCTGAACCCCAGCATGGCCGAAACGGTCATAGCGAGCGCGCTTATCATCGTCCGAAAGCACCTCGTAAGCCTCATTGATTTCCTTAAATTTCGCTTCGGCATCGGTGTGGTTGCTTACGTCAGGGTGGTACTCACGGGCCAGTTTGCGAAATGCCTGTTTAATATCGTTTTTTCCGGCGTTCCGATCAACGCCTAATACTTCATAGTAGTCTCGTGCCATACTTACGCCTGGGTTAACCTGGATAAATCATTACTGTAAATATACTCGTCTCATTCCCGCATAATATGAAAATTCCCCTCCCACCTCAATCCGGCGGGAAGGGGAATTGCGGGTCATCAGGCGAGTCTCAGGCTTCGGTGAATTCGGCATCCACCACGTCTTCATCGCCCGTGCCACCTTGCCCGGAGTGCGTCGCACCGTCAGGGCCGGTTGTGCCTTCTTGACCGTACATGCTGCCGCCCAGGGTCTGCATCTGTGCGGTGAGCGCCTCGGTTGCCGAGCGAATCTTATTCAGATCGCCGCCTTCTTTGGCTTTATGTACCGCATCAATCTTTTCCTGCGTTAGTTTCTTGGCGTCTTCAGGCAGCTTTTCATCAAAGTCGCGCAGGAATTTTTCGGCTGCGAATACTGTTGTATCCGCCTGGTTGTTGATCTCCGCCGCCTCTTTACGTTTGGCATCGTCGGCGGCGTGCTGCTCGGCTTCCTTCACCATCCGGTCAATTTCATTATCACTCAAGCCGCTGCTGGCGGTGATGGTGATCTTCTGCTCACGCCCGGTAGCCTTGTCCTGGGCGCTCACGTTGAGAATGCCGTTGGCGTCAATATCGAAGGTGACTTCCACCTGCGGCACACCACGCGGGGCAGGGGGAATACCGTCCAGGATGAATTTACCCAGTGATTTGTTATCGGTTGCCATAGGACGCTCGCCCTGGACAACATGAATTTCAACCTGGGTCTGCGAGTCTGCTGCTGTCGAAAATACCTGGCTCTTCTTGGTCGGGATCGTCGTGTTGCGTTCAATGAGCGGAGTTGCCACACCACCCAGCGTTTCCACGCTCAGGGTGAGCGGGGTCACGTCCAGCAGCAGAATGTCCTTGACATCACCACCGAGGACACCGGCCTGGATAGCCGCGCCTAAGGCGACCACTTCATCGGGATTGACGCCTTTGGTGGGTTCTTTGCCGAAGAACTTGCGCACGGATTCCTGCACAGCGGGCATACGGGTCATACCACCGACAAGCACCACCGCGTTAATATCGCTCTTGCTCAGGTTCGCGTCCTTGAGCGCGGATTCGCACGGGCCAATTGAACGCTGGATCAGATCACCGACCATGCTTTCCAGCTTGGCGCGGGTGAGGGTGAGATTCAGGTGTTTAGGGCCGCTGGCATCTGCCGTAATGTAGGGCAGGTTAATCTCGGCATTGAGCGTGGTCGAAAGCTCGATTTTAGCTTTTTCCGCCGCTTCTTTCATGCGTTGCAACGCCTGGCGATCCTGCCGCAGATCAATGCCCTGGTCGCGTTTGAATTCGTTCGCAATCCAGTCAATGATTACCTCATCAAAGTTATCACCACCCAGATAGGTGTCACCGTTGGTGCTGCGGACTTCAAACACACCATCGCCGACTTCCAGGATCGAGATGTCGAACGTGCCACCACCGAGGTCGTACACAGCGATGATCTCATTCTTGTGTTCGCCTAAGCCGTAAGCCAGGCTGGAAGCGGTTGGCTCGTTGATGATACGCATCACTTCCAAACCGGCGATCTTCCCGGCGTCTTTGGTGGCGTTACGCTGGGTATCGTTGAAGTAGGCCGGGACAGTAATCACGGCACGATCAACGGTTTCGCCCAGGTAGGCTTCCGCATCGGCCTTGATTTTCTGCAAAACCATCGCGGAAATTTCCGGCGGGCTGTATTCCTTGCCACCCATGTGAACGCGAATATCGCCATTCGGGGCGGCGCTCACCTTGTAGGGGGTGCGCTTGGTGGTTTCCTGCACCTGCTTATCGCTGAACTTGCGCCCCATGAACCGTTTGACGGAGAAGATTGTATTCTCCGGGTTGACAACCGCCTGGTTACGGGCGACTTTGCCGACCAGCCGTTCATTGGTTTTCGGGTTGATCGCCACCACCGAAGGAATCAGATTACCACCCTCAGCCGACGGGATAACCACCGGTTCCCCGCCTTCCATTACGGCGACAACCGAGTTTGTTGTACCCAAGTCAATGCCGATAATTCTTCCCATGCTCGTAATTACTCCTCTTGACTGACATTTGGTGGCCCGGTTTTTGGCGATATGACTGGCAAAACGGGCGCAGATAATGACGGATAAGGTTTCCTACAGATAATGCATTCCCCTGATAGCGCGAATCAGGTTAAGGCGCTACTTTTACCAGGGCGGAACGCAGGACGCGGTCTCCCCAGATATAGCCTTTTTGCAGTGTGATAACCACATGACCGCTTTCTATTGTGTCGCTATCTTCCATGCCTACCGCCTCATGACGGTTGGGGTCAAACGGCTGGCCGACCGGGTCTAACACTTCGATTCGCTGGTCATCCAGCATTTTCAGAAACTTGCGATGGATGAGCGTCATCCCTTCTAACCAGGCATGACCGCTAATGTCATCAGGTATATTAGAAAATGCCCGTTCAAAATCATCTATAACCGGCAGCAGCGCGAGCAGGACATCCAGGGCTGCATTTTGCCGGATGTCTTTCATGTCGCGCTCGATTCGCCGCTTGTAATTGGCGAATTCGGCCCGTTCCCGCTGCCAGCCCTCCATAAAATCCTGTGCTTTTTTCTGGGCTTCAGCAATTTGGGTATGCAATTCTTGTTCTTCAGGATGTACGGGCGGCGTTTGTGCGTCCTGTTCCGCAGCTTCTTTCGCCGGCACGACATCCTCCTGGATTTCATCCTGATTCACAGGTTCTTCCTCCTCAATGCGATGTGAAGCATACCGGGTTTCCCTGATACACTGTGAACAGTGTAGCGATACCGTATATGAATCGCGTTAGCAAAGCACAAGAAAGGGATTATCAGTCAACCCCACCGCCGCCAGGTAACGTTGGCGGTGGAGGCAAGGTCGCAGTCGTTGTGTTTTCGACTTCCACAACTGAAGAAGAGATCCACAGTTTCCGACCACTGGCAGCATGGACAATTTGGTACCAGACTATACTCTCGCCCTCAACGTCAAAACCACGTGCTTGGGCGAGCGCTTCATATATCTGGCCCTCTGCGCCCGTTGCAATTACTTCAAACTCAATTCCCGGGCCACTGCGAAGATTGACAAAATCATAGGATGTGACGCGAATCAAAAAGGTATTTTCCGGCTGAAAGGGCTCGGTATAGATTGCTGCTAGCGATGAGGCTGCGCCACCCCCTGGCTCAGAAAAGGTGACAGCTGAGGCGATGAATGTGGATTGAGATGTAGTGGGTGTATTAGGGATGTTCAGCGACACCAAAACCACAATTGTAACGACAGCCAGAATGATGAATGCGATTGCCAACTGACCATTGCGGGAGTAAAGGGTGGATCGAATGTGTGCGGAAGGCGGATTCGATATGGGTAAATCGGGGGACAATCCCATTGAGTTCAGGTTGACTATTATACCCTGGCGTACAAGTTCTAACTCGAGTTTTTCAAAAGCAGCCTCGAATCGCAGTTTATTGAAGTCAATATATTGAATCCGGTTTAGCTGGAAGTGGATCTTTGTTGGTTTGAGCATAACGGGTACGACTGGCTTTTTATGATCCAGAAAATACTGCCACTCGTCGCTGACATTCTCAGAGGCCATTGAATCTGGGGAAACAATCAGAATCATCGCTTGGCTTTGATCTAAACCCTGCTGGATCGAATTGCTCCATTTAGAGCCGGCATGAATATCCTGTAGATCGATCCAGACATCTATTCCCGACTGAATTAGAGAATTGGATAGACGAGTCGCAAAGACTGCATCATTCCGACTGTAGCTGATGAAAATCTGTGACATGGTTTTGCGCTTCCTACCCAGTTCTGTTTACAATAATTCTAGCATTTTTTGGACTTTGAACTCTTCCCAACTTCCCTTACAAATTAGGATTATCTAAATTTTGACTCAGCGTAAAAACCGTGTTATATTCCCGCCACTCGGCTGGAGCTTGCGCCCTAACCTGAAATAATACCTGATTTATCCCTAACCACCTCAAGCATCTGCCGTTGGATACTGTTCCCAAATATAGCCTAATCCCCGTTCATTTGAGTTAGGCGAAAGGAGTGAAGCAAGTTCACCATCATCACAAATTATTAGGCTAGAGGTTTGGAAGCAGTACACCATCCATGAAGCCTTTGTTATTAATAGAGGGGTGATTAAACGTATGAAACGCACACTTTACTTGTTAACTGTTGTTCTCCTGGTTACTGTGTTGCTAGGTGTAACTCTGGTTGCCAATGCTCAGGAACGCACTGCCGTTATCGGGTTTACTGCTTCTACGACAGGTAAATACAATGTGGAGTCCACACGCCAGATCAATGGACTTAATCTGTGGCTCAACCAGGTGAATGAGGCCGGTGGCATCACTTTGAGCGATGGCACGGTGGTGACTTTTGAAACGGTTTTCTATGATGATGAATCGAATACGGACCGGGTTCAGGAACTCTATACCCGCCTGGCAACCGATGACAATGCGGACTTCCTGATTAGCCCGTATTCCAGCGGTTTGACCGATGCTTCCTCGATTATTGCCGAGCAGTACGGCAAGGTGATGATTACCACCGGCGCGGCATCGGACAGCACCTACCAGAAGGGTTATTCCCTGGTTTTCCAGACCTATACCCCCGCCAGTCGTTACCTGACCGGCGCACTGGATTTGTTGGCTTCACTGGACGAGTCGGCAACCAAGATTGCCATTGTCCATGAAAATGACAAATTCTCCACCGATGTATCTACTGCTTTGAATGATTATGCGCTGGCGCTGGGCTACGAAGTCGTCCTGTTTGAAGGATATGACTCTGGCACGACGGATTTCGCGCCGTTCATCAACAAGATTCAGGACGCTGCCCCGGATGCTGTATTGGGCGGCGGTCACTTCCAGGATGGCAGCACCTTTGCCCGCCAGCTTTACGAAAAAGGCATTGACCTCAAATTCGTGGCGCTGCTGGTTGCCCCCCCTGAACCGAGCTTTGCGGAATTAGGCGACGCGGCAGTTGGCGTGGTTGGCCCCAGCCAGTGGGAACCATTGGGTCTGATTGACGCGATGGCAGCAGAGGCGGCTGGCCTGGAGTTCTTCGGCCCGTCCGGTCAGGAATTCATTGACGCCTATATGGCGGCCTATGAAGAAGAACCTTCCTATCATGCGGCTGGTGGTTACGTCGCCGGTCTGCTCCTCCAAAAAGCCATTATTGACGCCGACTCGCTGGATACCCAGGCCATCAAAGAGGCGTTGGATAATATGGATCTCCTGACCTTCTTCGGCCACATGCAGTTCGATACGACGCCCGAAGCGCACGGTCTGCAAATCGGACATTCCATGATGTATATCCAGTGGCAGGGTGAAGGCGACATGCTGGAAAAAGCCATTGTCTGGCCGCCAGAAGCCGTTACAGGTGACGCGCTGTATCCCATTCGCGGAGAATAGCATCCCAACCAGCCATACCAAACCGGCAATACCCGTTCAGGGGCGTGAAGACTACGCCCCTGAATCCTATCTACTGTATTCCGGCGAGTATGGCCCGTATTGCACCGCTGTTCAATCGTGAAATAGGGGGATACTGTGGATATTTTAACGTTTCTTGTTGACGGTCTGCTGATTGGTTTTGTTTATGGTATTGCGGCGATGGGGCTGACATTGATCTGGGGGGTGATGAATGTCATCAACCTATCACACGGCCCGATCATCGCGCTCGGCATGTTCGGCATTTACTTCGCGGCGACCAGCCTGGGAGTGAATCCGTATGTGGGTGTCATTCTGGTCTCCTTTGCCGGGCTGCTCCTGGGGATGCTGATCTACGCAATTGCGATTCATCGTGTGATTAACGCGCCCCATCTTTCGACACTTCTGGCGACCTTCGCGGTCAATATGATTATCATCGGGCTGGGGACAACGGCTTTTACGACTTCGGCCTATAATGTTGATTTTTCGTTGGGCAATATTTCAGTCGGGCCGGTGAATACGCCTACCACACGGGTAATTGCTGCCCTGGCCTCGGTACTGGTCACTGGCGCTCTCTACTTCTTCCTCTATCGCACCACATTGGGGAAGTATGTACGAGCAGTGACTGACAACCGGGCAGCGGCTGAACTGATGGGTATTCCTTCGGCGCGTATCCTCGCATTGAGCTTCGGCCTGGGCACGATGCTGGCCGCGATTGCCGGCGGGCTGATTGCCACATTCTTCCCGTTTACCATTCTCTCTGGCGGCGCTTATGAACTCAAGAGCTTTGTCGTTGGCGTGATGGGCGGGGTTGGTAATCCCCTGGGCGCGTTGATTGGCGGGCTGATTCTTGGCACATTCGAGGGAGTTATCCCCGCCTTTATGCCCACCTCATGGGTGCCGGTGCTGGAGTTCATCCTGTTTGTGGTGATCTTGCTCGTTCGTCCAACTGGGTTGCTGGGGGCGAAAAAATGAGTCTGAAAAACCTCAAAAACCCTGGGTTGTGGCTGACGCTGGTGGTCGTTTTCATTCTGGGTGTGATACCGATCATCAATAACAAGGCATCCGCCCGTGAAGAAACGCTCACGGTTCTGCTCTCTGTGATCCTGGTGAGCAGCCTGAATATTCTGCTCGGTTATACCGGCTATATCAGCTTCGGCCATATCGTGTTCTATGGTATGGGCGGGTATGTTGGTCTGTTTTTGATCAGCGTTTACGGTTGGTCACTCTGGACAGCAATGGCCGCTGGTGGTCTGGCTTCCGGGCTGCTGGCATTCTTGTTAGGCTCGGCCATCCTGCGATTGCGGGGGAGCTACTTCGCACTGGCGACAATCGGCATTAACGAGGCGATGCGGGCTTTCATCAGCAACTTTGAGCCGTTTGGTGGGCCGACAGGTATTTCGCTCAACTTCCAGGTCTATAACCAGTATGGTGGTGCGGCGCAGGCCTTGTGGACGATCTACTATGTCGTTCTGGCGCTGGCGCTCGGCAATATTCTGCTCAGTTACCTGGTAAAAACCAGCAAGTTCGGGTTGGGGTTGCAAGCCATCCGCGAAGACGAGGAAGCTGCCGAAGTTATGGGTGTCGTAACACCCAGCAGCAAAACCTGGGCGTATGTGCTCTCGGCTGTCCTGCCCGGCATGGTTGGGGTGCTGTTCTTCTTCAAGAATGGGAACATCGAGCCTGGCCCGGCTTTCCGGTTGCATCTCTCCATCGAACTACTGGTGATGGTCATGCTGGGCGGATATGGCACGATTGCTGGCCCGGTGCTGGGCGCGTTCGGCTATCAACGGCTGCGCGGCCTCTTGCTCACCAGTGACCTGTTCAAGAACATCCAGTTGACAGTGGCAGGGGTGCTGCTGCTGGTTATCATCCTGTTTATCCCGTCGGGGGCTGTCGGCTGGATACGCCACCGCTTCCCGGTAACGAGGAGGTACCTGCCATGATCTTGCAAGTGAGTGGAGTGAGCAAGCGTTTTGGCGGGTTGCAGGCCCTGAGCGATGTTTCCTTCAACCTGGAAGAAGGCCGGATCATGGGGTTAATCGGCCCGAATGGTGCCGGTAAGACGACGTTGTTTAACTGCATCAACGGGGTTTACAGACCGGAGGAAGGCCGTGTGGTCTTTCGAGGGCAGAACATCACCGGCAATAAGACGTATCACGTAGCAAAAATGGGATTATCCCGTACACACCAGATTGTTCGCCCATTGAATGACCTGACGATACGGGAGAATGTCATTGTGGGGGCGTGTTTCGGGCGCGAAAATCACTCACTGGGCAGCGCCGAAAAAATCGCTGATGAAGTCCTGGAATTCGTGCGCCTGCATGAACGCGCCAACCAACTGGCCGGGAGCCTTAACGTGGGGCAAAAGAAGCGCCTCGAAATGGCGCGTGCCCTGGCGGCGCGGCCTTATCTGCTGCTGTTAGACGAGGTGCTGGCCGGGCTGAATGCGTCCGAAATCACGCAGATGATCGGTATTGTCCGCGATATCCGGGAGCGCGGCACGACGATTATCATGATTGAACACGTGATGCAGGCTGTGATGAATGTGTCGGACGATATTCTGGTGCTGGATTTTGGCAAGCAGATTGCGTTTGGCACGCCGGAACAAGTCGCCAACGATCCGAAAGTAATTGAAGCCTATCTCGGTGATCCCACCCTGGCAGCCGAACTAAGCGGGAAGAAGAGTTCTGCTTAGTGGCGGCTGTCGTGCGGAGTATCCGCTCATCAATGCACAAGGGCATTCCCTGCCGGTTGCTGGCGAGCGGGTTCTAGGCCGACGCAGAGTAAAGAGAGAGAACCATGTCTATATTGGAAGTCAAAGACGTTGCGTCTGGGTACGGTGAGGTGCAGATTCTCTGGGGTGCATCTTTATCCCTGGGGCAGGGCATGATTACATCGCTGGTTGGCGCAAATGGCGCGGGTAAAACCACCCTGTTACGGACTATTATGGGGTTGGTTAAACCGAAAAGTGGCAGCATCATCTTCAATGGACAGGATGTGAGTACCCTGCCGGCCCACAACAAAGCGGAGTTAGGGTTGATTCTCGTCCCGGAAGGCCGCCAGCTTTTTGTGCAGATGAGTGTTGAGGAAAATCTGGAGATGGGGACAGCGCCCAAGCGGGCGAAACCCCGCAAGGATTATAACCTGGAACGGGTCTACACGATCTTTCCCCGCTTGAAAGAGCGGCGGGCACAAAAAGCCCGAACCTTAAGCGGTGGCGAGCAGCAGATGCTGGCCGTTGCCAGGGGCATCATGGCCGACCCGGTAGTTCTTATGATTGATGAAATGTCACTTGGCCTGGCCCCGGTACTCGTTCTTGATCTCTTCCAGAACTTACGGAAACTCAAGGACGAGGGGCTGACCATCCTCCTCGTGGAACAGAACGTACAGATGGCACTGGCTGTGAGTGATTATGGTTTTGTGCTGGCGCATGGCAAGGTGGATTTACACGGCCTTAGTGCCAATCTGATTGACGATGAGCATGTACGAGAAGCCTACCTGGGGATATAATGAGCAGGTAAACGTGAGGGGCGTGGTGTTCTGCGTCCCTCCATACCGTACATGATTCAGAAACCCACTATCCAGAAGCCATTGCCATGACCCACGCTACAGAGTTGCCAATCAATGTCGTTGTCACCGTTCCCTTTTCCGATGAAATCATGGAACAACTGCGGGAAGTCTCACCCCGCCTTCATATTGAGCGCCATTACCCGAACGTGCCCGAGCCGGTGTGGGGGAATGTTGAAGTCCTGTACAGCCTGAACCGCTTTCCGGACCCCCTCAAAGCGCCACATTTACGTTGGATTCAGGCCCACAGTGCCGGGTTAGACCATTTACTGCAAAACCCGATTTCTAAAGCGGAAGACATTGAGATTACATCCGCCAGTGGGATTCATGCGACACAGATGGCCGAATACTGCCTGGGAATGATGCTGGCACTGGCCTATCGGGTGCCGCAAATGCTGGAATTCCAGAAGCGTGCCGAATGGCCTCAGGGCAGTCATGAGATTTTTCTGCCACGTGGTTTGCGCGGACTGACATTGGGGATCGTTGGCTATGGCAGTGTTGGGCGCGAACTGGCGCGGCTGGCGGATGCGCTCGGTATGACGGTGCTGGCAACCAAACGTGATGTCAAACACCCGGCAGATGTGGAAGGATATACCGAATCCGGCACTGGCGACCCGGATGGTTCGATACCGACCCGCTTGTATCCTACTGAGGCATTGACTTCAATGGCGGCAGTCAGCGATTTTATGGTGCTGACCGTGCCATTGACGCGGGATACCCATCACAGTGTCAATGAAGAAGTGTTTGAGGCCATGCGCGAATCGGCCTACCTGGTGAATGTGGCGCGGGGCGCGGTGGTGGATGAAGCGGCGTTGATCTCAGCCCTGGCTGCCGGAAAGATTGCCGGTGCCGCGCTGGACGTGTTTGAAGAGGAACCACTGCCACCTGGGAGTCCACTCTGGAATCTCGATAATGTCATTATCAGTCCTCACATTTCCGGCAACAGCGTGGCCTACCATGAAAAAGCGGCGGCGCTTTTCGCGGAAAACTTGCAGCGGTATGTCGAAAAGCGCCCCTTGCTCAACCGTTTGGAGCGCACGCGGGGCTATTGAGGCAACCGGCTATATACGTTCCTGTTGTGGTTTCATATCAGGTTGCCTCTCCTCTCCGTGAGGCCGCGAAAAGAACCCGGAAACCCTTTGATTTCCGACCTTATTGAATTTCCTCCTCATTAAACAAATTTCCAATGTTGAAACTTTTTCGGCAGGTGTGCGTATTTAAGGTGTGCTATCGCCGTGTATTTTCCGATAGTGTCTATAATAGGGAACGATAGGGAATCTGCCCAATGATCTTTCGCAAAAATGACAACATTTCGTTTTAAGGAGGAAACCGGTACATGATTGATAAAGCCTTAGCACAGAAGGTTCTGGGTGTGGCGCTCCGCACCGGGGCTGACCTGGCCGAAGTATACGTTGAAGATGTGACTTCACTGCGGTTGGCGCTTGAAGACTCCAAAATTGAACAGGCTGTTCGGGGTGCGGATCGAGGCGCAGGTGTGCGTGTGTTTTTTGGAAATTTAGTAACCTATGCTTATACAGATAGCCTGGATGAAACCAGCCTGCTGGATGCGGCCAGCGCGGCAGCAGCGGCGGGCAATGGCGGTGCTAAATCCCAGGTGATTGACCTCACCGCCCGCAAGAGTTCGCTGGAGTACCCGATACTCAAGCCGTTTGATTCAATGAGTATCAGCGACAAAGCAGCCTTATTGAGCCAGATGGACGAAGCCGGGCGCGCTTATAATCCGTTGATTGCCCAGGTATATGGCTGGTACCAGGAGATCAGCCGCCGGGTATGGATCTATAACTCTGATGGTGTGGCGGCACAGGATGACCGTTA
The DNA here is from genome assembly GCA_020634135.1 of Anaerolineaceae bacterium. Taxonomy (GTDB): domain Bacteria; phylum Chloroflexota; class Anaerolineae; order Aggregatilineales; family Phototrophicaceae; genus JACKCG01. Next base: position 87,358 of record JACKCG010000005.1, on the reverse strand, counting down.
TATCGTGGAGATGGGCGGCGGTGTGATCGCTAAAAAGAATGGCACCATTCAACGGTCTTATGCCGGTTTTGGCGGGCAGATGGGGCTGGAACTGCTGGATAAAAACAGCGTGACCGATCATATCCAGAGGCAGGCGGAATCCGCGACGAAAATGCTGGATGCCAAACCCTGCCCGGCGGGTGAGATGACAGTGGTGATGTGCAATGGCTGGGGCGGTGTGCTCTTCCATGAAGCCTGCGGCCACCAGATGGAAGCGGATTTCATCACGAAAGGCAGTTCCGCGTACACCGGCAAAATCGGTCAGCAGGTGGCGAATCCGATCATCACCGCGATTGACGATGGCACGATTCCTGGGCGACGTGGATCGCTGCGTTTTGATGATGACGGCACTCCGGCACAGCGCACAGTGCTGATCGAGAAGGGTGTCCTCAAGGACTATATGTGGGATCTGGTGGAAGCCCGTCGCGCAAAGCGGGAATCAACCGGTAACGGGCGGCGTGAAAGCTACCGCCACATGCCGATACCGCGTATGACCAACACCTATATTGACCAGGGCGAACAAGACCCACAGGAGATCATCGAGTCGGTCAAGAAGGGCGTTTACATCAAGAGTATGGCGGGCGGCCAGGCCGATATTTCCAAAGGCGATTTTGTGTTTAATGCCACTGAAGCCTATATGATTGAGAATGGCAAGCTGACTTACCCGGTGCGCGGCGCGACGGTGTTTGGCAACGGCCCGAAGGTTCTGATGGAAATTGACATGGTGGGCAACGACCTGGCGCTGGACCCTGGCATGGGAACATGCGGCAAGACGCAGGGCGCGAAAGTGAGCGTGGGGCAGCCGACGATTCGTATTCCAAAGGTGACGGTAGGCGGCACGGATGAGCCGGTTTCCGGTGCGATAGGCTAAGGAGCAGACAACGATGACCAATTACCTGAAACTGGCACAGCAGGTTGTCCGGCAGGCCGCTTCCGATGGCCTGGAAGTGGAAGTGATTATCACCCAGTCGAAAGAGACGGAAATTCGTGTCAGCCGGGGAGAGGTTGAACAACTTTCGCAGTCCGGTTCACGCGGTATGGGGGTGCGTGCGATTGATGGTGGGCGCACTGGTTATGCCTATACCTCCGATTTTTCAGACAAGAGCATTGAAGACACCTGGCGTTCAGCGGTGGAACTGGCGCAGGTTGCCACGCCGGATGAGCACCGGGGGCTGCCTGACCCGCAGCCGATTTCGGCTGATGATCTGGAAATCTGGGACGCAAATCTGGTAAATGTGCCAACTGCGGATAAGATTGAGGTTGCCAAACGAGTCGAGCAGGCGGCCTTAAACTATGACCCGCGTGTGATTATCACCCAATGGTGTACCTATCAGGATTCGATTGACCATGTGTACCTGGCGAATTCCAAGGGCTTCGCCGGAGAATATGGACGGACGACGGTTGCATCGTTTGTGATCGGCATCGCCCGTGACGAAAACGGGATGACCAATGCCTTTGGGTTGGGAGTCTCCAACTACTTTGCTGACCTTGACCCGGAGGCAATCGGGCGCGAAGCCGGTGAAAAGGCCGTGAGTATCCTCAGTGGGCAGCCGGTGGAAACACAAACCGGGACGGTGATTCTGGATCCAGTGGTTGGGGCACAGATTCTCATGGCGCTGTCCCAGGCGCTTTCCGCCGAGGCCTGGCAGAAGAAACGCTCCTTCCTGATGGACAGGATGGGACAGCAGGTTGGCAACGATATGGTGACGCTGATGGACAATGGCCGGATGCCGCGTGGTGTAAGTTCTGCGCCGTTCGATGGAGAAGGTGTACCCACCAGAGCGACCCGCCTGATTGATGAGGGTGTGCTGCAAAACCTGATCTATGATAGTTATTCCGCTCGTAAAGAGGGCAAACAATCCACCGGTAACGCGCAGCGCAACGGTCACCGCAGCACGCCAGCTCTGGGGCCGAGTAACTTTTATATGCAGCCCGGCCACCTGACCCGTGATGAGATCATCAAGGGGGTGGATAAGGGATTGTATGTCATCAGCGTGATGCAGACGGGTGGCATTGATCCAGTGAGCGGGGACTGCTCGATGGGTGCAAATGGGCTGTGGATTGAGAACGGGGAGATTGCCGGGCCGGTGGGTGGCGTCACGATTGCGACCACGCTGGACGGTTTCCTGAACAATATCACTCAGGTGGGGAATGATCTGCGCATCGTGCCATTCTTTGGTGCAATTGGTGTGCCGACTTTGCGCCTGGACAATGTGACGATTGGCGGCTCAAAAAAACAGTAAACCAGCACTAACGGATACTCTGTGAACAAGGGGCTTTTGAGAAGCCTCTTGTTTTTTGCCGGGATTCCCGCTGCAACTTCTGACGCGCACCTTCGTATAATAGAGTATAGAACGCATGGAAAGAGTCAGGAGTATAGTGATGTCCTACAAGAACGAAAACCACGCATCAGACGAATCGGCAGAATCGGAAGAGCCGAAAACCCCGTTTGAAAAGTTTCTGTTTCACCAGCGTCGTGCTGTCGAGGAGACCGGCAAGGCGTTAGAGGCCCTGCTGCCGGAAGGTTTCAGGGAACATGGCTCAGAAGCATCCCGCGAGTTCATCAAGGGATTTCGTGTTCTGGTGGATGCTGCCATTGCGGAGATCGAGAAGGCGGTGGAAGAAGATGATGATGATGACAAGCCTGCCACCACTGGCAAGACCAAGGTGAAAGTCGAAGTAGAGTAGCACGGCATCGGCCATCATTCAACATATATCCAGCAAACAGGGGCGTGTGCCCCTTCTTTTGTTTCTGAAGTAGTTTCAATCCCATCAATACCCTTGATAGATAACGAAAATCTGGGCCGCTCATTCGCGCAACCTTAATGTTGGATTCTGCAACTTTTCGGGCAATGCATTGTTGTAATGAGTGGCACTTTACTAATCTACCAAGGAGTCAATCATGCGTGTACTTGTTTTAGGGGGGGACGGCTACCTGGGCTGGCCGCAGGCGCTCTATCTTTCCAAGAAAGGCTATGAAGTAGCTGTTTTCGACAATCAAGCCCGCCGCCACTTTGATCTAAAACACAGCTTCGACAGCCTGGTGCCAATCAGACTGCTCCAGCACCGGGTTGAACGCTGGCAGCAGCTCACCGGCCAGTCTATCGCTGTATATCATGGTGATACGACTCATTATGAATCACTCGCCAAAGCAGTGGCTGATTTTCAACCTGAGGCGATGGTTCACTTCGCTGAACAGCGATCCGCTCCTTATTCCATGATTGACCGGGAACATGCATTTCATACACAGTACAATAACGTGCTGGGCACCCTCAACATTATGTATGCCATCAAAGAAATTGTTCCTGACTGCCATCTGGTCAAGCTAGGAACAATGGGTGAATATGGGACGCCCAATATTGATATTGAAGAGGGATTTATTGAGATTGAGCACAATGGGCGTACCGATGTCCTACCCTACCCCAAGCAACCAGGGTCATTCTATCACTTAAGCAAGGTGCATGATTCGCACAATATCATGTTTGCGTGTCGAGTGTGGGGCGTGCGGGCTACCGATCTGAACCAGGGTATTGTGTACGGCGCATCTACCTATGAAACAGAGCTTGACCCCGATTTAGCTACCCGGTTTGATTACGACCAGATTTATGGCACCGCATTGAACCGTTTTTGTACCCAGGCCGCGGTGGGTTATCCCTTGACGGTATACGGCAATGGCGGGCAAACGCGAGGGTACATCAATATCAAGGATACAGTCCGTTGTATTGAATTAGCCATCGAGTCCCAGCCAAATGCTGGCGAATACCGTGTCTTTAATCAAATCACCGAGTGGTTCTCTGTGAGCGATCTGGCCGAGAAGGTTGGGCGTGTCGCGCGCCGCCTGGGACTGGATGTTCAGGTGAGATGTATTCCGAACCCCCGTGTGGAATCGGAGAGCCATTATTACAATGTGGTCCATACGAAGCTGCTTGACCTCGGGTTGGAGCCTCATTTGCTCGACGATGATGAGATTGAAAGCATGGTCCGGCTGTCTATGAAGCATCGGGACCGGATTGATACGCGCCTGATTAAACCAACGGTAGACTGGCGTAACAGTGAAAATCACGTGGATTATGCGGAAAGCGAACCTGCCCAACTTGCGCAGGTGTAAGTGAGCCGTCAGCGTAAGTTGCAGCTTGTCCTGGAGACAAGGGGATTCCCCCTGTCTCTGGGGGCAATGCGCGTTTCTTGTGTAGCGGAACAGGATAATCACACCGATGTACAGTTATGTTACGCTGGTTGCCAATGCCGAATATGTCATTGGAGCAATCGCTCTTGCCCGGTCATTGCAGATGTGTCATGCACAATGGCCGTTGACCGCCCTGGTCACAGGCGACTTTGTGGGATTGGATGACCTGGAATCGGCAGGTTGCCGGCTCCTTCCTGTGGCGTCCCTTCCTCTATCCGATGATTTTTGCCACCGCCATTCCCGCCAGCAGCAGCACGAACGAGCGCCATTTCTCAAAGGTAATAAACCGCAATTCCACAATCCATTGGATAATTTTGTCAAATTGCGGGCATGGGAATTGGAGAGCTACAAAAAGATCGTGTTTCTGGACGCCGATACCCTGGTCATTCAGAATATTGACCGGCTGTTTCAATTTCCGGAATTTGTCGCTGCGCCCAACGTATATGAATCACTGGCCGATTTTCACCGGCTAAACAGCGGCGTTTTTGTGGCTGAACCCAGTCGAGACACCTTTGAGACCCTGTTAGCGGCGCTCGATCAACCTGGGTTATTCTGGCCGCGTACCGATCAGACATTCCTGCAAACTTTTTTCCCTGACTGGTATGGTCTGCCCTATATTTACAACACGCTGCAATACGTGTGGTTTAATCTGCCCCAATTATGGAATTGGGATCAAATTCGGGTCATTCACTATCAATATGAAAAACCCTGGGAGACCGACCACCCTAAGCGGAAACAACTCGCCCCTCTGATTGACCTCTGGCAGCAAGTGTATGAGCGGGCACGATTGCCGGAGTCGCTGCCGGTTAATGATGTGATGGCTTCGTTATGACGCATCTTGTGGCCGTGACCGGGGCAACAGGGTATGTCGGACGCTTTGTAATACCCAGTTTACAGCAGCAGGGGATGATGGTGCGTGCCTTGCGACGTCCGGAGTCCGATTGTCGCGGCTTCACAGGGGCGATTGAATGGGTTATTGGTGACCTCCGCTCAAATGATGCGCTGACGCGCCTGGTGCAAGGCGCTTCCGCCGTAATCCACCTGGCTTATGAGCATGTACCCGGAAGCTATCGTGGCGGAGAAGGGGACGATCTGGAAGGCTGGTTGACGGCCAACCTGTACGGGTCGCTTCAACTACTTCAACTGGCGGTACAGGCCAATGTCGAACAGTTTGTTTTCTTGTCGAGTCGGGCTGTGTTCTCACAGACTGAAGTCGGGCGCGAACTGGACGAATCCCACGCCGTCAATCCCAATACCCACTATGGGGCCTATAAGGCGGCAGTCGAGGCATTTCTGAGCAGTTTTGGACAATTGGGGAAAATACGCACCTGTGCAATACGGACGACGGGTGTGTATGGTATTACCTGGCCGGCGGAACGTTCCAAGTGGTGGGATCTGGTACAGGCAGTTTTGAATGATGAGCCAATCACTCTCGCTCGTGGCGGCACTGAAGTGCATGGTAGTGACGTCGCAAAGGTTATCAGCCAGGTCTTACGCCATTCGGAATCGCAGGTGGATGTGATTCATATGAGCGACATCTATATTACCACACACGACCTGGTTCGGAGGATTCGTGACTATGCAGATCGCCCCGGGTCACTGCCACCGCAAGCGGCAACCTATCCGTCCAACCCTCTCGTCTGTAACCGCCTCACGGCTATGGGAGTTGAGTTGGGAGGGAGGCCGCTGTTCGAGCGTACAATAGCAGAGATGGTGCAGATTGCTTTAGCCCGTCATCCCTCTAAATCAGAATGACAAGATGATTTCCAGACCTTGTGCTGTGTCAATGTCTGTGGCTTAGTCGCTCTTTGTAAAGGCGACTATTCCCCCACCAGCAGCATTTTCAGGAAGGTAAAGCCACAGGCGATGGAGCAAGTTCCTGCCAATAATGCTGCCCCATTGGTATATAGCAGCGTTGCACTGATGAGGAAACTCGCAAAGATGACTGCGTAGGTCATGCGCCGGCGTTGGATTTCCATGCGGCGTAAGTGCTGGTGGTAGGCCTCGTCCGGCGCGGTGCGTACCGTGATTTCCCCTTTTTCGATTTGTGACACAATCATATTGACCCGTAGTGGCAGCGTGGCGGTCTGGGTGAGCAGGTCACGTCCGGTCTTGAGCAGCGTTTGTGGTGTCGCTCCAGTCAGCAGGCCGAGCAACGTATCATCCAGAATCCCCCTCGACTGGTTGGCACTCTGTATAACCATTTTCTGTGCGTAAGGCATCAACTCCTTCCAGGCGTTGAAGTCCGGGTCAAGGCTGGTCGCCATACCGCTGAGGATGCCGAGCGCCCGCCCCAGGTAGATGAAGTCCTGCGGCACTTTGAAGGGCATATCATAGAGCAGATCGTTAAACTCACGGGCCAATCCCCTGACTTCGGTATAGCTGACATCCTTAATTTCAGCCATGTTCAGCCCCCATACCCGGTCAAAGGTCGCTGCGGTAGCCTTTTCCAGCCGCTCCAGGTCGGCGTCTGGCAGGATGAATCCGAGTTCGGCATAGCTGCGCACCAGTTGGCGAGGATTCCGGGTGACAATTGCGGCCATCGTGTTCAGCACGCCGTCGGCAATCTGGGGAGTCAGTGTTCCGGTCATGCCGAAGTCCACGAAGATGAGGTAGAAGGGCCGCCCGACTTTTCCAGGTTTATGGTGGCCGTTTTCATGAGGCAGGGGATACACGAACAGGTTACCGGGATGAGGGTCGGCGTGGAAGAATCGTTCCTCAAATACCTGTTTTAGCGAAGCATCCATCAGCCGTTTGGCAATCGCTTTCCGGCTGATTCCAGCGGCTTCTATGGCGGCGAAGTCGCTGATTTTAATCGTCGTAACGTCCTCCATTGTCAACACAGAGTCGGTGGAATGTTCCGGGTACACCGCCGGGATGTATACGCCCATATCCTCCGCGAACATGGCGGAAAAGCGGGCTGCGTTGCGGGCTTCCTGCTCGTAAGAAAGCTCTTCCAGGGAGACGTGGGCGAATTCTTCAACCAGGGCTGCCGTATCTGCCCGCCGCCGGATAAACTGAAACCAACCGGCCACCCATGCCACAATTCGCAGCGCCGCCAGGTCGGTCTGAACGATCTCACGGATGCCGGGACGCTGCACCTTCACGACAACACGATCCCCGTTGAGCAGTTGGGCGCGGTGAACCTGTCCTAACGACGCAGCGGCCACCGGCTCTTCGTTGAACCACTGGTAACGCTTGTGCAGCGGGCCGAGTTCCGCGATGATAATGTGTTCGATGGCCGCAAACGGCACGCTGGGGACTTCATCCTGCAACCCGGCTAACTCATCGGTGATTTCCGGCGGCAGTACATCCACACGGGTTGAAACAAACTGGCCGAGCTTAATCATCAACCCGCCCATCGCCACTGCGAACGCTCGAAAATCGCGTGCATAGGCCACCCAGCGCGCCATTGAGCTGCGCCCCGCTCGTTCTTTCCCCATGAAACGGGGCATGACAAAACGCCAGAGCAGAATACGGGCAAAGATGCTGCCCGCGAAAAACAACGTCCGCCAGAAGCGATACTGCATTCGCAGTGAGTGGCCTCTGGCGGGTACATGAGGGGTATCGTGTGCCGGGGCAGGCGGGGTCTGTGACCTGTGCGATGTGGCAGCGCCGCGTTCAGGCGTCGCGCTGCTTTTTTCGCTGCCTGGGCTGGCTTTCCTCGGCTCTAAAGTGGATGATGAGTTTCGATTGTTCAAATCGCGCATCAGCAATTTCCAACTCCCAGAGTGCATAAGGCAGCACGATATTGCGGCGATACGGGCCTACACGCAGCGTCAATTCGTCTCGGGAACGATATAAGTCCAGGTCGGCTTTGTTGGCGAAAGGCAGTGGCACAGTCAAATGAAAGCCGCCGGCGTTGTCACTGACGATGTTATGCGACTTGCCATCAAACAGGCGTTGTGCCGGGTTCTGGTCGTGGTAGAGATGCTCCGCTAACTGTCGGAGCGCATCCAGCCCGCTGACTTCCTGGCCGAAAAGGGGCGCGGTCATCAGCGGCATTTCTCCAAATGCCTCCCGGATAAAGACCAGATTTTCCTTTTGATTGGCTTTCCACATGGCGAAGTACGAGTCATTGACCTCGTCGGGGATGATACGATTACAGATGATCGCATCCGTCGCATAGCCGTACAGATTGAGATAGGTATAGGTTCGCTGTGTTTCCTTGATGACCATTTTTTCCGGGTTGACCACCAGGCGCATACTGCTGATTTCCGGGTTCGCCAGCAGTTCGCGCACTTTGTCCAGCGTGTCGAAGAGGCTCTGCACCTGGTCCCAGGCGTCGGTATCCGGGATGCCGTCGGCGCGGTTGAATACCTTGCCGATTGGCCGCAGAATCCGGGCTGCCCCGCGTGTGATGGTCAGAATTTTCTCAAACCACCAGCGGGTGACATCCGGCAGACTCAACAGGCGCAGTGTCTCAGCGGTAGGGGCGGCGTCCACAATCAACACATCATACTGGTTTTCCTGCACGTACTTGTTGATCCACAGCAGGTGTGCGCCTTCTTCCAGGCCGGGCAGGATGGTGACTTCTTCGGCCACGACATCTTCCACACCCTGGCGGCTGAATAACGCCACCATGTACCGCTGGAACGCGCCCCAGTATTTATCCATTGAATAGCGGGCATCCACTTCCTGCGCCCAGAGATTCGGGTAAAGTTCCACCGGTTCCGGGCCGATTTCTTTTTCCAGCGAGTCGGCCAGACTGTGCGCCGTGTCAGTGCTGATAACGATGGTCTTCATTCCCATTTCAGCGCAGCGCAGCGCGGTTGCCGCCGATATGCTGGTCTTGCCCACGCCACCTTTGCCGGTATGTACGATGATTCGCATAGGTTCTGTCTCGTTTCAATCTGTCCCATTATACACATGCCACAGCCGCTTTCCGCTGTGTCTATAGCGTTATACGTAAGCGAGGTAAGAAAAGTGGCAAAGGGGTATCGTTCAGCCCACAAAATCCTGAATAGTGGTTATCAGACTGTGCGGGCCTAGCGGCGCTGCCAGCACATGATTGATCCCTACTTCAAACGCCTGGAGCAGTGTTTCCGGGTTAGAGCGGTGGGTGACAACGATAATGGGCAGATCAGCGGTAGCGGGGTGCTGGCGCAGCCGGGCAGCGGTATCGGTATACATCTGGCCGTCCAGATAGGTGCCAAGCAGGATGAGGTCAAGCACTTCTGTTTCATCCAGAAGCTGGTAGACATCATCAAGCGAGCCGGCTTTCAGCGCGGTGTATCCCATCCGCTCAACGACGAGACCGTATAAAGTAAGCATTTCGATACTGTCATCGGCGACTAAAATGGTGCGGTGGGGATCATCCGGGTGGCGCATGAGAATAGTTCTCGTTGAACAACTGGCTGTTTTTGATTATCGCCTATCGAGCAGCGAAGTGAAAGTGTCAGTGTGCGGGTTATTCCGGGTGGGCATACACCCGCACCATACCGGAAACAAAGACCTGCGGCCACTGTTCGACATCAGCCATCATCGCCTTCAGGCCGGGGATGTTCCACACGCCCCAGTTATCCCACAGGTTATCCACGATAACGAATCGCGCCCGGTGATAGTCCAGGCTGAATGCCCATCTTTCCATCGGTAAATCGCCCGGCAGGTGAGGGGTATTCTGCCCCCCGGCGGCAATCACCATCTGGAAATCAGCCACCTGTCCGTTTAGCAGCCAGCCCACCGGCGGCGACGCGATCACCAGGTCATCCGGGGTAGTTTGGGCGTTCACATACGCCGCCGCTGCCCGCGCATCCGCCGGATTGACCAGAAACGGATCAATCGCCGTCTGGTAATGCCCGCGCACATTGTCAAGCGTGAGCGCCAGTGTGACGACGAACGGGCTGATAATAAGAAACAGAATCGCTGATCCGGCTGTCACCCATGCGGGCCAACGGGGTTTCATCACTGCGCCAACTTGAGCGGTTATCGTGCGATACAGGTGCGGCACGCCTTCAACCAGCAGTCCGGCCACGCCTAAGGCTGCCAGCGGCAGCAGCGGAATCATGTAGTAAAAGCTCAGGTTGTGCAGGGCGGCGGAACGCGCCATTGAGACCAGCGGGACGAAGAACAGCAGAGCGCTCATGGTACGGAGTTGTGGCGGGCGCAGGAGGAACAGCCCGATGACTCCGGCCAGCATCCAGAAGTCCTGTGAAATCAATGTCGTGTACTGTAAAACGATGTTCCACAGTTGTTCGCCGGGCGGCATCGTCCCCAGGCGCGAAAATGTAAAGCGCAGATCGTACAGGAACGCATCCGGCGCAGCGGCCAGCATCCACAGTGCAAACAGCGCGAACGGCAGCCCCGCCAGCGCCATGCTCCACAGTGCATCCCGCCATCGCTTTATGAGTGCCACCAGGAGCACCACCGGAATCACCGTCAAGAAAGCGACATCGCCAATCACGCCCAACCCGGCAGCCAGGGATGCCAGTGCCAGCCCCCAGCGGCGGCCTGTTTGCCGGTACATGACCAGCCCCCACAGCAGCAGAACCATAAACGGCGCGAGCAGGTTATAGCTGAACCCAAAGCGGCTGTACAGCACGGCCTGAGGATAGATCGCCAGCAGGGCAGCGGCCAGCAGCGCCAGGATACGCCTCTGCGTTGTGTGCCGGATAGCGCGATAGAGCAGGGCGACAGTCAAAACGCCGAGTCCGGCAGTAAGCCCGCGCAGCACCGCCATGCTTTCCCCAAAAACGCGGAACAGCCCGGCCAGCAGCAAGTGGAACAGCGGGGGGCGGGCGAACAGCAGCACCGAGTCCTGAACGGCGAAATACTGGATGCGTCCGGCGGCCAGGTGGTGGGCGATGCTGATGTGCGTGGCTTCGTCGGTGTACCAACCCGGGTTTTCCGGCAGATGGGCGAAACGCAAAAACGCCGCCAGCGTCAGGATCGCCAGCAGTGTTATGAATTCAAGGAGTCGTGTTTGGAGTCGAAGCATGGAGGGAATGACCTTACCCCGATTCAACGGACAGGAAAAATGTCAGAGGCGGCCAGCGACCTGCTCGAATTGAGTGGGGCTGAGATAGCCCAGAGCCGGATGCCGCCACCGACGGTTGTACCTGATTTGAATGTACCTGAACAGAGCACATCGCGCCATTCTCCAATCAAGCTCTGCCACAGCGAGCGGCAGCATCTTGCAAAACAGGGGGTGGATATGCCAGAATCGGGCAGGTAGAGGATGCAGTTGTGTATGGAGAGGGAAGCGATGATGAGTGAGGAACGATTAGAAGTATTCGCCCAACGTTACAGGGACCAGGATATGCCCTGGGATACGGGAATCACCCCGCCGGAGATCGTCGCTATTGCCGCCGAACTGCCGCCGGGCAAAGCGCTTGACCTGGGGTGTGGCACGGGGACGAATGTGCGCTATATGCTGGAACACGGTTGGGAAGCTGATGGGGTAGACTTCGTGCAGCAGGCAGTGGATATGGCGCGGGCGAAACTGGCCGATTTCCCGCAGGAACGGTTCGGCTTCTTCTGCCATGACGTCACCCGGCTGGATGAATGCGACGGCCTGCGGGCGCCTTACGACCTGGTGATTGACATCGGCTGTGGACATGGCGTGCCAACCGACAAGGAAGCGAAATACGCCGCCGATATTGCCGGGCTGCTGGCAGTGGGTGGCACTTATATGCTGTATGCTCATCAGCCGACGGAAGAACGCGCCATCGGCTGGCGGCCCGACGATGTACAGCGCATTTTCTCGAAACATCTGGACATCGTGTGGCAGGCCATCAGTAATGACACGACCAATGGCTGGCCGTCCGGCTGGTATCGCATGGTTAAACGGGCTTAAGTAGAGTGTCGTATGTCTTCAAGGTGGGCGAGACATGACTCGTCCCTACGAATCTCGGCTATTTTAGTGGATTTCTTTCGAGACTTCACTTTAGTCCACGTTGAATACAAAAACAGGGACATGATCGCCTCACGTCCCTGTTACGATGCTGTTGTCAGATTTTACGGGTAGACCGAAGCCTTAGCGACGGCCACCCCGGTCACGGCCACCGCCGCCCCGGTTGCCACCCCGGTCACGGCCACCACCGCCCCGGTTGCCACCCCGGTCACGGCCACCGCCGCCCCGGCTGCCACCCCGATCACGGCTGCGGGCTTCTTCTGCTGTCCAGCCTTCCAGCACAGCCTGGCGACTCAGGCGAACTTTGCCGCCGTCGTCCACATCTGTCACCATGACCATAATCTCATCGCCGAGTTTGACTTCACTTTCTACCGATTCCACCCGGTAGTCGGCTAACTGCGAGATATGCACCATGCCTTCACGCCCTGGCAGGAATTCCACAAACGCGCCGTAGGATTCGATGCGGGTCACACGGCCTGTATAGATACGCCCGATTTCGGCGTCTTCCGTCAGCGCCTTGATTTCTTCCACTGCCAGCGCTGCCGACGGGCCATCGGCACAGGCTACGAAGACCGTACCATCCTCTTCAATGTCAATTTTCGAGCCGGTACGTTCCTGAATGCTGCGGATAATCTTGCCGCCTGGGCCAATCACCGCGCCAATCTTCTCCGGGTCGATCTTGATGGTGACAATACGCGGCGCATAGTCACCGAGTTCGGCACGCGGTTCGGCAATCGCGCCCTTCATCACTTCCAGGATTTGCAGCCGGGCATCTTTAGCCTGGGCCAGCGCCCGCCGCATGATTTCATCGGAAACGCCCTTGATCTTGATGTCCATTTGCAGGGCGGTAATGCCATTCGCCGTTCCGGCAACTTTGAAGTCCATGTCACCCAGGTGGTCTTCCATACCCTGGATGTCGGTCAGGACAGCCACCTTGTCGCCTTCTTTAATCAGCCCCATCGCAATCCCGGCTACAGGACGTTCAATCGGAACGCCAGCATCCATGAGCGCCAGCGTGCTGCCGCACACACTCGCCATTGAGGTGCTGCCGTTTGAACTCATTACCTCACTCACCAGACGAATGGTATAAGGGAACCGGTCTTCCGGCGGAATCATGTTGCGCAGCGCGGTTTCGGCCAGTGCGCCGTGTCCGATCTCGCGCCGCTTGGGGCCACGCAGCGGATAGGCTTCACCGGTGCTGAACGGCGGGAAGTTATAGTGATGCAGGTAACGTTTCGTGTCTTCGGGCGAGAGGCCGTCCAACATCTGCGAGTCGCGGGGGGTCCCCAATGTGGCAATCGTCAACACCTGTGTTTGCCCGCGTTTGAACAGCCCGGAACCATGAACACGCGGGATCAATCCGACATCCGCCGACAGGGGGCGAATGGTGATGTAGTCACGTCCATCAGGGCGAACACCATCTTCGACAATCCGGCGGCGCACCTCTTCTTTAATCACCTGCGCAAACGCCTCGCGGACATCACCCAGCTTGACCTGCTCGGTGGCATCGGCGATCTCCGCATTGCGCGCCTCATACTCGCTGGTCAGGGTATCGCGCAGGGCGTCCATGGCCGTGTTGCGGTCATCACGGTCTGTTTGCTCCATGATGATCTGGCGTACCTGGCTGCGAGTCTTTTCAGCGACTTCCGCCACCAGCGTTTCGCTCAGGTCAGCCGAGATGAACTCGGATTTTTCTTTGCCGATTTCTGCTTTGATCTTCTTTTGCAGTTCGATAACCGGTTGAATAGTCTGGTGGCCCAGCGCCAGCGCGCGCAGCATCGTCTCTTCGTCCACCTCAGTTGCGCCACATTCGACCATATTGATCGAATCGGCAGTGCCGGCGATGCGCAAGTCCAGGATGCTGTTTTCCATTTCGCTGATGGTCGGGTTTACAACCAGTTCGCCATCCACAAAGCCAATGCGAACCCCGGCTACCGGTCCTTCCCAGGGGATATTCGAGATCATCAGCGCCGTGCTGGCGGCGATCATCCCCAGCATATCAACGTGGTGTTCCTGGTCATGGCTGAAGGCGGTCAGGATGACCTGCACTTCGTTACGCATGTTTTTGGGGAACAGCGGACGCAGTGGGCGATCAATCACCCGCGAATTGAGGATAGCCTGCTCAGAGGGGCGGCCTTCGCGGCGGAAGAAACTGCCTGGGATACGTCCCGCAGCATACATCTTTTCTTCAAAGTCTACGCTCAACGGGAAGAAATCAATGCCTTCACGGGCGTGCTTGCTCATTGTGGCGGTGGCAAACACCATCGTGTCGCCTTCCGTCACAGTGACAGCGCCCCCGGCCTGTTCGGCAAGGCGTCCGGTTTCAATAACCAGGTCGCTGTTGCCGAGTTTTACGGAATAACGGTGAATATTTGAATCCGACATTTCACTCTCCTTCTTCTTGTGAAATATGTGAAATGCCTGACTATCAGGGACTGGAAGGTGTTGCCAAAAATAACGCTCTTAGCCACACTCTCCAATTCCTGCTCAGCCAGGCATTTGCTTAATAACCGGATGTCATTTTAGCCAACATCCAGTTCATTCTCATGGCGTTTGCCAGCACTCAGCGCCGCAGCCCTAACCGCTGAATCAGTTCCCGGTAACTATCGGGGTCTTTCTGACTCAGGTACTTGAGATGACGCCGCCGCTGACCGACCAGCTTGAGCAGGCCGCGCCGCGAATGTTCATCATGCTTGTGAGTCCGTAGGTGGTCCGTCAGTTGATGGATGCGTGATGTTAAGATGGCAACCTGGACTTCTGGTGACCCGGTATCATTATCATGCCGGGCGTAATCCTGGATAATAATCTGTTTGGAATGCTTGTCGATTGGCATAACCGTCCTCGCTATGTTGTTAGCCTGGTCACCGGATGAGCCGGACAGCCAGGCCCATCGGTCTATTGCATTGTGGCATTATAGCAGAACCCCTGAGGGCTGCCAATGCTGAATCATTCGGTATGCAATGCCTCGGCTACCAGGTTGACCGTATGGTGGGTGCGGAACAGGCTGTATTGACCCGTGCGCCCCGGCACCAGATTCAGCACATTTTCAGTTTCCATGATCGAAAACCACAGGTTGATGTCCCAATTTCCATCCGGGTCAGCTTCCTGAATGGTTTGTTCAGAGATCAGGATATTCCGCTCATAAATCCCCAGCAGTACCGCGATAAAGCGATCCCGCTGATCCAGAATCTCGCGGCACAATGCCATGTTCTGGTCCAGGGAAATGCCTTTGGTCTGGAAGTCGCTCTGCGGATTCTCGTATTCCTGCACAATCGCGGCATTATTCTGCACCAGATACTCGACACCGCGCTGAAAGGCCATGCCTGTATCGTAGGGGCGCAGGCGACGATGCAAACTGCCCAGCGGACACCAGCTAAAATTGCGAAAACTGGTGAACTGCTCAACGCTGACAATCACGCGCTGTACCATAGCTGCCGTATCAGGATGGTGTGTGACCAATTCCTCAAACGGCATCAACGTCCACTCCGTATCCGATGCCTCTTCCTGATCGGATAGGCCCGCGCTTGCTTCCATTTCCGGCACTTCCAGGTCAGGACGCAGTTTAATCACCGGGACAAGGTCATCGGGGTTGTGCCGGTGCGGGATCAGTTCCCGCATGAGGATATGCTCGCGCACGAGACAGTCAATCCACTCTGAACGCCACTGGTCACTGTAGTTGCAACCGGGTTTATCCAGGTCACGGTCCATCGCCAGTCCTTTGAGCAGAAATCCGTAGTTCACGTATTCCCACCCCCGCACGGACAGCGTGTTATAAACGCGCACCATCACACGGTCGCGGATCAGGCGTGTTTTCTCGACAATCGGGTGTGGCGCGTTGAGTGTGACATCCCCATTGGTCGAAACCACTTTCAGAATACCCAACGAGGTCGCCTGGGAAACCAGGTCTTCCCCTCGCGCCCGTGAGATAACCGCTCCTACTTCCTGCAACTGGGTTATCAACTGCCGCAGTGGCACAGCTTTGGCATCAAGCGCCGTCGCCAGGCGGTCAAACTGAAGAATCACGCTTGACCACTGTGACGGGGTAAACCCGGTGTTATCTATACCATTGTGTGTTACCGGCGCGACACTTAAGGACTGATGTGTCTGGAGATCGGTGAAGTCATCAATATATTCAATTGAGATGCCGGGGTTGTTTTCGAGCTGGCGGCTGGTGCTGCCACGCACACCCCACACAATCACGGTTTTATTGCGCTGGCGCAACGAGTTCAGTACCTCGTTGAAGTCACGGTCACCGCTCGCCATGATATAGACATCCGCCGAATCCGTGTGTCCGGAGTCGGTGATAACATCTTTAGCGATACGCATATCGGCGCTGTTTTTGCCCGGCAGATTAAACACCGGGTCAATGTTTGCCATCAGCAAACGGCTGGGCGCTTCGTCAGCGACCTCCCGTCCGGCGGAATCGACCAGTGGCGGCAAACTGCCGCGCTGCCCCCAGGGGGCATAGGCCGCCAGCTTTACCACCTGACCATGCGCCTTGCCCTGGGTCAGAAAGCGGTCAATCAGGTGATCGAGATTCACAATAAAGCCCTGTTCGTTCAGGCTGATGGCGATATTCTCGAAGTCAATGTAGATGGCTACATTCTTGGTCTGGATACCCAGCAGCGATTCCAGTGGTTGGAAAATCACTTCATCATGGTAAGCCGTGCCTTCCAGGATGTTATCTGACCCCCAGACACGGATACGTGCGTTTCGCGTGGTTTTCACCCGGCGAATCAGTGGGATTAGATCCGGGCTGCTAGTTGCCAGGATGAGTTCATCAACCGGTTCCGGGTCGAATGAGAAATAGTGGACGATGAGGGCATCGGCCAACATCGAACGCATGGGCATGTCGAACACTTCATACCCGGCAGTACGGAACACGCGCTGTAAATTCGCCGACCCGGATAGACTATTCCAGTCGGAAACGGCTACTGCCTTGAGTTTATCCGCGCTGATAAGCCCGGCTGCCAGCGCAGCCCCGCCACGCAGTCCCACCGCCAGTTCCTGAATGTCAACCGAGATACCCCGGCGACCAAACCCCTCAATCAGGTTATCAACGTCTACAATCAAATATGCCGCCATAATCTTCTTTCCTAAAAAGCACGCCACCAGAACCATGCGGGACGGTGGTCAAAGTGCTTGGCATTTTCTTATTGTCCGCAATAAGGCTTTTTCAAAAGTTTCTTGTACGCGATCTGCCCAGCTCGCCCGCGCCACTAGAACTACCCAGTCCGATTTTCAACGAAGCTTCTGAAACCCCCTCATTATAGCATCAAAAGGATTTCAACTCATCTGCTGCACGTGATTCACTCAAAAACCACACAAAATCAATGTTTCTCTCATTTGGCGATTTTTACATACTATATCTCCACACTATATTAACATTATACATCTTATATATTAAAGATTCGTTGAGGGAAAATTAGAAGCTCATCATCTTGCTCACGGATTATACTCATACAGATTGCATATACCTCACATGGGGCAGTGGGCTTCAAACCCACTGCCTGTCGAGCTTTGTATGAGCAATCTGACGGAGGGTAATTCAATGGCGCTTGTTAATATGCCCTGGCGAAAATAGCGACCTGATTCGCAGGTTGGCCCGTGAAGAGGCAAACTCCATTTCCGCCGGGCTGGTCAAAAGGAAAGCAGCGGATGGTAGCGGCGAGGTCATCTTTAATACGGGCTTCATCTTCGCCGGAACCAGCCCACCATCCCCGCGCCCAACCGCCAGCGAGAACCACCTCGCGCAGTTCATCGTAGTTAGTCACATCATGAATATTGGCATCACGGAACACGGTGGCTTGTGCCAGCATATTGGCCTGAATTTCGACCAGTAAATCCTGTACACGGATTGCGATATTCTCCTGTGGCACGAACTGTTTTCCTTCTTTGCCGGGGATGTCGCGCCGTGCCAGAGCAACAGAACCTTTTTCCACATCCTTCGGGCCGATTTCCATGCGCACGGGAACACCGCGCATCTCCCAGTCGTTATACTTGAAACCAGGTGTCAGACCGTCACGATTATCAATATGTATACGAATTCCGGCAGCGATAAGTTCCATTTTCATACGCGCGACGACTTCCATCACGGGAGCCTGTTCCGCCTCATTACGGAAGATGGGAACGATCACGACCTGGTACGGTGCCAGCTTGGGGGGCAGTCGCAGTCCTTTGTCATCCCCATGCGCCATCACCACCGCGCCCACCATCCGCGTGCTCACACCCCAAGAAGTTGTCCAGCAGTACTGGAGTTCGTTGCTGGTATCCAGATATTTGATGTCGAACGCTTTGGCGAAGTTCTGCCCCAGATTGTGACTGGTACCCGATTGCAGGGCTTTCTTATCACCCATCATGGCTTCAATTGTATAGGTATGCAGCGCCCCGGCGAACTTCTCGCGGTCACTTTTGCGCCCAGTAACGACAGGGATAGCTGCGTCGTTCACAGCAAAATCGGCGTAAATATCCAGCATCTGCCGCGTTTCGGCTTCCGCCTCATCATACGTCGCATGAGCCGTATGACCTTCCTGCCACAGGAACTCGGTCGTTCGCAGAAATGGGCGCGTCCGCATCTCCCAGCGCACAACGTTCGCCCACTGGTTCATCAGAAGCGGGAGGTCACGGTATGATTGAATCCATTCCTTAAAGGCCTCCATAATGATTGTCTCCGACGTGGGCCGGACGACCAGCGGTTCCTCCAACTGCTTGCCACCGGCAATCGTGACAACCGCTAATTCCGGGCTGAAACCTTCGACATGTTCGGCCTCGCGCTTAAGGAAGCTTTCGGGAATAAACAGGGGGAAATAAGCGTTCTGGTGACCGGTAGCCTTAAAGCGGCGGTCAAGCCCACCTTTAATCGCCTCCCACAGTTCATAACCATAAGGTTTGATGATGAGACAGCCGCGTACCGGGGATTGTGCCGCCAGGTCTGCACGGTAAACGATGTCGTTATACCAACGGGAGAAATCTTCGCTCTGAGGGACAACCGCCTGCGACGCCATAAATCTAATCCTTATTTATATGTGAAACTTTTAGCATTTGCAGGGAGACATTATAGCGGAGAATATAACCGAAGGTGATAGGCAATTTGATTAAGAGCGGCTCAATATTTATCACGAATCCAGGGCCGGATAAACAGGACAAAATATACAATCCCAACCGGAGTGGTATATCCAGAATTCCACTACGAGAGATTGCAGCCCTGTGTGATGTGAGTTGATCTTACGGATAGATTCTGAGTTGTTGTATAATCTCAGCGTTTGAATGCTCAGGGAGATGATGTTTGTATGGTGAACCACCTCATTCAAAATTGCATTATCCTTGCGATTAGTCTATTTGCATTAACAGGCTGTGCCGGGCAGGCTACTGTTGAACAGCCCATACAGGACAGCCCTACGGTGACCACGACGGCGGTTGGGGGTGCCCAGGGGCTTCCTCTGGGAACACCGACTCCGAGCGGCCCAACCGTCCTGATGGTCTGGCTGCCAGAACCCCTCGTGCCCATGAGCAGCAGAGAAGTCGCCGTGGATATTGCACAGCAGATCACGGCTTTTGAAGCCGGCGAACCCGATGTTCTGGTTGAAACCCGATTAAAGAAGACTCGGGATATTGGCGGAATCATGGAGACGCTGCGCACAGCCAGCACAGTCGCGCCCGGAGCGCTGCCCGATCTGACACTATTGCGCCGCGAGGATCTGTTGACGGCTGTCCAGGGCGGGTTGATCCAGCCTCTGGATGAGCGGGCTTTTTCCGCTCACCTGGCCGATCTCTACCCGGCGGCAATCGAATTAGGTACAGTAAATGGACAGCTATATGGCTTGCCTTATGCGCTGGAAGTCTCGCATCTGGCTTACTTTGCAGACAGCCCTGATGAACCTATATGGCAGTTCGCGGATATTCTGACCAATGACCAGGCTTTTGTCTTTGCGGCTGGCCGGAGCAGCGGTCTGAATGACGTCGTGCTTATTCAATATATGGCTGCCGGTGGCACTTCGGTGGATGGGCGACTGGGAAGCATAAACAGCGGCGCCTTACGCTCAACGCTGGATTTCTATGAGCAGGCCGTTACCGCCGGGCTGCTTTCATCCTCCCTGCTTGATTTCACCACCCCTGCGAATTTCAGTAGCGGGCTGGGCGATGGATCTATCCGGGCAGCGGTGATAACCTCTACCCAATACCTGGCTTCACTGGGGGACCTGCCGGATTTGCAGGCTGCCCCGATACCCACCGAATCCGGCGAATTCTCAACCATGTTAGATGGATGGATGTGGGTGGTTGTCACTTCGAATATTGAACGGCAAACGGCAGCAGTGCGCTTCTTGAACTGGATGCTGGATGTTGAGCGACAGGGGCATTTCACCCAGATCACCCATCTGGTACCATCCCAGCGGGATGCCGTCCTGCGGCGGTGGGAGTCCGCACCCTATAATGAGTTTATCAACAACCTGATGGATCACGCCGTTATTCCCTTGATCGGTGGTGGTGGTGGTGTCGCGGCGCGGGCGGTACAAAGCGCGTTCGCAGCAGTACTGCAGGGGCAGCGCACAGCCGAGGAAGCAACGCAAGATGTTCTTGACCAGGTAGGCAGTTAGCACGGCGTCTACCGGCGGCAGCGGGTGTGGAGAGCGAAATTAATCTGCGCCGCCGCTGCTCCGTGATGCAACACCATAACTTTGTTCTCCCGATATTTATTCAGCATGGTAAAGCGCTGCCCATGATAGAACAATCCGGTAAAATCCTGTTGGAATATCCTGTTGAGGGAGTGGCCGTGCTGACGTTCAACCGTCCGCAGGCCCGCAACGCCCTCGACCTGGAAAGTATGCATCTGTTTGCGGAGACTATTGCCCGTCTGAAAGGTGAGTCAGCGCTGCGTGTCCTGATACTGACAGGGGCAGGTGAAACAGCTTTTTGCAGCGGTGGCGACCTGGTTGAACTCAGCAACTATCCGTCAGAGTCCGATGCCAGCGCAATGATTACTCTGATGGGAGATGCCCTGTTAGCGCTGGAACGTCTGCCTGTCCCGGTCATCGCAGCCATCAATGGGTATGCACTGGGCGGCGGCAGCGAAATCGCGCTGGCCTGTGATATGCGTATTGTGGATGAGGATGTCAGCCTGGGCTTAGTGCAGATCCGCCTGGGGTTGACTCCTGGTTGGGGTGCCGGGCAGCGGCTCCTGCGGGCAGTAGGTTATGCGCGTGCGATGGATCTGTTGCTGCGTGGTCATGTGATGCACGCCCCGGAAGTTGAAGTGTTGGGGCTGGCAAACCGTATTGTCGAGCGCGGTTCGGCCTTGCCACAGGCGCTGCGTGTAGCCCGGCATATCGCAGAGTCTCCGCCCGACGTAGTACGGGGGATCAAGGCACTGCTCCAGGCTGGCGTAAACCAATCTTACGAAACCGCACTCCAAACCGAGCGCGACATTTTCCCTTCGCTATGGGCCGCTGAGCCACATCTGCAAGCTGTTGCCGACTTCCTGAACCGGCGCAAGCCACACAACTCTGAATCCGACGATTAGTACCCCGGAGGGTACCCGTATGCCAGGTTTTTACGCGACAATTGCCCGTTACTACGACGCCGAACACGCCGATAAAATAGACGATCTGCCACTGTATGATGAAATCGCGGCGGAATACGGTCAGCCTATCCTCGAAATTGGCTGTGGCTCAGGCCGGGTTGTGTTCCATCTGGCGCAGTCGGGCTACACCGTGCATGGCATTGATAATGAAGCCTCGATGCTGGAACGCGCTCGCCACCGCCTGAACATACAGCCCCACCTCAAAGACCTGCTGACTCTTCATCAGGGGGACGTATTCACTTATCCCCTGGAAGGACGATATAAGGTCACGCTGCTTAGCTACAATGCCCTGATGCACTTTCACGATCAAGATGCACAACTGGCATTGCTCAAACGGCTGCGGGAATGGACGGACGATGACGGCCTGCTGGTGATTGATCTGCCCAACGCCGGAGAAACCTTCGCCAGCCAGGACAATGACGCAATCACCCTGGAGCGCACTTTTATCGAACCGGAAAATGGACACCTGGTCATGCAGCAAGCGGTGAGCTACCTGGACAGAGTCGAACAACTCATGCGGGTGACCTGGATATACGATGAAGTCACGGGAGATGGTATCGTCAAACGCACGGTTGCGCCGGTGGTCTTCCGTTATTTCTTTTATTCCGAAGTATGCCTGCTGTTGAAGCAAACCGGCTTTACAGTGGAGGCGGTCTATGGGGATACGGAACGTGGCCCATTTGAGGACGGCTGTGAGCGTATGATTATACTTGCCAGGCCGGTCAGTCCATGACGTATCAAGTACGAACCATATCAGGTCGTGTTTGGGGCAGGATTGGTTTTATCCTGCTGATCGTACTCGCTGCCTGTGAACCTGCTGCCACACTGACACCTACCCGCGTTCGCACCCTGTCCGGCCCAACGATTGCCGCCAGCCCGGTAGTTTTGCCGCTGCCCCCCACTGATCCGGTTGACGGTTACTACGGGCAAAATGACCCGACTGCTGCCGCGCTACCCGGTAGTGGCGAACTACCGCCACTGCCCATCGGCGGTGTTGAGCAGGGCGGCCAGATTGTGCAGATTACCGCCGAAGACGGCGGTCTGATTAACGGCGTTCTCTACCAGTCTGGTCTTATACGACAGCCAGGAATTCTGCTGCTGGCCCCTGACCACACAACCTGGGGGACATTCCCGGCGAAACTGGCCGACGCGGGATTCACGGTACTTTCGATAAGTATGCGTCCTGGGGGCGGCATAACCGATTTCAACGTGCTGCTGCGGGCGTTGAGCAGCGGCGAAGCTGATCCGGGAAGGTTAGGGGCAATTGGCGCTGGAATTGGGGCGGATACGGTGTTTTTAGGTTGTGTGGCGGATATGTTATGCGACACAGTAATCTTGCTCAGTCCGACCCAGCACGATGTCCTGCTGGCGGCGATGCCGGGCTACAATCCTCGTGCGATTTTCACAACGGCCAGCCAGGAAGATGCCACTGCATACGCCACCGCACAGGATTTAGCTGCCGCTGCCACTGGCGAGTCGTTTTTCCAACCCTTTGAGAATGCCGGGAGCGGCACAACCATCATCCAGAACCGGCCTGATCTGGGCGACTTGATTATTCAATGGCTCGACGGCCAGTTTGCGGAGTGAGCGGATGGCACTACACGCCTGACCGCAAAAGGCGTAAAATCTGGGCGTTTGTATTCCACCAACGAGGAATTTCGAGATTATGAATCGCTTTTTTGTCACCGTCGCCGGCCTGTTTGGTGCAGTAGGGGTTGCGCTGGGCGCATTTGGCGCACACGGTTTATCTACCCTGCTGGATGCTAACGGCCATGCCGGTACGTATCAAACCGCGACAGAGTATCTACTGATTCACACACTGGCACTGTTGCTCACCGCCATCATCGCACAGCAGTGGCCGGGTGGGCTGACCCGGTGGGCAGGGTACCTGTTTATCATCGGCGTTATACTCTTTTCCGGGAGTCTGTATCTTCTGTCAATATTGAACATGAGTGTGTTGGGCGCAGTTGCTCCGTTTGGCGGCGCGGCACTCATCGCGGGGTGGCTGGCATTAGGGTTGACAGCCTGGCGACGCAAGGCGTAGGGCAGTGGGCTAGACCAGATTGTACTCATCCAGAGTACACACGCGCAGCGCACCAGCCAATTCATAACCGATGACCTGTATGCTGCCATTGACCGCCAGTTGCAGCGGTCCGTTGAAAGGGGCGCGTTCGATCAGGGTAAAGCCTGTTCCTGGTTTTAATCCTAGCGTTCCCAGATAATCCAGTTTTCCGGCGTCGTGTGTGGTCACCCGGCTGATAACCATTTCCTGATTCAGTGATATGTCATTCAGCGGGTAGTCCACCACCTGGGGCATAACCCCATCTTCGGTGGGAATCGGTTCGCCGTGTGGACAGCGGCGAGGGCTGCCAGCCAGCAGCGCCATGCGCTCGACCACGATCTGGCTGACAACTGCGCCGAGATCGTCGGCTTCATCATGCACCTCATGCCAGCCAAAGTCCATCACATCTACCAGAAAACGCTCAACCAGACGATGCCGCCGGATGGACATCAACGCTTCGCGTTCGCCCGCAGGTGTGAGCGCGATACCCCGATACGGTTCGTGTTCCAGGTAACCTGCTTCTTTCAGCCGCTGCACCATACGAGTAACTGCCGGCGGCGAGACATGCAGCACTTCCGCCAGCGCCGACGTGGATATAAAGTGGCTGTCGCTCTGGTAGTAGGCCAGGCGATACGCCTCTGCCAGGTATTCCTGCATTGCCTCGCTTGTATTCATGCGGACGCCCTTACACCCTGATTTTTCTGATACTCATGATAAATATAGCCAAAAAACCACCGGTTTAGCAAGTGTTAACTTTTTATTTTCCCAGGCTTAGTCTGGTAAGAATCCGGGACTTCCACGCTTCTGGAATCCAGAACGCAGATTATAAAGTAGCCAGGAGCAAGGTTGTGCAAATTGATTTCTCTCCCATTACCGGCCAGGGTGTGACCTACCTGGAGTTTTCCAGGCGGTTCACGCTTGCTGACTTGAAGGCGATTACGAATACTTCGATAGATACCCTGCTCGAAATGATCCATGATCTGAGCGATGCTGACGTGACATTCGATCCGGTTGACCCACATGCACATGACCCATTTGCGGCAGAGGGTGAGGAGCATATTGGCTGGACTATCGCTCATCTGATTGCTCATATTACGGCCAGCAGTGAAGAAGGTGCCGCGCAAAGCTCCTTGCTGGCACGGGGTTGCCCCACCTCAGAACGTCCGCGTTACGAGACACCCTGGCGGGACATCACCACTAAAGAGCAGTGCGTGCAGCGCCTGGAAGAAAGCCGCCGGATGCGCCTGGCATACCTGGATACCTGGCCGGACACCCCGCACCTGGATACGTATCGCGAGGTTTCGCCGCGCTTTAAAGAAAAGTTTGGTGAAATCAATGCCCCTGCGGCTTTGCTGTTCGGTCTGAAGCATGAGATCGGCCACTACGACCAGATTCGGGAAGTACGCCAACAGGCATTGGCCGCGCACGAAGCTGCTGTCGCTGGCGACTAACACCGGGAGTGCCCCGGCCAGCCGGTAAAACATCATGAAGAGGGGCTGCGGCTCCTCTTTTGTTTGCCTCTTGCGTTCTGTCCCAGTCTCGGCCATCGCGGACAAACGTAAATTTTTGCAGCGTCACAAGTTGCATTTGTGCAAACCTTCATTTATACTAAGCGCCACATTAATGAGATGTATGGTGTCGTGGAATTTCAGCCATCTCTATTCGCTCATCTGTAGTTATCCCAGTGTTGACTGACGGCTGACTTAATACCCATAAGCGCAGGCGTTGTTCTGCGCTTTTTGTTATGCTCAAAGTGGATTGTGAGTGTACCCATGATTGAAGCCCGCCTCCCAAAAGGAATGCGTGATTTTTTACCCGCTGACATGCTGAAGCGCGAATACGTCTTCAATATTGTGAAAGACGTTTTTCACCTCTATGGCTTTGAGCCGATCCAGACCCCGGTACTGGAATTAAGTGAGACGCTGCTGGGAAAATATGGGCAGGATGCGGAAAACCTGATTTTCCATGCACAGCACGCACGCAGCAAAAAAGAGCCGCTGGCGATGCGCTACGATCTCACTGTGCCGCTGGCGCGGGTTGTCACGCTGCACGAAAATCATCTCACATTCCCGTTCAAACGGTATCATATCGCGCCGGTCTGGCGCGGTGAACGCCCTCAGCGTGGGCGCTACCGGGAGTTCTTCCAATGCGATGTAGACATTGTGGGCGTGGCCGACATGAGCGCCGATGCCGAGGTGATTGGCGTGGCCGTCACTGCGTTGAAGCGGCTTGGATTCCCGCAGTTTATGGTCAAAATCAATAACCGCAAGCTGCTGACCGGCATGGGTATCTATTCCGGCGTGCCGGAAAACCAACTGGCCGACCTGTACCGCAGCGTGGATAAGTTCGACAAGATTGGCGCGGACGGTGTGCAGAAGGAACTTGAAGGACACGGCATTGATCGGGAAGTTGTCAGTCGCATGATGGGTCTGCTCCAGATGCGTGACGGCGGCTTCGCGATTCTGGATGCGCTGGAAAGCAAAATGCGGCATATTCCAGCGGCCATGGAGGGGGTTGGCGAACTGCGCCAGCTGGCCGAAGCACTCGGCAACGCCTACATTTCGCTGGAACACTACGAATTCGACTTCACGATGGTGCGTGGCCTGGGCTACTATACGGGGCCAATTTTCGAGACGATTATCACCGAGCCGAACCTGGGCAGCATCACGGGCGGCGGGCGGTATGATGGTTTAATCGGCCTGTTCCGCCGCGAAAGTCTGCCGACAACCGGCACGTCGCTGGGGATTGAGCGGATCATTGATTTGCTGGACACGCTCAACCTGTATCCGGGAGACTTGAATCGTACGGTGGTGCAGGTATTGGTCGCCATTGTTGATGAAAGCTGCCGCACCGAAGCGACCCGGCTGGCTGCTGAACTGCGGTCACAGGGTGTCGCCACCGAATTCTATATGAATGACCAGGCCAAACTCGGTAAGCAGATGGGGTATGCCAATCGCAAAGGCATTCCGCTGGTGGCAATTGTCGGGCCGGAAGAAATCAGCGCCGGGCAGGTCAAGCTCAAGCACATGGGCAGCGGCGATGAGCACATAACGACCCGTGAGGCCGTTGCCGCCAATGTGCGCGAACTATTGAAGTAGCCTCATTGCATTGCTTTCCTCAATAAACGAGTACGGGCAGCCGCGGCTGCCTTTTTGTTTGCGTATTGATCTTATGACCTGTACTTCCTGCCAATAGACGGATGAACCAAAGGCCAGCGACTGACTGCCGCCAGGGATGCTATAATCAAATGGCAGCAGGCAATGTGTGAGGATTCCTGATGGGCGCGAGGCTCAAGCCAGAAACCGATACCGAAAAGCTACGGCGGCGCAACCGTGAACTGTCGATTCTGAACACGATTGCCCGGGCTATGAACCAGGAGGTTGACCTGCTCCGCGCCTTGAGCACTGCTCTTACGCATGTCGCAGACCTGTTTGATCTTAAAACAAGCTGGATATTCCTGGTGGACGCCGAGGGGAAGTCGTACCTGGCCGCTGCTCAGAACCTGCCGCCAGCACTGGCAGATCACCCGCGTCGTATGGCGGGAGACTGTTCTTGTCTGAACAACTATGATGACGGCACGCTGGTGAAACCCGAAAATATCACCTGCACCCGCCTCGAAAACCTGATGGTCGGCACCGCCGGGCTGCGCCAGCACGCCAGTATCCCGTTAACGACCCATGACGGTGCCAAGCTGGGTGTGCTCAATGTTGCCAGCACGGTTTGGGGTGACCTTTCCGAGGATGATTTACAGCTTCTCTACCTGGTGGGCGATCTGCTGGGCATCGCGATTGAGCGCGGGCGCTTATTCAGCCAGAGCGCTGAATTAGGGGCAATAGAAGAACGCAACCGACTTGCCCGTGAGATTCATGACACACTGGCCCAGGGACTTTCCGGTATCGCGCTGCATCTGGAAACCGTTGATGCTTTACTGGAATCGGGGACATCGCTGGAAAACATCCGGGCGATTGTCACCCAGGCATTGGGGCTGACTCGTTCCAACCTGGAAGAAGCGCGCCGTTCTGTGCTGGATTTGCGTGCTGCCCCACTGGAAGGACGCACCCTGCCCGAAGCGATGGAAGAACTGATGGCAGAATGGGCATCACGCCGCAAGATTGAGGCTGGTTTTGAGGTTGTGGGCAGCGCCCGCCCCCTGCCAGTACGGGTCGAAATCGGGCTGTACCGTATCTTGCAGGAAGCACTGACCAACGTAGGCCGTCATGCTCTGGCGCACCATCTTAATGTGCAATTGGTACTGCTGCCCAATCAGGTGACTTTGGTTGTTGAAGATGACGGGCGCGGCTTTGAATCTGATCGTGTCCCCAAAAACCGTTTTGGACTGATCGGGATGAATGAACGCGCCCGGCTGCTTTCCGGCCACCTGGAACTATGCAGCACGCCGGGGGAAGGGACACGATTGGAAGTCAGAATACCACTGGAGACGCTCTCATGAGCCAGACAATTCGTATCATTGTGGCCGACGATCACCCAATTGTGCGTGATGGCCTGATTGCTATTCTCAGCACCCAGCCAGATTTTGAAGTTGTCGGCAAGGCGGGAAATGGCGTGGAGGCCGTCAAACTGGCCGAGTCGTTGCAACCGGATGTCCTGCTGCTTGACCTGGAAATGCCGGATCTGGATGGCGTGGGCGTACTGCGCCGCCTGCGTGAAATCCATTCTGAGAGTCGTGCCATCGTGTTCACAGCGTTTGATACCGATGAGCGCATTCTCGCAGCGGTAGAAGCCGGTGTGCAAGGGTACTTGCTGAAAGGCGCACCCCGCGAGGAAATCTTTAATGCGATCCGTGTTGTTTACGCCGGAGGGTCGCTGCTCCAACCGGTTGTTGCCTCCAAATTGCTGCGGCAGGTTAGTGGGGAGAACCAGCAGGGCGAACTCTTTACCGAAAACCTGACCCCTCGTGAGCAGGATGTTCTCAAACTGCTGGCACAGGGGCTGCAAAACAAGGAAATCGCCGCCGAACTGGTTATCACCGAGCGCACTGTCAAGTTTTACGTGAGTTCGATCCTTGCCAAGTTAGGCGCGGGCAACCGCACGGAAGCCGTGACTATTGCGGTACAGCGAGGTCTGGTCAAGTTGTAGTTCGCTCTTTGGTACAGCCCGAATCTGACCTTTTGTCCGGCGTAATTTGTCCGCTTGCCTGATGTGCGGCGGGCACGTTGTGTTGCATAGTGAAGGCAGTAGGGCAAACACGGTACAGGAGCAGATTCATGCAGTCACGTAAATTGAGTATCACCTTTCATGCCCAGGATTTTGACCGAACTCTGGCGTTCTTTCAGGATACGTTAGGGCTGCCACTCAAACATAGCTGGAACGAACCCAATGGCCGGGGAGCAGTCTTCGCGGCTGAGGATACCGCTGAAGTGGAGTTCTTCGGCGCACCCGAAGGGCAGCCGCAGACCGCACCTCCGCCCGCCAATGTCAATATCGCCTTTCAGGTGAATGATGTAGATGCCCATTATGCTCGATTACTCGACGCCGGGGTGACACTGGTTGAAACCATTGGAGATCGCCCCTGGGGGAATCGTTCGTTTGGCATTCAATCGCCCGATGGGCTGAATATATGGATATTCAGCGATATAGCGAACTGAGGAAACAATTCACCATGACACTGAACAAACACATTCACATTGTTGGCATCGGTGGCACACTCCGCAAACCATCCACCAGCCTGTTGGCACTGCAAGCGGCACTGAGCGCTGCCGAAGCCAGCGGCGCAATAACCACGCTGCTCGACCTGCGAACGCTCAATCTGCCAATGTATAACCCGGAAGTGGATTACCAGGACTATTCCGGCAACGTGCATCAGTTTATTAAGACGGTACGCCAGGCCGATGGTTTGCTCATCAGCACGGCTGCCTATCATGGTTCGCTGGCAGGCGTGACGAAAAACGCCTTGGACCTGCTGGACTTCCTGCCCAGGCGAGACGGCGAATCGTACCTGCATAATGTGCCCGTTGGCCTGATTGCAACGGCTGGCGGTGACCAGGCGGCAGTCAACACGATCAGTGTGCTCGTGCAGATTGTACACTCATTACGTGGGACAGCGCTGCCATTAGCCGTGCCTGTTCACAACGCAAAATCAGCCTTTTCACAGGATGGTCGTATCACAGATACAAAAGTCGCTGTGCGCCTGAACAAACTCGGACAGCTGATTGTAGAAACAGCAGGGCGCTTTGGCACAAAACCGGCAGGTGTCGGGTAGGCCCAAAGTATTCACAGGCTATCAAGCAAGAGACATCCTGCATTACCGTGTCTATATGGTCACGCTGCGCGGCACGCCGGTACGCGCTTCCGTTACGATCTCGCGCAGCAGCCGGCCACGCTCGCGGACTTTCTCTACCGGCCAGGTGCCATCTCCGGTCAGCCAGTCGGCCATGCCGCAGCAAACCGCTCCACTGTTCAAAAACTGGGGCACATTCGTGTCATTCATGCCACCGTTACACATAAAACTCATGTGGTTCAGTGGGCCACGAATCGCTTTGAAATACCCCAATCCTAATGCGCCTATTGGGAATATCTTCAACAGTTTGACTCCCAGCGCCCAGGCGTCCACACACTCTGTCGGTGTCATCACGCCGGGTGCAACCAGGACATCAGCCGCCAGCGCCGTTTTCACTACGCCAGGGCTGAAAGCTGGCGAGACAATAAAATCCGCTCCGGCATCCAGCACGCGCTGTGCCGTTTCTACGTCCAGCACGGTGCCCATACCCACACAGGCTAAATCGCCGTACTCGCGTTTGGTGGCCTGCATCGCTTCTATAGCGCGTTCCGAGTTCATGGTGAATTCAAACACATTGATCTCAGATTCGATCAGAGCCGCTGTCACCGGCAATGCAACCGATGGGGGAAAAGCGCCGCGCATACCGGCCATCAGGGCACTGCGCTCGATCTGTACATAAGCTGTCTGACTATCCACGTTTTGCTCCTTATCAGCATTACCGCTCATGATGCACCCCTATTGTATCCCGGTTATAATGGAACGTGTGATGATTTGCAATCAACCAGGGAGCAACACGCAATGAAGCGGTTCTTTATGGCAGCCACATTCGTCGTTTCGTTGGCGCTGGCGGCCTGCCAGCCACAAACTGAGGAGGCGCTGCCCACACTCATTGACCTGAACGGCACTGTAACACAGCAGGCCGCGGAAACCGCAGCGGCTATCGCGCAGTTACCGCCCACTCGCGCACCGCTGCCCGCCACCTGGACACCTTCACAGCCGCCCGTACCCGCCACCGAATCTCCTGTCGTCGCGCCATCTTCTACGCCAGAAGCGATAAACGACGGTTTCATCTATTACATCTTCAACAACGATTCAATTGTGCGTCTCTTCGCTGACGGATCGTTCGAGGATCTGATTCTCGTTGGGGATGCGCCAAGTGACCTGACGCTCGCGCCGGATGGCTCCTTATTGGCATTCTCCGCTCAGGGCAACGGCAGCGCCCGCGAAGTATTCGTGTTGAGTCTGGATGGCAGTTACCGTCAGCAGGTTTCGTGTTTGGGCTACGCGCGCATCATCCAGCCGGTCTGGAGTCCTGATAGTCAAACGCTGGCGTTTGGCGCTTCCCAGACAGTGGATGGTCCGGTGAGCATCTTCACGGCAAATATCGTTGGCAGCGGCCAATGCCCTGGCGGCAACAACCAGCAGGAGATTGCACAGCTTGAGTATAGCCGTGTAAGTGATCTGGTCTGGGATGCAGATGGCTCCCGTGTTTACTTCACAATGGCGACTGAAGAATATTCCCCGGCGGTGTACGCCATAGAAGTTGCCAGCCGATCACTTTACCCGCCGCTGACCATCCCCAATGGATATGGCCCGGACTTTAGCCCCGCACCTGACCCGCAGAGTACGTGGTTGTACTACCTTAAGTCCTCGTATGAGCGGAATACGGGGCAGGTTGGTGGCGTGTTGTATCAGCTTAACCGGGCAAATCTGACTTCGCCAATGGACGAGATTGAAGGCGCGGATTTCTTCGCAACCCGCCTGCGTTGGAGTGGGGATGGCGCATATTTACTGATTGAAAGCGCCAATGCGGTATTCCTCTTGGATCGTATCACGAATACATCGGTTGAACTGGTGCGTGACACAGTGTTCCCACCCCAGGCGGCGATTGGCCCAGGCAATGCAGCCGTGGTTTATGTCAATGGCGGCGGAGACGACCCCAGTATCCAGCAGATCTACCGGGTGAGCCGTACCGGTGAAAATTCATTGCAGCTCACGTTCCATGGGGGAGGGAGCATCAGCTATCCGGTTTGGGCAGCGAATTAAACCAGCTAACGCCGCAGTGTGGCAA
Source organism: Anaerolineaceae bacterium (assembly GCA_020634135.1). GTDB lineage: Bacteria > Chloroflexota > Anaerolineae > Aggregatilineales > Phototrophicaceae > JACKCG01. The sequence continues at coordinate 55,333 of JACKCG010000005.1, read as the reverse complement.
CCAGACGGTCTGGAGAGAGCAGTAAGTCCAGGCCGTCGTTGATGTCGCGCACCAGGATATCAGCGGCAGTCAGCAGCGCAGCGGCGATGCCTTCCCCGCCCAGTACCGCGATACGCAGCCCGGCAGCCTGAAACATGGCGGCATCATTCGCGCCATTGCCAAAAGTGGCAACTGTTTTTCCGCCTAATGCCAGCACATGCGCAGCTTTTTCGGGCGCGCCGTGAGTAATGATGGTGGCGGTAATACCGAGGGCCGCATCAACCTCTTTTTGCTTGCCGTGCGTATCAGCGGTCAGCATGTGAACCTGACACTGTTCTCGCAACTGGTCTAGTCGTTCCTTAATCCCTGGCAGCAGCACGCCGTCCAGGGCAATGGTGCCGTTTACATCCAGTACGATGTGCTCAATGGCGAGAATATCCCGTCCTGGTACAACAACTTCAATCATGTTTTCCCCTCAGGCAAGCCAGTAAGTCCGATAGATCACGAGCCAGACATAGACCGTGCGTGACGCTCATGGTTTTCCCTGTATATTCACAATATAGTTGACCGGCTCGCCGCCCATTTCCGGCACGATAATCTGAAATGGCGTGGTTTCTCCCGGCATTAAGGGGGATAGCGCCAGATCAGTGTACCTCGCTGCGATGATATTCTGCGCGCCGTCAAATACGCTGGCAACCACACGGATGTTGGGTACCGGTTCGCTGCTGATATTGGTGACGGTACCACTAATAACGAGTTGGCCGTCGGCGGTGAAGGCGGATTCGTCTATCCAGGTCAGTTCATTCGGCCCGTAGATGACGGCATTTACATCCGGTTGCCAGGTGTCATCCCCCACGACCAGGTCATAAGTGGCGGCGGCTCCGGGCTGTCCCTGGCCGAAACGCAGGCTGAACGGCGCAAACTCGCCCGGCGCAATACGATAGCTCATGATCGTATCCACCGCTTCCGCCAATACCACGCCGTCAACCGATTTCAGGATTGCGCGAACCGGCAGATCAGTCGCCGGAGTTGTGCCATAGTTTGCCACTTCCCCGGTGATAAAAAACACGCCATCCGGGGTTGTCCAGGTCGTCAAATGCAGAATATCTAGCCCCGCACGGGTAACGAAAACCAGTGTGCTGGGGTCCACCGCCTGTAGGGACACCGGGGCGCTGATCGTAAACGTGTTGGCGATCATCTGTAACTGCGCAAGCTGCGCTGTGTCCACATCGCGCGGTAGCCGCACTTCAACTAATCCCACCAACGTCCCGGTGGCCTGAATAAATGTATTCACCTGTTCAGTGTAGCCGCCTGGCGACTGATATAGCCCGGTCAGACGCCAGCTCCCATCACCCATCGCCTGGCGACTTTGTTCGCTATAATGGGCTGCATCTGGGTGTAGTTCTGATCGGTAACGTTCCATGATGTCGCCCAGGGTGGATGAATCCACAGCGCGTCCGAGGTTGGCAACCGTGAAGCTGATAACCGGTTCACTATCATGTGGCCTGGAAAAAGCCGCCGCCGCCAGGGTGGTCGTATGCACAGCAGTCACCGGCCAGTTGCGCGGCACATCCACCGTGAACGCGCCGCTGGGATGCGTGTAACCCAGCAGTGACGTATCGGGCGGTGGGGCAGTCGGCGCGAAAACCACAGCGCCACTGCTGCAACCCGCTAATAATAGGGCAACGCTCACCAGCAAAATCAGACTTCGCACGATGCTTCCTTCTCGATTGTATGGTTCTCTCACTGCTTTCCTCACACAGTATAGCAAACCTGTGCAATCCGACCTATACTTACGCGCAGCGCATTTTATTTGGTACTAACGTCCTGCTATACGAATGCTGCTGGTAACCCTATGCTGTAAAGTGACAAAATATGTCACATCCATTTACCTGTAAGGACTGGCTTATGTATACCAATAATGAACTTCTGTTCCCACACCATGTTATCCCTACACTCAAAAAATTACGTGGCCCGGAATGGGCCGCACTGGTAGAACGCATTACAAAACTACCCGAATGTCACGAAGAAACCCTGGCATTCATGCTCATGATGATCCGGCTCAATGGCTGTATGGCCTGCGAGACCGACAGCTACCGGGCGATGCGGGGATGCGGTGCCTGCGCTATCCAGACCCTGCGCCGCTACAAGGGTGACGATTCCGAGTTGCTGGAATTCTTTGACAATGCCCTGGAAGACATCCGTAAATTCGCCGACGAAAGCCTGTCAATTGGGGTTGACCGTATTGGCAGCATCATCGAAATGCACTAAACAAGAGGGATTATTTTATGCTTCTGGCCTTTGATATTGGGAACACCAACATCCACATGGGTTTGTGGCAAAATAACACATGGCGGTTATCCTGGCGGGCGCGAACTGTTATTGACAAGATGCCCGATGAATACGCGGTACTGGTACGCAGTTTTCTGGATGGGGGCGAAATTGGATTCAAGGCGATCACCGGTGTTGCCATCAGCAGCGTCGTCCCCCCGCTGACGGAGGTATTTGCTGAATTAGTGCGTCGCTATATCGGTGTTGAGCCGCTGGTCGTTACCAGCAAAACCAATATCGGTGTGAAGATCGCTATTGACCAACCGGAGCAGGCAGGCGCGGATCGCATTGTTAACGCGGCGGCAGTGGTGGCACTGCATGGCGGCGGGCCGGCAGTCGTCGTGGACTTTGGCACCTCAACCAACCTGGATGTGGTTTCAGCGGAAAATGAGTATATCGGCGGCGCAATTGCTCCCGGTATCCGGGTTGCGCACGATTCGCTGGTCAGTCGTGCTGCCCGGCTGCACAAGGTAGACCTGGTGCCGCCGCCTAACCCGATTGGCCGCAATACGATTCACGCGATGCAGTCCGGTATATTCTGGGGATATGTGGGTTTGATTGAAGGACTGGTCAACCGTACCAAGTCGGCTCTGGGTGACCCGGATCAGGTTAAAGTGATCGCAACGGGCGGCCTGGCGCCACTTTTCAATGCGCATACCGATGTGCTGGATATGATCGCACCCGAACTCACGTTGGATGGGCTGCGCGTGATCTACGAGCTGAATAACCCGAACCACGCTTAAACCAAAAACACCTCTGCGAATGAGGTGTTTCTCACTGCTCCACAGCCTGGACTCGAACCAGGAACCCATCGGTTAACAGCCGATTGCTCTGCCATTGAGCTACTGTGGAAGATGGACAGCATGGTAGCAAAGTGAAGGCAAACTGTCAAGGCAATTTTTGGTTTTGCCAGGGAAAGTATGTAACATTGTTCATCGAATGAAAGACGCACGCTTTCCGACTTTCAGTTATCAGAAAAGATACTTGCCATGAATGCATCATTGACCATCCGCAAAGTTGAGTCCCAGGCCGATTACCGGGCATTTTTCGAGTTTCCCTGGACGTTATATAAAGATGACCCGTATTGGACACCGCCGCTGCTTTCAATGCGCCGCGATTTACTCGACCAGAAGAAAAGCCCGTCCTGGGAGTATATGGAAGGGGATTATTTTACGGCCTGGCGGGGTGACAGGCTGGTTGGCACAATTACGGCGTTCGTCAACCATCGCCACAACGAATTTCGCAAGGAACATATCGGGTGGTTCGGCACGTTTGAAGTCTACGATGACCAGGAAGCGGCTACAGCCCTGCTGAATACCGCTGCCGGTTGGGTGCAGGAGCGCGGCTATGACGCCATCCGTGGCCCGCAGAGTTTCACCACTCATGAAGAATGCGGCCTGCTGGTGGATGGCTTTGTGCGTCCGGTACTGCTGATGCCTTACAATCCGCCCTACTACCAGCAGTTGCTGGAAACAGCGGGATTCAGCAAAGCGATGGATGTGTACAGCTTCTACGTGGATCGTGATGGCATCGTCAATGCGAAAGAGACCCAGCGCATAGCCCGGTTGACTGAACGGATTATGCAGCGCAACAAAATCACGATTCGCCCGCTGGACACTAAACGCAAAAAAGAGGAGTTCGCCCTCTTTAAGGAGATTTACAACGCGGCCTGGGATGAGAACTGGGGATTCGTGCCAATGACGCCCAGGGAATTGGATGCCCTGGTGGACAGCCTGGGGCAGTTCGTAGAACCGAAACTGGCTCTTTTTGCGGAAGTAGATGGCGATCCTGCGGGGTTCATCATGGCCGTGCCAGACTTCAACCAGGTGCTGCGTAAAATCTACCCGCGCCCTGGTGTGCCAGAAGCTGTATCCCTGCTCCAGGCGCTCTGGTATTGGAAGCTCAAACCCAGCATTACCTGGATTCGCATTCCATTAATGGGCGTCAAGCACGAATACCGGAATATGGGCGTAGATGCCTCTATGTATTACCACATGACTCAGTCCATCATCAAGCACACGACTTACCAGTATTCAGATTCCGGATGGATTCTGGAAAGCAATGACAATATGGTCAGTATTGCCAAGAATCTGGGGACAACTATCTATAAAACACACCGGTTTTATGAGAAGGGTCTAAAGGCCACGTAACGGTAACTAGTGCTAATGTCAGGGTACAAGCCCTCAGACAATCCTGATACACTGATTTGCAGAAATAACACTTATAGGCGCGCATCATGGCTAAGATACTAGTCGTTGACGATGAACAACTTACTGTAGACATGCTCACCACCTTCCTGGAACTGATCGGCCATGAAACCATCAGTGCGCTTTCTGGACGGCAGACATGGGACAGACTGGCGTATGAAGCGCCGGACGCTGTCCTGCTGGATATTATGCTGCCGGATTCCAATGGTATTGACATCTGCCGCCAGCTACGCAGCAGTCACGAAAACGGCCATCTGGCGATTATCATGATTTCGGCGGCTTCCCCCCCGCTGCAACAAGAGGCCGCCGCCGCCGGGGCGAACGATTACCTGGTCAAGCCGATCAACCTGGATAAACTCAAAAAGGTATTGGCGCAGGCCGGTGTTATTGGCTAAAACTCGCCCTAAGAAGGGCAGTGTGTTTCAGATTCGCTTTTCATATGCTTGCGTGATGTGGATATTACGGGTTTCAATTTCCCCTGTTTCGCATAACCGAATCCCGGTGAAGAATTGGTGGCAGCCCGAAATAGGGGAACAAAGCCACTTCATTGAAGGATATTACGTCGGCAATTAAACCATCTTGTGTGGCAATCACCTGTATTCCATAAGCACGATATGTGCCCGCATCTTCTGTCTGACGATAGAGACCAAATGCGGGTTGATGGTTAGCGCGTGTTGGAAATAGCAACCAGCGATCCTGTGAATTCCCACTAAAAACAGTTTTTGACACCAACTCACGAATACTCGTTCGTCCCTGATACCAGGCGGGAATGGGCGGCATACTGAAGGTGGCGTCCTCTGTCAGCAGTCGAACGAGTGCGCTGGTATCTGCCGTTTCCCAGGCGCGCATGTAATTCTCAAGTAGGGATTGCGCGTTGTCGTCCAGGCTATGGGCATGTGCCCGGGTATTCTGCTCAGCCATGGTGGCGCGTGCCCGGTGCAGGGCGCTTTTCACAGCAGATACACTGGTATTCATCAATGCAGCCACTTCCTTTGCCTGCCAGTCCAGAACATCCCGCAAAATCAAGACGGCCCGCTGGCGTGGTGGCAATACATGCAAGGCGGCAATAAATGCTAATCGGATGCTTTCCTGCTCGATCAGATACCTTTCCGGATTTTGTTCATCAGTGATGAACAGGTCGTCAGGGAATGGTTCGAGCCATATTCGTTCCATCATGGGCGCTGGGATCGGTTCTTCCATACCGGTGGCAGCCGCCCGCGTGCGCGGCAAATAGCGGCGTGTGGACTTCTTCAGGTCATCCAGGCATACATTAGTTGCGATCTTGTAAAGCCAGGCCCGCAATGAACCTGTCCCGCTAAAGGTTTCACGTGCCCGCCATGCGCGCAGAAACGCCTCCTGCACCATATCTTCCGCATCGCAAATCGAACCTAACAACCGGTAGCAGTGTACCAACAGTTCCGGCTGATACCGTTCTACTAAACCGCCAAATTCCTGCTGGTTAAATTCGGCCAGATTCATAAACAAGTGATTTCCGCCAACGTAGACTACCATCATCAGTATAGCATCGGGGGAGTCAAAACCGCATCCTTTAACCTCCATTTGTCGTCATAAAGGTAGTGTTCGGCAAAGAGGAGACTAACCTTGGTACAGACTGAGTGAAAAGCAACCAGCACGGACTTGAAGCGGGAAGCTGAACGTAATAATCGTAATGCGTAAAATAACCAACAACAATGAGTTCTGATTCAGCAGAGAGGGCTAACATGAGTAACGTGACAGGTACAGGCACAAAGAGTGATCCCTGGACATTACAGACACCACCCGGAACCTCAACTTATACGCTATACCGCGATGAATCTGCCAGTCCGCCCGTGCTTGTCTGCACCGTGGGGAAAACCGTCTTACACTATGACCTGCGCTGTATTGATGATCTGCACGCAATGTTGAAATCACACGGGGATTGGATGGAGCTTGGCAGTGCCGATGAACAAAAAGAGGCAAAGGAAGGCACGGTTGAAGCCTGGGCACGCTCCGCAGATAATCCAATCGGTGGTTGGTACGGTCTGAAAAAGGGTTTGCGGGGGCGTTTTGCAATGTATATCCCGCCCCTTATGGAGGCGCTGGGGTTGGCAGAAGTAGAACACAAGCCAAGAGGCAACCGTATGCGGGCGCTCTAGACTATCCGCATATCGAAAACCAGGGATGTGTGTCCCCGCAGAAGACACACATCCCTTTCACGCGCAATCAGCGGTACGCTGGCAGCATGTCGCCATGAGCTTCAATCAGGTCATCCACCAGTGACCAGATTTGGTCGAGAGAAAGCTGCGCGGCTGTGTGTGGGTCAAGCATGGCGGCGTGATAAATATGTTCGCGCTTGCCAGTCAACGCCGCTTCAACCGTCAATGCCTGCACGTTGATATTGGTCTGCATAAGCGCGGCCAGATGTGGCGGGATGTCGCCAATTACGGTTGGTTGAATGCCATTAGCATCCACCAGGCAAGGTACTTCCACACTGCATCCTTCCGGCAGATTTCTGATAATTCCGGTGTTGGATACATTGCCATAAATCATACGCTGGTTGCCGGTCTCCATGCTGTGGATAATCAGTGAGCCGTACTCCACGCTGCGTTCGTACTTTTCGTAATTCAGTACCCCTCGTACCATGCCTTCGGCCATACGCGGCATCAACTGGATACCGGTGATCGCCTCACGAACCTGCTTTTCCGAGATGGTGTAACCCTTCTCGCGAGCATCCTGCACCATGTCCCAACCGATTATCTGCGCCTGGCATCGGGCGAGGTATTCATCCAGCGGAATGTTATACTTTTCAATCAGTTCCGGTTGGTCGGGTTTGATAAACCAGGGAACATATTCGCTAAAGTGCTCGCTGCTCTCGGTGACGAAATAGCCGAGACGCCGGAACATATCGTAACGCACGCGATTCCAATCCGGCACACGGCCCTCGTCAATAACCTGGCGAATGCGTGGATACAGGTCTTCCCCGGTATAGCGATCCTCAAATTTAAGATAGAACGCCATGTGATTGATGCCAGCAACCAGGTAGTTGATGTTTTCATAAGGGATGCCAATATCCTGCGCCAGTTCGTGGGCCGTATGTGGGACACTATGGCACAACCCCACTGTTTTGATGTCCGACCCGCGACTCAGCGCCCACTGGTTCATTGCCATCGGGTTCACGTAGTTGATAAAGAGCGCGTCTGGACACAGTTCTTCCATATCGCGCACAATATCAAGCAAGACAGGAATAGTGCGCAGCCCGCGCATAATGCCCCCGATACCCAGCGTATCGGCTATGGTCTGTCGCAGCCCATACTTGCGGGGTATCTCGAAGTCAATCACCGTGGCAGGCTTATAACCACCAACCTGAATCATACAGATGACATAGTCCGCGCCGGTTAATGCTTTGCGACGATCTGTTGTCACTTCAACAGCGGCATCCGTGCCGAGTGTCTGGTTGATGTGATGAGCGACCTGCCCGGAAGTTGCCAGGCGCTTTTCATCAATATCCATCAGAACCATCGTGCTATTTGCGAGTTCCGGGTAACTCAGAATATCCCCCATCAGGTTCTTGGCAAAAACAGTGCTGCCTGCCCCGATAAAGACAATCCTCGCCATGCTCCTAAACCTTTCGTGAAATCAGGCGATAACGCAGTAATCCTTTGTTTGAGAAGCCATTTGAGAGGTCTGCGATGGATTTCAGACCCGCTCCCACACTCGAAATGGATGTAGGTCGCAGGGGAGAGTCTCAGACTCTCCCCGAAAGCTCCGAAAGCCTACAATCCTATCCAGGGTCACTTACCTGTGATGGTTTGGCACATGACCCCAGCACCCGCGTCAGTCTAGCAACCAGCGGGCGATGAGGTGCGCGGTGTGTTCGATGCTCTCCCGGTGGGTGCGTTCGTAGGCGTGCGAGGCGTCCACCCCTGGCCCAATCAGGCCGACCCGGGCTTCTCCCCCGGCGCGCCAGTACGCTGAGCCATCCGAACCGTAATATGGGTAAATATCTACTTTATAGGGGATGTTGTGGGCATCCGACAGGCGGCGCAGCTTGCGCATCATCAGCGGGTGGTAGGGGCCGCTGCTGTCTTTGGCGCAGATACTCACTGAAAACTCGTCACCCGTCTGGCCGTCCCCCAATGCGCCCATATCAATCGCCACCAGTTCCGCCAGCCCAGGCGGGAAGCCATTCGCTCCACCATGCCCGACCTCCTCATAATTAGCGATCAGGATAGTCGTATCCTGTACCGGACGCAGGCCAGCCGCTTTCATGGCGATCAACGCGGCATAGATGGCGGCAACCCCGGCTTTATCATCCAGGTGGCGCGAGCGAATGAAACCCGCCTCACCCGTTTCTACACGGGGATCGAGAAAAATGAAGTCACCGACCCCGATCCCCAGCCCACGAGTCTCCTCGGCATTGGTCGTGCGGGCATCTAACCGGACTTCCAGCGTCTCCGCACTGCGGGTCACCTTTGGAATATCGCGGTTTACATGAAAACTGGCATTCACCGGAACAACTGTGCCGCGATAACGGCGGCCATCAGCCGTCTGGATGGTAACGCCTTCAAATTCGATGGCATTCCAATCATAACCGCCGAGCATGGTTGTCTTCAGACGCCCGTTGCTCTTGATCTCTTTCACCATCAGTCCCAGGGTATCCACATGCGCCGTCATACCACGTGGCGCGCTGGCCGATTCGCCGCGCCATGTTCCCACCAGCGCACCTTTAGCGGTTACGACCAGCGAAAAATCAGGGATATTCAGGGCAGCAAAAGCCTTCTCAGTGTAAGCAATGGCTTCTTCATAGTACCCGGTAGGGCTGGGTGTATCCAGCAAGCCAACCAGGAAATCAACGGTTGTATCCAGGTCGAAATTCAGTTCTGGGGTCACGATGCGAAACTCCTTGGAATCGGCATATAAATGGATGTGGCGGGGCTGCACGCCACCTCATCACGAGCGAGAATCGTTACACAAGGGAAATCCCTGATGGTACAATACATACATAACTCATACAGAGGAAAGTATAGCGCGAGATGGCAGAAATTCACGTCCGAGCGGCCTTATTGGATGACACACAAGCGATCAGCACACTGTTCCGTTCCGGTATTCCCGTTTGGCAGCGTATTGATATTGCCGGGCAGGTGCAGGATGTCCCATACGACCAGTTATCTATTTATGAACGCTGGTTGCACGGCGGCCCCTGGATGAGCGTGGAAACCGGGGCGCTGCACGTGAGCCACCTCTTGCGCGGCGCCGGGCTGCCGATTGTGGCGGTACTGGATGACCTTATCGCGGGATATGCCGAGGCCTACCACAGTGCGGAACCTGCCCCATTTGGCGACCATCTGCATCTAGCGAACCTGACCAGCCGTGATCCCGCAGTGCGCGAGGCGCTGGTAAGGTATGTCCTGGAACAAGCGTCGGTGTCCGCCTGCCAGCGCGTCACCGTCAGCAGCATCGCCCATGATGACCAGGCCTCTCAATTGCACCGACTGTTTGGGATGCAGCCGCTGGCGCGTATCCACCGGGTCAACCTGTCCGCCAAGACCGGTCAGGTGTTTTACCAGTCAACCGAGCACGCCAGCGCGAATCCGGCGCAGATCAATTCATGGCACATGCCGCTGGGACGGTGGGAAAGCGCCCGCCAGCACTGGGAAACGCTCTGGCCGCGCACCTGGGTTGTCATGCCGGAAATACGACAGCGCCCAGCCAAGCGTCTGTACCTGACGGCTGCCGGACAGGATGCCTATGTCTTTGTGCGACAGCAGCTTTATGCCCCACGCAGCGCCGAGGTGTTTTGCTGGACACCCAAACCACTGCCCGGGCAAATCCTGAGTGCCATCCGTGACTGGAGCCACCGGGAAGGTTACCGGACACTGGTGCTGGGGGTAACGGATTCCACCCTCAAAATACTGGGCGCAGAGGCAGAACCCGATGGTTACTACCAGGATATTTATGCGGTAGATGTGTGATGCCGACATTCCATTTAAGATATTCGTTCATATCGCTTCTCGTACTGATGCTGAAGGGATTTACCCCGGTGCTTGACAACAACCTATTGCAGGATCAGGCACTTTACGATTGATCTCACACCGATTCACAATAAATGGAATGTCATACCAGGAAGCTGCTCGAATAGGGCTGGCTGATATTGCCCAGAAGGGATACCTCTCGTTCGCGGAGAATCAGGTATGGCACTGTAGGGTATTTCAGTCTTTTATCTCCTCCCACCGCACGACATTTCTTGCCTCTTTGGGTTTCAGGCCAGATTGTGCGATAATAGCACCTCTACCTGATAGACACCTGTGTTTTATCAACAACACGACGAAGGGAGCGATTGTATGGCAAGTTCTCAAAGGCCGATCCGGCACGAACTGTTGTCCTGGGCGGACGTGGATAAACTTGTAGACGTGATGCTGCCATCCCTCAAAGCTGCCGGGCTGTTTGACGCCATGATTCTCATCACACGCGGCGGGATTATCCCCGGCGGGCTGCTGGCGGAAGCACTCGGTATCCGGCATCTGCTCACGGCTGCGGTTGACTTTCCGACAACTGAGACTGCCGGGCTGATGGCCTGGCCGTCATTTTTGCAGTTTCCTAATGCCGAACTTTTGCAGGGACGGCGGACGCTGATTGTGGACGATGTGTGGGGTAGTGGGCGCACCAGCACAGCAGTACGGGGCAGGGCGCAATCTGCCGGCGCTCAGACCTTTACCTGCGTCTTTCACTATAATCCGTACCGCTCCCTGTTCAATAACTCAGAACCGGATTTTTATGGCGCAATTACTGATGCGTACATTGTGTACCCCTGGGAGGTTGACCGGGGTTTACGCGGCATTCAGACGGCGATGCCAGAGGCCAACTAAGGCGGCCTGTACGAATAACAACGTTGCTGTTATAATGTTGATGGAAATTTATTTAAATTTGCAACAGATAATGTTGTGTATTTCATACTTAGTAAAAACCGTTTTATATCTCAAGGCGCTTGAAGCGACATATCTCGAAGAGATATACTCCAAACCATCTGTCGGGTGTATTTTTCGAGATTTATGTCACATCGCTACTTGATTTTAGGGTTATTAACAGAATGCCCGATGTCGGGTTACGATATTAAGAAACGGGTGAACTACGCGCTCAAAGCGATAGCGAATGCCAGTTATGGCACCCTCTACCCCACACTTCACAAACTGCTGGATGAAGGCGCGGTTGAAGTGAATGAAATTGCACAGGTAGGGCGACCCTCCAAAAAGGTATATCGTATTACGGAAAAGGGCGAGGCAGAACTCCGGGACTGGCTTAAGCAGTCGCCAGCCTCTGACCAGATTCGCCGTGAGTTTCTACTCAAACTGTATCTGGCACATGACCTATCCGCCACCGAACTAGGGGCACTGATGAAGGCACGCCGGGATGAAGTGACACGCACACTTGAGGCACTTCAAAATGAACGTGCTGCCGCCCAAACAGTACAGCAAATTTGGGTTATTGATTACGCTATGCAACTAAGCGAAGCCGAATTAGAATGGATTGAAGGCATTCAAACACAGCTTGCTGCCAACACCCGGGTGGCCTCCCCCGTGTAAATTATGAATCGAGGCTTGTCGCGATTATATCTCATTGTATAATGAGACCCATTTCCCATAAGGTAGGTAGGTTAATGAGCTTGTCGCATTCGGATAACGAACAAGAAAAAGATTTTGGGGCGGAATTCCGGGAGTTGTTGGAATCTTCGTTTGCGTATTTGCCACCGCGTCGTGGTGAAATTCGAAACGCTATTATTCTGCAAATCGCCCCCCGCGAAATCATCGTGGATATGGGTGTGAAACAGGATGGTATTGTGCCATCCACCGACCTGGAACGCCTCGATCCGGAATTTCGCAAAAGCCTTGAAGTAGGCGCTGAAGTCCCGGTTTATGTAATGAATCCCCGTGACCAGGATGATAATCTGATCGTTTCGATCAATATGGGCCTGCAACAGTACGACTGGCAAAAAGCCCGTAAACTTCTGGAGTCGGAAGAAGTCGTTTCGGTCATTGTCACCGGGCATAACCGGGGTGGTATCCTGGTGCGCTGGAACCGGTTGGAAGGGTTTATCCCCAGCTCGCACCTGGTATCGTCCAGTTACTCCAATGACCAGCGCGACGCCTGGAATGAACTCTTGGGCCGGGAACTGGTCGTCAAGGTGATTGAGGTTGACCAGGATCGCCGCCGGTTGATCTTCAGTGAGCGGGAAGCACAGAAAGAATGGCGTGCCCAGCAAAAGGCGCGGCTTCTGGCTGAACTGAAAGAAGGCGATGTGGTGCAGGGTACGGTTACCGGCCTGCGTGACTTCGGCGCGTTCGTCAACCTGGGTGGCGCTGATGGCCTGATCCATGTCAGCGAGCTGGCCTGGCACCGTGTTGACCACCCGCGCGATGTCCTCAAGGTGGGTGATGTGATTGATGTCTACGTCCTCAACCTGGATCGTAATTCGAACCGGATTGCCCTGAGCCGGAAACGCCTCCTGAGCGACCCCTGGGACGATGCCCAACAGCAGTATCACGAAGGGCAGTTGGTTGAGGGTGTTGTCACCAATGTGGTTGATTTTGGCGCTTTCATCGCGCTGGATAACGGACTGGAAGGGCTGCTCCATCTGAGCGAGATGGGCGATGGTTCACTCAAGGAACCCTATTCTTACGTTAAGAAGGGGGATCGCCTGAGTCTGCGTATCAGCCACCTGGAACCGGAAAAGCGGCGGGTTGGTTTTACGCAGCGTTGGGGGATGGACATGGAAGCCGCTGAAACCCCGGCAGAAGACAGCGGGGAAGTGGTGGCCGAGGACGCCGCTCCTGAAGCTGCCGACTTAGCTGAGGAAATGGTTCCGGAAGTGACCGACGTGGCTGTGCCTCCCATTGACGAGGCCGATGAAGAAGAAGATACGACTGAAGGGTAGCCTTCAGTCACGACAGTAACACCTGGGCGGGTACAGAATGTATCCGCCTTTTGATTCCGGCAAAATTGATTTTGCGTTACAATGTATCTTAACAAGTTGAATTGCTTCACGATCAGGAGTTTCAGGTGTCCTCAACCATTTGGGCGCTCATTGTGGAAGACGACGCTCACCAGCTCATGGTGCTTTCCGCCATTCTCAAAAGCATGGGAATCTTGTGCAAGCGCAATACCACCGGGAATAACGTGCGAGAGCAGGCACGGACGATGGCCTCTATGCCGGACTTCATCATCCTGGAACTGGACCTGATGCGCAGTGACCCTTTTGAAATCCTGGAGGCACTCTATGAGGACGACATGACGGCCCGTGTTCCGATCATTGTGCTGGGTGATGAAAAGTGGTTCTACGAGCAGGACCGGCTGCGGGCCGCCCATTGTGCCGGGTATATCAGCAAGCCTGTCCCACGACTGGCGTTTGAACGGCTGATCCAACGGGTACTGGATGGCGAAGGCCTGTGGCAGGAACGCACGTGATGCCGGTCAGTCGCCACCCAGTGGTGTGCCCGTTAGGGTAATCAGTTTTGTGGGACGAGGAGCGTGATTTCCATCGCGCTGTCGGTCATCACGATATTTTCCAGATTATGCTGGTCGCCCAACCGCTGGTTCAGGATTGTATCCAGTACGTCCACCATCATGATGAAGAAATCGGACGTGGCGACCTGAATGAACTCGTCGGGCGGGTTCTCCAGGCCGGGAACGGTAATATCCCCGATGGTTATAGACGCAAACGACCCCGTCATTTCAATCGAAAGCAATACATGGCCGGTGATATAAGCTTCACCGCCCAACGCCGTAAGTTCCACGTCAATTCCACCCGGCACAAAGCTCACCTGAGCTAATTCAATGGACTGAATGGCGCGGGTTTTCAAATCCACTTCTTCCTGGAACTGACGCTCGGTGACGATCACATCCGCCATTTGCTGGGGTGTGCCGGGAACGGGCGTACTGCCGGGCGGGGGCGGCGTGAAGGTGGCGTAGCGGGGGGCTTCCTCGACAGCGGCTGTGCCGGTGCTGATGGCGACCTGAGTGGGATTCACAGTGAACACCGGAGTCGGTGACGGCGTGCTGGTCGGCGTTGGAGATGATGTGGTCGTGCTGGTAGGGAGCGGAGTCGCCGTGTCCGTCGGTGGGGGCGTATCGGTAGGCGCTGGAGTATCCGTTTCGGTGGCGGTGGGGGTGACACTGGGCAAGACAGCCAGCGTCGGGAGTGCTTCATCGGTCTGGGCGGCGGGCTGGCAGGCAGCTACCAGTAGTACCAGCACGCCGATTACCGGAATCAGTCGTTTCATGGAAGTTCCTTACCTGTACCAAAAAGTCTGTTCCTGTATTTTAGCAACCGTTTTTGCCCCGGCACAGGTTACGGGTTAGCCGCTGGTTGTTTGCCACTGGCCGCTGGCATAGTTATCCTCGCTTACTTTTTGTATTATCGCGTATCGTTTGGAGGGCGGGGCCATAATTTTCATTGAACACCCCAAATATCAATGCAGGAGATAGACTAAACGAGAAAACGCCGACGAGATAACTTATTCGAGGAAGACCCCTCACGTAAATAAATGTCGAAAATGCATAGGTTTCAACAAATGTGATATTGTCCCAGGTTATAGCTTTCCGCCCCCAGAAATATTCAGCGATTATTCCATCCTGGTTAATCTCCAGAGCAGGACTCGCTATAAAGAAGTAAACAAAGCTCAACCCCAATATCAAAATGCTGACAAGCAGACCCGTATCCCAATATGCTGTCACTTGCTCCGGGAAAACCAACTTTACCACAATTGAGTACAAAATCGTCAGCGAGCAAACAACTACGAGGAGCATCCTTAGCAACCTGAATAGCAAATCAGGCTTACAAAGAATCGATTGACTAGGCTTGTTTTTGGCCTTCATTTACGACTCAATCTACCTGATACCTTCATAAAGACAATTGTCACTATTTTAGCAACCGTCTGTCCCCTGGCACAGGTTACGGGTGGTGATGGGTTTTTGCGGCAATTTTGCATTTTTGCCAAGATTGCTGCAATTGCCGCAAAATGGGTGGATTTGAGGGAAAAATCGGGAGCTAAACCGTGCAGCAAACTATCGCATTTTGCTGCAAAGCGGTGGGGATTGCAGCAAAACCGGGCTGAATCCTGGGTTTTGAGGCGAAAGCGAACATCGTGAAGGGGCGGGTTGGCAGAGGGTGTCATAGGGTTAGCTTAGCACATTCATGGGGGAAAAGGGTGAATCTTTGTTAAAACATTTGTTCAAGAATTGGATGGGGCTGAGTAAGACAAGATGACCTAGTATTAACAGGCAATATATCGAAACCTCACCGCACAGACCCGGTTAAGATGATCTGTGCGGCGAGAGATGTATGGTTATGCCCACCCTTCGAGCGTGTCTTTGAGGGTGACCATGAAGGCGTCGCCGGTTGCACCATCGGCTACGCGGTGGTCGAAGGTGAGCGAGGCGTAGACACAGGGGCGGATAGCGATGGCGTCGTTGATGACTTTGACACGCTTCTCCATGACTCCTACCCCCAGGATACCCACCTGTGGCTGGTTGATGATCGGCATGGCGAACAGGCTGCCACTCACGCCATGATTGGTGATGGTGAACGTGCCGCCCTGCACCTCGTCGGGCTTCAATTGGCGGTTACGCCCCCGGTTGGAGAGGTCGTTCACCGCCCGCGCCAGCCCCATGAGGTTCAAATCCTGCGCGTTGTGGATGACCGGCACAATCAGCCCCTCGTCCATCGCTACCGCCATCCCCAGGTGAACAGCGTGGTGGAGGTAAATGCCCTCGTCCGTCCACTGGGCGTTCAGGTAGGGATTAGCTTGTAGGGCGACCACCGAAGCCGCCGCGAAATAGGCCGTGAGCGTCAGGTTGACGCCCTGTTTGGCGAAGTCGGCCTTATGTTTAGCCCGGTGCGCCAGGGCAGCGGTCATGTCTATCTCAAAAACGGTGGTAACGTGCGGCGAGGTGTGCAGCTTGCTCCGTACCATGTGTTCGGCAATCGCGCGGCGCATCGAACTCAGGCGCACGAGTTCACCGGGGACGCCCTGCGGGATGGGTGCTGCTGTGCTGCGCGGTGGAGCGGGGGCGGCTGCCGGTTTCGGCGCGGCGGGGGCAGCAGGCGACACATCGCCATAATCCACCGTCGGCTTGAACAGGTCGCCGCTGCCGGGGCGTTCCCAGGGCGGCAGATCGGTATCGGGGGCAGGGGCGGCAGTATTCCCGGCAAGATAGGCTTCTACGTCTTTTTTGGTGATACGGCCATCGCGTCCGGTGCCGGGGATTTGCGAGAGATCGAGTTTATGCTCGGCAACCATACGGGCGACCACCGGCGTGATATGTCCGGTGTAGCCACTGCCGTTGATTTTGACGGTTACGGGGGCGGCGGCCTGAACGGGCGGCGCAGCCTGGGGAGCCACTGCGGGTTGGCTGTGGGGGGCGGCTGCCGGAACTGCGGCTTCTTCCGCCTTTTCGCCGGGCTGCCCGACAACAGCGAGCAGCGTGCCGCGCTCGACAGTCTGGCCTTCCGGCACAATGATCTGGAGCAGGACGCCGCTGGCCGGGGCGGGGACTTCCGTATCCACCTTATCGGTACTGACTTCGAGCAGCGGCTCGTATTCCTCTACCGTGTCGCCGACCTGTTTCAACCAGCGGCTGACCGTGCCTTCGACGACACTTTCGCCAAGCTGGGGCATAATCACTTGTGTGGGCATGGTTTGTCTCACCTTTTCTGATTAACAATACAGGGCTTCCGCTGTAAGGGCGGCATAATGCTCTAAGTCATGAGTACGGTGTTCCAATGCGCGGGCGCAATATATCGCACCCCTACAAATTCCCTCGATAAGGGCGATTCTGTAGGGGTGACCCGGCGTGGTCGCCCGATTATCTCCGTATTGCAGAATTGCATTATTGCCCCCTGCGGAAATAGCGTGATTTCTCACGATGTCCTCAATACGCCGCTAAATCACGGATGGCCGCTGCGATTTTATCCGGGTTGGGCATGAAAAACTCCTGCATACTATGGCTGTAGGGCATCGCCGGGACATCCGGCCCGGCCAGACGTTTAACCGGCGCGTCCATGTAGTTAAAGCCTTCGTCGGCGATGATAGCTGCGACTTCCGCGCCATAGCCCATGGTGAAGGTGTCTTCGTGTACCACCAGCGCCTTACCGGTTTTCTTCACCGATTCCAGTATAGCGCCTTTATCCACCGGGAGCAGCGTCCGCAGGTCAATCACTTCGGCATCAATGCCATCTTCGCGGGCGACTTTCTCGGCGGCAATAGTCGTATAGTGGGCCATCATGCCGTAAGCGAATACCGATAAATCACGCCCGGAACGCGCCACCCGCGCCGGGCCAATGGGTATCGTATACTCACCTTCCGGCACATCACCCTTGATGGCGCGGTAGCCTTTCTTCGGTTCGAAGAACAGCACCGGATTCGGGTCACGGACGGCGCTCTTGAGCAGGCCTTTGGCGTCCTGCGGCGTAGAGGGAATCACGACCTTCAAACCGGGCACGTGCGTGAAGAATGCCTCGACACTCTGGCTGTGGTACAGCGCCCCGCTGATGCCGCCGCCATAGGGCGCACGGATGACCATCGGCACATTCCACTGTTCACCAGAGCGATAGTACATCTTGGCGGCTTCGTTGACAATCTGGTTAAAGGCCGGGTGGATGAAATCGGCAAACTGGATTTCGCAGATTGGGCGCAGGTCGGCCAGCGCCGCGCCGATACCAATCGCCACAATTGACAGTTCTGCCAGCGGTGAGTCGACCACTCGTTCGCTCCCGTATTTGGCGTGCAGCCCCATTGTCGCCCGGAACACGCCACCCCGCGCGCCCACGTCCTCTCCTACGATGAATACACGAGGATCACGCGCCAGTTCTTCGTCCATTGCCTGCGTAACGGCTTCAATCAAAGTCATCACTGGCATGATTAGTTTGCCTCCAGGGGGGCGTAAACCGGACTCAGGGTTTCCTCCGGGTCGGGGTCAGGGGCGCTTTCGGCGGCACCCTGGGCAGCGTTGATTTCCTTTTTCGCCTGTGCTTCGTATTCATCCAGAATGGATTGTGAGAGAATTCCCTTCCCCATCAGATAGGCACTAAAGCGCATAATCGGGTCTTTCTGCTTCCATTCTTCGACTTCCTCGCGACTGCGATAACTGCGGTCATCATCGTCGGAAGAATGGGGCACGGGCCGGTAGGTCTTGGCTTCGATCAGGGTCGGCCCTTCGCCACTATAGGCACGCTGGACGGCGGCGTGCATGGCGTCATACATCGCCAGCACATCGTTTCCATCTGCCCACATGCCGTACACACCATACGCCCCGGCACGGTCAGCCACGTTGGAGACAGCCATCTGTTCTTCCACGCGGACGCTGATCGCGTAGAGATTATTCTCCACCAGGCAAATAAACGGGAGCTTATGCACGCCCGCCCAGTTCATACCTTCATGCCATTCCCCCTGGCTGGTTGAGCCTTCGCCCAGGCTGGTGAGAACCAGGCGCGGTTGGGTCGCGTCGTCCGGGTCTACCAGTCCCAACTGCTGCCGGTACTTGATGGCAAACGCCACGCCCGCCGCCTGCGGCACCTGCGTCGCTACCGGGGACGAATGGCTGAGAATGTGGGCGGGTTTGTGGCTAAAATGGCTGGGCATCTGTTTGGCATTACTGCTATATTCGTTCTTCTTACCAAAAAGACTCATCATAAAATCAGTCGGGGTCACGCCCAGCGCCAGCACCAGTGCCAGGTCACGATAATAGGGGTGGACATAATCCACGCCACGATTGAGCGCAAAGGCTGCTGCGACCTGCGCCGCCTCATGGCCCATCCCACTGATATGAAAGGCTATTTTCCCCTGGCGATGCAGCATCCAGGCGCGTTCATCCAGTCGCCGGCTGAGCAGCATCGTCCAGAACATGGCGAGCAGAGTCTGTTCATCCAGTGCCGCCGAAGGGCGCTCCACAGTTTTCGTGGGCATCGTTTTTCCTCACAGATAACGGACAGAAGATTGAGACACAACTAAAACCATCACACCAGATTGTTCCGTGTGAGCGGTTTTCCTGCGTGCTGCCTCAATGGGAACTCACGGCAGGGTGGGGTGGTGGCAGGCGACGAGAGTACCCAAACCTTAATTATACGGACTATCCTACAAAACGCCTAAAGAGTCATGTGTAATTTTGTGCAAGTTGTCCCAGGGGTACGCGGTCAATCATGCCCTTCCTTATTCGCGCCGGGACTGGCACAATGCTCATCTGTCCGCTGTCCGCCGGTTGATGATTCAGACTGACTATGTTCAAACCTGTGCGCCTGATTACTGTATACACCCTCCTGATTCTGCTCGGACTGCCGCTGCCCGCCGCATCGTACCAGGGCTGTGCCGAGACCAGCGGCACCATCGAACGCCGTCCCTATCGCAGCGCATTGATCGAAACCAGTATGGTATATACGGTCTATACGCCGCCTTGCTACAACCAGACCGAGCGTGACTACCCGGTGCTGTACCTGCTGCACGGTTCAGCCAGTGATGACAACCACTGGTTGCAGATCGGGCTGGCCGAGGCGCTCAACGAGGGGATCACCCAGGGAACACT
Source organism: Anaerolineaceae bacterium (assembly GCA_020634135.1). Lineage (GTDB taxonomy): Bacteria > Chloroflexota > Anaerolineae > Aggregatilineales > Phototrophicaceae > JACKCG01. The sequence goes on along the minus strand of JACKCG010000005.1, from coordinate 35,267 downwards.
GCCGCCACTGATCGCGGTATTGCCATTCGGCAACTGGGTCGCCAACGAAAACCAGTTTGGTGATGATTCCTGGGAAGGTGTATTCATCCAGGAGTTGATGCCGCAAGTCGAAAGTGCCTACCGAGTCGCACAGACCAGAGCGGAACGGGGGATCGGCGGGATTTCACGGGGTGGGTTCTGGGCATTTGAGATCGCCTTCCGCCACCCTGAGTTGTTCAGTGCGGTAGGCGGTCACAGCCCTTTTTTCGACCTGAATAATGCCCCGCCAGAGTATAACCCGCTGGATTTGGCCCTGACGGCGCCCGGTCTGGATACACTGCGCATCTGGATGGATCGCGGCCCGGATGACTTCTCCCGGCAAGCCATGAACGTGATGCAAGAGCGGCTCAACCAGCGTGGATTATCGTATATTTACCAGCTTTACCCACAGGGAGACCACAGCGACTCGTACTGGGCACAGCATGTGACGGACTATCTGCTGTTCTATACGGCAGCCTGGCAGGACGGGGTTGCTCCGGCGACGCTCGCCGCCTTTGCCACCAACACACCCCAACCCACACCACAGCCGGAAACAGGACTGGCACTGTTTGTGCCGGCGGTCAGTTTCCCCAGCCTGCAAACGACCATTGCAGGTATGACACTGGGGGCGATTCGCGCCGGAGAACCGGACACAAACCTGGTTCTGAACGAGACGACAGCGGCAACACTGCGCGGATTGGGTATATCGCTGAATCCAGGCCTCCGCGTCGTGGCCGATGATGCCCTGTACAACCTGATGTGGGGCAACCGGCGCTTGTACACGCTGCTCCCATTCGACAAACTAACGCCGCGCTACCGTGTCCTGCTGGTAGATGGTGTTCACCCGCTTGATGGCGACCTGACAGCGTACCCTTTCGTCTTCTCCAGCGAGCAGCCCAACTATTACCCGGAACACCTGACACGCCTGATGCTTTCCGGGGTGACGGCGCTGACCCGCGAAACCCAGGCGGCGCTCGACCAGCACAGCATCGAGTGGGCAGGTGAGGCGATCCGCCCCTATACGATCCGCGCCGATTTCTTCCATACCAGTAATGAGGTTTCGTTCACGGCGAATTGCCCGGCGGCGGGAAGTGAATTGCTGTTAGGGGCGTTCTGCGCCAAAGATGCACATTACGGCCTGCTGGACTACATTGGAACAGACATCATCGAATTGACCGGAAACCATAATAATGACTACGGATTCACCGCATACCGGGACACGCTGCGCCGCTACCGTGAGGACGGTTTTCGTATCGTGGGCGGCGGCGAGACAGTGGACGAAGCGCGGCAGCCGCTCATCCTCGACTACAATAGCAGCACAATCGCGATGATTGCCTGCAACTGGATCGGGCCGTATTACGCGCTGGTGACCGAGACGAACCCTGGTGCAGCTTACTGTGATTGGAACTGGTTGAGCGCCACAATCCCCGATTTGGCCGCTCGATTTGATGTCGTTGTCGTGACGGTACAATATGAAGAGGTGGAGGATTACCTCCCCCCGGCGCGCCAGGAAGTTGATTTCCGCGCCCTGGCCGACCTGGGGGCAGATGTCATAATCGGCACACAGGCGCACAAACCTATGATCTTCGACTTTTACAATCCTGGGCGGGATACGGAAGCATTCATCCACTACGGTATGGGCAACCTGTTCTTTGACCAGCCATTTTGGGGGAATATGCGCTTCTTCATGGATGAACTGTTCATCTATGAGGGGCGCTTGCTGACGGTGAACCTGTTCACCGGGATTATTGATGAGAACGCCCGCCCGCGCCCGATGACACCTGACGAACAGCAGAACTTCCTGGCATTCATGTTCAATACGCAGGGTGGATTTTAGGGATTCACCGCACAATGGCGTGTTTTTGCGCGTCGCTCATCAATGGCTGGCGCAGCATGTTGTCCTTAAATTCGACACTGTTCCAGGCGACCAATCCCGCCAGGATGACGGCCAGCAGCAGGGCAGCTATGCCCGCCCGCCGCCGGACTGTAAGGGGCAGCCGTTCACCAATTGCGGCAACCAGCCCGCCGCCCATGACCGCGAGGAGCGGATAGAACAGCAGAATGAAACGTGGGTCATAGCTCACCAGCAGCCACCACACCGCAAAGAACGGCAGCGTCCATGTGAGAAGCATAACCTGTCCGGGGTGTTTGAGCGGCGCACGAATGACCTGAAACAGCGCGACCAGAACGCCGGCCAGTATCAGCCACCCGGCCAGGCCGTAGTTTTGCGGGCGCGTGACCAGAATCAGTAGGCTTTCCACTGTATGCTGCGCCTGGTCGGTCCAGGCCGTCGGCGGGACCAGCAATCCGGCTTCCAGCCAGTTGCGGAGATACCAGGGGGCGGCCACCGCAGCGATCACGCCAGCGCTTACCAGCGCCAACCGCAAACTCAGCCGCCGCTGCACCCAGCCCCAACCGAACCACAAGACGACAAAAGCCATGCCCATTAGGGCTGCGTTCTTTGTCCAGGCTGCTAACCCCAGCATCAGCCCCAGCAGCGCGGCGTCTAGGATATGACGAGTCTGCCACAGCCGATAAGCGAACAGCGCCGCCAATGTATAGAAGAAGGCCATCGGCAAATCCACATAGCCCGATGAAGCCCAACGGCCAAATGTCTCGGTGATGACCAGCAGCAGCGCCGCCGCCCATCCCGCTGGAGCGCCGTATACCGCTCTCCCCAGCAGGTAGACCGCCGGGATACAGCCGAGGCTGAGGAGCGCCGGAATCAGCCGCGCCAGATACTCGTTCGTCCAGCCGGATGTGAGGTAGCTATAGGTGTAGGTGAGGGAGATTTGTATAGGGTACGCCTGGTAAAATGCTTCATCACGCCCGGCGAAGGGGACAAGCTCACCGGTCTGCGCCATTTCGTTGCCATAGCGGTGGTAAATCGCCAGCGCATCCTCTTTAGAGAACGGCCAGTAGACCGCGTTGAGCAGTACCGCACCCACGACCAGCAGCACCGGGAGCAAAGCGAAATATGTGAATTTCGCCGATACAGCAGGCCGCGCCTCACCATGTGCGGAGTCAGGGTGGGCGCTGTTGGCGCCGCGCTGCCACCAGCCTATCGCGCCAGACAGCATCAGGAAGAAGTACGGCACGGTCACGCCAAGCCATGTCAGCGGTATGGTGAGCAGTCCTTCCCACAGCATGATGAGCGTCAGGCTACCAACCGCCAGGGCTAATGACAACAATATCGCTAACCAGCGCCCTTCTTCCCGGCGCGGCGAAATCGTGAGCAACCAGGCCGCCAGCGGGTACGCAGCGACAAGTACCAGCCCAATCACAATCCAGGCTACTATCGTTTGCATGAAAGGGGTTTCCTTACAGAATTACCCGGCAGGCACGCGGTTGGGCAGCGGTTGACCGGTCACACCCGCAATCAGGTTCTCGGCGGCCATCCGCGCCATCTGGTCGCGTGTCCACTGGCTGGCGCTGCCTATGTGCGGCACAACCAACGCATTCGGCAGGCTGAGCAGCGGGTCATCCGGTGAAATCGGCTCCGGGTCGGTCACATCCAGCGCCGCCCCACCGATGATGCTTGACCGCAGCGCCTCAACCAGCGCGGCATGGTCAATTATGCCGCCGCGTGCCGTATTAACAAGGATCGCGTTGGCCTTCATCTGTGACAACGTCATCCGGTTGATGAGGTGGCGCGTCCCGGCGTTGAGCGGCAAGTGAAGTGAGACAAAATCCGACTCATGGAACAGTGTCTCCAGGTCAACAGCTACCGCGTTGGCTTCGGCGGCGGATTCGGAAGTCAGGGAGGGGCTATGGGCAAGAATCCGCATATTGAAACCAGCCGCCCGGCGTGCAACCGCCCGACCTATCCGTCCCAGGCCGATAATCCCCAGTGTCGCGCCGGAAAGGTCGCGCCCTAAAAGCGCGTTGGGGTCCCAGGTACGCCACTGTCCATCCCGGATATAGTTTGCGCCCTCGACAATGCGCCGCGCCGCCGCCAGCAGCAGTCCGAAGGCTAGATCGGCGGTGGCCTCGGTCAGCACGCCCGGCGTATGGCCGATGGGAATGCCCCGCACGCGCGCCGCCGCAACGTCAATGTTGTCGTAACCGACGGCCATCTGGCTGATGACCTTAAGCGCTGGCCCGGCAGCATCCATCAACGACCCATCAATGCGATCCGTGAGCATACACAGCAGACCATCTGCGCCACGCACCTTTTCAAGGAGGCTCTCGTAGGGCGGTGGCATCTCGCCCGGCCAGATTTCGGCATCACAGACTTCCCGCACCCGGTCAAGACCGGCGGCGGGCATCCGGCGGGTGACAAAAACGCGCGGTCTGCTCATGAGGATTGCAGCGCCCGATACAGAGTTTTCAGGTCACGGAAAGTGCGTGGCACTCGCGCAAATAGGCTGTAACGTGAGGGACGAGTTTCTTCGACGGTCATCGGCAGTTCAACGGATTTCAGCCCGGCACGCTCACCGCGCAGAATGACTTCGGTATCGAAAATCTCGCCATCAGTCACACACTGCTCAATGATCGGGATGATTTTGCTGCGGCGAAAAGCCTTAATGCCATGTGTATCTGACCCCTCAAAGCCGAACAGCACCTGAAGCAGTTTATTGAAGCCCCAGGTGATAAAGCGGCGCACGAAGGGGCGATTATCCTCTGAATCAGGGTGCAGCTTAGAGGCAATCACCATGTCGAACTCGTGCAGCAGTTCAAGGCTTTTGCGTAGAAACGGAATATCCCAGAAATCTGCGTTAAAAACGACGATGTGTTCACCCCGCGTAGCCAGAATACCGTTCTTGACTGCCGCGCCATAGCTCGCCTTCGGGCTGGTGAGCACAACGACCTGCGGGTACTGTTCAGCGAGCTGGCGTGCCAGCTCCAGCGTGCCGTCGGTGCTGCCGTTCTCGTAGAGAATGAGTTCGTAAGCATCATCCATGTCACTGATCCGGGATGTAATCCCCTCAACCACTGACTTGAGGACTGGGGCTTCATTAAACACCGGAATCACGACAGAGAGCAGAAGTGCAGTATGTTTACCATTAAGGGAGGCACCCATTGCCCCAGCCTGATTTTCGATGACAGGTTCTTTCAAATCAAGTTGCCCTGTATAATTCACGCATTCGTGCCTTTTACTACCCGGCTTGCGGCTAACCGGTATCTATTCTGAAGACCAGCCCAAACAGGGTAAGACCGCATCTTCTGCCTGTGCTGATGCACCATTTTAACCGAAACAGCGGATTTGGCTACCCCATAGCTTTGTCTTGTAACCCGGTATTTTCGCCATCAAAATTGGTTTTAGTTGGGCTGTGGGGCGTATGATACCATTGAAAACGCGGTAAAATCAGGTTCTTTAATTCAGGTCAAAGTGTTATGTCGTCAGAGTTTGTAGCACATACATCTTATAATACCAACTATTCCAGTCCATTCCGATTCATTGTCTCCCATGTGCGCCGCCATCCCTGGGTTGGACTGGGGCTGATTATCGGCGCGTTCAGTAATGCGGCGCTGGCGGCGGTTGTTCCCGGTTTCATCGGGCAATCGGTCAATGCCATCAAAGACCGGCAAGATGTTGGCTTTGTACTGACAATGGTCATCGGAATCGTGCTATCTCAGGCGCTGCGGGCTGTCCTGCAATTGATGCGGAACTACTCGTCGGAAATCTTCGCGCAGCGGTTTGAGCGTGATATTCGTGATGAATTGTATGCCAGCCTGCTGGGCAAGAGCATGTCTTACCACGACTTCCAGCCGGTGGGTGAGATCATGGCACGGGTCACAAACGATGTCCGTGAGATGAATTTCATGATGAATCCGGGCATGAATGTATTGATCGGGTCGAGCATGTTCCTGATGATGCCCTTGGTTTCCGCTCCGCTGATTCATCCCGCGCTGCTTTTGACGCCATTTGTCTTTATCGTGCTGCATCTCGTGGTTCAGATCCGCTTTATCCGCCGCCTTCATCCCATCGCGCAGGAAGTCCGCGCCAGTTTTGGCCGAATGAACGCCCGGTTAGCCGAGGCACTGGACGGGCTGCAGGTCGTCAAAGGCGCGGCGCAGGAAGCGCGGGAAGCCGACACCTTCAATCAATTAGCTGATACCGTGCGGGATCGATTCATCGAACAAGGCAAGATTGAAGCCCGGTATCTTTCCAACCTGCTGTTCCCGTTGACGATTGTCCTGTCTTATCTGCACGCGATTACGCTTTACCAGCAGGGTGAAATCAACAGTGGGGACATCGTAACCTATGTCTCACTGATATTTCTGTTCGGCTTCCCGGTGTTTTCGACCCTGTTTTCACTCCCCCGTATCGCCCTGGGGTACGCCAGTGCTGGGCGCATCCTGAGCGTGATTACAGCCCAGACCGACCTTGACCAGAATGAGGCCGGGCATGAAGCGTTAATCAAAGGGGAAATCACCTTTGAGCATGTTGATTTCGGCTATACCGACCATGCGACTGTTCTGCATGACATCTCCTTCACGATCAAGCCCGGCCAGACGGTTGCGCTCGTCGGGCAAACCGGGTCGGGTAAAAGCACCGTCACCAAATTGATTAACCGGATTTACGATACGAACGGTGGGCGGGTCCTGGTGGATGGCGTTGATGTGCGGGACTGGAAACTAGAGTCGCTTCGGTCACAGATCAGCATCATTGAGCAGGATATTTTCCTGTTCAGCCGTAGTATCAGCCAGAATATCGCCTTTGGTGACCCGAATGCCGCACAGGAACAGATTGAGGAATCCGCGCGGAATGCCCAGGCACACGAATTCATCATGACGTTCCCGGAAGCATATCAGACTGTCATCGGGCAGCGGGGAGTCACCTTAAGCGGGGGACAGCGGCAGCGACTGGCTATCGCCCGTGCCTTCCAGAAAAATCCACCCATCCTGATACTGGATGACAGCACCAGCGCAATTGACAGCGCCACCGAAGACCTGATACAGCAGGCGATCTGGAAGGCGGCCAAGGGGCGAACCACCATTCTGATTACCCACCGCCTCTCTCAAATTCGCTGGGCGGATCATATCATCGTACTGCGGAAAGGGCGCGTGGTGGCGCAAGGCAGTCATGAAGACCTGCTTACGTCATCGGAGGCCTACCGCCGGATTTTTGCGCGGTACGAACCGGCGGCTTCAGCGAAACCGGCGAACGGCGTGGAAAGGAACTAGATCATGGGAATCATGCGCGGCCTGGAAGCCGATAAATATGATCGCCAGTACACCGATAAATACCTGCTTGGGCGGATCGCCCAATATATGGGCCGCTACCGGCGTAAAGTCATCCTGGTTATCGGCGGGTTCGTCACAATTTCGATTGTCGGGGCGCTGCGCCCGATTCTGATCGCAGCCGGGGTTGGCGCCCTGGAGACAGAAACTGAAGGCGCATCATCGCTGGCCTTGATATTTGCGGCGCTGCTGGTTGCGGCGGTCACCGAGTATGCCGCGAACTGGGTGCGGCGGTTGTTATCCAGCCAGGTAATCGGGAACGTGGTTTCCGAGATGCGTAAAGATGCTTTTTCTGCCGCCTTGCACCGCGACCTGGCCTTCTATGATACCAACAAATCCGGCAAGATCGTCAGCCGTATCACGGGGGATACCCAGGAATTCGGGGACGTGGTGCTGGTCAGCAGCGATGTCATCAGCCAGATGGTGCAGGTGATTATCCTGCTCATCGTCATGCTCAACCAGTCATGGCAGCTCACCCTGGTGCTGCTGCTCACAACCCCGATGGTTGTCGTCGCGGCGCTGAGCTTCCGGCGCCTGGCACGGCAGGTTACGCGGCAGGGGTCACGGGTGATGGCCTCAGTGAATGACATTATCCAGGAAACTGTCACTGGCATCAGTGTCGCCAAGAACTTCCGCCAGGAAACGATGATTTACGATGAATTCGTCAACGTGAACACACAATCCTATCGCATTAACCTGCGGCGTGGATTCGTTCTGGCGCTCATCTTCCCGGTGCTGAACCTGTTATCGGGCATTGCGATTGGTGTCGTCGTTTATGTGGGCGCGCAGTTGGCGGCGATAGGTGTCGTCAGCCTGGGGGCGTGGTTCCTGTTTATCCAGGGGGTGGATCGCTTCTGGTTTCCTTTCATGAACCTGGCCTCCTTCTGGAGTCAGTTCCAGCAGGGTTTAAGTGCCACCGAGCGCGTTTTCGCCCTGATAGACGCCGAAAACACGTTACAGCAGACAGATAACCGGCAGCCCGGCGACCTGAAAGGGCATATTGTTTTTGATGATGTCGTGTTTGAATACAAACCCGGCCAACCGGTGCTGGATCACTTCGACCTGAATATCAAACCAGGGGAGAGCATCGCGTTCGTCGGGCATACCGGCGCGGGTAAAAGCACTATCGCCAAACTCATCGCCCGCTTCTATGAATTTCAGGATGGGCAGATATTGATTGATGGGCAGGATATTCGGACATTCGACCTGCAAAGCTACCGCAGCCGCCTGGGTATCGTCTCGCAAACGCCGTTCCTGTTCAGCGGAACGATTGCCGACAACATTCGTTACAGCAAGCCGGATGCGACTGATGCCGAAATCGAAGCGATTGCGCTGAGTATCGGGCAGGGTGAATGGCTGGAAACGCTGCCCGACGGCCTGCAAACCGATGTGGGTGAACGTGGCGCACAGCTCAGTATGGGGCAGCGCCAGTTGGTAAGCCTGTTACGGGTGCTGCTGCAAAAACCGGCCATCTTTGTACTGGACGAGGCAACAGCGAGTATTGATCCCTTCACTGAAACCCAGATTCAAGAGGCGCTCGACATGATTCTGGCGCGATCCACCTCAATACTGATCGCGCACCGCTTGAGTACCGTCCGCAGCGCAGACCGGATAATTGTGCTGCGGGACGGCAAGATTATCGAGGAGGGCAGTCACGAGTCGCTGATCGCCCAGGATGGTCACTATGCTGAACTGTATAACACGTATTTCCGTCACCAGTCCTTGAGCTACATTGAAGAATCACGAGAACTATTCGGCGCAGCCAAAGCTGATTGAACGCTACTCGTTGAATAACTGCCCGACACTGCGCCCCTCATGTGACCGTAAAATGACTTCCCCCAACAGGGGCGCAATCGAAAGCACTGTCATGTTGGGCAGTTGTTTGGATTCGGGCACGGGCAGCGTGTTGGTCGTGATGATCTCTTTTAGGTTGAGCTTTGCCAGTCGTTGGGGCGCGTCCTGACCCAGAAGGGCATGGGTGAATGCCAGGTAGATGTCCTGTGCGCCCTCGGATCGCAGCAGATCCACCGCCTTTGTGATCGTCCCGCCGGTCAGCACTTCATCATCCACCAGCAAGACATTTTTGTCTTTCACATCGCCGATGATGGTCAGGGCTTCGGCCTGGCCGGTATTAAACAAACGCCGCTTTTCGATGATACCAAGCGGCGTTCCTAAATGTTCGGCCCAGTTGCGGGCTTTTTTGGCAAATCCCAGGTCGGCGGCCACCACCACGAGGTCTTTGACCTCTTTCTCTTTCATGTAGTCGCATAATAAGTGAAAGGCAGTCAGTACGTCCCCAGGGATGTTGAAAAAACCCTGTATCTGTCCGGCATGGAGGTCAATCGTAATGTACCGATCTACCCCCGCGACTTCGATCATATTGGCAATCAGTCGCGCTGTAATCGGCACACGTGGCTGGTCTTTTTTGTCCGACCGTGTGTAGGTCATATAGGGGATCACGACATTAATGCGCCCGGCAGAATCCCGCTTTAAGGCGTCAATCATGATGAGCATTTCCATAATGTTGTCGTGGATTGGCGAGGCCATTGTCTGGACAAGATAAACGTCCTGGCCGCGCACGCTTTCCTGGAGTTGAATGAAGATATTCTCGTTTTCAAAGGTCGTTCGTTTGTAGTCCCCTGGTTCTACCCCCAGGTACGAGCCAATTTCCTGGGTCAGGTTCTGTGATGCCGAGCCGAAAAACAGCATGATATGACCATACTGCCCGATAGATGCAACCGCCGGGTGCGACCCGGTTTCCCGCATGATCTTGGTGCCTGGCACTTTTTCCATTTCTGCTTCCATCACTTGCCTCTCACTCTGTTTCAATAATCCTGCCCGGAAGAGAAAGCTCAGCTATTTCAGTAATCGCTCATCCTGTAATGCCAGGACGGCACTGACAGCCTGCTGCGGGGTCATTTCCCGCATCTGCACCCGACGAATCACACCAGCAAGTGAGTCGCCCGGCAAGACCCGGAGCAGGCGGGTGAGCAGAGCGTCCTGCAACCGGTCATGCAATTCAATCTCGATACGCTGTTGATCCAGGGTATCCAACACGCCATCATCATCGAGGTAAGCACGGTGACTTTCAATTGCCGCCATCAGCTCATCAATCCCGGTTTCTTCAGTAGACACAGTGCGGACGATTGGTGGCATCCACAGGGTGATAGCATGTTCACCGGCGGGCACAGGTGCTTCCAGTAACTGGCCGTGATGCTGAATAAGCTGCGTGCGCGATGCGGGATGCCCCAATTCGAGCATCGCCCGTAAACTGCGTACCGTATTGTCTGCGCCGGGACGATCCGATTTATTGACGACCAGGACATCGGCGATTTCAAGAATGCCGGCCTTAATCGCCTGGACATCATCGCCTAAGCCCGGCGCTTCCACCACAATGGTTGTTTGGGCAGTCCGGACAATATCTACCTCGCTTTGTCCTGCTCCGACGGTTTCTACCAGTACGATGTCAAACCCGGCGGCATCCAGCACACGGATGGCATCGCGTGTCGCCCGCGAAAGACCGCCCAAACTGCCGCGTGTCGCCATGCTGCGGATAAAGACGCCGCTGTCTCCGGCAAGGTCGCGCATCCGAATCCTGTCACCCAGGATAGCCCCGCCGGAAAACGGGCTGGTCGGGTCTACGGCAATGATGCCCACTGTTTTACCGGCCTTGCGGTAGGCTTTTGTCAGGGCATTCATCAGCGTGCTTTTGCCCGTACCTGGTGCGCCCGTGATACCAATGACCCACGCTTTGCCAGTGTGCGGAAAGAGGGTCGCGAGAGCCTCGTCCATACCCTCACGCTCGTTCTCTACAATTGTCAGCAGTCGGGCCAGCGCCCGGCGTTCGCCCCGCAGTAGTGCTTCAACCAGAGTCTTCATGCGGCGCTGCTACTCACCCTTAGCCTGCATCAAACCGCGAATATGGGTCACAATCGCGTCCGTGCTGGTGCCGGGGCCAAATACGCCAGCAATACCCATCGCCTCTAAGCGGGCAATATCCTCACCGGGGACGATGCCGCCTACCAGCAGCGGCACATCCTCCAGGCCGCTATCATTCATCACCTGGCGGATGCGTGGCACAAGCGTCATGTGCGCCCCGCTCAGGATACTCAAACCAACCACGTCCGCGTCTTCTTGCAACGCAGCTTCGGCAATCATCTCCGGGGTCTGACGCAGCCCGGTATAGATTACCTCCATACCCGCATCACGCAGTGCCCGTGCGATGACTTTCGCACCCCGATCATGCCCATCCAGACCAGGTTTGGCGATGAGAACACGTATAACCGGATTTGGGGTCATAGTTCTGTTTTTCTTCCTAGATGTACCAAAGGATAATATCTAAATACGATGATCGCATCTTTTCCCAGGCAAAAGGTGCGCAATTACTCAATAGAGAGAACTTGTCTTCTATTCGATTATAACAAGACTTCGCTTGCCAGCAGCAAAGACAAACATAAAATAAACTAAAAGACAACGTACTTCAATAGTGCCGATTTCCAGCCTATGCTACAATCAGAGATCAGGACAAGTATCTCAGTTTAACGTGAAGTCGCAATCTTGCCACTTAAATGTGGCAAAACTGTGCGATAATCAGAAATAGAAGTAGCCAGACTGAATACGAGCTTGACCCTCATCAAAGCGGGAGTCTTGTTACAAAAACCTGGAAGGCTAATCGCGGAGAAGGTTACATGAGCGCAGTGTCTAAAACAAGCAGCACCGGCCAGGTCGCCTCAACTCATTCGACGCCAATCGCTTTGCTGTCGAATTTGCCGTTCCGGCGTCCCGGTTTTGCGATTACTTTGCTGCTGGCGCTGGTCGCCGCCGGTCTGCTGCTCACTTTCCTGGTGCTGGCGCTGGAATGGCGCGGCCAGCCGTTTTTGGGGGTGATGCTCACACCGAACATGGTGGTGGATGGTAGTGAGCCGGTCAATGCGGATTCCCCCTGGACAGGGCTTCAGGCCGGGCTGGCGCGGGGCGACCAGGTTGTGGCAGTGAACGGCATCCAACTGATGTCCAGTGCCCAGGACTATGCCATGGCCCGCACCCGTTTGCGTGATGTGATGGCAGGCTTGAAATTGGGTGATCGTGTGTCTGTCACGTTTTTGCGCTCTGCTGTGGGCAATGGTGTTTCCCATATTGGCACTGTCCAGTGTGATGCGGTGGCAGATGGCTTCGCCCGTTGCAGCACCAGTTACCTGGTACAACCGCTCCCCAACAGCGATTTCCTGGCGTTTTTCATCATTCCGTATGCTGCGGGCGTGCTTACACTCGCTATTGGCATAATGGTGCTGGTACTCCGCCCGAACCAGGCCGCCGCCCAATTTGTGGCACTGATGTGCATTGCCCTGGCGATCTTCATGGGCGGTGGCTTCGACATCAATAATACCTACGCGCTGACGCCGGTCTGGTTGGTTTCGATAGCTTATCTCAGCGGTGTGCTGGGGTCGCTCATTATTCATTACCCGACCAAGGCCGCATTTGCTTATAAGTATGCCTGGGTAGAATTGCTGCCAATGGTTGGCAGTTCGATTGTCGCCATCCTGGTGCTGTACCGGTTCTTCTACCCGACGAACCCCAGGGACTTTTCTGGAACATGGCAAGCTGCCATGACGGTAGATATTCTGGTGGTGATTGCATTCGTCGCCGTCCTGCTCCGCCGGCGGTCACGCACGCCTTTCACCAACGTGCGCGACCAGATTAATGCCGCACTGATCGGGTTGATTCTGGTCGGGCTGCCGATGGGCCTGTGGATGATAAACCTCGTCACACAAACCGTGATGGGCAGTCCCATTCTGCCGCTGAATTCTTCGACACTCATGCCCTTTTTCATTTTGCCCTCTGTTGGTATCGCTTACGGGGTTTTGCAGTATCGCAACCTGGATACCGAGCAGATCATCAGCCGGGGGATCACCTATGGGCTGATGCTGGTAGCCTTGATTACCGGTTACTTATTGCTGGTATTGGGGGCGAATTTCGTCACGAACGAGCTTATTGGCGCGGATAACCCGATTTTAATCGCTGCCACCATCTTTATCATTGCTACCCTATTCCTCCCGGTGCGAACCCGGTTACAGCGCCGCATTGACCAGATATACTTCCATGTACGCACCAATTACCAGGAGCGGACTGAAGCGTACAGCCAGAAGCTCACCACGCTTACTGACCTGGACGATATTTTTGAGGTTTTTCAGGAAGAGGTGAATACGTCTCTGCAACCTGAACACACCTTCATCTTTTTGCAGGACCACCAGACCGGAAACTACAAAGCATTCGGGGTCGGTCATGCATCACCGCCAACCGATGTCACCTTTGACAGTGCCAGCAGCATGGTCAGCTACTTGAATGAGACGCCCGCTGACCCGATTGTTTATCTTGAGAAAGACCGCCCCTGGCCGACGGCGCTGCTGCCAGAGCGCACCCGAATTAATATTCTCAAGACACTCATCATCGCTTCACTGGGAAGCCAGGATACATTGAATGGATTTATCATCTTTGGGAGACCACGCTCAGGCCGGGGCCATTACCTGTATGAGGAAATCCGGTTCATCCGCAACCTGACCGGGCAGACTGCTATTGCGGTCGAACGCGCAGTGGCGATGAATACACTGGAACGGCGGGTGCGTGAACTGGGGATTCTCAGCAACATCAGCCAGGCAGTGAATTTCACGGTTGAGTTTGACGATCTGCTGGAACTCATCAGCAATCAAACCGAACGCCTGTTAGGCGCGACCCATTTCTATATCGTGCTGCGCCACCCCGCAGCGCCTACCAAGCTGTACTATGCCTTCTTCCTGGAGAATCAGGAACGGTATCAAGAGAAGGAAAACAAACGCTGGCAGATGCGGCTTGACCTCTTCAGTGAGGTCACGCGCGATGGCGTGCCGTTGATTGTCAAGAACTACGTAGAGGCGATGAAGGAACGGCACAGCCCGATCATCCTGGAAGACCCGACCTTGAAAGCCTGGATGGGTGTGCCGCTGGTAGCGGGTAAGAATACGTTAGGTTGTCTGGCCGTTGGCACGGTCAACCCTGATGAAACCTATAACGACGAGCAACTGCGCCTCTTCCAGAACATTGGCTCTCTTGCGGCTACATCGCTGGAGAAAGCGCGCCTTTACGCTGAGACAAACACCCGCGCCCGGCAGCTTTCGGCACTCAATGACATCAGCCAGCAGCTTGCCTCTGAGTTGCATGTTGAAAGACTGCTCGACCTTATCACCCGCAGCGCTGTAGACATTCTGGAAGCGGAGGCTGGCTCATTACTGCTCACGGTGGATGATGGGAGTAATGACCTGGAATTCAAGATTGCCGTCGGCGGCTCCGGGCAGGACCTGGTCGGTTCGCGCTTCCCGGCTGGTCGCGGGTTGGTGGGTGAGGTCGCCAGCAGCAGCAAACCGGTTATTGTCAATGATGCCGCCAATGACCCGCGCTGGGGGGGGGACTTCGAGGGCAGCACCTTTGTTACCAGTGCTATTCTGGCTGCGCCACTCATTGCACAGAACCGGGTCACCGGTGTGCTGGAAGTCCTCAACAAGAAAAATGGCGGTATCTTTGTAGACGAAGATGCCGAATTACTGGCGACCTTCGCCGGGCAGGCCGCCATCGCCCTTGAGAATGCTCGCCTGTTTGAAATGACTGATAAGCAGCTTTCCGAGCGTGTGGATGAGTTGCAGGTACTGGAACGTATTGACGTTGAGTTGAACCGCTCGCTCGACTTGCACAAAGTGGCCGAGATTACGATGCGCTGGGCCATCGCCAACAGTGGTGCAACTGCCGGTATCCTGGGGCTTATTGTTTCCGATCACTCCCATCTGGAGGTCGTCGCCCGATACGGCTATGACACAGCGGATTACCCGGAAGGCGCGGAAGGTATGCTCTGGCCGCTGGATCGGGGGATCGTGCGTCGTGTCATGCGTACCCGCCAGGCCGACCTGGTACCGGATGTCAAGATTGACCGGGATTATATCCCCAGCTTACGCCATTCGTTGAGCCAGATCACGATCCCGATGCTTTCGGCAGGCGAAATTCACGCCCTGTTGATCCTGGAAACGGATCGTGAGCCGCGTTTGAGTCTGGTGGACATGGCTTTCGCGCAGCGGCTGGCAGAACATGCCAGTATCGCCATTACTAACGCACAGTTTTATGCCGAGATGCAGCGGGCGAACGAATCCAAGAGTGAGTTTGTGAGCTTCGTGGCGCATGAACTTAAGACGCCGATGACTTCCATGAAAGGCTTCACCGACTTACTGCTGGGCGGCATCACTGGCAGCCTGAACGAGCAGCAAAAGAACTTCCTGAGGACGATCCGCTCCAATATTGACCGCATGAATACCCTGGTGAGTGACCTCAACGATGTGACCAAACTCCAGGTGGATAAAATGCGTATGGAATTTTCATCGCTTGATTTCCGTATGGTCATTACCGAAACACTGCGCCCGCTCACGCACCAGATTGAGGACAAGGGGCAAACCTTAATCGTAGACCTGCCGTCCGAAATGCCACTGATTCAAGGTGACCAGAGCCGGCTGATTCAGGTTTTGACCAACATGGTGAGCAATGCATACAAATACACCCCGCCGGATGGTACGATAACGATCAAAGGGATGATTATCGAGCAGGAAGCTGCGAATAAGAAGCAGCAGGAACAGCCTCAGCAAATGCTGCACATTTCCGTCCAGGATACCGGCATTGGCATGAGCAAGGATGACCTGGCCCGCCTGTTCACACCCTATTTCCGCAGCGATAACCCTCTGGCGCGGGAGCAGCCGGGCACCGGGCTGGGTTTGACGATTACCCAGGGGATTATTCAAATGCATCACGGCAAAATCTGGGTGGAGAGCGAATTGGGCAAGGGCACCAGTTTCAACTTTACTTTGCCGCTGGCGGCCAACGAAGAACAGCCGGAAGAACCGGAGTTGGAAGACGCTACGCAACCGATTAAGTAGCTGCTGTTGGCTCTGTATAACGAATCAAAATGCCCACTGTTTCGGTGGGCATCTTCATTTCAGAGGATCTGAGAATGGTGGTACTTAGCTCAAGTGGGGCTTGAGCTTATTGTTGATCCGGTCTTTGGGCTGGTAACCAACGATCCGTTCCACCGGCTGTCCGTTCTTGAACAGGATCAGCGTCGGAATGCCCATAATACCGTAGTTCATCAGCACGCTCTGGTGCGCATCGGCATCGAGTTTGCCGACACGGAGTTTGCCTTCATACTGGGTGGCGAGTTCGTCTACAATAGGGGCGATCATCTTACATGGCCCGCACCACTCCGCCCAGAAATCCACCAGAACCGGTTGCTCTGAATTCAACACCTCATTCTGGAAATTTGCCTCGGTTACTTCAAACGTTTTGGAACCCATTTGTCTCTCCATACCTTTCAACTTTGACGCTCACTAAGCCACATGGTATGATGCTAACTGTGTGCGTTTGTCCTAATTAACGCACAAATTGCCAGCAAAATCAATGTGTACTGTGATTAGGTAGCGGCGTTTACATGATTCCAGACGATCCCAATCTGCCGGAACTTACCCGGCGGCAGGAAGAAATCCTCTCCATTATCATCCGTACCTATACTCAGAATCCAGAGCCAGTTAGTTCTAAATATCTGGCGGAAAACGGGGACCTGAGTGTAAGTTCTGCGACAGTGCGCAATGAAATGGGGCTGTTGGAAGAACTCGGCTATATCGCCGCGCCTCACACCTCCGCCGGACGTATTCCTACGGAAAAAGGCTACCGTTACTTCGTCAAGCGCTTGCTGGACGATGGCAGCCTGAGTGAGACTGAGCAGGCGCGAATTGTCGAGAAATTCCAGGGTGCGCCCCTGGTCACTGACCAGTGGATGCGGGTCGCGGTCAATATCCTGGCGCGAACAGCACAGGCCGCCGCGCTGGTCACGCCCCCGATTGCGGAAACAAGCCGCTTCAAGCATGTCGAGTTGATCGCTATCCAGGGGCGACTGGTTCTGATGGTGCTGGTACTCGACAGTGGGGGGGTGCATCAGCAGATGCTCACCCTGACCGACCCGGTGCCGCAGCCTCAACTGAGTGAAACAGCCTCGCGCATTAACGCGCTCTGCCAGGAAGCTAATGCCAACGAAGTCCGCCTCAAAGGGGTGCAACTCCGGCTGCTGGAACGCGAAGTGATTGATCTGGCCGCCGACCTGATGGAACATGCCGACAGTAACCAGGTGCGTCTGATCTATCGGGAAGGCTTGAGTGAAATTATCAGTTCATTCCAGACCAGCGAGGGCGCGCAGCAGGCGATCCGCGTTTTTGAAGAGCGGGCTTTCATCAGCATGATCCTCAATGATATTCTGTCGCCTATGGTGAACAATGTGCAGGTGGTGATCGCAGGTGAAGAACGCTGGGACGAACTGAGTCAATTGAGCATGGTACTCAGTCGTTACGGTATCCCCGGCCAGATGAGCGGCGCAGTGGGCTTGCTGGGGCCAACGCACCTGAATTATGGTCGCGCGATCAGCACCGTGCGGTATGTTTCCAGCATGATGACCAACATGCTGTCCAATCTGTACGAGGTTCAGGCCCGGCCAGCAAACGTGCCTGATATCAAGGACACCCCCGCTAAAGAGTGACCGCCCGTTTTAGCCCGCTTTCAGCGCCAGCAGGTAACCGAGGCGTTGTGCCGCCCGTTCGACCAATTCCGGGGCGTGGCGCAGCGCCTCCCGCAATGGCATCGGGCGGGTTACAATCGGCAGCACGGCCTGGATTCCCGCCTCGTGCAGCAGGGTATCGTCTGCATTCAGTCCGCCGACAATCGCTACGGTGGGTATGCCGTGCTCTCGCGCCAATCGTGCCACACCGATTGGGCCTTTCCCGTGTACGGTTTGTTCGTCCATCTGCCCCTCGCCGGTAATCACGAGATCGGCATTCGCCAACTGGTCGGCAAAGTGATGATACGCCAGCACCAGGTCAATCCCCGACTGGATTTTCCCATCCAGAAACGCCATCAGTCCGGCAGCAAACGCGCCGGCAGCCCCGCCCCCCGGCACTTGACGTACATCCACGCCTGTCTGCTCATGCACACGCGCAAAGAATTGACGCAGATTGGTTTCCAGGACGCGGACGGCGTGAGGGTCAGCGCCCTTCTGCGGCCCGAAGACAGCAGCCGCACCCTGGTTGCCTACAACCGGGTTATCCACATCTGAGGCGATAATCACCTCCACTTCACGCCAGCGCGGATCCAGGCCGGAGGTATCCACCGTATGAACCGTTCCTACACTCCCTCCGCCGCGCTCAACTTCCCGGCCATAACTGTCGAGCAGGTGAATATCCAGCGCCTGCATACACCCGGCCCCGCCATCAACGGTAGCGCTCCCGCCCATGCCAATAATAATGCGCCGCGCGCCGGCATTCAGCGCAGCCTGCATCAGCAAACCCGTGCCATACGTCGTGGTGATTAAGGGGTTCATTTCGCCGGGTTTTAGCAGTTCGAGGCCGGATGCCAGCGCCATCTCGATCACAGCAGTCCGCCCACCCTCGATACGCGCATAATCGGCATAAATCGGTCTGCCCAGCGGATCTACTGTGGCAACACTGACCCGCTGCCCGCCGCCGACCATAAACACATCCACCGTGCCATTCCCTCCATCGGCGATAGGAAAGATGAGGAGTTCGGCATCTAAGCCGGAGCGACGCAGCCCTGTAGCGATAGCCTCCGCTGCGGCAACCGCACTTAAGCTATGCTTAAAAGCACCTGGAGCAATAAGAATTTTCATGAGTTACTCTTTTTGTTTTGCTAAAATTTATCAGTTGGAATGGCCTCATCCTCTGCCTCAATGCCGTTAAAACGCCATATTTATGCTGGCGATGAGGTGCCAGCCAAGAGCGTGACACTTATTGTACCGCAATCTTTGATTTCCCCCTGCCGATTATTGACAAACATTTTTCTAACCAGTATAATGCGCCTGAATTTTCCAGGAAGGGGCCCGCGTGAAGTCCCAATCGAGTTGGGAGAGAACGCGCCATATTTGTCCGTGTGTTTTTTGATTATTCATAACCACTGTGACCTCATCCGCTAATCTACCCAGCCGGGCTGGATTAACGGTTTTTGTTTGCCTACTTCCTGGGGACATCACCCAAAAAAGACCCAGTAAGGGGGATTCAAGAGTATGCAACTCAATGATACACTGTCGAACGACATGGATTTTGCTGCGCTTTTAGAAGCATCCTTTGCCGAAACCGCATTGGAGCGTGGTGATCTGGTGACCGGCAGTATTTTGGCGGTTGATAACCAGGGCTTGATTGTGGATGTCGGCGTGGGGCGTGACGGTATCGTTTCACGGCATGACATCGAACGCCTGGGAAAAAGTGCTATGGATTACCAGGTTGGCGCAGAAATTGACGTGGTGATTCTGCGTGTGGAAGACATGGACGGCAACATGGTGTTGTCGGTTTCGCAGGCGTTGCAGAGTGAAGACTGGAAGCGCGCCGAAGAGTTGATGACCAATGAAGATGTCTGGGAAGGTGAAGTAATTGATGTCAACCGGGGCGGCGTGATTATCCCCTTCGGTAATCTGCGTGGTTTTATCCCGGCCAGCCATGTCGCCGACCTGCCACGCGGCATCAACGAAGATGACCGCAAAGCGTTCATGTCCGGGTTGATGGGCAAGACCGTCATGGTCAAGGTGATTGAAGTGAATCGCAAACGCCGCCGCCTGGTGTTTAGCCAGCGCGAGGCACAGCGTGAACGCCGTGAAGCCAAAAAGGAAGCTCTGCTGGAGAAGCTCTCTGAGGGTGACATTCGTACCGGCACAGTAAGCGGACTGCGTGACTTTGGCGCATTCGTTGATCTGGGCGGCGCGGACGGTCTGATCCATATTTCCGAACTGGCCTGGCACCGCGTGAAACACCCGCGTGAGGTGGTGAATGTTGGTGACAAAATCGAAGTGTACATCCTGCGCCTGGATGCTGAGGGCAAACGGATCGGTCTGAGCCTCAAACGCACTCAGCCAAATCCCTGGTCGCAGATTGAAGACCTGTATCATGTCGGCCAACTGGTTGAAGGTGTGGTGTCGCGGGTGGCCCAGTTTGGGGCGTTTGTCAGCCTGGATCCGGGTATTGAAGCCCTGCTGCATGTCAGCCAGATTGCGGAACCAGCTCCGGCAGATGCAACGGCGATCATTTATGAAGGCCAAACGCTCCTGATGCGTATTATCAGCATTGAAGCTGATAAGCAGCGCCTGGGACTGAGTCTGAAGGAAGTCACACCGGAAGAACATGAAAAGTGGCTCTCGCGCCGCGCTGAAGCCGGGCTTCCCGTAGAGCGTGATGACGAAAAGGCTGAAGTTGACGGTAGTCAAGGCGAAACAGATTCGGTACAATTAGAAAGTATAGGCAATGAAGCGTAGGGTTGTTCCATCAATCCTACTAAAACACACCAACTAGCATTTAGGAAAGGAGCAGGCTGACGCATCTATGGCTTCTGTTACGCTGAAACCAAATGAAAGTCAGGAACAACTTTTACGCCGCTTCCGCAAGCGCGTGACAAACAGTGGTGTATTAAGTACAGTACGGCGCAAACGCTGGCATATTTCGAAAAGTGAACTGCGCCGCATTGAGAAGAAGAAGGCGATTCGCCGGTCACGCCGCCGCCAGCGCAAAGCGCAAGGGCGGTAATCAGGTTCGCCTGAGTGATGCTGGTAAATCTCATACCGAGTTCATAAACCGCTGTACAGTGATGGCAGCGGATTGTTGTTTTGAGTAAGTTTGGAGTGCTATGGCGAAAAAAGACGATAAGATTGAAGTTGAGGGCATCGTTGTTGAAGCGCTGCCGAATACCCAGTTTCTGGTAGAGCTTGAAAATGGGCACCGGATTCTGGCATATCTTTCCGGTAAGATGCGGAAATTCTATATTCGCATCCTGCTGGGAGACCGGGTTAAGGTGGAAATGAGCGTGTACGACCCATCACGAGGACGCATCACGTTTCGTTACCGTGATCCTCGCGGCGGCGGTGGCGACGACAGCGCGGAATAGCTGTCAGGGTATTATCAGGCAGTCTCAGAAATTTCGGCCTTATTCATAGCAATAAAGCTCGCAGACCGTAGCGGGCTTTTTCATCTGTAATCCGAGCCAGCCATGAGACACCGCTATTTTCGGCTAATTCTATTTACTGTGCTATGCCTGGCCTGGTGGGGTACACGTCTGCCAGGGCTGGAAAGCCTTCCTCTTCATAATGATGAGGGGCTGCATCTTACACGAGCCGTTGAAGTCTGGAATGGGCACCCTTTCTGGGCGATCAGCGATGGCAAGATCATCAATCACTGGCCGATTGCGCTCTTCTTCCCACAGGAAACGCCGGTTTTTGCGGGACGCTTCGCAACGGTATTGGTAAGTCTGTTCGGATTCGCAGCGGGCTACACGCTGTTGAATCACCTGTTTGGTTTGAAGGCCGCAGCACTCGGCAGCCTGTTAAGCATCACTTCTCCTTATCTATTCTTCTTTGAACGCCTGGCACTGAGCGATGCGGAAGCCGGGGCACTGGTGGTCGTCACCCTGTGGTTTAGCCTGCGATTTTACCTTTCGGGGCGCTGGCGCGATGCAATATTCACCGGTCTGACGCTTGGCCTGGCCGTCCTGTTCAAGTTCACCGCCGCCCCATTTGCGTTGACAGTCACTGTGATTATACTGGCGGCGCAGCGCCAACCACTCAGGCAGCGGCTGTCCGGGTTGATGATTGCCGGTACGGTGGCCTTCGCCTGTTTACTTCCTCCTCTGGTTTATCTCGCTGTGCGGAGCAAAGATTTCTTCTCAATTGCGTTAGGCTGGATTGGTCTCGACGGCGCATCCGGCGGCGACCAACCGGCATTTATCGCCAATGTGACACGCCTGTGGGAGCAGTTGAGCGGATTTGGCACGTTGGGCTGGTCGGTGGCAGTGCTGGCCGGATTGGTTTTACTGGTCATCTTTCACCAGCAAAAACCGGGCCGTTTTATCTGGTTGCTGCTGCTGGCCGGGTTGCTGCCATTGGCAATCATCGTTTTTGTCGGGCGAGAGGTACTACCGCGTCACTACGTTGTTGCCCTGCCAATGCTGTTGATACTGGCCGGGGCAGGGTGGGGCATTTTGCTGGACTGGTTGCAAGAATCGCGCCAACAGTGGGTCGTGGCCGGGTTGGTGTCGGCTGTCCTGATATTGGGATTCATTCCCTTTATGCTCGCGGCTTTCCGTGATCCGGGTAATCTGCCGCTGCCGGGGGCGATCCGTACCCAGTACATCACCGATCACAGTGCAGGATACGGGCTGCGTGAAGGGGTACAGGCTTTTCCGCAGACCCTTACGCGACCAGAATTGCCAGTCATCGCCAGTATGTTCCCTGATAGCTGCCACCGGGCGAATTTCTATGCAGTGGGTGGGCGGAAAATGCAGTGTGCCGCTGCGCCGGGGCGAACTGAGGTTGAGCAAGCACTGGATACTTATGGTGCGGTCTACGTTCTGGTGGACAATGCGCCGCTGATTGGCCTGGACGTGTCCAGTTTAGACGCACAGGCGGAGAAGATTGCCATCTTTCCGCGTCCTGGTGAAACTGATGAGACGGCCTCAGTGGTGCTGTGGTTGGTCAGCGCGACCCGCTGAGTTTGCGCCGCGCATCGGCTTCCCGCTGGCTGAGGAGTGACTCCAAAGTTGCCGGGAAATCATCCATCTGGTCAGTTTCAATTTCCGCTAGCCGTCGCTGTAAATAGGCCATCTCATCCACATCCAGGTATGCCAGCATCCGGTCAATCATGGCGTACATATCCGGCTGTACCCCACGCTTGAATTTGGCCTGCGGCTGCGGGTGGGCATGTTCCCGCCGGTAGGCCAGCGGCGTCACAATCATACCCCAGATCAACACAATGAAAAATACCGGGAACAGGCTGTTATACACGGTTCCCTGCGGCCCAATAACCAGCCCCAGGAACGCAATCAGGGTAATCATGAGCAGAGTTTGGTAGGGCTTAATGTGTACGGTCGTCATCAACAAACCTCGCCACCATATTCATTAACCCTATTATAAGGTGATTTCGGCCTTATACCCAAACGAAACACCATTATCCAGCCAGCGAATCCAGGTAGGGCGTAGGCTGTAGAGGATACTTTGCTCAATAATGGCGTTCAGGTCGGGCGGGAGGTTGAACTTGTGGCGGTAACGAGTCAGGATGGTTTCACGATGGGCGCTATCTCGCACGATACCCGCTTCTCCCTCAATTTGCAGGCCGCGAATCGCTGTCCACTCCCAGACAGCGGGGTAGATTGTCGCAGCGACTTGCTTGTTGGCAGCCAGGTTGAGGCTGTGGCGGCTGGTAGGGGAAGAGAGCCAATAGAGATTGAGGTCGTCGTCGGATATGTAAAACAGTGGGGCGGCCTGGGGATTTCCGGCCTCGTCTACCGTCGCCAGCGCCAGTGTGGACTGTGTTTCCAGGAAGGCGCGGACTGTCTCCCTATTCTCCATCGGCGGACTTGTCCTTCCCCATCCCCAGCCACTCGAAGTACAACTGGTTTTTGATGCCGATCCGCGCCAGGGCACGGCCTACCGTCTGGTTCACAATGTCATCCACTGTTTGTGGTTTGCCATAGAACGCCGGAACCGGCGGCATGAGGATCGCACCGTTTTCGGCGGCCTGGAGCATGAGTTTGATGTGGCCGATGTGCAGCGGAGTCTCGCGCACCAGCAGCAGCACCGGGCGGCCCTCCTTGAGTTGGACATCGGCGGCGCGGGCGATCAGGTCGGCGTCGTAGCTGTGGGCGATGGCCGAAAGTGACTTGATGCTGCACGGCGCGACGATCATCCCCAGGGTATCGAACGAGCCGCTGGCGATGCTTGCGCCGATATTGCCGGGGGTATGCACCACGTCGGCCAACGCTTCGACGGCTTTCACCGTCCAGTCCGTTTCCTGGGTGATGGTGGCTTTGGCCGCGCCGCTGAGGATGAGATGCGTTTCGATGGTGTTGTCCTGTGCCAGCACTTCCAGGAGGCGAATCCCGTAAATCACGCCGGACGCGCCGGAAATGCCGATGATGAGGCGGTTAGTCATAGGTGTTCACAACTCTCATGAATATAGCGTGTCGTGGTAAAATATATCAGAGATTATACCCTGGTATACCTGCGGTGTAGGGAGATAGCCGGATGAATGCGCTTGAAAAACAGATTCTGGACAAGGTTCGCCAGCTTGACACCCCTCAACAAGAGCGTGTCCTGGAATTTCTAAGCGCCATCACCGCACCTGCTTTCGATTGGGATAAATGGTTGCTGAACGTAGAAAGTTTCCAGTCACAGCTTAAAGCGAAGTACGGTGAGCGGCATTATTTTGGGGTACAGGATTTACTGGATGAACTCCGTGAGGAAACCTCTTGGCCTCAGTAGTGGTGATCGATTCTGGCATCCTTATCACCAGCGTTTTTAATGAACCCCTTACTGCACGGGCTAAAGCCCTATTGGGATATTGGCAGGAACAGGATTTTCAACTCGCAGTTCCAACGTTGTTTCGCTATGAAATTGTGGCAGTTACGCGCAAAGCTGTATTTCAAACGCGAATTTCGCCAGAAGAAGGCATTCAAGTTCGTGACTTTATGTTGCAGTACCCCGTTCAGACCCATATTGACGAAATGCTGCTCAAGAGAGCCTACGAAATGGCAGTACTTTATAATCGCCCGACTGCATACGACTCTCAATACCTTGCCCTTGCCGAACGATTAGAAGTTGAATTCTGGACAGCCGACGAACGCCTGTTTAACCGGGTGAACCCGGATTTGACATGGGTTAAATGGCTCGGAAACTTTACATCTGCCGTCTGAATCCAATAATAGGATGATTTTCTCACGACCAGTTATGGCTTAAGTTCTTCCTCTACATGATGAATCGGATTACTTCTCCCCCCAATGGACGGCCATCGTGCCGAACATGAAGGTTTTGTACTGCACGTTCCGCAGCCCGGCGTCACGCATCAGGGCGGCCAATTCATCCGGCGTCTTGAAGGCCTGGGTGGAACTGGGTAGATATTGGTAGGCATCCGCGCCATTTTTCCCGGCGACGAGACGACCCAGAGTCGGAATCACATAGCGCAGGTGGATTTCGATGAACGGGCGCAAGAGGTTGGCAGGGGGAGGGGAGCTATCCAGCACGACGACCCGCCCGCCGGGTTTGAGGACACGAAGCTGCTCGGCGAGCATACGCGGAATATCTATCACGTTGCGCGCCAGGTAGCCGGACGTTACTGCGTCAAAGGTGTTATCCGGGAACGGCAGGTTAAGCGCGTCCGCCCCGGCCCAGCCAACCCGCTTTCCCATCGGCGTTTGCTGGCCGACACGCATCATCGGCAGCGAGAAATCCGCACCGACGGCCTGTAACCCAGGAACAGCCCTGACTGCTTCAAAGGCTATATCGCCTGTTCCGGTAGCAAGGTCGAGCAGCTTGCCGCCGGGGGGCAAATCCGCCTGCTGGACGACGAAACGCCGCCAGCGCATATCCTGGCCGAAGGTCATCAGTCGGTTCATCAGGTTGTAACGCCCCGCGATGCGCCCGAACATATCCTGCACGTAATCAGCGCGGTCTTTTCCAGTCAGATGTGCCATTGCTCATTCCATGTTGTATTCGTGAGAAGTTCGAAACAGCCTCAGTCGCGCCTGATACGCGGGAAAAACTTCGGCACTCGCCCCGCGTAGCTCTCCCAATCTGTGCCAAAGGCGATTCTTAACACCTGTTCTTCCCTGCCAGCGCGCCGGGACATTGAGGCAACCATCAGCGCCAGCAGGATGAGCAGGGTGATCGTCCGGTACATGACCAGTAGCCCGGCCAGCAAGCACCAGTAACTCACATACATCGGGTGGCGCACAAAAGCATAGGGGCCATGTTGAACCAGGACGTGATTCACCTGCAACTGCGCGGCAGAACTGGTGCTGATTCCCATCATTCTGCCCAATGTCCGCCGTGACCAGAACCACAGCGCCACCCCACATACTACCAGCGCCAATCCTGACAGGCGAAGTATCCAGGCGGCCACCGGCGATGAAACCGATACCAGCGGTATCCAGAGCAGGCAGCCGAAAAAGATACTTAGCAGCGTTATACCGAAACCACCCGCAATCTGAGCGCCTGCCGGGAGCGCAAACCAGAAACTCGAACCCACAGGTCGTTGTTTGCTTGTCCGGTAGGTGAGCAGCCAGCTTACATAAACCGCAATCAGCAGTGCGATTGCAAGAGCAGCAACAACACCATCCATCACAGTTTCAACAGCCATGCGCTTACCCGCAAAACATCAGATCACCAGCGCCAGGAACGTCCCGGCGAACAGTGTCAGGGCGATATACGAGTTGAGATTGAAAAATGCCACGTTCAGGCGGGACAGGTCATCCGGCTTCACGATGCTGTTCTCGTAGATGAGCAGGCCAGCGACAATCACCAACCCGACCCAGAACGGCCATGCCAGCCCCATCACCAGCCCCAGCACAATCAACACCAATACGGTCAGAACATGGTTGGCCTTCGCCATAAACAGGCCGTTCGCCATCCCCCGGCGGCTCGGCCAGGAGAACAGCCCTTCTTGCCGGTCATGCTCCACATCCTGACAGGCATATATGAGATCAAAACCGCCAATCCAGAAAGTGACGGCGAACATCAGCAGCCACGCCGGGAGGTCAGAAGGTGCGAAAATACTCCCGGCCACAGCGACCCAGCCACCCATCGGCGCGAGTCCATCCGTAAACCCCAGAATCCAGTGGCACAGCGTGGTAAAGCGCTTGCTGTACGAGTACCCCAGCAGGAACACCACCGCGCCGGGGAACAGCGCCAGCGCCAGCGGGTTGAGCAGCGCCGCTGAAAGCGCCAACAGCAGCAGCGCCAGCACGGCGAAAGCCGCGATGATCCGCGAACTGAGCGCCCCGGTGACCGAAGGCCGTTTGGCGGTACGCGGGTTGGTGGCATCAAAGCGCCGGTCAGCCAGGCGGTTGACGGCAAAGGCCAGTGTGCGCGCCGAGGCCATCGCCACTGTCACCCAGAAAAACTGGTGGAACGTCGGCAGTCCCCGCGCCGCCAGTACCATACCCAGATAAGCGAACGGCAGCGCGAAAACGGTATGCTCAAATTTGATGAGTTCCAGGAAAGTGCGAATCTTTGCCAGAAGTGTGTCGTTTCCGATGGTTGGTTGTGAGGCCGTATTTGCCATTTTTCCTCTTTTTGTCAACTGCCGGGGTGCGCTCCGGCCAGTCATTCAGAACATATTCCCCATCGCCAGCAGTTCAACCAGCAGATCAAAGTCATCGTCTGGTGATGTCCGGTTGCGCTTAATGTGACGGCACTGGACACAGCGATGCACGATGATGGTTTCGCCGCTTTTCTGTTCCGCGCCAACCGGCTCCATCAGCCCGCCACAGTCCGCCGCCCGGTCACCGGGATTCACGTCCACATGCTTGCTCCACAGGCAAACCGGGCAGTGGTTGGTATAACCGTCCCCCTGTACCTGAGCGCCGCAGTGTTCACACGTAAAATCTTCGATTCGCCGCTGGAATTTCCGTGTCATCCGCCAAACAACCTGCCCAATTAGGACTGCTCAATCAGGTAAAAGAGCATATCCTGCTCAACCGTTTCAATGCCAAAGTGTCGATTCAGCAGCGTCAGAATCTGCGCCCGGTGGTCGGTTGCATGATTGGCGACGTGCAGCAGCAGTTCCCAGCGACGCAGGGAAAAGTGCAGTTCCCGGCTCTGGATTTCACTGTGGACGATCTCATCCAGTTGTTCCTGGTCAAGTGAATAAATGTAGTCCAGAACTTCTACCTTGACGGCATCCCATTTCGCTCTGGTCGTCTTACAGCCGGTGTAGTCGTCGAATAACAGGTTGGGCGACACTGTTTCACCCCGGACACGCTGCATCCAGCGTCGTTCGGCGCTCATCATGTGGACAACATGGTTGCGGATCGAACCGCTTGAATAGCCGGTATCCTGGACAAACTGTTCGTCGGTCAACTGCATGATGCAGTCCCACACTTTTTCAGAGGCCCAATAAGAGTAATCATACAGTCGGCGGATCGAGTCAGGGTTCATTTTATCCCGTAGTCCTTCCACTTTTTATCCACCAGCGCCACGACTTCCGGCGACATGGCGACTTCCTGCGGCCAACCGCGTGGATAGCCGCCTTCAGTGGTTTTGCTGGTGGCATCCAGGCCAATCTGCCCGCGAGGCTGGTCGTTCGCCATGTCATACGGGTTCACCGGCCCGCCTTTGATCTCGATGTCGCGCCGCCAGTCCACATTCCCCAGCGCCCGCCAGGCTACATCCGAAAGATTATGCACATCCACGAAATCATCCAGGATGACAATATTATAGTCTGGCGCGGTTTCCCACAAGGCACGCATCGCCGCTTTGGGCTGTTGCTGCCCCTTATCGAGCGCCACGATAATCGTCTGGTGGGTTTCCACCCACTGCTCACCGACCAGCGCCGTGATCTGTTCTGCTGGCAGCGGGGTGGGTGGCGCAACAGATGGGCGTTCCGGTTTCCGGGTTGCATCCACGCCGATTTTCCCACCGTAGGAGTCGAATATCGCGGAATGATCGAGCTGGTCTACCGCGCCATCCACGATGGTGACATCGCGCCGCCAGTCCACTGTTTCCAGTACCCGCGCCGTGACTTCCGCCATGTTCTGCACATTTACATCATCATCCACAATGATGAACCCTTTGGTGAGCATCATCAGCCCCAGCCCCCACAGGCCGTACATAATCTTCTGCGCATGGCCGGGGTATTTCTTCTTGATACTGACGACGACCAGATTGTGGAAAACGCCTTCCGGCGGCATGTTCACATCCACGATTTCGCCCATGAACAGTTTCATCAGCGGCAGGAACAGGCGCTCGGTGGCCTTGCCCATCCAGACATCTTCCTGCGGCGGCTTGCCCACGATGGTTGTCGGGTAAATGGCGTCAGCGCGGTGGGTGATGGCGGTCACGTGCATCACCGGGAACAGGTCTTGCGGGGTATAGAAGCCGGTATGATCGCCAAAAGGCCCTTCCATACGGTGTTCGTTGGGGTCGAACCAGCCTTCGATCACGATTTCTGCGTCGGCGGGAACTTCCAAATCCTGCGACACACATTTGACGAATTCTACCGGCCTGCCGCGCAGCCATCCGGCTAACAGGTATTCATCAATATTGGGCGGGAGTGGCGCTGAACCACACCACATCGCCGCCGGGTCGCCGCCCAGCACAATCGCCACCGGGACGCGCTGTTCACCCAGCGCTTTGCCTGATTCCTGATGTTCCTTGCCGCCCTTGTGCCGCTGCCAATGCAAACCGAGTGTCTGCCCGTCGTATACCTGGATACGATACATGCCCACATTACGGATGCCCGTGCCCGGCTCGCGGGTGATGACAGATGTGAGCGTGATATATTTGCCGCCGTCATCCGGCCAGCACTTGAGGATGGGCAGAATATTCACATCCGGGTTTTCGGTAATCACGACTTCCTGCACCGGAGCTTTCCTGGTCACACTCGGCCCCAGTCCAACACTGCGCAGCGCCCCCAGCATCTCCCCGGCTCGACCCATCATCGCGCCCAGGCCCTTCGGCAATTTGAGATCAATCAGCTTGCCCAGCCGCTCGTTGAGTTCGTCCAGGTCTTCAACGCCCAATGCCCATGCCGCCCGGCGCGGGTTGCCGTACAAGTTTATTGCCAACGGAAATTGGCTCCCCTCCACGTGCTCGAACAGCAGCGCCTTGTTCTTTTTGTGCGGCATCTTAGAGACGCGATCCGTGATTTCGGTGATTTCCAGTTCCGCACTCACCGGCGTGCTAACGCGCACGATTTCGCCGGCTTCTTCCAGCCGGACAATAAACTCATCCAGTCGTCGGTAGACCATACACGCTCCCTTAAACAGTACACAAGGGGCTTTCACCCCTTGCTGGCTTGCAGCAACAAACTTTCATAACATTCAATTTGTTATGAATATCACGAACCCATTATAGCCAGAAGCATTTTGCCGGGCAATGAGAAGTTGCTAAGTGCTATAATTCTAACATACGGTTGAGAGGGTCAAGGGTAATTTGCTAATCGAAGGGGAATCGTATCAGCATGTTCAGCGTAAATCTCAAAGGCAAAGTTGCTTTAGTCACCGGGGCAGGGCGTGGAATCGGGCGGGCAATGGCACAGGGCTTATCCGACGCAGGCGCAATCGTCGCCGTTAACGATATTGACGCCGCCAGTGCTGCCATGACGTGTGGCAGCCTGAATAGTGATGCTAATCCTTATGTGGCTGATGTGGCCGACCCGCAGGCCGTACAGGGGATGATTGACCGGATGATAAGCGACTTTGGCCGTCTGGACATCGTGATTAACAACGCGGCGGTTGAGCCATTTGCTTCCATTCTGGAGATGTCTATCCAGGACTGGCAACGGGCGCTGGACGTTAATCTGAGTGCTGTATTCTATATCAGTCAGGCCGCCGGGCGCATCATGAAGGCGGCGGGGGGCGGTGTGATCGTCAATATCGGCTCGATTGCCGGGCATAACATCCCGATTGCGCTGCGCTCCGGGTATGTCGCCAGTAAAGCCGGGCTGATTGGCTTCACGCGGGAATGCGCCCGTGAGTTTGCCGCCTACAACATCCGGGTGAATACCGTGTGTCCGGGTGTGATCGAAACCGAAATGACGGCGCACCTGCGCGAAAACAAGGAACAGATGGCGAAATGGCTGGCGGATATTCCCCAGGGACGCCTGGGCATCCCCGAAGATGTCGTCGGGCTGGTGCTGTTCCTGTGTTCGGATGGCGCGCGCTACCTGACGGGGCAGGCCATCAACGTGGATGGCGGCAAGGTGATGATGTAAGGTAAGCTAGACCCTGTAAGCATAGAGGAAAGGAATGGTGCGCGATGTCGCTGCGTTTTCATGAATTGGCCGAGGCCAACCACCGGATTCTGAATCCATTCACCGAAGAGAAGTTGATGCTGCTGGGCGAGGTTTGCCGTCTGCGCCCCGGCCTCAGCCAGCTTGACCTGTGCTGCGGCAAAGGGGAGATGCTCTCGCTCTGGGCGCAGCGGTTCGGCATCGCCGCGATTGGGGTGGACATCAGTTCGGTCTTTATCAACGCCGCCCGTGACCGCGCCGACGAACTCGGCGTTGGCACACAGGTGAAGTTCGTCCAGGCGGATGCCGCCGCCTACCAGCCGCCGCAGCCGTTCAACATTGTCAGCTGTATCGGCGCGACCTGGATTGGCGACGGGCTGACCGGCACGCTCAAACTGATGAAACCGATGCTCAAGGATGAAAACAGTCTGCTGCTGGTGGGCGAACCGTATTTCATCAGCTCGCCGCCGGAAGCCGCCTATGCCGCCTGGGGTGTAAAACCGGACGACTACACCTCGCTGGCCGGGACGCTTGACCGGATGGAGTCTGCCGGGTTTGAACTGCTGGAAATGGTGCTGGCCGACCAGAACAGTTGGGATCGCTACGAGGCGTCGCAGTGGTTCACGCTGAGCGACTGGCTGCGGGCTAACCCGGACGACCCCGACGCGCCTGAACTCCGCACCTGGCTGGCGAAGAATCGCCGCGCTTACCTGGAATACGGGCGGGATTACCTCGGTTGGGGCGTGTTCGTGCTGCGGCAGAAGTAAGATTCTTGCCCCGACTCCAAACACGACTTCTGAACTCTTAATCCGCTGGTCGGGCTGTTTCGCCCATTTGGGGAAAGCATGGCGGCCCTGCGCGGTCTGACTGCCGGACTTGGCCTGCCAGTGACCAGCGGCTAGAGGCCAATAGCCGGAAGTAATTACTGAACAAATGTTCTAACAAAAATACACCCTTTTTTCCCGCAACTATGTTATTGTAATGGTGTAAGTCCCTTTCCACTTTCGACTAACGACTCGGCACTTTCAACTGCCTTCGACCCATGCCCAGCACTCAAGACTCAGTACAGTCTTTCCACTTTCGCCTCAATACCCAGGACTCAGCGCTGTTTTGCAGCAACCACGCGCATTTTGCAGCACAAAAACACCACCACTCACGGGAGGATTGCGGCAATCGCAGCAATTGCAGCAGCATTTATTTTGCTGCAATCCCCGTCAGTTGTCGCCCGGAGTCTGCCTTCCCGATCAGTAGCCGACGTTCTCAATGCCCTTGAGGTTTAAGAACTGGCGCACATCATCCGGCCCGGCGATTTCCCGCTCAAATTCCTCAGCAATCCGCCGCATCCGTTCTACCAACTGCTGGTTTGTCGCCAGCGTTTTACGTTTCACCAACAGGTTATCTTCCAGCCCGACCCGCACATGCCCCCCCATGAACATAGCCGCTGTCGCCAGTTCAAACTCCTTCGGGTAGCCCACGCCAATCACCGACCAGTTATAATTCTCACGCCCGATCACCCGGTCTGCTGTCGTGACCATCGTCACCAGGTCGGGGATCGTAGCCTGAATACCCCCCAGCACCCCCAGCACGAACTGTAACCAGATGGGGGTCTGGATAACACCGGCTTCGATCAGGTGCGCCATGTTATAGATGTGGCCGACATCATACAGTTCAAATTCCGGGCGTGTCCCGGCGGCGTTCATGAAGTCCAGGTAGGTGCGAATCCCTCTGAACGTATTCTTGAAAATATAGTCCTCGGAGTTTCTGAGATACTCCTCTTCCCAGTCAAAACGGTAATCCTCCGATTTCAGGTGGCGCATCGCCTGGTACAGGGCGAAGTTGATCGAACCCATGTTGCAGGTCGCCAGTTCCGGTTTCCATGTCGGGACAACCCGTACCCGCTGTTCAGGCGTCATCTGGAAGCCGCCCCCGGTGGTGGTACAGATGACCACATTCGAGCGTTCCTTAATCCGGGTGAGGATTTCTCCAAAGATTTCCATGTCTCCGGTGGGCATCCCGTTGTGTGGGTCGCGGGCATGGATGTGGACAACCGCCGCGCCGGCCTCCACACAGGCAACTGCATCATTGGCGATTTCTTCTGGTGTAATCGGGATGTATTTCGATTGAGAAGGGACGGTAGCTGCGCCCGTCAGGGCCGCAGTGATGATGAGCTTGTTCACGAGGTTTCTCCAGAACGCATAAATTCAGGGATGAGTTTGCCCCGTTTTAATGCAGTCTGCAAGTGATGGTTTTTCAGGATGAGAGCCTATAAATGCAGAGGAAGGCCGGACACAGCAAAGCCGGGTAAGACTCGATGAAAAGCTACCCGGCTTCGTGAACGAAATACATTACCAATGAGCTACTTCAGACACAATGCTCTGCGAAAAGCCAACCTCACCCGCCCGCCAGCGCGCCGATAATGCGAAACGGTTGTTTCCCCTCGGCAACTTCAACGGGCACAGTTGCATCCGCTGGCTCGTGAGAAAGGTCTTCTCCGCAGGCAAAATAGCGGATGAAAGGCCGGCGCTCTTTGGTCACCGTATCCCGGATAGTGCCACGCAGCATAGGATAGGCTGCCTCCAATGCATCCAGGATGGCACGCTGTGTCACCGGTTCCTCAACCAGCAGAGCAACCGGGCCGGTCACCTGAGCCAGCGTCCGTAGGTGTGTAGGCAGAGTCACCTGAATCATGGCAGAATTTGCACTTCAACTGAGAGTACAGGCGGGAGATCATGGACAATTGGTATCCAGTTATCGCCTGAATCGGCGGATGCATAGACTTGTCCACCAGTAGTGCCAAAATAGACGCCACAGGAGTCCAGCGTGTCAACCGCCAGCGCGTTGCGCAATACATTTACATAGCAGTGACTTTGCGGTAGCCCCTTAGTCAGCGCCTCCCATTCGCTTCCTCCCGACCGGCTGCGGTAGACACGCAGTTTGCCGTCAGGCGGAAAATGATGGGAATCACTCGTGATTGGCACGACATAAATCGTCTCCGGTTCATGTGTGTGAACTGCGATTGGAAAACCAAAATCGCTGGGCAGGTTGCCACTCACTTCTCGCCACAAGTCCCCGCTATTGTCCGAACGCATCACGTCCCAGTGTTTTTGCATGAACAGGGTGTTAGGCCGTGAAGGATGCATGGCGATGCTATGCACACAGTGTCCAACTTCGGCGGTAGCGTCCGGGAGTTCAAACTCTGACTTCAGCCCCTGATTGATGGGCCGCCAGGTTGCGCCGCCATCATCAGTCCGGAAGGCGCCTGCGGCGGAAATCGCCACGAAGATCCGGTTGGGATCATCAGGGCTTAAGATGATGGTATGCAGGCACATGCCACCAGCGCCGGGCTGCCACAGGTTGCCCTTCGCGCTCCGCAGGCCGGGTAGTTCCCGCCATGTTTTCCCGCCGTCGTTCGTATGAAACAGCGCGGCATCCTCAACGCCGGCATAAACCGAGTCCGGATTGGTTGGCGAGGGTTCCAGATGCCAGACGCGCTTGAACTCCCATGGATGCTGTGTGCCGTCATACCATTGGTGAGTTCCGGGCGTGCCCTCATAAGGAAATTCATTACTGACAGGTTCCCATGTTTTCCCGGCGTCATCGGAACGCTGAATGACCTGCCCAAACCAGCCGCTGGATTGCGATGCGTACAACCGTGCGGGGTCGGCTGGCGTCCCGGTGATGTGATAAATCTCCCATCCGGGAAAGTGCGGCCCCTCCACCGCCCAGTCTTTGCGCTGCTCGTCCGAACGCAGAACGAATGCGCCTTTGCGTGTGCCAACAAGAACACGGACTTCGCTCATACTTGCACCCCTTGAATTCTCCCTCACGTTGTATCAAGGATAGAACTTTTGTTCTTTTGAGTCAAGGGGTACGCAAGAATTGGACGAGACCAGTCCTTAAGACCGGTGGCTGAGAGAACCTGTTGAGGCGAAGTAATCTTCTAAGCTGCGCTTGACTATGCGGAACCCAAATTGCTGCCTTGAAGGTGCAGTATAAGCAATCGCCAAGCCTGTCATGAAAATGAAATGGGGCGAATTTTTCGCCCCATAGGTTTCTTTCCATCGTATGCTGGTTAATCAGTCGCCCAGGCCCGATTTAACTGCTCTGAGAGTTCGGTCTTTCTTTACTCTCGGTTGGTTACCATCGAGCAACTTTCCCCGCAGCCGCAGACTGTTACTGACGACAAATACACTGCTGAAGGCCATCGCGCCAGCCGCGAGCATCGGGACAAGCAAA
>JACKCG010000004.1 GCA_020634135.1 Anaerolineaceae bacterium | reverse complement strand
GTGAGCGGACTAACCAGCCTGGTTGAGCAGCCACCGTATGTCGCCTCGCCCACGCCTACAGTGACAGCGACGCGCACACCCAATCCGGTCAGCGAGGTTGACCAGACGGCAACAGCGACAGTGGAAATCGGTCAGTTCCTGGATAGTATGACGGCCACCGCTGACGCACTGGTAACGCCCACGCCAGAGGGTGAAGTCACGGCGGAAGCCACAGCGGAAGCGACGGACGCGCCGTAAAAACTCTCTTGACCAGTCCCCCGCCCTGTGCTACCATACAGGCATCAACCAGTGCCTGTAGCTCAGCGGATAGAGCATTTGCCTACGGAGCAAAGGGCCGGGGGTTCGAATCCCTCCAGGCACGCAGCAATACACATCAACGCTCGGCATCACCGCCGGGCGTTTTTTGTCCCCCCCCCAATAGTGAGGCGTTCTCCGCCCGCCAAGTCATCCTTTGGCCTATAATGAAACTATGAATCGTATAGGCGGAAACCATCGGGGGGATGATAATGACCGCTGTTTTACAAGCTGAGAAGTTGAGCAAGCAGTACCACATGGGCACTGTCACGGTGGACGCTCTGCGAGGCGTGGATTTTCACATCGAGGCAGGCGAGTTTGTTGCTATCATGGGACCGTCCGGGTCGGGTAAATCCACCTTGCTGCACCTGCTCGGCGGATTGGATAATCCGACCAGCGGCGATGTGCTGCTGGATGGCCGACGTTACCGGGGCATGTCCGATGACCAGCTCACCCTGATCCGCCGCCGCCAGATTGGTTTTATCTTCCAGTTCTTCAACCTGCTCCCTACCCTGACTGCCGCAGAAAACGTGGCACTGCCTCTGGTGATTGATGGTAAACGCCCCGAACCGGAGCACGTTTCCGGTTTGCTGGCACTTATCGGCCTGGGAGATCGCCACGACCACAAACCACACCAGCTTTCCGGTGGACAGCAGCAGCGCGTCGCCATTGCGCGGGCACTGGTCACACAGCCCAAAATCGTGCTGGCCGACGAACCCACCGGCAACCTGGACAGCCAATCCGGGCAGGCGGTGCTGGATCTGCTGCGCCGCGCCTGCGACGACCATGACCAGACAATCATCATGGTGACGCACGACCATCATGCCGCAGCAACCGCTGACCGTGTCGTGTTCCTCAAGGACGGCAGTATTGTCAACACGCTTGATATGAACAAGACTGATGGCAAGACCCGCACGCAGACCGTCGCCGCCGTCATGGCTGACCTGGAACTCTAGGGGGTGTGGAATGCGATCTATTTATGGTCTGGCCTGGCACAACCTGAACGCCCACCGGGTGCGTTCGCTCCTGAGCGTGCTGGCGGTGATCCTCGGCGTATCGGTCACGATTGCGGGCAGCATTATCATCGAGTCGGTGCGTGAAGGGGTTCTTAAATCGGACGAACTGCGTGTTTTGATGGAAGGGTTGATCAGCATGTTGGACCCGGCCATGCTGTTCATCGGCATCGCCGTCATGATGGCCGGGGGCTTTCTGATTTTTAACACCTTCGGCATGGCGATTACCCAGCGCCGCCAGCAGATCGGCGGGCTGCGCGCCCTGGGCATGACACAGGGGCAGGTGATGCGTGTAATCCTGGCTGAAGCCGCCCTGCTAGCGGTGATCGGCGTCGTCCTCGGTGTCGTATTGAGTGGCGTACTGGGACAGGTGATGGTCGCCTTTATCAAACAGATTGCCGGGGAAATGCTTGCTTTTGGCGACGCTGCGCCTACTCTGCCTGTGGTGGTATTTGCCGCCGTCATGGGGTTGACTATTACGCTGTTCTCGGTACTGATCCCCGCCCGCCGCGCCGCCCGTGTCGCGCCGCTGGACGCGCTGCGCAAGCCGGAAGCCGCCGGGGTTGAAGGCATCTCACGCTGGAAAACGGCACTGGGGGCGCTGCTGCTGACCGCCCTGCTGGCCTACGTCATCGCCGCACCGCCTGGGGAATGGGTTACTTACCCGCTTGACTTTACCCTGACGCTGCTCTTTATCGGGTTGTGGCTGGCTGGTGTCGGCCTTGTCCTCCCCGCCCTCATCAGCCTGGCAGCCCGGCTTGGCAAACGGCTGATGCCCGGCACGATTGGGCGACTGGTAACCGATAACGTCCAGCGCGCACGTGGCAGAACCTCACTCACAGTATTCACACTGGCGTTCGCACTATTGGTACTCATCGGGCTGACAGGTTTCCTGAAATTCTTCTTGCTATACGGCATTGGCTCATCCATGAAACCCGCCGAAGAGCAAAATGCGTTGTTCATCACGCGGGTGGATATTCTGAACGGATGGGGCGCAACAATCGCACTTGATCTGGATTCGATCCTGTTGACCGAGGAAGAACTTCAGGCCATCCTGGATACAGTTGAGAGCAGCGCCTATACCGTCTCCAGCTACTTCGTCGTCGTGCCGGAAATATCATTCCTGGGCGACGCCTACTTCTCCTATATGCTAGACCCAACACTGGCACGCAATACCCAATCCATGTTCACCTTTACCGAGGGGGATTGGGATTTCGCCTTGCCGATCATGGAGGCCGGGTGTGGGGTGCTGGTCGTCCCGGCAGTCGCAGCGCGGCATAATGCCGGGCTGGGCGACACGATCAGCGTGACCGGGCGTGATGGCCCGCTGGAATGCACAATTGCGGGGATCGGATCAGGTGTCGCCGGGGCATCCATTATCAGTGACACCGTGCGCGACCAGATCACCGATATGAACCCGGCGCTGGTGCTGGTCGTCCCGTATGCCGACACTGACCCTGTTACATTTCAGGCTGCACTCGATGCTCTGGTAACAACGTACCCGACACTGCACACCGTACAGATTACCGGGTTCATGGTCGTGCTGGAAGATTCGCTCGACATCGTCAATGTTTCACTCAACGCCATGCTCCTGTTAGCGACCTTCGCAGCGGCTTTCGGTGTCGTCAACACCATGATGATGAGTATGGATGAACGGCGTCACGAGTTCGGCTTGCTGCGCGCCGTCGGTACGACCCGCACCCAGATGCGCAATCTCATCATTAGTGAGGCCGCACTTCTGGGCATCGTTGGCGGCGTGGTCGGGTTCCTGGCCGGGATAGGCGTCCTGGTAATTATTGTGATGACCTACGGACTAAACAGCATCGGCGTTTCACAGAACCTGTGGGCAGCGGCACTGGCTTCGGTACAGCCTGCGGCGGTTATGGGATTCGTTGGCGTAATTGTTGCGCCTATGATTGCATCACTGGCGGCCTGGCTGCCGGCACGTGGCATCCTGCGGGAAAAGCCGGTTGCCGCTATTCCTCGGCTGCAATAAGGTAATCTGGGGAGTGCATGATCCACTCCCCATACCAGTCTGTTTACCCGATCACTTCAACTCCCTCCAACTGGGTTGGATAGCGCCGCAGCGCCCGCAGCGGTGAAACGGCCATCCAGATCGCCGTGAACAGGCCGCCCAGCACCGCGACCCACAGCGTCTCGCGCGTCCCGATCATGCCCGCCAGTAACCCGCCGACCAGTGCGCCAATCGGGGCGATGCCCTCCGCGCCAAAACCAATGGTCGCGTTCGCCCGCCCCAGCATATGATCCGGCACACTCACCTGAAGAAATGTCAGTTCGTTGATCTGGTAGAGTGCCATCGCGCCATCATTGATAATCTGTCCGATAATCAGTATCCCAGCGGCGACCAGGGGCGCACCGCCCGCCAGCGGAATCAGCAGGTTCGTTACACTACCCACCAGCAGCGCACCAATCAATGTCCGCCCCAGCCCGAAGCGGCGCGGTACGTACTCCGCCAACAAAGTACCCATCAACGCACCAATACCCCCAGAGGCAACGACGATACCGAGCAGCGCCGGGGAGAGTCCCAGGTTACGCACCGCATAGAGCGCGTACAGCACACCGAAGAAGCTGCCAAAGAAGCTCCTCAACAGCACGCCGATTCCCATCGTCCGCAAAATCGGATGCCCGGCGATCACATCCAATCCGGCGCGGATGTCGCGCCACATCGTCCCGCGTTCGGCAAAGACGGCGCGGTTTTCAGGCTTGCGGATAACCGCCACGCTGACCGCCGAGAACAGGAATGAGAAGGCATCGAAAAAGACTGCCAGCGGCGCGGTTATGACCTGAATCAACAGTCCCGCTACCGCTGGGCCGCCGATTTCCGCCAGCGAATCAGTCGTTGACAGTTTGGTGTTGGCTTCCAGCACGTGCTGGCGTTCGACCAGTCCTGGCAGTGCGGCACGGTATGCCAGCCCGAAGAACAACGACAAAATACTCATCCCAACGGTGACGACGAGCAGCAGGGTTAATGTGAGTGTGCCAGTCAGCGCGGCGAAAGGAATTGTCAGCAGGAGCAGGAGCCTACCCAGATCAGCAGCAATCATGACCGGGCGGCGCGGCAGGCGATCTACCCACACCCCCGCGAACAAGCCGAGCAGGAGTACTGGTGCGGAAGCACAGGCCACCAACCAGCTCATCTGCTCCGGAGTGGCTGCCAGCATGAGTACCGCCGTGAGAGGAATGCCTTCACGGGAGATGCGCGATCCAAATTCGGAGATGGTCTGGCCGATCCAGAGTTTCATGAAATCCGGGTGACGCCACAACCCGGAAAAACGGTGCGTTTTCACAGTGTACCTCTCATGGTATGCAATTCATACAGCAGTTCAACGGGGAATCTGTCTCTGGTACGGGGGACGCCAAACAACGGCGGACACGACGCTAAACGCCCCGCTGCCCCCGGCCAGACCGTTCGGAGAACACCGTTACTGCTGTACGATGATGGTCATGAGAAGTCACCAGCTTTCCACGCACTCGCCCGCCACGCGGCGGGATTGGAGGATGAAACAGAGTTTAACACAGGTGGTATCTGTTGGGAAGTGAGCAGAAATATTGATCGCCCTACCCCATTACGGACATCTACCCCGACATAACCGGCACATCGCCAGCCTGTGAGCGTGAAAACCCACTATCTAAGAAACAGCGACTAGCTTTTGATACTGACTCACTATCTCGGCAATCTCTTCAGTCCCGGTTTTGACGTAAGGAATATTCTGTTTAAGATGTGGAAGCAGCTTGGGGTCATCCAGCAACCGGCGAATTTGCCCGGCCAGATCGTGAGCGTTATTCAGTTCGAAAGACAACCCGCCTTTATCCTGTCCAACCAGTTCGATCATTCCCCCTAGACGGGTTGCAATGACAGGTGTCCGCATTCTATAAGCTTCCAGAATAACTGTTGGGCAGTTCTCGTACCAGCGTGATGGGATAACGACCACATCCAGTGTGCTGAATACTTGCGCCAATTCGTCGCCCTGAAATCCACCCCGCCAACGGATGCCTGAAAATGGGTTGGATTTTGCTTCTAGCTGGTCAAGATATGCGCCCGGAGTCTGAATTCCCCATATATCCAGACTCAAGTTCCTATTCTCACCGAGTAGATCTATAACGGCATCAACCAGCAGATCAAGTCCTTTATGGGGTTTCAATTGCCCGATATAGCCAACACGCAGCGTCTGCGATGACTCATCCGCCAAAGCAGGCTGGAGCTGATGATCAATGCCATGCCGGATCATGACCCAGTTATCGGTATCAAACCCAAATTCGCGGAACTTGCTAATGAGAAAATTGGAAGGACTAATGACAAGGTCGGCCCGGCTCAAGGCACTCCGTAAAACAGTCTGCCGCCTGGCGACCAATGCCAATTCCTTCTGAATAAGAGGCGTATTCTGTATAACAGCCCATACGGTATTCATTACATTGGGAAGATAATGCTTCGGCAACTTGTAACGACGTTTCTCTTCTAAGCTGCAAACCGCACATTTTTGGTGCGTTTCCGGGCCAGTACACAGCGTACCATCTTCCTGTAGCAGGTTTAAGCGCCCACACATGAACCAGTATTCTGTCAATGTAATCGCAACTGGCACGCCTAACTCATGGGCAATATCAATGACCTGACCGCCGAGTAAATAGCCACTGACAATATGCATGAGGTCGAAATTTCCATGAAGGAGAACCTCGCGCAAGTTTTGAGCAACATCCTGATTTTCGAATCGCACCGAATCCATAAAGCCAGAATTGCTGATATCGTAGTGCAATCGGTGGCATATAACAGATTGATAAGTATCTGTTTCAATGCGCACATCAGGGCTATCGTAACGCTCAAGCGCGAATACCTCAACTTCATAATTGATGGAGATCAGGTATTTGGCAATACGTTCTGCCGCTCTTTCGGCACCTGCACGGTGGGTCGGAAGGAATCCGTGAATGGCAATTAGAACCCGCATAAAAAATCTCTCTCCAAGACTCGACGTTGTTTGAAGACTTTCACCCCTGTGCAGGGCAGAAATTCAGGCCGACCACCGCTAAAAGAAATTTGCTCAATAGCATCCCAGCCGATAACGAGTTCGCCATCTGACTTACGGGCACACAATCCATTTCGACTGATCTCGTTGATTAACACACAAGAACTAAAGATACATGTTCAAGTATGTAATGAAAAGTAAAAGTCGGGATTATGACACCACCACTGTATCCGGGCAACGAAAATTTACGAAAGACGCGAAGTCTCTCACTCCATCCGCCGGGCGGCCACCGCGCCGGGGTTTGCGCCGTTTAGCAACATATCCACTGCACGTTCCGCCGTCCCCACGCCCATTGCCAGACCGTGACCGTGAAAGCCCACCGCAAAGCCCACCTGTGACTGGCTCGGCAGTGTGCCCACTAGCGGCAATCCATCGGCACTGAAGCCCATAATCCCCGCCCATCGGCGCTCTACCGGGGCGTCTACATCCGGAAACTTCTCGCGCAGGTAGTTTTCCAGTACACGCTGTACCGGGTCGGTGATGCGGTCATCGGTGGTGTCATTTTCCAGCGGCTTGTTCTGCTTGCGCCCGCCGCCGATGAGCAGTCGCCCATCAAACGTGTCCCGGTAGTACATATAGCCATAATCGCTGTAACCGCAGGTGTTGAGCACCGGGCCGTTCTTTAGCGGAGCAGTGGCGATACACTGCGCCCGCGTTGGGATCACTTTGCCGACAAAGTACGGGTCAACCTGGGGAGAATAGGCGTTGGTACACAGCATGACCGCCCGTGCCTGGAACACGATCTGGCGGGTATACACTGTGACAATCCCGTTGGCACCCTGCTCAAAGGCATACATTTCGTTATTGCTGACCAGTTCCGCGCCGCTTTCGCGGAAGATCGTTTGCACCATTTCGTAGGGCTGTACCGCTGCATCCCAGGGCTGGCCGACTGCCGCGTAATAACCGCGCTTCAGCGGATCGCTGCTGTGGAACTCCACGTCAATGCCGTCCGCCTGGAGCGCCCGCGCCGCCAGTTCAAGTTCCTTCGCTTCTTCGGGCGATTCGGCCAGCAGGAGCGAACCACATTTATCAAGTTTGACGTTCCCCTTGCGGGCGAATTCGTGCAAGTAACTGTGCGTCTTTTGCGAGAGCGCCCACATTTCTCGTACCACCGGCAGACCATAGCGGGCGGCGGCGTGGTGGTAATACGTGTCAAGCCCGGTAATCATGAACCCGGCGTTGCGACTGCTTGCCCCCAACGCCACGTCCCGCGCCTCGGTAATCGTCACCTGTCGCCCGGCCTGCGCCGCGAAGTACGCCGCCGCACACCCCACCAGCCCAGCGCCCACCACCAGGAAATCCACTTCACGCACCGGCTGGTCACCATTCGCCTGCCATAATGATACCGTCATACTGCTGTTGCCCCCTGAAAATTATTAAACCGCATTATTATGCCCTGCCGATAATCGCCCACTATCAACCAACTACCGCCCCACCGGAATCAACCGGCGCAACCTGCCGGGCAGCAGCGGCCCCAGCCGCCCCAATTCGTCCGCGCTGAAGGGTCGCAGCCCCAGCAGTGCCCCGGCATAGGCGACACCCGCCACCACCAGGGCCAGAAACGGTTGAATAGGCCAGCCAATCACCAGAACCGCTACCATCACTGACCCGGCGACGGCCTCGCGCCACAGCATCCCGGCCCAGGGCAACCGCCCCAACGCCCCGTGCAGCAGCAGCGCAAACGGCAGCAGCAGAATCGCTTCCGAGAAAATCGTGATAATCGCCGCCGCCTGATAGCCGTATTGCGGGATAAAGATCAGGTTGCCCACGATGTTAAACGTCACTGCGATCACAAATGCCCGCGTGATACGTCGCTGGAGGTCGAGCGCGATCAAGACATACTGTGTAAGGCTGTTCATCCAACCAATCGGGATACTCCAGATCATCAACTGGGTGGCAATTGCCCCGTCCGGCAGGAACTCCGCACCGCCGAGCAGGCCAGTCAACACATAAGCCAGCGCCGTGAAGACAATCGCCACCGGCACGGCAACGCTGACCAGCAGCTTAATCGCCAGAATATAATTCCGGCGCAGCGCGTCTTTGTCCTCGTGTGCCTGCCGGGACATGATTGGCAGCATTGCCTGGGTGAAAAAGGATGGGATGATATTCAGCGCCGAAATCCACTTATAGGCCACGCTGTACTGCCCGACCATGTTATCACCGTGTATCCCCTGGATAATCACCACGTCAATCTGGAAGAAGATAGTCGCCAGGAAGTGGTTGAGCATCAGCGGCCAGCCTTCGCCCACCATGCCGCGCAGCAGCTTGCGGTCAAGCCGGGTGGTTCCCCCTCCTTGCGTTGCGGGGAGGGGGGTAGGGGGTGGGGTCGCTCTGCCCCACCCAATCAGCTTGCGTCCGCCATAAATGAGAATCGCCAGCGTCAGGATATTTGTGATGATGCTCACGCCCGCCAGCCCAACCACACCGAAGCCCATCAGCAGCGCAACCAGCCCCAACACAGCCTTATTGATAGTCGCCACCGTCGCCACCGCCGCCGGGTATTCGGCCTGTTCGAAGGCGTAGAAA
The DNA here is from genome assembly GCA_020634135.1 of Anaerolineaceae bacterium. Taxonomy (GTDB): domain Bacteria; phylum Chloroflexota; class Anaerolineae; order Aggregatilineales; family Phototrophicaceae; genus JACKCG01. The sequence goes on along the minus strand of JACKCG010000004.1, from coordinate 365,622 downwards.
AGCGCGGTCATCCCTGTACTGAGGCTGTTGGGAAGCAAGCCGATATACAGCAGACCAATGGCGAAAAGCGCCTCCTGCGTCAGTGGCGGCTCAACCGTCGCCTGCCGCAGGAATAGGAAGCCGAGCAGCAGCGGCACACCCGCCAGTACCAGCAGCAGCCGTAACGCACTCGTATTGAAGAAGTAGCGCCCGGCGTGGCTCCGGTCACGGGCGACTTCCCGCGTGAGGAACAGGTTCAGGCCGAAGTTTGTGAAAATATCGAACCAGATAAACACGATCCCGGCGTAAAAGTAGATACCCGCGCCCTCCGGCCCCAGGATACGCAGCATGATGAAGGCGAAGGCGAAGTCAATGCCCCGGTTGAACAGGTTGAGGATGATTGGCGCGACACTGTTCCGGGCGACCCGCGAGACGCCGCTGGCCGCGTCAGCCGCCGTCCCAAAGAGCAGCCGCCAAAGCCACACCCCCACACCAAATACCGCCAACGCCCCACTGATAACCGAGCCAAACAATCCCACCTGGAAACTGGCCGGGCTGTACACCATACGGACTGTCACCTGACGGTCATCCAGGGCACGACGCTGTGTATCGGGCAGCGTATCATAGATTCCGGCGAAGGTTTCCTCCAGCACCGCTGGGGAAAGATTCACGCCCTGGAAATTGCCGCTGACGAGTTCCACCGGCAGCGGTTTCTCGGTATCATCGCCGCCGCCGCGTGGCCGCACATACGCCCGCCAGCCGGGGAAGTATGACTCGCTCACGACCAACCAGGATTCCACATCAGCATACAGGTTGGCGTGCAGCACTTTCTCGCGCCCGGTGTCGTGTTCGATGGTGACATTGAATTCAATTCCCCAGTTATTCCCGGTAATATCCGGTTTCCCACCCCCGTGTTCCCACACCACTACAGCGCGGGGCAGGTAGCCATGTTCCCAGATGCGCACGGCGTCATCTTCGTACGCCAGCCGCCAGGACGGGGGAATACGACGCGGGTCAATGCTGGTCGTGAGTTCTTCCGGCAGCGTGACCGAGCGGTGCGTGATGACATAGCGCACATTCAGAGCGCCGAGCAGCGGCGAGTTGAGCGCGTCCACATAGTCGAAGCCATCATCGTAATCGGTGTAGAGCGGCGCGATGCGGTTGTATTCCAACTGCGTCTGCGGGGCAAGCTGGCTCATAAAGTCAACATACTGTTTGGGGATGATGCTCTCGTAGCCACGAATGTCGTCCAGGCCGTAGCGCCAGCCCATATTGGCGTTCATGATTGGCCGATGGGGCGGATTCGGGTCATCCAGCGTCGTATAGCGCCAGTCGCCCTCTTGTTGCAGAAGCCACTCAATCGCCGGGGGTGTATAGTCCAGTAGAGCCGGGTCGGACGCCGGATTGAACCCCCACGAGGCGATCATCAGGTCAGCGGCGATCAATCCGACGGCAAATACCTGCCACAACGGGAAACGTGGCGTTATGGGTACGGGCGCACCGCCGTGCGGCCCTACGGATACATCGGGGGTGAGGGTTCTATTCTTCCACAAAAACACCACGCCCGCGCCGACCAGCATCACGCCGAAGGTCAGCACGTTGGTGAACTGGTAGCTGTAAAACGTGCGGGCATCGGAGAAGGCATCCGGCGCTTTCGCCATCCCGGTAAAAATGCGCTCGATCAGCGGCTCGACCTGCACGTAGAAAACCCGGCTGAGGAGCAGCCCGCCCAGCACGACCACCCCGCCACCGACCAGCGCATACCCGAACCGTCCCGCCCATTTCCGGCATGATTTATCAGCGTTAGTCAGCACATCCGCGCCGAACCCGGCCAGAACCGCCACGCCCAGCGTCACTGCGAAAATCCAGCGGAACGGGGAATGCAGTTGGCTGATCCCCGGCAGCATGTACAGCAGGCGATAGGTCGGAAGCCCGAACATGAACGTCAGGCCGAGCAGGGTTAGCAGCGCGAAGATCAGGCGGTAGGGAGGATTATATTCCCGTAAGGGCGCGCCGCCGTGCGCCGCTACCGTTTCGTTTACGGCAATTTCCTCGCCCTCCCCGTAGGGGCGAGGCACGCCTCGCCCGCGCACCATTGCTACTACTACTGCAAACAGCGCCAACGCCAGCGGCAGAATCCCCAGGTAAAGCGCCCCTTCAACGTAATTCTTGATGCCCCAATCGGTATTGTTAATCGCGTTCCCGGCGGCATTGACCGTCACCGGGGCAGTTTCGCCCGTAAACACATCAAAATAGGTGTGCTGCGCCGGACTGCCATAAAAATTCGGCATGGCGAACTGCACGACATCACGGGGCGGGTGCGCCCAACTGATGACCTGCTCATACGTGGCCGAATCCGAGCGAAAATTGACGCTCACCAGTTCAAACAGGGGGATGAACTGCACCGCGCCAATCCCCAGGCCAAGCGCGACCATCACGGCCAGCCATGCCCCACGCTGGACGATGTGTCGCCAGAGATTCACGAGCGAACGGCGGGTGAGGGCCAACCGCAGCCCGGCATAAAACGCAGTGATGAGCAGGGTGTAATAAGTGATTTCAACATGCCCCGCCAGAATGTTGCAGCCCAGCGCCCCAGCGCCGATAGCCGCCCAGGGAATGCTCGAAGGACGACCAAACAGGGACCGCTGCTGGATGATGAACTCCGCCATCAACAGAATGAGGGGCAGCCACGCCGCCGCGCCGATAATCATCGGGAAAACGGCGCTGATGACAAAAAAGGCGCTTAACTGGTACGTGACCCCCGCCACCAGCCCGCCGAAGCGCCCCGCGTTTAGCCCGCGCAGGAACAGGTACATAAACAGCCCCGCCAGCCAGAGCTGTACCACCGTAAACCAGCCATAGGCAGCGGTCAGCGGCAGGACGTAATAGATGATGCTCAAGGGATAGAGCGTGGACTGCTGTCCAGCGGCCAGGAATGGAATCCCGGCAAACTGGTGCGGATTCCACAGCGGGATTTCGCCCTGGGCGATGCTCTCCCGGATGAAGGTTTTCCACTGGTAGTTTTCCAGCACCAGGTCGGAAAGTAACGCATTGTGGGGTACAGCCGGGGCACCGGCGGCTTCCGCGTAGGTGGCGAATGGCTCGTACTGGAAGAGGTTCTCGGTGGGCAGCAGGGTTCGTCCCCCCACCGTCTGCGGCCAGAACAGGGCCAGCGGCAGGGTAAACAGCAGCGCGGCAATCAGGATGTCAGGTAAACGGCGTCGAATCAAGGTTATTATTCCCGATGAGTGATCGTTTTCGACAGGGAGGCAGTCACGAATACTGCCTGGACCTTATGAGACAGAATATACCCTGTCTTCGTGCTGGTGACTATGGCAGAGGTGGGCAAGCGTTGGCGTACAGGTGATTTCCGGGGAGATTTTACTCCCGAACCAGCACCGGGTTTTACCCGCCGCGTGCTGGCTCGGTAAGCTGTTATGTTACTCGTCTGACTCGGTTTTCAGGTCAAGCGACAGAGAGTTGATGCAGTAGCGCAGACCGGTTTTATCGGCGGGACCATCCTCAAATACATGCCCCAGGTGCGACCCACAGCGGCTGCAAACGACTTCAGTCCGCACCATGCCGAACTTGGTGTCTTTATGTAGTTCAACATGGCCCTGCTCGATCACATCCCAGAAGCTCGGCCAGCCTGAACCCGAATCGAACTTGGTATCTGACGTGAACAGAGCCTGCCCGCAGGCAGCACAGTGAAACGTTCCTTTGTCTTTGGTATGCACATACTTCCCGGTAAAAGGACGTTCCGTGCCAGCCTGCCGCAGCACAGCATACTGCTGCGGGCTGAGCAGTACCTGCCACTCCGCATCGGTTTTCTGAATTTTCTCAACCATCGTTCTCCTCCACGCGCTTGTACCAGTATCTCATGACATTCGACTCTACATTACAACACAAAAATTACACCAATATTGCGGGATGACCAATCCACAAACTTTCCTGCTCGTTGGTTCCAGGGCTTATCCTCGCCGGTTTACGAAGACTACGTAATTCATCAATACGTATAGCTGCTTTCCTAAATAAACGAATAAATCATGAAATAAAACCCGTTTCTGACTAATCGCCATTATGCTTAATTTAACAGTGGACTTTCGCCTGTTCATCGTTGGTGTGACCAGCAAAGCAAGGTCTTATCTTTCCCGTTGACTGTTACTAATGCCGGAGGCTGGATGGCTGAAAAACGGAGTACGAAAGAGATGCTTCAAGCGCTACAGAGTCAGGGCGTGCAGGATTGGGTTGTCTTGATAGTGGATGATGACCCGGACAACCTGGAACTGGCCTGCTTTATTCTGACCTGGCAGCAAGCAACCGTCCACACCGCGCTTGACGGACAGGAAGGTCTGGAACTGCTCCAAAAAATCAAGCCAAATCTGATTCTCCTCGACTTATCCATGCCGAATCTTGATGGCTGGGCGATGATCGAACAGATTCGAAACATGCCACACACTGCCCAAACGCCGGTTATTGCGCTCACCGCGCACGCGATGGAAACGGATCGCTACCGAGCCGAAAACGCTGGTTTTGACGGGTACATCACGAAACCCTTCCGCATCAGCGGGTTTGTCGGCGGCATCTATGACTGTGTCTCGCGCACAATGAGCGCCGGAGTCTAACGCCCGAACACCCGTTCAACCGCCCGTGCGGCGGCGGCCACGCCATCTTCCTGGCGAATTCTCTCACCCAGGATGGCGGCACGCTGCCTCATGCCCACATCTGTAACGGCACGGCGGATAGCTGCCCCTAACTTGCCAGCAGTAAGCCTCTTACGCGGTATTGGCTCTGTACCGACCTCGAGATTACTAACCGTTGCCCCCCAGAAATTCTGGTCGCCAAAGTGCGGCACAAGGATAGACGGCACACCCGCCCGCAACCCGGCGCCGGTTGTCCCTGCCCCACCATGATGTACCACTGCCGCCATACGCGGGAACAGCCAGCTATGTGGCGCGGCGTCAATCAGGAACACCTCATCCGGCAGGTCGCGCTGGGTAATGCCACCCCATCCCGATGCCAGGAGGCCGCGCTGCCCACTCTGTTTGAGTGCTTCCAGCGCGATGTGAGTCGTCTCTTCCGCCCGGCGGCTCGCCATACTGCCAAAACCGATGTAGACCGGCGGCTCGCCAGCTTCGAGAAATGCTCGTAAATCGTCCGGCGGCGTCCAGTCCGGCTCATCCAGAAACCAGTACCCAGTTACAGTCAGGTGGTCATCCCAGTCCGGGGGCTGTGGAATCACGTGGGGACTGAAGCCATAGATACAGGGGACAGGCTGACGAATAGACCTGCGAAAACTCTCGGTCATGGGAGGCAGATCAAGTAACGTCCGGCGTATTTCGTTGACAGGCCCTTTGAAGATGCGCCAGTTCATTTCAAGCAGAATGTCATGGGATAGACGGTTATAGAGTCCTTTGAAAGGCAACCAGTCCGGGGGCGGAGTGGACATGGCGTTGGCGATATAGCGCGTGGGATGCAGTGGTTGAACATACGCGCCCATCGCCGGCAATCCGGTCTTTTCAATCACCGAAAGTGACGCATACAGCGCAATTCCACTGGTGATAATTGCATCGGTGTGGCGTACCGCTTCGAGATAATCATTCGTCAATCGCTGGAACATCGGCGTTCCTAACTCGCGCATCTTGACCAGCATCGCCATAGGATTGCGTCCGGTTTCGATCCATTCCTGTGAGGATTCCTGCGACAACAGTTCCAGTGGGTTACCTTCCACCGGAAAAAACGACAGGCCATGCTGGGTCACAAACGCCTCAAAGATACCGTGTGTCGCCAGCGTCACCTCATAGCCAGCGGCCTGCAAACCCTTACCGAGCGCCAGAACCGGCTGCACATCGCCCCGTGATCCAATCGCAAATAGTGTCAGATGCATGTGAGTCTACTTTTCCCTCCTGGTCAAATACGGTGTGAGGTAGTCTACAGCCTGCCCGATGCCATCTTCGGCACGGATCGCCTCGCCCAATGTCGCCGCCTGTTCGCGCATGACACTATCCGTCACCATCTGGTGGAGCGCAGACGCCAGCCGATCCACCGTGAGTTTCTTCCGCATGATCGGCGCTGGCCCCACGCCTAACCCCTTTACCCGGAAACCCCAGAACATCTGGTCGCCAAAATGCGGAATAAGCAGGGATGGCACACCCGCCCGCAGTCCTGCTCCGGTTGTTCCCGCCCCGCCATGATGCACAACCGCCGCCATACGCGGGAAGAGCCACTCGTGCGGCGCAGCGTCAATCAGGAACACATTATCCGGCAGATCACGCTGCGAGATGCCGCCCCAACCGGTGAGCAGCAGCCCACGCTCCCCGCTCTGGCTCAGAGCATTGAGGATGATGCCGGTAAGCTGTTCCGGGTTACGGTTTGTCATACTGCCGAAGCCGAAATAAACCGGCGGCGGCCCATCTGCCAGAAAGGTCGCTAAATCGGCGGGGGGTTGCCAGCCCTGTGAATCATCAAGAAACCAATATCCGGCAGTATGAATGCTATCATCCCACTCCGGGGCGCGAGGAACCACGTGCGAGCTGAAACCATGTACAATCGGAACCCGGTACAGGTCGGTGTAGTAACTGGCGAGGGTCTGGTGTGGGAGATTGAGCATATCGCGGCGGAGCTGGTTGGTCATCTCGCCAAAAAACGTCCAGATCATGTACTCGGCGAACTGTCCCATTATGCGATTTATGATGCTGGTGCCGTAGGGAAGCGGCACCGCCGAGGTACTCGCCCCGGAGCGACTCGGCTTCAAGGGTTGCAGCGGGACACGAATATGCGGCACACGCAGTTTTTCAGCAATCGAGCGGGCGAACACATCGGATGTAAAACTGCTCAGGATAGCGTCCGCGTCCTGGCAGGCTGTCCAGGTATCCACAACCATACCCCAGCCATGTTCAGCCAGCAGTCGTTTTGTGGTTTTTATGTAAACCAGCGGGTTACGCCCGCTGTCCAGCCATTCGTGGCCGTCTGTTCCGTTGAGGAGCGCCTGAATATCGGTACGCACCAGGCCATATTCCAGGCCATGCGCGGTAATCAATGTCTCGAAATTCTTCCCTGCAACAATTCGCACCCGGTATCCGGCGGCTCGCAGCCCTTTGCCCAGCGCGATTGCTGGTTGGACATCGCCGCGCGTTCCCAGCGCAATAATGGCTATGAGCATAGTTTCCCTCGAGCATCCTGCATCTTGTGATATTCATCACGAGCAGTAGTTGAAGGATAGGGCAACTGATGAAAAATTGTCAAGATAAGGTCCAACTCTTATGGTGGCGAGAAAACAAAGTTGAGCTATCTTAAAGAGGGTAGAGTTAATGTATACCACAATCCGCTGAGGGCTAATGCAAATCACCTGGTCTGCCGCCTGGCGTTGGGGAATCGGAACAGCCATTGTCCACCGGCTCGTTCTGCTGGTGTGGATGGCTTCTGTATGGCTGCTGGTCGCTCAGCCCAACCAGTTTGCCGCTCCCCATAGCGACCCTACCGTACCGTTACCCTTGCTGGATACGCCGCTGGAAGGGGCGATTTTCGGTGTGTGGCGCCGCTGGGATGCCATTCATTACCTTAACCTGGCGCAAAACGGCTACCGCGAGGCCGACCCCGGCCCGACGGTTTTTGCCCCACTGACGCCGCTCCTCATCAAACTCGCAGATTGGGCGCTCCCCGGCGCGGTTGATCTGGCGGCCATGTTTATGGAAACACTGACCTTCGGCATCGCGCTCGCGCTGCTGCTGAAGTTCTGTGAATCGTACTATGGCGACAGCGGTCCCGCACGGCGTGTGGTGATCGGCATGGTGCTGCTGCCGGGCGCATTTCTGTTTTATGCGCCGCTCTCTGAAGCGCCTTACCTGGCGGCGGCAGTGGCAATGTTTTACTTCGCAATCCGGCAGCAGTGGTTGAGGGCAGGCCTGGCGGCGGCATTGGCAACCCTGGCGCGATCCCAGGGTGTGCTGCTGGGTGGTATCCTCATGCTCATGGCCGCCCTGGATGCCTGGGCGACGGAAACAATCTGGCATAGACGGTTGTTCCGTTTGTTCCGAGGTAGCGGGGGACTGGTGATTGTCCTGGCGGCATTCGTGGGGTTTCAGGCTTTCCGGATTTTCCAGGGACTCCCCGCACTGGACACCATCTACCGGGACTATTCCTTTGTGTTTTTCGTTGACCCTTTACATGGCCTGTGGATTAACCTACGCTGGATTATCGAAGACCCTCTCGCGGCATTGGGGAATTTCGATATGTGGGCACTGGTTTTTATGCTCATCTCCTCCGGTCTGCTGCTGCGCCGGGCCACGCCCGCCAACCTGCCACTGATCGCGTTCACCTTCGGCCATATCCTCGTTTTCGTGACTAAAATCAACTGGATATGGGGCAGCTACGATGAAGTAACCTATACTCAGAGCCTCGCCCGTTACAGCCTCATCCTGTTCCCGCTGGTCATGTTGTGGACGGAACATATCAGCCGGCGTTCGGCGTTAGTTCGAACGGGCGTCATCGTGGCATTGGCCGGCAGCCAACTGATCCTGAGCGCCCTGTATGCGCTGGGCGGCGGCCTGGTTTAGCCATTCTACACAACCCGGCCAATTGACCGCCCGCCCCACACACGGCATAATCATAGGGGATAGATGTTATGCACTGGCTCGGTGGTTTTGCTCCGCGTCAGGTTACGTGAGTGATTGTTTAGCATAAGGAGATGGTGATGGCAGGGCAAACAAGTCAACCCCGGTTTGCGTTTTTTGGGGGCCGTGTCGTACCGATTGAAGAAGCAAAAATCAGCGTTATGAACCATGCCTTTAACTATGGCACAGGTGTATTCGGCGGGCTGCGCGGCTACTGGAATGCCGACGAGGAACAGCTATTCGTTTTCCGCCCGTTCGACCACTTCAAACGGTTCATCCAGTCCGCCAGCCTGCTGCGAATCAGCCTGCCTTATACGGTGGATGAACTCGTCGCCAATCTGCTCGATCTGCTGCGGACTGAAAACTTCCATGAAAATTGTTACATTCGCCCGCTGGCCTATAAATCCTCAGAAATCATCGGCGTCAAACTGCACGGCCTGGATAACGACATGACGATCTTCGCCATGCCCTTTGGCCGCTATGTGGATAACGAAGAAGGGGCGCATGTGTGCTTCTCTGCCTGGCGGCGGATAGACGACAATTCAATACCAGCGCGGGGCAAGATTACCGGCGCGTATGCCAACTCCGCCCTTATCAAGAGCGATGCACTGCTGGCCGGATTTGACGAGGCCATCGTTTTGAACCAGGACGGCCATGTTTCCGAGATGAGCGCCGCCAATATTATGATTGTGCGGGATGGCGTGGTGTATACGCCGCCGGTACAGTCGAATGTTCTGGAAGGTATTGTCCGGCGTTCGTTAATCCAGATTCTGCGGGATGAACTGGATGTCCAGGTCGTTGAGCGCAATATTGACCGAACCGAAGTCTACCTGGCCGACGAGGTATTCATGTGCGGCACAGGCGTCCAGGTCGCAGCCATCACGAAGGTCGAATCGCGCCCAATTGGCTCCGGCCAAATGGGGCCGATTACGGTTCAACTGCGGGATATGTTCTTTGATGTGGTTTCCGGTCGTGTTCCCAAATACCGCGACTGGCTCACCCCGGTGTATGTGCAGGAAGGCATGAAGGCCTAGGTACGGGCAAGAAATCCCATTCTTGAGTAAAGGGGAGTGCCGATGTGTGCTCCCCTGCAACAACCGCACCGACTGTCTTCCACCGGCCTTTATCAACATGAAAGAAACAATCAACATGGCCGACCAATCCGAATCACCCCCTACCCCCTATCACGATCTCAATACCATCCTCCACGAACTGGTTGCCGGTATTCAGGTGGCACTCGGCGATAATTTTGTTGGGGCGTATTTGCAGGGGTCATTCGCGGTGGGTGACTTTGACGAACACAGCGATGTGGATTTTGTCGTAGCTATCCGGGATGACCTGACGGAAGACGCGATTCCTGCACTGAATGCCCTGCACGACCGTATTTATGCCATAGACATCGAGTGGGCGAAGCACCTGGAAGGTTCATATTTCCCGCTGGACATCCTACGTGACTACACGCGCAGCGGCGGAGACCTCTGGTATCTTGAACACGGAGACCGCAGTCTGATCCAGTCAAATCACTGTAACACCGGGCTGGTGCGTTGGGTTGTACGCGAAAGCGGGGTCGCGCTGGCAGGCCCCGCGCCATCAACGTTGGTTGATCCGATTCCGGTTCAAGCCCTGCGCTCTGAGATGCGGGCGGTTATCAACGACTGGGGGCAGGAAATCCTGACTGACTCCGAACACTTCCGAAACCGCTTTTACCAGGGGTTTATCGTCCTGAGCTACTGCCGGATGCTGCATGACCTGTTAAATGGTGTCCCCGGCTCAAAGCAGGCTGGCGCAGATTGGGCGAAGTCGCATTTAGACCCTGCCTGGGGTGGATTGATAGACCGGGCATGGGCGTGTCGCCCTGACCCGGCGACATCTGTCCGGCAGCGCCCCGACCCGGCAGACTTCCAGGCGACGTTGAAGTTCGTCGAATACATCATTGAGACGACAAACACTTTGACCACAGCAGATGGTAATCTGCTCAAACCATAAGTAGCCACCGTACTATCACACTTTTTGCGAGACTTTGAAGCGCAGTGGGATGCCGACCAATAGCCGGGTCTGTGCCTGGAGCGTTGGCAGCGCAACAAAGATCAGCGTCAGAATCGGCATGAGGGGGAAACTCAACAGGGTGAGGAAACGCTCGCGCATGGTCTGCGGGTGGGTGCGCGGCGGGCGCACAATCACGTCCTGATACCAGAAAATAATCCCCAGCACGACTACCAAGAAACCAGCGACGGATAAGAGAATAAAGGTCGGGTATTGCAGCAGCAGCGCCGGGTCTTGAATCACGCCGTCAATCGGCGGGACAATGCGCGGATTCAACAAAATCGGGAGCTGCGCCCCCAATGTCAGAATTACCCAACCGGCCCCCGCCAGCAGAATGTCATGGGCTACCCGGAAAAGCAGCTTGAAGGAAGTATGGAACTCAATTTCAGGGTGTTCGAGCATTTTAGCGACAATATAGCCGACTTCTTTGCTCCCCCAGGCATGGCGCAATGTCTGTGAATAGCGGTTCCTGATAGCGGCCCACAGGTTTTCCCCGGTGGTGGCTGTCCCAGAAAACGGCAGAAACACGCGATCCAGCACGACCTGCCCATCTCGCGCAAAGTAGGCTTTGATGAACATATGCCATTCGTCGGCAATCACATCGCCATCCCAATAGCCGCTGCTATCCAGGAGCCGCAAACTGAGTGAATAGGATGACATCGGCATCGGAATCCACCAGGGCGCGGCGAGGTACGCCAGTTCAAACGCGCTGGAATAGGCGTTTACGATACGCAGCAGGGGGTTGATTTCCCAGATATTGCTGTGATAGCGGATAGGTGCCTGCCAGAAGCGCAGCGAACGTTCCGGGGTCGTAGCGAAGAGATAGGTCAGCGCATAAAAATAGTTTTCATGCCAGAGCGTATCAGCGTCCATCGTCGTGACCACAATATGGTCTATATTGTAGCCCTTTTCTTCCACCAGTTTGCGTTTGGCCCAGCGGCAGGCCCAGGCCTGGTTCGCAGACTTACACTGCATTTCGCCGGGCAAACCGCGTGGATGTACGGTGAAGTGGATATGCGCGAAACGATCATGGTACAGCGCCTGCAAGTGCTTCGCCTTTTCCACGCACCCATCTTCCGCCGCTTCCATCGCCAGCATAATCGTGATACGCCGGTCTGCCTGGTACTGTATCGCCAACCGATCCAGTGTTTTTTGCAGAATTTCAACCGGCTCTTTATAGTTGGGGATGATGACGATGTGATGAATATCGTCCCAGGCCAGCGCATCCGGCCCGGCATCTTCCTGGTAACGGGTATACCAATCCACCGCTTCCCATTGGTTGATGAGGCGCAGGCCACGCACATTAGCAATGCCGGCAAACAAGAAGCGCAGCGTCGAGTAGAAGCCGAGCAGCGCCGCCAGGAGCAGCAAAAACTCCGGGAAGGCGATAGCGCTCGCAATCGAAAAAAAGAGCGCGATCCATGCCAGGCAGCCAGGAATACCATCCAGAGTCCGTTCGGGGATCGCTGGAGGCGGAGTCCCCGCCCATACCGAACGCCCTACCCCGATCTGTGCATTGTTACGACGTTGATCTCCCGACTGATAGGGCACTCTTTTTGTCCACCTGTTCCCGGTTGCAAACTCGCTCAAGCATACCACATCGCGGTAGTATCCCTCAATTGTTTTCGCTAGGCGTATACCATGAGGGATGGTACAATAATAAAAACTTGTAAAAATTTTACACCTTCACGTGAGCAGGATGATGCCAACCCGGATATTAGTAATTGAAGACGATAAAGAAATGGCGCGTCTGTTGCAGCTTGATTTACAGCGCAACGGATACGAATCTTTCCTAGCAACCACCGGTCTGGATGGGCTGCGCCTGTTCCACAACATCCGGCCCGATATGGTGGTGCTGGATATTGATCTCCCCCTGATGAATGGGATGACCGTCTGCCAGCGAATCCGCGATCTATCGGACATTCCGATCCTCATGATGACCGGCCACGAGGTTTCTGAGGAGGAAATCGCTCAGGGGCTGAATATCGGCGCCGACGAATTCATGCTCAAACCGCTGCGTAATGTTGAGTTTCATGCTCGTCTTAAAGCCCTCCTGCGCCGTTCCCGCGTATGGGATGACGACGCCAATGAACCGACTACCTACGTTGATCCCTATCTCTCCGTTGACCTGCCAGCCCGCAAGGTCAATGTGGATGGCAGCGACATCCGCCTGACACCAACCGAGTTTAAACTGCTGGCGACCTTCATCCGCAACCCTGGGCAGGTGCTGACCTTTCAGCAGTTGCTGGAGCAGGTATGGGGCGTAGAATACACCAGTGAACACCATTACCCGCGCATCTATGTCTCGCACCTGCGGCGGAAAATCGAGCCTGACGCCAAAAACCCGACCTACATTCAAAATGAGTACGGGATTGGCTATCGCTTTGTCGGCCAGAATTAAGTTAAATGAACAGGGGGAGACCGCAGTCTCCCCCCAAAAGTGTTGCCCCGCTGATCGCCCCTACTACCGCAGGCGGATTAACAAACGCGGGTCCGTAAAGTAAACAAAGTCATCCTGGTTGTTCGTGATAACCCGATCAAATGCAATGCGGAACTGCACCGGCTGGCCGCCCCGCTGGTATGCTCGCTCGATCATGGGTGTCACATCCACTATCTGGCAGCTATTCAAGACTGTGATTTCTACCGCATCTGGGAAAGAATCGATGGACGCGCTGTCAATATCCCTGAACGAATCACTATACACCCTCATCGTACCCAGCCCGCCAAATCCCGCACCATAGACCGCACACCCTTCCAGGTCAAGCACAGCATTACCCACCGATTTCCCCGGCTCCAGGGGTGGCAGATCAAACGAAAGCATCGCCGTGTACTTCATGTCGCTCGTGGTGTCATCGCTACCATCACCGGCCAGGATGTTCCCCAGGAAATTGGTACCATTCCCTTGCAGCGTACCGCTATTGCGCGGGTTCAGGTAGCCATAAAATGACGGCGGGTCATTCGGTTGAGCAGGACGTTCCAGAATTAACTGCACATTATAGCCGCCAGCGCTTTCTCCGGTGCTGCGCTGGTAGCGTGTGGCGACAATAGTATAGAAGCCATCTTCGGTTAGCAGCAGCGGGCGAATAAATGAATCCGATGTACCACTGTTAGGGTCATCGTCGTTGTATGCCAGGTTCTCACCCATATCGTCCTGAATCAATACCAGGGTATCCAGATCACCGGAGGCTGCCGACATCCGTACTGACACAGTATCGCCCCGGTTGCCCCGGAACACATAGGTTTGCTCGTACAGGACATTCGAAACAGTCCCCTGGACGGTCTGGTTGTAGTTGATCGGTTGGGCAAAGACGCCCGACTGTGGTGCGCTTGGGCTGGCGCCAGTCACAATCAATTGGTAGTTCCCTTGAGAAACACCGGAACGCTGCTCAAAGCGCGTAGCGATAATCGTATAGTTACCGGTTTGGGGCAGTCGCAACCCGCCGATATAGGAGTTCCGGCTGTTGGTGGTTTCGTCATCATTCCGCACGAGTTCGCGCCCGTCCGGACCAAGGATAACGAGCAGCGGGTCAAGGTCGCCGCTGGTGCCGGTCATCGCAATGTTATAGGTTTCGTCCGCTTGCCCGGAGAGCGTATAGATTGCCACGAAATGACTGTCATCGAGCGTACCATTAACCGGCGCGTTCGCCCGCACCACCTCACCGGCAGGGCCATCTACTGGCCGCTGCATCCCCGCATTGGATGCATCCACTGACAAGATGAAGCCGCCTTCACTCAGGCCTTGTTCCCGCTGATAACGAGTCGCCAGGATCGTATATGGCCCGGACGCCGGCAGCGTCAGATCAAGAATATGGGCATCGCGGATATTGGGCGCGGCATCGTCATTGCTGGAAATTTCCTGCCCATCGGGACCCAGCAGCGCCAGGAACGGATCAAGATCGCCGGAAGTTCCGGCCATGTGAATGTTGACTACATCCCCTGCCTCGGCGCGGAAGTTATAGCGCACTACTGGATTATCCCCGTTGATCTCCCCGGTGGCTTCCTGCCCATAGGCGATGGGGATACCACCTGCCAGATCACGCGGCGGTGTGCCCTGGATACGTCCAGTGCCTTCCAATAACAAGGTGAATTCGCCGGATGTCACGCCGATTTCCTGCTGGTAGCGGGTTGCAACCACCACGTATTCACCAGACTGCGGAATCACAAAATCACGCAGGAACGAGTCGCGAGTCGTACCGAGGGTATTATCGTCGTTTTCGGCCAGCGCCTCACCAGTGCGACCATCGAGCAAAATCACATAGGAATCCAGGTCACCGGACGTGCGCGTCATCCGTATCCCGATGGTTTCACCTGCCTGCGCCATGAAACGGTACTGAATGGCGGGGGTTGAGTCATCAATCTGACCATTCACGGGAACGCCCGCACTGATCGGCAGCGGTTCGACCACAGGGCGAACGGTGGGCGTATTCGTTGGCGGCATAGTCGGCGTGTGGGTGGGCGTATGCGTCGGCATCAGCGTGGGGGTATGCGTCGGGGTTGTGGTCGGCGTATCAGTAGGAGTCGGCGTGGGGGTATGCGTTGATGTGGGGGTCAGCGTGGCCGTGTTGGTGGGGGTATTCGTCGGCGCAAGCGCAATCGGGACACCCTGTAAGTTACCAAAAGTCGTCACCAACGCGGTTGAAGCGCCTAACCACCCGATACTGCCATCGGCCAGCACGACCCGGTACCAACTGCCATCGCTGCTGATACCTGTGATTTCAACCAGTTCACTGGCTCCCAGTGCCGCGATTTCAGGATACTGTGATCCTGGCCCCTGACGCACAGCCAGATCATTGCGCAGCGCCTGAGCAACGGGCGTTGCCGGAGTCGGCGTGAGTGTCGGCGTGCTGGTTGGCTGGCGAGACGGCACAACTGCCCCGGTTGTTGCCGAGGGTATAAAAGTAACAACCTGCGGCGTCACCTGACCGCTGCACGCTGCCAGCGCCAGAACGAGTATCATCAATCCCCAATAATGCAGGCGCAGTTTCACATTACTACTCCAGAATAAGCGCGGCCAATCTTCTGGTTATTATAGTCGCCACAGTGATAATCGGCTAATCGCATATTGGATTTCAGTTAGCCTGGCGAGTTGATTTCGTCCCCTTAAGCCCCTTCAGTCCGCGCGCGGCGGTTTGGGCAATCAGATTCGTCTGGTAATTATAGGTGCTGCGCCGTTTTTCAATGTGGGCATCCTGCGCAAGTTTTACGAGTTGATCCACTACCGCTGAAGGGGAAAGATTCTCCTCCTGCCACAGGTAAAATGCCAGCGACCCCGGCAGCGTATTCATTTCATTGAGGTAAACCTCGCCCGCATCCGGCCTGACAAGAAAATCAATACGCGCCGTCCCCCGCCCTTCGATAGCCTGGAAGGCTCGCCGGGCATAGTCCTGTATCTGCTGTGTCAGTTCCGGGCTGATCGGCGCAGGAATCAACCGTTCGGCGCTCTTCATGCCTTCGCCCCCACGCAGGTACTTCTCTTCGTAGGTCAGGAACGCTTCCCAGGACACCGGCTGTTCCAGTGCAGAAGCCCGAATATCGGGACTGTTCCCCAGCACGGCGCAGTTGATCTCCACACAATTCGTGACTGCCCCTTCCACCAGCACACGCTGGTCAAAGTGAGTCGCCACATCAATGGACGCCCGCAGCAGGATTTCATCCTCCGCTCGCCCGATTCCGATGCTGGAGCCGGTGGTTGCCGGTTTAATGAACAGCGGATAACTCAGCTTTTCCGTGATTCGCTGGATAATCGCGTCGGGGTTTTCCAGCCATTCTGCCCGCGTGAAGTGAACATCATCCACGACCGGGATACCATATTGGCGCAGCACATCTTTCGTGACAATTTTATCGTTGGCGATGGCCGAAGCCAGCACACCACAACCGACATAAGGCACATCGGCCAGTTCAAACAGGCCTTGCAGCGTACCGTCTTCGCCATGCGTTCCGTGAATTGCCGGGAACACCACGTCCAAACGTTTGATCTCGCTTTTCTCGAAACGTCCCGATGTCGGATTGATAATCAGCCCATGATGGTTGGTTGCCGGGGAAAGAATCGCGCTCATCACCCCTTTGTAGCTGGCAATTTCGTTATTGAAGTGCTTGAGTTCTAGCAGCGGGTCGCCGGTCAGCCAGCGCCCCTCGCGGTCAATATAGACCGGCACAACATCATAGCGTTCGGGGTCAAATGCCCGGATGACCTGATGGCCGGTCACAACGGATACATCGTGTTCAACACTGCGCCCGCCAAAAATGACGGCGACGGTAGTTTTGCGTTTTGTGCTCATCCAGCAATCCTCCTGCGTGGCAGAGTGAATTTGGACTCATCATCGCAGCAGATGGGGGTTTTTTCCAGCCCCGTTTCCCCTACTGTTCCCCTATTGCGGTGAGACTATACTCAGCAGCGCCTCGGTCTGCAAAAATCGCCCGATATCCTGCGCTTCGGCCTCCAGATATGGCACAAGTTCCGCGTCTATTGTCTCAAATGGCTGAACAATAATTCTGGCGACCCCTCGTTTCTGTTCTAACTGCCAGACGCCTATGACCTGCCCATCCACAATCACCGCTGATCGGATCAACCCACCCCCAGGGTGGACTTCTCTGGCAAAGGATTCCTGAACTATGAAGTCACGACTCTGGTAGCCCAGCAGGTAGTTATCATACCGGGGAAGAAACCGCACGTTTCGATCCCTTGAGGTGTGCTGGCTATGTTCAACCTGGTCTTTGAGCATCCAGGCCTTTCCATTCGGGATTTCCACCTCAATCAGATCGTTAGAAATCGCCTCGAATCCGGCTCGAATCTGGCCTGCGGCCAGGCCTGACCAACTCGCCATATCGGATGGTGCTGCCGGGGCGAAAGCTCGCAAATAGCGGCGAGTGAGTTCCGCCACAAGCTGCTTCTCGCTAAAGATGCGATTATCTTCCGTTTTCGCCCAATCTTCCAGCAGCACATAGGTCGGTTTGCCACTACGTTCCGGGCCAAAGCAGATGATTCCTTGCAGGGCGGCATAGCTTACCAAGTGGGCGATGGCCTGTCCTTCGACCGGGATTCCATGCTTACCCAGGATTTGCGCCAATTCCGCTCGATTCATTGGCCCCCGACTGCCCAACACATTCCGCATGAAGTGGACAGCATTACGCCGGGTCGTGTCATCCAGGCCAAGTTGCCGGTAACGCCGCTGCCTCTTGTGGATAAAGAGTGCGCCAAAAAGCTGTAGCTGCCACCCAACATCCTCGGCTGCTACCAGGTGCATCGTGCCGCGCATGGTCCACGTCAGTATGATGGATCGCGCTACCTCACGGGCGTGGCGCACATCATCAGCGGTCAGACCACCGGTTCGAGCGCGAACCGCCAGCGTGGCTGCTGGGAGTTCCTGCGACTGCAACCCACAGGCATTCCGAGTAACCTGTGCTACATCATTCAAGAGCAGTTCACTGTTTAGCCCCTGCATCTGTAAGCGCAGCCGTCGGAGACTCTGGAGGGTAAACTTTATCATTGGGTGATCCTCTTCAGACGAGAATAATTCGAGATTCCTGGCATTCATACATAGGCTGCGACCCTGGGATGCGGCAAGGTTGACTTTCAACAGTGTCAAAAGTATAGTATATAGAATGCACGTTCTATGCAAGTCTGACTGGGGTAGATCAGAATGCAGAAATCCGTTATGACATCATACAGGGATTCCGGAACCCGTATAATATGGTGGGGATAAAAGCTGGAGGAAAAAGTGACAGCGCTTATTGAGTAAGATGGAGACCGACGCCAAATACCGCAAGAAGTATACTGGGATATGGAAGAAAAAATAATCGCCACTATTCCGAGGATGTGATTATGTG
This sequence comes from Anaerolineaceae bacterium, assembly GCA_020634135.1. Taxonomy (GTDB): domain Bacteria; phylum Chloroflexota; class Anaerolineae; order Aggregatilineales; family Phototrophicaceae; genus JACKCG01. The sequence continues at coordinate 347,161 of JACKCG010000004.1, read as the reverse complement.
TAGAAGCATCAAGACATTGTATAACTTTGAGCCGCCCGCGACTGCTGACGAAATCCACGCCGCCGCGCTGCAATTTGTGCGGAAAATCAGCGGTCTCAACAAACCATCAAAATCAAACGAAGCCGCTTTCTTGGCTGCTGTGGATGAGATCGCCAGTGCTGCCGGCAAACTGCTCAACACGCTGGAAACGAACACACCGCCCAAGAACCGTGAATTCGAAGCCGCAAAAGCGCGGGCACGCTCCGCTCAGCGCTTCGCGCGATAGCAGCGAGGAGCAGCGCTCATGCCATTTTCACCTATTCTGGCCTGCCTGAATGTGGCACGATCTATGGAATACTATACCAACAAACTCGGCTTCCAGCTTGCCTGGCAAATGCCCCCGAATGAGAACGGCGACATCACTTTTGCCTGTGTCAAACTCGGCGACGCTGAGATTCTGCTGGGCGTTACCGAGGGCTTCGTCCAGCCGGAAGATCGAGATAAACGCGGGATCGGTATCCAGCTTTATATCAATCTTCCTGACTCTGTGAATATTGACGCGGTTTACGCCCATGCCAATGCCAGCGGCGCGACCATCACACAGGCACTACAGACACGAGACTGGGGAGAGCGCGTCTTCACCGTTAATGACCTGGACGGCTATAACCTCATGGTAGCCCAGCAGATCAGGGCGAAAGAATAACCCGGCACAGCGGCGTGCTTTTCCGATTCCGGGATAGCTTGAAGGCTATCGTGCCGCTATCTCCACGTAGCCTTCGCCCAGTGCCACCAGAGCATACACAAATGACTGGCCGCCTACGTCCACCACACCCGCATACACAACCTTTGCCACCGAGATTGGCTGGCGCGTCACCGGGTCAAGTCCCAGGCTGGCCGCAGTCGCTGTAAACCCGTAACCAGCATCCACATTAGTAATCTGGGCAAACGCCAGACCGCTCAGTTTGGGGTACACACGGGTAATCAGCGCCAGTGCCGCATCCGGCGTCGTGGGCATCGCCGAATTGGTGTAGAGACCATACAACCCCGCCGATGCGCTGGAAACCATCGCGTCAATGTTTCCGGTATCAATGGCACACACCCCGCTGCTGCAATCCCCCACCATCACTGCCGCCGCGCCGCCGTTGAGCAACCCCCAGTAGGCACCCCCACTGATCGTGGTTGTGTTCAGCATGATCGCCTCGATCACAGCCGGTAACGGCCCCATTGTCGCCTGTACCGCGTCCGTCGCGGTTCCGGCATAGAGGGGTTCGACCACCGCGCCAAGCTGGTCGTTGGCAAAGACCACAATCGCCTGGTAGGCTTCTGCCGATGGCGCGGGGATGGTGATGGGGTAGCCCGCCAGCGCGGCTACATCGCTGATGGTAATCGTGCCAACCGGGGTGTCACTGACCTCGCCCACATAGACATAGACATTTTCAACCGTATCATAGGCGTAATTGTAGCAATCCCAGGGGTAGGCGGCGCAATAAGCCGCGAACTGTTCGGCATAGTCCACATAGTAGTCCACCGGCTGCACGGCATACCCGACGGCCTCTTCATAAGTTTGGAGCAGGTAGTCCACCGAAGCCGTCACCGTGTCGTAGTAGGTCTGCGCGGTGGTTTCCACTGCCGCGTAATAGTCCGCCCACAGTTGGTCATAGGTCTGCTGGGCCTGGGCGGCGGCCTGGTTGACGGTATCGTTCACTTGCCCCTGCGCAGCCTCCACAGCGGCCTGGGCGTTGGCCTGTGCCGTAACCGCCGCTGTCAGGTCAGACAGGGCAGCGGGTGACGGCGGCACGGCATCTGAGGTATGCCAGCCCGTTTCCTGGAGCGTGAGTCCCTGTAAGATGCTCCCGCCTGCGGTGGCCGTGCCAAATGTCCCCTGGCCGAAGCCGCCAAACCGCTCTAACTGAATCGTAAGCGCCCCGCCTCCCGCTCACCAAAACGCGCTGCGAGGCTCGCGCCGCCGTCGCTTCCGGTTGGTGAGAAGCCGCCACCGGCCATTCCTTGCAGGTTACCGGCGATACCGCTCGTATTCCCACCGGTTCGCCCGGCTAACCGACCACCGCCTGTAGCTGAGGCAGGACCTTCCGGCACGCTCACCTGTGGCATTCCGGCGTTCAAGGCCTGCCCGGACATCCCCGGCCCACCGAAGTTCCCGCCAGTGCCGCTGGGTGCGGGACGACTGCCGCCCTGAGCGGAAACCGTCATACCCAACCCGAGTAACACAATTGCGACGATTATCAAAAAACGCTTTACATTATGTGCTGCCATAACTGCCCCCCAAATGCTGGTTCTATGTAGACACTGTGCATACCACTGTCCCGCAAATGTGTAAACCCGGTGTAACCTGCGGGCAAGGAGGATGTAAATTCCTCTACCCTATGCCTACCATACCATCAAAAAGAGGGCCGTTCACTTAAGAATAGCACTTACAGCAGACGCCCTAACCGCAGCAGGCCGATGTCATGGCGTGTCCCCCCGGCCAGCGCCAGATCCGCCATAATCTCGCCAACGACGCTGCAAAACTTGAAGCCATGCCCGGAAAACCCGGCGGCAATCGCCACCTGGGGATAGTCGGGGTGCAGGTCGAGGATGAAGTGCTCGTCCGGCGTGTTCGTAAACATACACATCTTTAAAGAAAGTGTTGGGCCAGTACCACGCGGGAAGTAGCGTTCCGCTGCCCTCCGCAGCGCTGTCTCATCCTGTTCGGTCATGCGATCACGATCAACCGTATCCGGGTCAATCACCTCCTTCAGGTGGTTATAGAGGCCGAACTTGAAGCCAGGAATCCCGAGTTCCGGGAAACCGTAGTAAATCCCCTCGTCATCCTCCAAGATAAACACCGGGAAACGCTTCGGCGTAAACCATTCGGGGCGACGCGGCTGTGTCCAGATGAGCACCTGCCGTTCGGGGATTGCCAACTTCGCCAGTTGGGGAATGAGTTTACCCACCCACGCCCCCGCCGAAATCACCAGTTTATCGGCGGTATACGTCCCCCGCCCGGTAATCACGCGCACACCGTCGCCCTTGACGCCCCATTCCAGCACCGGCTCACGACCATGCACCTCCGCCCCCCGCGCCTGCGCCGCCCACACAAACGCCATGATGCACTGTTCCGGCAGCAGACACCCGGCGTCCGGCTGAAACACGGCCTGCATATCCGGCGCAAGATGATAGCCGGGGAAGCGCCGGTTGACTTCCGCGCCGGTCAGGACTTCATGTTCCAGGTTGTAGGTCTGGCAGGAACGGAGCGACCCGGTAAAGACGCGACTGTCGGCTGGCCCGGCATCCAGGCCGCCGGTCTTGATAAACAGCGTCTTGCCTGCCTCCCGTTCCAGCGCGTCCCACAGTTCATAGGCGCGGCGCAGCAGCGGAATATAGGATGGGTCTTCAAAATAGGCCATGCGGATAATACGGGTGATGCCATGCGATGACCCCATGGTGTGGGGAATATCGAACTGTTCCAGTCCCAGCACCTTTTTGCCGCGCTTCGCCAGTTCATAGACGGTGGCGCTCCCCATCCCGCCGACACCGATCACGATGACATCATAATGAGTCGCACTGTTTGCCATACTACCTCCCGAAGCCCTAATAATGAAGGAAAATGACGTTTTATAGTAATCGCTGTAGGGGCGCGCTAAGCCCCACGCCCCTATACCCTATTTCATTTCGCAAGATTCTGAAAAGAATCGTCCCGTTAAACCCAGTCAAGCCGAGTCGTATTACACAACTGCGTTTACCTCTCCAGCGATTCGAGTGTTTTCTCAATCAGGCTGACGGCCTCCCCCAGTGTAGCAGCGTCAAAGGCAAGTCTTGCCCCCGCTGTCCGGTAGAGTTCAGGCAGTGTGACCGTGCCGCCCAGCGCCAGCGCCTGGCGATACTGGCGCAGCGCATGTGCCGGGTCCTGCAGCGCGTTCGCCCAGACCTGCACCGCCCCAAGCTGCGCCAGCCCGTACTCCACGTAGTAAAACGGCAGGCGGAATATATGAAGCTGCCGCCGCCAGCGGTTCGGGATATATTGCTCCAGGCCGCTGAAATCCACCCCTTTCATGAACCGCTCCCACAATTCATTCCATTTCTCGTCGCATTTATCCGGGTTAGTGGCTGTTTCGTGGTTGGTGTAAATCCAGTGCTGGAAGGCGACAACCACCGCCATATACGGCCAGAACTCAATTATGCCCTCCAGGTGGTCAATCCGGGCGCGATTGGCGTCGCCATCGGCATAATAGCCGCCCTTACTGGCTTCCAGATAGGGCGCGGCGATGAGTTCCATCGCCATTGACGCAACCTCACTAAACTCCATAGGTGAAAACCGCTGTTGCAGGTAGCGGAGATTGGCACGTTCGAAATTATGGAACGCATGGCCGGCCTCGTGCAGCAGGGTACGCACATCTCCCTGCAAGCCAACGGCATTCTGGAAGATAAAAGGCCGCCCTTCAACCGGGAACGACGTGCAGTAGCCTCCCGGCGCTTTGCCTTTGCGGTTATCCAGATCGAGCAGATTTTCCCGGCGCATCGTGGCGAAATACTCGCCCAGTTCCGGGTCAACCTGCTGGAAGATCGTTTCCGCTTTTTCGGCCAGGACGGCCACCGTCGAAAACGGGCGCAGCGGGTCACGTCCCAGGGGGTCTACCTGAGTATCCCAGGGACGCAGCGCATCATAGCCCAACTGCTGACGCCGCTTTTCGCTCAGGCGGGCCGCTGCCGGGACGACCACCTGCTCAATCGCATCGGTGAAAGCCAGGGCATCCTCCGGCGAATAATCGAACCGCTGCCGATCACGCCAGGCATACTCCCGGTAGTTCTGTAACCCGGCATTGTGGGCGATGGTCTTACGCAGCCCCATGAACTGCGTCCATAGTTCGTTGAGGGCGCCCTGGTCAACCAGACGGCGCTCCTCAATAAGCCGCCAGGCCTGTTCGCGGCGGGCACGGTCTGTTTCCTGGAAGACTGGCATCATCTGCGAGAGAGTCTTTTCTTCGCCATCCCATTCGACCGTCTGCGCCCCGATGATCTTGTTATAGGCGGTGCCGAGTTCGCTTTCCTGGGTTTGCAGCGGCAGGTTTTCTTCGCGGAATAGTTCAACCTGCGCCCGGATACTCCGCAGCGGAATATCGAAATTGTCGGGTTTCAACCCGCTTTCCAGCAGCTTTTTGCCATTCAGGAAGGCGACCTTCATATATTCCGGGAAGATGTGCGCCATGAATGCTTTGTAGCGCCTGTCGGCCTCCTCATCGGTGGTATCTACGGTTGTGGCGACATGCAACCGTGACCGCAGCTCATAAATCATACTGGAAAAATCGGAGTTATCCTGCATCCAGGCGGAGAGCGTTTCTGAGTTCAGGTCACGGCTCAACAGGTCATGGGCATACGGCTCAAACTGCACCCATTCCCAATCCAGCACGTCCTTATAATGAGCTGGGAAAGTATTAAACATGACGATCCTTTCAATGAATAAATAACTGTTTATGGCTGCCAACCGGCAATTGCGTATCCGCACGGCATGACAAAACGGCCCTTTGCGGCCACAAGCAACCGGGGATGTCTTTCAATAGAATTAAAACCTGTTCGGTTTGTGAAGGCAAGAGACCAAAAGAAACGGTCATGGAATACTCTGCTGCGATGTGCGTAGGGAAATAAGGGGAGGGTCGCGCTTGACCCTCCCCCATTCTGTTACTGTGACCAGATTAACCTTCCATCAGCAAAGTTATCCGGTGTTTACCTGCCTCCCCGGCTTAGGGGAAAGCGCGTACCCCATCAAAGTACACGTTGTAACCAGGGCTGGTATTGATCGCCACCAGGTCTATGTTATGGAAGCCTGGCCCCAGGTTGGTGATACCATAGGCCATCGGGCGCCAGCGCCAACTGTATAGATCAATGGTCGTGAATAGAACACCATCCACATACACTTCCCAGTCTCCCATTTCTGGGCCAACTGAGGTGTACAGGATGAAGCCGGTGCCATTGATCCAGAAGTCTAAGGACGAGCCAACTGTGTTGCTCCAGATTTGCCTGCCACCGTTAGGCCGGAAACCACCAGCAGAAGCCACAATCCCGGAAGTAAACCAATTCGATGGATTGTTTCTGGTGATACTGGCGTCGCTCTCCTGGACAACCTTGCGGTCAAAGGTGATCGTCCGGTACTGGCGTGGATTGACGAAGTCGAGGTCAAAAACACCGCCACCAGCATAGACGAGTTCCACAAAGTGGGTTTGATCGGCAAACAGGGTACTGCACCAGGAACTCTGATAATACGTACCAACACTGCTGCTGTTGATCGTCCCCTGGTAAACATCGTCAAGGTAGAGATCCATGGATGCGCCGCCGGGCTGCAAAGTGTAGCCGACGCACACCCAGTTGCCGGTGAAGCGGAATGCGACTCGGGCACTGGTGTCGGTGGTGCGCATGAGGGTGCGATTATAGGCCGAAATATCGGAAACCGGCGTCCATAGCCCGGTAAAGCCATAGCTGGCCGTGACGCGATCATCCGTGAGCCGGTTGAAGGCCATCGGGCGCATGGTGCTGACGGCGATCTTATCCAGCGCAATGGTGCTGCTTGCGTTGTTCCCCACTTCGATCGTATGATCGGTGGGCGACAGGCCGGCGATGGTGTATGGCACGCTCACCCCGTTGGATGTCGTATTGGACACCGTTCCATGGAATATGCCGTCCACATAGATATCCATCGAACCGTTAGCCGCTGCAGTCGAACGATAGATACTGATCGTATCGCCAAACGCCCGTGCCAGGAAGAAAGCATTGGGATCCGAGGTCATTGTCAGTGTGCCACGATAAGCAGCAGCATTGGTGACATTGGCCCAGCCATTGTAGTAGGCGATATAGCGCATTGTGGGGTCATAACTGTCTGCGATGGCTCGAATCGGCGTCAGATTCTGCGAATAACTATCCGCCGGCATGATGGTATCAATATCCACCGGGCCGGACGGGCCACCAGAAGCACGTCGCAGCACTGCGGTATGCCAGGCATTGCTGAAACCATCATGACAGATTGTATCAGCTGGTTATAGGCATTCAGCGCTGCCCGGTTGGAAATTGTGGTGAGTAAAGTCCCGTCAACCCAGACTTCCAGACTTCCCTGGTTGGCCCCGTAGTACGGCTAAGCTGAAGCGTATTGCCCTGGAAAGTGACAACCGCTGTCGCGTTGTTGTCGTAGGTTTCCATCACGCGGTTGCCACTGGCGCCCCGATACGTCATCGAGTTCCAGCTGCCCCCGTAACTGATGTAGGCATTGTTCTCCTGCAGTGGGCGAGTAGATCGAGTTGCCACCGGCAGTGCATAACGTGCATCAAAGTGCAACACCCCGTCATTGATAGTGCCACTGAGCGATCCGACGGCGATATAGTAGGTCTGGCGCGCTGTCAGACCGATTGACGCGACCGACTGAAGGTTAGGCCCCAGATCGTCATTACAGGCAATCTGGGTGAATTCACCCGGCATCCCCTGATACACACCCAGCACCGTGTCATAGCTGGAACCTTGGGTCGAGAATTGGTAAACCGCTGAACGCGGCGCAACCAGCTTGTACCACAGGGTTTGTTGCGGCGTGTAACCGCAGATGGTTGGGTCACTGGCGTAGGTGGTCACGCTGCGGGTGTGAATCGGCTGAATGATAGCTGAGGTCGTTGGCACTCTCAGTACTGAGGCGTCCTCAAAGTTGTCATTGGGTTGCGTCACCTTACAGTTGGCTGAGTTGTCGCGCCAGTTCATGGCCCAGTCCGCCTGGACGACGCCCCACCCAAAGGAGGTATCGTACCCGGCAGTCCCCGCATCCTGCGCGCTGCAAATCAGCGCTTCTTTGACCTGCTGCGGTGTGCGGGCGATGTTGGCACTCATGATGAGGGCGACAATCCCGCTGACATGCGGCGTCGCCATGGATGTGCCGTTCCAGCCGCCCTGATACGAACCATATTCGATTGGAACCGTGCTGAAGATATTAACGCCCGGTGCGGAAACCGTGATGCGGTCATTCGTGTGGTATCCGTACAGATCACCGGCGCTCCCCCCATCACTCTGATGGGCGGCCACGCTGATAACTCCCGGATACGACGCCGGGTAGCTGTATACTCCTGGCGCAGCGCCATTTCCAGCGGAGGCGACTACGACAACATCGCTGGCTATCGCAAACTGCACAGCGGCTTCAATCGTCTGCTGGATATTCGGCCCACCCAGGCTCATGTTGATGACATTAGCTCGGTTGTCCACAGCATAGACAATGCCTGCCGCGATCTCCCAGGTTCCGCAGCCGCCGGTATAATCACAGACCTTGATCGGCATGACGCGGGCATTATAGGCGATGCCGGCAATACCCACGTTATTGTTCGTCCTGGCGGCAATAACACCAGCGACATGAGTGCCGTGATTGTTATCATCATCCGGGTTATTGTCGTCATTCACGAAGTCCCAGCCAGCGACGAGCTTGCCAGCGAATTCGGGATGCTGCAAGTCAACGCCAGTATCTATTACCGCGACGATGATGCCCGAACCACGCCGGCTGTTCATATCCCACGCGCCGGTACCAAAGGTGCTATGGACGTAGGTATCGTCAAGTCCCCACTGGTTGCTCAGGTAAGGATCGTTGGGGGTATATCCCGTGATATGGTATTCGATATTCTGCTCAATGGCCTGAATCCCGGCTGACTGTGCCTGGAAGTCGCTGGAAACTGCCGTGGCTGCTGCTTGCATAGTTCCCAGTGTTTCCGGGATCATCACCCGCAACGCTCCGATACTGGGCAGACGGTCCAATTCGACTGCGCCCAAAGATCGGAGCATGGCTGTGATAGACTCCTCACTGGCCGCCGGATTGTACTTGATGATGCGTTCTACAGGTTCACCCATCAGGTTGGGGGTTGGCACAACCGATTCTTCTGTTGGCACGGGCAGCGTGACCGTGATGGTCAGTGCCAGTTCAGCTTGTCCACCGGAGGGATCAATCGCCACCAGGGTGAAATTGTCCGTGCCACTGAACTCTGCCGGAGCAGTATAGGTTACAAAGACCACTGTATTGTAGGGTGGCTCGGCTTCCATTGGCGGATTCGCCTGGAAATTCACTATACCAGCAGTCGTGTCGGTCACGATAGTAACACGCACCCCGCCTTCATCGTCAGCAGCCACGACCTGGAACGCCAGCGTTTCCCCCGCCACAACAGATAATAGGGCGTCTTCGGCCAACGTAAACACCGGCGGTGTTAACGGCAGCGCTGGTTCAGTCGGTTCGAGGGTAGCTTCTGGAAGGGGTTCCTGTGTGGCTTCTGGCGGAACCTCGCTTGGGGTTTCCGTCGGAACTTCTGTTGGAGTCTCAGTGGGAACTTCCGTTGGCGTTTCCGTCGGAACTTCTGTTGGAGCTTGTGTCGGCATTTCCGTCGGAACTTCTGTTAGGGCTTCTGTCGGTATTTCCGTCGGTATTTCCGTCGGAACCTCGGTTGGTATTTCCGTCGGAACTTGCGGTTCGGCAGTGGATTCTGCTGGTGTATCCTGCGCGGTGGTCAGCCTCACGCCAAAATTCAGGGAGAACAATAATAACGAAAGACTGAGTATCACGAATAGCGCCCGTTTATGCATAACTACTCCTTATTACTAACGGCACGCCGGATAAGGTAGAACGTTTTAAAAACATAATAACCTGCCTTTGGGTCGTGACAACTGTCACTCACCACCGGAGATTACAATCTCATCATAGTCCTAATTTGATTGTAATGCAATAAATATGTCCCCCTAATAACCGGGGTTTTCCAGGAATTTACTTTTTTAGGTACACACCCATTCTGCGGCCAAGATAACCCCCAAATCGAGTGAAGTAAATGGACTTTCTGAGGCCATCGAATCCTCAATTGGCACTCACCTACTGACCATGTTCTGATGTACGATAACAGGGTCAGCCAGGTCAACAATAGAGAGGCAAATCGTGCAGGTGATCGTGATTGTTATTCTGGTGGGGCTGGTCGGCGGCACGGCTGTCGGCCTGCAAGGGCCACTATCAAGTATGATCGGCCAGCGACTAGGTGTGCTGGAAAGTATCTTCATTGTCCACATCGGCGGCGCGATATTTTCAGCAATCCCGCTGCTGCTGGCGCAGGGCGGCAAGTTAGCCCAATGGCGAAGTGTCCCCTGGTATGCACTGGGCGCGGGCGTGTTAGGCCTGGTCGTGATCGGCGCGATTAACTACACCATCCCCCATTCAGGCGCGACCACAACCGTTATCCTGGTCGTGATCGGGCAGATCATCATCAGCCTGCTCATTGATCATTTCGGATTATTTGGCACCGAGGTACGCCAGATAGATTTCACGCGCCTGCTGGGAATAGCCATCGTATTTGTCGGTGTCTGGCTGGTTATCCGCTGACGTTCGGCTGCTGGAAACTGTTCCAGGCGTGAACAAGTGCCCTGATTGCCCGCCCTTGAAACCATACTATAATAAATTTCAAGTGGTATAACAGATGTTTGGCGAAGTAATGGTATTAGGCATAGGGGGAGGCGGCAATGTTACGTCAACGGTGGATGGTATGGTTATGGCTTGGTTTAGTCGCGCTGTTCGGCATAACTGTCCCGGCACTAGCACAGAATAGCGCCGACTGCCCGGCGCTGGTCGAACTGGCACTTTCCCAGGTGGGGAATAACTGCGGCAACCTGGGACGGAATACGGCCTGTTATGGTTACAACCGGGTGGATGCAACCTTTGTGGCGGATTTCGGGCCTGAGTATTTCTCGCGGCCTGCCGATCAGTCCCCACTGGAAAACTTCCAGACGATTCGCACCGCGCCGCTTGATATGGGACTGGATCAGTGGGGTGTAGCCGTATTGAACGTCCAGGCGAACGTGCCGGAAACACTGCCAGGGCAGGCGGTTACATTCCTGCTGTTTGGCGATTCGGAAATCGAAAATGCAGCAGACCCCAGTGCCAGTGTTGGAGCACGGATTGCTGTCATTACCCAGGTTGGCACGACCTTATTCAGCGGGCCAGGAACGAATACCAATGCTATCAGTGCAGCCGGGCCTGGCACCGTGTTTGATGCCAGCACTCGCAGCGCTGACGGCCAGTGGATTCAGGTTCAGCTTGTAAGCGGCGCGGCATGGCTGGAACGTAGTGCTGTGAACGACACCCCGATGATTGATACACTGCCAGTTACGGGACAAAATGGGGTGGTGCAGTCCCCCATGCAGGCCTTTTACCTGCGGAACACGCCGGGGCAAGACCTGGCGTGCGGCCAGACCCTGTCCATGCTGGCGATCCAAAGCCCCCAGAACATTGAAGTGGATTTGACCGTGAACGGCGCTCATATCCGGTTGGGTTCGCTTGTCGCACTTCAGGTAGTCAATGATGACACATTGAAACTGACGACTCTGGAAGGCAACGCCGAAATAGAACCGGATACACCCAATGCCATACAGGTTCCAGCAGGGATGACTGCCACACGCTGTCTGGAATCCCCGGCGAACCTGGGGAATGATGGTGTTTCCAATGACCGGGTCATAGGCGCGGCCTGTGGCTGGGAGTCGCGCCCTGCAACACCGGAAGAAATCGCGGCACTTCAGGCGATTCCGACGGCGCTGGACAAACTTGGTCTGACTCAGGAGGATACACCGCCCTCGACTGTAGCCAACGAATGCCCTGTAGGCAGCACCATTGTTCACACCGTTAGCCGGGGTGAAAATCTGTACCGAATAGGCCTCCGTTATCGCACAGGCATGGGGGCGATCATGGCCGCAAACGGGCTGACTAACCCGAATTTGCTCTATACCGGCCAGCAGTTGACGATTCCCTGCGGCGTGGATACCGGCCTGCCATCCGTTGCGCCCATCATCCCGACACCACTGCCCGGCGTAGTCGTGCAGCCGCCGAATAGCAGCACGCAATGCGGCGGTTTCCGGGCAACATCGCCGCTTGATGGCCTGTCTTACGGTAGTGAAACGTTCTATTGGGATCCTGCGCCAGGGGCAGCAGGCTATGTCGTGAACGTATACAACTACGATGAAGCCGGCGGCGCACAGGTGGGGACATTCTTTGCCAATGCGGGGGCGACCAGCCTGACCGCTGACCTGAGTATCGAGTCTATCGGTTATGGCTTTGCATTTGGTTGGGAGGTTGTAGCGCTGATTAATGACCAGGTCGCCTGTTCATCGGGTCCTTTCCGCGTGCCACGACAAGCAGAACCCGCGCCACCGCAGCAGCCGGTGACGTTTAGTGCATCCTGGGCGTGCGGGCCGAGTGTCGGCCAACTAACCGTTGATTATGCCAACATCCCATCCAGCCAGACCAGCGTGACAATCACTTTCACGGACAGTATGGCCGGGTCAGGACAGGGAGCAACGTATGCACTGCCCCCCTATTCGGGAAGCAAAATCTTCAATGGTGTGTTCACCGTTTCTGCGGGGAGCGTGACGGTTTTTCCGTCTGGGGCAACGGTCAATCTACCCGGCTCAATGGGGTGTTAAGCGCATGATCGGGGAACACAGTGGCGCTCCCCTAAAAGGCGGATATGGAGGGCGGCCACGATAGGCCGCCCAATCTTTCCTCAAAACGAATTCTCAAGCTGCGCCAGCGTGTTCATAACACCTGTCGAGCAGTTCACAGGAGAGACCGCTTAAACGTGAACACTAAGGCGGTGGTCATCCTGCACCAGGTCGAGCGCAGCGGCAGCGGCGTTCTTCTCCACCTGCCCCACGTTTTTCATGCCAGGAATCACCGTTGTAACACCGGGATGCTGCAAACACCAGGCCAACGCCCACTGTGCCATATCCACGCCCGGCGGGACTTCATTGGCTTTGATCGCCGCGACTTCTTGCAGTTTGCGCTGAACTTCTTCCGTGTTGTGGCGTGAACGCACATCGCTTTTGTCGGTGAATGTGGTTCCTGGTTGGTATTTGCCACTCAGGAAGCCACTTGCCAGCGGCACCCGCGCCAGCACACCCAGGTCTTGCTCTATGCAGGCAGGCAGTACCGCTGCTTCCGGGTTTTTGTCCAGCCGGTTATACACCACCTGAATCACATCAACATTGAGTCGCGTTGCCTGAGCGGTTGCTTCCGCACTCAGGTTATTGCTGATTGAAATTCCCAGGTGGTGGATTTTTCCAGCGCTGACCTGGTCTTTGAGCATCGTCCACAGCGTCTCATCCGCAAGAAAACGATCACCGTGCGCCTGATAAACATCAATATAGTCGGTTTGCAGCGCCCGCAGAGAGTCTTCAAGCTGCTGACGCACTTCGCGGGCTGACCAATGTTCGGAACGATCAAAATTGCTATGAAACTTGTGGCCGAACTTGGTGGCGATCACCCACTGGTCCCGCTGCCCCTTGATGGCTCTGCCGATCAGGGTTTCAGAAAGGTGATCGCCATAACACTCCGCTGTATCAATCAGGTTGATTCCCAGGTCTTTGGCCCGCCCCAGAATCGCGTCAGCTTCCGATTGGGTAAAGTCATGTCCCCATTCGCCTCCAAACTGCCATGTCCCTATCCCGACCACCGAAACATTCAGGCCAGTCTTGCCTAGACGGCGATATTTCATCTTGCCTCCTGCTCTGCCTGCGCCCGCTACGGACAACCGGCTTTATCCAATACGTAGGTTGTCTCGTAGGTATTGTCTCCTTCGTTGGTTTCCGCCACCGTGCCGCCCGAATCGATGATAATCACGATCTTGTGGCTTTCAGCATAGTTGGAAGAAACGGTAATCGGCACTACCGCCTCAGCCGTATTTCCACCCGGCTGCAAAACACCGAAGCCAGGTGCGGGAGCATTCACCAGCACTGCGCCAGTAGAAACCAGGATATCCTGCACGGTAACTGAACCGCCCGCATTGGTCGCAGTAGTCCCATTATTCGTAATGGTGAACTTGATAGTAGCCGTCTCGTTGCAGCGCAGCGGATGCGGGCTGACTGAGGGCGACCCCACAAATACCAGGTTGGCACTGGTGACAGGGGTCGGGGTTACCGGCACGGGAGTAGGCGGCACAGGCGTAAGCGTCGGGATCGGCGGGCCGGCGTCCACCGGAATACGGGAGGTATCGCCAGATACAGTAATCAACTGACCAAATACCCATCCCTCACCGTTATAGTAGCGAATCTTGTACCAGTCACCTGCCGGGGTCACACCCAGGATGTCGGCGGTAGCACCCGCCGCGAAACTACCAATCGGCGGGTTAAACAGCGTGCTGGGGCCGCTGCGGACGTTTATGCCCTGGTTAAAAGTAGCAATCGGGTTACTGGGCGTGTTGGTCGGCGGCACTGCCGTTGGCTGCGGTGGCGTTGTTGGCTGTGGCGGCGTTGTTGGCTGTGGTAGCGGCGTCACCTGACCGCCACCGCTGGTGGTGGGCTGCGCCTGGCCGCCGGTGTTGCCTGCCGTCACGGGAGTCGCGGAAGGCGGCTGAATCTGTGCGCCCTGGGCAACAACGTTCAGGTTCACCGATGCCGGAGCACTGCTGGAGCCATCGGCACGAAAGGCTGTCACGGTAATCACATGCTGCCCGCTGCCCGCTGCCGGCCACGTCTGGGTGATGCTGAAGGCCGCCGCGCCCGTCGTATTCGGGCTGGTTAATGTGGCGATGATCGCGTTATCTACCAGCACCTCAACCCGGTTGATGTCCGGTCCGGCATTGGTGATCTGCGCCTGAATATTGACGGTGACGCCCTCTAGAAAAGTCGCGTTCGGGAGTGGCGCAGCCAGGCGAACAACCGGCACTCCGCTGATTGGAACCTCCACCGGATTGCTTTCCGGGTTGGCTAATAAATTGCAGGCCGCCAGCAACGGGATGAGCAGCACCCATACCACAACTACCGGACGACGCAGGTTATGCACTCGCCATCTCATACTCTCATACTCCTGCTGTTGTTTAGTGGTGTTAAGTGCTTGAATCTAGCGCATTACGGATGATTATGCGAGTGGCGTTCCCGCCGTTAGCCCGATTCCCACCCAACGCCCTCGCCTTATCAACGAATTCCCCGGCTTTAGCCTTTCCCCATTCCCCCCACATGGACTACAATAGAAATAGAGAAAAAGACACCGATTGAAATCTGACTTAACCATGTTTGACTACCCACACCGACCTAAACCGGATACTCAGCCGCAACGTTTCAGACTGCGATTTGGCAGCGCCCGTCCTCTGCTGGTTGACCTGGAAGGGTTTGGTTGGCTGCTGGTGGGACGCAAGACAGAACAGGGTGACAGCGAAGGATTGGGCGTGGACTTGACCCCCTATGGCGGCGCTGAACACGGAGTCTCGCGCAACCACGCGGCCTTTTCGTACATGGACGGGCAGATTTACCTTGAAGACCTGGGCAGCACCAGCGGCACCCGACTGAATGGCCTCACGCTCCGTCCCAATCAGAAATACCGCCTGCGCCACAACGATGAACTCGAATTCGGGAGTGTGCGCGCCACCGTCCTGCTGCACTGATGGCATTCCACCAAGTGCACAATCCTGCGTTGTAAACATGCAAATTCCGCCACCCACCGGCTAGATACCAGCACTCCCCTGTCTAAATCACCGGGCAGTCCACTGTCCAATGGTTCAGTGTAGCTCACCTGATTCCATGATACAATTCAGCTAATAGCAAAACCCGCAAAAGTGAATTAGAAGGATTTTCTTAATTTGCCGCCGTATTTGGCCTTGTCAAGACCTGTGTGACCTGTTATGATCTTTCAAGAACTTCATCGTGTTTGTTCGCATCTGCAAACACGGTCTTTTTGCGCCCGCCGCCGGATTTGAACAACTGGCGCATCCGAAACGTAAGTACCTGCGGGATTATCAAGGAGCAGTGCTGTGGCAACATCAGTTCAATTACCAGCATACAACCTGAAAAATGCGTATTCGAAGCGGCGGTTGACCGGGTTCTGGCGCATGATGACCGGATTCCGCACGCTTTACTTCACCGCCATTGTCGCCCTGGGGCTTGGCGCGATCATGCAAACCGCCACCTTTTTGCTCATCCGCTATTTTGTGGATACCGCCCTGCTCCAGCCAAACCTGGCCGAGGTACTGCCGCCGATTGCCCTGGGCTTTATTGGATTGGCAATGCTGCAAGGCACGTTCAGTTCGATCAGTGGCCGTCTGTCAGCTCGCACATCGGAAGGCGTCGCGCTGCGGCTGCGGGACTATATGTTCGACCATATTCAGCGCCTGTCGTTCACGTATCATGACGGGATGCAAACAGGTGAACTCATCCAGCGTTCAACATCGGACGTAGATGCTATCCGCCGCTTTTTCTCGGAACAGGCCATCGGTATCGGACGGATTATTTTACTGTTCAGCATCAACTTCGGGGCATTGATGGCGCTCAACGTCAAACTCGCGCTGGCATCCGTTATCGCTGTGCCAATCGTGGTCATCATGTCGCTGTTCTTCTTCCGGCGCGTTTCCGCCGCTTACGAAGCCTACCAGGAACAGGATGCTATCCTCTCCACGACGCTGCAAGAGAACCTGAGCGGTGTACGGGTCGTCAAAGCCTTCGCCCGCCAGGACTACGAGCGTAACAAGTTCGATGGTGACAACCGCGAGAAGTTCCGCCTGGGCAAGCGCTTCATGCTGATGCACTCGGCTTTCTGGCCGATCACCGACCTGATAACCGGCTTCCAGATGCTCGGCGGCTACTTCCTGGGGGCGTACATGGTTCTCAATAGTGAGATCACCGTCGGTACGTTCCTTGCGTATGCCGGCATCATCACCTGGATTATCAACCCGATGCGTAACCTGGGGCGGCTGATTGTACAGATGTCTACCGGGATGGTTTCTTATGAGCGTGTCATGACGGTTCTCAAAGAAGACCGGGAACCGCTGGGCGAAGGTCTATGGCCTGAAGGCCACCTGCATGGCAACGTTGAGTTTCAACACGTCAATTTCGAATATGAACAAAGTGACGCGCCAGTACTGCGGGATGTCACTTTTAAGGCCAAAGCCGGGCAGGTCATCGCCCTGCTGGGGTCTACCGGCTCCGGCAAGACGACCTTAGTCAACCTGCTGCCGCGCTTCTATGACTACACTGGCGGTAGTATTACGATAGATGGCGTGGAGTTGAAAGAATATGCCCGTCACTACCTTCGCCAGGAAATCGGCATCGTGGAACAAGAGCCGTTCCTATTCTCGCGCACGATACGCGAAAATATCACCTACGGTGTGGGGCGCGAAGTCTCGGATGCCGAAGTCGAGGCAGCGGCACAGGCAGCAGCGGTACATGATGTCATCATGAGCTTCCCGGAAGGCTACAGCACACTGGTTGGCGAACGCGGCGTAACACTTTCCGGCGGGCAGAAGCAGCGCGTCACTGTGGCGCGGACTTTGCTTAAAGACCCGCGTATCCTTATTCTGGATGATGCTACCTCCTCGGTTGACACGGAAACCGAAGAGGAAATCCGCGAGGCGCTCAAGCTCTTGATGAAAGGGCGCACCTCGTTCGTCATCGCCCACCGGATTCAAACGGTGATGAATGCCGATCTGGTACTGGTACTGGATAAAGGGCGCATCGTGCAGCGCGGCACGCACCGCGAACTGCTGGCGCAGGACGGTATTTACCGGCAGGTTTACGACCTGCAATCGCGTATAGAAGATGAAATCGAAAAGGAGTTGACCGGTGTCAACTGACCTGAGATTTGAAGAAGAAGAATTTCAAGCACAGTTCAACGGTGGCACGCTGCTGCGCATACTCTCCCAGCTCAGACCCCACTGGAAATGGGTAGTGGGTTTCCTGGCATCGGTGGGCGTGGTTTCGATCACCGAAGCGTATTTTACCTTCCTGGTGAAGCGTATCATTGACGAGGGTATCACCGCCGGAAACTGGGACAAAGTCCTGGAGATTGGGACGCAGTACGGCCTGCTCATTTTCATCTTTGCCGGTGCGGTGTTCGGCTTCATCGCGCTGACGGGCACTCTCGGCCAGCGGGTAATGTACGACCTGCGGCGCAAAATTTTCGATCACCTGCAAAATCTGTCCTTCTCCTACTTTGATCGGACACCGGTAGGCTGGATTATGTCGCGGGTGACTTCCGATACTGAGCGTATCGCAGACCTGCTCACCTGGGGCTTGCTGGATGTGACATGGGGCGCGCTGAATATCATCACGGCGATGTTCTTCATGTTCACCATTCACTGGCAGTTGACGCTCATCGTGCTGGCGCTGATCCCGATTCTGTTCGCGATTGCTATCTGGTTCAAGCAGAAAATCCTGGTGGAGTTTCGCAAAGTGCGCAAACTCAACTCGAAGATCACCGGGACTTTTAACGAGAACATCACCGGGGTGCGTGTCGTCAAAGCGCTGGTGCGTGAAGACGAAAACCTGCGCGAGTTCGATTTGCTGGCGAGCGATATGTATCGTTCGGCTTACCGCGCAGCCTGGTTGTCGGCACTGTTCCTGCCGGTGGTGCAGATTATCAGCGCCGTGGCAATTGGCGGGATAATCTGGTTTGGCGGTTTGCAGGTCGAAGCACTTGGCCTGACAATCGGCGGCGTCCAGGCGTTCATCTCCTACATCACCTTCATGATGTGGCCGGTTCTCGAAATGGCGCGAGTCTATGCGGAGATGCAGCAGGCGATTGCTTCGGCGGAGCGTTTCTTCTCCCTGATGGATGCCAAACCGGAAGTTGTCAACCGACCCGATGCACACGAAGCGCCCTCTATGGCCGGTGACATTGAGTTCGATCATGTAGAATTCTACTATGAGGCTGATAAGCCGGTGCTGCGTGACTTCAACCTGACGGTAAAGCAGGGCGAGACCATTGCACTTGTCGGGCCAACCGGCGGCGGCAAGAGTACGATTGTCAACCTGTTGAGCCGCTTCTATGAACCGCGTGGCGGCGTCGTTCGCATCGGCGGGCGCGACTATACCGAGTATACTTTGCACGCCATTCACTCCCGGTTAGGCGTCGTACTGCAAACCCCTCACCTGTTTTCCGGGACAGTGCGGGAAAACCTGCGCTACGGACGGTTGGACGCCAACGACGATGAGATCATCGCGGCGGCGAAACTGGCGGGGGCGCACGATTTCATTATGGCGCTGGAAAAAGGCTATGATGAGCAGGTTGGTGAGGGTGGCGTGCTCCTGTCTGTCGGGCAAAAGCAGTTGATTAGTCTTGCCCGTGCAATCCTGGCGAAGCCTGACATCTTCATCATGGACGAAGCGACCAGTTCGGTAGACACACTCACTGAGGCGCTTATCCAGCAGGGCATGGAAGAACTCATGCAGCGCAGCACGAGTTTCATCATCGCTCACCGGCTCTCTACAATCCGCAAGGCCGACCGTATCATCGTGATCGAGAACGGGCAGATTGCCGAGATCGGCAGCCACCGCGAATTGCTCCGGCAGCGTGGGCACTACTACAACCTGTATACCCGGCAGTTCCGCGATGAGATGGAACGGGAACACGACCCCTTCGCAAGCCAGGAAACTGACATTGCGGAGCGGGCCACTGCACAGCCCGCCGGGGACTAACTCGGGTTGGGTTAGGGCGAATCGAAAACAGGGCGACTCGTAGTGGAGTCGCCCTGTTTCATTTTGGGCGGGATTCAAGTGAAGTCTCGAAAAAATCCACTAAAATAGCCGAGATTCGTAGGGGCGAGTCATGTCTCGCCCACCTTGAAAACATAAGATACTCTACTTCAGCCCGTTTTTTCCAGCACCCACTCCCCTATCCGGTCAATCGCCCGCTGCGACTCCGGCATATAGGGCGCGAAAAACTGCCAGACATGCCACATGGATGACCAGATTTCCAGTGTAACCGGCACGCCCCCGGCCTCAGCCCGTTGAGCCAACCGTTCGGCATCACTCAGCAGCACTTCGTCATGCCCCACCTGTATGAACAACGGCGGTAGGCCACCCATATCCGCAAATACCGGGGAAAGCAGCGGATCACGCGGGTCATGCTGTCCCAAATAGTATTTGAGCACGACATGGTCGTTAGGCGCTAGGTATGGGTCTGCTTCAGCACGGGTCACAATGGAATCGCCCGACAGTGTAAAATCAATGAAAGGCGAGAGGCAGACGCCCGCAGCCGGCAGCGGTTGATCGGCTTCCCGCAATCGTAGGAGCGTAGAGATAACCAGCCCACCCCCGGCGGAATCCCCTGCCAGCACAATGGCCGGGTCGCCACCGTGATTGCTTCGCAGCCAATGGTAAGCCGCTACCGAGTCATCCAGCGCCGCTGGATACGGGCACTCTGGCGCCAGACGATAATCCGGCAACAGAATACGGGCACGACAGGCCAGCGCGATTCGAGCGACCATCGCCCGGTGTGTCGCCGGTGACCCCATCATGAATCCCCCGCCGTGCAGATAGAGCATCAGGCGATTGGGGTCGGCATTGTTCGGGATGAGCCACTCCCCAGGCACGTCCCCTATGGCAACCGGCGCAACCTGCACGCCCGTTGGCATCCGGCGCAATAACCTCGTTACGTGCTCAAATCGGGCACGTCGCTGTTCGGCAGAAGTCTCGACATTCACGATGAACCGCCGTTGCAAGCGCAGTCCCGCACGAAAGATGTGACTCTGTATGCTGTCCATGATCGCACTTCTTGTCTCGCAACCTATACACACTTTCTATTCACTAGTATAGGAGACTTTCTGCCGATCAGTCGCCGATTCAGGCACTTTTGACAGTCAGCAGAATCAAAAACAGGGTCACTCCGCCGCCAGTGGCCCTGTCAGTTCTTGAGACATCGGTTACTTTATGCCGGGTCGTGTGCCTGCTGCGGAAATTCCAGGGGAATACAAGCCGTAAAATACGTGCCGTTCTCCGGGGTGGAACGGAAACTCACCCGTCCATTCAGATAACGCTCGGTCAGCAGCTTCATGCTATATGTACCCAGGCCACGACCTTCACCTTTGGTAGAAAAAGAACGCTGGAAAATGTGCGGTTGCACGTTAGCAGGAATCGGGTTCGGGTTATGAACCGTGAACTCGACCTCGTTCCCCACGCGCCGGCAGCCCAGTGTCACCACCTCGTCTTTCGCACAGGCTTCCAGCGCGTTCTTAACCATGTTGCCCAGCACCCGCCGCAGCAGCACCGGGTCGGTACGCACAATTTCACCCTCAACTGCCGGTTCAACCACCACGCGCCGGCCTGTTATAAACGTATTGCTCTCGTAGGAGTGTCTGAGTTCTTCCAGGATGTCGAGCGTGAAAGTTGGTTGTAACCGGATATACAGGTCACCATTTTCGGCATTCAAGAGGTCACGGTGACTGTGAATTTCCTCAACCAGGCGCAGCGAAAGATCATGTACGATGATCTTCAGTTCGTTATCATCTTCGCCCTGGGCTTCTTTGAGTAACCCGGATAACGTTGACATAGTGCCGGCAATGTTGAGCAGATCATGAAAGAAAATATGCTCCAGAGTACGGCGTTTTTCCTGGGTTACATCTTGCAGTGTAATGATTGACAAATCCCACCCCGCAACCGATAGCGGCTGTGTCAACACCCTGAAGTCGAATAATCTACCCTCCCGATCAGTGACCTGACATTCCTGCCCACTGGTTTTGCCCTGGTCGGCGGTATCTACGGGTTGTACACAGCGCAAGACATCACGGAGCAACATACCAGGGCGCGGGTCAACCCCTTCGGATGCAAACACCTCTTTCAAACGCCGGTTAGCAAATACGATGCGCTGATCGTTATTCACAATCAGGAAAATATCTGGTGATGTGTCCAGAACGGATTTAATGGGCAGATGTGTAGTGAAATAGGCAATTTGCCTCTGGAGATCGGGCATGTTGATGGTTTTGGGTAATGTAGGGGGTGACATCATCACTGCGAAAACTCCCGTTGAAAGCCGGACGGGGCACTAAAGAAGGATTGTCATCATTGGCAGTTTATCCTCAGTACTCCCAACGTGAAATTGTATCCTTGGACATAACGCACGCTACGCGCCTTTGCATAGCGGCAGCGGGTTAAAACCCAGTGCAACGGGTCAGTTATCTGACCTATAAATCTATTTTGCAGCAAGAATCGGTTTTGAATCGTAAAGATTATTGTCGAAACCGTAACGCGAAATATTATTTACATTCTACATTTACTTTAGGGCTGGGCAGAAGCGTATTTCTTCCCTAAGACTGCTTGGGACTTACACGGTCTGAGGGGACAAATCTGAATCACGTCCTTCAACGAGATATTCAAAGTCGAGCTTATGCTATATATTGAAGACTTCTGATATGAATTAAGAGGGAGAAAGTTATGGTGTGGCGAAAACGAGCACTCATTCTGGCAGGGTTGATAGTGGTCAGCTTTGTGCTCATCCAGATAATCCCCATGGGGGCATTCTTCGATTCGCTGAAACGAGATGAAAACCCTCCTATCGAATTCACAATTCAATGGGACTCCACTGAGACCGAGGCGCTGCTGCGGACAGCCTGCTATGACTGCCACAGTAACGAGACGGTGTGGCCCTGGTATTCGTATGTCGCGCCGGTTTCCTGGCTGGTGGTGTACGATGTGAATAAAGGCCGGGCGCATTTAAACTTTTCACAGGACAATTTCATTGATGGCTCGTTGGTGGACTTCCTGAATGACATCGAGTGGCATACCGAGAACAATATGCCGCCCCGCAAGTACCTGCTGCTGCACCCGGAGGCGAACCTGACCGATGAACAACGATCACAGCTTGTAGCCGGTGTACGCAGCACCATCACCGCACTGGTTGAGGACAAGCAGCTTTCAGAATATCAGGCTGAAAACAGCGGAACAGGTGAGATGAATTGATGCCTGGTGCGCCCAGTCAACGCGATAACGCACCATCATTTCCGGCGCAAATCGTGAGGCAACCTTGCTAATCGCCTGTAACCGCTGGTTGAACGTGGAGTCCCGGCAGGAAACATACAAGCGAGGGTAATCACCCTTCGCCACACAAATGCCGGGCCTATCCCCTTAACCTTTTACCTTTGTGTAAATCTCACATTTCACGATGGGCAATTTTCTTTGGTGAAAGAGTTGCAATTGTTGCGTCCCTGGTGTTAATATTGTGACCCATTATCGGGGGAGTATGTTAGGCTACCCAATCGGGCGTAAGTAACCTAATTTCCCGATACCCCACACTTTTTAACAGGAGGTAGATCAATGTTACGCAAAATTGTTTTAGTAATGGGTGTGTTCGCCATCGCCGCACTTGGGCTTTCCCTGGTGTCCGCGCAGGATACGATGGGCAGCTCGGTTATGGTGTCGCCGGATGGCGAAATTGTCATCGGCGTCGCCGCCGCGCTCTCCGGTGAAGGTCTCGCCCCGCTGGGTGAAGATATTGTACGCGGTGCTCAACTCGCCAATATCAACCGCCCCACCGTGAAAATCGGTGATGTTGAATTCGCAGTTTCACTCGACCCACAGGATGACACCTGCGCCGCTGAAGGTGGTCAGGCCGTTGCCAATCGTTACGTCTCCGACGAACGGGTGGTCGCTGTCGTTGGCCCGATGTGCTCCAGTGCCTGCCGCGCTGCTGGCCCCATTTTTGACGCAGCCGGTTATACCTCAATCAGCCCGAGCTGCACTGCCCCTGACCTGACGGATGGGACTTTCGCCAGCTTCAACCGCGTTGTTCCAACCGATGCGTTCCAGGGTGTGGTAGACGCTGAATTTGTCTTCAACACGCTGGGGATTACCCGCATTGCCACCATCCATGACGGTAGCCCCTATGGTGAAGGTCTGGTCACGGTCATGGCCGAAGCCTTTACTGAACTGGGCGGCGAAGTGGTCTTCCAGGACGCCGTGAACGTGGGCGACACCGATTTCCGCGCGCTGCTTGACCGCGTAGCCGATGCTGATCCTGAGCTGGTCTTCTTTGTCGGCTTCATTGCTGAAGGCTCCCGCCTGGCTTCCCAGCGTTTTGACGCTGGCCTGGACGAAGTGGCCTTCATGGGCGCCGATGGTATCTTCTCGCCCGACTTCATCAGCACTGCTGGTGAGGCTGCCGAGGGTGTGTATGTTTCCTCCCCCACACCGTCCAGCGAAATTTATGATGCATTTGTCGCCGCCTACGTAGAAGAATTCGGCGTTGAAGAACCGTCCGGCCCGTACCACGCGAATGCCGCCGACGCTTACAATGTCATCCTGAATGCCATTGAAGCTGTCGGTACAGTGGACGACAATGGCGACCTGGTGATTGACCGCGCTGCGCTGAGTGAAGCGATTCGCGCAACCACCGACTACGAAGGTCTGATCGGGACGATCACCTGTGAAGAAAATGGTGAATGTGCTTCCGCCGCGATCACCATTTATCAGGTCATGGATGGTGCTTTCGTCCTCGCCTCAGAAACGATGGAGAGCGAGTAAATTCGTCGTTTGACGGATTATGACCGGCTGTTAGTCTGAGCCAATTACGGAGGCGGGCGATTATACCCGCCTCTGTGGTTATTTAACGAGTTTGCGACTATCCGATTTCGCGCTGAAAATGCACCTGACCTGTTTTCGGAATGGCGCATCAAGTCAAACGGATTATGACGATCTGAAAGTTCATCCGGTACAGGCGTGATGCATGACATCCTCATAGGGAAAATACTGGATTTTCAGACTGCTTCTAACCATTTATACGATCTTATCAATATTGACTGAAGGAGCGACTATGACCGACTCACAGTCGCATGATGCAGCACCACAGCCCGGCACTGTGGACATGATTACCACGACTTTACTCAAGAACACATTGTATAACCCGCTGCGTTTGGCTGGGGGCTTGCTGTTATTCCTGCTGGTCTATGTGGCCGTCACGAATATTGCCAGTGGGAACTACACTCTTGAAGCCTTTGTTCGTCAGTCCATCACCGGGCTGGCGCAGGGCGGCATTTACGCCCTGATCGCCCTGGGCTATACGCTGGTGTACGGCATCCTGCTTATGATTAACTTCGCGCATGGCGAGGTGTTCATGGCTGGCGCCTACGTGGGCTTTTTTGCCATCAACGCGATGGAGCAATCCGGGATGCTGGCCGACCATACTTTTCTGGCACTCCTGATTACGCTCATGGTAGGGGTTGTAGCCAGCGTGACAATTGCCCTGCTACTGGAACGCATCGCGTATCGCCCGCTGCGGGGCGCGCCGCGCCTCGTCCCACTCATTACGGCGATTGGCGCTTCGATAACGCTGCAACAATTGTTTTTGCGACTGTTCGGCCCGGACCCTCGCGTGTACCCCCGTGTAAATCTGTATATCCTGCCCGGCATTTTCAGAGACCTCGAATGCGCCGAAGTGAGCGGGGCGCAGGTCTGCAAGGGACTTGACCTGATTGATGGATTGTACCGGGTAGATGTACTGGGCATGAACCTGCGGATTCGCCCGGTTTTCTTCCTGGTAGCCTTCTTCGCCATCGTACTGATGATTGCCCTGTGGTTCTTCGTCCAGCGCACCAAAACCGGCAAGGCAATGCGGGCTGTCGCTGAAGACAAAAACGCCGCCGCCCTTATGGGTATTAATGTAGACCGGGTCATCGCCACAACATTTGTGCTGGGTGCGGCGCTGGCCGGGGCGGGCGCGGTGCTGTTCGCGCTGTATAACCAGCAGGTCACGCCCTTCATGGGCTTTGTCCCAGGAATTAAGGCATTCACCGCCGCCGTGTTAGGCGGCATTGGCAACATCCCCGGCGCGATGCTGGGCGGGTTCTTCCTGGGGATTGTCGAATCCACCGGCCCGGCTCTGCTGGGAATCTCGTCCCAGTTAAAAGATGTCATCGCGTTTGGCCTGCTGGTGTTGATCCTGATTTTCCGGCCTACCGGCATCTTTGGTGAGGTTCTGGCGGAGAAAAAGGCGTAACCATGATTCACAAAAATACCATTCAACATAGTTTATACGCTGCTGCTGCGATCCTCATCCTGGCACTGACGGGCATTTTTGGCAACTTCGCCACCCGCACTGTCATTGGGGAAAGCATCACTTCCAGCACGGTGCTGCTGGTGCTGGCGGTGGGCGGTGTCGGTTACTTCATGGCGAACCGGGCCGAAGGTCTGGTCGCAAAGGTTGCCAACGGTTTGACCGGTAGCCTGATTGTGAGCGTAGGACTGGCACTGCTCATGCTGCTCGAATCGGCGGTTGACCTGACATTCGTATTTGTCTACCTGAAGCGCTTCCCACTGGGAGAGGAACTGCTGTTCGGGCAGGAACTCATTCCTGGTGTGCTGCTGTTCCTGGCGATCGCTGCTGTCATGGGCGTTCTGGCCGGTGTGCTCTCATGTTCATCGAGACGTATCCAAAATACGCTGGTGATGAGCGCGGCGGTGATGGCCGCTACCGGCCTGCTCGTCAACCAGGTCAACAGTGTGATTGCCCTGCCGGATGCCCTGGCGGTGGCAGCGGCATTTATAATGGGCTATGCCACTCTTTTCATCCGAATTACGGATAAAATTGTTTACCGAATGGGCATCGGGTTTCTGGCTGGGCTGGCTGTCGGATTTGCGCTGGGTGGGTTTATAGCGTGGGGCTGGCTGTTGGATCCCAACGATCTGCCCCGCATCCTGAGCCTGGCAGTCGAAAACGGCATATTCTTCCTGGTGGTTTTCGGTACTCTGGGTGCGGCGGGAGCGATATTCGCAGTTGCCCCAGCCAATAGTCACAACGGTGCGTTATACGTTCCCCTGGTACTGGTTGTACTGGGGTTGACGAATGGTAAACGCAGCATGACACCAGATCAGGCGCTCATCGTCTTTGTTCTGGTGGCACTTGTGACCTGGTTTATGCCTGTTCTCAGCCGCCGGGCAAACCATCAGTATGAGCAGTTGGCGCGGCCTCAACAGCGAGGAACGAGGCAGCTCAGCAGTATCTTTGCCGTCGCTGTTTTGCTGGTACTGCCGATCTTTGCCGGGCAATATATCACCAGCGTACTTGACCTCGTGCTGATGTACATTATCATGGGGATCGGCCTCAACGTGATGATCGGTTACGCCGGGCTGCTCGACCTGGGCTATGTGGCGGCCTTCGCCATCGGCGCGTACACAGTCGGGCTGTTAATGTCGCCCAGCCTGCTCACCTGCGGCGGTGTCCATCCCAATGACATCAATCCCGACCAGATTCAGCAGGTATGTACCGGCGTAATGACCTTCTGGCAGGCGTGGCCGTTCGCCATTCTCACCAGTGGGATGGTTGGGGTTCTGCTCGGTATCCCGGTGCTGCGGCTGCGTGGGGACTACCTGGCAATTGTGACGCTCGGCTTTGGCGAAATCATCCGCCTGCTCGCGCTCTCGAATGATCTGAAACCACTGTTGGGCGCGGCGCAGGGTATCTCCCCCATTCCTACTCCCCTGATTGACCTGCGTTCAATTGGCATCAACTTTAACGAATCGCTCGGCAACTCGATCAGTATCTACTACCTGTTTATCGCCGGCGTGATGCTGGCAGCTTTCATTGTCGCCCGGCTGGCAAGTACACGGTTGGGGCGTGCCTGGCGCTCAATGCGGGCTGACGAGGATGTGGCGCAGGCGATGGGTATCCATCTGGTGCGCACGAAACTACTCGCCTTCGGTATCAGTTCGGCCTTCGCGGGGATGGGCGGCGCGATTTTCGGCTCGTGGTTGCAAGGGATTTTCCCGAACAGCTTCACGCTGCTGGTTTCGATCAATGTGGTCAGCCTGATTATTATCGGCGGCCTGGGGTCTATACCGGGAGCGGTGGTCGGCTCGCTCATCCTGATCGGGCTGCCAGAAGTACTGCGCGAACTACAGGACTACCGCCTGTTGGCGTTTGGTGCGCTGCTGGTAGTCGCCATGTTGCTCAAACCAGATGGACTGCTGCCGCCACCGGTGCGCAAATTATCGGAAATGTTCAGTGAACATCGTACGAAACACCAACCGGAGGTGAGCCATGAGTGAGATTATCCTGGAAGCACGCCGCGTTACCAAGCGGTTCGGCGGGCTGACTGCGGTTGGCAAAATGGATTTACAGGTGCCACGCGGCGCGATTGCCAGTCTGATCGGGCCGAACGGGGCAGGCAAGACGACCTTTTTCAACTGTGTGACCGGCTTCTACAACCCGGAAGAAGGGGAAATTCTGTTTGAAGGCCGCCCGATCAAAGGATTGCGCCCCGACCAGATTACCCAGCGCGGCATCACCCGTACCTACCAGAACATTCGCCTGTTCAGCGGCCTGACGACGCTGGAGAATATCCTGGTGGGGATGCACACGCGCTTAACCGCAAATCCGGTGGAGTCAATTATCGGCACGCCGCGCATGAAACGCGAGGAACGTGCCGCACTGGAAGAAGCGATGCAACTGGTTGAATTCGTGGGCTTGAGCGGCATGGAAGACCTGCTGGCGGAAAACCTGCCCTATGGGTTGCAACGCCGCCTGGAAGTGGCGCGGGCGCTGGCCTCCAGGCCGCGTCTGCTGCTGCTGGACGAACCCACTGCCGGCATGAACCCACAGGAAACTGACGCGATGATGCGCTTTATCCGCCGGCTGCGCGACGAACTCGACCTGACGATTTTCCTGATCGAGCATGATATGCGGCTGGTGATGAACGTGTCCGACCAGGTTAGCGTGATGGATTACGGCAAGAAGATTTCCGAAGGCACGCCCGCAGAAGTGCAGCGCGACCCGAAGGTGATTACGGCTTACCTCGGCTCTGGCCCGGAGGATGAGGAACTGCTCGAAGATAGTGAGGTTGCGGAATCATGACGCTGCTGGAAATTCGGGATATTCATACGTATTACGGCAAGATACATGCTCTCAAGGGGATTTCGGTCACGGTAGATGAAGGAGAAATCGTCACGTTGATCGGCGGGAATGGCGCGGGCAAGACGACCACGCTCAACACCATCAGCGGTATCACCCCAGCGGCAGAGGGCCAGGTTATCCTTAATGGTGAAGACATCACCTCAACCCGCCCGCACGAAATTGTAATGCGTGGCGTTGTGCAGTCGCCGGAAGGCCGCAAGATTTTCACAAGGCTGACGGTGACGGAAAATCTCGAAATGGGCGCATTTGCCCGCAGCGATGTGGCCGGTATCAAGCGCGACATGGATTATGTTTTTGACCGTTTCCCCCGCTTACTGGAACGGCGTACCCAGCTTGGCGGCACGCTTTCCGGCGGGGAACAGCAGATGCTGGCAATTGGTCGCGCATTGATGGGCAAGCCGCGCATCTTACTGCTGGATGAGCCTTCAATGGGGCTAGCGCCCATGCTTGTTAAGCAGATTTTTGAAGTAGTTACCTACCTGAACACCGAAAATCACACGACGATTCTGCTGGTCGAACAGAATGCCCGTATGGCGCTGTCTATCGCTAACCGGGCGTATGTGCTGCAATCCGGCGCGATCACCCATGCTGACAGTGCTGAGGCGCTGCAACATGATGAGAGCATTATCGAGGCTTACCTGGGTGGACATTAAACGGCTGCAAAAGAGTGCCCAATGACTGACGAATCCCAGCGCACAACCCCCACTCACGAACGACTGCACGCTATCGTGCATGGGCGGGTGCAGGGCGTTAGTTTTCGCTACTTCACCCAGCTTCGCGCTGCTGAATTGAAAGTGACGGGCTGGGTGCGGAATTTACCAGATCGTACAGTTGAGGTGATGGCGGAGGGAGAGCGTCCTCAGCTTGAGCAGCTGTTAGGCTTCTTAAGACGTGGCCCTACCGGGGCGTCAGTCACACAGGTGGATGTGACATGGCTGCCCGCGTCCGCTACTTTCGCCGGTTTCAACATTCGTTACTGACGCAAAGCCGAAGAGAAGCTCAACTCAAGGGCGAGCTATAAGGCTGGTCGCAACGTTGAGGTTTTTGTATGCTTTCTGACCTCCTCATGCTATAATTCAAGCGTTATTTACGAAGAGGAGAGGGAAATGTCGGAGAAGGTTGCCGCATATAAGCACAAGCTGTCCGAGGCCCGTGTCTTCCTGGAATACATTTTCGACCAGGTAGGTGACCGATGGGAGACACCGGTTTACTCTGAAGGTGCGAATTGGACGGTGCGCCAGATCGCCATCCACCTCGCGGTTTCGGATAAAGGCCATAACAACATGATAATGGCAATCGCCCAGGGTCAGAATACAATTCCAGAGGATTTTGACCTGGAGCGATTTAACCGCCGTTCGGTGGAAAAACGGGCGGAAACAACCCCGGACGAACTGCGTCAGTCGCTGCGTGCCACTGCTGCCGAGCGAGTCGCCTGGCTGGATACGTGTGATGACACTGTTCTGGAGAAAAAGGGGCGGCATGGTTCAATGCAAATTCTTTCGATTGCTGAAATTCTGGATGTGATCGCCGGGCATGACCGTGTTCATGGCCGCGATATTGCCAAGGCGCTAGGGATTAGTATTTGAAGGTAAAGATGAAAATTCTATCGGGATACGCCAGTGTACACGGTTCAACCGGGGAAATCGCCCGTTTTATCGGCCAGGTACTCAAAGAATATGATTATGACGTGACGGTTGAGGACATCACCCATGTGACAAGCGTGGCTGAATACGATGCTTTTGTCCTGGGGTCGCCGATTCACGGCGGGATGTGGCTAACGGAGATGTCACGCTTTCTCGCCCGGTATGAGCAGGAACTAGCCGCCAGGCCGGTCTTTTTTTACGTTACTTGTATTCGTGTCTTAGAACCGGACGGGTACCAGCACGCCCAGGAAAATTATCTGTATCAGGGAGTTCTCAACGATATTGGGGTAAATGTCAAAGACGTGGGCATATTTGCCGGCAAGCTCGACCTTGAAAGTATTGATTGGCGCGAGCGTTGGACGCTCTCACTGCGCTACGATGGGCAGGAAATCCCCGGTGCGCTTAGCAGTGACTTCCGCGATTGGCCGACCATTCGCAATTGGGTCAACCAGATTCGGGTAGCGCTGGAAAAAGAGTAATGAGTTCGACACCCCAGTGGTTGGGTTGGGTTCAGCAGTTACAGGCGCTGGCCCAATCCGGCCTGGCTTATAACCCGCATCCTTACGACGCCGAACGTTACGAACAGGTGCGCCAGATCGCCGCAGAAATTGCCGCCCATCTATCCCATACCGACCTGAGTCTGGTTCTAGAATTGTTCGCTGGGGATACCGGCCACGCTACACCAAAAGTGGATGTGCGCGGCGTGATATTTCGTGATGATCGAATTCTGCTGGTGCGTGAACACAGCGATGGTAAGTGGACTCTCCCCGGTGGTTGGGCTGATATTGGCGAATCGGCGGCAGAAGCTGTCATGCGCGAAGTGGGCGAGGAATCTGGTTATCCAGTGAAAGCAACCAAGCTGCTGGCGGTATATGACCGCGCGCGGCACGCGCACCCACCCCACCCCTGGTATATCTACAAGTTCTTCTTCCGCTGCGAAATCACCGGCAGTCCCCAGGCACACGACAGCGAAGTGGATGCAGTGGACTTCTTCAAACTGGAAAATCTGCCTGAACTCTCCACCGGGAGGACTACTGTCGCGCAGATTACCCGCTTTTTCGACCATGCCCGTCATCCAGAGTGGCCGACGGACTTTGATTAAGTACGCACACCCAACTACATAGAGGAGAATGTGTCATGCTTCCTTCTCGTAAGCTGCCTCGTTTATTGATCGCCGCGTTTCTGTTGCTCATTTCCTCCGGAATCACACTCCAGGCACAGGATACCGAACCCCAACGGTTGATCCTGGCGACCACCACCAGCACCGAAGACTCCGGCCTGCTTGACTACATTCTGCCGGACTTTGAGGCGCTGTATCATGCGACAGTAGATGTCATCGCCGTTGGCACCGGACAGGCATTGGCATTGGGCGAAAGCGGTGATGCCGATGTACTGCTGGTTCATGCACGGGCGCGGGAAGACGCATTCGTTGAGTCCGGTAACGGTCTCATCCGCTACGACGTGATGTATAACGATTTCATCATCGTCGGCCCGGCGGATGACCCGGCAGGTATATCGGGCATGACGGACGCCGCCGCCGCCATCGCGCAGATCGCTACCAGTGGCGCGACGTTCGTTTCTCGCGGGGATGACAGTGGCACGCATACCAAAGAACTCGCTATTTGGGAAGCCGCCGCACTCACTCCAGAAGGCGACTGGTACATTTCCGCCGGGCAGGGCATGGGCGCGGTACTCACAATGTCGGAAGAACTCCAGGCCTATACCCTGACTGACCGAGCAACGTTTGCCACCCGCGCCGCTGATGGCATCGCGCTGATGATTGTAGTGGAGGGCGACCCGGTACTGTTCAATCCGTATGGTGTCATACCGGTCAACCCGGCAGCACACCCCGGCATTGATGCCGAACTGGGGCAGGCCTTCGCTCACTGGATTACGTCGCTGCCCACACAGGAACTCATCGCCAGCTATCAGGTCAACGGACTGACGTTGTTCGTGCCGGATTCCGTTCCCTGGCGGGTGGCGCATCGCTAACCCCCACAGGAGGCCGCTATACAAACGCTGATTGAGGCGCTGCGTGAGGCGCTGCGGCTGATTTTTTCGCTTGACCCCGGTGTGGTGGAAATCGCGCTGCGGTCACTCCAGGTCACGGTGAGCGCACTGGCGATCAGCATTGTGATTGGCATCCCTCTGGGGGCATGGCTGGCATTAGGACATTTCTCCGGCAAGAAACTTGTGACTGCCCTGGTCTATACCGGAATGGGATTGCCACCCGTCGTGGTCGGGCTAGGCGTCTTTCTGGTGTTTTCTCGCAGCGGCCCATTGGGAGATTGGGGCTGGCTTTTCACGTCCGCCGCGATGGTCGTGGCGCAGGTGATAATCGCTACACCGTTGGTGATGGGCGTCACCATGAGCAGTGTCGCCGGGATTAACCCCGACCTGCGGCCTCAGCTTCGCGCCCTGGGGGCAACCCCCTGGCAGGCAACCTGGGCGCAGTTAATCGAAGCGCGAAACGGTATCATCGTTGGCATTGTGGCTGGGTTCGGCTCAATCATCTCCGAAGTCGGTGCGGTCATGCTGGTGGGCGGTAATATCGCCGGGCGCACGCGCGTCCTGACAACGGCAATTGTTCTGGAGACACGCCAGGGCAACTTCGACATCGCCCTGGCGCTGGGCATCATTTTGCTTCTGCTCTCGTTTGCCGCTAATTCCGCCCTGATCGTCCTGCAAACTCGAACCGGAGTCCCGCGATGACTGCCGCGCCCTTCTACGACCTGCATCACGTCCAGCAGAGTTACAACGGGCGAATTGTGCTGCGGATTCCAGAGCTGCGGGTCGAACCGGGGGAAATCCTGGGGGTTGTCGGGCCAAGCGGGGCGGGCAAGAGCACGCTGCTCCGGTTACTGGCTTTCCTGGAACAACCAGCACGGGGCACGATAATGCTCCACCTGGATGACCATGCGCTTACTGCCGAAACTGCCACCACCGACCAGCGACGGCAAATGGCGATGGTATTCCAACGTCCAGCACTGCTGCGGCGCAGTGTCCGCGCCAATGTCGCCTACGGGTTGCGGGTACGCGGTGGGCGTGACCATCGGGAACAGATTGAGGCCGCCCTCAGGCAGGTCAAGCTCGACCACCTGGCGGCGGCGGATGCTCACACACTTTCCGGAGGTGAGGCGCAGCGGGTCGCGCTGGCACGTGCGCTCGTATTACAACCGCGTGTCTTGCTCCTGGATGAACCAACAGCCAACCTCGATCCTTACAACGTCCGGTTGATCGAATCGCTCATCCAGCAACACCTTGCTGCGGGCAATACGACGATTATTCTGGTGACACACAACATTTTCCAGGCACAGCGGTTGGCGACGCGCGTCGCGCTGCTGCTGGACGGCGAACTGGTGGAAACCGCGCCAGCACCGGCATTCTTCCAGTCCCCCACCGACGCCCGCACAGCGGCTTTCGTCTCTGGCGAACTGGTGTACTAAAGGCCAGGAGGAAAAGCAGAAACGCCCAACCCCCGTCTTCCCGGTACCTCAGTCCATATAACAGTTCTTTAACTGGTTACGGTGGCGAAGCGTGATACACTGAAGTGCTATAAACATTATCCATGAGGCCTTCATGCATATCGCGCTCAATTACTCTCCACAAGCGGCAGCATTGCTCAATCAGGGAACGATAAAGCTGGATTATTATAAAGTCCCGGATTGGCCGGATATGGTAGAAACGGCCAGCACACAGCTTCCAGTCTATGTGCATTGGCCGCTGATGGCCGGGCGGCACAATGGGAAACAGGTCGGCTGGGAGCGAATCACGACTCTGCGCGACCAGACTGCCACGCCGTATGTAAACACACATCTCGCACCCCGCGCTTCTGACTTTGCGGAAATGCCGCTGGATACGACCCACCCGGAACACACCCGCATTCTGACAGAAGCGATGTACGATGATATCTGCCAGATGGTGGATCGTTATGGCGCGGGGCAGGTTATCCTGGAAAATGCGACCTGGGACCCGACCTATGATATTCCGCGCCCGGTACTGGAAGCTGAGCATATCTGCCAGATGGTATACGATACCGGGACGGGCTTTCTGCTGGACATCGCGCACGCCCGTATCGCGGCATCCTACCTGGGCATTGACCCGCAAACGTATATTGCCAGCCTGCCGGTTGACCGCCTGCGCGAACTACATGTAACTGGCGTAATTTATGACACGAAGCAAAATCGGCTTAACGACCACTTCCCTATGACCGCTGCCGACTGGTCGCTTACGGAGTGGGCACTGGGACAGATTCATAGTGGCGCATGGGCAACTCCCTGGATCGTGGCACTGGAATACGGCGGTGTGGGCGCAGGCTTCAGCGAACGCAGCGATACCGGCGTGATCGCCATTGATATACCGAGACTGTACCAGTTGGTCAAACCGACATCAGTAAACTAATTCTTTGAGACGAATTTATGTCCGATGATGCCTATTTTGAGTCGTTGCGTGCCATTGTCCAACCGATCCCGGTACGAGACTATCCAAATACCCTGGAGCCGACGATTGCTCTGTTGGCAGCGCTCGGCAATCCACAAAATGAGTTCCCCGCAATAGTCGTAGCCGGGTCTATCGGCAAAGGAACAACCTGCTATCGTTTGGCGCAGATTCTTTACGCCAACAATCTGCATGTCGGCTTGTATACCAGCCCTCATTTACACAGTTTCCGGGAGCGCTTTGTCATCAATACCGCCATGATTACCAAAGGGGTATTTGTAGAAGGCGTAGCGGCGGTACAGGCGGCTGCCAGCCAGCTACCGTACCGTTACAGCACATTTGAGATGGCGACAGCGCTGGCATTCTGGTGGTTCGCTCGCAACCATGTGCATATCGCTGTACTGGAAATCGGGCTGGGCGGACGCTTCGACGCCGTCAATACTGTGAAGAACGCTCTGGCAGTGTTCACGCCGATTGAGATGGAACACGCGGCTATCCTTGGTGACACCCTGTCTGCCGTTGCCAACCATAAAGCCGGAGTCATCCAACCGGGCGGTCATGCGATCAGTGTGAAACAGATGGCGGATGTCCAGCGCGTGCTGGAAGCAGAAGCGACACTCAAGAAAGCCTCACTGCAATTGAATGGCGCCCGGAGTGACCGCCACCAGGGATCGGTACTGGGGCTGGCAGCCTGGCAAAACCTGCGTGAGCGCGGACTCATTCCACAGCGACCTTTCAAATACTTCCTGGAAACCGACACACTGCCAGGCCGCCTGGAACAGGTCAGGATTGCGGAACGTGATGTTGTGCTGGATGGGGCGCACACACCCACCGCCGCCCACCGGCTGCGCCGCGAGATTGATGAGCGCTTCGGCCCAAGCGAACCGGTACGCATCGTCGTGGGGATGCTCCAGGATAAAGCGGTGCGCGATTTTCTCAACGTGTTCGATGTCCCGCGCTATCGGATTGTCATCACCCAGGCCACCGGCCATCGCGCCCTGTCTTCTGCGACAATCCGGGCGCAGTTTCAGCCACATGCTGCACAGGTTGAAATGGCGGTTGACCTGAACGACGCGCTTTCGCAGATTCACACGATGCCGGAACGCTGCCTGGTTGTCACCGGATCGCTGCGAATGGTCGCTGCGGCGCGGGAAGCCTATGGACTTGTGCCGGCCCAATTGATCCCCGAAGTGCGTATGACTCGCACGATTTTTGAAGGCAGTGAATACCTGGTGCGGCTGCGCATACGCGAAGAAGCAACACCTTCATCATCTGGCGCCCTTGCGCAATAAGAGCATCTGCCTGTTCGGTTGGTCTGGGCGCACAAGAAGCATTAAGAACTTCTAACCAAGAGTTAAATCAACATTCGACACATTTATGGTATGGTTGTAGGCATGATCCAATCTGCTATCGAAACCCCCATGCACGAAACTGAACTGGAACCCGTCATTTTATGGGCGCGGTTGATTTCGAATATTTTCAGCCCGCCTGTAGTCTGGGCGGTATTGGCCTTTCCAATCGCCTTCCGTGACGCCAGTTCACAAGGTCAGGCGATTGTATGGGCAGGGGTGTACACCCTGCTCGTATGCCTGTTCCCGCTGGCATATATCGCCTGGATGGTACACCGGGGCAAAATCACCGATATTCACATGAAACTGCGAAAAGACCGGCTGCGTCCGTTCCTGGTTTCGATTGCCTGTACCGCTGTCGCCTGGTGGGTCTTGCGCTTGCTGGGGGCACCATCGGTTGTGCCGCAGTTCGCGCTGTTTTCGCTGGTACAGTTGACGGTGATGGCCGTGATTACGTTGGTGTGGCAGATCAGTATGCACACGATGAGTATCAGTTGCGCAGTCGTCGCCATCGGGCTGCTGTTTGGCCTTGCACCCGCGCTGCTGGCGACTCCACTCATCCCACTGGTGGGGGCGGCTCGCCTCAAGCTCCACCGTCATACCCCGGCGCAGGTAGTAGCCGGTACGCTGGTTGGGGCATTAATCCCGGTGCTGTTGTTCGCGCTCGTCGCCTGAATCGCCGCAATCAGCATCCTGCGACTTCATAAGCGCGCGCATCCCATCTGTTAAAATCTGATGAAAACGCAGCGCCATTTCCTCCGCTGAAATGGCGTTTTCATTTTCCAGCCACCACACAATCACCGCGTTGAGCGCTCCAAACAGAAAATGGGCAATGAAATCGAGCGGCACAACCGGCTCGACGCCTGGGGGTATCATCGCTTCAATCTGTTTCCTGAGCTGTTCAGTGGTGGACTGGCGGTAGCCATGCATTACCCCGGCTAGGCCATCCGCCCCAACGACGGCGCGATAAAAAGCGGCGTTTTCCTTAGCGTGTTCAAAGGCAATCAGGCTGGGGGGCGTACCATCCACCATGAAATTCTCGTCAACCGGTTGGCCGAGCTGCTGGATAATGTCCTGCATGGTTTCTTCCATCATCACCAGAAGTAGCTCATCTTTTCCATGGGGATAGTGCAGGTAAAACGTCGCCCGGCCCAGGTTTGCTCGATCCGTGATGTCCCGGACAGTTACAGCCTGGTATCCTTTTTCGAGAATCAACTCCAAGAGAGCATCCCGCAGGAGTTTACGTGTTCGTTTTACCCGACGGTCAATCTTCATTCATTGGTCCTTTCAGATGTCTACGCTGCTAAAAACGCCCGGTCATTGCATTGACATATCCGGTCAGTTCGGCGTACCCATACCCGGTAATGTCGCCGGAAATCCGCACTGCGCCCTCCCAATAATCCACATTGCCTGTACCATGCAATTCCTGGTCACTGATAAGGGGTGTTACCGTCAGGTCAAGCGGTTCGGCCTCGCCAATGTCCAGACTAATCTGCCAGCCCGCCGGATAGGTCGCGCCGGTGTGCGGGCTTTGCCAGGTATCCGTCACCATCAGCGTGAAGTCGCTCGATTCGAGCTTGCGCGTACTGCCGTCCGGGTAAACCAGCAGTCCGCCAAATTCCGGCTGGCGCCCGCCGTCAACGAGACGAATCTGCCCCAGCATTAGTTCACGGTCATCGTCCAGTTGCAGACCAAACCAGTCCCATCCCTGCGCCGCATTACCCAACGCGCTGGTGCTGAACTCATGGTCTTTCCAGGACGTTCCACTTACGGTGTAGACGGTATCATGAATCGTAATCGTGCCAGTGGTCAGCAGCCGTGAGAGCGAATAATAGTAACTGGCATTGCCCGGTTCACCACTCTTGGCGCTAAGACCCTGATTACCTTGCAGCGCCACCGGCTTGACCTGTTCCAGTTGCAGGTTCACGGCCACAGCATCCGCCACTGCCTTAATCGCTACCACCGTCGCGTTGTCATCCTGTGCCAGAATCTGCCAGTCATCCAGCCACACCCGGTAGAGCGGTTCTGTAGTTGCCCCGGCTAATTCTGCCGCACCCCGGCTAAAGCGCTGTTGGTGGTAGAACTGATCGCCACGGACATCCGTTACGGTAAAATGTGCCATATAAATCTGGTCGGCCCGCCATTCCGAACCCGTATCCGTTTCCACCGGGGTGATCGCCCGACGAAAAATCGTGAACTGGTAGCCGAAACGCCGCCCGGCTTCGTCGGCCAGGTTGCCGGTATAATACCACCACTCCGTCTGAAAGTTCGGGTGCGGGCCGAAGTCCTGCGGGAACTGCCAATCATACGGCTCAATCGCACGGGCAAAACCGTTAATATCTGTCTCCACACTATCAAATACCGCGCTGGCCCCGACTTCCCCGCTGCCAACATCCACCAGGCTGAAGCCACCAATGACCACCACAATTCCCACTACCAGTAACAAACCTATACGCCACATGCAAACCGACACTTTCTCATATTATCCTGCCTCTATCATGCGGCATTATAGCGAAAGTCGCAATTGTGCGGTTATCCCAAACGCCGAGAAATCGCGGAGGCACATTCCACACCTGACAAAATGGGAATATCTTATTTGGACGATCTGGCTGGCGTAAGATACACTGTAGTAGTAAGACATTGACAGAAATTGAGCAGTTGCGCGGTGGTAAGGGCATGATACATCAGACCCTTAGCAAAATGATCCGAACTGCATACATCCTAAACTGAAATCCGCATAGGCCAAACCGGGATTCCACATGGCAAAAACCGTCTTTATCAGCAGCACCAGTCTTGATCTGAAGGACTACCGTCAGGCAGCCATTGATACCTGTGCCAGCCTGGGGTTCGTACCGATTGCGATGGAAAATTTCGAGGCGATGGGGGTCGGCGCGACGGAGGGCAGCAAACGCAAACTCAAAGAGGCCGACTTGTATGTGGGCATCATCGCCCACCGCTACGGATATGTTGAGCAGGGCTATAACCACAGTGTCACCGAAATTGAGTTTGACTATGCCGGGGAACGTGGCCTGGAGAGACTGTGTTTCTTGATAGACCCTGGTAGACCCTGGCCTGCCGAAGCCTATGACCACGCCAATGCCACACAGTTGAACGCCTTCAAGTCCAAGATCAACAAGTCTGTAATCCGGGCGCTGTTCGTGTCGGTAGAGGATTTCCAGACTAAGCTGCTGCGCGCGCTGGTCAACTGGCAGGAGTGGCGAGCAGCCCGCAGCGGTGAGCTTGAAGCAATCCTGGCGACCACTGCCGATGACATCCCCAACCAACCGGAAAAACTCATCGGGCGAGACGAACTGACGGCCTCGGTCACCTATCTGCTTGACCGGAGCAAGCGGGTGCTACTCCAGGGGTTCGGCGGCGTGGGGAAAACGGCACTGGCGGCAGCGATCGCCGCAGAACGGTTGTCCGACGAGGAAGGCCCGATCTTGTGGCTACGGGCAGGGGCGGAAGACCGGGATGGCCTGTTCCTGGCGATGGTGCGGGCGTTTGATGCCCAGCACGCGCTGGCGAACGAACCCAGCGTCATCAATAAAGCGCGGATTATCCGGCTGTTGCTGCTGGAACACGGCGTCAAACTGGTGGTTCTGGATGATGCCTGGAACGGACGAGCACTGCACAGCATTCTTAATATCAATGCCATCCCCAGGGGCGTGCCGGTGCTGGTCACATCCCGCTACCGTTTCGCCGGACTGACTCGCCTGGATGTAGACCGGTTGGAAACAGGGGACGCGCTGGCGCTGCTGGCCTACTACGGCCAACCCGATTGGATTTATGACCAGGACGCCCGCTCCCTGTGCGAGAAACTGGGCAACCATGCATTCGCCGTGCGCGTGGCCGGCATGACGCTCGCGTTAGATGATCTGACTCCGGGAGAACTGCTCACCCGGATCGCCGCCGAGCCGCACAAGCTGGCAATCCCCGAAGACTATGTTGAGGAAGGCCAGGCCAATATCGAGGACCTGCTCAGTGCCAGCCTCTACGACCTGGATTCTGAGGCACGCGCGGTTTTTATGGCATTCGGGGCGCTCTTTACATCAACCACCACGCCGGAGATGCTGGCGCTATTTCTCGAGCAAAGTGTAACGGAAGTTGAGGAAGCGCTCACCCGCTTGCAACGACGCGGTCTGGCCGAACGCATTCACGAAAATGCGGAACGGGCGGGCGAATTTCGTATCCATGACCTCGCTTACAGTTACGCCCGTGCGCAGGCCAGTGAGGCACAGCGCAGCCGGGGACTGGACATCTGCCTGGCATACCTCGACAAGTACCATGAACCCAGAGCCGAGAACTTCCCTGCCGTTCGGGCAGAACTCGACAATTTTATTAGCGGGGCGAACTGGGCATTGTCTGTCGGGCGCTATACCGATGTCACCTATATCGCCGATCACCTCTACCGTCAGCCAAGCGAATCCGGCACGGAAGGGTTCTTGCACCTACAGGGGTATGCCCGCCTCTCCAGGAATCTGCTTTCCCTGGCCGCCGATGCCGCCGAAGCGCTCCATGAAACGGCATCCCAGGCGCGTTATCTGGGGCATCTGGGCAGTGCTTGTCGCGATTCCGGCCAGATCAAAGAGGGCATGAAATATTATCGGACGGCGCTCAAGCTTTACAAGGAACTGGATGATTTACCGGGAATGGGCGTGACATTGGGGCGGCTGGGCATCGCCTACCGCCTTTTAGGGCAAGCACAACCGGCCATCACCCACCTGGAGCAGGCGCTGGAGATTGCCCGCAAAGTCAACGACCCACGTGCCGAAGGAATCAATCTGGCGAATCTGGGTATCGCCTATCGCCATCAGGGACAGCCCGAACGCGCGATCAGCTACCTGGAGCAGGCGCTGCATATCGCCAAGGGACTGGGCAATCTGCGTGGTGAAGCGATCAACCTGGGCAACCTGGGTGATACCTACAGAGATATGGACGAGATCGAACGCGCAATCACGTTTTACCAGCAGGCCTTGGCGATTGCCAACGAGACAGGCGACAAACGCGGCAGCGGTATAAATCTGGGGCGATTGGGCGATGCTTACCGGGCGCAGGGGCGGTTTGATGAGGCGGCGCAGCACCTCGAAAGGGCGCTGGATATTGCCCGCGAGACCGGCGACAAACGCGGCGAGGCCATCAATCTGGGGCGGCTGGGCGATACTTACCGGGAACAGGGCGACTTTTCCCAGGCAATCGGCCATCACCAGCGGGCGTTGAGCATTTCCCGCGAAATGGATGACAAGCGCGGTGAGGCTTACGGGCTGGCAAACCTGGGGGCGGCATACCGGGACAGTGGCAAGACACGGCAGGCGATCAGTCATTTCAAGAAAGCTCGGCGAATCTTTGCCGATTCGGATATGACACACCGGGTCGAATGGTTGGATGAGCAGCTGCGAGCACTCAAGACATAGCGACAACACCCGCGAAAGACGGGAAAACGATACCGGCTGCGGTTTTTCCACTTTCTAAATTGTTGTATAATGTCAACTAGTTACCGACTAAACACCAACGTCGTGCGGGCCGCTTAAGCAGTCGTCTGCATCCGGCAAAAATTACTATGTAAAACTAACTCAAGGATTCCTGGCGCATGGCCGACCAGCAGAAGAAATCACAACCTGAAAAACCCGAATTTTCCGGTGGGTGGCACAAGCCCCAGTCTCCTGGCGGTTGGCATACTCCCGATGTTTCACCGAGTCAAGGAAGTTGGCGCCAACCGGCCCCGGTAGCGCTCCCGGCAGAACTGGAAGTTGAGCCGGAGGCTGAAGGCGCGTGGCATCTCCCCAAGCCGGAAGATACGGTTTTCTCTACCGAGCCAGAAAGCCCTGCCCCAGCCGCGCCGGTGCGCGAACCGGGTTCCAATATTAAGCCGGAGGATATGCTCCCGATCTCCGAGGCCGCCCCGGCAGCATTGGAGCCGCTGGATGACGACGACGATGCCTTCAGTATGAGCGAGTTGGTAGCGCTGGCGAGCCTGGTTGAGCAGTCCGCCCTGCCCGATATTCTCCCCGGGTCTGCCGCCCCAGGTGTCGCAGCCGCTACATCGGAATCCCAGGCCGAACCGATCATCTCCGCCAGCGGGCTTTCCCCCGCAGAGCGCGCCGCTATCCAGGCAGCAGGGGGACGCACCGAGCCGGTCAGCGACCTCCCCTTGATTAGCACGGCAGAAGGTTCAGCACCACAACCCCTGGAAAGACTGCGTACCGAAGAGCCGGATGCTTCTACCGGACAGGCGGGAGCCGTAAGTGGTGAGCAGGCGGCGGAATACGCGCGCCTTCAAGCGCAGCGGTGGGCTGCCGGGACCGCTGGGGACGTGACCAGCCAGGGGCAGGCTACCAGTTCTGGCGAACCGATTTCCTACGCGCAGGAACAGCTGGCACAAATCCAGAAGCAGCAGCCCGCTGCCACCCCTGCCCCCACAACCCAGCAGCAGGAACTTCTTCAGAAATACCGCAAGACCGAGCGTGAAGTCGCCAAACTGCGCCAGATGCTCCAGGCCGGGCAGATCACGGAGGAACAACTGCGGGAGCAGTTAAACGATCTCCTGGTTCTGGATGAAAAGCGGGTGTGGTGGATGATGGGGGTCGAAAGCGATGTCTGGTATCGCTACGACGAGAGCCAGGCTCAGTGGATTATAGATGTTCCCCCGGTTCTGGCCGCCGCGTCAGCGACTGGCACAGCGGAGTCCGGCGTAATAGGTGCCCAGCCCTTGCCACAGTTCCCCAGCGAACCGGTTCAGCCGCAGGACTATACACAGCCCAGCGCCGTTTACCAAACACCTGCCCAGCCCGATCGGTTCGGGCAGGTCATTGGCGACGACTCCCCCCTCCCCCGCCAGGTACCGGTACAAGACCCCGATCAAACAATGGTCGGGGCAAACGCGCCCTATATGTATGAACAGCGCCAGTCGGAAGCAGCCACCCAACAGGCCTATGGCGTTGAATGGCAGGAAACAGTGGCACACACGCCGCTGGAGGTTGCGCCCGCCGACGAGTCGCTTGGCAGCGCTCGCCAGGCCTATGATGCTGGCGCTCCTGACCAGACAGAAGCTACACCCTATTTTGACCAGGTGGCGGAAGAAGAACGGCGACAGACCATCGGATTGTTTGTACGCCTGGCCGCGATTGGGGCCGGGTTGCTGGCACTGCTGCTGGCAGGCGGTATCGGCATTATCCTGCTCAATTACAGCAACATCGCCAACGAGTATCAGCCCTCGATTGCGGCGCTGGCGAACTACCAACCGGCTTTCCAGACCGTACAGATTTACGATGCACAGGATCGGCTGATCGCCTCTATCAACAGCACCGAGGGTGGGGCGCGAACAAATATTGAACTCGCAAAAATTTCCCCCTTCATGATTCATGCTGTACTTTCATTGGAAAATGAGCGCTTCTTTGAAGACCCCGGTTGGGACATCGTGGCTATTGGGCGTGCTTTCATCCAGAACCTGGGTTCCGGCACGATTGAATCCGGCGCAAGTACCATCACGCAGCAGATCGCCCGCCAGTTAGTCCTGGGGCGCTATGATGTCTCGGCAGAACGCAAAATTCAGGAAGTCGTCATCGCGGCGGAAATAAGCAAGCAATATCCTAAAGCGGACATTCTGGAACTTTATCTGAACGAAATTTACTTCGGTAATCAGGCTTACGGCGTGGAAGCTGCCGCACAGTTCTACTTCGGTCACAGTGCGGAAAGCCTCAATCTCTATGAATCCGCTTTTCTGACCGGATTAATCCAGTCCCCGTCAGTCTATGACCCGGTGATTCACCCTGATGAAACCCGCGAGGCATACGGGGTGCGGCGTCAGCAGATTATTGACCGCATGGACGCAGTGCTGGCGCGGATGGAACAAGTCAACTGCCTGCAATTTCCCGGCACGGGCATATCACTCCCGCCGGAAGGCTTCTGCATAACACCGGAAGTCGCCCGCCAACAGCGCACCAACCGTGCCGAGGTGCTCGCCACTGAGTTCACAGCCCGAACAGTGAACTTCCAGTATCCGCATTTCATCCAGTTCGTGCGTGACCAGGTGGATCGCCATTATGGCGAAGGCACGATGTTCCGTCAGGGCTTCAAGATTTACACGACCCTCAATTCCAACATCCAGGATGAGGCCATCCGCGATTTGCAGGCGGCGATGGCGCTCTACGGCTCGCGTGATGTGAACACCGGCGCAATCATGGTGACGAACCCCGCTGATGGCGCGATTCTGGCGATGGTCGGCGGGCCGGACTTCAACAACGAAGCGATTGCCGGGCAGTTGAACAACGCGCTCACCTGGCAGCAGCCGGGTTCAGCCATCAAACCGGTGGTCTATGCTGCCGCGTTGGAAGGCCGAGACACCAATGGAGATGGCGTCGTTGACCACTATCTGACACCGGCCAGCATCATTTGGGATGTCCCGACAACCTATACCAATACGGTACCGCCCTATACCCCGGTCAACTTTGACAGCGCCTTCCGTGGCCCGATTTCCGTGCGTTACGCGCTGCAAAACAGCA
Source organism: Anaerolineaceae bacterium (assembly GCA_020634135.1). GTDB lineage: Bacteria > Chloroflexota > Anaerolineae > Aggregatilineales > Phototrophicaceae > JACKCG01. Next base: position 302,619 of record JACKCG010000004.1, on the reverse strand, counting down.
TCAATGTCGCTGCGGTCAAAGCGTATGATTTCATCGGTGCAGATCGCTTCCAGGACATCGCGTCACGATTAGGACTGCAATTCCTGGATGGGGCGCAGTTCGGGCTGCCGACAGCCATTGGTGCTACGGAAGTCACGCTCTATAACATGATGACAGCCTATGGCACACTTGCTGCCAATGGCACACGCCACGACCTATACGCCGTCCGCCGCATCACCACCTCAGAAGGCGTGGATGCAGCATGGCCGGGGCAACCAGCGGCAATCCCTAACGCCGTGTCGGCACAGTTGGCATACCTGATGCAGAACATCCTCAGCGATGATACCTCGCGCAGCGCGGTTTTCGGGCAAGGTGGGCCGATGACGATTCCGGGCTACCCGACCAGCAACTTTGTGGCCGCCAAGACCGGTACGAGTAACGACGCCCGCGATCTCTGGACGATGGGTTTCACCAAGAATGCCGTTGTCGGTGTCTGGTTGGGGCGGCACGATAACCAGCCAACACGTGTAACCGCTGCGTCAACCGCCGCCGCTCCGATCTGGCAGCGCCTTATGCAGTACTCGCTGTCTGTCCTTCCCAATCCGGCGGTGTTCACCGAAGTAGCCGGCATTCAGCATTATGATATCTGTGTGGATACCGGCACACAGCAAACCCCGAACTGTACCGGGCTGCGCAATGAAATCTTCATTGGCAACCAACCGCCCCCAGGGCCGGAAGGCGCGTTTGTACGCCAGGTCGAAATTGACTCATGGACGGGGCTGCTGGCGACGGCTCAGTGCCAGAATAACAAGATTACCCAGACATTCGTGAATATCCAGGATACTGCGGCGCTCGCATGGTTGAACGGCGCGGGCAATGCTATTGCTCAACGCTACGGCATCACCGACCAGGCGCTGCCCATGCCGACAGCGGCCTGCGATACCAATACCGAAATCCCAATCGCCCTGTTCAACTACCCCTCCGAAGGGACGACGGTACAGGGAATTGTCAATATTACCGGGTCGGCTTCGGCCACGACGACTTTTAGCCGCTACCAGATTGACGCGGTATCGTCCGTCACCGGCCAGGCCATCCCCATTGCCGGGCCGATCACCACACCAGTGGCATCCGGGACGCTGGGAACCTGGGATACCCGCACCCTTCCCAATGGCACTTATTTCCTGCGGTTGCAGATGTTCGCCAACAATGCTTACGCGGGCTACCTGACGCGCCAGATCACGGTGAACATTAACAACCCGACGCCAACAGCCGAACCGGTGCTGCCGACAACCGCGCCGCTGCCGACAATAGAGCCGCTGCCATTCGATACCCCAGCCGCACAGCCAACACTTAATATCGGGGGATGAGCGCGATCAGACACGGTTCACCACCAACTTGTGAGATTTATGGGCGGACACACAGAAGCGCTTTTCTATACAGATACTCTTAGAAATGCTCTTCTGAGTGTCCGAGGATTGTCCTGGCGATAACCAAAGGACTACCAATGGCGACGACACCAGCGACGGAAGCAGAGATCGTTGAGCGGTTGACTCGGCTGCCCGGATGGGAGCGGCAGGGCGACACGATTCGCAAGACCTATCGAATGGAGACGTACCTGGCCGGACTGGCCTTTGCGACGGCAGTTGGCGTTGTTGCGGAAGGGCTGGATCATCACCCCGAGATTCATATCGGCTGGCGCAAAGTAATAATCAGTTTCACTACCCACGATGCTGGGAATAAACTGTCACTCAAAGATTTCACGGCAGCAGATGCGATTGAGGCGCTGCCCTATACCCCAGGCACATGAAAACCGTTTTATCCGGAAATCTGCGTGGTGGACTGGTTGCCCCCCCGCCATCCCACAGGCTGCGCCGCTATCTTGCACCACGACGGCTCATTTTTGTCGTGCTATTAGTCATCCTGGGAGTGCTGCTGGGCATCCTGGGGATGGTATTTCGCTTCACGCAGGGGCCGATTCTGTATATTGGCATCCGGGCAGACGCGCCGCCGCTGACCGTCTGTTCTGACGCAGACATCCAAACGGCCCTAACCGCGCTGCCAACCTACCAACCTTCCGGAATGATCGGGTTCGCCAGGTTGGAGGACGGTTTCTTCACCATCAACGACGAACCTTTCCCGGTTCGTGGTGTGAACTACTTTCCAGTGTATTATCCCTGGCGGCGCTTCTTGACGGAGTCTGATCTTTCGGCCATTGATACCGAGTTCGCGCTGCTGCGGGCGGCAGGCCTGAATACCATCCGCACCTTTCTGTGGTACGAGCCGATGTTCATCTGCCCCGGCAGCGGCGCAGTACCGGTAGTAGACGTGTTTGTACGCCTGGATGGACTGATCCACGCGGCAGCAGCCCATGACCTCCGCATCATCCTCACCCTAAACGACACACCTGACCTGGTGAATTATCCGTTGTATGCCAATCCTGCCCACACGCAGGCGCAAACTGCTTTCATTGTTGACCGTTACCGTGATGAGGCGGCGATTCTCATGTGGGATGTACGCAACGAGGGGGATATTGATTACGGCACACGGGATGGAGCGCTCCTGGCGAAGTTCCCGCGCCAGCAGGTGCTGGATTGGGTGGAGGCAGTCACCGGGCAGATACGCAGCCTGGATGCCAACCACCTGATTACCGCCGGATGGATGACCGACGCTGCCAGCACCGCACCCTATGTGGATGTCATCAGCTTTCATCACTGGTGGGACAATGCCGACCTGCGCCGCCGGATAGACGAAATCCGTGCCGCGTCTGACCGCCCTATTCTCTTGGAGGAGTTCGGTTATCCCACGTTCCCGCTGCCCGAAGATGAACAGGCTGAGAATATTCGAAGCATTATCGAAACGGCGGAAGCGACGCACCTGGCTGGTTGGCTCATCTGGACGGCATTCGATTTCCCTCTGGATGCTACCTGCCTGCCGCCGCACTGTCCCGACGTAGAAAACCGTGAACATCACTTCGGAATCTGGCGCAGCGACTACACTCCCAAACCCGCCGCCCAGCTCGTGGTTGAGATGTTTAGCGGGTAACACTGACCAACTGCGCCCGCGCAACTGTGAACCAATGTCTGAACATCCGTTTACTACAGTTCCCGCGTTAAGTGATAAGCCGAAGCCATGTCTGAACAGGTACTTAGCCGCCATCTTCTGCGGTTCATCAAGCCACCAGTTGCTGCGCCTTAATCCGAGAGATTCATCTTGGCGATAACCTTATTCGGGTGAATCCGCACCAGCAGTTCGCCGGGTACAGCATTCCGCCGCCCAAAGGCCTCGGCGCGTTCTGCCCCCATATAGCGCCCGCCGATAGCCGTTGCCCAGTACAGCAGTTCATCCATCGAAGCATCCACGATTTCCGCCAGGCCCTCGACAATCACAAACGAATAAGGTGGCTGCTGGTCATCCACCGTCAGCGACACACGGGGTTCATGTGCGATGTTCTGCGCCTTCACACTGCCTTCGGCGGTATTGAGGACGAGCGTATCGCCATCCATAACGAACCAGATCGGGGCAACGTGCGGGCGACCATCCCGGCGGACTGTCGCCAGTTTGCCGGTGCGCGTGCCGTGCATCAGGAAAGCACGGTATTCTTCCGGGGACATATCACGAGCCATTTGCGTTATCCTTTATTTGGGTAATCTCATACGAACGACGCCACATTGTAACGCCGTTTTCTTCTGTTGAAGCTGTCCACAGTCCTTCAGAAAGCCGCCACTTTACCCGGTTCGGTGTAGCCAGTTCACTGAACGGCTTGTCCTCGACAAAACCGAGCCGCCGCGCCAGCCCCACTGACGGCAGATTGTTACCATCTGCGTCCCAGGTGGGAGTCAGGCCACGTTGTAATGCTGCCTCAATCGCGGCCTGGCACACCGTCAGTCCTACCCCTTGTCTGCGGAAGGCTTCGGCTGTCTCCACACCCAGATTAACCTGGGTCGCGCTCACCGTGACGCTATGGCACACCCCAGCCAGCGTATCCCCCACCAGAGCGCAGTAGCCGAACTGCCCGCGTGTCTCAATATCCGTATCGCCCCAGAAATATGTCAACAGAGGTGCATAGTGATAGATTTCTGTGTTGACCCGCGCCGCCAGTGCCGAGTCAAGTGGAAGCACCGTCATGCCAGCTGGGATGTGCTCTCGCCACCCGGAAACATCCGCGCTGCTCCAGATGAAGTTGCGACGAGGGACGATCTCCACCCGCTCGCCCAGGTCTTGCAACAGGGCAATCTGCCATGAGTCGGATACGGCCACCAGGCCGTAAATATGCTGGAAAATGTCGGGTTCAGCCGGGGTATCCTGGATGAACTGGCGCAGTGCGCCCACTGGCTCACCCCCCACGAAATATTCATACGAGCGCGTCATCAGGGCGGCGGTGGGCTGTTCCACCCTGTCCACGAAGATACGCCCATCGTCTTTGCCTTCCAGCACCGCATCCATAAATGGCTTATCGCACCAGGCCGGCGCGAAAACCGGCGCGGCACGATTGAACAACGCCGGGGGAAGTTCATAGATTATTGTATTCAAGAGTTGGCTTCCTTGGCTGGCAGGTATGTCCCGAATAAGCTTTTCAACAGAGAGTATGGCACATCCTGGGTAGGAGGCAAAGTCAGGGGTGGAAACATTCTGTCGTGCCCTCCGCCAATGGTTGCTGGTGGACTACTGGACACGTGCCTCTGAACGCAGCATAATTACAAGCAGTTAACTGGTTTGAGCACTGCCTTACTAGGCAGGGGAAGGGCACGGAATGGCTGATGGATATTTTGTAACTTCAGTGAGCGCTGGACAGGTCGAAATGCTGCCCGGTATCCATCGCCGCACGATGGGAACCACAGATGAAGCCATGCTCTGTGAATTCTTTCTGGAGCGCGGCGCAGTGGTGCCGGAGCACAGTCATAAAAACGATCAGGTGGGCTACGTCGTTTCCGGGCGACTGGAAATGACCATTGGCGGCGAAGTTTATGTGTGCCTGCCCGGCGATAGTTACGCCGTCCCTGGTGGCATTCTGCACAGCGCCCACGCCCTGGTAGACTGTGTGGTGATTGATAGTTTTTCGCCGCCACGAGACGATTATCGCACTGAGGCGCGTTGATCCGCCCCGGCGGGTGTAACTTTCGACCCTGATTTGCCGTATAATCTAAATAATCAACAGGTGGCAGCCACCAATCTTTTTTGGATTCACCACCCAAGCTGAAAAAACAAGAAATGAAGGATTCTGTATGCGCTTACGACGACGAAATACCATCTGGCTGGGGATTATCGCAGCTCTGGTGAGCCTGGTACTGCTTTCCGGGACGGCCTCCCCCCAGGTGATGGTTACACTGGTGGGACTGTTCCTGGTGGCGCTGGCAGCCTCAGTCATCGAATTCGAGCCAAACCGCCTCTTCAAGACGACCCCGCAGGCCGCGCTCTCACGGATGCGAATGAGTCCCCAGGCACGTGAAGCAACAGAACGTGCCCGGCGGCGCACGAGCTATAACCCCAGCGGACTCACGCTGCTGGATGTCGGCCTGATTAGTCTGCATTCCAGCAGTGAGGGCATGATGATGCGCCGTACCCGGAATGTGTCACTCGATGACGATGGCGTGCGCCCCTATATCACCCTGTTCGTGCAGCCGGACGAAGCTGACCGCAAAGCCGTCATCCGCTTCGAGATCGTGGATCATGACGGACAGCCGCAGTACGTCCATGAGATGAAAACCTACCTGCGTGACGGCGAACTCAATATCCTGGCTGACCATCACCTGCCGCTGGCGCTGAACGAGCGTATCTCTGGGGCCGGTGACTGGGACCTGAAGGTTTCGGTGGACGGGCTGCTGGTAGGAACACTGGTTTTTACGACGACTCCCTCTCTGCGTGACCGGGATCGCCTGCTGCGCCGCCGGGCGCAGTTGGACGATTCCGGAGACGATTCCCTGCTGATAGATGAAGCCGACGACTCGCCCGTTAGCCTGGAAGACTTGCTCCGCAGCCAGCAGCGCCACTAAAGAGGAGAGATTATGCCACGTTCACAGTCGAACCGTGTCTGGGAAATCATCATCGGCCTGTTCCTGGTTGTTTCCGGACTATCCGGCCTGGGGGTAGAAGCGCCGCCGGCGATACTGCTTGTCCTGCTGGGGCTGTTCCTGATGGTGCGACCTGCCCAACAGTATTTCCAGACTCAGAATCGCGTCCGGTCAGAAGATGTCTATTACCCGGCGGAGCAGCCGACCCTGCGCCGCCAATCCGGGGCGGAACAGGTCTATACCCATGCCCTGCAAGCAGTCAAACGCGCCGGTTTGAACCCGGATGAGGTGGCGGTACTGCCGGTAGACATCGGTGTGATGGCTTTCAAAGGCGACCTGGAGCCAGTTGTTCACCGCACGCGCCCGGTAGAGAATGATGTGGACTATGTCCAGCCCTTCGTCCAGCTTCGCCTGCCCAAAAAGGCCGTCGGGAGGGTGAAATTCGAGATCCTGGATAGTGATGGGCAGATTCTCTTCGTCCATGAAGATAACTACCAGCTCGAACGCGGGCGCAATCTCGTGATGCCAGCGGCGCGGTTACCGATTCATGATGCCCAGGCTATGCACCGTCGCTGGGGAATGCGCGTCAGCGCCGATGGTGTGCGGCTCGCGGAACACGCTTTCCGCTGGGCAGAGTCCGAGTCGCGGCGGATGCGGCGGCACATCCAGGAAGATGGTGAAATCAGCACGGAACTGCGGGCGGCGTTGGCTGAAAACCGCCTGCAAAATATGTCGCTGGACGAACTCCTAGCACCCCAGGCCGAAGAAGACATCTCCCGCCAACGGCAGGGGCGATAATATCGGAATGTGAAGGAAAATATGTAAGTGTGATACCCTTGAACGCTCAATCAGGATGAGCGGTAAGAAATATGCGAAGGTATCGAATACAGCGGCACTTTTCGTGAGGACAGGTTCCGCCAGGTACTTGTTTTGCCCAGCAAATGAGAAGTCCTGCCAGTGGCACGGGACGAGGGTACTTATCCCGTGCCATTGTTTCACCTAAGTGACAACTGACCAATCTCACCGTTGAATGCGGGCTACAATTTCACCGGTGGTACGTTCAGGGGCGCTTTCCAGAAAACCATTCATTTTCTGAATATCCTGCCGAAAACGCCCGCTGGTTTCATAGGCTATGGCATCCGCTTCTGTGTTCCACACGCCAAAACTCATCAGTTGTCCAGTTTGACGGTCAACAACAAGATAGGTGTGCTGCCAGCCGGTTGGGCTGACACCCGTGAGAATCTCCTGCAAAGCATCGGCGGCCTCATCAATCATTTCCGGGTTGATTTTAACGGTAATAACGCTGGCATACATGGTCTTTATCCTCCATTCCTGATTCACTAGGGACTATCTCAGTTCAGGTTCTACCGTATCGCGCATAGCGCCAAGCTGGTGCATCATGCTTAGATCGTCATTATTGCCCCAGTGTTCAGCAATTTTGCCGTCCCGTATGCGTAAAATGTGGGTTCCGCCCACCATAACGTGCTTACCAGTCGGCGGGATACCGAAGAAATCGCCTTCGTGAGTGCCATGAAGCGTCACTCGCACACAAACACGATCCGCTTCTGCGAAAATATCGTCAATTGTGTAATGAATATCGGGAAAGGCGGCGTGCAGTAGTGCCACCAGGCGATTATGCCCATCTATTCCATGCTGCAACTCAGGTGGATTAGTATGATCTATAAAATCCGCCGTGAAAAACAGTTGTCCCGCTTCCCGATTCTTCGTATTAAGGTCTTCCGCAAACATACGTCGAATGAGCTGCTTGTTGGCTTCTAATGGCATGTTGTATGTCCCTCATTATATGGTATACTCAGAAAGTCAGATATTCTGACTAAATAGTACAAATTTCTGACTAATTTGTCAAGCAATTCATTGAGGTGACATGGTGCATTCCAAAGAGAAGAGGTGGAAACAACAGGAAGGGCGGTTGATCGGCGCGTTACTGCGCGTTCCCTACTACACTGTTACATACCAGGTCTACGAGACCTTGATTGCATCTGGCTTTGACGACATTACCCACGCACATTTGATCGTCTTTCAAAACATCAATGAAAAACATGGCTCACGATTGACCGAACTAGCCCGCAAATCCAACATGACGAAGCAGTCAATGGGGTATCTGGTGAACAATTTAAAAGAGAACGGCTATCTGGAGGATATTCCAGACCCGCATGATGGGCGTGCCAGGCGATTGTGTTTAACCGAACGTGGGGCGGCTCTGGTTCAACTGGCGATAGAAACCGTTCGAGCCATTGAAAACGATTGGAAAGAACGCATCGGCAGCGATCAAATGGACACCTTAAAACAAATACTGAAGGAGCTGGTTGTCCTTCTTGAGGAAGACACTCAAGAGACGTAAATCAGGAAGGCGAAACGTACTATCCACTCTGAATCCGCAAATAGCTCCTGCTGGGGAGCAGCAAAACACGGCTATGCGAATACACTTGTCAGCTACGACAACCGCCACAACCGCTATCATGCCATAAAGGAGTGAGCCTGGGACACTTGTTCACCTGTCTGCGGGGATATGCAGTCTATTCACATTGAATCCGCCGCCTTCCACAGACTGATACCATCCAGCAGACTCTGTACAGCCGCGTGCCGGATGTGGCGTAATGGCCTGCCGTCAAAACAGCTTCTACCAGTCCGTCGCTATTAGCGGGCGTGGCCCCATCAGACAACCTCTCCACACAATGATAATGCAGCATAAAAACAGCACATGAGGCTTTCCTCATGCGCTGTCTGTATTTGCCTGGTCTTGCTGAATTCGCGGCTTACCGCAGTTCGAGCGCTACATTAGCCGGGTTTGTGGGATCAATGCGGACGGCTACTTTCATGCCGGGCTGCACTTGCGCCAGCTTAATCATCGGCACCATTGTCCGCACTGCGGCCTGGTACGCCGGGCGGTTACTTGGCTCGACATTGAGGATAAGGTTTACCATCGGATTATTGTTGACCAGCATCCCGGCATCATTCAATGAAACCACCGTTGCCTGCGCCGATTCTCCGGTCATCAACAACTGCATGTTCCCCCTGGTCATATTAGAAACATTCCGCATGATGCGGAACACGAAGAATAAAACAACTACCGTGATAATCACTGTGATGGCAATAATGATGGTGGTCATATTGCCAATACTGGCAAAAAGCGAGTCCATGATCCCTCTCCTGGACAAAATAGCGTGGCAATACACGCAGGCGATACTATCCAGTATATGAGTATTTTTTATGGCGCAAGACCTTTTGCCACCTTTGTCCCAATTGTCCCCGATCCGGCTTTAAAACAAGTCAGGGGAGAGCTTCAGGCCCTCCCCTGCGGAAAATATAGCGAGCTTATGTCCTCCTTACGGGCAGGACGCCTTGTTGAGCGTATAGGCTTTCACATTGCTGTTATCACCCTCATTCGTCTCAGCGATCTGCCCGGCAGAATCCACCACGATGCTGATCCGGTGTTCTTCCCCGTAGTAGGTGCTGACCGTAATCGGGATCGGCCCAACATTGATGGTCTGCCCCGGTTGGATAACACCGAAGGCGCCTACAGTGGTCTGTTGTACTGAACCATCTGCCGCCCGTGTATCTACTACGGAAATCGTGCCGGTGATTGTGTTGGCGGTGGTGCCGAAGTTGGCAATATCCACAAAAACATTGAACGTCTGGGCACAATTGGGTGAGGCCGGGTTGAAGGTGATATTGCCAGCAACCAGATTCACCTGTGCCGCCGGAGTCGGCGTAAAGGTGGGGGTTGGCGGCGCGGGCGGAGACACCAACGGCACGTTCGCCATATTACCGCTCGCATTCACTACACTAGGCGCAATCCAACCGCGTGTGCCGTTGGGGAGTTGGATAAGATACCAGTTGGAACCGAAGCTGCTAATGCCAACAACTTGGGCCGATTGACCGGTGAGCAGTGCGCCCATCACCTCGTACTGGGTGCTGTCACCCCGGCGCACGTTGGCATCCACAATTGCGGTGACACGGGGAGTCGTATCGAATGCGGTAGGCGTGGGGATGAGCGTCGGCGCGACAACCTGCGGGACAGAGGTAGAGGTAGCCTGGATGACCGGCTGTGGAGTAGGTGTCACTGCAAAAGGCGGTGGGTTGTTTTCCACCCGCAGTGGACTCACACGGAAGTAAAATGGCTCGGCGGAAGCGATATTAATCGTCATCCGCAGTTCATATACGCCATCAGGCGCGGTAGTCGTGTTCCATACACCCAGAATATCATCCTGGACAGCGGCAGCCGTTGGCAGTACCGCCGGGAACCAGGGGGCGATTTCATCCTGCGGGGATAGATCCTCCGCCAACGGACGAAACTCGATAAAATAGCTGGTCATGCTCGGCAGGTTGGCCGAACCGCGAATAGTGAACTGCCCACGCAGTACATAGATCGGCGGCGGCCAGCTGATATGGGCGTTGGGGTTGACCAGTTGATCGGGAATCGGTTCAATCGTCTGTTGGGCGCTCACGGTCACGGCCAGCAGCAGCGCCAGCACGATGACAGTCAGCGTGATAATCTGGTATTTCTTCATGATGCTCCCTCCTGAATGATGGCAAAGGTATATCGTCATCTATACATGATTATAGTTCATCCTATGGGAAAGCGGGGCTTAGTTCAGGACGGAAGCCCTACGCTCACACACCTGATCGGCAACGCCCCGCCGCCATTCTTGCCCAAATATAAAAAACCTGTAATGAAAATGTGATATACACCGAGATGATGAAAACCAGGAGAGCACGCACAGTGATAACCGCGCACCCGTCAACAATCACGGTTCACGACAAATCACAAGATTTCACACAAATCTCTATACAACTTCATGCTGTGGTATAAAATAATAATTGTCTTGAGGGCGTATTATCACGAAAGCGAAATGTTGTACTATTAGAATAGACTTGATAAAGTGTCATGCTGATGCCTGACCAGTATGGTCTTGATAGATTTCATACAGTACCGCCAATGAATCAGGGTAATGTTGTATGCGAAGACCAAGGTTGCAGACGGATATAACAAACACGATCAACCAGATTGAACAACTATTGATCCCCCCTGTTCTCCTGGAAGATGAAAAAACAAGCTGGACTGTACGTCCACTGGCACTGATATCCGTATTCGGAATCATCCTGGCCGCTGCTTATGCACTGGTCTGGCCGATTATCATGCCAGAGCGGGCAGAACGAATAGTTTTAGCTTTGCTGCTGTTTCTCCCAACCGGCTTGCCCCTGATACTCATCCGCAGGGAACGGATTGTGCTGGCTCGCGGCGTCCTACTGAGTGGCGTATGGCTCATAGTCACAATCTCAGCCCTTACATCCGGGGGAACACGCGCCCCTATCTTCGGGTTGTATATCGTGATTGTGATGGTCGCTGCCCTCTTATCCGGTTGGCGGCTCGCCTTCATGTATGCGCTCATTACGATATTCATGGGCTTTGTCCTGGTACTGTTCGACCCGGCGGGAATCAAACTGACAACTTTCGCCAGTCCGCTAAGCGCCTGGCTTTCGCAGACCGCAATTATGGTTACTGTGACCGTTGCGGCCTATTTTGTACTGCGCCAGACCCGGCAAGCGCTTAGCCAGGCAGAACAGGCTCTGAGCGCACTCAATAAGGCCCAGCAGTCATTATTCGAAAGTGAAGCGCGTTATCGCCTGATTTCCACCGTAACCTCGGATTATACTTACTCTTCACGCTTGAATGCTCAGGGTGAGCTGGAACATCTGTTACTCACTGGCGCTTTTGAGACCATCACGGGCTATACACCTGAGGAGTTTTTGTCAGTTGGCGGTTGGCGTGCCGCCCTACACCCCGACGACCTGGAACAAGACGAGCGTGATATGACCGTTCTGCGGGAAAACCGGCCTGTAGAAACAGAGGTGCGGACCATCAGAAAAGACGGTGAAGTACGCTGGGTTCACGTCAACGCTCTTCCGATCTGGGACCAGCAAAATGCCCGACTGATCGGCATTAATGGCGGGGTACAGGACATCACCCAACGCAAACTGGCGGAAGAAGCCCTGCGCGAAAGCGAACGACGGTATCGGGCTGTCAGCGAGATGATCTCCGACTATGCTTTTGCTTATGACATCTACCCGGATGGCAGTTTCGGCACGGCATGGATTACCGACGCCTCCTTCAAGCGGCTGACCGGCTATGACTGGCATGAGATCGGGGCTACATATAAGCTCTACCACCCTGATGACGCGGCGCTGGCACAAGCACATGTACAGCAAACAATCAAAGGGCAGGCGACAAGCGGTGAGTATCGCATATTTACCAAGAGTGGGGAATTACGCTGGTTGCATATCAGCCGCCGTGTGGAGTGGGACGAAGCAGCGGGCCGTTTCACCCGGTTCTATGGTGCCGCGCAGGACATCACCGAACGCAAACAGTCGGTAGAAGCATTGCGTGAGAGCGAAGAACGCTTCCGCACTTTTATCCAGCAGTCTTCCGAGTGCATTCTGCTGACTGATGAGGCGGGAACCATTATTGAGTGGAATGAGGCCTTCAGCGCCCTTACCGGACTACCCCACGAGGAAGCAGTCGGCCAACCAATCTGGGTCATTCAGATGCAGTGTGCGCCGCCGGCTCAACGTTCACCAGCATATCTGGAGAACATCAAAGCAAACACGCTGATCGCATTACAGACCGGTGAGTGGCCGGCTTTTAACCGTCAAATCGAAACAGTCATTTACAGGAGAGACGGGACATACAGACAAGTTCAACAGTCTCTGTTTAGAATTCGCTCCCAGCGTGGTTGGTGCATTGGCGCCATCTTCCTGGATATTAGTGAACGCAAGCGGGCGGAAGATGCGGTCAGACGCAGCGAAGCGCACCTCCGGGCGCTGCTGGACGCGACGACAGACGTTGCCTTCCTGATGGCACTGGACGGCACATTACTGACCTTGAATGCGGCACTGGCTGATTCGATGGGGCGCACCGTCAAGGAAATGATAGGCTTCAACGCCCTTGACTCTCTAAGGGAGGAATTGCGCGACCAGCGAGCCAGACGATTTGACGCAGTAGCACGGACAGGACAACCAGAGCGCTGGGAGGATCAATCCGGGGATAGCGACTGGTGGGATAACAGCGTGTATCCAATCTTTTCGCCAGATGGCGCGGTAGAAGCCTATGCGATCTACTGCCGAGATATTTCTGAGCAGAAGCGCATGGAAGCGGAGCTTCAGGAATACGCCAACCGGCTTGAGAAACTGGTAGACGAGCGCACGAACGCGCTGCGCCGTACCAAAGAACAACTTGAACTCGTGTTGAATAATACTGCGAATGCACTGGCCTTTGCTGACCCCACCGGGGATATTCTGGTGACAAACCCCGCCTTCCGGGCTATCTTCACAGAGCAAGGGGCTGAATCGATTGAGTTTGTACTCTGGTCACTGATAGGTGAGGAACAAGTCGCGTTAGTCAGCGAAGCCCTGCTCAAGGTTATTCACGACAGCGAAATCCAACGGGTAGAAACCCGGGTGATTTCAGAAGAAGGCCAAGAAAAAGATGTTGACCTCGTGTTGATCCCGATAAGCATTGCAGATGATGCCTTGCGAAATGGCGTGCTGTTAAGCGGGCATGACATCACCCAGATGAAAGAAGTTGAGCGCTTTAAAGCCCGTTTTGTGGCTGATGCCGTCCACGACCTGGCAACGCCTATTGCCGGGTTGAGCACCCGCCTGTATCTGCTCAAACGCACCCCGGAAAACTTATCCAACCACATGCGGGCGCTGGAAAACCAGGTACAGCACCTGCGCAATCTGCTGGAAGATTTAAGGACTCTATCGCAAATTGACCGCCAGCAGATTACACTGACGATAGAAACGCACAATATGAATGACCTTGTACAGCGCGTGTATGATATCTATGAGCCAGTGGCACTCGATAAACAGCAGTCGCTTGAACTCAATATGACTCCGACGTTGCCACCAGTTGCGCTTGACCGGCACCAGATAGAACGTGTGTTGGTGAATCTCGTTTCGAATGCCATCAACTATACGCCTGAATGCAGGACGGTTCGCATTGAGACCGACGCGAGCAAGCACGATGTCATTGTACGCGTGATTGATGAAGGTATGGGAATCGGCGAAGAAGATCTTCCTCACATTTTTGACCGGTTCTACCGCACGTCAGAAGCCCGCAAGACTCAATCAAGCGGCAGCGGATTGGGGTTGGCAATCACCAAAGAGATTATTGAAATGCACGGCGGTTCGATCACGGCCACCAGCCGAGTAGGGCAAGGGAGCACCTTCACGCTGCGGCTGCCAATTTGAATCTCCAGTACGTTTAGCAGGTGCGATATGACGACAGATGCAGGCAAAATCCGTATCATTCTGATAGATGACCACGACACAATACATGACGAAATCGGTGGACTGCTCAAGACACTCGACGAAATCCAACTGGTCGCCCAGGGGCGTAACGGCCAGGAAGCAATTACGCTGTGTGACCAGTATGAAACCGATATTGTCCTCATGGATATTTCGATGCCTGTGATGAATGGAATTGACGCAACCAGAGTAATCATGTCACGCCACCCTGAAATCAAGGTCGTCGCGTTATCTGGCCTGAGAGATACCCAAACCATCCAAAAGATGATTGCGGCAGGTGCTAGCGGCTATCTCCTCAAAAATGCTCACCCGGAAGAACTGAAAAGTACCCTCCAGGCGATATACGGTGGACAATTCGTTTTTTCAGCAGATGTGATAAAACCGCTGCTCAACCAGAAGACCCTGACCCCAGTCAAATCCCCACGGGACTACGGCCTGACTCGCCGCGAGATGCAAATCCTGCGCGCGATGGGTGATGGGCTGAACAACAATGAAGTTGCCAACAGGCTCTATATCAGCACATCTACTGTCCGTTTCCACGTTACCAACATTATCAAGAAGCTAGGGGCGGAAAACCGTTTGGAAGCGTTGGTCATCGCAGCCCGTGACCATCTAATCTAAGGCGTGGTTTCGTTTTCCGGCACATAGTACCCGACAGCGACCACCACCACAGATGCATCCCCTGCCAGATTAAGGTGTATCGCGCCATTTAACACATAGGCTGTGCTCAAAGGAGGAGTTTCCAGCCGTTGTTTGCCTACCCCACGCAGGTTACGCAGAATCTCGCTGGTACGCTGATAAACGATCATTGAGATTATTCACCAGCCAGTCCAACGGCAAACTACACGCGCTTAACATCGGAAACATGACAATCACCCACAAAAAGCAGCGCAATATTATTGTCCCCCTGCTTTCCCTAGCACTGTCATACACAAAAAACAGCCTGCACGAGATGACTCATACAGGCTGCCGCTGTGCTGCTGACCCGCCGGGTTTAGCTTCCGGTGGTCACAAGCAGGCCGAATTCGGCTGGTTGGTCAGGGACATACATCCCGTTATAGACCCAGAATAGGTACACACCAGTCGCCGGGAAGGTGGTTTCATAGGTGACTGTTCCAGGTGTACCACCGCTGACATTCATGAAGAACCCACCACCGCCGCCGCCACCACCACCAATACTAGCGGATTCTACTGCCGGGACGTTTGGCCCCTGCACATTCATATTGGGTGCGTAGGCCTCATTGATACTACGGAGCGTGATCTTCACGGTCTGCCCGGCAACACCATTCAGCCGGTATACGGTCTGGGTCGTATTCTGGTCAATGCGGCCAGTAACTTCCACGCCCGGTTGCAGCGCCGGAATCTGCGAGTGTTCCAGAATAACCACATAGGTACTGGAGCCGGTTGCGCCCATACCGGTGAGATCACTGCGGCGGAGTCCCAGCAGGAACGTGCCGTCTACGGGCAGTTGCAGCGGATCAATCGTGAACGAGCCGGTCTTCCCGGAAGGATCAAAATAGCTGGTGCTACCCCCATTGATGTTGTACCCGTTCGGGTCATAGACGGCAACATCGAAGGGCTGTCCATCCGCTGATTGCTGCCCGGTCAGGCGAAGCAGGTCACTGCTTGTCCCGGCGAAGCTGTAGTAGTCCGTCGGGTTATTGTCATCCAGCAGACCACTGACAGAGTCGCCAACGGTTAGCGGCACAATCTCTAGCGGCTTGACCTCCAGTGAGAGATGGGTCGGCGTGTGCGGGCCGGCGATATTGGGGTCACGGCGCACCGTAAACAGATAATTACCCGCCACCGGCAGCAACAGGGGGTCGAGGTTGACACTCACGCTGTTGTTATGTGTCAACTGGTTCACCCACACGCCGTTAGGGTCGCGCACTTCAATGATAACCGCTGTGCTGCCCTCAATCACGCGACTGACGAGCGACATCGCGGATGTCCCAGTGCCGCCCGGCATTTGCAGAAACACTGTAGACTGGATGTCAGTCAGATCAACGGAGACCGTCTCCCCTACCGCAAACATCGTGACCTGGGCCTGATTGACCACCAGGTTATAGGTGCCGACACTGCCACCCGTACCTTCGCCACAACAGCGCGTCGCCACGATAGTATACATTCCCGTTTCCGCCAGGGTATACGGGCCAAGCAGTGAATTGAGATTGCCGCCGCTGTCATCGTCCATATACAGCGGGTTGCCAAGTGGTGAGCGCAGTTCCAGGTAGCTATCCAGCCCGCCACCGGTTGCGGTCATGCTGATCGTGATGATGTCCCCCGCCTGGCCGCTAAAGGCATAGGATACTCTGGGATTTTCACTGGTGATTTCACCGCTAACGACCTGGCCGAGGGTAATTGTCCCACCACCCTGGGCGAGAGCCGGGAATACACCCGCCAGTAAGACCAGTACCATGCTCATGAACAGCAAGGCATGATGACGAGTACGCATATAGTTTTTCACTCCCCATGAGTTGGATTCTGCCGGTGAGCGGTGAATTCCGCGAAAGAACACCGGGCAGATGTTACAGTAAGCATTATCCCCCTGATTCATGATTTTCGTAAATACGCTTGCCTGACGTTTTCCCTACGTGACCATGACAGGTTAGCGGACCAGAAAAAATCTTGCCCGCGACAGGACATAAAAGAGCTGGGGATACACTGGCACGAACTGACGCAGCAGATTGACAGGAAATACCCAGTATTGGTGGTGAACAACCTCCCAATTGAGCATCTTGTCCTCAAACCGAAACAAGGGGAGCTTCGTGAGAACACTTTTCGCGACTCTAACCTTAGGCAGCAGGCGCTTCCAGGGATTTGTGCAGCGTGAACCAAAACGTACTGCCCTCAGAATCGCTGAGAACACCGACTTCCCCACCCTGGTTCTCAATCAGAAGTTTAGCGGTGGTCAGGCCAACACCCGTTCCAGCTTTTTTCAGCGCGTGGGCTTCCAGGCGGACGAACGGGTCAAATATTGACCTGAGCTTGTCCGGTGGGATGCCCTGACCGTTATCCTGAATCGTGAACTGCACAGTGCCGTTCAGATTTACCGCCCCGATGGTGATGACCGGCGGCGTCCCGCCGTATTTACAGGCATTGCTGATGAAATTCGCCCAGATATGCTGTACCCAGGTAGGGTTAGCCTGAATCAGTGACAGATTATCAAGAGGTGTGCTGAAACGGATCGTAGCTGACGAGCGATCAATCAGTTCCCGCAGACTTTCAATGGTATTGTTCAATGCTTCCTGCATATTCACCGGCGTCGTCTCGACGGAGTCCATGCTTCGCACCTGGGCGAGAAGCAAAATACTGGTGATCCAATCGTTCATGCCCCAGCTTGCATCAGAAATACTTTTCAGCTTGGCGGTAATCTGGTCTTTTCCCAGGCGATCCAGATAATTATCGAGCAGACTTGCCGTTGAAATGATAGCCGAAATAGGCTGCTTGAGGTCATGTACCAGTGAATGCATCTCGACATCTTTTTCATGCAGCCGTTGTTCCAGCACTTTGACTGTCGTCGCCAGTGCATCATTCTGGCGGTGAAGAAAAATGCTTTCGATCACCGGAGCCAAAATCAGGCCGGCGAACTCAATCATGGTTTTGTATTCATCAGAAAATGTGTGCGGTGTGCGCCACAACACGCTAACCACTGCACCGATATTTTCATGCCGCCGCACCAGAATATGATAGAGAGAAACAACGCCCTGTGCCTGGTGAAACCGGCGGGAGTCTCCGGTAAAAAGGACAAAGTCATCCAGGCTTTCGACAAACATCGGCGGCCCGCCGCTGAGAATCCATATCTGGGCAAGCGAATCATCGTCAATATGAATGGTTTGCTCCCAGGGAACTAAGTCACCTTTTGACCAGAAAGCCTCTGGTTCAAGGCGGGGCAGTCCATCGTCGTCAAATTCGCAGCGCCGCAGGGCGATTATGTCGCAGCCTTCATTCGGAGGAAAGCGCACCAGGCTGTCGAGCAGTTCGGTGGTTGTTTCGGAACGCAGAATACTTCTTAAAAACGCAAACATCATGTTGGAATTGGTCGGCATTGCCAGGTAGGTGCTCAATTGATCGTCATCCAGCATTGGTTCATTCCGATTTATCTTACATTGATTCCAGAATAATCCCATTCTAATAGTAAGTCCAGTAATAAATGGCATACTTATTGTTGTGATAACTTGTTGCTCAGCAGGGCCTTTGCTCGGCTCAGCCCATCGCGCCATAATTAGCCATATATCAGGCACAGGAGTACATACATGAAACGCTGGTTCTTCCCCATCGTGAACGCGATAGTGTTTGTTATGATGTTTGCCGTTATCGGCTACTATCTGTTTGATATAGGCCACTGGGCACTTGTCGGGCTGGTCATCGGGCTGGGCGCAGGGCTGGCGGTGGAGTTCGGGTTAGGGGCATTGGGTGGATGGATTTACCGGCGGCGTATTACGCTCGCTGTCCTCGTCGAAATTGTGCTCATCATCGCTTTTGTGGGGCCGTTCATCGTCATATATGCGCAGACCACGCCACAGCACTATGCCGTGTGCTGTATAGAAGATAGCGGGCTGGGAAATCGGGTCGAAGCTGTGAAAATCCCGGTAGCCGACGGTGAAACGCTGGCAGGCTGGTATGCACCGCCGGAAGATGAAACCGGCGCAGTCGTGATCGTATTGCATGGCAGCCGGGGCAACCGTAAAGGGTCGCTCGATCATGCGCGGGTGTTGCATGACGCCGGATATGGGGTGCTGGTGTACGACCAGCGCGCCAGCGGCGAAAGCACTGGAGAACGCCAGTCTATCGGTCTGTATGACCGGCGCGACATCACGCCGATCATAAACTGGCTGGCCGCCCGCCCTGAGGTGGATAGTGAACGTATCGGCGGGGTCGGGCTGTCGCTAGGCGCACATATCCTGGTCATGGCCGGGCCGGAAGAACCGCGCCTGAAGGCGATCTGGGGCGATGGGCTGGGCATCAATGCAGTTGACGACTTCCCGCCGCATGAGGGACTGGCAGGGACTTTCATCGCATTCATCAACCAGCAGGCCATCTGGTTGGGCGGACTGTATCTGGGTGAGCATCCGGTGGCATTCAAGACGTTGATCCCACAGATTGCGCCGCGCCACCTGATGCTGATTACCGGCGCTTTAGCCCCGTATGAACCGGACATCAACAGGGCCTATGAACCGCTGCTGGGAGAAAATGGAGCGCTCTGGGTGGTCGAAAATGCCGGGCATGTTGGCGGGTTATACCAGAATCGCGAAACGTATATAGTCCGTATGGTCGCGTTTTTTGACGAGGCACTGCGTCAGTAACCGAACACAAAAGCGCCGATGATGGCGCTCTTGGTGATACTGCACATTGGTGAGTGTCTTGTAAATGGGGCGATTCATATGTTCATTTCATCCCCAGCCAGCTTCATCGGATTATTTTACTGGAAACTTGCCGTTTTCCAGTTGAACATAGGGTTGAAGTGGTGCAAACTCAGCGGGAAGTGGCGCATGGTGTGATAAAATCAGAATCTCACGAGCGCGTGTCATCGCCGTAAAGATCCGCCGTCGCATTTCACTGATATGATCTTCGTCTCCCTGCTGGCCGGATTGTAGAAACGCGGTGTGGATGTGTGGAATCAGGACAGCCCTGAATTCGAGACCCTTCATACGATTGAATGAATCGACAAAAAAGCCCTCTTGACGAAGAGATGCCCAATGTTTAAGGTGACGTTTATTATGACAGAGAATTGCGATTTGATCTGCGGGAATTCCGGATTCCTTGAGGGTCTGAGCCCATCGCGTTGTGCGACCAACTTCCTGCACCAAATCATGATATTCTACTAACCAGGGACGCTCTCCTGAGGTCAGTTGGTAGCTGTCCAGGTCAGGTTGAGTGAAGTCATCCGATTGATTTGCCATTGCTAGCTCAGCATTCAATAAACCATAAGCTGCCTGGGTAATCTCTTGGGTGCTACGAAAAGGAACTCGGAGACGTACCGTTCGCCCGACTACTTCAATACCCTTTTGTTTCCAGGAATACGCTCTAAATAGACTCTGGGCAGGATCATCACACATGAACAGAGAACCACCGGGCACCAATAGCCTTTTCACAACCTTTAACCAAGATGGCGCAAAATCCTGTGCTTCATCTATGAGTATGGCATCGTACGAATGACGAAGCGGGTGGCCTCTCAGCAACTCTGCTAATGCCAGATGAGGTACGTCCGACCAATCCACAATGTCCATCCGGTGATGGTACTGGTTGTACGTATTAAAGATAATATTTATTGATTGCCGCTTGGCTTTACTTAGAGATTTTCCACGCCCTTCACGGCGGATCTCTAAATATTCTTGATCGTTAAAAATCTCGAGTTCTTTGCGCCACTCAATTTCCTGTTCGATGAATTCGGCATTCATTCCGCTTTGTCCAACCAGCAATTGTGCTTGATTTTCTAACCAATTACCGATATCTTGTGGACTGCGCCATTTTCTGCTAAGTATACGTGAACACATCTTGTGGAAATTTATGACATCTAAATTTGAAGCTCCTGAAATACGGCGATTCAAATCCTTGACCAATTCGACATTAAATGCTAATACTAGAATATTCAAATTCGGATAGGTCTCCGCCAGAAACTGAGCACGTTTAGCCAGTACCAGCGACTTGCCACTACCCGCGACACCACGAACTAGTCTAACCGTAGGGTTATCGATCAAATTTTCGGCTTGTTCAGGGAGTGTGCCCGTCGGGGGCAAAGGTCTGCTTCTTAGCTTTTCCTTGGCTGCTTTCTCCTGTATTTCTGTTGTGATACCTATGATAGCACCTTGGGAATCTTCAACCTCGGTTGCTTCACCTAAAACTAATCTAATTATGTCTAGGGTCGGTATATCAAGAGGTTGTGATAGTTTCCAAGGCCAGGATAATCGCTTAAGCGCTTCTTCAAACTGTTCGGGAGTTCTAAGATCATCCTGACCTAGAATTTGGCCCGCCCCCCAATAACCTCTTTCTTCATATTTTCTCAACACACCATTTGGAACATGCGGGAGTACCCCAACAGCTAACCATGGAAAACGGGGTTTGAGTTTTCCCTTATGAATATGCATTAACTCGCTGAAATCTTCAAATCGCTTTTTCAAATTATATCCATATTTCTCAGCAGTCAAAATAGGGTTTGGCTCTGGTTCAGTTCGGCCATCACCATGTTGAACAACAAATTCTTTAGGCCCAAACTTTTTGATACCTTTCCAATCCTTAACTTCAAGAATAACAACTCCTGACATTCGGCTTACAATAACAAAATCTGGTTTATGAAAAGCATTGTCTGCCGCTATATATGGCTCACGAAATGAGCGGTAATCATTTTTAGAAAACGAGTTAAGTAACCTAGTGATCCGTTTCTCACCATATGTCATATCTGAATCTAGAGTCATCTTTCACCTCAACGGAGCATATGTAATGTGGTTCTAAAGATAAGCTTACTATACTGTCAAAATTTTCGTCAGAGCCTTAAGGAATTTACTATTACAGGAAATTCAGGATTGTTTATACTCCTATCAAAGGGGTTATGGATAGTTTTGTGATACAACACAAAAGCGCCGATGATGGCGCTCTGTGGTCATGCGGGATGATTTGAGATAAGTCCACTGTTTACCAGGATGAAGAGACAGATAACTCTGATTCCCGGCGGAACAATGGACTTAAAGCCCACTGCTCCGTGCAGCATGTACTGGCTTGTCCATTAGTGTGGCATAATTGTGCCATCGTACCAGATTTGTTCCCCTGCTATAATGCGTGCAATCTGGTTAGCAAACTGGCCTTCATCTATCGGCTTGCTGATGAAACCGTTGAAGCCAAGGTCCCGCACTCTGGGCATCGCCACCGACGGCTCAGAAGCGGACACAGCGACAATCGGGATGTCGTTATATTCGGGCAGAGCGCGAATCTTCTGGAAAATGTCATACCCGGACATCCCATTACGCAGCATCAGGTCCAGAATGATGATATCCCAGTTCTTGCCTTTCTTCAGACGCTCCAAGGTTTCGCGTCCCCAGCGGTCAAAATCGAGAAACGCCCCCTGGACGCCCAGTGTAATCTGGTACACTACCCGGTTGAGCATATCATCCTCAACGACCAGGATGTTCTTTCCTTTAAGTGTCATCATGACCTACCTTACTATCCTCACGAACTACTGACTGAACTTACAGGACGGTTCAGGGCAGGTACCAGACCTGCTCCCCGTTCAGGATACGTTGCAGATGATGAGGGAAAGCCTCGGCATTGAGCGGCTTGCCCAGAAATCCGTCAAAACCCATCGCCAATGCGCTGTTGAGTTCGCTCACATGCACCGAATAGGCGATGACCTTGGTCGCCGCGAAATTCGGGTGACTCTTGATGATACTGACCGCTTCATAACCATCCATGATCGGCATTTCCAGGTCAAGAAACACGACGTCAATATCCGGGAGTAGGTCAAGCTGCGGAATCAGGTCTCTGGCCGTTGGCAAGGTGAGACTGGCGACACCCTCAATCGTGAGGAGCTGGCGCAGAACAAGAATGTTGCTGGAATTATCGTCAATGATAAGGGCTTGTGCTTTTGGCATGATTTTACGTCCAATCTGATTAACTCACTAGGTACACTTGCGCGTGACACAACCGGCGGGGCAATCTGCGCATCACCAGACGTGCCAGATATGCTCACCCGCCATAATCCGCTCAATAAATGTGGGAAACTCGTCCATATTCAGCGGTTTGGAAAGCACACTGTGAAAGCTGGCATCCTGCAACAGTTGGATTTCTTCGTTCATGACACTGGCCGTCAGCGCGACAACCGGTATTTTGTTATAGTCCCGGTGTTTGCGGATGATTTCCAGCATCTCAAAGCCGGTATAGGGTTTCATGTGGATGTCGAGCAGGATCAAATCCGGTTGCAGATGAAGTTCCAGCAGTCTCGCCTCGAAATCCTGGCTATCATCAAAGATCGTCGCTTCAAAAACACCTGGGTTCATGCGCTGAACCATGCGCACCACATTACGGCTGTTACCATCATCTTCCACATACAATACGTTCAGCATCTTAGTTACTCCTTTCTGGTTTCAGGGTGGATTTCAGGGGTAATTCGACAAAAAACGTGGTGCCGACGCCCGGTTCGCTCTCAAACCAGATGCGGCCCTCATGCGCTTCGATCAATTTCTGGCAGATAGGCATCCCCAGGCCAGTGCCACCACCGCCCTGGCGCAGGCCACTTTCGGTTTGTTTGAAAGCGGTAAAAACATAGTCGGCATCTTCCGGCGCGATTCCCGCACCGGTATCATTGACAGCGAAGAGCAGGTGCTGCGGCTCTGGCAACACGTTGATTTTTATGTAACCCTCGTCGGTGAATTTACAGGCATTTGACAGCACATTGAGGAAGATTTGCAGTAAACGCTTGCGATCTCCGGTTATGGTGGGCAGCACATCTGGAATATCCTGCTGCATCTCAACCGGCTTGTCGGCTAGCATCGGGTGGGTATATTGGATGGCGGTTTCGATAATCTGGCGCATGTCAATCCCCTGCTCAATGAAGAGCTTGAGCGACCCGGCCTCGATCTTCGACATATCCAGCACATCGTTAATCAGATTCAACAGGTGCTGGCCGCTGTCGGCAATACTACCGATAAGCTCATCCTGTTCTTTGTTAATCGGCCCCGGAATACCCCGTTTGAGAAACTTCGAGAAGTTGATAATTGCATTCAGGGGCGTCCGCAGCTCATGGGACATGCTGGCAAGAAATGCAGATTTGACATTATCGGCCTTTTCCGCCGCTTCTTTAGCAATGGTGGTTTCCTCGAAAAGCTGCGAGTTGCGGATAGCGACGGCGATCTGCTCGGCAAGCGTTCGCATAATACGGATATCGTCGTCACGGAAGCGGTTGACCTGCTCCGACTGAATGTCCAGAACCCCCACTAATGTGCCGCGATAGATCATCGGTATCGCTAATTCAGAGCGGGTTTCTGGCAGCAGCGGGTTCGCGAAGTGATCCGTGTTTTCGCTAACATCATTGGAAAGAGTTGGCTGCTGCGTTTTGGCGGCCAGCGGTACCAGCCCACGCTCGGTCAACAGAAACTGCTTACCCATCGCCACCATGGCGTCTCCGGCATCACCCACGCCCTGTTTCATGTGTAAAACTTGCTGGTATTCGTCATACAGGAAGACAGATACATGGTACAGGTTGAAAGCTCTAGCGGTGCGCTCAACAACCGCTGCCAGCAGATGTGTTGGGTCAAGCTGGGTGGTGATTTCCAGTGACACATCTGCCGCAACCTGGAGATCGCGGGTACGTTCTTGCACGCGCTGTTCGAGGCTCTCTTCGGAGGCTTGCAGCAGTAAATTCATCTCCCGAAGCCTGGATGTTCGCACGTGTTCCTGAAACTGCAAGTGCCTGATAAATAGATAGACGAGGCCGCCGGACATGCTCAGGAAGAGGGTTGGCATCAGCCATCCGCTGCCTTCTCCCATTGCGCTGATGGAAAACACCATCACTGCGATCGTGCTGCCAACTGCAATAATGGCGCTTGTCCTGACGGAGAAGAAAATGCCCGATACCAGAATGGGAATCACAGCAAAGAAACTGAGCTGGCGGTCCCCGCCTTCAACAAATGGAACTACAGTAAATACTGGGATCATTATGCCGGTGAATATTTGAGCGGCCCGCGTGACTTGCCCCAAACGATTGATGACAAGGGCATAAGAAAGAGTGATGAGGGCCAATACAACAATCCAGGTATCAACGTCATCACGGGTAGAAGGATTTGCGAGAATGTTCCACACAATACCGATGGTTCCCACCAGAACCGAAACGAACATCATGCCTGAAAGCAGTTGAGCACGCCGGCGTGACAATTCGTCAGTGAGTGATTGATGTGGCTCGAATAACCATGTGAGCCAACGAAGTGGGGCCTCGCCCTCTTTATGGGACAAAGGCGTTGAAGCGGCTGATAGGTCGTTTGTCGTCATCTCTGGTATCCACAAAATTAAACAGCTAACATCAGTCTATTGTGGACGTGGCATATTGAGAACCTGTCACTGTTGATAGTTTTTCTTTGTTCTTAGGAGATATTGCGCAGAATCGGGGATTCGTTCAAATAGCCTGGTGACTTTATGGTCTTGGCAGAATCCGCAGTGCCGACCAGCACCTACGGTTTTTATGGACACGTAGAGGTAAGGCCGGCATTGTCCGCCGGGAAGTTTCATACAGAATAAGGAAAATGAGCAGGGCAGCCCCTTTACCGTGTATCTTCCCGCATATACAGGTAGAGTGGCAGCGCCAGCGACAGCCCCACCGTGAACCCGGCGACGACGGTCAGCCACCAGTACCGGATGCCACGCTGCCGCGAATCGGTATAGGCCCACACCCAGAAAATCAGAATGGAAATCAGCAGATCCGCCGTCGCGCCGCTGGTCACACTGTTGGCAGGCAGGCTGGCAAGAAATAACGACAGATTCACACCCTCGGCGCTGATGAATTGGCCGAAGAAGAACCAGGGGATAAGCGTGCCGATGATGGCGGCTACCAGATAGAATCGTTTCATGGGAATATCACCTTTCTGAACACTGAAAATGGTTACTGACAACTTCACAATTTCAGCTTATTGTAAGGACATCATGAAAACAATTACCTCGCAGGTAATATCATGCTGATTCAGACTGAAATCAATGAAAAACCAGGGGAAATCGTGCGGCACTGGCGTAAAATCCGCCGCCTCAGCCAGATGGATCTGGCGTTTGCCGCCAATGTCTCGGCCCGCCACCTGAGTTTTGTGGAAACCGGACGCTCGCACCCCAGTGACGACCTGATTCTGCGGCTTTCTGACGCGCTGGAACTCCCGCTGCGGCATACGAACACGCTATTGGTGGCGGCGGGTTACGCCCCACGCTATACCAGTTGGTCGCTGGAGGATGACCACACCGGCATGGTGCGGGCGGCGCTCGACCACCTGATGCGGCAGCACGAACCGTACCCGGCGGTGGTGGTTGACCGGGGTTATGATGTGGTCATGGCGAATGACGGCTTCCGGCGCTTATCAACGTGGTTGGTGGGTGATGAATCCCTGCTGGCCCGGCACAACAATACGTTCCGGGCGCTGTTCGCCCCCGATGGGTGGTGGCGCTATGTGGCGAATTGGGATGTCGTGCAGGGGACACTGCTCAAACGGCTGCGCGAGGAAAGCATCCTGTTCCAGAGTGAGGCGCTGGCGGAACTCTATGAAGCGTGCCTGGCGGACAGCCGCCGGACAGGAGCCAAGCCGGATGAGGACGAAACGGAAACGCAGCTCCCGGTGCTAACGCTGACCTTCCGCAAAGGAGACGTGGAACTGAGCTTCTTTTCCACCATTACCACGTTCGGCACGGCGATTGATGTCACCATTCAGGAACTCCACATTGAAACCCTGTTCGCCGCCGACGCCGAAACCCAGCATTTTTGCCGGGCGGTGTTACAGTAATGTAGCGGCAAAGGAGAGAGTCAAAGTGGCGGTGGATCTGCTCATCAAGTATAAAGACCCTGATAAAAGGTCGGGGTATGCGCCTATCGCGGGAATGAAACCTTTTAAGGAACACTGATTACCGGCCAGTGCGACACTGATCCCACAGTCCCCCCGCCATTCCTCAGGCGTGATGGCCCGTGTTCCCGAGTGACAATTCGACACCTATCCTTTTGAACAACCAGGGTATATGGCGTACACTCTGGGTATTCCACAATCTGAGAGGATTCCCGCAATGTTGACCATCAATGAAACCCGCTTCCTGAACGATCTTGACGCCCTGGCGCAAATCGGCAGCACCGGCGATGGTGGTGTATCGCGTCCAGCTCTTTCACCGCAGGACGTGGCTGGGCGAGACTGGTTCCGCCAGAAAGTGATCACGGAAGGGTTCATCTTCCGGCAGGATGGCGCGGGCAACCTCTCCGCCGTACTGGAATCCGACAATCCGGCGGCAAAAACCCTGCTGATTGGTTCGCACCTCGACAGTGTGGTGAATGGCGGGCGCTTCGACGGCGCGCTAGGCACACTTGCGGCGCTGGAAACCCTGCGGACGATCCGTGATTCCGGGCGGGAACTCCCCTTCCACCTGGAAGCCATCTCGTTCACGGATGAAGAAGGTACGTTGATGGGGCTGATGGGCAGTTCGGCGCTGGCCGGGACGCTCACGCAGTACGAACTGGAACACCCACGCGGCGGGCGCGAGGCACTGCTGGTGGGCATGGCGCGGGTTGGTATCAATGATGCCAGCGTACTGGCGGCGAAACGTGACCCGGAGACCACGCTGGGCTATATGGAAGTGCATATCGAGCAGGGGACGCGCCTGGAAGAATCCGGGACGCATATCGGCGTAGTGACGGCGATTGTCGGCATTCGTTCGCGCTGGCTGCGCATCAACGGGGCGGCGGCGCACGCCGGGACAATGCCGATGGACAAGCGGCGGGATGCGCTGTGGGGCGCGGCGGCGTTTGTCGAAAAGGCGCGGGCACTGGTGATGGAGCATTATACGCCGGGCGTGGTGAACGTCGGGCGGTTGAGCCTCGAGCCGGGGGCGTTTAATATCGTGCCGGGCGTGGCGGAACTGGCATTGGAGTTCCGGCATGGCGACGCGGCGCTGCTGGACGAGATGGAAGCCGATTTGACCGCCGCCGCTGAAACTTGCGCCCGTGATTTCGGGCTGGAACTCACCATCACGCGACTGGATGACAAAGCCCCTGCCCCAATGGATGCCGGGCTGATGGCCGCCATTGAGGGCAGCGCAGAGAGCCTTGGCCTGCGCCACACCCGGCTGATGAGCTTCGCCGGGCATGATGCCCAATCCACAGCGCAGATCGTGCCCAGCGCGATGTTTTTTGTGCCGTCGGTGAACGGGGTCAGCCATAACCCGGCGGAATATACGATTCCGGCGGACTGTGTAAACGGCGCAAATGTGCTGCTGCGTGCGGTGCTGGCGGTGGCAGGTTAATACCGCCCAGGCGGGGCCGCTACTACCCTATACCCAGCCCGGCGATGAGCAGGTCGAGCGCAAGTTCCGGGTCAATCTGCCCGGTCTTCATCTTCAAATCAGTCTCAAAGAGGGCATGGTAGATACGATCAAGCTGTCCCAGCGAGAAGCCTCGGCTCTGCTGTGTCATCTTCTTGGCGACAAAGGGTGCCATACCTAAGGCCGAGGCCATATCTTTAGGGTAGCCACCGGCGGCCAGAAACTCCTTCGCCAGCAGCAGCAGGCGGAACTGGCGCACAATCATGCCGTAAACGCGGAAGGGGTCTTCGTCTTTCTCCTGCAACAGGCGGTGCAGCTGCTGGAGCGCGGCCTGGGTGCGGCCTTCGGTCATGGCGTCCACCATGTCAAATACCCGCGCTTCGGCCAGGTAGGGCGTCAGCAGGTCTACGTCGGCTTCGGTGATAGCGCGTTCGCCATCCACATAACTGATGAGTTTGACCAGTTCGGCATCGGCCCGCCCCAGATCACTTCCGGTTACGGCGGCCAGCGCGACGGCTGCGCGCGGCTCAATCTCCGCGCCATAAGCCTCATGAGCGCGTTTGAGAATCCAACCGGTGGTGTCTTTGGGGGCGGTAAAACTTTTTTCGTAGCCAGTATCGGTATCCTGTGCAAGTTTGACGAGTTTGTTTTTTTCAGAAAGCGGTTCCCGCTCGACAAAAATCAGCCGCGCCCAATCAGGCAGGTTGGGCAGCGCTTCGGCCAACTGCTCGACGGCTTTTTTCGCCGCTTCGCCCGCGCCCCGGCGCGTGATGACAGCCAGCATCCCCTTCACGATGACCATACGTTTATCAGCCAGGAAGGGATAGGAACTGACGGCGTTAATGATTTCCGACACAGACGCGGTTGTGCCATCAAATTCGCTGGTATTCAGATCTCCGTTATCGGTCTCATTCATTTTCGCCCGGAATTCCGCCAGCGCCTGTTCCAACGTGAACAGATCGTCGCCATGCAGGATGTAGAACGTTGGTGCCGGTTTGCTCATAGTTTCGCTGCCTGCTTAACTGGAATGGGTGGAGACACGGTGCAGCACAACCGGCGACGACATGAACGGCATACGAAACTGGTGACGCTCTACCCGCAGCACTTCCAGGTCTTGCGGGTCGCCATCAGTCGTGAACAGGCGCTGCAATTCCATGCCCAGCAGTGGGGAAAACAGGATGACTGCCATCATCACCAGCATGACAGTCGGCAGGCGGTTGAATGATGCCCGGCGGTTGACTCCGCCCAGGCCGACCAGTCCAACCAGACTGGCGAGAAGACCCGTCGTTAGCAGGTTTGTGCCGCAGTTCGGGTGAATCGCCAGGCCATGTTCGCCGTTTTTCATGCGGCGCAGAGCCTCACTCACGGCGGCCTCGACATCGCTGGTGGCGACCTGGCCCAACAAAACAAAGCCTGTTTCGTCACTGCGCCCGGAGAGCCGGTAGTGTTTGCGGGAAAGGACATGAATCGTGGCATGTTCCAGGCCGTGGTTACGGCGGGTGCGCCGGACAACCGGCAGGGACAGCACCGGGGCACTATAGCGGGCTAATATTTCCAGCATGGGCGGGTTTCCTGTTTTATGGACAAGGCCTATTATAGCCCACCCGCCCATGAATGCTAAAGCGTGAATGGGCTATCCCGGTGGGCTGCAACTCGTCTTGGTTACTCCAATTTGCCCTACCGCAGTGATGACGGTAAACGTTTTGCCACAATCGGCTGGCGGATTGGTCGCATCCGTACCTAGTTGCACGGTTACACTCCAATTGCAGCCGTCAAAAGACACATTCCCTGAGTAATCGTAGTTATTGGGCGTAGGAGTCACCCAATCCCTCAAAGTGGCAGATGGCCTCGAACTTGCATATCCGCTCACGGTATATTGCCAGCCATTCCCTGACGATGCGCCGGTTATGCCGGGGGCAGGACAGGACGCTGGTGGCGGTTGTGTACATCCCTCGCCTGTGCAGGGTGTTGCTGTAGGATCACCCGGCGTAATGGGAGATGGCGGGGACGTCGGAGGCGGAGCGGGCGGCTGCTTGGGTAGATACAGCGTGTTCCCGGCGATGATGTTACTGGATGGCAGGCAGTTGGCGGTCATGATCGCAGCAACGCTCGTACCCGTATCCACTGCTAACTGCCCGAGCGTATCGCCGCTGCGAATCGTATAGGCAACCCACCCCGACCAGGACGCCGGTTTGGTTGGCACGCACGTTGCTGGCGCGAGCGTAGGCACAGGCGTATTTGTAGCAGCGGATTGTCCGCCTATCGCCGGCCCAATCGTGTTTGTCGGCGAAGGCGTCACAGTCGGTGTGGGCGTGGCACTCATCCGGGTCAGATCAACTGTTGGCGTCCACAAGGTTGCCGTTGCGGTGAGATTGGCCGCATACCGGGTGGCGGTAGTGATAACCCCTTGTGTTGCCGTCCCGTTAGGAGTTGCCGTCACCAGTGGGGTGACTGCCCCGGCAGGACGCGGGCGGCGGGTGGGCACAATTCGGACATTTCCAGGCGATTCAGGCGCGTCCAGCGGGCGGGGCGGCGATGGCTCAAAAGTGGGCGTACTGGGCGGTGGTGGTTGTGTCGGTGCCGGGGGTACGGTTACGGGCGGTAGTAGTGTCTCCGGCAGATTTTCCACATCCACCACGCTGGCAGCCAACCAGAATAGTTGGCCGTCCGCGTCTTCCACCAGATACCAGCGGTAAGCCCGGCTGATAATCGTAAAACGCTCGCCCAGATAGGCGTAGTCCGCGACCTCATAGGCTGTCCCTGGCCCACGCCGCAGATTGATAGACGATTCACGGACAATAGCCATCGGCTGATCGGCAGCGTTTGCGATAGGCGTCGCGGTAGGCGTGACCGCGCCCCCTGTTTCCCTCACTTCCTGTGAAGGTGTGTATGTCAGTGTAGGCACGGGAGTAGGGGCACTCAGAAAACCTTCACCGTACACCGGGTCTCTTCCCCGAAACTCACTATCGTCACCTGTCGCAAAGTCGAGTATGAAACTTTGTACTTCTTCCTGCCCAAAGTTGGGGTTGGCCTCGCGTACCAGCGCGGCAAAGCCGGAAACTACCGCTGCGGAGGCGCTGCTGCCGATAAAGAGCCGTCCACCCGCCAATTGGATTTCACCTCGTGCCGCCAAATCGGGCTTGATCTCCGCCCCAGCCGGTCCCTGAGAACTGTACGGGGCGATATGACTGCCCTGCATAACAGCTACCGTGAGCGCCTGCGGGCTGTCTCCCGGCGCAGTGATTGAATCATCTTGTTCCGAGCCGGTAACAGAAGCATATTCCACATACAGGCTGAACAGGCTGTCTACAGGATGCCCGCTCACATTGCGAACCTGGATGCCGAATCCATCCTGCATATCGAATACAGCATACTCAATGCCGGTACCATCAGCCTCTGCTGTCGCCGATTGCACGCTGTCAGCAATCCGCTCGCCCGTTTGCGGATCGGTAATCACCAGGTCGAGGTCAACCGGGCTGTCAGAGGTGCTTTCCCAGGCGAGCATGACTGTGCCAGAATAGTGCCCAATTGGTGCGAAAGCCAGCACCTCGTTATAGCCCTCAACACGGTAACGGTTGATGCGTTCAAACTCATGTAGGAGATTTTCGTTATCATCCGTGAAGAACTGTTCAAAACGCGCCCCGGCGAAGTTGCCCGCCGCTTCGACCCAGACAATATTCCGCTCGGCAGTCTCGTTCACCTTCTGCGACCACCCACTGCTTTCATCCAGGCGCAGCACTGGCGCACCGGCAGCGTGGCTGATGACCGTAACATGCTGCGCGACCAGCCAATCCACGCAGGAAGTGAACTCATCATAGGTCGCATACCGGCAGGCGAAGAGTTCTGCGCCCGGCGCGACCCCATGAATGACTTCCAGGACATCTCGGCCACTGGTCAGGTTATCGGTGTTGTAGTCGGCCAAAGCATCTTTGGTCACGACAGGAAACGGCAGGTTAGCCATATCCCCGAAGTGGTGGTCAAGCACGCCGATTCGCTGTCCCGCGCCCACCCAACCGGCAGTTACCCACGCCTGAATGCCCGTCTGCGCCAGGATATTTTCCAAAGAATCCGGTTGAATCTCACCCAGGTTACTGAATCCGTTCTCGTTGATCGAGATAACGGAGGTGGGTATAGGTGTTTGGGTGGGCGTTGGCGCAGGCGTTGGGAGCGGAGTCCAGAAAAACGCACAGTCCGCAATGTTTCCGGCGCAGGGCTGCCCGATTGATTGCCCGTTAAGCTGGATAGCGATAGCCTGCGGACTATTTGCGACGAAATCATACCAGAACACATCAGTTCGCGGGATCACCCGGATCACAGGGGACGGTAGGCACGTTGACGGCGTCGGTTCGGCGGTTTCGAACAGTACATAGATATAACACGTTTTCGGAGAAGCCATGCCGCCATTCAGCGACAATGCCTGAAAATTCGAAACGGGGGATATGCTTTGTGTGACCGTGCGCAGTTCAAGCCCCATAAGCGAAACCGGCACATCCGATGGGTTGTAGATCGCCAGAGAGTCGCGGCTTCGTATCAGGTGCAGCGTCACACCGCTGCCAGCATCTTGCCCGGAGACACCACCGCTCAGAAGCAGCGTGAGCAGAAAAAAGGTCAGAACGAGGAATAACGCAGCATATTTTTTCATCAGAATTCTTCACGGTTGCGTCACGGTTTTGTTGAATGAGTATACCGCCTTTTGCAGATCGTCCCCAAACAAGACATTTGTTACGCATAAGCCGGGCAACAGCCCATCGTTAAAGAAACAACCAGCGCGGCGGCTGGCTGTTTCTCGGTTGGCTATTCCACCACACGATACATCTGGTCGGGTGCGAGAATCGCCGGGAAGCGCGCTCGCAGTCTTTCACGGGTTGTGTAGCATAAGTGGCAGGCGTCGGCATACCCGGCATCGGGTGTCAGATCATAGCGGCGGGCCAGTTCGGCGGGGCCGCCGTTCAATAGCGGGCCGGTGATCGGATGGGAGTCCGGGTCGAAAGATGCCCGGATTTCGGATAGCGGCGTCTCAAACAGATTGCCAAGCGTGATCCCCTGGCAGATATGCAGATAGCCGAAGGGGTCAACATGCACCCGCCCCGGATCGCGCAGGTTCTCATACGGACAAGTCGTGAAGGTCGCCCAGGCATGTTTTGCCGCCCGTTCGCTCAGTTTGGCTGCTGCTCGCCCTCGGTACATCACTCTGGATTCACTTTGTGGGAGCTGCCCGACTGCCGCCGCCGCGTTGACTGTCTCCGGTTGAGCGACACTGATCGTGCCGAGTGGGATATGCAGGTAGGTCGCCGCTTCCTGGGCGTTTTTCACCTTCTGCCCATACTGCTCGTCCCAATGATAAACATCGCTGCTCACAGAAAGGTCGGCCAGTTTGCCGGCAAAGGGCTTCAGCCACTCCACAGCATCCTCAACACAGGTCGCCCAGAACGCATTCGAGACGATTCCAACGCTGAACCCGGCTTCTACAGCTTCTTCTACGCCTTTTACCAGAATCGGGTAGCACAGGAACGGCTCGCCCCCCTCAAAATAGATTTCCTTGACCGTGCCCAGTGCCTGCCCCTGCCGTAGAATCTCGCGGACGTGCTGTAAGGTCATTGTGCCGGTTTGCCAGGGGCTGCTCCACACGAAACAGTGGTCACATTCGAGCGTGCATTGGTAAGTGAGTAGCAAATGGAGGCCGGTGAGTTTCATGGTATTCCTCCGTGATGGGTATTTTCTCAATTGTATAACGAAATTCGTGTACGGCGGAATGCGTTTACAGCCGCGCCAGTGCCAGCGCCATAACCGCAGCCCAGGCCATCACCTTAAATTCCCCGTTCCGCACCGCTGCTTCAACCTCCGCCTGGCTGAGGAAGAGGAGTTCCTGTTCTTCCAGGTCGTCAGCGTCCGGGTCAGCCACGCGCCGCGCCCCTTGCGCCAGGAACAGTGTGCCATTGCCAGCGCCGCGATTGGCGTCTACGGTATATGTGCCTAAATCCGTCCACTGCGCCGCCTCATACCCGGTTTCTTCCAACAATTCGCGTTGGGCGGCGGCCAGCGGCGTTTCACCCGGTTCGATGTAGCCGCCCACCGTCGCCAGTGAGGGTCCACCGAGGGCATATTTTGTCTGCCGGAAGCACAGGAAGCGCCCGTCCCCGGTGACAGCGGCCACGTTGATATAGTCGGGCGTGACGACCCAGGGCCAGTCGGGGATGACCTGCCCGTCCGGCAGTTCGACGCGGTGTTCCTCAACGGTGAGAAACTTGCTGTAGTTCAGCACGACCTTGCGGGCGAGCGTTTTCCAGGGCTGCATGGGTGTACTCCGTGTTGGGGGTAGATAATGGGGGCAATCACGAGGCGCGATCAACCGACTGCGGATCAAGCTGGCGCACGAACGTATGAACGAGTTGGCGCAGCGCCGCGTCCTGGGGAACATCTGCTGCTAACCAGTTCGACCCATCATGCACGGTAATGCCAACCAGGGATTCATCGCTGATACGGTAGCGGAGCATCACGCCCGGCATATCGGGGACATCAGCGTAGAAGGTCGCGCTGGGGTTGGCCTCGAACAAGATATACAGCATATTCTGGGCCGTATCGTAGTCGTATGTGACCTGCCGACCATGAACCATTAGCTGTGCCATTATGTCACCTTCCATCGCACTAAATAAGCCGAACTAATCACGCCGGTACGCTGCTGATCGCGTTCGGATGGTTGAACGTATTTTACCACGACCCGTACCTGTAGTGGCGTTTTTCCAGGCTAGCGCGGCGGTGGGATGTCAGCATAACAACGGATTATACGTCGCTCAGTATCTTCTACTTCGCGGAAGACAGGGTGGGTGATTGCCTGCAAAATCAGGTCTTTAAAATCTATCATTTCAGGATGGTGAGCAAGGATGTGGTTTTGCCAGACTTCACGGGACAGGAAAACAGTCACACCATCCGGGTCTGTGGCGATGGGTATGGGTAAGTTGGTTTCATCACTTTCGATTCGAGACCAGATGTCGGTCATGGTATTTCTTTGAGCTTGTTATTGGCTGAATGGGGTGAGTATACCATTTCAAACTTGGGAGGAGAACTCTACGGCGTTCACCCTCTGATTCGGTATAATAGGTCGCAGAGTTGTATAAATCACTTTTGTGGAGACAAATTACATGACCTACCAGTTTATTCTGACTGAAACACCCGTGCCGGGAGTTGGCCTGGTGCGCCTCAACCGCCCGGAAGCCCTCAACGCCCTCAGCAGCGGCCTGACCGCCGAAGTGTTCTCCGCGCTGGAAGCCTTCGATAACGACCCCGCTATCGGCTGCATGGTGCTCACCGGCAGTGACCGCGCCTTCGCTGCCGGGGCAGACATCAAAGAGATGGAAAACACCGACGCCGTGACCATGTTCACCGGTGGCGACTTCACCGATTGGACGCGCATGATGGGCCTGCGCAAGCCGGTCATCGGGGCAGTCTCCGGGTGGGCGCTGGGCGGTGGCTGCGAAATGGCGATGATGTGCGACATGATTATCGCCTCCGAGTCGGCCAGGTTCGGCCAGCCGGAAGTCAAGATCGGGATCATGCCGGGGGCAGGCGGCACGCAGCGGCTCACCCGCGCTGTCGGCAAGGCATTGGCGATGGAAGTCACGCTCGGTGACCGCAACCTGACTGCCGAAGAAGCCCTGCGCTATGGCCTCGTCAACCATGTGTTCCCGGTGGAGACATATCTGGATGAAGCCATCAAGCTGGCGGGGAAAATCGCCGGGATGCCGGGTGTGGCCGTACAACTCATCAAGGAAGCCGTCAACAAGGCCGAAGAACTCAGCCTGAGCGAAGGGCTGACCTTTGAGAAACGTAATTTCTTCCTGCTTTTTGGCACGGAAGACAAGCAGGAAGGCATGAAGGCCTTCGTGGAAAAGCGCAAGGCCGAATGGAAGAACCGCTGACGATTCTCTATACCGCTAACCTGCGGGGCGACCTGGAACGGCTGCCCCGCCTGCACACCTTTCTGCGCGGATTGAAGAACCTGCCCCCGGCAGACGAGCCGGATGTGATGCTCTGTGCGGTTGAACCGGTGGCGCGGCGGATTCTGCTGCTTGATGCCGGGAACGCCTGCGCACCGGATGCCTGGCACTGCGCCGCCACCGGAGGCCGTTCGGCACTCATCGTACTGGATGCAATGGGCTACCAGGCGGTCAATGTCGCCGGATTCCTGACAGCGGAAAGCCGTGCTCGCCTCGACGCCAATTATCTCGGTATGGCGCTGGTGGACGAGGCGCACCCCTGGCAGAGCGGGACAATTACTGTTATTTGCGGGGACAATGTAGGGGCGCACGGTGGTGCGTCCCCATCGCAGGATTCTCCCAATTTACAGGGCGAGGGGAGTCTGCGAATCGTATTGCCGGGAGACTCGCCAAACCCCGCCAAAAATGTAGGGGCGAAGCACGCTTCGCCCGTGCCGGAAAACCCTCCCGGTCTGAGACCCTCCCCTACGGAGAATGTGATATATCTCCCCCCGGTAGCGGCATTACAGGTCGGTGTGATTCATGTCGCGTGGGAAAATCATGTGCCGGTGATCCGTGCCCGGACGACCCTGGATATGCCACCGAGTACGCCGCCCGACCCGACTATCACATCAGCAGTAGAGTTCGTACTGGCCGAAGCGCGGCGCTATGGCGAGTTGGGGTAGTCGTTCAGTCGTTCTGAGTTTCCAATTTTTCGATATAGACATCCCCAATTTGCAGGTGATTCTCGCTGTTGATATCCGGGTGACGATACATCCCCAGTTTGAAATAGTGCTGGAACCCATTCAGCATGTTCATGCCAGTTGTGGTGATAATGGGCTTGGTGTCGTCGTCCAGGAATACGCGCAGCGCCCCGTCCGCACGCTGCGACCAGGTAATCTCAGCCGTGAGCGTGATCCACTCGCCACGCCGGATCGGGATTAAACCGGCAAGTACCTGTGTCGGGCCATAACTCACACTGAGCACATCCTGCCCAACCAGGTTGCCGTAGCCAAAAAGCACTGGCGGGCTGTTCGATGGGAAGTTATCCCAGGTTTCGCCTTGAGTACGGTCAGGTTGGTCATGCCACTGGGCGATAACCCACCAGCGATTCTGCGGGTCGGGTGGAAAGTCTTCCGGTAGACGGATACGCCATTGGTAGCGGACGGTATCCCCTTCCTGGTACGGGTAGTCTACGCTGATTTCGGCGCGAATCCCGCCGTGTTGGAGCGACTGGCCGGGGAATAAGACCATCTCCAGCCCGCCATCATCCAGAATCTGAATGTTCTCCCGCGAGGGCACATCCACAGTCGCGTAAGGCAGTAAATTCTCGGCCACAACCGCCCGCAGATATTCCACTTCATCGGGTTCAGGCAAAACCGGGTTACAGGCTGAGATGAACAAGAGAAGAGCTACAGATACTTGGATACAAAGTCGCATGATAACAGTCCTTAGTAGAGTTCGTACTGGCCGAAGCGCGGCGGCTGACGAGATAACTGAAGGCAAGAAAAAGGGCGCGGTATGCTGCGCCCTTGATGGATATGTCATGTCTTGTGGATTGAGAACGGCGGTTACGCTGTTTCCTTGTTCAGGTGTTCACGGTTGATGTACTTCTCAATCTCGACTCCGAACAATACGACCGCCCCCAGCACGAATGACAGAATGAGTTCAGTGCCATTCAACGGGCTGGTATCGAACGTGTTTTGCAGGAACGGCAGGTAGATCACCAGCAGTTGCAGGATGAAGGTGGAAACTACCGCCCATAACAGGAGTTGGTTCTTCTTGAACCACACCCGGAAAAACACGGCTTTGTCGCCAGCATGAATCGCCATTACCTCAAACATCTGTGTGAAGGCCAGGATAGTGAAGGCGATGGTGCGGGGGATACGCTCCGCCGCGCCCAGCAGCCCATCATTCACTTCCTCAGATGGCTGCTCGCCAGCTTCATGTGGCAGAATAAAGTCAATTCGGGCTTGTTCATCCATGCTGTCCCAGTCATCAGGAATCAGTTCATAGAGCGATTCCTGACGCAGCAGCGTTTGCAGGTCAGCGTGGCTGAATGTCTCTAATCCCAGTGTCTGGTTGAAGGGCTGCAACCCATTGACCGTATAGCCGTACAGATAACCGCCCAGGGTCAGCACCATAATCAGGATACCCACCCAGATGATGTGGCGTCCCGTGCCGCCCGCCAGAATCGACTCCTCTTTCGGACGTGGTTTACGCTGCATCACATCCGGTTCCGCCGGTTCAAAGCCCAGCGCGATGGCCGGAAGTCCATCCGTCACCAGGTTGATCCACAGGATCTGAATGGCGAGCAGCGGAATCTTCAACCCGGCAAGCAGGGCGACAAACATCACCAGGATTTCGCCCACGTTTGAACTCAGCAGATACTTGATGAATTTGCGGATATTGTCATAAATGATCCGCCCTTCTTCGATGGCCGCGACTATCGAAGCGAAATTGTCGTCGGTCAGCACCATCGCCGCCGCGCCCTTACTCACGTCGGTGCCAGTGATACCCATCGCCACACCAATATCAGCCTGTTTAAGCGCCGGAGCGTCATTCACCCCGTCGCCAGTCATGGCGACAATCTGGCTCCTCCCCTGCAATACCCGCACCAGTCGCAGCTTATGCGCCGGGGAAACGCGGGCGAAGACGGAAGTCGTGTCAATCTTCTGCAGGAGTTCGCCATCAGAAAGCGTATCGAGTTGATTACCAGTGACAGCCCGCTGACCATCCGACAAAATACCCAGGTCTCGGGCAATCGCCTCGGCAGTCAACGCATGGTCGCCGGTTATCATGATGCTGCGGATGCCAGCGCTCTTTGCGGTCTGTACCGCATCGCGGGCTTCCGGGCGTGCCGGGTCAAGGATGCCCACCAGTCCCAGCAGGTGCAGGTTGCGCTCGATGGTTTCCGGCGTGAGAGTATCCTGTGCCGGCACAGCCTCCAACGGGCGGTAGGCGATCCCCAGCACTCTCAGCCCCTGCTGCGCCATCTCCTCAATCTGGTCAAGCCACGCCCGCCGGCGATAGGGAGTCAGAGCATTCGGGGTATCCATCAGGGTCTCATGAGAGGCCCATTCGATTAGCTGATCTGGTGCGCCTTTCGTAATGGATATGAAGGACGCATTCAGGAACAGTTCGCGGAATTCGGGGTCAACGATTTCATGGAGAGTGGTCATCGCCTTACGTTCACTGCTGAAGGGTAGTTCAGCTCGACGTGGAAGGTCCTTTTCCAGTATTTCGCGCTTCCAGCCGACTTTCTGCGCCGCGACCAGTAGAGCGCCTTCGGTCGTATCACCGACGATGCTCACCTGCCCATTCCGTTCACTCTGATCGAGATAGGCATTGGTTGACAATGTAATGGCCGTCACAAACCGTTTGAGCAGCGTATCACGCTCGAAATTGATCGTCCCCTTATCCGGTTGCCGGAACTTGCCTTCAGGGGTATAGCCAATGCCGGTGATGATAATCTCATCGTCTACACCAGGCAGCGCAATCGTGGTTGCTGTCATTTCATTCTTGGTCAGTGTACCGGTTTTGTCCGAGCAGATGATCGTCACCGAACCAAGCGTTTCCACCGCTGGCAGCCGCCGGATCAAAGCGTTACGACGCACCATGCGGGCCGCGCCCAGCGAGAGGCTAATCGTAATCAGAGCAGGCAGGCCTTCCGGCACTGCGGCGACAGCCAGACTGATAGCGGTGAGGAACATCTCCTGAGCCGGGATACCGCGCAGGATACCGGCCAGGAAAACCACACCAACCACAATCGCCGCGCCTATCGCCAGGATTTGCCCCAGCCGGTTCAAACGACGCTGCAATGGCGTGATGCCCTGCTCAACCTGGAGCAGCATGGCAGCAATCGTCCCTAACTCGGTTTTCAGGCCGGTCTGGGTGATGACGATTTCGCCGCGCCCATAATTGACGGCAGTTCCCATAAACGCCATGTTGGAACGATCCGCTACCGCAACAGGTTTAGTCCCTCGAAGCGGTTCCACTTTCTTATCCACTGGCACGGATTCACCCGTAAGAGCGGATTCATCAATCTGTAGGTTCACGGTTTCGATCAACCTGCCATCGGCGGGAATCCGATCCCCCTCCTGCAAGATGACGATGTCGCCAGGAACCAGGTCTTCGGCACTGATCTGGTGAATTTCGCCGTCGCGCCTCACCCGGACAAGCGGCACCTGGAGCGCGCTCAAAGCAGCCAGGGCGCGTTCGGCCTGGTATTCCTGGTAGATTCCCAAGAGCGCATTCAGGATGACAATCGCCATAATGACGATCACATCTTTGGTGTCGCCCAGGAACAGGGAAATAGCGGCTGCGATCAGCAGAATGATTACCATGAGTTCTTTGAACTGCCCGGCAATCAGTTCAAACCAGTTGGTTCCAGCATCAGCAGGCAGGCTGTTCTTCCCATATTGAGTCTGGCGACTACCCGCATCTTTCGCCGTCAAACCAACTTCCTGGCTGGTATGAAGTTCCGCCAGTGTCTCTGCAATTTCCAGCCTAAAAAATTCAGGCATAGTGACCTCTCTGTTATTTATCGCCATTATAGACGAACGCAAATCGTCATGCGTTTGCAAGTTGTTAGAATATACCGGTTGCCACGAATATAGGGGGCGGGTATGGGCAACAAACCCCCAATTTTGGGGGGGTTGCGCAATTTTGCACAATACGTTTCACCGGATTTATTAGGCCATAGGCCGCCAATAAATAGATGATGTCCGCCCAGGATGAAGGGATTTGACTCATGGTTTTCGTCTTTCTAATTCAAGCGTCCTTTCAAATTC
This sequence comes from Anaerolineaceae bacterium, assembly GCA_020634135.1. Taxonomy (GTDB): domain Bacteria; phylum Chloroflexota; class Anaerolineae; order Aggregatilineales; family Phototrophicaceae; genus JACKCG01. Next base: position 261,552 of record JACKCG010000004.1, on the reverse strand, counting down.
CAAAACATTATTAAGTCAATCAAATTATATTATTAGACTTTCCTAATCACACCCCCTAAATATTAGGGGTCTGACGACATTGATCTGGTCCCCGATTTTGTGTAAGTTCTAATTAATATACGCAATACCACCCTGCCCGGTTGATGCGCGTGGCACGCCCCCCTAATAATTGGGGGGTGAGTTATGCCCTTTCTCCAAGACTTTTGAGAAACTCCGTAATCCGCGTACAATTGTTTCTTATTTGTGAGGGACAAAAAACATTATGGAAGTTGATCTGGAACTATACCGTGAAGAAATATTAGTCAGTGACGCCCCCCCGGTACGCCTGAGCTATATTGAAGTCGCGCCAGAGCATCCGGTTGGCACGATGGTGTTCGTGCATGGCTACGGCGGATACGCCATGCAGTGGACAAACCAGCTCAAGGCTTTTTCCGATAGTTACCGGGTCATCGCCTACGACGTGCGCGGGCATGGTAACTCCGATGCGCCCTACTCAGACTATGATATGCCCGAAGCCCAGTCCGATCTCGACACCTTACTGGAAAAGCTGCATGTTGAGCGGCCATTTATCCTGATCGGCCACTCCTTTGGCGGTGCAATTGTGACCGAGTTTGCCCACCGTCGCCCCGATATGCTCTCTCATCTGGTGCTGATTGCGACTACCGGGGAGTATTCGCTGTTCCCTGGTGGGGCACAGTTACTCAGCCTGCCACTGGTGGTGCTGCGTCCGATCCGCAACCTGGTGCGCAAGCAGTTAGCGGCGGAAGCACATGTCCTCAAGCGGGTGTTCTTCCGTAACATGAACACGTGGAACGGGTGGAGTATGTTCCGCGACCTGAGTATGCCTGTGCTGGTAATTCGGGGCGAACGTGACCAGGTATACCCAACAGCCGCCTTTGAAGAAGTTGCCCGCGTAATCCCCGGCGCGGAGGACGTGAACATCGGCGTATCACGGCATCTGGTGCCGCTGGAACGGGCGGACGCGGTGAATCGGGCGATTACCCGCTTCGTTGGCGGCCAGGCTGAACCCAGTTGGCGGGGGCGGCGTGGCAAGGCCGATCCGCTGGCGGAGCGTCCCTGGCTGCGGCATTACGAGCAGGGCGTCCCGGCGACGCTCGGTTTCCCGAATCGTCCCCTGTATCACCTCCTCAACAGCGCGAGCCGTCTGCACCGGAATCGTCCGGCAGTTGCCTTTGGCGGGCGCACCCTCAGCTATGGGCAGTTAAACGGCGAGGTGAACCGGTTGGCAAACGCCCTGCGGTCATTGGGTGTCGAGATAGGTACACGGGTGATGCTGCTGCTGCCCAATACGCCACAGTTCATCATCGCATACTTTGCCATCCTGAAGGCCGGGGGTGTGGTGATCTCCACCAGCCCGGTGAATGACCGCGAGGAACTCCAACGGCAGGTCACCGACTCACAGGCCGACATCCTGATTACCCTCACAGTATTCAGCAAAACCGCACGGCATCTGCTGGCAAACACGGCGCTGCGGGGTGTAATTTTCACCAACATTAAGGACTACCTCGCCCCGCCCCAAAAACTGATATTCGCGTTGCGCCGCGAAAAGCCGGAAGGCCACACGCTCTCCGGCGGCATCCAGAAAAAAGAATACCTGTGGACGAAACTGTGTCAGGCACACCCGGCAACATCACCCAAAATCAAGATAAGTCCCGATTCGGTAGCAGTCATCAAATATACGGGCGGCACAACCGACAAGCCCAAAGGCGTTATGCTCAGTCACCGGGCGCTGCTGGCAAACACGCTCCAGACACGCCACTGGATCACCCAACTGCATGAGGGACGGGAGGCGGTACTGGCCGTCGTGCCGTTCTCGCATTCCTATGGGATGACGACTTCGATGAACGTACCGATTGCGCTCGGCGCGAAGATCATCCCCCTGCCCGGCTTCATCACGCTCGAAGTTCTCAAAACCATCAAGCGCCACAAACCAACACTCTTCCCTGGCGTGCCAACCATGTACATGGCGATCAACCAGTTCAGCGGCGTGCGCAAATACGGCATCAGCAGCATCAAGGCCTGTATCTCCGGGGCAGCCCCGCTTCCGGTGGAAGTGCAGGAAGCCTTCGAGAAGCTCACACGCGGGCGGCTGGTGGAAGGTTATGGCCTCACAGAAGCCGGGCCAGTGACGCACGCCAATCCGCTCAACGGGCTGCGGAAGGTCGGCAGCATCGGCGTGCCGCTGCCCTCTACCGAGGCGACCATCCTCGACCTGATAACCGGCGAGCCGGTAGGCATGGGGCAGATTGGCGAACTGGCGGTGCGTGGCCCGCAGGTGATGGAAGGCTACTGGGGCGAAGCGGCGGACGAAGAAGCGCCGATCAGCCAGGATGGTTGGCTGCATACCGGTGACATCGCCCGCATGGACGAGGACGGTTATTTCCAGATCATCAGCCGCAAGAAAGAGATGATCCTGGCCGGGAAGTATCAGGTTTACCCGCGAGACGTGGAGGAAGTGCTGTATGAGCATCCCGGTGTGAAAGAAGTTGCGGTGGTTGGACTGGCACAGGATGACAGTGACCGGGATAAAGTGAAAGCGTATGTCGTGCCGCGCCCTGGTACAAACCTGAGCGCCGATGAACTGATCGCGCTGTGCAAGCGCCGCCTACAGGAATACGCCGTCCCCTGGGAAATCGAGTTCCGGGCAGAACTGCCGAAAAGTTTCGTAGGCAAGGTGCTGCGCCGCCTGCTGGTCGAGGAGCAGGGCAAGACAAAACCGGAGTAGGATGAGGGATAGACGAATAGGGAATACAGGATTGCTTTGGAATGTAGGGGCGACCCGGCGTGGCCGCCCGGTTTTTCTCCTCCCAACAGGGGAAATGACGTGAATTGCCATCATCGAGCAAGGAGATAACATCAACGATGCGCATGAAGTCTATGTTGCTGGTGTGTGTTCTGCTGGTATTTATCGCTTTTCCGGCGGGCGTATCCGCGCAGGAGGTGAAGACCGTCTTCGGCATGAATTATGGGCGGGTTATCCTGACGGTTAGCCACCGGTACAGCCGGGTGAATGTCGTTGTTCAACCGATTTTTACCGGCAATGTGGATAACGAAAATCGTTTGCAACCGTTTGATGTTCAGTGGATTATCCCCCTACCCGCGCCAGTGAATCATAGTGGCCCGGACGAGGGATCCAATTATCCCCGTTATCTGCCACCTGAGTATCAGGAGGCGTTTGACCAGGTTGATGAAGTTACGCGAGTTCGGTTTGAACCGGAAGAACCGCGTTACTGCTACGATACATTTATCTACGGCGGTTATTCCAGTTCTATGGATGTTATCCTGCCGGTGACGATGGATTACGGGGGCGCAGCCGCTATCCCCAACGATGCCCCGGACGCCATGCTGAACCAACTTGCCCAGGAGGGTTTCGTCATCACCCCGGACGATGCACCCCGCATCCGGCAGTATGCTGAAGCGGGCTTCTCGCTGGTGGCTGTAAAATATCACCTTGCCGATATGATTGATGACCCAATAGCCGGTTATATTGTTTCCGGTACGCTTTTTAATTTTTCGTTTCAGTGGGATGATATGACTGTCCCGCTCCCATTCCTACAGGGCGCGACGGCCTGGATTTTCAGCGATCAGGCCTACTTACCGGCCAATATCCCGCATGTACAGCCGGATTATGCCCGTTTTCGTGCGCCCCACAGTGTGGCGCACACCGGCGATTTCACATACTGGGACTTCAGCCATAACAATTACACCACGATCACAGAGGGGCTGTATCAGGATGCGCTGAACTCCCCCCTGGCCGATGGTCATGTGATAACGGAGTATGCCGGGTCAACGGATATTCTGCTAACAATAGATGAAACCTCGCGTCTTAACTGGCTTGCTGAGGATTTTTCCTATCTATCCCGCCTCGTTATCCAAACGCCGGATACCGCCGCTTACCCTGTTATTGCCCCCGCGCCGGATGAGCCGGATCGCTCGAATGTGATTGATTTACGGAATTATGTAGACCCGCTGGTGTATTGGGGATGCAGCAGCCGCACCGCCCTGGAGGGTGATCCTCTACCGAATTTGTTTGGTTCCTTCATGTTTTATCATAGCGTGCGTCCTTCAGTGGCGGACATCCCTTCCGGGCGAATGCGCCGGGATGACCTGCGCTTCGCGGTGGCCTATCCGCCGGATTGGGTCCTCAGCACGCTGCCAACCGACACCGGTACGGTCTACGCGCTGTCCCCTGAACCGCTCACGCTGGAAACCGTGAAAGCCGCGGCCAGTGGCGACACCGAACAACCGCCGATATTCGTTTTCTCGGAATATATCTATCTCGCTGATGGCTTTGCCGGGCCGGTCATCACCGAACAGAACCTGGAAACGCAGTTGGGCATCCCCATCAGAGTGTACATGCGTATCCGCTATGATATGCGCTCGGCAGAGATGGAGGATGAACATGGTGTCCAGTATGGCATGATCGCCAGCGAAGCCGATTGGACAGCAAACAGGGCACTCTATAACGCCATGCTCACCTACGCCCAGTCATACCAGTATTATGCCAGCGCCGACTGGCAGAACACCCTGTTCATTGGATCACCATACTGGGGGTACAACCAGGATGAACCCCATCTGGAAATCCCGTATCCCGATGGCTGGCTGGAACACATGGACGGCGAGGACATTGTCATTTCCGGGGGTGACACTGAGTTCAGGCTGATCCCAACCGCTAAAGCCAGCCCGGAATGGATCCGGCAGCGGTACGGCCTGACGGGGGAACTCTCCTGCGAACAGCCCACCATCTTCCATGCCGGGGAGCGGGCGGGGTACATCTTCCCAACCACCGGCTACCTGGCCGAAGTTTCCGCCCCGACTGAGATGTTGGGCGATTACATCCAGATCATGCTGAAGATGATGGCCGCGCTGCCAAGTGCGTGCTCCGGGTAAAACGCAATAACCTACTTACCAGCCCTGCCTGACCACTATGGCGGGGCTTTTGATTCACCCCGCTGTCACTGTCTGTTTGTGATGATTATCACGACTCTGGGAGCGATAGCGGTCAAAAGCACTCGATTCCCTCTTACAATGAGGATGATTGTGTTCTTTAGGGGGAATACATGCGATTGCGACTAATTGTACTGATGATTTGGGGGATCGTTTTCTGTGTCGGGTTGGTCACGGCCCAGGAGGCGCTGAGCTGCCCGGCAATTGTTGAAACGGCGCTGCAAGCCCTGGATACACTCTGCCAGGGCGCGGCACGGAACCAGGCCTGCTACGGACACCGGATGCTGGTGGCCGAAGCCCAGCCCGACGTAACGGATTTCCAGTTCGATACGCCCGGCGACATCACAGCCGTCAGCGCGATTCGGACGCTGCACCTGCAACCGCTCGACGAAGTTGAAGCCACCTGGGGCGTAGCGTTGATGAAGTTACAGGCGAACCTGCCGGATACCCTGCCAGGGCAGAATGTCACCGTGTTGCTGTTCGGCGATGTCACGCTGCAATCTGCTGAAGCGGAGGACAACGCGGTGCCGATGCAGGCGTTCTATTTTGCCAGCGGTATGGGTGGACGAGCCTGTGACGAAGTGCCGGAAAGCGGTATTCTGATCCAGACGCCCGGCGAGGGCGGCCCGGTTGAACTCACCATCAATGATGTCAGCGTTGAACTTGGCTCGACGGCGTTTCTACAATCCAATGCTGAAAATGGCATGTCGCTCTTCCTGCTGGAAGGTCAGGCGCGGGTGACAGCCTTTGAAGTAGCGCAGACTGTGCCGGCAGGGGTAAAGATCACGATTCCGGTGGACGCGGACATGCACGCCGCCGGGCCACCGAGCGCGATGGAGGCCTTCACAGCCGATGAGGTAAGCCACCTGGGCGGGATTGTCTATGCCCTGCCAGAGAATGTGCCGCTCGTCCCGGATTTCACCTATACCGAAATGGGCGTATCCGGCTGTGAGTCGGGGGAGCTGGCAGCGGCCAAACCCGGTGAATGGGTCAAACTGGTGCAGGCGGTCTACACAGCGGCCACGCTGGAAGAAGCGCAGGCGCTGCTCGGCCAGGCTTACCCGATTTACATGGGCGACACCCAGCTGCCGACCTATTTCGCGCCGGTGACTCAGGTCGAAGATACCTTTGTGGTCGAAGTCTATGCCTGGTGGCAGGTATCCAGCGGGGCGTACAGCCTGCGGACAACCAACGAAACAGGCGAACACACCTGCGACTTTGCAGTCACGCCGGAGCCTGACCAGAACCCGGCGGGCATATGCACCATCACGGCGGGCGGCGCAGTGAATCTTCGCAGCGGGCCGGGGACAGTCTACGCGCGGGTGGCGACTCTGGCGGCGGGACAGAGCGTCCAGCCAGTCGGACAGGCCATCGGTGTGGACGGCCAGACATGGTGGCAGCTTGCCGATAGCCAATGGGTGCGTTCGGATGTCGTCAGCCCTACCGGGGCTTGCGACACGCTGCCGGTTATCACAGCGATACCGCCCACGCCCGAACCGCCACCAACATCACCGCCCGGCTCATCGAATCTGCCGCACAGCGTCATCTTCCACCCCTGGGGATGCGATTTAGGCAGTCCTGGTTCAGGCAATACCGGAGCGGTGGCTGCCGGACAGATTACGTTCTATCACGGCGTCGGTGGCTATGACTCGTGCGAGGAGGCCTTTGCCGCCGTTGGCGATAGTTACGCGACCTGGTCAGGCGCTGGGCCGGGCGTGAGCATCAGGCCGCAGCGTGACTGCACCACCCCGGATCAGGGCACAGCCTATGGCGCTGTGACCACTGGTTATGTGACGCTCTCACCGGGGACATACACCTACGACACCGACTGGATTCACGGGGCGCGCACCTGCACTTTCCGCGTGGAATAGCTCGGGTATCCTTGCCAGGCGGAACCGAAACCACAGATTCAACCAGGATGAGGTAAAATCGTTTCCTTATGCGACGACTTGGCCTCCCACTCCTCATCCTGGTGTTAGCAACCGTACTGCGCCTGCACGCCCTGGGGGTGGATACACGCTTCCACCCCGACGAGGCGCTGTTTGCAACCTTCGCCCGTCAGGCAGCGGTGAACGGCGATTGGATGCTGCGCGGCCCGCTCGATAAGCCCCCACTGACAATCTATGCGGGTGCTCTCTCGATGATGTTCACCGGCGTGACGACTCTTCCGGACGGTGTCCTGACGCTGGATGTCCACCGGGGGGAGTTTGCCGCCCGGTTGCCCGGCACGTTCGCCAGCATTATCCTTGCCGCTGTCATGTATGCGGCGGCGCGACGGCTGTATCCTGGCGCGGGGGATTTCCTGCCGCTGGGCGCCCTGCTGTTGACGGCGCTCTCCCCGTATGCCATCGCCTTCAGCGCGACGGCCTTCACTGACGGCCTCATGCTGCTGGTGATTACGCTGGCGCTGTGGCAGGGTGCTGCTGAGCGGTGGGGTTGGGGTGCTGTATGGTTAGCGTTGGGCTTCGGTTGCAAGCAGCAAGCCCTGCTCTACATCCCGCTGGTGCTCCTGGTGTTGGTGAGCAGGCCATCCATGCGGCACGCCGTCAGATGGCTGCGTTTCGCCATTCCGTTGCTCGTTGGGTTAGGGTTGCTGTTTGCCTGGGATGCCGGGCGCGGGCAGGAGACGAGCCTGTGGGAGCTGGCTGCCGCCAACAATGACCCTGGTCGGTTGGCACATTTGGATGAATTGCTCCCCCGGTTGGGGGTATGGTTGGGATATTCCGCCGTGTTGGCCGGGACGCCGCCCGTCACAGCGCTGCTGGCGGCGTTGGGGTTGGGGGTAGCGCTGTGGCGCATTATCAGCGAGTTCCGGCGCGGAAGTTCTGAAGACACGGTTGGCCCGGCGCGTTCACCTACAGATCGTTCTGCCTTGCACACCCACACCGACGCCATTCTCCTGTTGTACATTCTCGCCTATGGGCTGTTGCACTGGCTGGTCGCCTTCAGCCAGCATGATCGCTACCTGCTGCCGCTGCTGCCGCCCATCCTGCTGCTCATGGCGCGGGGGTTAGCATGGTTTGTCAATGCACTACCTGGACTTTTCTTGAGCGTAGCGGGGGGAATTAGGCCCTCGGCTGCTACGAGACAGTTTATCGTATTTGGTCTGCCGCTGCTCGCTTTTCTGCTGGTTCCCGCCTGGGATGCCAGCGAGGGGCGCGTGCCGGTGGGCGGGGATCGTGGCGCACACGCCGGGATTGACGTGCTGGCGGAATACCTGAATGCCAAACCGCTGGCGACGGTCATTTATGACCACTGGTTAGGGTGGGAATTAGGCTACTACATGGGCGCGTGGTCAAACAAACGCCGTGTGTACTACCCGACACCGGAAGCACTTGTACACGATGCGCGCAACCTTCCCGAACGCGAGCCGCGTTACTTCCCCACCCCGGCTGACGCCCCCGTCACACCCTGGCTGGCGGCGCTGCGGACGGCGGGGTTTGAAGTCCGTGTTGATACACGGATCGCGGGCTATACCGTTTATGTCCTTATCCCTCCGGTGGCTTCGGCGGAATCCGTTTCAGGCGCTGGATCATCTTGGCCGGGTCGGTTGATACCGTCTGGCGGTTGGCCTGGGTGACGGCGCGATTCGGGTCGGTGAGCGGCCCCGTATCCGGTTCGCTGCGCTGCTCTACGCCGGGATACCGTTCCTTCCAATCGTTCAAAAACCCGTTCATCCATTCGAGTTCCGCCTGCATCATGGCAATGCTATGCGTGTAAAGGGCGTGGATATGGTCGCCACTGTGATTCTCGTCCTGATGGCGCTGCCAGGCAAGTTTGATGGCATCCAGGCGTATCTTGAGGTCAGCCTGGTGATGCCGCAGCACCCGATAGACATGGGCGGGTTTGAGCGCCGCCAGATTCGCCAGTCCCAACTCGAAACCCGAACCCAGTGAACGCGGTTCACGGAGTAGCTCAGCAATCGCCGTTTGCAGGATACCACGCCCCGCTTCAGTAATCTCGTAGACTTTACGCGCCGGGCCGCGCCCCTCCGGGTAGAGCGTGCCAGTCAGGAGACTCTGCTGTTCCAGTTTGTTGAGGATGTAATAAATCGAAGAAAAACCAATAGTCAGCCACTCACGCAGGCCGCGTTCGTCAATAATCTGCTGTAACTCGTAGCCATAGCGTGGGCCTTCCGCGACCAGGCTCAAAATGGATAGTTCGGCATCGGTCATCATCATAGTGAGTATTCCAGGGCTAGAATAGTTGATTGCATAAGCATAGCGAGTCCTGGAAGGCGCTGTCAAGCAGGCCGCGCGTACCGGGCGCACGTCCTTTTCCCTTTTCACCCGTCCCTTTCAACTTCGTGCTTTACCGCACGCCTCAGCACTGCTTTTACTTTCCACGCGGCACTTTCAACTTCGCCGCTTTACCGCACGCCTCAGCACTGCCTTTCTTTCCAACCCTGAACAAATGTTTGAACAAAGATTCACCCCCGCCGCCCCGTTTTGTGCTATCGTAATCCTGTAGATTAATCATCGGTGGTCGCCTCGCAATGAAAAGATTTTCCCTAGGACTCTGCACTGCCTTTCGCCTCAGCACTCAAGACTCAGCACTGCTTTTACTTTTCACTCAGCACTTTCAACTTCGCCACTTTACCGCACGCCCCGGCACTGCTTTTACTTTTCACTCGGCACTTTCAACTTTTCCCTGCTTTTGCCTTTCGCCTCAGCACTCAGCACTGCTTTTACTTTCCACTTGGCACTTTCAACTTTTCTCCGCTTTTGCCTTTCGCCTCAGTACTCAAGACTCAGCACTCAGCACTGCTCCTAACGCTTTTGCAGCACAGCAACACCCCCGCTCACGGGAGGATTACTGCAATCGCGGCAATCGCAGCACAACTCCGTTTTGTTGCAAAAACACCCCGCCGCCTCCCCTGTTTGCCTGGCCTGAACACTGTCTTTTGGCGATAATATGCGGCACACCTGCCTTCCTGAGCAACAAAACCCCAACATAGCTTACCTGAGAAACTGCCCCAATAGTCACAAGCCGCTACGTGCTGTCACGGGCATGGTTTCACTGATACGACGATCTGTATAGTTGATTGGTATATCAGCAGCCGGATACCGCGTGTTATAATCGGCAAATTCATACTTTTCATCCCGTAGCATCCGGCGTTTTCATCACCGATACCCAGGCACGATCCTGACCGCACTATTCGAGGAGGCGAACACTTGAACAACGACCTGCACAATCTGGCAATTAACACGATTCGTACTCTGGCGATGGACGCTATCCAGAAGGCCAACAGCGGGCATCCTGGTCTGCCGATGGGCGCAGCACCAATGGCGTATACGCTGTGGACACAGTTCTTGCGCCACAATCCCCATAATCCTCAGTGGGCGAATCGGGATCGTTTTATCCTGAGCGCCGGGCACGGCTCGATGCTGCTCTATGCTCTCCTGCACCTGACGGGCTACGATCTCTCTCTGGATGAACTGAAGAACTTCCGGCAGTGGGGCAGCAAAACGCCAGGCCACCCGGAAGTCCACGAAGCGCCGGGCGTGGAAATCACCACCGGCCCATTGGGACAGGGCGCGGCCAGCGCGGTTGGCTTTGCTCTGGCAGAAGCCTACCTGGCGGCATACTTCAACCGCCCCGGTCACGAGATCGTTGACCATTACACATACGCCCTGGTGAGCGATGGCGACCTGATGGAAGGAGTCGCGTCTGAAGCCTGTTCCCTGGCGGGGACATGGGGGCTGGGCAAACTGATTTTCCTCTATGATGATAATCACATCACGCTTGACGGTGAAACCGCCATGACGTTTACCGAGGATGTGGCGCTGCGTTTCCAGGCATATAACTGGCACATCCTCAAAGTGGCCGATGGTAACGATATTGAGGCCATCGCCCGTGCGATTCAGGTGGCAAAAAACGTACACGACAAACCCACGCTGATCGCGGTACACACGGTAATCGGTTATGGCAGCCCGCACAAACAGGGGACGAGCAGTGCGCATGGCAGCCCGCTCGGCGCGGAAGAAGTCCGGCTGACGAAAGAATTCTACGGTTGGCCGCAGGATAAACCCTTCTATATCCCCGATGAGGCGCTCCGGCATTACCGTGAAGCTGTCGAACGCGGCGCGGGTTACGAAGCTGAATGGCAGGCGCGTTTTCAGGCATGGCAGGCGGCTTACCCGGATTTGGCCGCTGAGTGGGAGCAGGCACAGAGCGGTCAGCTTCCCGCCGGGTGGGACACCACTATCCCAACCTTCCCCGACAAGCCGGTGGCGACCCGCAGCGCTTCGGGCATGGTGCTGAATGCCATCGCCCAACATATCCCGACCATGATTGGCGGCGACGCTGATCTCGCTGGCAGTACCAAGACCCTGCTCAAAGAGTCGGAAAACACCTGGCAGGGAAGGCCAGCGGCGCGTAATGTGCGCTTCGGCGTGCGTGAACATGGCATGGGCGCGATTGTCAACGGGCTGGCGCTGCATGGCGGGATCATCAAACCCTACTCAGCGACTTTCCTCACCTTTAGCGATTACATGCGTGGAGCAATCCGCCTGGGCGCATTGATGAACCTGCCCGCCGTATACGTTTTCACCCATGACAGCATCGGCCTGGGTGAAGATGGTCCAACTCACCAGCCGGTTGAGCATGTCGCCGCGTTAAGTACTATCCCCAATCTGACCGTGATTCGCCCTGCGGACGCCAACGAGACAGCGGCGGCCTGGCATACCGCGATGACCCTCTCCGGGCCGGTGGTGCTGATCTTCACGCGCCAGGATGTGCCGGTGCTGGCCGGTGACCACATCCGCACAGGCGTAGCGCGGGGAGGCTATGTATTGGCAGGCGATGACAGTGTGCCTGATGTGATTCTCATCAGCAGAGGGAGTGAGGTGCATATCGCCCTGGAAGCCTACCAGACCCTGACCCACGAAGGTGTTCGGGCGCGGGTGGTTTCACTGCCCTCTTGGGAATTATTCGAGGCGCAGGACGCCGCTTACCAGGAGCGCGTGCTGCCGTCAGGCGTGACGGCCCGTGTGAGCATTGAGGCCGGGGTGACACTCGGATGGGATCGCTACGTGGGACGGCAGGGCATCATCATCGGCATCAACCGTTTTGGCGCCAGTGCCCCTTACGAGACGATCTACGAGCAGTTTGGCCTGACGCCCGGTGCGGTGGTACAGGCAGCGCATGACCTGCTGAAAAAGTAATGACCTGCAAAAAAGGGGGCGCAGCGAACGAATTCACCGCGCCCCCTCATGATGGCTGCTCACAAAGCCGAAACGAGCGTTATTCCTCTTCTTCGCGCACAATTTCGATCTTCACGCGGGCGATCAGCGCGGCTATCGCGCCCAACGCCGCCAGCCAGGGCGCACCCAGCGCCAGCACACCGCCGGCCACCGCGCCCACTGTCAGGGACATTTCCAGCAAAATACCATCATCCGGGTTCTTGATGATGATGCGGCGCACGTTACCCTGCTTGACCATTTCCTGCACACGGTCTACCAATTGATTCCCGGCGACTTCCAGTTCTTCGCTGATGGTTTTCTTTTCGGTAGTTTCTTCGCTGAGGGTGGGTTTCTCTTCTGCCATTGTTCGGTCTCCTATTGTCTGTTTGTTTGCTGCCGGTTAAGGCATCCAATATCTTTACCGTACACCACCTTATACGTGGTTGTGCAGCGCAAAGTTGCACGAATTTCCCGGCAATTTATCATGCTTATACGTGTTCATCCGGCGCTCTACCAATGTCCTGTACCGGAATCGCCCCAGACCGTCTATAATAGGGTTAAAAATCGCAAAGAGAAATTACATAGTCGAAACTCAACTTGAGCAGCGGGGAAGGGATCATGCGACGCAATACACAGATATGGATGGTGCTGGCAGGCCTTTTATTGGCGTTAGTGCTGCTTCCCGGTATGGGGGTTGAGGCCGAATACGGCATCAATTGGTCGGCTACATTTTACGATACCCCTAATCTGACCGGCACACCGACCTCGGTATCCGGGATCAACGGTCTTAACTTTAATTGGGGTGCCGGCCAGCCGATTGTCAATGGTGTCCCCGTCCTGGCGCTGACTGATAATTTCTCGGCGCGTTTCACCTCGGTTCAGACCTTTGTAGATGGCACGTATGAGTTTGTCGTCGCCTCGGATGACGGCGTGCGCGTACTGATTGATGGTGTGACCGTCTGGGATCAGTTCGTTGGGCGGGCACTGACTACCGATACCTTCACGCGGGTGATGACGGCGGGCAGCCACACCCTCACCGTAGAATATTTCGAGGGAATTGACCAGGCGATTCTCCAGTTCCAGTGGTTTTTGCAGGGTACGGGAGGCACAACCCCCATACCTGGCGTCACCGCCACACCACTTTCTACCGCTGTGCCACCACTCACAGTGCAGGTCGTCAATGTCAAAGGACTGTCACTGCGCACCGGCCCGTACCTGGGCGCATCACTCATCGGCGTGGCGCGTCCCGGCACGGCCTATGCCCCGTTAGCCCGCAATAGCGATGAAGGCACGTACACCTGGTTCAAGATCACGATTGGCGAAAAGACCGGATGGGTATCCGGGCGCTACTTAGAGATCACAGGCGATCCCAATAGCGTACCGGTAGAAACAACGATTTTCCAGCAGCTCAGTAACCCAACCAGTACCGGGGTGATGGGGGCACCGCGCTCCGTGATGAACTTCCGCGTCCGGCCCAGCCAGCGCACCACCCGCCTGAGTCAGATTCCCTGGGGTGGCGAGGTTGAAATCCTGGGACGCACCATCCAGGGCGGGAATAACCACTGGTTCCTGGTGCGCTATGAAGGCGTCGTCGGCTGGATTTACGCACCCTATGTCGCCATCTATGGTGATATCAATCTTGTGCCGGTATATTGAGCGGTTGACGCCCATATCCCCTGGTGCTAAACTAATGTCGTTCTAAGCAAGGCGGGGCAGTGGCGGAATGGCAGACGCCGAAGTCTTAAAAACTTCTGTCCTCACGGACGTGTGGGTTCGAGTCCCACCTGCCCCAACCTGGAAGCGCCGTCACAGGCGCTTTTTTAATTACACAGGTGAAAAAACATGATGGCGATAGAAGTGCAATATGAGGTGGACGACCAGCCAGTCGAAATAGACGCGCTGGAAGAAGATTATGAACTGGCGGAAACCCTGGCGCATACAGGAGAACAGCTTCGCCAGCAGGTCGCGCACAAGCTGGCCGGTATCCGCTGTGAAGAGCATGACCGCGAACCACAGGTGACTATCACCGCCTCCTACAGCCGTGATACGGGGCAGTTTGAACTCAACTATCACCTGGATACCTGCTGCCAGATGCTCCTGCTTCGGGCAGTGCAGGCGCTAAATCATTAGGACGAGAAACGTATATGGCCGTTGATTACATTATTGAATATCAGTGCATCCCCAAACAGAAGTTAGGCGCTCACAATATCCTCGAACGGCTAAAAGCGCGGGCGCGGGCTGAAGCCGTGATCGCCCTCTACCGTGAACAGGGGGATAACCGCCCGGCGAGTCAGATCGGGTTTGAGTTCACGCAGTCCACCCCGAACGGTGAAGCGGAAACGCGCGTCTACGTCGCCCAGGATGTCCTGGATGCCGCCGACGAACTCACGCCGCTGGAAGACTACTGTTACGGTTGCCCGGCCAACAACACTGGTTTGGCGTTCGGTTGCATGGCACAGATCGAGTACCCCCTCTCTGTCCAGGGGGAAGAATGGCTGCTCAACCATCTCCCCGATAACCGTGAACCACTGACATGGCTGCTGCTCCAACAGATGCTCAAGCGCCTGGGCAAAAATGATGAGACATTCCAGGCGATGCGCCCCAGCGGAATACTGTTTGAGGCGACCACCGCCCCGGAACGATTGTTTGGTGAGTTCAAGGTAAATGGCGACCAGCTCTTTGAAATGTTGTTTCTGCAAGGGCATATCCGTCCATCGTATGCCGCCATGCTCCTGACATTTCTGGGGGCAATCCAGCGCGACCTGGACCCGGACGAACTCATGCACCTGTCAGATTCACCGGACGATGCCCTGACGCGCTACCCGTTTCTACTCAAAACGGCATCTGAAGATGACCGGACGGTGATCCAGATCAAGCGGTTTCTACGGGCGTTGTGGCTGTCTTGGGGACTGAATGTGCGGATGCTGTTGGATGTGTAAGCGATGATACCCCAACAGCATTCGTGCGCCTGAAGCCCGTTCTGTAACCTTCAACCAGCGGCCAAGCGATGCCTGTTTTCGCCTGTTTATCAGGACATGACCGGGGATTACTCCTTCGGCACAAGAGCGTTGAGCGCCTCGCCCACGCTCCGCACTTCAATAAGCTGTAAGCCACGTGGCAGATCATCCAGCTTGCGCCGTGTGCGCGGGATGACCACTCGCTTGAAGCCGAGTTTCGCCGCTTCGTTGAGCCGCGCCGCCAACTGCCCTACCGCCCGTAATTCACCACTCAGGCCGATTTCACCGACAATCGCCACGTCCGCCGGGACGGTCTTCTCGTAGTAGCTCGACGCCATCGCCACCGCTACCGCCAGATCAGAAGCCGGTTCGCTCACCTTAAGACCGCCGATTACGTTCACGAAAATGTCTTGTTCATGCAGCTTGAGACCGAACCGCTTACTCAACACGGCGCTGACCAACAGCAGCCGGTTCATATCAACCCCGTTAGGTGTACGACGCGGGTTGCCAAACGGAGTCGGGCTGGTGAGCGCCTGGATTTCCACCAGCAGCGGGCGCGTGCCTTCCATCGTAATCGCAATCGTCGAACCGGGGGCATTAACAACCCGCTCCGCCAGGAACGCCTCTGACGGATTCGGGACTTCCGCCAACCCGCCGCCTGTCATCTCAAAGACGCCGACTTCGCTGGTCGCGCCAAAGCGGTTCTTCACACTCCGCAGCAGCCGGAATGCCTGGAATGGGTCGCCTTCCAGGTAAAGCACCGTGTCTACAATGTGTTCCAGCACACGCGGCCCGGCGATGTTCCCTTCTTTGGTCACATGCCCCACCAGAAACACGCTGATTCCAGTGGTCTTCGCCAGCGCCTGTAACCGGCTGGCGCACTCGCGCACCTGGGAAACCAACCCTGGTGACGAGTCGAGTTCTTCAGTATAAGTTGTCTGGATCGAGTCCACGATAAGGATGGCCGGGTTCAGGCGATTGACCTGCTCAAAGATGTGCCCCAGATTGGTTTCGGTCAGCAGAAAAAGGTCTTCGGCCTGCAATCCCATACGATCCGCGCGCATTTTGATCTGCCGCGCCGACTCCTCACCGCTAACGTACAGGACGACACCTACCGATTGTGCCAGGATAGCGGAAATCTCCAGCAGCAGGGTGCTTTTTCCGATACCGGGGTCGCCGCCCAACAGCACAATGCTCCCCGGCACAATGCCACCCCCCAACACCCGGTTGAACTCCTCAACCGGCACCACCAGGCGTTCCCCTGCATCACTGCTGACTTCCGCCAACCGCTGTGGCTGTGTCCGGGCAATACCCACCGGCTGGCGGTTCTGTTTGGCCGGCTTGCTGGCTTCTTCGATTTCTTCCACCATCGTGTTGAACTCACCGCAGGATGGGCATTTGCCAAAGTGACGCGGGCTTTGCCGCCCACAATTGGTGCAAACGTATTTCGTGCGTGTTTTCGCCATCGGGATTCTCGCAGGTTAATTGAAACAAGTGTGCTAAGTATAGCATAATCGCATACAAATTCCCGTTTGGTATTCTATCGTCTTCGTTCTCTAACCTTGCAGATCATCAATCCGCATATAATATAAAAGTGATAACTCAAGGAGTAACACGATGGAAATGGTAGAAATCGTGGTTAAAGTGCCAAAGGAATTTGTGGAAGAAGCTCAGGAATTTGGGCTGCTTGACCCCGACACGATTGCACAGGTATTGCGTGACGAACTGGATGAACGGATTATGCGTTTTGTAGATGCTGAAGTCAAAGCACACCGGGCAGAGCGTCGTGCTCAAGAGAATTCGAATCAAGATCACTGATGCGTGTTGTTTTCGATACAAACCTCATCATTTCAGGATTGATATGGTCAGGCGCACCACGTCGGGCATTACAAATCGCCATGAACCAACGTGTTGAGGCAATCACGAGCGAAGCGTTAGTGGATGAGCTGCGCGATGTTCTGAAACGGGATAAGTTCCATAAGTATCTGGAACGTCTCCAAAGAACACCAGAAGAATTGGTCACAGGTTATCTGCGCTACACCCGTGTGATTGAACCTGCACTCGTTCCAGAGGATTCTATCCGTGATATAGCCGATGTGAAGGTATTGGCAGCAGCCGTTGGTGGTCAGGCAGTCTATATAGTCTCCGGTGACGAGGACATCCTCATCCTGAAAAACTTTACAAACATAACCATCCTAAATGTGCAAGAGTTTATCCAGCGTATCGGATAAAATTGCATTCAGCCATCAATGCAGGAACTATGCCATATTGCAAGCCGTGCCCGCCAGTCTGCCATGTCCCCATCTACTCCGCTCACAAACAGCAGCACCCGTTTAGCGATAATCGTCTCGACTTCATCCGGGGCGTGGTCAATCGCGGCCAGCAGGTGCGGTACATAACGGTAATCCCCCAGTGCGGCCAGCAGTGTCCCTCCCGCTGCGATGCGCAGTTCGGCATTTGACTTCTCATTAGCAATTTCGAGAAAGTCTGACGTCGATTCCCATCCGGGGATAGCATCCATCTGTGTCACCAGTGCCTGCGAAAACGTCAGGTTCCAGCGCGCGAGGACGGCTTCGCTTTCCATCACCAGTGCCACCAGCGCGTCGCGTAGCGCCGGTATGTTCTCGCCAGAATTCTCGCGATCACAGGCGGCCTGGGCAGTCACTTTGATCGCCACTTCGTCCATCTCGACGCCTTTTTCGGCCAGCAGCCGCCGGAACTGGCGCAGCAGCATCGCCAACAGGTCATTCAATGGGGCGGCGTACAGCGGTGCGGAACGGTCAGGCAACATGTTGTCTCCTTGTCATGGCTCAGTGTTGCTTAGCTGGCACAGATAGCCTATTTTAGAAAGAGATGCGGGCGTGGGCAATGCCCTGTAAAATATCCTTGCGCTATGTAACGTCTGTTGTCGAAAATACATCTAATGAGCAGGTGGGAATTGCCGTGACCGATGAACAAGCCCTGATTACCGCCCTCAAGCAGCGCGATCCAACCGCACTGGCCGCTGTCTTTGAAACCTATGCGGATCGTATCTATCGCCTGGGGATGAATCTTCTGCACGACGAACAGCACGCTGACTGTGTGGTACAGGACACCTTTCTGGCCTTGATTGAGCATATTGACCAGTTCGAGGGGCGTTCCAGCCTGGGCACCTGGCTGTACCGGGTAGGCTATAACCACTGCCTGAACCAACTCCGCAAGGTAAAACCCAGTCTTGAGCTGGACAGCCTGGACGAGCCAGATATGATGCCGGTAAACTTCAATCCCTGGCCGGCCCCGGAGGAGATGGTATTTACCAGCGAGATAACCAGCGAATTGGAACGGGCAATAGCGACGCTGAGTCCCGCGCTGCGGGCTGTGTTTGTTATGCGTGACATTGAGGAACTTTCGACCAACGAAACAGCGAGTGTGCTGGGGATCAGCGAGTCGGCAGTAAAAGTGCGTTTACACCGGGCACGACTGCTGCTACGCGAGCAGTTAGCGCCATATTTCGGGGAACAGTTCGAGCAGACGGGAGTGTGACATCGTGGAATGTCAGGACTTAATCAAATATCTTTCAGACTACATTGATAACCGTTTAGACGAAGCACTCACCCGGGCAGCACAGGAACATCTGGCGACCTGCGCGAATTGTCACGTTGTCCTCGACTCGACACAGAAAACCATCCTGCTCTATCGCCAGCGTGACCAGCAGAACGGCCTGACGACAAGACACTACCAAAGCCTTTACGACCAGTTAGCCCAGGCCTTTGCCAAGAAACCAGAGGGCGATTTGTAGATTGCTGCAACAAAGTGAAGCCGACAGGGGGCATAGACCCCCTGTTTTTTATAGTGGGGGTTAGATATTGCCGGAGCGTGCCGGGCGGTTATGCTGCATGGGCGCGGTTTCGCACATATCGCCATAACGCCGCTGCAAACGGGTGCCGGAAAGCACCAGCCAATGCCCAAGGCGGTTAAGTGCAGGGCGGTACATCCGCAGGACAAAGACCGGGCGACCACGTCGCCGCGATTCACCAGCCAGCCGTTTGCGCGCGGCTTTGCGCCGCATCTCTTCACGATACAGGTCATTCAAACGTTCGTCCAATGGATTAAACATACGTCACCAGGTCCTCTCTTATTCCGCTTGTCTTGTATTTCCATCTGGTCAATAGCTGCATTTAAGATGACCCAACGCAATAGGGCGTTAGCCTGTCTTCAAAAGGGTATGGGTTTTAGATTTGGTGGCGCAGCTTGCACAGAAGCGCGACCCCACCACCAGCAAATCCCTAGGTTTTCAAGAACCGTTTGAGTGCCTGAATCGTGTCAGCCACCCGATCCGGGTTCAAGCTGTAACACTTAGCGACCTCACGCCGCCGCTCCAGCAGATAACCGGTAGCTGTCAACTGACGCAGGTGACGGGATGCTGCCGATTGGCTGAGTTTGAGCATCTCGATCATGTCCTGGGCGCAGAGTTCCTCGTGCTGGGTGAGCAGTTCAAGCATATGCAGCCGGGTATCATCGGCCAATGCACTCAACCGTACCAACAGTTCGGAACGACTGAGGGCAGGCGAAATTGTACGCACCCCTTCCGGCAGTCGCGCCCCAAACATCAGGCGCGTTACCTCGGAATCTGCCCAGCCGAAGCGCAGAACATACGGGCCAATATGCGCCGATGGGACAAAGACGATCTCATCCGACCACGCTTCCCAGGTTGCGCTCAAGTCACGTCCGGTAATCGTCCGCGCGGCTTCAGTCGCTGTCAGGCCACTGTAGTTCAACTGCTGGAACGCCGTGACAGATTCCGTCAGCATGGGCAGGTTGCGCTCCCAATCCGCCTGTAGCATGTCGTCCCACATCGCCCGAAGATGCGTCACGATATAGTTCTGCAGAGCGATGGGGTCAATCAGCAGCGCATAGGCTTCGGCATAGAGTGCCGTGTCGAAATGCATCTCATGGTCTTCGCCCTTTTGGGCATAGGCCTGCTCCATGTGGCGCTGCATGTAGCCAGCATAAGCTGCTTCGCTGGCAAGCAGCGCGTCCCGTTCAATTGTTTCGTAGCCCTTTTGTCCCATTTTGGGGTCGCTGCACCAGGCTATCGCCCGATCGCGCAGGGTCACCGCGTCCTGGGTCGCCAGGTGGTTGATGAACGCCGGGAAACTCGACCAGCTCCGGTCAGGCATGACAGCATCGCCCAGTAGCGATAGGATCAGCCGGTTGGCACGCTTGCGTTCCGGCACAAGTTCCGCGACAGTTTGCACCACCCATTCACTCAAACCGGAGCGAATATCCACCTGCTCCAGCAGCATCAATGTGTTGATAGCATTAAACGCCGGTTCTAGATCCAGGCGAACCCGGACGGTTGCTGGGGCGAGTACGAAATCTTGATCTGCCAATACACCCTCCTTTAATCAAAAAACCCATTCTAGCGGGTAATATGCATATACTGTATCATAAAGGCTCGTAAGTGTCAAGTAGTTTATGCAGAAAACCGGGTAATCATGCCTATTATGGCCGCTTCGGTACAAAACAACGATCCCTGCATATAATAACAGGAGCGCACAGTTCCTAACCGGCTGCCGCTTTCCACATCCACATCACAACCTGCATATTCTGGGAGAATGATTGTTATGAACATCTATCTGGAGCCACAAGGGTTTTTGGGCACGGGTGCCGGGTTACTGGCCGATATCACGTTAATCGTTTATATCCTGCTCATCATACCAGGAATGCTCGTTGGCTTCGTGTTTGCCCGGCGCAGGCTGCACCGCCCCCACCATAAATACACGATGACAATCATCACCGTTGTCAACTGGCTGCTCATTCTATTTCTCATGGTAGGGGCTTACATCTTTGATGTGGCAGGCAACATTGGACAGCAACCGGGGAATGCCCGTTACCTGCTGCCCGCTATTCATGCATTGCTGGGGCTTCCGGCGCAACTTCTGGCGACCTACATTCTCTTTCGCATGTTTCGGGAAGACGCTCTGGTGGCGGCTGCCAAGAAACGGGGCGAAACTGAACTTTCAAAATACTGGTTCAAGAATGCAAAGGGGTTCATGCGGCTGTCACTGGCACTGTGGCTGGCGACGGCTCTCCTGGGAATTGGCAACTACGTCGTGCGTTACGAGGTGATCCCGGCTTTCAACCTGGGAGGCGCACCGGCTGCCCCGATAGCCACCGAGGAAGCAACGGCACTTCCCCCCGAGCCAGCAGCAACCAAAGAGATCACTGCCCTACCCCCCGAACCGGTAATCACTGAAGATGTGCCGGGGCCTGCTGAGACGGTCGAACCACCCGCGGCAACAGAAGAAACGTCGGGATAACACGGAGTTCTGAGAAAAAACAGAAAGCACTGTACAAACTGTACCACCGTTCATAGCTGGATTGCTCACCCCTTCTCGCGCACCCGTTTTGCCGTTTGGGATGGAGATGGGGTGAGTCCCGCAGAAGCGATGTACTACTCAGATTCTGGCTTGAAGGCTACCAGCAGGCTCATGGTGCCAGACTGCACGGTTTTGCCATCCTGATTGATGATTTTGATCTCCCCGGTGATATGCCCGCCGCCCAAGCGCCGCATCTCTTTCTTCTCAACTATCTTGAGTTGGGCGTGGATGGTATCACCAATAAATACCGGCTGGCTGAACTTCATTTCGAGCGAGCGAAAAGTGAGAATGGTTCGCTCCATCAGACCAAGCTGGTAGATGAGACCAACGGCATAGCTTAACGAGAGCAAGCCGTGTGCGACCCGCTGGCCGACTGGATGATTCTTGGTGAACTCAACATCGGTATGCATGGGATTAAAATCCCCGGTGAGCGCGGCAAACTGCACAATATCACTTTCGGTGATCGTCCGTCCCCTTGTAACCAGAGTTTGCCCGATCTCAATCTCCTCAAAGTAATAGCCTAATGGCCCATCATCTTGATACTTCACGGTTTAATCTCCCTGTGCTGGTGAATATATTGAACAACAACGGCTGACAGGACGAAAAGATGCGCGTTTGGCCGCCAGCCAACGCACAGCAGGCCGTATTGTAGCACTTTTTGGGGGGACATCAGATAAAACTGGCCGGCGCAGAATATCGCGGCCATTATTTCCCGGCGGGATAGTCTGCTTCTGCATGGTGCTTGATCGTGAACAGCATCTTGCGTTCCATCACGAAGTTGATTGGCTCGACGATTCGCCACATCAGAGCGAACGGCCATTTGGAAGCGTGGTACAGCCGCTGACGTACGATGAGTCGAGACGCTGTGTCATCTACTGGCCGCAGGTAGAAACCCCATACAGTCGGAGCGCTCGCATCGGGCATCGAATCGCTGAAAGCCGCAATTTCGCCGGTTTTCGGGTCGGCGGCTCGCAGCACCAGTGCCTCTTCCGGTATGATTTCCGTCACCCGGAACAGAGGATAGCCTTCTTTTCCCAGGCGCACCGCATCACCCACGCCCAGCACTTGAAGTTCCGGCCTGACACGGTCGGCGCTGTGTATCTGGCAGCCTGCCAGATTCTCAAGGACATCATACGAATAAAAACCACCCCGCCCCTGCCCAATCTGCACTATCCAACGCCATACTTCGGAGACAGGCGACTGGATTGTAATGGCGCGGGTATAACCCATCGCTGGCTGCGGCACGTCCTGGTCTCCAGGCAGCGCAAGGCTGACCTCAGCAGAGGTCGCGCCCCAACGATTATACCAATTGCGGAGAAGAGGAGAGAAAACCAGGGTAAATACTATGCGAAAAGCACCCTCAACAGCATCCACAACAGGATTCATACACTACGCTTTCTAACCAATGAATACCCCCCAGAATGTAACACGGCAGGCCCTGACCGCCGCATGATTCTCATCACCAGTTGGCAGTGAGCAACATCAGGAAAAGGTTCTTATTAGACCTGACCTGATGGGTATACTGTCCTAGATTCTATATCGCGGATGGGCTATTCCCGGAGCGAGTTAGCTCCCGGCAGCAGGCACGGGCGTAGGGGAAACCGGCCAGTTGAAGCGGCATTCGGCATCACCGCCGCGCGCCACTGTGTCGCAACGGGCAATCTCTCGGCCATCGTACATCACAGCAAAAGTGCTGATCGGTGTGTCACTCGATGTTTCCTTGCGCCAGAAGAACAGGTCAGGTGTCACAAGCTGCTCACTATAATGGAGATTATTCACGCACTGTGGCGGCAATTCGATCTGTTTGCCCGACCAGAAGATTCGCACACACTTTCCGGCTGGTACGATATCCTGGGTGATGCGGTAGCCATTGTAATCATCACCACCACCATCCGTACCCCGGATGAATTGCAGCGTCCCGACATTCAACGTATAGTCACCGCCGTTAATCATGGTAAAGCTTTCGGTGTTGTAGATAAGAGTAACTGCTGCGCCATTACCGCCCGTACCAAGCCCGCCCAGCACGATGAAAGCACCACCACCGATAACGACCAGCAATACAATCAGCAACAACATACGAGAACGTCCGCCGGACTTCGTTTTTTTATCTGTATTCCGGGTGGGTTTGCTCTCTTTTTTTGACTTTAGCTTGGGGCCTTTCTTCGTCGTGCCGGTGTCGTTGGATACCGGGACAGCCGGCATACTGGCCGCCATGCGCATGGATGTGCGCCCCATTGATGGATCATCCAGCAGACCGTAGCCCCCTTTAATGGCGTTGACGAACTCAATCGCTGTTCGGTGGCGTTTTTCCGGCTCTTTACTGAGCGCCTTGAGCAGTTCTTCTTCCACCTTTTCGGGGATACTGCTGTCAATCGAACGCGGCGGCGGGGGCGGGTCACTAATGTGACTCAGTGCGATTTCCATCGGCGAATCACCGGAAAAAGGCGTTTCCCCAGTTAGCAACTCGTACATAATCACGGCCAGTGAGTAAATATCACTTTGTGGTACGGCTTTGTTAGATGAGATAGCCTGCTCCGGTGCAATATAGCGCGGCGTGCCAAAGGCCGTCCCCATCGTAGTTTCGGCGGAAGGCCGCAGCACCAACCCGAAATCCGTAAGCAGTGCCTTATCGTTGTCATCCATCAGGATATTTGAGGGCTTGATGTCACGGTGAATAACATCCTGTTTGTGAGCGTAGTCCAGGGCGGAAGCGACCTGCTCCATGATATACAGAGCACGCTTAACATCCATTTTTTTGTTGCGGGTGCGCCGCAGCCGTTTGAGTTCCTGGGCGAGGTCGTTGCCTTTGACAAACTTCATAGCAATGAAGTACACACCATCCTGCTCGTTCGACTGGTAGATGGTGATGATATTATCGTGTTCCAGCGCGGCCACGGCGCGTGCTTCCCTCTGGAAGCGCTTGGTCAACGTAGGATCGTTGGCCGCCTCATCCTGGATCAACACTTTGACTGCGGCCTGTCGCTGAAGCTTGTAATCCATGCCCTTATAAATACGGGCCATCCCGCCAGTTGCCAGCAGGCTTGTCAGACGATAGTCACCTAGCTGTCTGCCAATCAAAGGGTCTCTTGTCTGGTTTGCTTCATCAATATTGGTTGTTTTACTCACCGGATGCCTCACTTTAGCCGGTCACACCGCGTCATAGGCGTTGATCCGCAAAATACGGTGGAAAGGGTTAAGAAAGAAGGTTACATTCTCTAAAATTCGGATACTTTTGCGAAGCGCCGCTTGTGCAGTCAAACCGCCATACAACGCAGATAACTCCCTCACCGTTATTATAGCCCACATCTGCCTTGCATGACCCAAAAGGAATCCCAATTTTTTGTTAGTTACGCGCAAAGTGAACCCTTCGCCATACCACCGGCTTGACGTCGCGGGTGAGGTGAAAGCCGATAATATAAAAACGGCTGGTACAATAAAAACCAACCGTTTCACATTATTGAGAATGGCGTAACTGTTAACCGCCGCCACCCAACCCACCAAGCAACCCCAACCCTTCGGCCTCTTCCTGCGAAAGAGTCTTGGAACGCAGTTTGCCTTCCTGCGCGATGTCGGCCAGTTTATCCGGGTCGAATAAGTTGTCGAAATCAGCATCTTCCAGTTTGTCCAACCCATCCAGGAAGGACGGGTCAAACAGGTCGTCACTGATTGGATCCAGGTGAATCGCCTCTGGTTCGGCAGCAGGCGCCTCGGCACGTGGGATGATCGTCTCCAGCGGTTCATCCAACTCCGCCGCTTTAATATCCTGAGTAGCGCGTTTGCGGTGGCGGGTTTCTGTGGCCGCTTTAGGCGCTTGAATTTGCCAGGCGTTGGGACCCAGGAGCATCACCAAATCCTGCACAGCGCGGCGGCCAAAAGTATTAACTACACCAAACTGGCGCTGCCCAGCCTGCCCATCAAAGGCCAGGCACAAGAAGTAATGCAGCCCGATTGAGAAAACAAACACGTCCTTATCATCACCATCATAAAACTGGATATTCTGTGCCTGCCCGCCGACCAGCGAACTCATCTCAACCGTCGTCGTCATCATGGGTATAAGCGCGTTCACAAGCTGGTCACGGTTCAGGTAGCCGACTGCGCCCTGTTCCAGAATCACTTCGCCAGATCGATTCGCCAGAATAATCGCCATTGCGCCGACATCGGACATCAGACGCTTGGTAATTGCCAGAGCGTTATCAGCGTCAATCATCGGCACTGGCCCACGATCCAGAATCTGTGCCGCAGAACCCGCTGGGGTCTGTAAGGCTTCGAAAATATCGCTGCCATCTAGTCCGGCCACTAGCACCCGCATAAATTGATGAATATCCACCGGGCGGCGCAAATAAACAAAGGGTGATTCCGCAATGGTTTCTTCGTCTAGCTCATCCGGGTCCGTAACATCCCCCAGAATAATGACAGCCGTATCCGGGTTGGACTGCTTGATTCGCAGCGCCAACTCCAGCCCACGCATGTCATCGTCCAAAACCCAACTGGTAACAGCCAGTTTCGCTCCACCGCGATTGAGTTCGTCCAATGCATCTATACCGCCAGGCACATCCACTTGAATGACAGCACGATCCACAAGATCGGTCGCGGCCCGCACGACACGGGCAATCGTCCAGGTCGGGTCTATGGTGAGAATTCGCGGTAAAGCCGCCATAAGAACATCCCATTCCAACCAGAGGTAAACTTCAAATAAACACCATCATATTATACCCTAAAACCCATTACGCAACAGTTGGGAATCTGTAGATAGCGTTAAGATATATTCAATCTCAATCAGTGTATTTTATGATGAGCAGGCTGCCAATATGCCAATAGGGCTATGCTAGGGCGTGCTCCATGAGTTGCCGAATAGTCTTCTTGCGTTCACGTTTCCGTATAGGGGTGGCGGGATGCTTTAAGCACTATACCGGCAATAAATATAGGAACATATATAAAATAATTTTTAATTAAGTTGACTTTTAATTCATATGTGTCAGATAATAAATTTTGCATAGATTCAATGGCAATCATCACAAAAAGGGGGATTTCATGATTAAACCATCGGATATTCAAGCGCGTTTGCGGCTGTTTCGGTATGGCTTGGTGGTCGTCGTTCTGGTTACATTCCTGGTGAGTCTGCTGGCACCGTATGCCGCGCTTCGCTTTGTGGATACCGGCGGCGTTCCTATTCCACCGATTACCGATTTCCTGGGGACGGCATTCTTGTTCACGGTGGTCGTCGCGGTGATCGCTGTCATTGCTTATTTTGCGTACCGTTATGTACTGCTTAACACGGTTAAGAAGGGGGAAACCCAGCAGTAAGTCCTATCACGGCGCAGTAAAATGGGCTGGTCTATTCGCAACCAGCCCATTTGATTCCCGCGTCAGTTCCTCCAATCCCGGCGCCCAATATCGTCAGGCGAGCGGCGCTGCAAGGGATGTTCGCGGTTTTCGGTCAGTAGGCGGCGGGCTTTTTGCACGTCGCTCTCGTGTTTGAGCAGTACTGTCAATGTGTTTTCCAGAGTTTTCTTGTCCAGACTGTCAGCGTTGAGCATCAGGAGCGCCTTCGCCCAGTCAATTGTTTCGGAAACGCTGGGGTTCTTCTTCAAATCCAGTCCTCGCAAAGCCTGCACCGCTTCAACCGCCTGCTGAGCAAGCTTCTTCGGTAGTTCCGGCACCCGCATCTGGATAATATCCAGCTCGGCTTCATAACTGGGATAGTCAATGAACAGATAAAGACATCGCCGTTTGAGCGCCTCAGAAAGCTCGCGGGTGTTGTTGCTGGTCAACACAACTGTTGGCAGATACCTGGCGCTGATTGTCCCCAACTCAGGCACAGAAACCTGGAAATCGCTCAGGACTTCCAGCAGGAACGCCTCAAATTCAGCGTCAGCACGATCAATCTCGTCAATCAGCAGTACCACCGGCTCTTCCGAGGTGATGGCTTGCAGCAGCGGACGCGCCAGCAAGAACCGATCCGAGAAGAAGATATTGTCCTCCGCCGCCAACCGGTCTGCCGCTTCGGTCAGCGTGTTTGCCTGTGCCAGAAGCTGGCTGAGTTTGTCACGCAGCAGTTGGGTATAGAGCATTTGCTTGGCGTATTCCCACTCATATAGTGCCTTACTTTCGTCCAACCCTTCGTAACACTGCAACCGGATCAGCCGCCGTCCGCAAGCCTTCGCCCAGGCTTTTGCTAATTCGGTTTTGCCGACACCCGCCGGCCCTTCGGTCAACAGCGGTTTATTCAAGCGATGTGCCAGGAACATCACTGTTGAGATTTCGTCAGTGGCGATATACTGCTGTTCACTCAAGCCTTGACTCACCTGCGTAATGTTTTCAAACATCATCCATCCCTACCCTACTCTGTCAACTTTCCAACACCCATCAAGTTCCTGCCGAACGAACCCAACCTCCGGTATGTCCCGCCGACTGTGACTCATTTATCTAATACCTTACCGAAATCCGGAGAAGGCTCCATACCGGGGAAAGGGTCTTGCTGAGCGATTTTACGGATGATATAGAATACCACAATACGGATCGTACTCATGATGGGTGCAACCAGGAATGCTCCCAGCACGCCACCGACTGCGGCACCGATAAACACGCCGACGA
Source organism: Anaerolineaceae bacterium (assembly GCA_020634135.1). Lineage (GTDB taxonomy): Bacteria > Chloroflexota > Anaerolineae > Aggregatilineales > Phototrophicaceae > JACKCG01. Next base: position 233,487 of record JACKCG010000004.1, on the reverse strand, counting down.
TAATCACTGGAAGTGGTAAATCCAGGATGTCACCCAGGATGGACGGAGCGACGACATTCCAGATCACCTGGGAAATGAGCAGATTGACTCCGATTACCAGCAGCATGAACAAACCGTTGGGCATATCTACGAACACGGTTGACCCTTGCAGCGCCGGGACAATCGCCAGCGGGATAAGCGCAATGAAGCCGCCCAATGTCGGAATCAGCGAGATAATGCCGGTGAAGATCGCCAGCACTGTCGCTCCGGAAACGCCCATCAGCGCGAGTTGAATCCAGGTCAGCAGACCGATAATTACCCCAATCGTTACCTGCCCCCGGAAGAAACCGCTCCAAACCCGATGCAATCGGGAGATAATCAGCATATACTCACGGCGGTAGTTCGGCGAGACCCACTTTTCCAGGCTGTCCTGGGTGTTGGGCAGGTCAATCATAATCAGGAAGGAGATAAATAGCGCCAACAGCAGGGTTGAGAAAACGCCGGTTACACTGGAAATCACCGAAGTGACCGTCCCGGTGACCGTCCCGGCGGCATTAAAAACGCCGTTCAATAACTGCTGCAAATCTACTGATTCAAGCAGGCCGATAGGCAAGGGGCCGGGTGAAGTCATATCCGGGGTAGTGGTATTCGGAGTGGTCACGGCGGTGGCGGAGTCAGTGGTTGGTTCTGGCGTCACCTCCGGCACAACGTCCGTGCTGCCGCTTATTTCGGCGATATCCGGGATGTCGTTCTGCGTCCCCAGGATGAAGTCACGGGCAGGCTGCATGACGAAGTTGAAGTCCACCTGCTGTCCCAGAATATCCACCATGCCATCTTCAGGCTGATATTGGCTGAGACGGTCTTGCAGGTCTACATAAGCCTGCTGGACTTCCAACACGACGCGGTTCACACCGTTGACGAACTGCGGCAGAACGACGAGGACGATGCCGAGGATCACCAGCATCATGATGATATAGTTAATCACGACGGAAGCCGCCCAGGGCAACCTCGCCCGCCGCGTGAGGAAACGTGACGGTGAATACATGATAAATGCCAGTAAAAAGGCGAAAATTAACATCTGGACCACCGGGCCAAGTAGTGTCAGCGCATAGACTCCGGCGATAATCAGGAATACAGTCATCATCAACCGGGTGGATCGTTCCCATTGTGGTTGATAGGGAGATTGGGGCGTGGATTCGGTCTGCTCACTCATCGGCGTAACCCTTTATTTTCAGCCGTGCAAATAACTAATCATAACATTACCAGCCAACCGCCAAACGCGCAAAATGACGGGCGTGCATGGGCCAATTGTAGCCGGCGCGCGCCAGGGCGGATTCTACAGTCCTGAAAAGCGGAAGATGTCGCGAAAGGCATTTCTTTATCAGTGACAACCATTGGCTGGGCGATTGCCGCTGGTCATTTCATGACCATCTTCAGGATTCTGTCCGGGCAATAACCACTGTTTTCATACTCAAAAACAGGGTATAGTACACATTCTAACGAACTGCGATTGACATGGACTCCATGAGCGACACACCGACTATCCCACCAGCCCTACCCGAATCAACTCCCCTGGTGATTGAACCAGCTTTGGCGCTGCTGGAATTCAGCAGTATTGCCGCTGGGATTCTGGCAGCGGACGCGATGGTGAAACGCGCCACACTGGATGTGGTGCAGGCCGGGACGGTGCAACCAGGGCGCTTCCTGGTGCTGTTGGGTGGCGCGGTGGCTGAAGTCGAAGAATCGCTCAAGGCCGGTAAAGAAACTGCCCCTGACACCCTGACCGACCACATTTTCCTGCCAGGTGTGCATAAAGATGTTGTGCGGGCGCTGACGGCTGGCCGGGTGCTCACATCGGAGCATGATGCGCTGGGCATTATTGAAACGGTGAGCGTCCCTGCGGCGATCCATGCGGCAGACAAAGGCGTGAAGGGCGCGGAAGTCACGCTGATGGAGATCCGGTTGGCGGACGGGCTGGGCGGTAAAGGACTGGTCTTTTTCACCGGGCTGGTTTCGGATGTCGAGGCAGCCCTGGAAATCACCGATGCCGCACTGGAGATACACCAGAAAGTGCGGCAGGTGGTCATCCCCCAGATTCACGAGGACATCGCTAAAGTGATCCGCCAGAGTACACAGTTCGGGGCGCACCTGGGCTGGAAACCGGCGTAATGATTGCTTGTCCTGCACGCTGACTACGCAAATCCTGTTAATAACCATATAAAGGGAGCGACGATGAAACGGATTGTGATGATTGTGACACTGACACTGCTTCTGGCTGTACCAGTCCTGGCACAGGATGCCCCAGCAGCCGCACAGCAGGACCTGCCACCAGGCTGTAACCTCAGTGTTTTGAGTGAAGTGTTCACCTCAGTTGGGACGGCGCTCGCAGACATGGAACTCCCTGTCAGCCAGGCGATGGGGCTGATGAGTGCGTTTGAAGGCCTGATGCAGGATACGAAGATTGCCTGCGGCGAGGTTGAAGTGCCGCCCGTTGAGGGTGCGATTGACTTTAGCCAGATTGAGCAGTCGCGCCTGGAAGATGGTGGTTTTGTGCTGGGCAGCCCGGATGCGCCGATCACGATTGTCGAGTTTGCCGATTTTCTGTGTCCCCACTGTCATGAGTACGATGTAGTCATTGCGCAGTTTATCAAGGATTACGTGATAACCGGACAGGCGCGGCTCGAATACCGTATGTATCCGGTGATTGACCCGCAGGCATCGGTACTGGCAGCGGTTATGGTCGAATGCTCCGATACATTAAAGTCGGGGAGCTTCTGGGATGCGCGGGAGATGATGTTTGAACTCATCAGTTTGCAGGGTTATAACACACTGACCCCGTTCCGGTTCGCAGCGCGTGCCGGGTTGGACTTTGACTCGCTGGCGACGTGTGCCGGGGAAGCCGGGCAGATTATGGTAGACGCTGAAGTGGGCCAATCGGTAGGTGTGAGCGGGACTCCGGCAATACGGATGCGCCTGGGCGATAGTGACATGGTGCCGGTGGAATACGAAGGCACTGTCTATGACCGAGGCGGTGTCTCACTGGATATCCTGGCAGCGGTGGTCGAAGCCGCACAGTAACAGTAAAGAATCAGCCCGGTAGCTGATGAGTATTTTGGCTTTCCAGCTATCGGGCTTACTAGCTATCCAGCTATATGAGAACGTGAATCCATGAACGAACAACAACTGCGGGAGCAAATCTGCCTGATCGGGGAATTGATGCACCGCAACGGCTATATTGATGGCGCAAGCGGGAATATCAGCGCCCGCCTGGACACGAATCATATCCTGGCAACTCCCAGCGGGTTGGCGAAGGGGTTTATGTCCCCCGAACACCTGATTATCGTGGATATGGCGGGTGAGCGGGTAGATACGCCCACCCCCGCCAACGCTCACCTGCGCCCCACTTCTGAACTACTGATGCATCTCGAGTGTTACCGGCAGCGCGACGATGTGCAGGGCGTGGTTCATGCTCACCCGCCCACAGCAGTTGCGCTGACGATTGCGGGATATGACTTTGGGGCGTGCTTGATCCCCGAAATGGTCGTTATCCTGGGGATTATCCCCACTGCGCCGTATTCAACCCCTTCCAGTGTTGAAAACCGCGATGCGATTCGCGGGCTGATTAGCGAGCACGACGCCCTGATGCTGGCCTATCATGGGTCGTTGACAGTGGCGAAAACGGTATGGGATGCCTATCTGCGGCTGGAAAGCCTGGAACACGCCGCCAAAATCCTGTATATGGTCGAGCAGTTAGGCGGGCCGAAAGCCGCGATTTCACCCGACCAGGTGGAAAAACTGATCGCGATCCGGGAGCGGTTAGGGCTATCGCGTCCGGGGGATGCGGAACGATTTTACGCGGCGTGTGGGGTACGTCCGGCAGGGGTGCAGCCCGGTGACGACCTGGAGGCACGTGTCCGCACCGCTGTCCGCGAGGCGCTGGCGGAATTATATCCATAGACCATCCAAATATTGTTTAGAAGTCTTCCTGAGGAATGAAACTTCCGACTGCGACACAGGTGTGCTGCGAGTAAAATGCGGCCCTCAGAAGCGCGGTGCCGGGCGGTTTCATGTCAGGTATCACCTTTCTCATCCCTCTCTTGCTTGCTCAATTCATTTGCCTGATGCTATCCTGTTAGAAACAGGCGATGTCACCCGTCGTAGAGTTCGGATAGACCACGCCCGTATATTGACCAGCAAACAGGACAAGCCATGCTTTCTCAAACAGTTGTGCGCCTTATCAGCATCACCCTGTTTCTCACGGCCCTGCTAACCAACAGCGCCGCTGCGCAGACCGAGACTCAGCACCATAGTGGCAGGCTGGATGATACCAACCCCGAAGCAGCCTACACCTTCATGATGCAGGCCGGGGAATCAGTGGTCATCAGCGCCGAGGCCGCCGGGGATAACCTGGATACAATCCTGGCTCTGTATGACCCAAACGATAAACTGGTGAGTCAGAATGATGATCGCAACGCATTTTCCCTGGATTCCGCGCTGGGGTATACCGCGATTACTGGCGGTGAATATCGGGTAACGGTCAGCCGGTATGATTATTTCGAGAGTGGCAGCGGCGGGGACTATAACCTGATGATCGAAATTGGAGATGAAACCGTCCTGCGCCAGCTAAAGGCCCTTTCCAAGGTTGCGTTCAGCGGCCCGGAACGAGTGATTGACACGGCACATTTCCGTATTCACTACACCGTAGAGGGCAGCGACGCCGCTACCAACGAATATGCCCAGGCTGTTGCCGAAACGATGGAGGAAATCTGGCACATCCAGATCGAGCAGATTGGCTGGCCTGCCCCGCCCGACGATGGTGAACAGGGTGGGAACAGCCGGTTGGATGTCTATCTGATGGACTTAATGGACGATACCGGCGACGGCCCCCTGGGGACAACCAAAGGGATTGGCGATATTGGTGACAACCCGTTCACTCAGCCGATAGAGCAGTACGCGATCAGCAGTGTGATGCGTATCGAAAACGACTTCTCCGAAACCAGTCAGGATGATCGTGGGGCAATCGCGCTGATGCGGGCGACGGCAGCCCATGAGTTCCACCATGCCGTTCAACACGGCTACGACTATGGTGATGCCCACCTGTGGTATCACGAAGCGACAGCTACCTGGATGGAAACTGTCACCTTCCCCAAAGACGAAGATGCGACGATCTATGTGGATTATAACTACCATTATCCCGAATTGTGTTTTGGCACTGCGTCAGACCCCAACGATGGGATGCTCATGTATGGGGATTGGCTGTTCATGCAGTCGCTGGTAGATGTTTACGGCAGCGCGATTATCCGACAGTTGTGGGAGCGTCTTGCAGTAGATGAGGGATTCGCGGCGATGGAGAACACGCTGCGCCCCCACGAAGACACGATTCCGGCGGCATTGGCCCGATACCGGATTCAGAATCTGGTGCGGAACTACAAATTCGCCCCAGACTTTGACGGAGCTACGGTCTGGTTGGAAGGACGTATCACCGGAACCGGACGTTCCGACTATACCGGGATACAAGAACTGGGCGCGAACTACGTGGCGCTGGCCGTCCCGCCCGGGACATACCGCGTGCAGCTTGTGAATGAACCTTCCGGAATGCTCCAGGTATGGGCAGTGGGCATTACCGGCGATCAGGCCTCCTCGTCCTTGCTGGGCCGCGACGGTGTAGTCTCCACCAGCGGCTCGGCCTATACATATCTGGTGGTCTTCAATACTGCCTATGACGACGACGTGAACGACTGCCGCTTTCAACCTTATGGCCTGGATGTGAGCGCAACTACAGGCGTGCCAGCGCCCATTGACCGTATTTGGGACGCCAAATATTTCCAGCCGCTCAAGTAGGAGAGAGCGTTACTGCTGCCTACACACAAAATCACTGACGCACAACTTTCAAGCCCGTTTACGCCGGGTCGTCCGGGGCAATTTGCCCGTCTGTCACATGCCAGATAGCGGCGCGACTCAAAAATGATTCGGTGAAAATATCGAGTTCAGTAGTCGTCATCAGGGTTTGCGAAGCGCCATCTATCTGTTCCAGCAGGTAGGCGCGGCGCTGGCTGTCAAGTTCCGCGATAACTTCATCCAGCAACAGTATCGGCCACTCGCCAATCCGTTCACGCATCCAGGTGAGTTCTGCCAATTTGAGTGCCAGGACTGCCGTTCGCGCCTGGCCCCGGCTGCCATACAGTCCTGCATCCCGGTTATTGATAAGCAGCCGCAGTTCGTCACGGTGCGGGCCGGAAAGCGTCACGCCCCGATTGATTGCCTCGCCCTCCTCGCGCTTTAGCTGGTCGGCAAACTGTGGAGCAATCGCCTCGGCGGTCAGTTCACGGTGCAGGTCAAGCCCCAGTGTATTAAACGAAAGTTGGCCGTCCCCCTCAGCAGTAGGCATAAAGCTCGGCTGGTAGCGCAGCGTCAGCGATTCGAGCCTGCCAGTCAGGTCGAGATGGAAATGTTGGGCGCTCACCTCTAATTCACGTAAAAAGCGCTGCCGCCCGGCGATAATTACGCTGCCTGATTCAGCAAGCTGGTCATTCCAGTATGCCAGTTCACCGGAGCTGGCCTGTTTGTCGGCAATCCGGCGCAGGAGCGCGTTACGCTGCGGCAGGATTTTATCGTAGGTATTGACCGCCTGGAGATAGTCCCGGTCAACCTGGCTCAAGGTATCATCCATAAAGCGGCGGCGCGTGGTCGGCGACCCTTCTACCAACGCCAGGTCCTGCGGCAAGAACAATACGACATTCACCAACCCGACGACATCCATCACCCGTTTATCCGCCCCATTCTGCCGGATCGTTTTCTTAAAACGCTGCGGCCCGCCATCCATCTGTGTTTCCAGCACCAGCGCGACTTCCAACCGGTCAAGCGGGCTATTGCGTGAAGCAATTTCCGCCGACAGACGGGCGAACGGGATTGGCTCGTCCTCAGTGCGCCAGTGAATCAATTGGCGGTCACTGGTCGTATACGGTGAACGTGAAGTCGCCAGATAATAGATGGCTTCCAGCAGGCTGGTTTTGCCCTGGGCATTCGCCCCGTGCAGCACCACCGGCTTACCCTGTGGCAGGCTGATTTCCAGACGGGCGTAGTTGCGAAAATTGGTCAGCGAGAGGTGTTCAATGTGCATAATTACCGTATACGGACTCCCCGTCCGCCAATCACCGTCGGATTCCTGCTGGTGAGTACAGTATCTGCCATATACATAGGCCATCCCCCCTGATTAATGAACGTATAGTATAGCAGGACTCTGGCTTTGCGGGGATAGTGACCCTTCCCTGCCGCTGGCTCACGAACTGCTCATGTTTTCATAAGATCGGTGTAATTTTTTCTGCCATAATAAAGACGATGCGACGAAACCAACATATAAAAGGAGAGAAAATGCTGAGACCTTACGTGATTCTGGTATTTGTTTTGTTATTGGCACTGGCGGCCTGCTCGCCCGAAAGCCAGGCTGTGCCCACCAACACGCCCACGACTGTCCCCACCGAAGCGGCGATGGCGGACATGACCGAAGAAGCCATGCCGGAAGTCACCGAAGCGCCAATGGACGCGACTGAAGAAACAATAGCGGACATGTCCGAAGAACCTGTACAGGCCGCCGAAGCTGCTGCGCCAACTGAGTATGACGGCCCGGATTGGGCGAGCCTGCCAATCACCAATGCCCGCACTGGGGAAATCTTCACACTGGCCGATTTCGCCGGGAAAACCGTGTTCGTTGAACCGATGGCGACCTGGTGCACCAACTGCCGCCGCCAGTTAGGCAGTAACGTCCGCCCGGCATTCGAGCAGTCCGACCCGGAACAGGTGGTCTTTATCTCATTCAGCGTAGGTGAGAACGTGACCGACCAGCGCCTGGCCGAATATGCCAACGAGCAGGGCTGGGAGTGGATTTTTGCGGTGGCTTCCACCGAAATCACGGCTGGCATGACAGCGGACTACGGGCGCGGGGTAATTACCCCACCATCCACGCCCCATTTTGTCATCGGCCCCACAGGAACTCTTTCGGCACTGAGCACTGGCTTTGAAGGTACTGATACGCTGCTGGCGCAGATCAACGAAGCGACGGGATCCTAAAATGCAAGAACTTCTGACTGCATTCAGTCTGGGCAACGCGGCAATACTTACAAACGCCTGTTTACTGCCGTTATATCCGGGGTTGATTGCGTTTCTGGCTGGGAATGCTCAGAACGAGCGTTCCCGCCGGGCAACCGCCTGGCTTGGCGTGCTGGTGCTGGCAGGTGTGCTTACGATGATGATGGCGGTCGGGTTGGCGCTCTACCTGTTGCAGCAGTCATTTGGAGATGCGCTGTCAGTACTCCTGCCGCTCATATACGGCGTCGTGATTATCCTGGGTATACTCATGCTGCTGGATAAAAACCCGTTCGCCCGCTTCTCTGCGAGGCAAGCGCCCTTGTTGCGAAATCCGTATCTTACGGCCTATGTCTACGGGTTGTTCTTTGGGCCGATGACTCTGCCTTGCACCGGGCCGATCATTTTGAGCGCGTTCTCACTGGGCGCGACCAGTACCGGTGAACTCATCAATGGCCTGCTGTATTTCCTCGTATTCGGCCTGGGGTTCGGCTGGCCGCTGGCACTGCTGCCACTGGTTGCGTTGCCGGTGCAGCGCCGGTTAGTTGGCTGGCTGGGGCGGCATCATCTGCTGCTCAATCGGGCATCAGGCATTTTGCTGATCGCGGTGGGTGTTTTCGGCATCATCACCGAGTTGCTACCAAACTTCACCGGGGGCGATGACCTGTTGGGGCCAAATGGATGGCTGATCTACTGGCTGGTAGTAGCGGTTATCACGGTCATCGTCAGTTATTCCACGTACCGGAGAGAAGAACAACAGACAGCGGGCTGAACGCCCCGAATGTGATGAGCGGCGTTCGCCCAATATGCCAATTATCACAATCTGACGAGCGCGTTTAATGGTACAATGGGGTAAGGAAGTGTGGGTTTCCCACAAAGGATGGGTGTGATGGTGACGAAAGAGAAACACTTAGTCGAACCGCTGAACGTCCTTCCCAGCACGACCCCAGGTGTACAGATCGAGTTGTATCCCGATTATGTGCGTCTGCGCCGCACCGATATTCTCTCCACGCTCTTTGGGCGCAAAACAACATTCCGGCTCAACGAAATCGCCAGTGTGCATCTGTATGAGTCGCGCCATGCCAACCGGGGTCTGTTAGTCCTGGTCGGCCACGATGAGAACCGTCTGATGGAGATGTATTATGCGTGTGAAAACCATCACGACGCATTGAAACTCCAGGAAGCCATTGAAGCCCGTATCGGATAGGATGGCAGGTCTATTCCACATTAAGTCCAGCGGCCTGGGCGCGGGCCAGAATCGTTTGAGCTGCACGCACCATCGGCATATCTACCATTTTGCCGTCTAATTCAAATACGCCACTCCCCCCGGCTTGCTGGGCGTCGTGCGCGTCAATTAGCCTCCGCGCCAGTTGAATTTCCACCGGGGTTGGCGTGAATGTCCGTTGGATAATATCAATCTGTTTAGGGTGAATCGCCAGCTTGCCGGTAAAGCCCATGCTGAGCGCCGCTCGCGTTTCCTGTGCTAACCGTTCGAAATCGGTGAGGTTTACAAATGGCGTGTCTATCGCCTGCAAGCCACAGGTCTTGGCATGAATGACGACTGCGCTCCTGGCATAGTACACCTCCCAACCTTCCGGCGTGCGTGTCGCGCCAATATCCCCGGCAAGATCTTCCGCGCCAAAAATGAGCGCATCGAGACGTGGATCACTTTCCGCAATCTCCCGCACATTCAACACACCGCGTCCGGTCTCGATGATAGCGAGCAGACAAATCGCACCGGGTTGCCACCCATGACGCGCTTCCGCCGCCAGCAACCGCGCAGCGACTTCGCGCACCTGCCGTGCCGACTCGACTTTGGGCAGGACATAGCCATCCGGGTGTGCTTCGACTGTTTCCAGGAAATCATCCTCAAAAAACGGGCTGTCCACCGGGTTGAGCCGTATCAGGCGTTCGCTGCGCTCAAAATCCACATCACGCAAGGCAGCAGCCGCAGCAGCGCGGGCGGCGGGCTTCCTGTTGAGAGCCACACCATCCTCTAAATCCATAATCACAGCGTCCACATCCAGCGCCGCGCCCTTTTCGATCTTATGCGGGTCATCACCCGGCATGAATAACAGCCCCCGGCGAATCCGTGTCATGCGTCGTTTCCCCTTGTGTAGGACACACATTATTATCGGTAATTATACTCTGGCAGAAACCATTATGACCATTTTTGGGTGCAGCGGGGGTAAAATGGTGGAAATTGGTTGTATCTCTAGTGAAAGAGAAGAAGTGTTATGAAAATCGCAATCGTCTCCGACGATGGCAAGACCATCAGCCGCCACTTTGGCCGCGCATCATATTACCTCGTTTTCAATATCGAAAATGGAGAAATCATCGAGAAAGAGCAGCGTGAGAAACCCGGCCACAATCAGTTCGCGCACGAACACCACCATCAGCATGACAACGAAGTCCACCTGCACGAGCAAGGACATGGTATGGATGCACGCTCAGCGGGCAAGCACAACCAGATGCTCGACCCGGTGCAGGATTGTGCCGCTGTCATCGCCGGGGGGATGGGCATGGGCGCGTATCGCTCTATTGAACAGGCAAACATGCGCCCCTTCATCACGACGCTGCGCGACGCCGAAGAAGCCGCCCGCGCCTATATTGCTGGCACACTGACCGATCACCCTGAACGGTTGCATTAATAAGTTCAACTGCGCCGGGTTGTCACTGCCCGCAAAATCCAGTAGGATAGTACGATTAGTCTAATTACCCTCTAGTGCGAGAAATGAGCATAAATATGGCTGACGTTACAACAGCGAAACGGGCCACCGGCGCAGAAAGTGTCGTGTGGGATTTATCGGTATTTTACGGTGGCAGCGATGACCCGGCCATCCAGCGCAACATGGACACCCTGAGCGCCGATGTGGATGCTTTCGCCCAGCAATACCGGGGACGAATCGCCGAACTGAGCGCAGTGGAACTGGCCGAGGCGATGCGTACCCTCGAAAGTCTGTATGACCGGCGCGGGCGTATCGGTTCGTTTGCCAGCCTGATGTATTCGACCAACACCACCGACCCGGCTTACGGCCAACTCGTGCAGCGAGTGACCGAATTCGGCGCGGCGCTCAGCCAGAAGATGGTCTTTTTTGAACTCGAATGGAACAAGGTCGCTGCCGAAACGGTAAAAGCCCTGCTGGCTGACCCGGCGCTAGTGAAGTATCGCCACTACCTGGAGGCCGAACGCCGCTACCAACCGTATCAACTGGCTGAACCGGAAGAACAAATCCTGATGGATAAATCCGTGACCGGCAGTTCGGCCTGGGGGCGCTTCTTCACCCAGTTGACCAGCGCCCTGACGGTAGATTATGACGGCGAGAAGTTGACGCTTTCTCAGGTACTGCCCAAAATGCATGACTCTAATCGGGAAGTGCGCCGTAAGGCGAATGCCGCCATCACCGCTGCGCTGCAAAGCCGCTCGATGGAACTGACGTATGTTTTTAACGTGCTGGTGGCGGATAAAGCCTCTGATGACAGACGACGCGGCTACGCAACCTGGGTGTCATCCCGTAACCTGGATAACAAAGCGCCGGACGCAGTGGTTGATGCATTGGTGCAGGCCGTGACGAGCAATTACGAAATCGTCGCCCGCCACTACCGGCTCAAGCGTGTACTGCTCGGCCTGGATGAACTCACCGAGTATGATCGTTATGCGCCGCTGCCGCTCAAAACCGGAGATCGTTTTTATACCTGGGACGAGGCTAAAGCTATTGTACTGACGGCATTCCAGGCCTTCAGCCCGCAGGTAGCCGAAATCGCGACGCGCTTCTTTGACGAGAACTGGATTCATGCGCCAGTCACACCTGGTAAACGTGGCGGGGCATTCTGCTCCGGCACTGTGCCCTCCGCACATCCTTTTGTATTCGTCAACTTCACCGGCACGGCCAATGATGTGATGACACTGGCGCATGAACTCGGTCACGGTATCCACTTCTACTTGGCGACCCAGGCACAGGGCATCCTGGGGATGCATACCCCACTGACTACTGCTGAGATGGCCTCGACCTTCGGCGAGATGCTGGTCTTCACGGATCTGATGAGCAAAGAACCCGACGCGGAAGTCCGGTTGGCGATGCTGGCGCAGAAGATCGAAGATACCTTCGCTACGATTTTCCGCCAGATTTCGATGAATCGCTTTGAGGATAAACTCCACAATGCTCGCCGGGGCGAGGGCGAACTGACGACGGAGCGTGTGAATACCCTGTGGATGGAAACACAGCGGGCGATGTTCGGAGATAGTGTGAACCTGAGTGACGACTACAGCCAATGGTGGAGCTATGTGCCCCATTTTGTCCAGGTGCCGGGGTATGTGTATGCTTATGCTTTTGGCGAACTCCTGGTGCTGGCGCTGTTCAACCTGTATCAGCAGCGCGGGGCGGCGTTTGTGCCGCAGTTCATTGATGTGCTGGCAGCGGGCGACTCGGACTGGCCGGAAAACATCCTGGCGAAAGCCGGTGTAGACCTGACCGACCTTAACTTCTGGAATCAGGGGCTGGCGGCGTTAGGCGACCTGGTGGAACAGGAAGAGCAGTTGGCGCGGCAAATCCACCCGGCGAAATTCCAGTAGGGATATGGCCTTTTCCGGTGGCGAACAGGTGCATATTCAGGGGGCGACTCAAACGGGTCGCTCTCTTTATTTCTTAAGGGACGCACCCAGTTTTTGGGGGGATACTGCGTTAGAGAAAGGTTTAGAATCAGATTGTGACTGTAGTATAAGGACATCTAAACGATGCGGATTCTGTTGTTGATTGTCGCCATACCCAACGCCCTGCTGCACGCTGTATTCCCCCGCCGCCATGCCCAGCGGAACGCCCGCCACTTCTATCCGCACGGCTACATGCGCGAGGAGGTAGACGCCTTGCGCAAGGTCGAAGTCCGCAAGTAGATCGGGTTACAGCTTTACCAGAAGAAACACAATTGCATTGAGGTGCTACCCAATAGAAGGGTTTGGCTGCCCTCCTCTCTATATTCCTCGCTTGGATACCACGTGACACTATCTTTTCCACCTGAGATGAGTAAACTAACGGAAACGAAAACCCTTTTAGCCGTATCGTGCCATCTTAGAACAGTAAGGATTCAGCCTATGCCAGCACCCACCCCTACCACAGACCAGATTATGCAGTATGAAGCCGACCACGTGGCCCAGACTTACAAACGTGCCCCGTTTGTGCTGTCGCACGGGGCAGGCGTCACGCTTTTTGATACGGATGGCAACGCTTACCTGGATTGGGTGGCCGGAATCGCGGTGAATGCCCTGGGCTATGGCGACCCGGAACTCACCCAGGTGATTCAAAGTGCTGCCACCGGGTTGATTCACGTCAGCAACCTGTATCACACTGCGCCACAGGCACAGTTAGCGAAGGCGCTGTGCGAACGGTCTTTTGCGGATCGCGTGTTTTTCTGCAATAGCGGGACGGAAGCCGTTGAAGGGGCAATTAAGTTCGCCCGCAAGGCAGCTTATGAAAAGGGCCGGACGGATAAAACCGAGATTGTGACATTTACCGGCGCATTTCATGGGCGCAGCATGGGCGCACTGGCACTGACCCCCCGTGAGAAATACCAGAAGCCATTCCAACCACTGATGCCGGGGGCGAAGCTGGCAGAATTCAACAACCTCGAGAGCGCAAGGGCTGTCATCAACGAGCGCACTGCTGCCGTAATTGTGGAACCGGTACAGGGCGAGGGCGGCATTCACCCGGCGACCACCGAGTTCCTGCGCGGCCTGCGTGATCTTTGCAATCAGCATCAGGCACTGCTGATCTTCGATGAGATTCAGTGTGGCATGGGGCGTACCGGGACCCTGTGGGCGCACGAGTTCAGTGGCATAACACCGGACATCATGACGCTGGCAAAACCACTGGCGGGCGGCCTGCCCGTCGGCGCGATTCTACTGACCGAAGCGGTAGCAAACACGATGCATCCCGGCGAACACGGGACGACGTTTGCTGGCGGCCCGCTCGTGACCGGCGTGGCAAATGTCGTGTTGGAACGGGTCAGCCAGCCGGAGTTTCTGGCGCATGTGCAGAAAGTGGGCGATTACCTGATCGAACGCCTCTCCGAGATCAACAGCCCACTGATCAAAGCGGTGCGCGGGCGCGGCCTGATGGTCGGCCTCGAACTCACCGTTGAAGTAACACCCCTGGTCGAGTCCGGCTACCGGCACGGGCTGATTCTGGTCAACGCCGGGACGCATGTTCTGCGTTTTGTGCCGCCGCTGGTGGTGGAAAAGCAGCATGTGGATACACTGGTCGAGCGCCTGACGGCGATGCTGGCAGCGCACAAGGGATAAATCATGTCGAACATTCAAGCAGCCATTCCCTCTATTCCAGGGTTTCGTGTCTCCGGCGTTCATGCAGGAATCAAGAAAAACGGCAATCTCGACTTCGCGCTTATTGTGAGCGACACACCAGGTTCCGCTTCCGGGGTGTTCACCACAAACCAGGTGAAAGCCTCCTCAGTCGTGCGCAACATGGGAATCCTGGCGCAGGAGACTGCACGCATCCGGGCAATTGCCATCAATTCGGGCTGCGCTAACGCCTGTACCGGGCAGCAGGGCATGGATAACACCTACCAGACGGCGCAATGGGTCGCGCAGCATATCGGCTGTGCTGAGGACGAAGTGCTGGTGATGTCTACTGGCGTAATCGGGGCGCAGCTACCGATGGACAAGATCAGGCGTGGCATTGAACTGGCGGCAGACGCCCTTAGCGTGGAGGGCTGGGATGCCGCCGCCCGCGCGATTATGACCACTGATACGCGCCCTAAAACCGCTTCAACCACCCTCCAGGCCGCCAACGGGAAAACCTATACCATTGCCGGGGTTGCCAAAGGTTCGGGGATGATTGCGCCCAATATGGCAACCATGCTAGGTGTCGTCATCGCCAATGCGCCTTTTGCCGGTTCTTTAGGCTCGCTGCTGCATACCGCCGCTGACGAAACATTTAATCGGATTGTGGTAGATGGCGATATGAGTACCAATGACACCGTACTGCTGCTGGTGAACAACGCTTCCGGCGCGGTTGAGCCGCCTGCCGGCCAGTACCCCGACGCGGTGCGTGCGGTGAGTCGCAAGCTGGCGCAGGACATCGTGCGCGATGGAGAGGGCGTGACGAAATTCATCACCCTGCACATTACCGGGGCGCCGGATACGGAAGCCGCCCGCCACATTGCCCATACAATTGCGACATCGGCGCTGGTGAAAACCGCGTTTTATGGGAATGACGCCAACTGGGGACGGATTATCGCCGCTGCCGGACGTGCCGGTATTCCTCTCGACCCGGATCGCATGTCGCTGCGTTTGATCCCTGGCGAGTCATTAATACACACCGATGCCTCAGTGCTGCTGTTCGCCAACGGGATGCCAACGGACTATCGGGAAGCGGATGCTGCCGCAATCATCAGGCAGTCTTCAATCGTCGCCTGGTTGGACTGTGGCGCAGGGAACGGCGTGGCAACAGTATGGACATGCGACCTGAGCCATGATTACGTCTCGATCAATGCCGAATACCGGACATAGCACATCGGAGGCACCTGCTGCATGGCAGTCACAAACACTGCCGTATCCAACTATCTTCAAAGGGGCATAGTCCCCTTTTTTATTTCTGTTATCAAGCTTAAATCGGTGTTAACAAACGATCTGCCAACCCTCACGCAGAACAAACTGATTTACAATATAAATAGATAGCATATTATTTTGGAGGATTTAATCCGTGACCCGATGGAGGCTTTTTTGGATTATCGGGTTTTGTCTGCTGTTAACCGTTTCTCTGGTGACAGCGCAAAACGACTGTGGTGTTCTCGTCGAGGCCGCCATCACCCAGGCCAGCGAAACCTGTGCCCAGATCGGACGCAACCAGCTGTGCTACGGTAACACGAACCTGGAAGTAACTGCCGCGTCCGGCGCGGACATCAAGATGGACACACCCGGTGATCTGGCCGACCTGATTAATGTGAGCGCTGTTCATGCCAGTCCGCTGAATGCTCAGAATGATGAATGGGGCATCGGCATTATGTCGGTGCAGGCCAATTTGCCGGACACACTCCCCGGTCAGAATGTAACTTTTTTACTGGTAGGTGACGTAACTGTGGAGAATCTTTCACCGGAAGACACGCCACCTATGCAGTTCTTCCGCTATTCAACCGGGATAGGCCGTTCCGGTTGCGAGGAAGCTCCATATAACACGCTGGTACTGCAAAACCCGCACGGTACGGAAGTCATCCTTACAGCCAATGGCATCGAGATTGGTCTGGGTTCGACTGCCGTCTTATTTGCACAGGCAAACGACCAGGCGCGTCTGTTGATCGTAGAGGGTCAGGGCAGCGTGCGGGCCAACAGCAGTCGTCAGATTGTTCCAGAGGGCCGGATGACAACCGTTAAATTGGGCGGTGACGACGGCTTTACGCCAATCAGCGCCCCTGCACCGGCATTCCCATACCCAACCGAACTACTCCAGGGTATCCCGTTTGACCTGCTGCCCGACCCGGTAACGCTGCCGGAAACAATCAGTGCAACAACCGATATGCAGGCCGTGACGATCACAACGACAGTGCCTTCAGCCCTGGGAGTTGGAGAAGATGGACGTATAAACATCGCGCTCACGGGTGACGCTGCGGAATGTCCGGTCAGATCGCGCCAACCGCTGGATGTCGTCCTTGTGATTGACATCTCCGGCAGTATGGAAGGTGCGCCACTGGCCTCCGCCAAAAGCTCAGCCCTGGCTTTCATCAACCAGCTTGACCCCGCAGTTGACCGGGTGGGTGTTGTAGCGTTCGAAAGCACAGCACGCCTCGTTTCTCCGCTGGGGACAGATTTCAGCACAGCAAATGGCGGAATTGCCGGCCTTGCCAGTACGGGTGGCACAGCCATAGACACTGGATTGAATCTGGGCTACACGACACTGCAAGCCAGCGACCGTACCAGCGAAGCCTTACCGGTCATCATCTTGCTGTCAGATGGTGCCAGTGACGCCGCCGCAGCCAACGCCGCTGCCGACCAAATCAAAGCCGCCAACATTCAGCTAAACACTATCGGGGTAGGCGCCAGCGACCAGAGCCTGTTGAGCCAGCTTGCCAGCTCGCCTCAGGACTATGCCTATTCAGGGTCATTCGCCAATTTGCGTAATATATTCGTCAACAGTGCCCTTTCACTAACCGGGTCAGTAGCCGCGCAGAATATCCGCGTAACGTATGCGCTTAATACCGAGGCATACGACCTGGTGGCCGATTCGTACCAGCGGGGGACTTTCCTGGACAGCGGCCAGGTTGCCTGGAGTCTGCCGGTACTTTACGACGGCCAGACGATCAACTTCGACTTCCTGCTGGAAGCAACCCAGGTGGGCGCCGCTCAGGCAATCGGCACTCTGGCAGTAACCTATACGCCTTGCGATGAACCGGCAGTTGCCAGCATCACCCCTGATGTGCCAACCATCGCCGTACAAGACTCCCCCATAGCCGGGGAAACACGCCAACCGGGAGAGCTGTTGACACTGGACACCCGTACCAGCGGCGAACTCGACAGCTTTGAGATCGATTCCTGGATGCTGGATGTCCCTACCAATGAGTTGTTCTCTCTCATTATTGTCGGGGCCGGCAACACCTTCGCGCCGGAGATTATCGGCATTAATGAAACGTCCATCCGGCCACTCTATACAACCGGGATAGCGGGTACAGATACCAGCACCAGCGTTTACAATACGGTAGTACCCGGACCATATCGCTTGTTTGTCCAGAGCGGCGGCGAGGCTGACACCGGGAGCTTTGATGTACAGATCGTCACTGGCGCGGCGGATGTCCCTTTCGCGACCCTATCGGTCGGGGATGAAGTCGAAGACACGCAACAGGGCGAGGGCAAAACCTATAACCTGCAAAATGTGGAGGACGGCCAGACCATCACGCTGCGGATTATCCAGCCCTATAACGCAGCCTTTAATGTGACGACAGGATTGTTCGCTGAAGATGGCTCAATATCGCGCCAGTCCTACAATGGCACAGTCTATGACTACGAGCAGGATCAACGCACTCGCGTCTTTATCCTGACTGCGGCAGGCGATGGCGACCATCGTTTGTTCATAAACGCCAGCAGTGAATATACACTGCTGGTCGAAGATGGGGATACCCTGCGGGAAGATGTCGGGACAATCACTGTTGGTGAAACCCTTGAAGGGCGTGCGACACAGGATGATGCGTATTACAAAGCAACCCTGAATGTGGATGAACCGCAGATGCTCACCTTTGTCACCATGTCAGATGGCTACCCAAATCTGTCTATCAGCCACGAGAATCCGCGCGGGCTGCGTTACATAAAGTATGCCTACGGCGAGAACTTTGAAGCAGACGTTTATGAAGTGCTTGAACCGGGCGCAGTGACCGTTAGCTTTGATAGCAGTAATTCCGGCACACCGTATACCCTGGCCGTGCTGCCCGGCGATGTATTGAGCAACGACATGGGTGTTATTGCGCCAGGCGATGAAGTAACCAACAACGCGCCGCCCGGACTAGCCACCTATACCCTGGAAGATGCTGCCGAGGGTGACACGATCACCGTAGCGTACACGGTTAGTAACTACTATGCCAGCCGTCCGATCACGATTACCAGCGCAGATGACCAATTGGCAAGTCCATTGTTCACTATCGAAGAAAACGATAGCAACTATGAGGGTGGCACACAAACCCAGGTATTCTCCCTGGCGGGGGAACCGCCGTATCATATCGCGTTCCCGGTAGCTGGCGAACACACCTTCACGGTACGGGCCGGCGATCAGACTCGCTTCCAGGCTGGGAGTCTCGTTTTCGGAACGCAGGAGCGCGGCACTGTCCAGAGTGGGCGGGTAGACCTGTGGACATTCGAAGGCGTCCAGGGCGCAGGGGTTGAACTGGAACTGGATGGAAATTATGACGCTGAAATGGCGCTGCTTGACCCCAACGGCACGAAAATCGCCAGTGACTATAACCTCATCACCAATTTCACCCTTCCCGTGGATGGCACCTACACGGTTGCCATCAGTCCGACGCGCAGTCGCAGCACGAATTATACTCTTCGGGTGGATTCCATCGAAATCGCACAGCCGTTTTTCGGAACTCTCGTCTCTGGTGAGCCGCAAACCCGCACCCTCGTGCCTGATCTGACAGATAATTGGTCATTTGAGGCGACAGCCGGCCAGCGGGTACACCTCACCATCGAAATGGATAACGTATACGGCGCTGTCACGCTTATCAGCCCATCAGGGAACGTGATCGGTGAAGTCAGCGGCGGTTATGAAGACCTTCAACTCTCCGGCATCACCCTCACCGACACGGGTATATACAATGTTACGGTGGAAAGCTACAACAACCAGCGCGATGATTACACAATCACCCTGATACTGCGGGAACCATTCGATCCCAGCAAAGGTGTTGAGCTTGAAATCGTCGCTAATGGCGCTGTGAATCTGCGCAGCGGCCCCGGGACGAACTACAACATTGTAACGACTGCCGCCCCTGGCACGCTTGTCATCGCCACAGCCCGTAACACGGCAAATGACTGGTATAAAGTCGTCACTGAGGATGATACGGAAGCTTGGGTATTCAACAGTCTGATACGTCCAACGGACGATGAAGCCGATCTTTCTGCGCTGCCAGTCGAATAAACCAGTAGTAGTAGAATTGCGAAAAGGGCCATCCAAAACCGGATGGCCCTCGCTGATGATATTGCAGTCTCGCGTATCACTTTTTCGTTTTACGGAAGCCCTTCCCGTATGCGATATGCCCATGCCCGATGACCACGAACGCCGATGGGTCAGCCATGAAAACCAGTTCGCGCAGGCGGTTAACCTGTGGCCGGGAAATCGTCACAAAAAGAACGCCGTGTGCCTTTTCAGTAAACATCCCTTTGCCTTCCCAGAAGGTTACACCGCGCCCCAGTGCCTGGAGAATCACATGTGATACCTGCTCTGGTTGGTCGGTGATGATTGTCGCCGTGCGGATAATGCTCGGCCCTTCAAGTACATAGTCCGCCGCCGTGCCGCCCAGGAACAGAGCGACCATCGCATAGAGCGCCCCCTCCCATCCGAACACCAGCCCGGCCAGCACGATCACACCAGTATCCGTGTAGAGTGTGGATGAACTCAACGGGACACCGAAGCGATCTTGCAGAATTCGCGCAATGGTCGAAGTGCCGCCCAAAGTCCCCCCGGCACGGTAGACCAAACCACCCCCGATGCCGCCAATGATGCCGCCAAACAATGCGTTTAGGAGAACGTTACTGCCTACGTCTACCGGGTTCGCCGCGATGATAGGCGTCAGCAGGTCAATCGCCAGAGACGAAACCACCACATAGTAGACCGTCGCAGCCACGACGCGCCAGCCGCCGAGCATCCGAAAACCGATGATCTGAATGGGGATATTGCCAAGCAGAACCATCAGGCCAATCGGCAGCGCCGGGTTCAGATGATTGAAAATCACTGCGATACCCAACACACCACCCGGCGCAATCCGAAACGGTGCCATAAACACGGTGACGCCGATAGCGCCAATTATCGCACCAGCCGTCAACTGCACCAGGCGTGTCACTACCGATAGCCAATTCACTTTACCTGAAACCGTCACACTCACATCCTTTACGGTGTTTAGTGTATTTTTGCCGTTACACAATTTGTGATTATACAAAAACAGTGGGACTAAACCCACTGTAGACACAGAAAACCTTATTTGTTCTTATCCTGGCGGCTGGGCTACACCAGCTTCGTGCCCAGGTCATGCAGTTCGTCGTCCAGGTGACGTGGCGCGGTGGTCATCGTCTCCAGGATAGCCTGCATCTTAGCCGGGAGTTTGGGGTCGGTTGAGCGTTTCTTGGCGATGTCCCCTACCATGTGATCCACACCGCCATGTTCGCGCACCCGGTAAGTGATAACCTGCCGCATGTAGTCAGTCATCTGTGCCTTGCGAGCACGCCCCTTCAGATCGTCGGTGAAGCGATTCAGGCTAAGGCAGGCAATCGCATCGGTAATCGTCTCATGTTTGCCATTGCTGCTTCGGGCGGCCATCGCATAGCCTTCGTTATAAGCACCGAACTTAACCGTTTGTCCCTCAACCTGATAAGATGCAAAGGCAATTTTGGTTTCGTAGTAGTCAGCAGGCTTCTGCGTGAGTGCCGAACCCGGCTTGATCTCTCGTGGGTAGCGCCAGTTGATGATGTGAGCGACTTCGTGGGCGATAAGGTCAGCCGAAGTGTAGAACAGTCCGGGGTTTGACTTCGTGGTCTGCTGGCCGTCAAAGAAGGCCCGGTTGCCGAAGACGATTTCATATCCGGCGGTGTTGCGGGCATACCACATCGCGTCTCCAAAGGGGTTCACGTTGTCCTTGCCAGAGCGGGTAATCATGAGCGGGCCATACATCACTCTGAAGGCCAGAGTATCATCGCGGAAGCCAAATAATGGGTCGAACAGCGCCCCGGTGCCTTTGGCCGTATTTTCAATTGCGTCAAACACGGTTCGCAGGTTGCCAATAGACCACTTGCCATCTGCCTCAACACCCAGCAGCACACCATATTTTTCGAGTTTCTGGATAATATCCAAGGCTTCTTCGAACATTTCCACACTCGTGATACGTGAAAGCTGGAGGTCCCAGAGTAGCGCAGCGGCTTCTTTGGCTCTATCCAGGCTCACGCCACTGTCAAGTGATACCCCAATCATTCGCAGCAGTTCAGCGGTCGGATTTTCCAGGCTAAAAGGCAGGAATTCCAGTCCGCGCCGCCCATAAAGCGAGTCGACATCAAAGGTCTCGGCAGTCCCCCACACGACTTTGTTATCCCACTCGAGCCGGTAACGCCGCTCATACTGCCCGGCTGGTGGATAAATGGTATAGCCAGTGACGAGCGCCTGCTGACCGGGCTTGAGAGTCGTGACTTTGGTATCGTTGTCACTGGGATTTTTGCTATTGTAACGGTGGCCGTCTCGAATATTCGTATTAGCATTAACCGTGCCGGTCACGGTGGTAAAGCGTGGAGCTGTCGGAGCGGCGGCGGGTTCACGAGCGGGTTCTGCGGCGCGGGATTCTGCGGCAGCCCCGGCTGCTGCCCCAGAACTGGCTGGCGTGGATGGGGCCGCGGTTAAACCAGCCTGCAAATGTTGAATAAGGGATGTCCGTTCTTCACGTGTGAGCTGGTCTGCCAGCGCCTGAACTTGAGTCAGCGTTACGTCAGCCATTTAAACCCCTTTCGTTGTTTATGTGTATATAAGGTTAGGTGGTTGGTGCAGAGTGTATAATGAATTGGTTTTTCTAACAGTCTAGCATGATTTTCGGCAATTGGGCAATTCGGGCAGACCGCCGGGCGCATTCTCACGAGATCATCACTTGTACCCGGCGGCACTCCGGGTCACAATAGATTAGGTTAATCCCAAAATCCCGTTACCAAAAAGGCTTGCGGTTATGTCGTTACTCACTCCTCTCGCGCTGCTCGGTGCGCTCCTGGCAATCCCGATTATCCTGCTATATATGCTGCGGTTGCGACGGCGCGAAGTGCTGGTATCCAGCACGTTTCTTTGGCGGCAGGTCGTACTGGATAACGAGGCCAATACCCCCTGGCAACGGCTGCGGCGCAATATCCTGCTGCTGCTGCAACTGGTGATTCTGGCGTTGCTGGTGTTCGCGCTGGCACGCCCATTTATCACCGTGCCAGCGGTGAGCGCCGGACAGGTAGAACTCCTGTTGGATGCTTCCGCCAGCATGAATGCCACCGACATAAACGGGCAATCACGCTTCACCCAGGCTAAACGCGAGGCACTCAATATCCTGGATACGCTCGGTTCGGATGATGCCATGACGGTGATTCGCGTGGGCGATGTGCCGGAAGTAATCGCCCCGGCAACCAACGATCGGAGTGTGCTGCGTCGTGCTATCAATGACGCCCAACCCGGTAATGCGGGCGCTGATTGGACGGCAGCACTGACCTTAGCGGTTGCCGATGCCGTCAACAGCACCGGCCTCGATATCGTGATTATCGGGGATGGTGGCTTAGGCGATGCCGAAAATCTGCCTGGCGTCCCTAACCCGGAAAACGTGCGCTACGTGCCGGTAGGCGTTTCCAGCAGCAACCTGGCGATTACCGCCCTGGCGACCCGCGCACTACCAGGGCAGCAGCCGGAGCTTTTCGCCCAAATCACCAACTATGGAACACAGGATGCCTCGGTCATTTTCGATCTGCGGGTGGATGGCGATTTACTGGCAGCGCAGCGCCATGTCATCCCCGCCGGGCAGGACTTCTCGCTGGTATCCACCCAACTACCCGACAATTTCACCGTCCTGCAAGCCGGGCTGACGACCACCAGCGACTCCACCGTACCCGACTACCTGGCATCTGATAACACCGCCTGGACCGTCTCATCCGAGGTGGGAACACGGCGCGTCCTCGTGATGTCACCGGGCAATCTGTTTCTCAGCCAGGTCATGCGCAGCCTGCCCGCGATTGAAGCTTTCGCCGGAAACATCACCAGCGGGTTGCCCAGCGGGAATTTCGATCTTTACTTGTTGGATGGTTGGCTGCCCGATGGCGATTTGCCCGAAGGCGACATCCTGATTATCAATCCCCCGCGCAGTACGGACTTGTTCACGGTGGGCACCAAGCACGAGATGCGCAGCACACCAGTGGTCGCCAGTAACGATCCACGTATGGCATTCGTGGATTTTAGCGGGGTGAACATCCTGGGTTATGTGCCGGTTAGTGAAACGCCCTGGGCGGATACGCTGATTTCAGTGGATAACGAGCCGCTGCTGCTGGCCGGGGAAGTGGATGGTCGCCAGGTTGCGATTCTCACATTTGACTTGCACGAATCGGATCTGCCGCTGCAAATTGCCTGGCCGGTGCTGATGGCAAATCTGTTGGACTGGTTCACGCCGCGCAGCGCGATTTCCGCTCCCAACGGCCTGAGCGTGGGGGAATCGCTGGCGATTCGCCCGCCCTTTGAGGCCACCGCCGTTCGCGTCACTCTGCCGGATGGCAGCCAGCGCGATTTACTGATTGACCGGGATGTGATCGTGTTTGGAGAAACGCATCTGCCCGGACTCTACACAGTGGACATTCTGCAAGGGGATACGCTGCTGGAATCCGCACCATTCACCGTCAACCTGTTCGCGCTTAACGAGAGTGATATCACCCCCCGCAGCGAAATCCGCCTGAGCGGTGCGACGATTGCCGCCACCGGGCGCGAAGAAGTCGGCCAGCGCGAGATATGGCCCTGGGTTGTCTTAGCGGCGCTCCTGGTGCTGCTCATCGAGTGGTACGTGTATCATCAACGGTTGTCCGTCCGCACATTGTTAAGGCCAGTACTGCTACGGCAGCGGACAGCCTAAATCGCTAGGTCTCACTTTCCACTTCCTTATCATCGAGGAAGTAGATATAAGTGCGAAGCTGGCCGAGCCGGATTTCGTCGGCGTTGTCTACCGGCACTAGCGTGCGCGGGTTAATCGGATCGCCATTGATGTATGTTCCGTTAATACTGTCGGCATCTTCCACAAAGAACTTACCATCACGGAAGTGCAGGAACATATGCACCCGCGAGACGCCCAGATTCACCGCATCGTAGCGGCTCAAATTCACATGAAGGGACTTATCCCCTAATTGGCCGGTATTGCTGGAACGACCAAAAGAAATCGGGCTGTTGACGGTCAGTGTGATGGGCGCTTCACTGTTCCCTGCAATAAACAGAACCGCTGAATTACGACGACTCTCCGAAGGCATAGCCCGCAGTGGTGCTGTCCCTACGAGCGCCTTCGTGGCAATCCCCGCTTTGCCGCTCTCATGCTGGGCGATTAATGACCCGACCACATGCCGCAGTTCCTGGGCACTGACCGGTTTCCCCAGGAAAACATTCGCACCCGCATCCAGCAGTTGGGAAACCGAGGACTGTGTTTTGGCGGCGCTCACAACAATGATCGGAATATCATTCTGTTGTGTATCACGGCGAACATAGCGACAGAATTCCAGTCCGTCCAGATCAGGCAGCATCAAATCCAGCACGACGGCACTGGGGCGCTTCTGGTTGAATAGGCGAATCGCGCCGATGACTTCCCGACTGATACGAGTGGTATACCCTGCCCGTTCGAGGATAAGTGACAGGACTTTGGCAACTTCTATATCATCCTCAACGATGAGCACCAACTGGCCGCGACCAGCAGGGAGTTCATCCTCCATCTGGATGGAAGGCTGTTTATGCGCCCCGCTCCCATACATTGGCGAAACCACAACCTGGGTTTCCAGCCGTAGCCGCCCAATTTGCAGCGTATCGCCATGCGCCAGCGGGTACGGTTCGTTGGGCTTCAACCGTTCACCATTGACGAAACTGCCATTTCCGCTTTCCAGGTCAGTTATCCAGAGGCGGTTATCCTCAGTGTGCATAGACAGGTGTCGGCGCGATACGCCGAACTCTTCAGCGCCATATACCCCCAGATCAACATCGGGTTGCTGCACATCCCCTTCGACAATCCGACCCAAAACAATCGTATTTTCAAGCCGAACTTTGAGCGGTTCTGGCATCTGGGGGGCACGTAAGATGATAACCCAGGGAATATTGGGAGTTTCGGACATAGCTAGCCTGCCCTTTCATAATGAATAAACGTCCAGATACATTTTCCTGGAAAATGAAGGTAAAGTGTATTGAATATATAATAGATGAATTCTGTTCTCATCCGCAAAACGGGACTCGCTTGAAACTGGCAACTTTCGAACGAGTATACAAAATTCATTTAAAAACCACCTAAAAACTAAACAAATAATCAGGGCTTACACACTTTGAGCAGAATTCCCCCACAACATGGTAGCCTGAACCAACTGTCAGTGCCTGATGCCTGAATAGCAGACCCGAATCCATCCTTATTCTACCGGCTACCATCTAACAGTACACCTTACATTATAACACTTCTGTTACATAGAGACGATAAGATTTACGAAAAATATACTAAGATATGCAGATACAAAAGAGGCGCAGTATCCTACGCCTCATGAACACGCTATGCACACCATTCAATAACAGGATTCAGGTTGCGACACGCCCATGAAACGTTACGCCGCACTCTAACGCAGGATTCTGCTCAACAGCCGCATCCACCCCTTTGTCCGCAACCTCCAGAATATACGGCCAGGCCGCATTCAGGAACGCATGAGTCGCGGTGCGTCCGATCACACCTGGTACGTTCGGCACACAATAATGGATAACATCCTCCGCCACAAACGTCGGTTGGTCATGAAGCGTAGGCCGGCTGGTCTGGACACAGCCACCCTGGTCAATGCTCATATCAATAATGACCGAGTGCGAGCGCATCGAACGCACCATCTCCCGCGTGATAATCTGTGGGGAACGCTGCCCCGGCACCTGGATCGCACCAACCAGCACATCAGCGAAGGTACATACCCGCGCCAGATTGAAGTCGTGGGAAACCATTGTTGTGACCCGGCTGTTCAGATGGTTATGGGCAAGTTGTAGTTGCTTCATGTTTTTGTCGAGCAAAATCACCCGCGCCCCCATCCCCAGGAAGGCTTCCGCCGCGCTCGTGCCAACCACACCCGCCCCGACGATCACCACATCCGCCGGTGGGACGCTGACCGCACCACCCAGCAGCATCCCCTTGCCGCCTTTGTCGTTTTGCAGATACCGTGCTGCGATTTGCGCCGTCATCCGGCCACCGATCTGGCTGAGGGGATACAGCACCGGCAGGCGGCCATCTCCATTTTCGATCAATTCGTAAGCAATCGTCGTGATATTTTTCTCAGCAAATGAGTGAACCCGGCTTTCCGAGGCGATGCTCAGCATCATAAAACTCATCACCACCTGGTCGCCGCGCATCCAGTCCACTTCTTCCTGGGTGGGGCGCTGCACTTTGAGGATAAGGTCTGCCCGCCGGAAAACCTCGTCCTTGCCATAAGCGATACGCGCCCCAGCGTGTTCATATTCCGCATCGGGGAAACCACTGCCGACACCCGCACCGGTTTCGACATAACACTGGTAGCCGCGCTTGCTCAGAATAGACACACCGAGCGGGGTTAAACCTACGCGATATTCAAAATACCGATGTTCTTTGGGGACGCCGATGACTAATGACATTTTTGTTCCTTCCCGCGAACAACTACAAAATCTTATCCAGCATGGCGGCCACTGCCTGGTAAACGGGCGAGTCGTTTTCCATCTCGATCAACGGGCGGCCACTATATTCAAATTCGACTAGCTGCTGATTGTAAGGGGTGATCCCCAACAGGTCTATATCCATCGAATCAACGAAGTCTTGCAGCGGCTCAGGCAGCTTATCCTCTCGCACACCGTTGACAATCAGGTAAGCCTTTTCGATGTTGATATCCAGTTCCTTACGGAATCCCGCGACACGCTGGGCAGCTACAAGGCCCCGACGGGTGGGATCGCTCACTACGATAAGGAACTCCACATCGCGGGTGGTACGGCGACTCAGGTGTTCCAGCCCGGCCTCATTGTCAATCACCACATAGCGGTAATTCTTGCTGATGCCGTCTATCACTTCACGTAAGTTGTGGTTCACTGCACAGTAACAACCCGGACCTTCCGAACGACCCATTGCAATCATATCGAAGCGGTTGCCTTCGGACATCGCGCTGCGAACCTGGTAATTGAGGTAGTCGCGCTTGTTGACCCCACCAGGGAGAGTCCCCATCGCTGCCCCACCTTCCAGGAGGGATTGCTTCACCTCTTGCAGAATGTTCTCACGAATGTCGCCTACCGTCCATTCGAGGTCAAGTCCCAGCACCATATTGAGGTTGCTGCTGGGATCAGCGTCAATTGCCAGCACCGCCCCGGATGTTTTTTGCACGAGGTACTTGATAATCATCGCCGAAATGGTGGTCTTGCCAACCCCGCCCTTACCGGCCAGTGCGATAGTGATCGTCATGATGATGTCCCTTCCGAATGGGCGGTTGCCAGTTGTGTATTGAGCGCCTCCGCCATCGCAGCGGCGGCCTCGCGCAGCGGTGGTACATAATCGTACACCGCATTCCCCAGGCGATCCGCCTCCTGGACGGCGTTATCCGAGGGGAGGAAGCCCAGCACTGGCAGCGGTGATTCGGCTTCCAGAAAAGCCTTTTCGTCAGCGTTCTGCACCTTATTGCCGACCAGCCACAGGCGCGTGAGGCCGATATCCTGTGCCAGCTTCCTGATCTGTGTGGCAGTCCCCAGGCTGCGACGAGTGGGTTCGACCACGATAAGCATCGCATCTACAAAATCCACCGTTGCCCGCCCCAGATGTTCGACCCCGGCGTACATATCAAGGATCAATACATCATCATCGCGGAAGAGCAGGTTCGTGAACAGTGTTTTGAGCATAGCGCTTTCCGGGCAGATGCATCCCGAACCGCCGATATCCACCGCGCCCATTTCGAGCAGGCGCACGCCGCGATGTACCACACTGAAGCGCTCCGGCAGGTCATCCACACGCGGGTTAATGGTGAAAAAACCCCCAACCGTACCAGGTTTCGCGCCGGTGCGTTCCTCGATCAACTCATCCATCTCGGCAATCGGAGTGAGTTTACGCCTCAATTCGGATGGGAATCCCAGCGCCCCAGCCAGGCAAGGTGACGGATCAGCATCCACCGCCAGAACATCGCGCCCGCCGTCGGCATAAACCTGTGCCAGCAGCGCAGCCAGCGTCGTTTTGCCAACGCCCCCTTTTCCACTAATTGCCAGTTTCATTGTATGAGTCCTCACGTATTCCTGAGTCGAAAGTGCCGAGTTAAAAGTTGAATGTGTTGGGTAGAACCCTCGCCTGACCAGTCCCTGATACGGGTTTTCAGGATAGGGGAGGGTCTAAGACCCTCCCCCCTACGGCAACCATTCACCGAAAACCCATTATCCCTACTTCCCGCCCAATGCCGGGGCGGGTTCTTTGACCTTCTTGTCGGGCGCGACGAAATCAGGCGGCAGTAAACCGGCTTCGGTCACGATGCGCGGCACAATTTCCTCCCAGCCGACAGCCATCAGGTGAATCCCGTTGACGCCTTGCTTGCCCTTCACTGCCTCGATAATCTCCAGGGCAATCTGCACACCTTCTTCCTTAGCGCCATCCCCGGCGGTCTCCATACGTTTCAACAGTGGTTCGGGAATACTGACTCCAGGGATTTCCTTGTGCATATACGCAGCCATCTTGTATGACTTCAGTGGTGTAACCCCGATCAGGATGTACACTTTATCGAGAATATCGCGTTTGGCGAGTTCGTTCAACCAGATTTCCAGCCCATCAGGGTCATACACCAGGTTCGTCTGGAAAAACTGCGCACCGGCGTTGACCTTCTTGTGTTCGCGGATGGCCTGGAACTCCGGCCTGGAAGCATACGGCGCTGCCGCAGCACCCAGGAAGTATTGGGGTCTTGTCTTCAGGTCACGACCATCCAGGTAGTGCCCCTCGTCACGCATCCGGCGAAGAATCCACAACATCTGAATCGAGTCGATGTCCACAATATCCGAGCGGCCCATCGGCGGCGGTCCCATCCGGCTGTGATCGCCAGAAAGACACAGGATGTTACGGATACCGAGTGTGCTCGCACCGACGACCTCAGACTGCAGGCCCATGCGGGTGCGATCACGGGCAGCGATTTGCATCACGGGTTCCGCGCCGTTTTGCACAGCCATCACGCTGCACGCCAGACTAGACATACGCGGTGTGGCCGATGGATTATCGGTAAAGTTGATGGCGGCCACATACGGCTTGACCATCTCCACGTTCTGGCACAGCTTACCGGTGGCGGCGCTCATCGGCGGCGCGACTTCAGCGGTAACAACAAACTCCCCGGCACGCAGACGGCGCTCCAGGTTAGAGAGCGGTTCGGTGTAAGCCGGGGGATGATACTCAGCGTCCCCCCCCCACCAGTCGGGCTGGCGCACCGGGCGAAACACCGAGTCCCATGTCTTAGTGCGCTGTACCGGATCACGAGAGAACAGGCCGCTCACGACCTTGCCCGTGCCCACCTCGCGCACCTGTTTGAAAACATCGCCCCACGTTTCCGTGCCGACTTTATCCCAATCCAGTGGGGGCAGAACTTCCAGCAGCATTTCCTGCCGACCCATTGCATAGGCACGATCATAGATTTTGTACCAGATACATGGGCGGGTGTTATCCACGTAGCAAAAGGCCTCGGTAGACCCTCCACATGGGCCATTACGTGCCCCTTTCGGACATTCCATCGGGCAGATAAAAGCGGTTTCTTGCAGCAAGCAGTTACCGCACATACGGCAGCCAAATAAAGGCCCTTTTACCCACCGTTCCATGCGTGCCAGCATCCGCCGGCGGAACGTCTCACGCTTGAAGGGATAATATGGTGGCTGCCAACGGCGGCCAGGTGTGAAACCAGGCATTGTACACCTCCCTACCGACTCATCTATCCTACGCCATAGACGCCTGTTGCAGATACGAGTCGGCATAAATAACTTTGTTCATCAAAATCTGTACCGTCTTCCAGATCGCGGCTTGTTCTGGGTCTTTCATGTCAACATCGGTGATTGCCAGCGCCTCACCCGCAGCCACCTGGTCATGCAGCTTCAGATAGAGACGGCCAACAGCCGTACTGGCGTCTCGTTCCTCTATAATGCGAATCGTGTTCTTGAGTGGCTCGTCCAGCGGGTTAGCGATCATCATCTTCAGCCCAACACCCATGAGCATCACACAGTAGGTACGGTTGATAAGTGCGCGATTCTCTGCCGGGACCGCGTTCGACACGTTCGACAACCCCACTGAAATCGGCGGTGGCGGGTCCCAGGCGTATTGCAGGGTGCGAATGGCTTCGACCAGTTCCGGGCAGTATTCCTGACAACCGGAAACCGTCAATACCAGCGGGTCAATAATGAGGTCAGAGATTGGGAAATCAATTTCCATCATGCGCGGGATGAGTTTTTCCAGAGCGATATTCACTCGCTCATCAGCGCTGACCGGAATCCCGCTGGCGGCCATCGTTAGGGCAACCAGGCGGGCGTTATATTTTTTAGCAATCAAAGGCACATTTTCCAGGCGTTCCGGCTCGGCGGAAGTCGAGTTGATGATCGGTTGGGCTTTGGTGATTTTCTTCAGCCCGGCTTCAATGCCCTGGATGTTGGTCGAGTCGAAGCTCAGCGGCACATCCACCACCGCCTCCACCGTTTCGACCATCCAGGGGAAAACTTCTTCCCAGTCCTTTTTGCGTGGACCCAGGTTTAAATCCAGTGCCTGCGCACCGGCCTCAACCTGGGCGACAGCTGATTCCTGGAAGAACTTTGCATCCCGTTCTTTCAGAGCGAGTTTGACTTTTTCGGAAATGATGTGAATATTTTCGCCAATAATGTACATGTCTCTTTTCCTTGTGATTTCACGCAGTTCGACCTGTTTTTCCAGGCAACTGGCTCAAGTCCACTGTCCGCACGCTCAACTGCGCAGCGGTTATCCTCATGAAACGATGGCAGCCTGCACACTGGGAAAGCGCGAAAGATCGGTGTGCGGCAGGAACAGCGCCGAAGTAAAAGCATCGTAAAAGGTGTTATCCGCCGAAAGCTCGATATACGTCATCCGTGCGGCGCTGGCCTGGATACGCGCCCGCGCCTCACGGTCAAGCAGCGCCAGGTACGCGCCACGCACCGAAGTATTCCCCAGGAAATGGAAGTTTTCCCAGGGCATGTCCGGCAGCAGGCCAATTTCAACAGCTTTTTCGACGTTGATGTATTTGCCGAATGACCCGCCGATCAATACCTGCTCAGCCGTTTCCAGCGGCACGCCGACGCGCTCCGCCAGCACAGAGAACCCGGCATAAATCGCGGCTTTCGCCCGGATCAGGTTATCAATGTCAACATTTGTAATGACAATATCGCGGTTGTGTGCGGTTTCGTTCGCCCAGGCCACAACGTATTCCGGCCCGTGTTCGCCGGTACGAATACGCGGGTGGTCACGGTGCGTATTGATATGCCCCCCTTTATCCATCACACCAGTCAGGGACATCTCCGCCAGCAGCGCAATCAGGGCGCTGCCACACAGTCCGCGCGGTTTGACGCCGCCGATCACGCGGAAGGTCGGCTCAAACGTCGTTCCGTTGATCCAGACTTCCTCGATTGCGCCTTTTGTCGCCCGCATCCCGTCCAGGACGCCACCGCCCTCAAAGGCCGGGCCGGCGGAACAAGCGCATGTCACCAGCCAATCGCGGTTACCCAGGACGGTTTCGCCATTTGTCCCCATATCAATGAACAAAGTGACAGCTTCGGTATCTATCAGGCCGGACGATAACACACCAGCGGTAATATCCGCGCCGACATAGCTGGCAACCCCCGGCAGACAGTCCACCGTCGCCGCCGGGTGGGTGTTCAAACCGACTTCGCGCCCGGCCAGCGTGGGGATGTCGTTGATGGCTGTCACAAAAGGAGAAAGCCGGATGCTATCCGCCCGGATATTGAGGAGCAGGTGCATCATGACGCTGTTGCCTGAAATGACGACCTTCACCACATCGGCGGGCTGCGCCTGAACACGCTTGCAGGCTGTATCCAGCAACGTGTTGATCGTAGTGAGCACAAGGTCACGCAGTTCCGCCGCGCCATTGTTCTTCCCTGCGTAGATAACACGGGAAATCACGTCTTCCCCACGTGCGATCTGCCCATTGTATTCGGCCACCTGCGCCATCACCTTGCCAGTCAGCAGGTCCACCAACCAGAGCGTAACCGTCGTCGTGCCAATATCTACCGCGATACCCCACAGCGGCATTTCCGATGCGGTGTGACCAGGTTTGAGATCAATCAGCCGTGCCGGACAGCCGGGACAATCCCAGCGTTCCGCGTCAAGCGTGGCTGTTACCTGCCAGTCGCCCTCACGCAGTACGCCACCAAGTCCCTGGATTTGTTCCAGGGAGGCCTGCACCGTGCCGAAGTCCGCCTGCTGGCGCAGTGCCGTGAGCAGGCGATTCCAGTCATCGGTCTGGTCATCCATTGTCGGTGGGGGCAATGTGAGCGTAACACGGCGCACGTTTTGCGCTTTGCGTGGGTCATACCCTGCCGGGACTTCGACCTCGGCAGATACCAGGTCGGTTGTGAGCAGGCGCTCGATTTTTTCCTGTGGCGGGATGCTGATAGCCGCATCGGATTCAACTACTGCCTGGCACGCCAGGACATACCCCGCTGCGACATCCTCGGCAGACAGCCGCAAGGTACTGCGGCTGCGTACTGTCCCACCTGTAACCCGAACCGCGCAGCGCCCACACCGCCCCTGTCCGCCGCATGGCTGGTTCAGGGTCATCGCCGCGCCCTGGATCACTTCGGAGAGCAGCGTCCCGGTTTGCGCCGTGACCGGCGGTGTATCGTTATCGAAGGTGATGATGTGTTCGGCCATGTGTCCCTACTCGCTTTGGTGTAATCTTTGTCGCCCTCACCCCCGTAAAATCGGTGTTGGTTTTTATGTAGGGGCGCACGGCGGCGCGCCCCTATACCTGACACCTGCGCGGGGATGAGGGTTTTATCTATAACACCTGCTTGATAAACGATGGGAGGTCAATGGCCTCACGCGGGCCGACACGAATCTCCCAATCCGGTAGTTCTTCTTCCAGTTCACCGGAAAGCACGGCGACATGCCCCGGTATAACAATCCTTTTGCGGTTGACCTTATCGGCGATGTTGAAACTCTTGATCGTCTTGGCAATACGTTCAGCATCGAACTTGCCCGCCGCCCACGCCGTCAGCACGCTCATACCCTCGGCATCAGTCACAACCAGCCAGGCCGGAATACCGGAACCTTCGATTTCGTTCGCCACGCTGAAGTAGGTAATACTGAAGTTGGTCGTCACCAGCACCGGGTCATCCGGGCCGGGCGTGTTGATTTCATAGACATCCGGTTGTACCTGAATCGGCTTCTGCGGATCGGTGTAGATGTTTTCCCGCAGCACCAGCAGTGGATAAGCCGTCTCCGCCGCAAAGTGGTCCAGTACGATGAACCCGGCATACTTGGTTATGGCATGGACAGCCATGACCGATTCCTGCGCCGGATCACCCCCCTCACCTGGAAAACTAATGAGCGGATACCCCAGGGGTCGAAAGTTCTTCTTAAGCGCCAGCCGCCGGATTTGTGTATTAAGTGCCAGTGACCGGCTCAAGTTACGTGCCGCCGGATCAAGCACGATGTCTTTGACGCCAGCTTCTTTGACCTTCTCGGTCAGGTCGGCCAGTTCATCCAGCGACTCCGCAATCACCGCCAGAGATGCGTGATGCTGTTTGGCAAGATCAGCCATCGCCTGCCAATTTCCAGTGTTTGCGCCATAAATGAGCGGGTTTTCGCCATCTACCGCCCGCAACCCCGCCGCTATCATCGCCGGGTCAGTGCTGATAAGGATCAGCGGGCGGTGACTGGCCTGGCGGACGGCTGCAATCGCCGCCGCAAAAACCGCAGCGTCACCGGAAACCGCCTCTACCGCGAAACCATCGAGCGTCAAGTCACGCCCGACATAGTTGACACAGTAACCATCGGCTTCCGCTATCGCCGCCTGGATTTCTCCGGCGGGCTGGCTGTCTTTCACCCGCAGGAACAGGCCCGGCTTGTTATAGAATGTCTTTTCGTGGCGGAACATCACGACTTCGTTGCCAGCCTTGACCTCGTGCCCATTCGCCTTGAGCGATACCAGCCGCACCGGGGGTTCGGATGCTTCAGAAAGTTGCGCTTTAGCATCTTCTGCCACATGCGGGCAGGATGAAAGTTCAACTTGCTTGGCGGCCAGCTTCATAGCGAAGGCCAGACAGGTGGGAAAACCGCAGTCTTTACAATTGGTCTGCGGCAGCATTTTGTAAATTTGAATACCAGAGAGTGCCATGAATGACTCCTTGCCTTATACAGTTTCCGGTACGGTCATGAGGTCGGTGATGGCCTGGTGCACACGGCGCACACTTTCCGGGTGGCGCAGCACGACGACATCCGCGCCGGATTCAACCAGCGTCATCGCGGTAAGTGTCTCCCAGTTGATAGCTCGCTCTTCCCAATTGCCCCAGGTCCCCGGCACGTCCTGGCCGAATTTAGATTCTTTGGTCTTCCAGGCTTCAAAACCAGGCGTGACCATCATGGGGAGCTGCGTCATCGCATCGCCTTGAAGGGCGGCCAGCCGCAGCCGTTCCATCACGGAATAGCCGTACTCAATACCATAACCCAGCGCTCCGGTAGTCGGATCCATCACGATCCGATCCAGTGGCAGCCCCATATCGTGAATGAGAATGTTGAGCTGTTTGGCAAGGTTGACATCCATCGGGGTACGGGCAACAACACAGTGGTCGTTCGCCATTGCCGCCGCGACAATCGTGCGATAGTTCTTGTCCTCGCAGAGACCCAGCGCCAGCCGCTCTCCCTTGGTTGCTTCGGCCACCGGCACAAGCAGTTCGTTATCGGCATCCGCCTGCCCTGGGCCGAGGACAATCAGAGGGAGCTTGCTGGCAGCCAATACCGCTTTCACAGCCTCTACTGCCATCGAAGGAGTCGTCGGGTTGCCATCGGCAGCGGTCAGGGTGAGCGCGAGTACCAGCATGTCCGCGCCGGCGACTTCCGCCTGTTTAGCCCAGGCTGCCGGATCGTTAGCCGCGTCGCCCCAGATGTCCAGCAATAGCCCCGACCAGTCTTCAGGCCGGCGATCTTTAATCTCTACGGCAATTACCGGACGATGGGGAGTCGGTTTCTCAAAATGCATAAATGGTAATGTATTCTGGCCGCCAATCATAATGGTGTGCGAGCGCGTCCCTCCGTCTGCGGGGGTTGCGCCCAGCGTGACTACGCGGACGGAGCCAGCCCATGAATCTTTTGGTATTTCAACCGCCATAATCTATTTACTCCTGATCTTCTGACCGGGCCCGGCGCAGTGCCGCATCCCGTTTTGCGATGAAAGCCTCTAATGGCGCCTGTCGTGCTGCTTTGATGCCCAAATCTCCCAATTCGGAATCATCCAGGGCTGCCAGATGGCGCAAAAAATGCCGGTAAGTCAGTACACCCGCCGGATAGGTCACGCCATCGGAGTTATGGGTTAAAAACAGGACCCGACAGCCCTGGTCTCGCATAATCTGAGCCGCCGCTGTCAGGGGGATAGTCGGAGGTACCTGAGGAACGTTGTCATTCATAATGTCCTCGGCAGTGAGTTGACGACAATCATCCCGTGAGTAGGCCTTCACCAGCTCATCCTGGCTGACCATGCCAACCCCATGCCCGTCTTCATTCAGCACGATCAGAGCTTCGAGATTATCCTCCAGCAGTTGGCGGGCGATCTCGACCACCTGGGTATCCGGGGCGCAGCTCGCCACCCCGACGGTCATAAGGTCACGAATGAGGATACGTTCAGCCATACTCATTTCCCTGTTTATCCCTGCCCTCTTGTTATGAGGGCAGTGAGGGAGAATTTAAGACTCTCCCTCACAGAAAACAAAACACTAGAAAATCGGATCCATAATCAGTGCCGGGTGGTTGTGTTCTTCCATCCAGGCGACCAATTCGTCTACAGTGGAAACGGCCCGTTCGTCGGCGATCTTCTCGATCAGGCCAGGGTCGCCCTCACGTTCAGCTACCGCTTGCAGCTCATCGGCCATCGTTTGCTTAAGGACGCTGCTCATCCAGACGATGCGTTTGAAGCCACCATCCGCCGAGATAAACTTCGGGCTGACAAGATAGTACTTGCCCACACCCATCACGCCGGGGGTCTGCATCCCGCCTCCAGCCATGCCTGCCAGCGTGCTGAAAGTCATGCCTGCCGGGGTCATACTGGTGTCTTCACGATTGACAACCATCACACCATTGGCCTCTGGGATGAGCATCACGATACACTCAAAACAGCCACACGCTGTCATGGGGTTTTCCATAATGGAGTACATTGAGACTTCCGCGACTTTGCCGTGCGAGGCACTCTCAGCGTAAGTATTAATCCCTGTCCAATAGCCCTTGTTATTATCCAATTGTGTTCCCAGCTTGATCGGCTGGTTCGGGCCAGTCGGGTTGATGCTGAAGGAGGCCTTGCAGTCCAACCAGTTGTACGCGCCGCACAGCCCTAACCGTTCCGGGCTGACGATGCAGACATGATCTGGTGCGAAAGACTGGCAAAGGGTACACGAGTAGAACTCGTTCACAGCGCTATCGGTCAGATCGGCCAACCGTTTGTTACGGTAGTCATACGCCTCGCGGGCGTGCCCCAGCCATTCCTGCACCAGCGCGGGTTCGGTGACAACTGTCACCTGCACTTTATCCACAATCGCGCCGAAATCAGCGTGCAACCGGGCGTGCAGAATCTTGCCGAAGTGTTCCAGGTTGAAACCTTTATCCACCGCGCCATGTGACAGGCGAATCCAGGCAATATCACGCTGCCCGATATGCTGGATGCCGGAAGCGCCATTCACAAAATAGTGAATCTGACGTTCCAGCACCGGCTCAAAGTCCTTCTGCATCCCACGACCTGCCACTTCGACCAGGATGCCCATGTCCATGTGACCCTGCACCTCGACGTCGGCGAAATCGGGGCCAATCACCTCAATCTTGCCGTCGCTGATGGAGTCCAGGTCAACCATCCGTAGGTACTCAAAGCAGCGCGAATGCTTGCCGCCAAACTCGACTCGCATATCGGCCTTACGCACAACTTCGCCCTCAAAGGCCGAGCCATACGGCACTGGTACCGGCACATTGGCGACTTTCACTTTGACGCCGCGCACCTCGATACACTTCTGCACCAGTTCTTCGGCGCGTTCCAGGTCATCCGCCCCATCAATCTCGTTAAAGGGCATACTGACAACATGTTCATAAGTTGTGACGCCAGTCGGCAGGATTTCAGGAATCACCGTATCCGCGATAACCGGGAAACCGAAGTTGATTGCCCCCGCCGCCGCCGCGTATTTCAGGTCGTCCACCTCGCCAAGCGCCAGCACAAAAGCGTACACACGCTCCTTGTTGTACATCAGGATTTCGCGTGCCATGCCGCCCTTCATGCCGCCGAAGGTCAGCGCCGAACGCACCGCAAACCCCAGCGCATAAATCGCGCTCAGGGTATCCGTGCCAAACGGGACGGTGTAGGTGTCGTAGCCGAGTTCGACGCCCTCTTCCTGCAACTGATGAATGATGCTGCGCCCGTTAACGTTGCCGGAGAGGAACGTCAGGATATTGCGACGCTGTAATTCGCGTACGATCTTGACGGCCACTTCGTTCGACTTGGCTGCGCCAACAATCGCGGCAAACCCAGGCATACGTCCATCCACCAGTTGGATACCCCAACTGCGGAGTTGAATATCATCTATCGGGCCGTTGAGATGCCCGTCCATCCCATTGCTGCCATTGCCGTTCTCGCCCATATCCGGGCTGGTAAACGACGTACCACCCGCCAGTTGGAAGCCGGGCAACGGTTCAGGCTGTAAGCCATAGACAAACCGGATCGCTTCAATCACTTCCGCCGCAAACAGTGTCGCCATACCCGAATCAAGTGTCTCTCCCAGGTAGGGTGTCCAGTGATTATTGGATGGCATCGGATGCAGCAGTTCACGGGCATGAGCCAGAACCGGCTCAAGCTGCCCAATGGTTTCAATCTGCATTCCGGTCATCCCAAAAATCAGCGGCAGATAATAGGCGGTATTGGGGAAGGCTACCCGTGTATCCGCTCCCTTTTCGACCAGCGCCTGCTGGTACATGTATTCCGCTTCAGCGACAAGCGCGTTTGCTCCGCGAATCGCTCGTGTTGCAATGTAACGTGACATCGTGCCTGTCT
Organism: Anaerolineaceae bacterium; assembly: GCA_020634135.1. Classification (GTDB taxonomy): domain Bacteria; phylum Chloroflexota; class Anaerolineae; order Aggregatilineales; family Phototrophicaceae; genus JACKCG01. The sequence continues at coordinate 194,735 of JACKCG010000004.1, read as the reverse complement.
CCTATTTTCCGGGAATGCCGTAGAGCGCCTGCTGCCGTTCTGCGAAGGGCAGTTGTTCCAGTTCGCGCATCCGTGCATCACCACTACGCCCAAAGCGATCCGGGTTGTATTCCGGCAGTCCCAGGTCAGCCCGTTTACGATCAATATGATCAAGCGTGCGTTGAATCATCTCTTGCGGGTCGGCGACAAATTCCAGCTTGCCACCATAGATTTCTTCCCATCCGTCGCTAATCAGGTGTGCGACAATATCGCTATCCTCTACCCGATCCGGCATCCCACTCACCGGGGACGAGCCACCAAACATGACATATGCGCCGGAAGCCACACAGTACGTGCCAATCGCCAGCGCCTTCTCGCTCATCCATTCCGGCGCTAAGCCAACCGCTGGAATCTGGTCAATGTCGTCGCCCAGGCCACCTTCTTCTACGATCTGAGTCAGCACCGTCAGGATGCGGGTGTTATCCACACAAGAACCCATGTGAAGGACCGGCGGGATACCCACCGTCTCACACACTTCACGCAGCCCAGCCCCTACCTGGTCTAGACCAGCCTCACCCAACAGCAAACCAAGTTTGGCGCTGGCAATCGCACCACAGCCGGTCTGGACAATTAACACGTCCTGTTTGAGCAGTTCACGGGTCACCAGTGTATGCAGGTAGTCATGCTGGCTGCGCGGGTTGTTACAACCCACGATGGCTGCCACGCCGCGAATCCGCCCGGAAATGATGGCATCGTTGAGTGGGCGGAAGGAAGCACGGTAGCTGCCACCGAGCATATAGTTAATGTATTCGTGTGAGAAACCGGGAATCAGCGACTCGCGCACATCGGGGATATGAACACCGCCGCGATTCTTGTAGTTGTCAATTGCGACTCGCAAAATATCCTTGGCAATTGTCATCGCCTTGTGTTCGTCAAATTCGATGTGGGTCGCGCCCTTGATTTTCACCTTGGGAGATGTCGTGATGACCTTGGTGTGGAAGTTTTCGGCCAGGCCGACCAGCGCTTGCATGACACACTGCACATCAACTACCATCGCTTCCACCGCGCCAGTCAGAATCGCCAGTTCCTGCTGGAGGAAGTTCCCCGCAGCGGGGACGCCCTGCCGCATGAGAATTTCATTGGCTGTACAGCAGATACCCGCCAGGTTGATGCCTTCAGCTCCGGCCTCTTTGGCGTAGGCGATGATATCCGGGGTCTGAGACGCTGCCACGATCATCTCGCTGAGGGTGGGTTCATGGCCGTGTACGACGACATTCACCATGTCCGCTCGCAGCACACCCAGGTTGGCCTGCCCCAGCACCGGGGCGGGTGTGCCAAACAGAATATCAGCGACATCGGTGGCGATCATACTGCCGCCCCAGCCATCGGCCAGTGCCGTGCGGACCGCGTGTTGCAAAATATGTTCCGGGTCCTGGTCGTCGCCAATATGTGTGCGGTGCAGAGCCTCGACCACTTCGCGGTCAATACCGCGCGGTATAACCTTCTGCTCTTCCCAGATTTTCTTGCGTTTTTCCGGGGCGCGGATAATAGGGGCAACGGCGCCGCGCTGCTGCCCAAACTGCGCCAGGTAGAGGTCGGCCAGGTCGTTGGCGATCTCCTCCGGTGAGCGACCATCAACTGGAATGTCATATTTAGAGGCGACAATACGCAGTTTGGCGACATCACGGATGATGTAACCATCGGTCTCTCCCTGGGCAACGGCCTTCAGCGTAAAGGCCATGTCGCGGCCATGATCGGAGTGCGCCGCCGCACCCGCCGCAATCGCCCGGATTAAATTACGGGCCTGGATGGTGTCAATAGTCGCACCACACACGCCCGTTTGTCCTTCTTTTGTCAACCGGCACGGCCCCATCCCGCACAGCTTACAGCACATGCCTGCCGAACCGATGTTACACGGCACCATATCGTCTGCACGGGAAAAAGCGGTACCGACGCCGATCTGGTCGGCGCGTATCAACATTTCTTGAGCAGCAGGATCAATCGAATGCTGCTCAGGGGTGCGTTTTTCCTTAGCCATGATCGTTATCTCCCTCGTGGTTTTTCATCGGCCCCATACCTGGGCACGGCCAGAGTGGGCGGCCAGCATAAGGCATAGTCTGGGCAAAACTGATCGTCATGTGTGTTTGGGCGTAAGCGGAGGTATGTCTGAAAAACGTGTCCTTCTGGCTGTTCCCATAGGCCGGTTTTCCGGTTTCAGCCGGCATCATCAAATCCTGAAGATATCCAGCAGCCTCCAGCGCGGCAGTGATGCGGGCTGCATCCACCTGTGCCGGGTCGTAGGTTGCCTGGATCGTATGAAATGCGCTGCTGGCGTAAACCTCGACAACGCCCGGCATCTGGTGCAAGATACGCCGGACTTCCGTCACATGGTGGTCGGCATAGAGTGCCCCCGTTTCGATAGTTACTGTTTCCATAAGATTGTCCGCTTCCTCCTCAATGTGTGGTTTGCGACTAACCAGACTTCAAAATATGTTTGTCCCTAATTAAGCAAAAAGCTGAAAGTTGACCTTGCATAGAAGGCAAACTTTCAGCAGGTGCCATGATTCTGTAATGTTCGCTGCTGGTTCGGCGTCAGTTGCAACGATCAACAATGTTTATTTATATTGTGATATTCAATTACTTTGCCTGATTAGACAAGTGAAAAACCTCACACAAGTCGTACTCATTTGTCATTTATCTAAGCTGGTCTGAGTATTGGGGAGAGACTCTGATGGCGATAAAGGGGCTTTTGAAACAGATAGCAAAAAACCAGAAGCATAAGCCTCTTGCTTAAGAAAACTCGGATTAGTTATGCTGCGTCGTGTTACTCGTCTTCGGATTCAAGTTGCTCGTCAGTTTTGCCAAAGCGCCGTTTGCGTTGACCGTACTCGACCAGCGCTTTGCGGAGTTCCTCTTTGTCAAAATCCGGCCAGTAGGCGGGCGTAGCATAATATTCCGAATATGCGCCCTGCCAGATGAGGAAATTGCTCACACGCAGCTCACCGCTGGTGCGGATAATCAGGTCGGGGTCGGGCAACCCGCAGGTATACAGATAACGACTGATGAGGTCTTCTGTCACCTGTTCCGGGGCAAAGCCATCCTGCATGATGCGGCGCACGGCATGGACAATCTCATCGCGCCCGCCATAGTTAAACGCCACATTCAAAATCAGGCGGGTGTTGTCTTTAGTGTAATCGCAGGCGTACTGGATTTTCTTCTGTAGCACCGGGGCAATGCCTTCCATCTCACCAATATGGCGGATTTGAACCCCGTTTTCATGCAGTTCCTTCAATTCCCGGTCAATTACCATTTCCAGAATCCGCATGAGCATGCGCACTTCCAGCGGCGGGCGGCTCCAGTTCTCGGTAGAAAAGGCGTAAATGGTCAGAATTTCAACACCAAATTCCACACAGGATTTAAGAGTACGGCGCAGGTTCTCGGTGCCGTAGCGGTGGCCTTCAGTACGCGGCAATCCGCGTGACTTGGCCCACCGTCCATTACCGTCCATGATAATCGCAATGTGCCGGGGAACCCGCTCTGGCAACGATTCAAACAACAGGTCATCGTTCTGGGTTTTCGCTACCGGAATCATCAAACACCGCCCTCTCAATTACGCCCGAACTACTCGCGCAATCACCACAAATCATAGCACTTCTCGCCATCGTGGATGACAATGACTGCTGGCGCAAATAACCATTGTAATCTAATTATATCCGTAAACCAATCGCATTCTCCTTAAATGTACACCGTAAAAACTAAATTTCCCCAAAAATTCAGATTTCCGGCGCACATCCTGGGGTGACCTTAGAACGAAAAAACACCCGGCAGGACAGCCGGGCGGTACAGGGTGATGGTCTATATAGTTCAGCGGGGCGGCTATCGGCTATCCCGATAACGGTCAGCCTCGCGTTGGTCCAGCAGGTCGGCCAAAGATTGCTCTGTTTCCTGGCGCTGCAGGCCCCGTTCGCGGTCATCCAGCCGGCGGCGCAGGTAAGCGGCCTCGTCGTCGTCCAGGTCGTCCACCATACGGTCAATCAATGTATACATATCGGCGCCATCCAGCCCATGCTTGGCTTTCGTCGCGTCGTGGCGATACTGGTATGTTCGCCTGACGCGCCGCCGTTTGGCGGCCATTAATCCTGGTAGGAAAAAGATAAAGAAAAACGGCACGAACGATTCAACGTTACTGCTCCCGTCCGCAGACACAGCAATCATCAGACCGCCAGCAACCGCAATGCCGATAATCAGTGCAACAAATATCTTGGCACCGTTCTCTGCATCCTCCCTGAAAATCGGGAACATAAGTCCCTCCTAAAGATTAGCGCCAACCTTCGCGCGAGGCATCGTCACGCTCATTGAGCAGGTCATCCAGTGCATCTTTTGTTGCATCCCGCTGCAAGCCCCGTTCATGGTCATCCAGGCGTTGCCGAGCATAAGCGGCCTCGTCGTCATCCAGGTCGTCTACCATACGGTCAATCAATGTGTACATATCAGTGCCATCCAGCCCACGCTTGGCCTTGGTGGCAACCTGCTGCTGCCGCTGCTTGTTGGCATTCATAGCGATCAGCGGGACGATGATGGCCGCGATGAGGGCGATTGCCATCGTCACCACTATCGGCGCTGAAAGCCCGCCGCGTACAGTCGCATAGAATACGCCGAACGCGACCAGCACCACCATGCCAATTGCGATCGTTATCCAGGCCAGCATCTTCTGCCGGTTGCTCGGGTCATTATCCGGTGATGGGAACATAAAATTCTCCTCAGACTAGCGCCAACCTTCGCGCGAGGCATCGTCACGCTCATCCAGCAAATCATCCAGGGCGTTTTTCGTCTCGTCTCGTTTGAGGCCGCGCTCACGGTCATCCAGGCGGCGGCGCAGATAAGTGGCCTCGTCGTCATCCAGGTCGTCCACCATACGATCAATCAGTGAATACATATCCGCGCCATCCAGCCCACGCTTGGCTTTGTTTCTGGCAGCGGCTTCGCGTTTGCGCTGGTTTTCGTTACTGAAGGTAATCAAGGGCACGAGAATCACGAACAACACAGCGATACCAATCACAATAAATAAAATAGGTGTTGTCATTGTGCCGCTCCGCATAGCAAACATCATCACAAATCCGGCCAGTGCCAGCACGCCCAGAGCGATAACCGCGACAATTTTGAGGCGTTGTCGGGCATCTGATTCATCTCCGGATGAAGGTGGTGTAAATAAAGGAAGCATCGTCCCCTCCAGATAAGCACTCTGCCATCACTCCTTATACGAAAAACAACCAGGATTGGTTGCAGCCATACAATCCTTATCCTTTATCAAGACTGCATAGCATCATTTTCCCCTACAATAAAATTAACTCACTTAATCCACAAGGGGGATACTTTGTTGCGTTCAACTGCACGGATTATGGTACTGATTGGTCTTCTGCTCATCCTGGTCATCGTGCCGCTGGCGGCCTTCGCCCAGGATACACCGGAACTCACTGAAACCTATACCGCCCCGGACGGCTCAATCGTCTTCCAGTATCCTGAGGGGTGGACAATTAACACTGCAATAGGCGAAGGAGCGGTGACACTTATCAATGATGAGGCATTGCTGACCGATGAAACCGATGGTGTGCCGGAAGGTATGCTGTTGATGAACTTTATCGCGCCAGCATCCGCTGCCGAACTGGGAATTGAAGATGGCATGACCCCTCTGGAAGCGCTGATCGGCCTGCTTGAAGATGATACCCTGACCGGCGAGGAGATCGAATTTGAAATCGGAGGCAACACCGTACAAGGCGCTATTATAGAGAATTCGATAGGTGACGCGCTGCTGCTGGTTGTCCCATTCAGCAAGGAGGATACCGCATTTGTGCTGGTTATAGCGGCATCTGGCGCGCTAAACAACTTCGAGACGGAGGTCGTCGCCATCACCGCGACTTTCAAGGCTGGGATTGTCTGCACGGTCAGCGCCGGGCGTGCAGTGAATCTGCGCAGCGGGCCGGGGACAAATAACGCCCAGCAAGGCACACTTACGCCCAACGAAGCCTATTACGCCAACGCGCAAACTACCGGCAGCGATGGCTTTGTGTGGTGGCGGCTCACCGAAAGCGGCGCGTGGGTACGCTCCGACGTAGTAGAAGAGAGTGGCGACTGCGACCTGCTGTCAGAACCGGATGCAGCTACTGACACAAAGGCGACCACTGGAACGACCACGACCACTACAGGGGATGATATCCTCTTCACAGATGACTTTGAATCCAGCACATCGCTGCTCTTGCTGGATGTATCCGGCGACCCGCAGATTGTGGATGACGACGGCAATCGGGTGCTGCGGATCAGCGGAAATGAAGCATCCAGCCTGATTACCGGCAGCGAGTGGACGGATTACGATGTCAGTATGCGGGTGAAGTTCACACAGAACGCCGACATCGCCGCGATTATGGGCATCCGTTACAGTGATGCCGGGGCGTATGTCGCCTATCTGAGCACCACCACCAACCGGGTCGGATTGGCTTACCTGCTGCTGCCGGGGACATTTAATCTGCTGGCGGACGCACGCGCCGGGTTGATTGCCGGGCAGTGGTATGATGTGCGGCTGCGGGCGGAAGGCACACGCATCGAACTGTATTTTGGGGATAGCCTGAGCAGTTGGATCACCAGCCGGCAGCTCGATCAAGGGACGATCTTCTTCATCGCCCCGCCCGGCGCTCAGTTCTACGTAGATGACATCGTGGTGCGGGATCTGAGCAAGTAGCATAAGCTAAACTGCAAAAACGGGAGCGCCAAGGTGCGCTCCCGTCCAATGTGCGGCACAGATGAGGTAATGGGATACTGGCTACCCTTCCAGGATGGCCTTCATGTTTGCCAGGCTTTTTTCCAGGTTTTCCGCGTTCATGCGCTCAATCACCAATTTATCGGCGATCTTGCCTAACCCGCCCCCCGGCACGGTGTAGTCGAAACGGGCGGTCATCAATACGCCATCGGCCTGCGGTTCCAGGATGTAGCGCGTATTGCCGGACATCATCCCCGCAATGTCATACGCCACAGTCTGACCGAAGACATAATCCACCAGCGTAAACGTCAGGGTGAAGGACAGCCCGGAGGTTTTGTAGGCGATATTGATCTTCCCGCCAACCTGCGGGTAGACATCATCCGGCGTCGCTTGCTGAACACCGGGATACCACTCCGGCCAACTGCCACAATCCATTGCGATTGCGTCAATTGCTTCCAGCGAGGCGTGAATCAATGTGCTGCGCTCTAAAAGGGTCATCGTTTATCCTTTTATATCCAAAATTCAGGGGTTAGGTGAGAGACGATAAATCCCGATAGGGTCGAGAAAATACAGTGCCCCCTCCGGGCCAACTACCAAATCTATCCGGCAGAATACACCACCCAGGTCTACCGGGTACACGGCCTCAACCGCCGTCCTTTCAGCGTTCAGCACCACCCGCTGCATGGTGCCGGGGTTCCAGGCGCAAAAGAACACCTGTCCTTCCCAGGCCGGGACAGCCGGATGGTCATACACGACAATGCCAGTGGGCGCTATAGTCGGGGTATACGACAGCAGCGGCGGCATATAATCCGGCACTTCGAGCGGCGCTGTCCCATAGCAGTTATCCTGGTAATCCGGCCCCCAGCCATAATTCATCCCTGGCAGAATCAGGTTGAGTTCATCGTCACACTGGAAGCCGTTTTCAGTAGCGAGTACTTGACCACCGCCAAAGGGGTCAAAGGTGAAATCAAACGAATTCCGCAGGCCGTAAGCATAGGCGCTGTTACCGGAAATAGGATTGCCCTCCGCCGCGACCAATCCCGCGTCAGTGACAACAAAACGATGAATTTTACCGGGGAGTGCGTCGAGATTCTGGGCATTCGACGCATCTCCAAAATCACCAAAGGATACATATAGCAGGCCATCGGCATCAAAGTGCAGGTTGCCGCCGTTGTGCTTGAGTTCGCCGGTGGTGATCGGGGCGGCCAGCATGATTTCCGGGTCGCTGCCCACGCCATTTTCCTCATGGAAACGCACCACACGGTTTTCCGGCCAGTTGCGGGTCGTGCCGGGCGCGGTGTGGATCACCCAAATCATCCCGTTTTCCGTATAGTTCGGATCGAGCGCGATACCGAGCAGACCGCGTTCAACCAGGGCGTCGGTATCCAGATGGATAACCGGCTCAATCTGTGCCGTGCCATCGGCATGAATTACACGAACGTTGCCCGTCGCCTTTTCGGTATAAAACAGACGCCCATCCGGCGCGAAGACCAGCGACACAGGGTAATTGGCGGTCACGAGCTTCTCAACCGTAAACGTTACGTCACCGCCGGGGTCTTCCGCCGCATCCTGCGCCATTATGGGAAAAGTGATAACCAGCGTCGCCATCAGCAACGCCGTGACAATGAGACCACGCCGGAGAATCGCCCCAAACAGGCGTGGCAGATAAATGTTCATGAGTTTATTGTTCCTCCAGGCCGCCGCAACCAGAACGTGAGCGCATAAATGCCCGCGCCCAGCGCTCCCAGCAGCAGCCCTATCGTCCATAAGACATACAACGGCACGAGGAGCGTTTGCACGTCCAGGTAGCCCATACTCAGAATACGTTCCAGGTAAACCTGGACAACTCCCGCAGCCGCCAGCGCCAACCCGCCACCAATGAAACCAAACGATACCAACCAGAAAGGTATGAGTCCTGTCACCCGCCGGTTGTTTCCTCGCAGTTCAATCGTCCCCTGATTGATGACTCCCAGCGCGAAACTGAGTGGGATCAGCGCCATCCACACGGTTTGAAGGCTGGTGAGCTGGGTGCCAACCATCCATTGGGCGACTCCCGGCAGCGTCCCCAGTGCCCCCAGAAAACCCGGCCCCAGCAGGAGCAGCAAGACACCCAGGCCGAACCAGCTCCCGGCCAGCGTGCGCGTCGCGTTGCGACTGCTTAACCCCTTGTAGCTGTGGGCCGCGATAATAAAATAAATAATCGGGACAACAAACAGACTCACACTGCCCAGGCTCAGTACCCAATCGGGGACGCCCAGCGGATAGAGTCCCGCCAGCGTGAGCAATATCCCGGCTACTGCCGCCAGCCCGCCGGTCACATAGACGCCGGTATCCGACCAGGCCGGAGTGATGTCGCTGAAGCGGTGCATCAGCCAGAATCCGAGTGCCAGCGCCATCAACAGATAAGCGACATGCTGTTCGACGCCGAGCGCCAGGACACGCAGCGCCCGGTCATATAGATAGTCTGAGGCCGGCGCTAACCCGATCATGACTGCCAGGATATGTGCCGCCAACCCGACCAGCCATACTTGCTGTATCGGGCGCACTGTCCGCCCCAACAATACATTCACCCCGATCAACGCGACCAGCACAACGCCGATGATGTCCAGCACGCCCGGCAGTTCCAGCCCATTACGACCTTCAGTGAAACCGAACAATCCTGCCAGCACCGCGACGCTCAGATATACGCTCCAAGCCTGGGCGGTATAACCGAGCAGTGGTTCGTTTGCCAGCCGTTTGTCAGAAGCATTGTCGACTGCCAGATACAGGCCACCACCCAGCAGCCCGTTAAGCGCCGCCAGCCCTAGCACGATGTTGCCCAGAGCGTTGACCTGCTGATACGGAAGCGAACCCACCAATGGGTCTGCCGGGACGAGGAACTTGACCGCACCTAGCAGCGCCAACGCCACATACAGCACAAATAAGACCACGGTCTGGGCAAAAAATCGATAGGTGATTTGCTGCGAACGGGTCATGAGGCTATTCCAGCGTCAATAAAAATGCGATTATGTCGTTAATCTGCTCGGCAGTAAGCTGCTGACCGAAGTTCTTCATCATCACGTCTTCGAAGCCCTCTACAATATATGCACTGGGATTAAGGATCGACTCGCGCAGATACTGTTCGGCGGTTTGCCCGGATACACGGCTGGCAGCGCGACTCGCGACACCGACCAATGACGGCCCGATAATCACGACGTCCGGTGTCAGTGCATGACAGGTGGCGCAAATCGCGGGCGGGCGCTTGAACCAGTATTCCCCCCGCCCTACCGGGTCTTCGGGAAGCGTGCCACGTGTGGCGTCTTCCACACTGACGGTATCCAGCCCGCCGCCACCCAGTACATTCAGCAGACGCGGCGGCCACTTCTCGGCAGCATTCTGTTCGCCCATCCATTGCAGGAATGCCAGCAGATTGTCAGTTTCACTGGCGGTCAGGCCGAACACGGGCATGTGCCGCTGACTGGGGTAGAAGGCACTGGGGTTCGCCAGGAACTCACGTAAATAGTCCGGGCCGCGCACGTTGAAAATATGCGTCAGGTCGGGCGCGAACGCTGCCCCCTGCCCATAGAGTGTGTGGCAGCCCTCACATCCATTGGCATACCACACTGCCAACCCATTCCCGGCGCTCAGGGACATCGGGCGGGTTGCCAGTGTCCCCGCTGCCCCGGGTAGTCCCAGCGCGAAGCTGACCAGCAGGCAGGCGAAAAAGAACAGCCTCGCCCCGCGCATCAGACCTGCACCCCACTGCCCAGGAGCGTCACGACCTGTACCAGCACATAGAGCAGAACGGCCAGCAAAAGGGCGGCGACCAGTATCCAGACACCGCGCCACAGCCAACCGGAGAGTAAGCGAGATGAACTCACGACGACCTCACAAGCAAACCGGATTCATACGCGCAAGATTGTATCGAATGGATAGGGGTTGGTCAAAAAGTTGTGGGAAAGAAAAGAGGCGGCCATAAAACCGCCCCGCTTTAAACTCTTTACTTGAGACTGCTGACAGCCTCATTCCCCCTCATAGGGAATAAACACCACACGGAATAGCTTCGGCCAGCGTTTGCCGGTGAGCAGGAACTCGTCATTCTCCGCGTCATAGGCGATGCCGTTCAGCACATTATCAGTGCTGGCAGTAAAAACAGCTTCACGCTCGTCCGGTGTAAGTAGTTGGCTCGCGTCAATCAGACCCGTTACCGCGCCGCTGGTCTTATCGAAGCGGATTATCAGGTCGGTCTGCCACGCATTGACGTAAATCTCGTCGCCCACGCATTCCATCTCGTTCAGCAGGTCAATCCGCCGCCCGCGCAGCGAGAACATACTGATCGGCTGGTCAAGCAGCGTGACCTGCACCGTATCCAGAATCGCAAACGTTTCCGGGTCGCGCAGCGTAATCGTATCGCTGCCATTGCTCATGTACAGGGCCTCACCGTCGTAGCACAGTCCCCACCCTTCACCCTCGCCCGTATAGTCAAATGTGCCAATTTGCTCGAACGTCTCATAGTCGTACACAAAGGCGGTTTCCGACTGCCAGGTGATCTGGATCAAACGATCATCCACCAGCGCCAGTCCTTCCGCGAAGTAGGCCGCGTCCACATCTGTTTTTTTCAGCACTTCGCCGCTTTCCAGGTCTACCAGCCGTACCGATGACTGGCCGCGCTGCCCGGTACTCTCGTACAACTGGCCGTCCTGGAATACCAACCCCTGAGTATAAGCGTCGGTAGCGTGCGGGTAGACTTCCAGCACCTCCGGTACGAGAATCGGTGGCGGTTCCGGTGTGCCGGTTGTTTCGGGAGAAGGGACAGTCGCTTCCGGCGTGCTGGTCTGCGCCAGGGTGGCGGCACTGGCAACGAACAGGGCAATCAGCAGGAGAAGAGTCATCGAACGGCGTATCATGATTTCCTCGAATTCTTCTAATTATGGCATCTGGTAGATGAGTATAGCGCCCCGCCGCGTGATCGGGGAGGGTCGGCGGCCTGACTGCTCCGCACGCGGCGTAACACCCACCCGAAATCAATGGTCAACGGATGGGCGGTTTACGGACCACCTATTTGATACATGGCATCGCCTCCAGTCTCTTAATCACATCTTGCGCGGAAAACTTCCCTATACAGGCATCCCCAGCCATCCCCTACGAGATGAAGATTCTTGGTAAAATATGTAATATTCTAGACATTGTAGGAAAAACGATATGCCAAGAATACCTGAAAAGCATCTTAACTGTACTATTTACCTCTATCCTACCAAAAGAGCTGCGGACCGTGGCGCTTCGTACGGGGGGTCTGGTTTTTTATTTGCGATACCCTTTGAACAGAATGCGGAAGGCGCGGCCCCAAGAGCACATGTATATGCGGTAACCAATCATCATGTGATTATGCCTAAAAAAGGTTGTGGAAATTCACGCGTTGTCAGACTAAATACGATAGATGGCGGACAGAAAAAACTTTCCTATGATGATTGGACACATGATTGGGAAGAGGACGATTTGGCTTTATATAGGCCTAATTCAATTCAAACGATAATATTCTTGTTTCAAATGCCATAACCAGTTTCTCCAGAAGAATTCCAAAACTCCGTCCGACATCCTCGTGAAACCATTACTATCGGAAATATCTATGATGGTATACAAGAACAATTCACGTTCAACCGAAAAGATAGGTCGGGTATATCCATTTTACATGTCCTCCTTAAGTTGAAGGCAGAAATGGCCCGTTTTGCCAAAATATAAACAAGAGACACGCCGCACCTCAGCATTTTCATTCACCTACGAACAGCGTAGCACACTATATCACCGTTGCGGGATAAAGCTCGGCAGTGGTCAGCACCTGTATTCTCGTCCGCCAGGCAATCGCACCAAATTTCCTGTACCAAAATGATCCTTTCTGACCCCTCCCCAACCCTCCCCGCAAACGGGGAGGGAGCTGGTCAAACAGAACCAAAAAGTCGCCCCCGCTGGCGGGGGAGATTGAGAGGGGGTAAAAAAGGCCAAAAGCGTATCCCACACGCGGCGTAACACCCCCTCGAAAATCCGCGCCCATGATTCTATAATGAACGCCGTGTTGGCCCCATAGACGAAGGCAGAAACATGGCGAAACCACTCAATTTCCAGCAGGTCATCCTCAAATTACATGAATTCTGGGCGGCGCAAGGCTGTGTCCTCTGGAATCCCTATAACGTCCAGGTGGGCGCGGGGACGAACAACCCGGCGACGCTGCTGCGTGTGCTGGGGCCGGAACCCTGGCGTGTGGCGTATGTTGAGCCAAGCATCCGCCCCGACGACGGGCGCTACGGCGAGAACCCCAACCGGATGCAGATGTTCTTCCAGTATCAGGTCATCCTGAAGCCCGATCCCGGCAACCCGCAGGAACTCTATTTGCAGTCGCTGGAAGCCCTGGGCATCAATCCCCGTGAGCATGACATCCGCTTTGTCGAGGACAACTGGGAAAGCCCGGCGCTGGGCGCATGGGGTCTGGGCTGGGAAGTCTGGCTGGACGGCCAGGAGATTACCCAGTTTACCTATTTCCAGCAGGCAGGCGGATTGGAACTCAACCCGGTCTCGGTGGAAATCACCTATGGGATTGAACGGATTGTGCTGGCGCTTCAGGGCAAGAACGCCGTGTGGGGCATTGACTGGCTGGACGGCCTGACCTATGGCGACGTGTTCCTGCAAAGTGAGATCGAACACTGTCGCTATTACTTCGAGATTGCCGACATCGAAGGGCTGAAGCAGACTTATAATGTTTACGAACAGGAGCACCAGCGGGCGCTGGCAGCCGGCGCGGTTATCCCCGCCTATGATTATGTTCTCAAGTGCAGTCACCTGTTTAACGTGCTGGATACACGCGGGGCCATTGGCGTCACCGAACGCGCCCACTACTTCCACCGGATGCGCAACATGACGCGGGAGGTGGCAAAAGTGTTCGTGGAGCAGCGCGAGTCGCTGGGCTTCCCGATCAACAACCCCGCCTGGGCAGCCCCGGCGCTGGTGACAGAAGTCCCAGCGGCGACCACCCACCCGGACAAACCGGCGGACTTCCTGCTCGAAATCGGCGTGGAGGAGATGCCCGCCGCCGATACCGCGCAGGTCCAAGAACAGCTTGAAGACCTGGCGACGAGCTTATTTGAAAGCCTGCGCCTCGCCCCTCCGCAAGGAGTGATGGTGTTCACCACGCCGCGCCGCATTGTGCTGGCTGCCTGGGATGTCCCCGAACGACAGCCGGACAGTGAGCGCATCGAGAAAGGCCCACCCGCCAACCGCGCTTTTGATGCCGACGGCAAACCGACAAAAGCGGCAGAAGGATTCGCCCGCAGCCGGGGTGTGAATGTTGAAGATCTGCAAGTCGAGACAATTGACGGTGGCGACTACGTGACTGCCCTGGTCAAAGAGCAGGGTCGCCCAGCGCTGGATGTGCTGGCCGAGAGCCTGCCGGGCGTGATCGCTGCCCTCAAATTCGGCAAGGCCATGCGCTGGAACGACAGCGGCATCGCTTTCTCACGCCCAATCCGCTGGCTGACGGCACTGTTCGGCGGGCAGGTCATCCCCTTTGTCTATGCCGGACTACCTTCCGGTGCGGTCACACGCGGCCTGCGTCCGTATGGGTCGCCGGAACTCGCGGTGGAGGGGTTACAACACTACTTTGACACACTTGAATCGCAGGGGATTATTCTCAACGCGGAAAACCGCCGGGATGCAATTATCAAGCAGATTATGGCACTGGCTACGGCGGTCAATGGGCACATCCCGGATGACCCCGGCCTTCTGGAAGAAGTGACCAACTTAGTCGAATGCCCTACCGCACTGCGTGGGACGTTTGCCGACGACTCGCTGCAACTACCGCGTGAAGTTCTCGTGACTGTCATGCGCAAACACCAGCGTTACTTCCCGGTGGAAGATGCCAAGGGCAAGCTGCTACCCTATTTCATCGCCGTGCGGAACGGGGACGCCGAACACCTGGATATGGTGGTTGACGGCAACGAGCATGTGCTGCGGGCGCGTTTCGCGGATGCCGCCTTCTTCTATTCCGACGACACCAGCCAACCGTTAGCTGAGTACCTGCCACGTCTGGGGACACTGACATTCCAGGAAAAACTCGGCTCGATGCTGGATAAAAATCAGCGCGTATCCGGTCTGGTAGATGCCGTGGCCCATCTGCTGGGCATCCCGGCAACCGATACCGTCATTGCCCAACGCGCCGCCCAGATACTTAAGGCTGACCTCGCAACACAGATGGTAGTTGAACTGACCTCCCTGCAAGGGGTGATCGGGCGCGATTACGCCCTTAAAGAAGGTTACCCGCCGGAAGTTGCCGAGGCCATTTTTGAACACTGGCTGCCTCGCAGCGCCGACGACGACTTGCCAGTCCATCATGCCGGGGCACTGTTAGCCCTGATTGACCGCCTGGATAGTCTCGTGGGGTTATTCGCCGCCGGACTCGCGCCACGCTCCACTACTGACCCTTATGGCTTGCGTCGAGCGGCGCTGGGGGTGGTGCAAATCCTGGTGGATCGGGGGATTGATGTGAACCTGGCCGATGCCGTGCAAATCATCGCTGAGGCCCAGCCACTTCCGGTCACGCCGGAAGTCAAAACGCAGGTGCTGGAATTCATCGGTGGACGACTGCGTGCCTGGGTCGAGGAGCAGGATTGGCCGCGCGATGTCATCGCGGCGGTATTGGCGGAGCAAGCGGCTAATCCCTACCGGGCATTGGCAGGACTGGCAGAACTCAACCGGTGGACAGGGCATAAAGAGTGGGAAGGCCTGCTCGATGGATTCGCCCGCTGTGTACGTATCACCCGCCCTGAGCCAGAGGTCTACACAGTTGACCCGGAAACACTGACTACGCCGCAGGAAAAAGCACTCTATCAGGCATATACGCAGGCTGCGAGCAAGCTGGATACTGCCGGTAATGTGGACGCCTTCCTCACGGCATTCGCGCCCATGCTCCCGGCCATTACTGACTTTTTCGACAACGTGATGGTACACGCCGATGACCCCACCGTGCGCCAGAACCGCCTGGCGCTCTTGCAGGCGATCAGCGCCATGCAGCATGGACGCGCTGACCTGAGCTATCTGAGTGGGTTCTAGAGGTAAATCATAAGGGAGGGCCAGAAACCCTCCCTCACGCTATACCCTGATTATTGCGTTATTCCCCTACGAGAAGGGATGCGGCGTCAGACGGTGATTCGCATTTGTCTGTCCCAGCGGCCCACCCGCAGATGTCCCCATGTGGAAGACAACGAGGTAATCACCAAACGTATTGTTGCCCGAGCTGCTCATACGCCAGGTGACATACCCCTCGTCACCCGGTGCGATACCCAGGTAATCCCAGGGGAGCGTCATCATCGCATCCAGCGGCCCGCCCGGTAGCTGCCGCCCCTGCGTGCGGGAGACATACGAATTGCTCAAATCCTGGCTTTGCCCCCAGCACAGACTATTATTCCCGGCATCATCACACGCCAACCAGTTGCCATTATCCAGGGTCACGACATTGTTGTTATCATCCATCACCTTCATGAGCGGGTCGAGGGCACTCGTCACCGAGATCATATAGGCCGTGACTGGCACGCCGGATGCCTGCATGTTGGGCGTCATGTGAACACTGAAAGGATCGCCTGAACCCTCGCCAGTGCCATCGGCGGAAGTGACAGCCATACCTTCCAGCACCAGGATGAATTCGCCCGGCAGGTTGTTGTAACCCCCTACCACCAGCGAAATATCGGCAAATCCGCTGCCCCCGTTAAAGAACGGCATCTGGGCACTCGTGCCAGACGCAGGAACAAAACCCGTCGTCGGCAGGCTGGCGCTGTAGCTGGTGGCGTCGGGGTCATCATCATTGCACAGCACTGTCCCGGAATTATCATAAACAGCCAGTATCGGATCGAAACCGTTCAGGCCAATCGCAGTCGCTGTATAGGTGAAACCAGTGCGCATATTGATGACGACTTCAACACCGTTTTCGATAGTCGGCCCACCTGGACACTGCACCTGCACGCCGGGCGCAGTCATACCTATTGCAGGGGGCGGTTGCGTAGCTGGTGGCGGTGTATTCCCTCCGGTTGATCCCCCGCTAGCTGGCCTGCCGACCAGTTCTACCGCGTCAATTTCGTTCCAATTGCCGCCAATTGTCTGATCCAGATAAATCGTCACTGCATTCACCAACGTCTCGCTGCCGGAAATATCCACCGTAAACACCCCCGGACACTCGGTATTACCGGGTGGGTCGGCACTGGCAGGCACATTAACCGTTGCTCCGGTTTCCGTATTCATGAGTTCGACCCGCACAATCGAGCCGGGATTATAGGTCTCGTAGATATTCACCTGGGTCGGATAAACAGCCTGGCTATATTCCAATGTGATCGTATCTTTGCCGGTACTGGTTGCAGAAGCCCAGGCTGTCGTGAAATCGCCACACGCATTTGTATCCGGTGCCCCGGCAGCTTGTACGAAACTCCAACTGGATTCACCATACTGGCTGGAACCGGAAGCATCACTCGCCCACTGACGCAGCAAACCATCACTGCTGACAGGCGGGGAGGTCGTGCCACTGTTACCCGTGTCGCCCGTACCCATGTGGAAGACAACGAGGTAATCACCGAATGTACTGTTGCCCGAGCTGCTCATACGCCAGGTGACATATCCCTCGTCACCCGGTGCGATACCGAGAGAATCCCAGGGGAGCGTCATCATCGCATCCAGCGGCCCGCCCGGTAGCTGCCGCCCCTGCGTGCGGGAGACATACGAATTGCTCAAATCCTGGCTTTGCCCCCAGCACAGACTATTATTCCCGGCATCATCACACGCCACCCAGTCGCCACTGTTGGTCACCGTGACCACTTCATTATTATCATCCATCACCTTCATCAGCGGGTCGAGCGCGTTCGTCACCGAGATCATATAGGCCGTGACCGGCACGCCGGATGCCTGCATGTTGGGCGTCATGTGGACACTGAAAGGATCGCCCGAACCCTCGCCAGTGCCATCGGCGGAAGTGACAGCCATACCTTCCAGCACCAGGATGAATTCGCCCGGCAGGTTGTTGTAACCCCCTACCACCAGCGAAATATCGGCAAATCCGCTGCCCCCGTTAAAGAACGGCATCTGGGCACTCGTGCCAGACGCAGGAACAAAACCCGTCGTCGGCAGGCTGGCGCTGTAGCTGGCGGCTTCAGAGTCATCATCATTGCACAGCACGGTGCCGGAAGCATCATAAACAGCCAATACCGGATCGAACCCATTCATGCCGATTGCGGTGGCGGTATATGTAAAACCGGAACGCATATTGATGACGACTTCAACACCGTTTTCGATAGTCGGCCCACCTGGACACTGCACTTGTACGCCATTCGTCTGCGCCTGAACAACAAAAGAAACACTGACAATCAGTAGCAGGAGTCCGGCTATAACTGAGCGATATATAGACCTCACAAAGATATCTCCCTGTCTAAAAGAACCTGCGGCTACTTTATGGTATATACAAAATGGGGTTATGGGCAAGCGGTCTTTGCAGATTTTTTGCAGCATGTCAGGCAATTTTGTTATTATGATGATCCATATCACACAATGGTCATAAAAAATCTCCCGGTAATTCCCCGCTGACAGGCTATGATTCCGGGGGCGGAAGTGGCCCCAGAAGTAACCGGTTGCTCACTTCGATGCCAATCGAAAACATCACGGTGATTCCCGCCGTAATAACGGGCATCTGGAACAACAAAGAGTCCCGTTCAGCCAAAGTCAGGCCGGTATCGCTATTGACTGTAGCAATCAACATGACAATCGCCCCCAGTACCAGACCCGAACCTGTACCGACAGCCAAACTGCGCACAAACTGCTGCCACAACGCACGATAACGGTGGCGAGGAACAGACAGAAACAAAACTGCGCCCAGACCGCCGCCGACGACACCGCCAATGATGAATGCAGATATCACATTGCTGAATGTGCCAATGCCCAGCACCCGCAGCACCGCAATCAATACGCCAACCGTGATACCCATACGCAGCATAAGCAGTAAGAATCGTCGGCGGTAAGGGTATTCCCGGTATTCCAGCATCGTAAAAATAATGGCTGCGCTCCCATTAATAGCGATAGCAACAATCGCATCAATCATAAGATTCGCGGCAATATTGTCCGATATCGCCTGCCCTCTGCCAAACCTTAATACAGTATTCAGCAAATCGGCCAGGATTATCAGCGGGCTGGCGAGAACAACACCGAAGATGCGGTAAACCAGGTGGCGCTTCAGGGACTCACGTTTACTGGCACGCAAGAGTTCGGTGAATTCATCAGTCGGGTGCAGAACGCCGCTATCTACCTGCGCCTGGACGAAATGGTATTCGCGCTCTGGCAGGACGTTCTTATAACGTTTATACCCTTCAATACCAGTTTGCAGGATTTTTGTGGCTTCCTTGCGTTTAACATAACCAGGATCCATCGCCGTTTCCTCCGGCAGGTCAAGTGCCTGTCGGGACGTGACAATACACCGTACACCAGGGGCTGAATCCAGAATGCGCTGGATAACCTTGTCAACCATCTGAACCTGCTGACAGTGATCCAACACCAGTAACAGCGTCTTATACTTCAAAAAGTCCTGGAGCGCCTGCAAGGAAATCACGTTTTTCTGAGGGAGACTGACAGCAGCCGAAATAGCCGCTACAGCATCGTTTGCGGTTGTGCAGTTCTCTAGCTCCACAAACCACGCCCCGTGAGGGAAACGTGACTTCTCACGAGAAGCAGCCGCCAGCGCCAGCGCGGTCTTGCCAGTTTCTAGCGGGCCAACAATAGTAATCAGCCGTTTATCGCGCTGGTTAAACAGGTCGTTGATAGCCTCTAGTTCGCTATCCCGCCCCGCAATGTTCTCGCAGCCTTCCGGAAGGTTATTCTGCTGGTGCGGCAGCAGCAGAGAGTCATTTTCGGAGAAGCGAACCGCCGCCAGATTCTTCTGGCCGTGTAAAGCCCGCAGCAGGGTATCAATCTCCAGCCCAATTTGACGTATCTGAGCCGGGCGCTGCGTGTGGTCTTTATCCAGCAGTCGCATGACAAGATTCACCAGTTCATCGGGCGTTTCCGGGCGCAGCTTATGTAGGTCCGGCACAGGTTGGCTGATAATCGCCATCATGGTCGCAGCCACGCTGCCATCGCTGGTGAAGGGGCGCTGACTGGTGAGCATCTCATAGATCAGAACACCCAGTGACCACATATCCGCGCCCAAATCGGCTGGTTCGCCTTTTAGTATCTCCGGGGGAATATACTCCAGGGTGCCAACGACTGAATCCGTCTTGGTGATGGTTTCTTGATCCGCCATAAGCGCGATGCCAAAATCAGTCAATCGTGGTGAACCATTCAGGTCGAGCAGGACGTTTGCCGGCTTTATATCCCGATGTACAATGCCCATATAATGGGCGCGGGTAAGCGCATCACAGATACCCAGACTGATTTCGAGAATCCGTTTGACAGAAATCGGTTCTTCGCGCTCAACCAGGTCTTTGAGAGAGCCACCAGGGACATATTCCATCACCAGGTAGTGTGTGCCGTTCTCAACAAATGTCTCCTTCATCTGCACAATATTCGGGTGCGCCACTAACTTCAGCGCCTCACCCTCACGCACGAAACGCTCAACCAGCGCCGGGTCATGCTTAACCGCCTCCTGGTTGAGTTCCTTCAGCGCAACCTTTTCATTGGTGTGTGTATCCAGGCAGCGATAGACTGTCCCCATACCCCCGCTGCCAATGATGGTTTCAACCTGATACCGATTCTGAATCAAGCGATTCATAAGCACCTTCTTAATGACACAAAACCTTAACAGGGCCTGGAATATGCCGAACAAGCCTCAGTTGTGCCTGTCTATTGGTTGTAGACTGCTTACATTGAGTTGCCCCCGCGCCCAATGTAAACATAGGCATTTATCTGCCGGTGCTTCTCAGCCAGGGGTCACTCCTGAACAAGATGTACCGGCTGCTGAATTAGCTTAATAAACCGTAATTATACCAAGAGTTTCCAGAATAGCTGTACAAATCTGCATGAATCGAGCATTGAGTATGGGAGTGGCTCTCTCATCCTTTTCCTACCCACTGCGGCCAAAAGGGACGCGGGCAGGAAAATCACTTCAAAACAGGGATCATACGGTTGCCGTATACAAGAATCCGCCGGATGAAGGGTATTTCGTGTGTATTCCAGCATTCTATCACCTGCGTACCTGCCAATAAAAGGGGACATTTCGCCTGTAATTAATGTTAACGATTTGCTCCTCCCTCACTCAGTCAGGTCTATCAATTCCGTTAGAATCGGTCATCTGGGGTGGAACGCATTTGCGGCAGCAAACAAGTTGTCATACAGTGTAATCCTGGTAGAATCTAAAATATGTAAAGACGTTTCGTGTGGTGAGCGCCCTACCCGCACTCTTCAAGCAGCTTGCTGCCCGACGAAACCCATTCCGCTCATTAGACTAAGGTAAGATGGATTGATGGCAGTGCAACCCACTGAATTGTTATTCGTGAGTGACGATGGCGATAGGCTGACCGCTACGTTGAACAACACCACATATCGCATCCATACTATCCATGAACCCGGCCAGGCGATGGAAGCGCTGCGCGATAACCGCTATGAACTCATCCTCCTGGTGGATAGTGTTTTTGACAGTGAAATCCTGAGTGTCGTCAAAGAAATCAAGCGGCGCGTCCCATTGGTCCCTGTGCTTGTGTTCTCTCAATCAACCGACCCCGCCTACCAGACCGACCTGATGGAATCGGGCGCTGATGATGTACTCCTTCCAGAGATCCCTGGTGACGAACTGGAACGGCGGCTGCGTCTGATTCTGCGCCAGCGCCGCCATAACCAGATACTCGCCCAGCGAAACCAAAATATGCAGGCGATCACCGTTGTGGCGCGACGCCTGCACAGCGCCACCGAACCGCTTGAACTGATTCATGACACGATTGATCTTGCCAGTACCACCTTCAAATTATATGGCCTGGCAATTATTCTGGGGGAAGGCGACAGTTATCAGTTGTATGCTGGGCGTGAGGGTGCAGCGGTGAACAGTGGTCTGTACGAAAGCCAGATCATCCTCAAAGACTACGACCCCTTCCGCCGCGTCATTCAAAGCGGCATAGTCCAGATCTTCCGCAATATTGTAGCCGACCCACACTACATCCCAATTCCGGTACTACCGACGCCCGAATCGGCGATTATCGTCCCGCTGAATTACCAGGAGCATAAATTCGGCGCGATGGCAGTATTTGGCACATCCCAGCACCCACTCAGCCATGACGACCTCCTGATCTATGAGTTGTTCGCATCACAGTTCACACTCGCCCTGCACAATGCCCGTCACTATCATAGCCAGCGGATCAGCGCCCAATCGAGCCAGCACCTCATCCGCGCCTGGCAGCGTTTTATCAACCTGCATTCATTCACGGATATTGCCAAAAACCTGCACGAGCTGGTTGAAGACATTCCCAATGTTGGGAACGCGCTGGTATGGATGTACGACAACGACATTGAAGCGCCGGGGACACTCACCCAGGGCAGCGGGGATCAGGCTGTCCAGGTTTTTCGAGAACTGGAAGCGGCTGGCAAAATTGACGAATTCATCAAGCTGCTGGACGACAACCACTTCCAGCCGATCAGTCTTTACCTGGGGATGGGCAAGAACGACCCGCTGCGCGGATTGTTCTCTGCGCTCAACGGGCAGCAGTTAACGGTTGTGCCAATTGTGGATGCCGCCCGATTCAGCGGCGGAATTATCGCCAGTGTCACCAACAGCCGCCAGTATAGTGCCGAAGATGCCAAACTACTCATCGTGAGCCTGGCACACGCTGCCGGGCAAGCGCTGGAACGCAGCACACTCATTGCCCGAGCGGTTGAAAAGAGCAATCAGCTCGAAACTATGCTGCGCAGTATTTCCGAAGGCTTCTTCTTTGTGGACGATGGCGGTCATGTCGTTTTCTGCAACCCGCAATTCACGGAGCTTACTGGCATCAACCCATCGGAAGTGCTGGATAAAGACTCCGATACGCTGCTGAGAGCAATCGCGGAACAAGCAGAAGATACGGATTGGGTACAGTCCCAGCTCAAAGACGCAATTGACCGGGTGTTGGCCGGACATCCCCAGGGCAGTGACGATTACCCGATTGTCGAAATTACGCTCACCAACCCGGACCGTGACTTACACATTGAGTTTACACACATCCCTGGTATAGCGGGCGCGGCTTCGGCCTGGGCTGGCATTATTCGGAGCAACACCCGCTTCAAGAGCATGTTCAGTATGCAGGCGCTCCTGTTGGATAAAATGTCGGAGCGTATTCGCGTGCCGTATGCCCAGGTGCGCGGTCTGATTACAACGCTCAATGAGCAGCACAGCCGCTTCACCCACCGTGAACGCTCGCGCTTTTTACGCCAGATCGAAGAAAGTGTGGAAGACCTGGGCCGGCTGTGGGATAACTTCCTCGAGATGTATCACCTGGAAATCGCCGGATTATCCCTGAGCCGCGAAGAGGCCGACCTGTATGATCTGGTACAGCATGTGCTGGAGTCCCGCCTGTTCGGAGACCAGCGCCGCCAGGTACATGTGGAATCACCGGCCCGGTTGCCACTTGTGGAGTTCGATGATCTACGGCTGGAACAGGCTCTGGCGAACGTCCTGCATAATGCCTTCAAGTTTTCGTCCAGCGGCGCCCCGATACATCTGAACATTGAACGACAGGGCAGCGACGAAGTACGCATTGTTATTCGTGACCAGGGCATGGGGATTCCTGCCGAAGAACTGGAGAAGGTTTTTGAGCCGTTCTATCAGGCGAGCAACAATGCCACCGAGGAGGGTGCCGGACTGGGTCTCTATCTGACCCGCCAGATTATCCGGCGGCACGGGGGCAATATCTGGGTGGAAAGCGAACTCGGTAAAGGCACAACGTTTACCCTGTCTTTGCCGGTGGTGGCCGGGGAAGCCGTCTTTGTTCATTCACCACGTCCAGTCCCCGCTCCCGTGACGCCACCAGTGCCGGAAACTGCTCCAGCAATGCCGGATGCCCTGCCGCGTACCCCGGATCGTGTTACAGGCGGACGGCGCGTGACAGACCGCCAACCACAAACGATCATGGTAGTGGGCAAACAGTCGAACCTGCTCAACCGCCTGGTGGATCAGTTGGACGATCAGGGCTATGAACTGATCCCCTTCGAATCCGGTGAAGAAGCCCTGCGCGACGTGAACACCGTGCGACTTGACCTGATTCTGCTGGATGTCAACTTGCCGGATGCGAACGGCCTGGATATTTGTGAACGGCTGTGCAAACGTACCGAAGTGCCGATTATTCTGCTGGCCGATGATCCGTCAGACCCGGAGAAGGTACGGGCGCTGCTGCTGGGTGCCGATGATTACATAGATGATTCGGTAAGTGACGATGAACTCATGGCGCGCGTCAACGTCATCTTTAAGCGGAGACGTATCCCGGATCGCACACGTGAACCGCTCGACCTGGGCAACCTGTTTGTGGATTTCGCCCGGCGCGAAGTCTACCTGAATAATGCGCCGCTGGAACTGACGCGCATCGAGTATGACCTGCTGCACACCCTGGCCGTCAACCAGGGACAGGTGCTGACACACAAGCAGCTGCTCGAAAAAGTCTGGGGGCCGGAATATCAGGGTGAGACACAGTACCTATGGGTGAATGTCAGCCGTTTACGCAAGAAACTCGAACCCACGCCCGATAGTCCGCGTTACATTCACACGCAGCCGGGCGTAGGATACGTCTTCCGTTCGGGGTAAGCTTACCCGCCAATCCAGCCCAGCAGCGTGATCGTGCCGCGTAGACCGCCGGTCATGTTGACCGCGCCGAAGCCATTCTGCCCGGCAACGTACACATCTACCCGCCCATCAATACTGGGATTCACGCCGGTAAAGACCAGAAAGCGGCCATCCGGTGAATACGATGGGTCGCACATGCTGGGTGGGGGCGTCCCCCTGGCGACAGAATTCAGGTTGGTATCCAGCACCGTGACACCGTAAGGGCACTGACCATTTACCCCGCCAATCGCCACCCGCGAACCATCCGGCGACCAGGCTGCGACCATACCGAAGCGCGGAAACACCAGGTCAGTATTCACCGCCAGCGGCGCGCCGTTGGCATTCGCCAGGATCAACGCGCTGGTTGTTCCCGCATTCTGGTAGAGCACCCCGCTCCCATCCGGCAGCCAGGCTTCCGAAAGGCGAATCGGCCCATCCGAACCATCCGTCAGGCGTACCTGCCGTGCCTGCCCCGTCGTCGCATCGGCAAACCAGATCGTGCGTTCCGGGTCGCCCAGGGTTGGGTCGCCGCTGGCAAATGTGACCACCGCGTTATTCAACCAGCGCGGCGGCTCAGTCACCCACTGGTCAGAAAGCAGCGTCGTTTGCCCGGTAGTGACTTCCACAACAAACACATTCCCCCCGTTGGGCGGTGGCTGGGTATTGGCGTCGCAGGCATCCGCATCCCCCGGAATCCAGCTTGGGCAGCGCAGCCGGTCAGAGACAAAGGCGATGAAGCGCCCATCCGGCGACCATGACGGCCAGAACTCATAGGCGCCACTCTGGGTGAGGTTGCTCAACCCCGTGCCATCCTTCCCGGCCAGGAAGATATCCATGTCGTAGCCGGTTGCCAGTGCCATCGCCATCCGCGCCCCATCCGGCGACCAGGCCGGTTCGCTCACCCGCCCACGCTGCACCAGCGAGTTCACCGGCAGAATCCGGCCACTGATCCCGGTTATCAGGTCAAGCACATACAACCCGGTCTTCTGCCCGCCCGAATCACGCAAAAAGTAGGCGATAGATGTGCCGGAATCGGAGATATACACTTCATTTTCGGTAGAGGACGGCAATTGCAGGATAGCGACACGCCCGGCAGAATTGGTCGGTGGCATGTAGTAGAGTGTTTCGACATTGGTGGCAGGCTGCGGCGTGCGCACGTCGCCAACCCCGTCACGGTCATTCTGGTTAATGAAGGCGATATACGACGTCCCTGCTAACCGTTGCGCCATATCAGATGGCACATCGGAAAGCTGCCAGTTGTCGAACACGAAGCCGACAGTTGGCTCCGGCGTATTGAACGGTGTCGGCGTAATCGTCGGTGGTGGCGTGTTCGTCGGCGTGTCAGTCGCGGTGGGCGTCACCGTCGGTGTGTCCGTTGGCGGCAACGGAGTCGGGGAAAGTGTCGGACTCGGAGTCAGTGTCACCGTTGGCGTATGCGTCGGGGTGTCTGTCGGCGTCAGTGTGGGGGCGCTCAATGCCCCGCAAGACGCGCTGAATAGCAGTAACAGGTAAAGGAAACGGCGCAGCATAGCTCAACCCCACTCCAGCAAACTATCGAAGTACGAGCATACCACAAACCGCCCGCGCTATACTATGCGCAACCCCAACGGCTGGCAGACGGTCACGGGCTGACAATCGCCCTTCCCGCTGGTATAGTAGTGCCTGTTCCGGCACATATAGAATAAGACATCAGCCCCAAGGAAACCGACATCCATGAAACCCGCACACCTGGCGCTATCCCTGTTCCTGGTCGCAGCCCTGGCGGCCTGCACCTTTGGCTTTGACCCATCCGCCACTCCCCTGCCCGGCGTCACAACCGGAGGCGACGTACCCAGCGGCGGCGAGACGGCCACCGTCACGCAGATCATTGACGGCGACACGATTGATGTCAGCATGAACGGCCAGACCTACCGCGTGCGCTACATCGGCATGAACACGCCAGAACGCGACGAGGCCTGTTACAGCGAGGCACGGCAGGCCAACACCCTGTTCGTGCAGGGGCAAACGGTGCGGCTGGTCAAGGATGTCAGCGAAACCGACCAGTACGGGCGGTTGTTGCGCTATGTCTATGTGGGGGATTTGTTCGTGAACCGGGCGCTGGTCGAACAGGGGTACGCCGAAGTCGTCTCGTATCCACCCGATACCGCCCAGTTTGACAACTTCAAACGGCTGGAAGATGAAGCCCGCGCCGCCAACCGGGGCTGCCACCCCACCGGAATCTTCAATGACAACTCGTATACGCGGTAAAGGGGCAGCAGCACGTCTTTCCTGGCTATCAGGTCTGTTTCTTACACAGATATAATACTCTCTAAATCTGCGCCCAACATTGTCTGTTATAATAGCGATGTCGGGGAGCAGATGGCTTTGCTGTGCTGATTCGGGATTCGCGCTGAGCCATTTCCGCTTGAAATTAACAGGAAACCATCACCGTAGCACATCACCAGCAGGCAAAAAAGCAAGGGGAGACACATATGATCCCGCAAACCGGTGTATCCAGCATACATCCCTTGAATGATCCAAACGCACCTTTGATTGTCATCGCTTCTAATCGCGGCCCATTCACCTTTACTGAGCAGACCAACAGAACCTTTTCTATTAAACGCGGCGCGGGCGGGTTGGTGACGGCACTCAGTGCCTTAGCGCAGAACCATGATGTCCTGTGGGTGGCGGCGGCGCTCACCCCGGACGATCATCATTGGGCGCAGCAGCAAGGTGATACGGTACAGACCGTAGAAGATATGAAGCTGCGACTCATCCAGCCTGCCGCCGATAGCTACGAACAATACTACAACATCATCAGCAACCCGCTGCTCTGGTTTATTCAGCACCAACTCTGGGATACGCCGCGTAACCCGGTTATTACTCAGGATACCTGGGACGCATGGGAAAACGGCTATCTCGCCATCAACCGGCAGTTCGCGGATACCATCGCCGATACGGTTGAAGAGTCAGACCGCCCCGTAATCGTCTTTCCGCAGGATTACCACCTGTACCTGGTGCCGCATTTCCTGCGGGAACGCCTGGGCGATCAGGTGCAGATCCAGCCGTTCATCCATATCCCCTGGCCGGGGCCAGATGCCTGGCGGATGCTGCCCGAACTCATGCGGACGACGATTCTCACCAGTCTGCTGGCCGCTGACCGGGTCGGCTTTCAGACACGCAGCGATGCCTTCAACTTTGTGCAAACCTGCCGCTTCTATATCCAGCACGCCCATTCGCGCGGCAGTCGTGATTCGATTGACTATCAGGGGCGCGTGGTCGAGGCCAAAACCTATCCGATTTCGATTGAAGTTGACCGGGTACGCGAACTGCTTGAAGACCCGGAAACCCGCATGTTCAAATCGCAGATCGTGAACTATGCCGATAACCGCCAGCTTATTCTACGGACGGACCGGGTCGAACCGAGTAAGAACATTCTGCGTGGGCTGCTGGCCTACCGTGCCCTGCTGGAACGTTACCCGGAGCACCAGGGACAGGTGCAAATGCTGGCGCTGCTCGTCCCTTCGCGCATGGAGGTAGATGAATACCAGAATTACCTGCGCGAAATTATGGCCGAAGCAGGCATGATAAATGCCGATTATGGCAGCGGTTTCTGGGAGCCTGTACGCATTATCATTGGCGACAACTACCGGCGGGCGTTGGCGGCACTACAGCTCTATGATGTACTTCTCGTTAATCCGATTGCCGATGGCATGAACCTGGTCGCCAAAGAAGGCGCATTAGTCAATCAGCATGATGGGGTGCTGGTGCTTTCGGAATATGCAGGCGTGTACTACGAGTTGGGAGAACACGCCCTGGTTGTGTCGCCCTTCGATATTTACAGCACGGCGGAGGCGCTGCATAACGCACTCATGATGCCCACTGACGAACGGCGGGGACGCAGTGAAGCGATGCGCCAGCATGTCGAGATGGGCGGCACAAAACAGTGGTTCGCCAATCAGGTTCAGGATGCCCTGGATGCGTTCACCAGCCAGGATAAAAAGGCTTCAACGCCCGGTACACCGTCGGCCAGCAAGTCGGCGGTTTCCAGCACGGCAGTGGGAACTCCCTCGGACTCTACGCCCACGCCGAGCGCATAACACTCATTTTGCTCGCGCAGATCGCGGGCCATTTGCAGGGCGTCTACGTCGGTGGTGTCATCACCCAGGTAGACGGCGGCTGAGAGGCGATATTCGGTGACGAACTGGCGCAAAATCGTGCCTTTGTGGATATGCAGCGGCGGGCGTAGTTCAAATACCATCCGTCCCTGAAACAGTTTGAGGCCATGCTGAGTGGTGATGGCTTCCAGCAAGGGCGTGAAAACAGTTGCTGCGGCCTGAGGGTCGGCGGTCTGGCGGTAATGAATTGAGAGGGTTGCGCCTTTGTCTTCCAGGCGCATTCCTGGCAGCAGATGCGGCGTGATAGCCGCTAGTGACGCCTCCAGCGCCGGACGATACTGGACAGCTTCCGGTGCCGGTACGACCTGGTTGTCCGCCCAGCGTTCCAGCCCGTGATTACCGGCGTATACCAGGTCCGGCAGCCCAACGCGCTGGCGCACATCCGCCACCGCGCGGCCAGAAACCACCGCGACGAGTGCCAACTGCGTCTGTAACACCTGAAGCATCGCCCTGCTGTGGGGCGTGACCTGGGCGGCATTTGGGACAGATACAATCGGGCTGATTGTGCCGTCCATATCTGTGATTAATCCGAGGCGGGGTTGTTCAACAAGCGTTGTCAACAGCGTTTCAGTGGCATCCTGCCAATACATCAGCACCCTTTCATAGAGACGAATAAACAGAGAAGTTTTCAGGAGGCAGGCTAATGGGAATCAAGATTATCACCCTGACTTTAAATCCATCATTGGATCGCACGCTGCTCACGCACTACCTCTCCATAGGGTATCATAACCGCACGACAGAGACAACGCGCCTGGACCCGGCAGGACGCGGCGTGAACATCACACGAGCACTACGGCGCCTGGGTTGCAGCACGACAGCGGTGATTATGCTGGGCGATGACCCCACCGGCAAGGCTTACCAGGCATTGATTACCGAAGAAGGCTTCCCGGTAGAGATCGTCACAAAAGCGGGACGCACCCGCAGTAATGTCACAATCGTGGATACAGGCAATAAGACCGAAACCCACCTCATTGAGGAAGGCGAGGGTTGTACACCAGAGAATATTCAGGCGATCCGCGCCAGGCTGCTTGACGTGATCCAACCGGATGATGTTCTCATGCTGGCGGGCAGCCTGCCGGCTGGCGCGCCCAGCAATACCTATGCCATGCTATCCCAGGCGGCACATGAGGCCGGGGCGGTGGTTGTGCTGGCCGGACGCAATCCTGACCGGACTTCACAAGCATTGGAAGTCGGCACAGATGTGGTCGTGCTTACTCAGAATGAAATGGAAGCGCTGTTCAACCACCCGATTCGCACGCCGGAAGACATCCTCTTCTGCAGCCAGAAACTTCGTGAAGACGGTGTGCAACAGGTAATCACCACGACCTTACAGGATATGACAACCCCACTGGCAGCGGTATTGGTCACGGCAGAAGGCGCTTGGCGTGTGGATATTGCTGAAAGCGAAAATGGCACTCAAGATGGCGTTGAGGATGCTCTCTTAGCCGGTTTCCTCACAGCCTGGTCAAAGCGGTATTCGTCAGCTAAAGCACTCGAACTCGGGGGGGCCGCTGCCATGTACACCGCTACACAACTTGGCAGTGAATTCGCCACGCTGGATGACGCCCAGGCCATCCTGCCGCGTGTCGCCGTCTCGGCACTGAATGTTACGCCATTGACGTAACCCTTCTAAGAATCATGGGGAAACAGGACAAGGGGTATATCGAAGCCCCTTATATATAATTCTGGCAACCGTCAGGCAGATACCGGACAGAGTGGCACTTTGTGCGGAATGAAATTAATCCTGAAATACTATTGTCGCTAAGTATTCGCCCTTGCAAGCGACGCCGGGAAAAACTAACACAGCTATACATGAATGTCGGATGTTGATTGAGCGGCGGCGAGGAGACGAGCCAACCGAATTGAGGGAAACAGCTTAGCCAACGTCGGCTCGGTTGCTCTCCATGTTCTCAACGCGCACAGTCTCGACATGCATTGTTCGGATCAAACGGCTGACATACGGGTTATAGATCACCGGCATGGTGAGAACTTCGGCATCCCGCCGGAGCGTGAAATAACATACGACAATCCGGCGCATTCCGGCCTGCCAGAATTCCTTATACGTCACAACATTGTCCATATCCCACCCATTGTCCAACGCAGTAAACAGCGCGTCTGCGCCCGTATACGGTTCTGACTGGGCATGCCAATGTCGCACCATCGTCATATAAGCGTAATGTAGATTGAT
This sequence comes from Anaerolineaceae bacterium, assembly GCA_020634135.1. GTDB lineage: Bacteria > Chloroflexota > Anaerolineae > Aggregatilineales > Phototrophicaceae > JACKCG01. The sequence goes on along the minus strand of JACKCG010000004.1, from coordinate 163,893 downwards.
CAAATTGCTTTGTTCCATAGACACATCCCTTGAGAATATATAGATTCTTGTGAATTTCCTAAATCCGCATCAAGTTTAACGTATATTGATAAAAATTTCATGTGAATCAGTTCAAGCATAGATGAAATCTCGACAAGGCTTGACAAAATCCCAAAAACTAATATCATTAACCTTGAACACTAATTGGATTAGTCTTTGAGGAGTATTGCCCATGACACAAGTTACTACGACCTTATCGGGTTCATCCCATCAGCGGTTGTTCAGCCTGCCCGCTCTGCTGCTGCGGTTGGAAGGTATGGTCGTCTTCCTGGGCGCTGTCGGGATATATATTCACCTGCATTATGATGGCCTGCTGTTCGCTATTCTGTTATTCACGCCTGATCTGGGGATGCTGGGATACCTTGCCAACCCGCGTCTGGGCAGCCACACGTACAACATTGTACATACCTCTATCATCCCCGCTGCATTACTGGCTTTGAGCGTGGCATTACCGGGAGCAAGCGGCCTCACACCGGTCGCTCTCATCTGGCTGGCCCACATCGGGCTGGATCGAGTTCTGGGTTACGGGTTAAAGTACCCTACAGCCTTCAAAGATACCCACCTCAACCATGTTTAGGAGTTCCTTATGCCCTACCCCGCCCAGATTAACCGTGAGGTGATATTGACCACCGCCTGCGAACTGATCGAATCAGAGGGAACGGCACAACTCTCTCTCAATCAGTTGGCGAAAATCCTGGGAGTCAAAACACCCTCGCTGTACCGCTATGTGGATAGCAAAACCGCGCTGCTGCGAGCGGTCAATGAAGCAACTTTCCAGGGACTCTTCGCGGCGATCACACCGCATCTGGATACGCCGGGCGATGCGCCGCAGCGCATCATGAGGATTGCCACTGCCTACCGGGCGTATGCCCACCAGCATCCGGTCACGTATGGCCTGGCATACACCAATACCATTGCCGAATTACGACCGGATCCCGTCGAACAGGAACGAGCGGTGATACCCTTTCAGGCGCTGATGGCGGAAGTATCCGGGGAAACGGACAGCCTGCCCGCTCTGAGGGGACTGCTGGCGCTGATGCACGGCTTCGTTATGCTGGAACTGGCCGGGCAGTTGCAGCGTGGTGGCGATCTGGACACCGCCTATCTACAGTCCATCCGCGCTTACCTGGCTGGGTGGGGGAAGTAACGAGCAGAATCACAACAAGGGGCATTATGCAGCCCCTTGTTTGCGTACTATCGAAAAAGCGAGATTAACGTTTAGTGTAGGTCGGTGCTTTGCGGGCGCGTTTGAGACCTGGCTTTTTCCGTTCCTTCACACGGGGATCGCGTGTAAGGAATTTAAATTCCTTCAACTGAGGTTTCACTTCCGGGTCGAGCTTGATCAGCGCCCGCGCCAACCCCAGCAAAATCGCATCCCGCTGGCCGGAAATCCCACCGCCGTTCACATGCACCGAGACATCGAAATGCTTGTCCTGGCCCAGCACGGTTAATGGTTGCAGCAGGATATCCACATCACCGGAGCGCGGCAGATAATCACTGCCTTCCTTGTCGTTAATCATGAGATGCCCGGTGCCGCCTGGGAAAATACGCACACGGGCGGTAGCGGCCTTCCGGCGGCCAATGCCTTCGTAATATTGTGCAGACATGAATCAGACCCTTCCTAAACCTTTAAGACTTCGGGCTTCTGTGCCGCGTGCGGATGGTCGCTTCCGGCGTAAACCTTGAGTTTCTTCAGCATGTTCCGGCCCAGCGCATTGCCGGGCAGCATCCCTTTTACCGCCAATTCAATCACGCGCTCCGGATGTTTCGCCAGTTGGTCACGCAGCGAGATTGACTTGATTCCACCAGGATAGCCCGAATGCCGATAATAGTGCTTATCTTCCATCTTGTTGCCGGTCACGGTGATCTCGGCACAGTTGATGACGATAACATAGTCACCTACATCTTGATTGGGCGCAAAAACCGGTTTGTGTTTGCCACGCAAAATTGGCGCGATCTGAGTGGCGAGACGCCCCAGGTTCTGCCCCTTCGCGTCCACAATCCACCATTTGCGTTCAACTTCAAGTGGCTTGGTTACGAAAGTTTTCTGTTCCACAATTCATATCCTCCGGCGGGCGTCTCACCCACCTCATACGAGTACTGAGTCTTGAATACGGAGTCTTGGTAGCCATCAGAATGGATGGGGCCTCAAGACCCGGTGTTACTTGTATCGCTCGGATAGCGCACGGCGGTCAAGACTAACCCCTGGGGCGGGGCCACCGGCCCTTCCCACAATACCGCCCGGTCTAATATCGTCTTCAGCTCGGCAGCGTTCAGTTTACCCAAACCCACCTGCACTAATAACCCGACCATGCGCCGTACCATGTGTTTTAAAAAAGCGTTCGCCTCAACCGTGTACTGCCAGATGACGCCTTCACCTAGTGCATTATCCCAGTGTGACCACTCGGAACGGGTCAGGTTGCGGGTCGTCGTCTTACTGCCCTGTGGCGCGAGGCCAAACCCTGCAAAATCATGCCATCCGACTAAGAATGCGGCTGCCGCCCCCATTGCTTCCGCATCCAGTTCCCCCCAGATATGCCACGCACGGTCACGCAACAGCGGTTGACGTTCCTTGCATTCTACCAGTGTGTACTGGTATTCCCGCGAGATAGCGTCAAAGCGGGGGTGAAATCCTGGCTGTTCCCGAATATCCTGCAAGGCAATATCGGGAGGGAGCTGGCTGTTGATCGCTCTCAGCAAGTCAGGCAAACTGTGCGCCCAATCTACTGTAAAAGCTATCACCTGTCCGCTGGCATGAACACCGGTATCCGTCCGCCCAGCCCCGATAACTGTGACTCGCTGGCCGGTAACGGCTGTAACCGCCTGCTCAACCGCCCCTTGAATAGTCGGGGTGCCTCCGGCCTGACGTTGGAACCCCTGGTAGGCGGTGCCATCGTAAGCCAGTTTCGCCCGGCAGCGAACCGCCATACTCAGGCTTCGCGGTCAACCAGTTCCAGCAGCACCATTTCAGCGTTGTCACCCTTGCGCGGCCCCACCTTAATGATGCGCGTATAGCCACCGGCGCGTTCTTCGTAACGCGGCGCAAGTGTATCAAACAGCTTCTGTACCACTTCACGGTCATTGTTCAAACGGCTCGCGGCGATACGACGCGCATGAACTGTCCGCGCCGGGTCTTCATGAGCCAGCCCACGCTTCGCCAGCGTAATCAGCTTTTCCACATGGCCGCGCACAAAATCAGCTTTGGCACGGGTGGTCTCAATCCGTTCATGTTCCAGCAGGGCCAGCGTCAGGCTCAGGCGAAGTGCCTTGCGCTGTGCGCCGTCACGCCCCAATTTTTTACCAACCACACGATGTCGCATGATACATCCTCTACTGGGTGCTGATGGTGTCAGCCTTGTTTATGTCATCTTCATTTTCTTGCGGCATGTAGCCTTTTTCCCGCAGCCGCTCAACCAGTTCGTCCAGCGATTTTTCGCCAAAGTTGCGGATCGCCAGCATCGCATCCGGCCCCCGGTCAAGCATATCAAGGACATCGCCAACGGTGGTGATGCCTGTCCGCTTGAGCGAGTTAAACACGCGCACGCTCAGGTCTAGTTCTTCAATAGGCCGCACGTGCAGCTCATTGGCATGGGGACGCAGGGTTTCTTCCTCAACCGGTGATGGTTCCATCGGCATTGAGAAAATATCCTGCACCCCGGCAATCGGCTGGAGATGCTTCATCAGAATCTGGGCCGCCTGTGCCAGCGCGTCTTCCGGTCGGATTGTGCCGTCCGTCCAGATTTCGAGAATCAGCTTGTCGTAATTGGTGCGCTGGTGAACACGTGCGCTTTCGACCTCGAAGTTCACCCGGCGAATCGGGCTGAAGATCGCGTCAATCGGCAGCTCGCCAATCGGCAACCGCCCGCGCTCTTCCGCCGGGCTGTAGCCGCGTCCCATCTGCACCTCAAATTCGATCTCTAAATGTGTATCAGGCGAATCCGCCGTGAACAAATAGAGGTCGGTATTCACAATATTGACTTCTGGCGGGCAGATAATGTCCGCCGCAGTCACTGTCCCTTCGCCACGGTGTTCAAGCCGCAGTCGGGGCGTCGCGAAGTCACCGCTCCCCACCATTTCCAGGCAAATCTGCTTCACCTGCAAAATGAGTTGGGTCATATCCTCGCGCACACCAGGGATCGAGGAAAACTCGTGATGAACATCGGAAACACGCATACTCGTAATTGCCGTACCCGGCAGAGACGAGAGCAGCACACGGCGTAAAGCCGTGCCAAGCGTCAACCCATAGCCACTTTCCAGCGGACTTAGGATAAAACGCCCATAGTTACGCGAGGTCGCTTCACCTTCGACACGATGCGGCAGCACCATATTATTCAGAACCAATGCTCAATCCTCCGGGTCTACTGTCGTGATGGATAAGCCAGGCAAGCCAGGCCAAACGAACACTTAAACACGACGGCGCTTGCGGGGGCGCACCCCGTTATGGGGAACAGGAGTCACATCGGTGATCGAACGCACTTTGACGCCACTGGACTGAATGGCGCGAATTGCCGCCTCACGTCCTGGGCCGGGACCCTTAACAAAAATGTCCACCTCTTGCATCCCGTGCGTCTGCGCCTGCTCCGACGCCGTTTGAGCGGCCATACGAGCTGCGTAGGGCGTGCTTTTACGGCTGCCCTTGAAGCCCGATGTCCCGGCGCTGGCCCAGGCCACCACATTCCCCAACTGGTCGGTCATAGACACAATTGTATTGTTAAAGGTGGCGTGGATATGCGCCTGCCCGTAGGGAATGTTCTTGACAACTTTCTTGGCTGCGCGGCGGCCACCGGCAGCTTTCTTTTGACGTGCCATAGTCCCTCTTTATACCTAGTTATGCTTCACCGGTAGCGGTGTTCTTGCGGGAAAACGCGCCCTGCCAGATTCAACAGGGCGCATCCTCAGTACGAAACTATACGATTAACCCACAATGCCTGTTGGCGGATGACACTACTTCTTGGTAGCGCCACGCCGACGGCCACGCCCTGGCACCGTCTTACGCGGGCCACGCCGGGTACGTGCATTGGTACGGGTGCGCTGGCCGCGGGCCGGCAAACTGCGACGATGCCGCAGCCCCCGGTAACTGCCGATTTCCGAAAGCCGTTTGATATTCAACTGAATCATCCGGCGCAAATCACCTTCGGTTGTATAAGCGCCAATCGCGTCACGCAGACGCTGCACTTCATCCTCCGAGAGGTTGCGCACACGGGTATCCGGGTTTACCCCCGATACATCCAGTATCTTCCGGCTTGTCGAGCGACCAATACCATAAATGTAGGTCAGAGCCACTTCTACTCGTTTGTCACGGGGTAAATCTACCCCTTCAATACGCGCCATGAATATCCTCCAGGTGCCGCATTAGCCCTGACGCTGTTTGTGTTTCGGGTTTTCACAGATGACCATCACACGCCCATGTCGCTTAATGACACGACATTTCGGGCAGCGTGGTTTGACAGATGCTGAAACACGCATGATTAAATTACCCTTATGTTTTGCCTAAGAGTGATTAGTATACCAATATCAGCCACATGTGTCTACGGCTAATTTTCCGCTGAAGTCATACTGATTTCAATGCAGTTTTCCAGAGGAGTTTCCGCGCAATCCGGCCCGGTTACGCGGGGAACAGGACGACTCACAATTAATAAATTCAAAACGCCACACTGTTTTAACTAACTTTACACTACATTATCATAATTTCCACAAGTAATAGTACGATTATGAGTCCCGTTGAGAAAACCGGCTGCGCTGGTGAGTTGGGATCGTGGCGCGAGCAACTTCCAGGAAACCGCCAACGTTATCAACCCGGCTGGCACGGTAACTCTTCAGCGGTTTGAACTGCCCTTTCGCATTCTTCTGGAAAATCACCAGCCGCCCCCGTTTGAGGCTGACTTCGACTTCCGACCAGGGAACCTCGTGCTTACCCACTTCAATTCCGCCCGGCCAGACCGTCAGCCGGGGATGCAGCCGGACAGGTTCTTCCTTCCGCAGTGCCTGCCCCATGCGAATCCCGGTGACATGCGCCGGATAACGACGGACCACCTGCTTGAACTCGCGCAGGTTGCCATACTTGCCGGTTACAGCAAAGACCCGCTTATCCAGCATCGCAAAGCGGCAGCCACCCCACTGAACCAGTGGTCTTTTGCCCAGATACACCCCGCCACCCCGCTCCCGGTAGCTGTTCAGGTGCGACCACTTGTACTTATGTTCTGCTTGCCCTCGTCGCCAAATAAACCCCCGGTCATAAAAACGCAGGTTTTCCGTCTGACGGCGCAGGCCATACCACAGGTTGACCAATGCCCGCAGCCCAAAAAGCAGCGCCCCAACCAGGCTCACAATACGCCCGATGTTGCCCAACTGAGCATCGGCAACACTACGCCCCGCCGGGGAATCCAGAATGAAGAAGGCCGCCAGCGCCGCCACCGATGCCAGCAGCGACCAGACAAAGCGCCGAAAATACAGACGGCGATTAATTGTTGCCTGAAACAGTAAACGCGGCTTGCGAATTGCCATGTGAACAGCCCTTGCTGACTAAACCGGCGCGTCCAGGGGCGCCAGCGTCATCAGTGTGTAAAACTGCTCCTCGCTGGTATCGGCGTTCAGCAGCAGACCACCCCGTTCAATATCTGCAAACGAGTAGAAGGGCTTCACACCCTCGATAAACTGTTCGTTGATCGTATCAATCAGTTTATCAGGATCACTTGCATAAGTTATCAACACGAAATGATCGTCCACCACCCCCACAAAATCGTTGGCAGAACCTTGCTGAGCCAGGGTTTGCTGGATCGTATGTGCTGCAAATCCGAAGACCTCATTCGCCGCGACAAAACCATACACATCACTGTAGGCCGAAAAGTTGTTCAGTCCCAGGTTGACGAGATGAAAGGATTTATCCAGCATTTGATGACGGATGATTTCTTCCTGTACCAGCGGCCCGGTGGGCAAACCAGTACGCGGTTCGTGAAGACTCTCGCGGGTAGCGCGGCGGATGGCGGCTTGCACCCGCAGGCGCAGCTCGTCAATATCAAACGGCTTGGTTACATAGTCGTCCGCGCCCAGTTCCAGCCCTTTCACCTTGTTAGCCCGCTCGTCACGCTGGGTCAGGAAGATGATCGGAATGTACTTTGTGAGCGCCATATTGCGGATACGCAGGCAGGTTTCGTAACCATCAATATCAGGCATCATTACATCCAGCAGAATAAGCTGTGGGAATTTCATCCGCGCTAACTCCACGCCCAGTTCCCCGGAATCCGCGTGGTGGACTTCATACTGATGCGACATAAAATACATCACCAGCATTTCAGCGACATCATAATCATCTTCGATTATCAGTAAGCGTTTGTTTGCCATCAATTCACCTATCAGATACAACGATATCCTGAAAACAAGATGCGGCTCAAGTCCAGCGGTCAGGCATCTCCCAGAACCGCACTGACACGAAACTGGTTATCCTCAGTATCGGTAGCATTGGCGATTACCGCTTCCGGCGGTAGTGGCACACCGGCCTCATCCAGGCGAAAAACATTTCTCAGCGGAAGTACCGAAGCAGTGGGTTCGATCTCGGATGTATCCAGGGCCTGCAAACGCTCGAAATACTGCAAAATATGGGAAAGCTGCTCGGCATACAATGCCACCTCGTCCTCGGTCAAGTTCAATTTTGCGAGTTCGGCAATATCGCGTACCTGGTCGTGTGAGAGTTCCAAAACGGGTCTATCCTTTAATGGGTTGGTCTGCACGATGTTCTTAAGGCTTACACAGTCGGAGACATGCGCCCTGTGCCTCCATCCGGCCAACCGTATTATGATAAGGGCTGCAATAGGCTATTGCACCGGCCTGCGCGCCACAATAACCGTTATCAGTTTAGCACAAGACCCGCAATTAAACGAAAGACAAACCAGATACCAGCGCAAAAATACACACAAAAGCCGGGAAAAGCATTAGAATAAGAAAGGTTAAAAAACAAGCATTATCATATTAAGGATGATGGCATGTGGTAGCATAGTGTTGTAGGCCATCATTTACACACAAAACACGGTAAAGGAGCCGACGGCAGCCCTCACCCGCAAGGGGTCGGCTGCGGATGATGTATGGCAACAAAGGAACTTGAACCTCAGGTCGAAACAATTATCGCGGCGAAGCGGCAGTACTTAAAGGAACGGATGGCAAAAACGCCGATTGAAGCGGTGCGGGCGTTGGCAAGTATGCAAAAACGACCTCATCCGGTTTTGAGCAATGTCAGCCAGGATTCGCCCGTGATGATGATTGGGCAAATCAGATACAAGCTCCCACAGACGGACAGGTTGGGAGAAAACTATGACCCGGTTGGGTTGGCACTGCGTTATGCCCAGGCTGGGCTGGATGCGGTTGCGCTCTTCACCGATGCGACGATTTACGAGGGCGGATTAGATGATCTCGTCCTTGTCTCGCGGGCGGTAAACATCCCGGTCATTAGCGAGGATTATATTCTGGATGAATACCAGATTGTCGAAGTACGCGCCGCCGGGGTTTCCGCGCTGCTGCTTTCCGCTACGATACTTGAACCCGGACAGCTTCGGGCACTGGTTTCCGCTACGCATCGCAACCGAATGACGGCGATTGTCCAGGTACACGACGAAGACGAACTCAAGCACGCTCTATCACTCAGTCCGTATGTTATCGGTCTGAGCAGCTACAACCCCCATACCGACACCTACGACCCGACCCTCATCGCGCGGCTGCGGGCAATGATCCCCTCCCATATCCGGGTGATGGTCACCGACGGCCTCAAAACCCTGGATGATGTGGCAACCATTCTGGCGCTGGATGTCCATGCAATGTTGATCTGCGAACAGGTACTGGCTGAACCGACAGCGGCGGCACGGTTGCGAGCAATGGTCAGCGCAAACAGACACGGGGACAGCCCCGAATGACGCCTCCCCTGCCACCAAATAACACGCCAGAAAATGGAACACCCGATATTGAAGGTGCGATACGCCTGCTGCAAAGTGAGGATGTGCAATTGCGCCAGTTTATCGCCTATTTGCTGGGACGGGTGGGCGACGCACGGGCAATTGAACCGCTGATAGATGCCTTGCGAGATGAGCATGTAGGTGTGCGCGGGGCGGCGGCGAATGCTCTGGGCGCGATTGGTGACAACAGCGCTGTACCGTACATTCTGCCATTACTCAAAGAAAATAACCCCCAGCTCAAAGTATGGGCCGCCTATGCGCTGACAAAGCTCGGACACGACCGCTTTGACCTGATTGTCGAGCCACTGGGGTCAAAAGATGTGCTGGTGCGGCGCAGTGCGATTCTGGCACTGGAGCAATTGGGCGACAGGCGGGCGGTGGAATACCTGCTCCCCTTGCAGGATGACCACGCCCGGCGTTTCGAGGGTGATACGACTATCGCAGAAGCAGCGGCCAAAGCACTGGCGCACCTCGGCTATAATGTCGGGCGTCTGCCACCCCGGTCGTAAACACCGTCTATCCGTGCCAGACGATGTGGAAGCGAACGAATCATGACCGCTCTTCCAGAAATTAACCGCGTTCCCACTGTTGCGGAAGTTGACCGGATTACCGCACTTCCTGACCCGGTAATCCGGAATTTGCAGATCACCCAGTGTTACCACGAATTGGCCGCAGCCCTGACCACCCGCACGGGTGTCCAGGCTAATTGGTGCGCGTTCGCAACCTGGGCTTCCAAACAGGCTGGGCAAACGATCCGCAAAGAAGACCTGGCCCGCACGCTGGAAAACCTGCTCCGCGCCGCACCGTCAGTACAGTCATTGCCGGATGCCGCAGCAACAACCCGCGCTTTCGGCTCTTCCCTCCCAGAGGATGAGATTCAGGAAACACTGGCGGAAGTGCTGAATCCGTTGGCAGCGTTTGATCGCGCCAGTGACGCGGTAGGGCGTGGTAATAAGAAGGTGTACGAGGAAATCGCCCGCGTATTCGCTGATTTCTGTGCGGAATGTCTGCATGACATGACATATGACTCCGCAACAATCGCACAGTTCTGCGGCAAATTACGCCCTGGCAACCCACCCGATGGACAAGAATATCTCCGGCAGGCCTTCACCAGTTACTATCGCGCCTTGTTTGAAACTGACCCTAAAACACAGTCAGAACTCCTGCTGCTCGCTAACATCGAGATCGGCTTTCATGAGCAAACTCGCTTGCAGCCGGAAATCCTGGAGGCGATGGACGCCGCATTCGTAGACCCACAGCCATTCCGGCTGCGGGTCATCAAGGCACTCTTTCCCAATCGAGGCTGGACGGCGCGGATTCGGCTGTTCTTGCTGCGATTATTCCGCCGGCCCAGCCCATTCGACCAGGTGCTGGATGCTCTCGTGATTGAGGCGCGGCGGCGGGCGCATCTGTTGATTACCGAGTATATGATGACGATCAGTTTTCCCGGCACCCTGCTGCGGTTGGGGCATGATGTGCCGGGGGAGTTTCCCGTGTCACTTCAGCAGATCGCACTGCCTGACCTGCGTGCCTTGCTTGACCAGATAGACACTACACCCGACAGCACACGAGATACAGGCGCGGTGGATTGGTCGCGCCTGCCGGACAGGCTGCACTATATCGCCGACCTGTTTCGTTGTTACCATGAATGGCCTGCCCTTTTCGACCCCCCATTTACACCAGCACAGGTGGCGGCTTTAAAAGCAGGGCGACTGCCGGAAGACCGGCTATAAGTGACAAGAAGCTCTAAGGCAGGTGAGCCACACTGGAGCATGTTGGCACGTTCACAGGCGAACCCGGCACAGCGGGCTGATAATGGCTTAGCAGTACCCCCGCAGCAGCGCATCCACCTGCGCGACCATACTGGCAAAATCGAAACGCTCCATACCCACCTGGGCGTTGGCCGCCAGCGCCGCCCGTTTACCAGGCTCGAAGGCGTCCCGCAGTACCTGGGTCAGTGCATCTATATCCACATACGGCACGAGCAGTCCGTTGACACTGTGCTGCACCACTTCGGGATTGCCGCCCTTGTCGCTGGCGATGACCGGAGTCCCGGCGCGCAGGCTCTCTAGCAAAGTGTGTGACAGCCCTTCGTAGCCGGAATACAGTGCCAGATAATCGGCGGCTTTCATATAGAGGGACATCCGGTCACGCGGCACTCGTCCCAGGAATATCACTCTCTCCGCTACGCCCAACTCCCCCGCCTGGGCTTCAAGCGCCGGGCGCGTCTCACCCTCCCCCGCTACCAGCAGACGGACATCCGGCAACCGCGAAAGGGCAGTAATCAGGTAGTTGACGCCTTTCCAGGGAGTCAGTCGGGCGGCGGTCAGCAGCAGGGGCGCGTCGGGCAATCCAAGTTCAGCACGCGCCGTGGCCTGCGAAACGGCAGATTGACTTGTGCTGGACAAGGGGTTTGAACCCCTTGCTGTCTCTTCCGGTGGCAGCGCATTATAGATGACATGCACTTTTTCTTGCGCGACACCCCACCCGACCACCATCTGTTTTAGGTACTCGCTAGGGACTACCACACCGTCCATCCCCTGTACCTCGCGGGAACGGGCGGCCTGCTGGGCGCTGACGACCAGGTTGTAGCGGGTCGTCTGAAAGGCGTCAATGTCGGTGGTGGGCGCTATCCACCCTTTACGCACCGAACGCTCCCAGGCCTGATCTCCCACAATTTTGAGGATACGCGGCACCCGGCGGCCAACGAGCGGCAGCCCCAATGTGTGAATATACGCTACGTCAGCCCACGCCAGCAGCGGACGGGCAGCGCGGGCATAGTCCAGCAGGCGCAGCGGCAGCGCCCGGCGCGGGATGCGGCGCAGCGGGTACGGGTAAGCATCCACCGTACCAGAACCATACGCGAGTGCCTGAATGTCCCAGCCTCGCTGCTGGAGTTGCGGCAGCAGTTCATAGAGATATGTCGCCGGGCCGCCCGATTCGGGGTGAAAAATGCCGGAAGCGATAAACAATCGTGGGGTCACTCGTTCACCACCCATAGTTCGCTGCCATCTGTATACAGGTGCAGCGTGTGTGGCCTGTTACGTTCATCGTCGGTGCGGAACAGCGGCGTATCCCCCAGCAGGGCGAGCGTGTCGCCATCCGGGTCGCCGCGCCGGTTGGCCGGGTCATTTTGCAGCACGACGACCTGCGGCTGTACTGCGCTGAGAAAGGCTTCATCCAATGAACGCGCCGCGCCGTGCCGGGGAAGCTGTAAGACTGTTGCCAGCGGCCATTCCCCGGATTCGAGCAGCGCCGCCTGTCCCTCCCGGCTCAGGTCGCCCGTGACGAGAAACGACACATCCCCGTATATCAAGCGCAGCACCACCGCCGAATCGTCCAGGCTGTCGCCCAGTTCGGGCTGTGCCTGGGGATGCAGGACTTCCAATCGCACGCCGTCGCTGGTTTCCAGGGTGTACCCGGCGCGAACCGTCATAACATCCCGCCCATTCAGTGCGGTCTGCAATTCCAGAAACGCATCGCTCAGGTTCGGTTGCCCGTTCGTTAGTACGATGCCGGTATCATAGCGAGCCAGCACCGCCGGGAGAGCGCCGTAATCGGCCTCGTCGGGCTGGGTAACAACCATCACGTCAATTTCCAGATCGTTGAATGGAAGACGGTCACCCAGCGCCGTGAGCAACCGCGAAGGAAAATGCCCGCCGTCAATCAACAAATGCGCCCCACCGGGGGTCTGTACCAGTACCGCGTTACTGTGCCCCATATCCAGCAACCAGACATGCAATTGACCATCCGGGCGGCTGAGTGCTGCCACCACCATCAGCAGCGCGATTGCCAGCGATACCAGCGCCGCCGCTGTCACGACAGCCCGCTGGAGCAGCATCCGGGCCAACCGCCGCGCCCAGGTCGGTTTCGTGGCGTACATCAGCGCCCCTCCTATCATTATCAGAAAAAACAGCGCGATCAATCGCGGGTCAACGTGGAATTCCACATCAGCAAAAGGCATCTGGGCGAAAAGGCGCACGATGCCAATAGTCCACGCCAGCAATACCAGCGTCATCCAGTACAGGATTTGCGCCAGCGGCGGCACGAGGAAGGCGATAATGGTCGCCAACAGCCCAATGATGAACAAGTATGACTGTGCCGGGATAACGAGCAGGTTCACAACCAGCGATACCAGCGACAGCCGTCCGAAGTACAGCACAATCAGCGGCAGGGTTGTCACCTGGGCCGCCAATGTAACCACCAGCGGTTCAGCCAGGAAATCGCCCACCCGGGTCGCCGCGCCACGCCCCAACAGCCGCGCCAGCAGGCGGTTAAACCAGCGCGAAATCGGGTCTACAAATAACGCCAGCCCTAAGGTAGCGAAAAAACTCAACTGAAAACTGATGTCCCAGAGGACAGTAGGATTTTGCAGCGACATCAGGATAGCGACAAAGGCCAGCGATGCCGGAACATAGGTCTTGCGGCGCAGCAGGCTTCCGATCACCAGCATACTGCTCATAATGGCCGCCCGCACTACAGCGGCGTTCGCCCCCACAAACAGTGTATACGCGATCAGCACGCTCACGGCAATAATGGCGCTCCACCGGCGCGAGGCGCGGAAGCGTTCCAACATACCCAGCAGCACGCCGCTGACGACTGCCATATTAAACCCGCTGATGGCGATGATGTGCGACGCACCCACTTTGCTGAAGGAATCGGCCACCTCCGGCGCGATACCGCTTTCGTCCCCCAGAAGAATGCCCGTGAGCAGCCCTGCCCCTGGTTCCGGCAGACTACGTGCGATCCAACCGGCGGCCTGCGTTTTCAGGTCGAGCAGCGCCATGGTGATCAGATTGCCATGACCGCCAGAGACAGTTTCCACCGCAGCATTCCGCATGATACTGAAAACGCCGCTTCGCCCCAGGTAGTCAGCATACGAAAATGTATCGAACTCAGCAGGAAGACTCAGGAGTCCGGTAGCCGTTACCCGATCTCCATAGCGCACCGCTGTCACGCGGGGCGCTTGCACCAGCACCAGACCATCTGTTGGGACAGTCTGCCCGCCCCGTGTGATCGTTTCAGCAGCAAGCTGGAATTGAATCCGATCATCACGGGTATCCGGCTCGGCGGCGACAACCCCTTCAATCGTCAGGCCACCCAGGTTGTTGTAGTTGGCAATATCGCTGGTCACGGGGACAAACGAAAAGCGCAGGCCGCCCAGCGTAAAAGCCAGCAGCGCCAGCGTCCCGCGCCGCCAGGGGACATCCGGCCACGCCAGCCACAAAGCAGCGCCCCCCAGAATCACCAGTCCTAGCCAGATCAATGTGGGGCGATTGGTGGAATTCGCCGCCAGCAAAATGCCCGCCGTCCAGCCGAGCGCGATGGTCACCAGGCGCATAGCGTTCTACCTTGTACAGAATTCGACGGATTACGGGTGCTGTGCCTGGGATATTGCCGGGCGTTCGCCGCGCTGCGGGAATTTCACGAGTTGTTTTTCCAGTCGTTCCGCCAGCGCCAGCAGCACATCGGGCGGCGTGTGAAAGCGCAGCGTGACGATGTTGTTCTCTCGGGGCATCAACACTTTGGTGGGCGGCTGGAATTCGTCCATCAACTGAATGGTCAGGCCGACCAGTTCTCCTTCCGTGTTCCGAATCGTCTCAAAACGGATGTCCGGCTCGGAGAACCCACACCATTCCTGTTCAACAGGCTCCCCCGCTGCCAGCGCCCGCAGCCACTGCACAGCGTCAGCCAATTCCCAGGTGAGCGCCCCGGCATCCTCGACCTGCCACGTCCAGGCGCCGTAAACCAGCTTTAACCGCACCCGGATCAGCAGCCAGTTCGCATCGTAAATATCCGCGCCTTCATCAGGAAATTCGTACCCGGCGACGGATACTTCCATACGAAAGCGGTCATTCGTCAATATCGCAGGCATGGAGCCTCCTGGTCACTTGCTTCAACTACAATTATGATGAAATTATAACCTATTCAAACCAGGATTGCATTCAGGCCAGGGCAGGCCGAGTGAGCAAGTCAGGTTATTCTCCGTGCCCCAGCCACGCCGGGCGTGCGCCATCCCACGTTTCCCCGATACGCCCGTAAGTGACCGGGCGGCGCTGGTGCAGCAGCGGGAACAGGTCGCGCCACTGGTTGAATACAGCCACGTCCAGGTCGGCGGTGATAACTTCGGTGGTGTCGCGCCCGGCCTGTGCCAAAATTTTCCCGGAGGGATCGCACACAAAACTGCTGCCATAGAAGCGCACACCGTTTTCCTCACCTACGCGGTTGGCCGCCGCGATGAACACGCCGTTGGCGATGGCGTGGCCGCGCATGACTGTCTCCCAGGCGGGCTGAGAATCAACTTCCGGGGCGTTGGGTTCGCTCCCGATAGCGGTAGGGTAGAAAATAAACTCCGCGCCGTTCAGAGCGTAAATCCGCGCCAGTTCGGGGAACCACTGGTCATAGCACGTTGGGACGGCCAACCGCAGCGCGCCGGCATCCAGCACCGGGTACTCGTGCCAGCCCTCAAAGAAGTCAGTTTCGTGGTAGCCTACGCCGGACGGGATATGCACTTTGCGCGTCGTCCCGATTAAGTGACCATCCGGGCCGTGAACCGTCGCCGTGTCGTAATAGTGACCATCCGCCGCCCACTCGAAGAGGCTGCCCACCAGCGTCACGCCATGCTGCTGCGCCAGTTGGCTGAAGAAGCGATCCGATACGCCTCCCGGAAGCCGTTCCGCCCACTGGAAACCGGCTTTATCCCGCGTGCCGGGAAAGTATGGATTGAGCGAAAGTTCCGGCAGGCAGACGAGCGCCGCGCCCCGTTCTGCCGCCTCCGTGACCATTGTGCGGTACTGTGCTTGCATGGCGGCGATGCTGCCTAACCAGGACAGTTGTATCAACGCGACTCGGATGGATTGCATGGGGGAAGCCCTTATAGATTAATTTTGACAGGAATCAGACGACACTTTATGCAGTACCCCTCCAGTTACCTAGCCAGCGGATATAGGGGAAATCGGCTTTCACTGCATTGAACATCCGCTCATCAGCCGTCCAGAATTCACAAGATAGTCTCTGTGCTAATGCCATATACTGTGCATCTGGGAGTTCAGAGGCTCATCGGATAACCCAGATGCAATAAGGATATTGGCATCAATGACAACCGTCATTCGTCTTCACCGTCTCGAATGTCACGCGGAATACTCACGACATCCATAGGGGGCAAATTGTCGCCGTGGCTGGCGCGGATTTCTTTGCGCAGCTTTTCGACGACCTGAAACCATGCGTCATAATCGAACTCAGATGCGTTAGCCTGGTTAGTTTCCCGGCTGATGAGGTCACGTACACGCTGCTGTGCATCGCTATCCAATTGGTAGAATTTTGCGATAACTTCTTGTTCGAGTGCGCTCATATTCGTTCATCCTACTCCCCGCTCACACCCATTGTACAATGTTTTCAACTGAGAACTGAGGAGTTGAGCGACTTCCTCACCCACCCAGGCGCTTCCACCAGGGGCGTCCGGCATTCAGCCAGTCCTGGATCATCTGCCCGGTTGAAAACGTAATGTCAGGGCGTTTGAGCATAGCCCCCAGCAGTTCCCGCGCCATCGTCGCGTCGTCAGCGTTCTGGCCGCGCATCATCTCGTACAGCCGCATCGCAATCAACCGCTGCCGGTCAGCACTGATCTGAATCGTCAGGTTGATAATCTCATCCTTGAGTTTACTGATCTCCGGGATAGGCGCTTCCGGCACACGCGGCATCACAGCGGGCAGTGGCATGGCTGGCGGCAAAATCGAAAGGGCCGTACTGAGGCGCTCAATCGCGGCGTTATTCTGCTGCTTAAAATCCACCAACTGAATTTTCTGTAATTCTACTGGCATCTGGCGGTAATTGATCGGCTCAATCTGTATCGGCAGCACCCGCTTGTTCAACGCCGCTGCATACGTGTATTCCAGGTGGCACGGCTCAGACTGGAGATACGCCGGGGAAAGCATGGCGATAATCAGGTCGGCCTGTTGAATCTGCTCAATAATGACGTTCCACCAGTGCTGCCCCTGGAGAATATCCTGGTCAAAGGTGACGGTATGCCCCATGTCATGCAACACCTGCGCGATGGCATCCACCCGGTTCCGGTTGGTTTTCCGGTAGCTGATGAAGATACGCAGTGCCTCCCCGGTGGCTCTTGCCGGGTGGATGGTAGGAGCAGGCGTATACCTTATCTCTGAAACCGCATCTGCCGAGAGCGTCTCCTGAGAAAGTTCTGGTGAATCCGCTGCCATCCGGCGCACCGGCGTAGTTGGTCGGGCATGTTCCAGAACTTCCACCTGCAACGTCACCGTCTCGCCCAACCCGATCATATCGCCCGCATGGATTTCCATAGCGCCGGTCACCCGCCGCCCATTCACAAATGTGCCATTGGTACTGCCCAGGTCTTCTACCATATAGCCGTTCAGGCTGCGAGAAAAACGCAGATGGTGGCGTGAAACCTCTACATCGTTGATGAGGATGTCATTGGTGATGTCGCGTCCCAGCATGATGACATCCTGGTTCAGATCGTATGCCGCATTGGGTTGAGGGCCGCGTCGAACGACGATGCGATAGTTGACCATAGGCTGCTTCCTTCTCAGTGTGTTCCCTGCTCATAAATCAGGCCAGATTATAGCAATCTGATCGGTTAATTTGGATCTTTGACCGGAATATCGCTAAAGGTATCCGACATTTTCTGAGCTGCATTTTGGATGATGGTCATTTGCTTTTCGACTAAGGTCAACTCCTCAGTAGACCGCGCCGTATCCTGCGGATTCAACTGATTGGCGCGTGTCATATGGAAGCGTAGCAGCGATGATATGGTGCTGTAGGTTTCCAGGTAGTTTTGCAGCCGTACCAGGGCATTAACATTATTCCGCATTTGCGCCATCGGGATCAGAAAGAAGCTCGTCAGCAATTGGGCAATGGATAAACCGCCTGTCAGCACCCAGACCTCGGTTGGTATCACAACTTCTTTCACGCCCACCTGAAGAACCACCAGGAGCAATGCGACAAACAGAAAGAGACGCCCCATCCATAATAACCACCAGTTTGCTTTGTAAATCTGGGTATAGACTTCACCGCTGCGTTTTTGGGTCAATTCCAGGTAATCCAGCAGTTTGTTATCTTGCGAGGCCAGGACCGTCTGTTTATCCAGGAAAAAGGTCTTGTAATCTCGGAAATTCGGCAGCCCCTTGATGATACTCTCATCAACCATCACGTCTTGATTAGGCAGCATTGGGCGCAGCAGTTCCGTCAGGCTGTGAACCACTTCAACGTTCAGAACCTTATCGAAGAAGTCATAAGCCGCCAGCGAACGCTCAATATCCGGCGAAGCAGTCAACACATCGGAAACCAACAGCCCGTCAGTTTCATAGCGGGTGCGAAGGCCATTGATTAACGTCCTTATTTTAATGTCGGTATAAACACCAATCACCGTAACATAGACTAAAGTTTCGCGGCCTGCGCGTCTGTTTTTCCGTTGCTTATCCTTAATCACCTGATCCAGAATGGCTTCCAGAAAAGTATCGGCGTAATAATCGCCACACTGTTCGTCCACATCAATTTTAGCCGCTCTGTCCCCTTGTTCCCTACGCTGTGCCAAAGCCCTCTGATAGACGTCGTAGAGTTCGGAAGCAACCGGTTCCTTGAAATCAAACACCGAATCAGAACGCACGTCATAGTAGATGATTTTGCCGCCATTTTCGTTGGTCTGGCGATAGCCTTTAAGGGATTGCGCTGACTGCGCCTGGTCGTTGTCGTTTCCCCAGGGCATCAGGAATTTTTCGTAGCCGGCCAGTGGTTCGGCCTCCCAGGTGCCCGCTTCACAATGTCCGCCGTAGAGCCGCCGTTCGGCATCGTAGCGCGGTGACGGCGTATGCCAATCCCGTAAGTGCAGCACATATAGTTCGCGATCTTTGGACACATTGCTGATAAGTGTATCCAGAAATGTATACAAGGGACCCTTTTGCAGCTTGTCTTTCGGATAGATGCGGCGATTTGGGTCAGGGGATGTATCTTCCGTATCGGAATTCGTACCAACGAGCATTTGTTTAACGGTCAGTTCCGGTAAACACAGGCGGCCTTTTTCAGCCAGGAAAAAGGCGTTTTGCAGGCATTGCGTGATCAAAATATGGATTGTTTCGGGCTTATGATCCGGCGGTGGTGTTGCTAAGGGCTTCTCATGTCTGATCGCGGCTGGTTCTGGCATAGTTCCCCCCTATAAGAAATAATGAAAATGAACAAGGATTTTCGCTTCAAATGAATTTCAGAGCGGGAACAGCTTGTCATGGTTCCCAAATATACAGTGCCGTCCGTTTCTTACGGATACTCATCCCGTAGTCAGTGACCACATCATAATCATGACCCGCATCTTGCAGGTGATGCGCCAGGTCACTGTGAGTGAAATTCACAGATATGCTGGTCAGGAATTCGACCTATGGCTTTCCCGTTGCCGTCCTTCATATGATACGCCATTTTCAACGCTCAAGCGAAAATCCCGACCCCAGATAGCCATGCCAGATGGTTACATCCGTAAATTCCTTCTGAAATCAACTATATTCCCGCATAGCAGGCTGGTCAAAACGCATCTTTTCCATCTATAATGGCGCTAATGTCGATTTACACAAAGGAGAACTGCCGCGCACACAACCGGAGGAAAGATAGCGCATGGCCCTATGTTCTATATGTAGGGTGACGCGGTGGCGGTTGCTCACCTCACGGTGAGACTAATCCCCGACACGGGGAGAAAAGCGAAAGATCAGCGGGTGCCGCCGGGGCGTTTCCACCGTCCCTGGTCTCAATTCCTCCTACAACTAAAGCAAACCGGAAATCCAGCGGGTAACTGTTGTGACAGGCGGGGAGCAAGTGGACAGGGTACCGGCTTGAGGGCTGCTCAAGCGCGATTCCTGGCAGTCTGGCTGCGCGGGCGCGGTGTGGCTGGATTGTGCCTACATCCATTCAAAACGGAGGACTCCTTACAATGTGCGGTATTGTTGGTTATATCGGGGCGCAGGATGCTGCGCCGATTGTGGTGGATGGCTTGCAGCGCCTCGAATACCGGGGTTACGATTCGGCTGGCGTGGCCGTCATCAACGGCGGTGCAATCCATATTCGGCGCGACGTGGGTAAACTCGCGAATCTGCGCCAGCGCCTCTACGAAAGTCCGGTCAGCGGGCAGGTTGGCATCGGGCATACCCGCTGGGCGACACACGGCATCCCGGCGGAACGCAACGCCCATCCCCATATCAGCATGGGCGGCGATTTTGTCGTCGTCCATAACGGCATTGTGGAAAACTACCGCGAACTGCGGGCAGAACTGGTGGCTGAAGGCATCAGCTTCCAGTCCGATACCGATACTGAAGTCATTGTGCAGTTGATCGAACGTTTCGCCCACAACGGCGCAAACGGCGACCTGGCTGAGGCGACTCGGAGGGCCGTCAGCCTGCTGACCGGCGCTCATGCAATCGTTGTGCTGAGCAAGTATCATCCTGACCGGATCGTGGCGGTGCGGATCGGCAATGCCGGGGGCGTGGCTGTCGGGCTGGGCGTGGGCGAAAACTTCATCGCCTCCGACATTCCGGCTATCCTGGAACACACACGGCGCATGATCTTCCTGGAAAGCCGCCAGATGGCGACCATCACGGCGGATGAGGCCGTCATTTCCACACTGGATGGCACACCCGTCACCCCGGAAATCCATGATATTCCCTGGGACCCGGTGAATGCCGCCAAAGGCGAATACAAACACTTCATGCAGAAGGAAATCTTCGAGCAGGCCCGCAGCATCACCGACACAATTCGCGGGCGCGTGGATTTCGAGCATGGTGAAGTCCTGCTGCCGGAACTGAACCTGACGGCGGAACAGGCACGGCGCATCAACCGTATTGTGACCGTAGCTTGCGGCACCAGTTACTACAGCGGGCTGGTCGGCAAATTCTATATTGAGCAGTTGGCGCGGCTGAACGTCGAGGTGGATTACGGCAGCGAGTACCGTTACCGTGACCCGATCATTGACGAACGCACAGCGGTGCTGGCGATCACCCAAAGCGGCGAAACGGTGGATACGCTGGCGGCGATGGAAGAGGCCCGCGACAAGCACGCCCTCCTGTGGAGCATCGTGAATACCATCGGCAGTCAGGCGATGCGTGTCAGTGATGGCTATCTCACGATGAATGCCGGGCCGGAGATCGGTGTCGCATCCACCAAAGCCTTTACGTCGAGCATCGTCGCGCAGTACCTGCTGGCACTCTACTTAGGCCAACTGCGCGGCGTCCTGACACAGGAACAGCGCCGGACGCATACCCACGACCTCGCCCGGCTGCCTGACCTGGTAGGCCGCACGCTGGAAAATGACGCGGCGGTACATGACCTGGCGCAGCAGCTCTATCCGTATACCGACTTCCTCTACCTGGGACGCGGCATCAACTACCCGATTGCCCTCGAAGGGGCGCTCAAGCTCAAAGAGATCAGTTATATTCACGCCGAAGGCTACCCGGCGGGCGAGATGAAACACGGGCCAATCGCGCTGATTGACGAACACATGCCGGTGCTGGTGATCGCCCTCAAAGATGCGCTCTACGACAAAATGCTGAGCCAGATTGAGCAGGCCAGGGCGCGGGGTGGCCGGGTCATCGCCATCGCTACCGAAGGCGATACGCTGCTGGCGGAGAAGGCCGACCATGTGCTGTACGTGCCGGATGTGCCGCCGCTGCTCGGCCCGATTATCTCCGTGCTGCCGCTGCAACTGCTGGCCTACCACATCGCGGCCCTCCGGGGCGCGGACGTT
This sequence comes from Anaerolineaceae bacterium, assembly GCA_020634135.1. Taxonomy (GTDB): domain Bacteria; phylum Chloroflexota; class Anaerolineae; order Aggregatilineales; family Phototrophicaceae; genus JACKCG01. The sequence goes on along the minus strand of JACKCG010000004.1, from coordinate 142,161 downwards.
GACCAGCCGCGCAACCTTGCTAAGAGTGTGACGGTGGAGTGAAGTAAAAAAACACGCAGCGGTGGGTTTCGGCTCGCCGCTGCGACACAACTGCCCCGTTACCCGCTTAACATCTGCCACCTTTTGCGGTATGATTCGCCCGTTTTTAGAATCACTACCGGAGACAAGTCATGAATACTGGGACTAAACGAGTAACCGTCATTCTGGGTCTGGTTATGGTAATTGCAATGGGCAGCAGTGTCATCCTGCCTTTGCTGCGGGTCAACACACCAACCAGCACAACCCAGGCAACTGCGACACCTGCACCAACCCTCCCCCCGCCGATCACCGACCTGAGCAGCATCGGACTGGACACAACCTACGTCCATCCCAGCGGCCTGTTCAGCGTAGCCGACCCCACCGGATGGACGCCCGGCCAGCCCATCAATAACACTGAGACGGTGGAAATCGCCTTCAGCAACACCAATCAGGGCAGTGTCATCCAGGCGATTGTCTACATCCCGTCAGTTGCTCCTGAAGCGCCCCTGACACTCGACAGTGTGGATGCCTACTGGTCAACCGAGGTGTTGGCACAAAGCTGGTCGCGGTACAGCAACTGGCGTGAAACCAGCCCGGAACGCATCCGTGAAGGCGACCGGCTTATCACCGACTTTGAGTTGACGCTGCGCGATCAGACGTATGTCGCCCGCCAGTCCGCCTGGACGGATGGGAGCTGGATTTACAACCTGCGCGTTGTCGCACCGGAAAACGCCACCGACATGCTGAAATACCTGGTGGACACGCTCACACCAACGCTGAAACCCATCACGCAGTTCGCCGGGACGCCCGCCCAGTGGAACGCCTATATTGACCAGACGACTGGCCTCGCCATGCGCTTCCCGGCAACCTGGACAATCGCCGACAGTGCCCCCGGACGCCCGGCCAGCATTGACGCCGATGGCCTGACGCTGCGCCTCGAAAACATCCAGGATGCCGCAGTCCAGGATGCCGACTCCGCCCAGGCCTGGGTAGAAAGCACGCGCCCGAATATTTCAATCTTGAGCACCAACCCGATAGAACGCCAGGATTACAGCGGCTATTCAGTGGCCTACAGCTATACTGACGCCGACGGCGAAACGCAAAGCGGGCTGGCGCTCCTGCTCAACGGTGACAACAACAGCCTGTATACCGCCAACCTGCGCCTGACTGCGGCGGGAGTTGACCTGAACAGTGAAGATGCCAGCGGCATGTATGCTGACATGATCGAAGCGCTTAACACCTTCACCATCCTGCCGGTTGTGGATACTGCCGGAGCGTAGGCTGAAGCAGAAAGCGCGAAAACGCCGGGAGTGTTCTTCATTACCGGGTGCGGAAACAAAAAAGCCAGCGGTTTTCCGGCTGCTGGCTTCTTTCATTGATTGTGTGGCTTAACTTGACTTTGGGTAGACGATCACCTTGCGCGGCGTGACGGTATACGTGACCCGCGTTTCACGCTCCTGGCGTTCCGCCGCCGCATACCCGCCATAGAATCGTTCGTGGTCGGTGTACCGTCGTGTGAGCCGGTCAATGTGCTCCAGCGCGCCCACTTCTGTGATAGCGGTTATCTCCCCGCGAATCTCCATCCAGTGATAAGAGTCTTCGGGGTCAAGCAGCAGCAGCGTCACACGGGGATCACGCCGCATATTACGATCTTTCTGCCGCCCCAGAATGCTGCTCAACTGAATGAGGCCGTTATCATAGCTGATCCAGATTACGCTGGACTGCGGTTGGCCGTCGGCCATCAGTGTCGTTAGCACCGCGTGGATTGGTTTTTCCAGTAGATCCTTGTGGCTGTCCGGTATCATATTAGTCTTTCCTCTTGACCGTTTACACGGTTGACTCTAGCGCAGTATCCGGCGGCGTGCAACGGCGCATCTCGGTCACCGGCCATTCCCGCCGCTGGATGTGTAAAAAAACGCCCCATGCTACAATGAAAGGAAATTCGTCTCAAGATGACCTATGCAACATAAGGCTTCAAGGAGAACCGCGATGCCACTCCCGGCACTATCAAATTGGGATAAAACACGAACCGGGTTGCACCAGGCGGCCCAGGTAATCGGCGGGATCAACCAGGCAGTGGCCGCGCCGCTGCCCAACTGGTTGCACCTGACCTTACGAATCATCCCACAGGGACTAATCACCAGACCGCTGCCCGGTGGCGGTGAACTTATGCTCGATTTCGCTCAGCGAACCATCATCTACACCGGCCAACCGGCGGCGAGCATCCCCCTGGCCGGGCACTCCCAGGCGACACTGACCGATGCGGTGCTGGCGACACTGGCAAATGCCGGACACATCATAAAGCCGGATCGGAACAAACTCAACGGAGATACCCTACTGCATATAGACGGGCAAACCGCAGAAGATTATGCCTGGGCGCTGCATCGTGTGTATTCCGGCATGGCGCGGTTTCATGCTGGGCTGTATGGCTGGGTATCAGCGGCGGGTGTGTGGCCGCACGGTTTCGATCTCTCTTTCCTGTGGTTCCCCGGCGGTCACGACGAACAGACAGACCCGCACATGAATTTTGGCTTTTCACCCGCCAGCCCTGGCTTTGACCGCCCCTACTTTTACGCTTATGCCCACCCTGTCCCGGAAGGCATGATGGACGTAGGACTGCCGCCGCTGGCCCGCTGGAATACCACACCCTGGAAAGGTGTTGTCATGAACTATGATGACTTGATTGGGGAAAGCGACATTGAAGGCACCCTGGAGCGCGCCTTTGCCGCGATTCATGGTGCAGTTGCGCCATTGGTGGCTGGTCTCGGAAGCAAGTAAAGACTCTTGGGGACAACTATTCTGTAATAGGTGCGATCATGGGTAATATTCCACCGGAAGTTATCACCGTATGTGGGTTGGCTTTAGGTGTCATTATTGCGATTCTGCTGGCGGCATTTCTGGTACTGCAGATTACAAAAGGCAGCCTCTTTGGGTTTGGGATGCTAATACTGCGGATGCTCAGCGACCCGAAGGAAGATGAAGATAAGCCGGCGACTGCTGTTCAGGCCCAGGCACACGCCCAGGCGCACGAACACTCGGCGGAAGAACTGCGGGCCAAAGCCGCCGCGCTGGATTTCGACGCTGCTGTTCAAAAATACCGTGCCGGAGAAACAAAAGCAGTGGGCACTGAGAAAGACGAAGATGATTAGCGCATATTTTTGGGAGTAGTGTAATGGATATTGGGTTGATTCTGGTGACGGTCTGTGGCCTGTCGTTGGTCTGTGTGGGAACATTCCTGGTTGTCGCGTTTATTGTTGTGCGAACAACCGGCGTGCGCCTGTGGGACGCCTTCAGCGGCATTGGCGGCGTGTTTGGCGTACTGAACAGCGGAGAAGATGACGAGCCAGAACTCACCAGTTACTCAGCAGCCCGCCGGGGTCGCCGTTCACGGGCGGACTTGCGCGCACGGACACAGGCGCTCGATTTTGACTCCGCCGTCGCTCGTCATTCCGAGGAACCCTCGTCGCCAATGGCTCAATCCGCCGGCACACCCCCGCTCCAACCAGGAACCCGCCTGCCAACCGAACGCCCGCTCGGCGGCGCTTCGCAACGCAGGCGGCGGGCAGAGGATGATGAAGATGAGATTTTTGGCGGATTCCTGGATGATGATGGCGATGGGCGTGTTGATTTCTGATCACACATTCCTGAACCACTATTGCAGCAGCACACGCCCATTTTCTGCGTTCCAGAAAATATTCACCACTTCGTCCTGCTCAAAAACCGTGTCTGATCGCAGCCCAAAGTTCTGGATTCGGGCGACGATGTCCTGATTACCGGCGATACGCAGCACATAACGGGTATCAGTACCGATATACACAGCCTGTTTGACTGTACCGCGAATCAGGTTAATATTCGGATCGCGCAGCAGCGCCGCTTTGTAGGACTCTGCCGATTCGGTTGAGCCTTCCTCATATTCAATCGTCCCTTTGAGCCGGAAAAGGTTAAGCTTCTCAGGCCGCAGCGCTACAGTGATTTCCTGTCCGGCGCTCACATGCAGGTCTTCGCCCACCACTGCCTTGAAAGCCGATTTATCATCCATTTGCACGGTGGAAAACTGCTCACCAATCTCACCGACATGCCCTTTGATAAAGTTGGTTTCGCCGATGAAATCCGCCACGAACTTCGTGGATGGCGCCTCGTAAATTTCTTCTGGCTTGCCTACTTGCAACACCTTACCCTGATCCATCACCGCGATTCGATCCGCCATCGTCATCGCTTCTTCCTGGTCATGGGTCACGAAAATAAAAGTGATGCCCAGGCTCTTTTGCATTGTTTTGAGTTCATACTGCATTGCCTGCCGCAGCTTCAGATCCAATGCGCCCAACGGTTCATCCAGCAGCAGAACCGCCGGCTTTTTGACCAGCGCCCGTGCCAGGGCAACACGCTGCTGCTGCCCACCAGAAAGCTGGCGGGGTTTCCGGTTGACCACCTGCGGCAGTCGCACCAATTCCAGGGCTTCCTGCGCCCGTTTCCGGGCTTCCTGCTTATTCACCCCTTCCATTTCCAGTCCGAACATAATGTTCTGGATGACTGTCATGTGGGGGAACAGGGCGTAATCCTGAAACACCGTATTCACCGGGCGGTGGAAAGGTGGAATGTGCTGGACGGCACTCCCGCGAATCAGAATCTGGCCGGAAGTCGTATCCTCAAATCCGGCGATCATCCGCAGTGTAGTGGTTTTACCACACCCGCTTGGCCCCAGCAGCGCGAAAAACTCTCCAGCTTCGATTTGCAGCGACACGTTATCCACTGCACGCACCAGGCCATCCTGCCGCTTGGCCGGAAATTCCTTCGTTACATCAATCAGTTCAACATCATACTGTGTCATAGGCCCAATCAATGTCCAACTTGTGGGAGACACCGCCGCCCACTGCGAACAGATAGTGACTTGAGGGGCAGCCACACACGACTGCCCCAATTTGCCAATTTCTACCCGGCACTTTTCACTTTCGTCTCAAGACCTGTCTTTAGCTCCCCAGGCTGATTTTGACTTCATCCCAGATAGACAGGTAGAGTTCTTCCATTTCAATATTCGGTAGTACGAAAAAGATGTTCTCTCGCGCTTCCTCACTGGGGTACACACCCGGATTACTCAGCAGTGCCTCGTCAATCAGCCCCTCGTCAATCGCGGTCTGGTTGGGAGTCGGATAGGCTGTGTAGTTGGCGATGTCAGCGCTCACCTGTGGGTCCAGCAAGTAGTCAATGAAGACCTCCGCAAGGGCGTGATTCTGCGACCCTGTAGGGATGCCAACATACCCGGATGAGAAACCTGTCCCTTCTACCGGCACGGTGTAGGCATAATCCTCGCACTCGCAATCCAGCGCGAGTTGGAAGATGTCACCGTTGTACTCAATCGCCATATCCACCTCACCGCGTACCAGCATCTCCTGGCCGTCATCTTCTGCGATGGCAACCACATTGCTGCTGTGTTCGATGAGGTACTGACCGGCGGCGGCGATTTCTTCCTCGTCGGTAGAGTTCGGGTCATAACCAACCATCACCAGACCGATAGCTATCATGATGCGCGAGTCATCTATCCAGGCTACCGGGCCATCATAATTGAAGAACTGTTCCCAACTGGTCACGGCTTCGCCCACATGGGCAGCATTGTAGCCAATGCCGAACGTCCCCCACAAATACGGCACGGTGTACTCGCTGTCCGGGTCATAGGGCGCAGAACGCAGGTCGGGGCTAAGATTGCTGAAATTGGGGATGTTCTTGAGGTCGAGCTGTTCAAACAACCCTTCCTCAATCATGGTCGGCACAGCGAAGTCGCTGGGTACTACGATGTCGTAGCCGGGATTACCCTGGCGCAACCGCGCAAGCAGTGAATCATCGGAGTCGTAAACATCGTAGACCACTGTCACGCCACAGAGGGTTTCAAAGTCAGACACAGTGTTTTCGGCAATATAGGTTGACCAGTTAAACACATTGAGCTGTTGCCCTGCAAAACCTTCCGGACAAGTCCAACCAGTTTTATTGCTGGACTCCTGGGCGAAAACGGTGGCACTCGTGAGGAGTGCGAACAAACCAATACATACGAAGGTGGTTAGCTTGTTCAACGTCTTTTTTCTCTTTCGTACTCAGTAATACATAGGACACCTGATACATTCGATTGGTTTGGAAAGCTGATTCTGGTGATCCAGAAAAGGCATCCAGGGAACAGGCGCCGCATGGCGCGTTATTCCCCGCCGTTACCATACCTTACCCTTGTATCGCTTCCCCTGACCATGAACCGTAACTGACAACATAGTAGGGACGGCCTTCTGGCCGTCCACCACAATCGTCAGCAGTTTTAGGTAGGCGAAACCATACCCTTCTTTCACAGTAGAAAGCTACTGTCCAATACGAATTTTGATCTCGTCCCAGGCATCGTTGTAAAGCTGTTCGCTGTCAATATTGGCCTGAGTCCAGTACAGCCGCTGAAGCAGTTCTTCATCGGGGTAAATGGCCGGATCATTCAGGAGTTCGGGGTCAATCAGGCCGCCATCAATTGCCGCCTGGTTAGGGCTGGCGTAAGCCGTATAGTTGCTGATGTCCGCCCCCACCTGTGGGTCAAGGATGTAATCCAGGAAGACGTGCGCCAGTTCAACATTCTGTGCGCCAGTCGGAATCGCCATCATGTCCATCCAGATATTCGCACCTTCGCTGGGGATAATGTAGGCGTAATCATCGCATTCACATTCATCCATAATCTGGAAGATGTCGCCGCTGTATTCCACCACCATATCAGCCTCGCCGCGTGCCAGCAGTTCCTGACCGTCATCCCCCGCGATATAGATAACATTGCTGCCATGTTCAATCAGGTAATCCACCATGGCGGAAATCTCATCCGGTTCCTGCGAATTGGGGTCATAGCCTAAGATGAGCGCAGCGGCGGCCAACATCGCCCGGCGATCTTCCAGCCACGCCACTGCCGGTTCTGAGTAATTGAACATTTGCTCCCAGGAAGTGACTTCTTCGCTCACCTTCGTCACGTTATAGCCGATACCAATCGTCCCCCACTGATAGCCAATAGCATACTCGTTATTGGGGTCAAAGGGAGTCCCGGTAAGCTGCGGTGTCACATTAGCGAAGTTCGGGATTTTTGTCATATCCAGCGGCACCAGCAGTTCTTCTTCAATCAGGCGGGGAATGTCGCTGCCAGCCGGAACGACAATATCGTAACCCGGATTGCCCGCCCGCAGACGGGCGACAGCGGCTTCGCTGCTCTCGAAGGTGTCATAAGTAACAGTGACACCACACAATGTCTGGAAGTTCGCAATCGTGTCTTCCGCAATATACGTTGACCAGTTGTAAATATTCAATTGCTGCCCCTCGAAGCCTTCAGGGCACGTCCAACTCGTGGCAATTTCATTGTCCTGTGCCGTTGCGGGGACAATCATCCCAACCAGCAACAGCCCGATAATGATTAATCCGAAATGTTTCTTACTCATGTGGCTCTCCCTCGAAAATAAGTGAACGACAAATGATTACCCGCATCTCCATCACCAGGCAGTCCCCCAGACTAGCCCCCTTCCAAAGGGAAATGGTAATATGAATGACAAGCCGAAAACAGCGGTGTACAACCTGTCTTCAGCCGGTTAATCCAACACACTATTACTTATCGGCGCCGCGCCCTTGCAGTATAAGCGACGATCCCACCAGGATTGTGGATGCGATCAGCATCAGGGTTGATATCGCGTTAATCTCTGGTGGCACACGGGTCTTGAGCAAACCGTAAACGAAAATCGGCAGGGTCGTTGTCCCTACCCCAGAATTGAAGAAGGTAACAACAAAATCGTCCAACGAGATCGTAAAAGCTAACAGCGCCCCAGCCAATACCCCTGGCAGGATGAGCGGAAATGTCACACGCCAGAATGTGCGCCATTCGTTAGCACCTAGGTCGCGGGCGGCTTCTTCATAGCGGGGATTCATATCAGACAACCGCGCCCGGACAACGATTGTAACATATGAAACACTAAACGCCACATGAGCGATGATAATCGTGCCGAAGCCGGATGTCGGGCGTAAATCCGGGCTTTGCAGCGAAACCCAGTCAAAAATAACCTTGAAGAACAGTGCCAGCGAGATACCCTGTGTAATCTCCGGGATGATGACCGGCAGATACAGCACCGCGTCCAGGAACTTCTTGCCGGGGAAGTGGCCGCGCTCCAGGCTGAGAGCAACCATTGTGCCGATAATGGTAGAAATCGTGGTGGCGCTGATACTTACGATGAGGCTGTTCTTGACAGAACTAAGCATCAGCTCAGTGGAAAACCGGGCAGCTTCCGTCCCGGCAGCCAGCGTATTGGCGAAAATATTGCCATACCACTTGAGGGTGAAGCCTTCCCACGTGGAAACCGACTCGCCCGCGTTGAAGGAAAAAACAATCAGCACGAGAATCGGTGCCCACAGGAAAAAGTAAACCACAACCGGGTTGAACAGCAGGCCAAACTTGCCGATTTTACGCACCCACATATCGCGCCGGATGGCCCCCTGGTTGTACCGGATTTTGCCATGCTGCGCCAGTGTTTGTCCTGCCATCCCTACCCCTCCTGGTCGCCAAAGCGGATATAAATGAGCAGCGCCAGCATCACCATTGCCATCAGTACAATTGATAGTGCTGAACCCAGCGGCTGGTTTCCTGACCCGCGAAACTGCTGCTGAATCAGGTTGCCGATCATGATACCTTTCGTGCCGCCCAGCAGGTCAGGGGTGACAAACGCTCCGATTGCCGGGATAAACACGAGGATACATCCGGCGATAACACCGGGCAGCGTGAGTGGGAAGACGACCCGCAGGAAAGCGCGAATGTCGTTCGCGCCCAGGTCGTGCGCGGCTTCCACAAAACGGAAGTCAAACCGTTCTACCGAAGCGTAAATCGGCAGCACCATGAATGGCAGGAAGCCATACACAAGGCCGATCAGCACGGCTTCCGGCGTATTCAGCAACCGCAGCGGTTCGATGATGAAACCCATACTCTGGAAGAACGTGTTCAGGATGCCTTCCCGCCCCAGGATAGACTGGATGGCATACGTCCGCACCAGGAAGTTCGTCCAGAACGGGAGCATAATCATGAAGAGGGCGAAGGTGCGGGTGCGGGAGCTTTGGCGGGTGCTGATGAAAAATGCCAGCGGGTAGCCCACCACCAGGCAGATGATCGTAGTCAACAAGGCGATCCACAGCGAGTTCTGGATGACGATGAGGAAAACATCAAAGACGCGCTCATAATTCGCCAGCGTGAACGGCATTTCCGCTAGCCCGCCGCGCCCACGTGTCATGAAACTCACAATCAGTACAATAAACACTGGCAGCAGGAAAAATACGGTCAGCCACAACAGTGCCGGCAGCGCCAGCAGGAAACCGCTTTGTTTCTCTCCCCTGCGTTTACGTCGTTCAACCGCAGCCATGCTCCCCCTCCAGTACCCAACCGTACCCGAAAAACCCAGCGCATACCCGCAATTTGAATCCGGTTCATGAGAACAAGGGGCATCAGCCCCTTGTGTCCATCAGAAAATCATCGCATAGATATTAAATCGCAAGTGCCGTTTAATCAACTCTTTTGCAGGGCAATTTTCGAGCAGTTTTTGCGCACATTGATTCCGGGGCAACCTCCCGGATGAAACCTGTGGTTTACACCCGCTATTCCTTATCCACCAGAGTCGGCAGTACAGTCTCCCAGTCAAGTGCCGCGCCGCGTTTTAAGGTAGTGTCCAATACATCGTTCGGGATGTCAGCGCGCAGTTCATCCAGGACACGGCTGATAGCACGCTGAAGCCCTGTGTTGCCTGTGCTTTGCACCTGCACCAGCCCAATAAGTTCCAGGCCAGATTCAATCTGCCCCTGGCGGACTCGCAGTTCCCCCATGTAAAGCGCGGACTCCTTGATAAGTCCTTCGAATTGCCCGTCAACCGCCAGGCGCAGTGCCTGCTGGTAATGCGTGTGTGCCAGAGCATAGTCGCCCTCGCCAGCAGCGATTACACCCAGCGCGTTGATCGTCTGGCAGATGCCGTGCTGGTTATCTGTTGCCCGGTGCATTATCATGCTCTCCTGGAGATACTTTACCGCAACCAGGGCATCCCCTTTCACACGATAAGTTAAGCTCCCCAGGCTGAACAGCGCCACCCCAATCGAGCGGCGTTCCCCGATAATTCGCAGCAGTTTCAGCGACTCGCCAAACAATTCGAGCGCCCGCTCTGGCTGCTCCTGGTCATCCAGCATCGCGCCCATATTATAGAGCGTGTAGGCGATCCCGTGCCGGTCATTGATGGAACGGCGAACGACCATGCTCTGCTCGAAGTAGTCAGCGGCCTGTTCATAGTCCCCTCGCATGTCACAGTTAATACCCAGATTATTCAGTGCCCGACCCAGCCCCACCTGGTCGCCGGAATCACGCATATATTGCAGGCACTCCAGCATGGTATCGTGCGCCTTTTCATACTCGCCGAGCTGATTTTCAATAATGCCCCGGTTCATCAGCCCGAAGGCGATATACAGCAGATTCCCGGTTTCACGGTACATTGCCAGGCTCTCATTAATTTGCGTGGTGGCCTGCTCCCGGTTACCCAGACGCATATTAATCTGCCCCAGCAGCGAGATTGAATCGGCGGTGCCAAGCAGGTTGTCCTGGGCGCGAAAGCGTTCAAGCGCCTGGCGGGCATTCTCGTTGGCCGGTTCGTAGTTACTTAGACTGTAGTGCGTTCGCCCCAGTTCCAGATAGAGATCCGCTTCAACCTGGCCCGGGTTATCGGCCTGGGCATAGGCCTCTAGCTGAATAGCCCGGTTGAACAGACTCACCGCATCCTGGTAGTTGTTGGCTTTAGCGGCCTGGTGCGCAGCGATAATGGCGTAGTGCCCTTCTTTCGCGGTGTTCCCCGCTGTAGCCCACAGTTGTGTCAGGTGCCAGGCATGGTCGGTAAGGTCTGTGTAACTGGCTTCAACCGCCTCAGCCACCTGCTGGCTCAAGCGGGGACGTGACTCTGCGGGAATGTCAGCCAGCAGAGCTTCACGCAATTTATCATGGGCGAAACGCCAGTGACCATCCTGCATATCCAGCACGGCGGCGTTAGCACAGGTCGTCAGCCACGAGTCCAGATCGTTGCCCGGACGTGCTGTCTTCGCCAGGGCGTCCATTACCGTCAGATCAAGCTGCCGCCCGACAATCGCAGCCAGGCGCAGCAGCGAGCGGTCTGCGGTAGGGACTCGGTGGAGACGGCGCTGGATAACGCGCTGGATTCCGCCTGCAAAGACCTGTTGGGGCAGTGTCACTTGTCCGATGTCGCTCAAACGTCCGGCTTCTTCTGCCAGCGCCCGCACCACTTCTACAATAAAGAAAACATTGCCTTCGGTCTCCCGTTCAAGCAGGTCAATCACTTCGGCACGTGTGCCGGCCTCGCCCAGCATTGACTCGCTCAGACTGGCAATCGCCGCGCCGGAAAGACGTGGCAGCGTCAGCACATGGGCATCCGGGAAACTATGCGGCAGATCAGGTTTTTCATCATCACGATACGTGCCGATAATGAGCAGTGGCAATTCGGCGGCCATCCCTGCCAGCGCTCGCAATGGCCCCAGGCTCTCTGTCGCCCACTGCATATCCTCCATCAACAGCATAATAGGGTCGGTTTGCGCTCGGAAGACCGCCGTAATCGTCGTGACAAGCCGCTGATGATACGCGCTCCCATCCAGGGTCGGCGCAGTGGGAATCTCGCGCCCCAGGAGCGCCGCGATGTCCGGCACAAGGTCTTGCAGTACCGCCGCATCCGCGTCGCTGATGTCCGCCCACAGCGCCATACGCCGCAGCGGTTCGCGCCACAGTTGGTACAGCGCCCCGCCATCCGCCACACCCTGTCCATGCAGGACTCGCGCCCCGGAGACCAGGGCCAGCACCCGCACTTCATCCGCCAGGCGCGATTTCCCGACGCCGCTTTCGCCACCGATGAACCAGAATCCGCCACCCGCCGCAGGTGTGTCCGGCGCAATCACGCCGGGTTCGGGCGATTCCTGGGAAAAGGTCATAATCCTCCGCATCGCCCCACGCAGTTGGCTGAGTTCTGCATCCCGTCCGACGAAACGGGACGCTTGCAGGAAGCTCTCGCGCACAGCGGCGCTTTCCTGCGGCAGGGGCAGGCCTGCCGCCTCGCACAAAGCCTGGATTGCGTCCCCAGCCTGCGCGTAACGGTCAGCGGGCGATTTGGCAAGCAGTCGCCCCAGAACCGGTGCAAATCGCTCGTCTATTCCGACAAAGGCGACACTCCCATGAATGATCTGAGCAATCAGGAGTGAAACATTGCCCACATTGAACGGATGTCGCCCGGCCAGCATCTGGTAGGCCATAATCCCCACCGCGTACAGGTCGGATGCCACCGATGCCGGGCCTTCCGCAAGGAGTTCCGGCGCCATATAGGCGACGGTGCCGATCACCTGACGGCTTTCTTCCGGGGTTCGGGTCGTCGCCAGCCCGAAGTCCAGCACCTTAACCGTACCGTCGGCATCCACCAGCACATTGCCCGGTTTGAGGTCACGGTGGATGATGTCGCGCCGGTGCAGGTAACTGAGCGCACCGAGCACATCCAGCAGCAGGCGGATTTTACCTTCCAGCGAACGCGCTCTGGCGGCTTCAATGATGGTGAGTGGATCATTGACGAGACTCATCGTGAAAAATGGTTGGCGTTCAGCGTCAAAACCGTAATCCAGGACCGTGACGATATTCGGGTGACGCAGCGAAGCCAGAGTACGAAACTCGTGGGAGAGCGCCAGGCGCACGTCAACACTATCGCTGATAGCGGTGGAAACCTCGGACAAAGTGGGGATGAGGACTTTCTTAAGGGCCAGACTTTCCCCGGTCAGACGGTCAGCGACCCGGTAGACCGCGCCCATTCCGCCCGCACCAAGTTGTTCCAGCAGTTGGTAACGGTTGCCAATTAATTCCATTCCCATGATGACAATTACTCGTTACAGGATCAGCGTGTGCCAATATTGTACCCAAGAAATCCGGCAGGGTGGATTAAGAGACACGAGAAGCGGCTGTCCATGTACCCTAAAAACGAAAGAAAATGGGAAATGTTACGAAAATTACAGTTTGCCCAGACGCCATCATACCATACTATGGCGGATGTCCACCGTCATCTTTATGGACGGCAATCTCTGAACAAATGTTTGAATAAAGATTCACCCTTACCCCGCCATTTTGTGTTATCGTAGTCCTGTATCACGTTCCTTTTCAGTTTTCAGAGATTCATCGTCAGTGGATAGCTTTTCTGCTCAAGACTCAGCGCACAAAACTCAGTACTGCTCTTCACCACCTCTTGCTGCAAAACCTGCTGCTTTGCTGCACAGCCTCAACCCCCCACCACGCGAGAAATAGCCCATCTTGCTGCACTCGTAGCAGTCGCAGCAGAGTCCATTTTCTTGCAAACTCCGTTTCCCCTATAATATTCACGGCACATAGACAGGCTCACAGGGCAGCGCATGGCACAATTCATCGCCTTTGGCACAATTTTCGGTTGGGCATTTTTCTCGTTCTGGTCGGCGATTCCGGCGGGCATCGCGCTCCAGGTATCGCCGGTGGTTGTTGCGCTTACAGTGACAATCAGCTACGGCTGTGGCGTGGCGCTGGTCGTGACGGCAGGGACTCCCCTGCGGGCACGGATCGCCCGGCGCATGAACCGTTCCTCACAGGAGACACACCCCAACCGCATGGTGACGCGATTACAGGCGGCCTGGGAGCGGTATGGGCTGGTCGGCCTGGCGCTGCTTGCCCCAATGACAGTAGGAGCGCAGGTCGGCGCGGTGATCGGCCTTTCATTCGGGGCAAATCCGCTGCGATTAGTGATTGCCATGACGCTCGGCGCGGCGCTATGGAGCATAGCGATCACGCTGGCCGTCGTCGCTGGCGTGCTGGTCGTAACAGGGTGAAGCTATCCTACACCCCAGATAACCACCATCCCCAGCATAAGCGTCAGCAGCGTGACGACGGTCATCCCCAACCCAACGCGGAAAAAGTCACTGAACCGGTAGCCGCCCGGCCCCATCATAAGGATGTTCACGGGGTGGGCAATCGGCGTTAGAAAAGCAGTCGAACAACCAATCGCCACCGCCACGGCCATCGCCTGCGGGTTAGTGCCGATCTGCAGAGCAGTCGTTATTGCGATGGGGCCGACGATCAACCCGGCCACCTGCCCCCCGATAATCTGTGTGACCAGCATACTGAGCAGAAACATCCCAGCTACTAGCACCAATGGCGTTGACCCGGCCAGCAGGTTCACCACTGCCACCCCGATTCGCGCCGCCAGCCCGGTTTCGATCATGGCGATACTCAGCGGCAGGATACCCGCCACCAGAAAAATAACGCGCCACTCAATTGCCTGGTAGGCTTCCTCCATACTCAAACATCGGGTAATCACCAGCGCCACCGCCCCGGCCAGCATCACCTGGGGCAAAGGGAACACATCCAGGATCGCCAGCACCAGCGTTATCACCGTAATCAGCAGCGCCCAGGCCGCTTTCTGCGGGCGTGGCGGACGGGAAGTATAGCCAACACTGGGCACAAGATAGTTCCGGTCATTCGCCAGCGTCTTGACCCGCTCCGGCGAACCGATCAACAGCAGGGCATCGCCCACCTGTAACGGCATCTTGCCCACGTCGGTGCGGTAACTGCGTCCCCCGCGCCATAGGGCGACGGCAGTCAGGCCGAACCGCTCGCGGTACTTCAACTCAGTCAACGTCTGGCCGAGCGCCATCGAACGCGGCGCGATAATCACTTCCGCGAAGTCCACGCTGTAATCATGCTTGTGATTGTGCGGCGGTTGTTCCCGGCTTAACGCAGTTCCCCAGGCCAGAAGCTGGTCTACCCGTTCCTTGCGCCCCAGCACCAGCAGGTAATCATCCGGCAGAATGTCCTGGTTCGGTGATGGGGAGAAGATCGCGTGTCTGCCCCGCCAGATCGCCAGGACCGTCAGCCCAAGTTGCTCTCCGATATGGCTCTGGTTGAGACGGGTATGCGCCAACCCTGACTCCGGCAGTACCCGCACTTCCCACAGACGTTCGTCAAGCTGGTAGGTCTGCTGTAAATCAGTCAGCACCACATTCTGGGTGAGCGTATCCCGTTCCGGCAGGATACGCCGCCCAACCACCAGCATGTAGACCAGCCCGGCGATCACAATCAGACCACCAGTCGGGATGAAATCTATCATACCCAGGCCATCTAATCCCTGTTCATGCAATAACCCGCTCAGGATGATATTGGCGGTGGTCAGGTAGGTCGCCATACCGCCCACTAACGTGCCAAATGACAGCGGAATCAGCAGCTTGGACAGCCGTACTTTGGAGATTTGCCCGACCCGGACAGCGGCAGGGAGCAGCACCGCCCCGGCGGCGACGTTGTTCATCACCAGCGAGAGCAGCGCGCCTGCCGCCATGAACAGGAGCACCAACCGCACTTCCGAGCCTCCGCCCATATTATTAATCTGCCGGGCAATCCACTGGATCACCCCGGTATCTTCCAATGACTGAGTGATGACAAACAGCCCGATGAGTGTTATCACCACCGGGTTGCTGAAACCGGATAACGTTTGTTGGGGGGTCACCAACCCCGTGATGCCCAATGCCAGCATCACCAGAACGGCCACCACATCGGGCAGCAGGCGGTTCGAAATGATGAGGGCAAGCGTGACGGCGATAATAACAATAAGCAGGATTTCGTTCGGAGCAAGCATAGACACTTCTCTGGCAAATATCTCGGCTGGAAAGCGGCGCGAAAAGCAGGGGCGTCGTCAGTCCCTGAATGCAGGGTGCGCCGCTATTCAGTGTAGCCCTTTCTCGTTCATTTGCGCCACACCCGGTCACACATCCCATTGAAGCACACCCGGGGCGCATGTATACTGCTGGTATTCCTGCAACCAATCAGAAGGACTTTTCATGCGACTTGGAATTATCGGCCTGCCTAACAGCGGCAAAACGACCATCTTTAACGCCCTTACCGGCCAGAACCTACCCACTGGCGCTGCCACCAGCGGCCAGTTTGAAGTCCATACCGCTGTAGTCAACGTCCCTGACCCCCGTGTGGATAAACTCAGCGCGATGTACAAACCCAGGAAAACCGTATACGCCAACGTCACCTATACCGACATCGGCGGCCTGGATAAAGGCCTGGGCGAAGGCGGCCTCAAAGGTCAGTTCCGGAACGAACTGGCACAGGTGGATGGCTTCGTCCATGTGGTGCGCCACTTCCATAACGATACCGTCCCCCACCCCTATGAAACGGTGGATGTCCAGCGCGATGTCGAGGCGCTCGACAATGAATTTCTGCTGGTGGACCTGGTGACGGTAGAAAACCGCCTGGAGAAACTGGCAAGCGATATGCGGGTACGTGGTAAGAACGTCGGCAAAGCCGTGCTGGACGAACACGAATTGATGCTGGGATTCAAAACCCACCTGGAAAACGGCCAGCCCCTGCGCAACCTCAATCTGACCGAAGCCGAAATCAAGCCACTTAAGGGCTTCGGCTTCCTCACCCTCAAGCCGGTGCTGATCGTTATCAACATGGGCGACGAAGCCGCCGACCCCGCCACACTCCTCACCTACTCCCATCAGCAGAGCCGGGTTGTCGGCCTGCAAGGGGCGTTAGAGGCGGAACTGGCACAGTTAGACGCGGATGACGCCGCGCTGTTCATGGAAGAATATGGCATCACCGAACTGATTGCCTCAAAGGTAATCCACGTCTCTTATGAACTGCTCTCAATCCAGTCGTTCTTCACAGTCGGCGAGGATGAGGTACGGGCATGGCGCGTTCATATTGGCGCAACCGCCCCGGAAGCCGCCGGGGCGATCCACTCCGATCTGCAAAAGGGCTTTATCCGCGCCGAGGTGATGGCTTACGATGATCTCATCTCCGCCGGGAGCGAAGCCGCCCTCAAAGCAGCCGGCAAAATGCGGCTGGAAGGAAAAGAGTACATCGTCAAGGACGGCGAGATTGTACACATCCGCCACAGCGGGTAGGTGTGCTCGCTTTCGCCACGAAAAGCAGCCTGTGATGGATTTCCCCGGCCCGATCATGAATCTCCGGTGAGTGCTGTTTTGCCCTTGCAACTTCGCCCGTTACGCCTGCGTATATAACAGCAATACAGGTAATCTTAACGGGTAGAGGAGTATCATAAATGGGCGTAATCGTATTCATCATCATGGCGCTGCTGGCGCTGTGGCTGCTGTCGGGGCTTCTGGGAGTCGCCTTCACACTGCTCCTGCCGCTTCTGCTGTGGATGCTGGCCGGGATGTTCGCCGGGCGCATCATGCGTGGGCGCGGCTATGGGCCATTGGGCGACATTATCCTGGGCTTGTTCGGCGGCGTGGTCGGAAGCTGGCTGTTCGGCCTGTTGGGGATTCACCTGGGCGGTGGCATCATCGGTGGTCTGATCGTTGGTACCATCGGCGCGGTGATCCTGGTGTACCTCATCCGTCTGGTCGGGAATTCACAGTTCGCGGCATAGTCGGATAGTCCCTAATGCGATTTTCGAGCCGGGTGAGCAGCATTTTCCCCGGCTTAATGTTGTTCAGCACTGCTCCCCAACCACAACGTCCCATCTGGTATATAATAAACACCATCCCTGCATAATCAGATAGGCTTTCCCATGTCCTCTGATAACCTGATTGCGCCCGATCCCCAACCGAATCGCGCCGACGCCATCAAAAACCGGGAGCTTTTAATCGCTACCGCCCGGCGCTTGTTTGCCGAACACGGTGTCGAAGCAGTCTCGATGACGGCCATCGCGGAGGCAGCCGGCGTGGGCAAAGGTACGCTCTACCGCCACTTCGAGAACAAGGGAGTCCTCACCCAGGTGCTCCTCGATTCGCACCAGCGAGAACTCCAGGAACGCACGTTGGAACGACTGCGCTCTACCCCCGGACAGCCTGCCGACAACCTGCACTGGTTCCTGACCCAGGTGGTCGAATTCGTGGATGAATACGCCGAGATGCTGTGTATCGGCGTTCAGGCCAGCGGCCTGACCACGCTCACGCATCCGGCGCATACCTGGTGGCGGCTAACGATTCGCGGCCTGCTCGAACGCCTGGGGACAGTAGGCGATCTCGATTATGCCGCCGATACACTGTATATCATGCTGGATGCGCACATCGTCTATTATCAACGCGCCAGCCAGGGTTACTCGCTCGGCCAGGTGATTGAAGGCATTCTCACCCTCGCTTCACAATTGGTACGCCAAAACCCATAAGCGGACTGTAGTCCGTTTCTAATCCTCCTTTAATGGATTTATGGAAACAACTATGGTATCTTTTTGGAAGTAACAAACGGACTATAGTCCGTTTAATGCCAAAGTACCTGACCAATGGAGGATAACCCCTGATGGCAACCTGGAATTTCGACCCGACCCACACCGCAGCGTCCTTCGCCGCCCGGCACATGATGATTACGACCGTGCGCGGTAGTTTTACCAACGTCACTGGCACACTGGAATACGACCCCGAAAATCCGGCGGCGGCCTCGGTGGAAGCGGTGATTGACACCCGTTCAATGACCACAACCGGCGTAACAGACCGTGACAACCACCTGAAAAGCCCGGACTTCCTGAACATCGAGCAGTACCCGACGATCACTTTCAAGAGCACGAAAGTCGAACCCAGCGCCGACGGAAACAGCGCTAAGATCACCGGCGACCTGACAATCCGTGACGTAACGCGACCAGTGGTGCTGGATGCTGACCTGCTGGGGGTAGGTAAAAGCCCCTGGGGCGACGAACGCGCCGGGTTCTCTGGCAGTGTCACCATCAATCGGGAGGACTTCGGCCTGACCTGGAACATGGCCCTGGAGACCGGCGGTTGGCTGGTGAGCAAAGATGTCAAGATCAGCCTTGACCTGGAAGCAATTCGGGTGACGGAAACAGTCCCGGCATAACGTAGGCGACAAAGGCATCTTCGGCCCGTCACAAGCTCGAAAAATAGACAGCATCCGCTATAATTCCAGGGTGCTGTTTGTTTTTTCTGTCAAGTGAGGTGCCACATGGCTTACGAAACACACCCCGTACAGGTCGCCGGGGTAAAACGTGACCTGCGTCTGTTTGAGATCAAGCCGGGTGTCAAAATCGCGATTCTGAACATTCTGGGGGATACCGAACTGGTACAGGCGGCCAGCCGGGAACTCGCACCAATGCTGATGGCATACCAGCCGGATGCCCTGGTGACCGCCGAGGCCAAAAGTATTCCGCTGGCTTATGCTCTTTCTGAAGAGATGAATCTGATCCCTTATGTTGTCCTCCGTAAATCATATAAGCCCTATATGGGCGATGCGCTGCAATCGGAAACGCTCAGCATCACCACCGGCACACCGCAAACCCTCTACCTGGACGAAAAAGACCGGGCGCTGGTCAAAGGCAAGCGCGTCATCCTCATAGATGATGTGATTTCCACCGGCAGCACGCTTCAGGGAATGCGTCTGATCCTGGGAAAAGCCGGGGCGAACATCGTGGCGGAAGCGGCCATCTTCACCGAAGGAGATCGCGCCACCTGGTCGAACATCATCGCCCTCGGGCATCTGCCGGTATGGATAGAATAGGTCGCACCCTGTTCACTCCCAAACAAAAACGCCCCAGGTTATCAGGCCTGGGGCGCTTCAATTTTGCAGCTTAATGACGTTATGCTTCGGGCTGGTCTTCTAGCGCCGGGAGGGCGCCGTTCAGCGCAGTGTTCATAATTGCCTCAAAGCCGGTCCGATCCAGTGTTTCCTGTTCGATCAACACCCGCGCCAGTTCATCCAGCCGGCTGCGGTTTTCCGACAGAATATCGCGTGCCCGGTTATAGGCGGTCTGCACGATGCGCAGCACCTCCTTATCAATCTCTTCGGCGATGTGTTCACTGTAGTCACGCTGCTCGTACATCTCACGCCCCAGGAACACCGCCCCACTGCCACTGCCAAAGGTACGCGGCCCCAGCGCATCGCTCATACCATACTGCGTTATCATCGCCCGCGCCATCCCGGTTGCCTGTTGCAGATCACTGCTGGCGCCGGTGGTGAACTGGTTGAAGACGATATCCTCCGCCGCCCGGCCCCCCATACCCATCGCAATCCGGTCTTCAAACCATTCGCGGGTGCGGTACAGACCATCTTCCGGCAGCGAAAGGACATAGCCCCCGGCACGCCCACGTGGGATGATGGTAATCTTGTGAACAGAGTCCGCGTTTTCCAGCAGATGCCCTAAAATCGCATGTCCTGCTTCATGGTAAGCGGTCTTGAGCTTTTCGTCGTCAGTAATCACACGTGTCTTGCGCTCCGGCCCCATGATGACGCGCTCCATACTCTCCTGGAGTTCGCTCATCCCGATGGCCTTTTTGTTGCGCCGGGCAGTCAGGATAGCCGCTTCGTTAATCAGGTTTTCCAGGTCAGCACCAGAAAAACCAGCTGTGATTTTCGCCATCGCTTCCAGGTCAGCATCATTCGCCAGCGGCTTGCCCTTCACATGCACCTTGAGGATTTCCTCCCGGCCTTTCACATCGGGGTTATCCATCACCACTTTGCGGTCAAAACGACCAGGACGCAGCAGCGCCGGGTCGAGGATGTCCGGGCGGTTGGTGGCCGCCATGATAATCAGGTTCGTGCCGGTTTCAAACCCATCCATCTCGACCAGAATCTGGTTGAGCGTTTGTTCGCGCTCGTCGTGACCGCCGCCCAATCCCGCGCCGCGATGACGCCCTACAGCGTCAATTTCGTCCACAAAGATGATGGCGGGCGCTTCAGCTTTGGCGCGTTCAAACAGGTCACGCACGCGCGATGCGCCAACGCCGACAAACATTTCGACAAACTCCGAGCCTGAAATACTGAAGAACGGCACGCCCGCTTCCCCGGCCACCGCCCGCGCCATGAGAGTCTTGCCGGTTCCTGGCGGGCCAATCATCAGAACCCCCTTAGGGATACGCGCCCCCAGGCGGATAAATTTCTCAGGCTCTTTAAGGAACTCAACGATTTCCTTCAGTTCTTCTTTGGCTTCTTCCGCCCCGGCCACATCGCTAAACGTCACCTGAGGGCGTTCCATGTCACGGGTCACACGGGCGCGACTGCGGCCAAAACTCAGTGCCTGGTCCTGCCCGGAACGTACCGAACGCATCATGCGCCACAACAACCAGATAATCAGCAGTGTGGGGATAATAGCGGCAAATACCTGGAACAATATGCCGAAGGTGTTATCGCCCTGCTCTTCGGAATAGGTGATCCCGGCAATATCAGACCTCGATACACCGAAAGTCTGAAGCGCATCGAACAGGTTAGTTTCGCGTTCTTTGTAGTAGGTTGCCCGCGTGCCATCTTTATAGATGATGACAACATCCTGTCCGCCAAAGACCTGAATCTCGGCTACTGAGCCTTGAATAATATCCTGGGAGAAACGGTCTAATGTAAGGCGGTTGTCGGATGAAAAGTTACTGGGTGTGGCGAAAGCGAATAGAAACAGAACCAACACCACCGCGCCTAGAATCAACCAGAAACGTTGCGCATTCCGGTTCGGCAAGGGAGAGTTGTTGTTGGGGGATTCATTAGATGGTTTGTTATTCACGAGAAACGGCGGCCAAAACCGGTCTGCCGGTAGATGCGCCTTTTTCCTTTCTATCGTAGCTCTACGATACCCAGATTATAGTCCACGCTCGTCAAAACACACTACTTTTCCCACAAACAGGACTCAGGAGAAAAACAGGGGTAGGTAACTGTTGCTTAAATACGACACATTTCGATAATAACGGGCAAAGCATCAGAGGTCAATAAGATGAATATAAACGCCCTATGAGAAAACAGTTCCTGCCGGTCATAATCCTATGAAGAGTTTGGAGCGCCGATCCCTGACCGTTGGCGGGGAACACAGGGCTGGAAGTCGCTACCCAGGCCCTGAAATCATCAGGAGTTCATCTGTCAACGTGGCAGAGCAGACTAAGAAAGGTTGTATTTTCTAACTTTATGTTGGATTTTGTGGTTAGGCCTCCAAAGAATGATACAATGAATACATTAATCATTGGTACTATCTCTCATCACTTGCTGAAAAATTTGCTACAATGTGGTTTATAGTCAGTTAACTTCAACAGTCTGTACTGATTTTGAGGTGTATTGTAATGATTAACCTGCACTACAATACTTGTACGTAATAATCTTCGCACCTCGTTTGCGCAATTTACAGGCGCGGAGACAACGGGTAAACAAAACAACACTATTGATTTACGGGTGAACAAAGTGACCGACAATCAAGAACCCCAGGATGATTTGCAGGACGCCGCCTTACGAAATGTTTCTACACGGGCATTGGGGGATACCGATACCGAGGAAAACGAGCCGCGATGGGGTTCGGCGCGTTTTGGGGATCGTACTAACCTGGTGCTGAAGGTGCGCGGGGCAAAAGAAGCCTTCGTTTATGATGCCAACTCCATTGAAGAACTGGTGATTGGCCGCCGTGACCCGGATTCTAACGAAATCCCCGATATTGACCTGGAACCCTATGATGCACAGGACAAAGGGGTGTCACGCCGCCACATCGTCATTGTTAAACGGGATGGCGCCCTGAACATTGTTGACCTGGGCAGCCATAACGGCTCCTACCTCAATGGGCAAAGACTCGTTCCAAATCAGCCGCGTATCCTGAGGGATGGAGATGACCTGCGCCTGGGCCATCTTGTACTCCATGTGAGTTTCGTTCGCGGGTGATCGTACACATCTCCGACAGGTTTACAAAAGGGGCGACAGCCTCTTTTTTGTTTCCACAGGACGTTTGTCACCAGTGACGCAGCTTGTTGCTCCCGAGTCGTTTTTCTGGCGGTTTTCCGATTGCTAATGTGCTAAACTACTGGCATTACCGTTCAAAAGGGAGAATACATCATGCGCTTCCGGTATTTGTTTGGATGGTTATGCCTGGTCGCCATGCTGCTGCTGGCAACTGCCATGCCCATTGCGGCTCAACAGAACCCGCCTGGATTTGCGACAAATACACCTCCACCACCGCCGCTGGCTTTCGCGACCAACACCCCGCAGCCACTGCTCAGCCCGGTGATTGCCGTGCCGTCTGCTCCCCAGGAACGTTACGCGCTGCGTCGCTGGGACGAGGCGGCGCTCGTCAATGTGCTGCTGGAACAGGTGCGTCGGCTGGGCGCTGGGGAAAGCGAGCGCGGGCGCGTTATTCGCCTGTTGCAGCTTGAACTGGCCGAGCGTTTCCCGAATGCGCCTCGCCGACCAGAACAACGCGAGCAACTTCTCCAGGCGATGCTGGCCGCACCACGCGGAATGGTGGATATGCGCGGAGTCGTGCGCCCGTTTATAGCCGGGCTGTTGAACGAAGCCGGAGCGTCTTTTGAAGTTTTTAACACCCTCACCGTCGCCGATTTTTCCCTGACAATAATGCCTTTCAGACTGGCAGGCACAGAAACACGGGACGCACTGGTGCATATTCGTTACCCGGCAAGTGCGACAACCGCCGGTGCGGTTCTATACGATGACTATATGCCCGCCCGCCAGCAAGGGACAACCTTTACCGTCCTGAATGGTGCCGCAGGGGTTCCGGCTGCGCCCTTCAACACGATTGGACAGATTAATCTCGAACGACTGGGCGATGTGGATGATGATGGTCTCGAAGAATTCGTGCTGGCTGTAGATTATGTTGGCGGCGTCAACCGGGAATACCGGATTTTCGGCTGGCGTGGTGAAGGCATCACCAGCCTGGTACTGCCAGGACAGACGATTCAAGTCGGCGAACTGGTCGAATGGCCGCGTGAAGGCAGCAGGCTCACTGTACTCGAATACCGGATTGAATCACCAGAGTGGGGCTGCCTGGGCGAACGAAGCGTCACCTGGGCATGGACATTTAACTTCTTCCGCCCTGGCGCTGAACCGGGTGAGTTTCGCTTACAGGATTCGACGGGCTGCCGGTTGTATCAGGCCGAGCCATTATTTGAACTACCCGTTGAGGACGCTATCAGCACGATTGAAGAACTTATCCAGACGGCCACCGTAGATGACCGCGCCGCGATAGACAGGGCTGCGATGACAGTCGCGCTGCTGCGTGTGCTGGAAGGCCGGGCCGACCTGGCGCTCGGTCAGGTTGAACGCCTGGCGGGAACGGCGGAACCGGGGTCATGGTTGGCCGGGCAGGTTGCCGCCTTCCAGGAAGTCGCCGCCCAACCCAATACGACACCGCTGACAATCTGTGCTGCGCTGCAACATGCAACCCTGTATGGAGTCTGTGAAGTAGATGAGGTACTGGCCCGTCAGTTCACCGAGGACCCATTGCGCCGTGATTTGCCGGTGCGTGACCAGTTGGAGATGCGAGGCTTTATTGTCGGTGATGTGGTGACACTCTCTGCCGTCGGCCAGTTTGACCGTCAGGCGGTTCGCCTGATATTCGATGGTTACGATTACTGGTGGGCATTCGCGCCCCTCTCCCGCGAGACCTATACAGCCGAGTCTATTGATCCACCGTCCTCTTTCCAGCCAGTAGCCGAACGCCCTGTCAAACTCATGCCACCACCCGGCGCGTGGCCGATGCTGCTGGATACGAACGCCCCCGGCTCGGTACTCGGTCAGTTAGACAACTTAATGCAGGAAAACCCCGGTGTGCCACTCGATTCTTCGGCGCGTTTCTTACAGGCGTTCAGTTACGATCTGATGGGCACTCGCGATGATGCGCGTCAGGCCTATTTTACCTTATGGAGCGACGACCCGACTTCGATCTGGGGGCAGTTAGCTGCCGCCCACCTCGAACTGCGCTAGCCGGTGGTTACGACCGTAAGGGGCGTAAATATGATGCGTTTTACGACAGAAGAACAGGCCATCACCTATATTTTCCGGTCACTGCGGAAACTGCGCGGTGTGGATCGCGGGCTGGACGAGCACAGCCGCAACACCAGCCCGACGACCCGCCTGCTGCTGGCGCATAACCTGCTGGCAGCACCCCGCGAGTACGCGGTTGTTACCGGCAGTAAAGGCAAGGGTTCGACGACGGTCATCACCGCCAAGCTGCTGCAACATCTCGGCCACCGGGTCGGGATGATGACCAGCCCACACCTGGTCAGTTGGCGCGAACGGATTCGCATCAACGGTCAGATGATCCCCCAGTCGGATTTCCTGCGTATTCTCTCCCACCTCGCGCCTGAGATTGACAAAATTGAAGAATCGCTTCCGGACATAACCTACTTCAGCCCACAGGGGATTTTTCTGGCAGTGGCCTTGCAATGGTTTGACGAACAGGGGATCACAGTCGCAATCGTGGAAGTCGGGCGTGGTGGGCGTTTTGATGACATCGCTCTGGTGCCGAATAAACTCTCACTATTCACACCCATCATGCTGGAACACCCGGATTATCTGGGGCCGACACTCGCCCGTATTGCCTGGCATAAAGCCGGTGTCATCAAGCCGTATAGTTACGCCTATAGCGTGTCGCAGCCGCAGGAAGTGTTGGATATGTTGCGCACCGAGGCGGATATGCAGAACGCCGAGTTCAACTGGATTTCCCCAGGAGAAGTCGCGCAATACATCGGTACAGCGGATAACGGAATCCGGCTTCGGTTGAGTCGGTACGGTGAGGTGACACTGTCACTGCGGGGGCGCTATCAAGCGGTCAATGCCACGCTGGCAGTCATCGCGGCGGGCAACATCCACGGACGATTGGCGGGGCTGCCGCACGGTTCGCCCGAATATGTCGAACACGTCCGCGCCGGGCTGGCTGATGTCACCTGGCCGGGGCGCTGCCAGAAACTCCAGGAAAACCCGCGCATATTCATAGATGGCGCGATTAATGCCGAGTCAGCATCCGCATTTGTTGAGAGTGTGCACGATGATCTCACCTCGCCAATTGTCGGGATCGTAGCCGTACCGGACGACAAAGACTATCCGGGTGTGTATGCCGTTATGGGCAAAACGTGTGACCGCCTCATCCTGACGCAAACCACCCGCAACCCGATTCTGCACTTCCCGGACTCGTCGGCGGCAACATCCCTCGCTCGTGAACACAACCCGGATGTGCGTTATCAGCCCACACTGGTCGAAGCAGTAAACCAGGCGAAGGAATTTGTCGGCACAATAGGGACAATATTGATTGCCGGCACGCAGTCAATTCTGGCGGACGCTGCGGCACTGTGGGGACACTCGTATGAGACAATCTGAGTGGGTTTATGGTATGCTTGAGGGGAAACGACCGATTAAAGACGGGAAGCGTGCGAAATGAGTTTGTTACGCCGGTTAGAACGCCACCGACTCCCCCGCCTGGGAGAGTATGTCACCGTGCTGGAATACGGCAAATTACTTGCCAAAGGGAGTGTGATTGGCGCGGACAGCCAGTACATCACTATCGCCGGCAAAGGTATCGTTGACCTGGATACAGATGCGCTGCGGCGGGGTCTCAACGATGGCACAGTCGAAATCATCCGCGAAGATGATGGTTTGTCGTTTTAGCCAGCTATACTGGAAGATTCACGAATGTGCAGAGACGGCTCAGAGCCATTCTTCATGGTCGCCGGCGCTTCTCAAAGAAACTGCGATAGTTATTATTGCTTGTCCAGCGCAGAAACTCGTAAATATTATGCAGAGTCTGGATCGCCGCGAAAACGTCGTTGATAAGGCTTGGGGTATCCAACACCACTTCATCACGGGGGTACCATTTGCCAATCCGCAGCCAGTCATAGCCTGCCGCAAACGTATCCATCCATTCATTGAGAACCCGCCCGCGCAGCAGATACTCAACCTCAATCTGCATCTCCCCTAGTTCCAGACCATCCCAGAAACCAAAATGGAACCCGGCGCCAAGTTTTTTCAGCAGCGCACGAAATTCATCGTTACTTTGGGGGAGCATCATCTTGCCAGCCAGGTTCTGCTGGTCGTACCAGGCACCAGGCGAAACGATAAGTTCAACCACCAGGTTCTGTGGTGTCAGGCGCACTTCGATCAGTGGGTGGCGGTAGGTTTCAATCACACTATTGACCATCGCGCCATCTTTACCCATCAACCGCTCCACCTGGACAGCCTGCTCACGTGAACGGAAATAGACCAGTGCCGCAGTATCTTCGCCCTGAACCGTTGTGGCGGCGGAATCAAAAGTGACAACGTTGGTTTTCTGCCAGCGTGTATGCAGATCAATCTTATGGTTACGTATACGCGGATAAAGCGCCTGGTGGAGTTCAATAAGCTGATTATAAGCAGCTTGTGTCGCGCGAGAAATAAGTTCTTCCCCTGTGACCGGTTGACTGCGTGTGGCTGCAATCGTCATGTTAACACCCCCGCATTAAGCATTGACCCAGAATAGATTTTACAACTCCATATTAATCATTTTTTACATTTTTGGCAATATCGGAACAGGCTGATTCGGAAATATTTCACACTTGGCCGGGCAGAGCACATAGTTGAAGACGAATAATTGCTAAATTGGGGAGAATCATCGGGATTCCAGGTGATAGGTATCACGATTTTTGTCCAAAATACATCTATACGGGCTATAATTTGTAGTTGTCAAGTGCAATTATCTTTGCTGGCAACCTGAAACTGGAGTGGTAAACCACCCTGACAGTTACGGAATACTCTGTCTATTGGCGCCGATTTCGACAGAGAACAAATAGCAAAGATATTGCAAAACACAATGACATAATCCTAGGAGAAATAGTTATGGCAATCACCAAACAGGATGCGCTTGACTATCATCGTCAGGGTCGCCCTGGCAAAATCGAAGTGACTCCCACCAAGCCGCTCACCACGCAGCATCACTTGTCACTGGCTTATTCACCGGGCGTTGCTGAGGCCGTTCTGGAAGTTGAGCGCGACCCCATCACCGCGTATGAGTTAACGGCAAAATCAAACCTTGTGGCCGTGATTTCTAACGGGACGGCTATTCTTGGGCTGGGTGACCGGGGGCCGCTGGCTTCCAAGCCCGTTATGGAAGGTAAAGGCGTTCTTTTTAAGAGATTTGCGGATGTTGATGTTTTTGACATTGAAGTAGATGCCCACACGGTAGAAGACCTGGTAGCCTTCTGTAAGGCGATTGCCCCTACTTTTGGCGGCATCAATCTGGAAGATATTAAAGCACCTGAATGTTTTGAGGTTGAAGAACAACTCAAAGCGGCGCTACCGATCCCGGTATTTCATGACGACCAGCACGGAACGGCCATTATTTCCGGGGCGGCGCTCATCAACGCAACAGAGATTATCGGCAAACGGCTGGAAGATATGAAAGTAGTTGTCTCCGGCGCAGGTGCCAGCGCCATCGCCACCGCCAAGTTCTATGTGAGCCTGGGTGTTCGCCGCGAGAACATCCTCATGACCGACTCCAAGGGGGTTGTTTACAAAGGGCGTGACGGTGTCAATAAATACAAAGCGGAGTTCGCCGCTGAAACCAGCGCCCGCACATTGGACGATGCAATGGAAGGGGCGGACGTGTTCCTGGGGCTATCGGCTGCGGGCGTGTTGAAGCCTGAGTCGGTAAAGAAGATGGCGAAGGACCCGATTATCTTCGCCCTGGCAAACCCCGACCCAGAAATTACGCCAGAGGACGCCCTGGCAGTACGCCCGGATGCGATCATCGGCACCGGGCGCAGTGACTACCCCAACCAGGTGAACAATGTGTTGGGCTTCCCCTTCATTTTCCGGGGGGCACTGGATGTGTACGCCACCGGAATTAATGAAGAGATGAAGATGGCCGCGTCGCGGGCATTGGCTCAGCTGGCACACGAAGATGTTCCCGATAGCGTGCTGAACGCCTACGGAAAGACCTCAATCAGATTCGGGCGCGAGTACCTCATCCCCAAACCACTCGACCCCCGCGTGCTGCTGTGGGTCGCCCCGGCAATCGCCGGCGCAGCCATGAAGAGCGGCGTAGCGCGGCGCGAAATTGACTTAAACACCTACCGTGAGAATCTGATTCGGCGGCAGGGATTGGGGCAGCAGATACGCAGCAACATCATCAACAAGGCCAAGATGGGACCAACCCAGCGGATCGTCTTCCCCGAAGGAGATGAACCCAAAATCATCCGTGCGGCTGCCCGTGTTCAGGAAGAAAATATCGGAACACCAATTCTTTTGGGCGACCCCGAAGAAATCGGCAAGAAGATCAAAGAACTGGCGCTGGATTTCAATCCGAAGATCATTAACCCGTTCAGTGATGACGCATACATTGATCGCTACGTAGATGGATTGTATGCCGCCCGTCAGCGAAAGGGCATCAACCGTGACCAGACCTATGCCCTCCTCACCAGCCGCACCCACTACGGCTTGATGATGGTCAAGATGGGCGACGCCGACACGTATGTAAACGGCTTAACCCACGAATACCCGCATGTGATCCGCCCCGCCCTGCAATACTTCCACACACACCCGGGGACGAAACATGCCAGCGGCGTATATATCATGGTGGTTAAGGGACGGGTTTACTTGTTCACCGATGCTACCGTCAACATTGACCCGGACGCGGAAACACTGGCGGAGATCGCAATTCTTGCGGCGGATTTTGCAAAGACACTGGATATTGCCCCCAAAGTGGCGATGCTCTCGTTCTCCAACTTTGGCAGCACACCACACAGCCTGAGTAATAAGGTGCGCCGTGCAGTCGAACTGGTGCAGGAGAAGCGCCCGGACATCCCGGTAGATGGCGAAATGCAGGCGGATACGGCAGTGGTGGCCGATATCGTTGAGAATCGCTATCCATTCAGCAAAGTCAAGGACGCCAATATCCTGGTATTCCCCGATCTCGGTTCTGCTAATATCGCCTATAAGCTGTTAGACCGGCTCTCGAATGCGGAAGCTATCGGCCCAATCCTGCTTGGTTTGGATGCGCCGGTGCATGTATTGCAGGCGGGCGACGAGGTAGAACACATCGTGGCGATGGCGGCAGTGGCCGCTCGGGACGCGCAGAGCCGGAAGTAAACACGGCTGAGCGGTTCGTCCAGCAAACTGATGCATTTTATCAACCTCATCCCTTCCAGAAGGGGTGAGGTTTTCGGTTTTATTCTGCCGCGCAGTTGATCGGGCGTTCGGGCAACCCATTGATCGCCACCGGCATCCCCAGATAGGGTGAAGGGTCGAGCGTATTCCCCAGCCGCGCCTCATTCTTGAATGACCCATCCGGTTCGCTCTGGACGATACTGAAATGCAGGTGCAGACCAACTGGTCGCGCTGATTCTCCCGCATATTCTCCCTGGTAGCCCAACAGCGTCCCCTGAGTCACCCACACGCCATGCGTATTTGGCGGGAAATCCGGGACAATGAAGGATTGGCTGCCATCCTGCGCAGCCATATGCGTGTAATATGTCCAGATCTCGCGCCCTGGTTGCAGCGGGTCATCGTGACGAATAATCACCGTCGAAAGCCAGTTTTCCAGCCGGGTGAGATAACCATCATAAGCCGCATATACCGGGACTTCACCGGGTCTGCCATCACCAAAGATGTCAATGCCTGTATGGGTATTTAGTACTGTATACGGCCCCGCCGGATCATTCCATAACAGCCCGATGAAGCCATCCGATGGGAGAATAAACGGCGCATCGGGACACGCCACACCATGCCGTATAGTCGCCAGTTCTGAGCGAGAATTCACATCATTAAACCATTGCTGGATTGCGGGCAGGCTGTTGCTCTGGCTGACGCTGTACAGCCGCAGACCCACGTAACCACCCCCAACCACAATCACCAGCAGAATCGACACAAAAACAATACGTCGTATAAGATAGAACAAACCTGTAACCTTTACGATAGAAATATGACAAATAGTGTAACCTGTTAATGATGAACGCAGGATAGGCGCAATAGCCTTTATAATGGCTTCTTACATTTCAGACCAGAAAACCCTACCTGATAGCAAGGTAGCTATTATACACCAGGCACTGCGGGTTCATATACAGGCTTAACAGCGGCAATTTGACAATTTTTCACACACTCTCAAGGTACTGAATCTTAATAATCCGGCGTACACTGAGATTGAATCGTCATACAGTCACTGTGAGAATATCATGAGAATCTGTCCAATCTGCGCTCATTCAAACCGTGAAGGTGTCGTCATATGTGAACGGTGTGGCAGTCATATCACCCATATTCCCAGTTTGCCCACCCGCCAGCTAGAGATTGCCAGTATTGAAGGTGGTGAATTGTCCCGGCGTGGTACGGCGCACTTGCGCCCCAATACCCGGGTCGTCATCAGTATTCGAGATACGGAAGAACAGCTTGTGTTAAAAACAATTGATCGGGTCGTCCTGGGACGGCTGAATAAAAACATCAGCCGAAAACCCGATATTGACCTGACGCCCTATGGCGCCTATCGCAAGGGTGTTTCCAGCACTCACGCCATCCTAAAACGTGAAGATAACACCTTGATTATCCAGGATATGGGCAGCACCAATGGCACATTTCTCAATGGTCAGCAGTTATTCCCAAATCAACCCTATGTCCTGCGCGATGGTGACGAAATCCGGTTGGGGCACCTGGTGGCGCGTTTTCGGTACCAACGAGCATAACCGAGGTTGCCTGGGCTTGTAACCTGGCAGGGGCACAACCCCTGACGCACACCAGGTTCGTATCACGTGAGTCTGTTAACGGGGGAGTTAAAATGCCACGTGTCCTACTGATAGAAGATGAAATAACCCTGTGCGAATCCCTGGTGGCAATGCTTACCGCCGAGGGATTCGATACCATAGGTGTAAGTGACGGGTTGGAGGCGGTACGGTTGCTGGAACAACGCGATCTGCCGGACATCGTGGTCTCTGATATTTCGATGCCGGAGCTGGATGGATACGCGGTACTCAAAATACTGCGAAGCGACCCGGCGACAATAGATATTCCACTGATCTTCATGACAGCCAAGACCCAGCGGCGTGACATTCGTTACGGAATGGAGTTAGGCGCGGCGGACTATCTGACCAAGCCGTTTTCGCCCGATGAACTGGTAAACGCGATACGCGCCCAACTTGCCAAAAGAGAACAGTGGATCGAAAAATTTGAGACACAGATAAACGAACTGTGTCACAATATTATTTATGCCCTGCCCCATGAGTTAAGAACCCCGCTAGTCGGCATTGATGGTTTTGCCAATCTTCTCAAGATGAATCATGATAGCGCCACCCCGGAAGAAATTCTTCATGCTGCTGATACGATCCTGTCATCCAGCAGCCGCCTGAGCCACCTGATTGAAAACTATCTTGTTTATGCACAGCTGGAGTTGATCAGCCATGACCCGGCCAAAATAGCGGAACTGCGCCAGCATAAGGTCGAAAGTGCCAGTCAGGTTATTCAGGAAGCAGCACTAGCCACCGCAGGTGGTTTCCAGCGCAGGAGTGACCTTCAGCTAGATTTGCAGGATGCGTCCGTCCAGATAATGCGTAACGATCTTGAAAAAACCGTGACGGAAATCATCAACAACGCTTTCAAATTCTCCACATCAAGAACGCCGGTTGTAGTGCGCAGCCGGGTACATGACCAGCGCTGGCGGCTCACAGTTCAGGACTATGGGCACGGCATGACGGCCAAACAGATCAACCGGGTTGGCGCCTACATGCAGTTTGACCGCAAACTGTACGAACAGCAGGGACTTGGACTGGGGTTGACCTTGGCGCGGCGTCTGGTTGAGATATACAGTGGGGAACTCCACATCCATAGTATTCACGGGCAGGAAACCACTGTCACACTCGATATTCCCCTGCACTCCGGCAGGCCAATATCGTAGCAGTGCGCCACTATTGGACGTGATCGAATACCCAACGGGTGGCCGTCTTGGGGAAGTCTGATTCACGCCAGGCCAGCGCTGCGCGCACAGCCACGAAATACCACACATTCCCCGGCTCAACTTCCGGGTCCGGCTTGAAGGGATACTTCGCCCCGTAAAGTTCGGTGATGCGCGTCAGCAGTATCCGGTCACTCGTTTCGACTACCACACCTTCCAGAATAACGACATCATCGCCGCTTTCAAGATGAATCATCACGTCCGGGCTGTTCGCGAGGTTACGCCCTTTCCTGGAGCTGCGGCTTGTGCTGAAATACAGCGTTTCATCAGCCCACACCCCCCACACCGGGGCAGCGTGCGGGCGGTCATCCGGCTGTGTGCTGCACACCCAGTAATTGCGGGACTGTGTCATCTGATTTGTCACCCAGGCCCAGTCGAGCATTCCGGCGGAATCCGGGGTAATGCCATAACCCGGCATCTTGGGTCGAACCCGATAGGCATCAGGGTTTTGCGGGATACCCGCCATAGCGCCACCTCTCTTTTCCCACATCCAGAAAACCATTACCTGCGGTACAATCCTATTATTTTACCGGTCATGAAGTTGGATTCCAACCAGTATCATAATGTTTCGCGTGTTTCTGCTCATCTGTGGTCTATCGCTCGTCCTGCTGATTGTACTGGCGGGGCTGGCCGGATTCGCCTGGGCTATCGGGCGCGTCGTGCCGCTCCATACAGCACAGATTGCGTATACTTCCGAGCATGATGGGGCATCTGACCTGTTCCTGGTGGATATGCCGCGCCACCTGACACACCGGCTGACACGGGAACCACTCAGTGGCCGCGACCCGGCGTGGTCACCTGACGGCGAATGGTTGGCATTTGTCTCTGACCGGGATTCTGATGAAGAGATTTACCTGCTGCATGTCTATACCGGAGCCATCCGCCAACTCACTGAAAATCAGGTTGCCGATCACTCACCAGCCTGGTCGCCCGATGGTCAGAAAATCGCCTTTGCCTCGTCTCGGTCAGGCAGCACCGATCTGTTCATCACCGACGTATTCACCGGGGAAACAATCCAGCTAACAGCAAATGCGGGTTGGAACAGTGCGCCATCCTGGTCGCCGGACGGCCAATGGTTAGTATTTACGTCGAACCGCGACGGCTATGGGATGCTCTATATAATGCCTGCCGCCGGAGGAGACGCCCGGCAGATCACCCAGAATGCCGGTTGGTATCTCAATTCTGCCTGGTCGCCTGATAGCCGTTGGATCGCCTTTGACTCAGGCGGAGTCACCGACTCGGAGATTTATCTGCTGGATACGACATGCCTGCAACCTGGCCTGGATTGCGCCGCCTTTACCCAAAGACTCACACAGAATGACCGGATGGATGCCGGCCCGGCCTGGTCGCCGGATAGTCGGCACATTGTCTATACTTCCGGTGCCAATTTTCTGCGCTACAATCTGATTACTATTCCCATAGACTGCTACCGGATACCCTCCGGTTGTGAAACCGCCATCCAGGTCGTCACGGATGAACGTTATGTGGACTGGTCACCGGCCTGGCGACCATAAAACAACTCACCTTCTGGTTTTTTCGTACCGCGCTCCCTAAAGCGCCCCAAAGGATACCGCAATCATGTCCGTTTTAGCCCTCATCCTCGTTCTGGGTTCTGCGCTGCTCCATGCAACCTGGAACTGGCTCGCCAAACGCGCAACTGGAGGACTCCTGTTTGTCTGGGTATTTAGCGCCCTTTCAACCCTGATATATCTTCCGGTTATCGTCCTCACTATTCTGGCATTGCGCCCGCATATCGGGACGGTTGAAATCGCGCTCCTGCTTGGCAGCAGCACCCTTCATATCGGCTATTTCTTCCTGCTCAACCGGGGCTACCAGGTAGGAGACCTCTCGCTGGTCTACCCACTATCACGCGGCACCGGGCCAGTGCTGGCGGCCCTGGGCGCGGTTGCCTTGTTCGGGGAACGCCCCAGCAGCCTGGCGTTTGTGGGCATTGCGCTGGTGACATCCGGTGTGTTCATCCTTACCGGAGATGTCCGGGCATTACGCCGGAATGGAGCGCTAACAGCAGTCGTCTATGGTCTGCTGACCGGGTTGGTTATTGCCATGTATACCCTGTGGGATAAACTGATTGTATCGGGTCTGCTGCTGCCGCCTCTGCTCCTGATCTGGGTGAGCAGCCTGACCCGCACGATCACCCTGGCTCCGTATGCGCTGCGCCACCGGAGCACCATCATCAGCCTGTGGCGGCGCTACCGCAAAGAAGCGCTGGGTATTGCAGTTCTCGATACGCTGTCCTATATTCTGTTTCTGGTTGCGCTCACGTTCAGCCCGGTCAGTTATCTTTCCCCCGCCCGGCAGATCAGCATCTTACTGGGCGCTTTCCTGGGGGTGAAGATGCTGGCCGAAAGTGATGCCCGGCGGCGCTTCATTGCAGCGGGGGTGATGCTCCTGGGACTGGTGGCATTAGCGCTCGGCTAGTGGTCATTCTCTACAAATGATCTCAGACAACGTTAACGGTACACCTGAGCCATATTTTCGATTAGAATAGCATGTTTGTGTATGAAGTAACCCAATCTATGGTATTGAGGGAGTAAACCCTATGGCAGGATTAAACAAAACAACCCTGCTGGACTGGTATCGCCAGATGGTACTGATCCGGCGGTTCGAGGAGAAATGCGCCGAATTATATCAGCAGGGAAAAATCGGTGGTTTTCTGCACTTGTATATCGGGCAAGAGGCAACCGGCGTGGGGTCGGTAGCTGCGCTGCGCCCCCAGGATCACGCCATCACCGCCTACCGCGATCATGGTCTCGCCCTGGCGCGGGGACTCGACCCGAAGGCGATCATGGCGGAGATGCTCGGCAAACGCACCGGCGTGAGCGGCGGTAAAGGCGGTTCAATGCACCTCGCCAGCCGGGAACTGAACTTCTGGGGCGGGTATGGCATTGTCGGCGGGCATCTGCCGCTGGCGGCGGGTATCGCGCTCAAAGCGAAGTATAACGAGGAAGACGAAGTCGTCCTGTGCTATATGGGAGACGGCGCGACCAATATTGGCTATTTCCACGAGTCGCTCAACCTGAGCGCAGTGTGGGATTTGCCGGTCATCTGGTTGGTCGAAAACAACGGCTACGGCATGGGAACGGCGGTAGACCGGGCCAGCGGTCAGGTCGAACTGCACAAACGCGCTGTCGGCTACGGCATGAAGGACGGCGGGCGTGTGGATGGCATGGATGTCATAGCCGTGTATGAGGCGATTTCTGATGCCGCCAGGTATGCCAGCAAGAACGGCCCGGTGCTGATGGAATCGATGACCTATCGTTTCCAGGGGCATAGCATGGGCGACCCGGAACGGTATCGCTCGAAAGAAGAAGTCCAGCGTTATGCCGCTGGCGACCCCATCGGCAAGTTCCGCCAGACACTCGTCGAGAAGTACAAGGACGTAGCGGGTGAACTGGATAAGATTGAAGATGCTGTGGTGGCGACAGTGGCCGAGGCGGTGGAATATGCCGAAAACAGCCCCGCCCCTACTTACGAAGATTTAGTCGCCCACGTCTACGCGGACTGAGAGGGAAAGCATGGCGAGTAACGTACAGACAGGTGAAAAACCGATCACGATTCGGGAAGCGCTGAGCGCCGCGCTGCGCGAGGAAATGCTGCGCGACGAGCGGGTATTCCTGATGGGTGAGGAGATTGGCGTGTGGGGCGGCACGTATGCCGTAACACGCGGTTTTTATGACGAGTTCGGCCCCAAGCGCGTCCGCGATACCCCCATCAGCGAGATGGTGATCGCCGGGGCCGCAGTGGGCGCGGCCATGGCCGGGCTGCGTCCGGTGGCGGAACTCATGACCATTAACTTCGCATTTGTCGCCTTTGACGCCATTGTGAACCACATGGCGAAAGTGCGCTATATGTTCAACGGTCAGTTCAAAGTGCCGATGGTCATCCGCACCACCACCGGCGGCGGCAAGCAGTTAGGCGCGACTCACTCGCATTCGCCTGAAGCGGTGTTTGCGCATTTCCCTGGCCTGTATGTAGCCGTCCCTGGCACGGCCTACGATGCCAAAGGGATGCTCAAAGCAGCCATTAGGGACGACAACCCGGTGATGTTCGTGGAACACAGCACCATGCTCCAGCGCCGTAGTGCTGTGCCGGATGACCCGGATTTCGTGCTGCCGATTGGCAAAAGTGACATCAAGCGCGAAGGCCGCGATGTAACGATTGTCACCTACAGCAAAGGCCTGGAATGGTCGCTGGCAGCGGCGGACATCCTGGCAAAAGACGGCATTGAAGCCGAGATCGTTGACCTGCGCTGGCTGCGTCCGCTGGATATGGAAACCGTCTTCCAGAGCTTCAAGAAAACCAACCGCTGCGTGGTGGTGGAAGAAAGCCTGCCGATGTTCAGTGTCGGCAGCGAAGTCGCGGCGCAGCTCCAGGACAAAATGTTTGACTATATGGATGCCCCGGTCAAGCGGGTGAATGCGCTCGACCAACCGCTGCCCTATGCTTCTGAAATCGAAATGATGGCGCTGCCCGACGCGAACAAGGTCGTCGCGGCGGTCAAGGAGGTGTTGTAATGGCCGAAGCTATCACGATGCCCAAACTCGGCTTTGATATGGCCGAGGGAACCCTGGTGCAATGGACAAAAAAGGTCGGTGACGCCATCGCCAGCGGTGATGTGATCGCGGAAATTGAGACCGATAAAGCGACAATTGAAATTGAAGCCTATGCCACCGGCACGATTCTGGCGCTGCTGGCCGATGCTGGCGATGTGCTGGCGGTTGGCTCGGTGATCGGCTGGGTAGGACAACCCGGTGAGGCTGCCCCGTCCAACGGTGGCGCTGCCCCGGCACAGGCCGTCGCCCCGCAACCGGATGCCGCTGCTGCCCCCACTCCAAAGTCTAACGGCGTGCCACAACCTGCCCCGGTTGCGCAGACCGATAGCAACCTGCCTGGCGGCGTGAAAGCCTCGCCGTTAGCGCGGCGGATTGCGGCAGAAAAAGGGATTAACCTGCAACAGGTGCCCGGCACAGGCCCCGGCGGACGCATCGTCAAGGCCGATGTTGAAACCTTCACTCCGGCGGACATGCCGGCTGCCCCGGCCACCGCGCCAATGGCGATTCCGGCGGCTGCTGCTGGCCCGCTGCCTTCCGGCCCCGATGTCGAGATCATTGACGCCAGCAACCTGCGGAAGCGCATTGCCGGACGCATGGTGGATAGCAAGCAGCAGGTGCCCCACTTCTACGTTACGAGTGACATGGACGTGGCGGCGCTGCTTGACCTGCGCAAGCAGTTGAACGCCAACAACACCGATGAGAGCCAGAAACTGACGGTCAACGACCTGATCGTAAAGGCGGCGGCGCTGGCGCTGCGCCAGTTCCCCAACCTGAACTCACACTACTACGGCGACAAAATCGTGCGCTACAAGCGCATTCACATCGGCATTGCGGTGGCGCTGCCCAATGGCGGCCTGATGAACGTCATCGCCAAAGACGCCGATAAGACCGCCCTGGGGACGATGGCCGCCCGTAATAAAGAGATGATCGCCCGCGCCCGTGATGGCAAAGTCAGGCCGGACGATGTAGAAGGCGGTACCTTCAGCGTGAGCAACCTGGGCGTGTACGACGTGGATCACTTCATCGCCATCATCAATCCGCCGGAAGCCGGAATCCTGGCGGTGGGGTCAGCGCGGCAGGTGCCGGTGGTGCTGCCCGATGGCACGCTGGGAGTCGGCACGCGCATGAAAGTCACCATCAGTGTAGACCACCGTGTCAGCGACGGCGCGGAAGGCGCGGCCTACATGCAGGCCTTCAAAGCCCTGGTCGAAAACCCGCTGCGGCTGGTCATGTAGTCCTCAGCCTTCAGTTTTCAGCAGCAAACATGGGGCGTTCCGGTAAAGGAATCGCCCCGTTTGATTCCACACCAGGTTACCCCTACAGAATCACCCTGAAATGAGGGGCAGGTAGGGGCGCAATATATTGCGCCCGCCCCCAAACCACAACGCCGTGCCTATTTCTTAAAACGCATTATGGCGCCCTTCCCCCAGTTAATTACCTGGGGTATGCTTTTACCGTTTCTGAACAAATGTTCAAACAAAGATTCACCATCTGCACTCCGTTTTATGCTATGCTCATGACTGTAAGGGTGTGCTACAGCACACCCGCAACGCACGAACACTCTGCAACAACTTTTCCAGGAGCTAACCAGCTATCAAGCTAACGCACTTACCACCGACAACCGACCACCAGACACCCCACCTTGCAGCAATCGCAGCAGTCGCAGCAAAAATCCACAATGCGGCAAAAACACCCCATTTTTTCCCTCGCTGACCGGACATGAACAACACTTCATGAGGCAATATGCGGCAATCCTGTCTCGCTTTGCAACAAAACGCCCTGCACAAATCGCCCGGATTTCCCCTGTCACCCACCTCGCGCCGCCGCCCATCCGTGCTATAATGACCATATTATGGCTAGAAACCTGCAGCGCAACCGCGCACCCACCGAACTGACCATCACCGAAACGAGTGAGCCGACCTTCAATTTCGCGCTCACGCTGCCGGGGCGCGCCAGCAGCCGCCACACCCAACGCGCCTACTTCCGCTGGATAGATCGCTACCTTGCCGACGTAGCCGGACTGCCGCCAACTACCGGGGCCAAGCGTGTCCGGCGGATGCACGCCCTGCCACTCAATGCGCTGCTCCAAAGCCTGAGCGCCCCCCAGCTTCGCGCCTGGCTGGGAATGCTCTCGAATGAAAATCATGGCAGACAGGGACTCGGTCAGGCTCGCGCCGCCATCATCACCCTGGCGAGCCTGCTTTCCGAGGCCGAGTTGCTCGATGATTACACCAGCGCCTCCATGACGAACGTCCGCGCACCCAAAGCGGAGGATGGGCAGCGCCCTGGTCGCTGGCTTTCGATGGCCCAGATCAAGATGCTGATCGCCGCCGCCCAGGCCATCGCCACCAGTGATAACCAGCGGATGCGGAATCATCTGGTCGTCTCGGTGCTGTGTACAATGGCGCTCCGCCGCGAAGAGCTGGCCGCCGCCACCTGGGGCGATCTGACACTACAGAACAACCGCGTCGTCCTCCGTGTACATGGTAAAGGCCGCAAAGCCGCGATGATTGATGTGCCACGCCCGGTCATGCAGCTCCTCAATCAGTGGCGGCAGACCATTGCCCGCGATAAACCCGCTCCGCCCCCGGAAACCCCGCTGGTGCGGCGCATCTGGAAAGGCGGCGGTATCAGCGATCACCCGATGACTGCCGATGGCATCTGGTTTCTGATCGCCAACGCGGCACAACATGCCGGAATC
This sequence comes from Anaerolineaceae bacterium, assembly GCA_020634135.1. Lineage (GTDB taxonomy): Bacteria > Chloroflexota > Anaerolineae > Aggregatilineales > Phototrophicaceae > JACKCG01. The sequence goes on along the minus strand of JACKCG010000004.1, from coordinate 102,169 downwards.
GGGCATGTTGCCCCCCATGACCTGCGCCGTTCAGTGGCCGGAGCGCTGCAAGAGGCCGGCACACCCATTGAGAAAATCAGCCTGCTGCTGCGCCACTCAAACGTCGCCGTGACGGAGCGTTACCTCAGTCGCCTGCCGCAGCGCAATGAAGGCGCAATTCTGATGAGCGATATGCTGGGATTGGATGACATGGGCGAGCCGGATTGGTTTGAATGAGCGCCCACCCACGATAGGAGCGTCAACACGTGGCGGTATTAAAGCAGATTGGTATCCTCGCGCACCCGCAGCGCCCTCAGACTGGCCCGGCGGCAGCCCGAATCCAGCAATCCCTCCAGGCCAGCGGCCTCTCCGTCTGGTTAGAAACGCACTGGGAAGAAGCCACTGTCCGTGAGTCCGTCCGCGAGTCACAGATGGTCATCGCTATCGGTGGAGATGGCGCGATGTTGTGGGCCTCGCGTGCCTGTGCGCCCTTCGCCGTGCCAATGCTGGGCGTGAATATGGGGCATCTCGGCTTCCTGACGGCGCTCAACTGGCCGGATGGCTGGGAAAACGGTTTGCGGACGGTGCTGGATGGGAACTACTGGATCGAAGAACGCATGATGATTCAGGCACAGTTGATCCGGGGAGACGAAACCCTGGCAACAGGTGACGCGCTCAATGATGTCGTCATCAGCCGGGGAGTCGAAGCCCGCACCGTCCAGCTTGAAACCTACATTGACCAGGGGTGGGCGACAACTTACAACGCCGACGCCCTGATTATCGCCACCGCCACCGGCTCTACGGCCTATGCCCTGGCCTCTGGAGGCCCAATCCTGCCGCCCGAACTGCGGAATATCCTGCTTGTGCCGGTTGCGCCGCATCTGAGCATGGATCGTCCGTTGGTGCTTTCCGAGGGCGTCACCGTCGAGATTTACATCCCACCCGACTGTCGCACCGAGACTGTTCTGACTATGGACGGCGTGCTTGTGGCTACGATGCAGCCTGGTGACCGGGTGCGCATTTGTGCCAGCCAGCATATCAGCCGTTTTGTGCGCCTCGGTGAGCGTAACTACTTCTACCGTTCCCTGCTGGACCGCCTGGAACCACGCATCTCAGCGCGCTCTGCCCCGCGCCGGGATGAGTTTTAAAAGCACAAAGGGCATGATAACCACCATGCCCCTTCAGGAAACTCGAACGGCTTTTACCCTACGTTCGCTTGCACAGAATCCAGGCCGGTTGCCCCACTCGGACGCGAACCACGTACCGATTCGATCTGTGGCGTGCCATCACTTTCGACACAACGCACCGAGAAGGTATGCTGTCCTTCTACAAACGGCCAGTCATAGCGCCAGATGACCCAGGTCGCCTCGCCAATCGGCTGGCGTAACTGCGCCTCAACCCACTCACCATCGTCTACACGAACTTCCACCTTGGAAATGCCACGATCCCCGGCATGAGCGATGCCACCTACCGGCACGAGCGTCGTATCGCCCTCTGTGATAAGACTGTTCACCGCCACCGTATCCACCACCGAGGTCGCCAGCATCACAGCGTCTTTATCCCATCCACGCCGCACCCAGTACCCTTCTTCCCAACTGGGGATGAGGTCAATGTTGGTGATCCACTTGGGCTGTTTCATGCCGTAGCGGTTCGGCAGCCAGATACGCAGGGGGAAACCGTGCTTGGCCGCCAGTGGCAGGCCGTCCCAGGCATAGCACAGCATAATACGATCATCATTGTCTAACTCTTCCAGCGCCACAACTTCGTCAAATCCATCTGCCGAAGTGATTTTCAGATGAGTGGCGGACGGCTGAACACCCACATCTGCCAGGATATCCTTGAGCCGTGCGCCCGTCCACAGTGTCGTGCCCGTCAGGTCACCGCCAACCCGGTTCGAGATGCAGGCCAGCGTCACAAAATGGCTGATCGACTCATAGTTGTCACGAATATCCGCCAGCGTCATCTCTACCGGGGTATCCACCAGTCCGCCAATGCTCAAGCGCCATTCAGCCTCGTTAATCACCACCGGCTGGGTGCGAATATCAATCCGGTAATGATCGGCCAGCGGGGTGAGTTCCGGGCGCGTGCCGGGAGCGGGCAGTACAGCAGCGTCGGCGTTGGGCAGCGCATTCGAGGCCGACCAGGGTTCAGCAGCTTCCCCTGAAAAATCAACCGGGATCGTCTCAGTGCGACGGCTGGTATAGAGCAGTGAGCCAAGCCCCGCCCCGACAATCGTCAGCGCGGCACTGGCCCCGCCGATGCGTACCAGAAAGGTACGGCGGTCAATGCCCTCGATAGATGCTGTGGGTTTTTCAGCTTCAGCAGGTTGTGAAGCGAGCCAGTCATACGCCCAGCTGATACCAATACCCCACAGCGCAAACCCCAGCAGAATCCAGATGCCGCTCACATTCGGGTCAGCCGTTGCCGTCTCATTGATCGTGAAGAAGATCAGCAGTACCGGAAGCCCGACCAGCAAGCCGGTTGTCGCCCCTGTCGTCCACCCGGCTTTGCCCTCACGTCCGCGCATCACCGCAAAGAATAATGCGGCTACTAGCACGCCGGTAGCGAACATCCCCAGAACAGCCAGGATTTGTTCGGCCATTTTAGCGGTGCTGGAGGTTTCGCCCAGGTTGAAAATGTTAATAACGCTGACAATGCTATCAATACCGAACGTCACCAGCGGGCCAGGCAATACCCGCCCCACCCAGTCGAACACATCAAACGGGGGAAACGCCGTCCCGATAAGCTGTGCCGTCAGATAATAGATGGCGATCAGCGGGGCGATGAACAGCCCGCCGACCACTGCCCCTGTCAAAATAGATGGTTTTTTCGTCATGCCGGGGACTCCCTTATTCCAGCAGTAGATACACTTATTCACCAGTGTCCTTACCCTAGTTGCCAATTCTTGCCAAAGTGTTACAAAAGGTGGATGGCCTTTGGCTTTTTGCACTACGGCGCGTACAATTAAGCAGGATTCATAGCATAGTAAGGTTAATTCTTCATGATAGTTGTTGACGCGCACGAGGATATTGCATACAACGCGCTGTGCTTCGGGCGGGACTACCGCCACAGCGCCTGGGAGACCCGGCGCCGGGAGCAAGGCACGGAGCTTATCAATGGGCGGGCAACGGTTGGCCTGCCAGATGCCCTGTTAGGGCGGGTAGCGCTGGTATTCAGCACGTTATTTGTCGCGCCCCGCCGCAAAGACAGTGACGCTTCGCCCTGGAACAGAGTGACCTATTCCAACCCCGGCGAAGCTTATCGCCTGGCGGGACAGCAGTTGGATTATTACAACCGGCTGGCCGATGAAACCGATAAAGTGCGGTTGGTCAGAACCGTCGCTGATCTCGACGCGGTGCTGGAAACATGGAAGGACGACAAAGACGTAAACGACCACTGCCAGGGGCTGGTGATTCTTATGGAAAATGCCGACCCGATTATCGAGCCACAGCAATTCGCGGAATGGTATGAGCGCGGCGTGCGACTGGTTGGCCCGGCCTGGCAGGAGACACGTTATGCAGGCGGCACCGGGCATCCCGGCCCGCTGACAAAGCTCGGCTATGAACTCCTCGACGTAATGGCCGATTACAACGCCATTCTGGACCTTTCCCACCTCGCGGAGAAAGCCTGTTTCGAGGCGCTCGATTATTACCCCGGCCCGATCATCGCCAGCCACAGTAACCCACGCTATTTTCGTAACAGTGACCGTCATCTGCCTGATGCAGCTATCCGTCAATTGGCCGAGCGCGACGGCGTCATGGGCATTGTGCTGTATAACTCGTTCCTTTCAGATGAGTGGACTTCAACCTCACACAAGTCTCAGGTCCCACTTTCGCGGGTGCTGGATGTAGTGGACTATATCTGCCAGTTGACCGGCAGCGCGGCGCACGTCGCCCTGGGGAGCGACTTTGACGGCGGATTTGGCGCTGACAGTATCCCGGACGGACTGGAAACCGTGACAGACTTGTGGCATATTGGCGGGGCGCTGCGCGGACGCGGCTATAGCGAAGACGACATTGCCGCGATCCTGGGCGGCAATATGTTACGGAAGCTGCGCCAGTCGCTGCCGAGAGGATAGGTTAAGCATGATTCGAGTCGCACAATTTGGGATTGTGGTTGGCGCATTAGGAGCGGTGCTCACCCTCATGGGCCTGTTCCCTGGTATGACCGGCCTGGACCCCACAGCTGGCTTCGGCATCATGCAGATTTTCACTATCCTGATCGGGTTCATGCTGCTCATCCTGGGGGCACTGATCTACGTAAAATTCACCTTTTACCCGTACCAATCGGCCAATCTCGCGCAGCAGATCGGCATCCGGTTGGCAATGACCGGTCTGGTTTTCGCTGGTATGTCTGGCATGGCTGATGTGCTGGGATTCGGGTCGCACCTGATGAGTGAAACGGACATCCTGCTCGGCCAGTTGCAGGCCATCGGTATCATCGGCGGGTTTGCTATGTCGTCGCTGGGTGTGCTGGTATACGCCGTAACTGGAACACCGAACACCGGCCAACCCCCATCCGATCAACGAACCAGCGATATTCAGACAGGATGAGTGCTATCTGTCACTTGACGCGGGCGAGGGGCGTGCTAAAACTAAGGGTGGCAAAGCCAAATGAGTTGAACAGTCTTCGTCACAGATGAAAGCAGGCAGATAACGATGGCACATAAGCCCGTGATGTTGGTAATTATGGACGGCTGGGGTATCCGCGAAATGGAACATGGTAATGCGGTTCTCCAGGGCAGCACCCCCAATTATGACCGCTGGATGCGAACACTTGAACGCTCTGTTGTGGACGCATCTGGCGAGGCAGTCGGCCTTGTCCCCGACCAGATGGGAAATTCTGAAGTCGGACACCTGAACCTGGGTGCAGGGCGCGTCGTATACCAGGACATCAGCCGGATTGATAACGCGATTAAACAGAACACTTTGGCGAGCAGAGCGCAGTTGGTAGACGCTTTCACCAGCGCCAAAAAGAACGGCAAAAAGGTTCACCTCATCGGCCTGCTGGGGCCGGGTGGCGTCCACAGTCATGAGCGCCACCTGTTCGCCCTGCTTGACGCAGCCAAAACCCACGATGTGCGAACCGTAGTCCATGTCATAACCGATGGACGTGATACGCCTCCCAATAGCGGCATTGATTTCCTGGGCAACCTCGAAAAGAAGATTGCCAGCATCCAGCACGGTGTCATCGCCACTGTCAGCGGGCGTTACTATGCGATGGATCGGGATAAACGGTGGGAACGCACACGCAAAGCCTATGATGCGATGGTCTACCGGCAGGGTGAGCGGTTGGCGACGGCCCGCGAAGCGATTCGGGCTTCATATGACCAGAACGTAACTGACGAGTTCATTGTTCCAGTCGTGATCGGGAACGATGACAGCCTGAAAGTCGAAAGCGGTGATACCCTCATCTTCTACAACTTCCGCGCTGATCGAATGCGCCAGATTGTCCGGGGCTTCGCCATTAAGGGGCAGGATGGCTTTACTGAGTCAGACTTCCTTGCGGGTCTGCACCTGCTGACCTTCACCGAATACGAAGAGGGTCTGCCCGTGAACGTACTGTTTCCAGTGGAGTTACTGACGAACACATTGGCCGAGTGGTTAAGCAAACATGGGCGCAAACAGTATCATTCGGCGGAAACTGAGAAGTACCCACACGTAACGTTCTTCTTCAACGGACGTAACGAAGAACCATACGCGGGTGAAGATCGGGCGATTATCCCCTCCCCCAAGGTTGCCACCTACGACCTCAAGCCGGAGATGAGCGCTTACGAACTGGCGGAGGCAACACTCAAACGGCTGCAAACAAATGATGATGACTTCATTCTCATCAACTTCGCCAACCCGGATATGGTCGGCCATACCGGGTCACTCCCGGCGGCCATAAAAGCGGTTGAGACGGTGGATGAATGTGTCGGCAAATTGGTTGATGCCGTGATTGCAAAGGGCGGTATCGCCATTGTGACCGCCGATCATGGCAACTGCGAACGCATGATAGAAGAAGCGACAGGCGAAGCGCACACCTATCACACCACCAACCCGGTATCGCTGTTCGTAATCGGAGAGGGGTACTTCCGTCTGTTCCCGCGTGGCATTCTGGCGGATGTTGCGCCAACAGTGCTGGATTTACTGGAAATCCCCCAACCGGAAGAAATGACCGGGCGCAGTCTGGTGGATTTCTGGTCTGTACGGAGTAACCCGGCAAAAGAGGATGGCACGGCCTAAATCGCCGTGTCGAGGCACGATAATTAAGCCAGGGGGCAACGCTCCCTGGTTTTTCGTTCCGGTGAAAAAGAAGTAATCAACCAGCCGCCTCCGCTGCCGGTTGTCCGCGCATCGCCACCCTCACGAGGTATCCCTGACGGCGCAGATGAATGCCCGGCACATAGGCGGCGAGCGCCTGTACCGAGGCCTCCAATAGGCCAGTACGGTGAAAACTCTCCACAGCGGCCTGATCATCCCAGAAGATGGTCAGTTGGGCGCAGTCCTGGTCATCCACTTGCTCTAATAAATAGCCAGCCATAAACCCCGGACGCTGGCGAACCACCGGGAAATACTCATTTTCAATCACCCGGCGCAGCTCGCCCATCTTATTGAACGGAACTTGAATCTGCGTAACCTGTGCATACATAACACACCTCATAAAATTTCTCTGAGATTTGAGTGCGTGCTGTTGCGTTGAAACGATTGTGATTCAAATTCAGTATATCACGGAAAATATTGCATAAAGTTAAGCTTATTGTGAGCGTAGCGCTTTTTCGAAGGACTCTGTGGAACCAGCAAGCGCCAGCGTAAATTTGAAAAGGCCGCCACCCGCAATCACATTGCTTTCCGCCCAGATACGACCACCATGCGCCTCAACAATATGCTTGCAGATCGCCAGCCCTAACCCGGTGCCTTCACCACCGGAACGAGAGGCATCCACCTGGTAGAAGCGCTCGAAGATACGATCCACCTGATCTTCCGGCACACCAGGGCCTTGGTCGGCCACACTTACTGCGACTTCATCCGCTTCCACCTCAGCCCGAATCGTGACCGTCCCATCCTGTGGGGACCACTTTATTGCATTATGCATCAGGTTTACCAGCACCCGGCGAATCTGATCCCAATCACCTAGAACGGGCAGTTTTTCCGGCAAATCCTGGATGATTTTCACATTTTTAGCAGCGGCCTGTTCGAACATGCGCTCCAGTGAATCATTTACCAGGTCAGGCAGGGAGATTTCCACCATACGAACAATGGCCTGCCCGGACTCAATCATCGAAAGATCAAGCATTTCCTGCATAATCCAGAGTAGCGAATCGGTCTCGCGGGCGATAGCTTGCAGTGAAGAAATGCTACGCTTACGTTTTGGTTTTTCATCCTCGTGGAACAGGCTGTCAATAATCAATCGAATATTGGCAATTGGCGTCCGTAGTTCGTGTGAGATATTGGCAACCATCTCACGCCGCGCCCGGTTCAGGCGGACGAGGTTGGTAATGTCCTGCAACCTCAGACCAATAAAGGTGTGTCCGTCCCGCAGAATGAGTCGCGCCACAACATGGTAGATATGCTTACCAATCGTAACTTGTTCTTCCAGTTCATGTTCATCGTTGACAATGACGTTTTCAACCATCATATCCAGGTCAGGTAGATTGGTTACGGCCAGCAGGCTTTCCCCTATTGGGCGCTCACGTTCAAACAACGATTCCGCACTCTGGTTGATTGCGATAATGCGACGTGTTTCGTCCAGTACCATTACCGCATCAGAAGCGGTGTTCGCCAGCGTCAGAATCAGAGCTTTTTTATAGTTCCAGTCAGCCTGGGACGCCTCCAACCCGCGCCGGACAGTAGCCAAATCCTCCTCTACAGTAGATAGATGTCTTTCGTGTACCTGCAACTCTCCCAGGGACTGGGGCTTCTCATCATGTGTTTGCATCTCCGCCAGAGCGCGCTGTAAATCAGCCATTCGCCGGTCTTTGCGAGCAGCTTCAGCCCGCAATACCCGCTCGCGATATACAGCAAAAACGGCGGTCAATATCAGCGCCGCCAGCAGGATAGTCTCAGTCATATGGTATTCCGCAGCCTTCTATCCTTCGAAACGATACCCAACACCGCGCACAGTCACAATCCGCTGCGGGCTGGATGCATCATTTTCAATCTTTTCCCGCAGCCAGCGAATATGCACGTCTACCGTGCGTTTATCCACGAAGTAGTCATATCCCCACACTTTTGTCAGGATCAAATCACGGGAGAGGACAACACCACGGTTGCGCATGAGTTCAACCAGCAAATCGAACTCCTTGTTGCTCAATTTTACTTCGGCATCGCCCTTAAAGACCCGCCGCCCTGTCAGGCTGACTTCCAGATCATCCGATACGAGTTTGTCCTGGATGACCATTCGCCCCGGCACGCGCCGCATAACAGCCCGCACCCGCGCAAGAAACTCACCCAGCGCCACTGGCTTGACCACGTAGTCATCCGCACCGCTTTCGAGGCCGACGATTTTATCCACTTCGGTCCCCCGTGCGGTCAGCATAATGATCGGAATATGGGCGGTGGACGTGTCGCGCCGCACGATACGGCACAGACTCAAACCATCCAGACCCGGCAGCATTATATCCAGCACAATCAAATCGGGATGCTCGCCGCGAACTTTTTCCAGACCGTCTTCGCCATCGGGAGACGTAATCACGGTAAACCCTTCGGCACGAAGTTTATCCGCCAGGTTGTTAGCGAGGATTTGCTCATCCTCAATAATCAAGACTTTTGCCATGCGTTCTCTGACCTTATCCACATACTCTTCTGGAGAAGCCGGTGAATTCATCCGGCATCAACACGGTAAATTCGGTTTGGTTTATTCATCAGAGTAGACTATCAAGCCATTGTTAAGCATTAAGGACGATTTGTTTAAACTTTAAAAGAAGAATTTATCTCCTGCCATGACCGCACGCCGCCTAACGAAACTGCCGCCCGTACTGCATTACGAATCGCCGTAGCCACGACTTCTGCGGCATACGCCCCGACCACACTCACGTTGGCAGGAATTTCCCCGGTTGCCAGGGAAAACAGAGTGTCCCCATCGTGCATCGTATGTGCCGGACGCACAACCCGCGCTACCCCGGCTTGCCCCATTTCCGCGACTTTGTTGATATGCGCCTTGCTCAAACGGGCATTGGTCGCCACCACCCCAATCACGGTGTTTTCACGCCCGGCTTGTGGTGGGATAACCTGCGCAAGGGATTTGAATTGGTGCAGCATATCCGCAAACCCATTTCCGTCTTGCTGGCGCATCCCGGCCATAATTGCGCCGTGTTCATTCAGGATGTCACCAACTGCGTTCACCACCATAAGCGCCGCCACGACCAGACCATCACCCAGATCAACACTGGCCGAACCAACACCACCTTTCATAGCAAACTCGTTGCCCCACATCGCCCCGATCCGGCAGCCCGTCCCCGCGCCCACCGTCCCCTGGGGCACCGGGTCACTGACAGCAGCTTCGCAGGCCGCATAGCCCATTGCGGCGTCAGGGCGAATTCCTGGTTGACCCACCAGCAAATCGAACACAATCGCGGTGGGGACAATCGGCACAATCACGCCGGAAATCGCCCGATAGCCAGTCTCATGTTCTTCAAGATAGCGCATCGCACCATCTGCCGCCGCTAAGCCGAAAGCGCTCCCGCCCGCCAGCAACACAGCATTGACCTGTTCCATCCCGCGAGTCGGACGCAGCAAGTCGGTTTCACGAGTACCCGGCCCGCCGCCCCGTTGATCTACGCCGCCTACCGTCCCCAGCGGGCAAAGTATCACCGTGCAACCGGTTGCGCCTTCCAGGTGGGTCGCGTGGCCGACCAATATGCCAGGTACATCAGTCAATGTATTGTTCATCGTCGTCCCACGCTTCGCCGTCGTCATCATCAAACAGAATATTGTCAGTATTATCTGGCAGCATCGGCACGTCGCCGCCTTCAGCACCCAGGATATTCAGGGCGCGGTCATAGTGAGCCGGATTCACCAACACCTTGACCTCCCCCATCATACCAATGTGCAAACCCATCGCGCTGGCGCCTGCAACCGGCACGACCAGGGCCGGGATGCCCTCGTGCTCAAGCCGTCCGGCGACGAGATGCGCCAGGCTGAGATTGTGGGTAATATGCACCACCATCCAGTAAGGGCGGCCCTTCGATTTCGGCAATAAATTATCTGTCATAATCTGAGTGTACACGACGACAGACCGGGAGGCTAGTTCAGGTCAGGGATAAGCGGATTTTCTCTGTGAATAAAAATGACCCCAGCACAATCGGCTGAGGTTTGTTTACATATAGAACGGGTAGGAATACTGAAAGCTCAGGCCTCCCAGGATGCGGAAGAATCATAGAAAGGTGGATGGGCAACAGGCTTGCCGACAGCCTCGTATGTGCCAAGCCCGAAACTCACCTCCAGAAGATGGTTCGAGCCATCGCTGTCATAGTAGGCAATCCGATATTCCCCCTGGAGCGGCGGGAGGTCATTCAGGGCATTGTTATCCAGCAGGTCGGAGAGGTTGCCGGTGATCTGGGGATACTGTTCGTCAGGGTTTTGCTGCATTACCTCGGTGTAACGCTGCCCAAGTTGATAAACAAGGTCACTGTAGCTCATAATTCATTCCCTCTGCATAAGTCCTGACTGACATTACAGAATTATCATACGGGTAAAACAAAAGGGAATCTGTTGAGTTTTTGTGAATTGCCGTAAATAATTTGAGATATGAAGGAAAGAAGTGATTCCAGGGGGGAAGGGGAATCAAAAAAGGGAAAAAGAAGGTGCGTTGGCAGCGGCGTACTCTCCCACCCCGTTACCAGGGCAGTACCATCCGCGCTTGTGGGCTTAACTTCCGGGTTCGGAATGGAGCCGGGTGTACCCCCACCGCTCTAGCCACCAACAGCCTTGCGCTTTTCCCTTTTCTTCAACTCGTTTGCACAAGTCTCATACAAGCGTCTCTTTCTTTCACGCCAGAGTGCCGACTTCCCCGCAGCACATCTGTAAAAGCCCTCGACCATTAGTACGGGTCAGCTTCACACATTGCTGCGCTTCCACCTCCCGCCTATCCAACTGGTGGTCTTCCAGCGGTCTTACTCCTTACGGATGGGGAATCTCATCTTGAGGTCGGTTTCCCACTTAGATGCTTTCAGCGGTTATCCGTTCCATAGTTCGCTACCCGGCTATGCCACTGGCGTGACAACCGGCTCACGAGCGCTACGTCCACCCCGGTCCTCTCGTACTAGGGGCAGCGCCTCGCAAATTCCCTACGCCCACAGCGGATAGAGACCGACCTGTCTCACGACGGTCTGAACCCAGCTCACGTACCGCTTTAATGGGCGAACAGCCCAACCCTTGGGACCTTATCCAGCCCCAGGATGCGATGAGCCGACATCGAGGTGCCGAGCCTTGTCGTCGATGTGAACTCTTGGACAAGACTAGCCTGTTATCCCCGGGGTAGCTTTTATCCGGTAAGCCACGGCCCTTCCACTCAGTGCCGTGGGATCACTAAGCCCGACTTTCGTCTCTGCTCGGCTTGTTGGCCTCGCAGTCAAGCTGGCTTCTGCCTTTACACTCTGCGGCGGGTTTCCATTCCGCCTGAGCCAACCTTTGGGCGCCTCCGTTACCTTTTCGGAGGCGACCGCCCCAGTCAAACTGCCCACCTGCCACTGTCCCCCTCGATCCACTCTCAGGGTTAGGGCCAAAGCACAACCAGGCTGGTATTTCACCATTGACTCCACCCAAGCTAACGCTCAGGCTTCCCTGTCTCCCAGCTATCCTACACAAATTGCGCCCTAACGCAATGACAGGCTACAGTAAAGCTCCACGGGGTCTTTTTGTCCTGCTGCGGGTAACGCGCATCTTTACACGTACTTCAATTTCGCCGGGTCCCTCGTTGAGACAGTGCTCCACTCGTTACACCTTTCGTGCGGGTCGGAACTTACCCGACAAGGAATTTCGCTACCTTAGGACCGTTATAGTTACGGCCGCCGTTCACCGGGGCTTCAATTCAGAGCTTCGCTTGCGCTAACCCCTCCTCTTAACCTTCCGGCACTGGGCAGGTGTCAGCCCCTATACGTCCGCTTTCGCGTTTGCAGAGACCTGTGTTTTTGGTAAACAGTCGGTAGAGCCTCTTCTCTGCGGCCCTCTCTCGAGGGCGTCCCTTCTCCCGAAGTTACGGGACATTTTTGCCTAATTCCTTAACGAGGGTTCTCCCGTTCGCCTTCGTATTCTCTACTCGTCTACCTGTGTCGGTTTGTGGTACGGGCGGTTGGTTTCATCACCTATATACCTTTTCTCGCCCCGCGGATTCAGTCACTTCATGCCTTGCGGCTCGGCTTCACGGTCATTAACCGCTTACCACCTCCATCCACTCAGAGGCTGACCTATCCTCGGATCTGTATATACGCTCCACCTACCGGTACGGGAATATTAACCCGTTGTCCATCACCTACGCCTCTCGGCCTCGGCTTAGGCCCGACTAACCCGACGCGGACTGACCTTCCGTCGGAAACCTTAGACTTTCGGCGAACATGGTTCTCACATGTTTCTCGCTACTCATGCCTGCATTCTCACTCCCGTCCGCTCCAACGTCCCTTCCAGGACGCCTTCTCCGCTGACGGAACGCTCCCCTACCATACTTCGTATCCTCGGCTTCGGTGTCATGCTTGAGCCCCGTTACATTATCCGCGCAGCCGCGTTCGACCAGTGAGCTGTTACGCACTCTTTCAAGGGTGGCTGCTTCTAAGCCAACCTCCTGGCTGTCTCGACACGACCACATCGTTTCCCACTTAGCATGAACTCCGGGACCTTAGCCGCAGGTCTGGGTTCTTTCCCTCTCGACGACGAAACTCATCTCCCGCCGTCCGACTGCCGTTTTTCGGTGTAGGCATTCGTAGTTTGGTTGGGTTCAGTAACCTAGACGGCCCCTAGCCCATCCAGCGCTCTACCTCCTACATCGTCTCCACGACGCTAGCCCTAAAGCTATTTCGGGGAGAACAAGCTATCTCCAAGTTCGTTTGGCATTTCACCCCTACACACAGTTCCTCCCCCAATTTTGCAACATTGGTGGGTTCGGGCCTCCCGCACGTGTTACCGCGCTTTCACCCTGACCATGCGTAGCTCACCTGGTTTCGTGTCTCATCCCTGCCACTGCTCGCCCTTTTCAGACTCGCTTTCGCTTCGCCTCCGGGTGTCCCTCCCTTAAGCTTGCCACAGAAATGAACTCGCAGGCTCATTCTCCAAAAGGCACGCCATCATCCCGTTTACACGGGACTCTGACCGGTTGTAGGCATACGGTTTCAGATTCTGTTTCACTCCCCTCGCCGGGGTTCTTTTCACCTTTCCCTCACGGTACTACTGCACTATCGGTCATCAAGTGTATTTAGCCTTGGGGAGTGGTCTCCCCAGCTTCCCGCAGGATTTCTCGTGTCCCGCAGTACTCAGGTTTCCTCGCTCGACTTGAAGCTGCGCCTACGGGGCTATCACCCTCTTTGGCCGGCCTTCCCAGACCGTTCCGCTTCGCTCGCTGTCGATTATCGAAGACCCTGCAACCCCGTCTCTCGTAAGAAACGGTTTGGGCTCTTCCGCTTTCGCTCGCCACTACTCGCAGAATCATCTCTTTTCCTCGAGCTAATGAGATGTTTCAGTTCGCTCGGTTCCCTCTCCCTTAGGAGTGTCCCGGCTTGACCCGGGACGGGTTTCCCCATTCGGACATCTCCGGCTCTTACGGCTGCACACGCCTCACCGGAGCTTTTCGCAGTGTACCACGTCCTTCATCGGCACTTGACGCCTAGGCATCCCCCGTATGCCCTTACTTGCTTTTACACATGTGATACGGAGAAATCGATACTCTCGCGTTACTTTTATCGCTTGTATGCACTTGTTAACCTGCGCCCTGCGGAGTTCTCCTCCCCAGGCGGCTGTCTGTAAGTCCCCTTACATCCACCCGCCTTGAGACGAAAACAGCCCGGTATCTACCGGGCCGCTGCTTCCCTCGGTTCTATACCTTGTCACTGCTATTCAGTTTGGGTTGTGCTGTTTACAAAGCTCAAGTAGTTTTTCAACCGTTCAATCTGTTTGCTTTGTGTTAGTATATCGCCATCCAGAATGACTGTCAAGGCAATATTCGGATTAACATGGTGGAGATGAGGGGACTCGAACCCCTGACCTATGCCTTGCAAAGGCACCGCTCTCCCAACTGAGCTACATCCCCAAGATGATGCCCTGTGGGCCTGAGAAGACTTGAACTTCTGACCTCACGCTTATCAGGCGTGCGCTCTAACCAAGCTGAGCTACAGGCCCATGTTATCTCATTGGAAAGATGCTCTGCGGGTTAACAACAGGGGAGTGAGACGGAAGAGTTTGATTGTGTTTGTCGAAGGTCATCCTCGCGGATGCCCTTCAATGTTCTAGAAAGGAGGTGATCCAGCCGCACCTTCCGGTACAGCTACCTTGTTACGACTTCGTCCCAGTCACCAGCCCTGCCCTCGGCGATAGCCTCCGTTAGGTTAGCCTCTCGACTTCAGGCGTGACCAGCTCCCATGACGTGACGGGCGGTGTGTACAAGGCCCGGGAACGTATTCACCGCAGTATAGCTGACCTGCGGTTACTAGCAACTCCAACTTCATGCAGGCGAGTTGCAGCCTGCAATCCGAACTGTGAACAGCTTTCTGGATTGGCTCCACCTCGCGGCTTCGCGACCCATTGTACTGCCCATTGTAGCGTGTGTGTAGCCCTGGATATATAGGCCATGCTGACTTGACGTCATCCCCACCTTCCTCCGGCTTCCCGCCGGCAGTCCCGTTAGACACTTGTAACTAACGGCGAGGGTTGCGCTCGTTTGCGGACTTAACCGAACACCTCACGGCACGAGCTGACGACAGCCATGCAGCACCTGTCATGGCTCCCGAAGGTCGGTCCCCTTTCGGTTCCCTACTACCATGATGTCAAACCCAGGTAAGGTTCTTCGTGTAGCCTCGAATTAAACCACACGCTCCGCTGCTTGTGCGGGCCCCCGTCAATTCCTTTGAGTTTTAGCCTTGCGACCGTACTCCCCAGGCGGTCTACTTATCGCGTTAACTGCGACACCCCGTTGAGTTCCCCCAACCGGACATCTAGTAGACATCGTTTACGGCATGGACTACCGGGGTTTCTAATCCCGTTTGCTCCCCATGCTCTCGCGTCTTAGCGTCAGGTACGGCCCAGCGTGTCGCCTTCGCCTCTGGTGTTCCTCCGGATATCTACGCATTTCACCACTACACCCGGAATTCCACACGCCTCTACCGTCCTCGAGTTAGCCAGTATCAGACGACCTCTCCCGGTTTAGCCGGGAGCTTTCACATCTGACTTAACTAACCGCCTGCACGCCCTTTACGCCCAGTAACTCCGGATAACGCTCGTCTCCTACGTTTTACCGCGGCTGCTGGCACGTAGTTAGCCGAGACTTATTCCTGCGCTACCGTCCTCTCTCGTCACGCAGAAAAGGGTTTTACGACCCGAAGGCCTTCGTCACCCACGCGGCGTCGCTGCTTCAGGCTTGCGCCCATTGAGCAATATTCCTCACTGCTGCCTCCCGTAGGAGTCTGGGCCGTGTCTCAGTCCCAGTGTGGGGGGCCACCCTCTCAGGCCCCCTACCCGTCGTTGGCTTGGTAGGCCGTTACCCTACCAACTACCTGATGGGCCGCAGCCCCCTCCCCAAGCGTTACGCTTTTCTCACACCTCTCTATTCAGCGTGAGCTTATGTGGTATTAGCATCCCTTTCGAAACGTTATCCCACTCTTGGGGGTAGGTTAGCTACGTGTTACTCACCCGTGCGCCACTCTCATCTCATCCGAAAACGAGACTCCCGTTCGACTTGCATGTGTTAGGCACGCCGCCAGCGTTCATCCTGAGCCAGGATCAAACTCTCCGTATGATCTTGACAGGCTTGCTGTCGTTATGTTTGTTCTCAGCAGTTCATCTCTGCTGTTCTTTTCTTCCGTCTGCACTCTTCTGTTGTTAACCTGCGCCCCGCCACCTCTTTACTGGCGGCGTGTCAACGTGCGAATAGGATACCAACCGTCCCTATACCTGTCAATACTAGTTTTTCACCTGCTTTTAAAACTCGTTTGGGATATTTGGGAAAAAAGAACCTATACAAGGTCGGTTCTTACGGGTTCCTCAATGAATGAGGTGCTTTAGCCCCTTGCTCTGGAAGCGCACTTGCCATCACGGCATCCTCAGTATGGGGCTTGGCCTCAGGGGCAGCTTCCACTGGCGGGCGGTCTCCCAGAATATCCTTTATATAGACTTCCTGCACCAGGATAATCGTGATCGCTGTCAACGGCACGGCCATCATCAACCCCAGCACCCCGAAGAAGACTGCCGCAATGATCTGCCCGACCAACACCAGTACCGGGGGGATATTCAGGCTTTCCTGGAAAATCAACGGGGCGACAATCTGGCTTTGCAGTGCCGATGTCCCGTAGATAATCAGCACAATCCACAAAACTTTATCCGGAGTCTGCACCAGACCCACAGCAAGGGATGGAAGCAGCGCCGCAATCGGCCCGAAGTTCGGCACAAACGAGAAGACTCCCGCCAGCACCCCCAGCGCCGCCGCCTGCTTGATTCCCAGCAACGCCAGGCCAATGCCACTGGCGATACCGACGATCAGCATCAACAGAAGCTGTCCCTGCAACCAGATACGCAGTGTGAAGTCAATCCGGTCAATGATTTCACGAACACGGTGGCGATAGCTGAGGGGAAACATGCGGATCACCCCCTGTTCGTAGTTATAGGGGTCGGCCAGGAAGTACAATGTCACAATAATGACGATCACCAGACCGAGCAGGATATCCGCGAAGCCGCTGACCACCGGCAGCACCGAACCGCCCAATTGTCCAATCGCGCCACCAAGCTGCCGGGTGATTTCGGCAAAAAGCTCCTCTAAACTGTCAAGTTGGAAGGTATCTTTGAGAAACAGTTGCAAGCTGGCAACAAAAGGATACTGTTCCTTAAGTTCGCCGGTTTCATCATTCTGGATGTCTTCCCACTGCTGCACAATCTGGTTGACGCCTTCGGGAATTGTCGAGGCCAGAGTCGTGAATTGCTGGAATAATGAAGGGAATGCCAGCAGCATCAGCACGATCAGGATAATCAAGAACCCGAACAGCGAGAACAAAACCGCCGGAGTCCTCGGCGCACCCAACCGCACGAGAAACCGGGTAGGCATCGTGAACAATACCACTAGGATGATAGACGTAAAAACCAGCAGGAGCGTGTTATGCACCTGCCACATGGCGACCAGCAGGCCAACCGCCAATACCGCGATCAGCACCCAACGGGTCGTCTGACCGTAGATTATGCTCATTGATCCGCGAGACATTACTTTTCCTGATGCACAGCCAGCATGAATAGATTAAGCACTCAAAAACGAAACACTCAGGATGCTTGTTCGATACGGTGACTTCATTATTATCTAATCATCCTGCGGCCTGGCTTCATCCTCGTCCGCTTCGCCGGGTGACAGACTGTCATCATCCTCGTTTTCGTCGTCCAGCGGCATCCCCAGAATATCGGCCAACTGCTGCCGGGCCGAAGCCTGTTCTTCGCTGTTCAGAATCAGTGTGTCACTCCCATCCTCATCAGAGTCACTCATGTCGTCATCGGAGTCATCCACATCGTCCACCGCCGGAGGAGTAGGCGATGGGGGCGTAGATGGCGCATCCTTCGTCATCGCCGCTGGGGGTATAACTGATTCGGGGGCATCTTCCGGGTGGCGATTACGCCGCCAACCGCCAAAAAGCCCGCCTCCGTTCTTCGCTTCTGGCTCCGGCTCAACAGCTTCCACCGGTTTGGGCAGTTCTGCCGGTTTAGCGGGCGCTTTTGCCTCCGCTGGTCTGAGTACCTCGGCTGGCTTAACAGACGCCTTTTCCTCCGCTGGTTTGGGCAACTGTGGGGCGGCGCTTTGTCCCGCTTCGGTGTGTAGCTCAATATGCACGCGCGGGCGTCCAGCCATTTGCAGGCCAAGCTGCTTGTTAATAACCAGTTTGAGCGCCCGGTTAATCTCTTTCTGCTTATCCGGCAACTTAATCCCGTGTCCCATGACAATCACATGGAGTTCCATGTCGGCTTTGCCACGCACCGGCTTGATCGTCGCCTCCGCCGAAATGACGTCAGGGACGGCCTCGACGGCTTTAAGGATGCGATCCCGCGCAGACTCAATACTCACATCGGTGATCGCGCCGGAAACCTTCATAACCAACCCACTGTGTTCCTGCCGCACCGGACGCACCTGGAGATAGGTGATTGCCAGCAGGCCGCCCCCTATGATGGCTGCCAGCACAATTCGTAAAATACTCGATGTCTCAGAAAGCGAAGTCGTCAACCAACTACCCATCTGTGCCGGGGCGAGCAAGGCGATAAAGACGACAACCGCCAGGATGATCGTCATCAGGAGGAGATACAGTCGCTTGAGGAAGTTTTGCATTGTTGAAGTCCAATCTGCGAAAGATTCAAACAAAGATGCCAGGATGAAGGCTTCTACCCGGTGTATCGCACCACCAGCAGCGTAAGATCATCAAAGGGGGGCGCACCATCCCGGAAGACTTCGACCTGGTTGATAATATGATCCAGGATCGCTTGAGCCGAGCTGTGCGCCGAGTCCAGCACACACTGCGCCAGCCGTTCTTCGCCGAAGAAACCACCACTCATATTTTCCGATTCGGTCACACCGTCCGTGTAGAACACCATCACGTCGCCAGCTTCCAGGCGCGTCTTTTCTTCGTGCAGCGGATTATCCGGGAACCAGCCAATCGCCCGCCCGCCGCGAGACATATACGATGTCTGTTTCGTTCGCGCCCGGTAGATGAGCGAAGGGTTATGCCCTGCGTTGATATGCACACTTTCCCCATTGAGGTGGAAAATACTGTGATACACCGTGACAAACATGCCACTGCGGGCATCATCCAGAATGAGATCATTCGTCTGGTACAGGGTATTAAAGGGAGAAAGGCCGGAAAAAGCATGGGTGCGAATCATGCTGCGGGCCACCGCCATAAACATCGCCGCCCCAGCGCCTTTATCCGATACATCCGCCATGACAACGCCCAGCGTGTCATCATTCAGTTTGAACACATCATAAAAGTCGCCAGCCATCTCGCGTGCGGACTGCCAGGCGGCAGCAACCTCATATCCCGCCATTTCCGGCATTTTTTCCGGCAGCAGGTTTTCCTGGAGGTCACGCGCTAACTGCAATTCCCGCTCAATGCGCCCTTTTTCCACTGCGACCCGATAGAGCCGGGCATTCTCCAGCGAGACACCAGCTTGTCCGGCGACTGCGCTCAACAGGTCACGGTCGGATTCAGTGAAATTACCGGTACGCATCGAGGTGTCCACGTAGATGATGCCCACAATCCGGTCTTGCACCAGCATAGGCGCGCACAGAATCGCCCGCAGCCCGCGCATAATGATGCTCTGGCCGGGGTTGATGCTGGTATCATGCATCGCATTATTGGTGAGCAGCGGTTCACGAGTCTGCAACACCTGGTTCACGATGGTGGTGCTGTAAGCGTCTTCCCGTGCCAGCTTTTCACCGGTCACGCCCCGCGCCACCAGGATTTCCGGTTCGCCGGTATCGTCATTCAAACCCATCAGCACACCGCGCTCGGCCTTCGTGACCTGCATCACCGAGTTCATGATGTTTTCCAGCGCGTCATCAAATTCCAGGCTGGAATTCATCGCCAGGGTGATCTGGTATAACGTCAATAAATGCTCCGAGCCTATAGTACCGGGTAACGGTTGATCAGACATAAAACACCTTTAATTCCCTCATTTATCACACTCTGAATTATAGCACCATGCCGGTGGCCTAGCGAATTGCACGCAAACCGTTTACCATAATTCTGATGAATCTGGCACAATAGAAAAGGTTTTCTTTCGTATGAAATTTGATGTCACCATTTTTCCCGATAACCTCAATACCTCCGGCGACCTTGCCCGATGGGTAGAAGATTACGGTTTCAGCGGATTGTGGACTGCCGAGACCGCCCACAACCCGTTCCTGCCACTCACCCACGCCGCTGCCGCTACCGGGCGCATCAACCTGGGGACGGCCATTGCCGTCGCCTTCCCACGCAGCCCAATGGTCATGGCGGGGATGGCCTGGGACTTGGCCGAGCAGTCTCAAGGGCGTTTCATTCTTGGTCTGGGGACACAGGTCAAAGCCCATATCACCAAACGCTTCTCCACCGATTGGAAGCCCCCCGCCCCGCGTCTACGGGAGTACATCGAGTCCATGCGCGCCATCTGGAATACGTGGCAAACGGGCGTTCCGTTGCGCTATACCGGCGAATACTACCGTTTTACGTTGATGACGCCATTTTTCGCGCCCCCGCCCATGCCCTTTGCGGATATTCCGGTATATATCGCCGGGGTGAACGAGGTACTCTGCCGGCTGGCCGGGGAACTCTGCCAGGGCTTTCATGTCCACCCTTTTCACACAGTGCGCTACCTGAAAGAATTGATTATCCCCAATATTGAAGCCGGGGCTGCCCGTGCCGGACGTTCTCGCGCCGATGTTGCCCTGACCTGCGCCAATTTCGTCGTGACTGGACGGAATGCTGAGGAAATGGCGCAAAGCGCGTTGATGACCAAAACACAGATTGCATTTTACGCCAGCACACCCAGCTATGCTTCGGTCATGACGCTGCATGGCTGGGATGAGGTAGCCAGCCGGCTGAATATGATGAGCCGGCAAGGGAAATGGGATGAAATGTGGCGAGAGATCAGTGACGAGATGCTCCATGAAATTGCTGTCGTCGCCCCACCCGATGAACTCCCCTACAAACTCAAGGAGCGTTACAACGGCCTGCTGGATCGTGTGGGCTATTACTTCCCCTTCAAGCCGGAGGAAGAAGAAAAGAAGATGATGTGGAAAAGCGCGGCGAAAGCATTCGGCGCATAAGGAGAGCGTATGACCACCGCTTTTGACTATATTCACGCTAACCAGGGGCGATTCCGCGAGGAACTCAAGGCCTTACTGCGAATCCCCAGTGTCAGTACCCTTCCCAAACATGATGCCGACATCCTGCGCGCTGCCGAGTGGCTGGTGGCCGATATGCGTCGCATCGGGATGCAGGCCGAAGTCATCCCCACCGCTGGCAAGCCGATTGTATACGGGGAATGGCTGGGGGCGGGAAAAGCCGCGCCCACTGTGCTGACCTACGGCCACTATGATGTCCAGCCCGCCGAAATCGCGGATGGCTGGGACAGCGATCCATTTGAACCGGTGGAACGAGATGGCAAAATCTACGCACGCGGCGCGATTGACAGTAAAAGCAACGTCATGGCGCAGATCAAGACCGCTGAGGCGCTGTTGGCTACCGGCACGCCCCCGGTCAATATCAAACTGCTGTTCGAGGGTGAGGAAGAATCATCTTCGGAGAACCTGGCGCTGTTCGTAGCCCAGAACCAGGAGCGACTGCGCTGCGATGTCTGCGTAATCTGTGATGGCAGCATGACAGACCGGGAACAACCGGACATGGGTTATGCCCTGCGCGGCGTGGTCTCGATGGAGTTAGAAGTCTTTGGCCCACCCCGCGACCTGCACAGCGGCGCTTTCGGCGGCACCGTGCATAACCCGGTGCAGGCCTTGGCGGAAATTATTGCCCAGCTTCACGACACCGATGGCCGGGTAACCGTTCCTGGTTTCTATGACGATGTGCTGCCATTGGATGCCGAAGAACGCGCCGAACTCGCAAAAGCCATGCCCTGGATAGAAGCCGAGTGGCATGATGTCGCCGCCGCGCCCGCGCAGTGGGGCGAGCCGGACTACAACCTGCATGAACGTATCGGCGCACGTCCCACGCTGGAAATCAACGGGATTGCCGGGGGCTTCGCCGGAGAGGGCTTTAAGACGGTGCTGCCCGCCCGTGCCCTCGCCAAAATCAGTTGCCGCCTCGTCGCCGACCAGACCTCGCAGCGCACTTATGAACTGGTGCGGGACTATATCGCCCAGCTTACACCACCTACCGTTCGGGCTGAACTGCGCCTGATCTCAATCGGTGAGCCGGTGGTGATTGACCGCCATTCACCGGCAGTGCAGGCCGGGTTACGAGCTTATGAGCGCGGTTGGGGACGCCGCCCGCACTATTCCCGTGCCGGGGGAAGCGTGCCAATCACGCTTGACTTACGAAGGGAACTTGGCGCGCAGATGGTTCTTATGGCTTTTGGCTACAAGGGCTGTGGCGCTCATGGCCCGAACGAGCATGTTTACCTCGATATGTGGCAGCGCGGCATGGAGACCATGCTGTATTTTTACGATGAAATCGCCCGGATAACCGGCAAATAATGACTTACATATTGGAAGGATACCAATGACAAACGCACACGAATACGCACAGACTAATGGGGCGCGCTTCCTGGAAGAACTCAAGACCTGGATACGCATCCCCAGTGTAAGCACCGACCCGGCGCACAAAGGGGACATGCAGAAAGCGGCGGAATGGCTGCGCGACGATATGCTGCGGGTCGGTTTTGAACGTGCCGACATACTGCCCACCGCCGGGCATCCGGTGGTCTACGGTGAATGGCTGGGAGCGGGAGAAGCCGCACCAACGGTGCTGGTCTACGGGCACTATGACGTCCAACCTGCCCACATGGAGGATGGCTGGAACAGCGCCCCCTTCGAACCGGTCGAGCGTGACGGTATTCTTTATGCACGCGGCTCGAGCGACGACAAGGGGCAGATGTTTGCGCAGTTGAAGGCGGCGGAAGCACTGCTGGCGACGGGCAAGCCACCCGTCAACCTCAAATTCCTGATCGAAGGCGAGGAAGAAATCGGCACGCCCAACCTGGGCGCATTTGTGGACGCCAACCGGGAGATGCTCAAGGCCGATGTCTGTGTTGTTTCCGATGGCTCAATTCTGGCAGTTGACCAACCCTCTATCGGCTACTCGACACGCGGGCTGACTTATATGGAAGTCGAGGTTTATGGCCCCAAGCAAGACCTGCACAGTGGCGGCTTTGGCGGCATCGTCCATAACCCGGCGCAAGCCCTGGCAGAAATAATCGCCCAATTGCATAAGCCGGACGGCAGTGTAGCCGTCCCAGGCTTTTACGATGACGTTCTGCCGCTTTCGGCAGAAGAACGCGCCGAACTGCAAAAAAGTGCCTGGACAGAATCACAATGGCAGGCGGCCACCGGTGTCCCGGCCTTCTGGGGCGAGCCGGGTTACGCCCTGCACGAACGTATTGGGGCGCGGCCTACCCTTGAAATCAACGGGTATGCCAGTGGATTCTATGGCACGGGACAGAAAACCGTCCTGCCGGCGAAGGCGCTGGCAAAGATAAGCTGCCGCCTGGTCGCCAACCAGGAGCCGACTCACGTTTACGAGCTGGTACGTGACTACATCGCCCGGATCACCCCGCCCGGTGTCCGCAGCGAGGTACGCTTACTGGCGGGCGCATACCCGGCGCTCATGGATATACGCTCCCCGATGATGGGTGCGGCTGTCGCGGCCTATAAAAAGGGCTGGGGCAAAACACCCCTGTTCGAACGTGGCGGCGGCACGCTGCCGATTCTGGCTGATTTCCAGCGGTTTCTGGGCGGTCTGCCGATTATTCTGTTGAGCTTCGGTCTGAGCGACGACGGCGCACACGGTCCGGATGAGCATTTCGTCATCGAGATGTTCCACAAAGGGGTTGATACCGCTATCCACTTTATGGAAGAAGCCGGCAAGCTAAAATAATGCAAAAAATCAGAGGTGGCTGTAATAACCACCTCTGACATTCCCTCTGTAAAGGTGAGCCTCAACTCTTGCCTTATTCGCCGGTGGCAGGTGGGTTCTCACAGTCGGTGCAGGTCACATTCTCTACCATATCGCCCGCAGCCAGCGCCGCCACCCAATCTACCAGACGAACCCCTTCCACCTCATAGGCATATAATTCTGGGCTGCGCAGCATCGTATGGACCGGGCCACCCGCCATATAGGTGTAGAAGTTTTCCACACTCGCCTGAATATCCGCCAGATTAGCATCAATCAGGCCCTGCAATGCCACATCGGTAATACCAAGAATCGACAGGAAACCCAATTGAGTCTGGTCATTGGCCGTGTTGTACTGTGACATGACCATATCCGGGAAGCGCGTCCCGGTTGCCACATAATACGCTTCAAAATTCAGCGTACTCGGGGAATAATCTGCGTATTCTTCCCAATCGGGCAGAATATTGAACGATCCCCAGGCTTCGTTCACCAGGCCAATCGAATCGGGCGCACGATAACCCCCGGCGGCATCCCCCAACTGTACAATGCGCGCGTCCGGATAGTTTTCTGCCACTAACCCGGCATAGAAGGGTGAGGCAATCGCACCGGCGCTGCTGCCTGTTACGAAAATCGTATCCGGCGACTCGTAATTCTCAAACACCCAGTTCAGCACGCTCATAGCATTGTTGTAACCGTTATGATGAAACTCAACATCATGTTCTGGGTTGTCAGCGGTTGCCGGGATATGATAAACCGTACTGGCATCCCCCAGGTGGACATCCCCAGTGCAGTACGGCACATAGACCATGTTGTAATCCGCAAACGGATTTTCCGGGTTTTCCAGGTCAAAAATGCCGACTTGTGTGCGGGGATCATTGTGGTCAATATCCGCAACCGGGACAAAGGTCGTGGATCCCAGATCGCAGATTTGCCCGAACCAACATGCGCCGCCGCCGTTAAAATAAATCAGAAGATGATCGGATTCCGCTGGGCGGATATGGAAGGTGTATTCTGTGCCATAAGCGCACATTGTATCCCCGCCGGGTGACAGGGTGTTCCAACCAGATTCCAGATCGGCCAGACCAGGCAAGCCACCATCCTGTGCCAGCGCCGAACCGGCCACAAGCAATACAAACAGACAAAAAGCTAGACACAATTTGCGAATCATAATATATGCTCCTGTATTTGTTAATGCTGAGAGCGCATTGAGACTCACCAATTAAAGTATACTGTGCATTTTCATCTGCTCAAAATCTCAAGGATCCATAAGAACTTTCGCGACCAATGTAAGTAACGAAAAATTAAGATATAGTTGCTTGACGAAAAATTAAATCCCGTGATACCGTGATTATAGATATCCAATCAGCTTTATCGTTTCCTTATCATTCAGGCGTAAGGAGTTCTCATTATGCTGTACCAACCAGCGGAACAGGGACAGGGATTAGTTGAATATGCATTAATCCTGGTAATGGTTGCGATGGCCGTGATTATCATCTTAGCGTTGCTCGGCCCGGTTATCGGCAACACCTTCTCGAATGTCGTATCACTTATCTGAGTGATTCAGTCATCCTTCATCATAAACACCAGCAGTGACCGAGGACGATTGATGCGTCCTCTTTTGTTTGCTGGCAGGAAATCAGAAACACATGACAGAAACCCCTGTCCTGTCATGTGTCCGTGTTTGCTGCGGTGCCGGACTAAGGAATATCGCTCGGCACGATGAGGAAAGATACGTCAGCCTCAATTAGCCAATGCAATGCAATCGCCTGTTCAGGATCAACCGCCAGAGTTACGCTCAGGGGGACCGCACCTTCCGCCGGTTGGCCTGGCGCCCCGCTAATCCAGATGACCGGCGCATTTTGCACCAGCCGCTGCATTAGGAGTTGCCCCGGTAGCGTGGTTATGATTTGGAATGAGGTGGCAGGGTCCCCTGCTCCCGCTGCTGGGGTGGCAGCCAACACTGCGGTGGTATCAGACGTTGCTTCCCCCGTTGGTGAGGTAGCCTCGGCAACCACCATCGCAATAATGACATCCACGTTACTACCGGCTTCAATACCTTCCAGGTCAGATGCTCTTTTAACCGGGATAGTGATCCCGATAGTGCCATCCGGCATTATACCGGCCTGAAAATCGGCAGTAACCTGTTCACGGAGTACCGGCTGCCAGGGCTGAATAACCGCAGTCGTGACCAGGCCAACCAGCGATTCGACCTGACTAAATGCACTTTCAGGAACAATGGACGAGGGCATATAGACCTGCACCAGCATCTCCGCCGCAATAATTTCACCGCGCCGGATGTTCTGGCGAGCGATGATAACCGGCTGCAATCCTGTCGCATTTATGATGTCGGATGTCGAGAAAGCCGATACAGTAGGCACGCTCCCAAAGGGAATAGGCGTCGCAGTCAGCATCAGCACTCCTGAAATAGTGGCATTCTGATCTGGGAAGGGGACGGGTGTTGGCGTGAACACCGTGTCCGGTGAAGCCGCGGTCACCTGATTCTGGAATAGAATAGGTGTAGCAGTGAACGGCTCGGTGATTATCATCCCCGGCGGAACAATGGTTGGCACGACAGCCATGAACAAAACATCCGTATTTTCGGACGCTAAAAGATCGCGGGGGATGCGGATGACATCTCCTGGGCGCAGAACACAGATAGACGCCTGAGTAGATGTGGCATCGGTACATGCTGCGCTGATGGCAGTCAGGTCGGGGTTCAACCGCCGCAGAATCTCTAAGGTCGGCGCATCATGGGCCTGATTGACGAGGATTGATCCCAGCGTGTCACCCGGTTGGATGATGTATTCCAGGATGCTAATCGGTGTAGGTGTCATTGTTACCGGTGGCACCGTAACCGTAACGATCCCCTGGATAACTGCGCCCGTCTGCCCCGGTTGTGGACTTCTCAGAAACAGCAGCATACTGGTACCGAGCATGACCATAATAAGCGTGGCGACCAGTGTCACCGGGATAGCTGCCCGCTTGCGAGGGCGTTTCATCAATGGTGAAACATGCGTGGATTCCATAATATCCTCTTGTTGAGTTCTCGTATGCGATTGCAGGTGAGCGATCAGATCGTTTTCAAGCCGCCTCTGGAACGCCGGCTTCGCCAGGGGTATTGTCCGGGCGAGATCATCCAACACCGGTTGACCACTGACCAGTTTCTCATGTGCCGCACGCTCAATCTGGTCGAGCAGGTTTTTATCGTGGTTGTGGTTCTGGCTCATCGGCAGTTTTCCTATCCAGCTCATCGGTATAGCGGCGCTGCAAATCTTCAACGGCACGGCACAGATGCGAAGCAACCGTTCGCTCATCCAGGCCGAGGACAGCGGCAATCTCCTGATTTCGGAGTTCCCCAAAGAATTTAAGGGTGACAATTTCCTGACGGCGTGGTGATAACGTGCTGATACGCTCCCGCAGGCGTCGGAACCGTTCCCGGGCAATTATGATTTCTTCCAGATTCGCATCGCCACTTTGAATATCGGGGAGATCATCAACTGGCAGAGGTTCCCTGTCTTCATGGTGATGACGAAAAAACAGGTTGACCGCGTTATATGCGATACGAAACAACCAGGCAGAAAATGCGCCTTCTCCGCGATATTCAAATGTATGAAATGACTTGACAACGCTCAGGAAGATGTCAGCCGTAACGTCTTCTGCATCCAGCGACCACCTCACACGATAGGCGACATAGGCATACACACGCGGGAAGTAGCGACGGTAAAGCTCACGAAAAGCATCTGTATCGTGACCTGCCCGCAGAATCAGAAATTCCTCAGTTGCGATAGCATATATATCGGCCAAGACTGGTCATCTCGCTCTCGGTCATCTCTACAATTTAAAATGGGGAAATGGGTCAGTTTACTGCAATGGATTCTGGAGAGGTGAGAAGAAACACAAAACGGCAGCCTTAATCCACTGCCGTTATTCTCGTCATTGAGCAGGGGCCGCGCAATTCACAAAAAAAACTTCCTCAACAAGTGGTCAGACTTACCTGAGGAAATCTGTGAGGTACGGGTTATTTCTTTTCGTTCACCTTGTTCGACGCCTCAACATCTACGGTCTGGCGTTGAGCGGGGAACTGTACCGGCGTGGTTTGTGGCTGGGATGCGGGCGGCTGAGTCGCCACTTCGGTAATCCCATTGCGCACAACACTCAACGCCCTGGTCAACTGCTGTTCCAGTCGTTGCAGTGTTTCCAGCACATAGCCATCCGCTTCGTTGGTGATATTGGCCGCTTCCTGGCGCGCAGCTTCCAGGATATGTGCTGCCCGGGTGTGAGCAGCCTGCACGCTCACGTCCTGGTCAATAAGCTGCGATCCCTGTTCACGAGCAGCTTGCAGCAGGCGGGCGGCTTCCTCGTTGGCCTGTGCCAGAATCCGGTCCCGCTGCGTCAGCACCTTTGAGGATTTTTCGATTTCCTCTGGAATCGAAATGCGCATCTGGTCAATGAGTTCCAATGCGCGTTCCTCATCAATCATCGTGAACTTGCTGAAGGGCATGTGCCGCCCCTCGTCAATCAGGTCTTCCAGCCGGTCAACCAAATGTTGAATATCCATAAAACCTATCCCCTCTACTGGTCTCAATCCCGGATGCTGATCGTATACCCCGGACTGTTGTGATTGGCGTGCAGTTCAGCGAATCGCGCTTGCAGAGCTTCCGCCACAAAAGACGGTACCATGCTGCTGACATCACCGCCAAGTTCCGCAATCTCACGGATGGTGCTTGAACTGATATGCAGGTGTTTCTCATCAGTCATGATGGCGATGGTTTCTATATCTGGCTGCAATTTTTTGTTGGCAAGCCCCATGCGGAATTCAAATTCGAAATCCGAAAATACACGCAGCCCGCGAATCAGCGCCATCGCACCAATACTTTTAGCATAGTGTACAGTCAAAACTGAATATTGCGCAACTCGAATATTATCCACCCCGGAAAATGCGCGTTCCGCCAGCGCGACTCGCTCCTCCACGCTGAACATGAGTTTCTTTTTGGGCAGGTCGTAGATGGCGACAATCACCTCATCAAAAATCTTGGCTGCCCGCACAGCGACATCAATGTGTCCATTGTGGATCGGGTCGAGTGTTGCAGGGTATACCGCTCGGCGAATCATATGATTACTCCAAAATTGAATAATATAAAGTGCATCTATTTAGCAGGCACACCGCTTTGGGCGTCTGCTGGGCACACAGAATTCTGTTTCTGCGATTTCTTGCTTATTGACTTGCCTGGCAGCACGCACAGCGCCACATCCGATAAATCTCTTTGGTTTCCCGCAGGAAAGGGTCAAAGACCCTCCCCCGCACCGGGTACCCAACGGTACAGGCAATTCAGCTTACATCACTGCGTTCGTCATGTAACTGGTGAACACGCTGTGCCAGCAGACGGTGCTGTTCCTGGCTGAGTTCCGGGTCTTCAGCATAGATTGTGCGGGCTTCACGCTGCGCCATCTCAACCAGTTCGGGGCGCATCTCCTCCATAAGTTGCAGCTTGCCGCCCCCACTCTGTCGTGTCCCCACCAGGTCACCCGCACCCCGCAGCTTCCAGTCCATCTCCGCCAGCACAAACCCATCGGTGGTGGATTCCATTGCCTGGAGGCGCTTTCGTGCTTCATCAGAATTGGTGTCGGAGATGAGCAGGCAGTATGAGGCGTGTTCACCGCGTCCTACGCGCCCCCGGAACTGGTGAAGCTGCGCCAGTCCGAAGCGGTTCGCCCCTTCAATCACCATCACACTCGCGTTGGGGATATTCACCCCGACTTCAGCTACCGAAGTCGTAACCAGAACATCGAACTCGTGCTTGCTGAACGCGGTCATAATCTCATCTTTTTCAGTGGGTTTCATGCGACCATGCAGCAGCCCGACCTGGTAGCGAAAGAATACCTCTTTCAACTGCTCGTAGGCTTCAACGGCGGCGGGCGCATCAATGTGTTCCGATTCTTCCACCAGTGGATGCACGACAAAAGCCTGCCGCCCCTGTTTCAATTGCGACTCAACAAAACTGTAGACCCGTTCCCGTTCCACCGGGTTGATGACTTTCGTCTCCACTGGTGTACGTCCCGGCGGCATCTCGTTGATGACAGATAAGTCGAGATCAGCATGAACGGTGAGCGCCAGTGTACGCGGGATAGGTGTCGCCGTCATTACCAGCAGGTGCGGGTTCGTCCCCTTGCCGCGCAGTCGTCCGCGCTGTTCCACGCCAAAACGGTGCTGCTCATCAATAATCGCCACTGCGAGATCGTTAAACTCAACGCCCTCCTGAATGACCGCGTGTGTGCCAATCACCACATCAATCGAACCGTCGCTGATACCCCGGTAGATAGACTGTCGCTCACCTGTAGAAAGGGCGCTGGTCAGCAGAGCAACTACCGGACGACGCTCAAAAGGCCATCCTTCCAGTGTCGCACTGATCCCCCGGTAGTGCTGCTCGGCCAGGATACTGGTCGGTGCCATCAATGCTGCTTGTTTGTGGTTTTCCAGCGCCAATGCAAGTGCCACCGTCGCCACCGCCGTCTTACCAGAACCCACATCCCCTTGCAGCAGCCGGTTCATAGGTATTTCGGTGCTGGTATCCTGGCGGATGTCTGCCACCGCTTTTTGCTGCGCCCCCGTTAATGCATAGGGAAATACGGCTTCAACAAATCGCTGTAAGTATTCGTCACTGACGGGTATAGCGGGCGCGGGGACGCCCTGCCATTCGCGGCGATTGCTCAGAACGGCCAGTTGCAGCGTCAATAACTCATCGAAAATATACCGGCGTTTGGCATGGTCAAGATGATCCCATCCTTCGGGGAAGTGCAGATTCTTGATTGTCCAGCCCAGGTCAGCCAGTTCGGTGCGTTCCAGCGTGGCCTCCGGGACATAATCCGGCAGGTTATCGGCCCAGTAGTCCACCACATTTTTCATAATGCGGCGCAGCGTCCTGGCGCGGATTCCCTGGGTAAGCGGGTAGATAGGGACAATGCCCACCGCCCGCAGATTATCGCCATCCAGGTGTTCCCATTCCGGGTTGACCATCTGCACGCGACTACCATAAATGGAAGTGACGCCATTCAGCACAATCTGATGGCCGATACGGATGAGCCGCGCCAGGTAGTTCTGACCAAAGAAGGTAACCCCCATGTGCGCCGTACCATCATCCAACACGATGAAGAAATCCTTGCGCCCTGTGCGCCCGGCGCGCACTTCAGCATGGCGCACCGTGCCGATCACGGTAGCCGTATCACCAATGGGTAGACGGCTGATAGGCAGTAAGCGGGTATAGTCGTCATAGCGGCGTGGCAGGTGAAACAACAGATCGCCAATGGTGGTGATGCCCAGATTGCTCAACTTCTCCGCCATATTCGGCCCGATACCCTTCACAGTGGTCACAGGTTTCTTCAGGCCGTTCAGAATATCGGTGGCAGCCTCCGGGTCAAGCGCCTTACGTGGCTTACGTGGCACCCGGGCGAGGCGTGGTTGTGGCGGAATGTCCGGTGCGCTGGGCGCGATTGGTCCTGCAGCAGTGAAAAGATCATCCTCAGTATCAAAAACCGGCTTACCACTATCCCCTGCGCCTGACGCCCGGGACTCTCCCGATTGGCCCTCGTCGTCGTCCCTCTGCTCTCTGGCGGCCTGCGAGGGAGTCGCCTTTCTCTGCTCGTGACGCTTTTCGCGCTTTTCTCGTTTCTTCTCGCGGGTATACGCCGGGGGCCGGGTTTCGGCAGATTGCTCCGGTGCTGCTTCCGGTGGCGGCGCTTCCTCAAACTGCGCTTCCAGTTCGGGCAACTGGGCCAGACGCTCCGGTGGCGGCGGAATACGACCCACGATTCTATCCAGCATATAGCCGATAGACTTAGCTCGCTCCGTTTTACTGTCAATGGCTTCGTATTGGCGCAACAAGTCCACCAGTTCATCCACCAGCAGGTGATGTTCGGGGCGACGTGCCTGGGTGTGTGCGTTATGCTGCCACTTCTCGGAGAAAGCAGACAACCCGCCGATTACAGCCGCATCTTTGCAGCCCTGTTCACGCTCTAATTTGAGAATCTTTACCAGAGTTTCCAACGCCGATGGCATAATGTGCTTACCGTCTCCAACGCTTACTTAAGGCTGCAAAACCCACGGCCTGAGGGCCGACATGTGTCCCCAGAGCCGGGTTTACATTGACCGTGTAGGTATCTCCTGGCGCGATGTCCGCCAACTGGTCATGCAGCCAGGCCGCATCTTCCAGATTATTCGTATGCAAAATCGCCAGTTTATCTATCTCCCCCACCGCCCGCGCCATGTCAACCAGTTCAGCTTTGGCGCGGTTGGCGGTGCGGACTTTGGCTAAGGGTACAACAGCGCCATCCGTCACAGTGACGATGGGCTTGATTTGCAGCAGCGTACCTAACCCGGCGCTCGCCATGCTGATCCGCCCACTGCGGCGCAGATATTCAAGCCCCGCCAGCATCGCCGCAAATTCCGTGTGGTCACGCGCCTGCGCAATCGCATCCAGCACAGCAGGCAAGTCACCCGTTTCCGCCGCAACTTCGGCACCGGCCACAACCTGCCAGCCGATACCCAGCGATACTCCGCCACCATCTATGAGCGTAACGCGGTCAGCCGGTAAATCCTGAACGGCCAGGCGCAGCACATTATAAGTGGCGCTCAACTGCTGCGGAATAGTAATAATCACCAGGTGGTCATACTCAGCAAAGGTACGGTGAATGATTTCCTGCGCCATACCAGGCGAAGGGGCGGCAGTCGTCGGCAGCGGATTCTGGGTAGGCAGCAGGTCGTAATAATCTTCGCGCACAAGCTGTACGCCATCATCCAGGTAACTTTGCCCACCGTAATTCACATAAATCGGGACGACCCGAATGTTCCACTTTTTGACCAGTTCCGGGGGAACGTCGGCCACGCTATCGGTAACAAAGCCTATTTTCTTAAAGGTCATCGTCAAAATCTTCCGTTTCGCGCTCTAAAATGACCACGCCCGTTCCATCGGTGCCAATCATTGAAGCCATCGTCGGCCCGTAATAACTATACGGAAAGTATTGATCGGCAAATTCCACCGCCAGTCGGTCCTGAATCATGCGGGTCTGCTCGGTCAGGTAAGACTTATTCTGGAGAATAGTCACTTCTTCAATGTCAGCAAACTCGGTGACAAACTCCACGAGACGGTCAACTGCCTGGGCGCGGGTGCGTACTTTCTCCATCGGCAGTATGCGGCCCTCTTCAATGCCCAATATCGGCTTAACCCCCATCATAGTCCCCAGGATGGCATGGGAAGATTTCATAATTTTGTTTTGCAGCAGATAGTTCATTGATTCCACATAGTAGGCGGAGTAAATACGGTCTACCGCGCCCCGAACGACACGTACCGTGTCTTCCAGGCTGCCGGGCTGCTGGATGGCCTGCGCCGCGAGCTTCACCAGCATCCCTTGTGCGGTGTCCAGTGTGTGCGAGTCGATAATCGCAATTTCACATTCCCCGGCCAACTGCCGCGCCGCCTCCATCCCGTTGTGCCAGCTTGTGAACAGTTCGCGCGTCGCATGAATTGAGATAATGCTGTCGCCCGTGCGTGCCAACTGCCGGTATACCTCCAGAAATTCAGCCTCGGTAGGTGAAGAGACCAGCGGCGCATACGGCTCATGGACAATGAGGCGCATCGCCTCCTCGGCATTCAGGTCAACCCCTTCACGATAGATTTTCCCTGCAATACTGATTTTGTTGGGGACGACAACAATGCCGTGCTGCTGGACGAAGTACGGGCTTGTGAAGTGCGCACAACTGTCAGTGACAATACGGATATTTGGCATCACATCATTCTATACTGATGATATACGGATAAAGTGGCTGGCCGCCGTCCACGACCTGAAACTGCTGCTCAGGATAGGCCGCGCACAGCTTTTCGACGAGTTGTTCGGCCTGCGTCTCGGTAACGCCTATCCCGTAGTACAGCGTAACAAGCTCATACTGCCGCACCTCAGCCTTCTCAAGCAGATCCAAAGCAACTTCCAGCATCTCTTCCCCGGTGGTAACAAGACGATCATCCACCAGGCCAATCAACTGACCTTTACGAACAGTTACACCGTCGAGTTCGGTGTTACGGGTCGCGGTAGTGATCTCCCCGGTGACAACCTGCTGAAGCGCCTCATGCATCGCGGCAATCATCTCCTCGGTGGAGCCAATAGCCTGTATGTTACCATATTCCAGCATAGCACTGATACCCTGGGGTAAGGTGCGGCTGGGGATGACGGTTATCACTTTGTCCTCTGCCAGGGCAGCGGCCTGGCGCGCCGCCATCACAATATTGGCGTTATTCGGTAGCAGTATGATGTCTTTGTGCGGTAGCTGGCGAATAACGCTCAGGAAGTCTTCGGTACTGGGGTTCATTGTCTGACCACCGGCAATCACATGTACGGCCAGCAGGTCACGGAACAACCGCTGCATCCCGTCACCGCTGGCGACTGTAATAACCGCCACACCGGTCTCCGGGATAGTCGGGGGCGGGGGCACCGGGACTTCCTCCTCGCGTGCCTGGCGGGCGGTCACGTAATCATGGTATTGGCGCTGCATATTCTCCACAACCACGTCGTCCAGCGCTGCGCCCAGGCCAATTGCATAGCTCAGAGGTTTGCCAGGATCATGCACATGTACATGCACCTTGATGAGTGCGTCGTCCCCCACTACAAGCGTTGACCAGCCCATACTGTCAATCATGGTGCGCACCTGGCTCACGTTAAGGCTTTCGCCGCGCATGAGGAACTGGACGTCATAGCCGTAGCCTTCCGTGTCTTCCGGTTCGAGTGCCGCCTGCCAGTTCTGGGTATTCACGGTAATCGTCTGGCCGCCATTTGGCCGGATATCTTCCCCACGTAAGGCCCGCAGCATACCCTCTACGATATACGTCCAGCCCTGCCCGCCGGAATCAACCACGCCGGCAGCCTTGAGCACTGGCAGCAAGTCGGGCGTATGCTGCAACGACGTATACGCAGCCTCTACTTTCGTCTCAAACAGATTCTGCAGATCGCGCTCCACTTGCGCTTTCCGCTGCACAGCCTCCATCGCCTGGCGCGTCACGGTGAGGATCGTACCTTCCACCGGGTTGACCACCCCCTTGTAGGCCAGGTCTACCGCTGAACGGCACGCGCTGGCAAAAAGCATTCCGTTAAAGCTCTCCTGCCCGCGCAGCGCATCGGCAAACCCGCGCAGCCACTGTGATAGAATCACGCCGGAGTTACCCCGCGCTCCCATGAGTGCGCCCTGGGCAATCGCATGGCTGACGTTGCCCACATGTCCATCCTCAACAGCAGCAATCTCCTCGTAAGCACGGCGCAGCGTCATGAACATATTCGTGCCCGTATCGCCATCTGGCACCGGAAAAACATTGAGCTGGTTGACTTTTTCCTGGTTGGCTTCTAACCAGCGCAACCCCGCTCCTGTCAACCTTTTAAGCATATGACCATCACAGGCGGTTAAATCTACTGCCATCGTGCATTATCCTTGTGATTGGGGCATTTATGCGCCCGTCGAGAATACTGCCCTTGCATCTGAAGGGGCATTATGATAGCATCAAAACATTCTTTCAGTGAAATAACTTCGTGAGTTGAGGCGGAATTATGGCGAAATGTGAGATGTGTGGCAAAGGCCCGATGTTCGGCAACCGCCGCAGTCACTCGATGCGCGCCACACGGCACAAGTTTAAGCCCAATCTCCAGCGCGTCCGCGTGATGGAAAAGGGGCAGTACGTGCGCAAGACGCTCTGTACCAAGTGCATCAAGACGCTGGCAAAGCCCTGAGACGGCGGTATGTTTCATTGTCATCCTATGTAAAAAGCCGGATAACCGGCTTTTTATGTTCCTGCTGCCCGGCGCAGCGCCGCGATATTCGCGCTGATTGAAGCCGCACCGCTGAACACACTGCTCCCGGCAACGAGTGTATCTGCACCCGCCTCGACAACATCTCTCACCGTATCCAGTGCGACTCCTCCATCCACTTCTAAAGTGATCTCCTTGCCTGTAGCATCAATCATCTGGCGCAATTGACGCAGTTTGGGCAGTGTCTCTGGCAAAAAGGCTTGTCCGCCAAACCCCGGATTCACCGTCATGACCAGCACCGTATCCAGCAGCGGCAGGATGTCACTCACGAACGCAGCGGGGATGTGGGGATTGATGGCAAGCCCGGCGCGACAGCCCAATTCGCGAATCGTCTGTATCGTGCGATGCAAGTTGGGCGATACTTCCCAATGGACGCTGATAATGTCCGCTCCGGCCTTCGCAAAGGCTTGCAAGTGGCGCTCCGGCTCCACAATCATCAGATGCACATCCAGCGGGAGCGTCGTAACTTGCCGCGCCGCCGCGACGACCAGCGGCCCCATGGTGATGTTCGGCACAAACCGGCCATCCATGACATCCACATGAATCAGGTCTGCGCTGGCAGCATCCCGAATCTGCTGCCCAAGTTGGGTGAAATCGGCTGCGAGGATAGACGGTGCAATTCGAATGATACCGGCCAAAAGAATCCCTTTTTTGTTAATGCTCACTTAATTGGAGAAGAATGCCTCCGTAGAACAGTGCATGTAAGGCCGCTGCCTACTCAATCAACTCCGTACTTTTTATTGTGAATTGAACCTGCTGAATCTTACAGAATTACGGCGAGAATTGCAACAATCAGCCGGAAATACCGTTGTCCCGAATGTGTCCCTCCGCAACCGTGCTACAATACCAGCCTATCACAATCCGCCATGTAGAAGGAGAAAGTGCTTATGGATTACCGCCAACTTCTGCTTATCACCACTGTTCCCGCCGAGGCTGTTGAGCAAGTGCTGGATGCGATTGCAGCGGCAGGCGGTGGCGTGATCGGCCAGTACACCCACTGCGCTTTCACCCACAGCGGCAGCGGACATTTCAAGCCATCCGAAGCGGCGAACCCGCACATCGGCCAGAAAGCGGCGCTCAATGCTGTGGATGAAGTGCGCATTGAAACGTTTTGTAATCGGGAAAACGGCAAGGCAGTCCTGTCGGCCATCCGCGCTGCGCACCCCTATGAGGAACCGGTTATCTACCTGCTGCCATTGGTCTCCCCGGATACCCTATAAGATGGGTCATACCATCCCAAAACCGAAAATTCTGTGAATTCTGTAAATCTTAAGTATCGAGATACATGGCTTAGGATTATTCTAAAGTTATCGGAGTTATTGAGGGGAAAAATCATGGATGCACAACCCAGAACACCTTTTAATCATGAACTCATCCTGTTGGTTGACGACTCAATCGCCCTATTACGTAAACTCGCCTTTTTACTGGAAATCGCCGGCTTTTCGGTGCTGACCGCCCCCAGTGGCGAGAAAGCCCTCGACATTCTGCGCTTGCAGACCCCCGACCTGATGATTTCCGATGTCGAAATGCCGGGAATGAATGGCTACGATCTGTTGCAAACGATATGCACTTCGCGCCAGTGGCGGCACATCCCGGTGATCCTCACTTCAGACAAATACGGCCTGGACGACCTTCTGCACGCCCTCGACTCGGGAGCAGCGGACTACCTGCCAAAGCCATTCGATATTTACGATGTACTGGACTCGGTGAAGCGCACACTTGATGAGCAACCCATCGGCGGCCACCGTCTGGCGGGGTAACCCTTACAAGGGATAAATATTGATGCCGAGCGCCGTCGCTGTCGCCACCAGGAGCGGCGCAACGATGAGCGCGGGAAGAAAATTCGCCACGCGGGGTTTCTTAATATCCAGCAGCACCAGCGCCAATCCCATGAGCAGCAGGCCGCCGACGGCGGTCATTTCATTAATCATCGGGGCAGACATAAACTCGCCCAGGACACTTCCCGCCAGCGCCAGCCCACCCTGCAACACAAGAATTGTTACAATGCTGAAGCTGACGCCGATACCGAAGCTCGCGGCGAAGGCCATCCCCGCGAAACCATCCAGCACACTCTTGATCGCTAACTGCTGGTAACCAATTGGCAGCCCCATGCCATCTTGAATCGACCCCAGAAATGTGAGCGGCCCGACGCAAAACACCAGACTCGCGGTGACAAAACCGGTGATAAAACGCGCGCGCTCGTCCTGGGACTCCCCTTTTTGCCCGCCGAAGCGTGTTTGCAGCCAACCGGCCAACCCTTCCAGCAACCGGTCAATCCGCAGCAATTCGCCAATGATGACGCCGATAACGATGCTCAAGAGTGGGATAATGATATTGCCAGTCTTGCCGGTGTTATCAATGCCCACAAAGAGTGTAACCAACCCCAGCCCGGTAATAACAGATTCCTGAATTTTAGCGGAGAGCCGGTTGCCGACCAGCAGCCCTAATGTGCTGCCGATGGCGACGGTGATAACATTGAGAATTGTGCCGCCCAAGATGCTTTTCCTGTCCAGTGCATGAAAATGAAAGTCCTATTGTACAGCCCGGTTCAGATTTACCCGAATCCATTTTCGGAACTGGCTATACAGCCATAAGTTTGTTTGCACCGCCTCGCAACAGCGCCGCGCCCGACGGACGACCGATCCCTCTCAGCACAAACCGGTGTCTGTCAGACACGGTTGCGGCAGCCGGGTGTCATACGAGGAGTCGAGTGTTGTATGACCGGCTGAGATGAGTTGACATTTTTAGACTGTCAACAAGGAATAAGGTAATTTTAACTGCATATCTCTCTATCATTCAAATGTCAAATATCGTCCTTGGGCACGTTATACTTTCTGCAAGATTAGAAAACGGCGTTTGCCGATAGTTTCCTGTTGGAGTCGTTTATAACGTGGATAGGTCACCTTCTGTGATTTGTCACTAACCACGGCGGCAATTCCGCCTGAGACTAGAGCGGCATATTGAGCTTGCAATAAGGAGGTTATTAGATTGTCGTCAGCATCAGCTTGCCAGTTAGCGACATTTCCGTAGGGTACATCACAAATGATGAGGTCGACTGATGCGGGGTCGACGGTCGGCTGTAGAGCATCTGCCGCCCATGTTTGTGTGGTAATCGGTAAGGCGGGTAAACACTGCCGAAGTCGCTCAACACTTTCGAGTGCGTCATGATGCGAGGATTTGTTGTAGGTATTTGCTAAGTCGCGTAGGGTGTCCCGCCGTGTGTCTAAGCCTTCAATAGTCAGCAATCGCAGATTATCGGATGCCAACTTGACTATGTCCAAATTTATGTCCGAGCCGTGTAGAGACTGGATGCAAGCACCATGAAGAAAGCCGATCACGGTCAAGAGATACCCGCCACCACAGCAGGGATCATAAACATGCAGACGTTGCTCTGTTGAGAAGTAGTCGGCACACCGCTGGAAAATTTCGCTGGCTAGTCGTACCGGAAACGAGGTCATACCTCCCTGGGAGAGTAGCACCCGTCCCGCCGCAAAATCTTCGTAATTTTCTTTTTCAGTGACATATCGATACTGCATCTTATCGTATGGGTTCCACTTCTAATATTTGCATTTTGATTAGTAAACTGCGAATGAGTGTGTTTTTAATGCACCAAATGACATTAATTTGTGTTCCACCCAAGCCTAGTTTACCGTAAGTATCTATCCGTAAAATGCCAGGTCGAACAAAACGTGAGCACACGCAAACTGGATCAGCGCTAACCAGTTCTGGGCTTTCTTGCACCAGCGCACACGGATACTGCGGCGTTTGGTCAGCCAGCCCCTCCAGCAACCGGTCAATCCGCAGCAATTCGCCAATGATGACGCCGATAACGATGCTCAAAAGGGGGATGATGATATTGCCGGTTTTGCCAGTGTTATCTATGCCGACGAAGAACGTCACCAGTCCCAGCCCGGTGATAACGGATTCCTGAATTTTAGCGGAGAGCCGGTTGCCGACCAGTAGCCCTAACGTGCTGCCGATGGCGACGGTGATGATATTGAGAATTGTGCCGCCCAAAATAGTTTTTCCTGTCCGGCGCGTGAAAACGAAAGCCCTATTTTACAGTGCGTTTCGGATTCGCCTGAATCCATTCCCGGAACTGGCTATAACGTTTAAAGTTCTTTGGTGAGGACTGGGGGCGACTTTCCGCTTTTCAGGTGATACTTTTTGCTTGTTCTCAAGACTCAGTACCGCTCTTACTTTCAACTCGGTACTCGGCACTTTCAACTTCTGGGCATGATGTATCATGCCCCTACCTGCTTTTGCCTCAAGACTCAATACTTAAAACTCAACACTACCCCTAATACGCCCCGTGCCGGAGCAGAACACGCGGCACAGTCATCATGAGGATTTGCGCGTCCATTTTGACCGACCAGTTCTCAATATAGTAGATATCCAGCAGGCACATTTCATCGAACGGGACTTCATTGCGCCCGCTCACCTGCCATAACCCTGTCAGGCCGGGCAGCACTTGCAACCGCTGCATGTGCCAGGTTTCATAAAGCTGGACTTCATCGGGCGTGGGTGGGCGTGGCCCGACCAGGCTCATCTGCCCGCGAAAAACGTTAATCAGGTTCGGCAGTTCGTCCAGGCTGGCGCGGCGGATGAAACTGCCCACACGGGTGATACGCGGGTCGTTCTTGATTTTGGGGTGACGCGGGTCTTCGCCGTGTTCTTTCACCAACTGGTCGCGCAGCGACTCAGCATTGGGGATCATACTGCGAAACTTGTAGATATTGAACTCGCGGCCATTCAGCCCAACCCGCCGTTGGCTGTAAAATACCGGCCCTTCCCCTTCAAGGCGAATCGCCAGAGCGATCAGCCCGAACAGTACCAGCAGCACCGGCGACACGAGGATAATCAGCCCCAGGTCAATCGCCCGTTTCAGCACCCAATGTCTTCCCTGAAAAGCGACCTCACCGTTGACCCCCATCAGCGGGATACCATCCAGATTTTCGATATGCACCTGGCGTAGATTCAACTGGAAGACATCCGGCACGATACGTGACTCAACCCCGGCCCGCTTGCAGACCTGCACCAGTTCAAGGATACGGTCATGCTCCGACCAGGGCAGAGTGATAATCACCAGTTCCACAAAGTTGTTCCTGATTGTCTGCGCCAGGTTTTCTGTGCCACCCAGTCCTTTTAACCGGCCCAGGGAGACACTGGCACGTTCAGCATTGTCATCCACATAGCCCACCGGCACATACCCCAACTCGCGCCGGGCGAGCATGGTACGCAGCACCGCTTTTCCTACATCCCCTGCCCCAACCACCAGCACCCGCTGCACGCCAATACCCTTCGTGCGTAAATAGGCGCGGATGAAGCGGCGCGCCAGCCGCATCCCGGATTGCAGGATAATCGTAATCCCGGCAACATACGCCAGCATCAACCGGCTGGAAACCAGCGGCTGGA
Source organism: Anaerolineaceae bacterium (assembly GCA_020634135.1). Taxonomy (GTDB): domain Bacteria; phylum Chloroflexota; class Anaerolineae; order Aggregatilineales; family Phototrophicaceae; genus JACKCG01. Next base: position 61,185 of record JACKCG010000004.1, on the reverse strand, counting down.
AGAAGAAGCTTATCGCCATCGCCACCACCGTCGCCCGGGCGACACCGTTAATGATGATCGTCAGTTCCTCAAACCACGAGCGACCCCGCACATTTCTATAAAGCTTATCGCCCTGGTAATTCAGGAAAAGGTAGACAGTATAGAACACGGCATACACCAGATAGGGGCTGAAGTCAGCGCGGTTGATTTCCAGCACCGGGCGGAAAATCTGGAGTTCGTAGCGGATCAGGTAGCCAATAACAAATGAAAGGAACACCAGCACTATATCCGCAGTGGGGTAAAACCAGGAAGGCATATACAGATTGCGGCGTGCCGGTGGATCGTTTGGTTCCATGCTAACCTTTACTACTCTTGACTCAGTGCTTTCTGATAACTCGCAATTGTAGCCTGAGCGGTGGACTGCCAGGTAAAACGGGTAGCATAAGCCAACCCGCGCCATTGAGCAACCTCTCGCCAGGCCGCGCTGGTTCCGGCGTGGTGTAAAGCATCCGTCCAGGCCGAAACATCGTGGGGTGGAACGAGCAGACCGGCATCACCGGCAACTTCCGGTAGTGACGACGCATCCGATACAATCACCGGCGTACCGCAGGCCATCGCCTCCAGAACCGGCAGCCCAAACCCTTCAAACACCGAAGGGTAAATAAATAACTCGGCACTATTGTACCAGAGGGGTAAGTCTGCGGTAGGGACAAAGCCAGGGAAGTGTACCGCGTCGCCCAGTCCCAGGCGTTCCACCACCGCGAAAATCGGCTCAAAATCCCAGCCTTTGCCACCGGCCAAAACCAGAGGCGGGCGTTCATTGGACGGCAGTCCGGCGTAGGCTTTCAGCAGCGTAACGAGATTTTTACGCGGTTCGAGCGTTCCCACAAAGAGCCAGAAGCGTTCCGGCAGGCCTCTCTGCCGGCGAAACGCGGCGACCTCCTCTGTCGGCATCGGGCGGTAAATGTCCGCCGCATAGCCGGGGACGGCCACATCTATGTTCTCCGGGGGAATGCCCAGCGACTCGGTCAGGTCACGCGCCGTACTCCGCGAGATAGCGATTACGCGGCGGGCGCGGCGGCATGACAGCCCCGTGAACAACCGCAAATACAGGCGGCGTGCCGGGGAAAGCATCTGCGGATAGTGGATGAAACTCAGATCATACACCGTGACGACACTTGGGCGTGCCAGCAGCAGCGGCGAGACGAATGTCAGCGCATGATACAGGTCAAATCCGCCCAATACCCAGGGCTGTATCACCTGTTCCCACAGAATCCGGCGATATGGCGACTCGGTGTTCCAGTGCGAGCGGCGCAGCACCAGGCCAGGAAACGGCGCCGTTACCTGTGCTCCCACCAGCGCCGTGAAATCCCAGTCCGGCGGAGCGGCTTCCGCTAAATGCCGCAGCGAATTGTGAATATAGCCGTGAATCCCGGCGGAGCGATACCCCGCCTGCCCGGAAAGCAAGTGTGCATTCAGACCGATATGTACCATAAGCAGGCATTATAACGCGAGAAAACAGAAAAAAGAGGGCGAAGGGCTTGACAATGAAATGTTTACAGTGTAAACTGTTTACGGTGTAAACAATCAGGCGAAAGAAAGGGCAATCGTGACAAAAACCAACCGGGAGCAGCGGCGCGAAGAAACCTTCTTGGAGATCAAAGCGACGGCCCGCCGCCTGATGGCCGAACACGGCACAGCCGGATTGACGGTACGCGGAATCGCCAAAGAGATGGGCATGACCCCTCCGGCGCTCTATCGCTACTACGACAGACTGGATGACCTGATTACGGCACTCATCACCGAGAATTTCCACGCCCTGGCCGACGCATTGGAATCAGCGTGCGCCGCAGCAACGCCGGGCAGAACTGTTGACAAGCTCATGGCGGCGGCGCTGGCTTACCGCCGTTGGGCACTGGATAACCCCGTGGACTTTGAGCTGATCTACGGCACGCCCATACCCGGTTACCACGCCCCCCAGGAGATCACCGTTCCGGCCTCCGCACGTACTCTGGTCGTGTTCGTCGGATTGTTCGTGGAAGCCCTGGAGAACAGGGAATGTATGCCGCCGCCGCCCTACGACCGTGTGCCGCCGGAACTGAGGTCGCACCTCGAACAGATCATGCGGGACGGCGACCCCACCGGGAGCGCCCCACTGTTGGCCCTTTACCTCGCGCTCGTATGCTGGCCGCAGATTCATGGACTGGTCATGCTCGAACTTCTTGAGCACATCGGGCCAGTCGTCGGGGACATGGAATTCTTCGCCCGCAGCCAGTTTGAAAACATGGGAAGGGCAATAGGCTTCACGATCTAGGAGCATCACAACATCAACCTGACCATCACTAGTCATCCAACCGCTTTTGGCGGCAGGTGTCTTCAATGCGCCCCGCCACCAGAACCAACTGACCATTCGGCACAATCAGATTGAAAGGGCTTACTTGTATGCACATCACACGTCTCTACCGGATCACTGGCATTTTTGCCATCATTCTGCCGTTGCTTTCTGCTGCGTTGTTCATGACCCTACAGACTGTCTTTGACTTTCCTGGCATTTTGCGCGAACCCGTTGGGGTGGCCTTATCCCTGTTCGCGCAAAATCAAGATGCCATCATCCCGGCTTACTACCTGTTCGCCTGGACGGGTATTCTCTTTATTCCACTGGTCATCCTGCTTCACCAGATAATGGAACAGAAAACCTCGGTTGTCCTGAATATCGCCACTGTTCTGGGAATCATAGCTGGGGTTGTTCAATTCCTGGGTTTCATCCGCTGGCCGTTTATGATTCCCTCGCTGGCACAGGCGTATATTGACCCGGCTGCTGCCAATAGCATGAAAGAGGCCATCAGCGTTACATACAATGCCTTCAACCTGTACGCAGGCGGCGCAATCGGCGAACACCTGGGTTACGTTTTTCAATCCGGTTGGGGAATTATGTTCGCCACTGTCCTGCTCAACCTGCGTTTTGGCCCCAGACTACTGGCATGGTTCGGCATCCTGATGTCAGTTGCCTTGTTCATCAGCGGATACGAGCAGTTGATCCCTTCCCAGGCCGAAGCACTGGCAAGCCTCAACCTGGTCGCGGTGATCGGTTGGCAGGTCTGGTTACTGGTCATGGGCGTTGTACTTCTGAAGCGCCCAACAGTGCAATCGCCCCTATCCTATTCCAATTGAAAATTCACAAATAACAAAGGATTACAAACCATGAGTACACAAACAAGCAGCGACCTGCACGTCATTTTCGGCACCGGCCCGGTGGGCATGGCGATTATGGAAGCTCTCCGCCAACAGGGAATCGCGCATATCCGCATGGTTAACCGAAGTGGGAAGGCCGCACTACCAGCGGATATTGAACTCGTCTCCGGTGACGCCGCCGACACCGCCTTCACCAGGCAGGTCAGTGCGGGCGCAGCCGTCGTCTATAACGCCGTCAATCCACCCTACCACCAGTGGCCGGAATTGTTCCCGGCGCTGCAAGCCGGTGTTCTGGCCGGTGCAGCCTCAACCGGGGCAAAACTCGTCGTCATGGATAACCTGTATATGTACGGTCACACGGGCGGTCATCCGATGATGGAATCGACGCCCCACGCCGCCCATACCCGCAAGGGCAAAGTCCGGGCGCAGATGGCTGACGACCTGATGGCGGCGCACAGGAATGGGCAGGTACGGGTTGCTGTCGGGCGGGCATCCGACTTCTTCGGCCCGCGCGGGCTGCAATCTGCGATGGGGGATCGCGTGTTTTACGCGGCGCTGGCGGGCAAACCGGCTTCGGTGCTGGGCAATCCTGATCTGCCCCATACCTACAGCTACCTGCCGGATATTGGCCGGGCGCTGGCCCTGCTCGGCCAGCACGACGCGGCATTCGGCCATGTCTGGCACCTGCCAGTGGCGGAGAGCCTGACCACACGCCAGTTTATCGAGTTGATCTATGCCGAGCTGGGAACTCAGGCCAGACTCTCGGTGCCACCCAGGTTCGCGGTCAAACTGCTGTCGTTTGTCAACCCGGTGATCCGTGAAGTGTACGAGATGCTCTATGAATTTGAGGAATCGTTTGTACTGGATGACAGCAAATTCAAGCAGGCTTTCGATTTCCAGCCCACACCGCTGCGCGAGGCCATCCAGACGACCATCGCCTGGTTCCGCGCCAATCCGCAAGCGTAGGCGCAACCACTTGCCCGCTGCTTGCGTATACAGCAGCAGACAATGTATGCAAGTGGAGGATTGAAACATGGGAAACAAAGTGCGGGTACAGGAATTTGAGATCAACAGTGCTGAACTGGTTGACCGGGTGAAGGAAATTATCAAGGAGCCAGGCGTGCAGCGCATGGTCGTCTATTCACAGAAGGGTAAGGTCCTGCTCAACCTGCCGTTGGCAACCGGCGCGGCAGTAGGTACGCTGGGCGCGATAATGGCCCCCATGTGGTCGGCGCTGCTCGGCATCGCGGCGATGGCCGCCCGCATCCGGGTGGAGATTGTGCGGCGTGATGAAGTGGACGAGCAGGTCAAAGAAGATGAAGCACGTAAGAAGCGTATCGCCATCACTTCCGACGACGAATAGAAGGGGCGGAATCTGCCTCATCCGCGCTAAAAACAGACGATAACCCGCTCAGTAGACAGTCATCAGGGGTGCGGCAGATAGCGGCGCCCCTGCTTATTTTCCTGTGCCTCACTTCAAGGCATTCAGTGCCTTGTACATGAATGTGAACCCCCGGCTGGGCGCGTCAATCTGGTTGAGTGTTCCCACAATGTAGATTTCCCGCTCCGGGCAGTAGAACGCAAACGAGTTGCTCGACCCAGCATGGCCGATAAGTTCCGGTTGTGGTTGGAACGGGGACATCCAGCGCGGCATCTTAAACCGCATGATCCCGTAACCGTATTGCACCATCGGAAAGAAGACTGTGTTCCAGCGCCGCATCATGCGTTCAAGAAATACCGGATCAAACAGTTCCCCATCGAAAAACGCCCGTGTGAACACCAGGCTTTCCGACGCCGTCGAGACCATGCTGCCATCCGGCCCAAATGAAGTCATCGTGCGCGGGATGTGCATGGCCTGCGTTTTATTATAGATGGCCGCCGGCTGCTGACCGGGACGCGGGTTCCGGTAATCGTAAGAATAGGTACCCTCCAGACCGAGCGGCTCCAGGAGCATCGTTCTGAAAGCAGTTTCAACCGGTTGGCCGGTCACGGCAGCGATAATCGCTCCTAATAGTTGAAAATTGGTGTCCGAATAGTGCGCCCTGCTATCCCCGTTCGTCCCTGGTACGAAGTGTGGTGTCAGGGTGCGTACTGTCTCGATCACCTTATGGACATCGTATTCCGGGTCTTGTCCATCCTTGAGGTTATCCAGCAGACTGCGCCCTCCCTTCGGTCTGTCCTCAAAATAGTCCGCCAGTCCAGAAGTCTGGCCGACGAGCTGGTACACCTTGATCTGGCGGCTGTAGTCCGTCCCTTGATACACATGGATTCCATCCACCAGGGAGTCTGGAAGGTAGGCCGTAACCGGTGCTTCCAGGTCAATCTGCCCTTGTTCGACCAGCTTCATCAGAACGGCGGCGGTATACATCTTGGTGATGCTGGCGATGAAATAAGGCGACTCCGGCGTCATAGCGATGCGCGACTCCGCATCCGCGAACCCCGCCGCGCCGCTGAAGTTGATTTTGCCGTCCTTCGATTGGACACCCAGAACGACGCTGTGAATCACATCTTTCCTGATTTCCTTGTCAATGAGGATCTGAAGTTTCGATTCAGGCGTGGTAGCTGACATAGTTTCCTTTCCTGGTTGGTTGTTTTTGTTTCCCTCACCCGTTTCGGAACGGTGGTGACGTTAGAACGTGTCCTGGCTACGATACTTTCGTCAAGAATGAGGGTATGTTGGGTTTTGAGGTAGAGTGGTTAGCGACCAAGACGATTAACTCAAACAGAGCAGAAGCTCATGAACGATATTTTAGCACTTTTGCACGGTCTGGCCCGGTGCCCAATCAACAATATGTCGTTTATGACTGTGTCGCTGGCTTTAGGCAAGCACACTGCGCTTCGTGATCCAGACCATCATTGTAGACTGAGTTAATGGCAATGAATCACACCCACTACCTGCCCGCTATTTGGACAATACGGTCAAATACGATAGGTGCTGTCGCCTCGGTGTCGCCACCAGTCGAGTTCACGAACTGAACAACAACCGTATCCGTGTCCTGGTAGTAGCGGGCGATACTCTGGTATCCGGGTACCCAGCCGGTATGTTCGTATTCATAAATCGAGGAATAAATCGCCTGCTCATCATCATTGAGCAGCGAACCATCATTGAGTGCCCGCAGGAAGATACCTACGTCCTGCGCCGTAGCGATCATCGAGCCACCCGGACTGATATAATCGAGTTCCTTCAGGTCCGGCTCAACGTCATAGTGGTAGCCGCTGGAAACATCGTCTAAATTGACCTCGTTCAGCAAGCTGTAAGTATGGGTCAGCCCAAGCGGCTCCAGGATTTCGTCGTTGATGTACTGATGGTGGCTGTAGCCCAGAATCTTGTCGAGAATATTGCCGATGAGTAGATAATTCGTGTTGGAATAGCTGTAACGGCTGTCCGGTTCAAAATCTGCCGGTTTATCCAACGCAAATGCAAGATAGGCGTTGAGATTTGACGGCGGCTCGCCCCAGTTCCAGTCGGGATAATCCACATAATTCGGGATACCACTGCGATGCTGCACCATCATCCTCAGGGTAATCCGATCGGCGTTTTCAATCCTGCCCACCAGTTCAGGCAGGTAATCAGCCAGCGTCTCGTCCAGCGACAATCTGCCGTCATTCACCAATTTGGCGGTCGCGGCGGCGATGTATAACTTGCTGATGCTAGCAATCTTGAACAATGCTTGCGGGTCAGCCGGCACCTGCTCCGCCCGGTTATTCCAACCGGCGGCATACAGCGCCGGAGCTTCACCTGCTTGATCTACGTAGACGATGATCCCATCAAACCCACGATTAACTGCATTATCCAGTTCTTCCTGAACGGTGTCAGGCAAAGGCGCTATCCATACCAACACTGCGTCCCAGGGTACGAATATCACGGCGGAAACTACCGCAACGATGGGCATGATGATTCGAAGAATTCGAATGGTACGAGTCTTGTTTAGCTTTTGCATGACTGTTCTCCTTGCCATCCAGTGGCTGACGTTGAAAGCTCAACGTGCGATTCCGTTCGGAAGCCAATGCATTCATCCATTTGCGGAGTTGACTTCTTCGAGACCTGACCTCTGGATACTCAAAAAGACCAGGCCTCAGAGACGTTTCTGGGAAGGGGTGTTTAGGCATCCTTGACGCGCAGCAACGGGAGCGCCGGATTCAACACATCCGCCAGTCCTTGTTCGGGATCAGCAGCGTCGTTGTTGTAGAGCATCACCACGACCGTATCGAACTCAGGCACATAATTGAGCAGCGTTCGAAAACCGGCAATATAGCCTGCATGTCCTGTATATTCCCCCTGAACCATGATGCCCAGACCGTAGGAACTGCCGGGGGTGGGTGTGGTCATCGCGACCAGCGACTCCGGATCGTCAAACAGAGCACCACCGAACAGCCCGCGTGCGAAGGCGATCAGGTCGGGCGCGGTAGAGACCAGGCCGCCCGCCGACCACCCGATGGATTCGTGTAGTTCAGTGAGATCGGTCAGGGTGTCCCCCACTCCTGTATAGCCGTGTACCACATCAATCACCGGGTCTTCGTAGCAATCCAGGAACGTTGACGTCATGCCCAGCGGTTCATAGATGTGCGTGCGATACGCCTCTGCCAGCGGCATGGCCGTCGCTTCTTCGATCACCATGCCGAGCAGCGTGTAGTTGGTGTTGCTGTAGTACCATGCTGCCCCTGGCTCAAACAGGGCGTCTTTCCCATAGACGTAGCGGGCGAGCGTGTCGTGGGGGTCCCGTTGGACGCAGTCCAGTGTCACCATCCCTGCATCCTCATCAATGGTCGCCTCAGTGAAGAGATCAGCGAAGTAAGCCTCATGTTCGACCACGTTAAACAACCCGGACGTGTGCGTCAGCAGGTGGCGCAGTGTGATCTGATCGCCATAAGGCAGTTGATCGGCGACCTCCGGCAGCCACAGTGCCAGCGGATCGTCCAGGGTTAACACGCCATCTTCCGCCAGTTGGATGATTACCGTCGCGGTGAACATCTTGGTGATACTGCCAATCCGAAACGCGCCCTCTGGCGGCATCGAGGTGTCGTCCATGAGGTTCGCGAAACCACTTGCCCCCGCGAACCGGTACTCCGGTGCGTCAATCCACACGATGAGGCCAGGCGGGAGTCCGCCCGCGGTCCGCTCGTCCATTTCCGCCTGAATCTCCGCCACAACATCCGGTGGGAACGCCTGCGGACCATCCTGGGCCATGACAGACAGACCGCTTAGGATGATGCTGGTGATGACCAGAGTGAGCACGAAATGTTTCACAGAAAATCCTCCAAAATAGCGAGATAATTGGGCATGAAACCCCTGGAATGCTGCGATCATTGTGTAAACGCTGATAGGAATCTCCCTTCGTAAAACAATGAATTTGCGGGGGCGCTTCCACACTGGGGACAAAGAGAGCGCGAAGGGGTTTATCATGGAAACGATTCCAGAATACCGGCTCTCAATCATATTGTCAAATTCCTTGTCAACGTAAGTCCCCTGCTGTCACAGGGCCAATACCTTCGCGAAAAGGTGAAGTTATATGAACTTTTGAGGCAGGGTTGTTGTCGCCCAAGATGCTTTACACAAACCGAGCAATAGCCCATGGGCGATATTCCTGCACTTTTGTACTGTCTGACTCTGTAAATGTTGGAGACGACGCCGCATCACATTTTACCTATAGAGCATCGTCAACCAGGCAAGCCTGTCCTATTCGGGGATACTCCGGCTTTCCCCTGTTTTTCAGGTGTATCAAAGGGTTCGATTGGTATCTCAATCCTCGGTGGCATCCTGCCCCCCGGTGGCTTATAATTCCCCCCATAATTGTGAATTGAGGACAACTATGGCCGACGAAGAGAGTATCCGCCGTGAAGTCGCTGCCGCGCTGCGCCGCCACCTGAATCAGGATGAATCCCCTGCCCCGCGCACAGTGATTGACGAGATGGCTGTGAATGCCGTACCGGATGGCGGCACATTATCCCTGCCGCCGGGCGCATTGGTGACACCGCTTGCCCGCAGCGCGGCCTTAGCCCGCCGGGTGACGCTGCTGCCTGCCAGTGAAGCTGAGATTGTTCCCGAACATAAAACGGTGGCAATTGGCGCGGATCATGGCGGTTATGCCATGAAGGAGATGCTCAAAGCGTTCTTGCAGCCAGAATACACCGTGATTGACTGTGGCACTAACGGCCCGGCCAGCGTGGATTACCCCGATTTCGCCCTTGCCGTTGCCCAGTCAGTGAGCAGCGGGCGTGCCTGGCGCGGCATCATGATAGACGGCGCGGGCATCGGTTCATGTATGGTGGCGAACAAAGTGCCCGGTGTGCGGGCGGCCATGTGCTATGACCAGGCGACCGCCGTCAACAGCCGTGAACACAACAACGCCAATCTGCTCACATTGGGAGCAGGGATGATCGGCAATAATCTGGCAAAACTCATTGTCGAAATCTGGTTGAGTACTCCATTCGCTGGCGGGCGCCATGCCAAACGTGTAGACAAAATCATGGAAGTTGAGCGTCACTTCCGCTCGTAACTCGATCTGACTCTTCCCGCAAAATCCCACCTCAGCCCTAAACCGTGTTACTCTAGAGGCAATGTACGGTGGCGGGGATATTCCCCGCCGGGTTGCAAAGGAAGGCAGCAATGGCGGAAATCATATCGGACCAGGTGAAGTACCAGGACTTGCGGGACGCTTCATTGTTCAAGGCAGTCTCCGATGAAGCGCTCATCGAACTGGCGAAACACTGCCAGTATGTCGAGCTGATGGCCGGTGAGTTCCTGTTCCATCAGGGCGACCCCGGAGATACGCTGTATATCCTTCATGATGGTCAGGTTCATATCGTCCGGCGCTATCCTAGCGGGGAAGAAATTGTACTGGCGACAGAAGGCCCGTACTACGCGATTGGCGACCTGTCTATGCTATCCAACCAGCCGCGTACCGGCGGCGTCTTGGCTGTCTCCGACTGTACTTTGATCGCCCTGCGGCGGGATGCATTTCTGAATGCCTGCGCGCGGATACCAGAGATTGCGGCCAAGGCGGTTGGCGACCTCAGCCAGCGCCTGTATCGCATGAATCTGTTGGTACGTGAATACGCGATTGGCAATGTGGCGGCGCGGATTGCCAGTGCTGTTGTCCTGCTCAGCGGCGGGCATAATGGCACTGTCCCCGGCACGGTGCGGACAAACCGGCTGGCGCGGGCAGTGGCGATTGACGCTGATGCAGTAGAGCGAATTCTCAAAGATTGGGAGAAGCGCGGCTATATCTCATTCGATAACCGTACACTGACTATTCATAATATTGAGGCGCTCGACAATATCGCCGGGTAACACAGTCCCCAATCGCCGCGCCGCAATTGTGCGTACACAGGTGGCGCGGCGCTTATGCATTCACCAATCCCTGGCATGACCACGTGGTGAAACATCAGGGTGTCAGTAGAGCACTATGAAATCGCCTGATTCCCTGCACATCGAATAGCATCCAACACCGTGCGAGCCGTGTTAGCTTGTACTATCTTGTCGTCCGTTGTGATTACGCCGGGTGGATTGGAGAGGGCAGTTAGTCGAATATGATTGTCCAAGAGCCTCAGACTCTCAACGAATGGATAAAAAGGTAAAATACGCTCTATGTGAAATAGTTTGGGAGAAATGCCTATCAGGAAAGGCCGGTGAGTTTTCAGTCATCGGTTTTTAGTTATTGGTAGCGGCGGGTTAGCGCACATCTGGGAGAAAATTGAACTCCAGGTCACCTGAGAAGCTAAGATGCTTCATCCAGTAAGGAAGTTTCTCAAGAACAGCGCACGTTAGGGACAAAATCCTACAAGGATTTACCGGATGAAGCACTAAGATGCTAACCAGCTAAAATGCTAAAACGCCAGTGGCTAGTGGCTAGCAGCCAACGGCTAAAGTGAACCTTTCGCTGTTCGTATTTCACATAAAACGTAAAATAGACACAGCGCATCGGGGCAAGGTAGGCGAGACACCCCCGAAGGCAGAATGGGCAAATGGACGAATACGCAGAGGGGCGCTAATGGAGATTGTGCAATGCATTTCGTGTGAGGGTTATGGCTGGTTTGAGGACGAGAGCCACGAGTCAATTGAATGTAACTGGTGCGGCGGGGTCGGCTACACCTACCGCGATGCGGCGGGCATTGACCACCGCATCCCCACCGCTGATTATGAGCGGGTCAGCGATCAACTCGAACAATTGGAAGCCGAGCGACTGCGAAAAATGGGCTATACCGGCAAGGTCAAACCGCGCTGGTGAAACGGGGCACCCCATAGTCAGAGACACCATTTAACAATGGTCTCATAAGGTTGAACCAATACCAGGGGAAATTACGATTTGTCAGGGTACAATGTTCTGTATCCCGGAAACAGCGCTGCCAAAGACGCAGAGCTACACATAACAAAGGCTGCCAGATGACGCTGACCACCATCACACTCCAGACGCCCAACGGCGAGTCCCTCACCGACATCACGACGCAGGTGCGCGACGCGATCACATCAGCAGGGGGTATACAGGCCGGGATATGCGCCCTTTTCGTGCCGCACACGACGGCAGCCATCACCATTAATTCAATGTTGGATACCGCTACCGCCGAGGACATCATCGCGGATATGCAGCGCCTTGTCCCGAAACGGGTGGACTTCCAGCATCAGTATGACACCCCGGCAGACGCCGCCGGGCACGTCAAAGCTGCGCTGGTCGGTCACAGCGTGACGCTTATTATTCATGATGGTGCGCCGCTCCTGGGTGGTTCTCAGAGTGTGTTGTTTTACGAGTTCGACGGCCCGCGCAGTCGTAAAGTGCTGGTCAAAATTATCCCTGATGCCGACTAACCAACCATCCATAAGGAAACAGACTCATGCCTCGAAAAATTATTATTGATACCGATCCGGGTGTAGATGACACGATGGCGATTTACTTCGCCATGCGTTCACCGGAACTTGAAGTTATCGGCCTGACCACGATTTTTGGCAATGTGCATACCAGCCTGGCAACAACCAATGCCATCCGCCTGATGGAAATTGCAGGCCGCCCCGATATTCCGGTTGCGCCCGGCTCGGATAATCCGTTAGCACAGCCTTACGAAGGACCCGTGCCATATGTACACGGCGCGGATGGACAGGGAGACGTGAATCTGCCCCTGCCTGGTGGCAATCCGCTGGCCGCCAGCGCAGCCGAGTTCATTATTGACCAGGTGATGAGCCAGCCCGGCGAGATTACACTTGTCCCGGTTGGCCCGCTGACGAACATCGCCCTGGCACTGCGCCTGGAACCGCGTATCGCCCAAAACGTGCGGGAGGTCGTGCTGATGGGCGGGAACGCGCTCTGTCCCGGCAATGCCAGCCCTGCGGCGGAAGCCAATATCCGCAACGACCCGGAAGCGGCGGATGTGGTGTTTGGTGCGCCCTGGCAGGTAACAATGGTCGGCCTGGACGTGACGCATCAGGTCAACATGACGGGCAAGCATCTGGCACATTACAACGCACTCAAGAACCCGATGGCACAGCATATCGCCCGCATCGTGCCATTTTATCGCAACTTCTTCGAGACACTCTATGGTATAGACGGCATCTTTATCCATGACTCGTCTGCCGTGGCCTACCTGCTGGACCCGACCCTTTTCCAGGTTGAGCAGTGGCCGATACGTGTCGAAACGCAGGGACTCAGTCGGGGTAAAACCTGGCCGAATACCGGCAAACGCCCTGTCGCCGGTTGGGAAGACCGCCCGCTCGTCAATGTATGCGTCGGGGTGGACAGCACGCGCATGATTGATCTCGAAATGGCACGCATGGCGGATTAGGGTGCGACTATACGAGACAGTGATACAGAAGGATTTATTATGCGCCTGAACTTACCCATCATTGTTCTGTTTTGCATCCTATTGGTCGTTATTCCGGCAGCCGCTCAGGAGGCCACTGAGCCGCCGCCAACACCCGCACAATCCGCTGTTTCGGATGAAATGCAGGGCATGGTGACACGTGTTGAGGAAGCAGCAGCGCGGGCGGAGCAGGCCGCAGAACAGGCCGTTACCGCTATTGACCTGAGTTTTAACCTGCTTAACTTGTTTGAAATCCTCGGCGCATTCCTGGGGCTGTTGATCCCGGCGCTGGCAATCGCTGCCGGTTTTCTGGGTTTCCGGCGGTTGCAAGCCCTGAATGAACGGCTGGATATGGCGCTGGAAGAAATCGGCCAGCGAACGAAGCGTCTGGACGATGTCCACAGACTCTCTGAGGAAGTACTGGAAGCCAAGCGGCAGGCCGAAAAAGCAACTTACCGCGTGGAAGCGATCATTGACGAGGGAAAATCGCAGACGGTGAAACTCCGTGATGAGCTTACCTCGTTTGTGAGCGATTTTGATACTGGCCTGGCGTCCCGCTACGCCGAACTGGAAGAAAAGATGGGGGAGATCATCAACCGGTTTGAGGACGAACGGCGCAAGGTCGCCAACGCCAACCTGGCGATGTCATTGATGCCCCTGGGTGAGCGCCAGTATCGCTCACAGGATTTCAGCGGCGCGATGGAAACTTATCATCGGGCGCTCGAACTCGATCCTACAAACCTGATCCTTTATTATCGCCTGGGGTATGTTTCCACGCAGTCCGGCCTATTGGAAGAAGCCGAGCAATATCTCACCAGGGCGTTGGAAATAGAGCCGGATTTCGCCCCGGCACTGGCCGCGCTGGGCTATGTGTACCGCCGCAAAGGCGAGAAACTGGAAGGTCTGGAACGTAACCTGACATTGAATCAGGCAGAATCCTACTTGCTGAAGGCGCTGACGATTTCGCCCAGACTGGTGGATGATGAGGGTGAATCCTGGTGGGGATCGTTGGGCGGGTTATACCGCCGTCGCGGCCAGATCAATGAGGCCATTCATGCCTATGAAAACGCTGCTAATGCCGTCCCGCATTCTTCCTATCCCTTCAGCAATTTGGCGCTGCTCTATCTCCAGACCAATAATCGTGAGGCCATGCTTCGCACCTATGAACGGGTGGAACAACTGGCTGAAAGTGAATTACAGTTTGACCCCAGCAATTACTGGGCGTGGGCCGATCTGCTCACCGCCCAACTGGCAAGAAGAGAGATGTCAGCGGTCAAAGATACGCTCAACAAGGTGTTTAACACAGTACCTACCGAAAGCCCTTATGTGCTGGAAGCCCTGATAGACACGCTGGAACGGCTGGCACAGGCATCCGATGAGGATACAGCGGCATTCATCCGTAAAGTGATTGAGGAAATTAGGAAATTTATCGCCTCACTGAATTCGGATTCGCCCGACATAGCGGAGTAACTCAACCGCCGATTGGCTACAGATCATTCTTACAACATTAAGGAAATAACATGACCCGAAAAATGATTATTGACACCGATACTGCCTCAGATGACGCTGTGGCGATACTCATGGCACTGCAATCGCCGGATGTCGAGGTCATCGGCATGACCATCGTGGCCGGGAACATGCCGGTCGCGCAGGGCAGCATCAACGCCCGCTATACGGCGGAACTATGCGGCAAAGACATACCCGTCTATGAAGGGGCTGACGCGCCGCTGATGCGCGAAGTCTACCGCGCCTATTTCTTTCATGGGCCGGATGGCATGGGCAACATGAACTACCCTGCCCCCAAACGCCCGGCGGAGAAGCAGCACGCCGTCCCCGCTCTGATTGACATGATTCGTGCCAACCCTGGCGTCGAACTCGTAACGCTTGGCCCGCTGACGAATGTCGCGCTGGCACTTTCGCAAGCGCCGGAGATCGCCGGGATGGTCAGCCGGTGTATCGTGATGGGCGGTGCGGCCTGTACAGTGGGCAATATCACCCCGGCGGCGGAATATAACATCTGGTGCGACCCGGAAGCGGCGCGGATGGTGTTCCGTTCCGGGATGCCCATTGAGATGATCGGCTGGGAAACCTGCCGGGGCGACGCCAACCTGACTGAAGACGAGATGCGCTACTACAAAGAGACCATTAATACGCCGCTTTCCAACTTCACCATTGACTGCAACGCCTCAGCGCTGGCCGCCAACCGGGATTGGCTGGGTGACCCCGGCCTGGGACTGCCCGACCCGGTGGCGATGGCAATCGCCCTCGACCCGACCATCTGCACCCGCAAGAGCAAGCACTATGTTGAGGTTGAATGTGAAGGCGTCTACACCCGCGGCATGACCGTCGTGGATGGGCTGAATGTCACACCTTACGACACGGCCAATGTTGCCATGTGGCAGGTGCTGGCGCAAAAAGGCGAGCCGCACATCACCGTCTGCTGGGAAATTGACGCCGCCCGCTGGAAAGCCCTGCTGGAAAAATGTGTGCATTAGAAACCGAGGAAACCACCATGTCACAACGTTCACCCATGCACCAGCAAATTGACACCCTGCCCGAACTTGTCCGCCAGGTAACCGGGCCGTTTGATGCGTCCGCCCGCCATACCTTCGATTTTGAGATGTGTACGTCCGCCAAACGGATTTACCTGGTGGGCTGCGGCGATAGCTACCATGCTCCCTACGGCGCAGAACTCGCGTTCCACCAACTGGCCGGGCTGCCCACGCAGGCGCTCAGCTCCCTGACCTTCAGCCGCTACACCGTCCCCTATCTGGCAGATACCGGCCCGCAGACCAATCTCGTGATGACAATTTCAGTCTCCGGCGTCGTATCCCGGACTATCGAAGCCGCGCAGCTTGCCCGCAAAGCCGGGGCAACAACAGTGGCACTGACCGGCACACCCGACTCGCCGCTGGCCCAGGCCGCCGAACGGGTCTTCACGACCACCGTCCCGCCGCTGCCCGATGAACTCGCGGGCATGGTTGTCCCTGGTGTGCGCTCATACCTGGCATCCCAGATAGCGCTCTACAGTGCAGCGCTGCGGATTGGCGAGGTGCGCGGCCACATGACGACAGCTGCCGCCGATGCGCTGCGGGCGGAACTGCGCGACCTGGCGGACGTGATGGAAGCCATAATCACGGACTGTGAACCAGCGGTGAAGGCGTTGGTTGAGCGGTGGCGCGATTACCAGGATTACGTCTTCGTGGGCGCTGGCCCGATGTACGGCGCAGCCATGTTCAGCGCCGCGAAACTTCTGGAGGCCTCCGGCGATGCGGCGATGGCGCAGGAAACTGAGGAATGGACGCATCTGCAATACTTTGTCGAGCGGCCTGTCCCCACGATCCTGATGGATGCAGACGGCTTCGACGCTGATCGCATGGCCGAACTGGCGCGGGCGGCGCAGAGCATTGGCCTGCCGCTGGCGGCTGTCGTCCCCGCCGGGGAAAGCGGGATTTCACAGTACGTCCAGACAATTTTACCGGTGCGCGGGAACGTGCGCGAATGTTTCGCGCCGCTGGTCTACAGCCTGGTCGGGGAATTGTTTGCTGCCGAACGGGCCGCCCTGTTAGGGACTCCCTACTTCCGGGATTTCGGTGGCGGGCGCACCGTAGATTGGTCGCCAACCGGGGCATCCCGCATCCGGAAAAGCCACATGCAGACCGAACTGCGGCGCTGAAAACGCATGACTACGCCCGAATTTGCCTGTGTAGGCAGCATTATCATTGATGACATCGTGTACCCCGATGGACGCACCGATATGGCCGTGCTGGGTGGCGGGGGCACGCACACCGCCGCCGGGATGGTCGCTGTGTCAGTGCGTCCGGCGCTGCTGGCCTGCCTGGGGACGGATGTTCCGCCGGAGATCACGGCACGGCTGGAACGTGATTTTGATATGCGCTATGCCACCCGGCTGAACATGCCGCAGATACGCGCCTGGCAGGTTTTTGAGTGGAACGGACGACGCACCGAGATATTCCGCGTGGACGACTATCTGCGCTTTCTGGTGGAACCAACGCCGGATACGATTCCCGCCACCGTGCGGGATGTCTCCGCCGTGACGGTGCTGCGCGGTGCAGATGAGTTTTTGCGCTTTTGCGATGTATTCCCGAATGCGGAAATCCTGTGGGAACCCGACCAGCACTTCATGGTCCCGGAAAACCGTAAGGCGCTGGTGGCGGCGCTCCCCCGTGCGGCAGTTGTGTCGCCCAATCTGCTCGAAGCGGGGCAGGTTTACGGGGAAAACGACCCGGCGGCGTTAGTACGGCGGCTGCTGGCGGACGGCGCGAATGTCGTCGCGCTGCGGTTGGGCGAGGCCGGTTCACTGGTCGGGCGGCGCGGCGTGAGCGATCTCATACACATCCCGGTTGTCCCGGTTAAACAAGTAGTGGATGTCACCGGGGCGGGCAACACCTACTGCGGCGCGTTCCTGGTGGGCTGGCACCAGACTCACGATCTGCGTACCGCCGGGTGTTATGGCGCGGTAGCGGCTTCATTTACGGTTGAGCAGGTCGGCGTGCTGGATACCTCGATCATCCCCGATTTCCAGCGCGCCCGCGATGAACGCCTGGCCTGGGCGCTGGCGCAGTAAAACCGGGCGCTGTCCCCCGCCATCTCTGAACAAATGTTTGAACATAAATTCACCATCCAACCCCGTTTTTGTGGTATGGTGAAAACACGTAAGGACTGCCTTCTGGCCGTCCCCCGTCCAGGCAATCCCGTATTTCGTAGGGACAATGCCTGCATTGTCCGCTGGGATTTAACCCCCGGCGCGTTTCCCCCCGGACTCAACCTCTCAACAGTGAGTGCCAATGCATAAACCCGGACATTATGCAGCAATCCCCAGCTTTTTGCAGCAACCCTCGCCCCCGATTTTCCCCTCAGAATCGCCCACCTTGCTGCAATCCCTGCAATCGCAGCACATTCGGAATTTTGCGGCAATTCCACCTTTATTGCGGACTGATTACCGCAGATTCCGCTGGTAAATCTCCGCATACAGGCCGGAAACCTGCAAGAGTTCCTCGTGTGTCCCCTGCGCCACGACCCGCCCCTTGTCCAGCACCACCACCAGGTCAGCCATACGAACGGTGCTCAGACGCTGCGCGATGATGAACGAGGTGCGTCCTTCCATCAGCCGTTCCAGCGCCACCTGAATGAGCCGCTCAGTTTCGGTATCCACACTGGAAGTCGCATCGTCCAGCAGCAGGATACGTGGGTTTTTGAGCAGGGCGCGGGCAATCGCTACCCGCTGCTTCTGCCCACCGGAGAGCGTTACGCCCCGTTCGCCCACCTCGGTATCGTAGCCCTGGGGCATCTGCATGATGAAGTCGTGCGCCTGGGCGGATCTGGCGGCGGCGATGACCTCCTCTTCGCTGGCATCCGGCACGGCAAACGCAATGTTTTCCCGGATGGTGGACGCAAAGAGTGTCGTTTCCTGCATCACGATGGCAATCTGGTCGCGCAGAGAGTTGAGCGTTACACCCCGGATATCGTGACCGTCAATCGTAATGTGCCCTTGTGTTGGGTCATAAAAGCGTGGAATCAGGTTAATGATCGTGGATTTACCGGAGCCGGTCATCCCCAGCAGCGCGACCACCTGCCCCGGTTGCGCTTCCAGTTGGATGCCGCTCAGGATGTCCCGCCGTCCCCAATAGCGGAAGCTGACATTCTCAAACCGCACCAGCCCCTTGACCGGGGGCAGCGGGGTTGCATCCGGCGCTTCTTTCACGTCCGACTCAGCATCCAGAATCTCGAAAATCCGGTCACCGGAAGCCGCCGCCATCGCAATCGCCGGGATAATCACCCCAAAGCGCCGCAGCGGTTGGACGAGTTGCCCCAGATAAGTCGTGAAGGCCACCAGTTCGCCAATCGTCAGGTTGCCATCAATCACCAGTCTGCCCCCATACCAGATAATCAGCACGGTACTCACACTGGCGATGAAGTCAATCAGCGGCACGTGGGTGGACTGCACCCGGATAGCGCGTTCGGAAAGCCGGAACCAGATGCTGTTCTCCCCTTCAAACTGTTGAATCTGGGCATCTTCCTGGGCAAAGGCCTTGACGATGCGTGCGCCCCGCAGGTTCTGTTCAAGGAAGGTCGTCAGCACCGCCAGTTGATTCTGAATATCCCGCGAGAGGGGACGATAAATCCGGCCAAAACGGTAAGCCACATAGGAGAGCAGCGGCATCGTGGAAAGCGCCAGCAGCGCCAGCCCCGGGTTCATCCACAACAGCACAACCAGCGTGATAAGCAGCAGCGTGAACGATTGGAACAGCCGCAGCACCGCCCGCCCGGTTAAAAAGCGGACACGCTCGACGTCCTGCATGGTACGGGATAAAAGCTGGCCGGCTTCGGCGCGGTCATGGTATGCGAAAGACAACGAATTGAGTTTACGGTGAATCGTGTTACGCAGATCATACGCCACGCTCTGCGATACGACTTCCGACCAGCGCCCCAGCAGGAAATCCAGTATCCCCCGCACCACCGTCACGCCCAGGAGTGCCAATACGCCCCAGCCGATCAACTGGGTTTGCTGGTTCGTAATCCCTTCATCCACAATCCAGCCGATGATTTGCGGGATCACAACTGAAAGCGCATTGACAACTACCGCCGCCAGGTACGCGCCCACCGTCAGTCGCCAATACGGTTTCAGGAAAACGAAACAGCGCACGAGAACATGGCGCTGGCGGGGTTCGGGCGGGACGGCCTGGGCTTGCTGTTGGTTTGAAAGTGTCTGTGTCATGGATTATAAGGATAGGATTCCAATTATTAAGAGGTGAAATAGCCCCCTGACTCTAAACCAACCGGCGCAGATCGCCAAACTCCCGTCTAAGTCCAATTCGAGAACGCCGTTCGGGTGAAGTCTTGAGAACACCTTCTTAGCTTGGGGTCTGGTAAAATAACGGATCATCGTAGTAAGGGCGGATTCATCTCCCAGCGAAATTTCTGTTATATTCAGGTAATCTTTCTATGCAGAATATACACTATGCAGTTCAACCACAGGGCATGATGAAGCGTGTCCACCGTCAGGTTGCCATACTGGGTTTTGTAGTGGCCGTGCTGCTGGTGGCCTGCAACCCGGTTGCCAGTATAGCCAGCCCATCCCAGTTCCTTAACCTGGGTGACGTGCGGGAACGCTATACGTTTGATGACAGCGCCACCACCTGGGAAACCTTCTCGACTGAAGGCAGCGAAGCCCTGTTCCAGGTGGCTGACAGTGCCTTGATGGGGGCGGTCATCCCCAATATGGGTTATGTGTGGTCACTGAGCGGCACGCGCCGTGCCAATGTCGCTATCCAGGTGACAGTACAACAGACACAAGGCGCCAGTGGCAACGGCTTTGGCGTCATGTGCCGGGCGGATGCGGTGGGAAACGGCTACTATTTCGTGATCTCCAGCGCCGGGCAGTTTGCCATCCTCAAGGGGTCGCCGCGCCAGATTGACCCGGTTCCACTGGTAGAGTGGCAGTCCAGTGAGGCCATTCACCCCGGCACCATGGAGAATGAGCTGCTGGCGGTCTGTACGGCGGATTATCTGTCCTTTTCGGTCAACGGGCAGTTCCTGGCCGAGGCCTATGATGACGAATTTGCCGCCGGGGAACTGGGGATGGTCCTGGGCGCGGTAGGCGAAACTGCCTGGGTTCGCTTCGATACCATCCTGGTACGGGATGCAAATCTCGTCGCTGGGCGGTAAGTACAAACACACACGTAATGACCGAGCGTGCATAGTTCTACACAAGTCCGGCAAGTATAACCGGCAACGATCTACTACAGGATGAGGGAGTAAAACCAATGAGTCAGGAAGTCACAACTTTAGCGGGCGGGTGTTTCTGGTGCCTGGAAGCCGTGTATGACGAGCTAAAAGGGGTTACGGACGTGGTTTCCGGGTATATGGGTGGCAGTGCGCTCAACCCGACTTACAAACAGGTATGCACGGGGTTGACCGGCCACGCCGAAGTCGTTCAACTGACCTTCGACCCGGCAGTCATCACCTTTCAGGACATTCTCGACGTATTCTTCACGATCCACGACCCGACGACACTCAACCGCCAGGGTGCGGATGTTGGGACACAGTACCGTTCCGCCATCTTTTACCACTCACCGGAGCAGAAAGCCACCGCCGAACACGCCATCGCTGACCTGAATGCAGCGGGACTGTGGGGAAACTCAATCGTGACTGAAGTAGCGCCCGCCAGCACATTCTACGCGGCGGAGGACTACCACCAGGATTACTTTGCCAACAACCCAACCCAGGGTTACTGTATGGCGGTGGTCGCGCCCAAAGTCGCCAAGTTCCGCAAGCAGCATATCGCCCGCCTCAAGCGGTAGCGAACACAAACACAGAGGGAAGGATAATCAAGTCCTTCCCCGTTGTCTCACGACTCAAGCTGCTGGTAGGCGTTGGCGGCGTAGTCGGGCGCGGTGCCGTTAACCGGCAAGAATTCCACGCCTTCAGCCTGTGCCAGCGCCTTCTCGCTCACAATACGGTCTTTCAGCTTAATCACGTCACGGTCATTCGGCTCTAAGAGCGCCGCGTCATCCACCAGCAGTTCCGCAATCAGCAGATGTCGCTTGCTCATCACGAGCAGTCGCACCAGGTCCACAATCGTGCTGACGATATTCTCCCTATCACCAGTCCGGTAGGCCAGATGCAGTGCCTGCCGGTAGCGTAGTACGGCCTGGCCGAGCTGGTTGGCTTCCATCGAGGCGCGACCCAGGTTACCGAGTTCGAGCGCCTCATCTTCTGTGTTGTTCACCTCACGGGCGATATGCAGTGCCGACGTGTGGAAGTTGATGGCTTCCAGCCAGCGACCTAACTCCCCGTAGGCCGTCCCCAGACCACCCATGACCCGGCCTTCATAAGCGCGCTTACCTTGACTCTTGAAAAGTTGCAGCGCCTGTTCCCAGGTATCGGACGCTGTGGAAGGATCGCTGTCATCGAGTTGGGCATACCCCAGGCGATAGAGAATAATCGCCTCATTCTGGTTGTCTCCACGCTGGCGGGCGATCTCTAGCGCCTGGCTGAAGGCACGTACCCCTTCACCACTCTCGCCCTGCTGCTGGCGGACATCGCCCAGCGTGCGATAGAGATGCATTCGTGTTTCGTCGTCCCCCAGGCTCTCGGCCAGACTCAGGCCGCGTGTTGCGTGCAGGACTGCCGCGCCTGAATTTTCGGTTTTCATCTCCAGTGTGGAAAGCGTATCCAGTGTATGGAGAATACCTTCCTGGTTTTCAAGCGATTCATATACCCCCAGCGCCTCACTGTAGGTAGCAATCGCCTCGTTTTCCATCTGATTCTGAACCTGTTGCTCGCCGATCTGCATCAGGAGCGCCACCTGGTGCTCGGTGTTGCCGCTCTGCCGTGCCTGGCGCAGTGCCATCTGCAAACGGGTCAGCGGATCTGCGTCGGTATCCCCGTCCTCATCTTCCTCGTCATCCAGGTCTTCAAGTTCAAGCAGCGCGGCACTATCTTCTTCCTCAAAGGCATCCTCATCCTCGAAATCATCCCCATCCTCAAAGTCATCGTCAAAATCGTCATCGTCGTCTTCCGCATCAAAGACTTCACGGGGCGGCGGCGCCGGGCGATTTTCAACGGTATCCCATAGCGTGCGTGGTTGCGCGGGGGACGCGGCCATCTCCGCCATTTCATCCTCATCCATGTCTTCTGGTGGACGCGGTTGCTGTGGATACGCCGGGAAAGCAACGGTGAAGCTGGAAGCAAACTGGCGCAGCTGTACCAATTCGTATACATAGCCGCGTTCGTTCACAAAGTCCCCGGCCTGCATCAGCGAAACCACCAATTGGTTCACCTTGTCGCGTTCACCGTCGTCGGCGGCGTGGCGGGCGGCGGCCATGATCGTCTCCATTTCCGCCGCGAGTTTGTTGTGTGCCAGCGGGGTATCGGCGCTGTACTTGCGGGCGTACTCCAGGATAGCGTTTTCGGCCTTATTTCGCAGCACATCCAACTGGCCGGAACCACTCAACCACTGTTCAGCAAAACTCCGGGTAATCTCGTGCAGGCGGTAGTAAGGCATGTCATAACGCTGGAAACGTTCGATAAGATGTGCATTCTGGAGCACGAGCATCACCTGTTGTAGAGTTTCCGCCGGTGCTCCTGCGATCATACTCAGGAGTTCGGCAGACCCTTGCCCATTGAACGTCGCGCCCATCATCAGGAGTAACCCTTGCAGTGCATTGTTCAATCCCCGAAAGCCAAGTGTAAGCGCCAGCAGAGGGGGTTCAGCAGCCGCACTGCTGGGGATTTTTTCCAGCAGTTCGAGGTAAGCGGCAGGAGTCTGTTTGGTGATACGCAGCGTCCCGGCGGCGACAGTCAGCGCGAAGGGGTTATAATCCAGGATACTCGCCAGTTCATCCACATCATCCTGCACATCAGCCAGATTCGCTATACCGGCATATTGGGCGAAGAGATCCATCGCCGGGTCTTCATCCAGATTTTCCAGATGCAGGCCGGACCAATCCCCTTCAAGCTTGTTCCTGGAAAGCAGCATGACCGGCAGGCCGTCAGCACAGCGTCGCACAAAATCAGCCACAATATCGGCTTGCAGATCCCCATCCAGCACCAGCAAGGGTTTGTGGCTGGTGAGCGTACTGGCAACCGCGCCAACCATCCCGGAGGGGGTATCACTGCCAGTAATCTCCGGGACATGGTAAGCCCGTCCCACCCGTACAAGGATGTCTTCCAGCGTGCTGCCGTTCAGGTTAAACCACACTACACCGCCCGGCAGTTCGGTATAGGCACTGGCAAGCGTAGCGGCCAGGGCGGTTTTGCCGGTACCTGCCGCCCCATAAACGAGGACAGGTTTGTTATTTTTGAGCTGTGAATACACCTGGGCGAGTTGGGCATCGCGCCCGACCAGTTTGCCGGGCAGCATCACAGGTAACGATTGTGCCGTTCGGGCCGGCGCTTCATGAGGTGTGAAATCTGGCATCGCTCACCACGCTTTGTTAAACTAATACCTAAAAATACACTGTTATGGAGTCTTGTGGGTTTTGGATTACTAAACAGACTCTCAATTGTGAGTATAGCCTAACACGCATATTGGGGCAAAGCATTGCTCTGCAACCGGAGATAGTCCGGCAAAGTTTACTCAACAGCGCGTGTTACCGGGAGACAACTACCGTATGACCAGCGTTTTCATCAACTACCGTCGCCAGGACAGTGAAGGCTATGTCGGACGCTTATATGACCATCTGCTGCGACACTTCGCTCCGCAGGATATTTTCATGGATGTCGCCAGTATCGAACCCGGCCAGGACTTCGTACAGGCGTTGGACAATGCGGTGGCGGCCTGTGATGCCTTCGTGGCCGTCATCGGCCCGCAGTGGGCGACTGTGCAGAATGAACATGGGGAACGGCGACTCGACCAATGGAACGACTTCGTGCGTATCGAAATAGCCAGCGCCATTAAACAGGGCAAGCTCATCGTCCCGGTGCTGGTAGGCCGCGCCCGGATGCCCGCGCCGCTTGACCTACCGGAGGACATTACCGCACTATCCCGCCGCAATGCGCTGGAGCTAAGTCACGGGAATTTCGCCAGCGATATGGAGCGGCTGATCGCGGTTTTAAAGGATGCAGCCCCTACCAAACAGTCCTTCAAGCGCGGAAGCGACTCAAAGACATACCAACGCAAAGCGGAGTCGCTCAAAGCAGTACGCGATGACCTGGTGAACGCCACGACCTCACCGCTGTATACGGTGCGGGTGGAAGGACGCTACTTCCCGGTACTGGGTGAGGGTGACCCGGATGCCAACATTATGTTCATCGGAGAATCGCCGGGCAAGCATGAGGCACAGCAGGGCAAACCATTCTGTGGACCGTCGGGAGACATTCTGGATGAACTTCTGAGAGGCATCGGCCTGGCTCGTGAGTCGGTATACATCACCAATATTTTACTGGATCACCCCGGCGCAAAACGTGAACCTACCCCGCAGGAACTGGCGTTTTACACCCCATTCGCGGATCGGATAGTGGACATCATCCAGCCCGCCGTCATCGTGACATTAGGCCGCTTCGCCATGCAATACATGCTCAAAAAACTGGACTTACCGGAAAAGCGCGGCACAATCACCCAGCTACACGGCAAGCTCATCAAGGCGCGTCTGCATTACGGCGAAATCCACATCGTACCGATGTACCATCCTGCCGTCGTTCTCTACAGCGCCAGCCAGAAAGACACCCTGAAACAGGACTTCGAGAAGCTCAAACTTTTCGTATGAGCCGCCCTGCCAGACTATCAATTCCGTCTGGTCAAAATATTTGACGGCTGATATAATCTTCAAATGCGCCACGCATATATTAGGAGAGGTAGCGTAGTGGACTAACGCGCTCGCCTGGAACGCGAGTAAGGGTAACACCTTCGTGGGTTCGAATCCCACCCTCTCCGCACGTAACATCCATTAGAGGCGGCCAACAGGTCGCCTCGTTCTGTTTAAACCAGGTTTCATAGGATATTGTTGGTTGTCAGCTTTCGCGTTAAGCTATGATTCTTACGGAATCAGCTTCAATCGGCTTGCTCAATCCAACAAGGTGAATCGCCGGATGCTCCCCTATACCGAAACGCATAACCAACTTTCCCCAATTGCCCGCAGTCGTCTACAGGCAACTATTGATACCCACCTGGGTGATACATTCCCGGCGCTGTCCCTGGCCGTAATTCATAGGGGAGAAATCGCCCTGGAGGCCGCCTGGGGCTGGATTGACCCGGAAACCCAGCAGCACACCGTCACCCCGGAGTCATGCTTTGATCTCGCATCAGTGACAAAGCTGTTTGTTGCCACTACATTCCTGGGGCTGGTGAGCGCCGGGCGGGTGGGCCTGGATGACCCTCTTGTGAACGTCATCCCCGAATTTGGAGACGTTAATCCACGTGCTGTGGACGGCGGGCAAGACCCGCACACCCGCATTATGCTCCCCACGCCGGAGGCGCGACGCGGCCTTCTGGTCAACCCGACACTGGTCACATTCCGCCACCTGCTAACACATACTTCCGGGTTAGCGCCATGGAGAGCTGTGTTCGAGGCCGCCGGGCCAGTCCCGCTCCCGCCCGACAAGACCGACCCGACCAACCGCGCTCAACGGTGGGCAAACGGCCTGAAGGCCATCTACGGCTACCCCTTTATAACCATGCCAGGGACAGAGATTCACTACAGTGACCTGGGATTGATCCTGCTGGGCGAAGCAGTATCCCGTCTGCACAGTGCGCCCGGCGACCTGGCGAGCGCTGTGCAGACACGGGTACTGAACCCGCTGAACCTCATGTCCGTCACCTATAATCCACTGTGGAATGGCTGCGAGCGGGACAACATCCCCCCTACTGAATTCGACTCTCTATGGCGGAAACGACGCTGCTGGGGCGAAGTCCATGACGAGAATGCCTGCGGCCTGGGTGGTGTCGCCGGACACGCCGGGTTGTTCGCTTGCGCCCGTGATGTAGCAGGGTTGGGTCAGGCCTGGCTCGCACGGGATGCCCGCCTGCATATCGCCCCGGACATCATAGACGCAGCGACCCGCACCCAGGCCGAGGATGCCACCGTCCGGCGTGGCCTGGGCTGGATGATGCGGTCAAACGAGGATTCGTCCGCCGGGGATGTATTTGACCTGTCATCCTATGGGCATACCGGCTTCACTGGCACGTCCCTGTGGATTGATCCAACCCGTGAGTTGGTGGTGGCCTGCCTGACCAACCGGGTGTATCCAGGACGCGAGAAACTCGGTATTCACGCTTTCCGGCGGGCCGTCCATGATTGTTTAGCTGAGGAAATGTCATGATTATTGTGGGATTGATGTCCGGCACATCCGCCGACGGGATGGATGCCGCCCTGTGTGAAATCAGTGGGGAACCACCGCAGCTCCAGGCGCGAATCATTCACGCTCTAACCGAACCATACACCCGCGAACAGCGCCAGCGCATTCTGGACGGCTGCGACCCGCAGGCCAGCCATGTAGACGCACTGTGCCAGCTTCATTTTATGCTGGGCGATTTATGCGCCGAGGCCGTGTTGAAAGTCATTTCCGAGGCCGGGATGCAACCTGGTGACGTGGACCTGGTCGGCGCACATGGACATACGTTCTGGCATGATGTACTGCCGGATGGCCGCGTCGGGGCGACACTCCAACTGACCGAATCGGCAGTGATCGCTGAACGCACCGGAATCACCACCGTGAATAACCTGCGGGCGCGGGATGTCGCAGCGGGCGGACAGGGCGCGCCACTCACCGGATATGCGGACTGGCTGCTGCTGCGCCACCCATCACACTGGAGAGCGGTACAGAATATCGGTGGGATGGGCAACGTCACGTTTCTGCCGCCGCTGGCCGATACCCGTCACCTCCCGATCGCATTCGATACCGGGCCGGGCAACGCGCTGATTGACATCGCCGCTCATGTACTTTCTGGTGGCGCACTGACGTATGACAAAGATGGGCAGATGACAACCGGCGGCAAGGTAGATGAAGACTGGCTGGAAGGGATGCTCACCCACCCCTACTATGCCCGTCCGCTGCCAAAAACCACCGGGCGTGAGTTGTTCGGCACAGCACTGGCACAAGAACTCGTAGTTGAGGGGCAAAAGCGCGGGCTGCGTTCTCCCGATATTATGGCGACGCTGACCATGCTCACCGCAGGGAGCATCGCCGATGCCTACCAGCGGTTCGCTCCCGCCCCGATTCAAGAAGTTATTTTAGGGGGCGGTGGGGCACGAAATCCGGCGCTGGTCACGGCACTGGAAACGCTGCTGAGTCCAGCGGCGGTCATCACCCATGAGGACATCGGCCTGAACAGTGACTTCAAAGAGGCGCTGGTATTCGCGCTGCTAGCCTATGAAACCTGGCATGGGCGCCCCGGCCAGCACCCTTCTCTAACCGGCGCCAGTCATCCGGTCATCCTGGGGCAGATCACACCGGGACAGAATTACGCGGCACTCCTCCAACGGACATGGGGGTAAGATCAAAAAAGAAGACCCGAACTGGAGAGAAAAATAGAAGGAAGACGTGTCCAGAGCGAATTCAGGAATTGGACATCTCAATCCGCCAGCGAATTGGGTTATACTAAACTGATTGAATCAAGGAGTATTGATAGTGACGAATATCATCGAACCGGATGCCATCCCCCTGGTAGACTCAAACCCTGATGGATGGCAACCTGACCCGAAACATCCCCGCCGCCGCCCCCCGTGGATAAAGGTACGCGCTCCTGGTGGCGACACCTACGAACAGGTGCAAGGGCTGATGCGGAGCAAGACACTGCACACCGTCTGCGAAGAGGCAATGTGCCCCAATATTGGCGAATGCTGGGGCAGCGGTACAGCTACATTTTTGATGATGGGCGATACCTGTACACGTTCCTGCGGCTTCTGTGACATCAAGACCGGGCGGCCTTCCCCACTTGACTGGGCTGAACCGAACCGTGTGGCCGAGGCGGTACGGGCGATGGGACTGCGGCATGTGGTGATTACCAGCGTCAATCGAGACGAACGGCCTGACGGCGGTGCCCCCATTTTTGCGATGGTGATCCGCCGTATCCGCCAGTTACAGCCCGGTTGCAGCATCGAAGTGCTCATCCCCGATTTCAAGGGCAACCGCGACGCTCTGAAAATCGTCATGGACGCCCAACCGGAAATTCTCAATCACAACGTCGAGACTGTTCCCCGACTGTTCAAAAAGGTGCAGCCACAAGACCACTATGAGTGGGCGATGACCACCCTGGGCAACGCCAAGCAGATGGATCCGCTGGTGCTGACCAAGAGTGGAATCATGGTCGGCCTGGGAGAGACATTCGATGAAGTGGTTGAGGTCATGCGTGACCTGGCAGGATTGGGCGTGGACATTCTCACCATCGGGCAATATCTCCAGCCGAGCAAGCAGCACCTACCCTTAGAGCGTTACTATCTGCCAGAGGAATTTGACCGCTTCGAGGCTATTGGCAAGGAACTCGGCTTCAAGTGGGTAGAAAGCGGCCCGCTGGTACGCAGCAGCTACCGCGCCGAGCAGCAGGTGCGCGAACTCTCGAAACTTGATTACATCCATGTACGTAGCGCAGCGGCGGAGTAGTGGTGACTTCCCTTTAACCAGACAGCTATAAGGAAATCACTTTGGCAGGGGAGTGCATATTGGCGCTCCCCTGATGTATCCCATCATGGTTCATTGTTCGGTGCTAGGTTTCCAATACCCGCTTCAATAGTGGACTTTGATTGCCCTTCAGTAGCACACTGCAAAATCAGCTTCCTCATAAGCGGAACCATCCTCACTGGCACAGGCGTGAGCACCGCCATCCCCCTGGTCAGCTAAGATGAATGACCTTCTCTGCGGAGTACAGTCTAAGTGTTGTCAGGATGCACCACCGTGAAAGCCCAAATTGCCGCGCTGCCGTAATTGTTGGGGTGCGCGCACGAAAGCAGCACGATTCGCGCTATACATCGGCATAATGCGCCTGTGTACGGAAGTTCCCGCTGTCCGCGTTACCGGCTGCGCACATAATATCGCCTAACCCTAACGGAAAATAGGCGGTCATATTGTGCTGCTGCTCATTTCACTACGGGTGTTTTACAGCGCCGCCACTGCCGGGATAATCTCGCGCCCGAAAATTTCCAACGGCGAAATGTCCTCAACATTTGGCATGTTGAAGATCAGGTGCTGGATGCCCAGCCCAGCCATCTCCTGGCACAGTGCGATCACGCTCGCGGTGGAATCCCGTTCTGGCGCGAGGTGGATAGTTGCCAACCCAGTGCGCTCAATCGTCTCATAGTCACGTCCCACTGTATCGCAATGGCCTTTCAGGATGTCGAGTTTCTGGCGAACTATATCGGCCCCGGCACGGACGAACAGGTTGCAGGCGTCGGCGTATTGTGCCACCAGTCGGAGCGTCTTTTGCTCGCCCATCCCGCCAATCAGAATCGGAGGATGCGGTTGGGTAAGCGGCTGCGGCACGCTCAGAGTTTCGGCCAATTGATAGTGTTTGCCGTTGTATGCACCGTTGTTATCCGTCCACATCTGATGGGCAATTTGCAGTGCCTCCTCTAATCGCTCGAACCGCACAGCCACCGGTGGAAACGGCACGCCCAGGCCTTTCGCTTCGCGCTCGAACCAGCCCGCCCCAATACCAAGATACGCCCGCCCACCGGAAAGGACATCCAGTGTATTGACGGTTTTAACCAGCAGGCCAGGATAACGATAAATCGCGCCTGTGACCAGCGTGCCGAGTTTCACCCGTTTCGTCAGTCCAGCGATATACGACAGGGTGCTGTAGCCCTCCATCATTTCATGTTCAGCCGGGCCGATCATCTCAATCTGAAAGAAGTGGTCCATGACCCACACGCTGAAAAAACCTGCGTCTTCGGCGGTGGTCACGATTTTTGTCAGTGTGGGCGCGAGAGCTGCCGGCCCACCCGGCCAGGTAAAACTAGGAATCTGCAATCCGATGCGCATGACAATCCTTTTCACTTGAACGCTTGTGGTTGGATGGTTATATAGTGTCGGGATGAACTACTGTGTATTCGGAAGCCACCGCGCTGCCAGTATTGAGCGTACCTGCTGGTTCAAACAGCAGCACATGGCACTCGGTTTCCGCCACTGGACGATGTGCCACTCCGCGCGGGATGATAACAAATTCTCCGGCTTCCAGACGAATCGCGGGCTGATCGCGTAGTTCAATGGTCAGGTTACCCGCCACCACCAGGAAGAGTTCGTCCTCGTTGTCATGGTGGTGCCAGACGAACTCACCCTGCAATTTGGCGAGCTTTACATCAAAATCGTTCACACGCCCGGCGATTCTGGGACTCCAGTGTTCGTTAATCAGCGCGAATTTCTGCGCCAGATTGACTTTCTCAATCATCCTGCTGTCCTTCCGATTCCCCTATTTTCGATTTTTTACTCCCTATACACCTGGTTGCAATCCCATTTCTGAGATAGCCGGGATCGCCAATTGGTACAACCAGCCATCAAAGAAGGCACTCAGGTCTTGCCCGCTGATTTCTTCGGCCACTGCGATGAAGTCAGCGATACTGGCAGTGCCATACTGGTAACGATCATAGTAAGTGCGCATAATCGTGAAAAAAGCCTCGTCACCCACTTTAACGCGCAGAGCGTGCAGGGTCAACGCACCACGTACATATACCGCACCGTCGAACAGCCTTTCCGGGGATGGGTTGCCAATCAATATCTCGCTCGGCTGGGCAAACTGAGCATAAGAGTCCCGCACGATGCTCTCCAGCACAGCCACCCCGCCGTCATGCTCAAACCACAGCCACGAAGCATAGGTGGCAAAGCCCTCGTTCAACCAGATATCCTGCCACGTCTCGGGACTCACACTATCGCCGAACCACATGTGCGCCAGTTCATGGGCGATAACGCTATCCGCACCGCCGGGGCGATTGGTGGTAAAGATGCCTGTGCCAAACAGCGAGAGCGTTTGTGTCTCCAACGCAAAGGGCAGCGGCGCCGCAGCCACCGCCACACCATACGCCTCAAACGGATAAGGTGCGAACAACTCGCTGAAGAGTTCGATCATTTCTGAAGTGCGGTGAAAAGTGGTGATTCCGTTTGTAAAGAACGCCGCCGGGAAATAATTCCGAATTGGCAGACCATCTGGCCCGGTCTGATTCTGTGCAATAAACTGCCCGATATTGACGGTCACAAGGTAACTGGCGACCGGGTAGTTCGTCTCCCATACATAGGTACTGGTGTCGCCATTATCAATCGTTTCCAGCAATAGGCCGTTGGCCGCAACAACATACGGATTGGGTACGGTAATACGAAACGTATAGGCTGCCTTGTCCTGCGGATGGTCGTTGACTGGATACCAGAACGCCGCGCCATTCGGTTCGCTGGCAACGAACACACCACCATCATACTGTACCCAACCTTGTCCGAAGATGCGCACATCTTCTGGCACATCCTCCCCCGGCACGCCGCTGTAAGTCACAGCCACCGTGAAGGTACTGTCTGCCATCAGTGGTTCCGCCGGGATGATAGTCATTTCAGACTCGGTTCGCTTGAAGGTAGCCGCTATGTCATTCACCAGCACATGACTGACTGTAAAACCCCAGAAATCCAGGTTAAAGGCACTCAAATCCTGGGTCGCAACCGCTTCAAGCACCACTGTCCCGGCAATCGCGCTGCTGCTCTTGTCCCATGTCAGATCAAGCGTGTAGTGCTGGACATCGTAGCCGCCGTTGCCGATAGCAGGATAATAGGGATCGCCAACACCGTCTGCTCCCGGCTGTGGATCGAATGCCAGCGCCAGCCCGGATAGCAATCCCAGACAAAGTAGCATAACGATCAGTTTTCGCATATTGTTTCTCCGACTAAATTGCATCAATCCTTTATACTATATACCACGTCTGGCACGAGCAGGATCGAATCTGCGACACTATCATGACGGATTCGGGTTTGAGATACTCTATACTAGCCGGTTGTGAAATCGCGCTCGTGATGTAGAATCAGGTACATGACAAAGAAATCAGGACCCATCGCCGCCCGTTGGTCGGAAATTATCGCTGAAACGCGGGCAATTCTCATCCAGCAGGCGCGGTTGCGGCAAACAATCACCTATTCTGAACTGTGCGCCATGCTGCAAACAGCACGCATCCATTACCATTCACCCTTGATGGTGCGTTTACTGGATGATCTGGGCCGCGAGGAGTTTGAGGCCGGGCGTCCCATCCTCCCGGCTTTGGTTGTCACTAAAGGAACGGGAATACCGGGCGCGGGCTATTTCAGGATGGATGGCGTGATACCAGACGAGCAGACAGCCTCCGACCCTGAAGCAATATGGGCGGCGGATTTGCAGGCAGTCTTTGACTATTGGGGGGAACATTGATGCGAATCGTAGTGACCGGCGCAGCAGGCCGGATGGGTGGACAGCTGGTTGAAGTACTCAACGCACGCGGACATGAAGTCAGCGGCGTGGACATCGTGGGCGACCAGGTGGAGACGCTGGATATTACCGATTTCGCTGCCACGCGGGACTTTATCACGGCCCGCAAACCTGACATCGTGATTCACCCCGCCGCCTGGACGGATGTAGATGGATGTGCCCGTGACCCGGAACGCGCCGTGCTGGTCAACGGCTTCGGGACACAGCACATCGCTTTAGGCGCGGCGGCGGCAGGCGCGGCGGTACTGTATATCAGCAGCAACGAGGTTTTCGACGGCACAGCCAGCCAACCCTACCGCGAATATGATATGACGCACCCGATCAACCCTTACGGTTACAGCAAGTGGGTGGGCGAACGGGCGCTGGCCGATATCAACCCCCGGCACTACATTGTCCGTACCGCGTGGGTGTTCGCGCACGGCGGCAAAAACTTCATCCAGGCGATCCTGGGGGCAGCAGCGGCGGGTAAACGCCTGCGAATCGTCGCCAACGAAGTCGCCAACCCTACATATAATGATGATCTGGTAGACGCGCTGGCGCTGCTCATCGAGACTGAGCGTTACGGCATTTACCACCTGACGAACGAAGGCTATTGTTCGCGTTATGCCTTCGCCCGCTACTTCCTGGATAAAGCCGGGTACGCAGATGTTCCAGCGGAACCCATCGCCGGGCAGGAGTGGCAGCGGCTTTCGACGCCGCCGGTTTATGCCAGCCTCGCCAACCACGCCGGGCGGCATATCGGCATCACGCTGCGCCCCTGGCAGGAAGCGGTAGACGCCTTCCTGGAAAAAGAGGGACTGCTGAGTATAGGCAAAAGTTCTGAGTCATGAGTATCTATTTATGAGCAATACGCCTGGCACAGACTTAAGACTCAATACTCCAGACTCAGTACTTTCTATCGTGATTCCGAACTGGAACGGCGCGAAGTTTTTGCCCACCTGCCTGGATGCGCTGGCGCGGCAGACTTACCCGGATATCGAAACCATTATTGTGGATAATGCATCGCAGGACGGCTCGCAGGCGCTTATCAAAGAACGGTATCCTGATGTGGTACTGCTCGAACTACCGGAAAATCGCGGGTTTACCGGCGCATGTAATGTAGGGATACAGATGGCACGGGGTGAATATGTGGCCCTACTGAATAATGATACGGAAGTAGACCCTGGTTGGTCGGGAGCGGTTGTAGACGCCTTCCAGCGCCACCCGGAAGCCGGGTTTATCGCCAGCAAAATGCTGCTATTTGACCAACGTGACCACATCCACACGGCGGGCGATTTTTTCACAGTGGATGGCCGTGCCGGGAATCGTGGCGTATGGCAGAAGGACGACGGCCAGTTTGACCATGAGGAATATGTCTTCAGCGCGTGCGGCGGGTCGTCGGTCTACCGCAAAGTTATGCTCGACCAGATCGGCCTGCTGGACGATGATTTCTTCTTCTCATTGGAGGACGTTGACCTAGGTTGGCGAGCACAGTTGGCGGGCTGGCGCTGTCTTTACACACCCGCCGCAATCGTGTACCATCATCTTTCGGCAACTGGCGGCGGTGTTACCGCGAGTTATCATGATGGCCGCAACCTGATTTTCGTGCTGGTCAAGAACTATCCGACGGCGTTGTGGCGCAAATACGGCGGGCAGGTGCTGCGGGCACAGTTCCGCCTGGCATGGGAGGCATTACGGGCATGGCGCGGCGCGGCGGCGCGGGCCCGACTGCGTGGCATGATGGCAGGATTATGGTATACACCCCGGATGTGGCGAAAGCGCCGGGAAATTCAACGGTGGCGGAAAGTCTCTATCGAGTATGTAGAGTCACTTCTCGCGCCGGCACAGGAGTGAGTAGGTTGCAGAGTGAAATCCATGTACAACAGGTTGGACAGCAGCAGATGACGCATACAACAGACCACCCCCTGCTCTCGATTGTCATTCCAGCCCATAACGAAGAGCGACGGCTACCCCCCAGCCTTGAGAAAATAGATGCATTCTTGCGACAGCAGCCTTTTGAGGCAGAGGTCATTGTCGTCGAGAATGGCAGCATAGATCGCACCGTAGCAGTGGCAGAAGAATTCGCCAAGGATCATCCGTACGTGCGTGTGGTCGAGGCCGCTGTGCGTGGCAAAGGGCTGGCGGTCAAAGTTGGTATGCTGGAGGCAAGAGGTGAGTACCGTTTCATTTGCGACGCCGATCTTTCAATGCCGATTGAAGAGATAGTCAAGTTCCTGCCACCGCATGTTAACGGCCACGATGTCATCATTGCCAGCCGAGAAGGTGTGGGTGCGAGGCGTGTAGGCGAGCCGGAATATCGTCATATTATTGGGCGTATCAATAATTTCATCATCAAACTGACGGCGGTGCGGGGTTTTGAAGATACCCAGTGCGGTTTTAAGATGTTCAATCGCAAATCCGCTGAAGACCTATTCGGCGTGCAGCAGATGACTGGTATTGGTTTCGACATTGAACTGCTGTTTATCGCCAAGCAGCGCGGCTATCGTATCAAGCAGGTACCAATTACCTGGTATTTCGATTCTGACAGCCGGATGCGGCTGGTGGGTGACTCTCTGCATCTGCTGGTGGAAATCTGGCAGATTCGGCGTAACTGGTTCTGGGGTGTTTATGCCAAAAAAGACACGAAAGCAGCAGACCGCCAGTCTGAGGCATGAACATGAATATTATGCCCATGGCTTCCAGTTCATTGTTGGTCTGGACGAAGCAGGACGCGGTCCCTGGGCCGGGCCAGTAGCCGCTGGGGCTGTATGTCTGCCTGTCACCCAACCCGATCTCAGCCAGAAGCTGGCCGGGGTACGCGATAGCAAGCAGATGACACCACGCCAGCGGACACAGCTCCTGGATACGATTAAACAGGTCTCGCTGGGCTGGGGCGTCGCCAGCGCCAGCAATACCGAGATAGACACACTTGGCATTGTCGGGGCCGTTAAACTGGCGATGTCTCGCGCCCTGGAAATGCTGTTGGCAACAAGCGCCATCGAACAGCCAGACTGCCTGTTTCTGGATGCCCTGCTCTGGCCGGAGATGCCGCATATTCCCCAGGTGAGCATGATCGGTGGAGATGCCCGGTCACTCAGCATTGCAGCGGCCAGCGTGATAGCCAAAGTGTGGCGCGATGACTTCATGGTCGAACTCGATGCACGGTACCCGCAGTACGGCTTCGCGGCACACAAAGGCTACGGCACAACACAGCACCAGGCCGCGCTGGAACAGTACGGCCCATCGCCGGTGCATCGCACAACATTTGCGCCTATACGCAGCTTGCTGGAATCTTGATGAAACTCGCACTTGTTCATGATTGGCTCAACCAGGTTGGCGGCGCGGAAGATGTATTGGAAACACTGGTCACGCTCTACCCCGAGCGCCCTGTATATACCAGCATCTACGCCCCCGACACCATGCCGGCGCGATACCGTGACTGGGAGATTCATACCCGATGGATTGACCGGATGCCGGGTATCCACAGCCATCACCAACCGTATCTTCCTCTCTACCCGCTGGCATGGGGCGGGCTGGATTTATCAGCCTATGACGTAGTGTTAAGCAACAAGAGCGGCTTCTGTCATGGATTGCAGCACGGTGCAAATACGGTGCATGTCTGCTACTGCCTCGCGCCGACGCGCTACGTGTGGCAGTTAGACAGCTACATCGCCCGTGAGGGACTCGGCAGGCCGGTTGAACTGGCCCTGCGTCCGTTGATCGCTGCTATGCGCCGCTGGGACTACGCCGCCGCCCAACGGGTGAATCACTTTATCGCCATCTCCACCGAAATTCAGGAACGAATCCGAACCTACTACAACCGCGAGTCGGTGATTATCTTTCCGCCAGTAGATACGACCCGCTTCCAGCCGGTCCCGACGAGCGAAGTGGGCGACTATTTCCTGGTGGTTTCCCGCCTGATTCCATATAAGCGTATTGATCTGGCGGTACACGCTGCGACTCGATTAGGAGTCCCGCTCAAAGTGGGCGGCAAGGGACGCGACATGGAACGACTGCAAGCACTTGCCGGGCCGACTGTTGAATTCCTGGGCTATGTACCGGATGGCGACCTGCCGGGACTGATGGCGCGGGCGAAGGCCTTCATTTTCCCCGGTTTAGAAGATTTCGGCATCACCCCTGTGCAGGCCGAAGCTGCTGGACGCCCGGTGATCGCCTATGGCGCGGGCGGAGCGCTGGATACAGTCATCCCCGGCAAAACAGGCGAACACTTCCACGAATTGACCGTCGAAAGTCTGATGGCGGTCATGGAATCATTCGACGCCAGCCACTACAACCCGGCGGCCATCCGCGCCCATGCCCTGCAATTTGATACGCAGGTGTTCAACCGTCAAATCAGCAGTTTTATCGAGGGAGCGTGGGCGGCATTCCAAAGCAGGATGGATTTCGTGTGGGTTGACCCGGTTACAACCGTGGTGGGTACTCAACCATGAAGATAATACAATTGCGTAATGGACTACTGCTGCTTGAAGTGGCGCTCATTGCGCTCTTCATCTATGGCTATTATCGTTGGACGATAGAATGGCGTCTGAACGGTACGGTGATTCGGGGCGAAGTGACGGAGACTTTTCGGGTTGATGATGGCTCGGCTTTTGTCGTCTACCAGTATGCTGTGGATGGGATGACTTATTCACGAATACATCGAGTTCACGATGACTTTTATGATGGAACTGGTGTCGGGCAGATGATTGAGGTGATTTACAGCCCAGCGGATGTATCGGTTTCCGGTATACCTGGGCAAGGAGGCGGGGACTTTGATGTGCCGCGCATACCGGGCACGTTTTTTGATGTACGCTTTGTGGCGTATGTGCTGCCCGTCTTGATTCTGGTAAATTTGATGGCGCTGATCGGATTGGTTGTCTTCACCCGGCGACAACGAGTGCTTATAAAGTGAGGTTGTCATGGAACTGATTCTTGTATTGCGTATCCTGTTGCGCCGCTGGTACCTGGTGCTGATCCCGGCGCTGGTGGCCGCCATCATCGTGCTGCCTGACTTACTCAATGGAGATGAGGCTGTCTCCGGCGGGTTTACCGTTACGCTACGTTACAGTGCCGCACAGGAACTGGGTGCGATCCCTAACCGGGACGGCGACTTTCAGGACGTGTGGCTGGCGTCGGAATTCACCGTGAACGCCTTCACAGACTGGGTGCGCACCAGCAGCTTTGTCAACGAAATCACGCAAGCTGCTGCCACGCAGAATGTAGACGTGAATCCTGGACTGCTGGGAGTCGCCGCCGATAACAGCCACAGCATTGGCGTCCTGACGATGAGTTACCCGGACTCCGCTGCGTTAGAGGCCATCGCTCAGGCCGCGATTACCGTCCTGCAAAGCCGCGCTCAGGCGTACTTCCCGCAGCTTGGAGCGCAGCCTGCCCAGGTGACGGTGCTGGATACACCGCAGGTGGTCGCTGCGCCGCCGCCCATCGGCAACCGCCTCGCGCCGTTCATCCGAATCGGAGTCGGGCTGTTCTTTGGCCTTGTACTGGCCTTCCTGGTGGAATACCTTGACCCCACGCTGCGCCGCCGTGAACAGGTGGAACAGTTGGGATTACCAGTCATCGCCGCAATTCCGAAGGACTAATGCGTTGCGATTTCAACTAGGCAATGAGTTCCGTATGTAAGTCGTAGGACACGTCCACTCATCCCTACTTTCATTTGACACGCCGGTATCCCGGACTACACTGAACTGTTAAAGATTAGCCTCAGGATACAGTGCCATGCTCAATTCAACCACATCAGACACGCCGCAAACCATCACTCTCGACGGCTCACAACTCATCTACCGCACCGCTGGCGACCCGGCTC
Organism: Anaerolineaceae bacterium; assembly: GCA_020634135.1. GTDB lineage: Bacteria > Chloroflexota > Anaerolineae > Aggregatilineales > Phototrophicaceae > JACKCG01. The sequence continues at coordinate 22,534 of JACKCG010000004.1, read as the reverse complement.
TGCCACCGCTCATCATGATACATGGCTGGACTTCGTATCAAGGTGTGTGGAATGATGCAGTGGAAACGCTCAAAGATCACTATTATTGCATTACGCTGGATTTGTTAGGGCACGGCTACAGTGACAAGCCCAAAAACGCAGATTACAGCATTGAAGCTCAGGCACGGCGGGTGCTGGCGCTGGCCGATTCGCTGGGGTTCGAGCGGTTCAGCCTGATGGGGCATTCAATGGGCGGACAGATTTCGCTGTGTATCGCGGGGATGCTCGCGCCGGAACGGGTCGAACGGTTGGTGGATGTCTCCGGCGTGGCGGCGGCGAAGCTTATGCCCGCAGTGGAATGGCTGGTCTACCCAGTGGTGTGGTTGACTGCCCAACTCCCCTGGCTGATGGCCGTTCACCGCTGGGTGACTGCTTTCCGCCCGGCAGCATGGTTTTATTTCGGACGAGCGTGGTACTATGATATTCGGCGTATTCCACGTGAAGTCTGGTACCAGGACAGTCGCTACAGCTACCAGGCCGGGGCGATTCACGCCTACCATGCTTGCGGACAGGCCATTCACAACCTGGATGTGACACCCCACTTACCTCGGATTCAGGCCGATACATTGATTATATTCGGCAAGCAGGACCGCACCGTGCCAATCAGTGATGCACACCTGGCCGCCGCCCGAATCCCCCACAGCCAACTGACACTGTTTGACGAATGCGGTCACTTCCCGATGGTGGAGTACCCGCAGAAATTCAATGAGGCACTAGGGGAATTCTTTGGGTTTTAGTCTGAAAAACAGGTGATATTACAGTTCTTCCAGGTGCGCCGCGACCCAATCGAGATAGGCTGCTCGCAACCGGCGGGTGTACGCTCCAGGCCGTCCGTCGCCGATACTTCGCCCGTCAATTTCGACCACCGGGACAATCCCCCGGCTGCTGCTGGTGATAAACGCTTCTTCGATACGCGGGCGGTCTTTGATATTCACGGCCTCGCGCCTAACCGGGAGGATTGGCGGGGCAACTACGAACACAATCTGCTGGGCGATGCCGGGCAGCATTCCCGTTCCGGCTGTCCGCAGTTCACCGTGCAGCACGGCGTAAAAATTACTCCCAGTGCCCTCCAGAATGTCGCCTTTATCGCTAACGAGCAATCCTTCATAGATACCTTCTGGAAGGGCAAGCTGTCCCCGTGTATGCATCCAATCGGTGGTTTTAGCGGCAGGGTCGTGGCGGGCACTCCCCGGCAGCGTAATGCAGCGCACCCCATTTTCGTATACCATCGGGGCGGGTGGTTTATACGGTTCGAGTGTTAGAATCAAGCTGTCCGGCTGTTGACGGGAGACGGTGATACGAAAGCGCACATCGCCCCACCCCGCTTGGGTGATAAGCTGTCGCAGTGAAGCCCGCAGTATGGGGCGATCCAAATTGAGGGAGATACCCGCTCGGCGGGCTGAATCTTCCAGCCTGTCAAGATGCGCGTCAAACTTTAGCACGGCCAGCGTGTGATAGGTATTCGTGACAGTGTATACTCCATCATCCGGTTCATACTGTGCCGCCTCGGATAACGAAGCCGCCCGGTAATCCACCGGTTGTAAGCCCTGGGGAGTCATTTGTTGGATGATGCAGTCAGACATAGGTGCAGACCTCTGATTAGAAGGCTAAAGGTGGAAAGTGCCGAGTCTTAATTGTAAAGCCAGGGACACGATCCCAAATGGACAATACAGACAGTCGGCACTTTCAACTTTCCTGTTACTCGTAGCGCAGGACGTTGGTCACGCGCTCATTGATGGCAACCTGGGCACTCAGGAAGGTCGCAACCGCGCCAATCGCCACCGCAGCGACCACCAGCAGGATCGCCCAGGGCGCAGATTCTGTCGGGACGAGGATCGCCAATTGCAGCCCGGCGGAGGACATCAATGCCACACCCAACGCGCTTAGGCCAATCCCCAGCAGCGCCCCTAGCAGGCTGACCAGCACATTTTCCAGCAGCATCAGTCCTAGCACGCGCCTACCCTTCAGCCCGACGGCCTTGAGGATACCAATCTGCCGCCGCCGTTCGAGCGTCGCCAGCGCCACCGTATTCGCCATGATGACCGCTGCCGCCAGCAGCGAAAGCAGCCCGACCAGGATCGGCAGCGCGCTGAATTGATCAATGAAACGCCGCAGCAACCCATCAATAAATGCGATGTCAATCGAATAGACCAGCGGCAGCGACGAGAGTTCCAGCAGCCCTTCATCCAGGTATTCCGGCTCGATTTCCGCCAGCGTCATCTGGAAATTCTGCGGCCCGGTGGTGGGCAGCACACCCGGAGGCACGCTCAGACTGCCGAACTGGAAACCCGCCTGCATCCCGCTGCTTTCTACTGATTGTGTCACGCCAATGATTTCCAGGTCATAAGGCTGACCATCTACATTGATGGTAATGGTCGAACCCAGGGTAACGCCGATATTGCCCAACCCGTTTGAGAGGTCGGCAATTGCAACCGCCTTACCCCGGTCTTCCGAGGTGAATTCACGCCCGGCGGCGAGGTTAGTCGGCCCCAGGGCGGTACCCGTAGTTTCACGCACAGCGATACTGGCGTTGTAGGCAAACAGCGCCTCCATCTCCTCGCCCAGTTCAGCCATTTTGCCAAAATCGCCGCTCCGACTGGCCTGGCGCATCTCAATTTGCAGGGCGTCCAACCGCGCTTCAATGTTTTGTTCCCCGACTTCCTGCCCGTTGATCGCCGTGATTTCGCCGGTGTAATTGAGATAACGAGTACGGGAAACCACACCATCCAGTTGATTGAGCTTGTTGTCAATCATCGGGTTGGAGACGATCGTTGGCAGCACCGAGAAGATCATCACGTTACCACCCAGGTTCTCGGTCAGCGTCATCTGGAGAATCTGCCGCGCCCCCGCCCCAAAAAAGGTAATGCTGCTCAAAGCGAACATCCCGGCACTTAAGGCCAGCAGCGTTGTCGCCGTGCGCAGCCGCCGCGCCCGCAGGTTACGTACCGTCAGCCGCAGATCCACACTGCCAAACGAAGGAATGCGCCCCAGCACCCACACGACCAGCCACAGCACGCCGATTAGAAAGCCAAGAATCGCCAGTGTGACAGCCACACCGACAATGCCAATGAGGAAGGGATTCGGGCCGACATAGCTATTAAACGTCGTGAAGGCCGGGAGCAGCATCTGCCCGGCGATGAGGCCGACCACCAGCGTCACAAGGACGATCATGCCCAGCGATTGCAGGCAGCCGGCGCGAGGGATGTGCATTTCGTTGGGGCGCAGGATTATGGCCGGGCGAATCTTGACCGCCGTCACCACCGGCAGCACGCCAAACACAGCGGAAATCACCACGCCTAACGCGCCACCAAACAGAAGCGCCTGGGGATAAATCCGAAACACCAGCGGTTGCTGGATGAGCGTCTGCCCGTAGGCGTTGGCTAACCCGCTCAGGAAGATGCCAAACACCATGCCGACGCCACTGCCCACCGCCCCCAGCAGCACCGCTTCTGCCATGAACATCCAGCCGATTTGCCGCCCTTTGAGACCGAAGGTTTTGAGCGCCGCGATTTCCTCGGTGCGGCGGTTGACCATCACAAGCATGGTGTTGATGATGCCCACGCCGCCGATGAGCAGCGCCCCCAACCCCATCACCACGATGAAACTCCCGGCGATGTCCGCAATCTGCTGGTTTTCTTGCAGCAAGTCCGGCACGGTACGCACCCGTATCCGCCCGGAGCTGGTGTTGCCGACCATCCGCCCCAATTCTTTCCCAGCAGCATCAATATCATCTAAAGACGTGCCGTCCGGCAGAGCAATACTGATCGTATTTGAGCCGTCCGCGACGGGCAGCAGCGACTTCAGGTCATTGCTGAAGTAGGCGAAGCCAAAGAAGGCCGAAAACAGGTCACGAAAACCGGCCTGGACTTCGGTGGCGACGATGCCGCGCACGACAAATTCCTCGGTTGTGCCGCTGGCCCGCACCCTATCCCCCACTTTGATCCTCTGGGATTCGGCCAGGTTACGGCTAATCACAACCTCATTGCCACCCTGGAACAACTGGCCCAGGGGGATACCCTCCGGGTCAATAGCCGTAATATCCTGGGTAGGTGGGAAGGTTGCAGGATTAATGAAAATTGTCGTGATAAACTGTGGACGCCCGGCGCTGGTGTAATCCAATGCCGTAATCTGCACATTACTATTGATCGAATACGCGGCCATCTTTCCGCCGCGTTCAGCCACCCACGATTCGACCCGATTCAACTGCGCATCGGTGAATACCGGCTGATCGTCTGGCTGTTCAAACCCCATGAAGCGAAACCCGCCACCGCTACCGCCGAATTCAATCGTAATATCGCCATGATTGCTGGTTCGCACATTGCTTGTGAGCGAATCGCCAATTGCCAACCCCAGGCTGCGCAAAGCGACCACCGCCGCCACACCCGCCGCAATCGAAAACACGGCAAAGGTTGACCAGCGCCGGTTGCGCCACAGGTTGCGGGCGGCGTATTGCAAATAAAACATGATCTGGTTCATTGAAGAAGCCCCCAGGAAAGATTGCAATAGTCAAAAACAAGCTGACCCAACTGTCCGATTGTACACTACTGAGTACGCAAATAACCCTACCGAGTTGCAATCTCACGGCACAACTCTATTCCTTGCCCTCAAGCGATTTGCTCATTACAATGTGGATAGACTCTCTCTTTTCCACACATCCTGGGTTAACGCATGAGCAATCTACAAGACGTTACAGTAAAGCTGTTTGATCCTATCCGCCTCATGTCGGCGGTGCTGGCTGCCACTGACTGGCCGCTGAAATCGCAAGAGCGACAGCCGCATGGCACACATGCTCATGCCCGCGCCACACGGAAATTTCTGGAAAACTTCACAGGTCACCCGGCAGTACAGGGTATGCAGAGCCTGCTCGACCAGGGCGCTCCGCTGGAGGCTGTGTACACCCTCATCCTGCACCTGCCCTGGCCGGAACTAGAGACTGAGTCGCTGCCACGCTGGGTGCCGCCTAAATGGAATGAACATCTGCACGATTTCTACCAGGTCACCAACCTGCCCAAATTATGGAAGGATGAAGGAGCACTCTGGAAAAGCAGCCTGACCGAATCTCAAAAAATGTTCAATGGTGTGGGATTTAAGAAATTCCTGCTGCCGTTCCTGGGTGAGATCAGCGAAGACCTCATTTTTGTCCCCAATATTTCGTATCCTTCTGACCAGGAAATCGGAGTGCGCATCGGGAACCAACTCCTGTGTATCGCCCCACCCCGCCTGGCATGGGGAGACAGTCCTCCCTGGCCGTTCGATGAAGACCCCACCCACATCTACCGCGCCGCGCTTTCCCAATACGGGCGGATGCTGCTTATGGCATACCTGCGCGAGCATTCGGATAAAATCACAGAAGTTGCAGAGATACCGCTGCCAGTCAGCGACCAGTTCCGTTCCCGCTATCCCACCTGGCAGGAGCAGTTTGTTGCCCTGTTTGTCGCAGCCGCTGTAGCACTCTACCTGGAAGATGCCGTCAGCGCCGCCGAAGCCAACGCCTATGTTCTGATGGAACGCAAGGCACATGGCATGGTGATTTTGCCCGGCATGACGAGTGTGCTGCGACGTTACTTGAGCGAATTGGAAAGCGGGCGGTACACGAACCTGCTGGATTTCCTGCCCGTATTCCCTAAGCAGTTACGAGTCGCTAAAAAGATTGTATCGCTATGAACCCCAAATCCCTGCTGGATGATTTCGGTATCGCCCCTAAGAAAAGTCTGGGACAGAACTTCCTTCACGACCCGAATGCATTGGAAAAGATCGTCACTACCGCTGACCTGATGCCGGACGATTTCGTGCTGGAGATCGGGCCCGGCACCGGGACACTCACCGAGAAACTGGCGCGGGCCTGCCGTCGGGTGATCGCTTTCGAAGTAGATGACCGGCTCAAACCCGTTCTGGATGAGATGCTGGTCGCTTTCCCCAATGCGATTGTCTTCTATAACGACATCCTGGAAGTCAACATCGCCAGACTGTTCCACGCCCAACCGTATGTCGTGGTGGCGAACGTGCCCTATTACATCACCAGCGCGATTCTGCGCCATCTGCTGGAGAGCGCTCACCGCCCCAAACGGTTAATTCTCACCGTGCAGCAGGAAGTCGCCGAACGGTTAGTCGCTACCCCCGACGATATGAGTATCCTCACAGTGAGCGTGCAGTTTTATGGCAGGCCACAGATCGTCACCCGTTTGAATCCGGCGGCGTTCTGGCCGCGCCCGGATGTAGACAGCGCGGTGGTACGAATAGACACCTATGATGAACCGCCAGTGGCAGTCCCCGACGAAAAAACCTTCTTCCGGGTAGTGCGGGCCGGTTTCGGGCAAAAACGTAAACAACTCAAGAACTCCCTGAGCGGCGGGCTGCATCTGGATAGCGCGGAAGCGGCTCAGCTCTTTGAGGAAACCGGGATTGACCCGCGCCGCCGCGCCGAAACCCTCACTCTGACCGAGTGGGCACTCTTAACCACAGCCTTTATCGCGCTGGAGAGTTAGAAAATCAGGCGGAATGGTACTTGTTTACCACGCTGTGTTGACAAAATTCTATCATTTCCTTATCACAACCTGTACCGCGCCTTCCCCACCTTATGATATGATCTAAGTGCTGACAATGCATCAACCAGTTTAACTAAGGGCGTGCGATGCGGAGACTACTCAAAACCATACTTGAAATTCTGGATGGCACACCGGCTGTCTACGGCGACCGGCGGCGCGGCCAGAGTGTTGCGGAACTGGCACTGGTGACGCCCCTGTTGATTATCTTATTGATGGGATTGGCGGAAGTCGGGTGGTTTGCCAGTAATTATATTTCCTTGTTGGAAGTCACCCGTACCGGTGCGCGGTATGGCACGGTGCAAACAGGCTACTTTAGCCCGTTGGAGTGGAACAACAACTATACGGAGTTCCCACCACTGCAACCGCAGCCACCTGCCCCACCGATTGTCTATACGCCGGAAGAGCTGATCCGTGCCCAGGCGCGTAGCTGCGACGACATCCAGCGTGATGAGCTGTTCCAGGGATTCTTTAACCTGTTGAGCTGCGTCATGCTGCAATCCATGGACCCGCTGCAACTGCGGACGAACGGAGCAGACGACATTGTCGTTTCCGCCTTTGCGCTCCAGGCGATTGATCGGGATGAAATGGTAGCGGTGGACGCCTCCCACAACCCGACAACCAACTGGACAACGAATCTGGATAAATCACTGTTTCCTATCACCCAGATCCCCAAAGACCAGCGGCAGGTGCTGGTAGTCGGGCGCTGGCCGGTGAACGCCAACGAGTGTAACTACGACGACACCGGCGCTTCCGCACAGGGCGAGCGCGATCCCTTCGACTATATTCAGAGTAACCAGCGCGAGTTCTGGCTGCGGAATACCGCGTTGCCGGACACCGAGAATAACCGCGCATATTACGAATTGCTGGGCATGGATGTATTTGATCCCGGCAACCCTGAAGATCAGGTCGGGTTTGTCTATTACGGGCAGCACGTTATTTCCGACAGCAACGGCAGATGCACCGGTTCGGAATGGTCAATTCGTGAGGTTGAAACCCTCATGAACGGCATCGGTTTTAGCCTGAATGACCCCCAGCGCGACATGCTGCCCAACCAGGGTATGGTGCTGGTCGAGTTGTTCTGGCAGCACGAACTGCTGCTCAAGAATCCGGTATTCAACCCGGTATTCACCATTTTAGGCGATAGCACCATCATCTACGTGTGGTCAGCTTTCCCCGTCCCGGCGGTAGAGCCACACATTCAGTTTAATTAGCTGGCAGGGATACCACCATGAAACGAGGCTTCTCGCAAGCAGCCAAACACTTCATCACACGCGGCGAACGCGGCCAGACCATTGTTATCCTGGCGTTCGGGATCGTCGTCCTGCTCGCTTTTGTCGGCATCGTCACCGACGTTTCGTTGATGTTCGTGCGCTTCAGCACATTGCGCCGGGCCGTCGACTCGGCGGCGGTGGCAGCGGCGGGGCAAGTACGCCGCCTCGTGCCAGAGCGCGCTGAGTGGGAAAAGGCTGGGGGCAGCTACGCAGGCGCGGTAGCCGTCGCCAGTAACTTTGGCCGGAGTGAGCCTATTGAATCTGACTGGGTGTCCTCTGGAGCGGATCGTAACGTCGCTAACGGCTTGGCCTTCGCCCGCAATATCGCCCAGGTGAAACTGGCAGCAGAGTCCTTTATCGAGTTCTACGGCTTGAACCCCACCGGCGTATTGGTGGAAACCTGTGCGACGACTCCAGGCGACAGCGACCTGTGTACTGAAGACCAGCGTAAACTCATCCGGGTGACAGCGCAGATCGCCTCGCCCACTGTTTTCCTGCGGCTGATTGGCTGGGGTAACATCACGCTGGAATCCGAATCACTTTCCGAAACCGCTGTACTGGATGTCGTGTTGATTATGGACGTTTCCGAGTCGATGCTGAGTGAGACGACTTATGATAACTGGGAACGCGTGCCGGATGGCAGCGGCGGTATCACGAACCTGGGCTGGCGCTACGTTCCCCCGCTTGCCAATGGCGGCTACACGGTCGCTGGCGGCACGACCAAGGGTCTCCTGACCCAGTCTTCCTGGCCTGGTGGATACACGGAACTCTGGACATATATGCTCAATCACTCCCAGAGCGACTTAGACAATGACTCACGTTTTGACTATCCGCGTTTCGTGCCGGCGGGCAGTGGTACGCCGGATGGCGAACCCCGACCCGAATGCCGGGTACGGTTCTACCCGAATGCGCAGGCCAACAAAGTGAATCTCGTGCCGGGTGACACTCTGGAAGCCGATATTGAGGCCTATCTCACGAGTGTTGAAGGGGGGGCGGTGAATTATCCATCCTACTGGGATGGCTTTATGCCCGCCTATAACTTCTATGGCTGCTGTAATGATCCTAACGGTGACTGGAATTTCAATGACCTGATCTGCCAACCGTTCCGCCAGGCGCGGGATGCGACGGCGCAGTTCTTGCAGCGCATTGATTTCGTGCGCGGGGATCGTGTAGCGTTTGTCACCTTTGACCGCAGCGCCTATCTGATGCTGCCGGAACACACGGCGGGCAACGGCGCAGCAGTCTCGCACATGATTGACAATGAAGTGGATGCCACCAATCTTCTGAACAAAGCGGTGGGCGTGCGCGCTGAACCAAACTTCTACGCTGATACCAACGACGATGGCCTGTGGGATAGTTATGTGACCGGCGGTGAATACGGGATTGATCCGGCGGCGCGGGCTATCCTGTATGATACAGCAACCTGGGGATTCGATGCCGCTCCTCTGGGCCAGGTACAGGATTACCCGGTGTATAATGCCTGCCCCTTCACGAATGCCTCCCTGCTGTATCCGTTCAGCATCTGGAGTGTACCAGGAGCCGGTGGCGCACTGCCAACCGCCGTTGAGCAACCTGACTATTACTACTCGCCGCTGAACAACATCATGAACCCCAATGGCGCGGCCTGGATAAATTACCTGGCAGCCAAGCCTACCGGTATACCCTATATTTCGTTTTACAGTTACGAACTGCGGGCAAGCTGCCGGGGGACGAACATGGGCGCGGCGCTGCGCACGGCCAACAATGCGCTGGCCGACCCGAATACCATCCGGGAAACCGGTTCGGTCTGGGTGATGGTGCTGCTCAGTGATGGTGCCGCTGGCGCCAGCGACCCGGCCACCCGCGCCGGACAACCGGTCAGCCGTGCTGACCCATACCGCGACCCGGCCTATGATCCCCCCAACTATCCTAATGACCCGCAGCCGGGGGAATATGGCGCGTACGGCGTCTGCCCATACGGTTACCCGGATAATCCGGGGGAATTGGTGCAGGACCTGGGCTTCCCATACTGTTCGGATAAACTGCCGGAAACCCGTCACTTCTGCATCAGCCCGGATGTCAACTTCGTTGTCGGGCCGCAGGGCGCGGACTTCTATATTGACCTGGACCACCCCGACCCGCAGCTTCAGGAGTCATGCCGCTACGCTTACGACGTGGATGACTACGCACGCGACTGGGCGGATTATGTCGGCCTGAACCAACCGTTCCCCTGGGCGCTCGTCAGCGACCAGACAGTCCAATACCAGCGTCCGACGATTTTCACTATCGGTTTCGGCCTGCAATTCAGTCAGGGGAGCGGGAGCTGCGCCGATAACGTGGCGGACTGCCTGGGCGAAGAGCTGCTGCGCTATATCGCCGACGTGGGCGATAACCAGCAGATTGACACCGACTATCAGCAGGATGTGCTGAACGATAAAGTGGCGGACTTCACCGTCAGTGACACCTTTGGCGGACGCGGCCCGTGTGAAGGCCCGATTCTATCTGGTGAATTGACGGCAGACGAAGCCAAAGCCAATGGCAGATCCTTGAGCGACATCATCAACCCGCTGCCGCCCGGGCAAAGCTGTGGCAACTACTACAATGCACCCAGCGGGCGCGAACTGGAAGTTGTGTTCGATGATATCGCGTCGCGGATGTTCACACAGTTGGCACGTTAAATTTCTCATCAGTGAGCAAGTTGTGGCCTGGCAGTTCCGCCGGGCCACGTAAGAGGGGGTGTTGTATATGCACACACTGGATACCACCGAGCAAGCCCGGCGCAAGCGCAAAGGCCAGACATTGGCGGAATTCGCGCTGACCCTGCCGATTCTGCTCATCCTCATGTTTGGGATTGTCGAGTTTGCGCGCATCTTCCAGGCCTGGGTGACACTTCAAAACGCGGCGCGTGCGGCTGCCCGTTACGCCAGTGTCGGCCAATACGACGAAGCCCGCTACCCGATGATTCTGGAGTTCAATACCCAGGTTGGATTTTCCGATCCAAGTGGTTTTATACCGTGCGTGGATGACGGCTCAGAGGCGATCCGCACCTGGACAGGCTCACCCGATGAGCGCGGCACGAAACGCGATTACTACCCGAACGACAACCTCAACCCTGATGACCTGATTACCGTCTATGATGGTGGGTTGGAAAGCCTGTTCGCCACCTGGTACCAGGGCAAAAACTGCGACCCCCGCGAACCCCGTGACCAGGATCAACGCAAGGACATCGCCCGTATCCTTTCGATCATGGATGAAGCGCGGCGCGGCGCTGCTGGTCTGCTGCTTGAGGAAAGCCACCTGAATCTGCCGGCTGACCCGACCCACATTGACGGCTGGCCATTCTTTGAGGTCTGGAAACGTCCATTGGAGCGTTCCGACCAGCGCAGTTGGTTCAACGTCATGGTGTGCAGTTCACGCGGCAAACTGGATGGCGATTTCTCGAATAACTACTTCATGCGCCAGGCGGATGGCGGCGTGCCAATTGAAGTGGAAAGCCGCTTTGTGACCTATAACGGGGAAGATACGCTGATACGTACATCCGATAGTCAGGTTATTGCAAACCCGCCGACCCCTGCGTGCTTCCTGAACGAAATCCCCTCCGCCGCGTCAATGAGCGCGGGCGGTCTGGATAACGCCGGTAAGCCCTGGTTGGACGCGGGCGGCCCTGGCGACACGGTGACCGTCGTCATCACCTTCAACCACCCGTTGATTACCCCGCTCGGTCTGACGAATTACATCACAATGCAGGCACGGCGCTCGGCCATCGTTGAATCTTTCCGCGCAGCCCAGGCGGCGAACGTGCTGCAAGGTGGGGGTAACCCCAGCACAGCGATCCCAACCAAAACGCCGCTCCCGACCTCGACTCCGACAGAGACGTTTACGGCGTCACCAACAGCAACCGAAACACTGCCAGCTTCATCCACACCCACTGAGACGACGGTTCCGCCGTTTGATTGTGGCCTGCTGAGTGCAGGCAATCTGCGCGTCCAGTCAAGCCAGGTATTATTCGATATTGACAATGCCAACGCCAAATCCACCGTCATGACACGCCTGATCTTCGGCTGGGCCAAGATTTCTGCCTTCCCGAACATGCATGTCTACGAGATGGCTTTTGACGGCAATCCGTTCTGGCGCGGCACGGACTACGACCCGACCACCGACACGAATGCCGACCCATCTAACCCGGCGAACTACTTCATCGGCACAGACCCGGCGGATCGCACAGTCGGCGGGACTGATAGCAGCACAATTGCCAGCAAATTCACGAATGGACCTGGAAACCTGCTGACATACCTCGGGCTTTATGACTTCGCCAACACCCAGGTCTACCTGGAAAACCCGGATGATGGTTCCATCTGCGTAATCCCGATTGAAGTGCCGCCGCCGCCCATTATCCCCACCGATGACCCCAATGCGCCGACGGATACGCCGACTTTCACGCCGGACTGTGCTTCGGACTTGATGACGGTGCGCTTCTCCCGGTTCGAAAACTTCGGTGTTGTACGGATGGAAGTGGTGAATAATCGCTATGCGGTCGGCCCGTGGACAGGCTTTGAAATTGCCTGGCGCAAATGGTCCAGCAGTATCACACTGGCGCGGGTGACTGCCGGAGCACCTTACGGCCAACCAGGTTCTGTCACCGTATGGGAATCGGGCAATCCGTTGCAGGACGCGAACCCGCCGACTACCAGCGCAAGTGAAGGCAACTGGGTACAGACCTTCGTCTTTGATGCGCGTTCGATCACGCCCATTTACCTGGACTTTGACGGTATCGCCACCTCACTGACAACGGTTGGCGCGGGACCCGCTGACTTCAACGGCTCATGGTTTGAGATCGGCTGCGGCGCAGAAGATGCCGGTGGCGGTGATGGCGGCGGTGCGCCAACTACTGGCCGTATCCCGTTCGCGGAAGCACCGACACCGCGTCCGACCAATACGACCGGGCCAACCAATACGCCGCGCCCGACCTTCACACCGTCGAAGACCTTTACACCGGCGCCACCAACCAATACACCGACGATTGGCCCAAGCCGCACACCGACCAATACACAGCCGCCGACGCCGACCTATACCCCGACGACGCCACCACCGCCACCCACCATACCGGGCGGGGGCTGTAACGACGGGTGCTGACGGTAGAATACAATCAGTGGTAGGGGACTTCTTGCGGGAATGCCCCTACCGCACCAGCAATTATCTGAATGACCCGGACAAGGGGCTGAGTCCCCTTGTTCGTTTTTTAAGGGAGGGACGGCGGCTTTTGCATTGCTGCCGTCAATTATTAACCTCAGCGGTTATGCAGTGTGGTAATTTGTGCTATAATGCCCACAATAGTGAAAAAATTGAAATTTTTCTTACAAAGCCTTTAATTAGCGAGTTGGGAAAAATCACTCGTCAAATCTGGAGTAGAAAGGATCATATTCCTGGCGCACAGGATGTGTGCCGGGTTATTTTGTTATGGCGAAACCAAAACTGAGAATTGTCCCCCTGGGCGGCCTGGGGGAAATCGGCAAGAACATGACCGCTTTTGAGTTAGGTAATGATGCGATCATCATTGATACCGGGATTATGTTCCCGGCGAATGACATGCTGGGGGTGGACTACATTATCCCTGACTTCCGCTACCTGCTTGAACGCAAGGACCTGACCATTCACGGTATTATCTATACGCATGGGCATGAAGACCATACCGGCGCTACCGCGCATGTGGTGGATGCCTTCAAAGGCGTGCCGATCTATGCTACACCGCTGACCGCCGGGCTGCTGGAGGTCAAGCTGCGGGAAGCGAAGTTGCTCGACCATACCACCATCAATGTGTTCAGCGCCGGGGACATACTGGAAGTCGGCCCGTTCAAACTGGAAAGTTTCCATGTGTGCCACAGTATCCCGGATTGTGTAGGCTTCGGCATCAACACGCCCTATGGGATTGTGGTGCATACCGGTGACTACAAATTCGACAACACGCCAGTAGATGGCAAAAAACCCGATTACGCCCGTCTAGCCGAATTTTCACGGCGGGGCGTACTGCTGCTCATGGCAGACAGCACCAATGCCGATCAGTCCGGGTGGACTCCTTCGGAAAGCGTGATTGACGCCGCGTTTGACACCGTGTTCCGGCAAGCCAAAGGACGCATCATGGTGGCGACCTTCGCCTCCCTGATCTCGCGCATCCAGCAGGTGGCGAACGCCGCGCAGCGTTATGGGCGCAAGCTGGCAATTGCCGGGTACAGCATGGGCGAGAACATCAAAATGGCGCGCAAACTGGGGATTCTGGATGTCCCAGATGACCTTTTCCTGGATGTGAATGACCTGGGACGCACCCCGCCGAGCAAAGTGGTCATCATGGTGACCGGTTCGCAGGGTGAGCCGTCTGCCGTGCTGGGGCGGCTGGCAACCGGGCGCCATCGGACGCTGGATGTTGAAGTCGGCGATACGATTATTGTCTCCGCACATCCGATTCCGGGCAACGAGGAAACGGTCTTCCGCACCATCAACCGCCTGTTCCAGCGCGGCGCGAACGTGATCTATGACCCCATCGCCCCGGTGCATGTTTCCGGCCACGCCAAACGTGAGGAAATGCGCCTGATGATGAATCTGGTCAGGCCACAATATTTCCTGCCGGTGCATGGTGAACTGCGGCATCTGCGGGCGCACGCGGCCTTGGCAGTTGAGTCCGGCATCCCCCAGGATCAGGTCTTTGTGGCTGAAAACGGCATGGTGCTGGAAGCGGATAAGTACGGTGTCCGTATGGGTGAGCGCGTGCCGGGCGGGTATGTGTTCGTGGATGGCAGCGGTGTTGGGGATATTGGCCGCACCGTGATCCGTGATCGCGAGATTCTGGCAAAAGACGGGTTCATGATTATCTCGCTGGACGTGGATAAAAAGACCGGCAAGATGAGCGGCGAGCCGGAGATTATATCGCGGGGGTTTGTGTATCTGCGTGATGCCGACGAGTTAATGGATAACGTGAAAAACACGATCGCCGATGTTCTGGCAAGCACGACAAGCAGTAAGAATGGCAAGCGCCGTGACCGAATACAGGAAAGCATTAGCCGGATGCTCTACAATGAAACCAAGCGCCGCCCGATGGTCTTCAGCATAATCAACGAACGCTAATCGAAACCTGTCTGGTCAACAGTCGAAAGCAGCGAGCAGAAAGTAACTTTAGGGCGAGGCGTACCTCGCCCTCCTGAATCCCCTTAAAGACACAATATAATGAGAGGTTACAGTGTATGCACGCAATCGGCACGGTAAAATTCGTACAAGTCCAGCGAAGGCCTCTGAAAGTTGGAGAGAAACCAAACCGGCGATACGACCCGGACGGTTTGCAGGTCGTAGATAGCCTGCTGGTGACACAGGATGGTGTGATCGGGCTGATGGCTGGTGGCGAAAGGTTGGTGGATGTGCATCATACAGCACACCCGCATACACGCAACCGGGGAGATAATGGTATTTCCATCGGGCTGACCGCCTACTACGAGCAGATGCGTATCCGTTTTGGCAACCATATGACGGATGGTATCGCCGGGGAGAACATCATCATCGAAAGCGATCACACCTACACCCTGGCCGACCTGGGGACTTATCTCATTTTCGAGAATCCAGCAACAGGGGCGCAGATTCAGCTAGATGTGGTTGAACCGGCTGCGCCCTGCGTACCGTTCAGCCAGTTCGCAGCAGGGCGCAAGCTGGAAGGCAGTGACCAGAAAGAGGTGCTACAATTCCTGGATAACGGGGTACGCGGCTTCTTGCTGGCGGCTGCCCATGGCAGGAGCGATTTCACCATTCAGGCCGGCGATCGTGTTTATGCTTGACCTGCTGGACTACCGCCGCCGGGTCACAGCCATGTACACCGCTGTGCGCGAAAACGAAGATTACGAGACAACCTGTACTCAGTTTCGCCAGGCACGCGATGATCTGTTTCACCACCATTCGCAGTCGGCGCTGAGTCCCGACCAGAAGGCTGCATTTACCGGCCTACGTTATTACGCCTATAATCCGGCGTATCGGGTCGTAGCTCAAATTGATCAGAATGTTGAGCCAGACATCTTACAGGTTGATCTGGGAGAAGATGGGCGATTGACTTACGAACGGTTCGGGCAGGTAAAGTTCACTTTACCCAACGGCAGCGGGCACTTGAGCCTGTTCTGGATTAAGGGGTACGGGGGCGGCGTGTTCCTTCCGTTTGGCGATACCACCAATAAGGACATAACCTACGGTGCGGGACGTTACCTGTACGACACCATAAAAGGCGCTGACCTGGGGACAGAAGGGGACAGCATCATACTGGACTTCAATTACGCTTATAATCCATCCTGTTCCTATAACGCACGCTGGGTATGCCCGCTAGCACCAGCGGAAAACCGGCTATCTTTTCCCGTTTTCGCGGGAGAGATGCTGGCGAACATACCCCTCGAATAATCATCCGACTACCCGGCTAACACTGCTGCGACCATATCATCCAGTGTGCGCTCATTAGCCGTTGTGCGGGCGTCTACCAGTACACGCGGACAAACTTCGGCTTCCAATTGCAGGTAGAGTTCCTCGGCACGGGCACGTGTCCGGCCAAATAGTGGGTATTCGAGCACAAAGATGACCAGTTCGGCAGCGGAATCTTTGTCACCACTATCATCCAACCACTCGGCAATCCGCACCAGAATAGTCAGCACCAATGATTGGTTATTACTGCGGTGACTGATTTCCAGTACCCGCCGCAGATGGTTGGGGTCATTAGGTGTATCCATGCTGCCTACCCTCTCGTCTGTCCTCGATTGATCGCTATCGCGCCGGCGCGACATGCAGAACGTCTATCACTTCCGCAGCCAGTTCAAAACGATTGAAGGCCGGAATAATATAGGCCCCTTGCACCAGGCCGCGCATCGTCAGCAGCAGTTCCTGGGCAATCTTAATACCTTCCTGCGGCGCATCGTCACCGGCATCTTCCATCCGCTTGAGTAGCGGATCAGGCACAGTGATGCCCGGTATCTCGTTATTCAGGAATTGTGCGTGACGCAGGCTGTACAGCGGCAGTACTCCCATCAGCACCGGGAGTGTGAACGGCGCCCCCTCGATTTCTTGGTAACGTTTGTGGAAGCGCTCGATCACAGGCGGGTCATATACCGGCTGCCCCAGTACGAAATCTGCTCCGGCGTCAATTTTCTTCCGCAATACGCCGATTTCCCGGTCTAAGTCGAGCGCGTTCATATTCAGCGCACCGCCAACCGTAAAGGTAGTCGGTTGGCCGATTGAGTTCCCGGCCTGGTCAACGCCACTGTTCATACGCTGCTTGATGATACCAATCAACCCCGATGGTGTCACGTCGTAATTATCCATCGCTTCGGGATAATCACCGATTTTGGTAGGATCACCCATCGCCACAAAGAGATTCCGCAGCCCCAGGGCGTGCGCGGCCAGCAGGTCTCCCTGCACCCGCAGCAGGTTGCGCCCCCGCGTGGGGAAGTGCAGCACTGTCTCGATTCCCAGGCGGGACTGCAAAAAGTGGCACACAGCCCAGGGACTCATCCGCATCCGGGCCGTCGGGCTGTCGGCCACGTTCACCATATCCGCGCCGGATTCCTGGAGGAGTTGGGCGGCGGCCAGCATCTTCTGAGGTACAAAACTGCGCGGCGGCGTGATTTCCACTGTGACGACAAAACGGCCAGCCGCGAGTTTTCGCGCCAGTTCTGTTGGGCGTTCCACTACATCGGATTTTTCGTCACCATTGACTTCAAGCAGGTCAATTTTTGGCAGCGGCAGGCTGGTATCGTCCAGCGCGTGGCGCATTGCGGCGATATGCGCCGGGGTCGTGCCACAGCAGCCGCCGATAATTGCCGCACCCTGCGCCTTGAAGGTCAGTGCATATTCTCCCATATAGGATTCAGTTGCTGGGTACATCATGCGTTCCCCGACCTGCGCCGGGAAACCGGCATTGGCAAAAATCGAGCAGACAGCATCCGGCACGGCCTGCCGCATGGCCTGTAAGACCTGGGAGTTTTGCTCCGGCCCGCCACCACAATTAACGCCGATAACATCCGCCCCAGCGTGATACAGGTCGCGAGCAACTGTCGCGGGAAGATCGCCAAGAAGCGTGCGGTTATCCTGGGCGAAGGTCATCTGGCAGATGACCGGCATATCGGGCACGACCTCTCTGGCAGCGGCCAGGGCCTCGAGCAGTTCGATGCGATCACTAAACGTCTCGAAGAGAATGACATCCACTCCTGCCGTTGCCAATGCAGAAATCTGTTCGGCAAAGGCCGCCCGTGCTTCTTCCGGCTTAATACGGCCAAACGGTTTGAGGCGCACCCCCAGTGGCCCAACCGATCCGGCCAGATAGACATTATCCCTGAAACTCGCCTGGATGACGCGACGCGCCAGGTCAACCCCGGCGGCATTGATGGCGGCTACCTGGTCTTCCAACCCATGTTTTTCCAGCTTATAACGATTGGAGCCAAAGGTATTGGTTTCAATCAGTTCCGCGCCAGCCTCAATATACTCCCGGTGGATCTGGGCAACAACCTGGGGGCGAGTCAGGTTTAACTCGTCAAAGCAGGTGTTCAATGGGATACCCAGCTGGTGCAGAGCTGTCCCCATCGCGCCGTCCCCCAAAATCGGCCTATCCTGTCGGATACGATCCCTGAATGTCACTTTTGCCATTCTGATTACTCCCTCTCACTAACCTGCTGACCACCTGCCAAACCCCGCTGAACTTTCAGTTCCTTTCTATTTCTGACTCGAATCGCCGCGCATTACCTGAATTTACGAATTGGCACAGGCGCTTGACAGGGTGATTACAGTGCCATCCCCATTTGGGTTTCGGCGAATCTGATAGTCGGTATCGGCCAAACCCCGTCCGGTGTACTTTTTAGCGATTTCCTCCATTGTGTTAGCATACCAGGTGTTTACAGTGATCCGGTCGTCAGGAGAAACCAGAATCATCTCGGTTTCACCAATCCCCCATGCACGGAAATAGTCATACTCTACCGATTGCACCGTCGCATTTGGATACACAGGCAGCCAGGCCGTACTGTCGTCGTAGCAGCGGTTATCAATAAATGTCACCGTCAATACCGATAGAATTACCACACCGACGATAATCAATACCACTCCCGCAAGGACATTGCGTGGGTTGTGCCGCCGAATATCCGGGTCGTTATACATACCTACGCTCCTTATAACAGCCGGGGCTGAATCTCTGGCTCAGCTTCCGACTGTTCTACTCGATACAGAAAGTCTCCCGTAGGATTGTGCTCCCGGTAGCGTGACAATGCCAAAGCTCGTTCGCGCACGGCGTAACAGTAAACACAGCCATGCGGGCAGGTGTCATACGCGCCGATGTCCCGCGAAAGGTGACAGGCACAATCGGGGCGGTTACCTTTCAGAGGCACGTTGATAACTTTCCCCGCTATATCTGCCAGCCGTCGGGCATCAATACAGCGGGCAGCTTCCACGCCGGGTACGATATACTGCCGCTGCGAGCACACTGTCAACTGCATCCCATGTTGGCGGGCGATAGCCGTCAATTCAGATACCAGTTCCAATTTGGTCGCGTCGGGCGGGTCATCCCAGGTGAAATCAAACTCCCGCGCCGCCCAGGACAGGTTACGGCGGGTTTTCTGGTATATCTGCGCGAACGAAATCACAACTTCGTCTGTAGAACCGGCCAATGCCGCCGCTAACCGGGCGAAGTTCTCCCGGTGGAAATCGGGCGGGGTGAGTGATGTGAACAGGATGGGATCGTAGCGCCAGACCGGGACGCGCTCCCCATAATCCACTGCCACCTGCCGCATCTGTGCGACGGCACGCTCCGCATCCACCACCGAAAATTCCAGTTGGCGCGGATAGGCATTGATACTGTACTGCACGACGAACGGAAACCCACGTACCCGAATCGGCTTGAGCGACCCCATAAACGGCGTGAGGTTCTTCGTCCAGAACACGAAACCATCCACATCTTCCCGCCGCAAGCTGACCCGATAGGGCTGACCGCTGTAAGGATTCTCGACCAAACAGTACCCGGCATCCAGGCGATTCATAAACCACTCGCCATAGAACGCGGGAATATCAGTGCGGTAGCTGGCGGAAATTATCATTGGTTTTTCGCAAACCTCAATCCGGAAGCTATTCCCGGCCTGCACTATTGCGGCTGCGTAAATCGCGGATCATGTCCTGCAATTCGACAATCATCCGGCTCTGCTCTTCCAATCGCTCCAGTATGACGCGAACTTCGGTTTCAGCCTTCAGATTCACCTGGTAATCGTTGTGACTTTCCAGCCGGTCTCTCGCTGCCTGCCGGTTCTGACTCATCATTATGATTGGCGTGGCGAAAGCCGCCTGGGTGGAAAGCACGAGATTCATGAGAATAAACGGATACGGGTCCCAATGTTCAACCAAGGCAAGCGAGTTCAGAATGATCCAGATGAACAAGAGAACCGATTGCGCGATGATAAAGCGCCACGAACCGACATTTTTTGCCACCCATTCAGCGGTCTTCTGTCCGACGGTGAGCCGTTCATCATATATCTCGTTCACGTTTTGCGTGACCGGATGCCTGTGCCTGATGATCTCCGGGATGTGCCATTCCGTCATGATCGAGACTCCTTCATCTCCCGCAAAGCTGCGGTCACTGAGTTACCCGTGTGTCGCCTCACGAAACGGCCAGCCCATCAGGTCACGGCGCAGGGTCTGGAATTCGGCACGGAAACGAGTGGAAAGACTCGCCTTGACGTATTCCGGCAACCGCGCCGCCCACAGCGCATTCAGCGCGAGTTTTTCCAGCGCGTCGGCACCCAGGCCGAAATGTTTCGCCACCAACAGGTACTCATCAGTCAGCGTGGTGTTAAACATCGGGGGATCGTCGGAGTTCAGCGTTACATACAGTCCTTCCGCAATCAGGCGGGGCAGCGGGTGTTCGGCGAAGCTTGGCACAACCCCCAGGCAGACATTACTCGACGGGCAGACTTCCAGTGGAATCTGCTTCTCACGCAGTTCGGCCACCAGCGCCGGGTCTTCCAGGCAGCGAACGCCGTGCCCGATTCGAACACTATGCCCAACCGTCAGCGCCCCCCAGATACTCTCCGCGCCCGCCAGTTCGCCCGCGTGCAGGATACAGGTCACCCCGGATTCGTGCACACGACGGAAAGCCTCAGCATGTTTTTCCGGCGGGTGGCCGTTTTCCGGCCCGCCCAGGCCAAGCGCGATCACGCCATTATCCCGGTGCTGAATCGCCCATTCCGCCGTGACCAGCCCTTCCTCCGGGGTGACATTGCGGGAAATATCAATAATCAGTCCCATCGTCACGCCCAGTTCGGCTTCCGCCCAGGCTCGCGCCCGGTTAATCGCCGCTAGCTGATCCTCAAACGGCAGCCCCTTCTGTTTGTAGTGGGTATAGGGCGTGTACGTCACTTCACTGTGGAGAATGTGCTGCGCCGCCTGCCCTTGCAGGAACTCCCGCGTGAGCAGTTCGATGTCATCCGGCGTGCGGATACACTCGGAAATCTTGATGTAGATGTCGCCAAAATGCCAGAAATCACGAAAGATAAACCACTCACGCAGGCCTTCTATTGTGTCGGCAGGCAGCGCGACGTTATGCTTCCGCGCCAGTTTGAGCAAGGTTTCCGGCTGAGTTGCACCTTCCAGGTGAACATGCAGTTCGACCTTCGGCATGGCTTTGATGAATTCGGTCAGTGACATTCAATCGTCCCTTTGGTAGAAAAGATATACATGCGTTGGCTGGGATGTTCAACTTCGACATACGGATCACGCTGGATTGTTTCCACGATAGACAGTCCTGCCGCCCGTAAATATCCTTCCATTTCCTCCCGCTCGAAAAAGGTAAAATCGAGTGCAACCGCCTTTCCCCACCATTCATCGAGGTGAACCACCTCATTACCACCGTGGAAAGCCAGCAGCAGCATCCCGCCCGGTTGCAGGACGCGGCGCAATTCGCCTAAGACTTCCGTTACGTCCGGGCGGGGGATGTGGATGATCGAGTAGAAGGCGGCGAGTCCCGCCAGTGACTCGTTCGCAAGTGGCAGCGCCCTCATATCTCCTACTTCAAACGAAATAGCCGGGTTCAGGCGACGGGCGACCTCTACCATGCCCGGCGCAAGGTCTATCCCGCACACCTCCACACCGCGTTCATGCAGATAACGGGCGATCTGTCCCGGCCCGCAACCCAGATCACAGACCCGCCCCTTCCCAGCGGTCATCGCCGCGAAGCGATCCAGCAGTTCACAGTCTTTAGGTTTGTGCGCGAGTTCGCCGAAGAACTTTTCGGCGTATTCCTCCGCAACCGCGCTGTAGCTGGATTGGGTGTCCGGAAGGGGACGGTCTGACATCACTATTCCCCCAGAATCTGCCTGGAGCGATCAAGGTTGCCCACGCTGAAGTATTTGGCATCGGGATGATGCACCACAATCGCCGCCGTGCTTTGTTCAGGCACCAATTGGTAGGCCGCAGTCAGAGTCAGGCCAAGTTCTCTCGTCGCCCCCGGCAGCAGGCGGAATACGGTTTCATGGTCGTCCAGGTCAGGGCAGGCCGGGTAACCCCAGCTATAGCGTTTACCCTGGCCCGACGGGATACCTAACTCCCGTGCGATAACCACTTTATTTACATAGTTCGCCACCGCCTCAGCAGTCTGCACCGCCAGCCCATGAAAGAAGTAGGCCTCGGTGTAGTTGTTGTCGGAATCCAGCACTTCGA
>JACKCG010000035.1 GCA_020634135.1 Anaerolineaceae bacterium | reverse complement strand
CGATTTCGAGAATCACGTCGCCCAACACGTCCTGCAACGGCGTGCCGGGGGCGATGCCGCGTGGGTTCTCCATGAGCATGATGCCCTCGTGTTCGCCGGAGATGCCGAGTTCTTTCTCGGAACATACCATACAGCGGTTGGGGACGCCGCGCAGTTTCTTTTCTTTCAGCACCATGCGCTTCGGCTCATCGCTGTGGCCGTCCCAGACTTCCGCGCCTTCCATCGCAAACGGCGACCATAGCGGCGAGTCGAGCGGGCCAATGCCTTTGTACTCGAATAGATTTGGTGCGCCGGTCACGGTCTGTTCCAGTTCCGCGCCGCCATAGTCCACCACTGCAATCACCAGACGATCCGCGTCCGGGTGTGGTTTCACCTCGCGTATAGCACCCAGGAGAATTTTCTCCCGATCCCATACGAGATGGTTGGAAAGCGGCCAACGCACGCCCTCGACGAAGCCCTGCGGCACGCCAATATAGGTGATGCTCGCTACTTCCAGCCCGGCCAGTGTCAGCCGTTCGGCCAGCAATTCCACCGGGATGTCAATTTCTACAAATTCTCTCAGCCAGGATACCGGTACTTGCATGTGTTATGTCCCTCATTGATTTTCTGAAACGTCTATGGGTAGCCCTGCATGAACCGAGCTATTTTTGATCGTTATGATTCACTTTCCGCCCGAAGGTCAACCACTGTCGCGTCATCCCACGCCTGGTTAAATTGTTTCTCATAGAATTCAAACCAGACACCTTCATCACCGCGCCGGAGCATGATATTCGGGCGTGTGGTGTAGTCACGGCTTTTGTAGCTATGGAATTCAACCCACATGATGTCAGTGATACCACTGCGCTCCACCAAAATCATAGAATAGGGCAGCACACAATCAAGATATGCAAGTTCACAGGTGCTACCGTTCCTGGCAGCGGCTTTCCCCAGTTCACGCACCATTTTGGTGGCATACTCAATGTTCGCTCTGGGAGGGCGCTCTGTCGGATCATCAAGCATCATGTGGTAATCGAGCGCCGAAGACTCAGGATTAACCAGGATAAAACGCAGTTGGGTGTTGGACTTTTTTAGAAAGTCCTCAAATAGACCCAGTCGCTCCCGAATCAGATTCACGCCTGAAATCGCCACTATGGAAATGCGTCTGGCTTCAGAGAACCGGCTTTCCAGTTCAATATCCCGCCGGGTACGCAGACCACTTTTGGCAGAAATCCGCTCAACCTTGTCGCTGAGTTCCTCTAGAATCCCAACTCGTTCGATTAACGCATCTGCCGCTAGCAGCATGAGCAAGGGAATAACCGCATTCTCAGCGCCATTTGCAGGCAGCATATCCAGCAGCAAAAGCAAGAGAATAACCGCCCCCGCTACAATCGTCAGGATAGGTGTCAGATTTTTTCGATTGAACCAGCGTCTCCAGCCAGATTTTCTAGTTTCCATCTACCATGCCTCGCAATGATGGTTGAATGTACGGGTAATCCTCACGCCCCAAGGCCCAGCACGCCGAAAATCACAGTGGCAACGATGAGCGCCAGCACCGTGTTGAACACGGTTGCGCCCAGGTAAACGCCGATAGGTTTCCACCCCGCC
>JACKCG010000034.1 GCA_020634135.1 Anaerolineaceae bacterium | reverse complement strand
ATCGCAGTAGTCGGGGAAGTGGAGGTTGGAATACTTGGAGCCGGAGACACGAAAAATGCCGGGCTCGATCATCTCAACCGACTCACACCACACGGGATCGTCAATCCCGCGATACCCGCTGACAAGCTGAATGGCATCGCCCTTGCGATACCGCAGCCCGTGGTATTTGGTGGTAAACGGCGCATTGAATCGGTTGTGCATCCGCTGCACGCGCTGTACGGTTTTGTTATTGGCCTCGCCCGCAGTAAAAACACCCGGCAGATCAAGGGTGGTCTGGATAAACGGCAGCGTGCCATCTTCGGCGTATGGCGATGTTTTGACGGTAGAGGCCGTGCCCCAGTTGGGGGTATCGCTGGCCGGGATGGTGTAATTGGCTTTTACGCTGGTGGGCGTCCCCCTCTCGCTCGGGCCGGAGGGCGCCAGCGAGCCCGGCAGCCATTTTGTCTCCAGGTAATAGGATCGCTTGACGGACGCCACGCTTATCGTCGCCACAGCGTCCAGGTCGGCAATAATATCCAGGTCGGCACTGGTGCCCGTCGGGTAGACAAGTGCGGCATAAGTGCCTGCTGCCGTCTGGGCTGCGATCACTTCGGCGCCGTCAAATTCAACACGGATGCTGCCGGCGGAAATCGCCGTGATGGTGATGCTAACGGCGTATTCAACCAGCGACTCGGTAACGAGTGTTTGTGACAGCAGGGAGTCACCGGCCTGCGTGCCATCGACCGCCGCAACACCTGATCCGATAGCCCAGCCCGTGCCCTGCGTCCACTCGCTGGAGGCGTCAAAATCCCCCTGTAACAAAATATCGCGCCCGCACGGCGCCAGTGCTGTCACCCGCTCGTCGGGTTGAATGCGTAAGTCAGACCCCCACGGATACCAGATGCAGTTGGCGTACATGGACAACAGGTCAAGCCAGTACTCCACCTCGCGATTTGCCGGCAGCACAATCCCGGTCTCGCACCGCTGCACATCCGTACCACAGGACGCGTCGAGAATATCAAGACAGTAATCGGCGGCATACGCTACCCCGTCCGTCGTCGCACCCAGGCCATAGAGATTGCTTGACGCCATGTCTGCCCACATCAGGGCCGGATTGGTGGAGTACACCGTCTGCGCCCCGTAGGTCTCACTGTCGGCGAATGGCGAGGTGGTGGCCTCATGCTCCGCACCGTAGCGGATATTGCCCACGAGCAGCCGAAAAGCGTGGACAGCCCCCTCCCACAATGCCCCCCCGTTGTAGCTGCCGAGATACCACGCGCACCCGGAGTCAAAAATAGCAGCGCTGCTGGCAATGCGGGCGGTTTCGGCGCCGTTGAGGTAGGCAACAAATTCGTTGCCCACGCGCTCCAAATCAAGCCAGAATTTAGCGGTAGTAATCGTGCCGACATTGACCCCGTTGGCGATGTCCCAGGTGGTGCCGTCGGAGCTGAGGTATAGCAGCAGGTCGTCTGTGTCGCGGTCAACCTGGAGTGATCGGGTGGCCGCGCTGTTGGTATGGGCTATGAGGGTCGCCGTGCCGGCGGCGATAGTATCGGAGGTGGCCGGGATTTCGAGGGTAAATTGACTTGATCCGACCTCAAGACTTGCGTGGTCTGCGATGGTGGCATAATCCCCGCCCCCGCCGGACAGCTGCAATCCGCCGGAGTCAATCGTCGCCCCGCCCTGCAACGTGATTGTGTGGGCGTTTCCGCTCTGGTCCGTCCCTCCGGCCTGAAAATCAACGTCGACCGCGTTTAAATCAAAAAACGGGTCTGAATTACTGGCGGCGTTGGGGTCGGTGATCAGCTTTGAAAGGATGATCGCCTTGAGATAGGGTACGCCAGAAATGGCAGAGGTGGTGACTTTGAAAACCGAGTACGCAAGCCCGATCAGCTCGCCCCTGTCTGTAACAACACAGGTATCGGCATAGCCGGGGATCGCCGCGGCCAGCCACGGGTCCACCCCCTGGGTGGTGGTCCCACGGTAGTGTCTTACCTCCACCCCCGCCGGGGGCAATTCGTCGTTGATCCAGACCGACTCAAACGCGTAAATCTCGCCGAGACACCACCCGACGGCGATATACAGCGCCCCTCCGTAAGTGGCCTGCGCAATCACCCGCCCTTCAATCGAGACGCGGCCATAGGCCAGGGGTACAGTGGCGTTATCGCCCGTCAGCAGTGATCCGCTATTGACGATCCTGGGGGCGCTGTTAATCGCCTGCGCGGAGGGTCGGGGGGATTGGGTGGGCTGCTGTCCAGAAACCAGTGTGCGCCCCTCCTGGCCCAGCGTCAGGGCTGATTGCTGAAAGGGATCGTATACGCTGCCGGCCATAGGATTACCAGAGATAAAACGGGTTACGGGGCGGGGCGGGAGTCTCTTCCACTGCCTCAAACGGCGCGGTCTCGCCCTCCCAGACAATGGACGATCCCGGTGCGGGCATGTGATTGCAGAACTGGTTAAACGTGTACCCCGGCCCCATCCTGCCGGTGAGGTACTTATTCATCGCCACCACGGTTACAAGCCCGTCTGACACGCTGGATGTATCAATGCGCCCGTCCAGCAGCAAAACAGCTTTATCGGCGGTATAGGTCGGGGTATCGCCCGCCTCGCCGGGGATGTAATAGATCATGCAAAGGCCACGACGATAGGCGCTGCGCGTGACTTCGGCGACACGGGCCGGGGTGGCAATCAGGGTAAAAGTCGCAGAGCGGGAATCAATGATCGACGAGATGTTAAATCCGCCGGCCGTGTACAGCTGGCCATCGTAGGTGACGGCGCCAGTGGCTGAAATATACTCCACCGCGCCCGAGTGGTTGAGCTGCATCAGGCATATGGGTTTTGCAGTTGCCGAATCGCTGTTGGCCAGCTGCCAGGCGGTTAAATCCCGAGGCACGGTTACACCTCTTTGGCGCGGTAAACAAACGACACGTTGTAGCGATTGCCCGCCTTGGATTCAGTATGGCCGCCGTCGAAATAGCCGGAATAATCCACCCCGTCGATAGTCCAGGTAATCACGCCAGCCCGGTTGGTGATGAGGAATGCCCGCAGCGTGTCCCTGTCAGCTTGTGTCAGGTAGGCAAACGAACAACGGATGGACACCCACACGTCGTCACCCAGAACACGGGTCGACGCCTCGCCATCGTCCATGATGTCCAGCGCAACATAGTTGCTGTGCGAGAGGGTCGAACTGCGCTCCAGCTGGTCGCCGATGGATGTGGGAAACGCCGCCATCAGGCCACCTCGCCGCCGGCCAGTATCGGCCGTGCATTACCCTGGGTATTGCTGCGGGTCAGGCGCTCAACGTAATAGCCGAAATTCGCCATATTCTCCCGCTGTATGTTGGCCGACTCCAGCTGTTGCCGTGCCGCCTCCTGGTTCTGCCGTGCCGCCTCATCAAACAATGCCGCCGTCCGCTGGTTGGTGGCCTCTTCGGCCTGCCGGACATTCTCCAGCGACTTTTCCAGCTGCACGCGGGTGGTCGCCTCGATCCGCTCAAGCGCGCTTGCCGCCAGCTCAGCGTCCGCCGTGGTGGGGTTTTCATAGGCGTTGTAGAGCGTGGTGATGATCTTTTCAAGCTCATTCGCAATGGTCAGGATATCGTCCGGGTTGGTGACAGCCGGTAGGATGGTTTCGAGGAATTTGCCCTTGTAACGCAATGCCGCCTCGCGCTCTTCCTGCGTCAATACCGAGTTGCGGATTTGGTCGGCGGAATCCAGCAGCGTCTTGCTTACCTGGTCGCCGATGGAGGCGATCCCGGCCGCAAGGGCATAGGCCGCCTCTTTGCCGGCCAGCAAGCTGGCATTGAGGTTTGCCGCCGCGGTGGCCGATCCGTCGAATGTGCGCACCAGGTCGGTGATAATATCCGCCTGGTCGAAATAGGCATCATACAGGCTGTTGGATGCCTTGGCGGCGGCCTCGATGTCAGCGGCAGCCCTGTCCACCGCATTGACCTTGATGGCCTCGTAAACCGATCCCAGAGACTGCGCGTAAACAGCGGTTTCTTCGGCCGTCCCCTGAAACGCGAGGGCGAGGGACTTGATAACCGGGTCCAACTGCTTGGCGCCCTCGATAATGGATTTTGTGGCGGCGGAGAAGAAAGCATCGACATCCTTGCCGAACTTCTCCCCGTTCAGGCTATAACCGGACTTGTTGCCGACGGCGATTTTCAGCGCGGCATCCGATCCACCCAGCGCGTCGGACAGGGCCTTGAGCTGCTGTGATACCCGACCAGCCTCATCCACGTTGGCCTGGTTAAATGATTTGCCAACCCCATAGGTGTTAAATGCACCCGTGGACAGGTCAATGTCGGCCCGCCCCTTATTGTCGCCGTTATTCTTTCCGCCCAGGATGGACTCAAGCCCACCCCCGAGGAATGAGCCGATCCCAGCGCCCAGCAGCGGGCCAACCCCAGGGATCAGCGTACCAGCCAACCCGCCCAGAGTTGATCCTATGCCGCTGGTCCGGCCAAACACCTGGTTGGCAGCGAACCCACCTGCAAGCCCGCCGGCCAGGCCGAGCCCGGCATTTGCCCAGTTGAAGCTAGGGCCCAGCGCCGCCCCACCATCACCGGGCGATGCGAACTGCAGGCCCTGATTGGTAAATAGGCTGCTGCCCTGTGAAAATATCCCATATGCAGATGACGCCAGGTTTCCGAGGTCGCCAACACCACCCCCGCCGGCAAGACTTGCAGCATTGGCCGCGCCTGAAAATCCCAGGCCGCCAGCAACAGCGCCGATGCCGAGAATGATCTGATTGGCTGCGGCCTCTGCGATCATCTTCGCTATCATGGCCTTGAAGCCTTCAACCAGGGTGTCGAAGGCGTCCTTTCCGTCGGCGGCGAATTCAAAGAAGAAATCTGAAAGCACTGACCGGCTATCGGCCCATACCTGCTCCATCTCCTTCGCGGCCTCACCAACCCGCTTTGTCTCTGCTGCCGCCGCCTTCATGGCCTCTTTATTGTCGAACAGCTCGCCAGTATATTCCCGCGTCCTGTCTTTCAGCTCTTGGGTGGCGCCTGCTCCAAGTTTTCGCTCAGCCGTGAGGATGGCCTGCTCGCGCTCGGTCTTGCCGATCAGTGATACCTCAAATTCCAGCTGGCGAACGTAGTCCTCGCTCTTTTCCACCATGTCGTCTAGGATTTTGTGGCCCTGCTCGAACTCCTTATTTGCTTTCTCGTGTCGGCTGTTGAACTCCTTGATGTGCTTATCGGCATCGATGACGGCCTTGGTGTATTTGGTAACACTCTCCGCCTCTTTGGCGACTGCACTCGAATTATCAGTAGCCGCCTCCTTCGATTTTACAGACGACGCCGCGAAATCGTCTTGTGCTTTACGGGCCTCTGTGAGTGCCGCCTTCAGTTCATCCAGCTTGCCGCGCAACTCGTCATCGTCGAGATACTCAAACACGCCATCAGGGCCGAAAAACCGGAACCGCTCGCCAAAGCTTGACACAGAGCCGCCGGAAAGAATCTCCTCGATTTTCGCTATGTCGCCCTCTAGCGCCGCAATGTCATCGGCGGCGATCCCGAAACGAATGCGGGCCAGTTCTTCGCCGAAAAATCGGGCGGACTCCACCGCCTGAGCAAAGCCGGCGGCAGCCTGGGTTCCGAGGTTGATCATCCCGGAAGCGAGATCCTGTATGCTCTGCTTGAATTGCGGGTCTGACAGCAGCGATTCCAGCTCCCGAATGCTGTCCTTCATCGGCCCGACAGCACCCTCCTGCACTTCAAGAAGGTCATTCCAGGTGTTGCCGAGCGAAGTTAAAGCGCCGCCGAGGGTGTCTTTTGCCGCCGCGGCACTCCCGCCGAACTGCCGCTCAAGCTCCTGAAGAATTACCGTCTGGGCCTCTGCCTTTTGGCCTGTCTCTGTAAGTGACTTTATGAGGTCTTTCTGCGCTTCTGAGAACTGGATGCCGGTCCGAGAAAGTGCGCCGAGGTTTGCGATCGGATCATTCAGCGCCTTGCCTAGCTGAATGGTCGACGTCTTAAGATCCTGGTCCATCGCCGTGGACAGGTCGAGTATCATCTCTGTCGTTTTGTCGAAGTTGACACCCTTGATATCGGTGAAGGTCGCCAGCATCGCCTGAGCGCCCAGAATTGCCTCATCTCCGAACGTGGTAGTTGCCTGCAGAGAGCTGGCGTAGGCCTGCATTTGCTCAGCAGTCCGGCCAGCGGCGCCGCCGGTTGAAATCAAAACCGTCTCTAGCTGCTTTACAGCCTTTTCCTGCTGGATTGTGTTGTCGACAACAGTTTTGAAAAACGTGCCGATTCCGAGCCCTGCAATGAGGCCGCCGAGCCCCTGGAATGCACGTGATGTTTTATCAACCGCCCCGTTCGCGGTGCTGAATGCCGATGCAAACTGCTGGGTCGCCGTCGTGCTACGCTTCTGCACACCGGTCAGCTTTTCAATTTCATCCCGGGTCAGCTGCACAGAGCGAACGGCGTTCTTCGAGTCGCCCCGAATCAACAGCGTCGTCTGATAGGTCTTATTTGTCATGGATTACACTCAATGCACCGGTTTCAATCAGAACTATTTGCCTAAACACTTTCTTCCGCTTTTTCACTCTCCACGCATCCAGCACCGCAAGCACAGAGGGATAATCCAACCCCTGGTATAGCGCGCCCGACATGCCTACAACCATGCGCCATTGTGTTTGGCACGCCCTGAATACCATGAATGCAAGCCAGTTATCGGGGTGAACGGTGAACGTCTGAGGTGGCGGCGGGGGCCGATTGTCTACCTGTGGCAGCAACAAAAACGCACTGCCGTCATCACCGCTCGGCTCTGATTCGCGCCGAATGGATGCCCAGGCTTGCCCCGCCTCAATTAGTTTTTTCTCAGCGGTTCCTTTTTGCCGAGCAATATAATCCTGAGACCATCGGCCAGTGCTTTTCGGTATGGCCGGCTTTCAAGCATGGCAGCGAGGTTTTCAGGGGTAAAATCGACCTGCTGCCCGTCCGCTGTCTCGATATTCTTCCATCCCAGCAAATAGCGGTCCATCAACACTTCGTCTTCCATGCCCTCATCGCTTTGAATCTGGGTAAGAACGTCCTTGATTTCAGAGACCGGGGGGATTTTGAATGTCGCAACGAATGGGACCTGTATTTCCTTGCCAAGATCGCCATCAATAATAGCGGTCAGTTTTATATCAATTTGGGATTTAACACCCTTGAGAATCAACATGGTAATTGCCTTTTGCCTTGGTCATTGCCTGAATGAGAATCGGCCCTCCGCGCACCCGGGTTTGGCCGGGTCGTCAGGCAATGGGAACGTATAGCGCGGAGGGCCGAAAGGGTCAGGTGATGGTGATTTTGAACTCATCGTCACCGGATGCGCCGGGCAGCAATCGCATGCCCATCTGGTATCCAAGATCGCCTTTTATGTCCACTTCGGTAATGCCTGACAGCTGGGCAGTCGGTGCATCAATGGTTACGATATTTCCGGCCGCTGTGCCGTGAACCAGCTGAAAGTCCGTTGTTGTCACGCCGTTATGACTTTCAGCAAGCGCAAACATGTCCTTGGTCGCCAGCGCTGGCGCAAGAATGGTCGCCGTTCCAGCCGGGGCCCGGTCAGTAATATCGACCTTCTCCAGGTTGACCAGGTTGAAGTAAGGCACGTCTCCGCCCCAGTCAATCTCCAGCGTCTGCATAATCGCATCATAAGCATCGAACGTGCAGGTTGGCGTGTTGACGTTGTTCACGGGCAGCGGAAACAGGAAACTGCTGATATCCGGCACCAGCAAAGACTGTGCGGTAGGCTTTGCATAAAGCCCGGTGAATGTAAAATACATCATCGGGATGGCCTCTGCATTCAGCGAGAAACGCACCGTTCCGCGGCAGCCCTTGATTACCTGGCGCTCGCCGTCCTGGTCATACCAGATGGTAATGGACTCGTAACCCGTGGAAACCGGGTCATACTCCACGCTGGTTGATGCGGTGATCGTCTCGGCAAACCCGCAGGCGCGCAGCAACGGGCCATAGGCCGGGACGTCACCGGCTGCGCCAGCGCCTGCAATCTCGACGCCGAATTCAACCATGGCATAGGGGCCGGTGTTGATTTCCTCGTCAGCGCCCAGGGTTGCCCTATCCAGGTTACGAGTAACCTTGTTGCCCTCGTATATCTTGCGGTTTAACCCGCTGGTCAGGATGGCGTTGGCGCCGGCAGTGGGCGTCGGGTCTACACCATACGTGGCCTCGATTTTTGCCAGTATGTAGTGCTTACGAATCTTCATTGGTTGTCACCTCTCTCTTTTTTGCAGTGACTTCCACCGCTTTGATTGGTTTCTGTTTGGCTGCCGCTGGCTGTGTGCGATGCACCAGCTTCAAGCTGCCGTCTTTTTCCTTGATGTAGCTGCCGCCTTCGCGCGCCATATCAGCCTCCAGTTAAGTTGATTGCCTGATCCTGATTCGGGTTGTGTACACCTCCTGCCACCAGATATACCCACCCTTTATGCCGACGATGGATGCGCCTGACATTTCCATTGCGTCGTACTGCCCGAAAACCCAACCCATGGCCGCCGCCCTGAGTTCTGCCAGTAGCGCCTCGTAATCACCGACCGCGCACCCCAGCAAGCACGCGACATCCTTTGCCACGTCCTGTATCACCACGTTATCAAAACCGCTTGGGCTGGCCTCCTCGCCCATCGGGTAAACCATGATGACCGGCAACTCGTCCGAATAGTCCTCCACCGGCTCTGTGGTAAATGCGAAGCGGACGTCAGGCGTCAACCCAGCCCCTTGCAGGTAGGTGATAAATTCAGCAATCATCGAATCCCCGCCCGCGTGCGCATAAAGTGATCCAGGTTATTGGCCAGCTTCTCGTCCGCCTCGCGCTGCACCAGGTCATTTATGGCGCGCAGGGCCTCGGGGCCCCTGACCATGTGGGCTATCGATGGGCCTGTCAGCTTTTTAACCTTGAGCCGCGACAACCCTATCCGCTGGAATATCTGCCATCCGCCCTCGCCGTCACTCGATCCAGCGCGAGCGCGGCCCCAGAATGCCTTTTTCAGGATGGAAGATTTCGATGTTTTCTTGACCCTTACCCGGGCGCCGCGCCGAACGCCGCGTCGGGTCTTGACCTTTGGTCTCGCAGTACTACTCGGCTCGCCGGTGCCAGATACTGTGCTGAAATGCCGCAGCGACAGCCGGCCGCCCAGGTAAATCAGATACCCAGCCGGGATTCCCTCCCGCGTCACAACCCGCTTTGTGAGTGATTTTGATATGATGCCGGCCTTGATGTTATAGACCTGTCTGACCTGCTTATTTACGGCAGTTGCGGCCTTTGAGTGCAGCTGCCGAATGGTAGACTCGGCGGCTTTTTGCACCACTGCAGGGTCGTAGGCGCGCCGCACGTCTTCAAGGTTGTCAAAACTGACTGACAGCTTCATGTGGTCGCCTCGAACACATAGGTATACCCGTCGTCTGCAAACCGCTTGCCCAGTGTGTACCGCTTGCTATCCACTTCGAAGTAATCGCCCCTCTCTGGAACGAAGGCGATGTCCTTGTGCGCGATGCGAACCAGGTTTGTTCTTCCGACTACCTGCTCGCTTTCGTCCAGCAACTCCACGTCCTTGCGCAGGACCAGCGGAACGTCCAGAGCATAAACCCCAGATCTCGTATACAAGTAAGTGCCGCCAAACACGCCCGAGAGCGTGCTGGCGACAGACCTTGCCAGATCGTCAAACACGGTTATGTGGTTGACCCGTTGCCCGGCAGCAGCTTGACGCGGACCAGTGTCACGCCGGCTCCTGCGGCTGAAACCGCCACCACGCCGTTTTCGTTGTCGCCGGATGCGGCAGAGCCGATTGCGTCCACGAACTCAGACGCAGATGCGTCCCAGTCCAGCACCTGGCCAACACTGATGACGTCGGCAGAGTTACACGCAACTTCGTATTCCCCCTCGATGTTGACCGTGCCGACGCCGGTAGTTGCTGCGATATCGGTTTCAGCGATGCCGACAAGATCGCCGACGATAACAACGGCGCCGCTGGAAATAGCAGAACCGGTGTTTGCGTACTGGATGGTATTACCCACCCCTTTGTAGTTGGTCGCCATGTGCGAACCCTCCATTAATTGAAATTGGGGTCAAGAAAGGCGCCAGAAAGCGCCTTGTTGGTTGAGGGCCTGTTATGCGCCCGGGTTTTTGTACAGACCGCGGTAGTCGATCGCCTTCGCGGCGAAATCATGGCGTGCCTTTACCGCGATACCGTCAATATCGAAACCGTTCTGGGTCTCGATATAAACGCCCTGCTGGCCGTTGAGGTACATATACTCAACAGTATCAACCTGGTTGTAATCGGCGGCGAGATACCACTGGTTCCCGGTCAGTCGGGGCTCGATGACCGGTTGCAGGCTGCGCATCACGGAGGGAACCGCGTTGGCAGTGGTCGCCGGGGTAATGGCGGTCAGGAACTGGTCGATTACCGTCTCAGTGTCCGCGCCGGCAATGAGGAACCGGGGCATAACATTGATCAGCCGACCTTCCATTCCGGTCTGTGCGCGCATTGCTGCGCGCCCCGCGCCTACTGTGGTCACACTGATGGCGCCGCCGGAACCAGCAAGGTTGCTGTGGTCTGCGTGGAACAGGGCAGTCCCGTCCTGAAGCGCAGCATTGGCGGTGATGATCGCCCATACGATGTCGCTTTCCAGGTCAGCAGCTGCGCGGCCAAACAGCATGGGGACCCGGGTAAGGGCGTCCATGTCATCATTGATGATAGTCTGACGGGTAAACGGCAGGATCTTGCCGTACGTGGCCAGCGAGTAGGTCTCCTTCTCGTCGGTCACTTTGCCGTACTTGAACTCACCGCCTTCCTTAACTTCCTCAAGGGCGGGAGCGCCGCTCATTCTGATGCGGTTCACCGCGCGGAAGTCGGACGCCGACCCCTGGCGAAACACGCCAACAAACGTGCGCTGACCAGACTCGTACCCGCTCAACAACGTGCGATTGAACACGCTCCCGGCGATATTTGCCAGGTCGGACGTGCTCAGTGCCCGGGCGGCAAGCTCGAATGGTGCCACGCCGCGCACATTCACGCCCTGGCGCGAAAGGAGATCCTCGCAGAGGCGCAGAAGGGTCATGTTGCCGAACTCGCGACCGCGATCGGTCAGGGGCTCGATTCCGCCACGGGCCAGCAGGGCATTCACGGCGCCGGCGCGCATGCTGTCCACCAGATCGTGGTCTACCGACGTGCGAACACCGCGAATCTCCTGGTCTCCATCGTCGCGGGCCCACTCATCGATGATGCGGGCGCGGGCCTTGTCAATATCGACCCCATCCCTGATCAGCGTTTCGGCGAAGGTGACCGGCAGCTTTGCGGCGCGAACCGCGCTTGATATGTCGGTGGCACGCTTGCGCTCGGCTGCGGCTGCCTCCTCGCGCACGGCAGATACATCAACCGGGGGCGGGGCGACCGGTTCGACGCCACGGGTTTCAGTTACATCCAGCGTCTCAATGGCCGCCGGGGCTTGGTCCTTCTCTTTCTTGGTAGGCATGTTTGCCCCTCCTTCAGTGGTAGGCCCGGGGGCCCGATAA
Source organism: Anaerolineaceae bacterium (assembly GCA_020634135.1). Lineage (GTDB taxonomy): Bacteria > Chloroflexota > Anaerolineae > Aggregatilineales > Phototrophicaceae > JACKCG01. Next base: position 5,925 of record JACKCG010000034.1, on the reverse strand, counting down.
GTTACTTTTGCCTGACTAACTTCTTTTTCGGCGGAGCGGGATACCGCCGCGTCATCAAATCCCATGGGCACGATTGACACCTCCATAGGCTCCCAATCAACCGCGCGTCGCACGTCAAGTTCGCCCTGCTTCTCTGTGACCTGGTACTCGTGCACCATATACCCCACGCTGACATGGCGAAGAATGCCGTCCGCGATGTCTTGCAGGATCGGCGCCACCTCGTCGCGCTTACTGAACCGGACATCGACCAGCAGGTTCCCGTTTTCGACCCATGCGCGCTCAACGGTCCCCAGTACATCAGAGATAGCCCATGCGCTGTGTGCGTTCAGGAATGGCGCGCCGTTGCGCAAGCGACTCAGGCGCACGGCGCTTTCTGATACCTCCAGCTCCTCGTAGTAATCACCCATCCAATGACGGCGAAGCCCGCGCGAGCCGGCGCTCGCCACAAACGTGACAGTCCGGTTTTCGGCGTTGTAGCTGTCGGGTGCAGGCGACGCCCTGAAATCCAGCATCGGCACCTCCATTGTCTCCAGTTTCTCTGCTGCCTTTGGCATGTCAGTTGTCCTCTTGAGTTAGTTGTACGGTGTTCATGTTCCCAGTGCCGGCGAACTTCTCGCAGTCCCAGTCGAAATACAGGTTCTTGCCGTCCAGTTGCTTTTTCCACTTCTCGAACGATGCAATTACCACGTTCGGGTCGCGGCCCCGCATCTTCACAAAGTCCGGGTATGACAGGCCGCCCATGCGGATCTCCTTTAGGAGCGCATCAATTTCCTTTACCGGGTCGAGCAGATCCCTGTGCGGCGATATCCAGTTGACCCTCACAGGTTCGTTGAGGCGCCCGGAGATAGCCATGGACTCCAGGAACCACTGCAGTTCAGGCTTGCATAACTTCGGAATAACAATCCGCGCCCGCCAGCTGTCGATGTTCCGGTAAAACCCGAGCCAACCCATCCGACCAGACAGGAAGTTGACGTTGCGCAGGTCGCCGGTCAGGGCCTCATATGGCATTCCGACCCCCACCGCTATGGTAAGAAGCTGCGCCCTGTCAAAATCCGTCATCCCATCGACGCCAGGCGGTGTCGCGAACTTCACATCCTTTCCAGGCGGGATCGACTCAATGCGCCCGGGCTCGATGTGGTCAGACATGGGCTGTCCGGCGTTCAGTACCAACACCGGGTTCCGATTCCGTGATGATCACGGTGTAACATGCGGCGATTTTCTGCGCAGCTGGTACGCGTCCGGGTATCCCAAGATCCGCAGAGTTGTTGATCGGCACCAGGTAACGCCATCGACTGCCTGGCCTGTCCATGCGGAACGCGTGCGAAACCTCAGTGGCCAATACCCGCACGCTTCCCAGGTTGGTATTCATGCCAAGGAAGCTGTCGCCAGGGTGAGTCTTGTAAAGGTGGTACGCCACCACATCGCCGCGGCGGTTGTATTCCTTCCCGCGCACAACCAAGTTCCCGTTATATATATCCTTCCCGCAATCAAGATAGTCGGGCTCAAGTAGCTGAACTCGGTACGGCAGCGGACGGCCAGCAGCGGCTCCTCGGCGGCGGCGCTGGATTACCGAGCCGCTCTCGACTATTGCGCGAAACCCGAGACCCTGACGAGAGTAGAAATCGCCCCCCTCATCAGCTCCGCTAACCTCATTCTCGACGTGCTCCTGCCAGAGCTCCTCGATCATTCTGGTTGTTGAGTCCTTCTCTGTCTCGAAATCGGGCCGGATACCTGTCCCGATCACATTTGCCTCAAGCACATTCACCGCGTTCGCGGCGTGGCCGTTATCCCTGACGAGTTGGCGTGCTCCATTTCTGAGCGCGCTCGCACTGGTCAATATCTCGGTATTTGCACTTGTCCCGGGCCTTATCCAGCCATCATTCCTGCGGCCAGTTGTGGCAGCCTCATACTTCCGCAGGTGCTCCGCAGCGGCTTTATGCTGCAGGAACTCGCGCTGGGCCCTCGCCCTGGACGCGGCCCACCCAGGGGCAACGGTAAGAAGCGCCCTTTCCAGAAAGTCAGCCATCAGTAGCCCCGCTTGTAGGTCGGATAGATCACGTTCGTGGCTGTCGGGGTAGTAATAGAGGTGGAGATCTCCGATATGATCTGCGCCATCTCTGCCAGAGACCGATAGCGTACCTTACTGCCATCTGGCAGAACGGCCTCAAGAATGCCGCGCGCGTATGCTTCCCGGATTGAATCCAGCTGTGCCTGTGTGTATGCCATTTATTTATTCCAGAATTCACTACGCCGAAAGGTAACGCCGTTCCTTACCTCGCCGTCCGGCTTATCTGGCCTCGACATCCCGAAGGATTCCCGAAGCTCGCGCCAGTTGTCATCGCCCCACCGGTCGATCCCCTTGATCGCTGCCGCCGCGCGGGCATAGCACCGGCAATCAAGCGGCTCGTTCCGCTCGTATATCTTCTCCCACCGGTAGACCGTATACCCGGCCCTGTTCCTGACCCGCATCACCTGCTCAGAGCACAGGCCTTTAAAATAATCCTCACCGTACTCCGGGAAGTCGCACCACCCTGGCGGGAGTGGGTCGCCACTCTCTGCGGTCGGGCGCTCCAGCTTGAGGTTCGAGTAGACCTCATTTTTCAGCAGGCTTGACCCAAGCCCCCAGAGCATTACCCCGCGGCGCACTTTCCTGCCTGACTGGCTGACGTCTACCGGCTTCGGGACACCGATCAGCGTTGTCTGGTTCTCCATGCCCTTGATGGGCACCACCTGCGGTTGCGACCACTCCCGGCAGAACGTGTAAACCGTCTGCGTCTGGTCGCCAGAGTCAATGGCCGTGCTGGACAGCGGGACCAAAGCGCCGCTCTCGTGTTGCCATGTCTCTGATCGGATGATCCCCCGCAGCACCTCCCATGGTCCTGACGGCCCGAGGTCCGATGTATCACCAGGTATCACCCGGTAATCGACGCTCTGCGACCGCTTCCCAGTCCCCCACCCAACAACTTCAAGCTCAAGCCGATTTCGCTGGACGTCGACACCCATGGTAATCAGTGCAACCCATTGGGCTATTTTGTTTTGCCTGAAGCTGCCGCCGCGCGTGCGGTCATATATGCGCTTCCAGTCCGGCGCGTCGCCGCGCTCCTTCCATGTCTCGCCACGTGTCTGGTTTACCCAGGTCTGCAGCTCAGCCGGGTTGTCCTTCCGCTTCAGGAAGTCGCGCATGATGTCCGCCCAAGTCGTCATTGGGCTATACGCCGACCAGATATGGAGGGCGACGTGGCGAGGCGTTTCCACTTCGTTGCCGTCAATATCCAGGAACTGGATGCCATCGTATGTCATCAACCCAGCTGCCTGGTCCATCCAGAAGCAATCGACCTGCTGCTCATGCGCCTGCTTGTTATCGAAGAATGCCCCGCAGTGCTCGCACGCATACTGCGTGCTGCTATGGTCCCCGGGCTCCAGCATCCGCAGGTTATCAAACACCAGGTGCTGCGCATGCCCGCAGTGCGGGCACGGGATATAACACCGCAGGAAGCACTCAGCAGACACCGCCCTGGAATTGATTAGCGACCGGTGTTCCGTGGTGGGCGTACTGCCACAAACCAGCTTCCGAAAATAGCTGCCCTCTGTTCGCTTGTTGGCTAGGTGGTCTGGCCTGCCCTCCCCCTCTACATTTTCGTCGAATCCGTCCAGCTCATCGATGTAGACGGTATCGACCGACTTTTCCCGGTAGTTCTTCGCCGACGTCCCACCCAGCGCCCATAGCTGGCGCCGGTTATCAAACGTCTTGGCATGATTCGTGTTGTTCGGATGACGCTTGCCGAACCAGCTGGCCAACCGGCGAACGGGCCGGACGTCCCGGATCATGGGCTGCACATGATCCTTCATAAAATCTTTGGCAGCGGTGTCCGTGGGCTGGTAGATGATCTGGTTCCGCTTCTTGTGCTCCACCTGGTAGGCGACGCTGGCCATGATCATCTTTGTGTAGCCAACCCTGGCGCTCTTCAGGATATCCAGCTCGTGAACCGAATCATTGCCCATCAGGTTCATGGGCACTCGCTGGAACGGCCGGGTACGCCATGGGCCCTCAACATAAGAGGATTCAGGCGACATGTAAAAATTCGCATCAGCCCAGTCGGCCAGGGTGGTCGGTAGTGGCCGGCGCAATACGTCCAGCGCAACCCTGAAGCTGTGCGCGGCGTTACTGATCTGTTTCCGCGAGAAACTCGTCAAAGCGCTCTTCCAGCCACTGTTCATCACCTAGACTCGCGATACTGTCCGCCGCCATCGATGCGACAGCCCGCACCTTTTCAACTTCCTGCGGCTTCAGGCTAAGTTTGCGCATGAGCTCCACCGGCATAGCATCCATCACCCCCGCTATAGCGTTTGATGTCTTACCAAGGACAAAAGTAATAAAAGCGAACGGTGCGACCTCGTGCCGCATCATTTCGTTTTTCATCTCCTGGTGAATGGCCTGCGCCTCGGTCAACCTGACACGCTTCTTATCCAACTCCAGCTTTACCTTGAGAGGATCTCCGCCCATATCGTCGCCGGACTCCGCGAGCTCGGCCTTTATTTCTTCCCTAAGCTCCCGCTCCATCTCGCGGCGGCATTTATCCCGGTATACGTCCAGAACGTCCTTAAGCGCATACAACTTCTCGCTGCCGCGCGTTCCCGACGGCGGAACCTTCCAGTTGATAAATGTGGTTTTTGAGATGCCGATACTTTCTGCGCACTGGCGCCCGTTTAGTAGCGCGTCCTCTCTGGCTTTGCCCATTACCTAAGCCGCCTGGTAGTAGTGAATAACCCCCTTCACAGGAATGCCCCGGAAATAGTGGAATCCCGCGATGCCTGCCACCCGTATCCCTGGGGCGACTTCGAAGGACCCCGATAGGGGGGTGGGTCATGCCCTGCGCTTCTCTGCCGGCGGAACGCTCTTTGGCGCCCCGTCAAGATCGGTCTCGTGCCACCACCCTATAGACATCCCTGACTGGGTGGTTACGTAATACCAGGTTCCGGCTGAGTTGGTTGCAATCGTGTCTATTACACCTGTCTGGTCTATATCGCGATTGCGAACCTTCGCCCCCAGGCCCCTTGCGCTTGATTTTGCTGCCATTGCCTTTGCCTCTTGCCTGGGCGGGGATACACTAATCCCTACCACATGAAAAATTACGCGTTCCTGACTATAGCTCGCGCTGGAATCTCCCAGTGGCCCACCTCTCCACCAGATCCAATAGCGTCGATGACCACTGTGATAACTGACGGCGTATCAATAATTAAGTCGTAGTCTAGTGTTGCCCGATAAAGCCCGCTTGATACGTGCGACATGCTTTTTGGCCACGCATCCCCTGAAACCTCGGCCCCGCTTGCGTCTTTAATAGTGACATTGACCGTTGCGCCCGTATCTATGGAATCGGTTATGCTGTTCTTTAATCCGGTCAGCTCAACAACATTGTTGTTTCCGGCATATATTATTAGAGACATCAGTTATTCGCCTCGATTATTCCGGTCATTGCCGGGCTAGCTGATATGGCGCCACTAACAAGCGATGACGAGCTAATCGACCCAGCCATATTTGCGTAGACTGATATTTCACCATATAGCCCACCGGTCACAACGACAACTTCGGCAATCCCAAGCCCGAAGGTTAGAAACTCTGCTATCCCTGCCGGTGTGCCTATCCCCAGGGTGATTGTATGGCCACTACTCATCAGCTCGCCCTGGTGATACTGGTCGGTGCCGTGTCGTCATCCAGCGTCAGCGTTGCTGCGGTTGTGCTGCCGTCCAGCTTTTTAACGGTAACAGTCGCGCCTGAAGTGGAGCGCTCGTACAGGAATTGCTGAATCAGGAAGATGGCCTGACTCAGTGTCGGGGACGTACCGTCTGCTGCATAGCTCTCTGTCAGTTGCGTGGTCAGGATATCGCCTGCCGAAAGATCGTTAAGCGCGGATATGAGTCCGGGTA
>JACKCG010000033.1 GCA_020634135.1 Anaerolineaceae bacterium | reverse complement strand
CCGGCAGACCTGGCCTGGGCACGCGGCACTTTCCCCACTCCGCACGGGATGATTGAGGTGGACTGGCGGGTTGAGAACGGCCGTTTCCAACTCAACCTCACCGTTCCTGACAACACAACAGCAGAAGTGATTTTACCGGGAGAAACGGCCGTGATACTCAAACCAGGCCAATATCAACTATAGGCGTAAAATAGCGACAGAACATGAAGTTAATGTTCATCAGTGTATTCAAACCATAAGGAGAAAACATGACAGATCATCACATTCCTCAAACAATGGGGCAACAGTTTGGCCGCCGTTCCTGGGCAGAACCCTGGAAAATCAAAATGGTTGAACCCATTCACATGATCAGCCGCGAACAGCGAGAACAGGCAGCCGCAGATGCTGGCTACAACACCTTCCTGCTGCGCTCTGCCGACGTGTACATTGACCTGCTCACCGACAGCGGCACCAGCGCCATGAGCGACCGCCAATGGGCGGGCATGATGTTGGGCGACGAAGCGTATGCGGGCAGCGTCAACTTCTACCATCTGGAAGAAGCCATCCAGACTTACTACGGCTACCGCTACATTGTGCCCACGCATCAGGGGCGCGGCGCGGAACACCTTATTAGCCAGGCCGTCATCAAAAAGGGACAATTTGTGCCCGGCAATATGTACTTCACCACCACGCGGCTGCATCAGGAGCTGGCTGGTGGCACCTTTGTCGATGTCATTATTGACGAAGCGCACGATCCGACCAGCCTGCACCCGTTCAAGGGCAATGTAGACCTGGATAAAGTACAGGCGCTCATTGACCGCGAAGGAGCAGATAATATTGCCTACATCAGCCTGGCGGGTACGGTGAATATGGCCGGTGGGCAGCCGGTGAGCATGGCTAATGTCCGCGCCCTGCGCGAATTGTGCGACCGGCACGGCATCCGCGTTTATCTGGACGCCACACGCATGGTGGAAAATTGCTTCTTCATTCAAGAGCGGGAAGAGGGGTATGCTGATAAACCGATTGCCGCTATCCTGAAAGAGTTTTGCAGCTACACAGATGGCGCGTGGATGAGCGCCAAGAAAGACAATCTGGTGAACATCGGCGGCTGGCTGGCAGTGAATCACGAAGATGTGTTTGACCTGGCACGGAACATGGTGGTGGTTTACGAAGGGCTGCACACCTATGGGGGCATGGCTGGGCGTGACATGGAAGCGTTGGCATTAGGCATCGTTGAGTCAGTGCAAGATGAGCATGTGCAAGCGCGGGTAGGCCAGGTGCGCTACTTGGGCGAACTGCTGACGGATTGGGGCGTTCCTATTGTGCAGCCAGTGGGCGGTCACGCCATTTTTTTGGATGCGAAACGCTTTTACCCACACATCCCACAAAATCAGTTCCCGTCGCAAACGCTGGCGGCGGAGTTGTACCTGGATTCCGGGGTGCGCAGCATGGAACGGGGCGTGGTCAGCGCCGGGCGTGACCCGAAAACGGGCGACCATCGTTATCCGGCGCTGGAGCTAACGCGGCTGACGATTCCACGCCGGGTGTACACGCAAGCGCACATGGACGTGGTAGCGGAGTCGGTCAAGGCAATTTATGACAACCGCGAGCAAACGCACGGCTTGAAGATGGTATATGAGCCGCAGTATCTGCGCTTTTTCCAGGCGCGGTTTGAGCGAATCTAACGGAAACCACGAAGACACGAAGGCTTGTCCTGAGCAACGCCGAAGGGACACGAAGTTTTTCTTCTAATCTTCGTGCCTTCGTGGTGATCAAAAGGAACCGGTATGGCGATTTGGTTGAATCAACACGATATTGAATCGGTTTTGACGATGGAGGCGGCGATCACGGCCGTTGAATCCGCATTCCGTCAACTGGCCCTGGGCAAGACCGTGATGCCGCCGCGATTGGGCTTTGCCGGAAATGGCGGTGGCGGC
>JACKCG010000032.1 GCA_020634135.1 Anaerolineaceae bacterium | reverse complement strand
GGTCGCCACCGGAGGATCCCCGACGGTTAATTGCGCGGTGTTCTGCGCGGATACACCCGATAACACCAGCCCACTCCAGATGAGCAGGATCAGGAATCGTAAGTAGGGTAGCAAGGTTATCGCTCCTAACGGGAATTTGACGGCGGGCTAACCAGAGTTAAGAGTATAAGAAATGCGGATTAGGTTGTCAATTTTTCGGGGGCATTCTGACCTTATATTTGTATGAAACTTTTGTTATGTTCCGCCACTGCGACTGGGAATGTCACAATTAAGGCCCGCATCCCCCGGCCCTTCTCCCAATTGTGTGCATGGGAGAAGGGTTTTGAGGTAGGGGCTGAGGAGCGGGCACATTTTTACGGCGCGTATCAAAGGCAGTCCGTCTTGCCGTAAAAGTGTACAGCCGTGCGGTTCGGCAGAGGGTGTAGTCTCTATCGAGCCTGGCGAACAGCCGCTAAATCTGTGGCAGGGCAGCCTTTGCGGCCTCAATCTCCGCCTGCGGGTATTCGTAGTCGCTGAGCTGGCCGCCCAGGTACGCTTCATAGGCCGACATATCAAAGTGGCCGTGCCCCGACAGATTGAAGAGAATCGTGCGCTTTTCGCCAGCCGCTTTGGCTGCCAGCGCCTCTTGCACGACAGCCGCAATCGCGTGGGTCGGCTCCGGCCCTGGCACGATGCCTTCAGAACGGGCGAACTGCAACCCGGCGCTGAAGGTTTCCATCTGCTGGATGGCGCGCGCCTCAATCAAGCCCTGGTCATAGAGTTCGCACAGAATGCTCGCCATGCCGTGATAGCGCAGCCCGCCGGCGTGCAGCGGGGGTGGCACAAAGTCCTTGCCCAGCGTGTACATTTTGACAAGCGGCGTCAGGCCGACTGTATCGCCGAAGTCGTAAGCATACGTGCCGCGTGTCAGGCTGGGGCAGGCAGCGGGTTCAACGGCGAGAATGCGGGTTTTCCTGCCGTTAGTCAGGTTTTCACGCACGAAAGGCAGCGCGATCCCGGCGAAGTTGCTGCCGCCGCCCACACAGCCAATCACCACATCGGGGTATTCCCCGGCCAGTTCCATCTGTTTGAGCGATTCTTCCCCGATCACCGTCTGGTGTGTCAGGACGTGGTTCAGTACCGAACCGAGCGAGTATTTGTATTTGCCGCCGCTGGCAACTGCCGCTTCCACCGCTTCACTGATGGCGATGCCGAGCGAGCCGGTGCTATCCGGGTTTTTTGCCAGGATGCTGCGCCCGGCCTGGGTGTTGTCGCTGGGGCTGGGGTGGATGGTCGCGCCGAAGGACTGGATAATCGCCCGGCGGTAGGGTTTCTGCTGGTAACTGATCTTGACCATGTAGACGACACATTCCATGTCGAAGAAGTTGCAGGCAATCGAAAGCGCTGTCCCCCACTGACCGGCACCGGTTTCAGTAGTCAGGCCTTTGACACCTTCCATCTTGTTGTAATAGGCCTGGGGAACGGCGGTGTTCAGTTTGTGGCTGCCACTGGGGGAGACGCCTTCGTATTTATAGTAAATGTGGGCCGGGGTGTCGAGCAGTTTTTCCAACCGGCGCGCCCGCAGCAGCGGGGTTGGCCGCCACAGTTTGTAAATCTCCCGCACTTCTTCCGGGATCGGGATATAACGTTCCTGGCTGACTTCCTGCATGATGAGTTCCATCGGGAAGAGCGGGGCCAGATCATCCGGGCCGACAGGCTGGTGCGTGCCGGGGTGCAGTACCGGCGGCAGTGGGCGCGGCAGATCCGCCTGGATGTTGTACCAGGCCTTGGGTATCTCGGACTGTGGTAAATCGAAGCGAATCACGGAATCAGACATAAGAAACTCCCTTGTTATAAACAGTGAATCTAAGCCCACCGCCTGATGGCAGAAGGATCGAAACGGCCTAACGTCAGTTGTATTCTTGAGAATAGCTGGGGAGTGTAACGTGGATTGCGGCGAATCGCAATTTGTGAGGCTGGGAATCCCAGGGCAATCGCATCAAATTCACTCTATACAAAATAGCCTTTTCTGA
>JACKCG010000031.1 GCA_020634135.1 Anaerolineaceae bacterium | reverse complement strand
CGCCGTATCGAGGTGCGCGTGGGCTTCCGGCAGCGCCTGACGATTGGCGAAGATCGTTGCCAGCAGCAGGTGAACCGCAGCATGTTCAGGCTGCTGCTCTAAGAGCCGTGCCAGAATACGCTCAGCTTCGTCATAGCGTTTGGCACGCAGCGCAGCCACCGCTTCAGTGTAGCCCTCCAATGGAACAGGCGGCGTTTTGAAAGCTGGCACCCGGGGCACATCAGGCACTGTGTGGATTGTGAACGGTTCTTCCGCTTTTAGCGCCGGGCGCTGGTAAACCACCGTGCCGGGGAATACGTGCGTCACCCAGCGCTCACGCTCCGAGTGAATCACTTCCGCCTCCCCCAGGAACAGCCATCCGCCGGGTTTGAGCGCTCCCAGGAGAATCGCTTCGGCCTGTTGAATGTGCGGTTCATCAAAGTACAACAGCACATTTCGGCAGAATATCACATCAGCCTGCGAAAATGGCGGCCCGGCCAGCAGATTCGCCTGGCGGAATGACACCATATCCAGGATTTCGCGGCGCAGTTGGAAGCCCTGCGGAGTCGTGCTGAAATACTGCTGCCGCAGCCCTTCGTCGTTATGCCGGAATGACCATTGGCGATAGTGCCCCTGGCGGGCGCCTTCCAGGGCATGGGCGTTGATGTCAGTCCCAATCAGGTTGAGAGACCATCGAGACACATCCGGCAGCAGTTCGCGCAGCACCATCGCAATCGAATACGGTTCTTGCCCGGTGGCGCAGCCTGCGCTCCAGATATTCAGGGTTAAATCGCCGACTTGCCGGCGCTGCTGGATAATCTCCGGCAGAATACGCTGGGTGAGGAGTTGAAAGTGTGCCTGATTGCGGTAAAAATAGGTTTCGCCAATTGTGACCGCATCAACCAATGCCTGCCATTCTGCGACGGTTTCCGGTGCGGTTTGCAGACGGCGCAGAAAGGCTTCCGGCGTTCCCTGAACCAGTTCGGGCAGCGCGGCCTCCAGGCTGGAGCGAAGTTGGTCGTTCGCCGCCAGCCCCACACGCTGTTCAATGAGGCGGCTCAATCGCGAAAGAAAGGTCGTATCCATGTAAATCCGGTTGGAGCATAGCGAACAATGAGCCTATTATACAAAAAGGGTGAGGCTCATGATACGCCTCACCCCGCTGCACCCCGGATTAAAACCGCCCGTTATGCTGGAACCGCTGCTCCTGCCAGGGGTCGCCCGTGTTATGGTAGCCGCCGCGCTCCCAGAAGCCGGGCTTATCCACCGGGCTGAATTCCAGCGCCCGCAGGAATTTGGCGCTCTTCCACAAGTAGAGTTTCGGCACCAATGTCCGCAGCGGGCCGCCGTGATCGGGTTCCAACCAGTCGCCAGCATACTTATACGCCAGCAGCACATCGTCGTCCAGCATCGCTTCCAGTGGTGTGTTGGTGGTATAGCCGTAATCACAGTGCGCGATCACGAATTTAGCCGACGGTTTGACGCCGAACAGGTTCATGAAGTCACGGAATAGCACACCTTCCCACTGCGTATCGAACTTGCTCCAGCGCGTCACACAATGAATATCGGTGGTGATCGTCGTCGTCGGGAGTTCCAGGAATTCCGCCCAGCTCCAGCGCATCTCGTTCTCGACCTCGCCAAAGACACGCAAGTCCCAGGTTGCCGGGTCGAACGGCGGATTCGGCCCGTAAGTCAGCACAGGGAACTTATTGGTCAACGATTGTCCGGGTGGCAGGCGGTTGGCTTTCTTCATCTGTTCTTCTTCTTGCCGCCGCTTGAGAATATTCATCCAGCACCATCCTTACACTTCACATACCTTTGGACAGGATACCCCTCATTATATCGGATATTCTTGCGGATTCATTACCTCGGTAACGTGAACGCCCATCTGCTTTTCAGGGATGGCAGTGACAGCCGTTAGCAGACAGCGTGACATTCCTCAGCTAACATTACCCGCCAGACCGACTATAATTTTGTTGATAGAGATTTATTTTAATGTTTCATCATTCACTTCAGCAAGGAGCAATGTCAGGCCCGGAACATGCATGAGCTTTCTGTCACCCAGAGTATCCTGGAGATCGCCCTGCGCTATGGCAACCAGAATGGCGCGAAGCATATCACCCACTTGTACCTGGTGATTGGCGATCTTTCTTCCATCGTTGATGATTCGGTGCAGTTCTACTGGGACATCATCAGCCGGGGAACGATG
>JACKCG010000030.1 GCA_020634135.1 Anaerolineaceae bacterium | reverse complement strand
TGCGCGGCGCGGCCCGCAGCAAGGATGGGCAGACATTTATCGCGCTCCCCAGCACGGCCAAAAACGATACCATGAGCCGGATTGTCCCGCACCTCAAAGAAGGCGCGGGCGTGACAACCAGCCGGAATGATGTGCATTGTATCGTGACGGAATATGGTGTGGCGGATTTGTACGGGCGCTCGATTTCGGAGCGGGTTCATGCGCTGGTGAATATCGCCCACCCGAATTTCCGCGAGGAACTACTGGCCTTTGCCCATGCGCAGCACTATATCGGGCGCAGCTATTCATTAGGCCATTGAGCCGCAGAAACCGGACTTTAAGACAGGTTATTTCTCTACCCTACAGCAGACTCCTCAAAGTCATGCGGGTAAGTGATGCACGAGGCGAGCCTTCAAAACTCGCCTCGCTTGCTATTTGCGCAGCTTTACCGGGATAGTGCCAGGTCACCGGTACATATCCTTCTGCGGCAACTGGCATGATTACACCTGGCTGCCTTCTCAGCGGTCAACCGGGATAGCGAAGTACATGCGCCCTGCCGGGGTGTTGATAAAGCGCGTGACCGTCACTTCGATGGTGCGATCCAGGAACATCTTGCCGCCTTCGATCACGACCATTGTGCCATCTACCAGATACCCAACACCCTGGTCTTCCTCACGGCCTTCCTGTATGACCCGCAGCGGGAAGGTTTCACCGGGCAGGTACTGCGCCCGCACCGCGTTCGAGAGCAGATTGATATTGAGCGCCGTCACGCCCTGGGCTTCTGCTACCCGGTTGAGGGGATAGTCGTTGGTGATAATGAGCGCGTTGATCTGGAGCGCCAGCGCCACCAGTTTGTTATCCACTTCATGGGTTTCAGGGATGTCATCTTCAATAACCTTAAAAGGGATATTGTCATCGCGCTGGAGTTCATTAAGTTTTTCCAGCCCGTGCTGGCCGCGTTTGCGCCGCAGTGCGTCGGATGAATCCGCCACCTGATGCAGTTCGGCGATCACAAACCGGGGGACGATCAGCATCCCACCCAGGAAGCCAGTGCGGGCGATCTCCACGATGCGCCCATCAATGAGCACACTTGTATCCAGCAAAATCTGGCGTTCCGCACCGGTAATCATCCGTAATTTGGCGCGTCTTCCAACCGAATCGCCGACCAGACTCAGTATGTCCCGCGCCCGTGCGTGGAATATAGCGAATCCGGTGTATCCGATGAGCAGCGTGATAATAACCGGAACAAAGGTCGGTTCATCCGGCACAGAAAGTGAGAGCGGGTAGGTGAGCAGCAGCCCTAAGAACAACCCCAGCCCCAACCCCAGGAAACTGATGAGCAGGATGCTCACCGGCATTTCGTTAATCAACTTGGGGAGACCGCGCATCGGGCGCACGGTAATCCAGGGTGTCAGGATCAACCCAAAGAGGATACCTACCAGGGAGAAGATGAGCGATGTGCTGGTTTCGGCCAGGCCGAAAGCGGGGGCGGTTTCCGCGCCCAGACGAGCGCCGATCAGGGCGAAGACAATCATGCCAATAATACGTGAGATAAAGTCAGCGGTCATACCATTTTACTCCTGCACTTGAATGTCGTGGGCCGCCCGTAGGATAAAAGAGGGATACGGGTGAAAATGCTTCAGTCGGGGGTTGGCGTGGCACTGAACGCAGCCCAGGTACAGCCAGAGTGCAACCTATAAAGACAGAAAGGCAAACGGCCATGAAGCCGTTTTCGTCCCAGGGATGTTATAAAAGCAGGCGCTTTCTGGAACGAGTCCCCATCATACCACAAACCACAATGTAACATGGGGCTGGGAGGGAGTCAATGTTTCGGCGGCGCTTAATCGGGAAGTCGCATAGCAGCCACCAGAGCATACCCGGCAGGCGCGTCCGGTGGGCTAAACAGCCCGGCAAACTCCTGTTCTTCTAGCAGAATTTCGGCGCACACAGCCTGCCCGTTGGCGGCGGGCATCATTCCCCCCGGATTTTAGAGAATACATAAGTATCGCGCAGTTCATCCTGTGCCCCCCGTGCGTCGTGGCGCAGACAGCCATCCAGCTTGAACCCGGCACGGCGGGCAACGGCGGCGCTGCGTTCATTGCGGACATCGCAGCGGATTTCCACCCGTTCTGCGCTCAGGGCGGTAAAAGCGAAATGGGTGATGCCATTGACGGCTTCAGTGACGTATCCCTGCCCTTCCAGGCTGGCACGCACCCAGTAGCCAATCTCGAAGTGCGGCACCGACCAGTCAATGCGGTGCAGCCCGCTGCCGCCCACA
>JACKCG010000003.1 GCA_020634135.1 Anaerolineaceae bacterium | reverse complement strand
CTTTCTGCTCAACTGTCGCCAGCATGTCACCGATCAGTTCACGCACAGATGGCCGTTTGGGAACAATTTGCAGGAGGATTTCTTCACCGTCATTCAGATCAACGGGATCAAGCAGGTGGAGTTGACCGTTATGATAAACTGCACGTACAGAAACCATCTTCAGTTCTCCGCATCATCTCAAGATCATTTTACCACAAGGCATGACCGTTGCAGTCTGGAACATGACGCCCTACACCAATGAACGCGCTTGTGTGACATCGGTATCTGATGCCGGTTTTTCCTCTAAGACCGGTGTTGGCTGACGACCAGCGCCTTACCCCTCGCTCCGCACGACCTCGACGGTGATTTCGCCGACGCCGCTGTTCCCGGCCTGGTCGAAGGCGACAGCGGTGAACGTTTCCGCCCCGGTGCGGGTGATGTCCCAGGTGAAGCCATACGGCCATTCGGTATCCCTGCCGAGCAGTTGGCCGTTGTGGAAGAACTCGACACGGGTCACGCTCACATCCAGCACGGTGGCCTCCAGAGGAATGGTCGTATCGCCCGGCCAGCGGAATACCTGCTCCAACTCCCCGGCGGTCAGTGTCACCTGCGGCGGGATATTATCCACCGTGACCTCGACAATGCTGGTTTCAACAGAATTATCGTTGCGGACGACGCTCAGACGCAGCGCGTACAGGCCGTCCAGGCCGGTCGTATCCCACGTGCCGAGGTTTGTTCCCCCCACAAAGGTTGTCTGCTGCTCCCCGATCTGAATCCACTGGTCGGGGTTGAGTCCCTGCCCATAGGCCAGGGAATAATACTGCATGTTGGTCGGGTCGAGCGAACCGCGTACATCCACCACGCCGCCTACATAGGCGAGACGGGCTGGCTGCAAAATCTGAACGGAGCCGAGCAGTTCCGGCAGACTTACCGTGTCGTATTCGATGGGGGGGGCAGGCAGGTTATTGGCTTTCCACCAGTCGGCAGCCTCCGCTGGCGGCACAAAGTATACCCGCTCGACCTGCAAGCCTGCCGGGGTGTTGGCAGTGGCACGCTGCCCGGTCTGGCTGTTGACTTTGACCGCCTGCCAGTAGGTATCAACTGTTGTAGGCTGCGCCGCCGCCAGGAAGACCTCGCGCCGGGTATCGCAAGTGCCGTTAGGCAGCAGGCCGGATCGCTGGCAGACGAGGCGTTCGACGACGCCCTCAGGCCGTTCCCATCCACTGGCGGGGAGACTATCGCGGACATGCGCGTATTCCAGCACCGCCCGCCATACCGCCGCCGCGCCGTCCATGCCGTAAGTGTCCAGTGAAAGTGGCGCTCTGTCACTCCGGTCAATATGGGCCGTCACGACCAGATAGGGCGTATAGCCCACCGTCCAGTCGTCCACGCGGTCACTCGTCAGGCCATTGACCACCGCCGTTGGACGCGGCAGTTCCAGTAAGTTGTTCTCGCCCAGGATGGAGCGGCGGGTACTGTTATCCGCGAGGATGTCGTTCACGAGATAACCGAGTTCGGCGGGGAAAACCCCCACCTGGTTGAGCCGCACCTGCTCCGGTGTGTACTCCCAGAGGGTATTCCCGGCAGTATCTTCAATCCGCAGCACGGCGGTTGGGCTGCGCTGGCGGTAGTTCTGCCCTACCGGAGTCACCGGGACGCCGCGCATCTGGCCCATCGAAGCGAACACCGAATAGGCATACGTCATATCGAGCAGGGAGACTTCGCCGCCGCGTTCCAGCAGCGAGAGGTCATAGCGGGCGTTTTCGCTCAGGCTGTTGAGGCCGATGCGGTGGGCAATCGCCAGCATACTATCCAGGCCTTCAGTGCGGACAACCTGCACGGCGGGCGGGAGCAGCCCCGCGCCCATCGCGTCGCGCAGGTTGAGCGGCCCCCAGAAACGTCCATCGGGATTGGTTGGTGTGTAGATCAGCCCCTCGATACTGCCGGGGAAGGTGCGCGGGATGTCCAGCACCATCGTCGCAGGGCTGTAGAGTCCGTTCACGAAGCCGGTGAAATAGACGAATGGATTCAGCGTCGGGCCGGGCTGGTAGGCCAGCGCCGTCACCTGCCCCACCAGACTTCTGATTTCGCCGGTCCCCACGTCAATGACGGCGATCCCTCCGTTATCGGGCGGGCTGACTCCTGGTGAGTCCGTGATTGGCGGCAGATAGGCCGCGCTCTGGCAGATGTCATTGGTCAGGGTTGTATTGGCCGTTGGATTGCCCGTCAGCCGTGAAAGATGAATCCGCAGCGCACATTCCGACTGGTAATAGAGGTCGAGATCGAGCGACGTGATGATTTTCACGCCGCCGCGTGCCACTAACTGCTCACCGTCCCGCCCCAGGTTGTCCAGGATGTCCTGCGCCTGCCGCCGGGCGTAGGCCGCGAACTCCGGCGCGATCTGGTAGGGCTGCCCCGCGCCCGATTGGATGACCGTCTGCGTGGCGAATGCGCGTTCGTACTCGTCGGTGGTGATAAAGCCGTTGACTTCCAGCAGACGCAGCAGGTCACGCTGCCGTCCCCGCGCCGCGATTTCGTTATCAAATGGGTTGTACTGCGTGGCCGGTGGAATGGCCGCCAGCAGCGCCGCCTCGTCCAGCGTCAGGTCGGCGGCATTCTTACCCAGGTAGACCTGCGCGGCGGATTCGATGCCGAAGGTCTGGTTGCCGTAGGTGTTGGTGTTTAAGTGCCATTCGAGGATGGCTTCCGGGGTATAGCGCCGGTTGATCTCTGCGGTCAGAGCGATCTCGCGCCCCCGGCTGTCGCTGGTGGGGAACTCGCCGGGCGGTGCGATGACATTGCGCACCAACCGCGCCGTGAGCGAGGGGTCAACCGGCAGCGGGCCATTGAGCAGGTTATCCCACAGCCTGCTGAAGGTGCTGACGACATTGAAGCGCGTCGCTGTGAGGAAATCGGGGTCTTCCATTAAGAGCGTGGCCTGGATGACATACGGCGGGAGTTCTTCCAGCCGCAGCCAGGTGCCACTGCCCGGCACGCCTTCCGCTGTGAAGAGCAGGGTTTGGCCGCTGCGGTCATAGAGCTGGGTACGCCCCGCCGCCGCGCCGATTTCGACAGTATCCTGGGGTAAGGGCAGGTCGCGCACCGCTGTCTGGTAGACCAGCAGCGCCCCGCCTACGGCGACACCCATCGGGGCGACGACCAGCAGCAGCACAAGGACGGCCAGTGCCATACCCAGCCAGCGCCCACGCCCGGCGCGTTCCTTACGCCGCGCCCGCCGTCGTTTTCGCCGCTGGATGATCTGGGATACCGTCGCCAATCTGTGTCGCCTCTCTGGTTATGTGAGTGTGACCGCCATCGGGGGATGGAGTCCCCTGGCAGAGAATGCTATGTACTGTCCGAGTGCGACCTATCCGTGAGATCTCCTGACGGATGTACAGAAGTACGTCCCTGATGTTTACTCGGCACTCTGTGTTCTAATATCCCTTGCCGCCGCCGTCTACCGTCTCGCCGCGTTCCGCTTTGGCGATCATTACCCCGGCGCTGGCCCCGATGCGCGTCGCCCCGGCCTTGACCATCGCCTGCGCATCCTGGAAGTTGCGCACGCCGCCGGATGCTTTCACCCCAATGTTCGGCCCAACCACCTTGCGCATGAGCGCGACATCGTTGACCGTCGCGCCGCCGCCGCCAAACCCGGTGCTGGTTTTGACGAAATCCGCCCCGGCCATCTTGCACACCTGGCAAGCGGCCACCTTTTCCTCGTCAGTGAGTTTGGAGGTTTCCAGGATGACTTTGCAGATCACGTTATGCGCATGGCAGGTCTTGACCACTGTCGAAATATCGTGGTACAGCCCCTTGAGGTCATTGCTCTTGAGCGTGCCGATATTCAGCACCATGTCAATCTCAGTCGCGCCGTTCTGGATGGCGAGCTGCGCCTCATAGGCTTTTACCTCCGCCGGGGATGCCCCCAACGGGAAGCCCACGACGGTACATACCGCCACGTCGCTGCCTTTGAGCAAATCGGCGCACAGCGGCACGTAGGCGCTGTTGATGCACACCGACGCAAAATGATATTCTCGCGCTTCCTGGCAAAGCTGGCGGATTTCCCCGGCGCTGGTATCCGGCTTGAGCAGCGTGTGGTCAATCAGGCGGGCGATACTCAGGTCACGCGGGATATACCCCAGGCTGGAGGTGATGCGCCCCGCGCCGTTGGCGACCACCTGTTTGACGCGGTCACTGCAATCACGCACGCAGCGCCCATCCGGGCAATTGCAGGTACTGGATGGTGCCCCCGCCGGGCTGCCGCCAGTGGTCAGTTTCGATACCACTTGCTGGGTGATCTGGTCTACCAGTTGGTCAAATTCACGGGGATTCAGCTTCGCCATGTGTTCTTTCTCTTGGGTAAGTCATCGGCACTCGGTATGAGGCCTATTATACCTGACTCGGCAGGGTTATGCGCCGGTCATTTGTGGTGACTGTCTTTGCGGTCAGGAGGACCGTACTTGAAGGAAGTCTCTTGCTTGCGCAAGGGGTTTAAAACCCTGTTCGCATCGCTCAACATAAGAGGTCAGGCCCGGGGCGTGGCAACACGGTGTTAAATCTTCAGGGACTCCAGCCCGACCAACGGGATAATCAGCGAGAAAATGCTGCCCTCGCCCAGGCCGCTCAGTACCTCTACTTCGCCGCCGTGCAGCCGCAGAATCCCGGCCACAATCGCCAGGCCAGCGCCTGTGCCGGAGTCTTCATACTGCGTGCGGTCAACCTGGTAGAAACTCTCCCAGATACGGGCCAGTTCCCGTGTTGGAATGCCGCGCCCACGATCTTTAACCCACAGGCGAACGTGATTATTATCAACCACTGCCCCCACCGTGATCGGCTGGTCAGGCGGGGAAAACTTCACCGCATTGGAAAGCAACTGTGCCACCGCGATTTGCAGATATGTTCCGTCCCCGACAAAGGTCGGGACTTTGTTCATAGGCTCAACAATCAGGTGATGCTCAGCCGGTTCAAACAGGTTGATATGTCTCCACGCGGCCTGCACCACCGTTTCGAGGCTCTCAATCGGGCCTTTGCGCCAGGCGAAAGTCTTCTGAGCATCTTCCGTCTGGAGTTCAACCAGGGTGATGAAGTTTTCAATCAACCGCCGGAGCCTTTCCGCCCCGGAACCAATCCCTCTGATATATGCGATGATGTCTTCCGGGTCGAGCGTGGAAAGGTCGCTGCTTTTGAGCAGGTCGGCGTAACCGACGACGAATGTGAGCGGCGTGCGGAATTCATGGTTGAGGATAATGAGGATTTCTTTTTTGAGGCGATCCATCATGCCGGTATAGTATTGGCGCAGGAAACGATGGCGCTCCAAACGGGCGCCGATTCGTACCAGCAGATCGGGCGGGTCATAGGGCTTGATGACGTAATCATCCACCCCTAACCGGAAACCAAACTGCTGGTCGGCTTTATCCCCTTTGGCAGTCAGGAAGATAAATGGCAGCATCAGCCAGCGCGGGTCTTTGCGAACCTCGCCAAAGAACTGAATACCATCCATTCTGGGCATCATAATGTCAGAAATGATGAGGTCTGGCACGAGAGAGAGGTTATTGAGGACATCCAGCGCTTCAATGCCATTCGACGCGACCAGAATCTCGTATCCCTCCAGGACGAGGACTTCACGAATGCCGTCGCGGAGCGTGAGATCATCTTCCACGACCAGAATAATGCTCTTTTCATTCACGTGTTTTTTTTCCTGGGTTTTGTCTAGCATCGGGCATACCACGCTACTGGATATTTTCTGTACAAACATTCGGTTGTGCTCAGAAATGCTCAGCCAGAATCTAGGGCGAGCTTTTCTCATTATATAGCCATAATATGGTTGCTACCTTATAGATTTTCCTATAACGGTGGATTTTTAACAAATCGCCGCCGGGATAGACAGACAGCTGTATTCCCGGCGGCTTCAATTGGTGGCATGGATAGAGGACTTCATCACATGGTACGATGGATGTCGAGCAGGTCAGAAAGCAGCGCGAAGCCGGTAGTCATCTGACCCGCGCCAGGGCCGATCAGCGTAACTTCGCCTAACAGGTCGGTGGTATAGGTGATGGCGTTAATTGCGCCGGAGACATGCGCCAATGGGTCGGAAAGCGGCAGCCGCACAGGCTTCACACTGCCGCCAGTGGGCATGACCTGGGCGATAAGTTTCCAGCGTTCGCCAGCCTGATGCGCATCCCGGATGTCGCCGGGCGTAAGATGGGTGATTCCTTCGACCTCAAGCTGGTCAATGCTCAGTTGGGCATCGAAAAGCGATTGTGCCAGGATCACCGCTTTGGCCGCCGCGTCCCAGCCTTCAACATCACCGCTGGGGTCGGTTTCGGCATAGCCAAGCTGCTGTGCCTGCGCCAGCGCCGCGTTGTATGACAGGCCGTTCTCCATCTGGGTGAGCATGTAGTTGGTCGTACCGTTGAGGATACCCCGCACAGCGAACACGAAACACCCAGCCAGATTCTGGATGCCGGTACGCAGCGCCGGAGTGCCAGCCATAACCGTCCCTTCAAAGCGAATCTGCTTGCCTGCCTGCCGGGCACGTTTCCTGAGTTCATGGTAAGCCAGGACAACAGGCCCTTTGTTGGCGAGCACCAGGTGCTTGCCATGTTCCAGCGCCAGGTAGCAGTAATCCAGCGCGGGATGAGCTGTCTCCAGGTTAGTCGGGCTGACCTCTACAACGACATCTGCCTGACTCTGGCGGATGATTTCCGGCACCGGCCAGTTGCGATATAACCCCTCGGTTTCCGGGTAATAATCCAGATGCCCCCGACTGGCGGCCACTAACAGCGCTTCCAGGTTCAGGCCATCCGGGTGATAGAGCGTGCCTCGCCGTCCGGTTGCGACGGCAACAACTTGCGGTGTAAATCCATGTGATTCCTGCAAAACGGCTGCTTTTTCGCACAGAATCTGGGCTAACCCCTGCCCGACGTTCCCAAATCCAATGAGTGCGATCTTCATGCGGGCAACCCCTTTTCTATAGTGAGGGACATGAATCAAGGATAACCCAGGCATAGGCACAGGTACATACCCACTTTAAGGGTGGTCTCAGGGCTTATGCAGGAAAAAAAGGCAGGTGTTGGAGAGTGGTTGGACGAATTTGCACACCCTGGTGCTGGTGCGGCGACAGTGTGAGGTCAACAGTCAGCGGCAAATGCTCGGTTTGCTTGACACTGTTTTTCAATGGCGGTATGATTGTTAGCGATTACGTTAGCGATAACATGATGCAGCGCACGCTTGTTCAGAAGATTGCGCATTAGTAAAGAATACGCAAAAATATGCGCTTTACGCCTCTTAATGGTGTCACACATCAGCATAGTGAGCAGGGCGGGTTACTATTCCGGGGGCAGGCCGGCGAACAGGTGCGGATTGATGTCCTGGCAAGTGATCTCGTGCGCGTGCGCCATCACCCGGACGGTACATCGCGCCTGGATCGTACCTGGATGGTAGTGGATGCCAGGGGAAATATGCCCCGTGAAGGCCGCTCCCGTGACGATCTCTCGCCGTTTCCGTGCCCTGCATATCCAGTTGCGCATACGGACCCCGGCACGCTGGCAATACAAACACCTCAACTCCGCCTGACTGTGCAGCTCGGTGAGTTTGCTCTGGCATGGGCAGATGCCGCCGGGCAGGAGTTTGCCGCCGACCTTGAACGCATCGGCTATGCCTACAACCGCGCTGGACGTGAGGTCTTTCACTATCTCAAGCGCCGCCCTGGCGAGCACTATTACGGCTTCGGGGAGCGGGCTGGCCCGCTGGATAAGGCCGGGCAGCGGATGCGCATGGTCAACATGGACACGCTCGGCTATAACGCTGAAACCAGCGACCCTCTTTATAAGCATTTCCCGTTTTATATCACCTATCTCCCCGCCTTGAACATTGCCTACGGTCTGTTCTATGACAATCTCGCCACCACGATTTTCGACATGGGCAAGGAGATTGACGGCTTTCGCGGCGAATACCGCAGTTATCAGGCGGCGGATGGCGACCTTGACTACTACCTGATCTACGGCCCGACTATCCCGGAAGTGGTCGAAAAGTTCACGGCGCTCACCGGACGGCCTGCTCTGCCGCCGCGCTGGTCGCTGGGCTACCTGGGTTCGACCATGAAGTACACCGAGGCATCTGACGCGCAAGAGCAGTTGAAGCACTTCGCCCTACTCTGCCGCCAGCATGACATTCCGTGTGACCTCTTCCATCTCTCATCAGGCTACAGCGTCAACGAACACGGCCAGCGGTGTGTCTTTACCTGGAATCGGGGACGTATCCCCGACCCGCAGGCGATGGTGGACGATTTTCACGCGGCGGGCATACGGCTCGCGCCCAATATCAAGCCATATCTGCTTAAATCGCACCCCAGGTATGCCGAAGTTGCTGAACGCGGTGGCTTTATCCGGGATGCTGAGTCCAACATGCCACAGATCAGCACCTTCTGGAGCGGTGGCTCTGGCGAGAGTGGTGACGGTTCATACATTGACTTCAGCAGTGAAGCCGGATATAGCTGGTGGCAGGAACAAATTGTCGCGCAGCTACTCAATTACGGCATTGACGCGCTGTGGAACGACAACAATGAGTTTGAAATCTGGGACGACGCCGCCCGCTGTGCCGGGTTTGGCGCTGGTAACATCCCAATCGGGCTGGCCCGTCCATTACAAACGCTGCTTATGGCCCACGCTTCTTACCACGCGCTGGCGCAGTACCGCCCGGATGAGCGCCCATTCCTGCTTTCCCGTTCCGGCAGTCCCGGCATCCAGCGGTACGCACAGACCTGGTCGGGGGATAACACGACATCCTGGAATGACCTTCGTTATAACATCCCGATGGGGTTGGGCATGGGGCTTTCCGGTGCGCCCAACTGCGGGCACGATGTTGGCGGCTTTCACGGGCCAAAGCCGGAGCCGGAACTGCTGGTACGCTGGGTGCAGAATGGCATTTTCCAGCCGCGCTTCTGCATCCATTCGTGGAACACCGATGGCAGCGTGACCGAACCCTGGATGTACCCGGAGGTTCTGCCGCTGATTCGGGAGGCAATTCATTTCCGCTACCGGCTCATCCCGTATCTCTACAGCCTGTTCTTTGAGGCGGCGCAGACCGGGCATCCCATCACCCGCCCGATGGTGTATCACTTCCCGCACGATCCCCACTGTCACACCGAGTCGTTTGATTTCATGCTAGGGCCATTTTTGCTGGTGGCGGGTGTGCTGCACGAAAACGCCCGCAGCCGGGCCATCTATCTGCCAAAGTATACGAACTGGTGTGATTTCTACTCTGGGGAGTGGTATACTGGCGGGCAGATGCTAACCGTAGATGCGCAGTTGGATGCCATCCCGTTGCTTGTCCGCGAGGGGGGTATCATCCCGATGGGAAAGACTATGCGTTACACTGGTGAACAAGCTGACGACCTGCGCCAGGTTTACCTGTTCCCGCATCCGGGACATGGCAGCAGTGCCTTCGACTTAATTGAAGATGATGGCGTCTCCCTGGAATATCGGCGTGGTGGTTATGCTGCCGTTCACATCGAACTGGCAGCGCAGCCAGATCACATTACAGTAGCTATCGCTGTGTCCCCCGGCCACTACAGGCTGCCCTATGAAGAAATCGAGTTGATTCTGCCGGAACGGGAAACCCGCCCCATTCATGTCACCGGGGCTGCCGGAAGCCGCGAAACCCACATCAAAGAACGGCGGCATATTTTTGTGCCGACAACCTCCATCATATCGCCAGAACGCTAGGAGGAACCTATACGAAAGATTGCACGATGTTCCCGATAACCAAATATATGCACAATTAGCCCTATAGGAGCATACACAATGAAAAAAGCACTATTTTTTGTCGTGGTCATGGGACTGTTGATCTCGATTATGCCTGCCCTGGCGCAGGACGCCGTTGAGCTGCGTATCACCTGGTACAGCGACGGCAACGAAGGCGAAGTGCTGCGCGGACTGCTGGATGAGTTTGAAGCTGCCAACCCCGATATTAAGGTGGTGGTGGATGAAGTAGACTATGCAAACGGGATTCAGCAGTTGCTCCCGGTCCAGGTCGAAGCCGGCGAAGGCCCGGATATGGCGCGTGTCACCAACTTTGACGCCTTCAAGGGCAAATACCTCGACCTGCGTCCGCTGGTGGCTGACGCCGCTTACTGGGATGCCAGCTTCCCCGCTGCCGCGCTGGCCGCGCTGTATAATGCCGACGATACCGACCAGATTTACGGCTTCCCGAATCAGTTCACCGTCACCGGGCCATTTATCAACCGCACCCTGTTTGAACAGGCCGGTATTGAAGTCCCCAGTGACATGAACGACGCCGTGACCTGGGAAGAATGGACCGCCGTTGCGCAGCAGGTAGCTGAAGCTACTGAGACGCCGTATGCAATTGCGATGGATCGCAGCGGCCACCGTTTCGCTGGCCCGGCCTTCAGTGAAGGCGCGACCTTCTTTAACGAAGACGGCACGATCACTATGGATACCCCTGGGTTCCGCCTGATGGCCGAAATTTTCATGGGCTGGCACGCGGATAGTATCACACCGGCTGACGTATGGATTGGTGCCGGTGGTACCTATAATGCTGCTGCCCCGTACTTCATCAACGGCCAGTTGGTCATGTACATGAGCGGTAGCTGGCAGATTGCCGCGTTTGCCCGCGACATAGGCGACGCCTTTGACTGGGAAGCTGTCCCGAATCCCACCGGCCCTGGCGGCAGCACCGGTATGCCCGGCGGCACCTACATGGTGGCGTTTGGCGACACCGAACATCCTGCCGAAGTTGCCCGCGTGATGGATTACCTCGCGTCGGTGGATGCGCTCAAAGCCTTCACCGAAAAGACTCTCTTCCTCCCGGCGCACCTCGGCCTGGGTGAACTCACCTATGAGACCGATAACGCCGCCGCCGCTGCTGCTCTGAACGTCTTCGTTTCGGAAGTGCCGAAACTGAGCGATCAGGCGTATGAACTCCAGTTCGGCGGCCAGGCCTTCGCTATCAACAATCCGGTTCGTGACCGCCTGACGCAGGTGCTCACCGGCGAACTCACACTGGATGAAGCGATGGCGCAGCTCCAGCAGGACGTGGACGACGCGCTGGCTGCCCAGTAAAATACCATACAGTTGTGCAGATATAGGGCAGGTTAAGGTTAGCCTGCCCTATGTTTTATGCAAATGAGTTATTTATTGGAATAAGGCATGGTAAAACAAAAGAAAATTATCTCTGCCGACATATTCACTACACCCTTGCGGGTGCTGTATGATGCGATGGTCAGCGTGATGGACTTCGTCATGCACCCCATTCAGAATCGCGTGGGTGTGCGCGGCATGGCCTATATTTTCGTACTGCCCAATCTGCTGATCTTCGGCATTTTTATTTTATTCCCCATGATTCTGAATTTTTATTACGCTTTTACCGGCGGGCCGCGCCTCTTCCCACAGGATCGTCCGTTTGTGGGGATGGATAACCTGAACCGGCTGTTTACCTGCCAGGATTTCCTGGTGCCGAATTCATGCCGGGAAGACCTCTTCTGGCGGGCGGCGACCAATACGATCACGTTTGTGATCTTGCAGGTGGCGCTGCTGGTGCTGGTTTCGCTGATGACGGCCTTAATCCTCAACCGGAACATCCGGGCGCGGGGGTTCTTCCGCAGCGTGTTTTTCTACCCGGTGCTGCTCTCCCCGGTAGTCGTCGCTCTCATCTGGAAGTGGATTTTGCAGCAGGATGGCGTGTTGAATGCGCTTATTGTCAGCCTGGGTGGGGAAAAGCTGCCGTTCCTGATTAACGCAGACTGGGCGCGGTTCTGGGTGATTATCATCAGTGTGTGGGCGCAGATGGGGTTCTATACCCTGATTCTGCTGGCCGGATTACAGTCCATCCCTGGGGAGCTATACGAAGCAGCTTCAATGGATGGCGCGGGATCGGTGCAGGCCTTCCGGGCGATTACCATCCCCTTATTGATGCCGACTATGCTGGTTGTCCTGGTGCTGTCGTTGATTCGAGCGGTACAGGCCTTTGACCAGGTATTCGCCTTTACCGGTGGCGGCCCCGGCACCGCAACAACCTACATGGTGCAGTATATCTATACTACCGGCTTCGCCAACCAGACCAGAGAATTCGGGCTGGCAGCGGCGGCCTCGTTGGTGATGGCAAGTGTCCTGCTGCTGCTGACCGTCGGCCAGCTCCGGCTGGGTCGCACGAGCAACCTGGCCTAAGGGGGGCATCATGCTGAATTTTCTGACGAATACACGCGGCAAGAACCGGCTGGCCTTCTCCGATGTTGCGACTTATCTTTACCTGCTGCTCGGCACACTGCTCATGTTCGGGCCGATTATCTGGTTGGTCATATCTTCTTTCAAGGATCGCACTGAACTGCTGCGCTTCCCCCCGCGCTTCCTGCCTTACCAGCAGGAGTCTGTCACGGTGCCGGGTTATGATGACCCGCTGCAAATGTTCACCGTGACCTTTGAGGATGGCACGACCCGTGAACTCGCCCAGGTGCGCCGGGTGGGGATTGAAGCGCAGATGATAGACCCCGCCCAACCGGACGAGATCATCAAGGTGAATATCAACCAGCGCCAGCCCGTAGAAAGCGTCTACTTCAGCGTGGAAAACTACACCAATGGGGTGACACGCTTCAACTTCTGGCTGTATTTAGGCAACAGTGTGGTGGTCACGGTGGCCGCTACTGCGCTGACGCTGCTGGTCAACAGTATGGCGGCCTTCGCCCTGAGCAAATACCAGTTCCGGGGGCGCGAAACGATTTTTGGTGTGACGATTGGCACGCTGATGGTGCCGATTTCAGTCATTCTCATTCCGGTGTATCTGGTGATTACCGAAATTGGCTGGAATAACAACCTGATCGGCGTCATCGTCCCCGGCGCGGCGACCCCTACCGGCGTGTTTCTGCTGCGCCAGTATATGCTGACTATCCCTGATGAACTGCTCGATTCGGCGCGGATTGATGGGGCGAGCGAGTGGCGCATCTACCTGCAGATCATCCTGCCACTGGCACGTCCGGCGCTGGCGGTTCTCACCATCTTTTCGGTGATGTGGCGCTGGAATGACTTCCTGTGGCCGCTCATCGTGCTCAGCCGCACCGAGTTGTTTACGCTGCAAGTCGGGCTGAACTCATTCCAGGGCGACCTGCAAACCCAGTGGGAACTCATCTTAGCCATGACCGTGCTGACTCTGCTGCCGATTACGGTAGTCTTCGCTTTCTTGCAGCGCTTCATCACCAGCGGCATCGCCACCACCGGGATGAAATAGACTCAGGCTGATCGGTACGCAATGGTACTAACTGAAAAAGGTATCATTTCAGCATAAATGAACAACGGGACGACCACATTTTTCAATGGGACTGATGTGGTCGTCTGCTATGAGGCGGAACAACCTATGCAACAAATGAATGTGCCGGACACGCTCGAAAGTTGGCAGCAAAGCAGGCAGCAGATTCGGGAAACGCTATGGGCACTGATGGGCGATGTTCCGCCGCCGTTCTCCCCGCATGTTAAAACCCTCAGGATCACACAGGAAGACGGCTATACCCTGCGCCGGATTGTCTTTGAGAACGGGCTGGGGGCAGAAGTTCCTGGCATTCTTCTCATCCCCGACGGCCTGAAAGACCCCGCCCCGGCAGTGCTTTACCAGCACTTTCACGGTGGCAAGTATCCTATCGGCAAAGACGGCCTGTTCCTGGCGGAGGATGCCACCCCGGATGGAAATACCCTGGTCGCGCAGGGGTATGTCGTCCTGGCGATTGACGCCTACGCCTTTGGTGAACGCCAGTCGCAGGGGCCGGCACGCACGCTTGAAACAGGCCGTGAGACGGAACACTCGCTGTTTAAACAGTTCCTGTGGGAAGGCAAAACACTGTGGGGCATGATCGTGCATGATGACCTGCTGGCGCTGGCCTACCTGCGCAGTCTGCCCCAGGTTGACCCGGCGCGGATCGGCACAACCGGCATGAGCATGGGCGCGTCACGGGCGACATGGGTCGCGGCGCTGGATGACGCGGTGAAGGTCGTCATCCCCATCGCGCAGATGACGCGCTACGCCGATTTCGCGGCGTCCGGCAACTTCTTCTACCACAGTTTTTACTACTACCTGCCGGGTGTGCTGCGTTCCGGCCTGGACATGGAACATCTGGTGAGCCTGGCCGCGCCGCGCCCGCAGATCATTCTGATTGGCGACGCCGACCCGCTCTCCCCGGCGGTGGGCGTGGAGAAAATTCTGGATTACACCTGCCAGGTTTATGCCCTGTACGGCCAGTCCAACCATTTGCTGGTGGATAATTACCCCGGAGTCGGGCATCAGTATACGCCTACCATGCGTCAGGCGATGCTGGATGGGTTCAGAGCGTTTCTGTAGAGCACCGTCTGCCGGGGTATTCCCTGGTTGTTACGTGGGGGTAAGCAGCTCCTCGAAATATAGGTCAAATTTCCATAAGATGTCACTCTGGTTATCTTCCTGAAGATAGATGGATGTGGACCGGAAGGCCAGCGTATGGCCGCCATGATACGGCACGAAATTCCAACCCTCGAAGATCAGTTCTCGCCCAACCTCAAAGACACTGCCATAAAAATCGGTGAAGGTCTGGAGGATGCGGTAGGTTCTGCCGGGCTGAAGCCGGTAGACCGACAACCGCCCTTGCCACCATGCTACCCGGCTTCGCCACGATTCGACCCCGGCGATGAGTTCTGCTTCGGAAGACACATCCAGTGTCAACTGGCGCTCGCGCCGCTCGCCAATATCACTCATGGACAGGTGGATTTCCCCCGGCGCAGTCTCACTCAGTGCTATAATCCAGCGATCCCGCACGCCGACGAATCCCTTCTGTAGAGGGCGACTGACATCGGCCTTTAAGGGGTACGGATCATCTGTGGCCTCGCCCTGTTGGAGGGCGTGCAGCGCCTGCTCGGTTGCCACCGCCAGCCCCCACTTTTGCCGCTTCTTTTTGAATAGATTCCACCCTGCCATTTCCGATTCCCTCTGATGATTAGATGGCTGGCCTGACCAGCAAAGCGATCAATTGTGTATTCTCAGTTCATACAGCGGCGTCTGTCGTTCTCTTGCCTGTTGGTAGATTGTCGCAGCGGCGGAATCCGGCGGGAAAACCCGCTGTATCGGCGGGGGTGGCGGTTCGAAGCCGTCC
This sequence comes from Anaerolineaceae bacterium, assembly GCA_020634135.1. Classification (GTDB taxonomy): domain Bacteria; phylum Chloroflexota; class Anaerolineae; order Aggregatilineales; family Phototrophicaceae; genus JACKCG01. The sequence continues at coordinate 456,688 of JACKCG010000003.1, read as the reverse complement.
AGCGCGCCCAGGAGCAGCAGCGCCACGCCGCGCCCCGTGACCTCTTCTGCCGCGATGATATGCAGCGGCCTGCCCAGCGCGTTCGCCATGATCTGTGCCCACGCCGGGGAACTCGCCAGCGCCCCGCCACCTGCCAGCACCGGGACATCCGGCAGCCCCAGGCGTTCCGCGATGATGCTCAACCGCAGCGCCACGCCCTCTAACGCCGCCTGGAGGATGTCGAGCGGCGTAGTCGAAAGCCGCAGCCCATGAACAGCGCCCACTGCATCCACTGCCCAGCCAGGACTGCGCTCCCCGGCCAGCAGCGGCAGGAAAGTCAGGCCGTGACCATCTGGCGGGCGGGCAGCGAGTTCGCTTTCAATTGTTGATGTGTCCGGCAGGCGCAGCGTCTCCCGTGCCCAGGCGAAGATATTGCCGCCTTCGCTCGTCGCCCCGCCAAGCAGATGGCGTCCGGCATCCACACGGTACGCCCACAGGCCGGGTGGCACAGGGGGCAGTGTCTCCGCTGCCACCATGCGGACGGCGGCAGTGGTCCCCACCGTGAGCACCGGGTGCTGGCGGTCAACCCCGCCGGAGCCGATATTGGCTGCCGCGCCATCCCCCACTGCCAGGAAGAACGGGACATCCCTCAGCGCAGGCCAGCGCCGCGCGTAATCCCCTGCCAGCCCGGTCTGTGCTGAGTCAAAATCCGCCAGCGGGGGAAAGACCGCCTCGGAGAGTCCCAGGGTATCGAGCAGCGCGGAATCCCAGGTAAGGGTTTCCCGGTTGAGCAGCCCTGACCACGATGCTACCGAGTAGCTGCATGGCACGCCGCGCCCGAACCAGTCCCCGTAACAGGCCGTAGCGAAGTCTGTCCAGCAGTCCACCGCCGCGAAGGTCTCCGGTTGGGTACGCCGCAGCCAGTGCAAACGCGCGGGGTGGTAGGCCGTGTGGGGCGGGCAGCCGGTGCGCTCGTGCGCCGCATCCGTATTCACTTGGGAACGCAAGGTCATCACATCTTCGCCGGGCTGTGTATCAGCATACGTGTACAACGGGGTGACAGGGACTCCTCCCCGCAGCCCGACCAGGTTGCCGACAAACGACGCCATACCCGCCGCCCGTATCACCCCGGCCTGAGGGTATTCCAGAATCTCGTCTATGCAGGCTTCGGTCAGTATGCGCAGTTGTGCCATGTCCGCCGTGACCGCACCGGAACTGTCCGTGTGAAATTGGTGAGAACGACGCGCTACCGCGCCTGGCAGTGGCTGCCCGGCGTCGTCATAAAGCAGCGCCCGCACCGACGAACTCCCGGCGTCAATCACCAGCAGCGTCATGGCCGCACCCGGTAAAGCATTTCGCCCGCTTTCGGCACGTATAGCACGCCCTCGGCCTCGCGTCCGCGCCACGCTTCAGGGTGGATCGCCGCCGGGTCAAGATAGCCCAGCGCCAGCCGTTCACAGTCCTCACGGCTGATCTGTGTCGCCAAAGTCACCTTGATACGCGCCCGCTCGATGCCGTTTTCATAGACGCCGCTGCCGCGCAGGTGCGTACCATGCGCCAGCACACCTAATGGCAGATGGCCGAATTTATCCCATTGTTTGAGATAGTAGTCACGCACATGATACCCGGCCTCGTAGATGTAGCGCCCGTGTACGTGGCTGACGGTCTCCAGGTGTGGCGCGTAGACGATGACCTCGCCGCCATCGGCGATAGCTGGCTCCATCTTGTACATGGCTTTTGCCGCCGTCCATAGCTCGTCGTACATGGCCGGGGCATGGGAAAGCACCCGCTGGTAGGGCTTCTCCACCCACTGGATATGGCGCTCCGATGACAGCGCGGCGGCGGCTTCCCATGCGCTCAGGTAGTCGCCCACGAACATGCCCGCCAACCCCTCGCTGACAACCACCATACTCACGAGTGTGACCGGTGTTGCCAGGCATTCAGCGGCGGCGTGAATCATCGCCCGTACCGGGGTGTGCGCGATGCCAATCGTGCCCAGAATCGTGATGAGCGCCCCCAGCCAGTGCGTCGTGTTAATCATTTCCATGCCGGAAATGCCGGGGAACAGGTACTTCGCCCCCCCGCTGAAACCGACGACCTCATGCGGGAAAGTCGGGCCGAGGATGATGATGTGGTCATATTCCAGCGCGAGTCTGTTAATCCGCACAGGTGTGTCATCTCCCAGTGACGGGTGCCAGACGTCCCCGGCGATCTGCTGAATCTGCGCCTTTTCCAGCACGCCAATCTGCGCTAACTGACCGGGATCATCCCAGGCATGGTTGAGCAGGCCAATATGGCGGTATGTCGTGTGCCGTTCGTCCACAGTGATGCCGACCAGGTGGCATAGCGATTCCTCGCTCAAAGGCGGGTGCGTGCCGAGCGCGACCATGAAATCAAGCTGGCGCGTATCGGCCAGGATGTCTACGACCTGCCGAAACAAGAGGGGCAGGGGAATCGTGCGGGTGTGGTCAGGTATGAGTACCAGTACCTTCGCGTTCGTAAATTGTTGATACAGCCCGTCTTCCAGGGTCTGGCGGATGCTTTCTGCCGGGAGCAGATGGGGGGCGGGTGCGGTGGCTTGCGCTGTGACAGACATGGAATTTTCCCGATTCATTGTACTGGCGAATCATACACGAAATGTAACTTGATTGGAGAAGCGCCGCAAGCCCGCGTTTCAGGTTTTTGAAGGGGAAACCTCAGGTCTGGCGTAGTCAGATACCCACCCCTGCTTTCCTGGCCGGGTAGAGACATCCATCACCGGGAGCTATCCCCTCTGTGTGATCGCTTTGGGGCGAATAATCAAAAACACCCTGAAAAGGGGTGAGATGAGGGATGAAGAGACAAAAATAAGGGGTATAGGCCCCTTATTCCGAACAGATTCGAGTGATTTGGTGGATTATGGTATTTAGGTAAACCGCAGCCGGGGCAGAATACGGGGTTTTGCCGCCGGGGCGATGCGTTCATTCAGGTGGTTGACCAGCTTGTTGCCCTGGCTCCAATCCACATAGAGGTAGAAGTGCTGGCGGTTCTTGAGGCGCAGCAGCACACCATCGCGCTTGCCCAGGCATAAGTTCCAGACGTTGTGAACATCCTGGTAGCGAATAGATTCGACTTTGCCGCGCAGGCTGTTCTCGGATGGGATGAGCAGCAGCCGGCGGTTGGTTACAACAGCCTGTAACCAATCACCCCGGCCAATCCACGTATCGTTCAGCCAATTTACATATTGGACCTTATAGGTCGCGATTGGGTGTTCGTCCACTTCAAGATAACTATAATCCATAATAACACGTCTCAATCTCAATTTGCCTGCTCCTACTTTGTATGCACAGTATAGGCGCGAATGTCGTATCACATCCCCCCCATATTTAGGGGGATTTACGCTTTTCGTAAAATTGCGGCGGCGCTAAAACGGATCACCCATCTGCGCCATGCCGCTTGATCTGCCCGTGTGCTCAGAAGTTGCTTTGGGCAATTTGCTTGCTAACACGACAAGTTTTATGTTATATCCAGGCCACACGCGGTAGAATAGGACAATACGTCTAAGGTTCAGAGATGCGCAATGGGACATGTATTTTTAAGTTACAGCCGTAAAGATAACGAGATCATGCAGAAAGTGCGTGATAAACTGCGGGACGACGGGCTGCCGATCTGGACAGATGAAAAACTGGAACCGGGGACGCGATCCTGGAAAGAGTCGATTGAGAACGCCCTGGAAAGCGCCGATTGTCTGGTGGTGATTCTTTCGCCAGAGTCTAAGAAATCGCCCTGGGTACGCGAGGAAATGAACTACGCTGAAGCCCAGGATGTGCGTATTTTCCCGATTATGGCGGCAGGTGATGAGAAAAGTTCCGTCCCGTTCGGCTATATTACCGCGCAGTGGATAGACATCCGCAGCGAGAGCGAGATACAGCGCGGGATGCGCCTGCTGTCATCCACCATCAAGAACTACCTGGGCATTGAGCAGCGGGAAAGCACGAAGTCAGCGCCGCCCCCGGCCCCGGTGGAAAACGTCCCGGCGATTGATGTCTCGGCGCTGCCGTCCGATGCCGCCAAAGCGGTGCAGTTGCTCCAGAACCCGCAGAGCAAATGGTGGCGGCGGACAGATGCGGCGACCCGGTTGGGGCAGATTGGCGACCAGCGGGTAATTCCTATCCTGGAAGCCTTTCTCGACAGTCCCGACCTTGATCTGCGTTATGCCTGTCAGAAGGCGCTGCGGCAGCTCAGGGGTGGCAAACCGCCGCAGGACGGGCGTTCATCCCAACCTGTAGCGAGCAGCGGACACTCCCAGCCAGCGGCCAAATCCGCAGCCTCGCAGCCCGCCGCAACACCTGCCAAACGGGTACAAACCGTTAAGATCGTTATCACCGGGCCGTTCAGCGCCGGCAAAACCGAATTTATCAAGGCGATCAGTGAAATTGACGTAGTTTCTACCGAACGCTCAATCAGCACGCCCGCCGAAAAAGAAGAGAAAGAAGCGACCACCGTAGCGATGGACTTTGGCCGCATTACGGTAGACGAAGAACTCGTCCTGTATCTCTTTGGGACTCCCGGCCAGCGGCGTTTTGATTTCATGTGGGAAATTCTGGCGGAGGGGATGCTGGGCTTCATCGTGCTGGTGGACAGCGCCAAACCAGAGACCTTCCGCGAGGCGAAAAGCATCCTGGAGACGTTTCGCGCTTATGCGCCTACGCCCTATGTGGTGGCTGCTAACAAACAGGATCACCCCGATGCCTGGGCCACCGAAGACCTGCGGATTGCGCTGCGGATCGCCCCGGACATCAAGCTGCTGCCGTGTGTCGCCCGTGACCCCCGCAGCGTGCGGAATGTGCTGCTCGAACTGCTCTACACCGTGCTGGAAGAAATGGAAGGGTAGAACACGTCCCAAATCGGAGATTATCTCTCCCATAAAGGGTACGGCGCGAGATGCAGGGTGCGGCGCAAGCGAAATCAGGGTCTGGCGATGAAAATTGGCAACCTGTTAGTCTTTCCGCACACAGAGTGCTAAAATAGCAGCATATAGGCTTTCCAAACGCAGAAGGAGCAAAACGAATGCCCCGATGGAACTCTTTTGAAGCCTTTCTGGATGACGCGAAACGCGCATCTTCCAGTGGCGCCCGGCAAACATTGGTGGATGAACTGCTGCTGGAACGCCCCGAGTGGCCCTGGGTGGAAGGCGATACGGCCACTTTTGTCTTTAGCAGCCTGGGGGCGCAGCGCAGTGTGGCCTTGAACCTGGACACTATTAAGGCGGATCCGCCCTTCGCCCGCATGACCAACCTGGATGGTACAACATTCTGGTATGTGGTGCGCCCGTTCGCCCCGGATGACCTGCTGGACTACCTGCTGGCGGTTGATGACCCGCTCACGCCGCTGGCGAACGAACCGGACATTGTGAGCCGGGTGCAGAACCACTGGCGGCCAGACCCGCGCAATCCGCTACGGATGCAGACCGCCCAGCAAACCGTCTCGGTGCTGCGGATGGAGGATGCCCGTCCGTTCCCGGATTGGTCGGCGCTGCGGGCTGTGTCACGCGGCACGGTCTATGAACATGACTTTGACAGCACCCAACTGGGATTCAAAGGGCGCAAATTATGGGTATACACGCCGCCCGGCTATGAGAACAGTGGCATTCTCTACCCGCTGTTGATCGTGCAGGATGGACAGTGGGCGGTGGGGCCGCTTCAGATGCAGTATATCGCCAACGCGCTGATCAAATACAAGCGAATGCAGCCGGTGGTGATTGCGATGGTGCAGAGCGGCACGCAGCCGGAGCGTATCCGCGAGTATATCAGCAACGACAAACACTACCTCTCGACCTTGACGGAAGTTCTGCCGCTGGTGCAAACGACCTACCGGATTGACTCGAATACACTGGGGGTAGGTGGCGTTGCGGTGGGCGCGGTGGCTGCGGCTCATGCGGCGCTGCGGAATCCGGCGGTGTTTTCCCGCCTCATCATGATTTCACCGCCGCTGGGCAAAGGCGCGTCAGAAGACAAGCTGCGCGAATATGTCCCCCGTTTTGAAGCGGCGGAACTGCTGCCAAAGCGTATTTTCCAATCAGTGGGGCGCTACGAAGCGAAGGCACGCTTCCTCAGACCGGCAGACAGTCTGCGTGATATTCTGGAACACCGTTCAGATACCGCCTATCAATTCCAGGAAGTTGGCAGCGGTCATGGGCTGGTCGGCTTCCGCAGTGTGCTGCCGGAAGCACTGGCCTGGGCGTTCCCCGGCGAGGCCTGGAGATAACGCCCCGTTCTGATGTTATTGACCTGAACGATACCGGACAGCGCGAGTGTTGTCCGGTATTTTAGTATCTGGCGGATGACTCGCCCCTGAAGGCCAGGAATGTACGCCAACAATGGCCTACAGAATATCGTCCCGGCGGTCAGAAAACACTGGGATACGCCGCCGTACTTCGTCTACCACGTCCATCTCGATGTCAGCGGTCAGCATCATAGCGGTTTCGCCCCCTTCCACAATGATCTTGCCCCAGGGGTCAACAATCATGGAATGGCCGCCGAACACCTCGTCCCCTGTTTCCCCGGCGGCATTGGTTGCCACGACGTAACACTGGTTTTCAATTGCCCGTGCCACCAGCAGCGCTCGCCAGTGTTCCACCCGCACCAGCGGCCACTCCGCCGCGATAACCATCATCTTCGCGCCTTCCACAGCGTAGCGCCGGAACAATTCCGGGAAGCGCAGGTCGTAGCAGATCGCCATCCCGGTGTTACCCCAGGGTAAATCCAGCGCCAACGGTGAAGAGCCGGGCTGCAACCACTGGTCTTCATTCATCAGACGGAAGAGGTGCAGCTTGCGATACACGCCGAGCATCCGGCCATTGGGAGCGAAAAACGCCGAACTGTTGCTCACGGTGACGCCGCGTTTTTCCAGCACCGAACCGACCACGCTGATCTTGTTCTGCTGCGCCGCTGTCCCCATATCGGCGAAAGTGCCGCCGTTGAGTTCGGATGCCAGTTCTTTCGCGCTCTCCAGCGCATAGCCGGTAGACCACAGTTCCGGGAAGACGACCATGTGTGATCCGCGCCGGGCAGCCTCGGCGGCCATACTCACCATCTGGGCGGTATTGCGCTTGACATCGCCCAGCGTAATTTGCATTTGTGCCAGACTGATAGAAAGTTTTGCCACGTTTGCCGTCCTTTAACATGCTAATTTGCCGGTTTGCCTGGTCACTATCCGATAGATTGGCTTAAGTAGAGTATCGTATGTTTTCAAGGTGGGCGAGACATGCCTCGCCCCTACGAATCTCGGCTATTTTAGTGGATTTCTTTCGAGACTTCACTTTACCTTTGTCCGAAAATGGCGTTCCGCTACTCTGGCAGCGTGATCTCAGAGGCGATGAATGCCAGGTCGCGGGAGTAGAGAGCCTGCACGAACAAGCGGAACACCAACCCGGAAGGCAGATAGGCCGGTCTCGTCTCCTGGCGTTCGTTGCTTGGCACGGGCGCGCTGATTGGCACAACGGCCACCGCGTAACCCGCTTCGCTTTCATACACATACGACTCACCGATGGCGCTGCCCCGCTCGTTCAGCAAATCCAATAACGGCCTGTTCGCCTGTATCAGCGAGACATAAGTCGCTAGACGCTGCGAGATTTCGGCGGCGGCGGTGGCAGCCTGTGCCGCCTCCGGGTAGGCCAGCATCAGCAGGGTGATCTCCTGGCTGCCACCATCCCACACATTTGCCAGGGCGAAGGCCGTGTAAGGTGGTAGTATCCCATAATTGGCAATCGCAGCGCGGAGTTCATCCGGGATTTCAGGCATGAATTCGCCCTCAAAGACTCCGACATCGCTGTAGTTCATGACGAGTATTTGCGCCACACTCCCGGCAGCGCCGGAGGCTTCTGCCAGCGATGTATACGCCGGGTTATCTGCCAGCGAGGGGGTTTCGTCATGGTAGGCACTGATGATGCTTTCAACTATGCCGAAATCCGCCGAGTCTGCCAGGTATCCCGGCAGCAGGGCCAATGGCTCGTTCCGGCCAAAATCGCCGCCGAAGGGATTAGCCGGGTTACGTCCCCGGATATTCATCATCTGACCCTGGTCGCAACCATCCGGGCCGCACCACACGGGTACATCGCCTAATGTTGTTTCGGTGAAATTACGCGCTGTGTAGGCCGTTGCAATCGCGTCGGAGTCGAAGTTCCCGCTGAGGAGTGTTCCCATAGATGGGGGAGTGCCGAACTCCAGGCTGCGATCAATATCGGCAAAAGCGAAGCCAACCATTTCAGTCATACCTTCCAGGTAGTTGGGGAGGTAATTTAACTGGATTCCGGCACCCAACCCCATTGTCGCTGCTATCCACAGGCCGCCGGTTTCTGTTCTCAGGTCATCCAGACTGCGCAGGGGCGCGTTGGTGATACCGCGCATCGCCTCTAATACCCGGTAATCAGCATAGCTGACGACAGGAGAAGCCTCCTGGGTGGCCGCGTTATCCGGTACAAGCGCCAGCATATCGAGCAGCGGCGTACTCGTCTCTTCCTGGGCGGCGGTGGGGGCCAGCGCCAGGGCGAACAGGGCCAGCACAGTAATCCATCGTGTGATATGAGGTATCTTCATGTCTATGAATTCTCCCTGGATAGCTGCACGCAGTAGAGCCACAGCGCACCCCTCCCTACCGGGCGGCTTCACGCCAGTGGGCGATCACGGCGCTGATTGTCTCTGCTTCATTTATATAGGTTACATCCAATTCATAAATGCCCGCAAGCTGGCGCACAGCCCACTCGCGTTTGAGGTGGGCAATTGCCAGGGCGCGTTCATTGGGATTGTGGTAACGCGCTCCCAACTGCAAGTGCAGCCGACGCAGCACGGCGTCCAGCGTCACCACGAGGCAGATGATCGGCCCGGTGGCTTGCAGGCGCGGCGCATAGTCGGCGTGGAGGAGGGTCTGCCCGCTCACCCGCAGCACCACGCCACGATACAGCAGGACATCGCGCATGACCTCGGCTTCAAGGGTCTTAAGGCGGGCTTCGCCATAGTGGCTGCGCAGATCATCCAACGACATCTCTGCCCGTTCTTCCAGCAGCATATCCACGTTGACAAAGCGCATCCCCAACTGGCTGGCGACCTGCTGGGCAATGGCTGGTTGGTTCGGGCCGGTATAGCCTGTCAGAATCAGGTTGCGGTCTACCGGAGAGAGGAAGGTCATGAGCGCCAGTTTGGGAAAAGCGCATCCAGCGCCGCTGGTAAATCGGCCAGGGTCGTCACGGTTGCATCTGGCGTCACCAGGCCGTCCAACAGAGACTCGCCCGGACGTGGTTTGTGCCACACAGCCGCCAGCCCTACGCCCTGTGCTCCTACCACATCGGCGGAAAGGCTGTCCCCTACGAATACCGCTTCATCCGCCTTCACACCCAGGCAGCGCAGCGCCGTCTCGAAGATCGCCGGGTGCGGCTTGAGATACCCTACGTCCGCCGCCGAGAGACGACAGTCGGGGAAGTAGGGCATCAGCCCGTGATACTCCATTTCATAATCGCGCAACCACATCGGTTGGGGCGCGTTGGTGACAATCGCGGTCCTGACCCCGGCGGCGCGAATCTCGCCCAGCACTCTGGCCGCATCAGGAAAGGCGACTGTGCCTTCAATAATGCCCCGGTCAGCCGCCCGCAGGCAGGCCGTCGCGTCCAGTTTGCCTGGGGGGATGCCTATCGTCTCCGCCGCTTCGACCAGCAGACGCCCCATGTGAGGGGCAACAAAATTGCGCCTGCCGGTTTCCCAGGCAAGCTGGTTAGAGGTGCGGAAGGCATCGGCAAACGGCTCGAATGGCAAAGTGTATCCCTGGGATTCGATAAATATCTGTACCCGTCCCAGGAACCCATTTTCAAAAGCGAGCCAGTCCTGTGTGACGTTACCCCAATCAATCAGGGTATCATCCAGGTCAAACAGGATGGCTTTCAGTGATTTCTGTTCAGGCACGCACTTGCTCCCCGGCACGCCAGGCCAGCAGGGCGTGGTCCAGTCCATCGTGGAAATCGTACTTTGGCGACCATCCCAGGACGGTCTTTGCCCTGTCACTGTTGATGTGCAGCGTCATATTCAGCAGGTCGCGCTGGGTGGCACTGGTGCGTGGTGTCGCCAGCAGCCCGGCGAAACTGCCTGGGTGTGGCATCCCTAGCTGGTCGGCCAGCAGTCCGGCAAATTCCGCGCCGGAAGCCGTACCGGTTGCAATATTGAATATCTCATCTACCGGCTGCTGTTCGACGGCCAGTACCGCTGCCGCCGCCGCGTCCGCCGCATAGACCCAACTCAGCAGACCATTGCCCTGGTATACGCTGCGACCAAAGCGGATATGTTCCGCCAATGTCTGTGTGCCGGCCCCATCCGCGCCGTAGACGGTACCCAGGCGCAGCACGCTGCCCGGAATGGCGGAATCGAGGACGGCCTGTTCAGCGGCCAGCGCCGCCGCTGCCAGCGGCCCATGAAACGAGTCGGTGGCTTCAGTGACCGCCGCGCCATGCTGGTCACCATAGATGAAGGCGGGGGAGAGCAGCAGAACGTATTTGACATTCAAGTGTGCAGCGGCTTCCAGCAGTGCCGGGACGCCCTCGGTCAAGGCGCGTTCAGCATAATCCCAGGGGGTATCCTTGCGCGGGAAATCGTTGGCAATCTGCGGCAGGGCATGGATAATGACATCGGCCTGGGCGACCTGAATCATGCTCTTGAGTTCACCAGGGCGCAGCGGGTCAGAAAAAGCGGGCAGGCCACCATCGGCACGGACATCCAGCGCGCCGTTTGCGCCGCTGGTTTGCCCGGTGACACGATGGCCGCGTGCGCTCAGTTGACGGGTGAGTTCACGTCCCACGTCAGTGGTCGCACCGGTGATGAAGATATTGAAAGTTGTTTGTTCGGTTGTTTCCATAATATGCGGTTTCTCTCGTGTGCAGGTTTCAGCAGTCTTCACATTATGCCATTGAACCGCCATTTCCTCAATGAAGAAGGGGAAGTTTGTGGGCGCGGGAGCGGGGCATCAATGCCGAGGGGTGATGTGAGCATGGCGAGCAACGGCATGAACTATTGAACCCGTCTCAGGGGAATGTTACAATGCTCCCGATGCTTACCACCATAACTGATTGATACTATCCCACCAGGTAAATTATGAGCGAAAATTCCAAAAAACGGGTGCTTTCGGGCATTCAACCTTCTGGCAACCTGACGATTGGCAACTACCTGGGTGCGCTGCGGCAGTGGGTAGCCGAACAAGAGACGTTCAACTGCTATTTCTGCGTGGTAGACCTGCACGCGATCACATTGCCCCAGGACCCGGCGGCGCTGCGTGAGAAAACGCGGGAAGTCGCGGCGCTTTACCTGGCGGTGGGGCTTGACCCGGAAAAAGTCACGATCTTTGTGCAGTCGCACGTCCCGGCACATGCTGAACTCAACTGGATTCTGTCGTGCCTGTCGCCGCTCGGCTGGCTGTACCGCATGACTCAGTTCAAGGATAAATCCGCCAAGCAGCAGCAGGATTCGATTGGCGCAGGGCTGCTCAACTACCCGACTCTCATGGCCGCTGACATCCTGCTCTACCAGGCTCATGCCGTGCCGGTTGGTGATGACCAGCGCCAGCACCTCGAATACACCCGTGACCTGGCACAGCGGTTCAACAGTATGTATGGCGATACCTTCGTCATCCCGGAGGCGATGATCCCCAAAGAGGGAGCGCGGATTATGGGGCTGGATTCGCCGACTGCCAAAATGAGTAAAAGCGAGGAATCGGATTATCACGCCGTCTACCTGCTCGACCCGCCCAATCGCATGAAGAAGAAGATCATGCGGGCCGTGACGGATTCCGGCAGCGAAATCACCTTCAATGATGACCTGGCACGGGCAGGGGTGAATAACCTGCTGACGATCTACCAGGCGACCACCGGGGAGACGAAAGAGGCGATTGAGGCGCATTTCGCCGGGAAGGGCTACGGCGACCTGAAAAAAGCGGTGGCCGAGGTCGTGATGGCGAAACTCGAACCCGTCCAGACCGAATATAACCGTATTGTGGGCGAATCCGGCTACCTTGACAGCATACTGGCCCAGGGCGCCGAACGCGCCAGCGAAATGGCGGAAAAGACACTGGCACAGGTGAAGGAGCGCGTTGGCTTCCTGGCGCGGCGTTGACACAGCTTTAACCGATCAAGACACAGGGCGGGGGTAATCCCGCTCTTTTTATATCCGTTTCGTACCCGGTGCAATTGGGTACAATACACACACCATACAATCCGTATCGGAGGCGAACATGACACTCCCTCGTATCGGCATCACGACGAGCTTTGCGAATGGCAAGCAGATGGTTGACCAGCACTATATTCAGGCGGTGGCGGCAGCGGGCGGCCTGCCATTAATCGTCCCAATGCTGGACTCGGAAAATACAATGGCGGCATTCCTTGACCTGCTGGACGGCCTGATTATCACCGGCGGCCCGGCCATCACCCAGAACATGATCGGGGCGCTGCCTGATGACCTGGCGCCCACCGACCCGCTGCGCACACGGACTGACGAGGCGGTTTTCGCGGCAATGCGTAACCGGCCTGTATTCGGTATCTGCTATGGGATGCAGTTCATCAACGCCCAGGCCGGGGGGATTATTTACTCCGACATTCAGGCGCACAAACCCCACGCGATTGCCCACAGCGCTGATCGCGGCGGGCATGACCACGATGTGCAGATTGACTCCAACTCGCGGATTGCTGGCATTATGCGGCGCGAGCATCTCGTTGTGAATAGCTATCATATCCAGGCAGTGGCGGAAGTCGGTAAAGGGCTGCGGGCGGTTGCCTTTGGGCCGGATGGCGTGATCGAAGCGCTGGAATCGGAAGATGGCCGCACAATGGGCGTACAGTTCCACCCTGAACGCATGGGAGAAGCCGGCCTCCCGTTGTTCACGGCTTTTGTGGACCAGTGTCGTGTCTGGCATGACCGGCGACAACCCGGATAAAACCACCTCTACCGTTCCATGTTGGCCTGCATTTTGCTACACTTTGGCCTGCGATTTATGATGATACCTATATAAGGAATGAAGTGATGTCAGGAAAAGTACGGGTCGCCATTATCGGTGTGGGCAATTGCGCCTCGTCGTTGGTGCAGGGCGTGCATTATTACCAGAACGCGGCGGAAGACGCCCGTGTGCCAGGGTTGATGCATGTCAATCTGGGCGGCTACCATATTCGGGATATTGAATTTTCAGCCGCTTTCGATATTGATGTGGAGAAAGTCGGCAAAGACTTAGGTGAGGCTATCTGGTCAGGGCAGAACAACACGATTAAGTTCGCGGATGTCCCCGCGAAACTGGGTGTGCCGGTGCATCGTGGCATGACGCACGACGGACTTGGCACGTATCTGGCACGCAAGATCACCAAAGCGCCGGGCAAGACCGACAACGTGACCCAGATTCTGAAAGATACCAAGACCGATGTTGTGGTGAACTATCTGCCAGTGGGCAGCGAACAGGCGACCAAGTGGTATGTCGAGCAGGTTCTCAATGCCGGGTGCGCTTTCGTGAACGCGATTCCGGTGTTCATCGCCCGCGAGGAATACTGGCAGAACCGCTTTAAGGAGCGTGGTCTGCCGATGATCGGGGACGACATCAAGAGCCAGGTCGGGGCGACCATTGTCCACCGCGTGTTGGCGAATCTGATGAATGATCGCGGTGTGCGTCTCGTGCGCACCAGCCAGTTGAACGTGGGCGGCAACATGGATTTCTACAACATGCTGGATCGTGACCGCCTGGAAAGCAAGAAGATCAGCAAAACCAACGCTGTCACCAGCCAGCTTCCCTACAAGCTGCCAGAAACCGATGTATATATCGGCCCCAGCGACTACGTCCCCTGGTTGACGGATCGCAAATGGGCGCATATCCGGCTGGAAGGGGAGGCCTTCGGTGATGTGCCGCTCAATATCGAACTCAAGCTCGAAGTGTGGGACAGCCCGAACAGTGCCGGGGTCATTATTGACGCGGTGCGCCTCGTTAAACTGGGGATGGATCGCGGCCTGAGCGGCGCGCTGGAAGCGCCAAGTTCTTACCTGATGAAATCCCCGCCGGTACAGTATCCTGATGACATCGCCCGCAACAAGACGGAAGCCTTCATTCGCGGGGAAATCTAAGCTCCTGTGTTAAAACGACTATCCCCCCGTTGGCCGTTTGTCGCTACTGTTCTGCTGGCGCTGGTCTTTTTCCATCGCCCGGTGTTCAGCGGGATGATTATGGCGCGGGGGGATGTCTTCGCCTACTTCACCCCCTACTGGCACGTTCGCAATACGGCACTCATGGCCGGGCAGATTCCGCTGTGGACGCCGGATATTTTTATGGGCGCGCCGCTGTTGGCGAACAGCCAGATCGGGATATTTTACCCGCCGAACTGGTTGGTTGCGCCCTTTTCCGCCCCGGATGCCATACTGGTGAGTCTCGTCGCCCACGTGATATGGGGGATGTTGGGGGCGTACTGGCTGGCGCGGCGCTCGCTGCGGTTGGATGCCTTCCCCGCACTGGTGGCGGCGGCGGTATTCGGGCTGGGCGGCTGCCTGGGGGCACAGGCCGAGCATATCAACCAGCTTCAGGCGCTGGCGTGGATGCCCTGGTTATTCGGCCTGCTGCGGGAAACCCTCTCCCTGTCTGGCGGTACACCAGTCACCGATACGGATGATTCTGCAAAAGCCTCCCGGACACGGCAGGCGCGGACACGGCAGGCGCGGACACGGCAGGCGCGGACACGGCAGGCGCGGACACGGCAGGCCGTGTCCCTACTATTGCTGGCAATGGCGTTGGCACTGCAATTGCTGGCCGGGCATCCGCAGACCGTATTTATTACGGTTGTGGGGTTGGGGCTGTACGCGGTGCTGGCGGGGATTGTCGCCCCCAACGGAACGCGGGTGAGCGGCATCGGACGACCACATCGGGCTGCCCCTACGGGACCAAACGCGAGGCGCGCCTCGCCCGAACACGACGCATCATCGGATAAAAGCGCAGAGGAGAGTCTCAAACCCTCCCCTGAGGAAACCCAAAACGCCGGTATTCAGAAATATGGATGGGGAGCGATTTTACGCCGGATCGTCGTTTCCCTGCTCATCCTGGTAGTGGCGGGCGTGGTCGCGCTCCTGCTGGCCGCGCCGCAGTTGATCCCCACCCTCGAACTCGCGCAGACCTCTAACCGAAGTGGCGGCTTGCTCCCCCAGCAGGCGATGGCTTTCTCGCTCAATCCATTTTTGATCGGGCGCGGGCTGCTGCCGAGCTATGACGCGCTGGTCTTCGGGGAATACGTGGCCTACCCCGGCATTATCGCGCTGGGGCTGATGATCGTTGGCATCGTCTATGGTCGCCGGCGGGAACGCTGGGTCTGGGCAGGACTGGCGCTGGCCGGGTTCGCGCTGGCACTGGGGCTGTATAACCCCGTTTACTGGCTGCTGGCACAACTCCCCGGCTTCAGCTTCTTCCGTGTCCCGGCACGCTGGCTGGCGCTCTTTGCGTTGGGCGGGGCGCTGCTGGCAGGGATGGGGCTGCAAGCCCTGACGGAACAGGCTCGCCGCCCGGCCTGGTGGGTCTTGGCCCTTATCCTGGCGCTCACAGGTGGGCTGGGTGTGGCGGCATTTCTCGCGGAGCGTATGCCGGAAGACGTGATCGGTTCGGCTGTCCCGACGGCGGCGACTCTCGCTGGGTGGGGCTTGGCGCTGGCGGCGCTGCTGGCAGGTCTTTGGTCAAGGCGGGGACGTGTCCCGCTGCTAGGCGGGCTGGCGCTGCTCGAACTGTTCTTCGCGTCGGGCGTGCTGGCCTATAACGAGGTTGTCCCCCGAGACTCTCTGGAGGCGCAGCGTTTCACGGTCAGCCAACTGCTGGCTTATAACGAGGATGCAATGCCACCGGGGCGCATCCTGAGTATCAGCCAATTGCTGTTTGACCCCGGCGACCTGGGGGCGCTCACCGCCCGCTACCAGACCGGGGGGATTTCCTCGCTGGCGACCCGCATCGCCCTGGTGGATACAAAAATGCGCGAGACTCTGGCCGCCAATCTGCCGCTGCTGTGGGGTATTCCCAGCGTGGATGGCTTCGACGGCGGGCTGCTGCCAACCGGGGCGTATTCGGCCTTCACATCGCTGCTGCTGCCCCCGGATGTTGATCCCACAACTGACGGGCGACTGCGCGAAATCCTGGCGCTGCCCGAATGCCGGGGCGCGTGCATCCCCCAGTCGCGCTGGCTGAACCTGACGAATACGCGCTACCTCATCACCGATAAGGTTTATGACCTGTGGCATGACGATGTGGCCTATGATACGCAGTTCCTCGTCCCGCTGGAGGCTGGCGGGGAGACTTCCATCCGCAGTGTGCCGGATTTTGTGGCGACGGCGCTGGACGTGCTGTACAGCGGCGATACACCGCCGATTGTTACGCTGACCTACAGCGATAGCACAAGCGAAACGCTGGCACTCGAAAGCAGCGGAATCCCGGTAGACACGTTCGGGCGGGCGCGATATGTCCTCGCTGCGCCGCGTTCACCGGTGGGAATCGCCATGATGGGGGAATC
This sequence comes from Anaerolineaceae bacterium, assembly GCA_020634135.1. Classification (GTDB taxonomy): domain Bacteria; phylum Chloroflexota; class Anaerolineae; order Aggregatilineales; family Phototrophicaceae; genus JACKCG01. The sequence continues at coordinate 440,190 of JACKCG010000003.1, read as the reverse complement.
CCCGGTCACGCTGGCAGCGGCGACGCTGGTGGATACGCGGGTCGGGGCATTCCAGCAGCTCACATTAGGGCAGTGGCGGCGGTTGCTTTCCAGTGACATCAAGCTCTATGAGAATCTGGATGTCCTGCCGCGCGCTTTCGTCGTTACCGATAAGATATATGCCCCCGATGCTGCAACGGTGCTGGACGTGATGCGCGATCCGGCCTTCAACCCGGCCTATGAAGCCGTATTGCTGCGCCCGGACATCGGCAGTCTGACCGGGCACGCCGGACGCGAGTCGCGCCAACGGACTGCCACAATCACGCGCTACACCGCCGAACAGGTGGAAATTAACGTCTCCGCCGGATCCGAACAGGGTAGTTTCCTGGTGCTGACCGATGCGTTTTACCCCGGTTGGCGGGTGACGGTCAACGGGGACCCGGCCCCGGTTGACCAGGCAGATGGTATGTTCCGGGCGGTTATGCTCCCACCGGTGGCAAGTACAGTGATCTTCACGTATGCACCGGGATGGTGGCCGGGCGTTCTCATCTGGGGCGCGGTGGCGTGGCTGGCGGCACTGGTGGCGCTGGCCGTTGTGCGCCTGAAAAGCGGGTGAAAACAGGCCGCATAACGATTATATGAACAACGGAAATTGCGCCCACCGATTGAACGCGCTACTATTGCCCACAGTATTGGCGACTCAACGCAACAGGTAAACCACCATGTTTGACAAAGTTATCGCTGCCCGTGAGCGGCTGGCGGGCCACGCTAATGTGACGCCTGTCATGACCTCGCGCACGCTCAATGACCGGGTTGGCGCGGAAGTCTTTTTAAAGTGTGAGAACTTCCAGAGGATGGGGGCGTTCAAGTTTCGGGGCGCGTTCAACGCCATCAGCCAGCTCCCTGACAAGCAGAAGGCGCGGGGGATCATCACCTATTCATCCGGCAACCATGCCCAGGCAGTGGCGCTGGTGTGCCAGTTGTTCGGCATCCCCGCCACGATTGTCATGCCGGATAATGCCCCGGCCCCCAAACGCGCTGCCACTGAGGGGGATGGCGCGACAGTGGTGGAGTATAAGCCATCCGAGCAGGACCGGGCCGAACTTGCCGGGAAGCTGGCGGCTGAACACGGTTACACGATTATCCCGCCCTATGACCATGTAGACGTGGTGGCCGGGCAGGGGACAGCGGCGGCGGAACTCTACGATGAGGTGAAAATGCTGGATATGCTGCTTGCGCCCTGTGGCGGTGGCGGCTTACTCAGCGGCACGGCCATCGCCAGCAAGGGAATCATGCCGTCCTGCAAGGTGATCGGCATCGAGCCTGAAGTGGCGGATGACGCGGTGCGTTCGTTCCGTACCAGACAACTGGTGACGATCCACAACCCGCCGACGATTGCCGATGGCACGCGCACGCCCTCGCTGGGCAAAATCACGTTTCCGCTGGTGCTGGAATACGTGGATGACATGCAGACCGTCACTGAGGGGGCAATCATTGAGGCGGTGCAGTTCCTGTTCTACCGCATGAAACTGGTGGTTGAGCCGTCCGGCGTGCTGGGTCTTGCGGCGCTCCTCAGCGGGGCAGTCCCGGCCAGTGGGCGGGTGGGTATCATCCTGAGCGGCGGCAATATTGATGCGGCCACCATGACGCATATTCTGAATATGTAAAAGGACACACGCCATGCCAGAACCGATTCGTGTCTTACATTTCGCCGATACCCACATCGGCATGGAAAACTACGGCAAGACCGATCCGCAGACCGGCCTGAGCAGCCGCGTGGTAGATTTCCTGCGCCGCATGGACGAAATGATTGACTACGCCCGCGCTCACGAGGTTGACCTGGTGATCTTCGCGGGGGACGCCTTCAAGACCCGTTCGCCCAACCCAACCTACCAGCGCGAATTCGCCCACCGTGTCCGCGACCTTTCCGAGTTAGCGCCAACGGTGCTGCTGGTGGGCAACCACGACCTGCCGCCCACCGTGTTAAAGGCGTCCAGCATCGAAATTTACGAGACGCTGGCCGTGCCAAATGTGCTGGTCGCCGCCGACTACGAGGTACACATCATTGAGACACGGCGCGGGCCGGTGGCGGTGGGGACTGCCCCGTACCCGATCCGCTCCCGCGTGCTGGAAGAGCGCGCCGCCGCCGGGATGACGATTGCGGAGACCGACGCGCTGCTGCAAGACCGCCTGACCGAGATTGTCGAAACCCTGGCCCAAACCGCCGACACCCACGACATGCCGCGCCTGCTGACCGGGCATTTCACCGTCAGTGGGGCGGTGACAGGCAGTGAGCGCAGCATCATGCTGGGGCGGGATGTCGCGCTGGGGCTGTCCTCGCTGGCTGACCCACGCTGGGACTACGTCGCGCTCGGCCACATCCACAAGCACCAGAACCTGACTCGCAGCCAGAAGAATGTCCCGCCAGTGGTCTACAGTGGCAGCATGGAACGTATTGACTTCGGCGAGGAGGGCGACCCGAAGGGCTTCTGCTGGGTCGAACTGGGGCGTGGTACGACCCGTTGGGAATTCATCCCCCTGGAAGCGCGGTCATTTGTGACACTCAAGGCCGACCTGCGCAAGAGCAAGAACCCGACCAACACGGTTCTCAAACTGATCCACAAGCATGTGCTAGTGGATGCAGTCGTGCGCCTGGTGCTGGATGTATCGCCGGAAAGCGAGGCGCTGTTCAATGAGAGCACCGTGCGCGACGAACTTAAGCAGGCCGGGGTTTTCCAGTTGGCGTCAATTCGCAAGCAGATCGAACAGCCCATCCGTGCCCGGCTTGGCGCGAGTCCCGAAGGGCTGACCCACGCCGAACTGCTGGAACACTATTTCATCAGCAAAGACGTTCCGCCAGAACGTCGTAAAGAACTGATGGATGCCGCCGCCGCCATCTTTGAGCCTCGCGTCCCATAAGTGACGATCACCCTGAAGGAAGTCCGATGCACCGAACCGAACCCTGTACGCTGGTCGCGGAAGGCATTTACCAGGTACGCCAGCCGCTGCCGTTCGCGCTCAATATCGTCAACTGCTATCTGCTGCGTGATGGCGATGGCTGGGCGGTGGTGGATACCGGCCTGAATACGCCGCCGGCACGCGACGCCTGGAAAGCCGCCTTCGATCACCTGCATATCCGCCCTGATGACATCCGCCGCATCATCCTGACGCATGTGCATCCTGACCATTATGGTATGGCCGGGTGGCTACAGTCGTTGGTGGAAGACGCCCCTCCGCCTCCGGTTTACACCTCCGCCCGTGAGGCCGAACTTGCGGGCATTCTATGGAATCCCCGGCGCTTGCAGGAGGATGTCGTCTTTGAGCAGTTCCTTGTTTCCAGCGGTATGACGCCCGATATGGCGCGGACTGTCGCGCACGGCGTCCAGAGTACCGGCGCCCTGACGCTGCCACATCCGGCGACCATTCACACACTGGCGGCGGGTGATACGCTGGAAATCGGAGAGCGCCGCTTTACGATTCTGCACGCGCCCGGCCATAGTGACGGCCAGTTGATCTTCTACGACGCGGCGGACAAACTGATGCTTTCCGGCGACCACATCCTGATGAAGATCACGCCCAATATCGGACTGTGGCCGGATACCGAACCCGACCCGTTAGGGCGTTTTATGCGCTCCTTACGTGACCTGAACGCCTATGGGGTGCGGCTGGCGCTGCCGGGACATAAGGCGCTCATTACCGACTGGCAGGGACGGATTGAGGAGCTGCTGGCACACCACGAGGCGCGTCTGCTCCATACTCTGGAAGCGACGGCGGGGGGTGCGACGGTCTACGAAACCAGCTTAGAGATTTTTGAGATCGGTCATTTTTCACCGCACGAATGGCGTTTTGCCATCGTCGAAACCCTGGCGCACCTGGACTACCTGCAACGCGAGGGCAAAGTCACCCAGGACGAAGACGATGTCTTGCGCTTCAGAGCAGTGTGAGGGGATTTTGACCGCTGAAAGCTGCCCCGAATGCGGCGCTGTAGTGACCGAGGGGCGCGAAGGTTGCCAGGCGCTGTATGATGCTTTCGCATTTCAGGCGATGGCGGATTTCCGTGTTGCGGCGGTACATGCGCTGGCCTTTGACACCTACTGTATGCAGCATGTTGAAACCTACTGCGTTTCCGCGAAATCCTACGCGGCACACCTCACACGGTTGTGTGTGGGCGTGGAGTATGGCGGGGACCCGGCGCTATACGCGGCACTACAACGGTGGTATCACGCCGGGTTGGTCAAGCCAGCTATCCTCTACGAGCGCGGGCAAATAACGATTGCCGAAATCCAGGCAATAGCCGATGTTCCCGCTAAAGTCACCAGAATCCGTGAGTGGGCAGAGCACGTGTGGGATGTTTACAACAGTCAGCACGCCCTCGCCCGCCAGTGGGTGGAGGCGGCGCTCAGCACGAAGGGGCGGCGTTAATTGCACAGGTTACAGGCGCTTGCTACAATAGAACAAATTTACTAAAATGAGTGGTCTGCCCTGTTTAGCAGTTTGGAGCGCCCTGTTTATGAGTTATCGGAACACATTCATCCAGATCGCGCCGGATTCACTGGCGCTATCAGGTGTTGTGCCGGTTTCTGACCGGAAGCCTGCGCCTATCCATGTTATTCAGTATGAACTGCTCTCTCAGAATCCGTATTGTTGCACTCATGAGGACCTCGTATTTGAGGTATATGTACGACGCCAGGGGTTTTTGAGCGAAGAACTGGCTGTACATAGGGCGGCAATTTGGGATGAACTGTTCCAGAAGGGGCATCCCTGCCTGCGAGCGTCGGCCTTGACCAAGCAGTGCGGCTGGGGGGCGCATTACAACCAGGAGGGCAAAATCGCCCTGTACGCCGTTGACTCCGACGAGTACCGGCAGTTTGTCGCGACCTGCCCGAATCTGCTAACCGCGCTCAAAAGCAAACGGTGATACGGGTTACGTCGCCCTTTCGCCCACCGTCCGCAGTAGTTCAACATACAATGCTAACGCCTGTTCGCTGAAGACGACAAAGCGTACCAGCGAAATATCCTCTTGCTGGCCGACGAAGTCGCTCACGGTCTTGACGGCAATCCAGCTAGCTTCACGCAGCGGGTAGCCATAGGCACCGGTGCTGATGCAAGGGAAGGCGATACTGTGGATATGATGCTCGGCGGCGACTTCCAGACTGCGGCGATAGGCGCTTGTCAGCAAGACCGCTACCCGCGGGTCGCCAGGTCGGTAGACCGGGCCGACGGTATGAATGATGTGGCGGGCTTTAAGGTTATAACCGCTGGTGATCTTCGCATCGCCGGTCTGGCAGCCACCCAGAGTACGTGTTTCCTGCAATAGTCGCGGCCCGGCGGCCCGATGGATCGCGCCATCCACCCCCCCGCCGCCCAGGAGCGACGAATTTGCAGCGTTAACGATGGCATCTACATCCTGGTGGGTGATGTCGCCATGTACGATTTCGACTTGTGTCAGGTTGATTTTGGTGGTGAGTTGTAAATTATTCATAGTGGCATTTTAACATGATTCCCTACGAACAAACACAAATTTCAAAATAGCTTAACATTGCATTGTGTTCCCCCGCGTAAGATAGCACTTTGGGCAGCATAATCTCATAACGCTTTATGTGAAATGCGCTGTCTCAGACGGGAAAACCCGTACCGCCCCGGCCTGTGCCTGGAGTGCCAGTTCGGAAACCAGGAAGGTATGCGCCTGGCTGACGGCGGTTTCCGTCCGGTTGAGAATGTCGTCAATGACTTGCCAACCGAATGTTAGCGGGACAGCATTGCAGTCCAGGTAACGCTGTTCGCGCCCGTTTACCAGGAAAAGGTGATTACCGCCGGGGCGTCCGGCCACATCCACGATTTTACGCAGTTCGATGGTGCCTTCCGTACCCAACAGGAAGAGCCGAACATCACCCCAGGTGCCGAGTCCTTCCGCCGTCAACCAATCCACACGCACGTAGCCAGTCCCCCTGTCACTGCGGAGAACCAGGTCGCCAAAATCGTCGAGTTCGGGGTATTGGGGATGGTGGTAGTTGGCGCGCTGCGCTGTGACAATCGCCGCTGCCGTGCTGTCGGTAAAATGCAGGAACTGGTCAATCTGGTGGCTGGCGAGGTCATTGAGCAGGCCGCCGCCGTGCCGGAGGGTGAAGAACCACGCCGCGCGCGAAGCTGGATTCAAGCGGTGTGGCCCCAGGCCAACTGTCTGGATCACGCGCCCAATCGCGCCTGCCAGCACCAATTCCGCCGCTTTGACGGTGGCCGGGTTTGCAAAGCGTTCGCTGAAGAATACGAGATATTTACGCCCGGTGGCTTGCTGAACACGGCGGGCTTCTTCGAGTTGTTCCAGCGTCGTAAAGCCAGGTTTGTCCGCCAGAAAGTCTTTGCCATGTTGCATGACGCGGATGCCAAGCGGCGCACGCTCATCCGGGCGCGGCACGCCCAGGATCAACTGGATCGTCCTGTCTTCCAGCAGCGCATCTATACTGGCAACCGGCTTTGCCTGGGGGAACGCACTGATAAAGGCAGCCAGCGCCACCGCGTCATCGGCATAGACACCCGCCAGTTCCGCACCAGCTTCCAGCAGCAGGCGAGTCGCGCTGGTGGCATGACCGTGCGTCAGCCCGATAACCGCGAATCGGAGAGTGGTCATGAATGGTATCCTCAGGCAAAATTTCTAGGGCGCACTTTCGCGGATGACCAGTGTCTGTTCGATGAGGGTATCTGCTGCGGGTAAGTCGCCGTGAATGCGGTCAATCAGGAGCTGAATCGCCTCTGCGCCAAGCTGCTCTTTGTCTACCGCCAGGGTGGTGAGGGATGGGGAGATCAGCGCGGCGAGGGGAATATCGTCACAGCCGACCAGTGCGATGTCCTGCGGTACACGTCTGCCCAGCGCTTTGCAGGCTTGCAGTGCGCCCACCGCCACCAAGTCATTGTAGCAGAACAGCCCGTTAATCTCAGGATGCGCCTGTAATAACGCGAGAGTCGCCTGGTAGCCGCTCTGCGTATTGGGGGAGCAATTCACCTGTAACGGGGTATTTTCCGGGTGGCTCCCTGCTTCGTTAGCCAGTGCAAAACCCCGCCGCCGTTCCCTGGCACTGGTTGAATTAGATGGCCCGGCGATCAGGCCGACACGTTCATATCCGGTTTGCAGCAGGTGCTGCACCGCCGTAACTGCCCCGGCGGCATCGTTTACCCGGATGATTCCGGCATGTTCGCTCGAGAGATGGCGGTTCAGGAGCACGACGGCATCCTGTTTCGCCAACAGGGGGATAAGCTGCTCATCGGGAAGGCGGGCGCTGCACACCAGTACGCCATCAACCTGGGTATCTTCCAGCAGGTTGAGAACATCCTCTTCGCGCTCGTAATCTTCCCCGGTGTGGCACAGGAGCACGTGATATTCGTGCTGCCAGGCCACCGTCTGGGCACCGCTCACCAGTTGGGCAAAAAAGGGGTTTACAATATCGGGGACGACAACGCCCAGGGTATAGGTACGGTTGGTCGCCAGACTGCGGGCAACGCGGCTCGGACGATAGCCGAGTTCGTCAATAACTCTGAGGATGCGCTGGCGGGTTGCTTCTCGGATTTCCCCTTTGTTGTTCAGGACGCGGGAAACGGTCATGGTAGAGACGCCCGCAGCCCGTGCAACATCCTCAATGGTGATCCGGTTTTTTCGCTTTGTCACAGCGTGCCTTCAAACGGTGGTGCTATATTTATCAGGATCGTTAGCGATCACGTGACCGCTAACAGAATCATAGATATTTTTGGCGAGGTTGTCAAACGGATGGTGTGGAAAACCGGTATCGGTATAGCCAGGATGTACGATACGTTTTATGTGAAATACGAACAGCGAAAGGTTCACTTTAGCCGTTGGCTGCTAGCCACTAGCCACTGGCGTTTTAGCATTTTAGCTGGTTAGCATCTTAGCTTCTCAGGTGACCTGGAGTTCAATTTTCTCCCAGATGTGCGCTAACCCGCCGCTACCAATAACTAAAAACCGATGACTGAAAACTCACTGGCCTTTCCTGATAGGCATTTCTCCCAAACTATTTCACATAGAGCGTACGATAATAAAAGGCACAAGTCTCACTGGGTCATCTACTCGTCCCGTCCTACCGTTCATCGTTGGAGGAAAAATGGGTATTCGGCAGGGTGATGTGTACTGGGTTCAGCTATCGGGCGAGGACGATATGGGGCTGCGTATTCCCCATCCGCATGTGGTCATTCAACAAGACACCCTCAACCAGAGTCCGGCTGTTGGCACCGTAGTCATTTGTGCGCTGACGACCAATGCCAGAAAGATCAGCATACCAGGTAATGTCCTGCTCGAACCGGGTGAGGCCAATTTGCCCCGGCAAAGTGCTGTCGAAGTATCGAAAATTTCCACGATAGAAAAAACGCAGCTGGGCCAATATATCGGGACATTATCTGAGCAAAGGGTTCGTCAGATACTGGCCGGCATACGATTTGTACAGCGTTCGTTTTTCTGACTGCTCACCGGCCTATCCCTTTCAGTTTGCTATTCTTCCACATAACCACCCGCCGCACGTAACGCGACAGTTCACCTATGCAGCATCCCGGTTGTTCTCCTCGCTTCATGATCTGCGTATCCTGCAACCAAAACACAATGACCTCACCCTTGAGAACGAACAATAGCTCGCAAAGGTGAGGTCTGATGAGAACGCTAATCTGCGGACAGCGCCCCCTACGCCTGCCCCTTGAACTGCGGCAGATATTCCGCAAATTCAGCCAGCATGTCATCCAGGATCGCCCGCGCCGTGTCTATATCCGTCACCATCGGGTCGAGCAGCAGGGCTTGCAGCGCCTTCTGCTTATCTCCCTGCACTGCCGCGTCCACATACAGCGACGCCAGCCCCAGTTCCCGGCGGCACATCTCCGCAATCGGTTCAGGCAGCGGCGGGAAGCTGACACCCTGGAAGCCGAAGCGGGAAATCGCGCCCGGCACTTCGACAATCGCATCCGCTGGCAGGTTGGGGATGTAGCACTGGTTGGGGATGTTCAACTGCTGGTGCATATACGTCTGGTTATAGTGCGCCGCACAGATCATTTCCGGGATGCCTTCATCCAGCATATCATGCCGCCACACGTCGCGCAGGTCGTTGACATCGGTTATGCCGTTAACGATGTCCTGTGCCAGTTTTTGCCGTGATGCCCGGCGGTTGCGGTTGCCCTCCCAGCTTTGCAGCTTGAGGTCGTATTTCTCCCAGGGTTTCGTCACCGGGTCGCTCACCACGCTCAGGAATTCGCACATATGGCTGTCGCCAGCTGTGGGCATCATGCCGTAAATCTCGAAGATTTCACGGGTCAGCGGCTCGAAGTCCTTGCGCATGTGGTTCAGCCAGCGGTCACGCAGTTCGGGGTAGAGGTCTTCGCCCGTCTCTTTATCACGGATGTCATATACCCATGAAAAGTGATTGATGCCGGCGGCTTTGATTTCGAGGTGTTCTACCGCCGCCCGCGCCACCGGAATGAAGTAGGGCATATTGGTGGCGTCCGTGTGAACGTGGAAATGTTCCGGCACTTTGATACCCCAGCGATCCGCCAGCACCGTCCCGGCCATCGCATAGCCCCACAGTAACTGGTGGCACAGCCCGACGACCTTGATCCCGCTGTAGCGGTGTACGGCTGTTGTCAGGCGAATTAGCGGATTCACAAGGTTGAGGTAATAGGCGTCGGGGCAGAGTTCTTCCATATCCTTAGCGATGCTCAGGATAATTGGCAGGTTGCGCGCGGTATGGGAAAATGACCCCGGCCCGCCGTTTTCGGCATAAGGCTGGTGAATCCCGTGCCTGAGTGGGATGCGCCAGTCTTTCTCCCAGACTGCCTCACGCTGACCAACCTGGATCGAGACGAGGACGAAATCCGCCCCCGGCAGCAGTTCGCGCCAGTCAGTCGCGCTGGTGATGGTCATGTTACTGTCCCAGGCCTTATTCATGATGTGCGCCAGGCGCGTGATGACATCCAGGCCTTCTTTGTTGATGTCACACAGTGCCAACTGCGAACCGCGCAGGCCTTCGCTCTGCATCATCGTGGAGAGTGCGCCCAGGCCAAAGATGGCGCTTCCTGCGCCGATGACAACGATTTTAGGGGGTTTGAAACTCATGCTCATGCAAAGTCGCTTTCTAAGAGCTATGTTGGATGAAAACCAATGCAAATCCTGCGTTGTTATTCGTAATCGGTTTTGTCCCAGAATTCCTGGAATTTCTTCAGGCCGACATCGGTATACGGGTGGGCGAAGGCTTCCTGATAAACGGCGAAACCGGCAGTGGTAATGTCCGCGCCCATGACCGCCGCATCCACGAGCTGACGCCCATTCCGTACCGCAGCGACCAGCACCTGGGTGTCGAAGGCGTAGTTATCCCGGATGGCGACGATTTCTTCGATAAAGCTGCCGACTTCTTCGCCGTTGCTTTCCTTCCAGCCGATGAAGGGCGAGACATAGTAAGCGCCCACGCGCATCGCCTGTAGTGCCTGTGCCGCCGAGAAACACAACGTCAGGTTCACGCGGATGCCTTCGCCGGTCAGGATTTTGCAGGCCTTGTAGCCGTTTTCGGTGCAGGGCATCTTGATAACGAAGTTAGGCGACAGCTTGGCTAGCCCCCGCGCCTCGTCCACAATTGCCCGGTAGTCATTATGCTTGTATGGATTGGTCTGGACTGAGACCGTCTTCTCTGTCCCGGCGAAGATCGCGCCGATCTCCTGGACAACCGTCAGGAAAGGCTTGCCGGAAACCTGTACGTGGCGTGGGTTGGTCGTCACGCCGTCAATATCCCACATCTCCAGCGCGTACTGGATTTCTTCGGTCATGGCACTATCGAGAAAAAACTGCATGTCATACTCCTGTGGTCACAAGGAATTCATCAATTCTGCCGGATGTAAAATTCACTACACGATACTTCTCTGGCCGCAGGCCGGTCAGCATCTTAGCCAGTTAGCGTCTTAGCGTTTTAGGCTAACCAGCTATCTTGACTGATAACTGACCACTGAAACCTGCCGACTATAATTCCAGCACGGGTAAATCGAGCATCTTCGCCAGCGCCAGCAGGGTCTCGCGGTGGTCGCCGTAGGTCAGCGAGAGATGATGCTCCAGCCCCTCCCGCAGAATGGCATCCATCACTACAGCCGCGCCGCTGTCAAAGCGCAGCGTCCCCGTTGTGCCGGTGAAACTCGGCGGCGCCTGGATCATCTCCCCACCGGCAATCACCAGGCGAAATTCCCCGGTGGCTTCGCTCAAGCGTGCCAGCGTGACGCGCCCCGGTTTCAACGGAAATTCCATCAGCAGCGGCATCCTGCGGTTGGAGTGAATCGTCGCCCTCGGCTGCACCGACGGGTCAGCCATCGAAAGCGGCGCTAACCCACAGTGCCACAGGATGGCGACATCCTCCGCCGTGTCAAAGGAGACGAGGTCACTGCCAAAGGCTGGTTCGCCGCTGATCCACTGGAGAATCAACTGCGTAATCGTCCCGTTGACATCCGACTCGCAGCTACAGGGGAGCAGTTTGTTACTGAGCATGGACATTGCGCCACAGGCCGAACAGCCCAGGTCCGTGAAGAATTCCGGCCAGCAGCGCACCGCCAATCCATCCAGCTGCTCTTTTTCCGCGATGTGTTCCAGTGTCAGGAACGCGCCGAGTGTGCCATTGGTGGCAACGGCATCCATATCATCCACGCCTGCAACCTGCTGCCTGACCGTCTGCGCCAGCGCCGCGATTTTCTCCTGTGGCTGGGCGCGGACTCCGGCGAATACCTGTTGTAAGTCAATCCCGACGACTTCCAGGCCAAGCTGCGCTTTGAGCGCCGGTTGATTGGGGATGCAGGTCTCGAACCCGGCGGGGTTTTCGCCCACGCGCCCGATGCGCGTCCCGCGCAAACGGCGGCGCACAGCGGCGGCCTTCGCCAGTACTCCGACTTTCGCCAGGGCAGATGGGTCATCCGGGGTGGCATAGATGGTCTCATACGCCAGCCCGGCCCGGCGCAGCGCGTGCCCGGCCAGGTTGATGCCGCAGAACGAGTTGAGCCGCAGTCGTCCGCCGACACGCGGTTCCGGCAGCGCCCACAGCAGCAGCGGCGCGTCCACCCGTTCCGCCAGCGCCTTCGCCATGCTGCTATCGGCAAATGATGCCTGTAATACCAGGAGCAAGTCGGGCGGATTCACATCAAACAAGCGAATCCGTGTTTCAACCGCTGCGGCATCCATCACCAGGTCAGGTGTGCCGACCAGTGAAAATCCTGCTTTGGCAAGCTGGCGGACAACCTGTTGAGTCATTTCCTGGGCGAGAGGGACATCGAACGTCGGGCGGGCGATTGGCACGAAGCCAATCATGGGGGGGGTATCAGCCACAGGAATCTCCTTGCTGGGCGTGCTGGCGGGCGGCACATCTTTAACGATATATTATGGGAAATTATAGGTGCGTCCCGGTAATCTCGCTATATCCTTGTGCAGATACTCACCTAAAGTCGGTGATGTTGGACAGAATGCCTGTGCTATGTGCTGAACGAAAGGCCTCCCCACTGACCGACCTGAAATTCTCCCTTGAACCACATGGTCTCACGCCACGACACTTTCTAACCTGTTTCTAACTGAAATATCTGGACAAGCAGCCAAATTTCCCTATAATAGAATATATGTTCTAAATTGATTGTTTGGATGCGATGATGACAGGCACGGCCATATACCATGCAGGCAATTTTCATAGCAGGACACACCTGGAATCACATATCCAGGCGATACTCGAGCGGTGTTTTCACATGCTGCGCCAACGGGTGACCGCTTACCTGGAGACCCAGGGGCGGCTGCCGGTGGTCTTCTGGATGCAGTCCCATGACTTCCTGGTAAGGTCCCTCGTACCGGTGTTTGTGGAGGGGGTTACGCTGGGGATTGAGCAGATTCACCCGTACCGGGCGCTGCGCGGCGAACAGATCAACCATACCGCTTGTTTGCAGGCCGTGGTTTACCAGATTGCCGGTGAACTGGCAGGAGAGGTGACGGCGACTGCCGGGAATATGATTGCCGATTTGCTGGCCGGCGATGCTGGTCTGCCAGAGGTATCAGCTACGCTGCTGCAACGGGGGCCGTTGAGCGCCGATTGTGCCCTGCAACTCGCGGTGAGTGAGGCGCAGCGGCTGCTGGCGGCGGGGCATATCCTGGCGCGCCAGGCTCAACCGGAAGAACTCAGCACTTATGCCCGATTGTTAAGTTAAGTTATTCGAACTTTATGGGGTTGCAGTGTTGCGATAATTAGGACTATGCTAGAATGATATTGAGGGGGAGAACTCCTTAAAGCAAGTTTAATCAAAAGGCTCAATTAAAGGAGAAGCAAACCGTGGCTATCGAATTTTATGATGTTAAACTCCGTAAGAAGGTTTCCCTGGACGAAAAAGAAGTGACAAAGACCACCTTCACGACCAAAAACGGGCAGACTCGTTATGGCCTGCGTGGCAAGACCAAAGACGGGCGCAACCTGACAAAGTTTGTCAGCAAGGCCCAGTGGGACAGCCTGAAGGTCAAAGAAGGCTAGATCGCAGGTTATTCTTAAGAACTAACCCATTCTCTTGAGAGAGAGTGGGTTTTTGTTTCAGGTGGCAAAATAAACAGTGGGCCGCAGCCCACCGTTTCAGTACTTCGTTTACACCGCCTGCTGCTCACTCGTTAAGGACGTTCGAGGCGCACCTCGACGGTGACTGGTTCGTAACTGTAGTCGCTGACCAGAACCGACACAACGCCGTTTTCCGGCACGGTAACGGTCATGCGCACCTCGCTGTCACCAGAAAGCGTCTCATACGCCAGGTAAGCGCCCGCCTGCTGGACATCAACAGTCGGTTCAGCACTTGGGCCGCCGCTCACCATGCGAGCGACAATCGTTACAGTTTCCCCGGCCACGCCTTTAAAGACCACAATATCCTGCGAACGTTTGCTGCTCAGGTAGACCTGCTGCGCTCCATCCTCCAGGGCAGCCGGCAGCAGACCATTGATTGTCAGCGTGAATGTCCCGGCGGTGCCGCTGTTGAAAGGCCGCACAATCACGACATACGTACCGCTTTCGTCCAGGATCAGACGGCTGATTTCCGGGTCAAAGTCGCGCCCGCTGTCGTCGTCATAGCCTATCTGGTAGTTCCCCGGCCCATTGACCAGGAGTGTCGTGTCCAGGCCGTTATCCCCGGCTACCGCCAGCGAAATCATGTCGCCGCTGCTGCCTTCAAAGCTGTAGTAGAGGGCGCTCGTGGCAGCGTCGAATACCCCGGTAATCGTCCCGCCATACATGATCGGTGTCATCGTCACCCGTTCCAGGCGCAGGGTGAACGGCCCGGCGGCATTCGCATCATAGCCCCGCGCCCCGATAATGTAATCGCCGGTTTCGGGCAGGGCAAACGGCCCTATCAAAGCATTCAAATCGCCGCCGCCGTCGTCGTTGCTCACCAGCATCACGCCATCCGCCGATGTCAGCGTCAGGTAGGAGTCAAAGGTATCGGAGTTCATGCTGATAGCGATCACATCGCCAGCCTGACCCCGAAAACGGAAGCCCAACACCGAGTTCGTCGTGTCTAGTTCCGCCTGGATTTCCTGGGTATATTCCACCGGGCGGGTGGTCACAGTGGCGACGCTCAAGGTATACGCGCCGATAGCCGCCTCGCCGCCATAGGCTTCGACCTGAATGGTATATTCGCCGCTGGCTGGAATGGTGAAGAAGCTGATCTGCGAATCGAGGTTACCGCCGCTGTCGTCGTCGCTTGCCAGTTCGCCGCCCTGGTTGTCATACAGGCGCACGAACGAGTCGAAATCCTCCGAACGCAGCGTAATGACGACCATTTCCCCAGCGTCTGCCGAAAATGTATACGAAGGATAGCCGCCATCAGCATAGCCTGTCAGGGATTCGCCTACCGCAATCGGGCCGCCGCTGGAGAAGGTCACGCTATCCACCTGGAGCGTGTATGCTCCGATGGCTGTGCCACCCAGGCTGGAGGCGATAATTGAATAGGTCTGGCCCGCTTCCAGGCGGAAAACCGCGATACGGGAATTCAGGTTACCGCCGCCGTCATCGTCACTCGCCACCTCGTTTCCGGCAGCGTCCTGCACGGTGAGAAAGGCATCGAAGGCCTCCGAGTTCAGCATGATCGAGACGGCGCTGCCCGCCTCGCCCACCAGCCGGTACGTGACGCTCAACTGCGAATTGGTCAGTTCGCCGGATACAATCTGTCCGGCTGCGATTTCATTCCCGGTTGTCGCCACCGGGGGAACGGGAGTCGGCACAACCGCGCCGCTCCCCGCCGTTTCCAGCGTAAGCGTGAAGTCGCCCAGCGCCGTACCGCCGAAACTCGTGACAATCACGGTATACACGCCATCCCCTGGGAGCGCGAAGTCGGTGATGCGGGCGTTGAGATTGCCCGCGCTGTCGTCATCCCCGGTTAATTCTGTCCCGGTGGAATCCTGAAGGATCAGGAAGGCATCAAAAGCCGTTGATTCAAGGGTGATTGTCACGCGCTGCCCCGCCGCCCCGGTGAAGGTATAGCTCATGGTGGGTTGTTCGGCGGTCAGCGTCCCCGCCAGTGGCACATTTGGCAGGAGCGTGTCACCCGCCGCCGGGACAACCGTCACCACCGGGGGAACGGGAGTCGGCACAAGCGCGCTGCCGCCCGCCGTTTCCAGCGTGAGGGTGAAGTCACCCACCGCTGAACCTGCGAAGCTGCTCACGACGGCGGTATAGGTGCCATCTGCCGGGAGCGCGAAGTCGGTGATGCGGGCGTTGAGACTTCCGGCGCTGTCATCATCGGTTGCCAGGATGTTTCCGGCAGCGTCTTGCAGCGTCAGGTAGGCGTCAAAGGCGTTTGATTCAAGGGTGATCGTTACGGTTTGACCCGCCGCCCCGGTGAAGGTGTAGCTCATCGTGGCCTCTTCGGCGCTGAGTACCCCTGTCAGCGGCACGTTGGGTAGAAGCGTGTCGCCCGTTGCCGGGACAACCGTCACCACCGGGGGAAGGGGGGTGGGCACGACTGCGCCGCCGCCCGCCGTTTCCAGCGTGAGGGTGAAGTCGCCCGCCGCCGCCCCGATGAAACTGTCCACCATAACCGTGTATACGCCGTCTG
Source organism: Anaerolineaceae bacterium (assembly GCA_020634135.1). Classification (GTDB taxonomy): domain Bacteria; phylum Chloroflexota; class Anaerolineae; order Aggregatilineales; family Phototrophicaceae; genus JACKCG01. Next base: position 424,134 of record JACKCG010000003.1, on the reverse strand, counting down.
CCGGGAGCGCGAAGTTGCTGATGCGGGCGTTGAGGCTGCCGGCGCTGTCATCGTCGGTTGCCAGGACGTTTCCGGCAGCGTCTTGCAGCGTCAGGTAGGCGTCGAAGGTGTCCGATTCAAGGGTGATCGTTACGGTTTGACCCGCCGCCCCGGTGAAGGTGTAGCTCATGGCGGGTTGTTCGGCGCTGAGTGTTCCTGTCAGCGGCACGTTCGGTTGGAGCGTGTCACCTGTAGCCGGGACGACTGTCGCCACCGGGGGAAGGGGGGTGGGCGTCAACTCGATAACCGCGCCACTGCCCGCTGTTTCAAGGGTGATCGTGAAGGGGCCGGAAGCCGCCCCGCTGAAACTGCTGGCGACGATGGTATAGGTGCCATCTGCCGGGAGCGCAAAGTCGCGGATACGGGCGTTGAGGTTGCCTGCGCTGTCGTCATCGGTTGTCAGGACGTTTCCGGCGGCATCTTGCAGTGTCAGGTAAGCGTCAAACGCATCCGATTCGAGCAGGATTGTTACCTGTTCCCCGGCACGCCCGTCAAAGACGAATGTCGCGCCCGCGCTGTTCGCGGCCAGCAGTCCCGTCACCGCCTGGCCGGGCGTAATAGGCGTCTCGCCGCCGCTGACCACCGGGGTCACAATGACGCCAGTAGCGGGGGTTGGAGTGAAAGTGGGCGTCGCCTGAATCGGGGTGGTCGCCGCCCCTGCGACTTCCAGCGTCAATGTGAAGTTCCCAGGTGTCGCATTGTTATAACTGGTGGCAACAATCGTATAGGTGCCATCCGCCGGGAGCGCGAAATTGCCGATGCGGGCATTGAGGTTGCCTGCGCTGTCGTCATCGCTCACGAGGTCTGTGCCAGTGGCATCTTTCAGCACCAGGTAGCTGTCAAAATCCTCCGAAAGCAGGGTGATCGTGACCCGCTGTCCGGCACGCCCGGCAAAGGTGTAAGCGGCGGCCAGTGTATCCCCGGCGAGTTCACCGGCTAAGGTTTGCCCTGGCTCAATCGCACCGGCTGTCACCGGCTCCGGCGGGATATTCTGTGTGCCTTGCAGCGTCAGGGAAAAAGCTCCGCTGGAAGCCCGGTTAAAACTATCCACAATAATCAGATACACGCCGTCCCTGGGCAGGGTGATGTCCGCCAGGGCCGCGTTCGAGCCGCCGCCGCTGTCGTCATCGCTGGCGATATTAAATCCGTCCGCATCCTGGAGCGTGAGATAGGCGTCAAACGCATCCGAGGTCAGGGTGATGCTCAGGACATCCCCGGCATGACCCTGGTAACGATATGTCAATGAGGGTTGGCTCACCGTCAATTCGCCATTGATCGTCTCGCCAATGGCGATTTCCCCGCCGCTTTGCGCCCCGGCTGCCAGGGGAAAAACCAACAGGATGCACAGGGCAAATAGAAGCGTGCGTATTGAAAACAAGCGCATGGTCACTCCCTTTTATTGTTCAGTCAGACCATTCTGGTAGATGAATCGCTCGACGTGAATTGAAATCATATCTATCCAAATTCAAGTGTAGCGCAACTTGCTGTTTTCCACACGGCGCTTTCGCTACGATTAGATTACGAAATGATAAAAAAAGCGGGAAGCAAATAAACCGAGTCGCAGTACGCCATACCGGACGGCCTGGGCAGCGTGCCCGGCGACCTGAGCATCGTCTACACCTATGACTCGCGTGGCCGGCTGATCGGTCTGACCGACTGGGATGACCAGGAGACAGCCTTCGCCTATGACCTGGCCGGACGCCACGTGGCGACGCAGCGCCCCAATGGCCTGCGTTCGCGTTACAGCTACGACCCTGCCGGGCGACTGACGCTGCTGCATCATGCTTCGCCGGAACGAACCCTCGGCCACTTCGCCTACCAGGTGAATGAACTGGGCAACCGTGAGGTCGCGCTGGAGATATTGCCTCATGCCAATTCAACCGGGGATACCGTCATCGCCTCTGACGATCCTGACCTGCTTCTCAAAGCGAACTGGTCGGATGAGGCCGGGTTCAAGAAAAGCGAGCAGTTCAGCGCCCGGCTGACGCTGACCTTCTTCGGGGATCAGGCCGTGCTGACAATGGGGACTGGCCCCGACCACAGCCGCTATGACATCTACCTTGGTCGCACGCTGTGGCAGAGCTTCGATGGCTATGCCGCCACGCCCGGCCAGCGTGACATCCCCATTGAGTTGACCGGGGAAGGCCCGCACCAACTGGAAATCCGCAACCGGGCGGAACGGAGTCGATCCGCCAGCGGGACGGGCTACGTGGTGCGCTTCAAGCAGCTGCTCGTGCCGGGTGTGACTTATGACTACCGCACCATCGTGTATGCCTATGATGCCCTGTCGCGGCTGCAACAGGCGAACTACGATAGCGGGAATCGGGTCTATGACTTCGACTACGACCTGGCGGGAAATCGGCTCGCAGAATTGGTGTCTGGCACAGGCGTTACCGCCAGCAATCGCTACTTCGGCTACAATGAGGCGAATCAGTTGATTGCTGAGGGTGACACGCTGGATGCTGGTGAGGTCATTCCTGACTATACCTACGAATACGATGCCAATGGCAATTTGCTCTATAAGAAGGACACGGTACCAAACACGCTGGAAACCTACGCCTGGGATCAGGCCAACCGCCTGCTGAGTACAGGAGGCAGTGCCTACCAGTACGATGGGCTGGGCAATCGCATCCAGCAAACGGCAGGTACAACTGTCACCAGGTATCTGCTCGACCTGCAACCGGGGCTGGCGGTCGTGCTGCGCCAGAGCGACGGGACGGACACAAACCACTACCTCCATGCGCTGCGAGGTGTCCATGCCTGGTATAATGAAACCGAGTGGCAGTACGCCATACCGGACGCCCTGGGCAGCGTGCGCGGGGTTGCGGATGACGCCGTAAGTACGCTGGAAAGCCGGAGCTACACCCCCTATGGTGATCCGTTCGGTGTGACAATGGTTGAGAATTACCAGTCACCAGCTTATGGCTTCACCGGCGAACCGCTGGATGAGAATGGCCTGCTCTACCTGCGGGCGCGGTACTATGCGCCGGGGTTGGGCGTGTTCACGGCACTCGACCCGTTCGAGGGCATGGCTGGCCGCCCGATGAGCCTGAATGGGTACAGCTGGGTTGAAGGTAATGTAGTGATGTGGGTTGACCCAAGTGGTAAGCTGGTCTTTTTAGGTGTTTTGGCAGCTATCATTGGGGGCGGTATTTTAGGTGGCATAACATATGGTGTTGGATCACAAGTATTACCAAATATATTAAACGGTGAAGAGGTTGGGTGTATAGATGCAAATCAGGTTCTTTTCTATGCTGGAGCAGGTGGAGCCATTGGTGGAGCGTTAGCTGTTGCTTTTTGGCTTGGAAGTGGAGCAGCTTTAGGTACTACAACATTGACTGCAGCACAGATTGGTGGAGGAGTAGCCTCTGCATCGGGGGCAGCCACAAACGTAATAGGGCAAGGTTTGATCGGTTCATACACAGGCGCGGCTTCTTTAGAAGAATTGGTGGCGAGAGTCAGTGCTGATATGGCAATAGGGGGAGTTTTTGGCCGCGTGATGGCTGGTGTTGTAAATAGTGTTTCTATTAGCGGTAGCAGGAACTTTCTAACTAGAATACCTTCCATTGGAGCACGCGGATTAGGTGCAGGAGGTGTAAATATGGTACAAGGAGTAATTCAACGTAGTGTACGCTCCAGATTGTTTGGAGATATTGATGTCGCACCAGCTTTTGGTCCAGATATGTTGGGTGATTTGTTATGGGGTATTGGCCTACAGTCTGGGGTTGATATGTTTGTTCTTTCCGCAACAGGTGCAGGAGAGTTAGTGGTTCAGCGACCGGGCTACATAACTCGCCCACCGGTACCAAACCCAGCAGGAGACGCGGCACGAGCGGCGAATATTCTGGGATATGCTAATCTTCCACGAAATCAAGTGGTATTTACAATTACCGGCACCAATATCCTCCCTAATGCGCTTTCCGAATCTGGAGTTTCTGAGTGGCTTATCGACTTGATAGAAAAGTAATCTTCAGATAAGAATAAATCTCACCGTTCATTTCTGAGCTACAATTCATGTAGCTCAGAAACTTTTTGGAGTTGAAAATGACAGGTTTTTTCCCTGAGACGTCAAAAAGAGATATTCTAAAATCAATTCTAGTAATCATATTTCTAATAATGATAGCTTTTGTACCTAGCTTTATGGGTCGCCAAGGACTCTTGTTAGGTACAGGAGCAGGTATAGTGTTTTTTGTGTTTTTCCTGATGCAGGGCTTTTTCATTTATTGGAAGTTTCCATTTCAGACCAAGAATAGTCTTTCTAAATCCATTAAAATACCTATTATAATTCTATGTATTTTTATTTCCGGATTTGTTACGAGTCTTAGTGCTATTCATTTCCATATCTTTAATGATATGACGGCTCATATTTTAACAGGAGGTTTTGCATCTATTCTAGAGATTTTTTGTATTTATTATGTCTCTATGTACATAACAATGTTAGCTGTCTTTATAATCCGAAACTACATTATAACCATAAATCAAACCCACATTCGAAATAATGCTAACCAGAACGAAATAGATGAAGGTTAAATGATTCTCACCACTGTGCAGATATGATGTACCCCAAAAACAAGACAGTAAAATAGCGTGAAAATCAGTGGATTGGGACACGCGATGCGAAAAAGCTACAGCCCGGAATTCAAAGCTCAGGTCGTGCGCGAAGTGCTGCGCGAGGACAAAATGCTCAGCCAGATTGCGGCGATATACGAGGTTCATCCCAATCAGGTTGCCCAATGGCGCGACCAGGCGCTGGCCGGACTGATGGCGTAGACATAGCCCCGCGACCCATCATGGGGTCTGTTTAACAAACGTGCAACGAGGGGCAACATGTCCCGCAAAGCACTCAGAACTCAAAATCATGTCCTTTTATCTCTCAGTCATACGCTGCCTCGCCCGTCCACTCGGTCTCGGTTTGGTCGGTTCGAACTGAATGGTGCGTTCGTCCTGGTGCGTCTGTTTCCAGAACCCTCGGACAATCGTGATGAGCAGCCCGGCACGAGAACGCCCACTACCGATCCCTGGTGATCGCCCGGACGGTCAGGAACAGGGAGGGCCTGAAACCCTCCCGATGCTGACAATACAGGCCTACAGTGCGGCGCGGCGCTGGCTTTCGACGGCGCGTACCGCCTCGGCGATGACGCCCATGCCTTCGTCAATCTGCTCATCCGTGATATTCAGCGGCGGCAGGAAGCGGATGCAGTTGCTGTACAGCCCGGCGCGGATCGCAATCAGGCCGCGTTTGAGCGACTCGGTGGTGACTTGGAGCGTTTCGTCAGCGGCAGGGGTCTTGCTCTCGCGGTCTTTGACGAGTTCCATCAGGATCATTGCCCCCAGGCCGCGCACATCTCCGATTAACGGGATTTCCGCCTGAAGATCGAGCAAGTGCTGGCGGATGCGCCCGCCTACTTCCGTCGCCCGCTGCAAAAAGGCCGGCTCGCGGATCATCTGGATAGCTTCCACCGCCGCGACACACGCCAGCGGGTTGCCGCTGTACGTCCCCCCCAGCCCGCCGGGGTGCGGCGCATCCATAATTTCGGCGCGTCCGGTGACAGCGGCCAGGGGCATCCCTGCCGCCAGTGACTTGGCTGAAGCGATCAGATCCGGCTCAATACCGTAATGCTCAACAGCGAACAAGCGCCCGGTGCGTCCAAAACCGCTCTGCACCTCGTCTGCCACCATCACAATACCGTACTGTGTACAGATTTCGCGGATGCGCTGCAAGAAGCGTGGCGGCGCGGGGATAAACCCGCCTTCCCCCTGTACCGGCTCGATCACAATCGCGGCGACGGCGGACGGGTCAACCTGGGCGATGAGCGCGTTTTCCAGCCGGGCGATGGCGTCGTCCACATAGGCCTCTTCGCTCATGCCAGCCGGGCGGCGGTACACATTGGGGAAGGGCAGGCGGTAGATTTCCGGCGCGAACGGGCCGAAACCCTTTTTAAACAGGCCGTACTTGCTGGTCATCGCCAGCGTGAGGTTGGTGCGGCCATGATAAGCCCCCTCGAAAACCAGCACCGCCGGACGTCCGGTGTAGCTGCGGGCGATTTTCACGGAGGTTTCCAGGGCTTCTGCGCCGCTGTTGAGCAGCACCGACTTTTTGGGGAAGTTCCCCGGCGTGACTTCGTTCAGCAGTTCCACCACGCGCACATACGGCTCATACGTGCCGACGATGGCGCACATGTGAATCAACTGCTCGGCCTGGTGCTTGACCGCATCCACCACGTTCGGCGGGCAGTGACCGACGGCCAGCACACCAATGCCCCCGGCGAAATCCAACAGCGTGTTGCCATCGGCATCCGTGACCGCCGCGCCTTGTGCGCTGACCACCGCCAGCGGAGTCAGCTTGGATGCGCCGCGTGCGCTGGCCGCCTCGCGCCGGGCGACCATCGCCTGGCTGTTCGGGCCGGGGAGTTCCGTAACAAGTTTAATTGTTCCCATGACTTTTTCCAGAAAAATACAATTGGCGAATGGCGCCCACTGTACCACATTTGGAGTTGGAAGTGAAAAGCAGAAAATATCAAGTAAACAGCTATTCCTCCCCCTGTGCCTGCAACGCCTGGGCAACCGCGATCAAGTCCGCCTTGCATCCGGGTGGGATCTGGTCATTACTCAGTGACTCCACTTGTTGGATAAATGCTGGCAGGTGGCTCGTCTCAGCTTGAGCCAGCACCTGCCCCTCAACCGAAGTCGTCATCCCGCAGCGTTCCGTTAGCCGGCGCAGCCGTTCCAGTGAGGGTGCGGGGACAATGATTTGAACTGCCCCATCGGTTCCAAGGGTCTGATTCCACCGGGCTGCATTTCTGACATCATGGGCTTGTGATGTGGGAGTTGGTCTATATAAGAGCGCATTTGTAATATCAGTGGCTACTGCTAACATCCCTCCATAAGGGCTAAACGCGGCATCGTTCAAATATCCAAATGTTTGAAGGCTGTCCACAACCGTTCCTGTTTCGATGTCCCAAACCGTTAGCGTGCCATCCAGATTGCTGGCCGCCAGCAACCCGCCATCAGGCGACCAGTCAAACCGATTGGCACCCTGTCCGTCAAAAGTATGTATAATCTCTTGTTTTTTGGCATCCCATATCCATACTTTGTGAGCAACCGTTCCGATGGCTAACATGTCGCCAAGGGGACTCCAGGAAACCCGAATAGCAGTTGGGTCTTGAGGGTACTCGATGATGGTGGGATTGGCTGAATTCGACACAATCAAAACGGATCCATTGGGAATTGTCACCGCAAAACGTGTTTCATCAGGTGACCAACTGACGCTAGTGATTTCTCCCCGGTCAATGACAATCGTTTCGATCAGCTGAAGGGTATGTGCATCCAGGATACCAATGTCCTGAGAGTCATGAATGACTGCGACGAGATATTCCCCATCCTCACTCCAGCCAAAAACTCTACCGCCGCTTATATGCAGACTCTCGACTTGTTTGGTTTCTCGATTCACAATGGTTAATCCAGAAAGCAGTTGACTGCCATCAGCACTCCAGACCAGGTTTGCTCCCCCTCGAACGTCTCTTAACAATTCGGACATATGCGTTACCGGATGGTAAAACAGCAGTCCTTCAGACGTGCCGACGGCTAATAGAGTTCCATCCTGACTCCAGGCGACATCGTATGCGCTGGAAAAGGGTAGATTTTCTTCCGCATAGACCTTAACTACGATGAGCAGTATTGCTGCAAATGCCAAAGCGATTCTGCGACCACGTATCATTTGTTTTCTCCTGGAAGCATTGATATGTCAATCTGTTAGGGCGTTGTCTGTGTTCGATCCTGAGCTAGCCAATACCAGTGCGGATCTACATAAAGGCGACTAGTCGGAATAGTGATTTCATCAGACATAGTGTAAAAATACCAGTCATGGGGAGCAAAATAGGTAGACGATCCCAAAAACCAGCGGGTACAGTAAAATGGGCGCGGTACAGACCGTTGGATTGTTGTTGCATCAGACACATAGGGGACTGCATCAGCAATTCCCGCACCAGAAACATAGTTCGCAATCGTCATTTCTACGACACCTCACAACACAAAAACACCCGCCGGAGCAGGTGCTTGAGCAACATGATTGGTTCACCTATTATCCCACTACTCCCCCTGTGCCTGCAACGCCTGGGCAACCGCGATCAAGTCCGCCGCGCATCCGGGTGGGATTGCGCCGGAGGGCAGCGTGGTGAGTTGGGCGGTCAGCGCCTGTGTACTGAGTGATTCCTCTACTCCAGGCGCAAGACCGCAAAGCTTGATGATTTCATCCAACCGTTCATCTGATGGAACTGGAAGGTATACGCTTGGGATAATGAGCGAACTTTGGTTATCAGCTAACGGCAAATATGTTCCATAAAGCAAGCGACCGCCGTAAGGACTCAGTGCTGTTGCACCGATTGGTTCTGGTGTGTTAAACACTTCAGCGACTTGATATGTAATTGAATCCCGAACTGAAAAAGTATTTGAACCTATTTGGCTGATGAAATACCTGCCATCAGGCGTCCAATACATATTTCCTTGGAGGTCACCAGTCGATTCAATGCGCTGTATGTTTGAACCGGTCACGGCGTCAAAGATTTGTATACTTTCGGTTGTCGTTTGCTCTGTGCTACTAATAATGGTCGATTGGGTGACTTGCGCCGCAATCTGATAATTTACTGAGTTCCACGCTATGGTGTAAGTTTGTCCATCTATGGGAATACGGACCATATGATTGGCATCAAAAACATCCATCACCACAATGTATGTACCAGTCGCCGCTGCAAGATAGGCACCATCATAACTCCACGTTAATTCTTCAAAATACTCTCCAGCGGCTATACGATTAATGAGACTACGATTCATCATGTCATAAATCAGATATCCACCCAGTTCATCTGTTGCCATCTGTAGTGCCAAACGCCCATTTGGGCTGAAAGTGCTAAACTCATCTTGCGTGTTGCTACGAGTTAACGTGGCCGAATCATAATACTCGCCATTGATAAAGATACGCTGACCATCAGGGTGCCATGCGTAAATGTGGAAGGATTTGTTCACGTCACTCGTTAGTGAGGCAAGCATAACGAAGTTTTGGTCGTAAATCTTGACCCCAAAATTTGTTGCAACGGCGATTCGGCTACCATTGTCGTTAAACACAATTTGAGTGATAGTTTCATCAATAGACGATTGCATCTTGCCAACACCAGGATTAAATAATGCTAGAAAAAGGCAAAAACAGCCGGCAGTGAAGTTCACAATTGATTTCATGTTCCTCTCCTCTACCAGTTCCAATTGGGTACTGGATAAACTTGATTTGGATTGATGGTGATTTTCTCCGGCATTAGATAGAAGTACCAATCATGTCGATAGAAATCGATGTCTGAATCTAGATCCTCCGACATTGTGCAATAAAATGGTCGCGGAGTGGGCGGTTGCAATGTTGTGAAATCAGACACATATGGTACGGCATTGTTAATTCCCGCACCAGAAACATAGTTCGCAATCGTCATTTCTACGACACCTCACAACACAAAAACACCCGCCGGAGCAGGTGCTTGAGCAACATGATTGGTTCACCTATTATCCCACTACTCCCCCTGTGCCTGCAACGCCTGGGCAACCGCGATCAAGTCCGCCGCAATGGCAAGCAGGTCGGCCTTACGGCGCGGGCGCAGCTTATTCACTGGCGAGGGCCTCGGCCATCAAGCGCAGATCGGCGGCACAGGCTGCGGGCAGGGTGGTACTCGCATCCACCAGTGTGACGAACTCCTGATACTGCCCTGCCGAGATGAGGGCGTCAGCGCTGCTTTGCAGGCGGGAATCGTCACTGCACGCGGCCAGAATGCTTTGCAGGCGTTCCGGCGAGGCGGCGGGGGCGAGAATCTGGATCAGCCCATCCAATTCGGTTTTCGCAAAGGTTGAGCGTGGTACAACCGGATTGACGGGTGTGCCGTTCAAGGTGGGATCGTAAGGTATATTACTCGCCAGACCCATCAGCAAACGTCCTCCATCTGATGAGTAGGCAATCATGGAGAAGGCAGGCGTAATGCCGGAGCTATCGATCACATTGCCAGTAGCCGAGTCAAGAATAATTAAATTATTATCCAACCATGTGGCGATTTGCCTGTCATCAGGACTCCATACCAGGTAATAGACAGGGTATCTGAAGCCGTTTCTTAAACCCATGATGTTACCACTGGAAATCTCGAACACCACAATCGAATTTAGGGCATAACCATCCACTGAGTCTCCTACCGGAAAACTACCCTCAATCTGTGTAGGTACTTGTTTTCTAAGGGCAATAGCTATTCTGGTACTATCTGAACTCCAACTGTAAGCATAAATGTCGCCATCGAGTTGATGGTTGTCGCCCACTTGCAGGCCTGTAGCCGCATCCAGAAGGACGAGCTGGTTACCGGCTACCGTAACAAAATATGCGCCATTTGGACTCCACTGTGGACGATAAGGCCAAGCCCAGGCTGTAGCGGTTGATCTTGTAAATTCCCGCAGCAAATGCCCATCTATCGCGCTGTAGATTTTCATCCCCCCTGGGGGGCCATAATTAAACGAAGCAATTTCACTGCCGTCAGGACTCCAGCTTGCATTTGCAATAAAGGATGATAAAGTCCTTATAGTTTGCAGGGTATCGACATCCCAGATTTCTGTTGTTTCACCTTGCACCAGCAGAGAATCTCCATCCGGGCTAAGTATCATGCCACAGCAGGGCACTTGCCGCGACGCCAAAGTCCGCCACTGGTCATCATAGACAGTGGCGTTGAATGCGGTGCCAATTTGTACTGTCATGATGAGCCGTGAACCATCGCGACTCCAATGGTATCCATAGAAAGTCGCTGGCTGGGCGAAGGTCATTTGACTGACTAGCACGATGCAAGCCAGGCAGCACAAGCGTATAAATTGTCGCATCATCTTAACCCCGCTACTCCTCCCCCTGTGCCTGCACTTCCAATGCCGCCGCAATGGCAAGCAGGTCGGCCTTGCATCCGGGTGGGATTGCGCCGGAGGGCAGCGCAGTGAGTTGGACAGTCAAAGCCTGTGCTTGAGTGGCGATTGCATTTGGAGTTTGCACGGTCGTGTTGAAATTCGTCAATGTCGTGGGTGCATTACAGGAGGCCGCAATTTCGGCAAAGCGGTCCAGTGTGGCGACAGGCACCACCACTTGGATTAGTCCATTGAATTCACTGCTGCCTGACTGGGCGGCGTTCGAGATGGAATCTTGATTCACTCCGGTGTCGAACAACATAGAATATCCAACGCGCAGTTGCCCTCCATACTGGCTGTAGCTTGCCCCTGCGAAAGCTCGACTTTGAAGCACGAATCGATTGACCAAGCTGCTATTGATATCAACAATGAGGATTTCATTATTGGTGATCGCAGCTAACTCGGAATCAGGCTTGCTCCAAAGTAAATCGAGAAGATAGTCGGGTACGCTTTGTACCAAACTTGTCAAACTCCCGCTTTCTACATCCAACAGGAAAAGATCATATTGAAACGCAGATTGTTGCGTTTGGGTATCCAGTTTTCTGCCGATTCTCAATGCAATTTGCTGACCATCATTGCTCAAATTAAACCCAGAGATGGACATCCTCTCCCGATCCGGTACTGCAATCCGATTGACCTCGAGGCCGGAATTGGGATCAAGTAAGAGAATATAATAGAGTGCATTCGCAATCACTAAACTGCGATCAGGAGTCCATATCATATCGAATCCTGATCCCCAGAACAGACCCGTAATGCGGCGAATCAAAGCGCCTGTTTGACTATCGTAAACAGCGGTGCCAACCAGCCCGGCATCACGGAAGGTAATCGTTCTTCCATCCATACTCCAGACCGGCCCCACTGCACCGGGATCAATAGGAAGCACCCGCACTGTTTGTAATGTTCTTATATCCCAAATTTCCCATATGCCGTTGCGTACCAGCATAGTGCTTCCGTCGGGGGTCAAATTAACCAGTGTGTCAATGTAACTGATGAGTGGACGTGTGGCGACGGGTTGCCAGGCTGGGTCATACAAGGTGATGACATTCTGGGTCAGTACCAACGTTCCTGAATCATCAGGTAGCCAGATATACCAGTAACGGGTTTCGGTCTGAGCCATGACTTGAGATCCGAGTAAGAGCAGTGCAAGGGCAAATAGCGTCAAACGTAAGCGTTTCATTGGTTTGCTCCCCAATTCCAGACGGGATCACACCTACTCCTCCCCCTGTGCCTGCAACGCCTGGGCAACCGCGATCAAGTCCGCCGCGCAGCCGGGAGGAATCTGGTCATCGCTCAACGTTTCTACCTGCTGGATAAATGCTGAAAGGGTGTTCAGTTCAGCCTGGGCAAGTAATGCTCCCTCAGTCACATCAGCCATCCCGCAGCGTTCCGTTAGCCGGCGCAGCCGTTCCAGTGAGGGTGCGGGGACAGCAAGTTGAATTAGCCCACCAAGATAATCACCTGTAAATGTAGACTGAGCTATGAATGCTTCACGATTTGGTAAATCCATATTTATATATGGGTTAAAACTCATTATGACTCGTCCACCAATAGGACTATATTCAATCCCTGTGAGTAGGTAAGGTGGAGTTTTATAGCTATCGATGATCTGACCCGTTTGTGTATCCCATACGAAAATCATGCCAAAACCGATTTCAGTCAATAACTGAGTGCCATCGGGACTCCATATAAGGTTTCTGACCCCATCAGGTAAACCAGTGATTGTATACAGGATTTGCCCTGTCACCACATCTGTGATGTAGACAGAATAACGTACAATCAAGCCCCCCACATCATGACTCCCCGGTGTTCCAGGTTCTACCTGTGCAAAACCATCATAGGCAAGTTTCGTACCATCAGGACTCCAGGCCAATGTATTGAGAACATCTTCATGTGGATACCGAGCGACAACTTCCCCTGTCGAAGCACTCAGAAGAATTAGATTCTTATGATTTTCTGTGGTCGCAAATTGGGTATTATCAGGATTCCAGGCCGGTATCACGCCATCAAGTGGAATCTGAGGTGTGACTGTTCGTGCGAGGACTCCTGTTTCTGCATCAAAGATCAGGATTTCACGAACGGTATTAGGACTCACTGCCGATATATACCTTCCATCCGAACTCCACTCACCCAAAATGTAGGTTGGGTCAAACTGAAGCAGGGTTTCTAGGGTGTTGCTGTCCCAGATTTCATGGAGTGTCGCTAAGCGTGATCCATCAGGACTTAAGGAACGGAGACTGATAGCTCCAGTAGGGTCAGGTTGTGGGCGAAAGGCGATGAGGTTGAAGTCCGCATCATAAATCCTGATTCCGTCGCTGCTAGCTACACCGATCCGCGTTCCATCCTGACTCCAATCAAACCAATATATTGAGGACAGTTGTTCAGATTGAGCCTGCATAAATCCGGGAATCAGAATGACCGCCGAAATCCATAAACCGGTCATGAGGCGTAAGAGTGTTTTCATACCATTGGCCTTGATTAGGCGAGGTAGTCTGACACGAAACCCATTACCCCACCCCGGCGGCGATCAGCAGCTCGTCAATTACACGCATATTCTCCACCCCATCCTGGCCGGGGAAGCGTGGCGGGCGGTTGTTGAGCAGGGCGTCGGCGAAGTCCTCGGCCATCAGTGTGTAATGGTTGGCGGCGGGGATGACGATCTCCTGGTAGCTGTCGCCGCGCCAGTGCCGTACCACTGGTTGCTCATTCGGCTCCATCGCAAAACCGGAGTCGACCTGGATACGGCCTTCTGTGCCGCGAATTTCGTAGGTATGGGTGCGGTAAGCCCGCAGCCCGCTGTCAAAGTGGCCGATCACGCCGGAGGGGAAAACGAGAATCCCGGCTAACGATTCATCCACGTCGTTATACATCCCAACCCGCGCCTGCGCCCCAACTGTTTCCGGTTCTTCGCCTGTCATCAGCCGCATGACGTTGACACAGTAACACCCCACGTCCATGAGCGAACCCCCGGCCAGCGCCTTGCTCATGCGGATATTGCCCTCGCTCGTGATGGGGAAAGTGAAGGTAGATTGCATGGCCGTCACCTGTCCCACCGCGCCGGAGTCAATCATTTCCTTGACATGAACGGTCTGCGGGTGGAAGCGGTACATAAACGCCTCGGCAAACAGTATTCCGCGCTCGGTGAAGGCGTCCACCATGCGCTGCGCCTCGGAGGCATCGCTCGCCAGAGGCTTTTCGCACAGGGTCGGCTTCCCCGCTTCGGCACAGGCGATGCTCCAGGCGGCATGTTCGCTGTTGGGAAGCGGGTTATAAATGGCGTCAATGTTCGGGTCATTCAGCAGTTCTTCGTAACTGCCATAGGCGGTAGGAATGCCCGTGCTGGCGGCAAAGGCTTCAGCCTTCTCCAGGCTGCGGCTGGCGACAGCGGCGACGATGCCGTTGCGGGTCTGCTGCATGGCGGGGATTACCCGTTTGCGGCCAATGTTAGCTGTGCTCAGGATGCCCCAACGAATTTTATCAGGCATTATTGACCTTTCAGAGTTTTCAGGAAGCCCAGCACCAACTGGTTGAATTCAGCCGGTTGCTCCATGTTGGGCAGGTGGGCCGTGCCGGAAACAACCTTCTTGTGCGCGTTCGGCAGGCGCGCCGCCAGCACTTCCCCGGCCATCACGATGTTGGGATCATCCAGGTCACCGGTGATAATCAGCGCCGGGGCTTGAACCGTGCTGAGTTTTTCCAGCGCAGGTGGGTCGAGCGGCTTTTCACGCGGGACATCGCCGGCTTCGTTACGCAGCGCAATCAGGTTCATCTCGCGCACTTTACTGCGGATTGCCGCGTCCACCTGTCCAGCCGTGCGGAACTGACCATCTACCCAGATTTGAACTTCCAGTTCAGCGGCCAGCTCGTAGTTCTTTGCCTGCATGGCGGTGACGATATCCGTCCACTGTTTGGGCAGCGATCCGGTGAATTCATAACCACTCACACTGGATGCCACCAGGATCAGCCCGGCTACCATCTCCGGGTGTTCAATCGTGAAGTCCAGCGCAACCATTCCTCCTTTGGAGCAGCCCATCAGGTGGGCGCGTTTGATCCCCAGGAAGTTGAGCAGGTGGTACAGATCCTGCCTGTGGGAATAGGCAGCTTCCGGGGGTGGGGATTGGCCGAAGCCCCGCATATCATAACGGATGGTGCGGTAATGTTGGGCAAGTACGGTGAACTGGTCATCCCACATACGGCTGTCGGTAATTCCGGCATGAATCAGGATCAGGGGATCTCCCGCCCCCGCAGCTTCATAATAGAGGCTGGCGCCATTGACTTGCGCGAATCCGGTCTGGTTAGTCATCTCATCAGGCATGGAAGCGGCTCCTTTTCGTACATTGCCAGCGGTAAGGTCTTCCCACATTAGGGTGAGGAAACGCGGCTACGGTTTTTATTATACTCGCTGGCCGGGGAATGTCACCGGATTGTCAAGCAATATAAACAGAATGGCTCTGTGCGCACCACACAGAGCCATCTTGAGAGGGAGTAACGTCTGGTTCTACCACGAGAGGTATTCCAGATAGTCAATAAAATTAGTTTGGTAAACCAATGTATTGCACCTTATTGTCCGCCTAGCCGCCGGTAAAGAACAGTGACAAATGGCAGTTGCCACCTGGATGTTTGTCATAAGGTGTGGCATGAATCACTGTGGGCGCTATCCATCTGCCCAGCGGCGCAGGTCATCCGGGGTGGTGGCGGTATGCCGGTGCAGGGCGTGCCACAGGTAACGGTTGGCAAGATGGCGCGCCGCCAGTAGAGCGAGGATCGCCCAGGCCAGCGCCCCAATCTTGACTGGCAGGACGATGGGTTCCAGGGTGCGGAACACCATGCTCCCGCCCACCAGCGCCGTGAAATAGACCCCGGTTTGCGCCAGCAGGAACACCCCCGCCGACCACAGCGCCGCTCCCGGCACGCTCACCGTATAAAACGGCGCGACCATGCCCAGCAGACTCGCCAGGATGAGGGACTGAGCGGTGTCCAGGTAAAAGGCGACGGCCAGCAGCCACCCCGCAGCGACATCCAGCAGCACCGGGTAAAACGCCGCCGTGCCAGAACGCGCCATCGCCACCAGTGGCAGCAGGATTTCCGCCGCCAGCCCCACGATCAATGTGAACGCCACCAGGTTAAGTCCGAAGCGAAACCAGCGAAAGGCGGAATTTCGGTGCAAACCGGCCATACTGGCGTTCCAGACTGCCACAAAGCCGCCATCGGGCGCCGCCGCCAGCAGGTGATATAGGCCACTTTCGCGCATACCGGCGACTCGTGTGCTGATTCCGGTGGCGATAGTGAGTAAGTAGACTGTGATTCCAGCGAGGATGATGCTGTATAGCGTTGGCAGCGCATGGACAGCGAACAGCACCGGGTACACTGACGGCCAGAACAACGCTACACTATATGCGATAGGGCAGATCATGAGCACCGAGAGGTTCAGCAGGTGTGTCCGTCTGCGCCGGGGCATGTGCGGTATGTGCACTGCCTCAAAAACAGGATGGTGCTGCGGCACGGCACAGATTGCCCGCCAGAGTTTCCAGGAAAGCATGAATGCCGCCTTTGGGTTGGGCTGCTTTCATGATTGTACAGCCAACCAGCGGCGTTTCCTCACCGCCGCAGTTTTGCCATGCGTTCCCCGGCAGCACGCAGGGTGTCGTCCCCCTTGCAGAAAGCGAAACGGACCTGCTTGTTCACAATGTGCGCGTGTTCCCGGCTGTAAAACGCGGTGGGCGGGATGCACGCCACGCCAATCTCCTGAATAAGATATTTGGAGAAGGCTACGTCGTCTCCATCGAACACATCGGAGAAATCAGCCATCACGAAATACGTGCCTTCCGGCTGGCGCGCCTTCAGTCCTGCCGCGTCCAGCGCCTGCATCATCAGATCGCGCTTGGCGGTATACAGTGCCTGATACTCTTCGTAATAGGTAGAATCCAGCGTGAAGGCATGGGCGACGGCCAGTTGTGCCGGGTGGTTGGTGGCGAACGAGACGAACTGCTGCGCCCGTTTGACTCCGGCAATCAGTTCAGGATGCCCATAAGCCCAACCGACTTTCCAGCCGGTCATGCCGAAGGTCTTGCCGGCGCTGCCGATAGCGACGGTACGCTCGAACATACCCGGCAGCGTGGCAATGGGGATATGCTGCGACCCTTCAAAAACCAGGTGTTCGTACACCTCGTCGGAAATCACGGTGACATCGTATTCCTGGCACAGATCGGCGATTGTTTGCAGTTCTCCCCGTGTGAACACCCGCCCGGTGGGGTTATGCGGCGTATTGAGGATGAGGGCGCGGGTACGGGGTGTGAAGGCCGCCCGCAGTTCATCGGGGTCGAATACCCAGTCCGGTGGGCGCAGCGGCACATAGACGGGCGTTGCCCCGGCCATGATGATTCCCGGCACATAACTATCGAAGAACGGCTCAATCACGATGACCTCGTCGCCGGGGTCTACCAGCCCCATGATCGAGCAGAAAACCGCTTCGGTGGCACCGGGCGTCACCAGTACCCCGTTCGCCGGGTCAATTTCCATGTTGTAGAACCGCAGCGCGTGGTTCGCCACACCCGTCTTGAGTTCAGGCGTGCCAGGGCCGGGCGCGTACTGGTTGGCCTTGCCGGAACGCAGCGCCGCTACCGCCGCCTCAATCGCCGCTTGCGGGCCGTCAAAATCCGGCCTGCCTTGCCCCAGGTTGACAGCATTGTGTTCCTGCGCCAGGGTGTTGATCTCGGTGAAAATGGTTGTGCCGAAGGTGGCAACGCGGTGGGCGGTCTTGGGCATGGGGTATCGCTCCGTTTCTATGGTTAGTTATCAGTTTTCAGCCATTGGCGGCGACGTGTTATCGCACATCCACGAGAATGTTGAGCAAGCAGCTCACTCAACAAGCTAAAGCGCCAGCGGCTAGAAGCCAGTAGCCAGCGGCACGTATGATGGTGTCGAATCTGGCAACTGACGACTGAAATCTGGCAACTGATACATTACCGTTCATACTGTTGGCGCGCCTGGGTCGCCAGCCGGTCTACCCGTTCGTTGTACCGGTTCCCGGCGTGGCCGCGCACCCATTTCCACTCGATTTCATGGCGCTGCGTCGCTGTATGCAGGCGCTGCCACAAATCCTGGTTAAGGACCGGTTTCTTATTGGCCGTGCGCCAGCCGTTCTTCACCCAGTTGTGCAACCAGGACGAAATGCCGTTGCGAACATACTGGCTGTCGGTATAGAACGTGACGGCACATGGCTCTTTGAGGGCTTCCAGCGCTTCGCAGGCCGCCGTCAGTTCCATGCGGTTGTTGGTCGTGGAAGGCGCGCCGCCACTGATAGCCTTTTCTGCCGTCCGTTCGTTCGCCTCGTAAAGCAAAAGCGCCGCCCAGCCGCCTGGGCCGTCCGGATTTGGCTTTGCGCCGCCGTCAGTATAGATAGTTACGTGTGGTTTGGTCATGGGGCGGAATTATCGCCTAAAACAGTGGGGTTGGCAACCGTACAAAAAAGGGGCGTGGTTATTCGCCATGCCCCGTCATCAATACGGTTATTATGCTACTTGCTCAGCCGCCGCGCCCCCTGGTAGTGTGGGTTGCCCTGGATTTCGCGCCAGCGCGCCTCGCCGCCGTCGGTATGCCACTCGACAACGTGGTTCCCGTCCGGGTTAATGTACATCAGGACGGGTTTCATCCACAGCATCTGCCGGATAATGCCGGTCAGCGCCTTTTCTTCCTGTAAGGTGCGCAGAATGAAGTATTTTCCTGGCTGAAACTCGAACGACACCGGCAGGTCGTGGTAATTCCCTTCCATCATGATAGGGCTGGTGGCCTGGGTGCAGCTCATGAACAGTCCTTGCAGGCGATTCTTCCATAGGGTGTGGTTCACCCGTTCTTCAATATAGTAAGGGCGCGGTTCGGGAGTGGTGTAAAACCATGTCCGGGCATCCGTTGCCATGTTATCGTCTCCAGAATGTGGTTAGCGGTATGCAGGATAGTGTACATCAGAACCCGGCAGTTTCCAATGGATTCGACGGCTGACTGGCAGCATCAGGCCGTGATTCAGCAAACGGACGAAATGCTCATTGCGCCGTTCCCCTGGTTTTGTATAATCCAGGGTACTTCCTTATATTCAGAACAAGTCTGGGCGAACACTTTGGAAAAACACCACGAAAAGCAACCCCTCCCTTCCGATTTGTATACGGAAGAGTATTTTCTGACCGCCTGTGAAGGGTATGATGAATTCACCAGCAGCGAAGGTGAACACCTGTCACGGCGCTTGCAGGCCGCCTTTGAGCTGGCGGAAGTCACGCCGGGCATGGCGATTCTGGATGTTGGCTGCGGGCGCGGTGAGATTCTGCGCCGCTGCGCCCAGCTCGGCGCGGATGCCTTCGGCATAGACTATGCGGCGGTGGCGGTACGCATGTCGCAGCAGGTTATCCAGGGCGTGGGTGAAGTCGCCCCCGGCAAGACCGCTGTGATGCAGGCCGACGCCAAGTACCTGCCGTTCCCGGATGGCGCGTTTGACCGCGTGCTGATGTTCGATGTAGTGGAGCATCTGCACCCCTGGGAACTGCACGAGGCGATGCTCGAAGTACGGCGCGTCCTCAAGCCGGATGGCCGTTTCATCATCCATACTGCGCCGAATGTGTGGTATGACCGCTATGCCTACCCGCTGGTGCGGCTGGTGCGGACGATGATGGGGCAGGGCGACAAGTACCCCAGCGACCCGCGCCAGTTTGGTGTAGCCGTCAACCAACACGTCCACGTTAACGAACAGTCTATGTGGAGTATGCGGCAGGCATTACGGCAGGCCGGGTTCGAGGGCAAGGTGTGGCTGGATAGTCCTCCACAGCACCGCCAGGAAAACTTCCTCCTGGCCTTTTTACGGTGGATTGCCTTCGACGTGCCGCCCTTCCGCTGGTTTTTCGAGCGTGAGGTATTTGCAGTTGCCCGCAAAATGGCGTAAATATAAGGGTACGATTTAGGGGACAACCCGTATCTGGGCAAATCATCTTTCCGTCCGGGTATTTCTGAATGGGAAGAACGGAGCATACCGGAATACAATGTGGGGGCATGATATTTCATACCCCTACAAGAAACCCGTTCGTTCCATGTTTTTGTGAACTATGGCTGCACGGTTGTTCCTGTGGCCTGGGGCGCGACGGTTACGAAATCGTCCACCAAATCCGACCAACGATTGGGCTGATAGGTAATACTGTATACCACGATGCGTGATAAACGACCTGTAGATGAATTATCGGTAGAAGAACTCGAACGGATTTTAGCGATCAGGAAACGCGAGGAGCGCCAAGCCAAGCTCCAACGCATGAAGCGTGCCGGGCGGTTGGTCGAACCCGAGTCACCGCCGCCCGTGCCGCCTTCCCTCCCGGAGATCAAACTGCCCCCGGCTGCGACGCCTGCGGCCAGCCCGCCCGTCGTGGCGTCCACCCCGGCGAAACGCCAGGCCGCCCCGCATTTTGAGGATGACCCGGACATCGCCAGAGACCTGAAGCAGCAGGATAAAGACCGTTTCTGGAAAGTGTTTGTCAATCAATCGCTGCTGCTGGTGGAAATCGCCGCCGTGATCGGGTTGGTGTTCCTGGGGTACAACCTGCTGCTGGCGATTGGCGCCCTGGAAAAAGAAACAGCCACCGCTCAAGCCCTGGCCGACGAACAGCGCCGCGCCGGTATTCCCACCCTGGAACCAACGCCGCAGATTCAACTCGCCAGCCTGGTGCTGCCCGGCGGGCACACGCCGCCGACTGCTCCCAATGGCGGTCAGTTTAACTACAACGAAATCCCGGAAGGCCTGCATTACCTCGTCGAAAGCCAGTTGATCCGTCCGGTGATCGCCAAGCCGCCGGTTACCGAACAAACCGCCTTGCAGATCAGCATTCCCAGGCTGGAAATTGACGCGACAATCGTGCAGGGGACAGACTGGGAGTCGCTCAAAGCCGGTGTAGGGCAATTGCTTAACGGCGCAAGCCCCAGTGACGAAAACGGCAATATCGTGCTGGCGGCGCACAACGATATTTACGGCTCAATTTTCCGGTATCTCGAATTATTAGAGGTTGGTGATGAATTTACGATCCGCACCCAATCCCGGTATTATACTTACCGCGTCACCGGGCGTGAGATCGTGGAGCCGGACGCTGTACAGGTCATGAGCCACACCGACGGCCCGACGGCCACGCTGATTACCTGTCACCCTTACCAGGTAGATACGCAGCGGCTTGTTGTTTTTGCGGCGCGGGTGGACTGAGTCAGCTAAATTGGACTGGTCTCCACTTACCGGTGGGGGTAAGATGGTGACGCTTACTGCCGGAGTGTTGAATCTGGCATGTGGCTGTGTAATCCAGGCTCAGTGCATAAGTCTCAGAGGTAAACCACCATGTCCAAGCGTAAGAATCGCAAGAACAGTTCACCTAATTTACCCGATTCGGTACTGGAACGCGCTCGCCAGCAATTGAATGACGAGAACGGTGAGGCCGATGCGCCAGAGGCCGCGGCCAAACCCGCCCCGGTAAAGGCCGCGCCCACCGCGCAACGCTCCAGCGCCGCGCCGGTTAGGGCGACAGTCAGCCGCCGCGCCGATCGTGATCGTGATCCGCTGCCCTCGCGCGCATCCCGCAATAAAGTGGATACCACCGATCATGACTACATCCGGGAGCAGTTGGCGCACCCCACCAGAATCGTGACGGAAGCCGAACTGCGACATGATTACACGTATGTTGTCCGTGATTTACGCAGCATGGGGCTGTTAGCGGCGGGACTATTGGTGGCGCTGGCGGTTCTGGCACAGTTACTGCCCAAGTAAACGCACACCCGGTATAGACGCTTTATATCATCATGATGACGATTGACTGGACACAAATTCCCTATTTCAGCGGACTGGCCGCCGACGCCATCGCCCGTATAGACGCATCTGCCCGCCACCATCTTTATCAGGCTGGCGCGATGATCTTCAACGAGGGCGAAGCGGGGGCGGGGCTGTACGTTGTGGCCGAGGGCATGGTGCGTATCTACCGCACCAATCCCGAAGGCCGCCTGCATACCCTGAGTCTGTTGCGACCACTCTCGACCTTTAACGAGGTGGCAGCGGTGGATGGCGGGGTGAATCCGTTTAATGCGACGGCAGTCACCAACGCCGAAGTCCTGGTGATTGACCATGACAGTCTGCTCAGGTTGATGTCCAGCGAGCCGGCGTTGATGGGGAATTATGTCCAGGCATTAGCGCACCTCAACCGGGAATACCTGGAACGTCTGGAAGATATGACATTCCGTTCGATTCCTTCGCGGCTAGCCAAGCTGTTTCTGCGCGAGACAACTTACGCCGAGCAAATCTGTGAAGCACCCACGCAGCTTACCCAGGAAGAAATCGCCTGGATTCTCGGCACGACCCGCGAGGTGGTTGGGCGGGCGCTGCGCGGCCTGCTGAATGCCGGGCTGCTCAAGAAACGCGGACGGTATGTCTATGTAGTGGATCGCGCCGGGCTGGAATGGCTGGCAGAAACCAATACCATGCCGGAACGCGAGCCGCTTTTGCAGCATGAACCGAGTAGTTGAACAGGATAATACTATGCCTTTTCCGGTTATTCTGGCGCATGGGGCGCTGGGCATCTGGGACGAAGTGATTTTTATCAGTGTCGCCGCGATTTTCCTGGTGGTGATGGGTATTAGCTGGGTGAAAAGTCGCATGACCACCCCGCCCCTGGCCGATGAGTCCCCGCGCCGTGATGCTGCTGACCAACAACCCGATTCACCCACCCACTTCCGGCTTGATTAACCCGGAATCCTATGAAACGTCTCTCCTATATTGTGCTCTTCGCGCTGCTGTTGGGCGCGGTTGTGCCGGTTCAGGCGCATGGCTATATCGTGCGCTCTATCCCCGAAGACCGCGTGACGCTGGAACGCGCCCCTACCCGTTTGCAGTACTGGTTCAGTGAAGACCTGGAGCCGGATTTCAGCAGCCTGATAGTGCGCGACCAGACCGGAAACGTGGTCGCGGAGGGCGGCGTCTCGCCCGATGACGCCTCGCTGCTGCTGGCACAACTGCCGATTGGGCTGCCGGATGGTGCGTATATCGCTGAACTCCGTACTGCTTTCGCCAGCGATGGGCACGTCGTCGTCGAAACCCGCGTGTTTTTCGTTGGGGAGGAAGTCGGCGGCGTGACCGGGAGCGCTGCCAGTGACCAGGCTAACGGCCTGGAAGTGATCTGGCGCGGAATGATCTTTGTCTCGCTTGCTCTGTTGTTTGGCGTGTTCACGTTATACGCGAATGTCCTGGTTCCGGCCTGGGGCAGCCCCGACCACCGCGCCGGACTGCTGCCGCCGCGCCTCATGCGCCGCCTGAGCATCCTGGTCATCATCGGGTTCGCGCTGGCTTTCGCCGGGCATATCCTGGCGATTATCCAGCAGACGATGGTCTTTTTTAACGCCAGCCCCGCCCAGGTGATCGAACAAGGACTGTGGCAGGTTGTGCGTGTAGGATCGCGCTTCGGCGATTTGTGGGGGGCGCGACTCCTCTTCTTAGGTATTGCCGCCGCCACATTCGGCCTGAGCTACTCCGTCCGTAACGATCAGCCAGAAACGATGCGCCCCTCGTGGACAGCCAACGCCTGGGTGTTGGCGCTGGCATTAGGGACAATCAGCGCGGGCAGCCATGCCGTCGGCTCGGCGGTGTCACCCTGGTTAGGCGTGGTCGTGGACTGGCTGCACCTAGCGGCGGTTGGCCTGTGGGTCGGTGGGCTGGTGGTGCTCGTTCTCGTGCTGCCGGTGGCGCTGCGCCCTTACGAGGGGGATACCCG
This sequence comes from Anaerolineaceae bacterium, assembly GCA_020634135.1. Taxonomy (GTDB): domain Bacteria; phylum Chloroflexota; class Anaerolineae; order Aggregatilineales; family Phototrophicaceae; genus JACKCG01. Next base: position 400,369 of record JACKCG010000003.1, on the reverse strand, counting down.
GCGGCTGGCGCTGCTGGCTGTACTGAATCGCTTTTCCTGGATGGCTGCCGGGGCGTTGGTGATCGTCATCAGCACCGGGATATACAGCGCCTCGACCTGGTTCACCGCGCCGGAGGATGTGCAAAGCACGTTCGGCGGGGCGCTGGCCGTCAAGCTGCTCATGGTGGCCGGGCTGGTCGGCCTGGGCGTGGCGCATCATATCACCCTGCGCCCGGAGCGTTACGCCCGCTGGCAGGGGATCATAGGACGCCGCTTCGGAAAATTCACCAGCACACTGCGGCTTGAAGCCGTTTTTGCGGTGCTGGCACTGCTGGCAACCGGCCTGCTGACGGCGACTCCCGTTCCCATCCCCGCGACTGCCGAAAACGCCGCGCCGCCACCCTCGCAGACAGTCACCCTGATAAATGACTTGGCCGTCACCCTGACGATTTCGCCGGGCGGGCCAGGCGTCAACACCTATGATGTGCTCATCACGCAGGAAGGTCAACCGGCAGATAATTGGGATGTCCGAATGCAGGTGGCGCACCCCGCCAGTGACCAGCGCGGCATGTGGGAAATCGTTGAGCCAGTGGAGAGCGGGCTGTATGTGCTGGCAGGCGATGAAATCAGCGAAACCGGGCAGTGGTGGACTCTGCTCGACATCACCCAGGGCGACACCGTACAGCGGGCGGCCTTCGATTGGGCGATCACCGATGACGCGGCTGTGGCGACCTCGCGCCCCTTCAGCGCCTTGAACGTGTTGGGGGTGACCGTAATCCTGATGGCGATAGGCTGGGTGCTGCTGCCCCCGGCACGCCGGTTGTATCACCGGCTTGACCTGAGTCCGGCGGCGCTGACGATTGCCTTCGGTTCGGTCATCCTGACGGTGGTCGTGCTGGCCTTCGCGTCGGCGGCTATCCAGGAATCACAGGCGCAGTACGAAGCCATCCTCAACCCACCGCCGGTGGTGGTCAACACCGTCCTGCCGGATGCGGCATCACTTGGGCGCGGAGAGAACCTTTACAGCGCGGACTGTGCCTGGGGCGACCACCCGGACGCCCTGAGGGGACTGCTCGACCAATTGGAGCGGGCGCGGGATGATGAACTCTTCCTGGCGATCCGCGATGGCCGGGGTGACCTGCCTGCTTGCAGTGGTGAATTGACCGGTGACCAGCGCTGGGACATCGTGAATTTCCTCCGGTGGTCGGAATCCACCGGGGGGATACGATGATGCGCTTCCTATAACCACCGCTCCGAATACAAAACGGGGACGCCCTTCTGGGCGTCCCGGTAGTCCGTATTTGCAGAAATCTCCCCGACTTCTCTGTGAGAATCGATCCTACTCGCCGGTATCCGGCAAAAAGTCGTTGGTGAAGGCCGTTTCCAGGTCAATACCCCCCGTCAGGAAGCCCATCGTCATCAGGGTATCCTGCGTCACCTGCCAGGAGGCCAGATCGGAATAACCCAGGCGGTCAGCGTCCCACAGGGCAATCGTGTTAAGCAGTACCCGGAATTGCAGCAGCGTTTCAGCGTCAAACTGTGCCATCAACCGCTCCAGCAGAGCCGCCCGGCTTTCGATGATCGCAGTATGTTCCGGGTTGGTGGCTAAGAATTCGGCCTGCGCCGCCGCCTCGCTTTCCAGCGCTGCTTTGAAGGTGTCATCGAGCGGCAGGTTATCCACATACGCCGCGCTCCACAGGTAAGCCTGCGCCGGGTTACGGATGACATCTTGCAGCCCGGCGTCAAAAGCGGTCACCATCGCCGTGACGAGCGCCGGATTATCCGCGATAGCCATCTCGTTCGTCACCAGCCCGTTTGACACCATATCCACCGCCGCCGTCACCGGGAAGACGCGCACCGGGGTGCAGCGGGTTTCGATCTGGGTTGGCTCATTGTTGAGATATACTACCGCCGCTTCCACACCCTGCGCGTAATTCGACTCATAACCCACGCAAACAGCCTCCGGCGCGGTGAAGCCAATCGCTTCAAGCTGGATGTCGCTTTCTGTCAGGTCGTTGGCCGCCAGCAGCGCGACCAGCCCGTTATAGCTCGCGCCGAAGCGCCCCGGAATGCCAACCTTATGCCCGCGCAGGTCAGCCACTGACTCAATCGGGCTATCTGCCGGGACAACGATCCCCACCGGGTACTGCTGGAACCACTCGTAGACGTAAACTACGGGTCGCCCGTTGGCGCGCGCCTTGATAACTTCCTCACCGCTGATGAGGCCGAACTGCCGTTCGCCTGCCGCGATTAAATCTACGCCGACATTTTCATCGCCATGCTCAATCGTGATATTCATCCCGGCATCCGCGAAGTGGCCGTTTTCCAGCGCGGCGTATACCGGAGAGAACTGCACATTCGGTACGAACGTCAGGAAGAAAGGCATATCAACCGGTGTTTCCTGCGCCGCAACCGCGCTGCCCAGCAGCAGCATGACGGCAGTCAGCAATAGAGCGAGCGATTTAGCGCGAACAGTGGATTTAAGTCCGCTGCCCCCGCTGAGCCTCTGTGGGGCGCTAGAAGAGGAGAAAAGCTGTATCTGTGGCATTTTGACTCATTTCTCATGATAATACACGTTATCACTGATAAATACCGTGGGGGAAAACGTCCCCACGAACCGTTATCATCACTATAGGGCGCTGTGACCGTTGCGTCCCCGCCAGGCCAGTACCCGGTGTTCGAGCAGCGAAACCGCGCTATACAGCAGCCGCGCGATCACTGTTAAGGTGATGACGCCCACCAGCACCAGCGGTGTGTCATACTGGTTACGCGCCAGGTTGATGTAAAAACCGAGTCCGGCATTGGCGTACACAAACTCGCCCACCACCGCGCCGATCACCGCCAGTGTCGCGCTGATTTTCAACCCACTAATCAGCACGGGCATCGCCGCTGGAATTTCCAGTTTGGTGAACGTCTGCCAGCGGGTCGCCCGCATCGAGCGCATCAGGTCGCGCAGCGGGGATGGCACGGTGCGGATGCCTACGACGGTGTTCATCAGCATCGGGAAAAACACGATCAACGCGCTGGTGACGATCTTACTGCTTGTCCCGCCGCCGAACCAGATGACGAGCAGCGGCGCATAAGCCACAATCGGCGCGGATTGAAAAGCGACGATGATCGGAGAGAGCAGGCTTTCCAGCAGCGGGCTTTTGGCGATGATATAGCCTAATACGACAGCAGCGGCCAGGCCAGCAGCCAGCCCCGGCAGAACTTCCGATAGTGTCACCTGAGTATGCTGCCAGAGCGTTCCGCTTGCCAACACTTGCTGGAACTTCTGGAATACGGCGGCAGGGGGTGGCACGATAAACGCCGGGTACAACTCCAGCCAGGCAATCACCTGCCAGAGCAGGAGCACCAGCACCGTCATCAGGATGGGGGCAATGCGCCGGAGCAGCGTCCGGTCAAAGCGTGGGAGGCGTATCCAGGGCTGCCGCACGGGATGGGCTTTGGTGTGAAGCGCAGTTTCTTGCATAATAAAAACCCCGTTGTCTGGCAGCAGCACAACAGGGCGAGTAAGCAAACGCGAATCCATCATAACAACCGGGCAGACCTGCCCACCTGGTATGGATTGACGCGATACACAAACAACCAGAATAAACCAACAGGGTCTATTCGGCTGCTCTACCTTCTTCCATCCAGACTGTCACTGTCGGCATCGGCTTTCCACCGATTCCACCATCATGGCAAAAACCATGAAGCACCAAACTGGGCGCGTGAATGAAGTGGCATAACGAGGTTTGGCGACTTGGGTCGCGGGCTTGGCGCATAAACGATCACACCACACCGCCGGTAGGGAATTTCACCCTGCCCCGAAGGTCTGCTATTCAATTGATGTTCCCAGTATAGCAGATTCGCCTCAGGAGAGGCAATAGCCGCAGGGCATCATGGGGTAAAATTTAGTCCCGCAGCGCCCATTTATCCTCCGGTTCGCCGGTCTGAACGTTTTCCCAGCGAGAGAGCGTGAACAGGAAGTCTGACAGCCGGTTGAGATAAATCAGTGACTGTGGGTTAATCGGCTCATGTTCCCCCAGGATCACCACCAGGCGCTCCGCCCGGCGGCACACCGTCCGCGCCACGTGAAGCTGGGCGGCGGCGGGGCTGCCCCCCGGCAGGATGAAATTCGCCAGTGGCGGCAGTGCCTCAGTCATCGTGTCTATGGTTGTCTCCAGCCACGCCACACTCTCGGCATCCACACGTACTACCCACTCGGCCTGGGCATCCAGCGGAGTCGCCAGATCGGCCCCCAGGTGGAAAAGCTGACGCTGAACTCGTTCCAACCAGGACTCCGTCCGGGCGGTAGGACGCTGGGCGCGGGCGACACCGATCACGGCGTTGAGTTCGTCTACGGTGCCATAGGCCTCGACACGGTGATGCGCCTTGGAAACCCGCCCGCCAGAGAATAAACTGGTTGTGCCGTTGTCGCCGGTTTTAGTGTATATTTTCATCAGAACAACATCACTCCCGATCTTGTGTGATTAGAACTTTTGTGCTATCATTGGTTTTCGTCAGTGCGGTCAATCATACATAGGAATTTGTCCAAATGGCAGATATGGATTATCCAGACTATACTGAAGACAGTTTAGACGATGATGGCGGGGATGAAGACAGCCCCCGACCTAAGCCGGCAGAGAAGGAGAAGGGTAAAAAATCAGTGGCGAAGAGAAAAACAAAAACAGACGACAGCGGCACACCTCAGGAAGACCAGGGACGTCAAAAAGCAATGGATGTTGCGCTGGCCGACATCACCAAACGATTTGGTGATGGTGCCATTGTCCGCCTGGGTGACGCCACCAATATGGTTGTGGATACCATTCCTTCCGGTTCGCTGGGGGTAGACATCATCCTGGGCGTCGGCGGTATCCCGCGAGGCCGCATCACTGAAATATATGGCCCGGAAAGCTCCGGCAAGACGACACTGTGTTTGCATGTCGTGGCGGAAGCACAGAAGCGCGGCGGACTGGCGGCGTTCGTGGACATGGAACACGCGCTTGATCCGACCTATGCCGAGCGGATTGGCGTGAACGTGGATACGCTCTATGTGTCACAACCGGATACTGGCGAACAGGCGTTGGAAATCACTGAGGCGCTGGTGCGTTCCGGCGCGTTGGATATTATCGTGGTGGACAGTGTGGCGGCGCTCGTCCCCCGTGCCGAAATCGAAGGCGAGATGGGCGATTCGCATGTCGGCCTGCAAGCCCGCCTCATGAGCCAGGCGCTGCGCAAGCTCTCCGGTGCGATCAAGCAGTCGAATGTCAGCGTGATGTTCACCAATCAGTTGCGCGAAAAAGTCGGGGTGATGTTCGGGTGTTTTGGCTACACCTCTCGCGTGGTACTGGCCGATGGCACCACCGAAAAGATCGGCAAGATCGTCAATCAGAAGATGGATGTCGAAGTGATGTCCTACAACGTGAAGACGCGCGAGTTTGAGCCACGCCGCATCAAGAACTGGTACAAAAACGGGAACGCTGACTACTTCTTGCAGTTCAAGGTTGATTCCAATGAAGGGCGCGGCAAGCATGAATTTAGCTGCACGCCGAACCACATGCTGTTGAGTGAAGAAGGCTACCGTCCTGCCGGGGAACTGGAAGTTGGCGATAAACTCATCACTCGTGTTAAACACTATCTCACCCCAGGACATGAACAGGTCGTATTTGGGTCTATCCTTGGCGATGGTAACCTGCGTTATGCCAGCAATTACAACGTGGCCTTACGTATCGGTCATGGCGCAGCGCAGGATGAATACTGTCTGTGGAAAGAATCGCTGTTTGATAGCCTGGTCGCCTACCGCACCACCAACAGCAAAGGCGGCCACAGTTTTGATACGATTCCGATGTATGAACTGGCAAAACTCCATCAGATGGGTTATCAGGATGGTCAGAAAAACCCAAGTCCTGAACTGATTGAACGCCTGTCACCGTTAGCGGTGGCGATCTGGTATATGGACGATGGCACATTTGATAAACAGCGAGGTAATCGTTGCAGTATCGCTTGTTCCGGCCTTCCCCAGGAAAAGCAGGAAATGCTGGTCGAGTGGTTTCAGCGGCGCGGCATTGATGCCCGGTTAGATACTTATGGGCGCATTACTTTCGGCAAAGATGCGACTCCCAAATTTCATGCGATGATCGCCCGGTATGTGCATCCCTCCATGGACTATAAGCTGCTTCCGGAAATGCGCGGGCAATTCGTGCCGTTTACACTTGACCCATGCGAACATGATGAACCTGTACCCATGCCAATTCTGGATATTTACGTCAAGCCTAAGACGAGAAGTATGCAGCGTTTTGATATTGAGGTAGAAGGCAATCATTGTTACGTGGTGGATGGGGTTGTGGTGCATAACTCGCCCGAAACGACGAGCGGCGGGCGCGCCCTCAAATTCTACGCCAGCGTCCGGCTCGACATCCGGCGTATCCAGAGCATCAAGCAGGGTGGTGAGAACATCGGCAACCGGACTCGCGTCCGCGTGACGAAGAACAAAGTCGCCGCGCCCTTCAAAGAATGCGAGTTCGACATCATGTTCTATGAAAACGGCATCAGCAAGGTCGGCGAAATCATAGACATCGGCGTGGAAATGGAAATCATCGAAAAGCGCGGGGCGTTCTTCCGTTATAAGGATGGGCTGCTCGGCCAGGGACGCGAACAGTCTAAACAGTTCCTGAGGGAAAATCCAGCGGTTTCCGATGAAATTGAAGCGGCCATCCGCGCCAAATATGAACTGCCGGAGCTGCCCACCAGCCTGTGATCCCGGTTTGTACGGCTGATGCCAGACGATAGCAGTTCCCGCCAGGGGAGAGAGTCCCCCGGCCCGTTGCGATAGGATGTCTCCCCTCCCCGACTCAACCATGATACGGTGGACGAGTCCGGGAGGGGTTGTTACATTTCCACCTGGAAGCCGTGTTCGCCCAGGGCATCGTGCAGGGTATCCCACTGGTCGCCGCGCACGACGACGGCCATTGGCCCCAGCCGCGCCCCCAGGTAGCGGCGTAGACCGGGCGTATCCAGGATTTTCTCCAGTGTTTCCGGCGCGGTAGTACGCAAAACGGCGAGGTGTTCTAGCGAAACCACCGCTGTTGGGCCACCGCGCCAGTTTTCCAGCAGTTGGGTAATCGCCGGGGGGATTGGCTTGTCTTCCAGCACCCGGCTGAGGAAATTGGCGATATGCCCGGTGTTGATTCCCTGGTCAGCCGCCCGCTGAATCCCCTCACCATCCAGTTTGTAGGTGTACGGGTCGCCCGCCGCGCCCCAGGTTGTGAAGCGTGCCACCTGGAACCGATCCACCCGTGAGACACGGCGTGGCACCAGCAGCGTTCCATCCGTTCCCACAATCATCTTATCATCCTGCTCCGGTGGCTGCGGCCAGGGGATTTGCCCCAGGAACGCCCGGCCATAGGCGGTCAGGCGGGCAGCATCTTCAGCGCGGTCTACCAGGCCTAACCAGTGCATCGGCCCAGTCACATAATATTCGAGCAGTGCCCCCTCGACCGCATCCCAGCTTTCAAACCCCTTGAGATAGTCATCGGCGTCGTTGCGGATATACCAGCTCTCATAATCGCCGTCAGGACGCTGGAAATCCGGCTCTAACACCTTGATCGCCTCAATAAAATCATCCAGCGACCACCATTCCTGTCGTGGCACGAGCGTTGCCATCAGGCCAAACACCGTGTCTCGCGGTATAGCGGGGTCGTAATCGTCCAGGTCGCCGCCCGGTTCAGGGTGCAGCCCGGGCACATGCCACAGGTCTCGGCAGATATGGCTTTCGTGCCAGCCTTCAGCCAGTTCGCGCACCTGGGCCGGACGTCCGGCGGAAAGCCAGCGGCGTGTCTCAGCGCGTTTGGTATAGGCGCGTCCGGTTTGAATCTCAACCAGACCGGCGCTTAAGACCAGCGCGAACAGGAAAGTCACGCGCTCATCTTCCGGCCTGAGCAGATACGGCAGCAGTGCTGCCCGGTCATCCGCCGCCAGCGTCGCGCCCTCAACCAGCGGGCTGTGAAGCTGCACATAGGCCAGCAGCGTGGTCACGTCGTCCACCGCTGAAGTATCCGCCGGTTGGGGCTGGATGTCGTCCAGGTCGGCCAGCGGCTCAATGCTGATCGGCTCGTCGCGCCCGGTGGCCGGCGCTTTCAGGTTGGAGTATCCGGTCTGGTGGACAGGCAGTACCGGCAGCAGGTCATCCGGCACATAAATAATAACGCGCGACCCGGCATCGGAAAGCTCGAACCCCTGGGCGACCAGGCCGCGATAGAACAGAGCTTCGGCGATACTCTGTGGGTTCTCGTGCGGTTTTTCCCGTTCGATTTTGGCCGCCCCCATCTGGCGAATTTCCCCGAACAGCCGCCCGAATTTCGCCATCTGCATTTTGCCACCTGCGCCAATCAGCATTTGCAGAGCGCCGCGCTGGGCATCATCCAGACTATCCCACACCCGTTTGGCACGGGCTTCGTCCAGCATGGCCCCGGCCAACGCGGCAATCTGCTTATCATTATCCAGCCCGGCGATATTGGTATCCCAGAGTTTAGCCAGGATGGGCAGCAGGGCGCGATCTGTATCCTGTAAGGTGCGAATGATGTTTGTCATAGATTGCTTCCTGGCAGAAATTATTCAGGCATAGCTGGCACATCGTTTGCCAGCGGATACAGCAGGCAGAGTCTCCGCTTCCCACTTTTGACTCAGCACCTTTTAGTTGAGATACACCTCGGTCTCTGGCGGTCTGTGGAACATGGTGTAGACGAACAGAGCGATAATCCCGGCGATAAATCCGCCAATATGGGCGAAGAAGGCCACCCCGCCGCTGATCGTATCCGGGCTGATTGACGCGATACCATTGAGCAGTTGCAGCAGGAACCAGAAGCCCAGCACAAGCAGTGCCGGAGCATTGAACGAACGCGGCAGCACGCGGAAAAAGATGATGACCACGCGCACCCGTGACGCCGGATACAACACGAGATAGCTGCCCAACACGCCGGAAATCGCGCCGCTTGCGCCCACCATCGGCACGCACAGCGTTGAGTTCACCAGTGATTCGCTGAAGCTGGCAGCAACCCCAAACGCGGCATAGAGTCCCAGGAATTTCCACCCGCCCAGGTAATCTTCCACATTACGGCCAAAAATCCACAGGTAGGCCATATTGCCGATGAGGTGCGACCAACTGGCATGGAGGAACATGCTCCGCACCAGGTCAAGGCCGGTCTCTGGCGAGAGCAGGTGATTGCCCAGCTCACACGGCACAACGGCTAATTGGCGGAATACCAACCCAAGCTGGTTAGCCGGAATCGTAAGTTCCCACAAAAACACCAGCACATTGACAAGAATCAGCCCGTAGGTGACATAAGCGGGCTTCCGCACCGGGAGTAAGGCTTTAACCGGCAGCATGGCGGCTTCCCTTTCAAAATACTGCGTTCATATTCGCCTCTTATTGTATTACATCCTGGTTCTACAGGCTATTTTCAAGCGCTTTTTACATAATCTCAGGATCGTTGAAAGTGAACACTCTATGTAAAATCTGTTGTCCCAGGCTGTTCATGCGGCAATAACCATGTGCCTGTTCGGAAATTTTGTACTGCGATTGGTCTGGTTTGCGTGCGAAAGTCTATGGGAAAGATTTTCTATTGTGAATCTTAAGTACATTACGGAGTATGCTATACTGCAAGGATTATTTTAGCCTGGTCTGAAACAATGAAGCGGCTTGTATGAACACCTATGCCTGACCTGGCGGTGTCGGAGGAATTCGTGGAAAGCATGGAATCGCCGGTTGTCCAACCCGAACGGAATGTTGGCAGAATTATCGCACGCAATACAGCTTTTGGGTTGGCGTCTCAGGTTGTCCTGAAAATCATCGGCTTCTTGTTCAATGTGCTGGTTATCAATCGCCTGGGAGACAGCAGTTTCGGACAATACTCGATTGTCCTGTCCTGGGCAACGCTATTCGCCGTACTCGGCGACCTGGGTATTGCCCAGTTTTACACCCGTGAAATCGCCCGTAACCGCGACAGAGCATCGGAATGGTTCTGGGATGTCGTCGTCCTGCGCTTTTGCCTGGCAATTCTGGCATCGGCTGTTACTACTGGCGGCGCGATTGTCTTTGGCTATTCAACCGAGATCGTCATCGCCATCGGCCTATATACCTCGACCTATTATCTACAGGCGCTGCTGCAACCCCTGGTGAGCATCATTGAGGGGAATGAACGCATTGACATTACCTCGGTCTTCTCTATCGTCGCCCAGGTCGTTTTCATGGGTTCCGGGGCGATTTTCCTGTTCCTGGGAGGCAGCTTCGTCTGGCTGGTAGTTGCCTCGCTCATCACCATCCCGCTGCTGATTATCATGAGCATCTGGGTGATTCGTAAAAACAAATTGTCGCCGCCGGCCTTCCAATTGAAGCTGGCCTTATGGAAGATGCTAGTGCGTGGCGGGCTGCCATTTGCCATGATTCAGGTTTCGCTCTCGTTCGCCTTCCAGTCCGACAATATTTTTCTCAGCAAGTATGGTTATTCCGACCAGCAGGTGGGGTGGTATAGCGCAGCCTACAGCCTGATGCTGACCGCCTCCGTCATGATTGGTTCCTTTAACCGCGCGATTCTGCCCTCATTGGCGCGGGAACACGAGAAGAACCCGGACAGTATCGTGCCCTGGTACTATCGCTCGGTCAAAGCCCTGGCCTTCATCGGGATGCCAGTGGCCGTTGGCGGGATGCTGCTTTCCGATAAACTCATTGGTTTCCTTTACCCGGAATACCCCCCAGCCAGCATCGCCTTTGCCATTTTGATCTGGTATATCCCGATGCATCTCTACACTGCATTTTCAGGGAACTTGACGACATCCATTAAGAAGGAATCCAGTGCAGCGTGGATTTTCCTGGGCGAAGGATTGGTGAATGTGGCGCTGAACTTTGTCCTGATCCCGCCATTTGGCGTGGTCGGTGCGTCTTTCGCCACGCTGCTCACCGAGGTGTTTGGCTCGGCGTTGTTCTATGTGCTGTTTCGCCGCACGTTCGGGCCAGGGCTAAACTTTAAGAAAACGTCCCGGTTGGCTTTTTCAGCCCTGCTCATGGGTGTAGTGGTCTTCCTGCTGCGCGACCTGGGCCTGGGACTGGGCGTGCTGATCGCCATCGGCGCGGCGTTCTACCTGATGCTGGTGTGGCTGACTCGCGCCTTTTCGCAATCCGAGTTGGAAGTCTTCAAGGCACTTTTCCAACGGGTACGCCTGCGCCTGCTGCCATCCTAGTCGCTCAGTTTGATGAGATTGTGGCGCGGCTTTCTATCGAACGAGAGGCCTGCTCCCCTTGGAAATCTCATGAAGTCAGTTTTTACCGTCTGAGTACAGCGGCGCAATATGCCTGGTGATCGGGCAGGGCATAGCGTTCCCAGGCGCTCTCACCAGGCAATTTTACAGGGCGTCGCTCCTACCGTTCTTTCCAGGCTTGGAGCAAGGTGGCTTCCCGGTCTTGCAGCATCCCGGCATTCAGCTTGAGCGCGGTGGCATCTCCGGTGCGGTAGGTGTTCCATGTCAGCGTGTCGAGGATGGTTTCATCCAGCGGGCGGAAGCGCAGCCCGGCATCCAGCGCCTTTTGCACTTTGATCGCCTGCATTCCGTTATAGGTCTCTGGAATCCATAAAGGCAGCTCGGTAAACGGTTTGACATCATGTTCCAGCAAGAAATCATCCGGGACCCAGGTCAGTGTCGCGTCATTTTCGCTGACCTGGCGACAGGCATCGAGCAGCGCCCCCATTGTCAGCGGGTAATCCGGCCCGGTCACGTTGTATACCCCTGCTGTACGCGCTTCAGCCATGCGGATAATCCACTCGGCCTGGTCGCGGGCATCAATAATCTGGATGTTCATTTCCGGCCTGGACGGGGCGAGAATCTCTCCACCCATTGCCACCCGTACCGGCCAGTAGGTAAACCGGTCTGTTGGGTCGTGCGGGCCGACTATCAAGCCGCTGCGGACATGCAGAACACGCCCCGGCATGGCCTTCTCGGCGACCTTTTCACACAGCACTTTCAACCCGCCATAGGTTTGCCCGGTGATCTCCTCAACGGTTTCATCGGCCAGGGTGTGCAGTTCGGCGCTTTCGTCCATGCCGTAGACGGTGGTATCAGCATACGCCGAAATGCTTGAGATAAAGGTGTAGTGCTCGACAGTATTCGCTAATAGTTCCGCCGATGCCTTCACCAGACGCGGCACATAGCCGCATGTATCCACCGCCACGTCCCAGCGACGGCCTGCCAGTGTATCCAGCCCGCCATCACGGTCGCCGACAAGCTTTTCAACCTGGGGGAATAGATCGGGATTGGTATTACCCCGGTTAAACAGCGTGACTTCATGTCCCTGTGCCAGCGCCGCTTCTACAATGTGTCGCCCCAAAAATCGCGTACCACCCAGCATCAGAATCTTCACGTCGGTTTGTCCTCATCTTCCATCTCATGTTACGCACGCTTCGCGCGTAACGAAAGGATTTACACTCTTAAAAATGCTGTCTCAAATCATACCACCCGTGCCAGTAAATCACATGAATGAGTGGCCCAATACAGGATGTTCCTTGCCTGCATGGCTCAGTCCGTCGCCAGGATGCTGTAGTAGCCCAGGTCGCAAAACTGCCCCCACTTGTAGATGTGCTGGCGCAGAATGCCTTCAAACTGCATATTTGCTTTTTGCATCACCCGCGCCGAAGCCGGGTTGTGGGTGAAGTAGCTGGCGGCGATGCGGCGCAAGTCCAGTTCCGCAAAACCATATTGAATGATACGCCGCACGGCTTCGCTCGTGTAGCCGTTATTCCAGTAAGGCTTGCCGATCCAGTAGCCTATTTCAGCGGCATGGTGATCGGTGTCGAGGTGCAGCCCAACTGTCCCCAGGTAGGTCAGATCCGCCTGACGCACAATGCCAAAAACAGCGCTTGATCCGTTTTCTATGCGTTCATAGGTGCGCGTCAGCCATTCCGCCGCCATGCCCGCCGGGTACGGGTGGGGGATATTCATCGTCATCGCGGCAATATCACGCTCTTGCAGCAGCGTCTGAATGGCCGGCACATCGCCCATCACGGGAGTCCGCAGCAGCAGGCGTTCGGTGGTTAAGATGGGTTGTTCGGCCATGCTCATTCCTGCCAGTTCTGGCCGTGTACCTGCCGCCACATATCCAGGTAAGTGATGGGCGACTCGTAATATTCACGCAGCGAGTCCCACAGTTGGTAGTGGGGCATCGCGTCACGGTGATGCGTCAGAATATCCCGGTAAGCATCCAGCAGACTCAGGCCTTCCTCTTCATGGAGTGTGGCGATTGCAAATACCGTTGAACGGCTGATGCCCGCGCCACAGGCGATCATCACGTTTTTACCGGAGGCCTTTTGCTGGCGCACAAATGCGACCCCTTGCTGGAAATACTTATGCTGAACAGGAATACCATCATCCACCGGCAGGTAGACCATGACGATTCCTGGATGCTGTACCGGGGCGGCCAGGTGCAGCAGCGCCGTGATATTCCGGGAATCGAGCAGTTCTTTATCTTGTGTTTCCCGGTACTTCCCGATATACAACCAGTCACGAATCTGTATCACGTTCTTCTACCCCGGCAGCTTTTTTCTGCTGTTAGATTACAATATTTCTTGTGGGTTCGCAAAGATGGGCGATACAGGCCTTACAAACCTGAGTCTGGTCAGTTGGGGCGCAACGCGGTAGACTACCGGGTACTGAGTTGAAGCAAATCAGCAATAAGTGGGATGTGGCGGTAATGGAGCGAATTTCGGCTGCGGGCAATTTAACGATTGAAATGCTGCCAGGACTGTGGCGGCTGCTGACGGATAATGGCGAACAAAGCCATACGATTGTCGAGGCGGTTGCCGGTCAGCCGTTAGTCTTTACGGAGCTTTTCGCTAACAAACGCCGCTTGCCGGAAGATGGCAAACTCCCTACACAGTTCATCCAACAGGTTGTGTTGGGCTGGTCGAACGATGACGAAGCCTGGCATCTGGGGTTGGTCTTTGACCCGGAACTTTCGCGGATGCGTGGCAGCCGGTGGTGTGAACTCGCCCGCTGGCCGGACCCGGACACAACGGTGTTTTATACCCTGGCGAACCAGGCCGGGCGCAATCTCGCCCTGGCTCTGTCACGCCCGTTTAACCTGCTCCAACCGGAGATCAAGCCAAAGGCCGCGCCGTCGCAGCCACTCCCCACCCTGCCCCTCAAACTGGACCAATGGAAACTCGACCAGGTAGACGATGAAGCCGCCCGTAAAAAGCGCCTTGCGGCTGAACTGGGGCGTGCCAAAGCCATGCCGCCTACATTGCGGCTTCACCGTAGTGGAAGCTGGGTGCGCACAAAACTCGTCCGAGCTGTCTGGTACGGGTTGCTGGCCGCTGCCTATCTGGGTCTGTCGGTGCTGTCACTGCAAGGCACGCTGGCGCTGCCTACGCCGGACTTCTTGCCATATATCGGCCTGGGGGCGGGCGTCCTGTTTATTCTGTTTGCGCTATACCAGGTTGCTCAGGTGCTGCTCACTGCCAATAACCTGTTGATTGACGCGGATGAGCCGGGGGTCGCGCTGCGGCGTGGCAGACGCGAACGCTGGCGGCTCAACCGTGATTCGATTCAGGCTGTGTATATCAGCCAGGTTGTAAACCGGCGGGGACGCAAAATCACCGTGCGGCATGGTGAAATCAACCTGCTCCTGCACGACGGCACATTTCGCCGCCTGCTGGAACAGCCACAGCCAGGCTATGAGAATCCCCTGCCGCTGGATGGTGAGCCGGAAGAGGGCGTCACCCCACTGACCCAGGCCGACGTACACACACTCTTACAGGCGGCGGCGCTGTATATTGCCATCACACTCAACGCCCCCTGCTACAATGATCTGCGCGTCAAGTGACCGGTAACCCTGCTATTTAAAGGGACGCTATTGAGTCAACGTAATGGCAACGTTCCCCTTTTTGTGTCCCTGGTCAACGTAGCGATGCGCCTCGGTGATTTGTTCCAGCGGGTAACAGCGGTCAATAACTGGCTTCAGCTTCCCGGCTTCAAGCAGGTCTTTTAATACGAGCAGTTCCTGCACGTTCTCCCCGCTTCCGGAATCTACATGCACATTCAGATAGACTCCCCCTGGTTTGACTGCCTTTTTCGCCTGCGCGGGCGGAAATTTGGCGACGGCATCAAAAACGACATCGTAGGTTTCGCCGCGCCGGGTAAAATCCTCCCGTGTGTAGTCTATGACGGTTTCCGCGCCCAGTGTCTTCACCAGTTCCAGGTTGGTGGTACTGCATACCCCCGTCACGACAGCGCCGTAGTGGTGCTTGGCGATCTGCACAGCGTTCGTGCCGACTGCGCCGGACGCGCCATATATCAATACCTTCTGTCCCGGCTTGATGTTGGCATTTTTCAAACAGCGCAGCGCCGTCATCCCGCCCCCCACCACGGCGGCGGCCTCTTCGTAAGTGAGGCTGGCCGGTTTGAGCGCCAGCATCCCATTTTCAGGCAGACACTTGTATTCGGTGTACCCGCCGAAATTCACGCCAAAAGTTGAAGCAAACACCGGATCACCGGGCTTAAACCGTGTGACCGACTGGCCGACGGCTTCGATATCCCCGGCAATTTCCATACCCAGGATTGCCCGCCGGGGTTTCCGTATCCCCAGATAGAGACGGGCAAAGAGCCACTGCGCACGCGGGACAGTAAAACTGCGCATCCGGCTGTCTCCCACTGTAACCGTTGTCGCCCGGACTTTGACCAGAACTTCATGATCTTTTGGTGCCGGTTTGGCGATCTCGGTGAGACGCAGCACCTCCGGCGGCCCGTATCGTTCACATATGACTGCTTTCATGAATACCCCTTTTATGCGCTGTGCGCTACTGTTATGACGACATGGCCCTTTTTGCTGTTGGCGTAATACCGGTGCGCTTCGGCGGCCTGTTCTAATGGATAGTGTGTATCAATGGCCGTCTTTATTGCGCCCTCTTCAACCAGCCCTTTGATGACCGTTAAGTCCTCTGGTTTTTCCATAGACAGCGCACAGATGACCTTCTTATCGCCTAACCGCGAAGTCCACAGCATTTGAAAAAGCTGCTTCATCTTGAAGCTGGCGTACAGCAGGCGTCCGCCTGATTTAAGGGACTTTTTGCATTTCGAGAACGAACATCTGCCCAGGATGTCAAAGATCAGGTCATAGGTCTGGCCGTTCTGGGTGAAATCTTCCTGGGTGTAGTCAATCACATGGTCGGCACCCAGAGTCTTCACAAATTCGACCCGTGCGGTACTGCACACCCCGGTGACTTCCGCACCATAGTGCCGGGCAAGCTGTAACGCCGCCGAACCGATCCCCCCGGAAGCGCCATTGATAAGGACTTTTTGCCCGGGCTGAATGTTGACCTTTTTCAGCAGGTTCAACGCGGTCAGCGCCCCATACGGGATGGTGGCCGCCTCCTCAGCGGTCATATTGGCGGGCCTCATTTCCAGCAGACCCTCGGCTGGCATACACAGATATTCCGTATAACAGCCCATGCTCTGACCGCGATACCCAAAAACCGGATCACCAACTTTGAATCGGGTGACATTCTGGCCGACAGCCTCAATCTCCCCGGCAAATTCACTTCCCAGGATCGGGTTCTTGGGTTTATTGAAGCCCATCGAGGCGCGCGCGATGAGCCAGAGGAACGAAGGCATATTGAATTCACGCAGTGAGACAGCTTTGAAGTCTCGCGCCATCATGTCCCCGAAATTGACGGGGACGGCATGGATTTTTATCAGGACTTCGTTATCTTTTGGGGTTGGTTTTTCAATTTCTGTGACGTGCAACACGTCAGGTGATCCGTATTCGGTGTAGACAACTGCTTTCATAAAACTCCTCCAAGTTGAGTTAGGTCAGTTCATTCGTCGTCGAAACAAATGAACTGTTTACACTATTTTCTTTGACCGCTTCTTATCTGCTTCGGGATGGTAAGAGAAGACCTCTTCCAGCGGGACATTAAAGACCTGCGCGATGCGAAAGGCCAGTTCCAGAGAAGGGGAGTATTTCGCATTTTCGATGGCGACGATGGTTTGACGGGTGACCCCCACCTTGTCCGCCAGGTCTTTTTGAGTCATCTCATCCTGTTCAAAACGCAGTTTCCGAATATTGTTTTGAATCAGCGATTTATCCATCTTAGACTCCCCTCCGGTACAGATAGAGTCGGGAAACATCGCCCACGACCTGGGCGGCCAGCCCGGAGATAACCAGCAGGTTGAACATCACCACTGCTGGCATATTCATGACCAGCGTCACCATGGAAACCAGCACGCCAAGCGAGAACGTCACATACGAGTTCCGCGTGCCTTTCAGGCCGATGAGCTTATCGCGCTCGTCCATAATGTCCGATTCCTCTTCATGGGTTCTAATCATCTGAATGACGTTGAATACGATTAGCGCGAGGATACTGGAAACAATATTCACGATGATGGAGAGGACGATAATTGTTGCCCAGAGACTGAAAATCGCCGTCGAATTCATAGGCTCCGACTGCATCAGCGGCAGCGCATTGACCAGATAGAAGCCAAAAATTAGGAGGGTACTCATCAATGAGACCGTCGTGGTTTTTTCCTGATAGGTCATATTTCCCTCGTCTTGTCAGGTAATTTTTACTAAATGTAAAAAATACTATACACAGAGTAGCGTATTTCATACTCCATGTCAAGTATTTTTTACATCATTTGTGATTATTGAGTCTGGTGCGGAGAATCCTGGGGTAGGTATGTTTTGCGGAAGTAAGTGCATTGAGGCGGGCTTCCTGTCCGGCGGAGGCCCGGAGGTTATCCCTGCAAACCCTATTAAGATGCCCCCATCAAGGAGAAGCAGTGACCCGCTTCTCCTCAATGTGGCGAAATCCGGCAAAGTCGGACTATCAAGCGTGTTCTGGCGCTACCGTAATGACCACTTTCCCCTTGGGATGAGTATCCCCGAAGTAACGAAACGCCGCTACCACCTCACTCAGGGGGTAACAGGTGTCTATGACCGGTGCAATCTGGCCCGCTTCGAGAAGCTCAGTCAAAAACGCCAGGTCTTGTTGGTTGGATTTTGCCGACAGGACAACCATTTTCCGGCTTCCCAGCTTAGACACCCAGGGGCCCAGCAGCAGCGCCTGGAAGAATTGCGCCGCCGTCCCCCCCACCATCACATACTTTCCGTTGGGATTTAAGATGCGCCGGTAATCCAGGATATGGTGATACCCGTTGATGCCCAGAATCAGGTCAAAGTGCTGGCCGCTCCGGGTCACATCTTCGCGGGTGTAATCCACCACATGGTCAGCCCCCAGCGAGCGCACCATATCCAGATTTTTCGTACTGCATACGGCGGTCACTTCTGCCCCAAAATGCCGGGCAAGCTGGACGGCATACGTGCCCACGCCGCCCGATGCCCCCTGGATTAACACCTTATGTCCAGGCTGAATCCCGCCTTTATCCCGAAGCCCTTGCAGTGCGGTTATCCCCGCCAGGGGGACAGCCGCCGCTTCCTCGAACGATAATTGAGCCGGTTTCCTGACCAGTATGTTCTCCGGCGCACAGACGTACTCAGCAAAACTGCCATGCCGGGCGCCAAGGACATCCCCATAGACGGCGTCACCAGGGCGGAACTGCGTCACATCTTTGCCAACCGCTTCAACCACCCCGGCGACATCCCCACCCAGGAGAGGATTCTTGGGCTTCAGCAACCCCATCGCCAGCCGTGCCAGGAAGATGTCGGCGGTCATGATGTGCCAGTCAGCCGCATTGATGGACGCCGCGTGAACTTTGATGAGTACCTCATTATCCACTGGGGTTGGCTTGGTGACTTCTTCAATTCGCAACACATCCGGTGTACCGTACCGGGTATAGACCACTGCTTTCATCGTATTCCCCTCGCATTTATCTTGATAGACGAGTGAGAATACGTTAAAGACAGTACGAGGGTTGCGCCCACATCACGGCTGCGGGATAGCTTCCAGCGTCTGTTCGTCCACGATGGCCTGGTAGAGGCCGATTTTGTAGCGGATGAGTTTGAGGTTTTCTTCCAGGTCGTGGATGTGGGCTTCGGCTTCCGCCTTTAGTGCCCGCAGCATCTCGACGCGCTCCGGCAGGGTTGTGTCGCCAGCCCGCTGGAGTTCGGCGTAGCGCTTCATCTGTTGGATGGACATACCGGTGGCCCGCAGCTTATTGAGGAACTCAATCCAGCCCAGGTCATCGGTTGTATAGCGGCGGTGGGTATTCTGCGCCCGGTTGATCGAATGGATCAGGCCGATACGTTCGTAGTAACGCAGGGTGTGGACACTGAGGCCGGTTATCTCGGCGGCCTGTTGGATGGTTAACTGCCCCTCGTTTTCTGTGTTCATCATATCACCTGAGGCTCAAAGCTGGGGATACGGATACCCCCAGCTTACCGTATTTTGCCCGCGCTCTCAAGCAGAGGTGACGGCACGCTCCAGGATGTCGTCAATCTGGCGCATCTGGTCAGCGGTCAGCGGGCCGAACTGCATCGCCCCGGCATTTTCCACCGCCTGCGCTTCGGTGCGGATACCGGGAATCGGCACGGTCATCTCGCTCCGCGCCCAGATCCACGCCAGCGCACCCTGAGTCAGCGAGCGTCCGCCGCTGGTGAGGACATCGCGCAAGGCGTCGAGCCGGTCAAGCGTGGGGGCGAAGAACGTATCCCACGACCATTGATCCGAGCGGACATCGTTCTGGGCAAACGTCGTGGTCTGGGTGTATTTGCCGGTGAGCGCGCCCCGCGCCAGCGGACTGCGGTTCACACTGGCGAGGTTGAGTCTTTCGCACAGCGCCAGCATGTCCGGCGCATCCTTGACGACGTTCAGATCGTGCTGGATGGCGACGCAGTGTTCCCCGGCGCTGAAGGCCCGCGCGCCTTCCACCGAATCGGTGCTCCAGCCATAGGCGCGGATTTTCCCTTCGCTCACCAGGGATTCGAGTCCCTTGAGCAGCGCCGGGACGTGTTCCACCGGGTAGTCCCACACATGAAGCTGGTAGAGGTCAATGTAATCGGTGTTCAACCGGCGCAGGCTGTCCTCGCACTCGGCGCGGAGGTTCCTGATAATGTTGCCCACTTCGGCGTGGTGGGTGATGTGCTTAGCGGCTACGTCCACATGCCAGCCAAACTTGGTGGCGATAACGGCCTGGTCGCGCCGCCCGGCCAATGCCTGTCCGAGGATTGTCTCGCTGTGACCGGCGCCGTAGTTGGCGGCGGTATCGAAGAAGGTGATGCCGTTTTCCAGCGCGCTGTGTACGGTGCGGGTAGATTCGGCGTCGTCCACCTCGCCCCACCCGGCCTCGATATCGAGGAACCGCCACAGCCCGCCTATCGCCCAGCAGCCCATCCCCAGCGGGGAGACTGCGATATTGGATTTTCCTAAAAGTCGCTTTTCCATCGTGCGTACTCCTGTGTAAAAGGTAACCATCCTCACTCTACAACTTAGAGCGCGCTCGAAGTCAAGCCCTCAATTTTCCCGGTGCGGGAACAAAAAAGGGGCATATAGCCCCTGGTTCTGCCCATCATTCTCATCTTATCGGTGCGCTAGTCGAGATAGGGAAGCAGCCAATCCCGATGCTCGGCATGATGCTCACCCGAAGCCTGGACGATGAACGCGAGGCTGTGACCTTCCAGCCATGCATACCGTGTTGAATCATTCAGGTCGTTTTCGGGAATCGCCTCGGCCAGTTCCAGCACGCGCAGAAACCGGCTTTTCCACTCACCATACATCTGCGGCCAGGATTTCTCCCGGTTGGATTCATACAGCCAGGTATTGAGTTGATCCGGTTCAGCTTCTATTTCGGGGTCTAGCGCCTCAGGCCACCGGGGAAATTCGGGTTCCCGATCATACAGCGCCGCTTCCAGGCGGGCGATGGTGCGCCCCTGCCAGGCCCACAAATGCGCCATCACGTCTTTGACAGACCAGTTCGAAGGCAGAGTCGGCGCGGTGATCTGCGCCTCGGCCAGCCCTGCCAGGATTGTTTCCCACCGGTTGAATTCATCACGCAGTTCAGCGAGTATCTGTGTTTTGTCGGTCATCATGGTTATCCTCTACTCCGCCACCTCGGTCACCAGTTGTATAGCGTTAGTGCTATGGTGTTGCAGATGGGGTGACAGTAACCTCTGTGCTGATTTCGCTGACAGGTTCTTTCACCAATTCACCGTTGAGATACATACCATTGCCTCTGCCATTGTGAATTAAGCCGAGGTCTGTCCAGAATAACGAGTCAACAATACCTGTAGTGGGTATCGTGTCTACCAGACTTCCAGTTGCTACATCCCACATCCATATAACATCTACATAGCCTGTCGCAATCTGTGTTCCGTCAGGCGACCAGGTAATTGATACCGGGTCTACTTCTCCTGGTAGCGTAAGAAATGTCTGTTGGGTTTCAGTGAAGGTATCGTAAATAGCGAGACTTGATAATTGTCGTGCAGCCAGCAAACTACCAGCCGGATTCCACAGCAAATCACCCCCACCTGAAAAACGGGTATCTGCGGCTTTGATTATTCCGCCCCCTGATGTCAGTTGATCCTGTGACCAGATTTGTATGTATGCGACATCAGAACCAAAGGCATAAGTCCCGGTGGCGAGTTTTTGCCCATCGGCACTCCACGCCACCTGGTACACTAAACCAGGGCTTTCGGCATCAGAAACAGCCACACCGTCGTAGTTCCCATAGACATCCACAACACTTACGTCAGCGCCCACGATATACGCGACCCGGCCATCTACCGGATTCCATTCCAGTTCTTCAACCTCAATCACACCGCCCGGAAAGAGCAATTTCGATTCGCCAGTGAGCGTATTCACGGCACGTACCTCGGTATAGGGTACATTGTAGACCAGCCAGCTTGCGTCAGGACTAAGGTCAAATTGGGTAGGTTGGTGAGTGCCAATTTCAACTCTGAACAGGATTTCCAATGTAGATGCGTCCAGGATGTCGACAAAATAAGCACGCTCATTGGATGTGTTTGTTGTATATCCAAGTGCGCCGAAGCGTGTACCATCGCCGCTGAGGGCAAGCTGCTGAACAGGGTAGTCTGGAACAGCGGACTGAGCCAGAACAGGAACCACTATCACCAGCAGAATCAATGAACTGATCGCAAGCCTCGCCAACGTCATTCTCCCGCTTCCGTCACCCGTTCGCCGGTATCCACGACCTCGAAGGCGCTGCCGGGGACGGACTTGAGTTGATTCAGGTCGTCGTCATCCCAGCGCGGGTCACTCGCCCCGCTGATAAACCAGCTTGTGCCGTTGTCGGCCACAATCATCCCGTAGGTCTTGAGCGCCTCTAAAATCACCCGCGCCTGCCCGGTATAGCCGGAAATATCGTAATCCGCCTTAAGCCGCAGCCGTAAGCCCATCGGCGGCAGGTCGGGGTCGTCGCTGTCGGATGCCCAGTGCGTGGCCGGGAGGATGTAGGCCATCTGCGACTCCTCCACTGTGAAGCGCAGCGCGTGGTGGATCGCCCCGGCTTCCACCTCGTCGTAACGGGCCAGGCCGGGGAAAATGGGCAGCCCGGCGGCGTCGGCGGATGTCCACCCGGCAGGCCGCAGGTCGTTCGAGGTCAGGTCGAACACCGCCCCCGACTCGGCGTCCCAGCCTTCGCCGTTATATTCCGCCGCGTAGAGTTCGTAGAGCATACAGTTCTCGCCATCCACCACCAGCACATGCCGGTCACCGCCGTTTTCGACGGGCGCATCCTCCGGCACAGGATACGGGCCGGGGTCGCTCTCGTCGCCATAGGCCGTGAAGGTGATCGGGACGAGCGGCTGTTCAGCATCCACGACGACATAGGGAATGCCGTACTCGCCATCTCCACCGAAGTCAGCGTGCAGGTATTCGTCACCATACTGGCTGATAGCGGCGATGTAGGCGTCAGAGTTGGGATGTACCGGGTAATCGGAAATATCGGTGTTCCAGGGGTTATCCGCCGGGAAGACCGCGCAGTCCCCGATGGCAGGGACTTCAGGGGCATCCTGGGCGAAGGCGGCGGCAGCGAACAGCGAACAGACGAAGATCAGCAGGATACGGCGCATGGGACTCTCTCCATTAGGTCACACGCCTATCATAGCGCAAAACACACCCTATCTGGTATGGCAGAGGACATTCCTAATCCACGAATTGCCGCAAAATTTTCATGTGCTGCCATTGCAGTAATTGCCGCAACCCTCCCGTAAGTGGTTCATGATTTTTGTGTGATTTTGCTGCAAGGCTGCCGATTTTGCTGCATATTTCGCACCGAGGAGTAACCTCCGGCTAAGGCAAAGCCAGGCCCATTGCAAGGAACGGTTTCCGCTTCGCAACTGAACCCCTTCGGTGGGTCTGGAAGACGCTGCCGGGCCTTTTAATGCCTGGCAAACAGTCTGAGACTCCCAGAATGCCGTCGTGGCAAACCTGGCGCGGGCGGCAGGGCAGAAATATCTCCGAACATCATCGCTCTTCATCATTTCATCACGATACCACAAAAGCGGCGGCGGATGGTGAATCTTTGTTCAAACATTTGTTCAGAATTTACGGGAGGGAAGTGGGGGAGAAGGGACGTAATGAAGCCAGTATAGTGGTGATCTTGTAAGGGAATAAGAACGAGTAGTTTTGGACAGCATGTTACATAACACGCTGTCCATTGGATTATGACGGAGAAAAACTGTCCGCAATGTTATATCATGCAATTACGGAGTTGCCGCAGTGCTTGCATACCTTTGCGTCTGCACGAATGAGTTCCGCACAATGTGGGCACTTTTTCATTTCACCAGAGGCAACTAGTTTTTCTTCGTTTTTTCTTTGTTGCTTTTGTAATCCTTCATCACTCTTGCCAGACACCAGTGCCAATATGATCCCGATAGGTCCCAATAAGAAGCCTGCTATACAACCCACCCCGTAGGAGCGACCTTTGTTCTTGTAAATATAACCAGCTATCAGACCACATATTATCCAGAATAATAATGCTACTTCCATGTTATTTCCTTTCTGAGATGTAGTATAAGATATCGCATATTTCACAATTTATTATATGGTCACTTTTGATTTTGAATACTTAATGTTTCTGTTTTAATCATTGCATACGAAAAATTGCATATTTGAAACACTAAATCGGAAGAACTCTACTTACCATGCCCAACTTAAAGAAGGGCACTATATGCCCCGGCTAAGATGAAACAATACGTATATTGAAAATGACAACTAGATTTCGCGGGGACTTTACCGCCCGCCCAGCAGCCACACGACGGCCAGCACCACCAGGCTCACGACGAACAGCCCGCCACAGACGGGCGGAATCAAGCGCGCCGCCCAGGGAGGCAGAAAAATATCCGCGATGAAGTCGTTGCCGGTGGCATCGCCGTACTGCCGCGCCAGCGCGGTCAGCGGGCAGCGGAAACGGTTGAGGGCGAATACCGCCGATTCCAGCACCAGCGAGCCGATAGCGAGCGCCAGCCAGATGTCATAACGGCGGGTCAGTCCGGCGTAGAGGATGTACAGGATGCAGGCGGACATAAACAGGAAGATCAGGGTGTGAAACCCTTTGATGAAGAATAAGGCAGGGGACTTCATGACGGCGCTCCTGGCACCCAGCGGGCAGCAGCATACAGGGAATCCGGCGCAGCAGGCAGCATAAATACACCCTGGCCGGATACAACAACCGAAGCCGGGGGGCAAATACAGTATGCAGTGGAACGCATGACTATTCCTTTGTCTCTTTATCCACCACTCATGGGCGTGGGTAGCCGCCAGGACATGACAACTGCATCATGACCCATTTATGTTGCGGGGTATGCTCGTGCCGGTCAATGCGGACCGATGAACAGCGACGCGGCTAGCTAATAGTCGTCGTCGTCGTAATCTTCATCGTCTTCATCGTCGTCGTAATCATCGTCCCCGTATAAATCTATATCATCATCGTCATCGAATTCGGAGATGTCGAATCCATCATCTTCAATGAATTCGTCCTCGTCCTCAACTTCCAGGTCTAGGAGGATTTCATCATCAAGTTCCAGTTCTTCATCCTCGAAGTCGTCCTCGAAATCGGGATCGATTTCTTCTTCGATTTCTTCTTCAATGTCCTCTTCCAGAATTTCGTCAAATTCATCCTGATCGGCGAGGTTGGTGGGTAGCTGGTATAGGTTGACCATAGTTCCTTTGCCCCAAAAGTAAAAACACTTCTAACTGAGTTTTTGCGGGCGATATTTTAGCAATGTTCACTCCCATTATAAACAGGAAATTTAGTCAGATGTGCGTAAATTTTCCACTTTTTCGATCATTTTCAGAAAGTACCGGTGAAAACGAGGGTCTCCGGTGAGTTCCGGGTGGAAAGCTGTCGCCAGTAAATGCCCCTGTTGGGCGGCGACAATGCGGCCATCCGCTAACCGGGATAGCACCGTGACTCCTGGCTCCACCGCCGTAATGACCGGGGCGCGGATGAACAGGGCGGGAAACGGCACATCGCCCAGCGCCGGCACGGCGAGGTCAACCTCGAAACTATCCACCTGCCGCCCGAAGGCGTTACGGTTCACGTGTATATCCATCAGCCCCAGCACCGGCTGGCGGTCTATGCCAATATCCTTCGCCAGGAAGATCAGCCCGGCGCACGTCCCCCAGGTCGGATAAGCAGTGGCGAACTGGCGCAGCGGCTCCAGCAGCCCGTAATCCACCGCCAGCTTGCCAATCGTGGTGCTTTCCCCGCCGGGGATAATCAGCCCATCCAGGTCGTGCAGGTGTTCGGGCAGCCGGACTTCAACCGCCGTTACGCCCAGGCTTCGCAGGACTTTTTCATGTTCAAGGAATGCGCCTTGCAGCGCCAGTACGCCTATCTTCATCGCGTTGCAGCCTTTTTCGCTCACATCACGTTCATCGTGTATCTTCGTAGTCTCCCGCCGGGAAATCAAGGGGGGAATGAGTCCAAAGAAGATCGCCGATGGGCTGCCTGTTAATAAATTCCGACATTTGTTCCGGGAAATCAACTTTCTCACCCTGGAGTCTGTGCTAAAGTGAAGTTACGAACTGTGTTTAAAGCCTCCTGGTGGGCCATGCTCTACGACATTACACGCACAATCTCGCCTGAATTGTGTGTCTGGCCGGGTGACACCCCGTTCACGCTGACGCACGTCATGCGCCTGGCGAACGGAGACTCCGTCAACCTGACGACTTTCACGACGACAGCCCACCTGGGGACGCACGCCGATGCCTATTACCATTATGAAGCGGGCGGCGCGCACCCGGCGGGGATGCCCCTGGACGCCTACATCGGCCCGGCGCGGGTCGTCACAGTCGGCCAGCAGGACGGCCCGCTGTTCCCGGCGGACTTCAGCCACGTTGACCTTTCCGGGGCAGAACGATTGTTGATTCACAGCCAGGTGAGCGATTTACCCGATCACCAGTGGCCGGAATGCTTTCCTTATCTGAGTGTTGAGCTGATCGCCTGGTTGGGCGGGCTGGGCATCCGGCTGATCGGCCTGGATTCGCCGTCGGTGGATGCGTTCACCAGCACTGATCTCCCATGTCACCACGCTTTAAACCGGCATAAGATAGTGAATATTGAGATGCTGCAACTGCGCGGCGTACCGGATGGTGCGTATGAGTTGGTCGCGCTGCCACTTAAGTTAGATGGGGCGTGCGGGTCGCCGGTGCGAGCCGTTCTCCGCTCCCGATAGTTCCAGGGGAAATCATCATGCAGGGTATGGCGTTTATCCTATTTGCTGTGTTCGCGCTGGTCTTGGTCGGCCTCTACCTGGCAATCCGCCGTGAATGGCTGCGGCCAGGGCTGACGGCAGGCATCGGCGTGGCGCTCAGTATCATCCTGATGGCGCTCATTTCGCTGGCACAGAATAACCCGCCTATTCAGGCTGTCATCGTGGGGGTGGTGCTGGGCGCGGCCTTCAGCGGCGCAACGCTCGCGGTGGCCTGGTACTTCCACAGCCAGGAACGCCGTGCCTCGTTTGCCCAGGGCGAACCCTACGACGAAGGGTAGCCGCATAAAAACAAGGGCGTATTCAAGCAGACGAATTCCGTTTAGCGACACAGTGACCGTCGCCAGGGCGCAGCGCATGTCACGCCCTGGCATCTGGCCGCCTGCAATTCCGACAGGAACTGCCAGAGGGGAGCGCAGGCTGGCGCTTCCGCTATGGTGTCTTGTCAGGATTACGCCACCGTGATAACGACATTCCCCTTCTTGTTTCCGGTTTCGACGTACCGGTGCGCTTCTACCATCTCTTCCAGCGGATAGCGCCGGTCAATGACCGTATGGATTGTTCCAGCTTCAATCAGCTCTCTGAGGAAAATCAGGTCTTCAGCTTTGGGGCTTGATGTGCCGGTAACGACCTTCCTGCTGCCCATCGCTGAAGTCCATCGCCCGCGAATCATCTTTCTCAGCGTCGGGTTTCCCACAAGATAGCGTCCGTTCGGTGTAAGTGATCGCATACAACCTGAATACGAACTCTTGTTTACCACATCAAAAATAACATCATAGGTCTGGCCGCGTTTGGTGAAGTCTTCCTGTGTGTAATCCACGACATGGGCGGCGCCCAGGGAACGCAGCATATCGAGTTTGCCGGTGCTGTCAAC
The DNA here is from genome assembly GCA_020634135.1 of Anaerolineaceae bacterium. Taxonomy (GTDB): domain Bacteria; phylum Chloroflexota; class Anaerolineae; order Aggregatilineales; family Phototrophicaceae; genus JACKCG01. Next base: position 372,857 of record JACKCG010000003.1, on the reverse strand, counting down.
GGCGGTGACTTCAGCCCCGTAATACCTGGCAAGCTGTACGCCGATTGTCCCGATGCTGCCACCTGCCCCATTAATTAAGACAGTTTGCCCGCGCTGAATATCCCCTTGTCGCAGAAAATGCAGCGCTTCAAGCCCTCCGAGAGGGACGGCGGCGGCTTCATCATAGGTCATGTTGGCCGGTTTGATTGCCAGCGCCCCATCCATATCCCCCGGTTCGTCAGGCAGGCAGATGTACTCCGCATACGTCCCCTTGAATAAACCCGTCATCCCAAAAACCTGATCGCCCGCCTTGAACCGTTTTACTGCCGGGCCGGTTGCTTCAATTTCGCCTGCAAACTCCTGCCCGATAATCTGAATTCTTGTCGGTTTGCTGATGCCGGTGTATATCCGCATTGGGAACCCCAAAAAGAGGGGGAGCTTGAGGGTGCGCATCTCGCAATCCCCTGCTGTGACGGTGGTCGCATGGATTTTTACCAGCACTTCGTTATCCTTGGGGGCCGGTTTTTCGATCTCCTGTAACTGAAGGCCGTCTGGCGATCCATACTTTGTCCATATCACTGCTTTCATAAGTCTCCTCCGGGTCTGTTCCTGCTAATGTGAGAATAGTACGCGCACTTTCACGCGCGGAAGGGAAAAGTGCCGGCCTGCTCCACCGTGAGAACGTTGTTGACAACCAGGTTCGGGACAAGCCGGAGCGTCGTCACGATAGCGAAGCCGATAAAACCAGCGCCGCCACGCTCTGTCCCCGGTTACCTGCGGTATTTTGGCGCAATCCTCCCCACCGTAAACAGTTTTTCGCCGTTCTACAGTGTCATTGGAACGTTTTTACGAACAATGATAGAATCGAGTCAACGTCGTTGATCGCGGCTGGTGTCTCTACACTGTACCCAACCGGTATGCGATGCGCAAGGCACGCCGGATTTCCTCACTCCTGAAGGTGGGGAATCGCGATGTCTTTTCGAAAAGTTGCAGGGAACTAAGTCATTACAGAAGCAGCGGATGGCCGAGCGCGTTTACTTAGCGGAAGTTCGCAATTGGAACGAGATCTTCCCGTAGAACAGCCGACTCATGTCGTTAAAATCAGTACGGGTTTCCTGCGGGGACAGGCTTCTGCCTGCCCGGCGGGCTGATTCATAGCAACGCGCTGCTTTTGGAGATAGGAATTTCATGGTATTCGACAGTTTCTCTACCCAGGTAAGCACGGGAGATGCTCATTACCAGGCGATTGCCAGGCTGACCCATGACATCATCTTTGCCGCTGATCGTGATGGTTGTTACTCGTATCTCACAGCCAACATAAAAGATCGCCTCGGATACGCCCCGGATGAATTGACCGGCAAACCGATTACCTGTCTCGTTCACGCGCACTGGCGTGACCGGGCTACAGAGTTTTACGAAGCCCAACTGCGCGAGTATCTTGAGGAAACCAGGCTGGAACTGCCGGTTGTGACCCCGCAGGACGATCAGGTGTGGGTGCAGTTTATGGTGCGCCTCGTGATGGAGGACAACCAGGCAGTAGGCTACTTTGGCGTGATACGCGATATTACCGCCCACAAAGAGTCGATCAGGCAGTGGGATCAGCATATCCAGAACCTGGAAATCCTGCGCCGGGTCAACGACGAACTCATGCACACCCTCAATATGCCTTACGTGCTGTCCGTCGCGCTGGATGCCACTGTCCGCCTGACCGCCGCCGATGCCGGGGCGATCCACCTGCTGGAAGACGAAGGTATTCGCACGGTTCAGGTGATTGGGGCGTTTCCGGCGGATCTGCTGGATACGTTTATAGAGCCGAATGTCGGCATTGTTGGGCGGGTGCTGCGTACCGGTGAAGGCGAACTGGTGCTGGATGTCACCCATGACCCCGACTATATCGCCCACGTGCCAGCGATCAGGGCACAGCTCACTGTCCCGCTGACGTCGCAGAGCAAGCCGATTGGTGTGCTGAGCGTAATGGCGAAAAAGGCGGATCGTTTTACGCCGGATAGTTTTGAACTGGTGACGATGCTGGCCGCGCAGGTGACGATGGTCATCGAAAACGCCCGGTTGTACGACGAGTCGCAGCATCAGTTGATGGAACTTCAGGAATTGTATGCCAGGGTGCGCGCGCTGGAACAGATCAAGACCGATATGATTCGCATCGCGGCGCATGACCTGCGCAACCCCCTCACCAACATTCTTTCGGCGGCGTACCTTTTGAATACCACGCTGGGGGATAGCCCGGCTGACATGCAGACCCAACTGTTAACCACGATAGACCAGTCCGTAGCCCGCATGAAGAAGATCACCAACGACATCCTCTCGTTAGAGCGGATTGAGGAACTGGCTGCGCACCCGCTCCACGAGACGATTCAATTACAACTCCTGGTCACGCAAGCCTATATTGATTTCGAGCGTCAGGCCAGCGAGAAAGGTGTCCTGTTCACCCTGGAAGACGGGGATAGAAGCATCAAGGTACGGGGAGACACCGCCCAACTGAACGAAGTAATCGCCAACCTTGTGGGCAATGCTCTCAAATACACACCGGTGGGCGGCAAAGTGTGGATTGGCCTGCGGGCCGAAGACAACCGCGCCATCCTGGAAGTGCGGGATACCGGCTTTGGCATCCCGGAATCGCAGCAGGAGCGCCTGTTCCAGCCGTTTTTCCGCGCCAAAACCGCCGAAACCCGCGCGATTGAAGGCACCGGGCTGGGGCTGCACCTCGTCAAGAATATTATTGAGCGGCACGGCGGACAAATGCGCTTCCACAGCGTGTATGGCAAGGGCAGCACATTCGGCTTTGAACTGCCTCTGGCGGAAAAATGAACGCAATGGGGTGTCGGGGAAGGTTGTGGCGTTCTATTCCGCCAGCAATCGGGGCATCACGGCATCCATCAGCCGGGCGGTCTGTTCCATAGACTGGAAATCATCGGCATACGAAATCACATCCAACTGCGGGTCATAGCTCCAGAAGCCCACCGTATCATACAGATAGCGGATATAGGTATAGCAGATGCCCAGCACAATCTGGGCATAGACGCTGTAAGCCATAAAGGGGAAGAACAGGATAATACCGCGATCATGCACGTACAGCACGATCCCCAGTTCCGTGTTCGGGTAATGCAGTTCCACATCGCCGCCGGGAGCCTGTACCGGCAAAAGGGTCGGGTCAAGCTGGAAGAGCAGCCGTGCCAGGGCTTTCTGCTTGATTCGCCGCACCGGCCAGAACTGCTCCGGTTGGCTCAGACTCTGCCCATTCTCGAATAACCATTCGAGCATGGCAGGGGTCAGTTTGCCGGTCTTCGGGACATACAGGTGGATTTCGTAAATCATAGTCTCAGCTTATTTGAGCGTGATTTGCGGATCGTGTTTGACGTTGAGCTTTTGCTCGCCATGCTCGGCGATAATCTCATCCAGCACGGCCTGTAGACACTTCGGGCAAAGGCAGCCCTCTTTCATCCCCTTTTTACTGAGGTGAACCTGGGCTGGCAGGTCAAAACACCAGCAGCGCGCTTCCCCTAGGGCCAGTCCGCACGTAAACTGTGCCCCGCAGCGGGGGCACGTCAGCGGCTCTTGACTGAGCGAAACTTCATGATCCAGCATATGGACTTTATTCCTCTAATGTGGCGCGTAGTGTAAATGGTATCCCCGGTCACGTCAAACCGAATCCCACCTTCTCCATAATACCACTTTTTGCCCTCCCTGCCGCCTTTAGGTAAACTGACCCCACGTATAGAAAATGAGGTGGAAATGGCGAGTTTATGGATTCGGAATGGGACATTAGTTGATGGAACAGGCCGTCCCCCTGTTCAGAACGCTGCTGTACTGATCGAAGACAACCGCATCCGTTCCGTTGGTCGTGCGGATTCCATCTCCCGTCCTGCAAATGGTGCCGTTGAAGTGGACGCGCAGGGCGGTTTTATTCTACCAGGATTGATTGATACGCACGTTCACCTGATGTTTGAAATCGGGGATATGCGCCAGGCGATTGTCAGGCCGTTTTCGCTCAACTTCTACCGGGCGATCCCTTTCTTGCGGAAGACGATTGAAGCCGGGGTGACAACCGTGCGCGACGCAGGCGGCGCTGACCTGGGCGTAAAACAGGCGGTTGACCAGGGACTCATCCTCGGCCCCCGGATGCAGATCAGCATCACGGCGCTGGGGATTACCGGCGGGCATACCGATGGCTGGATGCCTTCCGGGGCGGCCTATAACCTCTTCCCGGAATACCCCGGCAATCCGAATGGCATTTGCGACGGTGTGGAAGGGGTGCGCAAGAAGGTGCGCGAAGTGCTGCGTGCCGGGGCGGAGGTCGTCAAAATCTGCTCAACTGGCGGCGTCCTCAGCCCTACCGACCACCCGGAATTCACCCAGTTTTCACCGGAAGAACTGGCGGTCATCGTGCAGGAAGCCCGCTACCGGCGTAACACGAAAGTCATGGCTCATGCCCAGGGCGCGGAGGGTATCAAGAACGCGGTGCGGGCCGGGATTCACTCGATTGAGCATGGCATTTACCTGGATGATGAAGCCATTGAACTGATGCGCCAGCATGGGACATTCCTCGTGCCGACGCTGCTCGCCCCGCTTTCGGTGCTGGAGCAGGCCGAAGCCTCACCCGGCGCGATGCCGGAATACGGAATCCGCAAGGCGCATGAGGTGATTGAAATCCACCGCGACAGCATCGCCGCCGCCTACCGGGCCGGGGTGAAGATTGCGATGGGAACAGACGCCGGAGTGATGCCGCACGGCTCGAACCTGCGCGAACTCGGCCTGATGAGTGGGATTGGCATGTCCGCAATGGAGGCAATTGTGGCTACAACACAGACCGCCGCGACTGTGCTGGGATGGCAGGACGACATCGGGACCCTGGAATCCGGCAAGCTGGCCGATGTCATCATCACCCGTACTGACCCGCTGGCGGATATTCGCTCCCTGGAAGTTGCGGATAACATCCCGGTGGTGGTGAAAGACGGGCAGATCGTCAAAGACCGCCGGGGATAAACCCCCGCCAGGCGCGGCAGGCATTGTCTCTATATCGTGTTGTAAATTCCTGTAGAGACAACGCCTGCTGCTTCCCCGCTACGGGCTGGGTTCGAGGCAGCTCGGCAGTTCGGCGGCGTTTACCGGCCAGTCGCGCCCGTAAAACGCCATGTATTCCGAAACGTGCGCCGACCAGTAGGTTTCGTCGTGTTCGCCCACCGGGTGAATGGCGTAGGTGTGCGGTATCCCGCGTGAACTCAGGCGGCTGGAGAACAACTGCAAATTCACCCCGGCGAAGTCATTCGCGCCGTTATCCAGGTACATGCGCAGCCCCGACTCCCCCAGGAATGAGGCGTTTAGCGCCAGTTCCAGCGGGTTAAAGGCCGGCGGCACCAGGTTGGTGTCATCGGTAAACGCTGCGCTGTGGCCGCCCACCGCCCCGAAAATGTCAGGATGCCGCAGCGCCAGACTGTAAGCCCAGAAGCCGCCCCGCGAAATCCCGCCAATTGCCAGATGCTGCCGGTCATTCCAGGTGCAGAAGTCGCGTTCTATCACCGGGATGAGTTCATCCAGGATCACCGACTCATACGAGGGTTCGGGCAGGAAGGTGTTGTCGTTGCCGATGCGCCCGGTATAAGGCATGACAACGACCATCGGCGCTAATACGCCCAACCGGAAACCCTGATCCAGCGCGTCTTTCATGCCGATGTCCACCCACTGCGTTTCGGTGTAGCTTGCCCCGTGCAGCAGGAGCACAACCGGATACCGCTTCTCGCTGCTGAAGTAACAGGGCGGCACGTAAACGTTGTAGCGCAGGTTTTCGCGGGCGATCTCGCTGCGGAAGTCCGGGAAGTTGAGAACTTGCCCGGCTTCTTCATCGCACGGGAAGGGCGTGGCCGACGGCGTGACGATCTGTGTGGGGGTCGGCACAGGGGTGCGTGTCGCCAGTGGAGTCGCGGTAGGGGGTGGCGTCTCGCTCGGCACAGGCGTGATGATGATGATCTGGGCGGTGGGCTGTGGCGCGAGCGGGTCGCAGCCCAGCAAAAACCAGAACGGTAGAAAAAGGGTCAAAAGTGCCAGTCGCTTTTTAGGTCGCATCGTGTAGGATAGGTGTCATCGTGATCGGTTAAACAACCCACAGCATAACACTATGTCGTTAGAAATACACGCCTTGATCTTCGATTTGGATGGTGTCGTCGCCGATACCAACCCGCTGCACCATCGTTCCTGGTCTCGTCTGGCTCAGGAGGAGGGGATTCCGTTTGATGACGCGCTGCATGTACGGATGCTCGGCCTCAACCGCCGCAACTCGCTGGCAGTCTTCCTGAATGGCCGCCAACTGAGCGAGGCGAGTATCCAGGACTGGATGACGCGCAAAAACCGCTACTTCCTGGAGCAACTGGCCGCCTTCACGCCGGAAGACGCCGCGCCGGGGGTGGTCGAACTCATCCACGAAGCGCACGCCGCCGGGGTGAAAGTCACCCTGGGGTCATCCAGCCAGAATGCCCGGCTGGTGCTGAAGCAGTTGGGGCTGCTCGACCAGTTCGATGCGATAGGCGACGGACTGACCGTAAAAAACACCAAGCCCGCCCCTGATATATTCCTGTGGTCGGCGGCGCAGGTAGGCGTGTCCCCCGCGCATACCGTCGTCTTTGAGGACTCGCCCGCCGGGGTACAGGCGGCGCTGGTTGGCGGCTTCTGGGTGGTCGGGATTGGTGACAAACTCGTCCAGGCGGCGCACCTCGTTGTCCCCTCGCTGGATGGGGTGACACTCTCCTCGCTGGCGGCGCGGCTGGGGAAGTAAGATGCTTGCCAGTCCCCAAAAATCCCTTATAATAGAACAAAATAGCTATTACGAGAGGGAATCGCATGGCAAAGTCGCAGGCGGGTCGTATCATCTGGACGGATTTAACCGTATCGAATACCGAAGAAGTCCGCGACTTCTACAAAGCAGTCGTCGGCTGGGAGGCATCCGGCGTCGAAATGGGCGTGGATCACCAGGATTACAATATGCTGCCGCCGGGAGGCGAACCCGCTGCGGGCATCTGTCATGCGCGGGGCGTGAACGCCAATGTTCCCCCGCAGTGGCTCATCTATATCACCGTCGCTGACCTTGATGAGAGTATCGCGGCCTGTACCCGGTTGGGGGGCAAGGTCGTTGTCCCGGCCCGTGATATAGGCGGTAATCGTTTCTGCGTGATTCAAGACCCGGCGGGCGCGGTAGCGGGGCTCTTCCAACAGGCGGAGACAGAATAGACGACTGCCCTCGCCCTACAAATGCCGCAGGAACGCCGCCGGATTCGCCAGGAAGTCGCGGGTCAGCCGGACGTGTTCCAGGTCGTCATAGGCCGTCGAGCGAACGGGTGGATCGTCAAACGTGAGGAGAGTCGCGCCGGGGTACGCCAGCAATATCGGAGAATGCGTGGCGATGATGAATTGTGCGCCCTGGGCGACGGTTTCTTTGAGGAGCGAGAGAAACGCCAGCTGCCGCAGCGGGGAAAGCGCCGCCTCCGGTTCATCCAGCAGGTACAGGCCGTCCGGTACGAAGCGCGTCTGGAAAAACGTGAAGAAACTCTCGCCATGCGAGTGCGCGTCCAGCCCATCCCCATAGCGGCGTTCCAGTTCCCCCAACTCGCGCATATACGGCATCCGTGCCAGGTTTTGCGCCATCTGCGAGCGCCCCTGGTAATCCGCTTTGACCTGCTCCAGGTCGCTTTCCAGTTCCTCCCGCATCCGTGAAAGCCGCTGGACATAACCGAAGTAGTCCTCCGCCCGCAGGAAGAATCCCTGGCGCGTCCGTTTCGTCCAGGCCAGATGCAGCCTGTCCGCCAGCCGCCGCACCGAAGCCAGGGTCGGGTCGCCTTCCAGGTCGGCGCTCCCGGCAGCCGTCAGCCGCGCCGCGCACGCCACCGCCTCCAGAAACGTAGACTTGCCGGAGCCGTTCTCGCCCACCAGGCATGTCACCGGTGTGGTAAACGTGAGGGACTCCAGTTTTTGTATGGTCGGGACACTGAAGGGGAAGCTCCCCCGCAGCGAAGCCTCGACCCGTCCCAGGCGAACTGACTGCAAATGAACGGTCATCTGTGCCTATCCTGTAACTTGCCACTCGTGATGTCACCAGTATAGCCTATTCCGGCTACTTGCTCGCCAATAGGAGCACTCTATAATCAGATGGAGTACACACTGCGATTTGTCCGGATAATCATGCCTTGAGGGAGCGCGTCATGGGGTCAACCGCGAGTATCATCATTGAACAACAGCAGTCACGGCGGCGCGGGCGACTGGGTTGTTACCTGAAACTCCTGGTGGGAATAGTTGCGCTGGTGCTGTTGTTTCACTATGTTATCAGGCCGGTGTTTGAGTCCGGCTTTGGCATGGCGGATACCCGCCCCGTGCCGGGAGAGGCGGCCCACTTTGAACCGTTCGTGGCGCTGCCCGGCATATTTGAATATGCTGGCGCTGGCGCGGAGTTGGTGAGTATTGACCTGAGGTATGTGCGCTCCGATGGCACGATGGATCTGACCGCCGAGTCATACCGGCCCCGCGCTGAATATACCTTCGTGCGCCCGGCAGCGCCGCCCGCTGATGCACCTCCCATTGGCGCAGGCGGTTCGGTCAGCGGACAGTGGTACGAACGTGTGACGATTGAAGCCTATCAACCGGGTCAGTGGCGGCATGTGACCACCATCAGCGGCGGGGTGAGTACCGAATACTCCTATATGAACCAGGGCATGGAACGGGACATCGATTCGCCGATCAGCTCCAAACCACCGGTGATCGCCCGCCCGGAATGCAGCCTGGCGGAGATGTGGGAGGCGGCGAAGAAACAGGATGCGCCACAGGATGCTGTAGCAACCATCACGTATAACGCCCAGGGCTACGATTTCCGTATTTCGGCCCTGTCTATCTCCCTGCAATTTGGCACCGACTGCCGTTTAAGGAACTAGGCCACCTCACAGTTCATTACGTCCTTGCAAGGCGCGGGTCAGCGTCACCGAGTCGACATATTCCAGGTCACCGCCCATCGGCAGGCCGCGTGCCAGCCGGGTGACTTTCACGCCTTTTGGGGTCAACTCGCGCTGGATGAACATGGCCGTCGCGTCCCCTTCCAGGCCGGGGTTGGTGGCGATGATGATTTCCAGCACATTACCCCGCTCAACCCGCGTCTTGAGTTCCTTGATCCGCAGGTCGTCCGGGCCAATACCGTTTACCGGGGAGATCACACCATGCAGCACATGGTACACGCCGTCGAAGCTGGCGGTGCGCTCAATCGCCAGCACGTCCAGCGGCTCTTCCACGACGGCGATTACCCGCTGATTGCGCTTGCTATCCGCGCAGATCGGGCAGGGGTTATCAACCGTGATGTTGTAACACACCGAACAGAACTGAGTCTGCGTTTTGAGGTCACGCAATGCGTCCGAAAGGGCTTGCGACACCTGGTCAGGGGCGCGTAACAGGAAGTACGTCAGGCGTGAGGCGGACTTTGGCCCGATGCCGGGCAGCCGCGAGAAGGCTTCGATCAGTTTCGTGACAGGTTCGGGGATGGCTTTACTCATAATGAACATTTTCCGGTTGAGTTTCGTGTATCCTTCATTGTAGCCGCAACCACAAGCCTGATACAAGCACTGGCTTAAGCCGGGGCAGGGCAATCGCGTTCTCCGAATTTCCGGCTAACCTGATCTTTAATAACCTGTTGTGAGCTTTTACTGAAACGAAATTCGCGGTCATGACAGATTTTAATGGGTCAGTATATTTGGAACGTGATTGCCCTGTAAGGCGTGTTTAGGTGGTTGTTAGTTGTCCAAAATAGACTGTACAATACGGTGCATATGGCAGTTTGCCGGGTAAAGAAAGGTTGTCGCCATGAATGCAGCACCCTCGCCGATTACAGTGGTGTTAAAGATTCTGTTCAAATGGTGGTGGCTGATCGCGGTATCAGTCGCGCTGGGGGCAGGAGTCGGATTTTATATCCGTTCCAAACAGCCCGATATTTTTGCTGCCAAAGCCACGCTCCTGTTCGGTCAGGGATTCATCCCCAGTAGTGGGCAGTCGTTCGCATCCGCCCAGCAGGTGGGTGTCCTGATGGAAGTCTATGCCGGATTGATTCGCCAACCGAAGATTCTGCGCCCAGTCATTGAAGCCCTCAATCTTGATACCAGTGTGGACGGGCTGAACGGGCAAATGACGGTCAACCCAATAGAAAACCTGCCCTTGATGGATATTATCATCACCGATACTGATCCCGGACGGGCCGCGAATATTGCCAACCGCATTGCCCAGGAGATGATTCAACAAAGTCCTACCGAAGCCCTGACCGAAGAACAAGCCTTTATTCGTGAGCAATTACGCGGTTTTCAATCTCAGATCGAACAGCTAAAAAATGACTATGATACCAGCGTCGCCCAGGGGGCGGACTTAACCTCAGCGGTAGAAATCGCCCGCAATTTACAGGAACAGCAGTCTATCCTGGCTACCTTGCGGGAAGTGCAGGCCCTGTATGCCAGCATGAGCGCCTCCCAAACTGATTCAGCCAACCAGCTTCAGGTATTCGAGGCGGCTTCTCCTACCAGCAGCGTGGTCGCCAGCGGATCTATGCTCAGTGTGATACTCTCTGGAGCAGCAGGACTCATGATGTCATTGACGGCGATTATCACCATGGCCGTGCTGGATGACCGCCTACAGTGGGCCGAGGGTGGCCCCGAAGTGATTGATGGTGTACGGGTGCTGGGGCCGCTGGGGATGATTCCCCGCAGCAAGCTCCCCCTCTATGTAGCCACTATGCCCGAATCGGTTGAGGCTGAAGTACTGCGCCAAATGCGTGCAAAACTCGTACTGATGAGCGGGAATACCCCGCCCAAAGTCGTGACTGTCACCAGCTTTGAATCGGGGGATGGCAAAACTGTTACTTCCGCCAATATGGCGCTGGCAGCGGCACAGTCCGGACTGCGCACGTTATTGATAGATGGCGATATGCGGAAGGGCGATCTGCACGAGATGTTCCGACTGCCAAATATGATGGGGCTTTCCGATATTCTGGCAAGCCGGGAGAGCCTGGATACGCTGCTGGGACGCACTTTGCTCGATAGCGGCTACGACCACCTGACGGTACTTTCGGCAGGTCGCTCGAATGCCGACCCTGCCGCGCTCTTGAGCGGGCCACGGTTTAGCCGGCTGATGAACATTTTCCGCCATCAATTCGAGTTCATTGTCATGGATTCGGTGCCTTCTATTGGCGGGCCGGATGCGGCCTTCCAGAGCGAAAACAGTGATGGTGTTGTGATTGTGGTCCATGCACAGCGCACCACCCACAAAGGCTTGCAGCGCATCCTGCAAACATTGCAGCAGGGTCGTGATGTAAAAATCTTTGGCATGGTCTTCAACCGGACCGCCTTGCAACTCACGACAACCTATAACCAGCCCTATTACCGCCGCACCTCAGCACTCAATGTGGATCGGTTTAATCAAGAACTGCTCAACCCCAAGTCGAGACCATCCTTCTTCAGGCAGCGAAACGTACTGCTGGATAAAAGTGGCGAACGGATGTATTCGTTCAATGCGGCAGCAACCCACCTGGGGGTTTCTCGTACAACGATCAAGGAATGGGTCAAAACCGGCTATCTACAGGCAGTACGCCGGGGGCGTTTCCAATGGATATGGGAAAAGGCTTTAGAAAGAACGGTTAGCCAACTGCCACACCAGGCTATTCAAGAGCCGCTTCTGGAAGACGAACTACCGTCATCCTCCGACATGAACAGCAAGAAAAGCGATACGGTCAGAATGCCGGATTTGCTACGTAATCAGCGCCAGGCGCTCCTGGAATATGCCAGCGACGCAGACTCCAACAAACAACCCAGTCCTGAAACGGAATCGGAGGAATAAGGGCTGCTGACCTGTCATCAACCTGGGGTATATACGCCTGCCTCAACAGGGAGCTTGCAGTACACCGAGAAAACAAGTGAGATGAACTGAGATGATTGCGACAATTTTAGGACGAGTCGGGTTCGCCGGCAGGCTGCGCTATTTCCTGTGGATACGGCATCGTTTTCGTTTTATTCAGTTCAGCCTTGTGGCGTTGACGCTGGCGTTGACACTGGCCGGTGCCCTCTTGATGGGTAGTAACATCCTGTTTGGGTTGCTGCCCATGCTCGGCTTCGTCGGGCTGTTTGCCGTCATTGCGCTTTATTACCGGATGGAATACGCCACTTTAATGATTTTGCTGGTCTCATTGTTGCTGCAAGAGGGTGTTTCTACCGGGACAGCGACCAAGATCACATTTACCTTTATCACCTTGGTGCTTGTCAGCGGTATCTGGATATTTCGCCTGGCTTTCGTCAAATCCGCCCGCCAGATTCGACCATCACCCGCCAATATCCCAGCGGTGATTTTCATCATTACGGTTATCATCTCGCTGATCTGGAGCAGTCTGTTTGTAGATTACGCCGTCAGCTATCGTTATGCAGAAAATATCAAGCCCCGTCTGATGTCCACTGTCGCCTTTATTCTGTCGCCCATGGCCTATCTGCTGTACGCCAATCTGGTACGCTCGGACCGAGGAATCCGCTTCTTCGTCATCAGCTACCTGCTGATTAGTGGGGTGATCGTTTTCATGCGGTTGTTTGATGCCGTGCCGCCGCTTCTGAATGCTGATGGGCAGATCCCAGTCTGGACGGTGACCCTAGCGGTGGGACAGCTTTTATTTAACCGTAATCTCAAACCTTGGATGCAGGTAGGCTTATTATTCATTGTTGCCCTGTGGAGCTATATTCAGTTCGGCCTGGGGATCACCTGGCTAAGTGGCTGGCTGCCGCTGGCTTTGAGCCTGGGCGTATTAATCTTTTTCCGGTCATGGAAAGTGTTTCTATTCGCGGTCATGATGGTTGGTGTCGTCCTGCTGCTAAACGCGGCTTCTGTCAGTGAAACGCTCAATGCAGAAAATGACGAGTCGGGGCACACCCGTACCGATGCCTGGCGAGTCGTCTTAGAACTGACCGACGATCATATACTTTTTGGTGTTGGCCCCACTGGCTACGCCCCCTATTTGTGGACGTATGTTGGCGACTTTATGGCGACTCACAATAATTACCTCGATATGCTGTCTCAACTAGGGATCGTTGGTTTCTTAATGTTCGTCTGGTTCTGGCTCTCTATACTCTGGTTGGCCTGGCGAACGTTCTTAATCGCGCCACGAACCGGATTCTATTATGGCTTATCGGCCACACTGGTGGCGACCACTCTGGTGACTCTGCTGGTCGCTGCATTAGGGGATTGGATTATCCCGTTTGCTTATACCCAGGGTATCGGCGGCATTGACTATACAATCTGGCCGTGGATGCTGGCAGGACTTACGGTTTCTGTCCATTACCATATTCGCAACCAGGCGGAGCGCCAGAAGGAATCGCCGCAGCTCATGCCGGCGGGCACATTTCCTGCTTCACTAAACGTCTAATCGTCGATTCTCCCTTTTCCTATTCACGGTTGTTTGCCCAAGAAGGATGTATTGTGATGTTGTTGCGACTTTCAGCATTTAGCACCAGGCTGGTTTTGCTGCTGGCAGGCGGATTGCTGCTGGTAACAGGTGTAGCCTATAGTCAATCCAACACTACCGGCATCGCCAACTGGTCCACGCCATTGAAGTTGGGCGATGGCTGGTGGAACAGTATCGCGGTAGACCGTGAAGGCAATGTCCAAGTGGGTTGGTATGGCGATGTTAACAATATGGACGTGCTGTTGTATGCTCGCCGTTCCTATTCAGGGGAATGGACGGAAACGAATGATGTGATCGTCACAGGCCAAGGTGGTATGACCGTTCGCAATGCTGTAGCAGTGGGCAGTGACGGCACACTGTATGCGGCCCTCCGCGCCGGGACATCGCACGAATTCGCGAGCGCCTATTCTACAATTGCATCCAACGCCCAATCCTGGGGAACGCCCGTTATCCTGAGCGGTAACGGATACTACATTGATATGACTGTTGATCGTAACAATGTGTTGCATGTGGTCTATAGTGGATATGGGCCGGACAAAGACATTCAAGGTAACACGGAGACTGCCCTGTGTGCCTTCTGTTTCGATCTGTATTATATGCGCTCAACCGATAGTGGACGCTCATGGACAATTCCCTATTCCCTTTCTGACCTGGCTGATTCGGGTTCAGACCGGATCAAAATCTGGGAAGCGGCCAGTGGAAGATTGTATGTTTCCTGGGATGAAGGCCTGGATTGGTATGTTGGACGCGGTATCCCTACGGATGTCCGGTTGCGTTATTCCGATGACAGCGGTCTCACCTGGTCAGAGCCGATTATTCTGGATGGTGGCGATAGCCCTGGAAAACGACCATTCCAGGGGGCGTTCACTGAACTCCTGGATGGCCGGTTGATGGCCGTATGGCGTTATGCGAGTCCTGGCGAATCGCAAGTCTACTATCAGATTTCGGCGGATGACGGCCTGACCTGGAGTATCCCGGAGATCATAGAAGGATTCTATGGGCGCAGTTACACCGATAGTTCCTCCACACTGGATCATATGGCGCTTGAAACCGATTATATGGGCATTGTCCATCTTTTCGTCGTCGGCCAGACAGATCCGACCAGTGCGCTCAATGTGTCGTTGTATCAAATCGAATATCGTCAGGATTTATGGATTCCGCCCCGACGTGTTTTTTATGACTCGGAACGCCGACCAGAGTGGCCGGAAGTGGCATTTGGCGTCCAGAATGACATTAACCTGACCTTTTTCACCCGCAAAATCTCTGCCGAGGGGTTAGCGAAAGACGACCGCTCGGATACGGTCGCGCTGGAAATATGGTATATGCACCGTGATGGCTCCTTGCTCAACCGGCCTACCCAGGCGTTTGAACCGACAGAGACACCACTGCCGACGCCCACCGTCTTCCAGAAACTTGACCCAACCACGACGCCATTCCCAACACTGGAGCCACGTGAAAGCTCATTTAGCCTGGTGACGCGCGATACCTATGCCATTGAAACCGTGCTGGGTGGCGTATTTGCGGCGGGCCTCTTCTGCCTCGCCATCATTGTCGTGGTACGTTTACGGCGTTAAGCGGATTTGCCGCCAGCGTTAGGGAGATTTTAGGCTGCCCTGCGATAGTGGAGTGGTATAGTCTTTCAGTGACCGAACACGCTCACAGGCAGCGCGGCAGATTCTTGCAGATGGGTTCGCTTGTTGAAACTCACCAGACATCATCGCGGGCGGAAGGCAGCAGAACATGTTGACGCAAAACCTATCCAGCCGCGAACCTGGCGCGAGTTCGTCTGCCTGCTCCAAGCGGAAAGCGGATTCAGGCTCTAAACTGAACTATGTCGCGATATTGATTGGGGGAACACTGTCCATTGACGAACACATCACCCTGGCATCGTTTGCCGGGTTTGTTGTGATTGTGACCGGGATATTGATTGTAGCACGGGGCATAAAGAAGGCCTGACTATGCACATTGGGATTATCGGTGGGGGATTGATGGGTGTCACCCTGGCTTATTACCTTACACAGGCCGGGGAACAAGTCACACTCTTGGAACAAGGACCAACTCTGGGGGGACTGAACGGCGCGCTGGCATTCAGCGATGGTTTAGCAGTAGCACGTTACCAACATGCGATTCTGCCGAACGACAGAGCCGTGCGCAAGCTGTGCAGCGAACTGCATATCGAGCAGGAATTCGTCATGCAGGATGCCTACAGCGGCTTTGTCCACAGGAGCAAGGTGTACGCTCTCAGCAATATAAGCGATTTCCTGGCTTTTCCGCCTCTGAGTATGCTGGATCGTGTTCGCCTGGGGCGGACTATTTTGCAGGCGCGGCGACGTGACTGGCGCGGGCTGGATCAGGTCCCGGTGCAGAAATGGCTGGAAGACGCGGGCGGCAAGACGATTTTTAACCTGATCTGGCAGCCACTGCTCGAAGCTAAGTTTGATGGCGAATACGCGCATATCCCCGCCACATATATCTGGGCGTGGATTAATCGCATGACATCCATCCGGCGGCTGCCGCAGCTCAAGGGACGTATTGGCTATCTGCGCCGGGGGCACTTTTCGCTTATCCAGGCGTTGTCGGAAGCCGTTGTCAAACAAGGCGGGACGGTCAAAAACCCGGTACGTGTCCGGGAGATTGACATCAGCGGGGGCAGGGTGCAGCAGGTGCGAACCCATACCGGCGCGATGCAGTTCGACGCAGTAATCGCCGCCATTGCTACCCCCTCCTTCGCCCACCTGATTCCGGGCGCAGACGCGAGTTACCTGGCCCAGCTCAGCCAATCCAAGTACCTGGGGTTAATTTGCCCGGTCATGGTGCTGGACAGGCCGCTCACATCTTACTGGACATTGAACCTGACCGACCCGACCAGCCCATTTTCGACCATCATTGAAACCGTCCACCCGGAACATGAGAGCTATCATATCGTCTATTTGCCCAAGTACACCTCGCCCGACAATGACTGGATGGGCGTGCCGGACGAGACCATTCGAGAGGCGTGGTTGACGCACTTAAAGCAGTTGTTCCCGGATTTCCGTGAAGAGCAGATCAAGCACTTTGCCGTAAGCCGGTCACGCTATGTTGAGCCGGTCTATGCGACGCATTCCTCTGCCAACAGGCTGCGTGTGCAAACACCGTATACGGGGCTGTTTCTGGCAAACACCGCCCAGGTTTACCCGGAACTTCCGACCAGTGAGGCGACGATCATCCATGCCCAACAGGTCGCCCGGCAGATACGCAGCAGCCTGAACGGTGGCTCCCCAGCCGTCGAATAAACATCTTATCTCACCAAGCGAGTATCTTTATGCGCGTTTTGTTACTAACCCAGGTTTTACCCTATCCGCCAGATAGCGGCCCGAAGATTAAGACGTATTACGTTCTCAAGTACCTGGCCGAACAGCACGAGGTTACCCTGGTTTCGTTCGTGCGTGATACCGATAAGCCGGAATATATCGCCCACTTGCAGGAACTCTGCCATAAGGTGATTACCGTACCAATCACACGTTCACCGCTGCGTGACCTGTTCTTCCTGGGCAAAAGTCTGTTAACCGGCCAACCCTGGATGATGCTGCGCGACGAACGCCCGGAAATGCGGGCAGCGCTGGCGGAGTTGGCTGCGACCACTCCGTTTGACGTGGTTCATGCCGACCAGTTGAATATGGGTCAGTATGCATTGCCTTTCACAAAGAGCCGCAAGGTGCTGGACCTGCACAATGCCCTATGGGTGCTATACAAACGGCTGGCCGAAACCCAACCACTCACGAACCCGCTGAAATACATCCTGCTGCGCGACTGGCGACTGCTCAAACAGTATGAAGGGCAGATGTGCCGGACATTTGACGCCGTGACTGCCGTCAGTGATGAAGACAAGGCCGCACTGCAAACGGCTGGGGCGCGGGATGGGATCACGGTAATCCCGATTGCGGTGGACACCAGCGAACAGTCGCAGGTAGAACGCCAACCTGCCGGCCCGCATATCATCCATATCGGTACGATGTACTGGGCACCGAATATTGACGGGATTACCTGGTTTCTGGATGAGATTTATCCACTTATCAAAACGCGCGTGCCGGACGTGCGCTGCACATTGATTGGCGCGCGTCCCCCGGCGAGTATTGTCGAGCGCGGTGAACAAGACCCCTCGCTAACGGTCACAGGATATGTTGAAGACCCGCTGCCCTACTTCCAGGACGCCAGCATGATGGTGGTGCCGCTGCGGGCCGGGGGTGGGATGCGCGTCAAAATCCTGAATGCGCTCGCGCAGGGTATCCCAATGGTCAGCACAACAGTAGGCTGCGAGGGGATTGCCGTTACTGACGACGAGGACATCCTGATTGCCGATACACCGCAGCACTTTGCGGATGCCTGTGTGCGGCTGGTGACGGATACTGAACTGAACGCACGGATTACAACCAATGGGCGTCATACTGTTGAGAACACCTACGATTACCGCCAGGCGTGCCGGCCATTAGACGATTCGGGCAAAGTTGAAAGGGGTAACATGCGGATTCTGTTTGTCACGCCTACATCCCTTCATTGATCGGGTGCGCCCGTACAACATCTTTACGGGCATTGGTGGATCGTGGTCATGAGGTCACCCTGCTGTTTGCAGCCGCCTGGCGATAGGAGGAATCGCTGCCGCAACGCGTGAATGGTGTCATGCGGTATATCGTCCGCTTTGCCCGCAGCCAGACATTCGCAAACGGCCTGATGGCCCTGCTAACACGCCTGCCGCTGCGCCGATTCCCGTTCCCCCTTTTCCACCAAACCGCCGGGAACTGCTTCAGAAGAGTCGTTTGACATCGTCCACCTGGAGCATCTGCGCGGCGCGGTCATGGCCAAACTCTTTGAACGGCCTGCCCATTGTGTACGACTCAGTGGATAGTATTTCACTGTTGTTCGGAAAAGTGTTGCAAGACGCGCCCACCTCAAGAGCCGATTGATGGCGCTGGTTGACCTTGAGCGCACCCGTAAATTTGAAGGCCAGCTCACCCGACGTTTTCCACGGTTGCTGTCACCAGTGAGGCGGATCGTCAGGCATTGGTGGCTTTGGCTGCGACAATCGCCGGGTGACTGTCGTTCGAACGGCGTTGACCTGAATTACTCAAACCGCAGGATGTTGAGCGACCCGCTGCGACTGGTTTTCACCGGTAAAATGGCTACCATGCCAATATTGCGGCTGTGGAAGACCTGATACACGATTATGCCGTTGGTGTGGGAAGAGCAGCCGAACGGAACTGCATATCGTTGGCAAAGACCGGCCCCGGCTGTGATTGAAATGGGGCAGGGCCTCATGTCAAAGGTGATTGGTTCCGTCCGGATATGCGCCCCTACCTGGCCCAGGTGCTATCGCCTCCAGCACCGTTCGTTATGGTGTTGGCATCGAACAAAGTGCTGAAGCAATGGCTAGCTTAACTCCGGTAGTCTGTTCATTACAGGCCAATTCAGCGCTCAAAACCATAAATGGGCAGGATATTCTCGTCGGATGCCTGCAAATGATTGCTCGCCATATCCTGACCTGCTGGCTTCGGCAGAAAAACGGGCGATGATCGGTCGGTGCGGGCGGCGGTATGTTGAACCACCATACCTGGGACGGTGCCGCTGCCACACTGGAAACTCTATATCAATCAGCGATAGCGAACCACCGTTAGAACTTACGCCGCCAGCGGCAGCGCTGCGGCTACATCAGTTCCATAAGGATCACTTGTCATGGGAACACATATCGCAAATCAGGATTCGCACTCAGGGCCATCCCTGTCCAGTCCGGGCGACCTGCTGGAATTCCTGCGCCAATCCAACCGCGCCAAATTTCGGACGGTGCGATTAGTGATGATTGCCCTGGACAGTCTGATGCTGAGCCTGTCATTTATGCTGGCGTATATCGTTCGTTTCACGGGAGAGACTTCGATTTTCTTTGATCCACTTGGTGTTTCGGATACTGTATTTTACTCGACGTATGTCTATATTCTGATCCCCGCATGGATCATTATCTTTAACGCACTCCGCTTATACGACCCGGCGAATCTCTTTACCGGTCACCAGGAATACATGCTGGTTTTTAACGGCTGCACCTTCGGCATTATGGTGGTCGTGGTATTTGCCTTCCTTGACCCAACGTTGGATGTAGCGCGTGCCTGGTTGGTCCTGGCCTGGTTCCTGACGTTCTTCTTTATCTCGCTTTCCCGGTTCACCATGCGCCGCTTTATCTACGGGCTGCGCAGCCGGGGGCACTTCATGTCCCCTGCCTATGTCGTGGGCGCGAACGAAGAAGGCATCGCCATTGCCGAGCAGTTGCTGAATTTCTCAATGGCCGGTGTCAGTATTATCGGCTTTTTGGACGACAACGAGAATCTGTGGGGGGAAGAAATCCTGCCGGGGCTGGTCGTTCACGGTCCGACAAAAGATGCTGAATTGTTTGTCAATCGGTTTGGGGTGGAGCGGATTATCGTTGCGACCAGCGGCATTCACCGCAAAAATATGCTCGATTTATTTCGCAAATATGTCAACTCGGAAGATGTCTCTGTCTGGCTGTCTTCCGGCATGTACGAAATTCTGACCACCGGTGTGCGCCTGCAGGATGTGGGACTAGTGCCGATGATTAGTGTTAACCGGCTGCGTCTGACCGGGCTGAACGTGATTTTGAAGGCCATCCTCGATTATATCGGGGCGTTCCTGGGGCTGCTGGCGTTATCCCCATTTTTCCTCATCATCGCCATCATCATGAAACTCACCGACCCCGGCCCGATTATCTACCCGCGCCGGGTAGTGGGCGTGGGTGGTAAGGAATTCAATGCTTATAAATTCCGCACGATGGTCGTTAATTCACAGGAAGTCCTGGAAGAACTGCTGGCTCGTGACCCGGAAGCGCGGGAAGAATATGAGAAATACTACAAACTCAAGGATGACCCGCGCATCACCCGGATTGGCAACTTTCTGCGGCGCACCAGTGTAGACGAACTGCCACAGCTTCTGAACGTCCTGCGCGGCCAGATGAGTCTGGTGGGTCCCCGGATGATAACGATGGAAGAGGTGCAGCGCTACGGACAGTGGAGTCTCAACCTGCATACCGTGAAGCCCGGCATCACCGGCTTGTGGCAGACATCTGGGCGCAGCGAACTCACCTATGAGGAACGGGTACAGCTTGACATGCGCTATATCCGCAACTACTCCATCTGGCTGGATATGCAGATCATCTTCACGACGATTCCGGCGGTGCTGATGAGCAAAGGCGCGTATTAAAGCGGAATTGCAGCCTGAAATGCCGCAACAGAGGAGCGCCAGCGTGTGCTCCTCTGTGTATAATTGATACCAGAGCCTACCCCGTCGTATCCAGCCCATCCAGTTTCGCCAGTTCTTCATCAATGGCGGCGGCGAATACCGCGAAGGGCTGCGCCCCACTGACAAACCGCCCGTTGATGAAGAAACTCGGTGTACCCCGAATGCCAAGCGCCTGCGCCTCGCGGAAGTCGGCTACGATCTCGTCCTGGTACTGCTGGTTATCCAGGCAGGTCGCAAACTGCTCGGTGTCAAGCCCAAGTGTTTCGGCGTAACCGATAAGCTGCTCACGGGCAAAGTTCCCCCGGTTATCGAACAGGATGTTGTGGTAATTCCAGAAGTCATCCTGCTCAAACGCGCACTGCGCTGCCAGCGCCGCGCCCACCGATGACTGCGCTAAAATCGGATAATCCCGGTAAACGAAACGAATCTTATCACCGTAGGTATCAATTACGAGTGAGAGTGTTTCGTCATAGAAACGGTTGCAGAACGTGCAGTTGAAATCGCTGAACTCCACGATAACCACCGGCGCGTCTTCCGCCCCGATGTACGGGTCATCGTCGGGGCTGACGGTGTAATACTCGCCCTGGATTGGGCCGCTTTCCTGCTGGGCCTGGGCTGCTGCGGCGGCGTCGCGGGCATCCAGGGCCTCGTTTACCGCCCGATCAATCGCCTGGGAAATCAGCGCCTCGTTTTCTGCTGTGTTGGAATCAAACAGGCCATTATAGCCCAGTATCGTGAGACCTGAGCCAAGCGCAAAGAATACGAGTGCGATTACGAAGTAGTTGAATACCGTGCGGGGAATGACCGCCACCGGGGGCGTCTCGTCTATCTGGTAAATCGGTGTTTGTTGCTCCTGCTGCTCTGACATACATCCTCAAACAATACTTTACCGGACAATTTGACCAAGCATAACACACTCCGGGTCAAAATAGGATTGGGCTAAAATGAGAATTCGGGCTGCCGTAACGACATACCGGGCCAAAAGACCAGGGCAATGTGTCCAGTTCTCGGATAGCTATTTAAGTTCATCCGGGCGCACCTGGACTATTGGTGCGTTCCGTCTGAATCCCAAAATCGGTGTACAATGAGGGACAATAAGTGTAACGGAGGAGACTGCCTTTGACCCAAACTGATTTGCTTGATGGACTGGTCATCAGTGACCAGAGCGGATACTTTAATGTGGAGGTGACAGACGGAACAATCTACACCTGCCGGTTGCGAGGCCGCTTACTGGAAGAATCTCAGTCCTCGGATATTGCGGCTATCGGGGACCGGGTGCAGGTTCGCCTGTTGGAAGACGGCACTGGCAGTATTGAAAGTGTCGCGGAACGGACAAGCACCCTCTCACGAGCGGTACGTACTGAAGGAGTCCGGGGTGCAGGCCAGCGCGAACGCGAGCAGGTGATTATTGCGAACGCAGACCAGGCGGTGTTTGTGTTTGCCGCTGCGCAGCCGCCCCCCAACCTGCGCCTGCTGGATCGTTTCCTCGTGATGGGTGAATCGTCCGGCATCCCCCAACTCTGTATTGTTGTGAACAAAATTGACCTGGAAGACGCCTCGGCCATTCGCGCTACTTTTGCCCCGTATGTGGCGATGGGCTACCCGACTTTCTACACGAGCGCCCGTGACCTTCTGGGCGTGGACGACATTCAGGCCATCCTCAAAGATAAAATTTCGGTGTTCACCGGGCCTTCGGGCGTGGGCAAAACCAGCTTACTGAATATTATTCAGCCCGGCCTGGGGCGCACGGTCAAAGAGGTCAGCCGCCGCCGCCGCGAGGGGATGCACACAACCCGTGACAGCGCCCTGATAAAACTCGAAATGGGCGGCTATCTGGCGGATACGCCGGGCCTGCGGACGCTTACCTTCTGGGATGTTGAGCCGGAAGAACTCGACGGGTATTTCGTGGATGTCGCGCCGTATGTGAGCCAATGCAAGTTCAATAACTGTGCCCATAATAATGAGCCGGACTGCGCTGTGCGTGCAGCCGTCGAAAACGGCAAGATCAGCCCCAGTCGCTACCAGAGCTACCAGGCACTGCGCCAGGAATTGGTAGCTGCCTACACACTCTAGCCGTTATACCGCCACCATTTCCAGGAGGGCCTGGTACATCCGGTCAAGGGACAGGACGTGGGTGGCGGCACCGCGCTCAATCGCGGCGGCGGGCATCCCGAAAACGGCGCTGCTGGCCTGGTCTTGCGCGAAGGTGACAGCTCCCGCATGGCGCATCGCCAGCAGGCCATCTACGCCGTCACTGCCCATTCCGGTGAGGATTATCCCGGCAGCAGCCATGCCGCAGGTTTCCGCGACGGAGTAAAACAGGCGGTCAACCGAGGGCTGGTAGCGGGAGAAGTACTTTTCGTGAACCAGTTCAACGGTCAACGCGCGACCCTGCCGGGCAACCGTGAGGTGAGCATCTCCCGGCGCGAGGTAGACCGTGCCGGGGCGCAGGATATCGCCCTGATTAGCAACCTGTACCCGCAGCGCGGATGTGTCATCCAGCCAGTGGACCAGCCCGGCGGTAAATTCCGGGGGGATATGCTGCACAATCAGAATCGGCAGCCCGAACTCGGCGGGGAACTTACTCAAGAGGCGGTTGAGGGCGCTTGGCCCCCCGGCGCTCGCCCCGATTGCGACAAGTTCCAGGCGACCCGCAGGGAGCACCGGCGTGGTTAATGCTCCGGTGCCATTGTTCCAGCGGCGGATGACCCGTACCCCGGCCATAGCCGCCAGAGTATTCGCCAATTGGCGCTGCTGATCGCGGAATGAAGGGGCATGGCGAGCCGGTGGTTTGGGGACGACAGCCAGCGCTCCGGCTTCTACCGCGCGGAACGAGAGGTTGATCTGGTCATTCATCAACCCGGTGACGATCACGATAGGTGTCGGACAGTGCTGCATAATCCGGCGGGTGGCCTCCAGGCCATCCACATGCGGCATCTCAATATCCATTGAGATGACATCCGGTTGTAGCGCAGCCGCCTGTTCAACCGCGGCCTTACCGTCTTCGGCCTCTCCGATAACCGTTAAGCCCGGCATTTCGTTGACCAGCCCGACCAGATGGTGGCGTACCGTTGGGCTATCATCCACGACCAGCACCCGCACGTCCGTCATTCTGTTTTTTGGCCTCGCACTATGTCTTGTGATGTGTTGCCTATTGCATTATTGTATACGAGAATGGCCGCACATTGCACAAATCTTTCAGAATTACTGACGCAATCACCGGCTATGCCCGATGTAAAAAAACGCTCTGATTATCACGGATACGGATACAGGGCTGACGTAACCCGGCAGGCTAAAACAGGGTGAGTTGGCCGGGGGTATCGGGGGGTGTTTTTTTGAGCGGCACCGGTGTCAGCAGACCATGTGCCGCCAACCAGTCAGCATCTGGCCCGTCCCATCCGGCGCTGTCCAGGTTGATACGTCCGCGCTTGTCGAATGTGATCCCCTCGGCTTCCAGACGGCGGCGCTGCTCGGTGGCGGCGCGACTCCCGGCGGGCAGGCTGATCCCACCCTGGCTATTGACGACTCGCTGCCAGGGGACGTCGGCATTGTCGGCAGCCGAGACGGCATTCATCGCTTTGCCCACCCAGACCGCGCCAAACCGCTTGTAATCCACGTCACCCACGCCCTCCGGCGGCGGAATCATTGAGGCGATCTGGCCGTAGGTGCTGACCGCGCCCGCCGGAATCTGGCGGACAATGTGCCATACAGTCTGGAAAAATGCCTGCGAATCGGGGGGAAGGTTGGTTAAGCTGGGCATACTGCCTCCGGTTGAATGGCTTCAGGATGATGTGTCTGTCTCACCGCACCAAGTCACGCCAGCGTACCCGGAAGATGCGGGCGAATTCGCTGTGGACGGCATCCAGTTCATGGTCCCGGCGCGTGACCAGCACGGCCTGGCTCACCAGTGGTGGCATGTCAGCGATTTCCAGGTAGACGAGTTCCCCCGCCTCGACATCGCGTTTGACATAGTGTTCCGGCAGAAAAGTCACGCCCTGGCCGAGCGCCACCAGCCGCCGCGCCATCACCATCGGAATCGCGATCACAGCGCCGCCGCTGCCCACCCGCCCCGCTTCGGCGGCTGCGTCTATAAAGGCCGTCATCTCCGGGAACATCGAGACGCGAAATACGGTATGCCGGTAGAGGTCTTCCATGTGCAGCGTTTCGCTCGCCTGCGCCAGGGGATGCCCGGCAGCCGCCACCGCCCGGATGCGATCTTCCAGGCGGAAAAGCTGCCGCAGTCGTTTATCCAGCACCGGGGCGTTCACCAGCCCCAGCGTCACGGTGTAGTCATGCAGCATCTCCAGAATGGTCGTCTTGTTGCGCTCGCGGATCATAACATCCACCGTCGGGTGCTGGTAGCGGAAGTCCGCCAGCGACTCCACCAGGAAGGCCAGCAAGAAGGGTGTCGGCGCGGCGATTTTCACCTGGCCCGCCTGTCCGCGCTGGTAACTGTGGACAGCCCCCACGCCGTCAGCCAGCACGGTCAGCAGGCGTTCAGCATACGGCAGGAACTGCTCTCCCAAGGGGGTCAGTGCCAGGGTACGTCCGTGCCGCTCAAACAACGGGCCACCCAGTTGGGCTTCCAACAGGGAAACACGGGTGCTGACGGCAGGCTGAGTCAGGTTGAGCGCCGCCGCTGCCCGCGTGAAATTGCCTTCTCGCGCCGTCCGCACGAATGCTTCGATCTGTGCCAGTTCCATTCCACCATACTCCTCCGGGGTCGCGTTTACGCCAGCAACCGCCCACGCACAACCACCGACTCTACGAGATTCCCGCCAAATTCATAGATCATCGCGCGGTAGTCCGGTGTATCGAGGACGAGGAAATCCGCCTGTTTGCCAACTTCCAGCGACCCAACCTGCTCCCCTAGCCCGATGGCGTAAGCGGCATTGAGCGTGGCGGCATTGAGTGCCTCGGCGGGCAGGAGCTTCTGGTAGCGGGTGGCAATCGCCATCACCATCGGCATACTCGGCGTCGGTGCGGAACCGGGGTTGATGTCCGTCGCCAGCGCCAGGATACCCCCGGCATCCACCAGGTAACGGGCATTGGCGAAGTGTGTCCCACCCAGGTTGAAATTCACCGCCGGGAGCGCCACGCCTACCGTGCCAGACCGCCCCAGGATGTCCAGTTCTGCTTCCGGCGTCACATCCAGGTGATCCACCGAGGCCGCCCCTAGCTCGACGGCCATTGTCACGCCGCCCAGGTTGACAAATTCATCTACATGCGCCTTCACGCCCATGCCAGCCCGCTTTCCGGCTGCAAGCACCTGGCGCGAGGTCGCCACGTCAAACACGCCTTTTTCGCAGAACACGTCTATAAAGAACGGCTGCCGGGCCATAGTCTGTGTCGCTGTGACAGCAGGCAGCATCTCATGAACCACCATCCCGGCGTAGGTCGCGGCGTCGGGGTATTCCGGCGGCACGGCATGTGCCCCCAGGAAAGTCGGCACGATAGTCAGGGTGTGCTCCGCTGCCAGTTGGGTGATAACCGTCAGGATTTTTAGCTCGGTCTCGGTATCCAGGCCATAGCCGGTTTTGATTTCAGCAGTGGTTGTCCCTAAACGCAGCATGGTATCCAGACGCGCCCGGCTTTCCGCATAGAGCATCTCAAAAGGCATGGCACGGGTCGCCCGCACGGTGCTCATAATGCCGCCGCCTGCTGCCATGATCTCCATGTAGCTCCTGCCCTGAATCCGCATCTCGAATTCATCCAGGCGGTTTCCGGCATAGACCGTATGGGTGTGGCAGTCTACCAGGCCGGGAATCACGGCTTTGCCACTGGCGTTGATTGTCCGTTCGGCGCGGTACTGCGCAGTGATGTCGCGGGTCGTGCCCACTGCCAGGATACGCCCATCCCGGACAGCCAACGCGCCATCCACGATCATGCCCGCGTCACGCATCTGCTCACCGCGCTTCGGCTTCCCACCCCCGGCACAGGTCACAAGCTGCTCAGCATGGATGAGGAGTAAGTCTACGGTTTGCACGTGGTGCCTCCTTATTCAGTCACTGCCCGCCAGGTGGTGCTGAATACCTGCTGCTGCTTCTGCGGCGTGGGGCAGCGTTTTAATCTCTTGTGAATTCTCGCAAACAATCCAACAGAATAGACTATACCCTGAAATGCACATAAATACTGGCTTGACACAATCTCATATATGCACTAGCATATATATGCAAGTTAATATATGGTGAGTTATGACACTTCAACATCTTATTCTGGGATTACTGAACTACGGGCCGATGTCAGGCTATGACCTAAACAAGACTTTTCAGGCCTCCGTACAGCATTTCTGGGATACTGACCAAAGCCTGATTTACCGGGCGCTCTACAAAATGACCGATACGGGCTGGGTCGAGTATGTGCAACAGGTTCAGGAGCATCTTCCGAATAAGAAGCTGTATCGCTTGACGGAGGCCGGGTATGCGGAACTTCACCGCTGGTTAGCAGTTCCCCAACCCACCCTGTCATTTCATGAGGTCTGGCTCGGTCAGCTTTTTTTCGGCGCACAATTGAGCAATGCTGAACTAAGGACATTATTAGAGGCGCGTATCGCCAGCCTGCGCGAGACTCTGAATGTATATGAGAATCAGGTTCCAGAGAATGTGAGCGCCTTTGCCGAAGCCTTCAACGCAGCGGAGGATATGCGTTATTGGCTGCTGACGTTAGATTACGGAATTTTCCGACTGCGCGGTGATTTGCAGTGGGCTGAGCGGGCGCTGCGCCAGCTTGACGAATAGGGATAGCGGTGAATAGTGGCAGCGTAAAGCGTGCCGGATGAAAGAGGTCACAGTCTATGTATCACACTCTTGTTCGACAGAAACTAGCGCAGAACTTCCAGAAGCTCAATCAGGGGGACTTCGAAAGCATTGTGACGCAGTTCCGTTCATCCACACACCATATTTTCGCAGGTGATCTGGCGCTTGGCGGCGAACGGTACAGCCGTGACGGAGTCAGACAGTGGTATGCCCGTTTGTTCAGTATTTTTCCTGGCATCCGGTTCACGGTAAGGGACATCATCATTCAGGGATGGCCCTGGCATACATCTATCGTAGTTCAGTTCCAGGTAGACGCCACGCTTGAAAATGGAAATGCCTATCAGAACGAAGTAGCCCAGTTTATCCAGCTGAAATGGGGGCAGATCGCCTATATGAAACTATACGAGGACACCCAAAGGCTGGCAAACGCCCTGCACATTCAAGCGGAAGCGGGATTCGGTGAAGCCCTGGCTGCGCCCATTGTGGACGCGCCAGCGTTTCGTTCTGCATGATTAAGGTCAATCTTTGCCGCCACATGTTATTGACGTGCCCAGGGCACACCTGTCTGCGGGGTTCGCAGGGCGACGCGATTCGCGGAAATCAATCACACCGGCTGCCTAGGGCATGTCCGGCGGCAGCCCCAGCCGCGCCCGCGAGACCGCCTGTTTTTCCTGGCGGGCGGCCTCACCGGGAACTACCGGCGTGTGGATAACAAAGTGGAAGTAGTCCGGCGAACTGGCAAGAAAGGTATGTGCCTCGCCCGGTTCGAGCGCCAGCATGTCGCCAGGGCGCAGCGTAAGCGTCTGCTGCTCAACGCGGATTTCCGCCGTGCCGCGTGCCACCAGGTAAATCTCCGTGATGCGGCTGTGGACGTGCGGCTCGTCTATCCCGGCATTGGCGAAACCCACCGCCACCGCCAGATCACTGTTCCAGGGGCCAGCGTACCAGCCCTTATCATCCGAATTCGCATGGGCAATCCGCACCGGTATCTCCTTCCGTTACTTCTCCGGCGGGTGCTCCTGGCAGCAGCCTCGCTGGAAACGGCGGGGGTATGGATGTCGCAGTGGATGCCGGGTTGAGGCATGATGTATCATGCCTCTACGGCAAATCCCGGCTTTTCGAGTGACTTCCAAGCGGTCACAAGGCTACTGGACCGTAAACGTACATGTATATGTTTCGCCATCCAGCCAGGTGCCGGTATACGTGTATATACCCGGCGTCAGAACAACATCCGCCTCCGTAGAGATACCCCACTCGCTGTGTTGGGCATTCCAATGACATTGTGGCGATAAACGATAGTTGGCGGGCGCAGGGCCGGAACCCGTGAAAATCGCCAGCCCTCGATTCTGCGCCTCGGCCATCGCATCCTCACAGTTTGCCCAGCGATTGCGCGAAACCCCTATATTGAGGGTGATTCTCCCGGCATTTACGACCGGTGTGGTACATAATCCAATCGGTATCAGGCTGCTGTATCCGCCACCGCTATTCACAATTGGCGCCGGTGCAGGTGTTGGCACCGGGGGGAAGTCCTGTTCTGAGATAACCACAACAGCACCGCAATTACCGCTTGCCTCAACCACGTCGGAACGCACCCAGCGCTCACGGGATAGCTGCCACCAGACAAAGCCATCAGCCCCTTCGGCCTTGCCGGTAACGACGGTGGCCGTATCTGCCGATAGACTCGCCACCCGTGTATAAACCGTTCCCGGCCCGCCGCGCAGGTTGACTGCTGTACCGGAGGATATGGTGCAAGCGCTGTGCGCGGCGATTTCGGCTTCTGTGAGAGGGGCGGCAACCTCGATTGGTCGGGGCAGCAACGAGACAGGCTGCGACTGCACCGCCTCCTCTGTATAAGGTTCGGGATCGCCTGGCGGCCCGGATGCAGAGAGATTCTCGTCTATCGGAATAGTGGTTCGCGCTCCCGCAGGCACGGTGACTGTCCTATCAAAGGTCGTGACGATAGCATGTCCTTCGAGCAGGTTGACTATCAGGGCATTCCCCGCTTCGGCCTGCAAGAACGCTGTCGAACTGAGTCTGATCCGCACTTCATTGACTGTGAATTCAACCTCGCCAGCGCCTTCTGGCGTTTGAATCAACAGGCCGCTGTTGGGTGATTCGCTGCAAGGCGAATCACTTAATCCTGTGCGTATGTAAAATGCCTGTAATGGCCGGTAAATCATCTCACCGGGCTGGACAACCGCCAGGTTCTCAATACTTTCTTCCGTATGCAGCAAATACCCGGCGACCCATCCTTCTGCACCGTTATCAGCCAGCGCCACCCGCAGCCAGTCTGACCCGGCGTTACGCCCATTGGCCGTCAATATCGTACCCGGCGCTAAGGTCGTTATCACCGCGTCATCCGGGGCACGCCGCACATTGATGCTCTCGGATGCCGTGACCATAACTTCAATCTCCGGCACTTGCTCAACCGTATTCTGAATTTCGACATTGCCAAAGAGCAAGAATGTAACATTTTGCCCCGGCATCGTGTCGGGAAGATTGGCCTGCAACCGCATCATCGCAATGCCCCATTCCGGCACAGCCGCGTCCATACTGCTCAGGCGCAGCGATTGAATATCAGCGGCGTGGACAATATCACCGGGCGAATCGAACTTCAGCGATTCGACTTCAGGTTGCGGTTCAACCTCCAGCGACAGATTGCCGTAACAGGCTTGATTACGCCCTGTACTATCACACAAATCATGGATTGTATCGAGTGCTGTCTGCACGATAATGGGGCAAGTCATATCCTGCGCGATTGAAACAAGGGGCAGGCCGAACAGAAGTAGGAAGATTGGAAAAAGTGACTTTCGCATCAAAAATCCCCCCTGAGATTTTTATTATTTAAAGTATAACATGAATGATCCCTTTCGCACCTTATTCGGCCAGGCAATTCCCTGAGATTGGGTGTCTCCGGTTCCGCTGGCGTTGCTCACTTTTCCGGCGGGCGCTCCGGGGGAAACCAGCCGAAGGGGGTATCCTCGTCCAGCAGGTTAAAGGGGTGGGGGGGGCTGGTTGGCGGCGGAACTTCGTCCGGCAGCAGGGGGGCGGCGCCGCGCGCTTCGCGGGCCGTATTGCGTTTTCGCAGGTCGGGCGCGTAGTAGCGTTTCTTAGACCGCTGCGGCTCCAGGGCGATGCGGGCGACCCCACGCGCGAGCATATCCACCGGCAGCGGCGCGACCCGCCCAAACCAGAACCACGAAACCACCGGCGTGCTGCCCAGGATCGTCATGAGGAAGTAGAAGGGATGGCGGCGCTGTCCCCGCACGTAGGCCACCGGGGCGCGTACTGTCACGGCTTCCAGCCCGACACGTTCCATGAATTCTTCCGCCTGGCGCTTGGCGTGCAGGTAGTGACCATTAATCCAGGGGGCGCGGGCGCTGCTCATCAGGATCATACGGTCTACGCCATCACTGACGCACATATTGGCGACGTTCCGCGCTGAAACGAAATTCAGCCAGTTGTGGTTAAGTCCCTGTGCCGGATCGCTGACCATACTGCCAACGGTATGAATCACCGCATCATGTCCCCGCGCCCGCCCGCGCAGACTGGCCGGAGTCCACACGTCGGCTGTCCACCAGCGAACCCGGTCACGCAGCGGCCCCAGCTTATCTTCCGCGCCGGGACGCACCAGCAGCGTAACCGCCGCCCCTTCCGCCAGCAGCGCCGCCGCGATGTTATCTCCCAGAAATGTGCCGCCGCCTGTCACCAGGATGCGCCGGTTATCGGTTGGCATAGCGCCCCGCCTGTGGTGTGTGAGGTGAATGTATCCGCTTCATCCCGCCATTGTAACGTGTTTGCGCCGACGCCGTAAGCTGGAATTGCCATCCAGCTGGTGAACTATCGGATAGAAATCGTGCGGCAAATCGCCAGTTCCCTATTGTAAGATGGTGCCAAACGCGAACACGCCCTGTTTGATTTGCGGCGACTTTTACGGAGCGAAACACCGTCAGCATGAGGAAGCGACTGAGAATTACCGGCGGGCTTTGGTTATTGGTAGCCCTTGTTATCAGCACATGGAGTAAAGAACACTCTCCGGTTCTGGATTTCAGACTGCCTCCCGATTTCGGAAGTTTTGCATTTTACAGCCCGGACGGTGAAACCATCATGGCTTTCAGTGAGCAGCCCGAATCCGGGATGGTCGCGCTGGATTTTTGGAGTGCTGCGGACGGTCATAAAATCAGAAGCGCCGTGCTGTACCCATCACGGATAACCCGTGCGATACTCAGCCCAGATGGACAATTTCTGATTACCCGTCATTACGACAGGTTTATACGAGTAACGGACTTGCGCTCGGAGACCGTTGAAACCCGCTTTCAGTCCTCTGGGAGAATTGATGACGAAATTGCATATAGTCCGCAACAGGATGTCATTGCTACCACTTTTTCCGGAGGAGTTGCCATCTGGGATCTAAACACGGGGACACAAATTAAACAGTTTCATGATGAATTCAACCGCTCTTTTTCTAACATCGTTTTTAATCCTGACGGCGATTATCTGGCCTACGCAGGATCAGAATATACTGACAGCAAACTATGCCTATGGAAAGTAGCGAGCGATCAGGATTGGCAGTGTATCCATTTTTCTGATGGCATTTTTAGTCTTGCCTGGTCACCCGACGGTCAGTATATCGCACTTGGTGGCAGTGGCAGGGTCAATATCTGGGATGTGAGACAGCAGAAGGTGGTCAGACAATTACCAACAGCAGGTTTTTTCGTCATTGGGTATATCGGTACGATCAACTTTAGCCCGGATGGCAAATTTCTCGCTGCGGCAGGGAGTGATACCTATTGGGTCGCTATCTGGGATACCCGAGACTGGGAAAGGCCGATTCAGTTTGGAGACTGTGGAACAGCGCCCTGTGGTTATTCTGAGGCTGTATATAATCCGAATGGCCGCTCCATTCTGATTGAGGGGGGAGACCGGTGGGAAAGCTTTACCGAACAGTGGTCTCTGCCGAAGTTTTTACAAGCAGAATCCACCCGATAATCGCCTACGGCTTGAGCGCCACGATATGGGAGATATGCGAGTCTTCGACGTTGTGGAGGATGTGCCAGTCGGCAAAGTAGCCCGCCAGTTCGCCCACTTCCAGCAGGTCGTCGGGGGCGGTGTCCGGCGCGATGCGTTGGTAACGCTTGTTGTAGGCCGCGTATACGACACGCCCGCCGGACTGGACGCTGGCACGCAGCCGGGAGAACAGCCCGCGTTTGAGATAGAAGCACACGCACAGCACGGCATACGTGTTGGGCTTGAGTTCGGCACTGTCCACATCGGCCTTCAGGAGGTTCACCCGGCGGATCGCGCGGCGGTTAATCTCCTCCTGTGCTCGTAAGAGCGCCACCCGGCTGATGTCTATGATGTCCACCACGTACCCCTGTTCCGCCAGCCACAGCCCATTTTGTCCCAGGCCGCCCGCCAGATCGAGAGCGCGCGGGGCGCTGCCATCTGTTACCGGCGGGATGTATTCAAAAAGAAGTGGATACGGGGGTGGATACGGGTCGGTCAGGTGCTGCTGGTAATGCTGGTCCCAATATGAACGGTCTTCAGTGGACATAGGTTAAACGGCCATCCCTCCATAAACCGGAGTGTAAGTCAGGGCATCCGGGACTCGTGCCATTGTCTCCGCGTCACCGGGGTAGAGCCGGGCGTCCGGTTTGCGACGGCGGCGCTCGTGCAGTTGATAGGCGTCGCGCAGCGTGACGAAATCCGGTTCACGCCAGTTTTCCGGCACGGTGAGGCAGGCCATGACCGCCCGCAGCATCATACCGTCCGGGCTGTTCCAGTCCGGGGCGCTGCTCAACAGGTCGCGGGCGGCCTGCGCGGTATCGGAGTCGGCGGCTGTTTTGCGTAACAACTGCCCGCCCAGCCGCGAGAACATTTTCTCAGCCTGTTTCAGGTTGACATCCCCGGCCATCGCCCGTACATCCTCCGGCAAGGTGTCCAGTGGCAGCGCCGAATCTCCCGCCGCGCCCGGTTGGCTTGCCCGGTTGAGCGCGGCCTGTAACGCTTCCGCCGTGCAGCCAGGGCGCACATGCGGCAGGAGCGCGCTATGCAGTTCCCCCGCCTCGCCTCCCTGGTAAACAGCGATGCGTCCGGCATCCCCTTCCAGCGCGGCCCACAGGCACACACCCGCCTCCGCCAACAGCGGGAACTGGCGCTCATCCGGCGCACCGATCACCCGCACCCAACCACCTGCTGCTGGCGCGACGAACAGCCGGACAGACTGCGGATAGGCTTTGCCGGGCAGGAGGCCAAACGGGTTATAGCGCGTGTAACCCAGCGACTCCAATGAAGCCGCCAGCGCGGTGACGATATTCGCTGCGTCGTCAGAAGGAAAGAATAGGCTGTGCCAGGATGTCATTATTCGTTGTTTGCTGGTTGGTATTCTGGGCAGCATAACATACGATGCTGCCAAAGTCCACATATCCGAGTTCGCGGCACAATTTGCGCTCAGTTTCGGTTTCACCGGGCGCGAAGATCAGCGTGGTTTTCCGCCCCAGCGCTGCTTTCAGCACGGCGGTGTGCAGTGCCAGCAGCATCGGCGGGGTACGCGCTTCTTTCAGGAGCGCCATCGCCAGCACATGCGCCGACTCTCCTTGAATGCTCAACCGGGCGACACCCACCGGGAAGCCATAACGATACACCAGGAAATCCAACTGGTGACCGAGCTTGATGGCAGCCACCTCCCGCCCGACGAACAGCGGTTCGACGCCCAGCGTCAGCACGTCGTAATAGGCGTTGCGCCACACGTACCACCACAGTTCACTGCCGCGCTGGTCGCTGACCTGCTCAATGGTCACGCCATCCGGCATGTGCTGGTCGGTCAACGCCCCTGGATTCACACTATCCGGCCTATATACCATGACCGGCGTTTCGCGCTCAATATGTAAATTCAGGTCGCGCAGCGATTTGGCAAACTGCGGCGGGTACAGTCCCTCAATATACTGCACGCGGGATGTGCGCCCGTATTCAGAGAGGTGCTTCAGGCCTTGCTGAACCATCGTGCGCGAAATCCAGGCAGTGTTGCGGCGCGGCGTGACATAGTTGAGACTGCCAACCGGGCTGGTCGGGTGGTGGAACACATCCACCAACCCTACCGTTTCGCGCATGGCCCCCAGGTTGGTATGGGCGACAAACAGGTGTTCCTGCACGCGGCGCAGAATCTGGCGGGTTTCTCGATGTTCAGCGCGTTTCTGCGCTTCTTCCGGCGTCATTTCCGGCGCTTCGCCCACTTCAGGCGCGGCAGCCACCGGCGATTTTTCGTCTGAAGGCCCGGCGGGCTGCTCAGGCGTGCTATTGCTCATGGTTTTGCATTCCACTACATTTCACAGGTTAAGTCCCATTGTAACAGTAAAGGGAAGTTGCGTGGGTTGTAAAGTGGTTTGAAAACATGAAGAAGGTGTAAAAGCTGAAAAACAGGGGAAGAGACACGATTGAACAGCCTTTCGGTTGTGATTTGTCTCGTTTGGCGGTACAAATAGGGAGGTGACTCACAGACTACCCCAACCCCAGGTAATGCCGCATGGATGACCAGAATAAAGTCTTCATCAGCTACCGCCGCAGCGTCAGCCAGGATCGTGCCCGCCTTATCTTCCGCGAGCTGCGCGAACGCGGTTACGATGTGTTTCTGGATGTCACCACGATTGACAGCGGCGCCTTTGACCGCATCATCCTCAACCAGATTGCCGCCCGTCCGCATTTCCTGTTAATTCTCTCGCCCGGCTCTCTGGAACGATGTGTCAACGAAGATGACTGGCTGCGGCGGGAGATTGAAGAAGCATTCCGGCTCAGGCGTAATATCGTACCAGTATTCGACGAACACTTTGACGTCCAGAAAGAGAAACTGTACCTCCCTGAACCCCTGCGCTCAGAACTGCCGCGCCTGAACGCACCGCCCTATTCGCACTACTATTTTGACGCCTTTATCGAGACCATCTGCACCCGTTTCCTCAAACCCCCGGTCTACGACATCCCCATCAAGGCAACTCCCCCGGCAGAACAGGCCGAAGTCCAACGACGGATCCAAAAGGTTGCACAGATCACGGAGAACCTACCAGGTGATGAGGATACTCAGCAGGTAGATATATCCACTGAGGATGATGTATCCAGTACGCCAGACTATCCGCTCAAGGCCGATGGCGCGCCGGACTTCGATAACATGTCCCCTGACGAAATCATGGCCTGGATGGAGAGCCTGGCAAGCCGACAGGGCATAGCTGTATCCGACGTTGAGACTGAAGTTAATGACGACAAGTCCAGTGACGATGACGGTTTACCAGTCACCTCAGAAAAACCTCCGCAGGCGCTAGAGGAGGAAGATGACGATAAACTGTATCAAGAAGCTGTACAGCTTGTACGGCGCAATACTAGAGCCTCAATAACAATGCTTCAGAGACGGCTAAGGATTGGTTATACCCGTGCAAGTCGCTTGATTGATAGGATGGAAAAAGAGGGGATTGTTGGTCCGGCGGAAAGCAGCAGCAAGCCTCGTGAAGTTCTGCTACCCGATGAATCAGCAATCCAGACTACCGAAGTACCCTCATCTCATCAAACTGCGGGTAGCGATTCTCCAGCACCTCACAATGCTCAGGGTATGCCGGATTTCGATAATATGTCGCCTGACGAAATCATGTTCTGGTTGGAGAATCTGAAAAAACGGCCCTCTAGCTCCGCCGCCGCCGTCCGCGCCATCATCGGCGATCCGTTCGAGTGGTGCGAAGTCCCTGCCGGTGAATTTCTTTACGGTGAGAAAACAGAAAAACTCGTCCTGCCAACCTTTGCCATCGCCAAATACCCAATCACTTACAGCCAGTTTCAGAAGTTCCTTGATGCTAAGGATGGTTTTCATGACCCGCGTTGGTGGGAAGGACTGGCAGAACACAGTGAAACGCCAGGCGATCAACAATGGAAAAACGCCGACCACCCACGTGAAAGGGTAAGCTGGTATGATGCTATCGCTTTTTGCCGCTGGCTGTCATTTCGTCTGGAGCAAGGTTACGACATAACTCAACCGGAATCCTGGGCGATACGCCTGCCTACCGAGTTTGAATGGGAGAAAGCAGCGCGTGGGACGGATGGCCGTATCTACCCCTGGGGCAATTTGTTTTATCAGGCCAGAGCGAACACAAAAGAATCAGGATTGAAACAAACCACACAAGTCACCGCTTATCCCCAGAGCGCATCACCTTACGGCGCGCTGGATATGGTGGGAAACGTTTGGGAGTGGTGTCTGACCGATTATGACAATCCAGTGGTGATTGCAGGTGAAGAGAACCTGAGTTCCAGTGCTCGACGTGTATCACGTGGGGGTTCCTGGTTGGATGATAGCGTGAGTCACCATGTCACAGACCGTGACTATTTCAGCCCCTATGTCAGACGCAGCAATCGTGGCTTCCGAATTATGACGGCTTTCCCGGTAAAGTAGCCGTCCTGTCTCCTCACATCCTCTTCACCCAGGCCACCTGGTACGGGCGCAGGGCGATGTCCGGCGAGTCACAGGCCGTATCGGTCACGAGGTCGCGCCCCCCTCCCCAGCCGGGCAGCGTGACATGGGCCGTCTCCCCGCTCACATTATGCAGCGCAATCACCCGTGAACTGCCATCGGGCGCAGTCCGTTCGACGGCGAAGGCCGCCGGGTGCAGGTCAAGCACCGTCTGCCGCCCCAGGGGATGAAAGGCCGGTTCCGTCGTGCGGATCGCCAGCAGATGCATATAGCGCGTGTAGACCCGGTGGCGGATCGAACCCGCCGCGTCCAGGTCGGCAGTCAGCGCGTCACAATGGAGTTTCTGGCGGTTGATACTGCGGTTGCGCCCGGTTGCTGCCACGCCCGCCTGGTCATTGCGCGACCCGAACAGGCTGTGAAAGTAGATGCCCGGCACACCGGCCAGCGCCAGCGGGATGGCCTGAGAGACGATGAAACGGCTGACGGCAGTTTCCGGCTGACGCACCGTTATACCGGGGTGAGTAATGGCGTCAAAATACGAAATGTTGAGTTCGTAGGCGCTCTGACTCCCGTCTGGCAGCGAACGGTACGACACACGTCCGCCATGTGCTTCCGTCAGTTGGATGAGGGCTTCCACATCGCCGCTGTCCAGCAGCCCGGTGGCCGGACGCAGCCCGATACCATCATGTGAGGCTGTGAAGTTGAAAAAAGTCGTCTGGCTGCCGGAAGACTTCAGGCTGGCTGCCCAGCGGGTGAGGGCGCGGGCATCCCCGGTGCGGAGCGTATGCAGTGTCAGCGGCGGCAGCGGGAACTGGTAGACCATCTGCGCTTCGTTCTGCCCATCCCCAAAGTAGGAAATATTCTCCTCGTGCGGGACATTTGTCTCGGTAATCAGCACGGTAGACGGCGCGACCAGGTTCAGCACCTCGCGCATCAGTTGGATAATCGCGTGCGTCTGCGGCAGGTGAATACAACTTGTGCCGATCTCCTTCCACATGAAGGCAATCGCATCCAGCCGGATAAAATCCGCCCCCTGGCGCACGTAAAACAATAACGTCCGCAGCACATCCAGCAGCACATCCGGGTTAGCGTAATTCAGGTCAATCTGGTCATCGCTGAAAGTCGTCCACACATGCTTCTGGCCCGATGGCGTCATGACGGGCGTGAGCAGCGGCAGCGTGCGCGGGCGAACCACCTGGGAGAGATCCGCCGCCGGGTCAACCGTGATGAAGTAATCCCGATACGGGGCTTCGTCACGCAAGAACCCCTGGAACCAGGCGCTCTGGCTGGAAATATGGTTAATCACCGCATCGAACATCAGCCGGAAATCAGCGTTCATCCGGCGCACATCATCCCAGCTGCCGAGCGCCGGGTCCACCGCCAGGTAGTCAGTCACCGAAAAGCCGTCATCGGAGGTGTATGGGTAAAACGGGAGGATGTGGACAGCATTGATCGCCCCGGCCAGCCGCGTTTTGAGGAACGTGTGCAGTGTCGCCAGCGGCGCTTCGCCTTCGCCGTGTACCTGGTCGCCATACGTAATCAGAATGACATCGCGCTCGGAAATCGCCAGACCATCCGGCGCTGTAACCGTCTCCCCGGCCAGCGCCAGCAGGCGCTTAAGCAGTTCCGGGGCGGCATCCACACCATAGAGCAGGGTCAGTTTATCCAGTATGGACTCATGTAAAGGGGGCGTCATCAGACTTCCTCCATTGGCAAATCAAAGTCAAGTGCATAGGCTGCGCGCAGACTGCACCGCAGATTAAGCATTCAAATATAGTTTGGTGAGAATGGATGCGATTTAAGAAAGTAACCAGGAAACCGTTTGGTTCTGGCGGCGGACGCCAGAAATGGCATCCCTACGATGGGATTCTGGAATAGGGACAGGGCAAGCCCCGTCCGCCAATATCTAACCCACAGAGTCGGATTGTTACCCGGTTAAATTCTTAACCTATGTTATCCCTTCACACTGCCGGCTGTCAGTCCCGCTTCCAGGAACCGCTCAAAGGCGACAAAGAGAATGATGACCGGCAAGGTCATGATCGTGGAGGCCGCCATCACCACATTGAGGCGGTTACTCGGATCATTGAAAATCGTATTGATCTTTATGGGCATGGTGAACAGATCACGGCTGTTCAGGAAAATCAGCGCATAGAGCAGTTCATTCCAGGCGATCATGAACGTATACAAGCCCACCGTTACCAGCGCCGGAATCGACAGCGGCAGGGTCACCCGCCAGATAACCTCGAAGCGGGTACAGCCATCAATCTGGGCTGCCTGTTCAATTTCCGCCGGAATCGTGCGGAAATAGCTGGTCAGCATGTACATACCGACAGGCAGAGTCTGGGCCAGGTAGGTCACAACCAGGATTGCCAGGTTATCCTGTACCTGGAAACCCAGGTTATCGCTCACGCTCGACAGCATGGTAAACAGGGGGATAATCAACAAAACGGCTGGGAACAGATACACAATCAACACGCTGTTAATCAGCATTTCTTTGCCAGGGAATCGCAGCCGCGCCACCGCGTAGGCTCCCAGCAAGGACATCAGAACCGTCAGGACAGCGGTTGGGAGCGCAACAGCCACGCTGTTGACGATATTGACCTGGAAATTCTGGAAGTAATCCGCTTCAGGATTAAACAACTCGTTATACGCATCCAGACGTAATGCACTCGGCACGTAGGTCGCATGGCGTCCGCCAATCTCACGCCCGGTCTTGAAAGAAGAACTTACCATCCAATAAAAGGGAAACAGAATCATTGCCAGAAACAGGAAAAGCGTCAGGGCAAACAAGAATCGCCGCCAGTTCAAATGATCGGCAAGCTGATCTATAAAGCTCTTTTTAGGTAAAGATCGAGATGCTGCTGTCATTGTTTTTACTCCTCTTCGGCGTTCCGCATCACGGTTGTGACGTAGATGGCAATAAAGATCACCAGGATCACCAGTAAGACCATCGCGTTAGCGGCGCCCTTGCCGAAGTCAAAACTCTTAAAGCTGTATTGATAGGTCAGCACGGGTAAAACATTGGTGCCATAACCGCCACCGGTCAATAACCAGATGTCATCGAATTTATTGAATGTCCACAGCAACCGCAAAAGGAAGATTGCGCCCATGACGTAACGCAGGCCAGGCAAGGTGACATAACGGAATTTATCCCAGGTGTTCCCGCCGTCAACTTCAACAGCTTCATATAACGTGGTGTCAATAGCCTGTAGCCGTGCCAGAATCATCAGCATGGCAAATGGGAAATAACGCCACCCCTGGAAAAGAATCACCAGCCACAGCGCCAAACCACGCTGGGCCAGGTAGGCTTGCGGCAGGTCAATCAGTCCCAACTGCATGAGCACATCGTTCAGAACGCCGGATGGCCCTGGGTCTAGGATCCAGCGCCAGACAAAAGCCACACTCACAACCGGCGCGACGTATGGGAACAGGAAAACACCACGTGCCAGGCCGCGCCCCCGGAATGGCCGGTTCAGAACAAGCGCCGCGACCAGCCCCAGTCCCAAAGTCAGGAAAGTGGAAAGGAATGAGTAAACAATGGTTGTGACAAAAGCTCCCCATTGATTCCACCCCTGCCACTTGAACGCGAAATCGTTAAAAACCTGGTTATAGTTATCCCACCCCACAAATGGCGCGTTAAAAACATCGTTCAGGTTATCCAGCCCCACGTTACGGAAGCTGATCCAGATACTAAAGAAAGCGGGGAACAGAACCAGACCAAAAACAATTAAGACCGTTGGCGATACCAGCATCCACGCGAGGCGTGTCTCTTTGGCAATGAGGGAATCCCCGAAGATTTTTATTTGTTTCCTTGCCATTGGGGTCTCCTAAAAAACGGGGAGGGATCACCCCTCCCCTGTAGTTATGTTATGTATTTTGGAACAGCGGGCTTATTTACCCGGACCGTTCGGCTACCAGTTTCTCCACTTCTTCCTGAAGGAACTGAGCGCCTGTTTCGGGGGTCATAATGCCTTCAATCGCAATGTTGCTGAGTACCGTCGGGATCAGCAGACGGCCTTCAATGTCGCCGACCACCGCACGTTGAGTCGCGCTGTAGTCCGGGCGGAACAGCCAGCGGCTCATCACATCATACCCATTGGCGATCTGAGCCAGGGTATCCGCCGAGTAGTTGGCGAAATAGTCGCTGCTGGTTGACCATTCTTCAACCGCGCTCTTCAGCACCGGCACTTTACCAAAGGGTGCCAGCGCCAGCACGTCCTGATAGCCTTCTTGCAGGAAGTATTCCACAACCGCCTGGGCTTCGGGGTCGGCGTCACGGGTGATACCCAGCGCCACTA
Source organism: Anaerolineaceae bacterium (assembly GCA_020634135.1). Classification (GTDB taxonomy): domain Bacteria; phylum Chloroflexota; class Anaerolineae; order Aggregatilineales; family Phototrophicaceae; genus JACKCG01. The sequence goes on along the minus strand of JACKCG010000003.1, from coordinate 331,643 downwards.
ACTGGCCGTAAGTCGCCGCGCCATTGGGGCCTTGCATGGTGGAGGCAAAACCGGTGTTGGCGGCCAGATCGCTCATGACCAGTTCAACATTCCCGCCACCTTCCAGGCCGGAACCGTCTACCAGGTCATCCATGATATAGGTGGAGTAGAACAACATGCCAGCGGTGCCATATTCATAGGCCTCACGCGCACCACGCCAGTACTGCGGCCCAGGCTGGGCGCATTGTTGCAGATCGGTGTAGAACGTCAGCGCTTCGATCATCTCCGGCGTGTTGAACGTCACGTTACCATCGGCATCGAACGGCCAGGCGTTATTGGAGATCGCAACCTGTTCAAAAACCTGATGGCCGTAGTTCTGGCCGGGGTCCGTACCCAGTGTCACGCCATAAAGCAGATCCATTTGTCCGGGCAGAGCCTGGCAAGCGGCCAGAATATCGTCCCAGGTTTCCGGCGCATTCAAACTGAGTTCAGCGAAAATATCATTGCGGTACCAGATTGCCTGAAGCCAGCCATCATAGGGGACTGCCGCGTACATGCCGGTTGCCGGGTCGGTAACCATCTGCAACGGCCCCTCGCGGAAGTCATCTTCACCGATGCTTTGAATCACGGCATTCGCAGCCTCTTCATCCAGCAGGCCATCAGCGGCGAAGGAGGCAACACGCTCAACACCCATGCGAATGATGTCCGGCAGCCGGTTCGCGCCGACGGCTGTCGCCACACGCTGGGAAATCGTGCCTTCATCAATAGGAACGATACGAACATCCACATTGGGATTCGCTTCCATAAAGCGGGCGGCAACGGCTTCATAGGTGTTGACACGCTCTTCTTCGTTGTCCGTTGTCCAGAATTCAACGACTACTTTATCCTGGGCGAAGACCGGCGCAATAGCGGTTACACCCACCAGAACCGTCAACATGAGTATCAAAATCAATTTCTTGGACATTTAAAACTCCTTCTTCATTCGTAGCGATTGATAATTACTCAAAAGCGTATGGCTCATTTTTCAGTAAGGACGCTCCTTTTCTAAGGTGGACTTGCACAAGTTGATTCCCGAATGATGTGTTCGGAATCCATCACAAGGTAACTATCGCCTCTCTTGGGGGTAAGGCCGCGCCTCCCTGCAACCAGGTAAGCGAATAGAAATGGTCACAAAGTACATTTGCACAATGACCAGCAGAAACGGGCTTGCTGAGATGATTTCAACGTATTAAAGAGTGTCTGAAACGAGGTGTTCGGGCTGGATGGAATAACAATAAAGAGGTGACTATGAACGATAATTTTCCATAGGGTGCGGCTCTGTTGTACCCGCCGCAAACACCTTCATAACGTCTCTTACACTGCATTTTATTCATTCTCAGTATATTCCGAAACGTTTCGGATGTCAAGAAAGTGGCGATTTATGGCGTTCTCACTTTCCACACGGATGGGGAGAGAAGCTGCGTTTAGGGTGGGAAAAGTTGCAAAATTGAGACATTCCAGGAACTTAATTGGTAATCTCAAAATGAGCCACTATACTGTAAAGAGTAGAGATGAATGAATTAGCAACAATCTGGGGTTATCCTGGGCTTTTTTATGAAAGTAACGTCACTTTTAGTGCCACCTACCTTCGATGATGACGAGAAAACACGCATCGCCGCATTGCTCCACGTCATTTTGCTGGCCGGCCTTGCTATCTCTTCCTTATTTTTCGTGGTGGCGCTCCTCAGTGGTCTGGATTACGGACAGGAAACCCTGCTTTCCCTGATTGTCATCCTCGTGATGCTAGGCTTATTCCTCTTCGCCCGTTCCGGCCACATCCGTCCGGTAAGCTTCTTGCTGGTCGTGGGGATATGGGCGTCGCTGACGGTGAACATTCTATTGAATGGGGGGATACGAAACCCTGCCTTCAGCGGCTATGTTGTTCCGATTCTGGTGGCCGGTTTCCTGCTGAACCGGCGCTGGACATTTGCGTTTACCGTGCTGAGCCTGGGTGTCGGGATATTGCTGATTTTTGGCGAGCAGGGCGCCTGGAGTCCCCAGCTTCGTCCTTACAATCTCTTTATGCGCTGGGCGATCAACAGCGCGTATTTTCTGAGCAGCGCCGTACTGGTTGCGCTGGCGACGCGCAGCATTCAGCGGATGCTGGATCAAACCCAGTTCCAGGAATCCGCCCTGCGCGAGAGCAACCGGCTGCTCTACAAGGAGATGATCGGGCATGGCGAAGCGCAAAAACAGTTAAAAGAGCGCAACCAGGAACTGACTGCGCTTTACAATATTGGCCGCCACCTGGCCGCAACACTCGATGTACAGGAAATCTGCCGGATCATCTACCGTGATGTGACTTTGCCGATTTTCGGCGCGGCGCACATCACCGTTGCGCTGTTCAATGAAACGACACAGATGATTACCTGCATTTTTTCCATTATAGATGGTGAGGAGACCGACCCACAGGTATTCCCGCCGATGCCTTTGGGGGAAGGCCCGACAAGCAACGCGATTCGCACCGGCGAGACGGCGGTTGTTGATCTGGCCCAGATCCGCCAGCTCCTGGCACGCCAGGGACGTTTCTTCCAGATTGGCGATGACCGGCTGCCCAATTCCGCCCTGTACATTCCCCTGATCGCCGGGGATAAAGTCATAGGGGTGATTGATCTCCAGCATTACGATGAAAATGCCTTCGACCATATTCATACCGAATTTATCGAAGTTCTCATCAATAACGCCGCTGTTGCACTGGCGAATGCCTTACTCTACCAACAGGCGCGGCAAGAGATCACCGAGCGCAAACACACAGAATCCGCGTTAAGCCAGAGTAACTCACGTCTGAAAGCGCTGCTGGCCGCCCTGCCCGACCAGGCGTTGTTATTCGATAAAAACGGCTATTACAAGGAAATCATCCACACTTACATTGCTGCCGATGAACAAGAGAATATAGGTGCTCGTAGTGTCAATGAAGTGCTGCCCGGCGCGGCGGGGGATACCGTCCTGGCGGCGGTACAGCGGACTATCGAAACCGGCGAGACCCAGGTAGAAAACTACGCAATTTACACCCCTGCCAATCAGATGCTGTGGTTTGAAGGGCGATCCGCCCTGATACCGGATTCGCCGCCTTACCAGGATGAGCCGCTTGTGCTGTGGTTGGCCCGCGATATTACCAATATCAAAGCCGCCGAAACCGAAAAACTGGAATCGGAACGGCTGCTGCTGGATATAGAAAACGATAAGCGCCTGCTGGCGGAACGTGAGGCGTTTGTCTCTACGCTGTCGCACGAGTTCCGTACGCCCCTGACGATTATTCAGTCATCCAAAAACCTGCTCGCCAACTACTTAGATCGGATGTCCGTAGAATCACGGGAAGAACACCTGGAACGCATTGAAGAGCAGGTGGATTATCTGACACGGATGATTGACGACTTGCTCAGCCTGGGTGAAGGGAAAAACGGGGGCGTATCGGTTGACCGGAAACCGGTTAATTTGCAGATGGAGTGCCAGCGCATTTTTGACCTGGTACGCATCAGCACCTATTCGCAGCACGAGGTCGTGTTCGATGTCGTGGATACGTTGGGTGAAGCCATGATGGACGTGCGTTTGCTCCGGCAGATTCTGACTAATCTGCTGTCAAACGCAATCAAATACTCCCCTGAAACCAGCACGATTTGTTTTCGTGTCAACAAAGATGGCGATACCGCCGTCTTCCAGGTCATAGATAGCGGCATTGGCATGTCACCGGAAGACCTGGAACTCATCTTCCAGCCCTTCAAACGCGGCAAAAACGCCAGCGAAATCCAGGGAACTGGCCTGGGCATGGTGATCGTCAAGCAGGCGGTGGATGCGCTGGACGGGACGATCACCTGCGAAAGTCAGCTTGGACACGGGACGACATTTATCGTTCGTCTGCCTCTGATTGCCCCCAACGATTCACCTACCAGCTAAAAGCCGTCAAATCTGTTCGCAACAATGAAAGTCCGTCTTTATCGTCCGGGGGCTTCCAGGGTGAAGACTGTGATTTCGGGCCGGCAGTTGAAGCGTACCGGCGGGTAGATTGTCCCCACCCCACGATTGGTATACTGGATCATCGTGCCGACCTGGTACTGCCCCATCGGGTAGCGCTGGCCGAGACGTGGCAGCACCGGCGCCCCAATCAACGGCAGGCGCACCTGCCCGCCATGTGAGTGCCCGGAAATCTGCAAGTCGAAGCGGCCTGTCGCCGCGCTGATGTCCGCAAAATCGGGTTCGTGTGCCAGCAGCACCGCCGCGCCGTCATCCGGGAGTTGTGTCAGCACGTCATCCAGGCGATCCTGGCGCTCCCAGTAATCATCTACCCCAGCGAAGTGCAGGTGTGTGTTTCCCCGTTCCAGCGTATGCACTCCATTACTGATGTCGGTGATTCCTGCCCGCCGGAGCACAGCACGCACGTCCGAAGCATTGGTGAAATGGTCATGGTTGCCCAGAACCGCGATAACCCCATCAGGGGCATACAAGGCCTGCAAACCGTCAGTCAAAGCCTGTTCCACCCGCCGCACCGCGCCATGTGTCACAAAGTCCCCGGTTATGGCGATGAGATCGGGCTGCTGGGTATTGACGAGTTCAGCGACTTGCAGCAGACGCTCGCGGGTCATTCCGCTTCCCATGTGAATATCGCTGATTTGGGCGACGCGATAGCCATGGAAGGCCGCGTCAAGACGTGGCAACCTCAGCCCCAGGGGGACGACCTCTACCCATTCAGGCTCAATGTCACGGGCATACCCAAACCCGGTTATACCAACCGCCATTGTTGCCAGCGCCGAACCTACTGAGAGACGTAGAAAGGTGCGCCGTGAAATCTGATCAGACATACTTCTCGCTCGTTCCTGCTACTATTACACATTCCAACTACAGAATAAGGGCAGACGCCCGCAGCGCCCATTGTATCAGAGGTCAAGAGCGATACAGATTAAGCCCTGGTGAAAAGCCACTGCGCCAGGCCGGAATACCCGTACAGCATGTTAGTGTTGCTTTAAAAAATGGCCTGATGCATTGACAGACACCGTAAAGATCGCTAGACTGTTACTATCACTGAATGAATCGTGCAGGATTAACAATGTTCTACATCAATTGTTGTTGTCTGAAGCGGGGGCGTTGACCACACTTCAGACGGCTGAATAACGAGACATAGGCCCAAACCGGCCAGCGACAGCACGAAGACGTGGCACGTTCCTGAGGAAAAGGGAGCGCTTGCGCGTTTTTTTGTTGTACGCTGGCCTTTTTTATACCGAATACGGGTGAGAAGAAACCTCACCCCACCCATGATAACGAGGGACTCATGGCCTTACCTGATCTGCAACTTTACACCCATCCACCGGTTCACGCGACGCACCTTGAGCAGCAGATCGGCCATACGCCCCTGCTCGCTTTTCGGCGGGTGACGGCACATTTACCAGAGGATGTGGCGGTCTACGCCAAAGCTGAGTGGATGAACCCCGGCGGCAGTGTCAAAGACCGGGCGGCAGCGTTTATTGTCCGGGCAGCGGAAAAGAGCGGCGAACTGCGCCCCGGCAAGATCATCCTGGACAGTACCAGCGGTAATACCGGCATCGCCTATGCCATGCTGGGGGCGGCGAAGGGCTACGGCGTCAAGCTGTTTATGCCTGCCAGCGCCAGCCCGGAACGCATTGCGATTCTGCGGGCTTACGGCGTTGACCTGGAATTCACCGACCCGCTGGAAGGTTCTGACGGGGCGATACGGGCGGTGCGTGAACTGGCTGCCGCCGAGCCAGAGCGTTATTTTTACGCTGACCAGTACAACAACCCGGCCAACTGGGGGGCACATTATGCGACCACCGGCGTCGAAATCTGGGAGCAGACGGGCGGCACGGTGACGCACTTCGTCGCTGGCCTGGGGACGAGCGGCACGCTGATGGGAACGGGCCGCCGCCTGCGCGAGTACAATCCGGCTGTGCAGATTGTCTCATTGCAGCCCGATTCGCCATTTCATGGGCTGGAAGGGCTGAAGCACATGCCCACCGCAATTCAACCGGGCATCTATGATAGAGCGCTGGCGGATCGCAATCTGGAGATTCGCACCGAACTGGCTTACGACATGGCGCTGCGGTTGGCGCGCGAGGAAGGCTATCTGGTCGGGATCAGCGCAGCGGCAGCGATGGTTGGGGCGCTCAGGGTGGCGGAGGAACAGGCCGAGGCCGGGCTGCCGGGCGTGGTGGTAACGCTCTTCCCTGATAACGCCTATAAGTATCTCAATGCGGGTTTCTGGACGGAATAAGCGGGTTGGCCGGATAGCTCGATAGCCAGTTAGCTGAAATCCTGCGATGCTAACTGGCTAACATGCGAGAGCGCCTGCCCCTCACAAGACCTCTCCCCGGTCAATATTCACGTACCAGCCAATCCCTTCAACCACCCGATCATCAGGTGATGCTGGATTCATTCTGGACTGTCTGCGGTATCGGCCAGGTCAATCTGGACATTCAGTTCGCCAAGATGGGGAACAGCCTGCCGGGCTGCCTGCTGGACATGGTCCACCATTGTACGGCTTTCAACCAGGGACAACGCAGCGTCCACCTCAATCACCATTTCAGCATACAGGCGATGGCCGACCCAGTGCGCTCGTAACCCCCTGACCTGCCGCACGCCCTCAATATGGCCGGCATCATGTTCCAGCCGGTCAATGATGCCCGGATCAACTGCATCCATCAGGCGATACCAGACAGCTTTTGTGGCGTTCCAGGTGATCCCAATAATCGCCACCGCGATCACGATACCAATGATAGGATCAAGAACAGGCAGGCCGACCCAGGTGCCGAACACGGCGACAAGCACCGCCAGCGAGGTCAGCCCATCCACACGAGCGTGCTGCCCGTCAGCGATCATGGCATCTGACCCAATCTGTCTGCCGACTCGAATCTGCATCAGCGCAACCAATTCGTTACCAGCAAAACCGATCAATGCAGCGGCGGCTACCCAGGGAAGATCGGTTAAGGGCTGGGGATTGATAAGCTTCTGAATCGACTCCACCATGATATATCCCGCGCTAAAGGCGATGGAGACTACAATCAAGATTCCGGCGATATCCTCTGCCCGCCCGAAACCATAGGTGTAGCGGCGTGTCGCCAGCCGCCGCGCCAGATAGAACGCGATCAGCAGCGGCACTGAATTGAGCGCGTCTCCCAGGTTATGCACCGTATCTGCCAGGAGAGCCACACTCCCGCTGGCAATGTAAATGACGACCTGCAATATCGTGGTGATGCTCAGTGTCGCCAATGCCAGCCAGATTGTGCGAATGGCAAGATTATTATCATGGATCGCTGTATCAGCGGCGAGGTCAGCATACCCGTGACTGTGAGTACGCCCGAACCCCGGCAGATGCAGCGCCGCGCCAATGACGCTGATGATGTTCCCGCCCTCGTCATGCGAGTGGGGATGCGGATGCGGATGATCGTGGGTATGGTCATGAGAATGCGCCATGCTATTTCTCTCCTCGTGCATTGCAGGGTGTTACGCCGGTAATCTGGGCATGTAGGGATGCACCGCCGCGCGCCCTTGAGTCTGTAACACCTCTTTTTGTCATGCCATCAGCGTAGCAGAAATTCCGTCTCAAAATGCCTGTTGCGACAATTTGCAGTTATGCTGTGGTGTAGTCGGCAGGCTTGCGTCCTGCGATATAGGTCGCCATCTGTAGCTCTGTTTCCCCCTTTTCCACCCCGGCGAAGCCAGCCGCGGTCAGCATCGGTGGAATCGCGCTGTTGTCAATTTGCATCATGCCTTGCCCTAGAAACAGAGAGAGGACGGTTCTGGTGAGTCCCCGCTGCGGCGGTTCAAAATCCACGATAAGCAACCGGCCTCCCGGCTTCAACACCCGGAAAATCTCAGCGAAGGCTTTTGACTTCAGATCAGGAGGCAAATGATGAACCATGAGGCTGCTCAATACGATGTCGAACGTGTTTGCGGGGAAATCAATCGCTTCTACCAGTCCGGCCTGGAAATCCACCTCCACGCCCGCTTTCAGCGCCTTTTCTCGTGCCCTTTCGATCATTTCCGGTGCGGCATCCGTGCCATGTATCTGCGCCCCGGCGGCCCGCTTTTTGGCGGTGATCGCCAGCGTACCCGTGCCGCAGCCCACATCTATAACCCGTTCACCCGGTTGGATACGGGCCAGGGTAATGGTCGCTTCCCGCATTTTGCGCTCCTGGCCGAATAGAATCAGATTGACCAGGATGTCGTACAAGTATGCCCAACTGATTGTCGCGCCCGTCGTTTCCAGATTGTCATGGGTGTGGCTGTGGGCTGGTGAAGCCCCATGCAGTCGTTGGACTACGCCCCGGATAAAGCCGCGTCCCAGGTAAAGAACGCCCCCGGCAATAGCGAGGTGTGCCAGGATGAACACGATTCCGCCCAGGGCAGTAACCGTCAAATCCTGCGAAGACAGCAGGTAAATACCGCCCAGGATACCGATCCCGGCCACGAGCAGCAAAAGGTGGTTGTTGGTAGAATGCGAGTGCGTATCAGATGGATTGTGATGGTGCATGTTAGTCTCCTATACGGCTGAAAAGCAAATAGACTTACCTTCTCACCATATAGAAAAAACAGCCGCCATGCACTAATCAGATGCTATGATATATTCACTACTGAACATTTCGGGTAGATTGTTCAGGATCGGAGGGCCGATGAGCGAGGAAAAAGTTGACCGGCGGGTGCAGCGCACGCGGGAGCTGCTGCGGAATACACTCGTTCGGCTCATCCGGGAGAAAGACTACGACGAGATCACGATTCAGGACATCACTGACCGGGCGAACCTGGGGCGCACCACGTTTTACCTGCATTATCAGAGCAAAGACGACCTGCTGCTCGACCATCACGCCGATTTTACAACCAGCCTGAACCTGAGCCAGCTTTCCCGCGAGCAGCTTCTGAGCGCGACGCCCCAAACAGAGATGATTACGTTTCTGCATCGTTTTTCCGAAGGGAAATTCATCTATTTAGCGATCAGGAACGCAAAGGATTTTCATGTGATTATGCGCGGCATCCGTGAGCAGATGACCGGCGTACTGACGACCAGCCTTGAAGCCGCGTTCCCGGATACCCCGCCGACCATCCCGCTTCCTGTGCTGGCGACTTATATCGTCGGGGCGCAGTTGGCGTTGGTGGACTGGTGGCTGACCAACCACACCGGATATACTCCTCAGGACATCGCCGCGATTTTGCAGCAGCTTCAGCGGGCGGCGATACGGGATGCCTACAGGATACCGTCATGAGTCACGAGAGCAAGGATTATATCGCGGCCCTGCATTCCAGAGGCTACCGGGTGACACCGCAGCGCCTTATTGTGCTGGATGCGGTCTGCGAACTACAAGGCCACGCAACAGTGTCCGATATTCAGAATAAGGTCAATTTGCTGGATTCGACGATTGACCGGTCTACCATATACCGGGCACTGGATATTCTAACTGAAGTCGGGTTGGTGGTCGCCTCAGAGATGGATGCCGAAACCGGGCGGGTGTACCGCATCGCGGGGGAAGCGCACCATCACCATCTGCTGTGCCAGGCCTGTGGGGAGGTATTCAGTATCAGCACCGACATCCTCTTCCCGGTATTCCAGCAAATCCGCGATACATACGGCTTTGAAGTCTGGGCGGATCACCTGGCGCTCAAGGGCTTGTGTGAACGCTGCGCCAGAAAGCAGCCAGGCGGTTGACCTTCAACTGAGCACTTTCAACCGTTAACTGCCCTCACAGCACCTCCACCGGGTCAATGTCCACGTACCAGCCACGTGGGATGTCCACACCTGCGAATGCCGCCGCCGGATTCGGCCCGCGCAGGAAAAGATGCCAGTGATACACATTGTTGATACGGTTAAAGAAACAGGGCGCCGGGCCAATCATCTCGGTGCCGGTCATATCGAGTTTGGCGATGCGCCCCCGCAAGAGGGCGGCACAGCGTTCGGCCTCGGCCTTCGCCTGCGTGTCAGTAGGGAAGCGAAACAGCACACGGATGAGCGAACGAAACGGCGGGTAGCCCATATCACGGCGGTAAGCGATTTCCCGCCCGTAGAACGTGTTGTAATCATGTTTTGAGGCGGTGGCAACGGCATAATGCCCCGGCTGGTAGGTTTGCAGAATGACCTTGCCGCCCAACAGCCCGCGTCCGGCACGCCCGGCCACCTGTGTCAACAACTGGAACACCCGCTCCCCGGCGCGGAAGTCCGGCAGCGCCAGCCCCATATCGGCGCTCACCACGCCGACCAGCGTCACCAGCGGCAGGTCAAGCCCCTTAGCGACCATCTGCGTGCCGATCAGCACATCCGCCCCGCGTTCCATAAAACGGTGCAGGTAAGCCTCGTGTGCCGCTGCGTTGCTGGCCGTGTCCGCGTCCCAGCGCAGCGCCCGCACACCAGGGAACATCTCATTGAGGGCCTGCTCAACCTGCTGTGTCCCCGCCCCAAAAAATTTGATGCGTCCTGAGCCACACTGCGGACAGGTTGCCGGCGGCGGTGTCTGGTAGTCACAGCGATGGCAGCGCAGCGCCGCCCCATGCCGGTGGTACGTGAGCGGCGTATCACAGCGCGGGCAGGTTGTCACATAGCCGCAGTCCCGGCAGAATACATAAGTGGATGTGCCGCGCCGGTTCAGATAGAGGATGACCTGTTCGCGCTTCGCCAGCACGTCGCCCAGTGCTGTTTGCAGCGCCCGGCTGAAAATGCTGGTATTGCCTTCGCGCAGTTCGCCGCGCATATCTACCACCTCCACCGGCGGCAGGTCAATCATCACTGCTTCGTCGGCGTCCGCCGGGTGATAGCGGGCTGCCACGCCTTCCCGCTCGGATTGCTCCAATATCCGTTCACGGTGGCCCATGATACGCGACGGCAGGCGAATCAACTGCATATCGCCCCACAGGGCGCGGTGCATCGTTTCCACGTCGGGCGTCGCACTGCCCAGGATCAGCACACCGTTGTTGCGGCGCATCATTTCTTCAGCGACGGCGCGGGCATGGTAGTAAGGCATTCCGATGGGCGGTGACTGTTTGTAACTGTGGTCGTGTTCCTCGTCCAGAATCACCAGCCCGACATCCGGCAGCGGCGTGAACAACGCCGAACGCGCCCCTACCACGATTGAAATCAGGCCATCACGGGCGCGTCGCCACGTGTCATAACGCTCACCGTCACTCAATCCACTGTGGACAACGGCCACCTGTCCGGGGAAACGCGCCGCCACCCGCCGCACCATCTGGGCGGTAAGGGCAATTTCCGGCACGAGAAAAATGGCCCTGCGCCCCTGCGCCACCGTGAGGTCAATCGCTCGCAGGTAAATCTCAGTCTTGCCACTGCCAGTCACGCCATGCAGCAGAAAATTGTGGGGGTCTTTGCCTTCCGGGGTAGAGACATCCGGCTGAGGCCCGCTATCCGCCAGCTCCTTGCCTTCCTGGGGAGGCGCTGCTTCCCACATCCACCGTTTAATCGCCGCCGTGACCTGCTCCCAGGCAGCCCCCTGTTCCGGTGTAAGGGGCGGGGCGATGGTTGGCACGAAGTCGCGTTCGGCCAACGAGTCGCGCCAGGTCTGCTTCTCGGCCAGAAAGATCAGGCCATCTTCTTCCAATTGTTTGAGGTCATTAAGAGTCGCGCCGGTCTGGGCATAAATCCAGCTGACATCAATCGGCTCGGATTCCCGCGCCAGCACACGCAGGATGTGGTGCTGCTTGTGACCGTCGCGCAGATCAACCAGCGTTTCCGGGACGGCCTCACGCGGGATAGCGAGCGAGACAGTATGCGGGCGCTCGTCACGATGAATCGTCACCAGTCCGGCTTCGGCCAGCTTGTCGAGCGGCCCCCGGCTGGCTTCGGCGGCATCCAGCACAGACGCAACCGGTGGGCGCTCATCCCGCAGCGCAGCCAGCACTTCCAGAATATCGGCGCGCCGCGACTGGCGTCCCAGGTGGCGGGCAATATGGGGTATCTGGTTAGGGTGGATGGCTAAACCGGCAGTCTGGATGAGTTTGGGGCGGGTGCGGGGAGCGGCCAACACACGTTCAATCGTCACGACACCCGCTTTTGCCAGCCGTTCGAGCGGCTTCTGCCAGTCATCCCCGGCAATAGCCTGGTTGATCTGGCGTCCGGTGAGCGTGCCGCGCCGCCGCAGCAGGTTGACGAGCTTCTGCTCCGTCAGGTCTTCACGCAGCGCATCATCTGCCAGTGTAACCTGCATATCGCGCTGACCGGCGAACCCCGGCGGCAGGAACAGCCACACACAGTCCCCCGGTGGCGCGAAGGTCGTCTCGCTCAACCAGCGGGCGAGGCCGATCTGGAGCGGCGTCAGCACCGGGCGCGGGTCAAGCCGTTCGCGGATAGGTTTGGTAACCTGAACCGGGCTGGATTCATGCAGCGCCAGCACCACGCCGACCTGCTGGGCAGTGCCGAAGGCAACCTGTACCAGGTGGCCGGGCGCAATCAGGCCATCCAGGTAGTCCGGGATGTGGTAGTCAAAGGTGGCGCGTACCGGCGCGTTGATAGCGACTTCAGCATAGGTGATCATGCTTTGAGTCTAGCATAGAATCGGGGCGGAAGGCACACTCGCCAGGTAATTATGTTCTCTGAATTTACAGCCCAAGTAATGGTAGAACGAGTGTATCGAAACGATAAGGTAGGTGGAATGACATTGACATCATTAGTGGACATGAAATAAGCGATTTGTAGAGCAGCTTTCGTCATTAAAGTGCAAAGGTCTTGATCTCGCAATTATCCCATTTCAGTCGGTGAGACCAATGAAAGCCTCCAATGGCACATCATGCATCTGTTCTTTGAGAAAGTCACCAACTTCAGATTGTTCCATCGTAACCAGTGGATGCTCAAATCCCAAAACTTGTTTTAGTGTTCGGGCAACTCGCTGAGGCCAGTAGCCAGCACTCATCTGCACAATAGTACCATCAATCTTATTGGCAAGTTCTTGAATCCTGCTACCTTCCCCAATCCGATCAACAACAATCATAGTTGCCATGAACCAATTCTCACGTCCCAACTGAATTTCACGGTTATAGCGTGAGACTTTGTCAAGAGAGATTTCGGTATTACCCCTGCCGATAAAACCAATGTCGAAGCGAACACCTTTTCCTGCCTCATAAAGCAGGGTTGCATCACTCTCACGATCATCATCATTAGATGAAAGCCAGAAAACATGAGTCATGTTTTCGAGTTCACCTGATTTTTGAAACTCGAATCCCATTACATGTAAAAGAGAACCCAAAACAAGTTTCTCAAATAGCTTGCCATATGTGGATTTGTCCGATCCGCGAATCGTAAGAGTTTGAGAGCCAATTGTATTCAGCAGATAAGTCATAAACAACCAGTTGATATTGATCTGTAACTCTGTTCCAATATGAATATCACCACTTAACTCACCGTAATCTAGAGATTGCTGTGCAACGACCTCACGACAAGTATCAATATAGCTGTCTCGATACTCTGCGAGTAGTTGGTAGTTATCACGAAGGATATTTTGGACACCCTTCTCAGTTAATCCAAGAATCCATTGTGACAACCAACGCTCTTCTTTCTTCAATCGTCTTGCACTTAATATCTCTGAAGCGATATAAGGCAACCTTTCAATAAAATTATCAATATCCTTCGATCCCTGTAGAAATAACTGGAAAGTCGCCAGATTAAGCGCTGCAATTCGTCTACGAGTCAGGATTTCAGTCGAATTGCGAATATTTCGCCCCGTAAGTACATCTAGGACAACACCTCTAATTACGTCAATCCCAATGCGTTTGATAAGGTCTTTGCCGCTGGTTGTCAGCAAACCTAGAGTGTCGGCAGATAACAAACTGGTTAAGCGTATTTGATAATCTGAATCGTTTTGGTTTGTCATAGTTCAGCTAGAGTAGTGTATCGTCAACTGAAATCGGCGGGCAATTTATGGTCAGAATGTTACGTGCTTCGGGTCCCATCCAGGCTTTAGCTTCATCGCGAATGATATTCACATAGTTCATGTCTTGTTCAATTAGGATAAAACGGCGTCCCAGTCTAGTAGCAGCTCTACCAACTGTACCAATACCAGCAAAGGGATCAAGCACAACATCCTTCTTGAAGGAATAATATTTCACAACTTTTTCGGCCATTTCCAATGGAAAGATTGCCGGGTGTCGTTTATCGTAACTTGGTGGTATGCGCCAAATATTGGTGCGTTCATAATCATCGTCAATACGGGATTGAGCAACTAGTTCTGGATTTGGATGAGCGCGGATATTCCAATCAATAAGTTTTGCCGTCTTTTTACGATAAACAAGAATATACTCCGTGACAGGAACAGCCTTATATTGTAGCGGGTTTCGGTCTGCCGCAAAACGACGCCCACGACTTGTTGCCCATCCCGCTCCTTCAGGTTTTTCCCAGATAATGTCCTCCATAAATTCAAATCCCTCTTGAATAAACAACTGGTGAACATCAAATGGTACGGCAATTCTTTTTGACGCTTCACCCCGGCTAGCTCGTCTAATGAGTACTGGTGCAATATTTATAACAAAGAAGCGTCCTTCAGAAAGGACACGGTGAGTATTGTGAATGATCTTTCGCAGTTTCAATAAGTATTCATCATAAGTAAGGTAATCAGCATACTCTGGACGTGCGTTATAATAGGGTGGAGAAGTAAATACAAGATCGACACTCTCGGCGGGAAGCTCCTGTAAAATTTCCTCACAGTCACCTCCAGCGATGGTATTGCGTAAATCTGACAACTCGTACTTGCTATTAGATTTGTGTGATACACGGCGTGGCGAAATTGGCCTCTCCTGCCGCCCTAACAAACGAGCTTCCAGTGTTGCAGGATTGGTTGATTTCCCCTCTAAGATCAAAGAATTACGAGCATCAATAACAACTTCGCCGAGTCGCACGCCATTGGATTTTGCCAAAAGTGGCACTCGCCAAACGTGATAGCGATCATCGACTTCTGGCAATCCAAAGTCAATAGCATTTTCCAACTCAGCACCCTCTAGCCATATAGAGGCTACTTTCTTGGCTGATTGAACATCAAGGATACTGTATAGGCGTTTCTCGGCAACCGTTTTTTTGTTTGATGTCACTTGTTTCAAAATCCTTATATCTTAGACTACCTGTTCATAGTCTTACTTTTGATGATGTAAAATTATCACATCTTTTTGTCACTTCTCAAACAGGCTGAGCATGTAGTCAGTGGAAAGTCCCTGGGATTCGAGGTGCGCCCGCAGTTTACGGCGGGCATCGTGGATGAGCTTATAGAGCGCGTTACGGTTCGTATCCATCTGTTCCGCCACAATCTCCAGCGGCACCCCCTTGAGCGCCACCGCCGCCAACGCCTGCCGCTGCCGATCCGTGAGCACCTCTTCCAGCGCCTTGCCGATCTTGAGCATCACATCGTCGCGTTCCACGAAGTCTTCCGGGCCGGTGGGTATACTGCCGCCCACCATTCCATCAGGGGAAAATGGCTGAAGTTCGCCGTCGGCTGTCAGGCTGTCCAGGCTGAAATCCTTGTAGCGCGCCCGGCGCAAATCGCTGATCGCCACCCGTACCGCGACCTTGGTCGCCCAGGTCGTAAAGCGGCTGTCCCCGCGGAAACTATCGAGGTTTTCCATTACCCGCAGCGTCGCATCCTGTGCCAGGTCTTCCGCCATTTGCTGGATTTCCGCGTGCGCCAGGTCAGCCAGATCGCTGCGTTCCCGGCTCAAATAATAATAGATACCCCGCTGCAAGCGTTCCCTCAGGTCAACCAACGCGGCTTCCTGCTGCTGTGGACGGCCTGTCAGGTCGGCCATCCATTGTTCGTTCGTTCGTTCCGTCATCGGCTCTCTGGAAGGGTCTAGTGGACGTTATCAGCCAGACTATCTAAGAGTATAGCTTAAAAACCGGGTCACTGTCTAAAGGCAAACTCAGGTCATAACCATTCTGAATAGATGCGGCGCATCACAATCAGCCAGCCACCGCAAAAAGACTGCCAGGGAGATCATCCCGGCAGCCTCATAACCCAGATCGGTAGAATCACGAAAACTAGCGTATCAAAAATAGAGGAACATCTCAATCCGGCGGAAAGCCTCGACATAGCCTATTTTCTGAAACACCGGCCAGCGCAGATCGAGCGCCGGGATATTCTCGTATTTCGTATCCTGCATCGGGTGGCGCGAGTGCATATTGTAGAGCAGCGCCAGCGCCATTCGGTCACGCACCTGTGACGGGGTATGCAACACGAGGAAGGACAGTTGGAACGCCGTACTCTGGTAGACAATCCAACCGGATTCGCCCGTAGGCAGCGTGATATGCAGCCCCTGCAAACTGCCCGCCCGCAGAATCGAAGCGCTCTCATCCAGCCAGGACGCGCCTTCCCCACGCTCTTCTGCCAGGCAGGTCTGGATTTCGGCAGCGCTCAGGTTTGTGATGACAGCATCCGGCTCAGGATTGTCGAACGGGATCGGGCCAGGCGGGCGGCGAACAACCAGGAGATCACGCGCATCACGAAAACCGCATTTGTGGAACATCCGGTAGGCAGGGGTATTTCCCCGAATCACCTCCAACTGCACCAGGCGGCAGTTGTGCTGGCGGGCGGCATCCAGGATGGTTGTCATCATGAACATTCCCAGGTTGTTGCCACGCCGATCAGGGACGACGCCCAGGCGGGTAATCCATGCCCGGCCATCGCGGATACCGAGCATTCCCAGGCCAGCCAGTTCGCCTTCCCGGTCATAGACGACTACCGAGGCGTCCAGATTCACCGCAAAATTGGTGACATACTCTTCCATTTTGCGGGCGTTCATCGGCATCGGCACGATATAATCTAATCGCGTCTGGTTGTAAATATCGGCCAACTGCTTAAAGCTGTATTCGCTCGTTGGTCTGGCGGTATGCGCCGGTTTGTGTCCGTTGGTTGTCAGGTCGGTTTTAGGCTGCAACTTCTCCCCGATCAAGCCAACCTCCTTGTGGTTAGTCATCTGCCAATAATGAGCTGGTTGTATAGGAGAGTCCTAAACTCTCCACCTATAGAAAAGAACTGGCGCGTACAGAACACCGCACTCAGTTCAGTTGGGATCTGTTCTGCTGCAAATAGCCCGCGACCTGCCCGGCAAAAGCGCGGGTATCAATCGGTTTGGTGATAATGCCGTCACAGTTGTAAGCCCGCGCCATCTCCTGCGCCTGTTCTTCCGGCCAGGCCGTAAAAGCGATCACGGCAGTCTGATTCAGGCTGGGCTGCTGGCGCAGCATCGCCACAATTGTCTGCCCGTCAATATCCGGCAGCCCCAGGTCAACCAGCACCAGGTCAGGTGGTGTTTCCAGCAGCACTATCATGCCGGATTCACCATCTTCGGCGACGATGACCTCATGCCCGGCATTGCGCAGCAGTTTGGCCGCCATCCGCGCATTCTGTTCGTTATCCTCAATAATAAGTATCTGACTCAAGTTGATATGCTCCTGGCTAATCACACGCTGCAAAACACCTACTTTAGCGCATTTTGCACGGCGTCAAGAAAGTGCTTGTTATCCCATGAAGCCTTCGTGATGATGGATAAAATCTGGTTCGCCAGTGTATCGCGCTCCTGCTGCGAAAGGTCCTTTGCAGAAATAACAATCACCGGAATATCTCGCAAAGTGCTGTCGCCGCGCATAGCCTCCAACACTGAAAAGCCGTCCATCTCCGGCAGCATCAGGTCGAGCAGCACCAGCGCCGGACGATACGTATAAATGGCTTTCAGACCATCACGCCCATTGGACGTTTCAACCACGCGGTAGTAGCCGCCGCTTTCTAACAACCGCCGCGCCAACCGCCGATCATAGGGATTGTCTTCTACGATGACAATGGTTTCCATGTCCGCTGTAACGACGGGCTTATCTGCCTGAGTCATGCCTGACCTGGCCGGCTGAGCGCGGGACGGCGTACTGGGTGAATGTCCCAGCTTTTCCGCAATATGATCCACCAACTGGCGGGTTTCAAACCCACCCTTCGCCCATACAGATTCGCTGTACTCGTTGAGCAGTCTGGCATCGTTCTCGGAGAGATTTTTGGCGGAAACTACCGTCACCGGAATGTGGGCGGTCTGTGGATTATTCTTAAGATTTTCCAGTAAGGTAAAACCATCCATCTCCGGCATGGTGAGGTCAGCAATTATCAGGTCGGGCTGCTGCTCCCGGACAAGGCGCAGCGCTTCGTTCCCGCTGCCCGCTTCATGAATCCGGTAGCGTTTGTAACGCTGCAATAAGCGGCGGATCAGGCGGCGGTCATTCGGGTTATCATCCACAATCAGAATGGAAGTTGCCTGTTCGTCCAGGCTGCGAATCGCAGCGTCCAGTCCTTCTTCGCGTGCCTGCTCAGCCGGGTTCAGTTCGAGGTCAAGTACCAACTGGTCGCCCAGAATGTGACTCTCCACCGGGAACGTATGGCCGGAACAGTTGACAACAACCACCTCGTCCGTCTTAATCGTGCCATCGGCCAGCATCTGTTCAAGCCCGGCAAACGCCACCGCAGTCGCCGGTTCTACCGAACAACCGCCATGCCGCGCCAACTGGCGCATGGCCTCGAACGTTTTACCGTCATCAACGGACACCATCGCACCGCCATTACCTGACACCGTGTCATGCAGCAGCGTGTAAGCATGGCCGGGGTCGCCCGTAGCCAGTACGGTAATCAGTGTCTTGGGGATAACCGGGGCGGCCTTGGTCTGTCCGGCATGGAAGGCCTTGACCATCGGGGCACACCCTGCCGCCTGGACAATGCCCAGCTTCGGCATCCGGTCAATCAGGCCCATCCGGTAGAGTTCGCTGAAACCCTTCGATACGCCCAGCGGG
Organism: Anaerolineaceae bacterium; assembly: GCA_020634135.1. Lineage (GTDB taxonomy): Bacteria > Chloroflexota > Anaerolineae > Aggregatilineales > Phototrophicaceae > JACKCG01. The sequence goes on along the minus strand of JACKCG010000003.1, from coordinate 312,883 downwards.
CCAATACCACCGCTCACCGCCTGGATATACCAGTCTGGAGCCTGCCATTTGCCCGGTTGGTCGGGGTGAAGTTTCAGGCCAAGCTGCTCGGCAATCTCGTAGGCCAGGGTTTTCATACTCTCCTTGCCGGGGATGGCCTTCGCGCCCCGGTCAAGGTGAATGCCCTTACGCCGGGCGAATTCCGCCGCGACATACTTGGTTTCGTCATACGTGCCAGAAACACGCACAACTTCCGCACCATACAGGGCGGCCTCACGTAGTTTATCGCCAATCGCCAGGCTTGTCAGGAAGAGCCACAGCTTGATCCCGGCGCGGGCGCAGTAAGCGGCATAGGCGACCCCGGCATTGCCGGTAGAGGCCAGCACGCACTCTTTTATGCCGGCGCGGGACATGGCCTGCACCGAAAGCGCCGCCTGCCGGTCTTTGAATGAACTGGTCGGCCCCTGGCGCTCATCTTTCATATAGATGTGGGGATGACCATACAACCGCTCATAGTGTGGCAACCGATTAAGGGAGGTAAACCCTTCGCCCATCAGCAAATCGGCATCCGGCGCATCCAGTGGCAGCAGCTCAGCATATCGCCACATCGAACGTTCACGAGACGCCAGCGTGGCGGGCCAGAGACCCGCCACCGTAGTATAGTCATACTGTGCATCCAACCAGTTGGAACCACATTGCGGACAGGCTGTCAGCCCGATTTCGGCGGTTACTTCATGCTGACATTCCAGGCAAACCACCTTTGTAAACAGAGAGGGCATGAACTATTTGGCCTCCAGAGTAGGGACTTCTTCGGCAACGTAAAGCGGCAGTGTGAACCAGAAAGTTGACCCTTTGCCCAGTTCGCTTTCGACAAAGATCTCGCCCTGGTGCATATCAACCAGGTATCGGGTGATGGTCAGCCCCAATCCCGTACCACCGGCGCGGCGTGTAGACGAGCCATCCACCTGCTGGAACTGTTCAAAAATCACGGTCAGCCCTTCGGGTGACATCCCGATACCCGTATCCTGAACTTTGACAAAGGCCGTCTGGTTATCCTGCGATCCATAGCTCACGACAATCTCGCCGTTTTCGGTGAACTTTGCCGCATTACTCAACAGATTGAGGATGATCTGGCGAATACGAATCGGGTCGCCAAACACGGGCGGCATGTCTGGTTCAGCGATCACTTTCAACTCAACCGACTTATCCTTCACAAGAATCTGGCTGGTGTGTATTGCATCAGTCACGATTTCTTCTAACTCGGTCCGACGGCGTTCCAGCTTCATTTGCCCGGCTTCAATCTTCGCCAGGTCAAGGATTTCGTTAATCATGGTCAGCAGATGTCTGCCGCCGCTGTGAATGGCTTCGACATCTTCAATGGCATCTTCCGTCAGGTCGCCGTCAATACCATCCAGCAGCACCTCGGAGTAACCAATAATCGAGTTAAGTGGCGTCCGCAGTTCATGACTCATGTTCGCCAGGAACTGTGATTTGAGCCGGTCAACCTCGCGCAACTTTTCGGCGGTTTCAAGCTGGCGTTGGTAGGCGCGGGCATTTTCTACGGCCACGGAAATCTGGTCAGCCAATGTGGACTGGATACGCAGGTCTTCAAGAGTGAAGCGGTTAACCTGCTGCGACTGCACATCCAGCACGCCGACTAACTCTTCACCCACAACCATCGGCACAGCCATTTCTGACCGGGTTTCCGGCAGAAGTGGATTCGGAAGGTGTGTCGGGTTCTGGGTAACATCGCCGATAATGATACCTTTCCGGGTGCGGGCAGCAGTCGCCACCACACTGACTTCACGATCAAGTGCGATGCTGTGGCCGTGATCCTTCATGACCTGGCCGGCATCACCTGAGCCAGCAGACAGTACCAACGTGTCCCCGGTTTCATTCAGCAGGTATACATGCGCGTGGTAGAGGTCAAAGCTCTGTTTGGTCAGATCCACCACTGTCTGAAGCAGTCTGTCAACATCCAGAATGGTCGTGGCGGCGGCGCTTACGTTAGCTACCGTTTCCATTTCCAGAGCGCGTTTTCGCGCCTGTTCCAGCAGTCGGATGTTCTGGATCACGTTCGCTGCCTGGCCGGATATACTAATCAACTGCCGCACCTGGTCGTCACTGACACTGCGCGGGCTTCCGGACTGAGCGGTGAGCAGCCCTACCCATTCATTATTGGCAACCAGGGCAAAGAACACGATACTGCGCATCCCCAGTTGCTGTAGCACAGCCCGCAGAGTCTCGTCTGCCAGTGCATCCGAGTCGCGATCCGCTACGATAAATGGCTTGTCAGTTTCCATCGTGTCAATGAACGGGAACGCCGCCACAGGATAGACTGTTCCAAGCGGGGCGCGCGGCGCACTGCCATCACGCTCCCACACGGCCATCACTGTCGCTGTGTCCGGTTTTTCATCCACCCAGGGACGATCAAACATGAGGAAGTTCGCCCGGTCAAACTGACCGACAGCGGTTAAATTCACCAGGGTCTGAAGGATATCATCCAGTGTCGCCGCCCGGTTGACTTCGCCGCTGACCCGGTAAAGTGCCTCAGTTGCCTGCAACGCGGACTGCGTCTCGTCGAAAGCGCGGAACTGCTCAACCGCCTGGGCGACACGGCCTGCCACCCCTTCGATCAGGGTGAGTTCATCAGGCCGCCACTCGCGCCAGTCATTATCTTCCTGCACCAGCAGCGTACCGATCTGCTGGCCGCGCAAGAGAATCGGCTGCGTAGCACGATCTTTTTCGACCACTTTTTCCGGCGTGTGTTTTAGTTCGTGGCTGAGCGGCTGCGGCGATTCCAGATTGTATTCATACCCGATACGACCAGCGGCCTTCGACTTGCCCAGGTAGCCCTTCCAGGTATCACTGGTCAGGCGGCGGTTGATGGTCTCAGCGCGTTCAATGGCTTCTTGAGCGCGGCTGTACGCTTGTGCGCCCCGCAGCGCCGATGCGACCTGATTCGCCATCGCCTGGAACACCGATAGGTTTTCCGGGTTAAACGTTCCGGCTCGCTCCGCCTGCATATCCAGCACACCGAAAACCTCATCACCGGCCACCAGCGGTAGAGCAGCTTCCGAGCGGGTATCCGGCAGGAGTGCGTTGGGGCGGTGAATATCGCTGGTTTCGGTATTCGCGACCAGCACCGGTTCTCTTGTCTGCACCACCCGCGCCACAATCGAAGTTTGCGCCAGATCAAGCTTGTGCTGTCGCGCCAGTAATTCCTTGCCTGCATTTCCCGTGCCATGCCGCAGCACAGCATAACGGCGGGCTTCATCAATGAAGTAAATCTGCGTATAGTACAGGCCAAACTGTGCGCGGATATATTCAACCAGCTTCGGCGTGAGTTCCTGTTCTTCATAGATGCTGGTGGCAAGCTGGCCGACTTCCACTGTTGTCGCCAGGTCGTGGGTACGGGCGGCCACCCGTGACTCCAGCGTGCTGAACGAGTCACGAAGCCGCGTGGTCATTTCGTTGAAGCCCTGCGCCAATACACCCAATTCATCCTGGGTGCTGGCCGTCACCTGTACGTTGTAGTTACCCTGCGCCACTAACTCAACATTGTGCGTCAGGCTGGCTACCGGCTGAAGCATCCGCTGGATAAAGATGAGCAGGAAGCCCAGCCCCAGACCGGATAGTGCAAGACCGACAACGACAATCTGCACGCTCGCCTGATTGATCTGAGTGATAACGGCGCTGCGGTCAAATTCGACCTGAATCGCGCCGATGATCTGGCCTTTGTAGTCACGTAACGGGCCGGTAATCACACCATAAGGGACATCAAGTGACTCAACGCGGTTGATGACAATTTCGCCATTCTGCAAAACCTGCTGATAAACCGCTGGGTCGCGCTCCGCAAAGCTTTCGTTGGTCGCGGCGAAACTGAGCGTGTTCGCCACCGGCCCTGGCGTCTCGATCTGGAAACCGCCGAGGGTCGCCAGGCTTGCGATATCGGGATTCAGGATGATATGCCATTCGCCACCGTAAAGTTCCTGGAAGCGCTGAAGCATAGAAACATCAATGTTCAGACCGATTTCGAACGAGCCGACCTGCCGCCCTTGATACATGACTGGCACAACACCGCGAATACCCGGGCCGCCGCGCCCCACTTCGATGCCTGCTGTTTGCTGCCCGGTCGTATTCGTTTCCAGAACCGTTGACCGGAAAGATGACAGATCGTCGCCCCATTTTTCAAGGTCGTGCAGGCGGAGGAACGAAGTCGCTGGCGCCAGATGGAACTGCGCCTGGGGAATATCAAATTGAGCGTCAAGTTGCTGGTAGAGCGGGCTGAAAGCGGCGACCAGGGCTTCTCGATCCTGGTTCGCCAGCGCCTCCTGGGCAATCGGATTGTCGGCAATAGAGATTGCCAGCGCCAGCGCCTGCTGCTTGCGGGTATTGAGCTGGGCTAAGGCCGCCGAATACGCTTCGCGGTAGTTGGCATCTTCCGCCGTCAGCGTAATCTGCGCCGAGTTAAACGCGAAGAAAGCCACCAGCAGCACGACGGCCACCAGTAGAACAACCGTCACCGGGATAAGAATTTTCCGGGCCAGATGGCTTCTTAGATTGAGACGAGATCGCCCGCCAGAGGCCTTAGCTTTACCTTCCATAGTTCATCATCTCCCCAATTCCCACAGATCTGCGCTCAATTACGGGGTTCGTCATCAGAAGCGCCATTGCCGCCCCCTATCTGTAGTTCAATCGCTGTGTGCGGAACGCGCAGGGCTTTGCCCAGTTCACGTACCGTAATCTGCAAAATTTCGTCCATATCCGCTGCGCCCTGAATCTGGCGGTCAATGTTACCCATCGCTCGCTCGTAACGGCTGGTGCGTTCAGCGGCCTCATACAGACTGGCATTACTCAAAGCGCTAGCGACCTGGCCGGCCAGCAGTTCCATCACACCCAGCACATCCTGGGTAAAGTAGCCAGGAGTGTCGCTCTGGACATCCAGTACACCCATCAGTTCGTTGCGGGAAACCAGCGGCACCGCCAGTTCAGATGCCGTATTCGGCAGCAGCGGATGTGGCAGGAAAGTCGCGGATTTGCGCACGTCATTAATGATGACCCCCCGCCGGCTGCGGGCCGCGCTGGCAACAATACTCTGCTGGTTCGTCATATCAATTGTGCGGACTTCAGCCACCATCTGCCGCCCAACGTGCCCGGCGCCTACCGTCAATGTCAGCGTCCGGTTGGTTTCATCCAGCAGGTAAATGTGGGCATGGTACAGACCAAACCGCTCTTTCGTCAGGTCTACCACGTCCTGCAACAGGCGATCTACTTCCAGAATGGTAGAAATCTGGGTGTTCACGTCCGTCACCGCTTGCAGGTCACGGGTACGCTCATTCACGCGGTCTTCCAGTGAAATAATGAATTCGCGTAGCTGGCTGGTCATATTGTTGAATGTGTCGGCAAGTACGCCGATTTCATTGTGTACCCGCACATCGAAGTGTGCGTCCAGGTTCCCCTGTGCGACCTGTACCGCCATATTCGTCAGCGCGATAATAGGACGAGCAACCGCCGTCGCCACGAAGAAACCGATGAGAGCGGCGATCAGTGCCACACCACCAGCCAAACGAATCGTCGTATTCAACACCTCGTTGGTTTCATTCAGTGCCTCTGTCTTGTCAATTTTGGTAATCAGACCAGCCTGCAAGTCAGGTATCCACCGGTACACACCAAAAACGGACACAGAGCGATAGTCATCGTACTCTTCCTGACCATCTTCACCGTTCAGGGCTGCATTAATGGCCGGGTCCTGATACGAACGGTTAAAGCCATAACCGGGAAATCGGCTGGGCGTGATCAGGAAATTATTTTCCCGGCTAATGAGAAAGGTCTCATTCGTATCACGATCTATAGACGCACGTTCAATGATCGCACTGAGTGTTTCAAGATTTAACCGCCCCACGACCACACCGACCAGGCGACCTTCCGTAGAAAGCAGCGGGCGAGTAATCATCATAGTCAAGTCAGAGCTGCCAACCTGGTAGTAAGGAAATTGGATATAGCTACCGTTCAGACTAGGCTCAAAGTACGGTTGGCGAGAAACGACTTTCCCGACCTGATTGATGTCAGACGAGAAGAGAATGCGCCCGGTTTCATCGTAGATAAACAATTCGGTGTAGAGTTGCGCTTCGTTCGTTTCAAAACTGATGGCAGAGGCCAGCAGTCGGTTAACGGAGTTTGATGGCGCGTCTGATGGTATTTTAGGGATAGCAGACAATACCAGATAAGAGTAGTTACTAGACGATGCGAGAAAAGAGTCAAATTGCAGGTTTGACGAAGCAAGCCAGGTTTCAATAGCATCCTGTTTTGCGTTCGCCTCCAGGTTAAGGGTATCCAAGATCGTCTCTTCATCATGGGCAAGGGTCTGGCCGTAATTGACGTAAGATACGAGGATCACAGGGATGATCGCCAACAAAACGGCATAAAGAACCAGATTCGAGCGCAAACGCCGCCAGGCTGGCACCCGTATGTGGTTTGTTTCTGTATTCATACTTTCTTCTCCTCCCACCGTGATTACACTGAGCAATAGGTGAAAAGACACATGACGATACGTGTGCCCCTAGTGCTTACTGGTTATCGTCATAGATTCGATTTAAGAAGGACAGGGTGTAAGCTGACTGAACATCCACCGGCGCTTCGAGCAGACCACCATCCAGCAAAAGTTGATAGTTAAAATCCCAGACCTCCGCCGACATAAGTCCAGTCCGACTGCCCGCTGAACTCATAAGCGGAATGAAGGCTTCAAGCCGGCGCAGTTGTTCTTCCTGAACTAAGTCAGTACCATATTTCACCGTTATCTTGGCAGCTTGATCGGCATTGCTGATCACATCCTGCCATCCCAGCAGCGTTGCCCGAAGAAACCGCTCGACCACATCCGGGCGATTATTCACCATATCCTCAGTGGTGAAAATCAGCGTGTCATACGAGTCAATGGCATAGTCGCTCAGGAGAATAAAATTCGTCTCATAACCTGCTTCTCCAAGCGCTACATTTTCATTGATAATCCAGCCGCCCAGGACATCCACGTCGCCGTTAATCAGCGGCTCCACTCCAAAGTCAGTTCGCGGAATCAACTGTACTGATTCCGGGTCTATGTTCTGTGTGGATAAAAAGGACTCATAGCTCAACATTGCGCCGCCTTGGGCGACAGATACCGTTTTACCAATCAGGTCACGGGGACGGTTGATTCCTCGATCTGCCAGAGAGATCAACGCGAAAGGGCTGTGCTGATTGATAGTCGCTATTGCTACAACGGGCTTCCCGGCAGCGCGAGCCGTGAGGAGACTGGAAATACTGGTCGCGCCAAAATCCGCCGTCCCATTGACTACCGCATCAATCGGTTCAATGAAACCAGTTTCGCCGAATCCGCCCTCAATCAGGGTTACAGTCAGATTTTCATCGGAGTAACGCCCATTTTCGATAGCCATATACTGTCCGGCGGCAGAATATTCATGGACCCAGCCTAGCTGAAAGCTTAATGACACTTTTTCAGCACTTCGAACATTCGTTTCAGGCTGTCCATTGGAAGGGGCACACCCTGTTAATATGAAACCTACTATAATTCCCGCCAAACCAATCTTTATCAGTCTGCTAACCATGTTGATGTCTCCTACTTGTAGAAGGAAAACTCGTCTACTGTACCGTTTTCGACACACTACCCCACAGGAGTAATGACAGCATTTGATACTCGCTCCAGCGATCCTCGCCAGCCTCAACTGTGTATTCCGCGTAATCGAATAAATTCATTGTAGGGCGTAAATTACATATCATTACTTAAGGTTGGCCTACCCAATCCCAAATTTGCGTTTGAAATCCGTGATGGTTATTTTGCCAGCGACCAAACACAAACGCCCGTGCGGTGTTCACTGAAACCACACGGGCGTATGAATTGAAATCGTCTGTTTTGGCAGGGAGAACTGCCGCCGGGTTATGCTACCCTTCGGGCGGGGCGGTAGAGTCAACCGAAAATCCGGCGGCCTGCATCACGCCGGTGTAATGCTCCCAGGCGGCATAGGCCATGCTGGATAATCTTTCGGCAGTGGCCGGGTCGGTATCGCCGGAGGCTTTCGCTCCCTCAATAGCCGTTTCGAGGCGAGCAACCTGGCGCAGCACCCCCCCCAGCCCTTTGATGAGGCTGGCCCCGCCAAAGCGGCGGTCTGACCAGCGTAACGTGTACCATGTGCCGCCCAGCAGGACGATGTAGCTGGAAAGCGTGGTCGTAAAGCTAAGGAATTCATCCTGGAAGGCATTGTCTACATACTGGCGGGCCAACACGCCGACCAGACCCAGCAGCATGAAGACCAGGAGCGGTAGCACCAGCGTCTTCACCAGCACCAGCACCACCGGCAGCGCCAGCCGGTTTGAGGTGTGCTTGATCGCCGCGACCAGTTCCAGTTCATCCTGAATCACGCTCTCAATTGAATGGTTATCCATGTCTGACTCCGCCAGCGGCTTGATGATACGCTCCCGCATTGTAGTCAATGACCGGGGTGGCGTCCACACTGGAAGTCAGTGACGGTCAGGCCAGTTGGCGGCGCAGCAGGACATAACCGATCATCCCGGCGATGAGCGATGCAATGAGAATCCCGGTTTTCGCCAGAGGCAGCAGTTCTATTCCGCCGAAAGCTAACCCGGCGATAAACAGCGACATCGTGAAACCTATTCCAGCCAGCCAACCGACGGCGTGCAATTGCCCCCAGGTGACATCTGCCGGTTTATCTGCCAGGCCAACGCGCACCGCCAGCCACGAAAACAGGGTAATTCCCAACGGCTTGCCGATCACCAGCCCGAAGATCACCCCCAGCGTAACCGGTTGCGATACCGTCGCGCCAATGTCGCCACTCAGAGCGACACCGGCATTCGCCAGCGCGAAAACCGGCATAATAAAGAAGGCCACCCAGGGGACGAGATTATGCTCGATGCGCTGCAAGGGCGCCTGTACCTGTCCCGCTGCGGCTTCCAGGGCGTGGACGGCAGCCTGACGGGTTTCGTTCACCAAAACGCTTTCGCCGTTGCCGTTATCGCCAGCATGTTCAAATTTGTCGAGCAGCCCCCGGCTGTCGCGGATAAAATGATCGGGGTTCAGATGTGTACGTACCGGGATCGTGAGCGCCAACAGTACCCCGGCGATGGTGGCATGAACGCCGGACTTCAGGAATGCCACCCAGACAACGATGCCTAAAACAGCGTAAATCAGGCTATTATGCACACCCAGGCGGTTAAGCAGGAACAAAATCCCCAACGCGATGAAGCCGACCAGTAAACTTACCCAGGCAATTTCCGCCGTATAGAACAAGGCAATCACCAGCACCGCGCTGAGGTCATCCACAATCGCCAGCGCGGTCAGGAAGATTTTGAGCGAGGTTGGCACACGGTCTCCCAGGAGCGCCATAATTCCCAGGGCGAAGGCAATATCGGTAGCGATGGGAATCCCCCAACCGGCTGCGCTTTCCTGCCCGGCATTCAACAAAGTGTAGATCAGCGCCGGGGTGAGCAGGCCGCCCAGCGCCGCGATAACGGGCAGCGCCGCCCGCCGGAACGACGCCAGTTCACCGACCAGGATTTCACGCTTGATTTCCAGGCCGACCAGGAAGAAGAAAACCGCCATCAGGCCATCGTTAATCCATAAGATCAATGGCTTGGTGAGCGAAAGTATGCCGCCACCGATGGTGACGGGAGTCTGCCACAGGCTTTCGTAGGATGCTGCCCAGGGCGAGTTGGCCCAGATAAGCGCGATGACGGTGAAGGCCAGCAGCAAAATGCCGCTGGAAGCCTCAGTTTTAAAGAAGCGTTGGAAAGGGCGCAGAATAGGCAGTACCTGAGTGGGTTTAGGTGCTGTCGTGATGTTCATCGGTCTCCTGTATATGGGTATATATAATTAGTGGAGACTATAATATACAGGAAAATTCTTTTGTTTCTATAAGAGGGAAATTAGCGATTTTTCAGCAACTCACGGTATAACTCGTGTGTCGCCTCAATCATTGCCCTGGCGCTGAACGTAGTTTCCAGGCGTTCCTGCCCCATCAGCCCCAGGTGGCGCGCCAACGGCAGGTCACTCAGCAGCCGGAGCAGCGCCCCCGTCAGCCCATCCACAGCACGCGGCGGAGCGAGCAGGCCGGTTTGCCCGTCAATGACGATTTCCGGGATGGCGCTCACGGCACTGGCGACAATCGGGGTTTGCTGCGCCATCGCTTCCAGCAGCACCAGGCCGAACCCTTCCCACAGGCTCGGCAGCAGGAATACATCGAGCGCAGCCATCAAGTGCGGCACATCATCGCGCCAGCCGAGGAAGTGTACCCGGTCAGCGATGCCGAGCGTCTGCGCTTCAGCTTCCAGCGCAGCCCGCAGTGGGCCATCCCCGGCAATGACCAGGTGCGCCGGAGACTCGGCGGCAGCTTTGCTGAACGCCCGCAGTCCGTAGACCAGCCCTTTTTGCTCCACCAAACGGCACACAATCCCCACCAGGGGCGTCTCCGGGGCAAGTCGCAGGTCATCCCGCAGCGCCCGGCGGGATTCATTCCGGTCAACCGCGTGCGGGTCGAAGTCCAGCCCGTAGTAAATGCGGTGGACTTTCGCGGCGGGTGCGCCTTCGATCTCCCGCGCAAACCGGGCGATGGAATCCGAAATGGCGATTCCTGCATCCACCAGCCGCCACAGCCCCTGATTGATCTGTCGCACGGGGAAACGACGGCGGAAGGCGTTGTCATTGTGCCGCCCAGTGATGATGACCGGCACGCCCGCCAGTTTCGCCCCCGGAATGCCGTATAAATCAGCGTGCAGCAGGTGTGTATGGACGATGTCCGGCGCTGACTGGCGGAACAGGTCACGCAAACGCCAGGCCATTCGTATATCGGCGTCATGCCGGATGACCATCGGGTGAACTGTGACTTCTCGTTCTTGCAGCGCATTGACAAAATCCGCCACCGGGTTGTCCGGCTCGGTCAGCGGCACAAGATGCACCTCAACACCGCGCTCCTGCAAGGCAGGCAGCAGCGTGAGCAAATGGCGCTCCGCCCCGGCAATCCCGGTCACCTTAATGACATGCACGACTCGCATCGCTACGCGATTCCCTGGTACCAGGCAACCGTTTGCGCCAGCCCTGCGTCGAAATCCACGACCGGCTCATAGCCCAGGAGCCGCTGTGCCTTCTCAATTCCGGCACGCGAGTGCTTGACATCGCCAGGGCGCGCTGCGGCATGGATCGGTTCGAAGGCCGTCCCTAAATGCGCGTTGAGCTTGTTCATCAGGTCGAGCAGGGTGATCTGCCCGCCGGTTGCCAGGTTGAGCATTTCTCCACCCACGCCCGGCGCACGCAGCGCCAGCAGATTGCCGTGTACGACATTGTCAATATAAGTGAAATCGCGGGATTGCAGGCCATCACCGTAGATCGTAGGCGGTTGTCCGTCCAGCATCGCCGTAATAAACAAGGGGATAACCGCCGCGTACTGTGAAAGCGGGTCCTGGCGCGGGCCAAACACGTTGAAATAACGCAGGCACACGGTTTCCAGCCCGTACACCTGGTAGAACGACTGGCAGTAGAACTCCCCGGCCAGCTTGGAAACGGCATAAGGCGAAAGTGGATGGGGTGGCATTTCCTCGGTTTTGGCATCCCCGGCGATATTGCCATAGGCTGACGATGACGCAGCATAAATCACGCGCTTGACCCCGGCATCTCGCGCCGCAATCAGCACATTCAGCGTGCCGGTGGCGGCGGTATGGTGCGTCGTGAGCGGGTCGTCAATGCTGCGGGGGACAGAGGGCAGCGCCGCCTGATGAAACACGTAATCCACACCGGCAAAAATGGGGGGCAGCGCGTCCTGGTCGGTGATGCTGACCTCGTAAAATTCCAGGTCGCCGCGCAGATGCGCCAGGTTGCTCCGGCTGCCGGTCACGAGGTTATCCACCACGCGCACCCGGTGGCCGTCGTTGAGCAGGCGTTCCGCGATATGCGACCCGATGAAGCCCGCGCCCCCGGTCACAACGTAGGTTTCCGTCATAGAGTATATCGCCTTCCGAATTGCAGGTTGCACCGGAATAACGATAGCACAAACCGGCGGGGATGATGAGTCCGGAATCGGGGAAAAATGTGGCGAGGGGATGGAATCTCCTTTTTAATTAAGGGGACTGACTAACGCCCCAGAATGGCTTCTCCCGTGAGCAGGCGGAGCGATCCCACATCTGTCTGTACGAGGAGGCCATTTGTACAACTCCCGGCGCGGCAATCACAGTGCACGTCAACATTACTTGCCTTGCCACCTCGTGCCGCTATAATGCCTTGCCCGGCCCCGGCAGCGCCTGCGTCTCCAGCGCCCGCTCGATCTCTTTCAACCAGCGGGCGGCGTCACTCTTGCGCTTGTCGTCGGCGGCCTCGAACAACCCTAGTGCCTGTTCCATCCACTGTTTAGCGACAGCATTGTTCCGCTGGCGGTGATACACCAGCGCCATGTAATACAGGGTTTCCGGGCGGTTAGGTGCGGCTTTATAGGCGTCGGTGAAGTGGGCCAGCGCCTCCTCCATGTTGCCGTCCTGGTAGGCGATTACCCCTCGCCCATAGTGAGCCAGCATCTCTAGCCGGTTGATCTTGAGCGCCTTCTCAAAATCGGCCAACGCCTTATGTTTGACATCATCTTCCAGGTAAAAAAAGCCGCGAGTCGCGTAGTATTCCGCTTTGGTGGGCAGCAGGATGATCGCGTCGTCCATATGCGTGATCGCCGTATCAAAACGGTTCTTCCGGTAGGCGTCCAACGCGAGTTTATAATGCTCATCAGCTTCGTAGCGGGTAAATCCTATCCGTTGGGTAATCCGGGCCATGCCGGGCGTCCTTTCTACCTAATTCACTGCTCTACCGCTACCCAGTACCCGGCATCCTGCCCCGGCACAAAGGTGATCGCAAAAACGCCGGTATCCGGCCCTTGCAGGTAGGTGGTATACGAGACCTGTCCGGCGGATTGGCGGGCAACCTGGTAACCCGTCTCCGCCGCGAGCGCCCATCCCAGGCCGGACTCTGCCCCGCCCAGCGCCGACCACAATTTACCGAAGCCACGTACCGGCGTGATGAATCCTTCGGGAGCCGAGTCTGCCGGATCGGGGTCGCCTTCCTGGTAGGTGTCGTCGTAAATGCGTACCCGTTGATCGTTTTCCGTGAGTACCCAGATTTGCGATGTATCTGACCACCAGATCATGACACCGCCTTCGAACGACTGCCAGGCAGCGGCGGTATAAAGCGGCGCGGCATCCGGGCAGGTCTGGTAGCCGCTGTACACGGCGAGCATGGCCTGGGCGCAGGTGATATTGACCGTCACATCCTGGCTCGTCTGTGCTGCCCCATCCACCACTTCCAGACGATAGCGCACCATACCGGCGGCGCGGAATCCGCTGAATACCGGCGTCGTGTACGCCAGAGGGACGGGGCGGGCATCCGCCGGACGTGGGCAAGGCGCTGCGGAGTCAGGTGGGCAGGCATAAAAATAGGCCGCTGTGCCGATGGCTTCCCAGGTGAATGAAATACCCGCCTCATTGTTGGTTTCCGGGCTGCTGGCGGCTAAACTGATGATTTCTGCTGTATCGGTGACCGGGTCGGCGTCGAACAGCTCAGTAGTAATGAGGTCTGTCCCGGATGGCGGCAGCCAGATCACCGCGCCTACCGGTAGCGCAGCCGGGTCATCCAGGCAGTTCAGCGCCGCAATCTGCGTCAGGCTGAAGCCCTGCGTGCCCGCCAGTAAATCCACCAACCGGTCACCGGGGACGACAATATGCGCGGTGAAATTTGGCAGCGCGGGCGCGGCACATACCGCCGGACGCGGGTCATCAGGTGCAACCGTCACCGGAGTTGGCGCGGTCTGAGCCGCAGCGATACTCACCACCAGGCAAACGGACACGATCAGGAAAAAAGTGCGCAGCATATTCTGTCCCCTCGGTTTCATTGGTGTCTTGCAGGCCACGCCCCTGCCGGGCTGGCGACCATTTCGCGTCTATTGTACACCAGTCTGGTACGAACTGTGGGTCGTGCAAAATCGCAGTTGCGGGTACAATGAACCTATATAGCAGATCGGCTCTTGGTAAAAGGATGATCGTTTATGCGCGAAATCACGGTAGCAACCGTCCAGATGAGACCCAAACTGGGCGAACCGGAAGAGAATCTGGTCAAGATGACCGAAACCATCTCTAAGATTGCCTCGCAACAGAAAGTAGACCTGATTGTGTTCCCGGAACTCGTCACCAGCGGTAACGAGCTGGGAGTACGCTTCACCGAACTCGCCCAACGTATCCCCGGCCCGACGATCAATCTGCTGGCACAGCGGGCTAATGAATACGGCATCTATATCGCCTTTGGCATGGTGACAAAAGAACGTGTCGAAAGTGTGCTGTATAATTCGGCGATACTGGTCGGGCCGGATGGCGAACTGCTGGATGTCTATAACAAAATCCACCTGCGCGGCGAAGAGCGGATGGCCTTCCGTGAGGGCTTCAAACTACCCATTATCCCCACTGAAATCGGCAACATCGGCCTGATGGTTGGCTACGATCTGGCTTTCCCGGAAGTCGCCCGCAGCCTGGCGCTGGATGGCGCGGAAATCATCTGCGTGATGGCAAACTGGGAGGCATCCCATATTGACGAGTGGAAAACCTACATCCGCGCCCGCGCATACGAAAACTCGATCTTCATGGCCGCCGCCAATCGCATTGGCGAAGACGTGACGCTCAACTTCGGCGGTGAGAGCATGGTCGTTGGCCCGCGTGGGCAAGTACACGCCTCGCTTGCCAGCGAAACCGACCCTGAAACCGGCGCGCCGCTGGAAGGCTTCGCCGTCGCCCGGATTGACCTGGATGAAGTGCGGAAGTACCGCGAAGAATTCCAGTTCATCCAGAACCGCCAGCCACCCGTCTATAAATCCCTGGTGCGGAAGTACTAAGCCGTAACGTATTCTAAGCAAAATGCACAAGGTGGATCGTAAACCAATACATTGAGCGGGAAGTTATCATCCTGCTGAGCTTGTTGAATCCCCCTCCGGTGGAGCGGGGATTTTTGTTTCCTTTTCTCCGCAGCATCTGGCTTTGTCAGACCAGAATAGAGCAACTTGAACAAACCCAACACGCCAGCAGGGGTTGATATATTAAGGAATGTCGTGTATTCTTAATATAATCTTAAACTTAAGTGGCGGTAGATGTGCTCGTATCCATTGCGATTATTCTGTTTTTATCGGTAGCCTACGGGTACCTGAATGGCCTGCATGGTTCGGCCAGTGTCGTTGCGACGATTATTTCGTCGCGGGCATTAGCGCCACGCCCGGCTTTGCTGCTGGCTGCCATCGGCATCGGCATCGGGCCGTTCGCCCTGGGGGTTGCTGTCGCCAATACCATCGCCGTTGATTTTATCAGCCCGCAGGCCATTACGCCCCGCGTTGTCATTGCTGCGTTAGTGGGGGCGATCTTGTGGAGCAGTTTTACCCTGTGGAATCGCATCCCTTCCAGCATTTCACAATCGCTGATCGGCGGCATCATAGGCGCGGGCTGGGCCGGGTTTGGCGCGGAGTCGATCCAATTTGGCGGACTGGTCAAAGTGTTGGTGGCGTTGTTTCTCTCCCCGGTGCTGGGGCTATTTGTCGCGTTCCTGGTGATGCGGCTGATTTACTTTTTCTCGCAATGGGCTGATCCTCACATCAACCGCTGGTTCAACCGGGGGCAAATCCTGGTGGCACTGTTTATGGCGATCTCGTTTGGCGCCAATGATGGGCAGAAGATCATCGCCATGATGACACTCGGGCTGGTGGCAACCGGGATTCTGCCACACTTCGCCGTACCGGAATGGGTGATTGTGCTGAGTGCCCTCGCCATCAGCATCGGCACACTCACCGGCGGCTGGCGGCTGATCCACACACTGGGGGGCAAGTTCTACCGGATTCGCCCGGTACACGGCTTCGGCGCACAACTCACGTCAACCGGTATTATTTTCGTGGCGGGCATCTTAGGCGGGCCAGTGAGCGGGGCGCAGGTTGTCACGTCATCTATATTAGGGGCGGGCAGTGCTGACCGTATCCAGAAAGTTCGCTGGGGAGTTGTCCGGCAAATCCTGGCCGGTTGGCTGTTGACACTTCCGTTTTCTGCGCTGATTACCATCATCGTCTATCATCTGCTGGAAAGGGTAACGCTATGACCAGCAAACTCCGCACACAATTCCGCAACTGGCGCCAGGGGTTGTTCCGGCGCAAACCAAACCATTTCATCGCCCGCCTGGTGGAACAATCCGCCCTGGTGGTGGAAGGTACGGCGGCGCTGAAAGACTATATGAAGAAACCCACCAAGAAAAATGCCGCCCAGGTGCGCAATATTGAAAAACAGGCCGACGAAGTGCGGCGCATGATGATTGATGAACTCAACCGCACTTTTATCACCCCGATTGATCGGGAAGACCTGTTCGGGCTGTCACGGGCGATTGATGATGTGCTGGACAATGCCTACTCCACGACCAGCGAGATGGACATTCTGGACGTGGAGCCGAATGACTATCTGCAAACGATGGCGGACATGCTGCACAGCAGCGCCGAGGAGATTCGGCTGGCGGTAGAGCGGCTGGAGCGCCACCCGAACGTCGCTGACAGCCACGCAGTGCGGGCGAAGGCCATCGAGAATCGGATGGAAATCCTGTATGCTGAGGCGATTGCCGAACTCTTCAAGAAACCCTCTGACCTGCAAGACGTGGTCAATATGATGAAACTGCGTGAAATCTATCGCCACATGCTTCATGCTGTGCAGGCCGCTGAGGATGCCGCGAACATCATCAGCGATATTGTCGTCAAGTTCTATTAAGCTGGACTGATATTTGAGGCTTGTCAGCACATCGGGTTCGCTGTGTTAGAATAGCAGCACAACCTGATTGCCGGGAATAATCAAATGGGAAAATCTGATTTCTCGCTTATACGACAAAGAGACACGTTTGTGGAGCTTGTGAAGGAAACGGACCAAAAAACATTAGCTGTCTGGGCAATTGATTGTGCTGAGCGTGCTCTGCCCTATTTTGAGGAAAAGTATCCAGATGACCCGCGCCCCCGACAAGCGCTCGAAACACTCCAGACCTGGATCAATACAGGCGTGTTTAAGATGGCGGTTATACGCAAAGCGTCGCTTGCAGCTCATGCTGCCGCCCGCGAAGTCGGAGAAGACAATGCCGCCCGATCTGCCGCGCGTGCCGCTGGTCAGGCGGTGGGTACAGCACACGTTGCCGCTCATTCTATGGGCGCCGCAATTTACACCTTGCAGGCGATTCATAGAGCCACCGGCGCCGCCGGCTCTGAGGCTGCCGTAGCCAAAGAACGAGATTGGCAATACCAACGCCTGCTTGAATTGCGCGGAAGCTAGGCCGCCGTAAAATCCCCAAATGTCAGCAAAACCTGGTAAGGCAGCACACACGCCCGACAAAATATCCCTTGCCCACTTCGCATGAATAGGGTAACTTTCAAGGGGTCAGCTTTTTCTTGACCGTGTACGACCTGATTGCCCCTAATTATGGGATATGGTATGGACAATTTGCGACAACGGCTGGATGAACTCCGCCATCAGCTTAACCACTTACCGGACGACCCGGACAGCCTTTCCCGGCTGGAGGAACAGGCACGGGCGCTGCTCACAGACGCCAAGAACACCCCCCACGAAGCAGCAGCGCAGGCTTTTTTTGCCGAACTTGCTCGTTTGAGCAACCCGACGACCCCTACGGCGGCGACAGTACGCGGGTTAGTACGCCGGGCGCGTATCCGCATCGAAATCGCCGGGGATGATGATGACATAGACGAAGCGATTGATATTCTGGCGGAGGCGTTGGCGCTCGATTCGCGCGACCCGGATGTATTGGGACTCCTGCAACAGGCCGCCGGGCGCACCCAGCAGGCCGCGCAACGTGTGAGTGACTTATATACCCGTTATGGTGTTCCACAGCCCCCGCCTAAGCCCGAGTCTTCAGTTCCCGCTGCGCCACCGGCTCCCCCTGCTTATCCTACGTCATCCGGCTACCCCGCCCCGGAACGCGAGATCGGCCAGGACGCGCCATCACGGCGGATGCCAGGACGCGGGCCGCTGTATGCCGGGTCGGACATCGAAGACACACTTTCCGAACTCACCCAGGCTTATTATTCCGGTGACTATCAACAGACGGTAGACCTGGCAAACCGCGTACTCAGCCAGCAGCCGGGCAATCCCACAGCCCTTGATTACCGCCAGAAAGCCGAAGACAACCTGATTCGCGGTGTCGTGCCCGACCACCGCATCCCATTCGATGCCCGCGTCTCCTATAACCGGGCGAACTCGCTGGTGCGCGCCGGGAACTACGAGGAGGCCGAACGGCTCTACCGGGAAGCCCGCGACCTGGCCGAACGCAACGGCGTGCCGAGTTGGAAGGACGCCGAACAGGCGCTGCTCGATATTCAAGACCTGGCACTGGCACGGGACATGCTCAACGAAGGTGACCGCCTCATCAAAACCGATAACTGGTCGGAGGCGCTGCGGAAGTACGAAAGCGCCCTGCGCGTTGTCCCCAATGACCCCCAGGCAGAAGAACGACTGGAAACCATCCGGCGTATCCAGCAGGATGCTGACCGGGTATCGGTTGATCTGACCACATTAAGCGGCACACTTTCCGACCAGGTGGCTCAGTTGCAGAACATCCTGGGGATTCTCGCCCGGCTGCGCCAGGTACTGCCAGACAGCCAGCGTATCCTGCAACTGATGAAGGACGCTGAAAACCGCCTCCTGGGACTGAAGACACAGATCAACAATCAGTCACAATCGGCCTTGACGCGAGCTTCTAACGCCAATTCACTCGAAGAGCGACTGACGCTCTCCAGCGAGGCACTGCACCTGCTGGAACTGGGTGTTAAACTCGATCCCGGCGACCCCAATCTTTCCGAGGCGCTGCTGGAAACCCGCGCCGCAACCAGTGACATGCAGCGGGCGCGGCAGGTGATCGAGCGGGCATCGGCGCTGGTGGCGCAAAACTTCGACAACGAACTCTCGCAGGCGCGGTCTATGCTGGCCGGGCTGCACGATTACGCCCAGGACAACCGTTACCGCACCGTTGTCACCGACTTGCTAGGGCGCTTCCTCGAACGCGCTGAGTTTGCGCTGGAAGAAGGCGATGTCAGCGAGGCGGAAACCTGGCTGGCAACCGTCAAGGATGAGCCATTCCGTATCCTGGGCCGCCGCTCCGAAGTGCAGCGCCTGGAGAACCAGGTACGCCGCCACCGCCAGCAGGGGCGCACCCGTCTGATCCTCATCCTGGCTGGGATCATTCTCATCGGTCTGATCGCGCTGATCGGTACGCAGAATGTGTGGTCTCCGCTGCTGTTCCCGCCGCCTACTGCCACGCCCAGCAATACGCCCACACCGAGCGACACGCCGACGCCGAGCGATACACCCACACCGAGCAACACACCGACGGCCAGTAATACGCCCACACCGACCTCAACAGCGTCACTGACGATCACACCCTCGCCTACCGTGACGCCCTCGTGGACGGTGACGGCCAGCAACACACCGACCCACACCATGACGCCGACCCATACACCGACTATCACGCCGACCTTCACGCCCAGCAATACGCCCACCGAGACGCCGATTCCCACAATCACGAGTACGCCATCGGTACTGTGCCGTATCTTCAACCCCGGCGGCGACCCGGTACGTGTCCGGCCTGACCCATCCACCCGCAATACAGTGATTGGCTTCCTGCCGGCAAGCGCTGCCGCTGATGTGCTGCGCCAGGAGCGCGGCCCGGCTGACGGGCGCATCTGGTACTTTATCGAAGCGCAAATCGAAGGGGGCAGTGTCTCCGGGTGGGTGCGTTCCGATACTGTGACAGCGATTTCAGCCTGCCCACCATTTTAGGGATGCGTTGGAGTAACCTGAAGCAGTGCACTATAATGCGACCATGGACGGATTCCGCTGTGTCCCCGCGAATGCAAACTGTAAGGGCGCTCTTCTGAGCGCCCGAAACACCCGGCACGCTTAACGATCCAGAGAGACGATGACGACCCGACTCAACCCGCTACCTGCCCTACTCGAACGCTGGCGCCGCCGCCTGATTCATACCGGGCGCACCCTGTTCTCCCCCGGTGACTTTCTGGCCCTGCTCATCACGATTGCCGTGCTGATCCTGCCAGTGCTGGCGCTGGAACGTGCCGGTTGGCCGCTGCTGCTCGCCACGACGCTGCCGATGGTCGCGCTCAGTGTGTTGTTTGGCTTTTTACTGGCCCGCAGCCAGTATAACGAACTGCTGGCGCTGCTGATGAGCGCCATCTACGGCATCGGCATGGTCTTACTGATCGCTGCGATTAACGAAGATGGCGGCCTGCTGGATGGTTTCTACAGCGTGCTGACGCGGCTGCTGCGCTGGTTTGTGGATGCCTTCACGGGTGGTATTAACCAGGACGACCTGGTGTTTACCGTGCTGGTATCGCTGCTATTCTGGTTTCTGGGGTATAACGCCGCCTGGCATCTGTTCCGCGTTGACCGGGTCTGGCGCGCGATCATCCCACCGGGGCTGATCCTGGTGACAAACAGCCTGTACTACGCCGGGGACGAAAACCTGGACACCTATCTTGTGGTCTACGTATTCCTGGCGCTGCTGCTGGTTGTTCGCTCCAACATTGAGGCGCGACTGTGGGAATGGTATGTGAACGGGGTGCGCGTGCCAAAGCAGCTCCGGGCGCAGCTATTCCGTATCGGTATGATGCTGGCACTGGTGACGGTGGTCGGCGCATGGTTGATTCCGTCACAGGATTTGCAGGAACGGCTGGATCGCTTCCAGGAGTTTATGCAGAGCGAACCGCTCACCCAGTTGAGTGAACTCTGGAGCCGCCTGTTTTCAACGGTGGAAATGGAAGGCCCGACAACCGCCGACTATTTTGGCGGCGACTCACTGCAATTAGGTGGCGCAATACAGTTAGGCGAACAGACGGTTTTGCTGGTATCCGCTCCACCGGGCAGGCGCTACTACTGGCGCTCACGAGTATTCGATACTTACGAGAACGGGCGCTGGACACCTGCCGCCGACATCCGCCTGACCGACGAACAGACACCGCTGGCAATCGTGAGTCCGCCAGAGACGCTGGCCGCCCGCGACATGGTGCAGCAGCAGTTTACGATAGCGCTCAACGCTTCCCGCCTGATCTACACAGCGCCGCAGCCAGTACAGGTTGATCTGCCGACGCGCACAGATTTGCGTTATACCACTGACCGTGAGGGGATGAATATATCAGTGATCCGCCCGATACGGGCTTTGGAGCGCGGCACAAGCTATACCGCGACCAGCCTGATGAGCAGCGCATCGGCGGCGCAGCTGCGGGCGGCGGGGAATGCCTATCCAGGTTGGGTGACAGACCTCTACCTCCAGGTAGCGACCTCAACGACAGACCGCACCCGGCAGTTAGCCCAGGTCATCATTGCCGACGCAGGCGCGGTGACTCCTTACGACCAGGCGCGCGCCATCGAAAGCTGGCTGCGGGCCAATATCAAATATGAAGAGTCGATTCCGCAGCCGCCACGTAACCAGGACCCGGTAGACTGGGTTCTGTTCGACCTGAAACAGGGTTACTGCAATTACTATGCCTCTGCCATGATTATCATGCTGCGCAGCCTGGGGATTCCGGCGCGGATGGCAGCAGGTTTCGCCCAGGGACAGTACGACCCGGCACAGAACGCCTATGCCGTATTGGAGCGTGACGCCCATACCTGGGTCGAGGTGTTTTTCCCCGGCTATGGCTGGATTGAGTTTGAACCAACGGCAGCACAGGCCCCGATCAACCGGGTGGATGATGCCCCGGCTGAACAGCAGCCAACGGCCACACCACCCCCCAGCCCGACGCCGACGCCGACTCTGACACCCTCCCCGGCACCGACAGAAAACCTGCAACCGACGCCGGAGGGCCAGCAGTCTATCCCGACCATCACACCGACCTTTACCGCGACGGCTACCGCCACCCCGGTGATCGTGCCGACTTTCCCACCACCGCTAGCCCCGCAGGCTCGTGGGCCGTTGGCCTTTTTGCTACCAGCTCTGGGGTTGGCGCTGCTGGGGCTGGTGCTGATTGTCGCCATAGTGGGCATTCTGGTGTTTGTGTGGTGGTGGTGGGAATGGCGCGGGATGGGCGGACTCAGCCCGGTGGCACGGGCGTATGCGCGGCTTGAACGCTATGCAAGCCTGATCGGAATGCGCTTCAATCCCCAGCAGACACCCGAAGAACGCCGCCAGCAGGTCGCGAAAAATCTACCCAAAGCCGAACCACCGGTTACGGCCATCACCCGTCTCTATACGGTGGAGCGTTATGGCCGGCAGGAAAGCCGGCATCCGACAGAAGCGGAAACCCAGGCTGACATCGCTGACGAAGCCTGGAGCGATACACGCGGCAATATTCTCAAACGCTGGCTGCGCCGGTTGCTGCCCTGGCGACGCGATAAATAAGAATTGAGCGGAAAACGAATCGAGAGGGTAGCGACACCCTCTCGATTGATTCTACCACGCCGCTTCTGGCCGGTCATCGTTAGCGCAGCAACCCCAGCAGCAGGAGCAGCAGGAAGAAGCCGCCCATCCCCAGGAGCCAGGGCGACCAGAACAACCCGAATGGTCGCCAGAACAAGGGACGCATGGGGCGGCGATAGCCCCTGTAACCGTACCCTCTGCCAAACCCACCACCTCTGCCGCGCATGATCGTGTCCTTTCGTTTCATACTATGTGGTTCATTGTCCCTACTTTAGGCCGCAGATGTGTGGCGATTATGAAGAAGCTGCAAACAAAATGTGAATTCGGCTCTCCCTCGCCACATTTAAGCAGAATTTAGGGTGTGTTTAGCGCTTATTTAGTACCAGGCTACCCAAACAATGGTATATTTGTGTAGTAATTCACAAGTGGCGATGACAGCCGGTCACTAAAGCCGCGTATTTGGGCTGCCAATAGAGAGAAAGAAACTATATGTCCGCAAAACGAATTATTCTGGCTGTAGTGGTGTTGGGTGTGCTGGGGTTCGTACTCATCCAGTTTGTGCCGGGGTACGCCCGCACCAATCCTGAGGTGACGTACCAGATTAATTGGAGTTCACCGGAAACCGAAGCTCTCATGCGCCGTGCCTGCTACGACTGCCATTCAAACGAAACCGTATGGCCCTGGTATTCGTATATCGCCCCGGTTTCCTGGCTGGTAGTAGGTGATACCAATGAGGGACGTGCTAAACTGAACTTCTCTACCGGACGCGGCGAACTGGAAGCCCGCGAATTGATCGAACAGATAGACCGGGGATCCATGCCGCCAAGTAAGTATCTCATCACGCACCCTGATGCGAACCTCACTGCTGAAGAGAAAGCGTTGCTGATTCAGGGTATCCAGGCCACTTCATTTGGGCGTCGCCGGGGCGATTAAGCGAATGGACGTTTGAGGAAGCAGGGGCCTGTGTCATCCTCATCTACCCCAAAACTTACGGGGGACATGCCTGGCGTGTCCCCCGAATGCCGACCTCAGGGACTCGCCCGCTGTATCCCAGAGCAAAATTGAGTAACCGCCGCTCCCTGGTCAGCGCTTGCGCAGCAGCCAGTATTCGCGGATACCCCACAGTACCATCGTGAAAAACGCAATGGCATAGATGCCCAGGTAAAAGACCAGCGCCCGGTTGCTGTACCAGGCCAACACCATACCCCACAGAGCATACCCCGCCAGGAGGCCTTCCATCCATAGATGAGGGTCCATTCGCAGGGCATAGCCGCTGGTCTGCCAGTTTCTGGAGAATTTCGGCGTGCGCTTGAAGTCATGCCGCCTGCCCCGGCTATGCAGCACTGCCCACGTGTTGCTCCAGGCGATGCCAGTGCCTAACACCAGCAGCATTGGAAAACCCCACAGACGCCGCTTCCAATCGCTGTACAGGCTGTGTTGGCTGACGACGTAAACCAGCGGCGGCCCCAGCCCGACTACACTCAGCCAACCCAGAGTAAGGCCGTCCAGTGATCGCGTGAGCAGCAGGGGTGGGGTGAGCAGCAGCAGCGCCATCATGAGCGGGTGCGGTAAATACTGGCACAGGTGAAGAGTCGCCATCAACCGCTGCGACACGCTGAAGGGCGAACGCCATAACCTCCCGAACAACGCCCATAACACCTGGGTACTGCCCGTTGCCCAGCGTGCCTGCTGCTGCTTATAGGCGGCAATCTGTGGCGGGAGTTCCGCCGGTACGACCACATCCGGCACATACAATAGACGCCACCCGGCCAACTGTGCCCGGTAGCTCAGGTCGAGGTCTTCCGTCAGGGTAGTAGCCCGCCACCCGCCCGATTCACGGATACAGGCTGTCCGCCATACGCCACCTGAACCATTGAAACTCATCAGCAGCCCGGCCTGGCTGCGGGCCGTCTGTTCGACCACAAAATGCGCATCCAGCGCCAGGGTTTGCCCCAGTGTGAGCAGATTCGCAAATGTGTTGAGATGCCCCCAGCGCGTTTGTACCATCCCCAGGTCGGGGTCGGCTACCAGGTAGGGGATTGTCCGGCGCAGGAAATCCGGCGGGGGCACGAAATCCGCATCCAGCACGGCCACAAATTCGGTCTGAAGCTGCGCCATACCGTTCGCCAAAGCCCCGGCCTTATAACCGGACCGTTCGGTGCGATGCACATAGCGGATGTGAAGACCCTGCTCTGCCAGTGACTCGCACATCTGCCGGGCGATTTCCCCGGTATCGTCGGTGGAATCATCCAGCACCTGAATAAACAGGCAGTCACGCGCGTAATCGAGCGCGGCGACGGCCTCCAGCAAGCGGTTGACAACGTACCTTTCGTTATAGAGTGGTAGTTGAATCGTGACCCCCGGCCAGGTGGAGACCGCTGGCAGCGGGGGCTGGTGGTGGTGGGTGCGCCAGTAGATGATAAGCAGCGCCACTTCGCTGGCAGCATAAACCGCCAGCAGCAGCGCGCAGGCAACGTAGATGAAGGTTAGCAGGGAAAAGAACATGGCGCTGAGTCTAACCGTTGGCAACGAACGCGGCAAGGGAGACTATGTAAACACTCGTACCACAGAACAGGCGAGCATTGCACAAACAAGAAAGGACAGGACTGAGCCTGTCCCATGATGACCGATTGAGGAAGCGAACGTCTATGATTGCGCCTCCTCATCGATTCTGGTTGATTACCCAGCGATCATATTCACCGGAGTCTGCCTGTGCCGTTTGCGTTCGCAAGCTGACCGCCCGGCACCTTTTTCCCCATACTCGGATTAGAGCAGCCCGGCCTCATGTTCGGCCTGTGTGAGTGACTGGTCGAAGCGTTCCAGTCCCGCATGTACAGTCGCCCGATCAATCATCAGCGGCGGACAGAAACGCAGTGCGCTATCCCCCGCGCCTAAGATCAGCAGCCCGTTGTTGATACCAAGTCGCTCGACCCGGTTGCGGATTTCTTTGGCGGGTGTCCGGTTTTCATCCAGCACCAGTTCCGCGCCAATCATCAGACCTTTGCCCTGGACGCGGCTGTGCTTAAGGGTTGGGTGATGGGTACGCATCTCTTCCAGCGCTTCCATGATATATTCACCCTGCTCCACCGCGTTCTGCATATACCCCTGTTCGACCAGTTCCAGTGTTGCCAGCGCCGCCGCACAGGAAACCGGGTTGCCGCCAAAGGTCGAACCATGCGAGCCGGGCGGGAGGCTCATGATGTGCTGGCGGGCGATAACCGCGCCCAACGGCATCCCGCTGGCTAACCCCTTGGCCGAACACACAATATCCGGCTCAATACCGTAATGCTGGACCGCCCACCACTTCCCGGTGCGGCCAATCCCGCTCTGTACTTCGTCCACAATGAGCAGGATACCATTGTCATCACAAATCTGGCGTAACTGCTGCATGAAGCGCGGGTCAGGCACGACATATCCACCCTCACCCTGGATCGGCTCTACAATAATGGCCGCCACACTATCCGCCGGGACAGTACGCTTGAACAGGACATCGGTGATGTAATCGCCGCAGATACAGTGTTCCTGGCAGGCGGCTTCTTCACGCCCGTGCAGGCAGCGATACGGGTTGTTATAGGGGACATGATGCACACCCGGAATCAGAGGGAAGAAACCATCACGCTGTACGACCTTGCTGGCCGTGAGCGACAGCGCCCCCAGCGTGCGCCCATGAAACGCGCCAAAAAAAGCGATAATACTCTTGCGTCCGGTATACCAGCGGGCAATTTTAATAGCGCCCTCAACAGCTTCCGTGCCGGAATTGGTCAAAAAGACTTTGGCACGCTCGGCAAAGGGGGCGATTTCTTCCAGCTTTTCCGCCAGGCGTACCTGAATATCATAGTAGTAATCGGTCCCGGCGATGTGGATGAACTTCTGTGCCTGTTCGATAATGGCATTCACCACCTGAGGATGAGAGTGGCCGGTGGCGGTAACGGCGATACCGGCGGCGAAGTCAATATATTCTTTGCCATCTACATCCCACACATGCGCGCCGCTCCCCCGTTCAATCACAAACGGGTAGCGGGGTGTGAGATTGGCGGACATCACCTGGTTATCACGCTCGATAATTGCCTGCGAGGCGGGGCCAGGGCGTGTCGTCGTTTGCAGAGTCATACTTATTGCTCCAGTGTTGTTCAGGTTACTTGAACCTTTTCGGTTATTTCGCACAATCACCAGCAAGTATAATCCGGCGTGACCGGTTCTTTCAAGGGGGGCAGAGACCATTTTTAGGTTTACGCATGAAGATTACGGATGAGGCGGGGTCTGAAATCATCGTTGAGGGCAGCTTTGAAGCGTTTGCTCTTGAGGCTGCCTTTGGATGCGTCTTGTTTGAGGATGGATAAGGCGATTTGACGCAAGATCGAGAATTTTCCGGGCTGTCACCGAGACGGATACGCGAACGATCCTCGCCTTCATTCATGGTAACGGAAAGCGGCTGCGCCCTGCCCATCTCGCCCATCCATGTTTGCCCGACTATTCCAGCAGGGTTTCATCCGGTTCAAGATGCCGCAGCGCCTCCAGAATTGCCTCGAATGCATCCCAGTTACGGGCGGCCTTGCCCCGTCCGCCATATACGATCAGGTGATCCGGGTCGAAGGCGACAGCGGCATCCAGGTTGTTTTGCAGCATCCGGTAAGGCGCTTCGATCAGCCAGTTCTTGCAGGTCAACTGCGTGCCAGTCGGGGCTTTCACAGGGCGGGGTTGCGCGGTCATGAGCATTCTTCCTCTATTGACATTATTCCTGTCACAGAGGATACCGAGTCGCGGCGTGGCGGGCAAGGTCGTTGGTTCACGAACCAGCATTTTCGTTATCCAGCTATCCCGCTATTCCCCTACGCGTGCCTTGCGCCCGGTTGCGACACACCTTCCGATACTGGTATGCTGGAAAGAGTACCGTTTTATCCGTTACGCGGGAGGGATGGATTTAATGAGAGAGGGACTCATGAGACGTTTGACCTTGTTGTTTCTGCTGTTCATATTCGCGCTCCCGGCCCTGGCGCAGGATGATTCCGTGCATATCACCGCACCGGCAGCGGCAAGCGATGTATTTGGTACGGTGGCCGTCACTGGAACGGTCAATCCGGGCGACCTGCAAAGTTACTTCCTGGAAGTCAGCGTCTATGGTGCGACAGAACCACGCTGGATACCGGTCACGCTGCTGGCCGCTACCCCGGTTGTAGATGGACTGCTGGCCGAATGGCAGACCGGACTGCTGGCGGATGGCAGTTACACACTACGGTTACACGTCCAGCTACGCTCCGGCGAGAGCCTGTACGCGGTGGTGGAGCCGCTGAATGTGGTCAACGCCAATCAACCGATTCCCACCGTGAGCGCGGAACCGGAAGTCATCCCGCGCCCGAACCCCGTTAATACATTGCCCGTGCCGCTGGGCGGGCATGTGCTGTATTTCAACGAGGATACCCAGGTCGCCATGACGGCGATGGGCATGACCTGGGTCAAGTGGCAGATCAAGTATCAGATGGAAGACGCGAACATCCTGAATGTCGTGCGAGACCGCATCAACTGGAGTCACGAGGCCGGGTTTAATGTGCTGCTGAGCATCACCGGGGAAGTGGATGAACTGACGGCACTGGGCGACGAGTATTACCCAGTGTTTGCGGAATTTCTGGGGAAAGTCGCCGCCCTCAGCCCGGATGCCATTGAAGTCTGGAACGAGATGAACCTTGATAGAGAATGGCCGCGTGGGCGGATCAGTGCTGCTGCCTACGCACAGATGCTTCAGCCGGCGTATGAGGCAATCAAGGCGGCAGACCCGCAGGTGATGGTGATTACCGGCGCATTAGCTCCCACCGGCTTCTTTGGGGGGTGCAGCGGGAACGGCTGCGACGATGGCCCGTACTACCAGGCGATGGCGAGCGCGGGCGTGGCACAGTACGCCGACTGTATTGGCGTCCACTATAACGAGGGGATCATCTCGCCCCGGCAGTTGGGCGGCGACCCCCGTGTGCCGGACTACCCGACGCGCTACTTCAAGTCCATGACAGATCGGGCGGCGTACCCTTTCCGCAACCTGGATATTCCCATGTGTTACACCGAACTCGGTTACCTGACGCCGGAGGGCTACGGGCCGCTGCCAGGGGGATTCGCCTGGGCATCCGGCACGACGCTGGCGGAGCAGGCCGAATGGCTGGCTGAAGCGGTACAGTTGGCGGGAGAGGATTCCCGTATCGCTCTGGTGATCGTCTGGAATGTGGATTTTGACGGCTATGATCGTGACCCACAGGCCGGGTACGCCATCATCCGGCAGGACGGCACTTGCCCGGCGTGTGAGACTATCGCCGCACTGCGGAGTGAATAGGGCGAGATCAATCAGGGCGTCTGGATGATGATGATTTGCGGCTGGCGCATATAACGGGCGCGGGTGGCCTCGGTTGCCGCCATCTGGTCGGGTGTGAGCAATGACCAGAAGAACCCTGGTGTTACCACCCGCCCCGCCCCGGCGTCGGCATAACGCCGCAGCCAACTGAAAAAGGCATCCGTTCCCAGGTCGGCCCGCAGGTCACGGATCATACGGACGCCGCGCAGATAGACCGCGTTGATGTATGCTCGCCTGGTCTGGAACTTATATACCGGATCATCCACAAAGCCTTCCGGCGCGAGGCTGTCCACGCGGAAGTCCCACCACCAATCTTTGAGGTCGGGATAATATTCTTCAACAAATACGTATTCGCTGTAGGTCGCCAGCGCCTCATCCAGCCAGGGGGAGAAGGCCTGGTCTGTGCCGACCCTGGCGTACCACCATTGATGCGACACTTCATGCACGGTAATCATCATGAGGTAGGAAGTCGGCCCGCCAAAATTGCGAAAGTAACCCCCGCCCACAAATACCAGTCCGCTTAATTCCATACCATCCGGGAAATCGGCCTGCACGACTTCCAGCCGCTCGTAAGGATAGGGACCAAACAGTTCACTGTAGAGCGTAATGGCTTTGGTGGCGACATCCAGCGCATAGGCGGCGCTATCTATCACCCCGCCGCCCGCCGGGATAAGCGCATCGTCAAAACTGTAGAGTTCAACGGTTGTGCCGCCCTCCGTCTCGCTGCTGGCGAAAATAAACTGGTCACTCATGCTCACCGGGAATTCGCGGGCAGCGGCCAGCCTGAAATGCCAGCTTTCCGGCCCACTTTCCAGGATATCGCCCGGCGCGGCAACCCGCAGTGACTCCGGCACGTGAGTGATATTCAGCGTCACATCCCAATCGGCGCTCTCCAGTACATCCTGTTCGCCAATATGCAGCGCCTCACGAGTGACCCACTCGCCGTCCAGGATGACCGCCGTTGTCGGCAGCCAGTGGCCCAGGTTAACCTGCCGCCCGGTGTAGCCAAAGTACCCCTGGAAACCGTCCTGCCCCTCACCCACCGGGGGAATCTGAATCGCGAAAGTCAGCCGCAGCCGGATACTGCAATCCGCAGGGAGTGCTTCTGGTAAATCCACACGCAGCCGCCGGCCCAGGAGTTCATAGCCCACACCCAGGCCATCCTCGCCCAGTGTAACGGTTTGCAACGCGAATGCCCCTTCCCAGCGCGTAGGTTCAATATTCATAACAATCTGATTCAGGGGTTCGCCTGTCCGGTTGGGGTATTGCACCATCTGTTGGGCGACCAGGGCGCGTGCCGTGTAATCGAGATCAACCGTTACGGTGTGTTGGGGGCGTGCAGGCAGTGACTCTGACTCGCAGTTGATGATTTCCGGCATGGCGCTGTCTTCGGGCGGCACTTCCTGGGGCGGGGTAGTGGGAACCGGGTGCGGTTGGCGATCCAATGTAGGCACGGGAGTCACCGGCAGGAAACGCAGCGCCGTCGCGGTTGGTTGTGACGGGATTTGCTGCGCTTGGGCCGTCAGGGAGCAGGCCGTAATCAATACGAGAAGGGTCAGGGCCAGGAAGCGTGATAGTCGTATCATGCCGACATGATACACTGCCACCTATAAATTGCCAATGTGCGCTTGGGCATATTCCGATAAGTGCGCTCTCGCTTAAAACTGAACAAGGGGACTAAAAACCCCTTGTTCAATCCAACATTCGCGTCCTGTTGACGCGCTGCACCTGAAGGCAAAGCTTAACAGGACAAGCCGGCTGCGTTTCCGCACAGCTTGCTATGCGCGCACCTTCGCGCCCAGTTCGCGCTCGACGGCCTGCATAATCTTGCGGTGTACTTTCGCCACCTCTTTATCGGTCAGGGTGCGGTCATCGGCCTGGTAGACCAGGTTATACGCCAGGCTTTTCTGCCCTGCGGGAATCGGGTCGCCAGTATATAGGTCAAACAGCCGCGCCATTTTGAGCATGTTGCCACCAGCCTTCATAATTACGGTCTCAACTTCAGCGGCTGATGTCTCGTTATTGACCACCAGGGCAATGTCCTGGTAAACCGGCGGCGTAACCGGCAGCGGTTGAGCAGTATACAATTCGTCCACGAAGTCCAGCAGCGCGTCCAGGTCGAACTCCGCGACAAAAACCGGCGCGGCAGTCAGTTCAAACCCTGCCGCAACCAGCGGGTGCAGTTCGCCGAATGAGCCGATTTCCTTCCCGCCGACGCTGAGCAGGGCCGAACGCCCCGGATGCAGGCTGGGATGGCTGCTCCGGCTGTAGGTCACGCCGCTGATCTTCAGGCCGTTCAGTAGCCCTTCCACGATGCCCTTCAGGTCGTAGAAATCCACATTATTGCCCGGTTCGTCATGTGTCCACGTATCCACCCGGCGCGGCCCGGTGATGAGCAGCCCCAAACGGCGTGGTTCGTCCGGCAGCGCTCCATTCTCACGGGCGCGGTAGACGTTGCCCACCTCGAACACCTGCTGGCGCGGTGTATAGCGCATATTGCCCCGTGCATTTTCCAACAGGCTGATGAGCAGCGTATGCCGCAGGGCGCTTTTATCAGCGGCTAACGGGTTCGCCAGTTCGATATACCCCTCGTGTGAGACTGCGCCGGTATGGTGCGGATTAAGCTGCGCCTCCCGTTCTGGTGTGGTAAAGCGGTAACTGATGTTTTCCCGCAGGCCGAGCGCCACCAGAATGTCCCGCGCCCGCTCTTCCCGTTCGAGCGCCACGTTTGTCCACTGCGACGGCATGGCATCCGCGATAATCGTATCGGGAATCAGGTCGTATCCGTAAATACGGGTGATTTCTTCAATCAGATCGGCTTGCCCTACATGCGTGTCGGTGTTGATGTCCATACGGAAGTCCGGCGCGGTGACATGCAGCACGTCGCCGTCCACCTCGACGGTGAATTGCAGGTTTGTCAGGATGTCCGCTACTTGTCGGGTCGTAAAGACCATCCCGGAAATACGCTCGACTTCGCTCATATGCAGGTCAACCGTCACAGTGGGCGCGGGCAGCGGATACTCGTCTATGATTCCCTGAGCGATCTGGCCGCCGCCCGTCTGCCGCATCAGTTCAATGCCGCGCTGCACGCCAAGCAGCGCCTGGCTGGGATGCACACCCCGACTGAAGCGGACACCAGCATCCGTGTTGACTTTTTGTGACTGCATGGTGCGGCGGATATTGATGAAATTCCAGTTCGCCGCCTCTAAGAGGACGTTAGTCGTCGTATCGCTGATTTCGGTTTCCGCGCCACCGATGATTCCACCCATACTGAGGACTCCTGCCTCGTCGCACACCAGGATGTTGTGTTCCTGAAGCTCGCGGGTGACTTCATCCAGCGTATCCAGCTTTTCGCCCGCCTCCGGCAGACGGGTGATGATCTTTGGCATCTTGCCGCCCACCCGTGCCTTGAGCTTGTCATAGTCGAAGGCGTGCAGCGGTTGGCCGATTTCAAAGGTGATGTAGTTGGTCACATCCACGATGTTGTTGATCGGGCGCTGGCCGCACAGTGTCAGACGCCACTGCATCCACTGGGGTGACGGCCTCACCTCGGTATC
Source organism: Anaerolineaceae bacterium (assembly GCA_020634135.1). Taxonomy (GTDB): domain Bacteria; phylum Chloroflexota; class Anaerolineae; order Aggregatilineales; family Phototrophicaceae; genus JACKCG01. The sequence goes on along the minus strand of JACKCG010000003.1, from coordinate 280,545 downwards.
GCGCAGCAGCGCCAGCGTGAAACGCGGGTTGAGTTCCGGCTCACGGATTTCGATAGCTGCCTGCCCGGCAATTGGCCCGCCCTCTGCCAGATAGTCGAACGACGGCGGCTTAACTGGCTTGCCCAGCAGCGCCGCGACCTCCCGCGCCACCCCTAAAACACTGTAATTCCGCGCCATGTTCGGCGTGAGTTCGATCTCCAGAATTACGTCACCCAATACGTCTTGCAGCGGTGTACCTGGGGCAATTCCGCGCGGGTTTTCCATGAGCATGATGCCTTCGTGTTCTTCGGAAATACCCAACTCTTTCTCCGAACACACCATACAGCGGTTAGGAACGCCACGCAGTTTCTTCTCTTTGAGTACCATGCGCTTCGGCTCATCGCTGTGGCCGTCCCAGACTTCCGCGCCTTCCATCGCGAAGGGCGACCACAGCGGCGGGTCGAGCGGGCCTTTACCTTTGTATTCAAACAGGTTGGGCGCACCCGTAACAGTCTGTTCCAGTGCTGTGCCGCCGTAATCCACCAGCGCAATCACCAGACGATCCGCATCGGGGTGCGGCTTGACTTCTCGAATCGCGCCGAGGACTATTTTTTCTCTGTCCCACACAAGATGATTGGAGATCGGCCAGCGCACGCCCTCGACGAAACCTTGCGGCACGCCGATATAGCTGATGCTCGCCACTTCCAGCCCGGCCAGCGTCAGGCGTTCTGCCAGCAGTTCTACCGGGATGTCAATCTCTACGAATTCTCTTAACCACGATACAGGTACTTGCATGTGTTGAGTCCCTCATTAATTACAGATTCGATTCACGGGCAAGGCAGTTGCATCAAAAATGGGAAGTTCCCATTTGTTACATTTTCGGCCTTTTTTACCCCCTCTAAATCTCCCCAGCCAGCAGGGGAGACTTGTTGATCTCGGTTTGGCGGATGCCAGGAATGGCGTCCCTACCATTGGACTCCGTAGGGACATGTCCGCCAAAACCCAACCCATTATTCCATTATGGTTGTTTCTACGCCCCCAGCCCGAGCACGCCGAAGATCACTGTGGCGACGATCAGCGCCAGCACCGTGTTAAATACCGTCGCGCCCATGTAAACGGCAGTCGGCTTCCACCCGGCTTTACGCAGTTCGGCCAGCGTGAAGTCCAGTCCGATGCACACAAACGCCAGCGCGAAAAACCACTTGTTCGCGGTGTCAATCTCCGCCACCAGCGCCGGGGTAAACATATCCAGCGACGCCAGGATGGAAACCACCACAAAGCCCAGCACGAACTTAGGAAAACGATGCCAGATCATAATCGGCGTGGGACGTTCGCCCTCGCCGCGATTTACCACCATCGCAAAGTAGAGCGCCAGCAAAAACGCTACTACGCCAATCATCACATTCTGCGCCAGCTTGACCACCGCCGCGACCTGCTGCGCTTCCGGGCCGTAAATCGTACCCGCGCCTACAACGGCGGCTGTGGTATCAATGTTCCCGCCAAACCATGCCCCGGCCACCGTCGGGTTCAAGCCCATCACGTTGGCTAACCAGGGCATAAGCACCATCAACGGAATGGCCGTCAGGATGACCAGTGTGGTGATATAGCTGACCTCTTCTTTTCGCGCCTGCACCGCCCCAGCCGCCGCGATGGCCGCTGAGACACCGCATACCGAAACAGCAGAGGCCATCACCGCTTTGAGCGTCTCCGGCAGTTTGAAACGCCCGGCCAGCCACCAGGTAAACAGAAACACCGACGCAACCATGATGAGCGCCTGAATCAATCCGCCTGTGCCCTGCGCCAGCAGGTCGCCCAGGCTGATTCGCGCCCCCAGCAGCACCAGGCCGATCTTCAGAAAGAGTTCGGTGCGTACCGCCGGACGGATGAAGGTGTACAGCCCGGTGACCCGTAACACAGCATTGGCAATCAGGCCGATCACCACCGCCGTCAGCGGGTATTCGAGCGGGTTCTTGCTCACCCCCTGTGCCTTGAAGCTGTCAGCAATCCACTTATCGGCCTCCGCGACCAGCACCACCAGGATAATGAGGAGCGCCAGCCCGACGAGCAGACCGGCCCATTTTGTGGATTGTGTCTCTTGTTGTGTCATGCAATCTCCTTACCGGGTGAAAATTCCAAACAGCGGCCAGCGCAGAATCGAATCGTGTTTGTAGGTCAGGCTGTAAGCCGTATCGCAGGTGTTCGAGAGCCAGAGCTGAGCCATACCACGCGGCGGTTGTTCAACCGTCAGCGCGTCCGGCACGCCCTCCGCCGTCGTTAAGCTACCGTCCTGGCAGCCATACTGATAGACAAGACCCGCCGTCAGTGACGTAAAGGCCGTTGTATCCGGTGCAAAATCCACATCCGCCGTAACCCGCCATCCATCCCCTGCTGGAAGGTCTACTACCTGTGTTGTACCCGGTTCGACAACCGTCGTTTTGCTCTGCCCGCCTGGGCCGAGCAGCCCAAACCCGATAATTGCCACTATTCCTAATCCGATCAGCGTTGCCAGCCAGTCCTCCGACAGACTGAAACGCTGTTTTCCCCCTGAAACAGTCATGATGTGCTGTACTTCCTTATCTCAGTGAATAGAGACTAACCCGGCGTGATTTCTTCCCGCTTGGCGGCATTACGAGAAGCTGTGATGTCGTCGGTGATGCTGCTAAATTCCAATGCCTTGATATTCAGACCTCTTTGGTTGGCGTTGATAATCTCAAGACTGACCGGTGTGCCATCTTCAGCTACATCCATCACCGTTAGGTTGCTGCCCACTGTCCGGCTTTTAGCAACGGGCTGATCGGTAAAACGAATGAACAACACATCCGACTCTTCGTAGTAAGTGATTTTCATCGGTCACTCCTCGCTCATTCTATGCTTCGAGATTAGCTATTCCTCAGCAGTGTCACTATCATCATAAACCGTAATGACAGTATGTGTATCCGGGGCGATGATGATGCGGATTATCCGTGTTTGCTGGGTATCATCGTCCCAGAACTGCACTTCCAATATATCACGGCCATGCGCCTGCTCTATCAACTCACCACGTAATATGGCCTGGATAATCATGTCATCAATGATATATCTTTGCAGCATACGCATAGCGGCATAGTCGGTTATCAGATAATCAATGCCGTTGACGCGAATGATATAGGACATGACTAGAACTGCTCTAAGAAGCGGAGGTCATTCCCCCAGAAATAGCGGATGTCGGTGATGCCGTGCTTGAGCATCGTCATGCGCTCCGGCCCCATGCCAAAGGCGAACCCGCTCCACTCCGCCGGGTTATAACCGCCGTTCCGCAACACAATCGGGTTGACCATACCGGCCCCGGCGATTTCCAGCCAACCAGCATACTTACAAACACGGCAGCCTTCACCGCCACACAGAAAACACTCTACGTCAATTTCCATACTTGGCTCAGTGAACGGGAAATACGACGCTCGGAAACGCACCGCCGCCTCTGCCCCGAACATACGCCGGGCGAAGGCCGTAACCGTGCCTTTCAGGTCGCTCATGTGTATATTGCGGCCAATCGCCAGCCCTTCCAACTGGTGGAACTGCATCTCGCTGCGGGCGGTCACCTGCTCATAGCGGTAACACATCCCTGGCAGAATCACACGGATCGGCTGTGTGCCGTTTTCGCCCAGATCGCGCATGGCATGGATCTGCCCCGGCGACGTATGTGTCCGCAGGATCATGCCCGGCGTGGTTGTATGGAAGGTATCCCACATATCGCGGGCCGGGTGGTGCGGCGGGATATTGAGCAGCGTGAAGTTGGTTTCATCGTCTTCTACATCCCGGCTGCGGTAGACCTGGAAGCCCATCTCTGCCCAGATGTCATAAAGCTGGCGCAGTGTCTGTGTGGATGGATGCAGGCCGCCCACTGACTGCGTCCGCCCCGGAAGTGTCACGTCAATCTGACCTTCTTCCAGGTCACGGGCCAGTTCCTGGTCGTGGATAAGCTGCTCCTGGTTGGCGTGCGCGTCGGCCAGCAGGTTCTTAATTTCGTTGGCACGCTTGCCGAATCCGGCGCGTTCTTCGGCGGGAAGCTGCCCGGTACTGCGCAGCAGGAGCGTGACCTCCCCTTTCTTGCCCAGGTACCGAATCTCCCACTGGTGCAGGGATTCGCTGTCACGAATCGCACCCAGCTCGGCCTGTGCCTCCTTATAAATGGTTTCGAGTTGTTCAAGCATCGGCAATCCCTCTCGTCTTCATAGTCAGTTGTTGGTTATCAGCCATGAGCTGTTAGCCGCCGGTTGTTAGCGATTTAGCCCATTCGGTCTTTAGCGATCAGAACCCGGCACTTTCGGTCACGATGATGCGTTTTAAGAAATCGGCACGGTGTTGTGGTTTGGGGGCGGGCACAATATATTGCACCTCGACCTGCCTCTCAATTGAGGGCGATTCTACCGGCACATGCCCCCTGTTTGTCTCCGTGTTTCATTGTAAAACTGCATGACCGTGCCCGTACCGGCTGCTGCCGTAAGCCTCAGGACACCTTGCGACCTGGCACTTCTAACGCAAACAAAAAACTCTCGTCCCATAGTCAGGGACGAGAGTCGTATACTCCCGCGGTACCACCCTGGTTGGCTGCCAGAATCACAGCCCACCTCATGAGTCCTGTTACGCCGGACACAGCGGGACAAGCTACTGAACGGTCCCGAAAGACCCCGTTCACCTGCCAGCTCAAGAGCGAATTCCGTGATAGCAACCTGCCGGTGCTTCCAGTCCACTGACACCCGGCTCCCTGGAGGCGCATTGATTCACGCACGGTCTCTGTCAACACTTTGAAGTTATTATGCCGGGCAGGTTTGCAGCCTGTCAAGTCTAAAATCCGTTTTGACCTTTCATAAGCTATTAAAAAGGGATTCTACGCATTTCTGCCTCTTGACGACCTTTCCAGGGTGTGGTATTGTGTGTATGTTGAGAAAGGGGTGTTTTCGAATGGCACAAGTAATGAAACCACGTATTGAGGCAGGCGCTATCTACTCCCGGCAAGAAGCCGCGGTGGCGCTGGGTATTAGCCTCAGTACCCTCAAGAGACTCATTCGGAAAGGACACCTCAGAGTTAGCAAACCCGACGGTATGCGCCGGGTGTTCATCACCGGAGAAAGCATCTTGGGGATGCTGGATGATACCGTTGTAGAGCGGGGTGCCTAGTCATGCAGACACATCGGCAGTGCATAGACCTTTATCCACAACCATATAATGGGCTGTTGCTCGCGGTGTTGCCGTCCATCTGGACGGAGGGGCGCAATGCGCCTATCGCCGGTGGCGTGGATGCGTTTGGTCTGTTCAGTGTCGGCGGCGATGTGCGCATCGTGTGTCAGTCTCATACCAGAGGTGGGCCATGTCCCTAAAGGGCGGAGTGTCCCAAGACCACTGGTAAACGTTACCTGAAAAGGGCGTGAGACTGATAAAAAAGTCCACGCCCTTTTGATTTATTGCCACCAAACAAATTATAGCTTGTACGAGGTGAAACAATGGGACAGATTCACCAGCTCGACTTCCAGGTTACAGACACCGACATGCAGCTTGCAACCATCTTCGATACCCTGGATGGCCTGCACAGCGCCGCCAGTGAAGGTGCCCTGCACACTGTAACCGGGTTGAGCAATCGAGAACTCATCGGGTGGCTGCATGAACTGATGTACACCGCACAGGAAACCATCAGTGAAATCGAGCAGCGCAAAGGCAGCCCGAATCCTGTCCTCAGGCTGGTGAAGTAAACGACCAGCGCAGGGGGAGCATTCGGCCAGTTCTCAGTATCGTCCGACCAGCAACCGGGAGTAATGTCATGATGAACCGGCAGCAGCATAAGCTAGAGACGAAGCCATTTGAGGACCGCCCAGCACATCAGAATCTCTTGAAAGCCGAACGCGAATGCTTATCCAAGGCGATGTTTGAACGACTGCAACGAGAAGCACGGCGGTATAGCGAATTATTGCAAACTCTATCGAAAAACTAAGCGACCCGGTCAGCTTCCCCTGACGACCATCAGCCGAAGCTGACCCGGTTTGACCGAGGCAATACGCCAGAGTGGAAGGAGGCGATATGCCTCTACCAGCGCCAAAAACGCATTCAGACCAACCTACCGAACAGAACCGAACAGAGTGCCGAAGGAAACCAAACGGGCCAGGCGTATTGTTAGTCAAGCAAACTGGGTTCAGACACTTCGGGCGAGCGATAACGTGATATAGTTGAAGTAAGGGCTACCATACATCTCAGTCCACCCACATACAAGGGGCGGGATACGTCCCGTCAGCGAATGGCGGCAGGGGAGCAGTAAGTGCGAAAATGGGTGTTGGCTCGGCTCCCCTGGCCGCTTTTGCCTCTGCTCATCACTCTCTAAATTCAGCCACTATTGCTACCCCCCGATAGTTATGCCAGAATAGCCATTATTCAATCGTGATTAGCATTACGCGGTTGACGGCCAGGGCAAGCTGCTCAAGCCCACTGTTTTGAGTGGAACCCGCTGCCAATTGCAAGACTTCTGTGTGATAATTGCCACTCCAAACTAGGGTGAAAGCTGGTGTATATGACCGAATCACCACCCAAGAGCGCCCGGCATCGCCCTTCAGCGGCGCTGGTGCTTTTCCTGGTGTTCCCGCTGCTGGGAATTGCCGCTGCAATCATTATGGCGGTGAACGACCCCCGTATCACGAACGCGCCCCCGGCTACCCCGCTGGCGGTCACCGCCGCCTTTAAACAACTGATTGACCAGCCTGCTCCAAATTTTGAACTCGCCAGCTTAGACGGTAAGACGGTGCGGCTTTCCAGCTACCGGGGACGGTTGGTATTCCTCAATTTCTGGGCAACCTGGTGCGAACCATGCCAACGCGAACTGCCGGCTTTTGCGCAATTCATGGCGGAGCAGGGCGGGAACGGCCCGGTCATCCTGGCGGTAAATATCAGCGACTCTCCTAACCAGATCAGCGCATATTACCAGGAACACGGTATCTCTGATTTGCCAACCCTGCTGGATTTCGAGTTAGCGGTGTACGAGGCGTATGCTATCGGCCAGCTTCCCACCACCTTTGTCATTGACTCTGGGGGCGTCGTCCGCTTCCGCCACATTGGCGAAATGACATCCACCGATCTGCAAGCCTATACCGAGGGACTGAATCCAGCATCGTGAAAAGGTGATCCCCGGAATCTATCAGCCCACCCCTAAATTCGTGCATTAGGGCCGTCTTCTCAGTAATCCGCCCCGGATAATTTTATGTACCAGCCCACTGCCGTCCCTGTTTCCGAGGTCTGAACACCAGCGCATCGTGGTAAAATGCAGCGTACCGGCTTTACTTATGCGACAAAATCCCCGGCACGGCTTGCCTGGGATAGGGTATGGCCTGAAAAGTGAATTGCACCCCTCCCCGGTCTATGACAATAAAAAAGATGAACCCTAAAAAAATTCGATGGGCTTTCATTTAGGTATACGTTAGGCAGGAATGTCATTCTTATCGCAAGTCGAAAATCATGAAGGTGGGGAACATAGATGAACATCCTGTCAGTTGTCATTCCGGCTTACAACGAAGAAGACGGCGTGGCTGAAGTGATCGAGCGGGTTCTGGCGGTTGAGCCGGAACTTCAAAAAGTCGGCCTGGACGGGCTTGAGTTAATTATTGTGGACGATGGCTCTAAAGATCGTACCGCTTCGATTGTTGCCGAGTATCTGGATCGGGGCGTGGTGCTGATTAAGCACAAGCAGAACCGCAACTATGGCGGCGCGATCAAGACCGGCTTCCGCCATGCTAAAGGGGATTACCTGGCGTTTATGGATGCCGATGGTACCTACCCGCCGGAATACTACCCGAATATGTTCCAGGCGTTGATCGAACAGCAGGCCGACCTGGTGATCGGCTCGCGTATGGCCGGTGTCGAGAGCGAAATGCCGCTCACCCGCCGTATCGGGAATACCCTGTTTGCTGGCCTCGTGACCGTCATCGGCCATGTACGTATCACCGACAGCGCCAGCGGCCAGCGTATCCTGCGCCGCGAGGTGCTGGAAAAACTCTACCCGCTGCCGGACGGATTGAACTTCACGCCGGTCATGAGCACACGCGGCATTCACGAAGACATCAAGATGATCGAAGTGCCGATCAAATATGAAGAGCGCGAGGGCGAAAGCAAGCTCAGCGTGGTCAATGATGGCTTCCGCTTCCTGTTCACCATCCTGGGGACAGCCGCGACCTATAACCCCGTGCGGTTATTGGGTGGCATGTCACTGGGCGCGGTGGTGCTGGCCGCGCTGGCGCTGCTGCCCTGGTTGATGGCGGCAACTTCCGGCGTAGATGACCGCACCGCCTATACCGGACTGATTTTTATTGCGATGACCCTGTTAATTGTAGCCGTGAACCTGTTCAGCATCGGCACGGTGTTCAATTATATTGTCTCCATGCTGCACCGTCGCCCGGTCAGACAGGGCTTATTTGGCCGCCCGATGTTCCGCAAGCCACTGGAACAGCGCTTTGGCAGCATCGGCGCGCTGCTGGCCCTGGTGGGCGTGGTGCTGTTCATCGCGGCGACGCTGGCAAACTCCGCCGAACCGGCCTGGCCGCTGCTCGTTCTGAGCGCCATGTTCGTGATGACCGGTATTCAGTTGATGACCAGTTGGCTGCTGGTGAAGGTGCTGGGGCAGCTAACCCAGCGTGACCTGAAAATCGCCAGTGATCTGGGCAGCGCCACCGACGATGATAACGCGGTGGTCATTACCAGCATGTCGGAGGCGACGGCCTAGCAGGAACAGGCATCTTCCTGTCCCGGATAGCAGGGACGCTGTCTCTGTGAGCCAGTTTCTTAAAGTGTTATCCACCGCCTGGGCCGCGCGGAAAGCATTCTATAGGGGCGGATACAATCCGCCGTTGCGATCAAGACTGTATTGTAAGCCGCATCCATTGATGTGAATCTAGCATCTGAGAGTTGTAACCATGCCTAACTACGACGAGAACGACCGTTTTATCAAGAGCGATGAGCCGTATGCCGGCGGTGAGATGTCCGGCAACAAGGATTTGCCGGAAACCCTGCGGGCGAACCTGGGGACGCGCCGTGTGCCGCGCCTTTCAAATGTCCGCTTCCCGGATGCCGACCCGATTGTGGCGAAGTTCACTGAGGAATACCGCCACCACAAAGTGGATATTCTGTTGGTGAACCCCCCCGCGCCGGATGGCGACATCTGGATTCGCAGCCAGCACCGGGTAGGCCGCCGCAGCCGTGAAAACATGATCTGGGGGCAGGTGTCGCTGGCTCAGTTGGCCGCCGTGATGCACCCTGATTATTCGGTGGCAGTGATTGACGCCATCGCGGAACGCATGTCCTGGCCGGAATTCGAGGCGAAACTGCGCGACTATTCCCCCAAGTACTATATCACGCAGATGACCGCCCCGACGCTCACCAACGACAATTATGGCTGCTTCCTGGCGAAGTCTGTCGGCGCGTATACCATCGCTTTCGGCACGCATGTCACGCCGCTGGCAGTCGAAACCATGCGCCCCCATCCATCACTCGACTTCTGTCTGCGCGGCGAGCCGGAAATGACTCTGCGCGAACTGGTGGATACGATTGAAGGCCGCACCGAATTCAGCCCGGAAATTGAGAAACTGTACCGCAGCACCGATGAGGAATGGGAACCGAAGGTGGCCGAGCGCCTGCCTAACAGTGACCAGTACGACCTCGCCCATGTAAAAGGCCTGGTCTGGCGGCGTGGCGCGGAAATCCTGCGTAACCCGGACCGCAACTTCATCCCGAACCTGGATGACCTGCCACTGCCCATGCACCATCTGCTGCCGCTCGATAAATACCGCACGCCGGTTCTGAGTGGGTCATACCAGTTCATCGTAACGAGCCGGGGCTGCACCGCCGGGTGCATTTACTGCATCAAGCATGTGAGCTACCAGGCCGGGTTACGCCTGCGCAGCCCGAAAAACGTTATAGCGGAAATCAAGATGCTCTATGACCTGGGTGTGAAGAACATTCATATGTATGCCGACCTCTTCACCGCCAATCGTGACCAGGTGATGGGCATCTGCCAGGAGATTATTGACAGCGGCCTCAAGATCGGCTTCACCTGCAACAGCCGCGTGGACTATGTTGACCAGGAAATGCTGCAGATCATGGCGAAAGCCGGCTGTAACACGATTTCCTGGGGCATTGAAAGTGCCAGTGAGGAGATTCTGAAGAAAGCCCGTAAAGGCACGACTGCAATCCGGGCGCAGCAGAGCGTCCAGTGGGCGCACGAAGCCGGGATTCGCAACCTGGGCTACTTCATTATCGGGCTGCCAGGTGAAACGCGGGAGACAATCCAGGAAACGATTGACTTCAGCAAGAAACTGCCGCTCGACCTGGCGATCTTCCATATCGCCGCGCCGTATCCGGGCACACCATTCTTCTTCATGGTGATGGAAAACAACTGGTTCCGCCCCGGCACGCGCTGGGAGCAGGTGGATATGGATCAGTCCACCGTTCTCCAATACAGCAACCTGAGCGCGGAAGACCTGGAGCAGGAAGCCCGCCGGGCGATGCGCGAGTGGATGTTCCGTCCCGGCCCGGTGATGACGTACTTAAAGACACTGCGGAACGTGGGTGCGCTGCGTTCAGCCATCAACGTCGGTTTCCAGCAGGCCAAGTGGGCGCTGTTCCCCAACGCCTCGCACTAATTTCCGGCACACCAGATGATACGAAACGGGGGGCGCGATGCCCCCTGTTTTCATTTCCCGCCGCCCCGATTCTCACGTTTTACAAACCAAACATTTATAGCAATTTCATACGGAGTATAGGCATTGGCGCGCATTGTGCCAATTATAATGAGATTACACAATTATTCTGTGCAGTGGAAATGAGTCGGATATGGCAACGATCCTGGTAGTAGACGACGAAAAACACATACGTGATTTCCTGGCGGATACACTTCACTATGCCGGATACAATACGATTGCTGCTGCGGACGGAATCCTTGGGGCGGAACTTGCCGAAAAGCACGCGCCCGATCTGATTATTTCCGATGTCAATATGCCACATCAGGGCGGCTTCGAGATGCTGAAGCAAATCCGAACGATGGCAAAGACAAACACCATTCCCGTGATTTTTCTGACAGCCGAAGACAACGCGCCCGCCATGCGCAGGGGCATGTTGAGCGGGGCAGAGGACTATATTGCCAAGCCGGTTTCGCCGCGCGATCTCCTTTCCTCGGTGGAAGTGCAGCTCCAGAAACGCGCGATGCTGGAAGAAAAACACAATAGCACGCTCCAACTCCTGCGAAACAACATCCTTTACGCGCTGCCTCACGAACTGCGCACGCCACTGCACCTGATTTCCGGTTACGCCCATCTGCTGGAAATAGACGGCGGCAGAAGCGAGCCGGAGGACGTGCTGGAAAGCGCCCACTATATCAAGATGGCCGCCGCACGCCTGGAACGGCTGATTGAGAATTACCTGGTCTTCGCCCAAATCGAACTGCTCCATACCAATCCAGCCGAATTGCAGGCCGCGCAGAATCATATCGTAAAGGACTGTGGGGCGATTATTGAGGAGGCTGCCCGCGCCAACGCCATGGCCTTTGACCGGAGCGATGATCTGCAAGTGGATGTCTGCCGCCTCGCGCTGCGTATTTCAGAGAAGAATCTCTATAAGATTATCTTTGAGCTGGTGGATAATGCCTGCAAGTTCTCTGAACCGGGCAGGCCGGTCATAGTACGCTCAAAACGTGAGGCTGATCGGCTTGTTATTGTTGTCTACGATGAAGGGCGTGGCATGAGTCACGAGGAAACCGAGACTCTGGGAGCTTACATGCAGTTTGGACGTGAGTTGTACGAACAACAGGGCATCGGTCTGGGCTTTACAGTTGCCAAACGGCTTGTTGAACTGCATGGCGGCGCGATTAAGGTGGATTCGCAGCCTGGCAAAGGTACGGCAATCTCCATCCGCTTCTCAGCAGTTGACTAGAGATTTCGTGGAATCTTCCAATAGGAGCATGATGCGTGTCATGCTCCTATTTTGATTCCGGCCTGTGCCTATTCGTGGGTTGGGATGTCCTTGGGGTTGATAATCCCTTTCGGTGAACCACGCATAATCGCCAGCTTGACTTCGCCAATTGCACGGGTGACGGAAATCCCGCGCGGGCAGGCTGGCGTACAGTTGTAGACTGTCCGGCAGCGCCACACGCCATCCGGCTCGGCCAGGATGTCTATGCGGTCTTTGGCGGCCTGGTCGCGGCTGTCGAAAATGAAGCGGTGCGCCTGGACAATAGCTGCCGGGCCAACGTACTTTCCGTTTGCCCAGAAGCTGGGACAGGAGGTCGTACAGCAGGCACACAGAATGCAGTTCGTCGTGTCGTCGAAAATTGCCCGGTCATCGGCTGTTTGCAGGCGTTCGCGCCCGTCCGCCGGGAGCGGATCATTGTTCACGTAGAAGGGCATCACGGAGCGGTAGTGGTCGAAGAACGGCTCCATATCCACGATGAGGTCTTTAATAACCGGCAGGCCGAGGATCGGCTCGACCTGAATTTTCGCGCCCACGTCGCGGATGAGCAGCTTGCAGGCCAGACGGTTGCGGCCATTAATCCGCATCGCATCCGAGCCGCAGATACCACTGGAACACGAGCGGCGGAACGAGAGCGTACCATCCTGCTCCCACTTCACACGGTGCAGCATTTCAAGTACGCGGTTGGTTGGTTCAACATCTTTCAGGACATATTCCTGCCAGTACGGTTTGTCTTTACCGGGAATTTCCGGGTTATAGCGTCGAATTTTGAAAGTCACGTCCATGATTGTGTCCAATTCCTGGTATCCAGCAATTTAACTTAACACTGGTACACGGTCAGGTCATTTATTGAAAAACTGCTTGTTTGCCGGGAAAAACGTGTTATGGCGTCACTCTCTTCCCGGCAGTTAATTATTGATATTTCGCTCTTCTCGCTCAGAGACAGTGGATTAAGCACGCTGCCCCAGGCACGCACAATTCAGCGCTTAATAGGTGCGCGCTTTCGGCTTAAAGCGTTCATCCTGTTCCATCAGCGACAGATTCACCTTCTTATCGAAATTGAGTTCCGTGTTGATCGGCCCGGCGATAGCGGCTGCGCTCCCTTTATAGGTAGCGAGGGTATGCACCATCCAGTTCACGTCATCGCGGTCCTTGAAGTCCTCGCGGCTGTGAGCGCCCCGGCTTTCGGTGCGGGCCACTGCCGATTCCGCCGTGATCTGCGCCAGATCGAGCAGGCAGCCCAGTTCCCAGGCTTCCATCAGGTCGGTATTGAACTTGTGCCCGTGATCGTCAATCACGACATCGTTACGATAGCGTTCGCGCAGTTCCTTAATCGATTCAACCGCCGACTTCATGCCGTTTTCTTCACGGAATACGCCGACATGATCCATCATGACCTGTTGCATTTCGTTCCGCAGTTCGTAAGCGCGGCTTTTGCCCTTGTTATTGCGGATACGGTTGAGTTCAGCTTCGATCTCACCGGCGGGGTTGGGTGGAAGCGGGACGAAATCAGCCTGTTTGACATATTCGGCCATCTTCATACCACCGCGCCGCCCAAAAACCACCAGGTCAACCAGTGAGTTCGTGCCCAGACGATTCGCGCCGTGCGCGCTCACACAGGCACATTCTCCGGCGGCATATAAGCCCGGCAGCACCGTCCAATTGGCGTCCAGCACGACCTCGGCATTCACGTTGGTCGGAATACCGCCCATTGCATAGTGTGCCGTTGGCTGGATAGGCATCGGCTCGGTGAGCGGGTCAACACCCACATAAGTGCGGCAGGTATCCAGCGTTTCGGCCAGAGCATGGCGCACATGGTCGTCGTCAATGCGGCGGGTTTCCCCGGCTTCGGCCAGATAACGGTTGACCGTTTCCGGGCGAATATCCAGGTAAACATAATTCTTACCCTTAACGCCATTTCCGGCGCGAACTTCCAGGTAAATCGAACGGCTGACCACGTCGCGGCTGGCGAGGTCTTTAATATTCGGGGCGTACTTTTCCATGAAGCGCTCGCCCTTGCCGTTAATCAGCACGCCGCCTTCACCACGAATACCTTCGGTCAGCAGCACGCCCAGCCCGTACAGGCCGGTAGGATGGAACTGGAAGAACTCCATGTCCTGCATGGGGATGCCCCGGCGGAACAGCACCGCAGCGCCGTCACCGGTCAGGGTATGAGCATTGCTGGAAATCTGCCAGACACGCCCCCACCCGCCCGTCGCAAACATCAGGGCTTTGGCATGGAACACATGCAGTTCACCCGTTCCAAGCTGGACGGCAATCACTCCGGCGACCTTGCCGTTGTTCATAATAAGGTCTACGACGTGGTATTCATCGAAGAACTTCACGTCATCCTTGATGCATTGCTGATACAGGGTTTGCAGAATCATGTGGCCGGTACGGTCTGCCGAGTGGCAGGCGCGCCGCACTGGTTTTTCGCCAAAGTTGCTGGTATGCCCACCAAAACGGCGCTGGCTGATGCGGCCTTCCGGTGTGCGGTCAAAGGGCAGCCCCATGTGTTCCAGTTCGACAACGGCATCAATAGCTTCTTCGGCCAGCACCATCGCGGCGTCCTGGTCGGTCAGGTAGTCGCCACCTTTTACCGTGTCATAAGCGTGCCAAAGGGGTTTATCTTCTTCCAGGTTGCCCAGCGCCGCACCGATGCCCCCCAGTGCGGCCCCGGTGTGGCTGCGTGACGGGTACAGCTTGCTGATAACTGCCACCTTCGCACCGCCCAGAACGGCATAGCGAGCGGCCATCAGCCCGGCGCCACCAGCGCCAATGATAACGGCATCAAATTGATGTGTCTGCATGAATATTGCTCCTTCAAGCTGACCGGCAAGCCCGTATGACTCAGGCTACCGGGAAATAGTCCTCAGTATATTTAGAATTTATTGATGCAAGGATTCAGCAGCACGCTGCGCCATTTCGATAGCGGTGCTGTCAATCGTGCCGATGAGCGCCAGAGTACCCACGATAATCAGCACGAGGGCGCCAATCAACGAAACATAGACCATCCCGCGCCGCAGAGTGGGGTTTTTGGCCGTGTAGTCAGTCAGAACGTAACGCAGGCCGTTAAAGCCATGAATGACGACCAGCGCCAGCAGGCCAAAGTCATACAACCGCCAGATCGCCACACCACCCAGGAACATATTCCAGCGGGCAGCGACAAATTCCACTGCTGTGCCGCTCTGGTTGATAACATCTGTTCCGACAACGGTGAAATTGGCGGCGGTAATGTCGAACACACCCTGGATGACGTGCATCATCGCCAGATGTCCAAACACCAGTGGGATAATCAGCAGGCCGCTGACCCGCATGTATGACCACCAGAACCGCTCAATCGCGCTGCCGGATTTATCGGACTTTTTCTCTCCGCCGCCCGCAATCAACCCTTGCAGGAATGAGAACAGCACCCCGGCCACAATCGCCACGACGATGCCGACCACAAACGGGATTTGCGCCCGTAGGACATCAATGAGCGGGAGTACCTGGTTTTCGCCGCCGTAGAAATTCAGCACATGGCCGAACATCCCGATAAAGACCGGGATCAGGATGATGGCAGCGCCTGCCAGCACGATCACTGCTGCCCGTTCCTGGTACTTCCACCACTTGGGACGGAAGTCAATAATAATAATACGGAAGCCGTTCAGGGCATGGTAGACAACCGCGCCAACCAGCAGGAACTCGCCAATCGTGAAGAGAGGCGTCTGGTAGGTGGCAATTGCTTCGACATACAATTCCGGGTATAGCAGCGCCCAGGATGTGTCAATAATATGCAGGGTGATAAACAAGACGACGCCCAACCCACTCAGGCGATGGAGTACCCAACTCCACTGGCCGATGGCGCCGCGATACCGAAGGGTTTCGCTAACTGTAAGTACGAGGGAAGTCAAAGCACAATCCTCCTATACAATGACCGCGTGGCTGCAAAAAAGCGCACAAAAAATAGGCATAGATCGATGCGGATTATAACACCCGGCTAATCTTGCGCAAATCTATCATAGATTTAGGTGATGGATGTCATGTGCATTATGAACTTTTGTCTCGCAGAATTGGGGATATAGAATTCACAAGACCCGGGGAGACCGGACAGCATGTGGTTCAAAACGTACCAGGTCTGATGGGCAGAACTGTAGTTTCAGGGGATGACGGCTGCACCCCCTGGGTGAATTGATCTGGTTGCTCGTTACCATGGAAAGTGCGCTGCTTCACGCGCCTTCGTATGCCTGACGGAGCCAGGCAATGAGTTCATCATCAATCTCCCCAATTTCGGTTACTTTGACCAGATGTGACACCATGCCATTGAATCCGCCCTCCGTCAGACGCTCGGTTGGCGCAACACCTTTGAGTTTGATTCCCACATCCATGCGTGTTTTGGTTGCGGGCTTCAGGCAGGCGAACTGCTTGTTCCGGCGCAGGCTGACGTATGCCAACATCGGTACTACCTGGATGTCGTCGCCAAAAGTCATAATCTCCTGCAACAGCCGGTCATAAATTGGGCGCATGGCCGCTTTCGCGCCGGTATACTGCTGCTCAAGCAAAGAATCACGATCATCATGCAGGGCGGCAGCACTCTGCTTCAAGGAATGCGCGATCATATTGGCGTAGCCATGCGTGATGCCATGCGTCTCTTTGAGGAACTTGATGATTTCACCGTGCTTCTCAATACCGGATGACCGCGCAACTGCCACCCATTCGTCAAGTGACTTGCCGGTCTTGTCTTTCAGGTTCTCCGCCATCTTCTCAAATTCAGCGTTGGAATCCCGCGCCATGATTGCCCTCTCCCCTCGCACCGCCAATCCTAAAACAGTTGTTCTACCTTAACATAGAACAAATGACTGAGTCAATCAGGATGCAAATCAAAGGGGCAATTTGTATAAGGCAAAAAACAAAGAAGGGGCGTATAGACGCCCCTTGCATCAAACAGATTAGTCTTGCCAGCGGGTTATACCCGTTGTTTGTTGGCCTCGTCGAGCTGATAGACCTGCGCTTTAACCGTATACCCCCGCCCGTGCCGGGACTGAATCAATGTAGGGTGATCGGGGTCGCTTTCCAGCTTGAGCCGCAGATTGCGAATATGGTTGCGTACCAGGGCGGAATCACCGGACCCGTTCGGATACTGCCAGACATCAGCTAAGAGGCGTTCGGTTGAATGCAGTTGGTGCGGCGCATTACACAGAAACGCCAGCAGCTCATATTCGACTCGTGTGAGCATCACGGAGCGGTTATCCACTACAACCGTTAAGTTATTCGGGTTAAGTTCGAGTACCGGCAGCACCGTATCCTGGTCGTTGAAGGCCGCCCGGCGCAGATGTGCCCGCAGACGTGCGGCCAGTTCCTTTGCCATGAAGGGCTTGCGCAGATAATCATCGCCGCCGGCGTTCAAGGCATCGGCTGCTGTATGGATGGTGTCCGGGCTGGTCGTGAAGATGACCGGTATGTGACCGATCTGTGTGTTCTGCCGGATTCTGCGGCACAACGATAGCCCATCCACCCCGTTCAAGGAAAGGTTTATCAGGCAGGCATCGGGCCGGTTGTTCACCAGAATTGACCAGGCATCTCTGGCATTATTGGTATGCCGGGTCGCATATCCTTCTCGCAGGAGCAGTGTATTCAGCATCTCCGACTCAGGGAAATCATGGTCTACTACGAGGATCGTGGGCATATCTGGTTCCTTGGCCGCTTCTTAAACCGTATATAAAACCAGTATAACCCACCCCTGTGGACTTTATACTTGTAAGATGTGAATGTTTTATGAAATCGCTGCGTCGAAAAGCCCCGGGGGAATTGCCAGTAGGGGCAGGATGCGCCCTGCCCCTGAGTTTTCAAAGTCGCG
The DNA here is from genome assembly GCA_020634135.1 of Anaerolineaceae bacterium. Taxonomy (GTDB): domain Bacteria; phylum Chloroflexota; class Anaerolineae; order Aggregatilineales; family Phototrophicaceae; genus JACKCG01. The sequence goes on along the minus strand of JACKCG010000003.1, from coordinate 262,760 downwards.
TTAATCCTGCTGGAACTGATCCAGCAGTTGTGCATCTTTTTTCAGGCTGCGATAGCGGATCACCATGCTGCCAATGAAGGCGGCCAGGATGGTGAAAATCACCACTAAACCCAGCACTAAATACGCGCCGGTATCCGGCGTTACGGTTTCTGTCATGTCAGGCACTCCTGTCTGATTGAATACACATTACTGATTCATAATCCGGGACTTCAGGGCGTGAACGCGCTCGGCGTAGTTCTCCTGCCGGATGCGATACCACATGAGCGTGATCGGGACGAGCAGCGCCCAGAATGGCATGTTCGACATCAGGGCTGCTGTCACGCCGGAGGTGGCGGCGACTTCAAACGCGCCTTCGGCCACGTCATTCTGCACGCTGGGGCCGATAACCACCGGGTGAATCGTGTCGGGCCGGATGCGGGTAATAAGCAGTGTAATCAGGACGGTGACGAATGCCAGAATCCCGTATACGGCGGCAAAGCGGCGGCGCTGTTCCGGGTTTTCGATACTCTGGCGCAGCATCAGGTAGGCGGCGTATGTCAGCACCATAATCGCTTCAGAAGTCAGGCGCGGGTCCCATGTCCACCAGGTATTCCAGATCGGACGCGCCCAGACCATCCCGGTAATCAGATTGATGAGCGCCAGCGCGACACCAACTTCCACCCCGGCCAGCGCGAGTGTATCCCATTTGACTGCGCGGGTGCGCAGGTACTGGATGCCGCCGATCACCGTACCGCCCAGGGCGACAAACGCACCCAGGAAGGCTGGCATGTGAATATAGAACACGCGCTGCACATCACCCTGGTCAACATCCGTGCCAGCATACCCCAGGGCCATATACAGGCCAAATACAACCCCGATGATCGTTACAACCGTCAGAATCGTCAGCACCATGGGACGGGCTGCCGGTTTTGCCTGCACGTCGTCCGGTGCCATCCCCGTTGTGTCTTGAACAGCAGTCATAGACCATCATCTCCTTGTTAAAATAGATCCCAATAATGTGTACTGTATGTATCCGGCAGACCATCTCTAAATAGAATTGGCGAATTCTAATGGGTTTTGCCCGAAGAATCTACCCGTAACCACCCCTGGCCGGTCACGCAGTAAGGTGCAAAACCATTCTTCATGGCCGCGATTTCCCCGCTTTTCTGCACGCCGCTTGAATTTTCAAATTGTCGTTAATTTTCTCCAAACGATTTTTTTAGGGTGATTTCTATTTTAGCCATGCTCGTTAGCAGTCTCGGCATTGACCGCGAAAATCTTAACATATCCTGGTAGATTTGCCACGTTTTACTCATATTTAGATGACATTCTACTCGCAAGTGGATAACAAGCTGCACGCTGATTCATCATAAAAAGCGGATTTCATCCTGTAGTTTGACCTTTAGGAACAGGCAAGGCCTTAATAATAACCTTCATGTATTCGTTTCGGGAATTATTGCCCGTCAGTCGCCATCCAGTCCGCCTGCAATGAATGGAGATTATACGTGAAAGTATCTTTGGTTATCCCAGCTTATAATGAATCTGAAGGGGTCGCACAGACTGCTGCGGCCTTGTACCCGGTGCTGGATTATTTGCGCACCAAATACGAAGTGGAAGTCGTTTTCGTGAATGATGGTAGCAAAGACAACACAGAAGCTCTTCTCAAAGCAGAATTTGCCGATGTGCCGGAAGTCCGCATCGTTTCGCACGAGGTCAATCGGGGGCTGGGCGCGGCCATTCGTACCGGATTCCGCAATGCAACTGGCGATTTAATCGTGACGACTGATTTTGATGGTACGTATCCCCTGACCACCATCCCGCAGATACTGAGCCGGATGACCGTGGACAAGACCGACATCGTGACGGCCTCACCTTACCATCCCCAGGGTCATGTGGAGGGCGTGCCACGCTACCGCCTGCTCTTCAGCTTTGGAGCGTCGCTGCTCTACCGCCTGCTCGTCACCTGGCATATTCATACCTGGACGGCGCTGTTCCGCGTTTATAAGCGCGAAGTGATTGAAAGTATCACATTTGAGAGTAACGATTTCCTGGCAGGGACAGAACTCCTGGTGAAAGCCCTGCGTGCCGGGTACACTGTCTCTGAATTCCCAACGACGTTGTATGTGCGCACCTTTGGGCAGTCGAGCATCAGGATCGCCAAAGTAACCATGTTGCATCTCAAGTTTCAGTGGCGGCTGTTGCTGGCGACGCTCAAAAGGGAGGACTTGAATGCCCGCCCCCCTCAGCCCGGTGAGTTAGTTAATGAGCAGAACTGAGTTCACCGCTGGTCATGGCATCATCCCGGTTCATCCTTCCTGTGAGGTACGCATCACGTGAACATCGCTATCAGGTATCGCCACAATGAGCCTGGGGATGCCGGTTATTCGCCGGGTGGCATACCGTTTCACGATTGATGCGAGACTTCTTTTTGTATAGAAGTTACACAATGGATAGTATAATCTAATGGGCTTAAGCCTCTAACCCTGTCGGCCAATTGTGTCCGTCCTACTTGCATGTAAGGAAAACAGCATGACCCAGAACACCAATTCACACACAATCGCCGTCGTCGGTGGCGGTATCATGGGTGTTGCACTGGCGCATAAATTATCGCAGAACGGCTTCGCTGTGACGGTCTATGAGCGTGGCAGCAACCTGGGCGGTCTGGCCGGGTACATTGACTATGATGGCATCCGCATGGATCGTTTCTATCACACCATCCTCAGCAGCGATATGTCCATGCAAAACCTGATGGAGGCCGGAGGGGTGACGGGTAAGCGGCATTTTGTGGCGACCAAACAGGGCTTTTACGATAAAGGCAAACTGTATCCGTTTAATACCCCACTCGACTTCCTGCTCTTCCCGCCGCTGAACATTTTCCAGAGATTCCGGCTGGGTTTACAGGTCATCTATGCTCAATTTGAGAGCGACTGGCACAAAATGGATGTGGTGCCGGTGGCGGATTGGTTGATTAAGGTCAGCGGGCGTGGTGTGTATAACAAAGTGTGGAAGCCTCTGCTGCGGGCGAAATTTGACACGACAGCGACAGATGTTCCAGCAACTTATATCTGGTCACGGCTGCGGCGGATGATGGGGACACGAGAGGGCGTGCAGTCCACCGAAATGATGTGCTACCTCGAAAACGGGTACTACACGCTGATTGAGGCGTTGGCGCAGCAGTGCAGTGAACGTGGCGTCACATTCCACCTCAACACAGCAGTGCAGGAAGTGGTGATTGAAGATGGGCGTGCAGTTGGCATCCAGACGGCTGAGGGGTTGACCCGGTACGACGCAGTTATCAGCACGCTGCCGTCGCCGGTGTTGTCGCCGCTCATCCCGTCTGCCCCGGATACTTTCCGTACCCTGCTGTCAAATCAGCAGTACCTGGGTGTACTGTGCCCGATGCTTCTTCTCAAAAAATCATTGATGCCCTTCTATGTTCTGAACATCACTGACGAGACGATCCCCTTCACGGCGATAGTCGAAACCACCAACCTGATAGACCCGCAGTACACCAACGGCCATCATATCGTGTATCTGCCTAAATACCTTGCGCCGGATAATGAGATGGCCCAGTGGCCGGATGACCGGGTGCGCGAGGAGTGGATGAAGCACTTCCGCCGCATGTTCCCGGATTTTGACGAAAGCCTGATTACGGAGTTCTGGGTACACCGTGCCAAGTACGTTGAACCCATCCGCCCCATGAATACGCTGGATGAGATTCCGCCCATGCAAACCCCGGTTGAGCGGCTGTATATGGGCAATACCGTGATGATTTACCCGGAATTGGGGAATGGTGAAGCCGTTACACGCTATGCTGCGAAGATTGCCGACCGGGTTATTGCCGATGCGCCAACGTGGTCACGGCAGGCCGCTGCAGTACCGGGATAGCCCGATATTATGTCTCTTTTAAGATGTGGTGATCCCTCAGAAAATAGTGGATGTGATTAATGATATATAGTGTATTATAGTAAGCATCTTTCCGATCATTCGTCATCCCTGCTCCCTGCGCTCTCCTATGTCTTTCACGAGAGTTGAGCGAGAACAGCATCTCAGAAGCGGGGAAGCGTGCGGATAAGCACTCAATCATCAAATGAATATTAAGAACAGGGAATAATGAGTATGAGTGACAATAAATTAGTTGCCAGTCTGTCACTGGATCTGGATGACAAATGGTGTTATATGAAGATTCATGGGGACGCCGGGTGGGAGACGTTCCCTTCGTATCTGGACGTGGTTGTGCCGCGTACCCTGAAATTTTTCAATGAACATGATCTGAAAATCACCTACATGATCGTCGGCCAGGATGCGGCGTTGGAGCATAACCGCCCCGTCTTGCGCTCAATCGTAGATGCCGGGCACGAAATCGGCAACCACTCCTTCCACCATGAAAGCTGGCTGCATCTTCAGACTAATGCTGAAATTGAAGCCGACCTGATTCAAGCGGAAGAAACCATTGAGCAGGCCGTCGGCGTTCGCCCCAGAGGTTTTCGTGGACCCGGATTTAGCATCTCCTATGAGATTGCGACGGTGCTGGCGAAGAGGGGCTATGTCTTTGATGGCTCAATCTTTCCCACTTTCATCGGCCCATTTGCCCGCGCCTATTATTTCATGACCACTAAACTTACACCGGAAGAAAAAGATAAGCGCAAGGAACTGTTCGGCACATTCAAGGATGGTTTCCGGGCGAATACCGCCTATCCCTGGGTGAAAGATGGTCACAGCCTCATGATTATTCCGGTAACGACTTTTCCGATCATCAAAATCCCGATTCACATCAGCTATATCCTGTATCTGAGCATGATCCACCCATCACTGGGGCTGCTGTATTTCCACACGGCGGTCAGGATTTGCCGGATTCTGCGTGTTCGTATCTCGCTGCTGCTCCACCCGCTGGACTTCCTGGGGGGCGACGATAATCAGAAAGAGTTGATGTTCTTCCCGGCGATGAAAATGAAAAGCGAGAAGAAGATTAAGATCGTCGGCAAGGCGCTGGAGATTCTAAAGCGTTATTACAATGTGATGCCAATGGGTGAACATGCCAAGTCTATGCTGGAGTCCAGTACATGGCCTGTTTACGGCGTGCGCTGATGAAAGGCAAGTGACCTTGAAAAAACAATACACAGGTATTGTTATCCGTCTTACCTTGAGCGTGGCGCTGCTGGTGCTGTTGTTTGCGATTATTGACCGCGACGCGCTGTTCAAGGCGCTGGCAACGGTCAACCCGGTCATCTACGGGGTTGGGCTGCTATCCTTCTTTGGCGCGGTGAGCTTCTGGACTTTGCGCTGGCACCTCTTCATCCGGGCTTCGGGGGAACAGGTATCATACCTCAGGGCGTATGCTACGATGCTGACCGGGTTCTTCTACTCGATGTTTCTGCCGACGTTCGTGGGCAACGATGTCGGGCGGATGGTCGAACTGGGGCGCGACAGTGGCAATAAAAAGACCAATGTCGTCTCGACTGTGCTGCTGGACCGGCTTGTCGGCTTAATTTCCCTGGCATTGATGGCGCTGCTGGCGTTGGTGATTGGCTCGGATTTTAACAGTGACAGCATCACCGTAACGGTGGTGGGTGTGCTGGCGGCGCTGGTGGCCGGGTGGCTGATCTTCTTCAACCGCCGCTTTATGGAGTGGGTCTTTGGTATCTTCTTCCGTTTGCCGGTTATCAACCGCCTGGAAAGCACAGTCCGCGAAGTCTATGAGGCGTTGTATCTGCTGCACAACCAGCCACGCCTGCTCCTGATAACGGGAACAATTTCGCTGCTGAACAATATCACCGAAACATTGTCGGTGGTATTTGTGGCGCAGGCATTAGGGGTTGATGTCAACCCAATCTACTTCTTCCTGATTATGCCGGTTGTCTGGATTGTGATGCTGATTCCGATCTCAATCAGCGGGCTGGGGCTGCGGGAAGGCGCGTTCGTCTTCTTTCTGGGGCAGTTGGGGGTCAGCAGTGGGGACGCCGTCGCCATCTCCCTCCTGTTTTATTCCTATAGCGTCTTCGTGGGTGTGCTGGGCGGGTTGCTGCTGGTTCGCGGTTCATTAAAGGAATATTCCCGTAGGTCTGCGGAGCATTCTGTTATTTCGGGAGATGCGTAAGAATGATGCAAGGCAACAGCGCACAACAAATGCAACCTCAGTTTGCAAGACGGCAAACACTGAACTGGGTACTCATCATCGCAATTGTTGTGGTCATGGTGACTCACTTGTTCACGTTGGAAAAATCCCCACCGGTCTTTGTCGATGAAGCCTGGCTATCGAATGCTGCATGGACCTGGCTAAAAACTGGTGTCAATTTCGACGCGATGCATACCGGCGTTCTCGATCAGTTTGGCTATCAATGGGTGAGTCGGTTTTTTGTGGGCGAGGCACCATATATGCTATCGTTCGGTATCCTTGGCCTCGGCATCTTCCAGGCGAGGTTGGTCTCATGGGTCTTTGGCATAGTCCTGATTCTGGCAACTATCCAGGTTTCGCGCCGCACATACGGCCTGACAACTGGCTTACTGGCGGCGCTTTTCATTGTATTGAGCCTGCCGTTTTTGCAGGCCAGCCGCTGGCGACAGGATATTATGCTGACCGCTTTTACGATGCTATCCCTGTGGTTTGCGCTCATAGGATTACAGGATAAAAAGACATGGGCGCATTTTGCGGCAGGTTTCCTGCTTGGTGTAGGGATGGATATTCACCAATCCGCGATCCTTTTTATCCCAGCGTTGGGCGGCCTGTATCTGTTTCATTATGGCAGGCAGATTATTTTCAAACGCGGCACATGGATTGTCGCAATCGGTGGGGCGATTGGACTGGCGATCTTCCTCGCAATCCATGTTCTCCCCAATTCAGAAGTCTACTCCAAGCTGATGAGCTTCAATTTCACCAGCGGCGCGGAAGCCGAACTGCCGATTACGCATCTGGCCTCCCTGCCATCATCGTTCCTGGGTGAATTCAAACGGTACGGGTTCAAGAATAACCTGCCGGAATTCGGGTTGATTGTGCTGGGCACCTTATGGCTGCTGTGGCGGCATTCCAAGAATGACCTGCTCATCCTGATTTTCACGGGGATTGGCTTCGCAGATTTTGTCCTGTTGAGCGGCAACAAGACCGACCTGTATGCGATTCATCTCTATCCCTTGTTTATGCTGATTGTCGCCGCGTTCTTCACCAGTCTCCTGTGGAACTCCGGGCGATCCCGTCTCATCCAGCAAATCGGGGCGGCGGCGCTGGTGGTATACATCGGGTTTAGTGTATTCATGGTTGGTCGGGACATGACCAGCACGCCGGATTACGACTATGCCGCAGTCACCGACCAGATACGGGAAATCTTGCCGCCTGGAGCGCGTGTCATGGCAATGCCACAGTGGTGGTTTGGGCTGGCCGATTACGACTTTCGCTCCAGCCTGAGCCTGCCCTATTATGAGTTCTTCAATGGGTATGACCCACAGGAAGCCCTCGCTCAAATACATCCTGACTATATTGTGGTGGATAACTCGCAGCTGATAATCCTTGTGGATAGCAAAGAAGAGACCCTGACACCCGGAACCGATGCCTATAAGGTTCTGCGCAAACCATTCATGGACTTTCTGAATGAACACGGAACCATAGCCCTGGAGTTTGAGGACCCCTATTATGGTGGATTCATGGTGTTTGCCATCGGCTGGGGTGACACAGACTGAGCGACTACGGTGAGGAACTATCGGTGTCCTAAATCACTCCGGCAAGCCAGCGGCGCACCAGTGTCTCAGTGGTTGTGAAGACCATCTCCGGCAGGTGGTCTTTGTCGAACCACGCTGCTGCCTCGACATCATCATCCGGGTGTAGTTCGCCGCTTACTGGATCAGCCATATAAGCGATGATGATGTCCGCTGTGCCGCCGTCATGCGCATCGCGGGAGAAAACGTCCAGCAGGCGGGGACGGCTGATAGATAGACCGGTTTCTTCCAACACTTCACGGCGGGTGGCCTCCTCCGGGCTTTCCCCCGCATCCACAAATCCGGCGGGGAACGCCCAGCGCCCTTTGCCAGGGTCAACGCCACGCTTCACCAACAGAACACGGTCATCCATTTTGAGGAAGGCGACCACCGCGACTTTCGGGTCAAAAAATACGACGCGCCCACAGGCTGTACACACCGGGCGGACTTTGCCGAAGCGTTCTTGTAGTTCCAGGGGAGCGCCACATGCCGGGCAAAAATGGGCAACGCGCCCGTTCATGAGCGCCGCCGGATGAAAGTCGTCAGAACGGAAACGACCAGCAGACCCAGGCCCAGCACGACGATGACGAGTCCGGTGGGGATCGCTGCCGGGGTTAGGGCGGGCTGCTCATTGACCAGAACATCCGGCGGATTAGCGCCATCTTCCCCTGTTGGAGATGTCTGACCTTCCATCGCAAAATCATCAGTCATAGCTGCCGGGGTTGGGCTGGCCGTTGGCTGTGCCGTCAGTGTCGGCGGCGGGGTCGCACTGGCCGTCGCAGTGCTGGCGGCGGCGACGCTTTCCTGGGGCAGCATAGTAGGCGTAGGCATTTGCTGGAGATTGGCGGCCTCTGCCTCTCCCACGCTTACCGCCGGTGTTGCCGTCTGCGGGATGTTGGTTACGTTTATAGCCGGTGACTGCGCCAGCGCTCCTGCGGCAGCATCCCCCTCATCGCTGGCCTTTACGCTCGGGGACGATGGTGCTGGCGGCACCATTTCAACAGGCGCAGAGATGGTTAGCGCTGGCTCGGGAGATGGTGGTGGCGGCCCTTCTACGGCTTGCGTTGGCAGAGGCGCGGCGAACAGCGCCTGTTCCTGCACTTGAGTGGACGCTACGCTCGTATCCGCCATGCCGCGCTGTACAATGGACTCCTCAAGCGGAGTCAGAGAAAGCGCGATTCCTCCGCCGGGTATGGCTCCGTCTGTCGGTTGAATGGCTACCGGGGCAGGCCCAGACTGCGACGGCACAGCAAGACTGCCACCCTGTAAGACCAGGAACGCCCCGATCACAACAAGGAACACAGCGGCGGCGGCTGTCACCGCGCTGAAGGTCGGGCTGGTCGCAAGGTACAGAATCCCGCGGCGTGGTGTAGTCCCACGCCCAATCATGGCCGGAGTCAGGGTGAAGTCACGGGGGGCGCGGCGGGATGGGAGTTGATTGAGAAGGGCTACCGTTTCGGTCAGCGCCACGAGTTCCGCTTTCAGCGCCGGTTCGGTGTTCAGCCGTTGTTCCAGCGCCGAGCGCTCGGCAGCGGCCAACCCGCCGTCCAGATAGGCGGATAGCAGCTCGTAATCTCGATCACTCAAGTTCCATTCAACAGTCATGATTATTCGCTCGTTAGCTTGCCAGCCCCTTTGTCAGATGCTTTATGCACACCAGAAAGAAGTCCCCCAGTCAGATAAAGCCAGACCCGCGAAAGGGCTGGATTCCCCACTTCAATGTGCCCGGAGTCTTGTTTGATGCCCGGCAGGTAGCGGTGTCGAGAGGCTTAAAGCCGCCGCCTGCGATAGCTCACACACTTTTACTCACTATCCAGACGATAAACCGACGGCAAAAGTTCCCTGAAGGCCTGCAAACACTGGCGCACGCTGGCCCGCGCCCGGCTCAACCGCGATTTCACCGTCCCCAGGTTCGACCCGGTACTCTCGGCGATGTCCTGGTAGCTGAAGCCTTCGACATCACTCATGACCAGGATAATTCGCTGGTCATCGCCCAGCGCCCGGATGCAGTCTTCCAGCGCCTGGTTGAGTTCATGCTGCTGGGCGATTTGCTCTGGCGTATCGGCCTGGTCGGGAAGGGGTGCGCCATCGTCGCTCTCAGCGCCAGCCAGGTCTTCCAATGAGGTAGCCGGACGGCGTTTGCGGCGGCGCAGTTCATCGTAACAGGTGTTGGTGGCGATCCGCAGCAACCAGGCGCGGAAACTGCCGCCCCGGTAGGTCGAAAGGCGGCGGTAGGCGGTGATGAAGGTGTCCTGCGCGGCGTCGGCGGCGCTGGCCGGTTCCCCCATAATGCGATAGGCAGCCGAATACACCCGATCCTGGTAAGCCAGCACCAACTCGTTGAACGCATCCAGGCTGCCTTGCCGGGCTTGCCGGATGAGAACTTGTTCGTTTTCGGGTTCGCCTGCCATTGACAACCGTACCAAAAAAAATTATGATAATGGATAGTTCGGGCTATTACCTGGGTAAAAACCAGGTATTAGTAAGCCGGTGTGGCGAAATGGCATACGCAATTGACTCAAAATCAATCGTCCTTACGGGCATGTGGGTTCAACTCCCACCACCGGCACACAACCAGGCCAACACATGACCTGGTTTTTGTTTTTAAACAACACCACGCGGTGAATTTTCCCCGTGTCGCCTCCATTATACCAGTAGACCGGACGGAAGCGCACAGACAGGTTATTCCGTTCGATTGATCAATTCTTATAGCTGTTTTTCGGTCAGCGCGCGCTGCGGAAAAACGAAACGATCCAGCGACCGTGTGCCGCGTGTTAGGGCCGAGAGGTTCGCCCGCTCGAAATCGGCGTGGAGGTCGCGCACCAGGTGAATCTGCATGAGCGATGGTTCGAGCATATACATCACGAGTGTCAGCGCATGTTCGCCCAATGCCAGCACCAGCCACTGCTCGCCGCCCATGTTCTTGCGGGCAACCCCAACTGGCGGGCGTTTTTTGTTCTCCCATAATTGGCGCAGCACATGGCTGATTTTGGTCATGTCCGGCTGCTGTTTCCCCCCCATCACCAGGGGAGTTGGTATGTTGTGTTGGAAGACGAGATAGAACAACAGCCGAGCCTCAAAATGGTCACGCAGAAAAGACGTATGACCGGGGGCTGCCGCCTGCTTCCAGGCATCGTTCTGGGGATTACGTTCCAGCAGCCGTTCAACGATGGTGCGCTGTTCGCTGTAGCGAGCGTAAATCGCGTTGAACTGGGCGCGGTTGAGTTTGCCGTTGGAAAACTCAGTGGCGATCTGTTCCATCTTTTGGCGAATCCGTTCCAGTACCGCCTGCGGGTTATCCGCCGGGCTGCTGGCTGCTGGCGGCGCTGTGTCTGGTTTTACCTGGGGTATCTCCACCGAATCGTCCGCTGTGCGCGGGCGCTGGGGACGCACCGGGGAGCGCAGCTGGTCGGGCGATGGGGTTTCAGGCTGGTTGGATTTTTTGTCCTTATCGTCCACAACCAAGACTCGCTAAACTCCTGCTGTACCGAACGGGATATAAGACTATCGTATCACATATTGGCAATCGGGAAAAACGCGGAATTCGGGCCTCTGGCCGCCGTTTCAGGGCAGCATTTTACCGGAGACGCGGGGCAAAAATGCCCGTTCACAAGAACATGATCCCCGGTTCTTTAGCCTTACGCAAGGCCAGCCTCCCTACTATTAAGATATATTAACGTTTCCGTCTGCCGGCACAACGGAATTATTCAGGTTTGCTATCGGGCAACCTGACATGCTGCGACATCTCCTGATCGTCGCACTGCCATAACGATCAGCCTGGATGTGTTTTGGTGCGTCCAATATGGTGACTGTGCGCCCAACTGAGCGCCTGTTGGCAGTACCGGCAGACAAGCATTGAGTTTTGTCTTGTGAGGAACTTATGGCACCTGCTGTCAGTATTATTGTTCTACATTATAATGGCCTGGAAGATACGCTAGCCTGTTTACGTTCATTAGAGCATCTCACCTATCCCAATTACAATGTCGTTATTGTGGACAACGCTTCGGTAGATGCGGCGGCGGCGGCGATTCGTGGTGCCCATCCTAACTGGCCGTTGATCGAAACCGGGGCGAATCTCGGCTTCACCGGTGGCAACAACGCCGGCATTGAGTACGCGCTCGAACATGGGGCGGATTACGTGCTGCTGCTGAATAACGATACGATTGTCGCCCCGGATTTCCTGGATGTGATGATCGAAGTCATGGAAAATGACACCACCATCGGCGTCAGCGGGCCAATGATCTACTATCACGAAGCGCCGGATACGATTTGGTCAGCAGGCGGCGCAATTGACTGGACGCACGGCACGACGACCATGATCGGACTGAATCAGGATGACAAATCACAGTATGGCCTGAGTCCGCGTTCGGTGGATTTTGTGACGGGCTGTGCGCTGCTGGCGTCTAAAAAGGTGTGGCAGGAAGCCGGGCTGCTGGACGATAAGTTCTTCATGTACTACGAAGAGACCGAATGGTGTGTCCGTGCTCACCGGGCCGGGTATAAAATTGTGCATATTCCGACTGCGATGATCTGGCACAAGATTTCTATTGAAGACCGCGCGACTTCGCCGCGTACCTACTACTACATGACGCGCAACCGGCTGCTGTTTCTGAACCGTACCCAGGCGGGGCTAAAGACCTGGGCCTTTATCGTGGTCGAATACCTGCGGACGTTCTTAAGCTGGTCATTGCGTCCCAAGTGGCAGAACCGGCGGCACCTGCGTAGTGTAATGTGGCAGGCTATCCGCGATTTTTACCGGGGACGTTTCGGGCAGGTCACCGTGTCCTAGCATCCGTTCCTCGAATTCAGAAACATATGCCATAGCAGATACGGATGATGGTGGCCTGAAGGGAGCGCGGGTTGGTGTTCCTCTGGTCAGCCGGACTTGCTTCGCCACTGTCTCCCCTCTTTCCCCCTAATATCAGGCTATATTCGTATCTCAAACCCTGTTACAATGCGGCCATATTTACCAGTGACCTGTGAGTACATACATGCGAAAACGACGATGGTTAGCCGCCGGGTTGGGTGTTCTTATCAGTGTGATATTTTTGCGGATCGCCTTTCTCAACCTGGAACTCGCCGCCGTTTGGGAAGAAATCCAGAAAGCGCAGACCGGCTGGCTGCTGTTGGGTGCGGTGGTCTACTTCGGCGCGGTCAGCCTTATCTCGTGGCGCTGGCAGTTTCTGCTGCGTGCCGTGCGGTTTGTCCCTCTCACCCGCCTGATTCCCCTGGTCGCCATCGGCTACATGGGCAACAATGTCTACCCCTTCCGCACCGGTGAAATTCTGCGGATCGCGCTGCTGCGGCGCAATCATCAGGTGCCGCTGGCGCAGGCCACCACCACCGTCATTGTCGAGCGTGTCTTTGATGGGCTGGTGATGCTCACGTTCATTGTAGTGTCGCTGCAATTCATCCCGATTGAATCCGAGCAGGTCAACATGGTAGCGACCATCGCCACACCGATTTTCCTGGCGGCGCTGGGGGTGTTTTTCGCGCTGGCTGCCCGCCCGGATACCCTGCGGCGGCTGCGCGAGATGGTGAGCCGGTTTCTGCCGGAAAAACTACGGAAACCCTTTTCGAGCCTGGTTGAAGGTGTCCTCAGCGGCCTGGAAGGGTTGCGCAGTCCGGTAGACCTGGCCGGGGCAGTGGTCGCATCATTCCTCTCCTGGGGGGTGGAAGCCAGCGTGTACTGGCTGGTGTCGTTCGCCTTCGATCTGCAAGTTGGCTACCCGGTCATGCTGCTGGTGGTAGGTGTGGTCAACCTGGCCGGGCTGCTGCCGGCTTCACCGGGGCAAATCGGCGTATTCGAATTTTTCGTTGGCGTCGTGCTGGCGGCTGTGGGCATCCAGGATGAACGGGCGCGGGCCTTCGCGCTGGTGGTGCATGTCGTTATCTGGCTGCCGGTCACGGTGGCCGGTTTCATCTTCCTCATCCGCCAGGGATTGGGCTGGTCGGCTATCACCGGGGCGGAGGCATTCGAACGGCAGGCAGCGCGGGGGGCGTGAGGGATAATTGCCTACCGAACAGGAGCCGAAGCTCCTTTTTGATTCCTTTTCCGGAAACTTCCTTTTTTAGCCGGAGATTAGGCGGTAGAATGTACGGTAGCAGGAAATCTGTATCCACTGCGAAGGGTGATTGCGAAGATGGCAAAGCAACCACAAAAACCGAATGATCCGCTGATTGGGAAACAACTCGGCGATTACCGGCTCATCCGGGGCATTTACTCCGATGGTCTGGCAAGGGTGTACGAAGGCCATGATGTTCAATTGGACAGGATCGCCGCTCTAAAGGTGCTTATACCGGGTGGCACGATAAGTGACGATTCCGTGCTGCCTCGTTTTCAGCGTGAGGCGCGGGCAATCGCCCGGCTTCATCATCCCAACATTGTGGGGGTGTACCAGTTCGGCGAGTCCGAAGGCGCGTATTACATTGCGATGGAACTTATCAAGGGCATTGATCTGGCAGAAGAACTCCGCACTTTGAGACGCGCCCAGAGAAAACTGGCGACAGACCGTGCCTTATGGATCATGGACCAGATAGCCTCGGCGCTGGACTATGCGCACGCCCAGGGAATCATTCACCGGGATATAAAACCCTCGAATATCCTGCTGGAAGAAAACCGCGCCGTGCTGACCAATTTTGGTCTGGCACTGTTCCAGTCACACCAAACTACTATGGGAACGGCCTTTGGTACGCCCCGTTATATTTCGCCTGAACAGGCCATTGATTCCAGTAGAGCCGTGCCACAGAGTGATATTTATTCGTTAGCCGTATCGCTGTATGAAATACTGGTGGGCGAAACACCATTTTCGGGCGAGTCGCCCATGGAAATTGCACTCAGCCATATCAGCGAGCCTCCGCCATCACCACGATCACGGAACAAGGATATTCCGCCAGCAGTAGATGCAGCCTTGCTAAAGGCACTGGAAAAACAACCGGAGAAACGCTTTCACACAACGACGGAATTCATTCAGACCATACGGGCGGGCTACGGGTTAGCCAGCGCCACCGTGCCGGAGATTTCACAGCCGGTTGTTTCTCCAGCACCGCTGCCCAGCGTAAGCAAATCCCGCTCGTCAGTGACACCGCCTGTTCGCAAGGTCGCACCACCCGCGCCGAAGCCCGCCCCAGCAGGCATGAATGTGTTCGTGAGCTATAGTTCCAGGAATGTAACGGAACGCTCGCTGGTGGTGGACGAACTGCGCAAGCTGGATACGGTCAAGCCTGACCAGGGTAACGAGCGCGGTGTGTGGTACGACGACGGCCTCAAACAGCATGGCGGGCAGGAATGGTGGGATAAGATTCTGGAACAGGTGCGCAGCCGTGACCTGTTTGTGTTCGTTCTCACCCCGGAGTCGCTGCTGTCGTTCGCCTGCTACCTGGAATACACCTATGCCCATGCGCTCAACAAGTGGATTCTACCGGTGAAGTCACTGCCGTTCGAGATTCCGCTGCTGCCCCCGGCGCTGAAAGGCACACAGATCGTGGATTTCACCGGGGATGACCGCGTGGCACAGCTTAAAGGCTCGGTGGTGGATATTGCCGGCCAACGCCCCAAAATGCCGCCGCTGGAACTGCCCGCCGCGCCGCCGATCCCGTATGATGATTTCGCTCCGGCGGCAGGCCCGCTGCTGAACACCACCGAGCAGATTCCTACGCATGACCAGCACGCCCTATACAGTATGCTGGAATCCTTACTGCAAGAGGATCGTACCCGCGAGGGCGCGTTGATTCTGCTCAACATCCTGCAAAACCGGGGCGACACGGTGCATCAGGTCGGGCGCAAAGTGGAAAAGCTGCTGGATAGTACCAACAAGCCAGGCCTTATGAACCGCTTCTTTGGGCGAAAAGGCAGATAACTCCCGAATTTTGCCCCCTGCTCGTGTATAATCTACACATATCAGCCAAAACCACGAGCAGGACTGACTCTTCTGATGACTGAACATGACAAACTGAATATCGGCATTATCGGCGCAGGGGTGGCGGGTATGTCTGCCGCCTGGGATTTCGTCAACGCCGGGCATCACGTGACGCTCTACGAAGCGGAACCGGAAGTCGGCGGGCTGGCGGCGGGTTTCCGTGACCCGTCGTGGGACTGGGCGCTGGAAAAATTCTATCACCACTGGTTCGAAACCGACCAGGATATGCTTGACCTGATTGCGGAAATCGGCCAGGGCGATAAAGTCCTGTTCCCCCGCCCCAAAACCAGTTACTGGATGGACGGCAAAATCACCCGCTCGGAAATCTCGCTCTCGGCGTTGTTCCTGCCGATTTCGCCGCTCGCCAAGCTGCGACTGGCCTTCGTGGGCGCATACCTCAAGCTCGTCCCCAACTGGAAACCGCTGGAAAAAATCACCGCGCACGAATGGTTCACCCGCTACCTGGGGACGGAAGCCTACAACAAGCTGTTTCGCCCGCTCCTCATCGGCAAATTTGGCGAACGCTACCAGGAAGTCAATATGGCGTGGATGTGGGCGCGGATTTACAAGCGCACACTGCGTCTGGGTACGTTCCAGGGGGGCTTTCAGGCGTTCCTGAATGTGCTGGCGGATGCGATCCGGGGACGCGGCGCGGTTATCCATCTCAGCACGCCCGTGCAGGGCATCGGCCAGCAGGGCGGCAAGCCTACCATCACCATAAACGGCGAAACGCATGTGTTTGACAAGGTCATCAGCACCGCCTCGCCGGGGTTCATGCTGCGGGCGGTAGACGGGCTGGCGGCGACACCCTACGGCCAGCAGATCGCCGGACTGAGCAGCATCGGCGCGGTGTGCGTCGTCCTGGCGCTCAAAGAGTCGATTCTCACCGACGGCACCTACTGGCTCAATCTGCCCGCCAACACGCCTGACAAACAGGCCAGCGAGTTTCCCTTTTTGGCGCTGGTCGAACATACCAATTGGATGGATAAAGCCCATTATAACGGGGATGTCCTGGTATACTGTGGGGACTATATCCCGGCGAATCATGAGTACTTCCGCCTGAGTGAAACGGAACTCACGGAGCGCTTTATCGGGGTACTGGCGAAGGTCAACCCGGATTTCCGGCGCGACTGGGTGCGGGCGCAGTGGGTGTTCCGTGCCCCGTATGCTCAACCCGTGCCGGGCGTCAACCACAGCCAGCATATCCCGCCAATCGAAACGCCATTTCCCGGCCTGTACTGGGCCAGCATGAGCCAGGTCTACCCCTGGGATCGTGGCACAAACTATGCCGTCGAAATCGGGCGGCGGGCAGCCCGTCTGGCGCTGCGGTAAATGTGTGATCCGTGAAAATGCATTGAACCATTGCACGGATTACGAGATACTAATGACGATACAATGCCGGTCAGGAATGAAGATTTGATGTCGAAACGATACCGACTGCTAAGTGCTGTACTGCTGGTTATGCTGCTGGCCGGGTTTGCGCCCCCCGCACAGCAGGCGCTGACGGACGTGGTAGAAGTCGCGGTCAGCGCCGGGTATGATGGTTACTTCCGCGAGGCCTACTGGCTGCCGCTGCGGATACAGGTGAGCAATAACGGAGGCGATGTCGAGGGGCGCGTTGTGGTGCGCCCGGAAACCTCGGTTAATGCAGTGACTTCGACCTTTAGCGCACCGGTAAGTTTGCCGAGCGGCACGCGCAAAACCGTTTTCCTGTATATCACGGCCCGCAGCATCGCTACCCAGATTCGGGTGGAATTCATGACGGAGGATCGGTTGGTGCTGGGTTCGCAGGAAGTCGCGCTGCGGAATATCCAGCCGCAGGACCAGCTTTATGTCGTCGTCAGCCAGGCCGCATCCGGCACAGTTGACCTGACCGGCGTGCGGGCCGGGGGCTACAGCGCATACCAGGCGAACTGGCCGGTTGACCGTATCCCTGACCAGATGATGGCGCTTGACTCGGTCAACGCAATGCTTTTCAGCGACGTGGATAGTGGCACGCTCAGCAGCGGGCAGCGCCAGGCGATTGCTGATTGGGTCGCGCAGGGCGGGCATTTGCTGGTGACAGGCGGCCCCAACTGGCAGGCTACTGCCGCCGGGCTGGACACTCTCCTTCCGGTTATTCCCGAAGACAGCCAGACGATTGACGACCTGAATGCCCTGGTCGAATGGGTGCGGCTGCCGGATACCCGCCTGACCGGGCAAACGGTTGTCACCAGCGGGACGTTGCGGGCTGGCGCACAGACGCTGGTGAGCAGCGGCGACCTGCCCATCATCAGCCGGCGGCTGTTCGGTGACGGCACGGTGGATTACATCGCGATAGACCCGAATACGCAGCCCCTGCGCAGTTGGGCGGGACTGACGAATGTATGGTCTACGTTGTTGATGAGTGTCAACCCAAATCCGAGTTGGGGCTACCCTATCGCCGCCTGGGACGAGGCCGCTACCGCCACAAACGTCCTGCCGGGGGTCAATCTGCTGCCCGATATTCTGCCGCTCATCGGTTTTCTGGGGCTGTATATCCTGCTGATCGGCCCGCTGAATTACATCATCCTCAATCGCCTCAACCGCCGCGAACTGGCCTGGGTCACAATCCCGGCGCTGATCGTCGTATTCAGCGGCCTCGCCTGGGTAATCGGGTTCAATCTGCGCGGCAACGATGTCACGTTCAGCCGGATTGCCATTGTGCGCTCATGGCCGGGGGTCGAACAGGCACAGGTCGAAACCTTGCTCGGCCTGCTTTCGCCGCGCCGCGCTCAGTACAGTTTCTCGCTGTCGGATGCCGGCTTCCTGCGCCCTATTTCCAAGTCAACCCAGAATGCTCTGGTCACAAACAACCTGCAAACCAATACCGATATTGAAGAAGGCGAGCGTTTCAGCGCCAATAACTTCTCGGTGGATGCCAGTTTTATCGCCAGCTTCTACAGTACTGCGACACTCCCCCGGCCTGAGCTGGGGGGTAGCGCCCGGCTGTTCTACGATGGCGAGGGCAACCAGATGACCCTGCGTGGTTCGGTGCGCAATGCCACCGAGCAAACGCTCTATGACGCGGTGGTGCTGGCACGCGGGCAGACCTACCGCTTTACCCAGCCATTGGCGCCCGGTGATGTGGCAACCTTTGAACTGACTCTGCCGGGCGAAGAACTGCCGTCTCCCGCGCCCATTGCCTTTGCCCCCGGCGGTTTCCTCACTTTGTTCGGCTATCGCTCCTACCAGGGACGAGCCGACCAGACCGCACGCGATATTCTGGGTGAAGCCTTTATAGAAGACCGCAACCTGTTTGCGGGGATCGGCACATCAAAGGAAGCCCAGGAAGCCTACCGCCGCCGCCTGTTCCTGGAATCGCTCATGACCGACGCCTTCGGCACAACCGGACGCGGTGACCGGGCTTACCTGGCAGGCTGGACGGAAAGCGCGTCGCAGGATGTCACGCTGCCCGATACCAATTGGCATTCGGTGGATACTACCCTGTACGTGGCCGCCCTTGAAGTGGAGTTCACGACACCCACCCAGCCGGTTCTCATTGCCGCCGACCAGTTTACCTGGGTATCTATCGCCAATACGGGGGGGGATACCGCCGCGCCGGTAGGGCTTTCGATGCAGCCCGGCGATGAAGCGGTGCTTCGCTTTACGCCGCTGCCGGGGCGGGTCTTGGTGGATGTTGACCTGGTCACGGTGGATATTGACCACAATTCGCGTACCGGGCGGAATATGCCGATTGATGTGTGGAACTGGGATACTGGGGAGTGGGATACCTTTCGCTTTATCAACAGCAGCCAGTTAGTCATAGATGATCCCTACCCGTATCTGGGGCCGAACAATGCCGTTGAAATCCGTATCGTGGCCGATGATGCGGGCGGTTTTGTGCGGATGCAAGACCTGACGGTTGAGCAGCGCGGGCGGTTTTAAGTTGGTAGTGAATGTTGTAGTCCTGGCAGGAGAATAAGGTGCGATGGAATTGATTATCGAAACAAGAAACCTGAAAAAGCGCTACGGCAAATTTGAGGCGGTGGGCAATCTGTCGTTGGAAGTGCCGGTTGGCTCAATCTACGGCTTTGTGGGACCGAACGGCGCGGGCAAAACCACGACGATGCGGATGCTCACAACGCTCACCCGCCCGACTGACGGGCAGGCGTGGGTGGCCGGGCATTCCGTCACGCAGGAGCCGCGCGCGGTGCGCCGGGCGATTGGCTACATGCCCGATGAGTTTGGCGTGTATGATGACATGCGTGTATGGGAATACCTGGATTTCTTCGCGGCCTGCTATGATATTCCCGAAAGTACCCGCCGGGGATTGATTGACGACCTGCTGGAACTGGTAGACCTCAATCACCGCCGCGAGGACATGGTAGATAAGCTCAGCCGGGGTATGAAGCAGCGCCTTTCCCTGGCTCGGACGCTGGCGCATGACCCGCAAATCCTGATTCTAGACGAACCGGCCTCTGGCCTGGACCCCCGCGCCCGCGTGGAAATCCGCGAACTGCTGGTCGAACTCGCCAAAATGGGCAAGACGATCTTTTTCTCGTCGCATATTCTGGCCGATGTCAGCGAAATCTGCACACATATCGGCATCATTGAGGCCGGGCAGATGGTGGCCCAGGGCAGTATGGACGAGATGCGCCACCAGCTCATGCCGCACCGCGAGATTATCGTCACGATACGCGATCAGGAGATGGCAGATCGCGTGAAATCGCTGGTCAGCGGTGTAGAAGGCGTCGTGAGCGCCTCGGTTATTGAGCCAAAGAGCGGGCGTTCACGAGTACGGATTGATTTTGTCGGCGACGATGACGGCGTGGCGGCCATCAATCAGAATCTGCACGCCGCTGGAATCGCTGTGATGGGCTTCACGGAAGAGACGAAAGACCTGGAAGCCATGTTCATGCGTGTGACTAAAGGCATGGTGACATAGGGACGGCTGTGACCGAGTTGTTCTGGGCGACGCTGGATGCCTGGGTAGAGGAATGCCAGGTGGTGATTGACCGCCCGCGCAGTTCTCCTCATCCCCGCTACCCGGATATCATCTACCCGCTGGACTACGGCTATCTGAAAGGGACAACCGCCAGCGATGGTGAGGGAGTTGATGTGTGGGTCGGCGGAGACGGGGCGGCAGTTGTGACCGGGGTATTCGGCACAGTGGACGCGGTGAAGCGTGACGCTGAGATCAAAATTCTGCTGGGCTGCACTGAAGCGGACGCCCAGGCGATAGCCAGCTTTTACCAGCAGAACGCGGTTGGTTTCGTGTGGCTGCGCCGCCCGTCAGCATCACAAGAAGGAGTATGAACCATGCCCCTCCGTCGAGTCCTGGTCGTATGTACTGGCAATTCGTGCCGCTCACAGATGGCCGAAGCGATCATCAACACGAAACGCAGTGACCAGTGGCAGGCCTTCAGCGCCGGGTCACACCCGGAACATGCTGTCAACCCGAATGCGCTGGCTGTATTAGCGGAAATCGGTATCCGTCATGATTACGCCCGTCCGCAGCACATTAACGAGTATATCGGGCAGGAGTTTGACCTTGTGCTGACGGTTTGCGATCAGGCCGCCGAGGTTTGCCCGGTCTGGCCGGGGCAGGCGCGACGCGAGCATCTCGGTTTTCCCGATCCAGCCAAGGCTACCGGGACGCCGGAAGCTGTTTTAGCGGTGTATCGCCAGGTGCGTGACAACATCGAGAGCCGGGTGCTGCCGCTGCTGGACGCGATAGTGAATGAAGGGACATAAAGATGGCAGGTCGTTCACGGGACAAAACACGTTTGGTCTTGTTGATTTTTCTGGTCGGAATCATTGTCGGGCTGCTGCTGCGGCGCGGCGGGTTCGGCGGAATCGGCGCGTGGAACAACAACAAAGTGATATTTGGCAATATCCTTGTAGGTTTTGGCAACAACCTTAATACAAGTGGGTAAGGACGGCGCATGGCACAGGAAACACTCCCCACGCAAGAGGTAAACACCATTATTGAAGCCGTAGACCCGCGTGAAGCGCGGTTAGGGCGTGCTGCTGCGGTCTTCCG
The DNA here is from genome assembly GCA_020634135.1 of Anaerolineaceae bacterium. Classification (GTDB taxonomy): domain Bacteria; phylum Chloroflexota; class Anaerolineae; order Aggregatilineales; family Phototrophicaceae; genus JACKCG01. The sequence continues at coordinate 241,172 of JACKCG010000003.1, read as the reverse complement.
CTGGGGCGCTATAGCCAACGGTGTGGCCGTCGCGCTCATTCTCCTGCTCGTGTTGCTGAGTGGGCTGGGGATGATCCCCGGTCTGTTCGCGGCACTGCACCAGCTTTTGCTAGGGCGCACGGCAGGCGCGGATGATGCCGCTGTTGCCGGAGCGGTGCTGCTCATTCAGTTGAATATCACGGTTCTGACGGTGCTGATGGTTGGTGTGCTGGCTCGTGAAATCTGGGGTATGGTTGGCGCGTGGCTTCTGGCGCTGGTCAACCTGATTGGGTTGCTCGCGCTGGGTTTCACTCCGGCGCTCCTCACGGTGATTACTGCCGTCTGGGCGGGTGTGGTCGTCGGGCGCGACGTGCGGGCATTCCGCCTCAACCCGGTGATGCTCAAGGAATTACGCGGCAGGATGCGCGGGGCACGGGCCTTCGTGGTGCTCACCGTCTATCTGGGCCTGATGAGCGGCCTCACTGCGTTGCTTTACCTCGTTTATACACCGGCCAGCCGGGCAACCGGTTCTGCTGCGGCGGGCGAAGTCGGGCGTGTGCTGTTTATGGGGATCGTCGGCATTGAACTGATGCTGATTATCTTCATCGCTCCGGCCTTCACGGCGGGCGCGATCACCGGGGAACGCGAACGGCAGACGTATGACCTGCTGCAAACGACACTCCTCTCCAGTTCATCATTTGTCATCGGCAAGCTGGAATCAGCGCTCAGTTACGTGCTGCTGCTGCTGTTGGCGGCCATCCCACTACAAAGTATCGCCTTCCTTTTTGGCGGGGTGACTGAGTTGGAGATCATCCTCTCATTTGTGATCCTCACTGTGACGGGCGTCGCGCTGGGGACGATTGGCATATATTTTTCGGCGGCTGCCAGCCGCACCTTAGCCGCCAGCGTCCGCACCTATACCAGCACTCTGGTGGCGACTTTCGCTTTGCCGCTGGTTTTAACGATTGTGCTTGACATCCTCACCGGAGGCATCCGCACCCTCTCCCCGGTTGTTGAGGCGGTGCTGACCTACATTGATGACATCCTGGTGAGCCTCAACCCGATAGCGACGGCTCTGAACACGCAGAGCCTGCTCATTAACCAGCAGGAAGTCGGGTTCTGGGCGCATACGCTCGCCAGCAATGGCAGCACCATCCCGCGCGTCTCGCCCTGGATCAGCTTCACGATTATCTACCTCGTCGTGGGGGCAATCCTGGTTGTACTGGCAATCCGCCGGATGCAGCGGGTCGAGGAATAAGCCGGAAATCGAACGTCCGGCGGCTTCCTGAGGTATGATTAACATAGAGTTTCGCCAATCAGAGGCAAACAGGAATGGCAACACAGGTACGCACGCAAGAACACGGGTTAACCTTGTATCAGGCGGTGCAGCGTTGGGAATACCGGCTGCGCTGGCAGCGGCTCGTTGCCCGGCTTCCCGTCAGTATCGCCCTGGGGCTGCTGGTGGGGATTGGCCTCGGCATCCTGGCAAGACTGCGCCCGCTGCTCCTGCCCGATCAACTCCTGATCGTAACGGCGGCTGCCGTCACTGTGAGCCTGGTTGTCCTTTTCTTGGTGACATTTCTCAGCCCGCGTACCAGGCTCGAATCCGCCCGGCATTTTGATGTACGCTTCGGCCTGCAAGAGCGGGTCTCCACCGCGCTGGAACTGCTGGAAGGCCGCATCCAGTCCCATGCAGACCTGTTTGACCACCAGTTGCGTGATGCGGTTGCCCGCGCTCAGGATGTGCCGGTTGAAGCGGAACTCCCGCTCCGGCAGAACTGGCGGGCATGGACTGCGGGCGTTGTGCTGCTGATTGTTTTTGTGTTCCTGCTCGTGCTGCCTAATCCCCAGGTAACGGCGATTTCCGATATGACGGCTCGCCAGACGGCATTAGACGAAGCCGTAGAGGACATCAAGGGGATCACTGAGCAGATAGCCGCCGATACGAACCTGACTGATGAGGAACGCGCCGAACTGCTCCAGGCGCTGCAAAGCAGCCAGGAAACGCTGTCACGCCCGGATGTGACCCTGGAAGAAGCCTTTGCCAGTCTGAGCGAAGTTGAGGCGCAGTTGCAGGATCAATCCGACCTGTTTGACCAGCGACTGAACGCGGAACGCCAGGCGCTGGAAGACGCCGCCGATACCTTGCGTAATCTGGTGCCACCCGATGCCTTGCCCCAGCAGGAACAGCAGTCTATCGCAGAAATTCTGGATTCAATGGCACAGAATGCCGATAGTATGACGCCTGAGGAGCAGCAGCAGGCAGCAGATGGCTTGCAGGATGCGTCGAACCAGCTTTCCGGCACGAACCCGGAAGCCGCGCAGCAGCTTGAGCAGGCCTCCCAGAACATGCGGCAGGGCAATACCCAGCAGGCCCAGCAGAATCTGCAACAGGCCCAGCAGCAGCTTCAGCAAGATCAGCAGCAGGCGCAGCAGCAAGGCCAGCTTTCCCAGCAGTTGCAGGAAAGTTCGCAGCAGCTTCAGGCGCGGGCGCAGCAGCTTTCTCAGCAGGGGCAGCCCCAGCAAGGCGGGCAGCCACAGAATAACCAGGATCAGCAGGGTAATCCCCAGGACAGCCAGAATCCCCCCGGCCAGCCGCAGCAGCAAGGACAGGGTGGCGCGAGCAACTCAGAAGAAAATCAGAACCAGGACGGGAAGGCTGGCGAATCACAGAATAATCCGAGTGAGGGTGACATCGAACCCGGTGGTTCGCCTCAGTCCGGGCAGGGTGAAGCGCAGCAGGCACAGCAGGCTGGCGGCGAGCAGGGTGAAAACCCTGGGGACGCGATGGATGGCGCTGGCGCGGCGGCGGGAGACTCGCCGGGCGCTGCTGGGAGCGAAGATGAAAATGCCGGGCAGGCAGGCGCGATTGAGGGCGACAACAACCCTGACGGCCTGGGCGAAGGTGTCTTTGAATCGATTTTCGCGCCCCGTCGTATTGGCGGCCAGGGCGACCAGCAGATTGTCCTGGAGCCGGATGCTGGTGACACCCCGGCGATAGAAGGTGAATTTGCCGAAAACCTGCCCGGCGAGGTGACCGTTCCCTATAACCAGGTATTCAGCGACTACAGCAACGCCGCTAACCGGGCGCTCGAAAGTGACTACATCCCGCTCGGCCTGCGCGATGTGGTGCGCGATTATTTTTCGTCGCTGGAACCGGGCCGCTAGATATGCGCTGTGCCAGCCCGTTTTTTGTGCCACTGCCAGGCGATAACGGACAATGGCAGCGCCAGGCACGGCACGAAGCTGCCTGTGCTGAGTGCCAGCCCGATACTGACCAGGTTTACCGGCACCAGCAGCCACGCCGGGGCGGTTCCCATCAGTGTCATCTGTGTGTAGAGCAACCCCAGTGGGTTGGCGATGATGGCGCAGGCTTTAGCGATTTCTTTCGAGCGCGAAAACTGCCCGACAATAAACACGGCCAGCGCCACCGCTCCCAGTACGACCAGCCAGGCGATCAACACCGGGCTGAATGGTGGGCGCAGGCTTTCACCGGAAAGGTGCAGGAAGCTGAAAATGCCGGTGGTCACGCTGGCGGAGTAGACCAGGTTGGCGTCACCGCCACGCAGTGCCAGCCAGTTGCTGATCCAGTCTGGTCGCCACAGCAGCGGCAGTCCCCACAGCAGCGCCGTACAGACCAGCCATTTGGAGAATGTGCGCCGGTCATGCCGCAGCCAGTCCACCAGATGCCAGGGCAGCAGCACCAGCATGGTCTGGGGTTTCATGGTCAGCAGTGCGCCCAGGGCAGCGCCGCGCCAGCCGGGGACGATCAGCCGTTCGGCGCTCCAGAACAGCATTTCGACCTGTCCGGCGCTCAATTCGTGCAGAAACGGGAAAAAGAACACCCACTTCCAGAAGTCTTTGCGGAAGGCGAAGATCAGCAGGCCGACATTAACGACGCCCCACAACACGAACATGAGTGGCATGGCGTCATAGCCAGGCAGCGCCAGCAGCCCCCACAGATAGGTGAAGGGGAACGGGTAGCGGTACAGGTAGTTGCTATATGGGTCCTGCCCGTTTAACAACAGCATCCCGGCGAAGTAGTTGATCGAAAAATCGTAGGCGTTCATCGGCGGCGGCTCGCAGTATGGGCGTCTTCATGGATAATGGATATTATAGTGATATGAGCTTGCCGGGGAAAATTGAGACTTCTAGGCGAATACAAAGCGCACTGACCTGCTCTTATCGAGGATTGAATCAGGGGAAATGTTTATGACCGACGCACCAGTGATTGATATTAAACTAGAAGAGTTCAGCCGCCTTGCCCAGGCCATCGAAACCGAAGTCGGGCGCGTGATTGTTGGGCATCGTGAAGTGGTGCGCGGCGTGATGATCTGCATCCTCGCCGGGCGTCATGCCTTGCTGGAAGGCGTGCCGGGACTCGGCAAAACCATGTTGATCCGCTCCCTGGCCGACGCGCTCGACCTCAAGTTTTCCCGCATCCAGTTCACGCCTGACCTGATGCCCGCCGATATTACCGGCACAGACATTCTGGAAGACGACGAGAGTGGACGCAAGATCAAGTTGTTCCAGCCCGGCCCGGTGTTTGCCAATTTGGTACTGGCCGATGAGATCAACCGCGCCACGCCCAAAACCCAGTCGGCGCTGTTGGAAGCCATGCAGGAGCAGACCGTCACGGTTGCCAGCCGCAGCTACACGCTCGAACCACCGTTTTTTGTGCTGGCGACGCAGAACCCGCTGGAAATGGAAGGCACATACCCTCTGCCGGAAGCGCAGCTTGACCGTTTCATGTTCAAGGTCAATGTGGAGTATCCGTCTGCGGGCGAACTGGTGACCGTCATCGAACGCACCACTGGCGTAGATACGCCCAGAGCCAGCAAGGTGGCTGACGGCAAAGAGATTATTGCAATGGGGCGGCTGGCGCTGAATACGCCGGTTGCCAGCCATGTCAGCCAGTATGTTGCTCATCTGATTGTCGCCACGCACCCCGATCATGAGGCCGCGCCGCCGATGGTGCGGGACTTCGTGCGCTATGGTGCCAGCCCGCGCGGGGCGCAGGCGCTCATCATCGGCGGTAAAATCAACGCGCTGCTTGACGGGCGTTTTAACGTCTCATTTGACGACATCGCGGCAGTGGCAAAACTCGCATTGCGCCACCGGCTGCTGCTGAACTTTGAGGGACTGGCCGAAGGTATCAGCCCGGACAAGATTATTGCTGACCTGCTGCGAACAGTGCCGAAACCGGCATAAATCGCAAATCAGCGCCATGTCCGTCACGATTGAGCCGGTCACAGCGGCTAACTTCCAGGCGGTCACTGAGCTGGAAATTGCCGAAAACCAGCGTGCCTATATCCATCCGCCAACAGTGACGGCGCTTCTGGCAGAGGTGCGACTGCATCCCACCTACGCGCCCTATGCGCTGTACACTGGGGAAACACCAGTCGGGTTTGCGATTTACGGACATGATGGTGAACCGGAAAAATGGTGGATCGCGGTGCTGATGATAGATCGCCGCCACCAGGGTAAGGGCTATGGCCGGGCGGCAGTGCAGGCCATCATCCAACGGATTCGCCAGGATGCGCCGGAGTGCCGCGAGATTGGCCTGAGCTACAAACCCGATAACCTGGCCGCTGAACGCCTTTATCTGAGCCTGGGTTTTGTGAAAACCGGCGAACCACGCGAGGACGGCGACACAGTGGTGCGATTAAGGATGAGCGATGACAATCATGCTGCGGGATATTACCCGTGAGAACTGGCGCGAGTGTGTGCGCCTGCAAGTCACCGATGACCAGCGGCGTTTTGTCGCACCGAACGCCTTTTCGCTGGCACAGGCGAAGTACGAGCCGGAGTGTATGCCACAGGCGATCTATGACGGAGAGCTGATGGTGGGATTCCTCATGTATCGTGAAGCCGATTACGGCCTGGCAAAAGTCTGGTGGATTGACCGGCTCATGGTGGGGGCGGAATACCAGCGCCAGGGCTATGGCCGCGCCGGGATGCTGGCGCTGCTGGAACGTCTCAAGGCCGGGCGTGGGTATGCGGCGGTGCTGATTAGCTTTGTGCCGGGCAACATCGCTGCCCGCGATCTCTACGCGAGCCTGGGTTTCGTGGATACTGGCGAAGTGGAGTATGGTGAAATTGTTTACCGGCTCAAGTTGGCATAGGGTCAAGATGAATTATGGCCGACGAAAAACTGTTTGACGAAAGCACCCGGCGAAAGCTGGAACAGCTCATGCTGGTGGCAAGCCGCGTGCGGGCCGGGGCGATGAAAGGCGAGCGTCGTTCCACTAAGCGCGGTACGAGCATTGAGTTTGCCGACTACCGCAATTATGTGCGTGGCGATGACCTGCGTCGCCTCGACTGGAATATCTACGCCCGGCTGGAACGCCCCTTTATCAAGCTGCTGGAAGATGAGGAAGACCTGGCCGTTCACCTGCTGCTGGATGTCTCCGCCAGTATGGATTGGCCGGGAGAAGGCGACCCCGACCAGAACAAACTGCGCTACGGGCAGCGCCTGTTCGCCGGGTTAGCCTATATCTCCCTGGCGACGAACGACAGGCTGGTGCTGGCGGGTGTCACGGACAGCGGCGTGCAGCAGTTTGGGCCGGTACGCGGGCGCGGCTACGGTATCCGCATGATTCAATATGTGACTGATCTGAAAACAGCCGGAATTCTTGACCTGAACCAGTCGCTCAAGCAGTACGCGCTGCGGGCAAGTCGTCCGGGGCTGTGTTTCATCATCAGCGATATGTTCTCGCCTTCCGGTTACCAGGACGGCGTGAACGCGCTGCTGGCGAAGGGTTATGAGGTCGGCATTATCCATGTGCTCTCACCCGATGAGGTAGACCCGCCCTTAGGGGGTGATCTGCGGCTGGTGGATGTCGAAACCGGCGCGGCGCAGGAGGTCACGATTGATGGCGGAATGCGTGACCTGTATATCCGGCGTCTGGATGCCTGGCGCGAACAAATCCGGGCGGATTGTGTGCGGCGCGGGGTACACTATGTCAGCGTGACGACGGATACGCCCTGGGAAAAGGTGATCCTGTTCAACCTGCGGCGGTTGGGCGCAGTACGCTAGGTAATGGAATAATGGTGATGCACATTGACTTTGGCAAGACGGCGAAGGACTACGGGCAGTACCGCGCCGGATTCCCGGAAGCGTTCTTTGAGCGGCTGGCGGCATTCGGCATCGGCTTTCCGGGGCAACCTGCCCTCGACCTGGGCACAGGAACGGGGACGGTTGCACGGGGACTCGCCCGGCGTGGTTGTGTCGTCACCGCGATTGACCCCGCGCCACAACTCCTCGAACAGGCGGGCCTGCTCGACGCCCAGGCCGGAGTTCAGGTGGATTACCTGGTTGCCCGTGCCGAGGATACGGGGCTGGTCGGGGAACAGTTCGCGGTGGTCACGGCAGGGCAGTGCTGGCACTGGTTTGACCGCCCCCGCGCCGCCCAGGAAGCCATGCGCCTGTTAGTTCCTGGCGGCTACCTGGTGATCGCCCATTACGACTGGATTCCGCTGCCCGGCAATGTGGTTGAATTGACGGAGCGGCTGATTTTGCAGCACAATCCCCGTTGGGGCATGGGTGGTGGTACCGGCCTCTATCCAGCCTGGCTGACCGATGTCGCGGTGGCCGGGTTCACCGGCCTGGAGACTTTTACGTTTGACTCGTGCGCCATGTACAACCATGAGTCATGGCGGGGGCGTATCCGCGCCAGCGCCGGGGTTGCCGCCAGCCTCACACCGGAGCAGGTCACCCGCTTCGATGCCGAACTCCAATCCCTGCTCGAAACCCACTTCCCCGTAGATTATCTGTGCGTGGATCACCGCGTGTTCGCGCTCCTCTGCCAGCGCCCGCTCGATACCCTCTAAACGAATCACGGCCAGTCCACCCGCTAGAGCATTTGTGCTATAATGGTGTGGTGGTGTATTGTCTGGATGGGATATGGTCAATAAACTGACGAACGAAGAACAACGTACCACCTTATATACTACCCCGGACGAACCGACGATTCCGGGTTCGGTAACGCCTGATACACCGGTAGAAATGCTCAATCTAAATTGGAGCGAACGCGATTTAAGGGAGCGTGAACGCACCAAGCATGTTCACCGATTGCACCCGTATCTTGGCAAATATATCCCACAGCTTGTTGAAGTACTGCTGCGGAAGTATTTTGCGCCGGGGCAAACTGTTTTTGACCCATTTGCCGGGTCGGGGACCACGCTGGTGCAAGCGAATGAATTGGGTATCCATGCCATAGGGTGCGATGTTTCGGCGTTTAATGTACTGCTCACCAGGGCTAAGACGGCGGCTTACGATCTCGAATGCCTGCACGATGAAATCAAAGATGCGCTCAAGCAGTCCCAGGTAAAGAATGATTTCAGCCAACTACCACTTTTTGCCCACCTGGAATCGATGAACGGGAAGCCACCCGATGCAAGCAATTACCTGCGTCAGTGGTATGCGCCATCCGCATTGACGCAGCTTCTAGCATATCGTGATGTTATTGAAACCGGGGACTACCGCTATAAGGACTTGCTGCGGGTCATCCTCAGCCGCTCGGCGCGTTCGGCACGCCTGACGACGCACTTTGACCTGGATTTCCCCAAACAACCGCAGACCGAGCCATACTGGTGTTATAAACACTCTCGCACCTGTTACCCGACGACTGATGCGCTGAAATTTCTTAAGCGATACAGTCTGGACACGTTCAAGCGAGTGCAGCAGTTTGCCGCCGTGCGAACTAATGCCAGAGTGGAGATTCACCATGCTGATAGCCGCAATGTGGCGCTGCCTGCGATTGATGGTGTCGTGACTAGCCCCCCGTATCTGGGATTGATTGATTACCATGAACAGCATGTATATGCCTATCAATTGCTTGGTCTGGAAGATAGACGAGATTATGAGATTGGTGCTGCGGCTGCCGGAACAAGCAAAAAAGCCCGCGAGCAGTATCAATCCGAGATGGTGTGTGTTTTTCGGAACGCGTTAAAAGCAATGCCAGATGGTGGGCAGTTGCTGGTAGTTGCCGCCGATAAAGCAAACCTCTACAATAATATTGCCGAGGAACTGGGCGTAACAATTGAACATATCATCCAGCGCCATGTCAATCGTAGAACAGGTCGTCGCGCTGGGGAGTTTTATGAATCAATTTTTGTGTGGCGCAAACAAGGATAATTAAGTGTCTGCCATCAATGATGTCACCCGCGAGAGAATCAAAGGTTACCTGGAATCTTTTATAGATCGGGTTATTGAGAATAATCAGCGCCGAAAAATTCAATCATTTGAAAGTTCAGCGTCATATCTTGCGAAAGTAGCATCGAAACCCAAACTCAAACCCTTTCACGCGGCGATTATTCCTCCACAGATCATGGCGATTAACGAATTTGAGCGCAGTTTTAGCACTACCCTGGGAACCACATTCGAGGAAGCAGCCCGCCTCATCGCACTTGACCACCATGCCGAAGTCCATCGCAGCCACGAAATCTGGGGAGAAGCCGATCAGAATGCGCTCAAGGAGATTGAAAATCAGGCCGCTATTTTTGAACACGCCGCTCGTACTGACGAGGAACGTGCTTCGTTAGATACGATGATTGCCGCTGTTCTGTCAGCTCATGAGGATAATGACAATACCGCCCGGTCAGCCCGGTCAGATTTATTTATCCGCACACACACAGGGCTAGAATACTATTTTGAGATAAAGTCACCTGTTCCAAATAAAGATCAATGTTTATCTATTACCAGTCGTATCTTAAGAATTCACCTGCTGCGCCGCCAATCACGCCCGAATGTTCAGGCTTATTTTGCAATGGCTTATAATCCTTATGGGCCAACTCGTGCTGACTATCGCTGGTCAGTCGCAAAGCTCTACTTGCCCTTTGAGCAGGCCACGCTCGTTGGGCAGGAGTTCTGGGAAATTGTCGGCGGCCCAACGACATACCAGGAATTGCTCGATATCTACGCGGAAGTCGGACGTGACAAAAGCAAGCACATTTTTGAGTCTCTGGGCTTATGAGGAAAGACTTTATCCGCCTTATCCGAAATGTCTATTCTAATTTTGAGGGAGTAACCAACTATGCCCTTTATTGAAGCACCGACCACCTTTTACCTGGGTCGCCGCTATGATCCCGGCACCCACCGGTTGGCCGATGATGTGGTGTATTATGATGCCCGCGATCTGACAACCCACGCCATCGTTGTCGGCATGACCGGCAGCGGCAAAACCGGCCTGTGTATCACGCTGCTGGAAGAAGCCATCCTGGATAATATCCCGGCGATAATTATTGACCCCAAAGGCGACATCACCAATCTGCTGCTGACCTTTCCTGATATGCGCCCGGAAGATTTCCAGCCCTGGGTGAACGTGGATGACGCCCGCCGTGCCGGGCTGGATGTGCCGTCATTTGCCGCCGATGTCGCGCAGCGCTGGCGGGATGGCCTCACGAGTTGGGGCATTGTTCCCGACCGGCTGCGCTGGTTACAGCAGATCGCCCGTTACAGTATTTACACGCCTGGTTCAGATGCCGGGCTGCCGATCAGCATTCTGGCCTCGCTCCGCGCCCCCCATGAAGGCTGGGCTGGCAACGAAGAGGCGAACCGCGAGAAGATCAACGGCATCGTGACCGCCCTGTTGGCGCTTATCGGCTTGAGTGTCGAGCCGGTCAAAGATAAAGAGCATGTGCTGATCGCTAACATCTTCGAATACGCCTGGTCACGCGGCGAGGATTTGACGCTGGAAGACATCATCATCCAGGTGCAGCGCCCACCCTTCGAGAAACTTGGGGTCTTTCCGGTGGATGACTATATGTCGGAAAAAGAGCGCCGCAAACTGGCAATGGAACTGAATAACATCATTGCTGCCCCTTCCTTCCAGTCGTGGATTCAGGGGGAATCGCTGGACATTCAGAACCTGCTGTATATGCCCAACGGTCAGGCGCGGGTCTCGATTTTCTACATCGCCCATCTTTCCGAGCCGGAACGTCAGTTCATGATTACACTGCTGCTGGAAAACGTGCTGGGCTGGATGCGCGGCCTGAGCGGGACAACCAGCCTGCGGGCGCTCATGTATATTGACGAGATGTTCGGCTACTTCCCGCCGTATCCCAAGAACCCGCCCACCAAAGAGCCGATTCTGCGGCTGCTCAAGCAGGCGCGTGCTTTTGGGTTGGGGATGATCCTGGCGACCCAGAACCCCGGCGACCTGGACTACAAGGGGTTATCCAATGCCGGGACGTGGTTTATCGGGCGCTTGCAGTCGGAAAATGACCGTGTAAAGGTCATGTCCGGCCTCGAATCGCTGGCGACTGCCGATTCCGGCCTCGATCTGAAGGCGGTTGAGCGGTTGATCGCGGATATTGAGCCGCGAGTCTTCCTGATGAACAATGTGCATGATACCAGCGGCCCGGTGCTGGTACATACCCGCTGGGCGATGAGTTATCTGCGCGGGCCGTTGACTCGCCAGCAGGTGCAAATCCTGATGACTCGCCAGCGCCAGGAACTGCTCACTAAACTGCAAGCCGCCCCGCCTCGACCACCGCTGCCGGGCGGGTTTGCCCCGCCGCCTACACTGCCGGAAGTCGGAAGAGTCAGCGCCCAGGCGGCCACCCCGCCGCCCAGTTTGCCGGGGATAACCCAGCAGACGACGCCGGTTTCCCAGGTGACGGGGTCTACCCAGCGCAGTGCCCCGCCAGGATTCAGCGGGACACAGCCGGTGCTGCCCTCCAGTGTCCCGCAGTATTTCCTGCCCGCCGGGTTGACCGCGCAGCAGGCCATCAGCTCCTGGGAACAACGCATGAGCTACGCCGCCACCAGCTACGGCGGGGCGATGCTGTCCTACCGTCCTGTGCTGCTGGCACAATCCGCCGTCCGCTACCAGGATCGCAAGGCGAATCTCTATACGGCCCGTATGTTTGGCTACCAGATACCGGAGTTAGAAAAGGCCGGGCTGATCCACTGGGAACAGTACGCCACAAACCCGGTGGATGTCCGCGCCTTAGCCAGCGCGCCCTTTGGTGATGCCATCTACGGTGAACTCACCTCCGGCTTTACCGATAGCAAGCGTCTGACCGCGCTTAAGGGAGAACTGGTGGATATGCTCTATAATACCGGCCACCTGGTCATCCCCTTCAATCCCACACTGGGATTGTATGCCAACCCGGATTCCGCTGAGAGTGAATTCATGGCCCAGGCGCAGCAGCTCGCCCGTGAGGGGCGTGACGCCGAACTCGACAAACTGGCCGCGCAATACGAGAAGCTCATGGATAAGCTGGAAGACCAGCTCAAGCGCAAAGAGCGCGAACTGAGCGCGGAAAAGAAGGAACTGGCGGATCGTAAACGGGAAGAATTCTTCACGAAGGGCGAGGCCGTCCTCAGCCTGCTGAAGGGCCGTACAACCTATACGCTCTCGCGTACCAGCCGCACTGCCCGGATGCGCCGCCAGACGAAGGAAGACCTGACCGAAAGCGAACAGGTGATTGCCGAGCTGGAAGACGAAATGGCTGCTCTTGAACAGAAGTTTGAGGCGGAAATCCAGGGCGTCAATGAAAAGTGGGCAAAGGCCGCCGCTGAGGTGCAGGAATACCGTGTCACACCCTACAAGAAGGACATCCAGGTGGAGTTGTTTGGCGTCGGCTGGATACCTTACTACTACGCGCAGATCAACGGCCAGGCGCTCCTGCTCGCAGCATATTGATAGCGAGCGGGGACGCAACCCTCGTAAAACGGAGGAGGGTATGATGGAAGAGTCTGGTAGAATCTTCCACAATCCCTCCCCTCAATCTATTCTCTACTGGCCCGCCGGCCAGTAATCATACTGAATATAGCGGGCGGTGTCGTTAGCGGTGTCCGCGCCCAGCAGCCGCCCCACGATGTACAGTGCCATGTCTATACCAGCGGATACCCCGGCGGAAAGCACGATCTTGCCGTTATCTACGTAGCGTTCGTCCGGGCAGATGGTGGTTGTCGGTGTGATTTCCGCCAGCAAATCCAGTGACATAAAATGTGTTGTGGCTGAAAGCCCGTCCAGCAGGCCGATTTTGCCCAGCAGCAGCGCGCCGGTACACACCGAAAGCAGCAGTTCGACTCGCTCCGATTGCGCCCGAATCCACTCCAGCACCGTCGGATTGTTCAACAGCGGGCGTGTGCCATAGCCGCCGGGAATGAGCAGGATGTCCGGTTGCGGGCAGTTTTCCAGCGTGTACGCCGGGTTGACGCTCAGACCATTGCGGGCATTGATCGCCCCCGGTTTTTCGGCGACGGTGTAGACATTAAACGGTGGTTCTTCCTTGCCCCGCCGCCCGGTGACGCTGAACACCTCAAATGGGCCGCAGAAATCCAGCACTTCCACTTCGTCAAAAATCAGAATCGCAACATTTCGAGCCATATCGTTTCTCCCTCTGTTTACTACTACACCACCAGGTCGCCGCGCAGCACCGTGACCGCGCCACCGCCTACGCGCACGCCGGTTATGGCATCCGCCGGGCCAAGTACCTCCACACTCGCCTGGCCGGGACGCTCCATCCAGTGCCCCTGTTCGGCGGTAAAACGCGGCGAAGCAATCAGGCCGTAATGCCACAGGTACGCGCCCATCCCCCCGGTAGCCGAGCCGGTGAACGGGTCTTCTACCAGATCAGGCGGCACGACGAAATGCCGGGCGAAGGTATCCCCCACCGCCGTCACTCCTTCCAGGCAGAACAGGTGTGCGCTGAAGAAATCGCCACTACCACGCAGCGTGGCATAGGCCGGAATATCAAGCTGCACCCGGCGCAACACATCGAGATTCTTCACAGGGATCATCAACTGCGGTGTGCCGGTGCTGACGGTTTGCAGCGGGGCGTCAGGCAGAATATCCTCAGCAGACAGGCCGAACACAGGCATCACTTGCTCCGGCGCGTAAGTCGCCAGGAAGCGCGGCGCGAGCTGGGTCATGACGACCCGCGCCACCCTGCCGTTGACGGCCTCCACATCCACCTGAATCGGGCCAACTTTGAGTTCGAGCGTGATGGTGGTCACATCACCCCTGAGCGCCAGCCGCCCCGACTCGGCCAGGGCGAACACGGTGGCAATTGTCGGATGCCCGGCCAGCGGGATTTCTTCGGCGGGCGTGAAGTACCGCGCTCCGAAATCGGCCACATCAGAGCGCACGACAAATGCCGTCTCCGAGAGATTCATCTCGCGGGCAATCGCCAGTCGCATCGCGTCATCCAGCGGGTCGGCATCGAACACCACCGCGCACGGATTCCCGCCCAGCGGCACATCGGTAAAAGCATCCACCTGCATCAATGGAAATGTCGGCATGGGTTGGTGTCTCCTTGGTATAGGTTATTGTTGATTAGGTGAGCCTGCTGCTACCTGCTACTGCCCGTTCAGGCTGTTCAGCACATGCAGCAGGGCGCTGCCATACGTCGCCAGCCGCCAGGGGCCTAACCCCTGAATGCCTTCCAGGTCATGCAGCGTGTGGGGAACACGGCCTGCAATCGCCCATAACGCTCCTTTGGAAATCACCACGTCGGACTCAACGCCGCGTTCGCGGGCGCACTGCTTACGCCAGTCCAGTAAGGCGGTATAGCGTTCGACCAGCGCCGGGTCGGAAGGGCTGGGCGGGGCGGGCGGCCTGGGCGCTTTATCCTGCCTGCCTTGTGTGACCGCCGCCAGCACCACATCACCATAGCGGCTGATCTGGGAATCGCTCATGCCGCGCACCTGGCGCAAGTCCTGGGGGGTTTCGGGCGCAGATTCGGCCAGGGCAACCAGCACCGAGTCATTCATCACCTTAAAGGGCGGGGTATCGCGCTGCTCGGCCAGCCCCTCGCGCAGCAGGTAAAGCTGGCGCAGGATCGCCATCTGGCGTCGGGTGAGACCGCGCGGGATACCGATTTTCCAGTAGCCTTCAGGGTCGAACTCAGCGTTAATCAGGGGCACGCTGCTGTATTCCTCGAAAAGTTCCTGCGCTTCCACCATCCGTCCCTGTTTGTCGAGTTCGGCGACCATCCGGTCACGCAGTAACGGCAGATAGTGGGTATCCATCTGGGCGTAGAGCAGGCTGTCCTCCGGCAGCGGGCGCTGGCCCCAATCGTCGCGCTGGTGGCTTTTATCCACCGGAATCGCTGTGTCTATCAGACTCGTCAGCAGTGCGCCCAGGCCAATCGCCTTGATGCCGCAGATCCGGGCGGCGACCATCGTATCGAACAGGTTGTGCAGTTCAAAACCATAGTCGCGTTTGAGGCCGATCAGGTCATACTCGGCAGCATGAAACACTTTTTCAATTTTCGGGTCGGCCAGCAAATCCCCCAATGGCGACAAATCCGCGATCCGCAGCGGGTCGAGGATGTAATCCTTGTGGCGCGTAGAAACCTGGATGAGGCACACGCGGGTGCGATAGGCGTATAGACTATTCGATTCGGTATCAATTGCCAGCAGCGGTTCCTGGGCTAACTTCGCCATCAGGGGGCGGAACGTTTTATCGTGGTCAATATACGCTGCGGGTGGGAAAGGCCAATGTCTCATCACTTATAACCAATGACGCCGCCGGAAATAGATCAACATCGAAACCGCCAGAGTAACCATAAACCCGATAACCACCAGGAATCCGAATGGATGGCTATCTAGCGGAAGCACTTTAAAATTCATGCCGTAAATGCCGGAAACCAGCGTCAGCGGCAGCATAATCACCGAAATTACCGTCAGTACCCGCATGACTTCATTAATGCGGTGGTTCGCCAGGGTATTGGCGGTATCCGCCAGGCTGACGATGATCTCGGCGTCTTCGTCAATGATGTCCCGCGCTTTATGCAGGTGGTCTACCGTATCCCCGAAGTATTCTTCCAGTTCTTCACGCATGATCGGGTGTTCGGTGGCTTCCAACTGCTCGATAATGGGTACCTGGTGGCGAATAATGCGGCGCAGTGCGATGATGTCGCGGCGGGCGACAGCAATATCCTGGATAATCTGGCGGGCATCCGACGTGAAAATGTCTTCCTCAATTGCCCGGATATTGGCATCCACCTTGCGCAAAATCGGGAAAATATAGTCCACCAGCACATCCAGGATGACGTAAAAGGCATCGTTGGCACCACGCCCCATGATTTTATGCCGTTCCTCGGCATCTTTCTGGCAGCGCTCGAACAGTTGGTTGAGGCTCTTGAGCATACCGTCGTGAACTGTCACCAGCGAAGTACGCCCGACAATGAACTCGATCTCGCTGGCACGCGACAGCCGGTGGGTAGCATCCCATACCGGGAAGTGCATGACCACAAACAGGTAGTCATCCTGTTCATCAATCTTTGGGCGTTCGATGGGACTGGTGAGGTCTTCCAGGTTCAGGGGGTGGATAAAGGGCTGTGCCGCCTGTAAAGCTTCAATGTCTTCGGGAGTCGGCGCGATAATGTTTGTCCAGGTAAAACGGTTGTAGGTAATCTGGGTCGTGGTCATACGACAGAACACTTCTGCTGACAGGGCGGGATGCGCTATGAAGACATGGTAATCTTAGAAGAATGGCACACAAGCCACAAGGGTCATTATCGTATAGCCTGCCTGGTGTGGCAAGCGCAGCGATGATGATGGATCGCGTTCAGCACACCTGGCTCACGAATCTCCATTCATCCCCAGGAAATTCCCGACGATCTGCTGGAATGCTTCCCACTGCTGGTCATGAACCGGGTGGGCGCAGTCGAACATCTGCAAACGTCCCTGGGCGGTTTTCTCTACAAAGTTACGCCCATACGCCGCCGGATTGAGTGTGTCCTGTTTCCCCAGCATGAGGAGCAGCGGGCAGGTGATATTGGGCGCAAGGCTCAGGCTGACATCACCACCCGCGTCAATCATATGCTTGACGGCATTAATCCAGCCCAGGGCGAACTGGTTCGCGTCAGGGATGCCGTGCAGCGCCTTCTCTTCTTCCGTCATCCAGTCGGCAGGGTACATGCGCTGGGCAACCGGGCGCATGGCCGGGCCGAAGTACCCCACTGCACCCCATACCGCTACTGACCGGAAGCGTTCCGGCTGTTTTCCGGCGGCGATCAGGGCGATTTCCCCGCCATCTGAATATCCCAGGATATGCGCCCGGTCAATCTTCAGCATATCCATGAACGCCAGCAGGTCGCCGGTATCACGATGATAAAAATTCAGCGGGAAATCGCGGGGCTTAGGGTACGACTCGCCGTAGCCGCGCATGGTGGGCGCGACGACGCGAAAGTGCGGCGTTAGCCACTCCAGGATACGGGAAAAGTGCAGTCGGGGCGTGCCGAGCATCCCATGCACCAGGATAACGGTGTCACCTTCGCCCAGGTCTTCATAATGCAGTTGTGCGCCTGTTGGCACGTCAATCGTTGGCATAAATGGGTATCCTATAGGTTGCCGAGCTAAACAGCCGTTATTTTATCACGTTGTTGAATATCAGGCGCAGGTTTTTCTGGCACTTGTGCCAGTGTGAGGACAGGCCGGGTAGCCTCGCTAGATCAGGCGTATCTTGGGATATATTGGGATAAGTTGGGATAAAGGATCGAAAATAGTTTGAATCAGGTTGTGTTCGCCTTGTCCAGCTTCTGTGCCCATGTCCGAAACGGGTGGAATTGTGACACCGATCCCATTCTCAGGCATCATGGTACATTCCACTTTCAACTCTGAACAAATATTCTAACAAATAATCACCATCTCTACCCCGTTTTGTGCTATCGTAATCCTGTAGCATAGTCATCGGTGGTCGTCTCTCATTGATCAGATTTTCCCTAGGACTCAGCATTGCCTTTCGCCTCAGCACTCAAGACTCAGTACTCAAGACTCAGCACTGTTCACCCGGCACTTTCAACTTTTGCCTGCTTTTGCCTTTCGCCTCAGCACTCAAGACTCAGTACTCAAGACTCAGCACTGTTCACTCGGCACTTTCAACTTTTGCCTGCTTTTGCCTTTCGCCTCAGCACTCAGGACTCAGGACTCAGCACTGCTTTTCCTTTCGACTCGGCACTTTCAACTTTTGCCTGCTTTTGCCTTTCGCCTCAGCACTCAAAGCTCAGTACTGGTCCTAACGCTTTTGCAGCACAGCGGCACCACCACTTACGGGAGGATTACAGCAATCGCAGCAGCCGCTGCACAAATCCGTTTTGCGGCAAATACGCCCGGTCTCTTCCCCTGTGTGCAAGTAAACCGCATTGCGTGTGGCGATAAAATGCGGCACATCCGCCTCACTGAGCGGCAAAACACCGGCATGGACTGCCTGAGGCACCGCCCCTCCAGCTTTATATATCCTTGATAATCTCTTAACATTTTGTTAAACTTATACATAGACATGGCTAAAAAACGGGCGCTATGCTCTGAACTTAGTGTTTACTTCTTAGGAGGAATGTATGCTTCGTAAATTCACGGTTTTTGCTTTCGTACTGCTGCTGGGGGTTCTGCTGGCATCGGTGGCGGTGGCGCAGGATGAAACGTTCAGCTTGACCATAATGCACACCAACGACGTTCACGCACACCACGACCCAAACGGCAATGGTGATGGCGGCGCTGCCATTCAGGCCGCTGTGGTCAGGCAGATTCGCGCTGAAGCTGCCAACAGTCTGCTGCTGGACGGCGGAGATCGCTTTACAGGCACGCTTTACCATGTGCAGTATCGTGGGCAGGACAGCGCCCAGATCATGAATCTGGTCGGTTATGATGGCATGACGTTGGGCAACCATGAATTCGACGATGGTGATGAAACCCTGGCCGCCTTCGTGGATGCGGTGAATTTCCCGGTTGTGACGGCCAACGTGGATTTCAGTGAATCCCCGGTGCTGGCTGGCAAGATTGATCCCTGGACGATTATCGAAGTTGGCGGGCAGCAGATCGGCGTGATCGGTCTCGTCACCCCCGATGCCCCTGTGATCTCCTCCCCCGGCGCGGAACTGGTCTTTAACAACGATCTGGTTGCCGTTGTCCAGGCGGCGGTGGATGAACTGACGGCGCAGGGTGTCAACAAGATCATCCTGGTGACGCACATTGGCCTCAACCTGGATATGGAAGTGGCCGCCGGTGTAAGCGGCGTGGATATTATTGTCGGTGGTCACAGCCACACCCTGCTGGGCAACGCTTACGTGGCTTCGGTAGCCGAATACCCGGTCGTGATGGAAAGCGCCAGCGGCGAACCCATTATTATCGTGCAGGCCGGTGAATATGATACCTATCTGGGTCGCCTGGATGTCGAATTTGATGCCGCCGGGCTGCTGACTGGCTGGGATGGCGATACCATCCTGCTCTCACGGTATATCACACCGGATGCGGACATGACCGCACTCCTGAGCGAACTGGCCGCCCCGATTGAAGAACTGAGGAATCAGCCGGTAGGCGAAAGCGGTGTCTTCCTGGTTGGTGATCGTTCCGTGTGCCGGGTGGAAGAATGTAACCTGGGTAACCTGATTGCTGATGCTGTGCAGGCCGAAACCGGCGCGCAGATCGTCTTCCAGAACGGTGGCGGTATCCGCGCCGACATTGACGAAGGTACGGTGACCCTGGGCGAAGTCCTGACTGTTCTGCCGTTCGGCAACTTGGTCAGCACGCTGGAACTGAAAGGCTCGGATGTGGTGGCGGCGCTTGAAAACGGTGTTTCGACCATTGCGCTCGATGACGCTGGCATGGTTCAGCGCGGCGGCGCGGCAGGTCGCTTCCCGCAGGTCGCGGGTCTGCGCTTCTCGGTTGACCCGACTCTGGAAGCCGGCAGCCGGGTGAGCAATGTCGAAGTGTGGGTAGATGGCGCATGGGCGCCGCTCGACCCTGAAGCGGTATACACTGTCGCTACCAACGACTTCATGCGCCGGGGCGGTGATGGTTATACCATGTTCGCTGAAAACGCCATCAATCCCTATGACTTTGGCCGTCCACTTGACCAGGTTCTGGCGGATTACATCACGGCAAATGGCCCGGTTGCGCCCGAAGTTGAAGGCCGTATCACCTACGTGAACGCCGAAGTGCAGCCGCGTTAAGTTTTCTGCTGTAAGTGAATTGGAGGGACGTCTGCGGGCGTCTCTCTTTATTTTTCCCTTTTGCCAGTCTGCGCTACAATCAAAGCAATCAAGACTGCCAGATCAAGGACGGGACTCGTGGCGAGTGAACAGGCACGTGAACTGCGGCAGCAGGGCATAGCTGCTGCCAAGGCCGGAGAGAAAGAGCAGGCACGCCAACTGCTGCAACAGGCTCTGCGTTTAGAGCCGCGCAATGAGGCGGCCTGGGTGTGGCTGATGAGCGTCGCTCGTGACCAGCGTGAACGGTTGATCTGTCTGCACCGGCTGCTGGAGGTCAACCCCCAGAGTACAGTCGGCCTGCAATCTCTGCAAGCTCTGGGACTTACCCGTGAACAGTTGGCGCAGCAGGCCACCGGCAAAGCCCCCCAGGTTCAGGCGATGCCGCCCCGCCAGATTACTGAACCGCCTGCGCCCCCGCCAGGCGTCCCGATTCCCACGCCGCAGCAGGTGGTTGAAGCACAGGGCCAGGTGGATGCCATCATCCGCGAGTATCTCGCGCCGTTGAGTGGCTATAAAAATGTGACCTGGGTTCACAAGACGAAAAAGCGTGCCGGAGAGCGGGATGCCACGCTCCTGAATGTCTATCTGGCGAGCGGTGCGGCGGTGGTGATTCTCCTGGTACTGGTCGGCGGTTTTCTCATTGTGTGGAATAACCCGGAACTGCGCGGCGTGGTCTTCGCGCCCACCCAGACGCCCTCGTTTACCCCGGCGCCGCCTACCCTGACCCCGACTCCGACATTAGGTGTTACCCCGACTTCCTCGCCAACGCCGGAGCAGACCTATACTCCCAGTCCAACGGTGCCGCCGGAACTGCCGGATGGCGCGTCAACTCAATTTCCGCAGCCGACCCCGCTTTACCCGCTGCCGGAGCGCCCGGTTCGGGATGCGGTGGCGATCTGGAATAACGGCGACCTGGAAGCCGCGCTGCCTCTCCTGGAGGTCGAAGTTACCCAGGTGAGCATCAGTTTCGACCCGAACCCGTACTACTACCGGGCACTCGCGCTGGCCGAATCGGGGGAGACGGATACCGCCCTGCAACTGTTGAGCGATGGCGAAAGCCGTCTGCAAAATGCCCCTAATCCCAGGTTTCAGGCACTACTGGATACCGGCATCGCCCAGATTAACCTGAAGCTGGCCGAAACCGCCCTGCAATCCGGTGACAGCGATGAAGCCCGGCTCTACCTGAACAACGTGCAGGATCGGGCGGAGGCTGCCATTGAGGGCGATCCGCGTCTGGTGCAGGCGCACCTGGCGCTGGCGCGTTTCTACAGCCTGCAAGACGACGATGAACGCGCTGTGAGCGTCTTAAACGAAGGGCTGGTCATCCCGGAACTGGCAGGAGACGTGAACCTGCTGGTGGCCCGGGGCGAGGCTTTTTTCCGGTTGGAAGAATACGACCAGGCGATTTACCAGGCGTTCCTGGCGCTGTACGTCGAACCGGCCAATGAACAAGCGCATCTGCTGCGCGTGCGGGCGGCGCTGGCGGAGAACCAGCCGGGGCTGGCGGTCAACTATGTTGAAGCCTATTTACTGGGTTACCCCGGTAGCATCATCGGGTTTACGCTGCGTGGTGACGCATTCTTGATGGAGGGTAAAACCGACCTTGCGCTGGAAAACTATAACCGGGCGCTGGCCGGTGGCACGGATGTGCCGGCAGCGGTGAACGCCCTGGTTGCGCGCGGGCGCATCTACATGCAAGTGCGCCGCTTTGCCGATGCCCGCGATGACTTCGCCCAGGCTTTCCTCCTGAGCGATGATCTTAACGTCCAGGCACTGCGGATGCAGGCCGCTTATGAGGCTGGGAACTACGCGACAGCCGAACGCGATGCCGAAAAACTGCTCGGCCAGGGTGTGCTTCCGGATGCGGAGATTCAACTCCTGCAAGCCCGCCTTCTGGTTGACCGGGCGGCGGCGGGCAATCGTGAAGCCTACCAGGAAGCGCTCGACTTGCTGGATGCCAGCGTCAGGCGGGTATCCGACGAGTTACAACCGGTAGCGAATGAATACCGGGCGCGGGCGTACTACAACCTCGAATCATACGATGAGGCGCTGCGGGCCGTGGACACGGCGCTGGCGGCGGCAGAAACCGGCGGACGCCACTATCTGCGCGGGCTGATCCTGGAAGCGCAGGATGAGACTGAGGCGGCCATCCGCGAGTATGAATGGGTGGCGCTGTGGGGGCAGGTATATCCGTATGCCTTCCTGCCGGATACCGTGACTCGATTGGAAAACCTGTTAGAAGCGGAGTCATGAGGCGGAAACCGGCAGATGTTACGCAGTTGAGGGAAGCAGCGTGTTTGCGCCAGGGGCTTAGACCCCATGCCCTGCCCGACTGCGTAAGAGCGTGCCCACCAGCACAAAATGCCCGGCATGGATGATGACCTCATGACCTGGGATGATGACTTTAACGAGCAGCTTGAGGATACATGGACGCCTGTGCCCTACTGGACGGTACAGCGGATTATCTTCACACTGCTCGTTTTGTTGACGCTTATCGCGTTCCTGCTCTATATCTATGGGACGCTGTTTTTTCCACCACGCCCGATTTTGCCCCCCATCCCGCCCGGCACCTACACGACAGTATAAGTCGCTGTCTCTATAGACGCCGGACACCTGGCTTAAATCCACCAGGAGTGAATTTGCCTCTCGGATCGCAACTCAATCGGCCAGGGGCAGGCCGCTCGGAACCGAGGCCGGAAGAGTATGGGAGAGATTGAGCGCCGCCGGGTCAGTCAACGACCCCAGGAAGGCGATGAGATCTTGAATCTCAGCCTCGCTCAGTTCGACTCTGCCGATTTGTGTCCCCATCATGATCTGCGCCGCGCTCATTTCCAGCACTTCAGGTTGAAGCAGTGGGAGAAGCTGCGTCACATCATAGAGAGCACAGCCGGTTTCCGGGTCGAGTTCATGGCGGACGGCGGCTTCGAGGGTGGTGAATGCCCCGTTGTGCATCCAGGGGCCGGTGAGCGCGACATTATGTAAGGAAGGGGTGCGGAAGGCGAAGAGGTCTTCTCCGTCGCCGGTTTCCAGCATCCGGCCATAGTCGAAGGGGGCGCCGGTGCCTTTACCCGGCCCAAGCTGGGGGACAACCCGGTTATGAAACTGTTGGTCGGAAAGCAGCGCCCCGCTGTGACAGCTTGAGCAGCCCGCCTCGCCAAAAAAGAGCAGTGCGCCTTGCTTCGCCTCATCACTGAGGGCAGCATCATCACCGGCGACATAACGATTCCAGGGACTTTCTGTGAAAGTGTAGGCCTGGATTTCAAACGCGCCGATAGCATTGGCATAATCCACAATGTCGAACGCGGTTTTGCCGGGGAAGGCGGACTGGAAGAGTTGGACGTATTCGGGGATCGCCAGCAAACGCGCCATAACCGCCTCCCACATGGCAGGAAAATCACCATCGGGGATATTGGCGAGATCGTTAGCATGGCCTAGCACGTCCACATCACCGGGGCGTCCGCGCATTTCGTCAATGGAGGTGATGGGGAAGAGCGCCTGAGCCGCGACGAGGTTCAGCAGGCCGTCCGGTGTTTGCTCCTTGGCCGGGGTAATGATCCGGCCATCAGCCAACTGCGCTACCCGGCCATCCCAGAACATGAACTGGTATTCCTCCGCGCCCAGATTAAAGACATGGGGCGCATTACGAGGAACGAGGGTGCGTCCGACGCCCATCATACGGGCAGCGCCCAGCCCCTTACCTCCGGTGCCAAACGAGAGCGAAAGGCCATCGCCAGTTGCCAGCAGGGGATGGTGACAGGTAGCACAGGAAATATCCTGATTGCCACTGAGGACTTTGTCAAAGAAGAGAGCCTGCCCCAGCGCCACGAGTTCCGGCGAAAAATCGTTCCGGACGGTTAAGGGGGAGACGTTTTGCTCGGCCAGCATCCGGCGCAAGGCGGTATCAAGAGAGTCGCCTTCGGCCAGCAGGACGGACACGCCAAGTAACAGGAGTCCCATGCTGATGAGGAGCAGGGACAGTCTGATGGTTATTCTTCTGGATATGCACATCCCATTACTCTCCTTCAAGCGTTACACCACTTTCATTTTAGCATGAGGTCTAGGGCAATACATAACCAAACAGGGCGTGCCGTGACGACATGCCCTGTGTAGTGGCGGGACAGGCTTCGCAGCAAAACGGATTTGTGCAGCGGCTGCTGCGATTGCTGTAATCCTCCCGTAAGTGGTGGTGCCGCTGTGCTGCAAAAGCGTTAGGAGCAGTACTGAGTCTTGAGTTAGGCGAGCAGCAGTTGAAAGTGCCGCGAGTCTTGAGTGCTGAGGCGAAAGGCAAAAGCAGGGAAAAAGTTGAAAAGTTGGAAAGTGCAGTGAAAAGTTAAGAAAGTGCGCTGAGTCTTGAGTGCTGAGGCGAAAGGCAAAAGCAGGGAAAAGTTGAAAGTGCCGCGTGGAAAGTAAAAGCAGTGCTGAGTCCTGAGTGCTGAGGCGAAAGGCAAAAGCAGGGGAAAAGTTGAAAGTGCCGCGTGGAAAGTAAAAGCAGTGCTGAGGCTTGAGTGCTGAGGCGAAAGGCAATGCTGAGTCCTAGGGAAAATCTGACCAATGAGAGACGACCACCGATGACTATGCTACAGGATTACGATAGCACAGAACGCGGGAAAAAGGGTAAACATCTGTGAAAACATTTGTTCAGGATTCCGGGTTCGTGTTATGGTTACATTTTACAAGCTGAACGCTTGCAGCCTTCCTTGAATTCGCGCATTCCTGCTATAGGAGCGTAATGGTGTTCAGCGCCTGAGCATCGGGCTATGTGAGTACGTACACGCAGAACTGGCACGGAGATGACATGATTAGACAATACGAAGACAAGGACTTAAACACATTGCTGGATGTATGGTACTCCGCGTCGCAAGTCGCTCACCCGTTCCTCAACGAAGACTTTCTGGCACAGGAACGCCGGGCTATTGCCGAGGTCTATCTACCCAATGCAGAAACCTGGGTGTTCGAGTTAGAAGGTGTAGTTGCCGGCTTTATCTCCCTCATCGGCAATGAAGTCGGCGGCATTTTCGTTGATGCCAACCACCACAGTCGCGGGATCGGGCGTGCATTGATGGATCATGCCAGGAGTATCCGAGACGGTCTTGAACTGGATGTGTTCAAGGATAATCGGATTGGGCGACGATTCTACGAAAAATATGGCTTCATCCAGGTGGATGAGTACCGGCATGAGGAGACCGGCTTCATGCAGCTCAGGCTAAAGCTCTCCTGTTGACTGGAGACAGGAGTTTCGCGGGGACAGTCGCTTGACTCTTGTAGGCCGGCTTGTTCTAATCGGGGCGTATTTCGTACCATGCTTTCATGAGGATTCTTACCATGACACCCAGCGGCGACACCCTGCTTTCCCCTGTCTGGTCGCACATGACCCATATCCAACCGGAGCGGGCCGAGGGCATCTACCTATATGAGGCTGACGGCACGCGCTACACTGACTTCACCAGCGGCATCGGCGTGACCAACACCGGCCACTGTCACCCGCGTGTTGTCGCTGCGATTCAAGCGCAGGCCGCCCGGTTGATTCACGGGCAGATTAACATCGTTATCCCGCCTTCGACAGTTAAACTGGCGGAGACGCTCAATACCGTCACGCCTGCTTCGATTGACTCATTCTTTTTCTCCAACAGCGGGGCGGAAGCGGTGGAAGGCGCGGTCAAACTGGCACGCCAGGCCACACACCGGACGAACATCATCACATTCCAGGGGAGCTTTCACGGGCGCACCGCGCAGACGATGGCGATGACCAACTCGAAGACGATCTACCGGGCCAGCTACCAACCGCTGCCATCCGGTTCGTTTGTCGCGCCGTTCCCCTACAGCTATTTTTACGGCTGGGATGAAGAAACGACGGTGGACTTTTGCCTCAACCAGCTTGATCTGCTCTTCAAGACCCAGTCCGCGCCTGAAGAAACCGCCGCGATTATTATTGAGCCGGTGCTGGGCGAGGGTGGGTACGTGCCCGCGCCGCCGCGTTTCCTGCGGGCGCTGCGCGACATCACGGCACAGCACGGCATTCTGCTGATCGCCGACGAGGTGCAAACCGGGTTCGGGCGCACCGGCAGATGGTTCGGCTTTGAACACGCGGGAATTGTGCCGGATATTATCGTGATGGCGAAGGGTCTGGGCAGCGGGATGCCGATCAGCGGCGTGGCGGCCTCGCAGGCACTCATGCAAAAATGGACAACCGGCTCGCATGGCGGGACGTATGGCGGCGGGGCGCTGGCAGCAGCGGCAGCGCTGGCGACAGTCGAAACGATCCGTGATGAAGATCTGCCCGGCAACGCGGCACGTATGGGCGAACGACTGATGGACGGGTTAGCCGAACTCCAGGGGCGTTATCCGGCGCTGGGCGATGTACGCGGCATGGGGCTGATGGTCGGGACGGAGTTCACACAGGGAGATAAGCCGGACAAAACAACGGCTAAAGCGGTGCAGGCGGCCTGTCTGGCACGTAACCTGCTGCTGCTGACGTGCGGCGCTTACGAAAACACTATCCGCTGGATTCCGCCGCTGGTGGTGAACGAAGCGCAGATTGATGCCGCTCTCACCGTATTTGAGGATGCGCTGGGGGACGTGCTAAAACGGTGAATCTATGACCACTGCTCACCCGGCTAGTGGTCATTGTTCACTTGAGTGGGCAGTTCCACGGTGAAGATTGACCCCAGCCCGGATTCGCTCTCTACCGAGATGTGTCCCCGGTGGCGCTCGACACAGTCTTTGACGATGCTCAGGCCCAGGCCGGAGCCGCCAATCGAACGTACCTCGGCGCTCCGGTAGAAGGGTTCGAAAATGTGCAGCATGTCCTCTTCGGTAATGCCCATGCCCTGGTCGGTCACGCGCAGCACAATCCAATCGTCACCGCGCCGATCCAGTTCCAGTGTGATGTCACTGCTATTGGGCGAATACTTGACGGCATTTGAGAGCAGGTTGAGCAGGATGCGGCTGACCAGAATCTCGTCTACCGGTACAATTTCAACCTGCCCGGTGTTTGTGAAAATCAGGTTATGCCCCTTCCTGTTGGTCTCGCCGATTTCACTCACACTCACCCGGCACAGGGTGTCCAGATTCAACGGCGCTGGATTGAAATCACGCTCATTGAGATTCCCGCGCACCAGCGTGACGGTATCATCCAGCAAATCAAGCGCGTACTGGAGCTGGCGCTCAATGCTATCCAGCTTTTCCTGGCGTTTTTCGATGGTGAGCTGATCGTAATACCGGCTGAGGATGTTTTTGGCAGTCGAGATTACTGTCAGCGGTGTGCGCAGGTCATGGTTCAGCGCTGAAATCGTGCGTTGGATAAGGATGTTCTGTTCTTCTTCCTGCCTGAAGCGTGTCTTCAGACGTTCGTGATCCAACGCCAGTTTCTGGGCACGTTTTTGTTCGGTGATGTCCTCGCCAATAGCCTGGTAGAGCGTAACCTTGCCTTCGGCGTCGAACAGGGCACGGTTTGACCAGCGCTGCCAGCGGATCGCCCCATCGGGCGTGATAGCGCGATGCTCATGTGAGTGGATAGGAGAGCCACTTGTCAGGGCGGTGATATTGGCTATGACCTGATCCCGATCACTTTCGGGGATAAAATCCAGGAAATTGGCCCCAACCAACTCTTCGCCGGTTCTGGAAAAATAATCACAGAAAGCCTGGTTTGCGAAGGTGATTTCTCCCTCATGGCGAAAGCTGCACATCAATAGGGGAGTATCTTCAACCACACCCCGATACCGGGCTTCACTATCCCGCAGCGCTGCCTCCATCTCCATACGCTCTGTGATATCCCAGAACGCCCCCTGCAGGCCTTCGATCTGCCCCTGACTGTCATAGATGGGCAGCTTGATGACTTCGACATAACGGTGTTCGCCACTGTGAGGGGTGACGTTCACTTCGGTAAACCGCATGACTGCGCCGCTTTTGATAACCATCGCATCATCGTGCCGATATTTCTCGGCCAGGTCAGGCGAATAAAAGTCATAGGCGGTTTTGCCCGCCAGCGCTTCAAGCGGCAGGCCGATATTTTCCAACATGGAACGGTTAGCAAAGGTGACACGCCCTTCCAGGTCTAGGCGATATATATTGATCGGCAGTGAATCAACCAGGGACTGGTAGAGCGTCTGACTCTGCTGCAGGGCTTTCTCGGCCTGTTTACGCTCAGTAATATCCATAGCGGAGGAAATCACGCCGGCCGTCCAGTCGGTTGGGTCAATATAGGAAGAACTCACCAGAAAATCGAGAATCGTGCCGTCTTTCCGCCGGAAGCGCGTTTCCGCTGTACTGAAATCGTTCTGAACAATGACCTGTCCCATATGTTCAAATGTGGCGTCATCGGGATAAATCAGCCGGACACTTTTGCCGATTAATTCCTCACGGGTATAGCCAGTCTGCTGGCAAAACGAGTCATTAATCCATTCAAAGACGCGCTGCTTGAGCAGCCCGATACCAATTGGGGCGGAACGGAGGATACTCTGCATAGTGGCTTCACGCTCTTGCAATGCGATTTCTGCCAGTTTGCGCTCGGTGATATCCAGCACCGAAAAGATCGTGCCCGCCGATGAATCGCCTGGAATAATCGGTGTGGAACTCAGCAGGACATTGAGAATAGCGCCGTCCTTGCGGCGGAAGCGTGTCTCTACCGTGCCGATGCCAGATTCGGCAATCTGGGCATATTTCACCTGGCCGACATGCTCAAATTCGGCGTCATCCGGGTAAATCATACGGGCGCTCTGCCCAATCAACTCCTCACGGGCATAGCCAATCTGACGGCAGAATGTGATATTGACCCACTCAAAGACACGCCCCTTGACCAGCCCGATGCCAATGGGGGCGGAACGCAGAATGCTCTGCACAGTGGCTTCACGCTCTTGCAATGCGATTTCCGCCAGTTTGCGCTCGGTGATTTCGCTGGCGTAGACGATAACGGCAATAGGCTGACTGGCACTGTCATGCACTGGCTGGATGCTGGTACGGAACCAGCATGGCCGTTCATTAATCGTGGACGTGGTTTCCAGCACCATCCCCTGGTCATTTTCAATGACCTCGCGCACGTCGCGCAGGATTCGAGTGGTTTCGTCCGGCGGAAAGAGATCCCCTACCGTTTTGCCAACCAGCGCTTCTGGTGATTTGCCGAAATTCTGGGCGGCGATGGCATTCAGGAACAGGTAACGTCCGTCTATGTCGAGCATCGAAATCGCGGCGTCGGAACTTTCGATCAAACTGCGGTATCTTTCCTCGCTGGTTCTTAGTGCAGTTTCCGCCTGTCTGCGTTGGTCAATTTCCTGGGCAGCCGCGTCGTGCAGCCGCGTATTTTCCAACAACAGCGCGATCAGGTGTGAAAATAGGACCCCTTGTTGAATCTCATCCGACGTAAAAGGCACGCCCGGCTCGGTCCGGCTTACATCAAGGACTCCCAGGCATTTTTCCCCGACCATGATAGGGAAGCAGGCAACCGCATGAAATGAGATATGGTTGTAAATCGCCCGGCGACCGGAAAACGTGGCGTAATCGTCAAGTGTGACGACCTGATGCGTATCGTAGGCTTTCCAGCTTAACAGTCCCTCACCGCGCTTGACCCGGTCGCCGACGATGAATATCTGGTTGGCAGTATTGCCCTGGACAACCAGTTCATCTCCTTCCAGGAAGGAAATCTCAACATAAGGCGCGTCCATGATGGCGGCGGCGTGATCGATGATGGATTGAAGCAGATCGGTTCGGTTGCGATAGTTAAGCAGGTCGAGGGTGACCTGGTGGAGAAAGGTGAGGGAGTCATTCTGGCGGCGCAGCGCCTCTTCCAGCTGCTTGCGTTCGGTGATGTCCTGAATATAGCCCCGGTAGCCCATCGCTTCCCCATCAGTGCTCCAGGTGACAGAGGAGAAATCGTAGAACCAACGATAGCGGCCATCCGCGTGGCGGATACGATATTCCTGCTCAAACTCGGTGCGTCCGGTGGAGTAATAGGCCGCGATTTCAGCATTTAGCCGCGCCATGTCGTCGGGGTGGACAATAGAACTATAAGGGATTTTGCCACTGGTGAACTCCAGCGGCGTGTAGCCAAGTTCTTCAAAAACATTGGGTGACACATACTCAACCGGCCAGCTGCTTTCCGCCCGCCACCGGAAGATGACAGTTGGCCCGCCGTTGAACAGCCGGCGCTCTTCAGCAAGGGCGGCTTCCGCTTTCTTGCGCTCAGAGATGTCTACGTTCATCCCCATGATGCCGATGATCGTATTCCGGTCGTACACGGGGAAGATAATATCATGATAGTGGTGTTTTTCGCCCTGGTGGGTGTAGCTGACTTCGGCGGTCACAATTTCCCCGGCAAAAGCCTGGCGGTCATTTTCCTGCCATTGGGAAAGAAGGTGTTCCGGAATGTCGAGGTCTTTGAGTTTGCGCCCGACCCGGTTACCCCAGTGCGCGTTACAAGTGGCATTCTGTAAGATATAAGTTCCTTCAGCATCCATCGCCCAGAAATCGAAAGGCAGGCTTTCGAACACGGCATGGAGCATCGCTGCGCTGTGTTTGAGCACAGGCTTTGTGGACGGCGGCTCCGCCTTGTCCAGCAGACGTGCCACGATTTCGTCCACCGAACAGCCTTCACGCTCGGCACGCGCCTGCAACCGGCATAAAGTGCCAGCGCTGATGTTGGCCGTATCTGTCATTTTCATGCCCTGACCGCTTGCTTACAAACTCATGAACAATGGCTTTGAAAATCCCCTTGCCCACAGCCAAACAACCTGACTTTGAGGATAGAAATTCTAAAGTCATACACGAAACGCATTTTAATATTATCATTGATCGTGAAATTATTTTGCTTAAGCTTGTAATGAATTTGAGGTTAGAAAAAGCATCGAATCTGTATAGGAATGGCGCGGTTTCAGGTTGTACGCTAACCAGGCGACATTAAAACGCATGAGCTAAACGTTAAAATCAGATTCAACATTTTGCGCTATAATATAATGATAGGTTATGTGAAATCTGTCGCAAAGATTGTATGACTATCTATGAGATGAAAGGGTTTTGATCTGTGTCCAGAGGGGCAGTATTGAACAGCCGTGTTTTGCTGCTCAACGGCAGTACCTGGGAGCCGCTGGCGATTATTACCGTGCCGCGTGCAATTAACCTGCTGCTGGCGGGTAAAGCGGTTGTGATTGAAGAGAGCGGGAAATACCTGAAGACAATCCGTGACCAGTTCCCAGTGCCTTCGGTGGTTGCCCTCCGTACTTATGTGAATGTCCCCCGCCGCCAGGCCCACTGGAGCCGTAAAGGTGTACTGGTGCGGGACGACTTCACCTGTATTTACTGCGGCGCAAAGCCGGGGGCGACAGTACGAGGCAAGCTGCTTGCCAAGAACGACTTCACGGTGGATCATATCCTCCCGAAATCTCGCGGGGGCAGAGACCTGTGGACGAATACGGCCTGCGCGTGCCCGGCCTGTAATCACCGCAAGGGAGACCGTCTGCCGAATGAGATTGGTATGAAGCTGCGCTGGGAGCCGAAAATCCCCCGTACCAGCTATCTGGTGATCGCTATCGGCAGCGGCCCGGATGTCTGGAAGCGCTATATCGAGTATTAATCACCCTTCCCAGGCGGTTCGAGCCGGGTTGCCGGGCGTGTTGGCCTTCTGTTTGGTGTTCTCCGGTTCAGGCCAGGCGCACCCGGTCATGATTATCCCCACCAATTTTCCATTGTAATCACCCACTGTCGCATAAAATCCAAATGTTTCATTGACGCTTCACGCTGCCACCGTTATACTTAGATTTGTAATTGCCCCCTGGATTGAAGGAAAACAGCGATGTCTGATACGCAATCTGTGGTTGATCCCAAGTTGTTGGCAATTTTACGGTGCCCGGTGGCCGTACACTATCGGGACAAGGGTGACGACCCCGGCAAGCTTGAGCTGGTCAAAGGCTGCTGGCTGGTTAGCGCCGACTCGGGCTATAAGTACCCCATTCGGAATGGTCTGCCCATCATGCTCATTTCGGAAGGCGAAAAGTGGAAAGATGTGGCAGCAGATGACCTGCCCGTTCCTCCCCCTGCTGAATGATGCTCCTCACGACGCCCTGGTTAGATGACCGGGGCGTTTTTATTTGCCCCGTTTTCCCCGAATTTACATTTTCAAAAAATTGGTATCATACCAATACTTGACAAATTATTTAGGCTTACCTAAAATAGGGTTTATAAAGTTCGGAACATTATCACGTTGGGGCAGATGATGACGACTACCAGGGCAGCAATCACACTTGACCAACTCCAGATGGGGCAAATCGCCACCGTAACCACACTCAACAGTACCGGCCTTAACCGGCGGCGACTGCTCGACCTGGGCATTCTGCCGGGGACGGCCATCACGGTTGAAATGCGGAGTCCGCTCGGCGATCCCACCGCCTACCGGGTGCGTGGATCGGTGATCGCGCTGCGGCGAGAACAGTCCCGTGAAATCGAAATCACCCTGCCTGCCAGCGTTTCGGAGAACGAATAAGATGACAACCCAGACTGAGACCCTGCCAACCACCGCCTGCGCAACCTGTCCGGCGTTTAACAGCGCCCAACTGCGCAAGCTGGGCATCAACACTGAAGATTGGGATTATGTTGTCGCCCTAGCGGGTAACCCTAACACCGGCAAAAGCACGGTGTTCAATGCGCTGACCGGCCTGCGCCAGCATGTCGGCAACTGGCCGGGCAAGACCGTTGCCCGCGCCGAGGGTGGTTTCCGTTACGACGATGCGAACTACAAACTGGTTGATCTGCCGGGAACATATTCGCTGCTTTCGACCAGCGTGGATGAGGAAATCGCCCGTGATTTCATCCTCTTCGGCCAACCGGATGTGACGATTGTCGTTGTGGATGCGACCCGTTTGGAGCGCAACCTGAATCTGTGCCTGCAAATCCTGGAGATTACTGACCGGGTGGTGGTGGCGCTGAACCTGATGGACGAAGCCAACCGGCATGGCCTCAAGGTAGATGAACGCCACCTGATGCGCCAACTGGGTGTGCCGGTGGTACCGATGGTCGCCCGGCGTGGCGAGGGCATCCCGGAACTCCTGAACGCGGTTCGCCAAGTTGTGCGCGGCGAATTTGCCGTGCGCCCGCACCGCATTCAGTACCGCGACTCGCAGATCGAGAACGCCGTCCATAATCTGGCCGCACAGCTTGACGCCCGGTTTCCCGGCCTGCCGAACGCGCGTTGGGTGGCGCTGCGGCTGCTGGAAGGCGATGAATCCATTGAACGCGCCCTGACAGAAGGCACATTAGGTGACTTGCAGCGCGGCGAAGCCATCAAGTCCCAGAATGAACGTATGACGATGGGGGTTGTGGGCTATGGCGACTGACGGTTCTGCCAATGACATCCTGCAAACCGCGACCCAACTCCGGGCGCAGATCGGCGGGGAGCAGTATCACGATAAGCTGATGGAAGCCATTTACACCGATGCCGCCCAGATTGCGGATCAGTCGGTCAGCCGGGAAGGGCAGCGCGCCCGCCTGGGCTTTGACCAACTGCTTGACCAGGCGCTGACTCACCGGATATTCGGCTTCATCGTTATGGGGCTGATGCTGCTGGGCGTGTTCTGGCTGACGATTGCCGGGGCGAACGTCCCTTCAGCCATGCTGGCGGATTTCCTGCTGGGGGCGGTATACAATTTCCTCCATCAGGTGGCAACGGCGCTCAGTTTCCCGTTGTGGCTTTCCGGCCTGCTGATTGACGGGATTTACCTGGCGACAGCCTGGGTCATCTCCGTGATGCTGCCGCCGATGGCGATTTTCTTCCCGCTCTTTACCCTGCTGGAAGACTTCGGCTATCTGCCCCGTGTGGCCTTCAACCTGGATCGTCTGTTCCACAAGGCGGGGGCGCATGGCAAACAATCCCTTTCGATGATGATGGGCTTCGGCTGCAACGCGGCGGGCGTGATCGCCACCCGTATTATTGACAGCCCGCGTGAACGGTTGATCGCCATCATCACCAACAACT
Source organism: Anaerolineaceae bacterium (assembly GCA_020634135.1). GTDB lineage: Bacteria > Chloroflexota > Anaerolineae > Aggregatilineales > Phototrophicaceae > JACKCG01. The sequence goes on along the minus strand of JACKCG010000003.1, from coordinate 207,289 downwards.
TCAGCATCTGTAACGGGCGCTGGCCGACTCTGATCCTGATGGGGACGATCTTCATCGGCGCGACGGCTCCCCCGGCGCTGGCGAGTTTCTTCGCTGCCGCCAGTGTGGTCACAATTGCCGTGATCGGCATTTTCGTCACGCTGCTGGTTTCAGCCTTCCTGTCGCGTTCCTGGCTCAAGGGCGAGGCATCGGTTTACAGCCTGGAATTGCCGCCGTACCGCCCACCGCGCATCCTGCAAACGCTGTATACCTCGATTATTGACCGCACGCTGATTGTGTTGTGGCGGGCAGTGACGATGGCGGCTCCGGCAGGCGCGGTCATCTGGTTATCGAGCAACATCTATATCGGGGATGCCAGTATCGCCGGGCATCTGGTGAACCTGTTGAACCCCGTCGGTATGCTGCTGGGCCTGAATGGGGTTATCCTGGTGGCCTACATCGTAGCCATCCCCGCCAATGAGATCGTGATCCCGACGATATTGATGCTGACACTGACACTTGGCAGGAATATTGCCGGGGCGCAGGCGGGCGTGATGATGGAACTGGATGAGGGGCAGGTGTACACTGTGCTGACGCAGGTGGGCGGCTGGACGCTGCTTACGGCGGTTAACCTGATGCTCTTCAGCCTGCTCCATAACCCGTGCAGCACGACGATCCTCACGATCTGGAAGGAGACGAAGAATGTGCGCTGGACGGTTGTGGCAACCATCCTGCCGATTGTGTTGGGTGTCGGCGTGACCTTCACCACCGCGACGATTGCCCGATTACTGGGCTGGGTATAGCAGCGGTTCGTCCTCAGGGGAGGGACGGCATCCCTCCCCATTTACCACCTGGTAATTGTAGTACAGGCCTCAAGTGAGTGATTGTATGTTGTCAACGTGGGCGCACGGCGGTGCGCCCCTACGAATCCCATCATTTTATTGGATTACTTTCGAGACTTCACTTCAGGATTCACCTTCATATACCAGCGTATCCGGGTAGAAGCCGTACCAACCGAACCAGAACGCCAGATGCCCGCCTAGCCGTGCCAGGGTTTCTCCATCAGGGCTGATAAGCGCATCCTCCGTCACTATCCACACTGCTCCGTCCTGCTCAATGACTTCGTGGCTGGTCTCGCCCGGCTGAAAAGTGTGGCCGCCGCGTTGATAGGCCCGCACCGCCGCACCGCCCGGCTCGAAGAAGCTCCGCCCCGGCGTCTCCCGCGTGACGATTACCACATCAATTCCCGCCAGGGTATCATTCGTGACGCCTTCCGCAACCAGATAACGCAGTGGGTAGGCTTTGGGCGTGTCGTTCAGGTTGAGCGTGAAAACCACCTCTTTATTGGCGTTCTCGTGCGTATCCTGCTGCCATACCGGGAACATGATAAAATCCGGGTCGTTGAAATAGTCATGGTAGGCCTGGCCGTTGATATACGGACGGTTATAGCCGGTTTGCAGACTCAGCACACTGGTATCGGGATGTTCCGCCAGCCATGCCGCCCAATCGGTGACGACCACCGGGAGAATCGTCAGCCGGATGCCGCTGCCAGCCAGCGGGCCAAAGGCCGGCTCACCCGTGATCGCGTTCCAGACGGTATCGGTATTCCGGTCATACATGAGCTTATTTGAGCGCATCAACATGCCGGTAGAGCCGAACTCCAACACCGTTTCACCCTGGTGTTCACCATCTACGACTAAATCGGGAATCGTCGTGTCGTACAGGATACCCGACCCGCACAGCGTACAGTAAGCCAGAGCGACGGCTTTCCCCGGCACGCTTCCATGCAATCCACGACTGTAAGTCAGGGGCGTTTCACCGCTATCGGGCAGTGCCGCCCGTACTGCATCCCAGCCGCCGGAGTCTGTCCAGACGAGGGTTTCCGGCGCGCCCAGCCAGCCATTGACCGGACAGCCCGCCGAATCGCCGCTGATCTGCACCCATGAGTCACCCTGGCGTGCTACGGCCCGGAACGGCCCCGGCGCACGGTAGTGACAGACGATTTCACCATCTGGTTCATCGTACAATGGCGCATGGCCGATCACATCGTTGAATAGTTCGTGCCAGTTGAGCAGGCGCAGCGGGTAGGCGCGGTTATCACCGTTGATGCTCACGCCGAACACGTATTCATCCGGCGCGGGGTAGCGGCAGTCTCCCTCGCGGCAAAACTGCGTGAAAGCCTCCCCCTCGGCGTTAGCTTCCTGTGGGGTGATTTGTGTCGCGTTCACCAGCGCCGGAATGCCGTCTACGCGCACACCGCCCCACACGGCTTCATGCAAATTGACGCGGGCAGTTTCCAGCACGTCCGGCGGGAAGAAGCGGGCGAAGGCCGGGTCGAGCAGGGTACTGAAGAGCGCCCCTTTGAACGCACCATAGCCGGGTGGCAGCGCCGGGTTCTGTGCGGATGACCAGGTGAACCACGCCGTCCAATCCGCCCTGAAGTCCTGGCCGGAAAGCTGCGCTAACGCTGTGTACACCGCTTCTTCCAGCCGCGAGTCCGTGCCACGCAGGAAGTAGGCCATGTCTATGAGCGGCGCGATATACAACGGGTCGTCGCTCGCGCCCACCGCTTCAATCAGGCCTGCGTCGTCATTCCGCGTCGTCCAGTAATCGGCAACCTGCCCGACCATTGTTTGTATGACCCGTTCATGGTCTGTCACGTCCACCCCGGCGTTGTCCTGGGCAAGTGCAGCGACCCAGCCTGGTGCAAGGGCTAACACGATGAGCGCAGCCCTCATCAGTGGGATTCTGTGTGTTTTCATGTGTTTTCCCCTTTTGCCTGCTATCCATGATGTTACCCTACCCACAACTTCTTACACGGCGGTTACGCCCCAGGCACGGCGGTATATACTGTAGCAAGCGATCATTATCTGTTTTATGTGGAACAAAACGCTGCTGGTCGGCGTCTTTCTATCTGAAGGGTGGTTTCCTGGTACTCTGAGACCGCGAATGGAGGCAGATATATGTACGATCCGATTAATCCTATAGGCATCTTAATCCGGCTGCTGTTGCTGCTGTTGGCGTTCCTGGGTGTGAGCCGTACCGTTACTCCGGCACCCGTTCCCGATGGCGGCGCGACCCGCAGCTATACCCTGATCGACTCGGTAGAGACTCTGGTGATGGAGTCGTATCCCTACCAGGTCAGGCTGGTGGTGCGCGGTCAGCAGCCCGACGGTTGTGATTTCCCGGTGATCGCAGATCAGAGACGAGAAGGCGACACCTTCTATGTGGAAATCTACCGGAATGTGCCCATCGGTGTCATGTGCCCGATGGTGCTGCTGCCCTACGAAGACTCGATTCTGCTCCTGGAATCGCTGGAATCCGGCAAGTACATCATCAACGTCAATGGCACGATTGTGGAACTTGAGTTGTAACCCGTATTATGTTCATTTGGAATTGAGGAGGAGAAATCATGTACACAGCACCCCGCATCAAAGTGATTTTCGTAACACTCTTATTGGCGCTGCTGGTTGTCCCGGCGGCCTTTGCTCAGGAAGACAGCGGCGTGAGCCTGACAATTTACAACCAGGGGACGGCGCTGGTGCAGGATCGGCGGACATTCGACCTGGGCAGCGGCCTGAATACCCTGGACTTTACCGATGTGGCCGCCAGTATTGACGCGACTTCGGTTAATTTTAAGTCGCTGACCGACCCGGAGGGCACGCTGGTACTGGAACAGAACTATATCTATGACCTGGTGGGCAGCGGCGCACTGCTGGAACGCTACCTGGATGAGACGATCAACATCACCACCCAGGATGGAGCACAGTTCAGCGGGCAGCTTTTGAGCGGGCGCGGTGGGGAGATCATCCTGCGCCAGGGGGATGGGCAGGTCATTGTCGCTCAGTTGAGCCAGATTCGGGATTTACGCTTCCCGGCGCTGCCGGACGGCCTCATCACCCGGCCTACACTGCGCTGGTTGCTCAACAGCGCCCAGGCGGGAGCGCAGCAGGTCGAATTGACCTACCTGGCGGGCGGCATGAACTGGACGGCGGACTATAATGTGCTGCTTTCCACCGATAACACCGCGCTGGATATGACCGGTTGGGTGACGCTGACCAATACCAGCGGCGCAACTTTTACCGATGCCCAGGTCAAACTGGTAGCCGGGGATGTGAACCGCCTGCCACTGCCCGAACAGCGCGGTTTTTACGAAGATGAAGTGATGCTGGCGGCCGCTCCAGCAGCCGATGCCAATGTTGCGCAGCGTGACTTCTACGAATACCAATTGTACGAAATCAATCGCCCGGTGACGGTAGCCGATAACGAAACCAAACAGGTCGAGTTCGTCACGGCGGCGGGTGTCCCGGCGACAACTTTCTATGTCTATGATGGCAGCGGCCCGTTCTACGGTTATTACAGCCCGATCACTGACCCTGGTTATGGCCTGACTGGCATCACCGACGTGCAGAACTGGCTGGAATTTTCCACTGGCGATGACGCGGGACTGGGCGCGGATTTACCCGCCGGGCGTATCCGCGTGTATCAGGAAGACGTGGATGGCGCGGCGCTGCTGATCGGTGAGAACCGGATTGACCATACGCCCAAAGGCGAGGATGTGCAGATTTACCTGGGCAACGCCTTTGATCTGGTGGGTGAACGCAAGCAGACGAATTTCAACATCCTCAGCCGTAATCTGCTGGAAGAAACCTATGAGATTCGTATCCGCAACCGCAAGGACAGCGATACCGTGCAGGTGCGCGTACCGGAGCATCTGTTCCGCTGGAGTAACTGGGAAGTTCTGAACGCTTCGCACGAGTACACCCAACTGGATTCATCCACCATCGAGTTCCGTGCGGATGTGCCGCCCGGCGGCGAGACGGTCATCACCTACACAGTGCGGTATAGCTGGCCGGGATAGTGTAGTGACAATCGGCATTATACCGAAGATGGGGCGAGTCGCGACTCGCCCCGTTTATGGTTTGGTGTTACGGCCCCAGGTCAATCACTGGCGCGGTTTCCGACGATTCGGGTACATCGTACACACTGTAGTCGGTTTTGCCGCCCAGCAGCGCCAGGCGATCCAGCACGAATACCTGGATCAGCACAAACGGCACGACAAACCACAACAGCATATTAAAGAAGGTCATCACGGCGGAGACGGTCATGGTGTTATCGGTGCCGAACATGCTTGTCAGCAGCGCCAGCGTGACCGGGACATTCCGCAGCGCCATGTCATTGACAGAAACCAGCGGCCACAGCAAATCCTGGGTACTGGCGAAACTTGCCACCACGCCCACCAACAGGACGATCAGCAGTGACGGCAGCAAAACCTGGTGCAGGAAGGCGCTGACAGGGGATACTGCTTGCTGCTGCCGTGCTCGCATGTAGCGTTCGTGAGCGCCATCGAAGAACAGTTTAAACACCAGCAGCGCCAGCCCATTCACGAGCCAGGGGACATTCAGCAGATCGGGCGTATTAATCATGCTCATGTTTCTGCCATCCACAAACCAGGCAAACATGAGCGCCTCGGTAGGGATGAAGGCCAGCAGGAGCAGCGGCAGGAACAGAATATTAGAGACAATCCGCCCCAAAGGACGCACGAACCCCAGCCCCAGCCCGGCCAGATAGGTAGTTGGGAGCATAATCAGCCAGATTGCCCCCAGGGAAGTCAAGGTGTTGTCCTGTGCCACCGGCCAGGGCACCGGCAGGTCCCGCATATCGAAGTTGCTGGCTGCCGCCTGACCGTTCCCCCACAGCAGCAGGTTGATAATCGGATAGAGCAGGAACAGCAGCGCAGGGATTGTCAGGACTGCGGCGACGCTGCTCAGACGGTGGATACGGGCGGACGGCGTGAAGCTCAGGCGCAGCCGGAACGCCACCGTCGCCAGCCAGATGAGGAATGCCACTGCCAGCGCCCCACCGATCATGTAACTGCCCATGGCAGTCGCATAGCCAATGCGGAGGGTCTGAAAGCCAATCTGGTACATATAGAGCGTATAAGTATTGGTGGCATTGGCTGGGCCGCCCTGAGTCAGGTAGTAGGGCAGCGTGAATACCTGGAAAAATCCGCTAAAGGCCGCCAGCCCCAGACTGATAACCCACACGCCAACCCCGGCTTGCAGGGCTGACCACAGCCGCCCGCGCCGCCAGCCACGCACTACGGCGGCATACACGGCCACCAATGCGATGAGGGCAATCGCTAATGTAAGAGTCGAGTCAAGTTGAAGCAGGGCGTTCGGCGCACCTTCACGACTGCCGAGAAAAATGTCATCCGGCGGCGGGAAGACTGGCGAGGGTTCACGCCCCCACAGTGGCGACCAGTACGCCCGCCATAGCACGATGACCGCTACCGGGCCGGTAATCACCGTGAGCAGCCCCATCACCACCCGGTTGAGCACACGCCCGGCTAACCCCTGGATGCCGACGAGCAAGCCGACCACAACCGGGATAAACGCCACCGCCAGGATGCGCCCCTGCATAATCTCCTGTGAAAAAGCGATGACATCCGTGAGACGCGGATCCTCTGACATGCGCTCATAGTTTTCCTGCTCGACATCCCTCGGTTCGCGCAGCATGTTACTGTCTGTCTGTGATAAGTCGTAGGTGTTGAGTGCCGGGGTAAGCTGTATCCGTTCCAGGACAATCGCCAGCGGGATGAGGAGGATAATCCCGGCTAGCAGCCCGATAAGCAGGCGAACCTGCGGCGACAATTGAGGCTTTGATTCGGTAGAACTACTGTTTTCCATCATTCCCCCTGAACTAGATATTAGATCACGCCTATTTTAGCACTAAAGCGGCTCCGAATACTCAGAACTGGGGTCATATTTGGATGGCGTAGGGGTGACGTAATGAAATCGCATGGCGGGAGTGAATGGCGGCACTCCCCCACCGGACGTGTTTTACTTTCGACGCGAGACTCAAGTGAGGGATGGCCTGTTTTCAACGTGGACGCGCCGCCGTGCGCCCCTACGAATCCCTCACTCTATTGGATTACTTTCGATAACTCACTTCCGCGCTATGCCTTGTGATACGCCTTACTTCGCCAGGTCAGGCTGGTAGGTGAAATGGATGTGGCTGAGTTCCGACGGCGCAGCGGGCATCGGCTGTTCCCAGTACACCGGGCGGATGAATTTTTCGCGGCCTGGCGCAATCTTGAGTGCGTGTTCCCACTCATAGCGGACATGCTGGGACGCGGCGGCGGTCTGCGACCAGAACAACTGGAATATGTCGGCCTGTTCGATCAGGTTGAGGAGTTCGGCGCTCCAATCCTGTCCGGCTTTAAGGGTCATCACATCACGCAGATAGTCCAGCCCCAGCGCCTTGTAGGCCCGTTCAACCCGCTCGACAATCGTCGTATCGTCGTGGCTGTAGCTGCAAAAGATGGCCTGGTAGAGCCGGGTTTCAGCACTGGACATGGCCGGGGCATCGGCAGTTTCCCCCACAAAGACCGAAAGCGGCACATCACCCACGATGACGCCTTCTACAGTGAAGGTAATCGTGCCGTTCGTCGCCTGGTTGAGTGGCGCAGCGTCTGTCGCCCGCAGTTCAAAGTCAAAGCGGTGCATGTCTTTGTAGAAACCGACGGTCATGCTGGGCGGGTTGAACTGGAAACCCGGCAGATCGGGCGTGGCTGTCACCATCGCGCCCTCGGCCACCGGCTGCGCGGCGACCTGCATCGCCTTGCGGAAACCGGGTAATCGTTCGCCCAACTGTGCCTGGGCATCTTCGGCTACCTTGTCGGCCATAAAGCGGCGGAACAGGTAGACTTTCAAGGGCTGCCAGTCCATCGGTCTGACTTCACGAGGATAGTACGCCGAAAAATGCACGGCGAGCAGTGTTTTTGGATCACCTCTGCTGAGTTCGGTATTGGTCGCGGCACTGCGGGGCGGCGCTGCCGGGGCAGGCGCTGGTTTTATGACCGGCTGCGGTTCGGCTGTCCCGAACCGAATCTCATCATCCAGCGTGTCAGATTCGTTAAACCCGGCGTCGGGTTCAACCATTTCCTCTGCCGTAGCGCCCCCCCAGGAGACCTCCGCATCCGGTTCAGGGGGCTGTCCCGGCGACTCTTCCTGCGGGGCACGCTCACGATAGCTGGACAGGTATTCGGAGATTTCCTGCGGACGGCTGGCGGCAGGCGGTGGCGCGGGGGCACGTCTCGCAGGGGGCGGCGGCACGCTCTGCTCTTCTTCTTTTTCGGCCTTCTTCGTCCGTTCCGACTGCTGCGGCGCTGAAATGGGCATCGGGGCGGGTGGCAACACGGCGGGCTTAGTGTCCGGCTTGTCCTCCTGCGGGCGGGGTGGCACGCCTGTCAGTTCCTCAAGAAATACCGTCTTGCTCCTCCGCCGCCGCAGGAATGCCCACGCGATGCCGACCATCACCACCGTCAGGATGATAACAATCAGGATTTTTACGATGTCCATAACTCTGTTACCCTTCCGGCGCGGGCGGTGACAGGCGTGTTATGTTCGGGACTTGCAGCGCCACGTTGTAATACAAGCCATCTTCTTCAAACTGAAGGTAGGGTGGCGAGGTATGGATGCTCTGCCACAGGAAGGGCAGCACCCCGCCCACAATCCAGCGCGGTTCGCCACTGGCGGCCAGGTCAGCGAACTTCAGCCCGGCGGCGGCGCTATCCCACATAATCACCGGGGCGCTGATGTCATAGGGGACGGCCTGGGCGGAAACCCAGGCTGCTTCCGGTTCGTACAGTACCGGCGTGCCGCTGATGGATTTGCACAGGTTCAGCACTTCTTCGTAATAATCATACGTCCAGCCGGAAAAGGCGTCGGTTTTGCGTTCGACCCCATTGAAGCGCAGCAGCAGCGTTTCCACCACTGGCGCATCTGAACTGGGCGGCTGCACATTGGTATCGCTTTGGTAATTAAAGAACTCGGCGTTAATTGTCAACTGCCAGATAAACGTCCGCACCTGGTCATCGGTCAGGCGATCCCAGAGGGTCTGTGATGTAAACGCTCCCAGGTCATTCGTCCAGACGACCCGATTATCCCCGTATACTGTGCAGGGTGGAATCTCGCTGCGGGCGGTGAAGTTCGCGGTGATACCGCCGCCTTCCAGATCGGCCCGGAAAACCACTGCATCCGGGCTGCGATCCCACTCCACCGGATCAGCACCTGTGTTGTTTGTCCCTGTCTGTTGGCCGCTATCACAGGCCGCCAACCCGAACACCAGTATCCCGCACAACATGATGATTCGCCGTATCATAAATTTCACTCCTCATCAAAGAAGGATTCTCATTACCAAATGGGCCATGCCTGAAATCATGCCACATCCCGACTGGGCGACCCGGCACTTTCCATCTTTTACGCAAGACTCAGCACTTTTTACTTTCCACTCTGATTGTAGTACAAGCCGGCAGGCGGGGATAGTAATGTGAGGAGCTTTTAACACGCATCACAAAAAACCTACGATGAGGGTGTTCACTGCCTTGGGGGTTGGGCAGGCGGTGGCGGTGGGAGCGGTTGGGTGCTCAAAAGGATATGCGCCAGCACACCGATGAAGAAAAACACGGCGAAGACGCCCAGGGTGCGCCGTAAATAGCCGATCATCACATCCATCTGGTAAGGCTGAACGGTGGGAACCGTCTGACGCAGTGTCTCCAGTGTGGCCGAGGATACCCGCCAGAAGACAAAAAGCATGACCAATGCCCCGGCTACCAGTGCCGCAACAATCAGCGCCGCTTTGTCTTTCAGGGGCGCCCGGCCAAAGGGCAGCAGTATGATGACGCCAACGGCAAACCCCAAGAGCATCGGCGTGAACAGGTTTTCCGTCGGGTAGACTGCTGTCACCAGCGGAAACAGGACATTATCGCCGTTCCCCTGCTGGTAGATGTAAACGAATGCCAGCGCCAGCAATACGCCCAGCATCAGCCCGGCGCGGTTGATGGCATTTTTACTGCGGAGCGCGTAGAGGCCGGTCAGCAGCAGCGCCAGCAGTGATACGAGGTAGCCAAAGCTGCCATCGCTCAGGGTAGGTTGCAGCAGGTTGAAGAAGCCCTGTGCCCCGGATTCAATGATACGGATTATCGTATCCATACATTCTTGCTGGCCGCGCCCCTCAGTTCATGCCGGACACCTTCAGCATACTGTATTTGCCGGGGAATGCCTATCGTTACCCTCATTAATTGGGGGGAGATACGTCTAAAACAGCCCGACAAGGACTTCTTTATCGCTGCGCCGGGGGCGGAACAGTCGAAAATTGCTGGTTGCGCCCGGGGGCAGCAGGGGGATGGCAGCGGCGTCTACGGGGATGATACGGCGGTTGGTCAGTGCCCACAGCGGGCGTCCCGGCTGGAGCAGGATGGCTGCGGCAGGATTGGTGCGGGAAATGAGTTTCTCACCATTGGTGTTGGTGGGCATCATCGGAATGTCACTGGACAGCACGCGCTGGGCGTACCCGGCGGCGGTGGCGATCATGATCTCCCCCGGTTCATCCAGGTAGAATGCGCCGATCAGGTCGCTGGCCGGGGGCAGTTGGAAGAGTCGCGCTTCCAGCGGGGACAGGTCACGCACCGCGACCCGCACCGCCCGCCCGGCATGGCTGATAGCGACGATCTCCCCGTTTCCACTTCCATTCACGCCCAGCAGCGCCGCCGGGTAGCCTCTGCCGCGCTCCATCTGGTAGGGTATGGGCTGGCCGAGCCGCGTGAGCAGCGCCTCAGCGGGGATGGCGCGGGCATACCCTCGCGTGTTGAGTGTGACGATGCTCGTCGCGCCTTCCAGCGACGACCAGGCGGCCAGAGCACAGATTGTCTCCTGCCCGAAGCTGTCCTGCTGGAAGCCTTCGAGCCGCGCCAGGTCAACATGAGTGGCGAAGAGGTCGCTCAATTCGCCTGCCGAGCGCGTGAGGTAGCGGTACTCGGTGGTCATCAGCACGACGCGCTCATCCGGCGCGAAGGCCGCCACCGGCGCAACCACGTTGTCTGGCATCCCGGCGGCGTCCAGCGTGTGTTCCGCTCCATTCAGGTGGGGCACAGCCGCGAGTTTCCCGCTGGACAGCCCTGTCAGGATGACCGGGGCTTGCTGGTTATGGCTATCGCCGCGTTCGCGCAGTTCAACCAGTTTTTTCATGAGGGCGATATCCACCACCGGAACACCGCCCTGGGTGGCACTGTTGAGGTAGTCGCCACCACGCCGCGAGTCGGGCGTATAGACCGGTAGTTCAAGTTCGCCGCTTTCGACCTGGTGGGCGATGATGCCCAGCCCGGCGGTGACGCTGCCGAAGGCATCCAGTTCGCGCACCTTGTCTGCCCCAAAGCGCGTTTCCAGCAGGTCAATGAAGGCTGGGATCTGCGACGAGCCGCCGGTGCGGATGACTGCATCTATCTGACCGGGTGTGAGTCCGGCTTCATCCAGCACGGCATCCAGGCGTTCACTAATCGCCCGGATGTCGCTCCGTATGAGACGCTCGAACTCAGCACGGGTGAGCATGTCACGCACGCTGAAGCCGGGGCCATCAAACTTAATCGCAGTATGCGTCCGGGTGGAAAGCGCTCGTTTGACCGATTCGGCCAGGTCATACATCTTCAGCCCGTAGTGGCTGGTGATCAAATTAATCAGCGCCCGCAGCTTGAGTGGCTGATGTGAGGTAAGCGCGATCTGCTGGAGTTTTTCCAGGCTTTCGGTGCGTTGCAGGAGCATCAGTTCCTGCCAGTTAGAGAAGGCCTCATAGTAGCTGCTCGGCATCGGGAGTTCCTGGTTCGCCAGGCGGTAGGTGCCGCCTTCGCCGAAGTGGGATGGCAGCTTGGCGCGGACGATCTTTCTATCGAAGACATCCCCGGCGATAGGGATACCACCCGTCGCCAGCACCCGGCGTGTTTCCGGATTCCCCAGCCGTAAAATACTGATGTCGAGCGTACCACCGCCGAAATCGAAGATCAGCACATGCTGTTCACCGCTGATGGTTGTCTCGTAGTAGTGGGCGGCAGCAATCGGTTCGTATTGCAGGTAAACGCGCTTGAATCCAGCGCGGAAGGCGGCTTGCAGCAGCCGCTCACGGGCGAGGTTGTTGTGCGCCGGGTCATCGCTGAAGTGAACTGGACGCCCCAGCACGATGGCATCCACTTCCTTATCCAGGAAGGCCTGGGCGCGCTGGCGGGCAGTGTACAGATAAATGGCGATGATGTCTTCCAGGTAGTAGTAGTGCGAGCCGATGATCGTCCCCAGGTAGCTGGTGGATGACAGCCCCATCTTGAAGGAAAGGAACAACCGCCCCGGCGAGTAGATGTCTTTTTCGATGAAAACGTCACGGATAAACGTGCCGATCTCGCCGAAAGTGAGTTCAATGTCGCCCACGCGCACCCGTTCATAACGTGATGGGCGGTTGAGGTTCTGTTCGTAATAGGTATTGACGGCATCTCTGCCGATGTAGACCGCCCGGTCATTGGTGATGTACAGGGCGCTGCGGGCAACATGCGGGTTGGCGTTCATGGGGTCAAGCGGGATGAGGCGCAGCGCCCCGCCATCGTAGACCGCCATGCCGGAATTAGTTGTGCCGAAGTCCATGCCGATAATCATGTCGTCTGTCCTCCGTCTGGTCACAGGGGGACGGATTAGTGTACAGGAGGTCAGAACAGAACACAAGAGTTCATCTTGAGGTGCCAATCCTGCTCCACCGGCCACACCGATTGTCTTTACGCTCCATCCATAACGGCTTGTGCTACAATTTACTCATCATCAGATTCCTGCGAAAAAAGTTCAATTTGACAATAAATCACAGAACCCAAAAACCAGGGGAATTGGTTATGAAGATCAAGAAGCTCATCATGGCGGCTTTCATGCTCGTGATTATGGGTGGGTATCAGTCACAGGCCGCGCCAGCAGCGCTATCGGCAGACACAGCCTGGCAACAGGATGACAATACCTTTGTTATCTGGGGGCCTTCGGGGTTGGAACTGGATGCTTATATCACCCTGACGTTTCAAGAACGTCACCCGGAAATCAACATCGTTATCACCGACCAGGGGTGGGATGAGTCGCTGCGGCAGAATTTGCAGAATGCCATCCTGATGGGCAGCCCCCCTGATGTCGTGATTGGCGAAAATTATTTTCGAGCTTTTGCCGCCGAGGGTAAACTGCTGCCCCTCGATGATATTCTCGCAAAATATGAGGATGACATCATACCCGCCACCTATGAGGGCGCTACGTATGATGGTGTAGTTTATGCCATTCCGATGTTTACCGGGGTTTTTGCATTTGAGCGAAACTGCCTTGTTATTGAAGCCGCCGGTCTGGATTGTGATAATCCGCCGCAATACTGGGATGAACTGCTCACTGAAGCCGCTGCCATACGGGATGTGGGCGCCGGTGACTATTTTGGCTACACATTGCAGGGGCCGGGTGGGACAGCCGTTGGGTCGGCCTTCCGCATCGCGGTGTATCAGGCCCAGTTAGACGCCCTTCCGTGCGCGAATGAGGCGTGCACTATCCCGGACTTTAACAACCCGGACGTGATCCCTGTCTATGAAATGCTGCGCCAAATCACGGCGTACACCCCGCCGGGGCTGATTGATAATACGAACGAAACACAGGTCTATGAGGCACTGTTCCGGGGGATTTCCGCTTTCCAGATTGCCGGGAGCTGGCATGTGGGTTGGGCAGAGAGCGCCGGATGCGATACGTGTCGTTATTCCAGTATTCCCGTTCCACGGGAAGGGCATTCGGCAAACCTGCTGGTTGGTAATGTACTGTATGCTGCGCCAAGTGGGGGGCGTCATCCAGAATTAGCCAAAGAATGGTTGGAAATTCTGATAACGACAGGTGCCCAGGAACGGGTATTCACGGAGTTGGGACGTCTGCCAGTACGGCGTTCAGTGCTAAGCAGTATTCAGGAGTCAGTAGACCCGGCAACGGCGACCTTTATTGATGAGCTGCTATACAACGAGAATTTGACGGTGCTCCCGCAATGGGAGGACCATCCAAAGGAAACCTGGGCCATTTATAACGAACTGCTCACGGCGATCTTGAAGACTGATCGCCCCATCCCAGAAATTATGGCGGAGGCGCAGGCTGCAATCGAGGCGCTGCGCTAGGCTTATCAAGCGACAAAATTCAATGCCATTCGTCGAAAAATCACTTGCGTCAATTCAAGCACGACTGTTAGCGGTGTTTCTCATCACCACGCTGCTCGCGGTATCTATTGTTTTTGCTTTCAACCAATGGCTGCGGGTGCAGCTCCTGGCGGAGGCGGATAATGCCCTGCTGGTCAGTGCCGTTCAAATAGCGGATAGGATTGATGAATTCCACCGGAGCAATCGAAAAGCTCTGAGCGTGGGATCGAGACTCCCCGATCTTATTTATTTTCTTAAGGCCGATGAAGAGACGCGCAGTGATCCTGAACTTCGCGAACGCACGCGAATCATACTCGATTCGATTGAAATGGAACCCTGGGATGAGTATTACGTCCTGTCACAAGCAATTCTGGATCGGAATGGGCGGAACATTCTGGATACCGCGCAGGACAATATTAAGGCAGACGAATCGCAGCAAGAGTACTTTCGAGCGGCGTTGTTGGGCGGCTCTGTCACTATCTCGCCCATTCAGTATCGTCCAGATCTCGGCGGCATCTATTTTTACTATGCGGTCCCTCTTCGGGAACATGAGGCACCCACGACCATTATCGGGGTGCTTCGAATTCAATTTTCGATTGCAAACATTCAAAACATTGTCTTTGATAATGTGCGTGGATCAGATTTGAATATCGCGGTATTCGACGAGAACTATGTGCGCATCGCAGATAACCAGCATGAAGAGCTTCTTTTTCGGAGTATCGCCGGTTTTTCGCCAGAAGAGATTACGGCTCTCAAAAGCCAGTACGCTTTACCCCCGCTGCGCGATGAGGATGTGAGTTTTCCGATGCCTGGTCTGGCTGATGCGCTTTCTAATACACACCGGGAGAAGATTGTATCCGGCTACACGATTCCTGATTCGGATGGAGAGGAACGCCTGGCGATCATCAAACTCGAAACTGTACCCTGGTACCTGGTGATGTCCCAACCAGCCAGCCAGTATTATCAAACGGTACAGCGGCAGACAGCGGGTATTCTCATTCTCGCAATTTCACTGACTTTCGTCGCGTTACTGGCTTCCTACCTGATATCCGAACGCATCACGAAGCCTATCCGTGCCCTGACGGCAGTTGCAGAGCAGGTTGCCGAAGGCCAACTGCACATCAAAGCCCCGATCACATCCAGGGATGAGGTAGGGACACTTGCCAAGACCTTCAATATGATGACAACTGAATTAGAGTTAGCCCACGCCACTCTGGAAGAGCGGGTTCAGCAGCGGACACAGGAATTATCCAACGCCAATGAAAGACTCACATACGAGATTGCCGAACGTAAACGGTATGAAAAACAAGCGCTTGAACTGGCCCTGGAGCAGGAACGCCGGCGAATCTTATCGGAATTCATCCTGAAAGCATCGCATGAATTCAAGACGCCACTTTCCATCATCAACATGAATTCGTATATGGTGAAACGGCTTCTGCCGGATGAAAAATACCGATATATTGACACAATAGAGAAACAGGTCAACTATATTGACGGCCTCGTCAGTCGAATGGTGTTATTGTCACGACTGGATGGCGAAGCGCCAACACCGCTGCAATATGTGCCGGTGGATACATTTATGAGACAAGTCTATGCCAGAGAAGAGGAGTCATTCCAGGAAAAGAACGCATCAGTTGACCTGGATCTGCAGGCTAAGGATGTATGGATCTTTGCTGATTCTGATCTGATGTTTGTCGCCGTTCAGAATATTCTGGAAAACGCCCTCAAAAACTCAAAAGATCCGGTTGAAATTTCGATTAAAACTCGCACCCACAATGAGACGGTCTCCATCGTGATTGCAGATAATGGAATCGGAATCCCGGAAGACCTGCAAACGCATGTCTTTGAGAGTTTCTTCCGCGCTGACAAAGCACATAGCACCCGAGGGTTCGGTTTAGGGTTGCCGCTTGCAAAACGCATCATCGAGACTGTTGGCGGGATAATCGAACTCGAAAGTAAAGTTGGTAAAGGAACGACTGTAACGATTACGCTGAGCACCAAAGAGAAACCCCATGTTTAGGTAGTGTCTCTCCGTAACAACCTTTTGTGCTTTCCCGCACCGCTGCCACTGCGCACATCATTATGCGGATTTCACAAACTATTCACAAAATCCATGAAGAATCAAACATTCCCGACATGACAGTTCTCAAAAACAGTCACACAATAGAATCATTACGTGTTGGCTAACTGGCTTGCTCGATAGAACAAAAGCAATATGACTGAAGAACAAATACTTTCAACGCTTCATCAGCAGATTCATACCCTCCGAAGCCAGCTCAATGAGAAATCGTATGAGCTGGATCGGGCGTTGGAACGTATCAGTGATCTTGAAGCCCACCACCAAAACACCCCCGAAGACCAGTACCATCAGATGTTTGAAGCAAGTATCTCATCCAAGTTGTTGATTGATCCAGATACCGGTTCAATTGTAGATGCCAATCCAGCCGCGTGTCGCTTCTATGGCTATGATAAGGCTGCATTACTCGGCATGAAGATCACCGATCTCAGCATCTCATCTGCCGAAGTTGTCCATCAGAACATACATAAAGCATATTCCGAGCAGCAGTGGGTCTTTCCTGTTCGTCATCGCCTCGCCAATGGAGATATTCGTGATGTCGAGGCTATTGTTACGCCCATCTCCGTCAACGGACGTACCTTGCTGTATTCGAACGTTTACGATGTCACCGAGCGTAAGCTGGAAGAAACTGAACTGCGGCTACTGTGGCACGCTGTCAACCAGAGCGCCAACAGCATCGTGATTACCGATGTGACAGGCCGCATTGAATACGTGAATCCGCACTTCACCCAATTGACGGGTTATACGCTGGAAGAAGCCATCGGCCAGAACCCGCGTATTCTGAAGTCGGGTCATACCGCTTCGGATGAATATAAGAAACTGTGGGAGACGATTACATCCGGGCGCGAGTGGGTGGGCGAGTTCTATAACAAGAAAAAGAATGGGGAGTTTTACTGGGAGCGGGCACGGATTGCCCCGGTCACAAATGCGGAAGGTGAGATTACCCATTTTGTCGCCATCAAGGAAGATATTACAGAACGCAAGCAAGCTGAGGATGCGCTGCACGAAAGCGAGAAACGGTTTCGCAATACTTTTGAGCAGGCCGCTGTTGGCCTATCCCACGTCACACCCGAGGGACACTTTTTACTCATCAACCAGAAACTCTGTGATCTGGTTGGATACACCCGCGAGGAAATGCTGTCTAAAACCTTTCAAGAAATTACCTATCCTGACGATCTGGAAACCGACCTTAAACAGGCGCAGCGTATGGCGGCTCATGAGATTGAGACCTATACACTGGAAAAACGGTATATCCGCAAAGACCAAACCATACAATGGGTCGAGCTAACGGTATCAATGGTCTCGAATGCCGATGGCACGCCGGATTACTACATTGCCGTTGTTCAGGATATTACCCAGCGCGTGCAGACCCAACAGAAGCTGGCTACGGCAAACGTCCGGCTTGAGGAACAGGTTTCGGAGCGCACGAAACAGTTGTTGCGTTTGAATGACCGCATGAGCACCGTCCTGAACAACGTCAGTAACCCGCTGCTCCTGGTCAGCGCCGGTGGCACCATTGATGTGACCAATCCGGCCCTGAACCGTGTATTGGGATACCAGATGGATGAGCTTTTCGACCAGAGCCTGTGGCGCATTTTTGAAACCCCTTACCGGCCCGCCTTGATGGATCTGTTCCGGACTCTAGATGAACATACCCCGCTCGGCCCGATCCAGACCCGGCTTATCACCAAATCCGGCACGGCATTCGATGCCGAAGTATCCTTTACTCAGGTACCCGGCAATAGTGGTCATGTGGTGTGTACGCTCTACAATATCTCCCATTTGAAAGAGATGGAACGCATCAAAGATGAGTTCATCTCGATGGTCAGCCACGAACTCCGCACACCGATCACCTCAATCATGCTGAGTGCCAGCACCTTGCAGCGCCATTTTGACCAAATGACCGAGGACAACAAGCTGCAAAAAGTGGCTCGGATTACCGAGCAGGCGCAGGCGCTGGCTGACTTTGTGACTTCCATCCTGGATGTGTCACGGTTTGACACCCGTCAGGGCAAACGCGGCCAGGAAACCGTCAATGTTTCCCAGGCTCTGGAGGATGTGGTATCGGAACTTGCAGAGCAGGCGGAGTCCAGACACCAGCATATCCAGGTCGAGGTTGTCAGTGGTGGTTTCACGGTTATGGGGGAGTATTCCGACCTGGTACGGGTGTGGCGTAATTTATTACATAACGCGGTTAAATATACGCCCGACGGCGGCAGTATCCGGGCAGCGCTGTATGGCGCTGGCTCCACAGACAAGTACCGGGCAGCAGACCTGAATGGTTTTCGGGATAGCGTGCCCGCCGACATCTTTTCCGGACGCTATCTCATCGGCATGGTTGAGGATACCGGGCATGGTATCCAGCTCGAAGACTTGCCGCATTTGTTCACCCGCTTCTTCCGGGGGTGGGCAGCAGGGACGAATATCACAGGCAGTGGCCTGGGCTTGTCGCTTGTTCGTGACCTTGTGCGGCTTTATGGTGGTGATATTGCGGTCAGCAGCGTGTTGAATATCGGGACAACCTTCTGCTTCTGGCTGCCAGTGAATGAGGGGAATAACCCATGACAAAAGTATTGCTTGCTGAAGACAACCTGACCTTGCTGGAAAATATCGCGCTCGAACTCGAACTGCGGGGCTACGAGGTCGTCCAGGCAGTGGATGGGCGGTGCGCATTGGATGTGCTTCGCACCGCGACCAACCTGCCGGACATCATCGTGAGCGATATCGCTATGCCTGACATGGATGGTTTTAAGCTGCTGGAGCATCTGCGTGGCGATCCGGCCTGGAATGGCATCCCATTTCTGTTCCTGACGGCTTTCAACTCACCCAATTCAATGCGCATTGGTAAAGAACTGGGCGCGGACGATTATATTGTCAAACCATTCCAGGCCGACGACCTGGTTCTGGCGATGGAAAGCAAACTCAAGCGGGTGAAGGCATTCCAGGCACAGGCTGATCGCAATCTGGATGATACCCGGCAGACCTTGCTCCATATGATCTCGCATGAACTGCGTACTCCGCTCACAGCAATTTACGGTGGGTCGGCGGTACTGGCGGATACGCTCGCTGATTTACCGGATGAAACGGCACGCCGAATGGTCGAGTTAATTCAGGGTGGCGCTAACCGCCTGAATCGTTTTACTGGCAAAGCTCTGGCGCTCCTGGAGATTGAGAGTGGCAATCTGCAAAAAATGTATGCCCGGTCACAGCAGGCCCACGACATAGGCGAGATTATCAAATCCGCAGTGGGTGTTATCAATGATGAGATCGCTGCCGATGAGCGGTCGGTCACGATCAGCTTAGCCCTCATGCCGCAGCCTGTATATGTCAACGGAATTTTCGAATACCTTGTGATGATGGTCGAGGAACCGCTTCGTAATGCCGTCGCATTTTCGCCGGATGGCGCCACCGTTGAGGTTGTGCTGAGTGCGGATGAAAGTCAGGTTACTGTCACTACGCAGGATTACGGCTCCGGCATCCCGGAAGCTGACCTGCCGCGAGTCTGGGATCGTTTTGTCCAGATCAACCGCGACCATTATGAGCAGCAGGGCGCGGGGATCGGATTGGCGATTGTGCGTGAAAGCGCCCGTATTCACGGCGGAGATTGTACAATTGCGAGTGAACTCGGCAAACATACACAGGTCACCCTGTCGCTGCCCAGGGCACAGTCGCCTGTCTCTACCAATGGACGGTAAAGACCTCCCTCGTGAAGGATAATGTACACGGAATCCAAAGCCGCCGTTGACTCGCAGCCCGGAAGTAGGGCAAACTTCAGGCTCGCCCTGCCGGATTGAACAGACCGGCTGGCAACCGATAGAGCCTGAAAAATGTATTCCGGGAGCAGCAGATGATTCTGTGTGTCACACCCAATCCGGCAGTGGATCGCACGCTGGTTGTGCCTGGTTTTGGGCGTGGCGGAGTCTTCCGCACCCAGGACTATCTGGTTGCCGCCGGGGGAAAAGGTGTCAACGTGGCGCGGGCGGTGCAAACACTGGGTCAAGAGGCGATCTGCGCGGGTTTTCTCGGTGGGTTTAGCGGTCAGTCTGTCGCTGCGATGGTACAGCGTACAGGTCAGGATGCCTGTTGGACCTGGCTGCCGGGTCGCGAGACGCGCACCTGTGTGATCGTGGTTGACCCGGAACAGGCGATTACCAGTGTACTGAATGAGCCTGGCCCACAGCTTACCGCTGCCGATTGGGTACCGTTACGGGCAGATTTGCTCCAGGCAGCCGCCGATGTCTCGGTTATTTCATTCTCTGGTAGTCTGCCGCCCGGTTCACCGCCGGAACTTTTCGCTGCACTCCTGGCCGATCTCGTCATGATGGGGAAACAAGTGTGGGTGGATACCAGCGGCACGGCGCTTGAGGCAGCATCGCAGGTGCGCGGCGTCTTCCTCAAGGTGAATGACGAAGAAGCAGCAGCCTTAGTGAACCACCCAATCCATTCCCCGGCGGATGCGGTGGCAGCAGCGCGGCAGATGATGAAAAAGACCGGCCAGCCGGTGGTAATTACCCTGGGGAAACACGGGGCTGTCTGGGTGGATGCTGGGCAGGCGTGGCAGGCTATTCCCCCGGTGATTGCAGGTACGGGCAGCGTCGGAAGCGGCGATTCTTTCCTGGCAGGGATGCTGGTTGCCCTGGCAAACGGTGCTGCACAGCCCGCCGCATTAGGGCAAGGTGTGGCGGCAGGGACAGCCAATGCGGGTTCGCTTGGCAGTGCCTGTTTTACACGGCAGGAGTTTGAATCCGTGATGGGGCAGATTCAGGTCATTGATGGCCTGTGACACCGATCCAGAGTGACCATCAAGGTCATTACCGGCGATGGCTCCATTCATGACACCCCGTTCCTCCCCTCACTGCTCTGAAAAATAATCAGGCTCAATAGGTGTGATATTCAGAATTTGCGGCGTCAAATCGCTCACGCCGTGTCTGCCCAAGCTCTTGCTCTAACGCTCTGAGCGAGTCCATCAGCGGATTGTTCTGGAGTTTGGCTTTTTGCATGGCGAGCATCAGCTCCCGGACTCGGTGTTCGAGTTCGTTCAAGTGCTTTTGAGAGATATTCTCAAGGTCCATCGGTTGTCTGCTTTCGTCTTTTCATAGGCAAGAATTGCATTGTGTTCGTAGGGCTTTCCAACAGATTCCAATACCGCATTGTTATACGTGAGAAAAACAGCGCGCTTGTCTCGTACAGAGAGGCTAACCGTAATCCCTTCTGGCGGTCACAGCTGAGTCTTGTGGGCTGTGCTTGATGAGCGAGCGATGCCTGAGCCTTGTTTAAGACTGGAACAAAGACTCAACAGGCAACATCAAACGTAGATGCTGGGAGGCCTGAGGACGGCAGCCACGTTTTGGATGGAGGCGATAGGGGCACTGTAATGAAGAAACGAAATCGAAAACGCCGCGCCGGTCAGTGAGTCTAAGCACACCGTCAGTAAAACCCCCGCCTCATCCGTTCCCGATTATCCATATGGAATATCACTCCCATAACTACATTATACGCCTGTTTTTGCGACATCCTCACCAGAGGCAAACATCAAGCCTGTTATGTGCGTGCTTTATCTGTGTCCTCAGCCGAGATCCACGATTGACTGATCGCGGTGAGTGGCCGAAAAAAGCGAGAGACGGCCTGGGGGAAGGCACATCTCTCACTTACGGGGGTATTATGCGGTTATCACGATGGGGCGTTAGTTGTTCTTGCCGCCCGTGTTCCGGTTCTGGTTGGCATCGCCTACCGGCACACAGTCCCCGGTGCAGTCCTGTGCCTGGTCATGGGTGTGCAGCTGATCCCGCGTCTGAAGGGGTTCGCAGTCCTCAGTGCAGTCCGCCGACTGAGTGCGGGTCTGGGTATAGAGGCCGTTACCGACTGTATCTTCATCCGCCGTGAACTGACCGTGACGTGCCATCCACTGGCAGGCAAAGCTTTCGGAATCGGTGGCCTGGCAGTAGCGATACATAAACTGTGCCAACAGTTGAGCTGGATCCGAAGGCGGGATTACCAGTTCCTGCCCGACCTGGAGCATCGCGTTGGTTTGCAGGCAGTTGGCGGCCTGGAGGGCCTCCACCGTAACGCCGAAGTGCAGCGCCACACCCGACAGGGTATCTCCGGCCTGGATCATGTAGCTGTTACCGACCAGCATGGGGGTACAGGTGTCATCCTGTGCGGAGACCGCCATACCTGAACCGATCAGTACCACTACTGCGAGCAGGGCTATCCCGAAAAACTGTTTCCTGAACATCATTCTCTCCTTATGTATGGATAGTCGGAAACGAGCGCGATGTACGCTGTTCGTTTCCTTGTGAAGCTGCGTTCATTCACCCATACCGACAGTGTCTGCGAAGAAAAGTTTCGCAGGGTTCTGCCAGGTTCGTATAAAGTGCATAATTTCACAAGTGCAGTAATTGGCAGTAAGGAAGCGGCTGAAAGTGCCGTGTCATGATGTTTATGTGGCGAACACCCTGCCGTTTCCATTTGTACGTGGTACACTCCGCGACAAACGCAGTTAACTTTCGTGACCATAGATAGGGATAACGATGCGCTTACACACATTTTCCATTGTGGCTTATGAACCGACAGAACAAGCCTGGGGCGTGGCGGTTGCCAGCAAGTTCCTGGCGGCGGGTGCGCTGGTCAGTTGGGCGCGGGCAGGCGCGGGCGCGGTAGCAACGCAGGCGCTGGCCCGAGTCGGCTTTGGCCCGGATGGGTTGGGGATGATGGCAACGGGTAAAAGCGCCGGGGAAACGCTGGCTGCGCTGCTAGCGAACGATCCTCAACGCGAACGGCGGCAGATCGGGATTGTAGATGCTCAAGGGCAGGTCGCGGCGCATACCGGGAGCGAGTGCCACGACTGGGCAGGGCATAAAATCGGGGAAGGTTTTACCTGCCAGGGCAATATCCTCACCGGGCCGGAAACACTGGACGCGATGGCCGCTGCTTTTACTCAGACTCCCGGTGAACTGGCTGACCGGCTGGTAGCGGCGCTGCTGGCCGGGGAAAATGTGGGAGGCGATCGTCGTGGCAAGCAGGCGGCAGCGGCGCTGGTGGTGCGGCCCGACGGCGGTTATGGTGGTGATACGGATCGTTACCTCGATTTGCGTGTGGATGATGATGCCGAGCCGGTCAAGAAGCTGGCGCAGTTGGTCAAGACGCACCACCTGTTTTTCGGAAAGCCACAGCCTCAGGATCAGACACCGATTACCGGGGAGATTGCCCGCGAACTGCAAACGATGATGCTCGAACAGGGCTACCTTGTCGGCCAGTCTGACGGGGTGTGGGACGAAGCCTCACAGCAGGCGTTCTGGGCGCTGGTGGGCAACGAGAACTTAGAGGAACGCTGGAATTTAGAGCAATCGCCTGACAAGATTGACCGTGTTGCTCTGGATTATTTGCGAAAACGATTCGGGAAATAATGTCTGGTAATCGGGTTGGAAGGAGGAGCGGCGCGTTTCTCTGCGCTGAATTTCATGGATGCTCTCGACACGCAGATCAATACTCAAGATGAACGATTCCAGCAGAACCGGGCGCACAACCAGGCGCTGGCGGCGGAACTGCGCGAACGGCTGGAACAGGTACGGCAGGGCGGCGGCCTTAAATACCAGGAGCGCCACCAGGAACAGGGCAAGCTGTTCGTGCGTGACCGGATAGACCGGCTGCTGGATACCGGCTCGCCGTTTCTGGAGCTTTCCCCGTTGGCGGCCTGGGACATCTACGACGGTGACGCGCCGAGCGCGGGCATTGTGACCGGCATCGGGCGGGTTTCCGGCGTGGAGTGCCTGATTATCGCCAATGACGCCACCGTGAAGGGCGGCACGTACTATCCGCTGACGGTGAAGAAGCACCTGCGGGCACAGCAGGTCGCGCTGGAAAACAATCTGCCGTGTATCTACCTGGTGGACAGCGGAGGCGCGTTCCTGCCGATGCAGGATGAGGTGTTCCCGGATGTGGACGACTTCGGGCGCATCTTCTACAACCAGGCGACGATGAGCGCGGCGGGCATCCCCCAGATCAGTGCGGTGATGGGAAGCTGTACGGCGGGCGGGGCGTATGTCCCGGCGATGTCGGATGAGACGGTGATCGTGAAGGGAACAGGGACGATTTTCCTGGGCGGGCCGCCGCTGGTGAAGGCCGCGACGGGCGAAGAAGTCACCGCCGAGGAGCTAGGCGGGGCGGACGTGCATACCCGCGTTTCCGGTGTGGCCGATCATTATGCCGAGGATGATGACCATGCGCTGGAAATCGTGCGGGAAATCGTGGCGACTCTGAATAGGCGCACGCGGACAAGGCAGGCCTTGTCCCTACAGGATATTGCTCCGCCGGAAGAACCGCTCTATGACCCGGCGGAACTTTACGGAATTATTCCCACGACGTTCCGCGAGAGCTATGACGCCCGCGAGGTGATCGCCCGGCTGGTGGACGGGAGCCGCTTCCGTGAGTTCAAGGCGAACTACGGTACAACGCTGATTACCGGGTTTGCCCGGCTGGAAGGCTACCCGGTGGGCATCATCGCCAATAACGGCGTGCTGTTCAGTGAAAGCGCTCTTAAAGGGACGCACTTTATCGAACTGTGTACGGCGCGGAATATCCCGCTGTTGTTCCTTCAGAATATCACCGGGTTCATGGTGGGCAGGGAGTACGAGGCGGGCGGCATCGCCAAAGATGGCGCGAAGATGGTACACGCCGTCGCCAACGCCAAAGTGCCGAAACTGACGGTCATCATCGGCGGGAGCTTCGGCGCGGGAAATTACGGGATGTGCGGGCGGGCGTATGGGCCGCGTTTCCTGTGGATGTGGCCGAACAGCCGGATCAGCGTGATGGGCGGGGAACAGGCGGCGAACGTGCTATTGACGGTCAAGCGCGACCAACTGGCGCGGGGGGGCGCGGCGGATTTATCCCCAGACGAGCAGGCGGCGTTCAAGCAGCCGATACTGGATAAATACGAGCAGGAGGGCAGCCCGTATTATTCGACGGCGCGGCTGTGGGATGATGGCATCCTCGACCCGGCGGAGACGCGGCGCGTGCTGGGGCTGGCGTTGAGCGCGTGCCTGAATAGGGAGACGGTGGCGACGCAATACGGGGTGTTCAGGATGTAGGGGGCAGTGCTGAGTCTTGAGTGCTGAGGCATGAGGGAAAAGCAGGGGAATGTCGGGGCACGATTCATCGTGCCTGAAAGTAAAAAGTGCCGAGTAACAAGTGGTAACTGACAACTTATTGCGGCAAATTTTATATGTGCTGCAATTGCTGCGATTGCCGCAATCCTCCCGTGAGTCACTTATGTTTCGTGCTGCAAAAATGGCGGTTTTGCTGCAAATTATCCTGCTTGGCGGGTTCTTTGTTCACGGGCGCATCTTCCTAATCATTACGTATCCTCACCACGATACCACAAAACGGGCGGGAGATGGTGAACATTTGTGAGAACATTTGTTCAGGAAAAAGGTCGCTATAAGCTGTTAGGGTTCAGTGGGATGTGGAACCCTTGAAGGTTCTATTCGTAAATAAATCCGGACAGGTATGACTTTAGTCTCTCTGTTGCATCGGATACTATGACACTATATTGGTCATCTCCAGTGCTATAGACCGTTTTATGGAGTTCAAGGTTTGCTTTGTGTGTTTCCATTGTCCAGGGTTCGGGAAATTGAGGCGTTTTTCGGCGTAAGCAAGTCTATCGCAGAACTTAATTTGATTAAGGAATTCCTTAAACATCAAATGTATGTCGAGATTGTTTACCCCCATATGATCTCTGCATCCCGTTCTCAATTTTATCCAGAGGCGTTGCTGAAATGTTTTGGTCTGATTTAGCCTGTTTAGCAGTTCATTCTATTATCAAGACGGTTTTGAGTCATCAGGTGCGGCCACTCATATTTGGTTATAGGTTCATGTTCACTTGCTTGCAAGGCGGTGGGCGGTTCTTGCACCATGCCAAAGACTATTACATCGAAATTTTACTGCAAATACACTGATTTCTATCGCAAGCCTTTGTGGGTGCCTTTTCTGCATGGAAGCCAATCACAACACCATCACTGGTATTCTGAAGGCCGCAAATCCGGCCCGCCAATAGAAGGCAGTCCGAATCGCCAGCACTCCATGACAATGAACTCGAATTGTGGCGGAAAATCATATGTCAGCCGGCATCGTGATTATTTTGCTTGTTCAAGAGCGCGGCAGTCATCGGCATGCCTCAGAGCGACCTGAATGATATTATACCGTCAGATGGTCGTAGCCGCTATCGAGCATAGTGCGTCCCATACAGCTGTATCCAGGCTCTCCCACCCACCCAAAATCATCCCGGTTGCCCCATATATTATGCCCAGGACGGAACGTATTTCGTGACAGATCGCCCTTCCGCATATCGGGCATCTGTTCGGCGCGCGTGGTGGGTCCGGACGTGATGCAGGTGCCATGCCGCATATTGGGGAAATGGTCGCCAGTGTGGTGGGGAAATCCCATCAAAGCGGAGAAATATCTTTGTCGGTGGTATTGGATGCCTATGTGGTCATGCCAAATCATTTTCACGGGATTATCATCATCAATCGTTATGCGCCGTCCGTAGGGGCGGCCCAACGTGGCCGCCCGGAAGAACCCGTATCTCCAGAATCCACCAGGGCGGGCACACCGGCCCGCCCCTACACCCTCTCTGACATCATGGGATGGTTCAAAACCATGACGACCAATGCCTACATTCGGGGTGTGGATGAACACGGATGGGAATCCTTTCCTGGTAAATTGTGGCAGCGGAGTTTTCATGACCGGATTATCCGGGATGAACGGGAATGGGATGCGCTGCGGGGGTATATCCTGACGAATCCGGCACGGTGGGCGGAAGATCGGTTTTACGGCGAGGCCTGACGATTATGCCCAGGATGGGGCGTATTTCGTGACGGTATGTACGATGGTGAAAGCAGCGCCCAATAAAAAAGGGGCCTATGCCCCATAGTGAAAACACTCCAGCGTTTGCGGTCAGCATCCTACTTGGAGAAACTCGCCAGAAAAGCGCTGGCAGGCACTATATAACGCGAGCGGATCCATTCGCCGGTGGTACTCCAGGGTTCACCCTGAATTCCGACACAGACCCACGCGCCCGGCGGCACGATGGAAGGTTCGCGGCTTTCCATGCTTTGCACCAATGCCTCGGTTGTCAGGCGCTTGGCCCACACACCAACTCTCTTGTAGTACGGTTGGCACCCCAGGCTGAGCAAATGGGTCTCCGTTGGTGAAGGCTTCCACTTGATGTCATTCCAGGGAGCGTACGAGATTTTGAAAATGTCGGGGCGAATCGGACGGGGGCTGTAGTCTTCAAGCCGGGCGCGTAAGTCATCTCCGGCGCGATAGGCAATATAGTACCCGGCCTCGGCGACCAGGATGTCCCAATCGGTCTGGATGAACATGGGGGCTTCTTCCGCTGGCAGACGGCGCACCAGCGAGACCTGCCTGCGGCTGGGATAATACCGGAATCCCTGGGCAATTAACTCTGTTTCGCTCCATTGTTTTTGCCGGATTACATTCATCGGCTATCCCTCATGATTATCCGATTCGAGTATTCTTGTCCTCAATTGTACGCAAAAAAGATGAATATCAGCGTTACAATCCCGCAATATTAGGAGAAATGGATGATCGGCAAGCTGTCCGATAGGACTAATGCCCCAGCTTTTCCAGGGCTTCGGTTGCCCGGCGTTCCATGAAGATGTCATCGGTTTCGGAGACTGAAATCAGCGCCGCCACCGCCTTTTTACTACCGATTTCACCCAGCGCCCAGGCCGCATTGTAGCGCACCCAGCGGCCTTCGCCACGCAGCACGTTAATCAGGCCGTCCGCCGCCTTTTCAGCGCCGAGCAAGCCCAAGGCTGAAGCTGCACTGCCCTGCACCCAGTCATCATCATCATTGAGGACCTCCAGCAGCGGATCAATGGCGCGGTCATCACCTAGTTTTCCCAATGCCCAGGCAGCACTGCTGCGAACAAAAGGACTCGCGTCGGTCAGCAGAGCGATCAGGGCTTCGACAGCGCGCGTATCGCCAATATGCCCCAGCGCAGAGGCGGCATTCTGGCGAGTGCCCGCGTCAGGGTGCTGCAAGGCTTCAATAAGCGGGTCTACGGCGCGAGAATCATGAATTTCCCCCAACGCAGAGGCAGCCCATTCCTGTACCGTTGTGTTGATATCATGGAGCGCCATGATGAGGGGATCTACCGCCCGCTGATCGCCAATCTGCCCCAATGCCCAGGCCGCGTAGTAGCGCACGCGCCAACCGGAGTGACTCAGTGCCTTAATCAGCGGCTCAACGGCCACAGTGCCCATTTCGAGCAGTTCAATCGCTGCTGCTTCCCGAACATCCGAATTGGAATGATCTAATCTGACAATAAGTTCATCAATACGCAGGTGTGAGTCTGCCATTATATACGCTCCCAGCCTATATCCCGGCCTCAGGTTCAGGTAATTTACGGTAAATCCGGCCTGATGATGAAGAAACCGAGTAGTTTATTAGTATAACCTTTTTTCAGGATACCATTATTCTTTTACATTATCGCTCAAGATTCGATATTTTGCCCAAACATCTCCAGTGCCTGCTTTTCTAATTCCCAAAGTTCCAACCCTTGCTGCTCACGAATGAGTTTTTTCAAGCGGGAGAACCCGTCGGCATATTCTTTGCTCCATTCTTTGGCGAACGCACCGCTGCGGATTTCATCCAGGGTGACTTCCATCAGGCGTTCCAGTTTGAGGTCGCTAAAACGATTGACCCGGGTAAATGTGCCATACTGGTTGGTTAATGGGGACCGTAAAAGCGCCTGAAGCAGCCCGTTGTTCACGGCACGCTCCAGGTAGTAGGTGATCTCGCCGGAAAGGTACAACTCGGTCAGCGCGGCTTCCGGCGTGTAGCCTTTCCCGATCAGCAGGTTGGCCGCCGTCGTGAAGACGAGATGCATCAGCGGCAGAATCGTCTGCTGGACGAATAAATCCAGCTCGGCTTCCCACTGGAAGGTGATCTCAATCGCTCCGGCTCGCAGTGTACCGACGGCCTTTGCCAGCGCCAGCAGCAACGGCCACGCATTTCCGCTTGAGTCCTGAGCGACTGAGATAAAACTGTGATAGCCTTCTGGGGTCGTGAAACGCTCCCGTACCGCCGGGCCGAGGATGCGCGGGGCGATCAACCCTACGTCTACAAAGGGCGGCGGTTCGATAAACCCGAAGGTCAGGTTATAGGCGCTGGCAAAGACCAGCAAGTGGCCGCGCTCCAGGTATGGTGAGATTTGTTCCAGGTAGACGCTGGGCATGACCTCGTTGGGCACCAGCAGCAGGATGATCGGGCACTGGCGCACGGCGGTTTCAGTTGCCACGACTTGAAAGCCGATCTCACGGGCTTGTTCGGCCCGATCAACCGCAATCTCGGAAACCAGCACTGTAAGCCCGCTGTCGCGCAGGTTGAGCGCCACCGATTGGCCCAGGCTGCCATACCCGATGACACCAATCGTTTTGCCTTGCAGGTGGTTTAAATCACCGTGTTCTTCGTAGTAGATCATCGTCATAGGGAAAGCCCTTTGTTTTTTGAATGGATGTCAGGCACCAAAACTGTGCGTCGCCCAGGGTTAAGCAATGGCACTACACTACAGGCTGGTTGATTGTTTGCATGATGGTATGGCAGGGGATGCTGCCTACTCAGATGCAATCTGTTGGATGAAGGCCTTCACACTGTCAAAGGCGGGATGATCCCACGTCCACCAACTCATACTATAGATGTCGGAAAGATAAGTGCGCCTGCGGTCATTTCCAGTTGATATTTCTTTATCGAGGTGCTTACCTTCAATAAAAATGCGCATTTTCGTCTTTGAGAGCCGTTCCTGAACCGGGTCTATACCGCTCTGTTGCAAACATTGGATATAGTCGTTTACACAGGATGAGATTGGGTCATTATCCAGTGCAGTCAGAACAACATCCTCTAACATACCAAATAGGTTGGGCGCAGGCAAAATCAGGACTGCCACTTGAGGATGCTCGCCAAAAAATAGGGTATGGGTATCGGGAATCGGATAATGTCTTTTGGGCGATGGCGAGTTTCGATTTGCGTAATCAAGAGCACTTTGAACACTGTTGAAGCTGCCCGGACGAAAATCAGCATCACGCACGATACTGATATGGGTGATTTGTGGAAACACCGATTCTCCCAACACACGCAAAAGGGCGTTGTCGAGATTATTTTTGCCCTCATATTCGGCAATATGAAAGCGATCACGAATATTCAGGTAAGTCCCTATCCCATCGAAAAATTCTTTATCGTCTTTACCTTCTACCAGCAGCAGTCGCGTTGTACTCAAAGGAAGCGAATTGCTCATCCGCGCACCTCTTGGTCAAATAGAATAGCGGCATTCATGCTGTTCTGGTTGAATGTGAGCGCCTCAATTTGACCTGTTTCTGTATCTCGCCCCAATCGATGCAAACGGAAATCATAGGGTTCACTTTCGCTAAACGCCTCATGCGCGGCACGAATCATTTCCAGGCTGTGGGTGGTGGCGAAGATTTGCACTTTGAAGGTGCGAGCGGCCTGGGCAATAGCCTTCCAGACATCAGTCAAGACGGAGTAATGCAAACCATTTTCGATTTCGTCAATTAGAACCACTCCATTAGATGTGGATGCAATTGTGAGGACAAAGTTCACGGCTCGGTTCACCCCTTCGCCCATATAATTGAGTGGGACAGGGCGCTCATTGAGAATAAAGCCATGCGGCATAGTGTCTCCACCAAAATCCAACAACTGAATGTCGTGGATACGCGGATCAATGCGCTGCAAAAACGCTAACAAGAACGGCAATTTTCCACTGGTTACTAGGTTTGAGAATCTTTCTCGTGTTTCTTTAAGCAGCGGTCGCCCCTGAGCAGGAATTATGAAGCTTGGAAAAGGTGAATCGGGTGGCGCGGATAATATTTCTCCTCCCTGCGCCATGTAAATCGTGCTTGCTTGAGTTGATTGGTGATAATCCAGCGCCAGAATTGTCGAAGTTGGGGATAAGACCGATGCTCCATTAGAAAAACGACTCTTGGGGATAATCAGTTTGATCTTATCCCGTTCCTCTGAATCCGCAACAAAACGTAATTTGAGTGATCGACTCCCTGTTATTGTGTCTTCTCCGAGCAAGGTAACAATCAGCGACGAATCGCGATTCAGAAACACAAACTCCCATTCAGGAACAGGCTGATCCAAATTAGGTGTTAAACCACGAACGACATCTAAATCAAAAACAAATTGGGGGTTGTAGCCTCTGGAATGTAGAAAAAGTGCCTCCAACAGGGCCGTCTTACCGACATTGTTTTTCCCCGCAATCAGGTTCACCCGCGCCAAATCGGTGAGCGCCAGGTCCTCAAAACAGCGGTAATTTTTCACATGGAACGAGGTATACATTCCGATTACCCCCAAAAAACGCACAGATAAAAGTATTATAACCGATCTGTGTGTTATCTCATTTGATTAACTCACACTGCCGCGATCAGGCGTTCGATGCGGGGCAGAAAACCTTCATCATCCAGCGGGTTGTAGCCGGGGCGCAGGTGACGGTTGACGAAATGGGTAATGATGTCCGGCTTGAGCGTCGGCAAACCCTGGTCGAGTTCCCATTGGGCTTCGGCCAGCAGCAGCGCGGCCTGCGCCGTGTAGCCGAACAGGTCGGCCATGCGCCGGGAGTGAGCTTCGGCATAGCGTTCACCGTTAGCGACCATGCGCTCCAATAACCGCCCGCACTCACGCAGCGCCTTTTTTACCTGGGCGGTGTCGGATTCCAGGCGGGCATCCGTCACGGTATCCAACTGGGCCTGCACGAAACTGAAGAACGGTTCGTGTATGTGGTAACGTGTAATGTCACGCAAGACCTGGAGACACAGAACGTTATGCGAGCCTTCCCAACTTTCAAAGACGATCATATCCCGGTAAAGACGCGGCAGAATGCTGAAGGTCTCTATCGCGCCGTTGCCACCTAAGACCTCAATCGCCTGGTGGACAGCTTCTGTCGCCCGGATGCTGGTGATGTACTTGTTGACATTGACCAGCAGGCGGTGCGTCATTACATCGCCTTCGTCGGCCTGGCCGGTGTCTATTTTGTCTATCAGGTGCGCCAGGGCGAAGCAAGACGCGGTAGCGGCATAGGCCTCGGTCACGATGTCGCCGTAGGTCTCCTGCACCAGCGGGTAGCTGGCGATGGGCTGGCCGAAGGCTTCCCGGCTGCACGCATAGCTCCCGGCTTCAATCGCGGAACGGCGAATCGCGGCGGCGCAGGCGACGGCGTTCATCAGGCGGGAAGTGTTCAGCACGGCCTCAACCATGTTCTTAAAACCCCGGTCGAGGTCACCTACCGGATAGGCCACTGCATCCACAAAGTCGAGTTCGGCGCTGGCGAGCGTGCGCGTGCCGAGTTTGTCCTTGAGGCGACGCAGGTAAAACCCATTGGTTTCGCCATTATCCAGCAGACGCGGCACAAGGAACAGCCCCAACCCTTTCGTGCCGCCGGGCGCATCCAGCGGGCGGGCGGTGATGATGAACTGGTCGGCGTTGATATTGGAACAGAACCACTTTTCGCCGTTGATACGCCAGGTGCCATCCCCGTTCGGCTGCGCGGTGACGGTGTTGGCGCCGACGTCGCTGCCCCCCTGTAATTCGGTCAGGAATTGGGCGGCGTGCTGCATACTGTCAAAGTCAGCGTCCAGCAGCGGCGGCAGAAATTTGGCCTTGACCGTCTCATCCGCGAAGGCCTGTAACGCCCGCACCGCCCCGGCTGTGCAGGTGACAGAACACATATGCCCGTTTTCGCCGTTATGCGCCAGCAGGTAATAATGCCCCAACTGTTCCACAATGTGGCCGGGTTCCGCTTGCAGCGCCAGGACACCCGTCCCCCAGGTCAGCCGCCCGACAACATCATGGTTCGGATGAAACTCAATCTGCTCAATGCGCTCGCCAATGCCCGACCAGCGATCCAGCCGGGGGTGGTTGCCGATGAGGTCTTCGACTTTGGCGGCCTGGTCGAGTTCATCGGCGCACACGCCGCCAGTCTGGGTGAACTGGCCGGTGACCGCGTTGTAGGCGGATTCGCCCATATAGCGCCGCAGAACGTGCTGTAAATTGGTATCCGCTGTAAAAAAATTATCCGGTTTGCCATCTTCCCAGGCCCGCAAAGCCGCCCGTGATGTCGTGGTATCGTTCATCAAAAGAGCCTTTCGTAATAAGATATTTCCCCTCTATTATAGCCACAGCGCCCGCCAGTTGCCCAAAATGATCGGGGAGGGAAATGGAACCTGCCCCGATGGAATTCATAGCTTTTAGCGCACTTCTGGGAATAGGTGTAAACGCAGGGAACGCCCGGCGGCGCTCCCTTGGAAAGCGGCATGAATCGCGTTACTCGCCCTTGCTGACAGAATTGCGGGGCAGCGTCAGTTGCAGTTGGAAAAATCCATTTTCCTGGATATCCAAAATACTCAGTAAGATGTTGATCTGGCGGGCAGGCTGTCCGCCAGCGGATGGACTCGCCAACTGTTCAATCTGGGCGACATTGGCATACAGCAGCAGGTCAATGCCCTGACCATAGCTTGCCACAACTGCTTCCGGCCATGCCGGAGACTGTGCCAGCACACCATCTCCCCGCGATGCCGCCAGCACCTTATCCAGGCTGGATTCGAGTGTGAGGAAGAACACCTCGCCGTTCAGCACACCGTAAGCGATGCCATCGGTATTCTGCGGGTCACGCCAGATGTTGACCTCCACTCCGCTCACCGTTTCGGTAGAGCGGACGAGTGCATCCGGGCCGCCCATACTGATCTGCGTAACGAGGAGCGCCATTGCTCTGTCCACGACTTCTCCCAAACGCGCTGGATCGGGCGACAGGAACCAGAACGCCCCGCCCAGGTTGTTCATTTCCGGGTTGGCTGTGTTGAAGAGGGCGAAAGCGTATTCCCCTGCCAGCAAGCTGTACAATTCATCCGTTGTGATCCCCAGCAGCGCCTCAGCCTGGGTGATAACCGGCTGCGCCGCAAGTACGACATCTTCGACCGTCAGCGGCGGAGGCGGGGTGGGTGTCGGTGGTGGCGTGGGTGTCGGTGCATCGGGGTTTTCCAGCGAATAAACGATATTATCAAAGATGTTGCCAACTGTCGGCCCCAGCAGCGCCAGTCCGACTATCCCGCCGCCGCCCAGTCCCAGCGTCCCGGCGGCATCATACGAATCAAGCAGGAAGAACGCATCGCCCGGCACATAACTGAGCAGTTTGTCCCCGGCAGTGACGGTTGCCAGTGTGGGCGCGGGATACTGCGTTTCCAGGCTCATCATGACGGTGACATCCAGCCGGTCAGCCGCCAGTTCAAGCGCGAAGCCCAGCCCGTTGAGCGGCGGGAGCTGTGTGAGGGCATCTTCCATTGCGGATTCTGCCGGGTGCAGTTCAAAGATTGCCTGCAACAGCACACCGAGCGGCGGAATATTGCCCGCGCCGGTAGGTATCTGATCCACCATTGCGGCCAGCCAGCTTCCATTCAGATAGCCGGTGGCGAGTGCATCCGGCGGCAGCGCGTTCCAGGTTTTTTGGAAAGCAGGACTTATGCCCAGTGTTGGTTGGCCGCCTTTGTTCACAGCCAGGGTTGCATCTATTGCCCTGGGTGTCCCGACGCCAATCATATCCGGCCCGATGAACAGGAGGCTGGGGCCTGCATTAAAGATACGAATATCATCACGTACAGTAGGTTCTGGCGCGTCGGGTGGTATCAACTCCTGGATACGGGCCGAATCGGTCACTGGCAGCAGCACGACAAAATCCAAATCCTGGTTGGGCTGTGGTTCAAGGTTGCTCGTATCGAAAATCGCCAGCGCGACTTGTCCGCTTAACCAGGGCAAGATGTCCGTCTCGAACGATTTTCCCGGGAATACCAGTTGAAGCGGTTCGTCCAGTGTAATCGGAAGCTGCCGACTGATGCCGGTATCGCCGGAAAGTTCAGCCCAGACTGTGAGCAGTTCGTTCAGGTTTGCTTCGAGATTGGCGTCTATGACGGCCTCGCCATAGAATACTGTGTTCGCCGGAACACGGGCGGGCAAATCGACTCCCTGGGCCGCCGCCGGGGTGAACAGCAGGAAGCCCAGGCACAGAAACATCAGGACATATACTATTTTTCGCAGCATCGCTCCTCCAGGGCACAAATAACCTCTACACTTGAAGAGTCCCACCTTCAAGCCGGAATACACCCTGGAAGGCGAAAACCCTACAGTTTAACTATAACCCGGAATGGCCGCGGTTGCCGTCATGGTGATCTTAAATTGCAGGATAAACCGGCAGTGCGGGCTTGCAGACAATACGAACAATGAGCCATTGTTCATTGTTCGTGATTAAGAGCAGATAATCTGAGGGAGTTGTCGAAGGGTCAGACGCCGCTGCTTGCGAGCGGGGCAACAGATTGGCCGAGAAAGGTCGCTACTGTTTGCAGCAGTTCATTCTTCATGACCGGTTTGGCGAGATAACCATCACAGCCAGCGGCAATGCAGTTTTCCCGGTCGCCATGCATCGCATTGGCTGTAACCGCAACAACCGGAATCCACGAAAGCTGTGGCGAGGCCTTCAAGCGTGCGGTAGCCTCTAGTCCGTTGATGTCTGGCAGGTTGACATCCATCAGAATCAAGTCAGGTACTTCTCGTGCTGCGAGGGCAACCCCAGATAACCCTTCTGTTGCCTCTAGCACATCATACCCGGCACTCCGCAGAATCTTACGTACCAGGCGCATATTTTGCGGATTGTCTTCTATGTAGAGGATTTTCGCGGTCATTTCTGTTCCTTGCTGGCCTTCGCGATCCTAAAATAAAGAAACCAACTGTGTCACAATTAATCTTTACATGATAAATCTAACACGTCAAGTCAATTAAAACTTGAAATCGTGAATTATTTCTAAAATTCCAGAGATAAGGGTTTCGTTTTGGCCGCTGATTTTACGTGTCTGGTGCTGATTGCGTCAGTGATCCCCAGCTAAGAAGTGATAGTCTGGCAGTCAGCGGGCTTATGTTCAATAGGTTATGGGGAAATTCACCTGCGTAAGTCCTAATAGTTGTGAGTTATGCCCGGTTGCGGTAACATGACAGACTGTACACAGTGGCGGCGCGAAACCGTAATCTGGAGGATGGCATGGCAGAGATTAATCGGAAGGAACTCGTTCTGGCGTTGATCGGCGCAGGGGCGAACCCTCGTATGGCTGGTCTGGATTTAAGTGCGCTGGTTATGACCCGGTTGAACCTGGAAGGCGCGAACCTGCGCGGGGCGAACCTGCAGGGCGCAACCTGCCGTGAGGCGATTCTGCGTTCAACTAACATGACCGGCACGGATTGCACGGTCGCACAGATGCAGTATGCCGACTTCAATGGGGCGAACCTGCTCGGTGTCAACTTCACCGGAGCGAACCTGCAAGGGGCACGCCTTTCCGGCACCAATATGCAAAATGTGGTGTTGAACAGTGCCAATCTCCTGGATGCCGATATGAAAGGCGCGAGTGTGAACGGGATTAAGTTTGATGAGCGCACCGTCTGGCCGGACGGCAAGGTAGGCAGCCGGGGAAACCCCGCCAATTACGTGTAGTGCGACAAGGAGCCACACCCGGCAGGAAGCCTCGCAACCTGTGGCAGGGGCACGCCGGAATCCGCGCCCACCGGGGGATAGGGGGCGGAAGCATAGACAGAATACCATTTGCTGAGCACGTTGATGCCCGGCTCATCATCGCCACCCACTGGAAGAGGTCACAGCCCCTTTAGTTGGTTTAGATTTGTTTAGCCGGGGATTTGACCTCTGGCCTGGTTTTTGGGGTTACCGTTGGCTGATTGTGCCCCCGGCGGTCATGAGTCCGGTTTGAAACGTGATCCGAAACACATCGCGCGACCCCAGTCTATACACAACCTGTCATGATCCCGGCGGGGTACTTCTCTCTGGGTCAGCTTGAACCAACCCGCTGGCCGATTCCGGCAGTCAGTTTCTCACTATAGAGCCGGCTCACGAGCCAGATTTCTCTGAGCGAGTTGGAAAGAGACTGTCTGCACAACCTCCTCTACAGGTAGATCACAATCGCCCGTTCAAGTGTGTATCTTAATTATGTGTTAGAATCGCTGTATTATTGCCGCCAAAGCGCAAAATACACCTTTGAGCGCGGTAAGATTGGTGAAGCCATCATCGTCCGAATAGTAGCATGAGCAGAGGGTGGGTATCAGGATGTCGCACCAGGACGAGCAACTCAAGAAGATAGTAGATAGTATCATCGTCGCCCACCATGACGACCCGATGGACTGCGAGACATGCAGTCGTGAACTGGACTGCCTGGCAGAGCGGGTGGCGATGGGGGCGAACCTGAGTGACCTGCTCCCGGAAGTTGAATATCATCTCCAATGTTGCCGGGACTGTCGTGAAGAATTTGAGGCACTGGTTTCGATTCTGAAAGCGGAACTCGGCGGCGAGATCACCCACTCCAGCTAACATTTGTCATCGACTTTCCATAATCAAGCAATTGAGCAGAGGTAATAACATGCGTAAAGTACGAGTACTGGTCATTGGTTCGGGGCCATCGGGGTTGACGGCGGCACTGTATACGGCCCGCGCCCAGCATAGCACGGTGGTGATTACCGGCAACCAGCTAGGCGGCCAGATTTCGACAACGGACGAAGTGGAAAATTACCCGGGTTTCCCCGATGGTATTACCGGCCCGGAACTGGTGGAAAACATGAAGAATCAGGCGGAACGCTTTGGCGCGGAACTGATCTTCGACATCGTGACCGAGGTGGATTTCAGCAAAGGGTCGCCGTTTTACGTGAAAACCGATGGTGGTGAAGAATTTTCCGCCGATTCGGTGATTGTCACGATTGGCGCGAACCCACGCGAACTGGGTATTCCTGGCGAGAAAGAGCAAGTCGGGCGCGGTGTGAGCTACTGCGCGACCTGTGATGGGTTCTTTTTCCGAGGAAAGAAGATTGTTGTCGTGGGTGGTGGCGATTCAGCTCTGCAAGAGGCTTTGTTCCTGACCAAGTTCGCCACTGAGGTAGACGTGATTCACCGCCGGGACGAACTGCGCGCCAGTGCCATTCTGCAGGACCGTGCCAAAGCGCACCCCAAGATCAACTTCATCTACAGCACCGTAGTGGATGAAATCAAGTCTGGTGATGATGGGCTGGTGAGCCATGTCGTCCTGCGTGATGTGAAAACCGGAAATGTCTACCAGCACAAGACCGACGGGGTATTCGTCTTCATCGGTTATGACCCGAACAGCAAGGTTTTTGGCGACCAATTGGCGCTCAATGACGAGGGGTATGCCATCGTGGATCCGCTGTTCCGTACCAATGTCGAAGGCATTTATGCCGCCGGCGAAATCCATGACAGCATCTTCCGCCAGGCGATTACGGCAGCCGGGCAGGGCTGTTCAGCCGCGCTGATGGCGATCAAGTGGCTGGATGACCGTGAAGACCTGTTGCAGCCGCTGGACGCCGTAGCCACTCCTGCCGGGGATTAGGTTTCTCCGCTGTTCCGATAAAAGCATCCGCCAGGGGATTCTGTCCCCTGGCAATTTTTCTTGACCCCTCTTGACCTTTCAACCCTCTTGTGCTATATTCCTGGTGTATGTGAAGAGGTTCACAAGGCACAATGAGCTTATAGCAGGCATATTCCCTCAACAAGCAGTACGCCGTCGCCCACAAGCGAGCGATTGTTTGTTGTCTCACGCCTGTTAGACTGCTTCAGCTTTGACTTTCTCGCATTGTTCCCGCAGGTGTGACGCCTGCGGTTTTTGGTTGTGTTCCTTGCTCATCGAGCATGTGGCCGCAGGTAGTCGTCCTGCGGTCTTTAATATTCGACAAGGAGCAAAACATGACCGCGCAATCATCCATCACCACACAAATCCTGTCCCGTCCTTTCCAGGGCGTAGACGACCATACCCGTGTCCGCCGTTTTCTCCAGGATACGTACCGGCTCACCGGCAAATACCATAATTGGGAAATCCGCCGTTGGGAAGGCCAGTGGTACTGGGGAAAACTTGATAAAAACCTCGCCTGGGGCGAGCATGTCCGGCTGTGGGAGACCGAATCCGGCCAACTGGTTGGCGTTGCTCACACGGAAGGCGGCCTGGGGAATGCCTGGTTCGAGATTCACCCGGATTACCGCCATCTGGAAGATGAGATGCTTACCTGGGCGGAGGCGCATCTGGCCGCGCCCAACCAGGAGGGGCGGCAGCAGCTTGTGACAGAGGCGTATGATTACGACGTATCGCGCCAAGCCATGCTCGCTCGCCGGGGTTACAAGGCTTTGGGGGAATATGGTTACCTGCGCTGGCGTCCGGCTGCCGCGACTATACCTGACGTGGTTGTGCCAGAGGGGTATATCGTGCGCTCGCTCAAGCGTGGCGAATGGCGCGATACGACAGGCTGGCTGGCGGTTATCAGCGCCGTGTTCAGCCATGTCAAGGCCATTCCAAACGACATCGCGGTGTTCCAGAGTTCGCCCATCTACCGGCATGACCTGCACCTCGTCGCAGAAGCCCCGGATGGCAGTTTCGCTGCTTTCGCCGGGTTGACTGTAGATGAAGTCAGCCGAACAGCGATTTTCGAGCCGGTAGGGACCCATCCCGATCATCGCCGCAGGCACCTGGCACAGGCTGTCATGGTTGAAGGGCTGCGACGGCTGCGGGCATTCGACATTGAGACGGTGTATGTTGGCACGGGCGAGATGATCCCCGCCAACGGACTGTACGAGTCACTGGGCTTCACCAACCATCACCGCAGCCAGACCTGGCGTAAGCTGTTTTAGGTGTCCACCGGGCAACTATTCCCGCTTTTCAATTGGTGTCTGGCACATTATAATGCCCACACTGGTCGGGGCATCACAGGCGAGTTTACCAGCCCGGAAAACCAGGAAACAACTTCGGGCTTCCCAAAGAAGATTATCTATCCGGCGATTCGTGAAACAAGGGGCTTATGCCCCTTGTCCTGAGTAAAGAGATAGACACCAGCCCAGAATAAGTGAGGGTGGCGTCTCGTCTGTGTGGCGGGCGATTCACTCTATTCGTCAACAAGAGGAAAAAACACAATATGACAAGCCAGACAATTCAGAATGATATGGTCGTCAGCCTGACGTATGTACTCACGGTGGACGGCGAAGAGGCCAGCCGCGCGAACGCTGATGAACCGCTCGAATATCTGCACGGCGCGGAAAACATTGTTCCGGGGCTGGAAGCAGCGCTGACCGGCAAGAAAGTGGGCGACAAGTTCAGCGTGACGATTGCGCCCGATGATGCCTATGGCGATTACGACGAGGACGACATTGACGAGTTCCCCCGTAGCGAGATTCCCGGCGCGGAAAATCTCGAAATCGGCATGATGGTCGAAATCGAGGACGAAGACGGCTATGTGGACGTGGGCATGATTAAAGAGATCACCCCGCAGGCTGTCATAGTGGACTTTAATGCACCGTTGGCCGGTAAGACTCTGAAGTTTGATGTTGAAGTGGTCGCGATCCGCGCCGCTGACGAAGAAGAACTCGATCACGGGCATCCGCATTCGCTGGCCGATTTCTACGGCGACGAGGATGACGATTATGAGGATTACGACGACGAGGAATAATCTGTCGGGCTGTGCTGGCACTACCGCCGCCGGGTCATGTTGATGGCCTGGCGGTTTTGTTTCCTGGCGGGTTGCACGGCCAATATGCGTTATACTGGGCGGCGTGAATAGCAGCACACGGAGCCGAGACGAATGCCCCCCGAAGGTGTAGTCTGTACCGCAATTGTGTTAGTGTGTTTCGTCCTGTTTTTACAGGCGCGACATGAATTCCGTCTTGAAAAGGCAGTGAAGGAACTGGTCGAACGCCTGAAAGCTGAGGCGGGCAACCTGCTGGAACTGAATTATCCGGCTGCCAGCGTCCAGCTCGAACAGCCTGGCTACCCGCCAGTCCAACGGTGGCGGCGGGCGGTGCTGGAGATCACGGCAGAAACCATCACCATTCACTGGCGCACGCTGGCGATGGATCAAAGGACAGCGTTTTCTCCAACTGACCTGCGCTGGTTTGGCCGCCCGCGCAAGTACACATCCGGTGAGAACGAAATCTGGCTGCATTTTGAGTGGAAGGGCGAATGGTGGCTGCTCAAAATCCGTCTGGGCCGAGAGCCGATGCGAATGCTCGTCCGGGCGCTGAAGGCCGCCGCGCCCCCCGAACTGGTGACCGCCTACCGCCGTCGCCGTCCCTATGTTCATGTCGGGCCGCTGGTCGTCCAGCCCGCGACGCAGGATTTACAGGGCGCGTGGCATTTGCAGGATGCCGTCACCATCTACCTGATGCCGCGCTTTCTGGTGGTGATGCGGGGAACAGGCGTTTTACGGGCCATTCCACTGGAAACCATGCAGGAGATCGGCGCGCTGCGGCGGCTGGATGAACCGCGTGCCGATGGCCTGGTGCGCTTTCAGGCGGAGCAGGAGACAATTGCTTTCGCCGCCAAGCGACACGAACAGTTTGCCGAGTCGTTGGCTCAGGCCGCCCGCCTGACACTGGAAGACCCGTTAGAGCGTAAGCAAAAGAAGCAAGATGATGATGCTTATGAGTGGGATGAGTAACAGCCCGCTGCTCCCGCCGCCGGGCCGCCGGATTGTCGTCGTTGGCACCAGCGGCTCCGGTAAAACCACGCTGGCGGCACAGTTGGCCGCGATGCGGGGTTGCCAGCACATCGAACTCGACGCGATTCACTGGCAGCCAAACTGGAAACAGACCCCGCATGACGAATTCCAGGTCAAGCTGGCGGGGGCGCTGGTGGGTGATTGCTGGGTGGTGGATGGCAACTACGGCAAAGGCCGTGCTGCTCTCTGGTCGCGGGCAGATACGCTCATCTGGCTCGATTATCCGCTGTGGCTGGTGCTGTGGCGGTTGCTGCGGCGTACTGTCTGGCGGGTGATGACCCGCGAGGAACTATGGAATGGCAACCGGGAGAACCTGCGCGCGATCTTTAGCCAGGACTCGATCTTCCTGTGGGCGATCCAGACACACTCGCGCCGCCGCCGCGAGTATACCGACCTGCCGTACCGCCCGGAATACGCGCACCTGACTACGATTCGCCTGCGATCACCCCGCCAGACAAACCGCTGGCTGCGTGCGATCCCTGCAACAACAAAAGGCTGAAACCATGCTCTTTTTGACCGAAGCGGATATTCGTTATCAAGACACCTATCTGGATGGAATGCGCGAGTTCCAGG
This sequence comes from Anaerolineaceae bacterium, assembly GCA_020634135.1. GTDB lineage: Bacteria > Chloroflexota > Anaerolineae > Aggregatilineales > Phototrophicaceae > JACKCG01. The sequence goes on along the minus strand of JACKCG010000003.1, from coordinate 165,028 downwards.
CCGAAGGGCGCTACATGGATTGGATGATTGAGGACCTCGTGGCGCAGTTCCCACGTTTTGTCCAGAACCTCCACGCCCGCAAGACCCACCCGCAACCTGGGAATGTGCCGGAAACCGTGTACTGGCTGGTAGAGAACGAGACGTTTATTGGCCGGTTGTCGCTCCGGCATGGACTTACCGAAGGGCTGAATCTGCTCGGCGGGAATATCGGCTACGAGATTCGCCCGTCGCGGCGGCGGCTGGGTTACGGCACTGCGATTTTACGCCTGGGGCTGGAAAAAGCGCGCGACCTGGGTCTGGAGCGGGTGCTGGTCACCTGTGATGACACCAATATCGGCTCGATCAAAATTATTGAGGCCAATGGCGGCGTCTGGCAGAATACCAATGCCGTCCCCGGCCATTCTGTCCCGGTGCGCCGTTACTGGATTACGCTGGTGTGATATACCTCATTCGTCACCCTGGTTGGACTCGGTAGGCAGAGATTCCTCAATGCGGTAGACGGCTTCGGCAGGGCCAATGACGATCAGTGTTTCGCCGGGTGCGATCACCCGCTGCGGATTCGGGTTGATTGAGAAGCTGCCATCATGCCGCTGGATTGCGAGAATATTGATATTCTGCACCTGGCGCAGGTCGCACTGGCTGACCGACTGCCCGGCCAACCGTGAACCTTCTTTCACATAAATCTGTCCCAGGTCAACATCCAGGTCGGATGAAATATCGGAGATGCGCGTCAGGAAATCATGTACCGCCGGACGCAGCAGGGCTAACCCCATCCGGTGCCCGCCTATGTCATAGGGACTGACAACCCGATCCGCCCCGGCACGGCGCAGTTTGTTCTCCGAAGTGCCACCTGTTGCTCGTGCAACAATAAACAGGTTGGGATTGAGTCCCCTCGCGGTCAGCACTGTGAGTACATTGTCTGCGTTGGTATCCAGCGCGGCCACCAGCCCCCGTGCATGTTCGATGCGGGCTTCGACTAACACTTCGTCTTGTGTGCCGTCCCCGATGATATATGGAATCTGCTCTTCCAGGAAACCGCCTTCGAGTTCCGGCGACACATCCACGACAATAAACGTCTCTCCCCGCGCCCGCAGATCACGCACGACCTGCCGCCCCATCCTCCCGAAGCCACACACCACATAATGCCCGGCCAGCGTTTTTACCATAGTTTCATTTCTCCGTTGTTGTACCGCCTGCCATAACCGCTGCCCCAGCACGACTTCCGCCGCGTTACTGACTGCTGCCGTTAAGCCGCCGACGCCGAGCAGGATGAGCACGACGGTGAAGACCCGGCCACCAGGGGAAAGCGGCCTGACTTCTCCAAAGCCGACAGTGGTGATCGTGATGATGGTCATATAAAACGACTCAACGGCGGTCATCTTTTCCAGCAGCATGTAACCTAACGTGCCGCAGGCCGCCAGTGCGCCCAGGAACAGGAAAGAGAGTTGTAACCGCCGAATCGGGTCGGCCAGCAGAATCCGCATTCGTTGGCTGGATTGGGAAACTCTACGCACTACACTATCCATGAATACCTTCGTTGCTGTTCAGGAAACAAACGAATTTTTAGTATTTTTTTTATTTCTCCGTTGATGAATTAGCATATAATGAATTATGTAGGGTCAGGAAATGGTTTTTTGTGTTCTATCTTCTTGCTTTTGGATTATTTCTGGCACCGATCACCGTTTATTTTAATCGCAAATCAATAAGCACACCTAGAGGCGCTATGCCACAACCTGACACTATGCCCACGAAAAAGGTCCTGATTGTTGATGATGAAGATATGACACGTGTGCTGCTCAGCCGTGTCATTGAACGCTTAAAGGTGGAGAACCTGGAAATCCTGCTCGCTGAAGACGGAGAAGAGGCTGTCCAGATCGCGCTCAAAGAACAGCCCGGCCTCATCCTGCTGGATGTACTGATGCCGAAAATGAATGGCTACGATGTATGCCAGCGGATTCGTCAGCAGGTGGATTATGATCCCTATATTATCATCCTCACGGCGCGTGGCTACAGCACTGACAAAGACCAGGCTGAAGCGACGGGTGCGAATGACTTTATGACGAAGCCGTTCAAACCTTCCCACCTGTTAAGCCAGTTGAACGCCGTATGGGGAAGAATTTAGGGTCTCTTGTGCTCATGTTAAACTGATTATAAACTATTGTCAGTGATGTCGTTGAGCGCCAGCGGCGTTAGTTATGCTGTTTTTACTGGAAAATGAGCGAATAGTACAAAGCCTGAATTCAATCTGATGATAAACCGATTGTGACTACCTGATGAAAAACATGGTATCGAACGCACCTCAGCAGCACACAGCAGACCTGCAAGAATACTTGCCACAGTATACCCTGGATGATGTCATTGCTTCATTTGAAGCTGCTTTCGGTCTGGCAAACAGCGTGGTAATCGTGGATTCCACTGAACAAGTGTACTACCGCCCAGGGAGTAGTCTCCCTGCTGAACTTCAGTATAAGCCGATTATTGTGGATCACCGTTCGGTAGGGAAGGTCGGGCTTCCGGCGGCAACGGCTAATGTACAGGCGCTGCTCAATCATCTGGCGATTGTACTCAGCCATCTGGCGCTTGAAACCTGGCGGCAGCGCCAACTCAGCAGTGAGGCGCTCGAACGATACGAAGAACTCAACCTGGTCTATGAGTTAGGCGCGATTCTTAGCCAGGCACTGCCCCTGGGAAAAATCATGGATGCGGTGCTGGTTGCCATCAACGACATTATTCAGGCCGAAGCCGGGGCAGTTTATGTCTGGGATGAAGGGACATCCACCCTGCAACCCGCCAGTTTCCTGCCAGAAAACACCGCGCCGGAATTCTGGATGGGGCGGGTCCGCGAACTCGCCTTGAGTACACTGTACGCTTACGATGACGCGCAGATTTTTGATGCCGACCAGGTGTTGTGCGCTCCTTTGCGGCATGATGAAGAGCGGTTGGGGGCGCTGGTGCTGCTCTACGAACACCCGGGTCAAACTTTCAACGCTGATGACGTGCGTCTGCTGAACACCCTCACCCATCATACTGCGCTGTTTATCCATGCGGCGCGACTGCTGGCACAGCTCAGCAACCGCACGAATGATCTCGAGCGTACTCTCAAGGAACTGCAATCCACGCGGGATAAACTCAGCCGGGCGGAGCGTCTGAGCTTGATCGGCCAGACTATGAGCAGCCTGGTACACGACATGAAAAACCCGCTGGCGATTATCCTGGGGTATGCCGGGATTTTGCAGGAAGAAAACGTCACTTACGAGGAACGCAAGTCATTTGCCGGGCAGATCATTACCTATGTAGAAATGTTCTCGTCCATGTCTCAGGAAATCCTGGATTACACCCTGGGCGATGAAAATGTGAAAAAGGCGTCCGTGCCGCTTGATTTGTTCCTCAGACAGGTCAATGATCTGCTGCTGCCACCGGGGTTGGTGCGCCCGGTCAAAATTTCGATTGAGAATGCAACGCCCGCCGGAACAATGATTACGGTTGATTCACAGCGGTTCTCACGGGTATTCCAGAACCTGGTCAACAATGCGGTGGATGCCATTGAGGGCAAGGGGGGCACACAAGTCGTCGTCCGGGCGGAGCAGAATGGGGATGAGATTCGGTTCTCGATTACAGATGATGGCCCCGGTGTGCCGCCGGATATTGTTGACACGATGTTTGAGCCGTTTGTGACTTTTGGCAAGCAGCATGGCACGGGTCTGGGCTTAGCGATTGTAGACCACATCGTGTCCTTACATGGTGGGCGTATCCGCTATGAAACCGCATCCGGCGGCGGCGCACGCTTTATTTTCAATGTGCCCAAGCCCAATGGCGCGTAAATAAAGACTTTCTGATAAGGTCACCACTTGGGAGCGCATGTTGGCGCTCCCCTACATTTCCACCCAACGTTCATCCCATTTATGGTCTACGTTCTCCCATAGACTTCCAGACTTACCCCGGAAATTGCGTCCGCCTGCGGCGATACCAGAAACAAGATCGCCTGGGCGATGTCTTCCGGTTGTACCCATTTGCTGAAGTCGGCTTTAGGCATGGCTTCGCGGTTCTGCGGGGTGTCAATTGTGCCGGGGACGACTGCGTTGACCTGAATGCCCTGGTCGCGCAGTTCGAGCGCCATACTTTCGATGATGCGCTGCGCGGCGGCTTTGCTGGCGGAATATGCCGCAGATTTAGCCGTACTCTTGTAAGCATTGCGTGCCAGAATCCCCACGATTTTCCCGCGAGTGCCGTTTTCAACCATGTGCTGCGCCACCCGGCCAGCCGTAATATACAGTGAACGGGCATTGAGAGTCATCATTTTGTCCCAGACATCCAAGCCGCTTTCATGAACGGGTTGTCCCATTGCAAAACCACCCACCGTATGCGCCAGAATGTCCACACGCCCGGCCTCAGCTGTGATTTTCTCGACTGCGGCATTCACACTTGCCACATCTGTAACATCTGCCGCTGCCGCCAGGCCGTTTAGCTCCCTGGCAAGCGCCTCTACATCCACCGCTTTCCGCCCAACCATCACCACTTGCGCGCCCTCAGCGGCGAACAGACGGGATACTGCCTGCCCGACGTTGCCATTCGCCCCGGTTACAACTGCCACTTTGCCTGCCAGAATGCCTGTCATACAATACCCCTCCCACTAAAATACTTCTGGGCGAGGATTTTAGCATGATCCGGGCGTCTGTTTCCAGAAAGTGCGTATGGTAAAGGGATAGTCCGAAAAATCCGTTTCGTTGGTGTATTGCTCGTTGGTGAAACAAGAATGAACATACAATTGGATCACTGCGTTATCCATGTGTCAAATTGGGAAGTATCCAACCAGTTCTATCAGGATGTCATGGGCGCAGAGTTAATCCCCAGAGGGGATGGTTGGGCTTACCGTTTTGGAGGAGTGCAGCTTAATTGTCATGGGCCGGGTGTGACTGCGGTGCCAGTTGCGCGCCAGCCGGTTATGCCGGGGAACAGTGACCTGTGTTTTGTGTGGGACGGCGGCATTGATGAAGCGATTGCCCACCTACAACGACAGGGTATCGCCATTGAACTTGGCCCGGTCGTGCGGAACGGCGCACGCGGTAAAGGGCAGAGCGTATATTTCCGTGATCCTGATGGTTCGCTGTTGGAGTTCATCAGCTATCGTGAATAACACTTCTGGGGTTTAGGGCAAGTCTATGGATGAGATGATTGCATTTTACGTCCGGCAATTACATCACAATGACTATGAGGATGCCTATCACTACTTGATCGAGATTGATGAATCCCTAATCCCTGATCTGATGGATGCTTATACCATGACCAGGGATGAAAAAGTGCGAAGCATCATCATTGATATTATCGGAGAACATCGGCGTGCATCTGACATTAACTTTGTTGCTGCCACATTAAAAAGCGAGTCGGAACAAATCGGGAAATCCAGCCTCGACGCACTGGTCAAAATGGGCGCAAAACGCTGTATTGATGTTTTGATCTCGGAGAAAGCAAAAGCAAAGACTACCGATCAGGAATGCCTCGATTGGTATGATGAAGCAATTCAACAACTTGAACAGCGGAGGAGTGAATAGCCCTCTCAGGCAATCTGCTGGTAAATCAACAAGAAGGATTACGCTGGCGCAAGCACGGGTTCGGAACTAGCATTCGCAGGCAAGGTGAATATAAATGTTGCCCCCTGCCCTGGCATGTTTTCCACCCAGATATTGCCGCCGTGTGCTTCTACTGCCAGACGGCAGAACGCCAGCCCCAGCCCAATGCCTTTGGGAACATCGTGGTATTTCACGCGGCTGAATTTGTCGAATATCTGGCGCTGCATGTGTTCGGGGATGCCCGGCCCGGAATCGGTGACGCTGATCCGTACACCATCTTCGGTCAGGTGTGCCCCCAACCGGATAAAACCGCCCGATGGAGAATACTTGAGCGCGTTTTCCATCAGGTTCGTCACCACGCGCAAAATCATATCCGAGTCCACTTCCACAAACGGCAGGTCGTCGTTGAGTTCAAATGCTAATCGCTGGTTTGCTTCGGTGGCGAGCGGTTGGATAAGCTGGGCAGCGGATGCCAGCAGGTTGTGCAAAGATGTCGGCTTGGAATCCAGGATGGCTTTACCCGCTTCCAGCCGTTGGATGTCGAGCAGACTTTCGATCATGCGGGAAAGCTGGCGCGTGCTGCGGACTCCAACCTGGAGCAGGTCGAGCACTGCGGACGGGCTGTTGTTCGCCAGCAGCCGGCCCAATGTCGTCAGGCTGCCATAGACTGCGTGCAGCGGGCCGCGCAAGTCATGGTAGACCATCGCCGTGAGGTCCTGGCGGAGCTGTTCCAGTTCCAACTGGGTGGTGATATCCTGCTCAACCCAGGCGATCACATCATGGTCATCCAGGAAGATGCGCTGCGCCCGCACCAGCACCGGAATATCGGCGCCATCACGCCGCCAGGCCGACGTGCGGAATTCGACTTCCTGGCCGGATACGAGCGAGTCGAAACGGTTTGCGCCAATCGGCCCGGTTCCCATGCGGTGAATTGCCGTGATCGGCAGACGCAAGAGCTGTTCGCGGCGGTATGCCAGGAATTCCGTCGCTTTGCGATTGACATCCACAATATAGCCATCCAGATCGGTGACAATGATCGGGACAACTGCGCCTTCAAACAGCCATTGGAAGCGCGTTTCGTCCCTGGGTGACATGTTGAACACCAGCGCGTTGCCCACCAGCGCCGAAATATAGTTCGAAGTAGCTTCCAACAGGTTCAGCGTGTCCTTATCAAAGGCATCTACCTGGGGATGGGTAAGGATCATCACGCCGTACATCTGGCCGCCTTTTTCCAGTGGCACGCCAACCGCCGACCCCGAACGTGGCAGATCGGACAGTTTTCCGGTTTCCCAGCGCGGGTCGGTGGCGATATCGCGCACGACAATAATGCGCTGGCCGTACTGCACGTAACCCACGAGGCCGCGCCGCACGAATTCCTGCCATGCCCGCGAGTCCTGCTTTTGTGCGTCCGCACCCAATAAGAAGACCTCGCCGGGACGATCATCCTGGTAGAAGGTGACAACACAGCCGTATTCCATTTCCAGAGTACGCGCCGTCAAACGCAGCGCAGTTTGCAGAATGGCCGGTACGGAAGAGTCGGCCTGTTGCAGGGCGCTTGCCAGACGGTATAAGAAATCAAGACGCTGCTGTTCGCTCAACATAGATTACTCATCAGGATGCAGATTAATACTCTTTCTAATCATATCCAGTGTACAGGACAATTCGTTGACAAAACCCAAATTGGCATGAATTTCCTACCGGTTTTTGGGGATTTTGTGGCGGGTAATTGGTACTATCGCACACCTGAATTCGTGTCCAACATCTGTATAACGCTGCGGTATAATGGGGGTAAGTTTCAGTTCATATGTAAGGATGGGTTATGCGACTGGAAGACCTGAACTGGATGGACGTTGAGCGGTATCTGGAACGGGATGACCGCATTATTCTGATTACCGGCGCTACCGAGCAACATGCATACCTGAGCCTGCTGACTGATATTCTGATCCCCTCAAAAATCGCGCTGGCAGCGGCGGAACGGGAAAAAGTTCTGGTTGCGCCCCCATTTAATTTTGGCAACAGCCGTTTCTTTGCCGATTACCCTGGCACGATCAGTCTGACACGCCAGACCTTTGACCTGGTGCTGATTGAAGTCTTCGAGTCGCTGCTGCATCAGGGTTTCCGCCGGTTCTTTTTCCTGAATGGGCACGGTGGCAACCAGCTTCCGGCCCAGTTGGAGATTTTCCTGGATGATGATGAGGTTCATGTTCAGTGGTATGATTGGTGGCGCAGCGAGGCCGTGCGGGTTTTTGAGGCGCATCGCGGTCTTAAACTCAATCATGCCAATTGGGGCGAAAATTTCATCTTCAACCGGGTGGCGGAAAGCCCGGCAGGTGTAAAACCCAACGTGAATTTTTATGACACTGATCGTACCCAACCTGTCTCCCGTGACCAACTGGGGGATGGCAGTTTTGGCGGCGAGTACCAGGTCAGTGACGACCTGATGAATGAATTGTTTAGCCTGGTGGTGGATGAAGTTGTCCGGCTGCTGCGCTGGCCGAGCGCAGGGTAGCGAGATTCAGCCCCGTGTCCTCAGCAGAACAACCTGATTTTATGGATAGACATTTAGGGGAACGGCATGATTATCTGTGAAAGTATCTTTTTCTTTGCCGGACTGTACTACATACTCACCGGGCGTTTTCGGATCGGCAAACGTGTGATTACCGGCAACCGCGCCCGATATATCGGCGGCGTGCTGGTACTCCCACTGGCTTTTGGGTTGATTGTGGGGTTTATCATTGGGTTGAATACCGGGTTATCCGGTGACCTGAGCAACCTGGATTGGGATGCATTGAGTTCAGTGGCGATGATCGAGCTGCTGCTCGTTATCGGGGCGTTTATCGCAGCGTTGGCGTTGGTGCTGACCGCGCCGGAAACCGATTTTGCCCCTGCCAATATGGAGGTACACTCGCTGGCCGCAACCCCGCCACCAACAGTCTTTGGCAGCGTCTTAACCGTGCCCGAAGCGGCCCGCTATCTGAAGGTTTCTGAGGCAGAGATTCTGCAACTGATTGATGATGGGCGCATCGCGGCGGCGCGGATTGGCAGTGACTACCGCATTGCGCGCGTTGTGCTGGATGAACTGTTGCAACAGAACGACCAGCTTTAATCAGCATCCAGGGTGATACCCAATCCCCATAATACCCCCTTCGCCCCGGATTGATAATGTAAATGGGCCATCTCTGTGGGGGGGTAGGGCATTTCGTTTTCCAGCCACCAACTCAATGTGCCGATCAGTGCCCCGGCTTCCCGGTATGCCAGAATATCTATTGGCACTGTGGAAGTAAGCCCGGCTGGAAAGCATATCTGGACATGCTGTTGGAATACACTTGCCAGGTAGTGTTGGACTCGGATGATAAACGCAGCCACGCCACGACTACTGAGCATCACCCGGTAAAAGTCCGCGAATTCGGCCACATGCTGGAAAGCGACTAGTTCTACCGGATTGCCATCGGCCATCATCCCGCCCGGTGTAATCTCGCCGACGCGGGCGTTCAGGTCGTCATAAACTTCTTCAAGGCTCGTGAGCAGCAGTTCCTCTTTATCCCGGTAATGCAGGTAGAAGGTGGGCCGGCTGACATTCGCCCGGTCGGTGATGTCCTGAATCGAAATCGCCTCATACCCTTTTTCGACGATCAATGCCATCAGCGCATCACGCAGGTATTGGCGGGTGCGCTGCTTGCGCCTGTCCATTTTTTCGACAACTTCACTCATTACTAAACACCTGTTCACTATGCTACACAAAGGAAAATCTGCTTGTTGACAGCCTTATCAGTTTGCTTATCCTATAGATTGTACAACATCTCGTCAAATAAAAAACACGGTGTAAAGTAGAGTAGAGGTGCATCCATGTCTCCACACAAATTCCCGCCTGGCCTGCCTCCCATCAAAGGAATCATCGCTCAACTCCGGTTTATGTCCGAGTTAAGCCGGGATTTCATGGGTTTCCTGGTCGAAAAAAACCGGCAATATGGCGATGTTTTCCAGTTTCAGGTAGGTGACTTCCGGCAGTATGTTATCACCGACCCTGATCTGATTCACGAAGTCCTGGTCGCGCAGTCTGCCAAATTTCAGAAAGACATGCAGTATACCGACACCAGGCGCGGCCTGGCTCGTTTCCTGGGCAACGGGCTGCTGACCAGCAACGGTGAGTTCTGGAAGCGCCAGCGGCGGCTGGTCGCGCCGTCTCTGCACGCCCGGCGCATCGAATCCTACGCGGAGACGATGGTGGACTATGCCCTGGATACGGTGAACGGCTGGCAGGATAACACTCGCCTGGACATCAGCCAGGAAATGAACCGGTTGACGATGCGGATTGTCGGCAAAACCCTGTTCAATGCCGATGTTGCCGGCGATGTGCGGGATGTTGCCTCCGCGATGGGCACCATCCAGCACTACTTTGCCGAAAGCCGCTCGAAACTGCTCCCGACCTGGATTCCGACCCCATTCGAGCGACGGGCGCGGCAGGCCAGCGGTACGCTGAACGAAATTTCCTACCGGTTGATCGAAGCCTGGAGGCAGACTCGTGAGGATCGAGGTGATTTGCTCTCGATGCTGCTGATGGCGGAAGATGAAGACGGGAACCATATGACCGATGAACAGGCGCGGGATGAACTGGTTACGCTTTTCCTGGCCGGACATGAAACCACCGCCAATGCACTGAACTGGACCTGGTATCTGCTGGCGCAGAATCCCGAAGCCGAAGCCAAACTCCATGCCGAACTGGACTCAGTGCTCGGCGGGAAACCGCCCACACTGGACGACCTGAAGCGCCTGCCGTATACCGAAATGGTTGTTAAAGAGGCGCTGCGCCTGTATCCCCCGGCCTTTGGCTTTGGACGGGTGGCGACGGAAGACCTGGAGATCGGCGGCTACTTCGTACCGAAAGATACTGTGGTTGCCATCACCTCGTACATCGTCCATCACAGTCCAAAGTGGTGGGATGAGCCGGAAGCCTTCAGGCCAGAACGTTTCACCCCGGAAAACGAGGCTAAACAGCACCGTTATGCTTATGTGCCGTTTGGTGGCGGCCCGCGTGTCTGCATCGGCAACAGTTTCGCCATGATGGAAGCGCAGCTTTTACTGGCTACGATTGCCAGCCGCTACCAGTTCCGCCTCCAACCAGGGCAGATGGTCGAGATGCTGCCGCTCATCACGCTCAATCCCAAAGACGGGCTGCCAATGACGGCGCAGCAGCGCCAACCAGTGATGACACTGGAGCCAATCCTGGCATGAATACCCAGTTTTGCAGTAAATGAAGGCTCTTGTGTGGCAGTAGTGGCTGCTGCCCGTTAGAGCAATGGGCTTACCCATAAGCCTGAAAGAAACTGCCGGGTGCGTTTAAACACCCGGCACTTTTGTTGTTTAGAGGGAAACCTGCGGAGAGAGGGCGCAAAACCTTGCGCCCCCGTGTTGCCTGGCCTACCGGATTGTCGGGTCGCTGATCCACACATCCGGCGAGAACAGCGTTGCCCCTTCAATAATCAGGTTGGCGGTGTAGCCATAGGTGAACTCGTAGACGTTCAGCCCGTTGAACTGCGATAGAACTGGCTTGGCCGCGCCCAGGTTGTTATCGAATACCAACGTCACTGGCTCACAGTCAGTCTGGCTGGTTGTTTTGCAGATTTCCAGTGTGACCTGGGCCGACTTGAGGGCTTCGTTATCCAGCAGGTACGTCACGCGGATATTGTTCCAGGACACCTGCTGCTTCTCTGCGCTGACATCTGCCGGGTTGATTGGGGCGGGCGGCGTGCTGGCATTGAGCAGCAGTTCGATTGCGCCAGAGCCGGTAGGAGTGGGCGTCGGGCCGGGGCCATTGCACCAGATTGCATCGCAGAAGGTGAGTGGCCGCACGCCCTCAATGGTCGGCAGGCTGCGGAAGTCATTCTCATCCAGCGTCGTCCAGCGCCGGTCAATGAACACGGCAAAATCCTGCCCGGAAACGAACATCATGGTAGATTCACCGTAGTTCCGATACCATGCCTTAAACTCGATGCCATAGGGCATCACGCCCATATACTGGGTCGCGGCCTGATCCAGGTAACTGAATGCCAGGCGCGACTCGGCGCGGAAGCGGCTGTCCTGCTCGGTAGCGGCTTCCGAAATGGGCGGGTTTTCCACCAGTTGGTTCACCGCCACATCAAGCTGTTGGCAGTAGGCCGCGCCTTCCGTCAGTCCCTCACGAGAGAACTGGTAGTCGAGCACTGCCATCGCCACCAGGTTTTGCAGCGTTGGGTCGCAGATCTGCATGGGGTCAAGCCCCTGCCACCCACGCGGACGCGGGGCGCGTCCCAGGGCGTTCGCCAGCAGTTCCAGGTCGTGGCGCAGGTTACGATAGGCGAAGTAGGGCGCGTTGGGGATGATGCCAATCCAGCCCGCCGGGCGTTGCCCTGCCCCAAGCTGGGCATCCGCCAATGTATCCAGGTCGAGGAAGATGTCACTTGCCAGTGTGACCGAATTCCGATCCCGGTTGCCGCGCCAGCCTGCCGGGCGGGTGTTCAGGCCGAGTTCCTCGTCCGCCAGCCGTTCGAGGTCGCCACGTACCGCCAGGATCAGGTCGGGCGTTTGTTCCTGGATTTCCGGCGTGCTCAGGGCGATTCGCAGCACCTGATCTTCCGCTTCCGAAGTGACCAGTGAACAGAAATTGAAGGCGGTTTCAGGACTCAGGAAGTTTACGCTGTGCATCTCCGCCAACAATGACACCAGGTTCTGCAAAGACCGGGAACAGCGGAATCGAGGCGCTGCTCCACGCCATTGTGGGCGGCGGTTGTCGAACCCCCAGTATTCATCAGCAGTGAGTTCCAGGTCATGGCGCACGTTGCGAGCCACAATCACCGCGCTGCTGGTGGATGGCGCACCGATCCACCCTGTCGGGCGACCATCGCCAAACACCGCATTTGCCAGCAGTTCGTTATCAAACCACAGGTCGGCCACATATTTCGCCAGGTTGCGGCTGTCATCGTTGGAAGTCCACCCTTCCGGGCGCTCTCCGGCCAGGACTTCATCAACCAGGAGTTCCAGATCGGCGCGGACTTCGCGCACGAAGTTGCCAAAGTTGTCAATCTGCTGCGCGGGCGGCGCGGCCCAGACCACCCCGGCCATGACGACCAGTGCCACACCCACCAGCAAGAAAAGTCGCTTGCGTCTCATCGCCAAGCCCCTTTATCATCTGCTTAATTCATACTCGTCATTATACAGGCTTGCGGGGGAAACCAAAAGCGAATTGGCAAGACTTCTGTACTCCCTGACTGAACGGCGCGGAATCAGACGGAAGTGGACGCTGTGCAGCGCACACGTTAAGATTGAGATGAAGGATTGAGGATAGAAAAGAGGGGTCATCATGCAGGTTTGGGATGCGATCCGCCAAAAGCGAGCGGTGCGGAAGTTTCAGGAAACGCCGCTGCCGGACGACGTGGTACACCGGATACTCGATGCCGGGCGACGTTCACAGAGTTCCAAAAACAGCCAACCCTGGGATTTTATTGCCATCCGTGACCGGGAGACTTTACAGCAGCTTGCCACAACCGGCAATTTCATAAGGCATGTGGCCGGGGCGGCGCTGTGTGTCGCCATCATCACGCCTGAACCGGGCGAGCGCTACGGCTGGCATATGTTCGATATTGGGCAGTCGGCCTCGTACATGCAGTTGGCAGCATTGGAAATGGGCGTTGGTTCGTGTCTGGGGACAGTCTACCAACCGGACGCGGCGCGGGCGCTGCTGGGTTACCCGGCAGACAAGCAGCTCACGATTGTGATTTCCTTCGGCTATCCGGCGGATAAATCGCGGCAAGGATTAGGGAAAAAGGGGCGGCGCGATTTTGATGAGGTGGTACACTGGGAACGGTGGTGATGCGCACCCAACTCCAACCCGATTCGCAACAGTTATTGCTATATGAACAGGCATAGAAAAGAGGCATCAATGCTGAAAAAACTTGTGTTTATCCTGGCTGCTGTCACTCTATTTGTCCTGGCGCTGCCAGCGGCTGCACAGAGCCAGGCTCCCGGCCCGATTGCCGCTGCCCTTAACGACCTGAGCAGCCGCGTTGGGCGAACCCTCGCATTAAGCGATCTTCAAAACTGGACATGGGAACAGAACGTCTTTCCGAATGCCGGTCTGGGTTGCCCCAAACCCGGCACACTGTATGCCGATGTGCAAACCGGCGGGTTCAAGTTTCTGTTGACCTATGACGGTATACAGTATGACTATCGCGTATCGAATGACCAGCGCGTCGTTGTTCTGTGTAATTCGGATGCCGCCCCGGTTTCTACGGCTGCCTGCCCGCCGCCAGGGGATGCCGGATATATCACGCCGCGTTTGCAGCTTGGCGTTCAGGCGCAAGTTACGATTGATGGTGATTCAATTCCCAACAATGTTCGCTCTATTCCCGGAACCAGCGGTACCTACCTGGGGGAAATCCCACCCGGCGGGGTATTCATTGTGCTGGAAGGCCCACAGTGCAGCCAGGCGGATAAACTTGTCTGGTGGCGGGTGGATTACAATGGCCTGATTGGGTGGACGGTGGAAGGCCAGGTTGAAAACGGCCAGCCTGACTACTGGCTGGAGCCTCTTGGCGCAACACCAGTCCCCACACCTGGCGCTGCTACTGCGATTGTCTCGAGCAACGCCAGCCAGGTGCAGGTGCTTTCAAGTTTTGTGACGCCCATTGGGATCACGACGCTTTCACCGGATGGTAAGTGGCTGGCAAGCGGCGGTGTGGACGGCCAGCTCACCCTGTTGAACACCGAAACCGGCGCGACAGTGGGGACCGTCCTGGCGCATCCGGTCAGTGTGACCGGACTGGCATTCAGCCCGGATAGCACGCTGCTGGCTACTGGCAGCGCCGATGGTCAGACGCAGCTCTGGGACGTAACCGCGACGGGGGCGCAGGTGCGCTTCCCGCTTCAGGGACATACCGCCAGCGTGGACGCACTGCTGTTCGCGCCGTCCGGCGGGTTGCTGGCAACCGGCAGCGCCGATGGCCGGGTGATTCTGTGGGACGTGAATCTGGGGTTAGCAGTGGCGCAGTTGACCGGCCATACGGGCACAGTGACGCGCCTCATGTTCAGCGCCGACGGCAGCCTGCTGCTGACGACGGACAGCGGCGGCACGACACGAGTCTGGGGCATTCGTCCCGCCGGGACGGGGTAAACCGTTACTCGACCTCAACAGCATCCCAGGCTATCCGCAGGACATCCGCCGCCAGGCTGAAGTGCTGCGCGATGTGGCCTGGGATGTCGCCATTTAAGGGGTGGTCGGTGCGTTCTCCATCCTGGAAGGATTCCAGGTGGAAGGGTAGGCGCTGGTTATTGAAGTACCAGGGCTTGCCGGCGATGATTTTGCTCACAATGATCTTGTCGAGAAACAGGCCGTCTGCTCCATAATCGGTGGTTGTCGCTGCCCGATAAGCTGCGTCACTCACCGGGACATCAATCAGTGTGAATATGTTCGGTTTCGGGTGTGGGCTGCGCTCGACCTGGAAACGGTTTTCACCATCAGGCCGGATGGTGTACTGCTGGAAAGGGCTGGAGCGCCTGGTAACAGCCTGGTGATTTAGTGGTAATGGGCAGTACAACGGGATGCCGACATCCGCCAGCCAGCGTTCCTCATTGATGGTCAGTACAATCGCCGTGTGGCAACCAATCGAATCTTCCATGTTGTTGATCGTCAGATACCCTGTATACCCTAACGCCAGCAGAAGACTGTAAAACGCATAGTTGCTCTCAAAACACGTCCCGCCGCCGCCGCGTTCGAGAGCATCCCGCCAGAATACGTCCGGCCAGCGCGGGCAGTCGCCGGTTATCGTTGTCTGGCTGCGCCTGGCAATGCGAAATGCCGTCTCCCAGGGGATGGTGCGGGTGTAGGCCGTGAACAGCGCGTCCAGCAGACTGAGATCAGGCTTTGCGGCGGTAACGCCCAGGTGGCGCAGCACGTCGCGGGTCAGTTCCGCTGGGAGTGGCGGCGTATCCATCAGCCGTTCGCTTCCGGCTTCACATGACGCCAGATACAGGCGTAGGCGGTGCTGATCTGCTCAAAACCGAGGCGCAGCAGAATCGGGCGACTCATCGGCCCGGCATCCACCGTCAGGAAGCGGCAGTTCTTTTCGCGTGCCGCCCGCAGTCGGGCTGCCAACAGCGCCCGGTAAAAGCCTCGCCCGCGATAGGCCGCCAGTGTCGAGCCACCCCACAGCCCCGCGAATGCATTCCCAGGCAAAAAGCCTGCCCAGGCCACGCTGACCGGGGCACCGTCCACATAAACGGCGAACATGCTCAGATAATCAGGGTTGTCGCGGAGGTCAGACCCCAATCGGGTGAAAAGTCCGGTGAAATCCTCATTCCACACGGCTTCTAACATCTGGCGGAGAGGTGCCAGGCTATTCGGGTCGGTGATCTGGCGCACATCGGCCTGTATGGGCTGGAGCAGACTATCCGGCGCTTGTTCGATATCCAGCACCATAATCGCTTCGGCGTCACCAATTTCGAATCCGTGTTGTGCCAGGCGTGCCTTTAAATCCGGCGGCTGGTCGTGGTCGTGCGCTTTCCACTCGAAGTCCTGGCCGATCTCCTTGAAGTAGCGGATTTCTTCAGCGATCACGGCATCCGCATTATCCTCGCTCATCTGGGAGTAAAAGATACCGTTGATTTCACTGCTTATCAGGTCAATCGTGCGAATGGTATATGGGGTTACTTCGCGGCGCACACCGGGGTAAATGGCGCCGTGCTGCCGCTGTTGGTCATATAGTGCCAGGATTTCAGACCGGTTCATGATCGTATCTCCAGCCGTAAATATTGGATTGTCTCGATACCTTCCTGTAAATGAACAGTGTGGCTGTCGGTGAATCCCAGCCGGTGGTAGAGTGCCAGCGCACGCACATTATCCAGTACCGCCCCGATTTCCAGGGTCGTCACCCCGCCGCGCCCCGCTTCCTGGACGATATGCTGGATCAAGGCAGTCCCCAGCCCTTTTCCCCGGTAGGCTTCCGCAACAACCAGATCACTGATCTCGGCACACGTCGGCCAGACGGTGAATTGCCCGAAACCGATAGGCTGTTCATCCGCCGCGAGGAGCACAAACCCCGCGCCGCGATTCAGCCCGTAATACTGCTGTGCCCGTGAGAGCAGCTGGTAAATGGAACCGAAGGGGCGCTCCGGCCAGCAGGCCTGGCGCAGCGATTCGGCATCCGTCAACCGGGAACGGCGCAATCGCACCGCCGGGTCGGGTGGGTGCAGCGCCAGCGGAATTCCACCTGTCACTATCCCTCCGCTGTTGCCGTCAATGTGGGACGAGGGGTACGGCTTGGCGTAACCGTCGGTGTTGGTGTCAGTGTCGGTGTCGAGGTAGCCGTCAGCGTCGGGGTGGGTGTGTGGGTCGGAGTCGGTGTTGCCGTCGGCGGCGGCACAGTCGGCAGATTAACCTCTTTATACAGATTGTTGGGGTCGAAGGTATCGGCGCACACAAAGTCAGTCCGCAGACCCCACCCGGTATTACCACCGGGGATTTCCGTGCGCAGCCACTGTCCGTCGCTGTCCTGAGCATTGACGACGACCATGGTGCCAACTGGCACTGTGCTGACTACCTGGTGGCGGGGGTCTGGCCCGGCGTAGAGAGTCACGTTGTCGCTGGCCGGGCTGCATTCCGGGTTGATGATCTGAATATCAATGGACTGTTGCAGCGTGTTCCCGACTTCGTCCTGTGCCGTCAGTGTCAAAGAGAATGGCCCGGCGGGAATGCCCGCGATGTCACGGAGCGTCGCCGCCGCGCCATACGCCGGTTCAAGAATGGTCTGGCTGAACGCGCCGACGCCGTTCAACTGGGTGGAAACCGCGCCAGGGACATCCCAACTCACTGTGAGGGTCTGTACCACGTAGCGCACCATAACCGGCGGGTCTACTGTGAAGATGGCGCTGCCTAATGGCTGGTAGATGTAAACATTCTGCGACGCACTGCTCACTTTGTCGCCATTTTCGCCTACCAGCGCGATCTCTACCGCGCCATGCAGTCCGCTGGTATTCACCGCCACGCCACCACTCTGTGGGTCGAGTGTGGCATCAATCGGCGTGCCGTTCACTTGCAGGCTCAGCGCCGCTACATCGGTCACAGCCCAACTGAGATCAAGGGTGCTGCCCTGGGCAACCTGGGTGCTGTTCACTGTGAATTCACTGATATTCGGTTCTGGCCGGGGTGTGAGCACCAGCGCCACCAGAAGAATCACAGCCAGCACCAGCGCCGTGCCCCCCGCCGCCAGTGCATAGGGGGTCCAGGCGGGGAGCATCGGTTTTTCAACAAAATAGCCGCGAGATGGGATGAGGAATTCGGCAGCATCATTTGAGCGTACCAGCAGGTCAAAGGGGTAGCGCTGCGGTGAACCGAATAATAACGGCTGCTGCGGTTTGATTTCCCCCTGGATCGTCAGGCGCTGCCCTGGCCCGATTATCGCCTGTGGCGAGAGGATGTTAAACCGCAGTTTGCCGCTCAGGTCGCGTCCCGCTACTGTGACCGGCATATCGGCGCTGCCCATATTGTACAGGTTGAGCCGGAAACGTTCTCCGCTCACAAGCTGCGGGGTTTCCAACCAGGTGGAAAAACTACCGTAAGCCAGGATACGTACCGGGAAGTGCGCCACCAGCACATCATCCGGGGATTCTTTGGGAAAGATGCTGACTGTCACCGGGTAGTCGGCGGGTGTGCTGTCACTGCGGCGCAGCGGCTTGAAGTTTACCAGTACCTGCACGGTATCGTTTGGATCAACTTCCGGCTGCGGGCGGTCTATCCGCACCCACTCCCTGGGGATTCCGGCGATTTCCACCATAAACCGGCGTGTCTCCTCAGCCGTGTTGGTGATCGCCAGTTCCGCCGACATATGTGCGCCGGGAGAAAAGGCCTGCGTCGGCCCCTGGACATCAATCTTAAAGGTGGGTTGTTCCAGTTCAATTCGCTGGGTGATTTCGTCAACCGGCGTGATCGGCTGGGTGGGCTGCTCGTCAATGTGGTGGTAGATAATGCGCAGATGCCCGGCCTGGATTTCCTCGCCACCGTACAAGGGGCGTGGTTCGTCTTTTTTGAGATGGATGCCATCCACGAAAGTGCCATTGACCGAATCGAGATCAATGATATAGACCTGCTCCCCATCGTGGGTGATATTAAAGTGGTAACGCGATATGGTTGTGGTATCCAACACGATGGTGCTGCCACTTGAACGCCCGATGGAAATGTTGTTTTCAATCAGCGGGAAAGTCTTGAAAGCACCATCCGGCCAGAAGACATCAAGCCGCCCGTATGCCATATCCATTCACTCCGGTCTTATTGCCAATCATGTTCCCTTGTACTGGTTCCATTGTAGCCTGATGCACGCCTTTGGCAAAGTCGGTTTCCAAATCGGCGCAGACGCTTGACTCTCACGTTACGTTATCGTTTATCATGATGCCGAGTGAGAGGAGGAACAGTCGTGTATACGGTCAAACAGATTGCCAATCTGGCGGGCGTGAGCATTCGCACCCTGCATTACTACGATGAAATCACATTGCTGGCGCCCACGACTATAGGCGAAAATGGCTACCGGTACTATGACGATGCCGCGCTGTTCCGGCTTCAGCAAATCCTGTTTTACCGCGAGTTGGGGTTGGAACTGCGACAAATCCGGGGGATTCTAGATAACCCGGAATTTGAACTGATCGCGGCGCTGCAATCACACCGGCGCGTGATTTCTGGCAGGATCAACCGGCTGCAAACCCTCATCACGACCATAGATAGAACGATCAGGCATATCAAAGGGGAAGAACCCATGAGCAACAAGCAAATCTTCGGCGGGTTCAACGAAGAACAGGAAAAACGGTATACAGAAGAAGCCGCCAAGCTTTACGGAGAGGAACGGGTACGCAAATCCGTCAATCTCTGGAACAGCTATACAGCGGAAAAGAAAGCGCAGATCAAGGCGGAAGGCAGTGCCATCTATCTCGATCTGGTTGCAGCCATGCCCGGCGGCCCGACCAGCGCCGAAACGCAGGCTATCCTGGCGCGCTGGCACCAGCACCTCCGCTATTTCTACGAACCGCACGTCGAGATACTGCGCAGCCTGGGGCAGATGTATAACCAGAGTCCCGAATTTATCGCCAACTTCGAGGCGCTGCACCCCGATCTCCCGCCTTTTCTGGAGGCGGCCATCAGCCACTACTGCGACACGCTGTAAAAACAAAGGGAGGGTCTTTGACCCTCCCCGCAGGAAACCACAGGTATCTACCGGACGCGGCGACTAATCGTCGTTGTCATTGTGATTGTCATCTTCATGATCGTCGTCATGGTTGTCGTTGCTGTGGTCATCGTTGTGATCGTCGTCGCTGCCATTATCGTCACTATGGTCGTCATTGTATTCGCCGTCATCGTGGTTGTCATTGTTGTTGAAGAAGGCCGGGTCGGGTGTCTGCGGCACGAAGATCGTCATGCCGACCACAATGAAGCGCGGGTCAGTAATGCAGTTCGCCACGGCCAGTTCGCTGATCGAGGAGCCGCTGCCCGCCGCGATTGCCGAAAGCGTGTCGCCAGCCTGGATGGTGTAAGTTGTCCAGCCGGAAGGCATCGCCGGTACACAGTCCGCCGGGATAACGACTGCGCCATTATCATTGCTGTTATCGTCGTCGTCCTCATTATCATTGCTGTTGTCGTTCGTGTTGGCATTGTCATCATGATTCAGCCAGCCTTCGACCTCGCTCGCGACCAGCTCGCCATTCACGATGCGGACATGCACCTTGACCAGCGCCCCCACCTGAAGCTGTGTCTTCACTTCGGCCTGAAGCATGTTGATACTCTGGCCGGCGACAACGATATAGCCATCACCAACTTCTTCCAGCGTCCCGCGCAGTTCGAAGTCCTCGCCGGGTGTGGCAGGCGGAGTATCCGGGGTGTAGAGCGCTACTTCACGGGCGACCAGCGCGCCGGCATCATCGAAGCTGGCATGTACTTTGACCATGTCGCCCACAGCAATAACGTCGGTCATTTCGGCGGTGCTGATGTCAATCACCAGACCATTCACGGTAAGGGTGGTGGCGTCCACTGCTTCTACCACGCCCGTGATTTCGACCTCGCCGGGGAGCAGACCATCTGGCGTGGCGGCGCTGACTTCACGGGCGGCGATGGTGCCATCGGTCAGCACCCAACCTTCCACTTTGACAGCGGCATCCAGTTCCAGCGCGGTGGTGAGTTCGGCGGACGTGATGTCAATAACCTGCTGGTTGACGGTGATGCTGTCTACCGTCATCGCTTCAATCAGGCCGACAAGTTCAATCGAGCCAACAGCGTTGGCGGGGGGAACAACCGACTGTGCCAACGATGCGCCTAGCGGCAGTGCCAGCAGCAGCCCTAACAAAACTACAACTCCAAATACACGTTGCATAGCATTTTTGACCATGATACGAATCTCCCTCAGCGGATAAATGGTCAGTACGATAGTTATTTCGCCTATATCGACAGGAGAAACGTATAAAGGTTTCGGTGGATTCTGGAAATTGGTACGGAGGTACTACCCAGCAGTGCGAAATACACCGCAACTTACCGGGGCGGGGGCAGTGACCGCTTATCCCCACGGGAATAAAGACGGGTCAGATCAATGCCGTAATAACGAGCGGTGTTCAGCAGAATCACGACGGCCAGCCCTTCATCAAGGTTGCCCACCAACGGCAGATTGTCCGGTAAAAACTCGAAAATGCCTAGCGTTGGATTAAGGAGGTAGAGCAGGGCGACCAATGCCAGGAAAATGATGAACATTTCTTTGAACAGGCGGATCATGAGTATCCTCGCAGGGTGACTTTACTGACCTCTAGTATAACATGCGGACAACGAACCCAACATCGAATTTGGGGCATTGGCCCATTGGGATTCAACGTGAGTTGGAAAATGCTTTACGCGACGTTTTCCGGTTTCTCCCGTTTTTCGGGCTGAGAGCACTAGCCGGTATCTTCCCGATGAATTCGCCGCTGCTGAGAATAACATGAACGTTCCGGTGGATTTTGCGGTACTATAGCTAGTGCCTGAGTACAATACCCTCAATAACTTGAGAAGTATCGAGCAAGTCTATGTCATTTACTACACCAATAGCCCTGGTTTTGCTGATTGTCCTGCCCGCGATAGTCTATATCGGTTGGCCGCGCCATGCGTTCCGCCGTCGCCGCGATATTTTCAGCCTGCTGCTGCGGAGCGCAATTGTCCTCCTGCTGGTGCTGGGGTTGGCCGGGGCACAGATCACTCGCTCAGCGGATCGGCTTGCTGTGATCTTCCTGGTGGATGTTTCCGATAGCATGAGTCAGGCGGCACAGGAAGCCGCGTTGGATTATATCCGCGAGTCGCTCCCGAATATGGGGCCGGACGACGTGGCCGGTGTCGTACTGTTTGGCGCGAATGCCGTCCAGGAACGCCCATTGAGTGGCGTCCGCGAACTGGGTTTAGTCCAGGCCGCGCCGGAAACCGGCAATACCGACCTGGCTGAAGCGATCCGGCTGGGGTTAGGGTTGTTCCCTGCGGAGACTGCCCGGCGGCTGGTAATTCTCAGCGATGGTCATCCTACTGTAGGCGATACCGATGCGGCAGCGCAGTTGGCAGCCGCTGCTGGTGTGGAAATCAGTTATGCCGTATTCGCCCCGGAACTTGTGCCGGAAATCCAGGTGAGTAATGTGCATGTCCCCAGTACGTTGAATGCCGGGCAGGAGTTCGACCTTGACCTGACGATAACTGCTGAAGTCGCGGCTCCGGCAACGATCACGGTGTACGCCTCCGGTGACATCATTCACCGCGAGGAAGTGCAACTCCGCGCCGGGACGAATAACTACACGCTGGGATTACAAGGCGGAGGCGCCGGGTTTAAGGATTTCCGCGTTCAGGTAGATCCGGCGGCGAACGATGCGTTTTACCAGAATAACCAGCTTTCTACCTTCAGCCGGGTCATCGGGCCGCCGCGTGTGCTGCTGCTTTATGTAGACCCTACCGAAATCGAACACCTGCGCCCAGCGCTGGAAGAGACCGGGTTGACAGTAGATGTGCTCACCCCCGACCAACTGCCCATAGGGTTGGTTCCTCTCACCCAGTATGACGCTGTAGTGATGGCGAATATCCCCGCCACGCGCCTGTCACAATCGCGTATGGAGACTCTGCAAAGCTATGTGCGTGACCTGGGCGGCGGTCTGGTGGTGGTGGGCGGGCCGGAGAGTTACGCGCCCGGTGGCTACTTTGAGACCCCGCTGGAAGAAACACTGCCTGTCAATATGCAGGTACGCGACCAGCAGCGGCTGCCTCAGTTGACCATCATCTATCTGATTGACCGTTCCGGGAGCATGGGACTGGTTGGCCCCAGCAATGTTTCTAACCTCGAACTGGCGAAGGAGGCAATTATCCGGTCGGTTGATTTCCTGCAACCGACAGACCGCGCCGGTATTGGCTCATTTGACAGCCAGGCCTACTGGATCGCGGATATTCAACCGGTACTGGATCGCCAGGCCTTACAGCGCTTCGTGGCTACACTGCGGGCCGGCGGTGGCACGGATATTCTGGCGGGTATGAACCTGGTCGCCGGGGCGATCAGCAATGATCCATCAGACCGAAAGCACATTATCCTGTTGACTGACGGCGGCGCGAACCCGAATGGGCTGGTCGAACTCACACAGAGACTCAACGAAGAGGAAGGCGTGACGACTTCGGTGATCGCTATTGGGCAGGGGGCAGCGCCTTTCCTGGCTGATATGGCGCAGGCCGGGGATGGCAATTACCATTTTGTCGAAGTGATCGAGCAAATCCCGACTATTTTTACACTGGAGACCGTGCTGGCAACCCGGTCATATATCCTGGAAGAACCGTTTGTGCCGCAGCTTGTTGCCAACAGCCCGATTATAGAAGGGATCACCAGCGCCCCGCCTCTGCTGGGGTATGTGGCGACTTCTCCTAAAGTAACAGCGCAGACCATCCTGACCGGCCCCGCACCTTATAACGACCCGCTCTTAGCAAGCTGGCAGTATGGCCTGGGCCGGGCAGTGGCCTTTACCAGTGATGCCGCTTCCCGCTGGGCGTCAAACTGGGTTGCATGGCCGGATTTTGTGCGCTTCTGGGGGCAGGCGGTGCGCTGGACGATCACCGAGGGCGCTTCGGAATATATTGAAACCCGCGTCGTGACCGAAGGCGAACAAACCCGGTTGGTGGTGGATGCCCGTGACCGCGATGGCGCGTTTCTCAACGGGCTTGACCTGACTCTCTCACTGGTAGACCCGGAAACACAGGCTCGGCTGCTCCCGCTGCGTCAGGTTGCGCCGGGGCGTTACGAGACAATCTTCACGCCCGACCTGGAAGGGGCTTATATCCTGCACCTGACCGGCAGCGGCATCATCGGCGGTGAACAGCGGCAGTTTGACCAGACCAATGGCTGGGTGCGCAGCTATTCCTCTGAGTACGATATCCGGGGACAGCAGGCGGATGGGGCGCTGCTGCTGGCGTCTGTTGCCGGCTTGACCGGCGGTGGTGATTTGCAGGAGGATGCGGCGGCGGTATTCGCCCACAATCTGAGCACCCAGACTGCCGCGACTCCGATATGGCCCTGGCTGCTGCTGGCGGCGCTGCTGCTGCTGCCCTTCGACATTGCTGTGCGCCGATTGATTATCAATCGCTCCGATATGATTCGTCTGCGGATGGCGCTGCTGGGTCGCAAACTCGTGCCGGAAGGCCCCAGTGAACGGTTTTCCAGTTTACGGGGGGCGAAGGAGCGCGGCAGACAGCGGGCGGCAGAAATCGGCGGGATGGGTGGCACGGTCAGTGCCCTTAAGGCGCGGCGGGATCGCGCTCAAGCCGAGCAGGAAACGGCAGCCGCCGCTTCTCCACCTGCCAGCACCGAGGGCGAAACCAGACCCCGCTTTACACCGCCGGGCGAATTTGCGCCTAAACCGCCGGAAACCAGTGGCAACCTGGCCGGAGAACTGCTCAAGAAGCGCAAAGACCGGGAGTGATCCACCCCTTTACGATACAGTCATCTAAGCGTAGTGTTTCCGTCATGCTGATAGCAACCATCCATGCCATCATAGAGGCATACCGGACGGAAAATGACGATGAAACCTATACTACTGCTGCTCTTTGGTGTTCTTTTGGCCGGATTCGGGTTGCCTCTCGCGGCGCAATCCTCCGACAACGATCTTTTTCAGGAAACGCTGCGGATTGGACGCGGCGCGGTTCTTCATGCCGAATGGAATCCCGATGGCACGCTGATTCTGGTGGATACCGTGCGCGGGGCGTGGCTGTATTCATTCGGTGGGACCAGCATGTCGGATTTCTCGCACTTTGAGGACGTGCGTCTGGCACGCTTCAACCCGACTCGCCCGCTGCTGGCCGGTGTGGATGATAACAACCGGGCGATTTTTTGGGATACGACGACGTTTGAGCAGGTGGCAACCCTGCCCGGCCATGATGTCTATGTCCGCGCCCTGGCATGGAGGCCGGATGGCAGCCAACTGGCGACACTGGATCGCACCGGGCGAATTATCACTTGGGACACGGATCAACAGGTCAAATTACTGGAACTGCGTTTAGAAGGTGCTGACCAGATCACCTGGAGTCCCGGCGGAAGCCATCTGGCCGCTGTTGATTCCGCAAGTGGCACGATACACGTTTGGAATACTGCTGGCGAGTTGGTTTTTGCAGGAACGCCGGAATACGTCGGGCAATATGGTTCTAAAATCACGTGGCGCAATGAAACTCAGCTTTTGCAAAGTATTTTCGATGAATATTCCAGCGGCGTTCTTTGGAATATTTCCAGCGGAGAACACACCGATTTCTTCGATCTTGGCTATTTCAATGTCTATAGTCCTGATGGCTCGAAACTGGTTGAAACGTGGGCTAGTGCAGCGGGTATCAAGGACGCGGATACCCGCGAAACACTGGCGTATATCAGCACCAAAGATCAGCAACCTATAGAGGTCGCCTGGAGTCCTGATGGGCAATTGGTCGCTGTGGGTACCGGGACGGTGGATATAAACACGCATCCCTGGGTCATCGTTGCTGATGGGACAACCGGTGAGATCGTCAATGCCTTTGAGTATGATTACGATATTAAAGAGATCAAATGGAGTCCTGATAGTCAAACGTTCCTCACGGTGGATTTTGCGAATCGGATTTTCGTGACGGATCCTACTACGTCCAACCCCTTCATTTCCCCTGCCAGCCGCGTTCATGCCGACATCGGTACGGCTGCCGCCTGGCGCGACGATGGGGAAGTCATCGCCGCTGCTGATACAGTCTATGGGGCGCGTTTGTGGGATACTGAAACCGGACAGTTACTCGTTCGTTTGAACAGCGGGCAGCCGGTTACACGGTTGGCGTGGCAGCCTGGCGGAACGCTGCTGGCCGCTGCCGGGGGCGATTGGTGGCAGAGTAAAAACAACAATGTCTATATCTGGGATTCCCGCTTGGCCGCCGATGCTGTTGACGAGAGCGCGGTGGTTATTCCTCATGTCTACATTCCTATTGCTTTTGCCTGGAGTCCCGATGGGCGGACGCTTGCCAGTGCCGAACGGCATCACTATCTGCGCCTCTGGCGGGTAGATGCGCCTGATCTGATACGAGTGATTGATACCTATGCCATCCGGTTAGCGCCCTTTATTGATTACACCCGGCAAATCAACTCGCTGGCCTGGAGTCCACGCGGTGATCTGCTCGATTATTCCTTTTCAAGCAGTGGGAATGGTGGCGGGGTTGATCTGGTGGATGTAAGCGCCGGTACGCTTGTCATCGGGGATACGCCGCACAATTACGCCAGTATCTGGGAGTGGACGCCGGATAATCGTTTGATTTGGGCAAAATGGGGACAATATGGTGATGGTGGAGTTCCGCCACCTCCGGTTCATGACATCACATTAGGGGGCGAAGGGGTTGCAGGAGAAGGGCAACCTGCGCCGGTGCTGACTGGTTTGACCGGTCGGGTCAGAAAGGCGATTTTCAGCCCCAACGCCCGGCTGCTTATCGGTTTCGACGACCTCGACAACGGGATAATTTGGGATGTGCAGACCCAGACGCCAACAGCGCACCTGACCGCAATAAGTGATGTCGTCTGGTCACCGGATAGTACCCTGATCGCCACTTACGGACGCGATGGACTGATCCGGGTAATTGATCCGCAGACCGGCGCGACGCTGCACACCTTTAACCGGCATTTCTACGTCCACACCTACAATCCGGCCAACAATGCCCAGGTGATCTGGTCACCGGACAACCGGCGTGTGATCGTGCTGGACAGCGGCGTTATATTTATCTACATAATTACGGAGAATGAATGACCAATGCAGAGAATTGGAGTGACCTGTACTGATCCCCTAAGATTGGATACGGTACTAAACGCAGTAGTGTAGTCCATGAAAGGGCGAGGTCAGATGAGCAAGAGACGCGAGTTTAGCGCAGAATTCAAAAGTCAGGTGGTGTTGCATCTGCTGTCGGGCGAGGAGAGCCTGACAGAGCTGTGCTGTGAACATCAGCTCACCGGGTAGATGATTGGGAACCGGAAGCGGTAGTTTCTGGTGGCCGCTCCGCAGGTTTTCGAGAAGCATGGTGCAGACAGCGATGAGCAGGCATGTACTGCCGAATTGGAGCGCATAGTCGGGCGGTTGACGATGGAACTTGAAATCGCAAAAAAGCCTCCAACTCGCTAAATAGGATGCGACGCAAAAACGGCGGACGCAAGCTGGGGCCAATGCTCCGCCGGGAGTAGGGCGCGACAAAAAACAGCGCCGGGGGCGGCCTGGCGCTGTTGTTTTTTTGAGATTGTGTCTATTCGCGGACAGGGCAAGCCCAGTCCCTACCGGTTTTTCTCAGGACTCGCTGCCTTAGTCAATCACCGTCATGGGCGCCCAGGTGTTTTTGGCGGCGGCGTTGGCGACATCATCCAGTGTTTCCAGGGTGTCGCTGGCATCCGGTCCGTCGAAGACCTGAAGCGTCTCATACTTGGTGTTGCGCTGTGCCGGGACGAAGCCCGCCATGCGAATCTGCCGCTGGATTTCATGGACTTCCATCATCGGGCTGACTTTGGTGATCGCCCCGGCGGACGATACGACGTTTTCCTCGATCATCGTGCTGCCGAAGTCGTCACAGCCAAAGTGAAGCGCCATCTGCCCGACCTTCGCGCCCTGCGTCGGCCAACTGGCGGAAATGTGCGGGATGTTATCCAGGAAAATGCGGGCAATCGCGGTGTGCCGCAGGTATTCGGTGCTGGTGCCGCCGTATTCATCGGCGAAGCGGCTGCGGGCCAGCGGCGTGTTCTCGATCTGCACCGTCCAGCTAATGAAGGCATTGAAGCCGTTATTGAAGCGCTTCAGGCTGTCGTCCTGCTCGTTGCGCAGCCGCTGGAGGTGGTTCAGGCGGTGACGCAGTTCCTCGCGGAAGCCAATCACCATCGTATTGGTCGTTGTCAGTCCCAGTTCATGGGCGACTTTCATCACCCCGAACCAGTCGTCCGTCATGATCTTCTTCGGGCTGACGCGCTTGCGAATTTCATCGTCCAGGATTTCGCCGCCGCCACCCGGCAGTCCCATCAGCCCGGCGGCCTTGAGGTCGCTCAGGATTTCATGCCAGCTCTTGCCACTGATGATGCCCATATACTGGATTTCGCTGGGCGAGAAGGCGTTGATCTCAATCGCCGGGAAGGTCTTGTGAATCCAGTCCACCAGTTCGATGTAATACTCATACGGTAAATCGGGGTTATGGCCGCCCTGCATCAGGATGCGGGTCGCGCCCAGGTCGAGCGCCTCTTTGATCTTCCCGCCCAGGATGAGCTTGGTATTCACATAGCCCTTTTCGGTGTCTCCCGGCAGGGCGTAGAAGTTGCAGAACTGGCAGTCGGTGACGCAGACATTGGTGTAGTTGATGTTGCGGTCAATCAGGTACGTCACCTGATCGCCGGGGACAAGCTGCTGCCGCCGGGCGTTAGCGGCGTCGGCCAGGTCGAGCAGTTCGGCGTGCTGGTAGAGCAGCAGGCCTTCCTCATAGCTGATGCGTTTCCCATCATGCACGCTGGCGAGAATCTGGTCAATCTGCGCCTGAATCTGTGGTTCGGTCATCGGTTTATGGTCTCCCGTTACTCCGTCTCAATTCAATCGGCTACTTCCCGAAAAACTCCAGCAGTTCGAGCATCACCCCCAACTGCGGCGCGGTGTCTACATAAGTGTACATGCCACCCTCAAAGTAGCCGTGCTGGACATCAGCCATACCCTGCTCTTTGAGCGCGGCGACAGCGGCGGCAGTATCCGGCACTGCGAAAGCGATATGATGCACCCCTTCGCCCTTCGTGTCCAGATGCTCTTGCCAGATACTCGGCCCGCCGATGGGTTCGATTAACTCCAGGTCAACCTGCCCCAGGTGGAAAAACGCCAGTTTCGCCTGCGCTGGGGAACTCGTACCCCGGTAGTTGGTGCGGGCCTTCTCCACCGTGTCGGTGATGATGATTTCTGGTTTTGCCATGCCAAAGGCGCGGCTAACGTGGTCTATGGACTGTTCAATATCATGTACAACGATGGCAATCTGCGTCACCACCTGGCTGCCGATCCCATGTTCACTCATGCTAAGGTTTCTCCGTAACTCCGTCAATGCCAGTGATGAACGCCGCCATTTAATGCGCGACCTCACGCTCGCCCCAGAATGTCAGCGAATCCCAGGAAAAATCATCCAGCGCCAGTTCCAGGAACAGCCGCAGCCCGGCCAGGTCATCATCCATCAGGTGATAACGCAGGTCACGCAGGTAGCGGCGGCACGCCCCGGCGGGCAGCCCCAACCGCGCCGCATACGCTTTTGCGAGGTTCTCCCGCGCCGTATCGGTCAGACCGGTTTCGGTGGAGGCGTAGAGCGCATCGAACACGCCCGCCTGTGCCAGCGCCTCGGCCTTGTCTCGCCGCGCCGCCCACACCGCGAAGGTGAATGGCAACCCGGTCATTTTCAGCCATTCGTCGCCCAGATCATAGATATACGGCAAATCCCACCCGCTGGGACTGCTCAGTGCCCGGTGGCGCACGCTCTCGACCAGGGCATCATCCCCGATGACCAGCGCGCCCTGGTGGTCGGCCAGCATACTCGGTAAATGCTGCTTGGTGACGGTAAATTCCGGCTGGATGTGGTAGCGATCCCGGCACAGCACTTTCAGCAGCGCGACACTGGTCGCGGAATGATCGGTCAGCGCGATAGACTGCCCATCCAGGTCACTGATGTCCGACGCCCATGAGAAAAGCAGGACGGTTTTCACCGCGCCCAGACTGGCGATGCTCAATCCCGGCAGCACCACCACATCGGCGGCGTTGCGGGCGGCTTCTATGGCGGAAATCGGCGCGAGGTCAATGGTTCCCGCTGCCAGCGCCCGGTTCAGTTGGGATGGCACGCCACGTTCGAAATGCACATCCGCATTTTGCAACCGTTCAGCCAGATCATAGTGGAACGGCATGGTGTTAAGATAGTCAATTAATCCGATATTGAGGGTCATTGTTGCTTACACTTCACTTTCTTCTACCTGGTTCTGCGGCGCTTGAAGTTGTCGCCGGGAATACATACTCATACGAACGAAACGGTTATACAGAAGGAACATGCTGATAATGCCGCCGAAAAACAGCCAGCTTCCGGTCAGTGCGAAGAACAAAGCATACAGCACGCCCCACAATGCAAAGCTCCAGGAAGTCATGCGGAGCGATACCCAGCGTGAGTAGGCAATATGGCCTTCCACCGCGCCGGGAGTCCTGAGCGCCGTGAACAACGCCAGATTACGGACATGCGAAGTGAGCACCGGCACTTCCATCAGGAGCAGCAACCCGGCTCCGGCGGCAAACGCCTGGGGGATATGAAGGTATTGTGTGAGTCCCCATACCAGAACCAGCCATACTCCCGCGCCCACCAGGATCAGGATAAAACGCGGGCTGACACGCCGCAGCCGGTCAATGTCTTTCTGAAACAGCGGATTCAGCTCGTAACTGCCACCCGTATCGAAGTACGTTTTGCCGTATTGTGCCATCAGGCTTGCGCCCCGCAGCGTCAGGTAGTAGTCAGCGCAATAGAGCAGCGCCCACAGCGCCAGTGCGGCCCATAGATTGTTAAATTGAAACGGTTGCAGTGCCATGTTCAGTCATGACCTCGACTAACGCCTCCAGCCTCACTGGAGATACTGCCGGAACCAACTGAGCGTCCGTTTCCAGGCATCGGCGGCGGCTTCCGGGCGGTAGGACTGGCGCGTATCGTTGAAAAAAGCGTGCGGCGCGTCAGGGTAAATGATGAATTCGCACGGCTTATTGTGTGCTTTGAGCATTTGTTCGTTGCTGTGTATCACATCCAGCGGAATGCTGCCATCTTTTTCACCATAGATACCCAGGAAAGCAGCCGATACCCGCTGTGCCTCGTCGTCAGTCATGGCCGCACGTCCACCATAGAAGACCGCCACCGCGCCGACCCGCTTGCCAACCGATGACATCCAGGCCGCCAGCCCGCCGCCCATGCAGAAGCCGATAATCCCGGCCTGTTTGGGCGCGACATTGGACAGTTCAACCAGGAAATCCACCGCGCCTTGAATATCCTTGATAGCACGATCCCGGTCAAGTTCCATTGCCAGCTTGCGGGCTTCATCCGGTTCCGCGGCCACCTGCCCCCGGTAGAGATCGGGCGCGAGGGTGACAAAACCTTCCGCCGAAAGCCGCCGGGCGACATCCTTGATGTGGTCGTTCAGCCCCCACCATTCCTGAATCACAACCGCTGCTGGAAATGTCCCGCCGCCAACCGGCTGGGCCAGATAGCCGGGCACCCTATCACCGTTGCCGCGAAACTCTACCATTTGTGTCTGGGTATCCATGTGTCTCCCTCAATAACTCCGCCTGCGTGTTAGCTGCCGAGGAGTGGAACAATCAGCTTATCCACCCCAAAGGTCAGGGCAAAGGCCATCCCCAGCGCGATGATACCGCCAATAATATGCAGCACATGAATCAACAAGTGCTGACCCGTGTTTTTCGCGCCCACGATATGCCAGGTACTGTGGTCGCCACCCCGTTGACGGGTATACACGGTGACGCCGAATCGTTTCTGAAAAAACCACTGCGCCAGCCGTTCATAGCCCCAGATGAGCACGAACAAAAGCACAAAAAACGCGATGATGGTAATGGGATGGGATGACATACAGTGATCTTTGCTCCTGGAGTCGCTTTATTGCCGCCGTCCGAGTTCACTGGCATAGCGCTTGCCAAGCGTGTCTGCGTGTTTTTGTGCCCAATCAGTGAGTTTCGTTGCTCCGGCAGGCGGCGAGTCCACATAGAGGAGGTCGGCCATCAGCCCCAGCACTTCTTCCCATGTAATCATCACGTCGCCATTCACCCGCCCGATAATGCCTCCGGCGAAATAGGCCAGGCGCGGTGGCATTGGGAGTACCGGTCTGCGCTCTCCGATAATCGTCCCGATGGTCTGTGCCAGTTCCCTATAGGTGAATGTTTCCGGCCCAATCGCATCAATAACCGTGTTTTCGGTCTTCGCGCCCTGTTCCAACGCCAGCGCCGCCAGGTCATCCACATATATTGGCTGCAAGCGGTATCTCCCGTCGCCAAACATGCCGAACACCGGCAAATGCCGCAGCGCCCAGGCGATATTATTGATGAGAATGTCCTCTTTGCCAAACAACACCGTAGGCCGCAGGATGGCATAGGATAATCCCGACTCTGTCAGGGCGCGTTCGAGGTGGGCTTTGCCGGAAAAATATTCCAGCGGTGAGTGCTCGGATGGGTTCGTGATGCTGACATGCACCACCCGGCGCACGCCTGCCTCGTTTGCCGCCTGGAAAAGCTTCAGCGTGTTTTCAACGGCCACACGATGCGTGAAGTTATCATGGTTGAAGCGCACCCAGTAGGTGTTGATGAGCACATCCACACCGCGCAGCGACTCAGCCAGCGCCACCGGGTTGTCCCAATTGAAAGGGTAAGCCTGGACCCGGTCACCGAAGGGATTGGGCTTGTGCAGCGAGTTGGTCAGCGTGATAACTTCGTGCCCGGCATCCAGCAGACGGCGGGCGATGTATTGGCCGGAATATCCGAATGCTCCGGTGACGGCGTAACGATCAGGCATGGTCATTGTCTCTTCATCTGTGTTTCATGCTGCGTCATTTCGTAAACAGGAACGTCACCAGTCGGGGCGTATCCGGCGGGTCGTCGTCGTGCCACCATTCGCCCAGTTTCGTCAGCGCAAACCCGGCCTTCTGTGCCGAGGCGACAAAATCCGAGATGTGATGCACAAATGCAGGGATTTCGGTTTGCGCCCCTCCCCGCTGGAACACGGCTTTTTTGCCCTGGTACTGTTTGAAAGGGTGCAGTTCCGAGATATAAAACTGCCCACCTTCTGCCAGCACGCGCCCCGCTTCCTCAAAAATGAAGTCGAGATCGCGGATGTGTTCCAGCACCAGGTTACAGACGACCAGTTCGACGCACGCCGTCGAACACGGCCAGGGCTGGGTGAGGTCGGCCAGCGTGAACTGCACATGCTCGGCCTTGATCTTCGCTTTCGCCTGCGCCAGCATCCCTTCGGAAAAGTCCAACGCATACACCCGCCCGGAGATGTTCGCCAGCAGCGCGGTATTCTTCCCGGTGCCGCAGCCGAGTTCCAGTGCCGCGCCGTAACGCTGCCCGCTTAACGCCTGCCGGGTCATCGTTGCGTCGAGGTCGCGGGTCAGGTTGTGGTCGGTGTCGTAGGTCGCTGCCCATTGAGTATAGGCGTCGCTGATGTGCATGGGGGGGGTTACTCGCTGAACCAGAACGATAATGTCGTATAAGCTGCGAAGGTGATCTGCGGTTTGATGTGTGCGGTCATTGTGGTAATCCCTCCTATCCGCCGGTCTCCGCTCCAATTAGGGGCAGAGGGCGGGTATAAGTCCCCTCTCCGCTCGGAGAGGGGACTTAGGGGTGAGGTAAGCCCTTTGCCCGGCTGACCAACGTTTCCCCAATCACAGTTACAACAGCGTCCAGAGACTGCAAGACATCCCCATTATTGAAGCGCAGCACACAAAAACCCTGTGACTCTAAAAAGGCCTGGCGTGCGGCATCATACTCTGTTTGTAAGTCGTGAATATCGCCGTCTACTTCAATAATCAGGCGAAGCTCCACGCAGACAAAATCCACAATGAAGCGTTCAATAGTGTATTGTCGTCGGAATTTAGCCCTGGCTACCCGCCGGTTACGAAGCCGCTCCCAGAGCGCATTTTCCGCCGGAGTGGGTTCATGACGCATCTGGCGGGCCAGCGGTTTGAGGTTTTTCCAAAGTTCGGGCGGCGTATGGAATGGTACATTCGAATTTTCCGACATCTGCTATGCCTCGAAACCTCACCCCTACTCGCTGCGCTCGTTTTCCCCTCTCCAATTTGGAGAGGGGACGGAGAACCGCAGATTCGGAGGGACTAACGTAACCGCTCTTACACAAACACCTCAATCTCGTTGTAGACTGTGTCGCGCTCAACCGGGGTGTAGCCCGCCGAACGGATGAAGTTCTTCAATTGCTCAACCGTCATGGCCTGTTTCCGCGCCCCGGCATCCTGGTAGATGTGTTCCTCGATGATCGTGCCGTCCATGTCGTTCGCGCCGAAGCTCAGGGCAACCTGCGCCAGTTCCGGCGTGAGCATCACCCAGTAGGCTTTGATGTTAGAGAAGTTATCCAGCATCAAACGACTGATCGCCAGCGTCTTGATGTCGTCTACGCCGGTTGTCCACTGGCGGTTGAGGCGGCGTCCCAGATTATTTTCTTCCGGGTGGAAGGCCAGCCCGATAAACGTCTGGAATCCGCCGGATTTATCCTGCTGTTCACGCAGAGCGACCATGTGGTGGACGCGGTGTTCGTATTTCTCGATATGTCCGTAGAGCATCGTCGCATTGGTCTTGAGTCCCAGGCGGTGAGCGGCATCATGCACCGCCAGCCAGGTTTCCATGTTGGCCTTCTCCGGGCAGATTTTACGACGCACATCCCAATGGAAAATCTCCGCGCCACCGCCCGGCATACTGTCCAGCCCGGCGTCAATCAGCTGCTGCAAGACCTGTTCGTGTGTCTGGTTCGTCAGGTCTTTGAAGAAGTCAATTTCCACCGCCGTAAACGCCTTGAGGTGGATGTGGGGGAACTCCCGCTTGAGCGTCCGCAGGATGTCCAGGTAATAGTCAAAACCGAGTTCCGGGTGCAGCCCGCCGACGATGTGGAACTCTCGCACCCCGGCCTCCACCGCGCCGCGCACCTTATCCGGAATCTGCTCCGGCATGAAGGTGTACGCCCCCTCCATCTTTTCGGCAGTACGGGCGAAGGAGCAGAAATTACAGTGGAAAGCGCACACATTAGTCGGGTTGATGTGGCGATTTTTGTTGAAATAGACTTTGTCCCCGTGCAAGCGGCGGCGCACCACCTGCGCCAGCTTGCCGATTTTGATGACATCGCGCTGCTCAAACAGCCAGACGCCGTCCTCATAGGTCAACCGTTCCCCGGCGTTTACTTTTTCGGTGATCGTGTTCCAATTGCTCATCACTCAAGCATCCCTTAACTCATCTGGGGCGTTATGTTCAATTTATTCTGAATGTTCTGAATTTCACTAACGCCATTATAGTGCGATTTTTCAACTCTGTAAAGTATACACAAGCTTAACGGTGAATCCAGTGGTGGCGCGAATACCACCAACGCCGCCAATCAGATGACGAATGGCGGAGCGGACACGCCCACCGGCGGTGTTTGAGGTGGCGACGCTGGCGCAGTCGCGCTATCCTACCTTCATCTCCTGTTGATGTGTTCCAGAAAAACCACCGCAGTACAAGGCAAGAAGATGCGGAGGAACTGCCAATGAAAACCTACTATATTGTGTGTAATATGACATGGGATATCCTATCCAGTTTTCACTATATCTTTGATGAAGGTATTGATTGTAAAGCTG
The DNA here is from genome assembly GCA_020634135.1 of Anaerolineaceae bacterium. Taxonomy (GTDB): domain Bacteria; phylum Chloroflexota; class Anaerolineae; order Aggregatilineales; family Phototrophicaceae; genus JACKCG01. The sequence goes on along the minus strand of JACKCG010000003.1, from coordinate 129,561 downwards.
TAAAGAGAGAGGAATCATGGTCAGGCCAACGTGAAGATGCAGCAAACTGGCTAATAGATGAAAGAGAGAGGATAGCCGGAACTGAAGATCTATCTTATCCAATAGCAAATCAATTAGACAAACTTCTTGAAAGTGAAGGAGATAAGATCATCTTTTATGCTTCAGATAAAATCAAGGAAGCAACACACAGCATAGAGACTGAAGAATTGTCAACTGATGAGATTACCCTGTATTTCTACATGCACTGGCTAAATACGACACTAAAAAGAATACCCGAAATTGTCGAAAATAATGCTTCACAGTCTGTAGATTTTTCTAAATCAGAAGTTCTGGTGAGGTTACATGAGCTAGTAAAAGAGGAAATTGATAAGCTAGAGAAATTGAACATTCCATCAATGAACGAGTCGGCAAATCGGTTAAGCCAAGAACTCTTCATCTATTGGAGGTCTGAGGTATCCAAGATGTTGTAGAAAACCACTTGGATACACAAAAGGAAGTTCGTATACGCTAAAGTCGTGACTTCCGCTCCCTGCTTTTTGCCACGATAGAGGCACTAATTCTCCAAAACATCAGGGCGGCACCGCGCAAATCACAACACCAGATGCTCTCTCAATCGGGGGCGCGTTTGCTTTAGACCGACCTAACCGGCCCGGCTTTCACCGAAGGCTGGCGCGGGAAGCAGCGGCGCGGGTAAAATGGACTCATGCTGCGAAAACGACTGTTCTTCCTCTTTTGCTTCGGCCTGCTCCTGACCACCTCGGTTTTTGCCCAGGATGAAACTACGCCGGATACCATCACCTATGGCGGGCGTGTCACCGGGCGGATTACCGATGCTGCGCCCCGCGCCGTGTACTATTTTGACGGACTGCGCGGGGATGTCATTGCGATTACACTGCGGGTCACGGGTGGCAGGCTCGACCCGACACTGACCGTTTTAGATACAACCGGGACGATCGTCGCCAGCCTGGATGACACAGGCGGTGGTCTCAGCCCGGCCATCCCGACTCTGACGATCCCCCAGAGTGGGCGCTATTTTGTGATCGTGGGGCGGTTTGGCTACGGGCTGGGGATGACCAGCGGCGACTACGAACTGGCGATTGAGCGCATCGGCGTGAGTTCAGCCAATGGCAGCGCCCTGCGTTATGGCGACACGGTGATTAACAACATCACCAACCTTGCGCCGCAGGTGTACTACAGCTTTCGCGCCAATGAGGGCGACATCATCAACATTCGGATGCTGCGTGATTCCGGTGATCTCGACCCGTATCTCCAGGTGGTGGATAGCAACGCCTTTGTGATTGCTGAAAATGATGACGTGTTGGGAGGCGATCTCGACGCGAATATCACCAATTTACTCATCGAGCAGACCGGGACATACATTATCGTCGCCACCCGTTACGGCGCGGCCAACGGCACCACCGCCGGGCGATTTGTCCTCACGGTGGAGGAAGCGGATAACAGCGGCCTGGGCAATTCCCCGGAGGCGGCTATCGCCATCACGATGGGGGAAGTCTCCGAAAATGACCTGACGGCACGCTATAACGTGCGTTACTATCGCTTTGAGGCGAAGAAAGATGACCTGGTGACCGTCCGTATGAGCCGGACGAGTGGCAACCTGGATGCCTTCCTCGCCCTGGCGAACGCCGGACTGCAAGAACTCGTCAGCGATGACGACGGCGGCGGCGGCCAGAACGCCAAAATCGAAGGGTTTCTCATTCCCGCCGATGGCACCTACTATATTCTGGCGACCCGTTTTGACCGCGAGAATGGCAAAACAACCGGCGGCTACCGGCTGGAACTGCAAACGCTGGGCAATGCCTTCGATACGGTTGCACCTGACGCGCAGCGCATCAGCTATGGCACGACCATCACCGGGCGGTTGGATGAATTCACGCCGGAACTGCTGTTCTCGTTCTGGGGGACCGATGGCGATGTGATTACCGTCTCGCTCAACCGGGGCGATGGTGACCTCGACCCGGTTGTGAGCCTCCTCAATGAGGAACTGACGGCGCTTGTCAGCGATGATGATGGCGGTGGCGGCCAGAATGCCCGCATCGCCCGTTACCGTATCGCTCGCACCGGGCTGTACTATATCCGGGCGGCGCGCTTCAGCGGGGAAGTCGGTAACAGCGACACACGGGGCAGCTTCATCCTGGTGTTAGCCCGCCGCTTTGACGAATAGGCGTTACGCCGGGTTCAGCACGCGCCCGATAAACAGTACCGACCCGGTGTTCTGGTCTACAATCGTGTAGATGAAGGGGCGGTCTACCACAAACTCGTGTGGCTCAGCGGGCATAGGCGCGCCGGTTGCCCGCATAACAACCACCGTCGCGGCAGCAGCTTCCGTGCCATTTTCATCCACACTGATGAACGCTTTGTGCAGTATCGCGCCGATAAACAGTGTCTCGTCGGTTTGTGTGGCATCATACATGCCGCTGAAATCGGCGTCCGGCGTAAAGGCATTTGCCATGCCCATCGCCTGGAGCAGATCGCCCATCGGCGCTTCGGTTTCGGTCTTCCACTTCGGCAGCGTCAGCAGCACCGGTCCCATTGTCGCACTGTTGCGGAACATGAGCAGAGACTCCGGCGTGAAGGCTGCTTCGAATGCCTCGAATTCACCGGGGGCGGGCAGGTAAATCTCCATCGCCATCCCACCACCATAGGGCAGGCTGAGCGCCTCGTAGTTTTCCCCCACCAGGTAGAGCATGGTTTCTTGCGTGTGCATCATCGGCACATCCACAGAACTGCCATCCAGCAGTGTGAAGGCCTGGTCCTGCGTCAGCACCGGGTTAAAGCCGTTGAGCCAGTTGGCCTTGAAGTAGATCGCATTTGCCAAAACCAACCGCGTCATGGAATTAATCACGCCGGGCGGCACGATGTCCTTAATCAGACCGTTGGTGTGGTCTTCGACCCAGCCATTGACCATCTGCCGGGCATCTTCCGCCGCGTTGACAAAATCCACCAGTTCCAGCCCTGCGCCGTAGGCATCTTGCAGCCCGGTTATAAAATCCGGATTGAAGGGGAAAGTTTGTTCCCCCCACAGGGTGTTGGCGATTGCGAGGCGGCGTTCCTCCTCAAAGTCGCTGGCCTCGGCGTTGCCGTTTTCCAGCAGTTGGGCGGTGAGCGTTGCCAGCACCTGATTGAGCCTGTCCTTATTGAGCGAGAAATGCATCGCCGCCGCCATGTCGTCCGCCGTCGTCCCCACTGCACCGTTGTACGTCATCGCCAGCGCCAGCGAGACGCTCAGCGGGGAAAACACGAAGCTATCCTGGCTGACAGTCCGCATCTGCTGATAGAGATCGAACGCGAACTGGTTGTTATCGTTGACGGCAACGACTACCGGGTCATCCTGAGCCAGCGCCACTCCGCTCAGACTTGATACGAGTAGACAGCAGAGAATCAGAATCTGTTTTGACATCACAGGTGTCCTTTGCTATTTAACTTTAACCGGGTGGCTTTAGTACCGTAAATCCGTAAGGTTGTGGGGTGTTTTTGCCACGAACAAGAGGCTTAAGCCTTTGTCTCCCCCCGACTTTAGGGTTTTAATGCACTACAACCACGCCGGACATGATTTAAGACGCGCTCCAGTGTACTTTTGTTCCGTTCAAGCGGGCAGAATCACAGCCGCGCCATGAGTTCACCCCGCTGGAAGCGCCGCGCCCCGTACCACAGAATCACAGCGTCAATCAGCCACAGTATAAGACCCAACACCAGCACCATTTCCACGCCGAAATAGACAATACCGGCCATCTGCGAAATCATCAGCACGACAATCGGGATCACGACTAAGCCGGCGGTCTGCTGCGCCTCCATGAAGGTGCTGGCCCGCGACGACACCAGCACAATCGCTCCCAGCCCGAGTCCCGCCGCTGCCGGAGAAACCCACAGCGCCAATAATACCCAGGTCATATTGGGGAAGAAAACACGTTCCATCATCGGCCACAGCGAAACATTGACGACAATTGCATACAGCGACGCACCGATTACTGAAACCGCCACCGCCAGTATCCAGGGGAGCAGCATCTTGGCGACGTACAATTCCCGGTCAGAAGTCGGCGCGTAGATCAGGGCTTCCAGGGTTTTACGTTCTTTTTCGCCCACGAAACTATCGGCGGCGACTACGCTGGCGACCATGATCGGCAGGATCAAGTACAGCGGCGCGAAGATATAGACGAGGAAGAGCACCGCTGTTTTCTGCGCCTCGGTTGTCAGGCCGTCCAGCGCCGCCGCAATGCTGGGTGGCATATTGTTGAAGAACATCTGCATGTCGCTCGTCATGTTCGTGAGGTCAGGGCTGTCGGATGGTAAATTACTCAGCAGCAGGCCCATTCCGCCCGGCAGCAGCACGAGGATAATCACCGGCAGGAGGACCATCGGCAGAATCACCGAACGGCTCTGACGGATTACTTTCCAGTCTTTGGTGACAATTGCCCGTATCGCTCGCCAATTCATGATGCCACCTCCCCATTCGCCCGGTCATGGATCGCAAAGTAAATATCTTCTAACGAGGGTTCAACCGGAGTCAGCCGGTAGACGTGTATCCCCGCCGTGACCAGGGCCGCCAGCAGTCCTGGGACTGCCTCACGGTGGATTCCGGCGGCATACAGCGTATCATGCTCGACACGGACTTCGGTTGCTCCGGCAGACCGCAGCAGGTCGGCGGCCTGCCCGGTATCCCCCGGCGCGACTTCGATTTCCAGCCGCGCCCTTCCGCCTAACTGCTGCCCTAGTTCCGCTGGCGTGCCAAGCGCCAGCATTCGCCCGTGTTCCATCACGGCCACCCGGTCACACAGCCGCTGAGCTTCATTCAGGTTGTGGGTACACAGGAACACCGTCCGCCCCTCATCGCGGCTCAGGTGGGTGATGATTTCATGTACCTGGCGGGCGGCTACCGGGTCAAGCGCGGCAGTCGGTTCATCCAGGAAGAGCAGTTCTGGTTGGTGGAGCAGCGCCCGCGCCAGGGCTAACCGCTGTTTCATCCCTTTGCTATAAGCGCCCGCCTTTTCGTCGGCGCGTTCGGCCAGATCAAACATTTCCAGCACCGTGTCCACCCGCTTTTTAATCTGGGGTAGCGCGATGCCGTAGAGATTGGCATAAACTGTCAGGTTCTCGCGGGCAGTCAGCCGTTCCTCAAGCGAAGGCGTTTCGGTCAGCACGCCGGTACGTGCCCGCACCGCCGGGCCATCGGACTGGGGGGAGCGTCCTAACACCTGCATCGCGCCGCCATCGGCCAGCAGCACGCCATTCAGCAGGCGGACGGTGGTGGTTTTGCCGGCGCCGTTGTGACCTAGAAAGCCGAAGACCTCCCCGGCTTCGACGGTTAGCGAAAGCCGGTCTACCGCGAGGGTTTCCCCAAAGCGCCGTGTGAGATTCTCGGTAACAATGACACCATTCATGATGGGTTGCCGCTCCTGTTTCACTATAATAGGGGTAACATCCATCTCTATTAAATCACACAAGTCAGGTACAAAAAATACCGGGGACTCGCCTGAGTCCCCGGTATCCTGTTTCACGAGCTTGTCTTCGACTTAACGTACCCGGAAGGAGCGTACCTCACTCCAGGGGCCGGGCGGGATGTTGCAAGACCCGCCAACCCGCACGCGCCAGTAGTAAGTACCGTCGTACAGGAACGATGTCACAATCCCTGGATAGCTCACGACGGTCGCATCCCACATCACGTCTTCCTGATCGTCGGAAGTGAAGGGCGCGTTATGGACCTGTACCAGGTAGCAGCTTGAGGCCGTTACCGGACTCCACTTGAGCCAGGCGAAGTGTGACCACAGGGTCGCGCCATCCCACGGGAGATACAGGCGCGGCGCTGCCAGCGGGATGATCTCCACCGAGTCGCTCCCGGTGATAGCCGTGCCGTCGTAAAGCTCACCCACCAGGGTCGCCTGGGTGTCTTCCGTTGAGACATCCAGATCCTGGATGAGGAAATAAACCACCATGTCCTTTTTACCGTCACGGTTAACATCGTGGATCAGCACGATTGGGAAGCCGTTCCAGTAGGTGACAACCGGCGCCCCGGCCAGTGTCAGGCTGCGCGGGTCAATGTCACGGGCATCTAACGACTCGCTACCGAAGATCGCTACCGCGAATTTATCGGCAGAGTTCAGGTTGATGATGTTCTTCCGTGACTCAGGCCGGATATCTATGGCGACCTCAACCACCTCATCCGTTGGGATTTCGCACGTCAGCGGATAGGCACTGCTGGGGTCAGTGAAGAACCCGTTCATGAAATCGCCGGCGGTAGTCAGATTGATCGGAGGCCGGTTGGCGGTGGTATAGGTGCAGGCATCATCATAGGTCAGCCACAGCGCAGAGATCATGCTCACATACGGTGCGGCGAACGATGTGCCGATATAAATCTGGTTCGCGCCGGTCTTGATCGTCCCGCCGGGTACGGCGATGTTGCCGTCCTGCGAGAAGCGCCACAGGCTGCCCCGGTTATCCGGTGACACGGTATCCAGCGGCTCGGTCAGATTGCCCAGCAATGCCGACACCGCGATGGTTTCCGGCATACTCGCGGGGCTGAAAGGCGGCGCGATGGGCAGCGGTTCGTTGAAGTCGGTAGGATTGGTGCGTGGATAGTAGTAGCGCGAGTTGCCCGCAGAAGCTACCGGGATGACCCGGATGCCGCTGCTCGACTGATTCTGTCCCAGCCAATACTGCAACTCGGCCTGGAGCGCCGCCAATACCGCTTCATCTTCCGCCACCTGGTTCAGAAGATTGTTGTACAGATCGGAGATCTGATCCCCTTGCAGGCCCAGCGATTCCCCGAAGTAGTTGCTGAAACCGTAACCTTCGGAACTGATGCAGGCCGGACTTTCACTGCTGGCGGTGACGCTGTTAGATAGTAAAGTCCATGTCAGCGGCAATTCAGCGCTGAACGTCACCTGGAACGCGCTGTTGGGGAAGAGCGCCGAGCGTCCCGGTTGGTCATCAACGCCATTGGGCGTGCCAAAGTAGATGGGTGTTGCCAGTTCAAGCTCATCTTCCGAAAGCCCGCCGCCGGTCAGGTTGTTCTTGTAGCCTTCCTGGATTAATACCGGGAATTCCTCCAGATTCTGGTAGCCGAAGTGCGCCGTCAGCGTGCCATCGCCATTATCCGCCACACATTCGAGGATGTTCGTGACTTCCGGTACCCACCACCACCATCCACCATACTCGCCACCCATCGTTGCGACCAGATTTCCTTCGCTGTATCCGCCGTATCCGCCGTGATCGTCGTCGTCGTGATCATCGTCGTCATGGTAATTGGGATACGGTGTAGGCGCAGGGTCGCAGCGCTTGCTGTATTTGTTGGCAGTTTCGGTGTGACCATACAGGTTCCATACCAGGTTGCTGCCGTTGAAAACGACCTGGAAGGCACTGTTGGGATAAAAGTCTGATCGGCCTGGACGCCCCTCAACAACATTGGGCCGCCCGAAGTAAAACGGTGTTTGAATCCGCAGTTCATCACTGGAAAGCCCGCCACCTGTGAGGAAGTTATCCGGCCCGGGTGCGACGATGATGGCTGAACCATTGGGATTCTCGTAGCCGAAATGAGCGATGTACGTATGTTTGTCAACTTTGGTCACACATTCAAGGATATTGTCTACTTCCTGGAAGGTATTGGCTTCGTTGACCGCCTGTACTGCGTTATCAAAGTTGAAATTGACGGTTTGATCCCCTACCGCTGCGACGGTATCACAGGGCAGAATACCAAAGCTCATGTTAATCACAAAGTGCTTGTACCCATCATCCATGAGGCCGTTGATGGTTGTACGCAGTTTGGGGACAATCTGGTCAATCCGGTAGTTCGCGGTGCTGTCGCTGATGTCAATAGGCACAACCGTAATCGGCAGTTCGGGGTAGGTCGTTTGCAGTACCGTCAGCAGGCTGTGGACGACATCCGACACCTTCTTGCCGTGCGGGTCTTCAATCGAATACGGCCCTTCGGCAAACGGTTGTCCGGCGAAATCATCCACCACCAGGATAGCGGTTGGTGTCTCACCAAAGCCGGTACCACCCTCGATATTTGCCAGAATACCGGGGAGCCACTGGTCAACCGGGGTCGCGCCAGTCGCATCATGGACGACGTTATCCGCGTCAATCAGTTCAAGTGCCACATCCTCGGTTGTGACGCCCAGCCCGGCGACATTGACGCCCAGCCCGGCGACATTGAAGCCCAGCCCGGCGACATTGAAGCCCAGCCCTTGCACGTTGAAACCCAGCCCTTGTACATTAAAGCCCTGGCCTTCCGCCATTTCTTCTGTAAAGGCGCAGGCTTCCAGGGATTCTTGGGCAGCGAGTGAACCAACTCCAACCCAGCTCAATGATAAAAGCAGGAGAGTCGCCAATAAGAACCATAATCGTTTTCGCTGTAGCAATCCAGATACAGCCATCTTGCAGTCTCCCTCAACTACTCCATTGATCTATAATTAAACGTCTGAATTCCCCCTGAAAGGCCTAAGATACGGCGTCTCACTTAACAGATAGCTAGGTGAATTTTCAGACCGTTTTTAAGATTTTCTACAATTACTTTATATTCTATTGTAGCTTACAGCAACCTAACTTCCGTTTTGCTAAAACTACCAATATGTAAGAGAATTGAAACCGATTCTAATGGATTATAAACTTTTTGTAATTGGCGCTGTGCGGGAAAAGGGGTACAGTCATATTTGGACAGTTGTATAGGTAGCCGCAAGGTCAGGGCAGCAGACGACCAGGTGAGAGTACGCCCGCTGCCTGTCTCCCGCAGTGAATGTAATCAACAGGAATGGTTGTGGCAGGAATATTATGGACGTACAGAGTCAGGCCGAATTTGCCGGTAAACGGTATCAGTTAATTGAACAACTCGGCAGCGGGGGTATGGGCGCTGTCTATAAAACGGTTGACCGGCTGACCGGCCAGACCGTCGCGCTCAAACGGGTGACAACAGCCGTTTCCCCCGGACACGGGGCGGATTCCACGCTGCATCTCATTACAGAGCAAATCCGGGTGGCCCTCGCTCATGAATTTGAGATTCTGGCGTCCATGCACCATCCCTATGTGATTCAGGTGTTGGATTACGGCTTTGATGAAGCCCGGCAGCCCTATTTCACCATGAATCTTATAGAGAGTCCGCGCACGATTATCCAGGCAGGCAAGGGTCAGTCCGTGCAGATGCGCTGCCAACTGCTCATTCAGATGTTGGAAGCATTGGCGTACCTGCACCGCCGGGGGGTGATTCACCGTGATATCAAGCCGGATAACGCGCTTGTCACGCCTGGCGGGGATCTCAAAGTGCTGGACTTTGGCCTGGCGGCACTGCATGACCGGCAGGACCCCAGCCAGGGGGTATCCGGCACCCTGCTGTATATTGCCCCGGAGGTGCTGACCGGGGAAGCGGCGACACCGGCCAGCGACTTCTACGCGGTGGGCATGATCGCGTATGAGCTTTTTGCCGGATTCCACCCGTTTCGCAATATTGGCAGCAACAGCCTGATTATGACCGTGCTGACACAGGATATTGATCTGGAGCCGGTCAACCGCGAAGTCGAACTCGACCATATCATGCGCCGTCTGGTGAGCCGCAACCCCAATGACCGCTACCAGGACGCTTATGCAATCATCAACGATCTGAGCGCGGCGCTCAACCAGCCGGTGCCACAGGAAACCGTCGCCATCCGTGACAGTTACCTACAGGCTGCCCGGTTCGTAGGCCGGGAGACGGAACTCCAGCAGTTGGTGGGGTCATTGGAAGACCTGTTTGAGGAGGGCCGGGGCAGCGCCTGGCTGGTAGGCGGTGAAAGCGGTGTGGGCAAGACCCGCCTGCTGGACGAACTGCGTGTTCATGCCCTGGTGAAAGGGACACTGGTACTGCATGGGCAGGGCGTGCAGGGCGGCGGCCTTTCGTATCAACTGTGGCGCGACCCAGTGCGCCGCCTGCTGCTGGCGGAGGAAACCGACGACCTGGACGCTGGGATTCTGCGGGAAGTCGTGCCGGATATTGAACGGCTGATAGGACGCAGCATTCCCGAAGTAACGGCGGTGGATGGTGAAGCCAACCAGGAGCGCTTGATTGGCGCGGTTGCCAGCCTGTTCCGCCGCCAGTCACGGCCAATTCTGTTGGTCCTGGAAGACCTGCAATGGACGAAAGAAAGCCTCGAAATCCTCAAAGTCCTCAACCGGATGGTGCTGGATTTCCCGCTGCTGATCGTAGGCAGTTACATCACCGAAGAACATCCCAATCTGCCGGATGAACTGCCAGATATGACGCTCATGACGCTCAAGCGGCTCACCACGCAGGAGATGACCGCGTTGAGCGAATCGATTCTGGGCGAAACCGGGCGGCAGAAAAGTATCATTAACCTGCTCCAGCGCGAAACTGAGGGCAATGTCTTTTTCCTGGTGGAGGTTGTCCGCGCCCTGGCCGAAGAAGCCGGACGATTGAACCGCATCGGGCAGATGATTTTGCCGGAACAGGTGGTTGCCGGGGGTGTACAGCAGATCATCCAGCGCCGCCTGGATCACATCCCGGCTGATGTGCGCGGCTTTTTGCGTACTGCCGCTATCGCCGGGCGGGAACTCGACCTCACCATGCTCGCCTCTACCACGCAGGATGGGTTGCAGACCTGGCTGCAAACCTGCGCCAATCATGCCATTCTCGAAGTGGATGACGGCCAGTGGCGCTTCACCCATGATAAGCTGCGCCAGGTCATGATTGCCAATCTTTCTGAACCTGAACGCACTAGGCTGCACCGCCATGTTGCTGAGGCTATCGAGCGGGTATACCCGGATACGCCGGAACAGGCCGGTATTCTGGCACGACATTGGCATGAGGCTGGAGATATGGACCAGGAACTGGTTTATGCCAAACGCGCCGGGGAATACGCGCTGCATATCAGCACATTTGCCGATGCGATTACCTATTTTGAGCGGGCGCTGACGCTGCTCCCGCTGACCGCACAGATCGAAGCTGACAGCGAGGCGCAGGAAGCCGACATCTCTGAAAAACTGGGTGAGGCGCTCATCCATCATGGACATAACGATGTGGCGGTGATGTTTCTGGAAAAGAGTCTGGCTTACTTCCGCCGGGCCAAAAACAAGGGACGGATCGCCTCAGCGCTCAATCTGCTGGGCGAAGCGGCCTGGCGGCAAAATCGGTACGAACAGGCGAATCAGATGGTCAATGAGAGCCTGGGGATTGCCCGCAAGATCAAGGCTTACGGCAGCATTGCCCGTTCGCTCAACCGGCTGGGCATGGTGGCCTATGACCAGGGCGACTACGCGGATGCCAACCGCCACTTTGAGGAAAGCCTGGGGCTGGCACGGAAGCACGGCATCCAGGAAGAACTGGCGACATCCACCAATAACCTGGGCATTCTGGCCTTTTCGCAAGGGGAAATGGAACGTGCTGCCCGTTATCTGGAAGAGACGGTTGACATTGGGCGGGCAACCGGGGAACGGCGCAAGGTGGCGACGGCGCTGCTCAATCTGGGGAGTGTGGCGGGCGTGCAGAACGACCTGTCACGCGCAATCCAGTATTTTGAGGACGCGCTTGAAATGTGCCGCTCGATTGGAGAGCGGCGCGGTGTGGCGCTGGCGCTGGATAACCTGGGGTATGCTGTCAGCCTGCGTAAGGAATATGACCGTGCTTTTAGCTATTTCATGGAAAGCCTGGAGATGGCGCGGGCGATTGGTGACCGCAAACGACTGGCAACAATCTGGCAGAACATGGGGCATGTCGCAAAGGACCGTGGCGAGATGGGCGAGGCGCTCGACTACTACCGGCAGGCGCTTCAGCAGGCCTGGGAGATCAAGGCCAGTCCGACAATCATGGAGATTCTGATCGGGATCGCGGAAATCACGCCCGATCCGCTCCAGGCGCTGCGCTACCTGGGCATGGTGCGCCATCATGCCGCCACTGCCGAGGCGACGCGCAGCCAGATTGATCCGATTGTCGAAAAACTCCAGGCGGCCTTATCATCCGATGCCATCGCTGACGGATTGGAACAGGGCGAGAAGCTGGAACTCGAAGCGGTTGTCGCTGGTTTGCTGCCTGAGTCAGCTTCATAAGTAGGAAGGCCTTATGCTCAAACAAGACCCATCCAAAGGCAGTCTCAAGAGCAAACGCTTCAAAGCCGCCCTCAATAACGATTTCAGACTCCAACTCATCCGCAATCTTCATGCGTAATCCCTGCTCGTTCATCTGTTGGTGATCGAAGCTCGCCAGCAGAGGTATCAGCGCATCATACTCACGGAAAAAGGATGAATAATATGAAAGCCATTGTGCAGTTAGCCCAGGGTTCAGCAGATGGCCTCCGGCTTCAGGAAGTAGAAAAACCGACCCCCAAAGCCAATGAAGTGCTGGTTCAAGTTCACGCCGCGACGGTTACGGCAGGAGATGTCGTCATGCGGAAACTGCCACGACTGGTATATCCGGTGCTGGCACTCATGGGGTTGAAGCGCAAATCAATACCCGGACATGAATTTGCGGGTGTGGTCGAAGCGGTGGGTGATGATGTAACCCGTTTCCGGGCTGGCGATCATGTCTTTGGAACGACCACAGGTTTACGGGTTGGCGCAAATGCCGAATATGTATGCGTGCCGGAAACATCGAAGTCCGGCGTCATAGCAGAAAAACCGGCTAATATCAGCTATGAACAGGCGGCAGCGCTGCCTGTCGGGGGGATGACCGCCTTACAAATCCTGCGAAAAGCCAATATCCAACATGGTCAGCGTGCGCTGATCTACGGCGCTTCTGGCAGTGTCGGAAGCTATGCCGTGCAGCTTGCGAAGTACTTCGGTGCGGATGTGACCGGTGTATGCAGCGCGGCTAACTTCGAGATGGTGCAATCACTGGGCGCTGACTCGGTGATTGATTACGCCAGTGGAGATTTCACTCACAACACGCAGACCTATGATGTCATTTTTGATGCGGTGGGGAAGACTTCACAGAAAAAGCTGAAAAATGTACTTGCGGAGAATGGCGTTTATCTTTCGGTGAAAGGCTCGACCAGCGAGAAACTGGAATATTTATCGTTTCTTGGAGAGTTAGCGGAAAAGGGACAGATCAAGCCCTATATTGACGCACGCTATCCTCTGGAACAGACGCCCGCAGCCCATCGTTACGTTGAAACCGGGCGCAAAAAAGGCAATGTTGTCATCACGGTAGTGAATTCGTAAATCCCGTTCCGTGTTTTCAACTGAAAGTGATTGACCGAGTGTGCCTGACAAACAGTACATCCACCGTAGGGCAGTCGTCGCTGTACTTACGGTTTTCGCTCCGCTATAATGACTCGCCGCCCGGAGTAAACAACCGGGCGGTTGTTATGTGGATTGTTGAGGGGAAGTTGCCATGTCTTCACCGGAAGAAACCCAGCCGCGCGCACCGTTTAAGGTCGTCTCGCCCTTGCCGGAACCCGACGAAGCAGCGGGCAGCGGGCCAGGCTGTCTGTTGTGGGGGGTCATGGCTGTGTTTGTCTTCGGCCTCGCCGGGTTGATTATCGTCCTGTCGGGGGTTGCCGGGTGGACTTCCGGCCAGCAGGTTGCTCACCAGGAAGCCACCGCCACTCAGAGCGCCGCCATTAACACACAATTGGGGCTGATTCCGGGCGACATCGCCAGCGGCAATCTGGCACTGCTCCAGGCGCGTCTGCATTATCTGGCGACTTTGACCCCTGCTGTGCCGGGGGTGGGCGACTACGCAGCCACCGCGACGGCGTTGTACCTCGAAAAACTGCCAACTTCGACCTCAGTCCCCAGCCCGACCCCGCCGATGCCGGAAATCACCAATACACCGGAGGCTTTTGTGCCTGCCGGTATAGGCAGCGACACACTTGACCTGGCAGCGCTGCTCAATGAGGCGCGTTCGGCGATGGCTGTGCGTGATTGGGATGGCGTGATAGAGGCCCTGGATGTGATTCTTTCGGCAGATCGAACGTTCGAGTCCAGCACGGTACGCAGTATGATGTCGCAGGCCTTGAACACAAAGGCACTACAACTTTTCCGCGCTGGCGATCTCGCGCAGGCAATTGTCACCACCGGACGGGCGGAAGAATTCGGCGATATTGGCGACCTGAGCTACGAGCGTTATGTGGCGGAACTCTACCTGGACGCAATTAACACGATTGGCACCGGCTACCCCACCTCGATTCAGTCCCTGCTGCGCGTCTACAACGTCAATCCAGGCTACCTGGATACGACCCAGCTCTTGTTCAACCAGTACGCCGCCTATGGCGATGCCTGGGCAGCCCAGACTGAGTACTGCCCGGCCTGGGAGCAGTACAGCAACGCGCTTGACATCCTGAGTGACGGGGCGGTGCGGGCTAAACGCGACAACGCCCGGACGCTGTGTGACCAGGCGACACCAACCGTTGATCCGAACGCGCTGTTCACGCCTGACCCGAACCAGCCAACTATCGCGCCGATTGGGGTACCAGGGACGTAATTAAGTCGCCTGGGAAATCAAACAGACGAAACCGACCTGGAAGGTGAAAGCTATGCGCTATTGCCCCTGGACAACCAATGCCGCCGGTAGAGTCTCATGGTATGTTGCTACCGCGCTGCTGGCGCTGTGGCTGCTGGCGGGGGGTGCTGCCGCGCAGGACGATACCCAGGCACAGTACCCAACCCTGACGGCGCTCGAACAGGCCGTCATTCCGCCGCTGGATCGTATTTATCTGGCGCAGCAGTTTCGTGGCGCGGGCGAAATCCCGCCACCGCCCCAGACAGCACAACCACGTATCGTGGGCGACACCCAGCCGTTCCAGGTGATTAACGCCGCCAGCAACCAGGTTTACGAGGTGGTGGCTACGCTGCGGGTTGTCAGCCCACACCTGTATATCTGGGTGGATGACCGGGCCGCTGTGGATGATGCGGACATGGCGGGGCTGGCAGCGGTCTTTGAGAGCGAGATTTACGAGCCGGTGCGCAAACTCTGGGGCAGTGAACCTACCCCCGGCATTGATGGCGATCCGCACCTGTATGCCCTGTTCGCCTATGGCATGGGCGGGGGCGTTGGTGCTTACTATTCCAGCAATAACGCTTATCCCGCCGCTGTGGTGCCGGACAGCAACGAACATGAGATGTTCATATTCAACCTCGATTCGCTGGGAACAGCGGACCTCAATAACCGCTACATTCACAGCATCATCGCCCACGAGTTCCAGCACATGATCCGCGACCATGTGCAGTCGAATGAGGACTACTGGCTTAACGAGGGATTTTCTACCTTTACCCAGCTTTATCTGTACGGTGAGGCGAATGTAGCCGCGCATTTTCTGGTGGCGGCGGGGACTCAGTTGAACACCTGGGCGGAGGAAAGTTACCTGCGGCCAGCGCACTATGGCGCTGCGCTGCTCTTCACGACCTATCTGTATGAACGCTTCGGCCTGGAAGCGCTGCGCGAACTGAGCGCCGACCCGGATCGCGGGTTGATAGCGGTGGATAACGTGCTGCGGCGGCGCGGTACAGACGTGAACACGCTATTTGCTGACTGGACGCTGGCGAACTACCTGCGCGACGCCACACTGGCCGGTGGACAGTATGGTTATGACCTGCTCCCGCCGGGACTGCCAGGAATGACGCCGCTGGGGACGGTGACAACCTATCCGTTTGCACAGGCCGGAACGGTAAACCAGTACGCCGCCGATTACTATGTGTTCAACAACCTGCCCGATACCGCACTCCTGGACATCCGACTGGATGCACCCTCGACAGTGGCACTGCTGCCCACCGCGCCCTATAGTGGGGAAGCGATGTGGTACAGCAACCGGGCCGATTTCAGCGAGACGACGCTCACCCGCGCTTTCGACCTGCGCAATGTCCAGTCCGCGACACTGCGTTATCAGACGTGGTATCACCTGGAGAGCGACTGGGACTATGCCTACCTGATGGTGAGCGCCGACAGCGGCGTGACCTGGGAAATTCTGCCGACGGGCCACACGGCGACGGAAGATCAGGACGGCGGTGCGTATGGGCCGGGCTATACCGGGGAGAGCGGCGGTTGGGTCACGGAGGATGTGGCGCTGGATGGCTACGCCGGGCACGAGATTCTGGTGCGGTTCGCGGTCATCACCGATGATGCTATCACCCGGCCCGGCCTGGCGCTGGATGATGTGCAGATACCGGAGATCGGCTACTTCGATGATTTCGAGACGGCGGATACCGGCTGGCAGCCTGCCGGTTGGGTGCGGATAGATAACCGGCTGCCACAGTATACCTGGGTACAGGCGGTGCAGCGCGTCGGACAGAAAGTGACGGTCACGCGCTGGCTGGCGACTGGTGGCGGGCGTTGGTCGCTGCCGCTGAATGCCAGTGCGGATCAGGTGATTATCGTCATCGCGCCATTCGCGCCACAGACCACCGTCCCTATGTCCTACACTTTACAGGTCGCGCCGGGCGAATAAACCGATTCTGGAAAGGGAGAATCCTATCATGCGGGTAGTGCTACAGCGGGTTGAGCGCGGCAGCGTCAAGGTAGATGGACAAGTTGTTGGCACGGTTGGCCGGGGCTACGTGGCGCTGGTCGGCGTGACCCATAACGACACCCCGGCACAGGCCGAACTGCTGGCACGGAAAACCGCCCACTTACGGGTATTCGAGGACGCCGAAGGCAAGATGAATCTCTCGGCGCTGGATGTGGCGGGCGGCGTGCTGGTTGTGTCCCAGTTCACGCTGTATGCTGACGCCCGTAAAGGCCGCCGTCCGGCTTTTATTGATGCTGCCCGCCCGGAGACTGCCGAGCCGCTCGTCACGTATTATGCCGAAAGACTGCGGGCTGAAGGCATCCAGCAGGTGGAAAACGGCGTGTTTGGCGCGATGATGCAGGTCGAAATTCACAATGACGGCCCGGTGACGATTATCCTCGATAGTGATGCCCTGTGACCCCGCCCGCGTATTTAGGGCATTGTTAGCCGGGGACACTATAAGTAAGATACATGTGCCCGGTGTACTATGCCGGGTACTGTGTCATGAATGCCCATAACCTGAGCTAAAGGTGAGCTATGCGACGATACCTGATTCTGGGTGCGAGTGTATTGGTCAGTGCGCTGTTTCTGTGGCTGGCGCTAAAGGATGTACCCCTTCAAGAAATCTGGAACAATATCCAGCACGCGAACCTGCTGTGGATAGGTGTTGCGTTTCTTTCGGTGACTGCCGGGCTGTATCTGCGGGCGATCCGCTGGCGCGGGCTGGTAGACGATAAAATCTCGACCATGCGCTCCTTCCACATTCTCAATATCACCTTTCTGCTCAACCAGCTCCCACTGCGAGCCGGGGAAGTCGCCCGCAGTCTGCTGGCAACCCGTGAACATATCCCGGTACTGACTGCGGCGACCAGTATTGTCGTTGAACGCCTGCTGGACACTGTGCTGGTGGTGGTGTGGCTGGCGCTGGCGCTCACCCGTGTGCCGGATGCCCCGCCGGAAATCACCGTGACAGCGGCGCTCTTCGGGGTGGCGGCGGTGGGCGCGTTCGTCATTCTCATCGTTTTCGCCCGTTTTCCCAACCTGGCTCACTGGAGTCTGAACCTGGTTGAGCGTATTCTGCCTTTTCTCAAACGGCTGCCGCTCGAACGCCTGCTGGATAACGTGCTGGATGGCCTGAAACCGCTGACGAACTGGAAACGCGCCGCTCACGCCATTATCTGGACGCTGATTTCCTGGAGCGTCTCGCTGTTCACCTTTTTTGCGCTGGAATTGGCTCTGGATGTACCGAATATCGCCCCTGGCACCGACCTGTTCCTGATGGCGGTTATCGCCGTGACGATGGCCTCTTTCAGCATCGCCATCCCGGTGAGTGTCGCCTCATTCGGCCCGTTTGAGGGGGCGGTGCTTATTGCCGGCAAGGCGCTCGGTATGGATGACGCGATTGCCCTGTCACTCGGTTTCATCGCGCACGGCATCACTGTACTGGGATACGCTGTGTGGGGGACGATAGCGCTCCTCGTCATGGGCGTATCGCTGGGGGATGTCCTCAGCGGTGGCACAGAGAAGCCGGCTGAGTCCCCGGTAGAGGTTGAAGGAAGGGTGTAAACCTGCCGGATATGCCAGGCAGCGGGCTTTTCAACCCGCTGTCTGCCTGCAAGATAACCGCGTTATACCCCCCATTTTTGGGTATTTGGTGGCATTTTGGGATGGGTTACAATACGGTAACCTTCTTAGAATTTAACCTGATTGCCATGTTAGAAAATGCACCTAAAACCATCCAGGAAACCAAACTGATCCCCTATATCTGGGGGAAACACCTGAACCTCCCCAGGGAATTAGCGGCTTCTATTGACGAGATGCTCAATGAAGGCTGGCAGTTGGTGGAATCCGAGCAAAACTGCACCGAAGAGGGACAGTTTGCCGGGTATGTCCTGCTCAAACGCGAGCGCCCCGCCGAACCAGGGGAACTGCCAAATTCCGAGTAGTCCCTGGCCGCTTATATCGTACCCTCGCAGATGGGTTGGAATTACGGTATTTCCACAGCTATCTGTAAGGTGACGCGCTCCACCCTGTGACACAGCGCCATATTTACCCCCCAGTCGCCAGGGTCACAGTAGGTGCAGCGGGCGCATCCGGCACGGACTCCGGCGTGCTGTTCACCAATGCCAACACCAGCAACAATACCAGCAGCACACCAGCTAACACCGCCAACAGCAGCTTAACCGGCACTTTGGCACTGCCCTGTATGGCACGGGGGACAGGCAAGCGGGCATTCTCCAGCAGCCACATCTGCCATAAACCTGTATTCACCGTCAGTCCGTCGGACGACAGCGTGATGTGATCGCGGTATTCCAGCCCACGTACCGCCGCTTTGATCGCCGTCGCGTCCAGCGGGTAGTCCGTCTCCACCAGCCAGGCTTCAATTTCCGCCGGTTGGATCGCCCGCAGGGGGTCGGTGTACAAGAGGCGGCTGACAGCAGTCAGCACCAGCCGTTCGTTGGCGTTGAGCAGATCCCATTCCCGCTGGAAATCGCCCGCACTGGTGGCATACACACGCGGGATACAGGTTTTCACGGCTGCCGGAGTCAGGGGCTGCTGGTCAGGGTGTGCCGCCCATCCCTGGAACAGGAAGAAACCACAGCGTTGGAGCAGATAAGGCTGCCCGCCGGTGGCTTTGTGGATAGCGGCTGCGCTCTCGTCGCTGATGGTGTAGTACGGCGCTGCCGGAGTCTGAAGCAGCCAGGCGGATTCATCAGGGGAGAGCGACCCCAACCGGAAGATGTTCTCGCCGCGCACCAGGGGACTCAGGCGGTCCACATCGCGCTCCCGGCGGCTGTCAAGCGTGAGCGCCATACCCAGGTTGGGCTGGTTTTCCAGCAGGCTGTACAGGTAGGCGACGCTGTCCTTGGGCAGTTTGCCTGCCGTCACCGCATCAAGCAGGCAATCAACATCATCCAGCAGGAGCACGACCCGGTGCCGCCGTACCATACTGAATAAATCCGGCAGGTAGGTATCGCGCAGCCATGAACGCAGTTTGTTATCCGTATCGGGGGTCTCCGGCAGGCGGCTCAAGGTGTATTCGTTTTCGCTCAGACCGCGCTCCAGCGCCCCCGTCAGCGCCAGGACCCACGCAGCGTCGCGCACCAAGGGCATTTCCCGCAATGAGAGATAGGCAGGGATATAGGTCTCATCAAAAAAATCGGAAAAACGGCGCAGCAGCGTGGTTTTACCGCTGTACCGCCCCCCTAGAAACAGCAGCGCCCCCGGTTTGGAAGGCGTTGTCAATCGCTGGTGCAGCGCCACGAAAGCGGATTGCCGCCCGGCGAAGGGTGCCAGCACAGGTGAGTCTAATTCAGGGGGGACATAGGGGTTTTGCGGGGTTTCGGCGGCCATAGGGCAAACTACCTGTTGGGTGACCTAATAAAACGGCGGCAGGGGACAACCACGTTGTATCGCCGGGTGGGAGCGCACATTGGCGCTCCCTTATACCCGGTTGTCATGCTCATTTTGATGAGGCGCTAGAACGGAATGTCGCCCATGTTATCCGGCGGCGGGGCGAATTCGTTGTAATTCGACTGGCCCTGTCCTTCGCGACTGCCCAGGAACTTGACTTCGCGCGCCCGCAGATCGAGCGAGGCCGCTGGCTCTCCGGCGTTATTCGTGTACGCCCGCGCTTCCACCGTCCCGACAATCATCACCGAACGGCCTTTCGCCAGGTACTGCTGGCAGATCTCGCCGAGTTTGCCCCAGGCTGAGACGCTGTACCAGGTGGTTTTCTCGCGCCGTTCATTGGTCTGGCTGTCGGTCCACGATTCTGACACCGCAACGCTGAAGCCGCACACCGCCACGCCGCTCTGAGTGTAGCGCAGTTCAGGGTCGCGCCCTAGATTCCCAATCACAATGGTCTGATGCCATGAACTCATGATGTCAACTCCTTGAAATCCCGTTTGCTGCTCATTATAGTCTTATTTATAGCACACAACCCGGTTGATGCTGGTTTGTGGAGTTTTAATCCGGTTTGTTGGGTTGCTTAGAACATAAATTCTACCACAGAGCCGCCCGGTTCACTATCCCCAATCTCTGGGGGGGAGCAATATGGCAGTATTCATTTTAGCATCCAGTTCACCCCGCCGCCGCGAACTGCTGGCCGGATTGGGAATCCCGTTTAGCATTATCAAGCCGGAAATTGATGAGACACAGCACGACGACGAAGCCCCGCTGGATTATGTCCGCCGCCTGAGCCGGGAGAAAGCAGGCGCTGTCGCCATGACCCTGACGACGCCGGGCGCGGTGCTGGCCGCTGATACGGTGGTTATCCTGGGCGCGGATACGCTGGGAATTGACGAGCGGGGTGACATCCTGGGGAAGCCGCTGGATGCCGCTGATGCTCGCCAGATGTTACAGCGACTGCGCGGGCGGGTACACCAGGTCTGCACGGCGCTCACCCTGCTCCAGGTAGGGGATGGCACGGCGGGGGGCGAGGGTATCACCCGCGTGACGTGTACGGCTGTCACCATGCGTGACTACAGCGACGCCGAAATAGATGCCTATATCGCCACTGGCGACCCTTTCGACAAGGCGGGCAGCTATGCTATTCAGCATGAGACCTTCGCGCCGGTTGCCCGGATTGAGGGGAGTTATACCAACGTGGTCGGCCTGCCAGTGGAGACACTGCGCGAGATGCTGGCGGCGATTGGATGGCCGGGCGTGAAGTAACACCCTTGCCGTTAAAGTAAGATAAACGAAAAGCCGGGGCGCATCCTGAGCTGATGCGTCCCGGTACAGAGGAGGGTTGGGGGGAATGCCCTCTGCTGGGGATTATGCTTTACCTGGATCAGCAGCCTTCAGTGCCACGATCCCAGACGAAGAGATAGGGGTTGCCGCTGCCATCCGCCGGGCCGACTATATACAGACTGCCGGTTGCCGCCCGGTAGAGGCTGAAGCCGCCCGCTGCCGCGATGAGGGTGTCTTCCGCCGGGGTTTCGCCCACTGCATCAATCTGCGCGGCGTCCACACTCAGGACGAGTTCGCCATTCCCGGCGTAGTTGATGCCGAGCAGTTCAATCGAGGTGAGGACGCTCATGTCCACATCGTCAGCATAGGGATGATCGAAGCGGCAGTAGACGGCTACCGGCGCGGCGACATCCCAACTGTTCACCCGGCCATCCTTGATATAAAGCTGATTATCTACTATCTGGTGCGTATCCTGGGCGTTCACCGCCACGACACCGACTGCCAGCACCGCGATTACCAGAACCAACCACTTTACCTTACGCATTGTTATTGCCTCCTGATACCATCACCATGATCTGGAAAGTCACCCGCTGACCGTTATGGGTACGCTCTGGCGGGCGTGTGTTTCATGATTGAGAGTATGGCGGAGCGAGGTTGTCTCCCGGTTACAGGGGCATTACAGGGCGGCAAGTTCTGGTTACAGGAGCGAAATATACAGGCTATAATGCAGGGTGTCACTATGAAGCAGAGGAGCGGCTATGTTTTCACTGATTTACTGCGTGGGCGCGGTGTATATCGTTATCGGGATATACGGCCTGATCCTCATCGTGCGCGGCCTGAAAGCGGTTCTTCGCGGGCAGGTGACGACCACTTACAACACGATTCAGGCTTCATGGAGAGAAGTCACTTTTCCCGAACAATCCTTCACGCTGGCGGCGGAACCGGCGGCCTGGTGGGGTCTGGGCCAGGTCATCAGCGGCGCGCTGGCGACTGTCCCCTGGTTGATTCCGCTGGCATGGCCGATGCCACTGGACTGGTGGCTGGTTATCGTCCCGATTGGCGGGGTATGCCTGAGCATGGGTATCTCGCAAATTTATGGGCGGCGTGCCGCTCGAAATGCGGTTTAGCGGCAATCTGGGGCAGGGCTGGCAGGGGTGTTCCGGCGTAACGCCATGCAAAATTGCCGCAAAATCCATGTTCGCTGCAATTGCAGCGATTGCCGCAATCCTCCCGTGAGCCGTTCATGATTCCTGGTGATTTTTGCCGCAAAACGGCTGATTTTGCTGCAAAAGCGTTAAGGACAGTACTGAGTCTTGAGTGCTGAGTCTTGAGGAGGGGTAGTAGAAAGTGCTGAGTGGAAAGGGCATCGTCATGAGTCCTTAGGGTGTAGGACGTATGGTTACAGATTTACTGTAGCACAACTGCGGAAAAAAAGGGTGAATCTTTGTTAGAACATTTGTTCAGGATTCATGCGAGGCGGGACGCCGCTTCCTGGTCAAGGGAATGACCGGGGGAAAAGTCTGCCACACCTGGAGCTAACCGCACCCCGCCCACGCCAGGCGGTAGACCGCCATGTTCGGCCCGCCCGCCGCCGGAGAAGCTGTCCCACCGGATGCCCATACCGCCGGTTGGCACAGGTGCGAGTCGTTACTATCCCCACCGGGAATCTGGTTGGGGAATGCCAGCAGATAGTGCGCCCCGTTCGCTTGCAGCCACGCCCACAAATCCGGCGGATTGAGGATGAACGGCACGACCTCCGGGCTGACCAACCCGGCCAGATCGAGGATTGGGCGCGGCGCGAAGTAGCCCACCGCGCCGATGTCATGCACCGCCAGGAGTTCTTCCGGCGGCAAATGGGTTGCTATCCACCCGGCGGCGGCGACCATCTCCTGGTCAATAATCGCCACATCCTGCTTGTACACGCCCGGCCCGGCCAGCAGCACGAAGTAGACGAACGCCAGCCCCGCCGCAATCGCCAGCGAACGTGACAGCACGCGCCCTGCCAGCGTGCGTTTCCCGGCGTGAGTCAGCCACGCGGTGCCCACGACACCAGCCAGAATCAGCGCGGGCAGCGATGGGATGACGTAGCGCCCATGCTGGTAAGGGGCGGGCAGCCGGGCGGCGTATAACGCGATCAACGCCAGCGGCCAGAGGAGGAGGGTAAGGCCGATCAGTCGGGGCGCGGTATACCACGCCCTTACATCGGGTTTTACCGGGTGTGGCAAAATCATCACCGCGAACGCGACCATGCCCGGCAGCAGCAGCACCTGCCCGCCCGCCAGCAGAGGTTTCACCATTATCCACGCCCGTTCGAGGAACGAGAGTGCCAGCGCCGGGGCGTTCTCCGCCTGTTTCGCCGCCGCCGTATCCGGCAGCAAGCCCCCGGCCAATGAGAGATTCAGCGCAAAGTACGGCGTAATCAGCAAGGCGAACCCCACCGCCGCGCCTATGCACCAGCGGATTACCTCACCCCGACCTATCGTATTTGGGGAGGGTCTGAGACCCGCCCCTACAGCCTGCACAGACGAAGGCGCACCGCCGTGCGCCCCTACAACATGGAAAACGGCGTTTGTCACCGCCATCACCCCGGCGATTCCAGTCAGCACTGCCCCTTCCGGGCGGGTGAGCGTTGCCAGCGCCCCGACCAGGCCGAATGCCACGCCGGAGCGGAAGGAGAGGCCATGATTCCCCCTCACCCCCGGCCCCTCTCCCTCAGGGCGAGGGGAGGAAAAGGACATAGGGACAAAGGCTAAGAACATCACCGCCAGCGTCCACATGCTGAAGAGCATCGTCTCCATGCCGGAGGCAGCCGCCCATACCAGATGCCACGCCAGCGCCAGCGCCAAACCTGCTGCCAACCGGATGCCGCGCACACCCGGCAGGAGGCGCTCCGCCAAACGTGAGCCAAGCATCGCCGTTATCCACAGTGCCAGCATCCCCAGGACGTGAGTCCACAGCCGGTAGTCCACGCCGAGCTTATAACCCGCCGCCAGCAGTACGGTATACAGCGGCGAGGTGGAAGCCGCGCTTGGTTGGCCGGGGATGAATGCCCATTCGCCATTGAACGCCAGATTGCGCCCGTAAACCTGATGTATCCAACTGTCATCCAACGGGAATCCGCCGGAGGCTGTCGCCACATACAGCAGCGTGATGCCGATAGAGATGGCGAGCAGCAGGCCATCCAGCGGGTGAAATCTACTCAACAGTGATCGCATACAGCCTTACACCTGGAACATCCAGCGAAATCGGTGTCAAAAAGGAATAGTCGCCGGTCAGCACCGGCCATAGTGGGGGCGGTGCAGCATCGGCAGCGCGTCCGTCCGCCGTGACATCTTGCAGCAGCAGATAACTGACGCCATAGCGCCGGGCGACTTCGGGAATCACATCCGGGGACTCATTGGGCAGCACCACGCCGCCGAGTCCAGTGAAGTAGTAGAGTGCCGCCGGGTCGTTAATCATCACACGGGCGTTTTCCGGTAAAATGGCCCGCAGTTCATCATACAGGCGGGGTGTGCCGCCGCCGACGCGGTTCGCCAGCCCGGTGCTCAGGCTCAGGAAGAGGGCGACGACCAGCAGCGCCGCCGAGAAAATCACCTTCGCCGTCCCTGCCCGCCACTGTCTGCGCCGCCGGGCGGCCCAGTCCACCGCGTCATCCAGCCCGGCTACGCCCAGTGCTGCCCACCAGGGGATAAGCGCTGCCGCTGAATGAAACAGGCCGCCGCGATAGCCGGGAAACGGGAAAACCAGCGTCATCGCCAGGTGCAGCCCCAACGCATACAGCCAGAAACCACGCAGGAAGCCGTCGTGCCGCCGTACCCACAGCCCCAGCAGCATGAGCGGCATCATCACCACCAGCCCTTCGACGGCGATGAACGTCCCCAGGTTACTGCTGAAGGCTTCCCAGCGGGTCGTAAACAGCGGCGCGATACCGTCTGCGAAAAACGTCCCTGGCGACGAATCCGGCGGGTAATTGAACAGGTCATTGTACTCACGGAACCAGATCGCCTGTGTCCCGCCGACGGGCAGCGGAGTCCCGCTGACGGCCATATTATGGGCGAACCAGGGGAGCATCACCAGCAGATAGGCCAGCGTCATGATGACCAGCCCCGGCAGCGCCCGCCGCAGGATCACGGGATAGCGTTCGCCGCGCACCGGCCACAGCGCCGCCGCGCAGCCGACCAGGAGCAGCAGCACCCCGTCCGCCCGTGTCAGGTGTGCCAGTCCGGCCAGGATGCCGGTGAGGGCGAAAAGTATCCGGTTCCGAAGGTTGCGTTTATCAGCGGACAGGGCAGGCCCTGTCCCTACGGATGGCGGTTGTAGGGACGCCCTTCTGGGCGTCCGGGTTTCGGGCAATCCATCATCGGGCGACCACATTGGGTCGCCCCTACGTTGTAATCCCATTGTATTTGTGTACCCCAGCGCCACAAGGCACAGCGACCCAACCAGGGCATAGGGGGCGAAGGTGTCCGTTTGTCCCCAGAAACGGGTAAAGAAACCACTAAACAGTGTCAGCAGCCCGGCAATCCAGGCGTGCCGCGCCCTGCCGCCGAGCCTGCGGCCCAGCCAGAACCCGGTGAGTGCCGTCCCCGCCAGCATCAAGGCGAACGGCCATGTCGCTGCCGCGTAATCCCCCGGCGCATTGGCGAGACCCATACCGAGTGCGGCAATCAGCGATGTGAGGGGCATCCAGTAGCGGTGAGAGGGAGACGGTAGAGTCTCTGGCGCGCCGATATACGTCCAGAGGTACGGGTCGGTCAGGCCGTCACCGGAAACCAGCCGGGTTGCTGCGTTAAAGTGATAGTAGGAATCGGTATAGCCGGGTGCTGCGGACAGCCGCATAAGGGCGAATGCGCCAACCAGCGCCAGCAGCGCGAAGAGTATCCAGCCGCGATGTGCCAAAACCTGTCTCATTCGCCCCCTTTAGCGCGTGTTCTGTCCTCTGGTCTCATTTGCGATACTTTTAAGAGGATAAGCATCTATCGCATACTATACCAGTGGCAAACGCACTTGTCAGCTTCGCGCTATGGAGCATTTTTTGCGATCATCACCCGCACACCCTGACCGCGCATCGCTTCAACAATGTCGGCAGGGGCCTTTTCATCGGTGATGACACAGTCAATCTGGTTGATGGCGGCGAAAGACACCATCCCGGTTTCCCCAAACTTGCTGCTGTCGAGAACCATAATCACCTCTTCAGCGAGTTCAACGATCATCTGCTTGAGTTCAACCTCCAGCAGGTTAATATCGGTCACGCCTTCTTCCAGGGTGATCCCCCATGCCCCCAGGAAAGCCCGCCGGATGTTGATCTTCTTGAGGAAGTCGCGGGCCAGCGGGCCGACCAGAGAACCGGTGACACTCCGTAAATTGCCCCCGGCCACGACCACGTTGATTCCCCGTGTTCCCATGAGTTCAACCGCCGTCCAGATACCGGTTGTGACAACCGTGATGTCCATTTCGGATGACCGGTCCTGTAATGCCCGCCCCACGGCCAGCGCGGTAGTGCTTGAATCGAGCAGGATGAAATCCATGGGATTAACCAGTGAAGCGGCTAAACTGCCAATACGATATTTCTCGTCGGCGCACAGACGCTGGCGGGTCTTGAAGGTGTATTCTTCGGTTTTGCTCGGCTCTACCCGGACAGCCCCCCCATGCACCCGCAGAATCTTGCCTTCCCGTGCTAATGTATTCAGGTCATTCCTGATCGTAACCGTCGAAACCCCCATGATCTCGGAGAGTTCACGGACATCCACACGTTCCTGGCGGCGATCAAGGATATGGAGGATTTCTGCAAGTCGTTCGTCCATTGAGGTCATTTGGTTTCGCCCATCTTCTGCTATCGAAAAGTGTATTTTGTGCTAAGCATTCTAGGTGTCAACACATTATACTGGCAATCTAAATGAAAGCGAAACCCTTCATTTGAATTGTGAATTTTTTCATTTTATTGACAAAGCGAAAGTAGTGCCCCATAATCCAGATAGAATAGTTGGTGCAGGGCTTATTTTCAGGTATTTATTGCTTCTGAAACGAAAGTGAACGAAAGCCAATGTGTAAGTGAACATGGCGATCAAGGAGGTGATACCCGGAGCGTGAGCCGGTTTAAACAAGAGCCATCCATCAGGTACATGCTTGTCTATAAGAAAGGTAGCAAGTTCGATGAAAATGAAATCGTTTAAGCTCATTATTATTTCTGGTTTGTTGATCCTTCTCCTCAGTATGGTGCAGGTTGGTATCGCCCAGGACACCGAGCATGGCGCGGACTTCGCCGGCGAACTCACCGTCGCCGTTTGGGGGCAGATTGACCTGGTACCGGAGCGGCAGGATGCCTATGTGATGCATGAAATTTTCCAGGCATGGGCTGCCATGTACCCGAATGTCACCCTGAAGTACGAATACATTGGTGGGAACGGTGTGGCCGAACGCTTCGCCTGGATTAACACCAATCTCCTGGCAGGGACGCTGCCGGACATCGTGCTGATGTACTTCCCCGGCCCGGATATTACGAATGCCGCCGACCTGATTTATAACTTCAATGATGATCTGGCGCAGCCCAACCCCTACAGCGAGAACCCCACCTGGCTTGACGACTTCCCATTGGATGGGCTGGTGCTGAATAATTCGGTGGCCTCGGATGGTGGACATCGCGTTGTCGGGCCGACACTCTCCGGCGATACCGGCGTGACCACCTATGCCTATAACAAAACGGTCTTTGACGAACTCGGCATTGATGTCCCGGCGACCTGGGGTGAATTCATGTCCATCCAGCAGACGCTCGAAGATGCCGGGTATACCCCCTTCCTGATGCCGATGGCCGGGCCGGATGGGTTCCTCTGGAACTGGGCGGAATGGACGATCCGGGAGCAGATGATGGCCGATGTAGTGGCCGACTGCGATTTTGAAGCCCCCTTTGGCAATCTGAACGACAAAGAAATGGTCTACTGCGTTGTTACCGAGCGTTTCTCCCTCAGTGACCCGCGTGTGGCGGAAACCTGGCGACTGCTGAAAGAATGGTCGCAGTACTGGCAGGAAGACTTCCTCTCCCCGCCACCAGAAGCCGACCTGTTTGCCCAGGGCGAAGTCGCTATTGTCAACACGATGAATCTGCGTCTGGCCTCAATCGCCGCCAATCCGAATATCAATTTTGAGTGGGGCACGTTCTATGAGCCGCCGGTGACAGCCGCCGACAGCGAGTATGGCAACGATGTCATCCCGCGTCGTGTTGGGAATCTGGGTTCTGCCGGCAGCGGCAGCCTCTATCTCTTCATCCCGCTGACAACGGTGGAAAGCGGTCAGCTTCAGTTTGAAATGGCGCGTGACCTGGCGCAATGGGTGACAGCCCCGGCTCAGTTGCAGCAGTGGTGTGACAAACAGCCGATCCCCTGCTTCACACCGGGCACGCCGATTGAAGAGGTTTTCCCGAATAACCCGGAAAAAGTCGTTCAACTGCGTGGTTTCTTCCAGCCGGGCGCTTATGAGAATGGCACATCCAATCTGGCATGGGCGACCTTTGACCGGGCGTTGGACTCCGAGTGGTCACGCCTGTTTGGGGAATACATGGGCGACGCGATGACGATTGAAGAAGCGTTTGACGAATTCCAATTCCTGCTGGATAGCGCTATCCAGCGGGTACTTATGGCGCACCCCGAATGGGATTCCGACTCCTGGGAATAGAATAGACAGCCTGTGACCCAGGCGAGTTTTCTTGCGATGCGGCTCGCAATGATTGAGCCGCATCGTCTTGTAAATTAGTTCTTGATTATTCTAGTCTGGAAAAACGATGTCTATCAACAATTCTGTGCCGCTCTCGGAGCCGGCAGCCCGTCCCAGGCTACGCAGTCGTCTCCTTTGGGACCGTATCCGTTCCATCTCTCCCCTGTACTTGTTCGTGCTTCCCACCGTGATTCTGCTGCTGGTTTTCTTCTACTATCCAGCCGTCAAAGGGATTATCACGTCTTTCCAGTATGTGGATATACGTGGGGCGCGGTGGGTGGATTTTGCCAATTACGAGCGCGTCTTTGGGGATAAACGTCTGCTGGATTCGTTCAAGAACCTGGCCTTCTTAGCCCTGTTCAATGTCGCTGTTGTCACCACTCTTCCGATGATTGTGGCGATATTCATCTTCCGTCTGAAGAGCCTGACGGCGCAGTACTGGTGGCGGGTGGCATTCGTCATCCCGATAGTTGTGCCGTCGGTAGCCACCATTCTTGTCTGGCGCTGGATGTATTCAACCGATGGCGGTATCAACATCGTCCTGTCGGCCATTGGGCTGGAACACCTGGCACGGGGATGGCTGGGGGATCGGAATACCGTCATGGGGGCGCTGGCGTTTACCAGTTTCCCCTGGGTGGCCGGGATAAACTTTCTCATCTACTATGCCGGTTTGCAGGACATCCCGGAAGAAGTGCTGGATGCGGCGGTAGTGGATGGCGCGGGGAGTTTCCGGCGCTTCCGCAGCATTGAACTGCCGCTGCTGCGCCCGCAGATGCGCCTGCTGGTGCTGCTCACGCTGGTTTTCTGGCTGCGCAGCTTTGAACTGCCGCTCATCATGACGAACGGCGGCCCGGGTTATGCCAGCATGGTACCAGGATTGCGGATGTATCTTGCCATCAATCGGGACTTTGACCTGGGGTACGGGTCAGCCATTGGCACCATTCTCTTTCTTCTGGTGCTGGTCGTCACCCTCATGCAACTCCGGTTGACGCGCACCAGCGATGATCTGGTCTGAGGGAGTGAGTCATCATGCAAAGGCTTAAGAAACTCCGCGACGATGTGCCGCTTCATCTGATCCTGCTGTTATTCGCCATCCCGACCTTTTTCCCTATATTTGTCATGCTCTCTATTTCTGGCAAGGATTTTTTCCAGTACGGCGCGCAGCCGCTGCTGCCGACTCTGCCCTTCAATTTCAGTAACTATGAAGTGGCCTGGTCGTTTATGTCGAACACCTACCTGAACAACACGGTCATCATTGGGACCGGGGTCGCCGGGGTAATGCTTTTCGGCTCGCTGACAGCCTTCGCGCTGGCGCGGTTCAGCTTCAGGGGGCGCAAGCTGTTGTTCTACTATGTGCTGGCGGTGCTGGCAATTCCCTCTACTGTCATTCTGGTGCCGCTTTTCATGCTCATCGTAGACCTGGGCTTGACCAACACCCGATGGGCAGTGATTCTGCCATACGCAGCCAGCCAGAGTTTTGCAATTCTGGTGATGTACACCTTCTTCTATAACCTGCCGAAAGAACTGTTCGAGTCTGCGCAGATTGACGGCGCTGGATTCTTTCGTATGTATATTCATTTCGGGCTGCCGCTGGCCCGTCCGGTGATGAGCGCGGTTGGCGTGTTTTTGATCTGGCTGTTCTGGAACGACTATGTCTGGCCCAGCCTGGTGCTCTCCGACCCGCAGATTCAGACGGTGGCGCTGCGGCTGGTCGTTTTTTATCTCGGACGCACCGTGCCGGAACCGGGGCAGGGTATGGCCGCCTCGGTCATCAGTTCCATCCCGCTGATTGTCCTGTTCCTGGTGAGTATGCGGACATTCATTGCCGGTCTGACATCGGGCGCGATCAAGGCGTAGCCGCAAAAACAGTACGGTGAGAAATGACGGACACACTGACCCCACTGCTCGCCCTCTCCCGTAACCTGGGCGAACCACATCACGACTATGTCATTCTAGGCGAGGGGAATACTTCCGCGAGGATTGACGCAGACCGCTTCTGGGTGAAGGCCAGCGGCGTATCGCTGGTTGGCATTACCGGCGATGGATTTGTCCAGGTGGATACCAGCAAAATCCTGGCGTTCCTGGACGAAGACCTGAGCGATACCGCCATCAAAGACCGGCTCACAGCGGCGGTTATCGCCGGGAGCGGGCGGCCTTCGGTAGAAACCGCGCTCCATGCGCTCGCCCTGACGCTGGGCGGCGCTCGGTTCGTCGGCCACACCCATCCTACCGCTGTGAATGCGGTGTTGTGTTCCCGGCAAGCTGAACAGGCCGTTTCGGGCCGGCTCTTCCCGGATGAGATTGTCGTATGCGGCCCGGCGCCGTTGTTTATCCCGTATATTGACCCCGGCCTGCCGCTGGCGCGGGCGGTGCGCGAGGGGATTGAACGGCATATACGCCAGTACGGTGAGCCGCCCCGCGTGATCCTGATGCAGAATCACGGGCTGGTAGCCCTGGGGCAAACAGCGGAAGCCGTTGAGCAGATTACGGCGATGATGGTCAAGACCGCCCGTATCCTGCTCGGCACGTATGCCCTGGGTGGCCCGCAGTTCCTGAGTCCTGAAGCAGTAGCGCGCATCCATACCCGGCCTGATGAGCATTACCGCCGGGGCAGACTGCAATCTAACACCGGATCAACAAGAGGTAATGATGAGTAACATGACCTATATCGCATCGGATGGCCTGCAACTGGCTGTCGAGACATTTGGAGCGGGCGCGCCGCTGATCTTCGCGCACGGGCTGACCGGCAACCGCCATATCTCGCGGGGACAATTCGCGCCGCTGGCCGACCACTACCAGGTTATCATCTATGACCAGCGCGGCCACTGTGATTCAACGCCGGTGACCGACCCGGCTCTGTATGACGTGGAGCGTATGGCCGAAGACATGGCCGCCGTGCTGGATGCGTTCGGTATTCAGAAAGCCATTGTGGGCGGTGAGTCAATGGGGGCGGCGACAACGCTGGTATTTGCGCTGCGCCACCCGGAGCGGGTTGAAAAGCTCCTGCTGACCGCACCCGCCTTTGGCGATACGGTCAATACCCAGGCGGTGGGCGTGGGCGATATGGGGCGGTCTATGCTCGAACTCGGCAAGGAAGGCTATTTAGCCGCCGCCGCTGTACGCCAGCGCGACGAACTCGGATGGCCGCCGCCGTTGATTGCCGCCATTGCGGCGATGCATGGCTCGCATGACCCGGCGAGCTTCGCCACTGCCTGCCAGAGCGTCATGCAGTGGGAGATCATGCCCAGCCTGGATGTCCTGAAAACCATACCGGTTCCGACCTGCATCATCGGCTGGGAAAACGACCCGCTGCACCCGTTTGAACTGGCACAGCGTTACGCGGCGACCATCCCGGATGCGCGGCTGGAAGTTCTGCCTTCACTGGCCGACCTGTTCCTGAGGCCGGGAATCGTGGGCGAAATCTATGGTCGTTTCCTGGCGACCTAGCCCACTATCCAACAAGGACACAGCGAAGAATGACACGACAAGGACACCGGCGTGCCGAATGGGTCTGGCGTGAGCGAGGGCTTCAGGCAATCCCCTTTGGCGTCTCCGGGCCATCGGCAGCCGAAGAACAGAACCGCTACATCTACTTTCGCCATACGTTTACCCTGGAACAGCCCGCTCAGGCCGCGCCGGTCATGGTTTCCGCCGATGGTCGTTACCAGTTGTACGTCAACGGTCAACTGGTCGGGCGTGGGCCAGCCCGCTGCCATCCGGCGCAGCAGCAGGCCGACTCTTACGACCTGCGATCTTATCTCCAAACCGGCTTGAATGTGATCGCCGCCCTGGTTCACAGCTACGGGCGGTTGACGGCGTGGTACGAGCTGTCGCAGTGGGAAGCCAGCCGGGCGTTCGGCTCAGGTGGATTCTTTCTGCAAGGGGAAGCCGTCATGCAGGGCATAACGCTGCCACTCGATACCGGCAAAGACTGGCGTCACCTTGAGTCTTCTGCCTGGGAGCGCGCTGTGCCATCTGGCAGCCTGGGATTCATTGAGCGCTATGATGCCCGCCAGGAGCCGGTGGGCTGGAACACGGTGGACTTCGATGATTCTGACTGGAAAATGGCCGAAGTGTTGCGCATACCGGGACGCCAGTTCACCGGGGA
The DNA here is from genome assembly GCA_020634135.1 of Anaerolineaceae bacterium. GTDB lineage: Bacteria > Chloroflexota > Anaerolineae > Aggregatilineales > Phototrophicaceae > JACKCG01. The sequence goes on along the minus strand of JACKCG010000003.1, from coordinate 96,615 downwards.
TATTGTACCGTTTCCGCTGCTGTCCCGGCGTGACATCCCGGCACTGCACGAAGAAATCGTGCCCCCAGCGGCGCTGCTGCATGTTGGTGAGGTCGTCAATGCGCCCCCGGCAGGCGATATTGCGACCCTCTTTGAAGCGGAGCGGTTGGCCGAATTGACGCAGTGTACGGCCACGATACGGTCAAACCCGGTTGTAACGCCTCTCCGCCACACGGTGGATGCCGATTTTCCTGGTGTCACGATCAGCACCGCGCCGGGTCGCAGCGTCTCGCTGGTGGTGGACTTTGGCCGCATTGTAACCGGCAGGGTGCGTTTTGAGGTGGATGCCCCGGCGGGCGCGATTCTCGACTTCACCCACAGCGAACGCCTGCACCGCGATGGTCGTGTCCTTATTCACAAGGGCATCCCCGTGTTCGATGTGCCGCAGGCGCACCGGGTTACCCTCCGGGCGGGGCGGCAAACCTGGGAGGCCTTCGAGTGGGTCGGTTTCCGCTACGTGCAGATCACAGCGCGAAACTGCGAACAGCCGCTCACGCTGCATAACGTCCACATCCACCACAGCGCCTACCCGGTTGAACATCGTGGGCGGTTCGCCTGCTCTGACGAGCTGCTGAACCGGATATGGACAGTCGGCGCGAACACGGTGCATCTGTGTATGCACGATGCCTATGTGGACTGTCCCTCACGCGAGCAGCGCCAGTACATGGGCGATGGCTATGTGCAGATGCTGGTGAACTTCGCAGCATTTGGCGATACGGCTCTGGCGGCCCGGCTGCTGCGCCAGATGGCCTATTCGCAACAGCCGGATGGCCTGCTCATGATGTGCGCGCCCGGCGATTTTTCCCGTCTTAAGGTACTGAATATCCCCGACTTTACGCTTTACTGGATCATGACGCTGTGGCGTTATGCGCAGTACACGGCTGATATAGACATCGTGCGCGAGTTGTTCCCGGTTCTCGTCCGGGCGGTGGCGTGGTTTGAGCGTTACTTAAATGCAGAATCCCTGCTCACCGATGTGCCGCACTGGATTTTCGTGGATTGGGCGGAACTCGATAAGAAGGGGCAGGTTACGGCGCTGAACGCCCAGTTTGTCGCTGCCTTGCACGCCGCCGCCGGGTTAGCGCGGCTCGTCAACCAACCAGACGACGCCAACTATTTTGAGTCGTTGGCCGCCTGCACGACTACGAGCATTAACCTGCATCTTTGGGATGAAACGCGGGGCGTCTACGTGGATGCGCGGGGCAGCCGCCGCGTCAGCCAGCAGGCCAATGCCGCTGTGATCGCTTTTGATGTCGCACCGCCGGAACGCTGGTCGCGCATTCTGGATGTGATTATGGACGAGTCACGCCTGGTACTGACGCGCACCGGCGAAGAAATACCGGGCATTATCCCATTTGACGAGTCATGGCAGGTCGTCGTCGCCCAACCGTTTTACGGCCATCACCTGCACCGCGCCCTGAGCAAGGCCGGGCGGTATGGCGCACTGCTCGATCACATACGGCGGCGCTGGGGGGCGCTGGTGGAGGCCGGGGACGGCACTTTCCGCGAGACGTGGCAGGTTAACGAGGCGACAAGCCTGTGTCATGGTTGGGCGTCCACACCGACCCATGACCTGACGGCTGAGGTATTGGGGGTAACCCCGCTCGAGCCAGGATTCACCACATTTCGTGTCGCGCCGCAGCCGGCTGGTCTGGCGTGGGCGGAAGGGGCTGTGCCGACCCCGCACGGAGAAATCGAAATCGCATGGCGATGGGAAAACGACCACTTCAACCTGGCGCTGGTCGTGCCTGAGTATACAACAGCGGAAGTCGTGCTGCCGGGTGTATCGGTGATCTATGCCGGCCCCGGAGAACACAGGATTATAAACGCGCCTGAATCGGACTGATATTCTGGGCGCTGGTCAGCGAGGATCGTTGAGGTCATGATCGAAGCAATGAACACAAACATGAAAGCCCGAATCGGCGTTTTTGGCATTGGCCTGGCTGCGTACTGGTCTCAGTTTGAGGGACTGAAGGCGCGGCTGGAAGGCTACCAGAAATTCGTCGAGCAGCGGTTGGCCGAGATGGGGGCGGAGGTAATTTCCGCCGGATTGGTAGACACAGCCCCCGCAGCCCAGGCCGCCGGGACACAGTTTGCCAGCGCGGGCGTTCATCTGATTGTCTGTTATGTGGGGACGTATGCTACCTCGTCACAGGTGCTGCCCGCCGTACAGCGCAGCCATGCCCCGGTGCTGGTGTTGAATTTGCAGCCGACCCCCGCGCTTGACTATCTCAACACGGATACTGCCGAATGGCTGGCGAACTGCTGCGCCTGCTGTGTGCCGGAAATCGCCAATGCCTTTGCTCGCAGCCGGATTCCGTTCAATGTGGTTTCCGGCCTGCTACAACCGGCGGAAGGTCACGCCAACCAGTACCATGACCGCGCCTGGGGGGAGATCAACGATTGGGTGCAGGCCACCAACATCCTGCAGGCGCTCCATACCAGTCGTTTCGGCTTCCTGGGGCACACCTACCCCGGCATGTTGGATATGTACTCGGATTTCACCATGCACCACGCCCAGTTAGGGGCGCATATAGAAGTCCTGGAGATGGACGATTTGCAGACACGGGTTGAGGCCGTCACAGAGGCGGAAATCAGCGCGAAAATCGCCGCTATCCATGAGACGTTCGATCTGGCCGAACCCGGTCAAGACAGGATTTCCCTGCCGGTCAGCGAGGAAGGGCTGCGCTGGTCGGCGCAGATCGCCTGCGGCCTGGACCGGCTGGTGCGCGATTTCGACCTCAACGGCCTGACCTACTACTACCGGGGGTTAAACGGCAACGACAACGAACTCCTCGGCGCGAGCGTGATTGTCGGCAATTCACTCCTGACCGGGCGCGGGATTCCGGCATCCGGTGAAGGCGATCTCAAGACCTGCATAGCGATGTTCATCATGAATCAGTTGGGCGCGGGCGGCTCGTTCACCGAATTCTACGCGATGGACTTCAACGATGATTTCATCCTGATGGGACACGACGGCCCCGGTCACATCGCCATCGCCGACGGCAAACCTGTACTGCGCGGGCTGGGGCTGTATCACGGCAAGCGTGGCTATGGCTTGTCGGTTGAATTCAAGGTTAAAACCGGCCCGATCACCATTCTGGGTGTCACACAGACGGCGGATGGGCGGCTCAAAATGCTGGCAGCGGAAGGCGAGTCGATTCCCGGCCCGACCATGCAGATCGGTAACACCAATTCCCGGCTACAGTTCAGCCTTGACCCGGCGACGTTCATGAATCGCTGGTCGGAAGAAGGCCCAACCCATCACTGTGCCCTGGGCATCGGCCACCAGGCCGGTAAGCTGCGCCGGTTGGCACGCTTGCTGGGACTGGAGTTCGTCATCGTTGGAGAATCGCATCATGCCTAAATTCGAGCGGCGGGCGGAATGGGTCTGGCGGCGGCGTGGACTGCCGGAGCAGGTCGCGTTTAGTACGGCCAGGCCGTTTGTGGCAGAAGAAAGTAACCGTTATGTGTACTTCCGGCGGGTGTTTGACATCGCGGGGAGAGTGACTGGGGCATCGGCGCAGGTTTCCGCTGATGGTCGCTATCAGTTGTACGTCAACGGGCAGTTAATCGGGCGTGGCCCGGCGCGCTGCTCCCCCGCCAGCCAATATATAGATGATTACGATATAGCGCCGTTTTTGCGCCCTGGTCGCAATGTGATTGCAGCGTTGGCACACAGCTACGGACGCCACACGGCCTGGTATGAACTCCCTGACTGGGAACACGCCCGCGCATTCGGGTGCGGCGGTTTCTTCCTGCAAGGGGATGTCACCAGCAGCAGCGCCCCTGCTGTTCAGTTGGATACCGGACAGGAGTGGCGTTACCTCGAGTCGGAGGCCTGGCAGCGAGACGTGCCATCCGGCAGCCTGGGTTTTATCGAAATTTATGACGCCCGGCGCGCACCACTGGGCTGGAACACCGTTGATTTTGACGATTCAGGCTGGGATGAGCCGGAAATTCTGCGCGTGCCTGGCCGGAACTATGCCGGGGATGTGATTCCCTTTCCGGTCATGGTCCCCAGCGACATCCCCCGCCTGGCCGAAAGTCCCCGCCGGGCGGAGGCCGTTGTGCGCGTGGCCGAAGTGAAAAATGCGCCACCCGCCACCGACATCGCCACACTGTTCTTACAGGAAGCGCTGGCCGATTTACAGACCTGCCGGGTAGATCATCCCGGTCATCTGCTGCGTGAAGACGCATCTGCGACGATCACGACGAGCGGCGACCACAGCGCCAGCCTTGTGCTGGACTTCGGGCAGACCGCGCCGGGACGGGTGCGCTTCGACCTGGAAGGCCCGGCAGAGGCGGTGGTGGATTTCACATACAGCGAACGGCTGCACGACGATGGCCGGGTTCACATGCACGCGGGCATACCCGGTTTCGACATTTACGCGGCACACCGGGTCATCCTGCGAGAAGGGCGGCAGACCTGGGAGGCCTTTGAGTTGAGCGGCTTCCGTTACTTGCAGGTGACCGTGCGTCACTGTGAGCGCCCGCTGACGATCCATGCGATTCGGCTGAACTTCACGGCCTACCCGGTGCAGCCGGTTGGGCAGTTCACCTGCTCCGATGACTTGCTCAACCGCATCTGGCAGGTAGGCGCGACGACGCTGCATCACTGTATGCTCGATGGTTACGTGGACTGTCCCTCTCGGGAGCAGCGGCAGTGGCTGGATGCTTACCTGGATTCGCTTATCAATTACGTGGCCTTTGGTGATCCCTACCTGGGAGCCAAAATGCTGCGCCAGGTCGCGGGTTCTCAGCAGCCGGATGGCCTGACGATGATGGTCGCGCCGGGCGATTTTTCTGTTCTGCACTTTACCAATATCCCCGATTTCTGCCTGTACTGGATTCTGGCTATCGGGGCGTACCTGGACTATACCGGCGACCTGGGAATCGTGCGCGAACTGTACCCGGCGGTGGTGAAGGCGATTGGCTGGTTCGAGCGTCACCTGAACGGCGACAACCTGTTGACGGATGTGCCGCATTGGGTGTTTGTGGATTGGGCGGAGGTGGATAAGCGCGGGCAGGTGACGGCGCTCAACGCGCATTTTGTGGCTGTGCTGGGCGTGGCATTACGGATGGCGCAGCTTAGTGAGGCGGCGCGTGATGCGCAGCATTTTGCTCATCTACGGGAGGCCATCACAGCGGCGATTAATGACCACCTGTGGGATGATGCACGCGGCGTCTATGTGGATGCCCGCCGGAATGGCGTACAGAGCCGCCGGATCAGCCAGCAGAGCAACGCGGCGGTGATGGCCTTTGGCGTGGCGCCAGCAGAACGCTGGCCGCGCATTCTGGGGACAATCCTGGATGACGAGCGGCTGGTGCTGACGCGCTTCGGGACGGCACAGACCGAGCGGGTTGACTTTGATGATGAACAGCATGTGGTGCTGGCGCAGCCCTTCTACATGCACTTTCTGCACCGTGCCCTGTGCCAGGCCGGGCAGCACGCGGTCATGCTGGATAATATCCGGCAGCGATGGGGCGCTATGGTCGCATCAGGTGACCGTACCTTCCGCGAGTCATGGCAGATCATCCCACTGACCAGCCTGTGTCATGCCTGGGCGGGCACGCCGACGTTTGACTTGCCAACCGAGATTCTGGGCGTGAAACCTCTTGCGCCCGGCTTCGCTCGCGTGCTGGTCGCGCCCCATCCGGCGGATTTGGCCTGGGCACGAGGAACAGTGCCGACTCCTCACGGTGTCATCGCAGCAGCATGGCAGGTTGGGGCAGATCGCTTTGAAATGACGGTCAACCTTCCGGATGGATGTGAGGGTTTGGTGATTCTGCCAGAAATCGGGCAGCCGGAGTGGGGCATCGTTACAATCAACGGCAGCCCTGTCTCCACCAATGACTCGCTGACGCTGGAAGCAGGTACACATAACATTACGGCAAGATACGGTAACGAAAAAACATAGACAAGGACTCCAACGATGTCAGAACATCACATTCCGCAGACCATGGGACAGCAGGCAGGTCGTCGTTCCTGGGCCGAACCCTGGAAAATCAAGATGGTCGAACCGATCACCATGATTAGCCGGGAACAGCGCGAACGCGCCCTGGACGACGCCGGATTCAATACTTTCCTGCTGCGTTCCGAGGACGTGTATATTGACCTGCTGACCGACAGCGGCACGAGCGCGATGAGTGACCGCCAGTGGGCCGGTATTATGATGGGCGACGAGGCCTATGCGGGCAGCCGCAATTACTACCACCTGGAAGAAGCGATCCAGACCTATTACGGCTACAAATTCATCGTCCCCACTCACCAGGGACGCGGCGCGGAACACCTCATCAGCCAGGCCATCATCAAGCAGGGGCAGTTTGTGCCGGGCAATATGTACTTCACCACCACCCGGCTTCACCAGGAATTAGCGGGCGGCACATTTGTGGATGTCATCATTGACGAAGCCCACGACCCCGCCAGTCCGCACGCCTTCAAGGGTAACGTTGACCTGGACAAACTGGAGACGCTCATTAAACGTGAAGGCGCGGAGCGCATCGCTTATGTCAGCCTGGCGGGGACGGTCAACATGGCCGGTGGGCAGCCGGTGAGCATGGCGAATGTCCGTGCGCTGCGGGAACTGTGTAATAAATACGGGATTCGCATTTACCTGGATGCGACCCGCATGGTGGAAAACTGCTTCTTTATCCAGGAGCGTGAGGAAGGTTACGCCGATCAGTCCATCGCTGATATTCTGCTGGAGTTCTGTGGCTACACCGATGGGGCGTGGATGAGCGCCAAGAAAGACAATCTGGTGAATATCGGCGGCTGGCTGGCAGTGAATCATGAGGAAGTCGCTGACCTGGCGCGAAATATGGTCGTCATTTACGAAGGGCTGCACACCTATGGGGGGATGGCCGGGCGTGATATGGAAGCCCTGGCGATTGGCATTGCCGAGTCGGTGCAGGATGACCACGTGCGGGCGCGGGTCGGGCAGGTGCGTTATCTGGGCGACCTGCTGACCGATTGGGGCGTGCCGATTGTGCAGCCTATTGGCGGTCATGCCATCTTCCTGGATGCCAAACGGATTTATCCGCACCTCCCGCAAGACCAGTTCCCGGCACAGGTGTTGGCGGCAGAACTTTACCTGGATGCGGGTGTCCGCAGCATGGAACGCGGTGTGGTCAGCGCCGGACGCGACCCCAAGACCGGCGACCACCGTTACCCGGCGCTCGAACTCACCCGCCTCACAATCCCGCGCCGGGTGTACACGCAGGCGCACATGGATGTGGTGGCCGAGTCGGTCAAGGCGGTTTACGACGCGCGCGAGTCAACACGCGGGCTGAAGATGGTCTACGAGCCGAAATATCTGCGCTTCTTCCAGGCGCGGTTTGAGCGGGTGTAAGGGCAGGTTTGAGGCTTGAGTCAAAAGCCGTAGAGAATGAAGAGGCAAGTAGGGGCATGGTGCCTCATGCCCCTGCGAATGGCTGAGATACGAGGGTAAAAGGAACCAATTACATGGCTTTGTGGTTGAACCGGCAGGACATTGAAACCGTTTTGACGATGACGGCGGCCATCGGTGCTGTCGAAAATGCCTTTCGCCAACTGGCAACCGGCGGGGTCGTGATGCCGCAGCGGGTGGGCTTTGGCGGGAACGGCGGCGGCGGCGCGGCGATGCCAGCCTATATCGGCGGGGCGGATGGCGGCCTGGGAATTAAGGTTGTCACCCTGTTTGGCGGGAACGTGGCGAAGAATCTGCCGCTCATCAACGGCACACTGCTGCTGTTGGAACCGGATACCGGGCGTTTGCTGGCGGTCATGGATGCCGGATATATGACGGCGGTGCGTACCGGCGCGGTGGGTGGCGTGGCGGCGAAATACCTCGCCCGTGAGGATGCACAGACCGTGACGGTTTTTGGCGCAGGCGTGCAGGCCAGGGCGCAGTTGGAGGCAGTCTGCGCCGTCCGCAACATCCGGCAAGCCCTGGTGATAGACCCTGTGCCGGATGCAGCAGCGCGATTCGTCGCGGAGATGGGCGTAATGCTCGATATAGACGTGAGCGCGGCGACAGATAACCCGGCGGCAGTCGCGGCGGCGGACATCCTGGTAACGGCCACGAGCGCCCACGAACCGATTTTTGATGGGCATTGGCTGCGCCCCGGCGTGCATATTAACGGGATTGGCTCTCATGCGGCGGGGTGGCGTGAGCTGGACACCACGACGGTGCAGCGGGCGAAGATCATCGCTGACCAGCGGGCGGCGTGCCTGGCTGAAGCCGGCGACCTGCTCATCCCACTCCAGGAAGGGGCGATTCAGGAGTCCGCTATCTACGCCGAATTGGGTGACATCATCACCGGGAATCAGCCGGGCCGAGAGACCAGCGCAGAGATTACGCTGTTCAAGTCCGTCGGTCTGGCGATTCAGGATGTGGCGGTGGCGGCGCTGGCTTATCAGGCGGCGCGGACTGCCGGAATCGGACAGGAACTGCGTTAGGATCAGGCGGAGATACGAGGAACAGCCATTATGAGCGATTCTCAACGTAAGACAATTGATGCTTTGATTGAAGCGTTTACGAATAAGGATTTAGAGGCGGCACTGGCCTTGTTTGCCGATGATGCGCTGGTCTATGACCCGCACTATCCGGTGCCAACGATGCAGGGCAAAGACGCGATTCGCCAGGGATTCGCCTGGGGACTGGGCAACATGGAGCAGCCGGGCTTCACGGTGCGCCACCTGTGGTCGGACGGCACATCAGGGGCGCTGGAAGTGGATACCCACCACGTTTTTAAGGGCGGGATGGCGCTCAAGTTTGACCAGGTATTTGTTTTTGAAACCCGCGACGGCCTGATTACCCGGTTGCAAAGCTATGTCCCTTATCCACCCGGCGGGATTGGCGGGCTGCTGGCGCGGGTGACGCGCTGGAGTTGGAAACTCAACGGGAAGGCATAACCCGATGAAGCGGATTATCCAGACTGACCGCGCCCCTGCTCCGAAAGGGGCGTATTCCCAGGGCGTCATCGTATCATCGCCACAGTTGTATATTGCGGCGCAAGGCCCGTTTGACCCGGCAACCGGCGCGGTGGCAGGCGAGTCTTTTCGTGAGCAGGCCGAGCGGGTTTTCGCCAATATCCAGGCGATTGTCGAGGCGGCGGGCGCTTCAATGGCGGATGTCGTCAAGGTAACGGTCTATCTGGCGGATGGCGCGAACTTTGCCGAAATGAACGAAATTTACCAGCGGTTTTTCCCGGCGCCCTACCCGGCCCGCACGCCAGTGCTGGCCCCGGTTTACCTGGCGCATATCATGGCGGATGCGGTGGTGGCACTACCGGAAAGTGATAAGGATTAGGGTTTTGTCGAGCAGTTTAATGGACGGAAATCGTAGGGAGAGGCTTCTGCCCACCCTGCTGATTTTAACTGATGATGGGATCAATCATAATGAATGACGCACAGCAGCTGCACCGGGAAAGCATCATTATTGATGGGTTGAACGCCAGTTGGTTTTTGAGCGATAGCGTGATTAAACGTATCCATCAGGGTGGCACCACCGCCGTGAATGCGACGCTGGCCGCCTGGCATAACCCGGAAGAAGCCCTGGATATGATCGGCCAGATGTACGAGCAGCTTGACCGGCACGCCACGATTGCCATGCAGATTCGTAGTGTGGCCGATATTCATGCCGCGAAAGCCGCAGGGAAGACCGGTTTTATTTTTGGTTTCCAGGACACAGCGCCGATTGCCGATAAACTGCCTCTGCTGCGTGCCTATCACGAGTTAGGCGTGCGTATTATCCAGTTGACGTATAACTTTGAGAACCGGGTTGGCTTCGGCTGCCAGGTCGCGGAAGACAACGGCTTAACCGCGTTTGGCCGGGAAGTCATCGCCGAAATGAACCGGCTGGGCATTCTGGTGGACTTATCCCACTGTGGCCCGCGCACCACCCTGGAAGCGATTGCCGCTTCCCAAAAGCCGGTTGCGATCACGCACGCCAATGCGGCAGCGCAGTTCCCGCACTCCCGTAACAAAAGCGATGAGGCGCTGAAAGCCTGTGCTGCCAGGGGCGGTGTCATTGGCGCGTTGTCTTTCCCGGCCATGCTCACGCCCAATCTACCCGCCGCTGTTGAAGATTATGCCAGCGCGATTGATTACCTGGCGCAGATGGTCGGCGTGGATCACGTCGGCATTGGGCCGGATTTCATGGAAGAAATGCCGGCAGAAGTCGTCCAGACCGTACTGGCTGGCCTGTCGCTGGATGTGATTTCCTTCATGGAGAGTATCCCACCAGTACAGAACTTCGCTTCGGCAGCAGAACTGCCGAATGTCACCGCTGCGCTGCTGGCACGAGGGTACAGCGCCGCCGATACACAGAAAATTATGGGCGGTAACTGGCTGCGTCTTTATGAGCAGGTATGGTGATGAAAATGGGGGGATGATGGGTAAAACAGCGAATTTTCTGGCCTTTGACCTGGGTGCGGAGAGTGGCCGCGCCATGTTGGGCGGGTTTGATGGCGAACACCTGGAACTATCCGAGGTGCATCGTTTCCCCAACCGCCCGGTGCGCCTGCATGACGGCCTGCACTGGGACGTACTGAGTATCTGGTCGGCCATCAAGCAGGGGATGGCGGCTGCCGCTCCGTACCAACCGCTGAGTGCGGGGCTGGATACCTGGGGCGTGGATTTTGGGCTGCTCGACGAAGCCGGTATCCTCATCGGCAACCCATATCATTACCGCGACAGCCGCACCGATGGCATGGTTGAGGAAGCGTTTCGCATCGCCGGAAAAGCGGCGATTTTTGAGCAGAGCGGAATCCAGTTCCTGCCGATCAACAGCCTGTACCAGCTTCTGGCGATGGTCAGACAGCGGTCCCCGGTTTTCAAGATTGCCCGCACTTTTCTGACGATGCCCGACCTCTTTAATTACTGGCTCTCCGGCTGCAAAGTCAGCGAGTTCACGATTGCCACGACAACCCAGTGCTATGACCCGCAGAAGGGCGGATGGGCTATCCCCCTGCTGGAAAAGCTCGAAATTCCAACGCACATTTTCCCCGAGATCGTCCAGCCTGGGACGGTGATCGGGGATTTACGGCCCGAACTGGCCGATGAAGTGGGCGTTGCCCCTTTCCCGATTGTCGCGCCAGCCTGCCATGATACTGGCTCGGCAGTCGCGGCGATTCCCGCGCAGGATGAGCATTTCGCGTGGATCAGTTCCGGCACGTGGTCCATCATGGGGGCTGTGACACCCGGCCCGGTGATTAACCCTGCCAGCCTGGCCGCCAATATGACGAATGAAGGCGGCATCGGCGGCACGTTCCGTTTTTCGCGTAATGTGATGGGGCTGTGGCTGGTACAGCAGTGCCAGCGCACCTGGGCACAGGCGGGAGAGGAGTTCTCCTACGAGGAACTCACGGGCATGGCCGGGGCAGCCGCGCCCTTCCGTGCCATCCTCAACCCGGACGCGCCGGAGTTCCTGCCGCCGGGCGATATGCCGGGGCGCATTAATCACTTCTGCCAGGCGACAGGCCAACCGGTTCTGGAAGATAAAGGGGCGATGATACGCACGATTCTGGAGAGCCTCGCGCTGAAGTACCGCTGGGTGCTGGCGCGGCTGGAGGCGATTCTGGGCTACCGCCTTGACCCGATCCATATTGTCGGTGGCGGCACGCAGAACCGCCTGCTATCCCAGTTCACGGCGGACGCGACGGGCCGGGTGGTGATCGCCGGGCCGGTGGAAGCAACGGCGTATGGCAACCTGTTGGCGCAGATGATGGCGCGGGGCGACCTGGCATCACTGGTCGAAGGGCGCGAACTGGTACGTCGTTCAACCGGTGTGCAGGTCTTCGAGCCGTCCGCCGACCAGAGTGCCTGGGATGCAGCCTTCGCCCGTCTGCTGGAAATCGGCGTGTAGGCACAACAAATGCAAAACATATCCTGATTATATTGACCGGAGGTACAAAATGTCCGACTACAAGGCCGCTTATGAACTCCTGGCCGAACAACTCACCGGCCAGGGGATTGACCTGGCTGCCGTCAAGACGGCGTTGAAAAACCAGCACATCGAGACGCCTAGTTGGGGTTACGCCAACAGCGGCACACGCTTTAAGGCCTTCGCCTGGCGCGGCGCGGCGACCACCACACAGCAAAAACTGGCGGACGCCGCGATGGTACACAAAATGACCGGCATTGCCCCGACTGTCGCCGTGCATATCCCCTGGGATCGCCCTGAAAATGACGACTACGACGCCATGAACCAGTACGCTGCCGAGCAGGGTATCCGCATCGGCGCGGTGAACCCGAATGTGTTCCAGGATGACGAATACCGGCTGGGGTCACTGGCTAATCCGAGCGGCGGTATCCGGGAACGCGCCCTGGATCATATTCTTGAGTGCTGCGAGATTATGCCCAAACTCCACAGCGACATTCTGAGCCTGTGGTTTGCCGACGGCACGAACTACGCTGGGCAGGACAGTCTGCGCGGGCGCAAACGCCGCTTCGAGGAGAGCCTTCGCCTGATCTACCAGCACCTGCCCGCCGACAGCCGGATGCTGGTGGAATACAAGTTCTTTGAGCCGGCGTTTTACAGCACCGATATTCCCGACTGGGGTACGGCCTATGCCTGGTGCCTCAAACTTGGCCCGCAGGCGCAGGTTCTGGTAGACCTCGGCCACCACGCGCAGGGCGTCAATATTGAGCAGATCGTGGCCTTCCTGCTGGATGAAGGACGGCTGGGCGGCTTCCACTTCAACAACCGCAAATATGCCGATGATGATCTGATTGTGGGCAGCGTCAACCCTTATGAACTGTTCCTGATCTACACCGAACTGGCGGGGGCGGAGATGGGGAGCGACGAACCGGCGCGGACAACGGCCCGCCAGGTGGCCTACATGCTCGACCAGAATCACAATGTTGAAGGGAAAATGGCCCCCATCATCTACTCGGTGTTGAACTGCCAGGAAGCCTACGCCAAAGCGCTGCTTGTGCCGCGCCCGCAGCTTGCCCAGGCGCAGCAGGAGGGGGACGTTTTAGAGGCGCACCGTCTCCTGAACGATGCATACCGCACCGATGTGCGGCCTTTGCTGGCTCAGGTTCGGGCGGAGATGGGCGTGCCGGTTGACCCTATCGCGGCCTACCACGCCAGCGGCTATGAGGCGAAGATTGCCGGAGAACGCGGCCTTTCCACCCCCAGCGGCGGCTTTCAATAAGGAGAATACTGTGCCGCTTATCTATTTGAAATCGGCACTATTCACATGAAACTGCCTTGATGGGCAGGAGAATGCGGTTATCCCGCACGGGCTGGCTTTTGTTCGTCACCGGCAAACGTTCTCTACTGTCGGGATAATACAGACCAACAGCAACCGACATCAGACCGTCACTCCAGGGCAGCGTATAGCGGTCGTGGAGTGTCTGGCCGGGCAGCCAGTACGAAGGCGGATAATCACCATTCAACGGATTGCGGTCGCCAGTCACCACCAATTCTCCCGCCTGGTCAAGGCCATGAATGAATGTTTTGAAATCTCGCGGCGGTGTTTCCAGTACATGCCAGTAGAGGTCTATTACGAGGTCGTCACCCGCAGGTTGAAGTGAAGCACAATTGAGGCGCAGTACATCACCCAGGCGATAATCCAGAGTGGGTTGATTAGCAGTGTCAGCGCCGCTTACGCGGATAGGCGAGCCGATGACGAGGCTGTTGGTGCCATCTGGCAGGAGTTGGGCTTCGTCGTTCTCGGTATCCAGCAACTGAACGGTAATCAGCCCGATATAGGGCGGGATATCTTCAAGCGCACGCAGTTTGTATGTGACGGAGAGGAAATGATCAGGCGTCATTCCCTGGGTTGTACCACCCAGATTGGGTGAAAGAGACACCGGCTCGGTGACTGCCCAGGCTTCGGTACGCGAAAGATTGACCAATTGGATGATAGGCCGGAAACTACGACTGATCTCGTACGTTGCCTGCCAATACAGTGTGATGTTCAGCCAGCCACCAGGGTTCACGCTATCCTGTTCCAGCGTATAGCCAAGCAGTTGAAAGGCGTCACCAAAGGGGATATACACGGCTGTTTGCATGTAATAGGGGGCGTTCGGCGGCGATTCGAAGCGGAACCAGTGAGTGTTGGGCATAATAACCAGCCGGTTCAGGAACGCTACAATCACAATTCCAGCAATGATGCCAGCCGACACCGGACGACTCACTCGCTCCTTAACCTCTCTCTTCATATCAATGGTGTCTCCCCGGCGGGCATAAAGGAAAATCAGTATACCGATGCTCAGAAACGTGAGCATGGCTCCCGCCTGCTGTGCGATTGTGCCGGTGTATGCCAGAGTGATAAGATGCTCACCGGGCGGCACATCAACGGTCACAAGCCCATATCTGGATTCGGGGTAAATCTCTATCTGCGTGCCATCCATAGCAGCAGTCCACCCGGGGAAGTAGAACTGGCGGAAAACCACCGGGCGTGCCCGGGCGGTAGTCACTTTTACTGCCATGCTGTCTATTTGTTCCACGATGATGTCTTCATATCCGGTCAACTGGTGGACCGGAATCAACATCGGATCATCCCGATATTGTGCCGGGTCGGGTGGATCATAAGGCACCTGATCGCCCCACGCCGGATCGAATTCACCGTAGCTGGTTGAGCCCCAGTTGTGGAGCGTCATCTCCATGTTGACCTCGTCCGCCGCTGAGATGTTTTCCCAATGGCTGAAGTTCTGGTGAGGTGCGACCAGGGGCATAGCCTGAAGCATTACGAATGCCATACCCGTTATGCACCCAGCCAACCGCCAGCGCTGCGGGAGTAGTAATAGACTGGCGCCGCCCAGCAGGGCCAGGAATACCGTTCCCATTCGCAGGAAACGTACCGGGAAACGCAACTGTTCCAGGTAGGGAATGGTCAACCAGACAGATAAAGACGATTCGGTTGCCATATACAGGGTGAACATTAATCCTGCCAGCAGCAGGATGACCAGGCCGATTCGTTTTCGACGGAACAGCGACGCTGCGCCCAGCACAGCCAATAAGCCGCCCACCAGGCCCATTGAGCTAACCATAACCGGGTTAAGGTCGGTAGTATCCAATGGGCGGGGCAGAGCAAATAAGTCAGCGGGCAGGAAGAAATTACGTGTCAGGCGATCTACGGTACCAGGAAGCGATTCGGCTGCCAGGATATAATGCAGTTCCAACACCACAGGCAACAGGAAAATCATCGCCAACCCGACACCGAGCGCCAAGCCACCGAATACCACCACGAAACGTCGCCATACCGTGTCGCTTGCCCGTGTCGCTGTCCATATCGGCAGGATGAATGCCGCCGGAGCAACCACCATGGCAGTGATGAATGTCGTCGGTTGGTGTGTCATGATGATACCCGCCAGTGGCAGGGCGATATATGGAATACTGCGGCGTGTCGGGTGGTGTATGGCTTGTGCCAGTCCCCAGAATAACCAGGGGATGAGTGCCGTTGCCATCATCTGTGCCAGACTGCCCATTTGCCAGAACTCGAACAGACGAGTGGGTGCGTAAACCCACAACATCGCCGCCAGGAGACCAGCGGTACTTGAGAAGAACCGCCGTCCCAGCAGATATGTTCCTGTACTGCCCAGAACAACCGCTAATGTCGCCACAAGGGTATAAGCAGTTTCAGGCGACAGGCCCAGCAGCGAAAACAGACCACCCAGGTAAGATACTCCAGGGGCATAAAAATTAAAGATGGGGTAGCCATAGCCCAGATGAAAATAGGGAATCCAACGCGGATAGAGAATGCCATGCTGAAACATCAGTTTCATGGAATAAATGCGGTGAACATTGAAAACTGAGTCGGCTCCAGCAATGATGCCGTTACCAAGCGTAGGGAGTATGGCGACCAGCGGCAGCAAGGCCGCTACAACTAGACCAGGGTCTATTCGAGTGAGATATGTGCCGTATTTACGGATTAGCAAATACCAAGTTTCCTCATGCTCAATGTCTGGGATAAAGTATAACAAAAAATATAACAGCCTGTCGAGCTTTGTATACATCTTTAATGTTGTGTATTTGTGTGCCTAATCTCTGGTGTAGCCAAAGTTCGGATGTGGGTTAGCGCCCGCAACCGTTATAGATGGAGATGTCGTTCGTAAAATGACGCCGGAAAACGTCAGCGAGGAAATGCGGAGAACTGCGACCCTATCACGGCGTTGAACGGCGTGCAGATCAGGTGACGCCTGTTTTGTGCCAAACCGCATGTGATATTCTGTGTTATTTAACATAACATCACGATAAATGTCATTGAAATTTGTGATAGCTTTCACTGATAACTACCGGGGCAGGGCTATACAATCGAGGTCTTCATAGTTGCAAAAGAGGTAATGATATGGATGCGTTGACACTGGCACGTTTACAGTTCGGCATCACCACCGTCTATCACTTCTTTTTCGTTCCGCTCAGCCTGGGGCTTTCGATTATGGTCGCGCTTATGCAGACCATTTATGTGACCCGGGGCGACGAAAAATATAAGCAGATGGCAAAGTTCTGGGGCAAGCTGCTGCTCATCAACTTTGCGATGGGGGTTGTTACCGGCATCGTTCAGGAATTCCAGTTCGGCATGAACTGGTCGGAATACTCACGTTTTGTGGGCGACATTTTTGGTGCGCCGCTGGCCGTTGAAGCGCTGGTTGCGTTCTTTATCGAATCGACGTTTCTGGGTGTGTGGATTTTCGGCTGGGACAAGCTCTCGAAACGAGTCCACCTGGCCGCGATCTGGCTGGTGGCTATCGCCGCCAATATCTCCGCGTTCTGGATTCTGGTTGCCAACTCGTTTATGCAGAACCCGGTTGGTTATACCATCGCGGAAAGTGGCCGCGCCGAGATGACGGATTTCTTCGCACTCATCCAGAATCCGAATGTATGGCTGCAATTCCCCCACGTTGTGCTCGGTGGCCTGACGACGGCAGCCTTCTTTGTTCTGGGGATCAGCGCCTTCCATCTGCTGCGTAACAAGACCGGCGACCTGCAACCATTCTATGCATCCGTCCGTATGGGCCTTATCATCGGCACGGTGGCGGTGCTGGCGACCATGCTGTTTGGTCACGCTCAGGGGCAGCGTATGGCCGATACCCAGCCGATGAAACTCGCGTCGGCGGAAGGCCTGTGGGAGTCGGAAGACCCGGCGGGGCTTTCCATGTTCCAGATCGGCAACGAAAAAGATCGGACATCTATTGTAAACATTCGTATCCCGTCGCTGCTGAGTTTCCTTTCTTACAACACACCGGATGGCATGGTGCATGGCATCAACCAATTGCAGGCAGAGTACGAAGCACAGTACGGGCCAGGTGACTATGTGCCGCCGGCCATCTGGCTGACGTACTGGAGCTTCCGGGCAATGGTTGGCGCTGGCGTCCTTATGTTTGTGCTGGGTATCGTAGGGTCTATCCGGTTCTTCCGCAACAACCTGGGGAACGGTAAGGGTAAATGGCTGCTGAGGCTGCTCATGGTGGCGATTTTCCTGCCTTATCTGGCGAATACCACCGGCTGGCTGCTGACCGAAATGGGACGTCAACCCTGGATTGTGCAAGGACTGATGACGATTGACCAGGCCATATCGCCCAACGTCACGATTGAGATGTTGTGGATTTCACTGATCGGCTTCACGCTCATTTACGGGCTGCTGATGGTCGCTGACATTTACCTGCTGCAAAAATATGCCCGTCACAATATGGACGGGGGCGACACGCTGATCCCCTGGGCTGGGAGCAGTGAGCCGGAAAATGCGGAGAATAAAGCACGCTACGAAGGCGCGTACTAAGGGAGCTACTCATGGATTTGCAAGCATTTCAAACACTCTGGTTTCTTCTGATCGCCGTGTTGTTTACAGGCTTTCTCTTTTTGGAAGGGTTTGACTACGGGGTCGGCATTCTGCTCCCATTCGTCGCCAGGAAAGATGAAGAACGACGAATCGTTATCAATACGATTGGCCCGGTCTGGGACGGTAATGAAGTCTGGCTGTTGACCGCTGGCGGCGCGATGTTCGCGGCGTTCCCCAACTGGTACGCGACCCTGTTCAGCGGCTTTTACCTGGCGCTCTTCCTCATTCTGGTCGCGCTCATCGTGCGCGGCGTGGCGTTCGAGTTCCGCAGCAAGGATAATGCCCCCCGCTGGCGCAGCCTGTGGGATTGGGCGATCTTCATTGGCAGCGCGCTTCCGGCGCTGCTGTGGGGCGTGGCATTCGGTAACATTCTGCGCGGCGTGGCAATTGACGCCAGCATGACGTATGTCGGCACGTTCTTTGACCTGCTCAACCCCTATTCACTGGTGGGCGGGCTGGTCACGCTCACCCTGTTCATCCTGCATGGCGCGTTGTTCCTGGAACTCAAGACTGATGGTGTTATCCAGGAACGGGTCAGCAGTTTCGCCCGGCGGTTGTGGCTGCCGGTCACGCTGGTGGCTGTTGTATTCGTTGTCCTCAGCCTGTTTGAAACCGACATTCTGGAAAACCTGAATCCGGCAAACGTGCTGGGACTGGTGGCGGCGGTGGCCGGACTGCTGGCAACCGGCTATTTCATCTTCAAGGCACGGTATGGCCGGGCATTCCTCGGTACGAGCCTGACAGTGGTCGGCGTGGTCGCGCTCATCTTCGGCACGCTTTTCCCGCGCGTGATGCCATCCACACTCGGCTTTGACCTGACCATCTACAATGCGTCATCCAGTTTTTACACTCTGCAGGTCATGTCGGTCATCGCGCTGACACTGGTGCCGGTGGTACTGGCATACCAGGCCTGGAGCTACTGGGTCTTCCGCAAACGGCTGACTACTGAAAGCCATCTTGAATACTAACCCCCGCTAAACCACGATTTATCCCTGTCCGATTCCGTGTCGGGCAGGGATAATGCTTCCATCGTCCATTTACGCAGAACCACCATGCTGCCTGCTCATCCTGCCCGAAAACGCAGCCTCGATCAACGACTGCTTTATGAAACCCGGTTTGCGCATGGGGCGCTGGCTGCCAGCCTTGGAGCCAACGCGCTGTTGGGATTCGTTGTTATTGCTCAGGCCGCGCTGCTCAGCCAGGTGATCCAAAGGGTGTTCCTGGGTGGGGAAACGCTGGAACAGGTACTGCCAACGCTGCTGTTTCTATTGGGCATCGTGGGGCTGCGCGCCGCCCTGAGCTATGCGAGCGGGCACGCTTCGGCTCAGCTCGCCATCCGTGTGAAAAACGCGCTGCGGGAACGCTTCGTGGCGCACCTCTACGCGCTTGGCCCGGCATACCGGCAGGGCGAGCGCAGCGGTGATCTGGTGCTGAGCGTGACCGAGGGTATCGAAAAGCTGGATGGCTACTACCGGGATTATCTGCCGGGTATCTTCAGTGCCATCTTTCTCCCGCTCGTGATTCTGCTGGTTGTGCTGCCGCTCGACCTTGTGACGTTCGCGGTTCTCCTGGTGACAGCCCCGCTTATCCCGTTCTTCATGGCGCTGATCGGTATGGCCGCCGGAGCGCTGGCAAAACGCCAGTACTTCGAAATGCGTCACCTGGGAGCGCACTTTCTTGATGTCATGCAGGGACTGACCACCCTCAAACTATTCAACCGCAGCCAGTACCAGGCCGAGACGATCCAACGCATTACCGGAGATTTCCGGGAAGCTACCATGCGCGTGCTGCGGGTCGCCTTTCTTTCAGCCTTCACGCTGGAAATGCTGGCGACGCTCAGTGTGGCGATTGTCGCGGTAGAAATCGGCGTCCGGCTGTTAAACGGTGGCATCGGTTTTGAACAGGCGCTGTTCCTGCTGGTGATTGCGCCGGAATTCTACCTGCCGCTGCGGGCCTTAGGCGCGAAGTTCCATAACGCTACTGAAGGCAAGGCGGCGGCGGAACGGCTGTATGCGGTGCTGGATACGCCGCTCCCGGAGAAATCGAGTATGGATGCGCTTCCGGTTCCACCAGCATTGCGTATTCGTTTTGAGGGGGTATCGCTGGCCTATGCGGATGACACACGTCCCGCCCTCAAGGACGTGTCTTTCGAGATTGAACCGGGGCAGCGGGCCGCGCTGGTGGGCGCGAGCGGGGGCGGCAAGACGAGTATCGCCGCGCTGCTGCTGCGCTTCGTCCAACCGAACTCCGGGCGTATCAGCGTGGGCGGGAGTGACTTGGCGCGTATTTCTGCCGGGGCGTGGCGGGAGCATATTGCCTGGGTATCCCAATCGCCGTATCTCTTCAACGCCACGATTGCCGAAAATATTTGTTTCAGCCGTCCCGATGCTTCAGAAACCCAGATGATAACGGCAGCACAGGCGGCGGGGGTGCATGATTTCGTCATGCAGCTTCCCCTGGGTTACGAGACGGTATGCGGAGAGCGCGGCCTGCGCCTGAGCGGCGGGCAGGCCCAGCGCATCGCCCTGGCACGCGCATTATTGCGTGATGCGCCGCTGTTGATTCTGGATGAGCCAACTTCACAGCTTGACCCGGAAAGCGAAGCCGCCATCATTCGGGCGCTGGAACGAGTCACGGCGGGGCGCACCGTTTTACTGATTACCCATCGCCTGAGTACGGCTGTTCACGCAGACAAGATCATCCTGATGGCAGGCGGAAGGGTCATCGAACAGGGGAGTCATGCCGCGTTGATGGCTGCGGGCGGGCGGTACGCCCATCTCGTGAACAGTGACGAGGGCTTCAGCGATGAATCGTAACCCGCTGTGGCGTGTGCTGCGACTGGCGTTCCCATTCTGGCGGGGGATGGCCTTGGCGACCCTGCTGGGGGTTCTCACAATTGCCAGCAGTGTCAGCCTGATGGCGACTTCGGCCTGGTTGATCTCCAGGGCGGCCCAGCAGCCATCAATTGCTGAACTCAGTGTCGCTGTTGTTGGCGTGCGCTTCTTCGGGATTGCACGCGGCGTCTTCCGTTATCTCGAACGGCTGGTTTCCCACGAGACGACCTTTCGCCTGCTGGCGCACCTGCGCGTTGCGTTCTACCGGGCGATAGAGCCGTTAGCCCCGGCGCGGTTGGTCTCGTTACGCAGCGGCGACCTGCTTAGCCGCGTGATTGACGACATCGAAAGCCTGCAAAACCTGTACCTGCGGGCGGTTGCGCCGCCCCTGACAGCATTGGTCGTGGCGCTGCTGCTCACCGTGTTTCTCAACCTGTTTGACCCGCTGGTGGCGCTGGTGGCACTGGTATTCATGCTGGCGGCGGGTATCCTCGTTCCACTGCTGGCCTGGTGGGGAAACGCCAGTGCCGGACGTGACCGGGTGGCTGTGCGTGCCGAACTGAACGCGACGCTGGTAGATTACATTCAGGGTATGGCGGAGACGCTGGTCTACGGGCAGACTCCCGCTCAGGCGGGGAAAATCGCTGCGCTCAGCCGGGGACTGGCAGCACAAGAGGCGCGTATCGCCCGGTTCGATGCGCTGCAAGTGGCGCTGACTGTTTTCCTGACGAATGGCGCAGCGCTGGCGGTGCTGGCCGCCGCTATCCCGCATATTGAAGGGGTCTACCTGGCGACGGTGGCGCTGGCGACTATCGCGCTATTTGAGGCGTTCCTGCCGCTGGCACAGGCGGCGGCTCATCTGGGGGCGAACACCCAGGCTGCCCGGCGGCTCTTCGCGCTGGCAGACCTGCCGCCCGTCATCACCGACCCGGTATCGCCCGCGCCGCTCCCCGAACGCCCCGCGCTGGAAATCCGGGGGTTATCGTTCCGCTATGCCGCCGGTGAACCCGCCGTATTCGAGGCAGTAACCCTGGCACTTCAGCCTGGCGAGCGTGTTGCCATCCTGGGTGAGAGTGGCGCGGGAAAATCCACACTGGTAAATGTCCTGCTGCGCTACTGGGATTATGAAACGGGGGCTATTTTGCTGGACGGGCGCGACCTGCGCGACTACCGGCAGGCGGATGTACGCGAGGTTTTCGGCGTGATGACCCAGCGCACCCACCTGTTTAACACCACTATCCGCGAGAATATCCGCATCGCCCGCGCTGGCGCGACACAGGAAGCAATCGAAACGGCGGCCCGGCAGGCGCAGATTCACGACTTCATCCTGTCGCTGCCCGAAGGCTATGATACATTTGTGGGGGAAGATGGCTCACAGCTCAGCGGGGGGGAACGACAGCGCGTTGCACTGGCGCGCGTCCTGCTCAAGAACACGCCTGTCCTCATCCTGGACGAGGCTACCGCCAACCTCGACCCCATTACTGAGCGCTCGGTGCTGGAAACGATTCTTCAGTCTACAGCCGGGCGCAGCCTCTTGATTTTCACGCACCGCCGCGTGCTGCTCGATCAGGTGGATCGGGTGTACCGCCTTCACCAGCGCCGCCTGCTGTCCTAGAAGAGTGGGCTTGAATTCGCTGCTACCTGGGAGGTGGTGACCTGTTGACTGATACAGGCTCGATTGCAGTGATGAAC
The DNA here is from genome assembly GCA_020634135.1 of Anaerolineaceae bacterium. Classification (GTDB taxonomy): domain Bacteria; phylum Chloroflexota; class Anaerolineae; order Aggregatilineales; family Phototrophicaceae; genus JACKCG01. Next base: position 74,275 of record JACKCG010000003.1, on the reverse strand, counting down.
GAATAGCCGAAAAACGGACTCATGAAAATAATCGGCCCTGGAAAAAGACAGGGTTTTGCGAATGAACTGGGCCAGACGTTAGCGCGACGTGCTGAATCAGCGTTCAATAGGGTTGGTTTCACCACTATCTTTGCTGACAGATTGGTGGCGATCAATCACAAAAAACATCTGATACGCCGCCCGGCAATCGCTATATCCGCGTCTCAACAGTGGCCTACCCCTTCGGGGGATTGGATTTAGCTGCTAGCTGGTTGAGCCGGGTTTTTGCCATTGACAAGCGGCTGGTGGCTGACAGCCAAGGGGGTTGTGTAACCAGATCGCTACAGTGCTAGCCAGTTAATCCACTATCAGGCTGAATCCGGTGCTCCTGGTCAACTTCGGCGTGGAGGTGGCGGCATGAACAAACACCCACATCAACACCTGTGGCTCACATTACGTCAAGAACCCACGCACATCGGGCAGATGGTATCGGCTTACAAGCGCAGTGCTGCTGGCACTAAACGTGCGTCTATCCTTTCACGACCTTGATATTGCATTTAGCAGCCTGTCCAATCTCAGGGGGTCAGTTCAGTTGTGCGCCTTCGTTATTGAAAGTTGTCTGTCCAGTGTGATGCGCTGATACCTCTGCTGGCGAGCTTCGATCACCAACAGCTGAACGAGTCAGACCTATTGACGCCCCGCCTGACCCTATGTTATAGTGTAACCAATCGTTAAACAGGTTCGACAGGTGATGCAACCATGATCCCCATCACAGTTTACCATACGGGTTATGAGGTGGCCCGCTCTTCTCTTGGGTAGCAACCGACGGTTGCCGCGCCCCTCCCCCTCCACGCTTCCTTAAACTCCATACTGTTTTCTCATGTGGATATTCGATTCCGTACCTGTGCCAAGTGGTGGTACAATTCGCTCTTTGAATTGTACTGATCCCGGCAATCTCGTAGCTGAATCTCGATAAGGGAGTGAATGAACAGGCAATGACTGACCAATACAATCCGCAAGCCATTGAACCCAAATGGCAGCAAAAATGGGAAACTGACAAGCTGTACCGGGCGATGGTGGACTGGAACCGCCCCAAGCATTATGCGTTGACGATGCTGCCGTATCCCAGCGGCGATCTGCATATCGGCCACTGGTTCGCCATGACGCCCTCGGACGCCCGCGCCCGCTGGATGCGGATGCGCGGTTTTAACGTGCTGTTCCCGATGGGCTTTGATGCCTTTGGCCTGCCCGCCGAAAACGCCGCTGTGCAGCGCAACATCCACCCGGCCCGCTGGACAACCGCGAACATCAAGCGGATGCGCGAACAAATGCGCAAGATGGGCACGATGTTCGATTGGGAGCGCGAGGCGGTAAGCTGCGAACCCTCCTACTATCAGTGGACAGAGTGGTTCTTCAAACAGTTCTTCGACCATGACCTGGCTTACCGGGGCGAGGCGATGGTCAACTGGTCGCCCACGCTGCAAACCGTGCTGGCGAACGAGCAGGTGATTGACGGCAAAGATGAGCGTACCGGACAGCCGGTTATCCAGAAGCTGATGACGCAGTGGTTCTTCCGTTATACGCGCTATGCGGACGAAATGCTGGACTTCAGCCATATTGACTGGCCTGAGCCGATCAAGATCATGCAGACCAACTGGATTGGCCGGAGCGAAGGCGCGCGGGTGGTCTTTAAGACCGAAGCAGGCGACCCCATTGAAATCTACACCACCCGCCCGGATACACTGTGGGGCGCGACCTTCATGGTGCTGGCGCCGGAGCATGACCTGGTGGCAAAGGTGACAACCGCTGCGCAGAAAGCCGCCATCGAAGCCTATATCGAGCAGGCCGCCAGTGCCACCGAAATCGAGCGCACGGCGGAAGGCCGCGACAAGACCGGCGTGTTCACCGGCGGCTATGCCATCAATCCGGTCAATGGGGAACGCATCCCTATCTGGATTGCCGACTACGTGATGATTACCTATGGCACAGGCGCGATTATGGCTGTCCCGGCGCATGACGAGCGCGACTTTGCCTTCGCCCGCAAGTTTGGCCTGGAGATCCGCCCGGTCATCCAGCCGGAAGGTATGACGTTTGACGGCGCGACTATGACCGAGGCTTATCCTGGTGCCGGTTACATGATTAACAGCGACCTGTTCGACGGCACGTTCGCCAGCGAAGACAAGGGGCGCAAGAACCCGGCCATCAATGCGGTAATTGACTGGCTGGAAGAATCCGGAGTCGGCAAAGAGGCCATCAACTACCGGCTGCGTGACTGGCTGATCTCCCGCCAGCGGTATTGGGGATCGCCAATCCCGGTCATCCATCGCCAGGACGGGAAGATTGAGTCCGTGTCCGACGACCAACTGCCGGTGCTGCTGCCCGACGACGTGGAGTTCATGCCCACCGGACGCAGCCCGCTGACGTATCACGAGCCGTTCCTGAACACGACGGACTCGGATGGCAACCCGGCGCGGCGTGAAACCGACACGATGGACACCTTTATGTGTTCGTCATGGTACTGGTATCGCTACCTGAGTCCCCATTTTGACAGCGCCCCCTTCGACCCTGAAGAGGCGGCCTACTGGCTGCCGGTGGATACCTATACCGGCGGGGCGGAACATGCGACGATGCATCTGCTGTATTCACGCTGGTTCGCCAAGGCCATGCGCGACCTGGGCATGTTCGAGGATACGCTGAAGGTGATGCAGGCACACGGGCGCGACCCGGAGGAAATGGGGTGGGGCGAGCCGATGCTGCAATTACGTAACCAGGGGCAGGTGCTGGGCGCGGAACGCATGGGCGACATTATTATGGCAACCGGACGTTTTGAAGGGCAGAAGCTCTTCGCCAGTCGGGTTGACGTGATTGAACGCCCCTCCGATGTGCCGAAAGGCTTTGATGGCGTGGTCGGTGAGATCGTCAAGCGCACTGAGAACCTGCTGACGGTGAGTATGGCCGGGGTCAATCGCACGGTGGAAGTCCTGCCGGACGCGGTTGTCAACATCCCCGCCATTGAAGGCGAAAACACGGTCAATCAACTGAAACACCACCTGGAAATTCAGCGCATGTCCAAGAGCAAGGGCAATGTGGTCAACCCGGATGAACTGGTGGCGCAGTACGGCGCGGATACGGTGCGTGCCTATCTGATGTTCGCCTTCGACTGGGAGAAGGGCGGCCCCTGGGACCCGGACGGGATTAAAGGGCCGGTGCGCTGGCTGAACGAGGTGTGGGATGTGGTGACAACCGGCGCGCCCGCTGGTGACGGTTCGGCGGATCGGGACGTGGAGCGCAAGCTGCACCAGACGATTCTGAAGGTGACGACCAGCCTGGAGAAATTCAGCTTCAACACGGCCATCGCCGGGCTGATGGAGTTCAAGAACGCGCTGGTCGCCGCCCTGAAGGCCGGTGGTGTGAGCGCGGGAGCATGGCGCGACGCCCTGAATGTATACCTGCGGCTGATGGCGCCTTTCACCCCGCACATGGCGGAAGAACTGTGGCAACATCTGGGCTTCGGCTACAGTGTCCACCAGCAGTCCTGGCCGGTCTACGATGCCGACAAGGCGACGGAAGACGCCCTGACACTGGTTATCATGGTCAATGGCAAAGTGCGGGATAAAGTCAGTGTTCCGGTGGATGTGACCGAAGAAGACGCCAAAGCGGCGGCGCTGGCGACTGCTGGCGTTCAGAAGGCGCTGAACGGCAAGCAGCCCAAGCGGGTGATCTACATCGCGGCCCGCACCGGGCAGGAGCCAAAGGTCAACGTGGTGCTGTAGGGAAAACAGTTGAAAGTGCTGAGTAGAAAGCGAAGGGGTGAGCCACGCCGACTCGCCCCTTTATTTTGCGATGTTCTATGGTTTTGACAAACTGATAGACCACATTCCAATACTGCTTGCATCAACTGAAATCAGGTATCGTCCACCATCAAGGCGAACTGTTTTTCGCGCATCAAATTCGCCGGATTCAGTATATGTCTCAAGTACACCGTCAAAGAAGAGTTCATCTTTTTCGAGGTTTTCAAAATCAATGGATAATGCACCGAACACGAAACTACTTTCTGGAACTGTAACTTTGTACTCAAGGATATAGACACCTTCCTCAAGTTCCAGCGGCCCCAGGGCATCGGTACTATCCCCCTCAAAATTCCATCCGTTGCACAAAGATTGTGCTGTACGTAATTGGGTCTCAACCTGCCGAGTGAAATCGAGCGCCGCTTGAAGGTCTCCATTCGTAACAGCTATTTGTGCCTGGGTGAGCGAATCCTGGGCTGTTGCAAGCGATGCAGCCAGATCGTCAGAGGTACATAATATCCCCTCGCTATCTTGCGCGATGGATATACCAGTAATGACTGAAAACGCAATTATGCAAATAAATGTTATTCTGAAATCATTCATGTTTCAGTCTCCATATATATTCTAACCCTGATAGTAAAATAATATTATATATTTCTCTGGGTGACAATGAAGATTGGGGATTTCAAGAGCGGGCTGAAGATAACGTACCAGTTTGCCTATCCGTTTTTGTCGTCTCTGTCGAGCCACGCAAAAAGAGCGATTCGTGAAGGATCGCTCTCAAAGTACCCTTACTTATTCCTATCCCTCACGGGAGATCGCGGCTGAAATGGGTGAAGAAATCCCAGATTACATCACTGGCGTTAATGTCCCGGCTGACCCTGCCCACAATAGCGCGCGGCACGTTCGGGTCACCGCCCGGCCAGGTATGACCGCCATTGACAACATGATAGAAATACACCAGTATTTCGTCGGCGCAGTCCGTGTAGCGGGTCAGAATCACGCGCGTGTCATCAAAGCGGGCCGTGTTCGGGAGTTCTTCTATCGTCATCACCTCAGCGTCGCAGCCATCCAGTTCAACCCACAGCGCGACGGAATCCGGCACGGAGATGATCGTCCCCTGCGCCGGGCTGCCGAGATCGCCACCCTCATAGGGAACGAGCGGGTCGGCATCCCCATTCAGCATAAGGAGCGCGATGGGCTGCTCCGGTGCGCAAACCGGCGCTATCCCCACCGGCATACTGGCCGCCACCGCCGCCACCCCGGCAAAGGTCGTGCTGGCTTCACACGCCAACCGCAGTGACATCATGCCGCCGTTGCTGATACCCGTTGCGTAAATCCGGGCCGGGTCGAGGTTGTATTCTGTAACCAGGAACTCCGCCAGCGCCACCAGGAAGCCCACATCGTCAATGGCCGGATCAATACGCTCACTCTCCCGCCCATCATTCCAATGATGGTCTAGTGCGTTGGGATAGACAAGGGCGAAACCTTCACGCTCCGCAACCGCATCAAGGCCGGTGTTTTGAGCAGCGTGTTCCCAATTGCCACCGCCGCCATGAATAGCGAACACCAACGGAATCGCCGTGATCGAGTAGGCGCTTTCCGGTATATACAGCCGATAGACGCGCTCAAGTCCATCGTAAGTAAACGTCCCTACAAAATCCGTGCTTTGAGCGAGTGTCTCCTGTGCGCCAAACGTGTGAATACCCAGAAGCAGAACCAGTGTTGCCGTCATAGCCAGAAGATTGCTCATTGAGAATAGCCTCCTTATTCATCGCCTGAATGCCACTGGATATAGTTTAAAATGCACATATTTCCAATGTATGATGCGGGTATAAATACATTGTAAACGCGCTGTCATGCAGAAGGCGCTGAACGGCAAGCAGCCCAAGCGGGTGATCTACATCGCGGCCCGCACCGGGCAGGAGCCAAAGGTCAACGTGGTACTGTAGGGAAAACAGTTGAAAGTGCCGAGTAGAAAGTAGAAAGCGAAGGGGCGAGTCAGCGTGGCTCGCCCCTTTTGACTCCAGATGCGCTTAACGGTTGACCGCCGGCCATTCGCCGGTTTCGTCCAGGCGTTGGGCGGCGCTGGCTGGCAGCGTGAACACGAATACACTGCCACCGCCGGGGTTATCTTCCACCCAGATCGCCCCGCCGTGCGCCTCGACCACCATACGGCAGAATGCGAGGCCGAGTCCCGTGCCACGCCGTGCGCCGCGCCGCCCTTCAATCTGCACGTAACGGTCAAAAATGCGCGTTTTCTGGTTATCAGGAATACCCGGCCCGGTGTCGTGGATCTCTACACGGATAAACCCTGCTGTGCCTGGTGTCCCTGTCATGGAGGCGGTGATTGACACAACGCCTTCTGCCGGGGTGAACTTGAGCGCGTTATCCATCAGGTTCTGCAGCACACGCTCTACTTTGTCGGAATCAACGCCCAGGAGCGGCAGCGTATCCGGCACATCGGATGTCACCGTGACTTCCAGCTCATGCGCCATCGGACTGAGTTCCACGCACACGCTGTCCACCAGGGTCGCCAGCTCCACCGGTTCAATCTCCAGGGTAAGCTGGCCGCTTTCCATCTTGGAAATATCAAGCAGCGCATCCACCCGGCCCAGTAACTTGCGAATCGCCCGCTGACTGGTATCAGCAGTAGACTGTACCAGCGGCTTCAACTGGCTGTCTTCCGGCACAATGTCACGCAGCATCTTCAGGCCGGTCGTGACAGCCGTCAGCGGACTGCGCAGGTCATGGACAACCATCCGGGAAAAGTCCTCGCGCATCCGCGCCAGTTCCCGGTCACGGGTTTCGTCATAGAACACCAGCAATGCCCCGATAGCCTCGCCGTTTTCACTGTCTACCGGGATAATCTGTCGCTCAACATACAATGCGCCGTGTTCGCCTTCCAGCGCATAAGATTTCGGCTCACCGCCGACCCGTTTGCCCGGCACTTGCAGTTCTTTGAGCAGATCGCGCACCTGATCCGCCGACTCGAAGCCCATGCGGGTCACCAGTTCCAGTTCCGGGTGTGTGAGGAGGGTTTCCACCTGTTTATTGACGATCTGCCGCGCGTTGAGACCGAGCATTTCAACGCGGGGGTTCGCCATCACAATGTGCCCGACCTTACTCACCAGGATAATTGCTTCTTTCATCGCGTTGAGAATGACCTGCATCCGATCACGCGCCTCGCGGACGCGCTCGAATAACCGTGTATTGTCAATGGCGATGACCGTCTGGCTGGCAAGCTGGGCGATGAAGGTCACATCATCCTGGGTGAAATCTCCGATCAACTCGCTCTCTATCGTGATCGCCCCGACCACCTCACGGTTACGCAGGATTGGGACACTCACGTGCGAATGGACTGTGGTGAGCATGGCGGGTGTGGAGTTTTGCAGTGGCAGGTTGTTGTAGAGTACCGGCTCCCCTGTGCGAAAGACCTCCCCTGTAATCGTCTGGTTGATGCGCGTTGACGAAATGTGGAAATTGGACGGATAGCCAGATTGAGCGACAACATTGAGTTCGGCAGTATCCTCATCTTTGATGGCAACGAAGCCCATCACCGAATGTGTACGTTCGATGGCGCGCGCCAGTACGAGATTGCAGATCATGTTGACGTTCATGCTGGCGGTCAGCTGCCGCCCCAGCGCTGCCAGTGAGTACATTTGCTCAGCGCGTCTTTCCAGCGCCTGGTCGGTGGTGGAGTGTATCTGGGCATTCTTGATGGCCTGCGCCGCCTGCCCGGTGAACGTTCGCAGGATTTCGATACTTTCCTCAGTGAAGGTTTGCGTCTGGTTGAAGTAAAAGATGAGCGTGCCGATACTGTTATCCCCCACCGCGAGTGGCAGTTCCAGCCAGGCCTTTTTGCCCTCGCGTTCCAACATGGAACGGTATGGCGCAGCGCGTTCATCAAGCTCCATATCATTGATGATAATCGGGCGCTGGTGGGGATTGCGGAGCAGTGGGCCGGGTGCTGTCGCCACAAAGTAGTCACTCAGCCCGGCGACACGGCTAAGGAGCAGCATGGTGCGCTTCTCATCGCGGTAGAGGTAAACCGCTATCGCCGTCCCATCAGAAATGACCGAACCCGATGAAAGAATCGTGTCCAGCACCTCGTCCGGCGAGAGTGTTTCCGTTAACAGCGAGGCGATCCGGTTGAGGGTCGTTAGCTGGTTGGCGCGGGCGGTCTGCTGCGCGTAAAGCTGGGCGTTGTCAATGGCGATACTGGCCGTCGCCGCCACCACTCCTAAGAGCCGCCGGTCATCCGGGCCAAAGTGCTGCTGCGGGTCGCCGGAAGTCACCACCATCGCGCCAAGCAGCCGCCCCCCGGCCTGGAGCGGAACACCCAACCACGAATAGATCGTATTGGGAGGCGGCATGACCGCCAGACGCGCGGCCTCGGCCTGGACATCATGGGCGATCAGCAGCGGTTGGCCGGTCTGGAGCAAGTAGTCGAGCAGCGTCTTGCTCTGGCTCCCCTCGTACTCGACGGATTTTCCCGCCTCAATGTACAGTGGATAAGTCAGGTGCCCGTGCTCGCGGTCATACAGGGCGACCATGAAGTGCTGAACCTGCAACAACTGTGCCACCTGGGCATAGATCGTATTGAGAATCACCGTGAGGTTCAGGTTGGATTGCAGCGCCTGGCTGACGGCGCTCAGGACGCGCTGTTCTTCGACCTGTTTGTGCAGGCGGTACTGCGCCCGGCTCGCCCCATACAGTACGCGGCTGACCAGTACCGCCCCAATCGCATAAATGATGATCGTGGTCGGGGAAAGGTCAATCAGCAGCGCCCCCAGAATAGCGAAGGGGATCGGCAGCACCAGAATTGCGAAGATGAACCCGGCATCCCGTATCAGGATCATCTGCACCGAGCGCCCATCGCTGTAGCTTTCGAGCAGGAAGATTGCGAGATAGATGATGCTGTACGCCAGGCTGAAAATCAGCAGTGGCAGCAGTGAGTTATGCAGGGGGGAGGCCAGCGGGGTGACACCGTTCGCCCACACATAGAGCTGCCCGGCAACCAGGAAACTCAGCGTCACACGGGCGCTGATGACGACGACGCTCTGTGCGGTGCGGGTCGTGATGCGGCGTCGCAACAGGGTCGTATCGCTGCGGATAACCAGTAACACGCCTCCGACCAATCCACCCAGGAAGATCGCCCACATCATCAGCGGATATGCTACTGGAGGCAGCGACAAGAATGCCACAATGCCTGCCGCGTGAGCAGCGCTCAGTTCGCCCTCGGCCAGCAGCAAGCCGTAATAGAGCAGAAAGGCCGTCAGTCCACCGTGAATCAGAGCTTGAATCGAATAATCGGTGAAAGCCGCGCCATCCGGCAGGTTCAGCGCCAGGGTTACGAGCGTCACCAGTCCGAGCAGCCAGATAATCAGCGTGTTAAAGAGGGATCGTTTCATCAGGATCGCTTCTTTAGTTGATCTATATCAACTGTTAGTGTACATCAGATAACCTTGAATGCGACATGACAACCCGTTAGGTTTTCGTTTGGGACATATCATGGTTTGCGCCACACCAGCGAATAGCGCCACAGCAGATGCCGCCGCACCTGCGCGCCGGGCAGGCCTGCCGCCGCTGCCCGCACCTGCTCTAACGTAAGATACGAGTCGTGCTGGCCGTGCGCTGCCCACGCTTCCTGCGCCGCGTGAGAAGGATGCTGCCGCCCGGTCTTGAGAAGGCGCATCAGCCAACTGGCAGGGAAACCCACCACGCCCCAGGCATAATCCAGCGCCGTATCCGCCTGGTAGAGATCGAGCACCAGCAGCGTCCCACCTGGTCTGAGCGCATCTTTGACCTTGCGCAGTACCGGCTCCAGGGGGATGTGGTGCAGGGTGGCAATCGCGGCGACACAGTCGAACGACTCTGCCGGGATATCCCAATCCAGGATGTCGCCCTGCCGGTATGCGATGTTGGGGTATGCTGTTGAAGCGTCCTCGGCCAGGCGTATCATCTCACCGGAAAGGTCGAGCGCAACAACCTGCCGGGCGCGATCTGCCAGCAGCCGGGCAAACGCACCTCTACCACACCCGATTTCCAGAGCGGCATCCAGGCGCGGGGGAAGCAGCCGCAGTAAATACGGATGATAGTGGCTGTTGTGGCTCCAGCCATCGGCATCCAGGTGCGCCAGGCGGTCAAAATCGGCGCGGATTGTCTCTATCGGCACATCCGGCATATCGTTCATCAGGAATACACTCCATCCTGTCGAATTCGAGATACGGACGAATCTACCAGAGAATCGCGCCTGAGGTGATATTTCAACAAGGCGTAGAAAAATACCACTGAACTGAGTGTCTCCACGAATGATTCGAGACCATTCAGCCCTGACACCATGAGCGCCGTCTGCTGGCTGACTTCCATATACCGGTTGTCCTGGATAAGCAGGGTGGATAGCAGGTCAACGCCGAACGACCCGGCCACAAACAGGACAGCGCCCAGGATAAACAGCAGCAAGGTTTGCCGGTTCAGGCGCAGCAGAAAGGGCAGATAGAGCGCCAGCAGCACCAGCCCAAACAGTCCGGCAAATAACATGGACGTATACCAGTACCAGTTATCGCGGAAATAGTCAATCTGGCTGATCCAGGCGCGGAAGACGGCAAAAAAGACCTCATTGCCGTTGGTGAGTTTTTCCAGCGCCAGCAGCAGGAACACCATGACCAGTCCGGCCCAATAAATGACCATCGCCCTACGATGCATCCCGGTAATCCGTACACTGATGAGCGCACAGCCAATGAGCAAAGTCGCGTTATACAACGTAAGCACTGTGCTGGAAAGCCCGATTGCGCCCAGCTGGTTTTTGTAGGTGTCAATATCAGTGCCCGGGACAAAACTTGTGTAGGACATGACCGTAGTCACCAGCGCAAGTGCCAGCGCGATGAGCGCCAGGAAGCCGGCGAAGCGGCCAGGAGTGAGTCGGTTGAGCATTTGGTGAGCCTTTCTGGGAACCGGTGGATAACTTCTGTGCAGTGTAAACAGTAAAGGCTAACGCCAGACTAACCGGCATGGATTGGACGCGAAAAACACACTGGTGTTTGCTTTTACAGACGACCAGAAGATGGCCTGCTGCTTACTGCATCCGGCGAGAACTCAGGGGCGAATCAACGACAGGACATGCTCCAATCGTTTGAGGTCGTGGGAGAGTTGGCGGGCGATTTCCCGGCCACAACTGACCAGAAATGGGTAATGTTCGTTCTCCTGGTACGCCCACCAACGGGCATACTGGATCGCCGCCGCCAGCAAGTCCACCGATGGAACTTCCGCTGCACCCAGAACCAGTGGGAAGAAATCAAAACGCTGGGTGAATTTGCGTACCTCGTCGTTGGTACACAGTTCGACTTCCGATAGACTCATCGGGGGGCGCGGGGGCAGGCTGTGGACATAGGTATCATGCGCAGTGTATTGGTAGCCGACATTCAGCACACTGATTTCCATCGGCACCATGCGGTTCTCGCGCTGGTCACGCAGTACGTTGCTGTTGACGCTTTCGGCCATCACCAGCTCGTTCACCAACAGGTCGTCCTTGATTTCGACAGCATAGATCAGGCCGATAACCTGCACGGCGTCATCATTGGTGATCGGCACTTTGACGAACGCGCCGAAATTATGTTCATTATTCACGCGGTTGCTCTGGGTGCCGCAGGTAAACCCGCGTGTACTGGCCCGCAGCACCCGCCCAACCATGTATTTTTGTGCCACCATGTTATGTCTCCTCTGGCTGTTGGCTATTAGCCGCTGGCTGCTGGCCTCTGGCTGATTAGCATTTTAGCCGGTTAGCATCTTAGCGTTTACAAGGGCGATTGCATCCACATGAGAATTTCGCATTGCGTATGCTTTTTTCTCTTCATCCCCTCTAAATCTCCCCCGCCAGCAAGGGAGACTTGTCCATTCTCCTTGACCGTCTCCCTCCCCGTTGGCGGCGACTGAGGCGGGGGCGCATGTCCGCTCGAAGGAGGGTTGGGGAGGGGGCAAAAAAGCTTCCAAAGCGGATGCGATCACGCTGGGCACGATGTATCGTGCCTCTGCACATCTCTCCCTCAAGACTCTGTACTGTACTCTCATATCTCAAACGCACGTTTCGTGCTGCGAGCCAGTTCCTTGCCCCAGGATTTGGCGGAAAACGGGTGCGGGTCGAGTCCTTTGCGCCGCAGTTCGAGCGCGATCATTTCGTCCAGTTTCGCTTTATCCCGGCTGGTGACCACCGCCAGTTCATCCGCGCGGGTGAGCGCGTAGGGGTACGGGTTGCGTCCCTGCATCCGGCACTGCTCGATCAACAGGCCGTGCAATTCAGTCACCGCCGTTTTGTCCCGTGCTACCCACATCGGAATATCCACACGGGCAATTGAACTCTGGTAGCCGGTGGAAACTTTGAGATAGAAGTACGCGATTTCGTAACTCTCGCCGCGCTGCCGGAATTTGAGGTTGCGCGGCGAGTTCTGCACCATCAAAGCCGAACGCTCACCCGGCTTAAGGATCATATCAAACAGGTGTATATCGCGCAGGCCTTCCAGATCGCCGCCGGTACTGAGGTCAGTGCGATATACTTCGGCGTCGGTCAGGCTCAACAGGTACAGCAGGCGGATGACGACCCGGCTGCGCGTTGGGTTATCCACGTATCCAGCCAGCAGCGCCCCGGTATCATACAAATGCACTAATGCGCCCTGATAGTCATTCATGAGGAACTCGTGGCCGGTAATATCGGCATTGACACTGAACATCAGGTGATTGTCGTAGAGCGCGATGAGCGGGCGCGGTTGGTCACGCAGCTCCCAGGCGAGTTTACCCAACTGCTGCATTTCGGTCACAGTACGGCGGGCATCCACCGTCCGGCTGCGGATCAGTCGCCCGGATTTGTCGTGAACATGCTCTTTGTGGAAGAAAAGCTGCGGGATGGTCAACTGAAGCGGCGTTTCGTCGCTGCCATGATGGTAAACGAACAGGCCGGTGTTGATTAGAAAGTAGTGGAAAGGCGACTGCTCGTTGGGGTAAATCTGCGACCCGTCAGCGGCGATGACCGTGCCGCTGGCCGGGGCAGGCTTCGGTGCAGGGAACACCGCATTAATCGGCTCGTGATAGGGGGCATCCAGCGGGGCCGCTCCCCGGTAACCGCTGATATCGGGTTGGCGGGTGAGGTTAATGCGCCGGTGGATGAAATCGAGATCGCTGGCGGCGGCGAACCGTTCACGAGCCACTTGCAGACGCCCCCCCAGATCGAAATCGAGTTCGTCCAGCATCCGCCCCATTTTGGAAACCTGATCTACAATTTTGTTGAACTCCAGCGCCAAAGATCGCCCTCGCCTGTAGTATTTCAATTACGTTATGGTCATGTTGACAACAGGTTAGCACGATTGTTCTAAATAGTCAAGCGAGCGGAAAAAGCCCCGGTAAAAAGTGTTGCGCAGCAATGTTAAAATTGCTATCATTTTAGTGTGGCAATATTTCAAAGTTACGCTATAATTTGTATTGTCGCTAAAAATCATCGTGATTTTTGTTAAGAATTGTGGGTTTGACCCTGCAATTTGCCCTGGTTTCGTGGAGATTTCATTCCTGAAGCTGTTGTTTTGGCCTCTTTTAAAAATACTGTTAATCACTAAAAACTTGTTTGAGCTTTCCGCAAAGTAACTTTTGATGAGCCAGGTAGGAGAAGCATGGCAGCAAATCAAATACTGGAGAGCGTCAACATTGGCCGCACGAAAGAACTGGTTTTCGCCGGGGATGGTGTGCGGTTGGCAGGTCAGATTGATTACCCCTCAGTTCCCACCGGAAAACAGACATTCCCTCTCATCTTTCTCCTACACCATGCCGGGTGTGTTAGTCGCAGCGGCTATGAGCACTATGCCCAATTAGGCGTAGAAGCCGGCTATGCTGTATTCCGTTGGGATAAACGGGGTACCGGGTGCAGTGGCGCGGGCGGGCGCGGTTCAACGACCCAGGATGCCGTGGACGCCTATGAGTATGCGTTGGAGCAGCCGGGGGTTGACCGTCGTAAGATGGTGATTATCGCTCAGGGTGCCGGGACGGGCTTGCTGGGCAGCGCTTACGGCCTGTTCGCGCGCATCCAGCAGCCGTATGGGGTTGTTCTGGTGGCGAACATGCTGGATGAAACCGCTGTTCAGGCCATTGATTCCCGTGTCCAGATTGTCGTCGGCCAGAATGACTGGAATCCCTGGCGGCGGTTTGGTCAGGCGGCGTGTGAGGCTCATCTTGCTGCATACCGGCATGGGGCCTCTTTTTATGTGGCGCCAGAGGCAGACCGGATGCTGGTTGACCCGCGTACCGAAACATTCCATGCCGGGGCCAAGCGGGCCATTCGAGAATGGTTGGAGAGCATTTGAGTACATTTTCAGTCAACTTAACCGGCAAAACCGCGCTCGTAACGGGCGCGGGTGCCGATGTTGGACGGGCGGTGGCGCTGGCGTTAGGACAAGCGGGCGCCGCCGTTGTTGTCAATGATCTGAATCCTGACCGCGTGGAAGATGTGACCGGGGAGATTGTCTCGGCAGGTGGCCGGGCGCTGGCCTGGCAGGGCGATGTTTCCAACCGTTTCCAGGTGGGTTCGATGATTGAAATGGCGCGGGATACTTTCGGGCGGATTGACATCCTGGTGAATGCCGCCGGGGCGAAGAAGCTCGGCCCGGCGCTCAAACTGGATGAATGGGACTGGCGGCGACAACTGGAAGTCAACCTGACCGGGGCGTTTTTCTGTTCCCAGCTCCTGGGCCGGGTGATGGCTGATGAAGGTGGCGGCGTGATCGTGAATATCGCCGCATCCGCCGGGCATCCGCACCCGCTGGCGGAAGGCGTGGGCTATGTCGCCAGTAAAAGCGGGTTGGTGGGATTGACGAAACAGTGTGCCCGCGAGTTTGCTCCTATGGGTATCCGCGTGAATGCCGTGTGTCCTGGCAATATCCCTGAACTGTTTGAAACACCGGACTATGTGCCGGACAACGCCCAGAGTCGCTGGGGGACTCCTGGTGAGGTGGCCGGGCTGGTGCTGTTCCTGTGTTCGGACGCAGCCAGCTTCATCACCGGGCAGGCGATCAACGTGGATGGTGGTGAGGGCATGGTATAGCGCCACATCGTTAGGTAAAAGGTACTGCTTACGCAGAGTTCCGGCGTGAACTTTTCGTAAAAAGTGTAAATGTTTTTCCATCTTAATTGACATTCCATTGAGTATCTGCTATCGTTTAATCAAGTGAGTTTACTAGTTCACTTTCATCAACCCACTATTCTATATGACAGGGAGAACTTATCACCATGCTGTATCAACCACGTGAAGAAGGACAGGGTCTGGTCGAATACGCGCTCATTCTGGTTCTGGTCGCCGTCGTTGTGATCGTCATTCTGGCGCTGCTTGGCCCGGCTATCGGTAACATTTTCTCGAATATCGTCAACACACTCTAAGACGATCCGTTTTTCACATCCAGGGCGGCCTGCGGGCCGCCCATTTGATTCCCCATCCCTTCACAGTGTACCGGCGACCTGGAAGTGCGTAACCCGGCACGGAAATCCCTGGCTGGGCGACTCGGCTGCGGAGCGACCACAGAAACCGGCCTCCCAGGTGGGGATTTAATGAGTTTTTTATAAGAGAGACATTCTTTGTTGGTTGCCTTTTCTCCCCAGATTCACCTATAATGAAATTCAGGGTATCTACCTTCCCACCTTCAACAGCGTATGCCAAGGAGTATTCAATCTATGAAATCCCGAATTGTGACTATGTTACTGGCGCTAGTGCTGGTTTTGATGCTTGTCCCGGCAGTGAGCGCCCAGGCTGACCCTTCCTGCCTGGGGCTTTCGGCAGATGACTGCACGATTTTGCAGACTGCCACCGCCAACAGCGAAAACATGACTTCCTTCAATTTGAGCTACAAGTTCAACCTGGGTCTGAGCGGCCTGTCTATGCTCGCCCCCGGCACCAGCGATATTGTGCTGACTTCCGACGGCGGTGGCCCATTCGCGATGGACGAGGCGATGATGACCGCCGAAAATCCGTTTGCTGGCCTCAAGTTAGCGATGGATATGAACGGCAGCCTCAGCGACGGCACCAGCGAGCAGAGCGGCAGCTTCAGCTTTGTGATCGTGGATGGTAATTTCTACATGCAGGACCCCACCAGCGGCCAATGGGCAGGTGTCAACCTTATGGACTTGGTGACTTCCGGCGCACTGGAACAGGCCGGCCTGCCGATCACCCCGGAAATGCTGATGGGTGGCATGGCTGGTGCTAACGCGGGCAGCACTGACCCGATGGAGGCGCTCTCCATGCTCGGCCTGGGCGATATGGACCCGAACAGCCTGATGAACATTCCTGGCTTCATCACCAACGCCCGCCTGGCTGACGAAAGCATGATGGGTCAGACCATGTACCCGTTCACCACGACCATTGATATGGCCCCGCTGTTTGCCTCGCCGGAATTCAACCAGATTCTCAATGGCATTCTCGAAACAGCAGGATCGAGTGACCCCAGCATGGCGCAGGTTGGCCCGATGGTGGCGATGCTGCTGCAAAACAGCCAGCTCACGATCAGCACCGGCCAGTGGATCGGCGCGGACGATATGTTTGTCCACCGCTTCACCCTGGATATTAACGCGGTGATCGATCTGTCAGCCCTGATGGGCAGTGGCTCGGGCAGCAATACCGCACAGTTGCCGCCAATCAACTTCAACATGAGCCTGGATGTCAGCCTCAGCGACATCAACGCCCCGGTGACTGTGGTCGCCCCCGAGGGCGCTGAGATCATCCCGGCTTCGACCTTCATGGGTGGCGCTCAGTAAACTCAGAGTCACGCTGAATAACAAAGCGGGTTGTCCCTGGTGGGGCAGCCCGTTTTTTGTTGAGACATGATGCACTTGTCCCGAAAACGCAGGTATTCCAGGCAATCGCGTCGGTGACAGGTTCAGGGCGTCGCCTGGCGTAAACGACTTGGAATATCCGTATTTTGGGCGGCATACTTCAGCCCATGCAGCCGCGCCTGAATATCCCGCAGAAAGATGAACCAAAGGGTCGGGGCAGGAACAAAGCGTAAGCGCGGCCATTGCCTGCCGGTATATACGGCTTTGCTCGAGGCACGCTTCCCAGAGCACACAAATGTATTACTCCGCCTCGCCGGTCATCCGCTGGTCGGACTGCCTGACCAACGGGGCAACACGAGTCCCGATGAGTTCAATGGAGCGCGACAGCTGTTCGTGAGACAATCCAGCATTGTCCATCTGGAAGGTCAATCGTGAGATGCCGCCGAGCGCCTCACTGTGGCGCAGAATTTTCTCAGCGACTTCTTCCGGGCTGCCCACCAGCAGCGCGCCTGTCGGGCCTACCTGTGCATTGAAACCCTCGCGGGTGACCGGGGGCCAGCCACGCTCTTTCCCGATTTTGCTGAACATTTCCGCATAACCCGGAAAGTACTCCTCATGAGCCTGTTCCGTCGTTTCTGCAACATACCCCAGTGAGTGCAGTCCAACCTTCATTGCCTCGGGTGGGCGAACGGATTTCTCGTAAGCCTGGCGGTATAAGTCAATCCGCGAACGGAAGCGGTGCGTTTCTCCACCTATGATAGCAACCATCAGCGGCAACCCAAGAATCCCCGCACGAATAAATGAACCCGTCGTCCCGCCCACACCCAACCAGACAGGGATAGGGTTTTGCACAGGTCTTGGGTAGATCGCCTGGTGATCGAGCGCTGGGCGGAATTGCCCCGCCCAGGTGACCACTTCGTTTTCCCGGATTTGCAGCAAGAGATCGAGCTTCTCCGCAAATATCGCGTCATAATCATCCAGGTTCAAGCCAAACAGCGGGAAAGACTCGATGAATGAGCCTCGACCAACCACCATTTCCGCTCGCCCGTTAGAAATCAGGTCGAGCGCCGCGAAGTTCTGAAAGACACGTACCGGGTCGGATGCGCTGAGAACCGTAACAGCGCTCGTCAGACGGATATTTGTGGTGCGTGCGGCTGCGGCAGAAAGAATGGTCGCAGGCGCGGAATCGAGGAATTCCTGCCGATAATGCTCGCCAATGCCGAACACATCCAGCCCAACCCGATCCGCATATTCCATTCGTTCCAGCAGTTCCGCCATCGCCTTCACACGGGTTGCAGCTGTGTCTGTGCCGTCAGTCAGCGGGTTGCCAGCGAAACTATCAATTCCAATTTCCAATGGATTTTCCCTCAGTTGCTAAAATCGTATTATACCAGCGACACAGCGACCTCCGACCACCAGAGTTTATTTCACAGGGGCGAGGCAAGTCTTCGCCATTGTGGTTTTCTTTACCCATCTGTTTACGAAGCGGAAAAGTGTGTGGGTGGAACGCGCTCTGCACCAATCGCAGCCGCCAGCGGGGCGCTAGCCGGTGATGGCAGCAATATAGCGGTCAACCGAGCGGGCTATGGCGGCTTTGGCATCCTGCCGGACGATGTTCTGCCAGCCACCGTAGATGCGGTCAAACGCGAAGGGTTCAACGGCTGCCGCGATTTTCTGCACTTTGGAAGCGGACATAGGGATCAGGTTCGGGTAGCTGGTCATGAAGGTGACATAGCGCGTATCCGGGCAGACCATGATGGTATCCGAACTGAACAGCGCGCCGCGTCCTGCCGCGCCCCCCGCCCAATGCAGCGCCGTCGAACCGTCGAAGTGCCCACCGCAGCGAATCAACGTAACACCCTCCGCCAGCGCATGGGTTTCGCCTTCCCAGAAGCGGATGGCCGGGTCCGGGCGCATCACCCACTGGCGGTCAGCAGCATGGAGATAGACCGGCACGCCGCCGAACGCCCGGCTCCATTCCACCAGACTGTCGTAAAAGTGGGGGTGTGATATGGCGATGGCGCTGATGCCGCCGAGGGCATTAATCGCCTCTACTGTCGCGTCGTCCACCAGACTGATGCAGTCCCAGAGTACATTACCGGATGGGGTCTGTACCAGCAGCGGATTCTGGCCGATGGCGATACGCGGCTCGGAGTATATGCGCGTCAATCCCGGTTCAACTGGCTCCAGGACATTATGATGGTCGCGCCGCAGGTCTTCCAGGGTAGTCCACTGCTGGCCGTTGGAGTTGATATACTGGCGCGGTTCGTCACAGATACGACAGCGGGCCGGGGGTTGGTCACTGTCGGCGTACTGGACTCCGCAGGTCACACAGATATAGTTTGCCATGATGTGCCTCTTTCTGTACGAATCAGGTCATGTTCACGACAGCAGTATCCTGTCGAATTGAACCGGACTCGATTATCCGCCGGTTTACAGTGAGAGACAACTCACTTTAGGACAGAGATCACCTGTACGGTTGGCCGGGGAAAACCGTCAGTCCGCCCTGAACAGGCAGGCCGCAGCCCTTGACCACAGACAGCACCACCGTATCGTGATCTGTGCTACTCAGACCCCGCTGAAGGCCATAAAGCCCCCATCCACCGGGACGACAACGCCGGTCACAAAGCGTGACGCATCACTCACCAGCCAGACCACCGTTCCCACCAGATCATCGGGGTCGCCAAAGCGCTGCATCGGTGTATGGTCAATGATCTGCTGCCCGCGCGGAGTCAGTTCGCCGCTGGTCTCGTCCATCAAGAGGTAGCGGTTCTGTTCTCCCAGGAAGAAACCGGGCGCGACGGCGTTCACCCGGATAGCCGGGCTGTGTTCCTGTGCCATATAGACCGCCAGCCAGGACGTGAAATTGTTGATGGCCGCTTTCGCCCCGGCGTAGGCAACAACACGGGTCATTGGCTGGTAGGATGCCATAGAGGACACGTTGAGGATGACGCCATGCCCTTGCTGTGCCAGCAGCGCGCCAAAGACCTGCGATGCGAGTACCGTTCCCACAAAATTCAGGTCAAATACCCAGCGCAGCGCCTCTTGTGGCAGGTCAAAGAACGAACGCTGCCCCGGCATGGTCGTCGCATCAGCCCGGTTGCCCCCCGCGCCGTTCACCAGAATATCCACCTGCCCGTAGGTCGCTACAACCTGAGCGGCAGCCGCTTCGAGCGCGGTTTTATCCAGCACGTCGGCGCAGATTCCCAACGCTTGCCCGCCTCCCTGCTCCAAACTCTCGACCAGTGCCGCGATTCTGTCCGTGTTCCGAGCGATCACCACAACTTTGGCCCCGGCCTGCGCCAGCCCCCGGCACATCGCGCTGCAAAGCACACCCGTCGCGCCGGTCACAACCGCCACTTTTCCTGTTAAGTCGAATGAATTGGTTATCATCAGCCCTCGTTCAAGCCTTTAAGAAGTCCTGCCGGATCGGATTGAAGGTATCCACCAGTCGTACTTTAGGGGACAACAGTTGGATGGTGTGAGGCAGGTTCGACGGCACGGTAATCATGTCCCCGGCCTGGAGACGGTGCGGGGTGTCTCCCAGGAAGAACAGGACTTCACCCTCCACAACATAGGTGATCTGTTCGTGCGGGTGGCTGTGCGGCGGGTCGGGCTGCGTGGATGGCCCATCGGTGAAATCAATCACGACCATCATGAGGTTGTTCGTGTGAGTCAGGTAGCGTTCACGTCCCGGCGCGAAAGACTCGCGGGGCGTTTCCGCCTGGAGCATAGCAGGCATTGTGTCTCCTTTTCAAAAAGTGATCAATTCGGGTTGTAACCAACCGCCGCCCACCGGGATAACCGCCCCGTTCATATACTCTGACGGCATTGGCGGTTGCCATATAGGCAGGCGCGATGGCGTGTATGTTCAGGCCGGATACCGTCTATTCCTTGCCCGGCGTCTGTGTCAGACTTCACATAGTTTGCATTGGGCTTCCGTGACTATTCCGCTTTTCCGGCCAGATATCGCTCGCTGATGATCCGTTTGAGAGTCTTACCGGCGGCGCTGCGCGGGAAGTCCTCCAGCAGCAGGACTTTGCTCACCCGCTGGAAACGGGCTTCGATATGGTCGTTGATCCAGTTACGCAGGGATTGGGCGTCAGTGTCGCTGCCCGGCACGAGAATCACCGCCGCAACCGGTGTCTCGCCCCATCGGTCATCGGGTATACCGAACACCGCTACATCCTGTACATCCGGGTGGCGGGCGACAATCTCCTCAATGTCGCGGGGATAGACGTTCACTCCACCGGAGATAATCATATCCTTCTTGCGGTCTACCAGGTAGAGAAACCCATCCTCATCCACATACCCCAGGTCGCCGCTGTACAGCCATCCATCGCGGATTGCCATTGCGGTCAGATCAGGGCGCTTGTAGTAGCCGGGCATGGTAATCGGCCCGCGCCCGACGATCTCCCCGACCTCATTAGGCGCGGCATCTTCTCCGTTTTCCTTGACGATACGCATTTCATAAAAGGGCGGCGGCGTGCCCACCGAAGCGGACTTTCGTTCAGCGTCGTTTTTGTCAAGGATGGTGACAAAGCCTTCCGTCAGCCCGTATAACTCGTAGAAACGCCCTGGCAAATCGTCCAGCAGACGCCGCTTGTGTTCCATCAGGAGCGGCGCCCCCACTGTGCCCAGCATTTCCAGGGAAGCCAGTTTTTGCGGGTCGTAGTTGGGCGCGTTGAGCATGGCGATAATCTGGGACGGCACCATTTTGATGTGCGTTACCTGCTCGCGTTCGATAGTATCAATCAGGCGGTCAGGCCGGAATTGACGGTGCAGAATATAGGTTGCGCCCAGATAGAAGGTCGGCATCAGCGTCAGGAATGACCCGTTGAAGATGATCGCGCCGGTATGGAGGACGACACTTTCCGGCGTCATGCGGTAGGCGCTGGCGAACAGCGCGCAGTACATGGCGCGGATAAAGTGAGTATGAACGATGCCTTTGGGCAGGCCGGTGGTGCCGCTGCTGTAGATGATGTTGTAAGGATCGTCGCGCTCAATCGGGATGACCGGCGGGCTGCTTTCCGGCGCATCAGCGAGGAGACGGGCATAACTCGTATAACCCGATACCTTGTCCGCATCAACCAGGAAGTAATGATCGGGCGCGATAGCCGGGAGTTCCGCCTTGACCGGGTCGAGGAACTCGACAAACGCGCCTTCGGTGAACACCAGGACCGTATCACTATCCACCAGCAGACGGATCAACCCCTGGCCGCGCAGCAGCGGGCTGAGGGGGACGACCACTGCGCCGATCCTGGCAACCGCCCAGTACACATCCAGCAGTTCAAGGCAGTTATTGAGGATGGTGGCGATCTTGTCACCCTTGCGGATTCCGAGACTCAGCAGGGCATTCGCCAGCTTGTTCACACGAGCATTGAACTGCCGGTAGGTCAGCCGCTGGTCTTCAAAGATGACAGCCAGATGATCCGGGCGGTATCGGGCATGTTGGTCAAGTAAGGTTGGCAGTGAGATATTCATAGTGTTTTGTGGATTCGTGGGGCCAGTACCCCTGTTTCAGGTGTGGGCGATACTAACCCGAAACCACCCGGCGTGCAAATCCCCGATTCTCAAGAAATCACTCATCTAAAACATCAACAAAAGTCTGCAATCCGGGATCGTGGGGTATGCCCGCCTCTTGGGAACAGGCTTCACATGAGTCTTCGCCCTGTCGAGCCTGTGGGGGGGCGCACCAAACGCAAGTTGTTATGGCCTATTTACACAAAAAGAACCGGCATGGACGCGCCAGGGGGCATATCCACGCCGGTTTCTGTTTTAAAATGTGGCTGCTCAGTCCAGCTTGACCGGGTTACTCACCAGCCCCGCCAGCAGGTCTACGCAGGCCTGCACGTCGTTGATGTCTACCGTCTCGCTGGTGGTATGGATGAAGCGGCACGGGATCGAGATACAGCCGCTCGGCACGCCGCTGTGCGCCGTCTGGATAGCCGCCGCATCGGTGGAGCCGCCTGTCAGCAGTTCAAGCTGGTACGGGATGCCATCCTGCTCCGCCCGGTCAACCATCCACTTGCGGATTGCCGGTGGGACAACCAGGCCGGGGTCATGCACCTTGATGGCCGCGCCGCCGCCCAGTTTCACCCGCATCTTGCGGTTTTTGATCTCGTCGCCGGTGCCGGTCACATCCAGCGCGATACCCACGTCCGGGTTGATGCCGTGCGCCGCCGTCCGCGCACCGCGCAGCCCGACTTCTTCCTGTACCGTAAAGGCGAAGTATACGGTGTTGGGCAGTTTGCCGCCTTGCTGCTTGAGCTTGCGCATGGCCTCAATCGCCACGACACAGCCAATACGGTCGTCCATAGACTTGGCGACCAGGCGACTGCCGCGCGCTTCCATCTCCCGCCAGAAGCCCGCCGGGCTGCCTTCCGCTACCGGCTCGTCTCCGTTCCCGCTGCTGGCATCAATGTAATAGTCGTTCAGGTCAGACTGGGCATTCCAGCTATCGTGTGCGCCAATCACGCCCAACGTGCCATCCTCAAAGCGCACCCGGTTGCCGAACAGGGTGGTTTTGTTCAGGCCACCCAGGTTGGAAAAGCGCAGGTAGCCGGTCTCCGGCTCGCGGAAAGTGGCGATCAGGCCGATTTCGTCCATGTGCGCGGCGACCATGATAGTTGTCTCGCCATCTCCTACCCGGCAGATGAGGTTGCCCAGTGGGTCAACGGCGATTTCGTCAGCAAGACCCTGCACTTCGGCGCGGATCAGTTCACGAATGCGGTATTCATAACCGGAAGGCCCCCAGGACTCGACCAGTTTCTTAATCAGTGCTTTCATTATTACGCTCCTGGTTGTCAGTTGTCAGTTATCGGTTTTCAGCGTTCAGTTTTACGCCCGGTTACAGCCGGGCAGAATATTCCGGTGCAGGCCATAATCTAGGGTAAATTTTCTGTAGGGGCATGATATATCATTCCCCATTATCCAGTAGGGGCGAGGCCCGCCTCGCCTGATTGCCCAAAATCCCCCATTCGCAAGCAACCCATACCCCATCCATTACCATTCCAGCGCGGCGGGTGTCAGGCTGTTCAGCGCCGCCTGGATGAGCTTGAGCGTGTGGGCGTAGTCTTCGCGGCTCAGGTAGGCCGCTGGGCTGTGAATGTAGCGGCATGGCATAGAAATGACCGCTGCCGGAATCCCCGCGTTTGCCTGGTGAATCGCCCCGGCATCCGTGCCGCCGCCGGGCGCGGTCTTGAGTTGATACGGGATGCTGTTCGCTTCAGCAGTCCCCCGCAAAAACCTGAGAACACGCGGGTCGGTAATCATGCTGCGATCCAGCACCGTCAGCACCGGGCCATGCCCGACTTTGCAGGCCGGGTTGGGCCGGGTCACATCGTCGGGATCAGCCGTAGGATCGGGGAGATCGTGGGCTGTTGTGCCTTCCAGCGCGAACGCCACGTCCGGGTTGAGCGCCTGCGCCGCCACCCGCGCACCACGCAGTCCGACTTCTTCCTGCACGGTGAAGGCCGCCAGCACATCCACTGCGTAAGGACCGCCTTGGAGGACATCCACCAGCAGCGAACAGCCTGCCCGATCATCAAAGGCCTTGCCGCGCAGCATGGTATCGCTCAATTCCATAAAGCGGCTGTCAAAGACCACGCGATCCCCTAATTTGATCTTGCTGTTCACCTGGTCTTTGTTACTTGCGCCAATATCTATGCGTAAACTGGTGATCTTCTGGACACCTTTCTGGTCCCAGGTTTTGTGGATGGGCGCCCACAGAATCACGCCGGGAATCTGGTCAGCGCCGACCCGCACCCGCAGCCCCGGCAGGATGCGGTCATCTATGCCGCCCACTTTGGTGAAGCGCAGCGTGCCATCGCTCTCAATGGCCGTCACCATAAAACCGACTTCATCCATGTGCGCCGCCAGCATCACGCGCAGCCCTGTACCACCCGTGCCTTTCTGGATGGCGGTCACGCTGCCCATCGGGTCAATGCGGATGTTTTCGGCATGGCCGTCAATCGCGCCCAGGATAATTTTGCGGACAGCCTCCTCGTTGCCGGAGACGCCCACCGCTTCAGAAAGTTCTTGCAGAAGCATAGTCGTATGCCACCCTTCGTTAATTATTCTTACTCTTGTCAGTTACACTGAATGAGTCTGACATTCAGCGCCGAGTTAAAAGTACCGAGTTAAAAGTATCTCTTGTGCGGAGGCCGCGCGATAAAGATCAGCGGTTTTTCTCGACTGATTTTTTCAAACCACTAATCAACCGGCTGACCTCAGTAGACTGCTGCATAAGTTCCGAGAACTGGCCCTGATTGAGATACCCCACATCCAGAGCGACATATAACTGCGCCCGAACCTCCGCG
The DNA here is from genome assembly GCA_020634135.1 of Anaerolineaceae bacterium. Classification (GTDB taxonomy): domain Bacteria; phylum Chloroflexota; class Anaerolineae; order Aggregatilineales; family Phototrophicaceae; genus JACKCG01. Next base: position 49,389 of record JACKCG010000003.1, on the reverse strand, counting down.
CAGGATGACTTCGCAATCGTCAAAAAACGGCTGAAATCTCCAGGGTTATTGCGCTCGAACCCTTCGGCAATATTGGACATGACTGAAACCGATGCACGTTGAATCTGGCTGGATAGACCAAAGTCCCTGGCAAAATCTCCCTGGCGCGTAACCTGATAGACGGCTGCGGTCAGCTTGCGTGCTTTCTGCCAGGCGATTAAATCCTCAAATCGCTCAACCGGCGTCATGTCCGCTAAATGCGCTTTCTACTCAGGCGACACAAGCCAGCGCCATTGCTTTTTACTGGGCACTTTCAACTTTTAACTGCTCTTTTCCCACTCAATCGCCGCCAGGAAATCCGCGTCCAGGCCGGCGATGAAGTGCGCCAGCAGCCGCCCTGCCCGGTCAATATCCTGTAAGTCCGCCGTTTCTACCGGCGAGTGCATGTTGCGGATCGGGATACCCAGCAGCGCCGTCGGAATCCCTTCCAGCGCCACCTGGATCGCCCAGGCATCCGTGCCGCTCGCGCCGGGGACAACCTCGTGCTGAAGCTTGATTTCGTGCTTGCTGGCAGTGTCCTTGATTTTTTCGACCAGGTTGGGGTGGAAGTTCGGCCCAAACCCCAGCGACGGGCCGCCGCCCATCTCATACGACTCGTCGCCATTGACGCCTGGCTGCGGCGCAAACGTCACGTCCAGCGCGATGGCAACGTCCGGTTTAATGTGATACGCCGCCGTTTTCGCCCCGTAAAGGCCGGTTTCTTCCTGCACGGTGGCCGCTGCGTAAACGTCCCACGAATGATTCATACTCTGGAGATAGTGTAAGCAGGCCGTCACCGCCGCGACACAGGCGCGGTCATCCAGCGCCTTAGCCGCAACCCGTTTGCCCTGGAGTTCCAGCAGCGGCACATCAGGCGTAATCAGATCACCAGGCTGCACCAGTTCGGCCACTTCTTGCGGTGGCAGGCCGACATCAATCACCATATCATCGAAGCCGGGATACTTGTCACGGTCTTTATCGGCCAGCAGATGCGGCGGCATGGTAGCGATAACACCCGGCAGCGGACGTTTGCCCTGCACCATAACCGGCTGCGCCAGCATCACCCGGTTATCCACCCCGCTGATGCGGTGTACGTAGATGAACCCATCCACGATGTCGCGCACCATCAGGCCGATTTCGTCCATGTGTGCCGCCAGCATGATCCGGCGCGGTGGGTTCAGTGGGTGGGTGGCCCGCTTGATGCCGATCAGGCTGCCGAGTTTGTCCTGCTCCATCTCGGAGACACAGCCCTGCCACGCCTCGCGGACAACCGCCCGGATAGGCGCTTCGTGACCGGAGGGCGCATGGGTTTCAACCAGTGTTTTTAAGTGTGTTTTCAGATCAAACAAGGGATATTCTCCTTATAAGAAAGTCGGGTAACGGCCACCGTCAGGGAATGTGATTCCCTGCATGGTTTTCCGGGTAAGCCCACAGGATGGGGTGAAATCCACTCTGTTTAGTCGTCACCCAATTCGCCAGCACAACAAAGAGCGAAAGCCTCGTACCCAACTGCCTGACGCCCGATACGGATTAGATTGCCCGATACGGATTAGATTGTACGGACATGCGGTGTATCCGCTATCTGCCAATGCATACCAATTTGAGCTAAGACTTTACCCGCCTTCCGGTGTGGATGTCGGGAAAGGCAGCGGCGTCTGGGTTGGGAAAGGCAGCGGTGTATCTGATGGCAGTGGCAGCGGCGTGTCCGTCGGTAACGGAATCGGCGTATTGGTTGGCAGTGGTATCGGCGTATCCGTCGGCAGCGGCAGCGGCGTATCCGTCGGCAGTGGCAGCGGTGTATCCGATGGCAGCGGCAGCGGCGTATTGGTTGGCAACGGAATTGGCGTATTGGTTGGCAGCACGATTGGTGTCGCGGTTGGGAAGAGTGTGAGTGTGGGCGCCAGGGTCGAAGTGGGGATGAAGAACGGCGTCGGGCTGACTAGCCGGGTTGGGATGAAGAACTGACCTGGTGTTGGCTGCAAGGGGCTGAGCTGTGTCGCCGTTACGAATAAGGGCGTGCTGGTGGATGGCAGGGTACTGGTGACAACTGCCTGATCGCCGCCGATGGGTGTAAACGTTGGCGGTAAAGTGGTAGGCGCGGCAGTGCGGCGCGGGGCAGTCCCCCACAGCAGTGCCCCGGCACAGTAAAACGGCAGAGTCGCCAGGATGATGACGAACAGAATGATGCGAATGTTACGTCGCCGCCGTTCGACGGCTTCGAGAGTCTGATACCCCATATTTTACCCTGCTGCTAGGTCTATATACCTGCCCGAACCGATAGTAACAAGCTTGCAATCCGCGCTCCACTATACCACGAAAGCCCGCGCTCAAAAATACCGCCGGACTGGTTACGGACTGCTGGGTGTATCGAACGGCAGCGGCGTGAAATCCGTCGGCAGCCCGGATGTCGGCGGGATAATGATAGGTGGTGTCGCACTGGGCGGCAGGGGGGGCGGCGTGGTCGCCGTTGGCGGCACAAAGATTGTCGGCGTTGCAGAGACAAAGCGCGTTGGCGCGATGAGCGTCGGCGGTGCGAAGGTTGGCGCGACAACCGTGGGGATAAACTGGGTCGGCGCGAAGTCGGTAACTGCGCCTACCGTGATCGGCAGCGGGGTGATGCTTGGCTGGCCGGGGACAGTGGGCAACGCGGTGTTTGTCGGCGTTGTGCTGGCTGTATCCTGGATGCCATTACGGGGGGCAGTCCCCCACAGGAGAATCCCGGCGCAGTAAAACGGCAGAGTCACCAGAATGATGCCGATGAAGATAATGCGCAAATTGCGCCGCCGCTTTTCAATCATTTCCAACCGTGATGGCCGCACCTATCCGTCTCCCCGTTCTTTCACCGCATCACGTATGATGATACCACAAACGGGCAGTGCAACCCATTTTCCGTTATGGATTCCGGTAGAAGTGTGCCGGCGCTTATGTTACACTTGCAATGTTGAACCTCAGGCAAAAGTTAGTGCAATTGTTCTGTATGATGGAGCGTTTTTAATGGATAATCCTTTTAATCTTGAGGGAAAAGTCGCCATTGTTACCGGGGCGTCGCGCGGGATCGGGCAAGCGATTGCCGGGCGACTGGCCGGGGCCGGTGCGAAGGTCGTTATCAGCAGCCGCAAGCAGGATGGGCTGGACCCGGTAGCTGAGGGTATCCGCGCCAATGGGGGAGAGGCGCGGGCGATTGCCGCCCACAACGGCGACAAAGCCGCGCTCGTCTCGCTGGTGAGGCAGACGGTTGCCGCCTATGGCCGGGTGGATATCCTGGTGAACAACGCCGCGACCAACCCGCATTTTGGCACACTGCTCGAAGCTGAAGACAGCATGTGGCAGAAAACCATCGAAGTCAACCTGATGGGCAACGTGTGGCTGACCCAGGCAGCGGTCAAGGTGATGCGGGCCAATGGCGGCGGCAAAATTATCAATGTCGCTTCGGTCAATGGGCTGCGCCCGGGCCGGATGCAGGGCATCTACAGTATCACAAAAGCGGCGGTAATTAACCTGACGCAGACGCTGGCGATGGAACTGGGGAGCGACAATATCCAGGTGAACGCCATCGCGCCGGGGCTGGTGCAGACGAAGTTCGCCCAGGCGATCTGGGATAACGATGACCTGCTCAATGGTGTGCTGGCACGCACGCCGGTGGGACGCATCGGCCAGCCGGAAGACATCGCCGGGATTGCGCTCTACCTGGCGTCTCCGGCATCGAACTTCGCCACCGGGCAGGTGTTCGTGGTGGATGGCGGCGCAACGATCCCGATGTTATAAGGTGCTGAGTCAGGGCGGTTTTCCGCAGCCGCCGGGCGGCTGCATCGCCCCCTTGCACCGGGGCTTGCCAGAAAGGAGGATTATGCGTGCGATTTGAACTCATGACACACATGACAATTACGGAATGCCACAAGGCGCTGCAAGAACGCCTGCAAACCAGCCGTCAGATTGAAGGCTGGTCGGATAAAAATGGTACGTTTTCGCTGACAATGTCATCTAAAGTGGCCCGCGTCTTCTCTCGCAAGACCCGGTTGCAGGGGCACATGAAACGGGACAAAGGGGTCACCACGATTAATGGTTATGTGCCCGACGGAGTCGCGCCCCGCCAGCGGGCATTCATCATCGTGGGGATGGTGCTGGCTGGATTTTTCCTGATTATTTCCGGTAACGGGCTGCCGGGCATCATCACCATTGTTGTCGCGCCGGTCTTTTTGATCCCATTGGCGGGGGATTACACCAACAGCGATGTGCTGCTCAGAGAAGTGCGGCGCACCCTACGGGCGCGGGAAGGCACGCCGCCCAAACCAGCGGCGAAGAAGCCGCCACAGCCCATGTCATCCAAATTTCCGACCAGCCGCCCCGCGACGACCCAGACTCGCAAGCCCTACTCCGGCACGACGACGCAGGGGCGCAAATCGTCGTCAGGCAGTTCGTCCCGCAGCACACCCCGGCGGTAGATAGCAGGCCAGCCAGATAGTTGATTAGCTCATTATCTTAACGCGCTGTCACGCCGTCCACTATACCCCCATCGCCACAACTGACGGTATACTACGGGGCAGTTCGTTACACAATCAAGAACCCGGACCGGGTTAAGGAGTTTTTGCCATGAGTAATCCCCCTGTTGCAGCACAGGCGCACGGTCAAAGCATCTGGCTGGACTATATCCACCGGCGTTCGCTTGAGAGTGGAGAATTGCAGGACTGGATAGATAATTATGGCGTGATCGGCGTTACATCCAATCCTTCGATTTTCCAGAAGGCCATCGGGGACTCAGAAGACTATGACAGCGCGATTGGCACGATGCTCGACCTGGATGCTAATGCGATTTACGAGCGGCTGGCAGTCGAAGATATTCAGCGGGCGCTCGATATGTTCCGTCCGATTTACGACGCCACCAACAAGCGCGATGGTTATGTCAGCCTGGAAGTTTCGCCGTTAATCGCCAACGATACGGCGACCACACTGGCCGAAGCGAAACGGCTGTTCGCCCTGGTGAATCGCCCGAACCTGATGATAAAAATCCCGGCGACCCCGGCGGGCATCCCCGCGATTGAGGACGCGATTGCCGCTGGGATCAATGTCAACGTGACATTGATTTTCTCCGTGCAGAACTATGAGGAAGTCGCCAGGGCTTATATTCATGGTCTGGAAAAACGCCTGGCTGCCGGTGAGGACATCAGCCACGTTGCCTCGGTTGCCAGCTTTTTTGTCAGCCGCATTGATACGATGGTAGACCAGATACTGCAAAACAGTATCCGCGCGGCGCAGGGGCGCAAGATTGACCAGGTGACGGCCAACAACCAACTGCTGGGTAAAGCGGCTATCGCCAACGCCAAGATCGCCTACAAACGGTTTATGCGCCTGTTTTACGGGGACTACTTCGCCAAACTGCGCGAGGCCGGGGCACAGGTACAGCGCCCGCTGTGGGCGTCCACCGGCACGAAAAATGCCGCCTACTCCGATACCCTCTACGTCGATTCCCTCATCGCCAAAGATACCGTCAATACGCTACCCCCGGCGACGCTTAAGGCGTTCAAGGATCATGGGACGGTCAGTGACTCACTGTTGGAAGCTATTGATGATGCCGACCAGGTGATGGCCCAGTTAGCGGCGGTCAATGTGGATATGGATCAGGTGACGCACCAACTGCAACTGGATGGTGTCGCCTCCTTTGCTGATGCCTTTGAGGGCCTGATCGAGCAGGTCGAAACCAAGCGCAATGTGCTTAAGGCCGGTGTTATCCAGAAGCAGAACCTCGCCCTGGGGACCTACAGTGACGCAGTGCAGGCCGCCCTGAATGACCTGAACAGCGAATTCGCCGCCGGACGCATCTGGGGGCATGATGGCAGCTTCTGGAAAGACCACAGCGCCACTATTGCCAAGATAAACAACCGCCTGGGATGGCTGGATGTCACCCGAACGATAGACCGTGACCGGCTCAAGGCATTGCAGGCCAGTATCAAAGGGAGCGACATCGCCCATGTGGTGTTATTGGGTATGGGTGGCAGCAGCCTCGCGCCGGAAGTGCTGTACCGCACCTTTGGCCGCCAACCGGGATTCCCTGAATTTCTGATGCTGGACAGCACCGAACCGGCTTCTGTGCTGGCGGTTGAGGAAGCGATAGACCCGCAGCATACACTGTTCCTGGTCTCCAGCAAGTCGGGCGGGACGATTGAGACCATGTCCTTCTTCAAGCATTTTTACCAGATGACCGGCGAGCGCGGTGAGCAGTTCATCGCCATCACCGACCCCGGCTCCGGCCTGGAGGCGCTGGCGAAAGAGAAGGGCTTCCGTGATACCTTCCTCAACCCGGCGGATATTGGCGGGCGTTACAGTGCGCTGAGCTATTTCGGCATGGTTCCGGCGGCGCTCATCGGCCTTGACCTGGATCGGATGTGGGCGAGTGCCGAGAACATGATGCTGGCCTGTGGGGAGATCGTCCCGGCGCAGCTTCATCCCGGCCTGTACCTGGGCGCTATCCTGGGTGTACTCGCCCGACAGGGACGCGACAAAGTGACGATTCATGGCAGCGCGGCGGTGAGCAGTTTTGGTAGTTGGGCCGAGCAGTTGATCGCTGAAAGCACGGGCAAAGAAGGTGTTGGTATCCTGCCGGTGGTTGGCGCATCAGTGGGTAATCCCCACGATTTCGGCTCTGACCGCCTGTTTATTTACCTGCGGGTGGATGGCGAAGCGGACAATGACGAACTCGATGCCGGAATCCGGACGCTGCGGGAAGCGGGAAACCCCCGTGTTACCCTGTACCTGCCAGACCGTTACGCACTGGCGGGTGAGTTCTTCCGCTGGGAGTTTGCGACGGCGGTGGCCGGTAAAATCCTGAGTATCAACCCGTTTGATGAACCGAATGTGACGGAAAGTAAAGAGAATACCGGGCGACTGCTGGCGTATTACACCGAGCACGGCAGCCTGCCCACCACTGAAATCTCCCTCACCGAGGCGACTGTGGCGCTGTATGCCGATGATGCCATGCTGCGCAGCCTGAGCGAACTGTGCTTGCAGCATAATTACAGCAGCAGCGACCTGACGAGTATGCTGGCGGCGCTCATCAATTCCAGTCGTTCCGGGGACTATTTCGCGCTGCTGGCCTATGTGCCGATGACGGACGCCAACCAGGCTGTACTGGAAGAAGTGCAGCGCCGGTTGCGCCATGCGACGCGCCGGGCCGTCACCCTCGGCTACGGGCCGCGCTACCTGCACAGCACCGGGCAGTTACACAAGGGTGGGCCAAACAAAGGGGCGTTCATCCAGATTACAACCGATGTGGTGCATGACTGCGCCGTGCCAGGTGAACCGTATACCTTTGGCGTCCTGGCAGCGGCACAGGCAGCGGGTGACCTGGAAGCGCTGCGGGGCAAAGATCGCCGGGCTGTCCGCCTGCATATCGCCGGCAGTGTGGAGAAAGGCCTGAACACGCTGCTCAAGGCGATTGACATGGTGGAAGAACGGCGGCGGTAATTCGCTGATCTGTGTCGGTTTTCTGGCAGGGGAGGGTCTGAGACTCTCCCTTTTTTGTGGCGCTGAAAAGGTTCTGTGGATAACCAGACTCTATATTTATCGGGGAGATCGTCGTCAGTGAAGCGCGTGCAGCAGATTCAGCCTATTCACCCGGATAGGCCATGCTTTCGTCTACCACAATATCCTTTGAACAGCAGCGTCTTGGGGGCCTGGAACACCTTCGCCGTCTCTAGCCATCTACAGCGTACTCTAACCGGTGCCAGTGGATTTAACCGGCTGGCATCATGCGCGTTCAAACCCCTTCAATCCGTTTGATAATCATATCAATGGCAACGGCCACGACCAGCACTGTACCCTGGATCATCTGTTGCAGGAATGACGCGAGGCGTAGCAAGTTCATACCGTTGCTGAGAACGCCGATCAACAGCCCCCCAGTGACTGCGCCGATGACGTTACCGACACCCCCAAACAGACTCACACCACCTAAAACAGCCGCCGCAATCGCGTCGAGTTCCATACCGACTGCTGCCTGAGGCTGTGCGGAAAACAGGCGAGCTGTCAGCAGCATCCCACCCAGCGCCGCCAACATGCCGCTGCTGCCATATACGATCATCTTGACACGAGTCACCGGCACTCCGGCGAGACGTGCGGTTTCCTCGCTGCCGCCAATCGCGTATATATGCAGGCCGAAGCGGGTCGCGCTCAGAATAACCGAAACAATCATCACAACCGCGAGAGCCACCAGTACCGATACCGGTGTTTGCCCGAATACCGGCAGGGTCACATCACCGCGCCCGTAGAACGTGTATTGATCCACTCCATTGAGTGAAATTGGGCGGCCTTCGGTGTACAATAGTGTCAGGCCGCGTCCAATCCCAAGCATCGCCAGCGTTGCGATGAACGGCGGGAGCTTACCCCAGATAATCAGCCCGCCATTGAGAAGGCCGATGGCGAACCCCAGCGCCAGCGTTACCACCACACTGACTTCAAACGAAAACCCGTTATTGACGATCAACCCGGCGGAAATCGCACCTGCCAGCGCCGCCACCGAACCCACCGAAAGATCAATCCCGGCGATAAGCATCGTGAGAGTCATGCCCACTGTGACGATCATCAACGCGGCATTCTGTTCGAGGATATTGACGAGGTTACGTGATTGGAAAAAGCGGTCAGACTGGCTGGCGAAATAGGTCATCAGTCCGACCAGAACAATCAGCACGATGCCGCGCCGCAGCATTCCACCGACAACTACCTGCCAGGATAAATCGCGGACATGCGAAGTCATAAGCGAAAGCCCTCCTGAACCATGCCGGTTGCGGCAGTCATCAGATCGTCCTGCGTGGCGTGCTGCGGGTTGAATTCTCCGGCGATACGCCCTTCGTGCATCACCAGCACCCGGTCACTCACGCCCAGGATTTCCGGCAGTTCGCTGGAAACCATGATGATTCCCACCCCTTCCGAGGCGAGCTGGCGCATCAGGCGGTAGATTTCGTGTTTTGCGCCCACGTCAATCCCGCGAGTTGGCTCATCCAGCATCAGGACACGCGGATTGAGCGTCATCCAGCGCGAGATAATAACTTTCTGCTGATTGCCGCCGCTCAGGTTCTGAACTTTTTGTTGAGCAGAAGGCGTGCGAATGTCCAGCCGGGCGATGAAGTCTTCCGCTAACGTATTGACGGCTCCCCGGTTGACCAGGACTGCGCGCACGAGTTCCGCCAGCCGGGTAATGGCAATGTTGATAGCGACTGTCATGGCTGGGAACAGCCCTTGCCCCTTGCGGTCTTCTGTCACAAAGCCGATGCCCTGTTTAATCGCCTGGTCAGGGCGGCGGATACGAACCTGCTCACCATTCACCCGAATGATTCCGCTGCTGGCCGGGTGTGCCCCAAAGATCGTCTCCAGCGTTTCGGTACGCCCCGCACCGACTAATCCCGCGATACCCAGAATTTCGCCCTGGCGCAGTTGGAACGTGATATTTTTCACCCGGTCACCCCGGTTCAGGTCTTTCACTTCCAGGATGACCTGCCCGGAAATGCTGCCGGTACGTGGCTCAAAAATCTGATCAACTTCGCGCCCGACCATGTATTTGATGAGGGTGTCCGTCGTCAGGTCGGCAATTGGGCTGGTTGCCACCCATGCGCCATCGCGCAGAACGGTGACACGGTCACAAATCGCAAAAATTTCTTCCAGCCGGTGCGAAATGAAGATAATGGACACGCCACGATCTCGCAGCGCCCGCATCTGGCTGAACAGGGTTTCGACTTCACGATCCGTAAGTGATGAAGTTGGCTCATCCATGATGATGAGCCGGGCTTCCAACGAGAGCGCTTTGGCGACTTCAATCATCTGCTGCTGGGCGAGCGAGAAGAAGCGCACGGGACGTCTGACATCAATCGCCAGTCCCAGTTCATCTACAATCCGCCCCGCGTCGGCGTACATCCTGCCCCAGTTGATCGTGCCGGGGATGATGCCGCCCGGTTCACGCCCCAGGAAGATGTTCTTCCCGGCATCCAGGTAGCCCACCAGCGCCAGTTCCTGATGAATCATGCTGATTCCATTGCGTTGCGCGTCCTGGGGGGAGTGAATCTCAATGGCGTTTCCCTGCCAGACGATATTGCCGCTATCCGCCCGGTAGACCCCGTTAAGAATCTTCATCAAGGTGGATTTGCCCGCACCGTTTTCACCGAGCAGACCGTGAATTTCGCCGGGCAGGACGCTCATTGTCACGTCGTTGAGTGCGTGTACGCCGGGGAAGGATTTGTGGATATTCTGGAGTCGCAGCAGGGTTTGCTTGTCGTCCTGGTTCATGCATTTTTCCTGTGCAATAAAATGAATTTCTTCTCCGCATGTAATTTTCAAACAACATAAGTTCGCTATTCAATGAAAGATCAAGCGCGTTTTTTTAGTGCTCTATAAGTACCATGTCCGGTAAATATCTGTGGTTTTTCGTTGGGGAGAGACCTGGTCCCTCCCCAACAAATTTTGCTTTTTATCAGAGCGATGCGGCTGCCGCACCACCCCGATTACAGTTTGTCCGTATCGTTTACTGTGCCGTCACCAGCGACAGCGCCACCGGCACATTCGCCACGACCTCTCCGCCACCCAGGTAGGTGATTGCCGCCTCCACACCCAACTGGCCGATCAGCGCGGGCTGCTGGGCAACCGTCGCCGCCAGCGTCCCGTTATTGACTGCTGCAACAGCGTCATCCACCGCGTCGAAACCGACAAAGGTGATGCCTTCACGCCCGGCTGCCGTCGCCGCTTCGATCGCGCCCAGGATCATTTCGTCATTGTGAGCGAACACACCGTTGATCGTATCCTGTGCCTGAAGAATGTTCTCAAACACCGTCAGACCTTCCGCACGATTGAAGTTGGCGGTCTGGCGGGCAACCACTTCCACGCCCGTGCATGATTGGCTCATGTAAGCGTTGAAGCCAGCGCCACGATCACGGGCTGCCGATGTTCCCGGAATGCCTTCCAGTTCCACCACTTTGCCAGCGCCACCGAGGGCGTCACACAGGAACTGTGCCGCCAGCATACCACCGGCTACGTTGTCCGATGCGACATGGCTGACGACTTCGCCGCCCGCCGCGCTGCGGTCTACTGTGAAGATGGGGATACCGGCGTCATTGGCCGCCAGGATGCTCGGCACAATGGCGTCCGAGTCGGTGGGGTTGACCAGGATGGCATCCACGCCCTGGGCGATCAGGTCTTCGATATTGGCGGCTTCTGTCGCCGAGTCGTCCTGCGCGTCCAGCACGATGAGTTCCGCCCCGGCAGCGTCAGCGGCGGCCTGTGCGCCTTCCACCAGTGTCACAAAGAAGGGGTTATTCAGCGTTGATACCGATAGGCCAATGGTCGGCGCATCCTGCGCAGTAGTTACGACCACAGACAGCAGGGCCATCATAATAACAAGAACAAGGGTGAGTGTTTTACGCATGAGAGAGTTCTCCTGTATACAAATGCTTTTTCTGAATAGTTCACTTGCGAGAAAATGCTACATATTGGTCCAGCCATCACCTCCTTAACGACTTTCACACCGGTTGAAATGGTGCAGTATGTTTATTACCGGATAGCACGGTATAACAACAGCGCCAACGCGATCACGACACCGCTGGCAATATCCTGATAAAAAGATGGAATCTCCAATAAGTTGAGGCCATTGTTGAGGACAGCAATAATCAGTACGCCGATCAACGTGCCAGACACCGTGCCTTCGCCCCCGCTAAAACTTGTGCCGCCCACGACAACGGCGGCAATCGCGTCAAACTCGGATAACGCCCCGGCGGTAGGTTGGGCGCTGTTCAACCGCCCCATGAGGATGATTCCAGCGAAAGCAGCGAGCGCCCCAGAGACGATATAGACAAACATCTTGATGCGCTTGACAGGCAGCCCACTCAGATAGGCGGCTTCCTCGTTATTGCCCATCGCGTAGATGTAGCGGCCAAAGGGAACGTGATTCAACAGGACATACGCCAGAATATACAGGATGCCCGCCGCGAGGATCGGCACGGGAATCCCATTCAGCTCCGCGCTGCCCAGGAAGCGAATCCCCTCACCCAGTTCCGCCATGCCGGTAATCGGCTGGCCGTTGGTGTACTGCAAAGCTGCTCCGCGTGCGAAAGTCATCATGCCGAGTGTGGCGATAAAGGGCGGAATCTTTATCCACGTGACCAGTATGCCGTTAATCATCCCGGCAGTACCGCCGACCAATCCCGCGATACCGATTGCGCCTAGCGGTGTGACGCCCGTGACTTCGCCTCGTGAGAGCAGGTCCGCCGCGACGACAGTGGCGAATGCCAGCACCGAGCCTACCGACAGGTCAAGCCCGCGTATGAGGATAACCATCATCATACCAATGGAAATAATGCCGTTAATGCTGGCCTGGCGCAGCACGTTACGCAGGTTATCCACTGTGAGGAAACGATCTGAGGCGAGGGAGATGATCCCGCACAGCAGCAACAACGACAGCAGTAAGCCATACGATTGAAAGAAGGTGCGCCAGTCAAAGGGGCGTTTTTCCTCTACGGCCTGGGCGGTCATCAGAACACGACTCCTGCAATGAGAATAATATTGGCGTAGGGTGTGAATTCGCCGGTACGGGCGACGGCCCGCGCTGTCTGTGTGTACTGCTTAAATACGGTGTGTGGGACAACCTGCACCTCAATACCGGGCAGTCGCGCCAGAATCGCCTGGTGCATCTCCGGGCTGGCCTTCTCCAGTTCCTGGGCGATGACCGCCCCTTCAATCTGCATCTCGCCCAACACTGCGTCCAGCACATCCAGGAAGGCCGGTACGCCCGCACTCACGGCGAGGTCAATGCGTTCGATAGCGGTGGGAATAGGTAACCCGGCATCGCACACGCATAACGTATCCATGTGTCCCATTCCAGCGATGACGGTGGATAAAGGTTGGTTGAGAAGTCCCGTTTTCTTCATCTACATTGCTCCTGGTGCAAGAACACTACAGGTCAATCGATCAGGACCAACACATTTCGGAGCATTTTCCTCGTAGAACTGCGAAATGTTGTCTCCTTTCAAGTGGCCCTTACTGCTTAAGGTCTACCCAGATCACCCCAAAGGTTTGCAAGAATCCCGCTCAACCAGCGCTACCGGCAGCATGTCGTTGCGGGCTGGCACATCCGGGTCATCAAAGCGTTCAAATAGACGCTCAACCGCGAGATATCCCAGCTCCCGCGCGGGTTGGGCGATTGTCGTCAGGCGCGGGTTATAGTATGACGCCAGCGGGATATTATCGTACCCAATGACCGAAACATCCCCCGGCACACGCAGCCCCGCGTCTTGCAGCGCGGCAACCGCGCCAATCGCCATCAGATCATTACAGGCGAAAATCGCGGTAGGGCGGTTCTCTAACGCCAGGAGTTTTCGGGCAGCATGATACCCGCTCTCATGCTGGAAGTCCCCGGTAACAATCCATGATCCATCCGGGACGATCCCCGCAGCGGCAAAAGCGTCCCGGTAGCCCTGCACCCGCGTCGCGCTGGGCGTAAGGAACGATGGGCCGGTGACACAACCGATCCGGCGATGCCCCAGCGCGAGTAAATGCGCTGTCGCCAGCCTCCCGCCACCCTGGTTATCGGTGAAAATTTCATCTACGGCAGCCAGTTCGGTTGAACGATCAACCATGACCGCTGGGGTCTTGTTTTCGCGCAGCAGGTGAATCGAATCGTCAAATGCACCGGTGCTGATGAGCAAAATCCCATCTACCTGGCGCGAAAGCAGAACTTTGAGATACGACTGTTCACGTTCGGGATCATCGTTGGCGTTGCCCATGATGATGTGATAATCCTGCTCAAAGCAGGCGGCTTCAATCCCGGCAAGGATTTCGGCAAAGTAGGGGTTGGCGCTGTTCGGCAGCAGGACGCCAATCGTATAGGTCTTGCGGTTGCGGAGGCTGCTGGCGACGCGGTTATGCTGGTAGTTGAGCTGTTTCATAGCGGCCAGCACGCGCTCGCGGGTATCGGGGCTGACGTAGCGCGTCTCGTTAATGACGTGCGAAATCGTCGAGATTGACACATTAGCGGCTTTTGCCACATCACGGATGGTTGCCATCAAAAAAACACTCATTCAGGTAAAAACTATTTTTATCGAAACGTTTGCGTAAACGTTTCGATAGAACTATAACACATTCACCTGACGGCTGCAAATAGTTGGTCTGGTCAATAAGCCTAAACGTAGCGAAGCGGCGGCTACGTTCCATTCTCTCGAGAAAAGATCAAGTCAGTATTGTCCAAGATGCGTGATTGATACCGAAATCGTATGTCTCCAGAACGGCACATCCTGAATCTGATATTCTGTCGCATTCCGGCTTTTACACGACAGATTATCATGCCGATTTTGTGGGCTTTTCAAGTACTTTTCTGAGGAACTTCATGAAGTGAGTTGCGGCGTCGGGGTAGACAAGCTTCAGCCCGATATCGCGGTTGACCATCAGGGATCTAATCAAATATCTGTGCCGCAATTAACGTCTCCGCTGCCCCGGAGACATGCCCGGCGGGGTTGTCAATACCATACATACGCACCGCCATGAAGGCCCCGTCCATGAGCAGCAGCAGTTGGTCAGCCAGCACGTCTGGAGTATGTGCGCCCGCCTGGTGAGCCAGTTCGCGGAAACGGGAGCGTACCGCCTGCTTATGTTCCAGTGCCACCTGATGCCCAGGATGGCTGTCTTCGGGGAAATCCACGACAGCATTCAGAAATGGGCAACCATAGCACTGCGGGCTTGTTACCAGTTTCTCCAGTGCCTTGAAGAAAGCTATGAGCTGGATACGCGGTTGGTCTGGGGGTTGGGCGGTTGACTCGTCGAACCACGTCCAGAACTTCTCGTTGGTGTCCTGCAAATAGGCCACGATCAAATCATCTTTAGAGGGAAAATGGCGATACAGAGTCATCTTCGCCACAGCAGCCTCTTTAACGACGGTATCAACGCCGACTGCCCGAAAACCCTCGCGAAAGAAGAGATTGGCAGCAGTTTCTAAAATGGCTTCGCGTGCCGACAGCTCTGTTTTTCCCTTTGTGTCCGCCATATTGTGTTTATCCTCTCAGAAAACGCAGAATAACCATTGTCTGCCGCCGCACTCAAACTCCAGTCGTCCCAGACTGATGTGGTGAACAAATACTCCACTGTACCAAAGAACAATTGACAGTAGACAGACCTGTCTGTATCATCGGGTTGTGAGGTAGACAGACCTGTCTCATCTTACACGGACGGACATAAGAAAGCAACTCGGACAACAGATAAAGGGAGTTAAAATATGAATATTGGAGTCCTCGGAACAGGCATGGTTGGGCAGACGATCAGCGCGAAGCTTTCAGAGCTTGGTCATGATGTAATGATCGGCACCCGCGATGTTGCCACTACCCTGGCACGTACCGAACCGCATCCGTATGGTTTTCCGCCCTTCGGCGTCTGGCATCAGGAGCACGCTCAGGTGAAACTGGGCAGCCTTGCCGAAGCAGCCGCTTACGGTGACATGCTTATCAATGCCACCAACGGCGTTGGGTCACTGCAAGCCCTCGAACTGGCCGGCGAATCCAATCTCAATGGCAAAATTCTGATTGATATTGCCAATCCACTTGACTTTTCACAGGGAATGCCGCCCGCACTTTCGGTCTGCAACACCGACTCCATCGGCGAACAAATCCAGCGTGCATATCCCGATGTGAAAGTCGTGAAAACCCTCAACACCGTGACGGCGTTCCTGATGGTGAATCCCGCTCAGGTCGGCGATGCTGACCACACACTGTTTGTATGCGGCAACGATGAAGCCGCCAAAGCCCAGGTAACGGGGTGGCTCAAAGGCTGGTTCGGCTGGAAGGATGTGATTGATCTGGGCGACATCACCAACGCTCGTGGCACCGAGATGCTGCTACCCATCTGGGTGCGCCTGTTTGGGGTGTTGAAAACGGGGATGTTCAACTTCAAGGTCGTGCAGTGATAAGGAAGCGGTTATGGAACACGAAACAGTGTTAGGCCAAGTGTCACGCCTCGGCGTCGGTGCGATGACGTGGGGCGATGCAAAAGGGCTTGCCCGCTTTCACCCGGCCAAGACCGCATATGGCGGCGCGCACGGATTTGAAGAGGAAAAGCGGGCGTTCGAGTTGAGCATGGAGGCAGGTGTGAATTTGTTCGATACCGCTGCCATGTACAGCGTATCCCTGGCGCGAAGAACGGCAGTCAGGCGATGGAGAACGCCGAGACCCTGAAATTCGCTTTGGCTGCGGATGAAGTGGAGGGGCTGAGCCTGGCAATACAGGCCTGGCGGGGCTAACGGACACGGCAGCCCGTTAGTTAAAGTTGCAATCCTCACTCTGTTTTTTATCCTACTTGGGACTTACGCAGTTGCCTGGAAGGACAAGGGGCTTAAGCCTTTGTTCAATCAGAATTTTTCTCTCAACTGCGTAGCTCCTGACAAGAATAAAATGTGTTGTACTTCGGCATTCTTTGTATGGAAGACCTCTCTCATCGAACGATAAGTGTGGTATTCCCTACTACATTCAGATAAAGATTTTTTTCGCGGATATGTCCGCGACGGCACATGGTCAGAGGGAGATCGCCTGCCGAGCGAAGCGGAATTGTGCGAGATGTTCGCGGTGAGCCGCACAGTTATTCGTCAGGCACTTCAGGATTTGATCCATGAGGGTCTCATCAAATGCCGTAAGGGGAAGGGCAGTTTCGTAGCTGCCGGAAAAATCAGCGAACAGCTTGCCCAAAAACTCACAGGTTTTATCAGGATATGGTTGAGCAGGGCTTAAAGCCCATCACGCAAGTGCTTCATCAGCACGTTGTCCCCGCCAATCCGACGGTTGCCAAGTATCTGAAGCTTGAACCTGAAACCCCAGTCATCGAAATTGCACGGCTGCGCTCGGTGCAGGGAGTTCCCATCCCGAACCTGGTCACAGATGACCTCAATAATCAATCCCTGCGCGCTCTACTGGAAAGCCGCTATCACCTCTACATTGGGCGGGGCCGCCAGACGATTCAGGCGGTGCTGGCAGAAGGACGGGAGGCGAAACGGTTAGAGGTTAACAAGGGTGCGCCGCTGTTTCGATTGGATAGCATCAGCTACCTGAACGATGGTACGCCGGTTGAGTACTACTTCGCCTATAATCAGGGGGATTGCTCTCAGTTTGAAGTAGAACTATTCGCAGCCGCGAATCCGATGAGATTGTCCATATCGCAGAGGAACTTCCGCTGAGTAATCATTTCTCGATGACTCCATAAACAGGATCAGATAGCTCCGGCCCCATGTCTTGTCTGCACGGGGTTCGATTTTTCCTGCATAATCCATCTTAACTGCTCTGATCGAACCACAAGCGCGTATTCACCGCAGCGGGTTGTCATATAACCCGGATGGTTTGGTTATGAGAAGCGCGAACTACGGTATAATCATGGCATCATGTTATTACAGGTTGAGTGCTTATCCAGGGATCGCTACCGAAAGAAGAGTATATTAAAAATGAGCTTCCACAATCTGGAGGAAACCTATGAGAACACAGCCATTTACTTTTGAACTTCCTTTCGGAGGTATGCCATCCGAATGGGATAATCACATCCAACGCTCGCTTTCTTCGATGAACGGTCAGTATTACGACCAGGCGGCATACGCTGAAATGCTGTCGGAAAACGACCAACTGTTGTACGAGGTCTACGAGGTGCTGGTGCCAGCGGTAGAAGGCGAACTGCTGCACGGTGTTTCCATCCTCCACCCAGGCAAGGTCGGCAGCGAATATTTCATGACCAAAGGGCATTTTCATTCCGTGCTGGAAACGGGCGAAGTTTATTACGGTATGCACGGCACCGGCATGATGGTGATGGAAACTCCCGAAGGTGAATCAAGTGTGATGGAACTCGTTCCGGGTCGTGTGCTGTACGTGCCGCCGCGTTGGGCGCATCGTTCGGTCAACACAGGCGCTACCGAAGATTTGATCACATTTTTCGTGTACCCCGGCAATGCCGGACACGATTATGGCACGATTGAGCAAAAAGGCTTTCGCAAGATCGTTGTGGAGCAAGATGGAAAGCCTACAGTCATTGACAACCCGCGCTGGCAAAATACCCCATAGGAGGAAGTATGGCAGGCGACCTGAAATCAATGCGAGTGCTGGTCACTCCGACATCATACGCGAAGCATGATCCGCGCCTCAAACAGGTTCTGGAAGAATCAGTCGGCGAAGTCGTGTACAACCCCACTGCTCGCCCGTTAACCTCGCCGGAACTGCGCGATTTACTGCCCGGATGCGATGGTTTTATCGCCGGGCTGGATACGATTGACGCTAGCGCGCTGGATGCGGCGGATCGCTTGAAAGTGATAGCTCGTTACGGGGTCGGTGTGGAGCGGGTGGATCTGGAAGCAGCAAAGACTAAGGGAATCTGTGTCACCAATACGCCGAATGCAAACTCGAATGCCGTTGCCGAACTCACGTTGGGCTTAATGCTTGCTTTAGCGCGGCAAATCCCTACCGCCGTTACCACAACGCGGGCGGGCGAGTGGCGGCGCTTATCGGGCATTTCGCTGGAAGGCAAAACCGTAGGTCTGATCGGTTTCGGCAATATCGGCAGAGCGGTGGCACGCCGCGTCAAGGCCTTTGATTGTGCGGTTCTGGCCTATGATCCCTACCCGAACACAGCCGCCGCGACTGCGCTCGGTGTGCAGTTGACTGATCTTGATGAACTGCTCCCTGCTGCGGATTTCGTTTCGCTTCATCTTCCTGTCGTCCCGGAAACACGGGGCATGGTGGATGCGGCATTTCTGGCGAAGATGAAGCGCGACAGTTACCTGATTAACACGGCACGTGGAGACCTGATTGATGAAGCCGCACTATTGGCCGCGCTCAATGCGGGCCATGTGGCGGGGGCGGCGCTTGACTGCTTCACAGTCGAACCGCCCGGCGCGGATAACGCGCTGCTCCATCTCCCGCAGGTCATCGCCACGCCGCACGCAGGCGCACACACCGATGGCGCGACGAACGCAATGGGCTGGGGTGCGCTGGAGAACTGCCTCGCTGTCCTGCGCGGTGAACCGGCACTGAATCCGGTTATCGCCTGTGAGCAATCCTCATGAGCGCTTTTGTACAGACCGTGACCGGAAACGTCCCGGTTGAATCGATTCAGATTGCCGATGGGCATGAGCATGTCTGGATCAACCCTGCCGATGGCATCAGTGCCGATGCGCGTATCGAACTCAATGATTTTCAGCGTATCCGGCAGGAATTGAAGAGCTTCAGGCAGGCAGGCGGCACGCTGCTGGTTGATTGCCAGCCCGGCGGCGCAGGGCGCGATACCCGCCAACTGCGGAGGCTTTCTCAGGAAACCGGTGTTCTCATTACTGCGACGACGGGTGTGCATCAGCGCAAATACTATCCGCCGGATAGCTGGCAGTGGCGTGCGAACACTGACGAGGCGGCGCGCTACTTCATCAGAGAACTCACCGAAGGCACACAAGAATCGATGGGCGAGCAGGTGGAAAACGCTGCCAGCGAACCGGTTCCCGCCGCGGTGATTAAAATTGGCTATGAAGGCACGATCGAAGGGCAGACGCAGGTTCTGATGAAAGCGGCTGCAATCGCGTCGCGGCAGACCGGCGCATCAATTCTCTTTCATACAGAAATGGGACGCAATATCGAGGCGCTGCTGCCCTTCTTCGAGACGCATGGTGTCTCACCAACCCGGCTCTATATGTGTCATGTTGATAAACGCCCCGATGTTGGACTGCACCGCGAGTTGGCGCAGGCGGGGGTTCTGCTTGGCTATGACACCTTCGGACGCCCGAAGTATGACCCTGACCACAACGTATGGCGACTGATCCCCGCTCTCGTCGCCGACGGTCTCGCGCACAGCATCGCAATATGCCTCGATTTCGCGTTTCCGTCACAATGGCGCTCGTTTGGCGGTGAACCGGGGCTGACCTTTTTACAGTCGCACATCCTGCCCCGCCTGACAGAGATTGGCCTGGATGTGGCGGCAATTAAGCGGCTTACAGCGCAGAATGTCACCGAACGGCTGGCATGGAATCAATAAACAGCACATTTTTTCTCAAAGGATAAAGACCATGAAACAAGCAGTGATGGTAGCGCCCGGAAAAATCGTTTTTAACGAGGTTGAAAAACCGGCTCCGAACGCTGATGAAGTCATCCTCCAGACGCAGCGCATTGGCGTATGCGGCTCAGATATTCATGTGTATCACGGACTGCACCCCTATACAGGCTATCCCGTTGTGCAGGGCCACGAAGTCGGTGGCGTAGTTGCTGCTGTTGGCGCTAATGTCACCCATGTGAAGGCCGGCGACAAGATTACGTTTATGCCGCAAGTGACATGCGGCGAATGCTATCCCTGTAAACATGGCATGTATCACATCTGCGAATCACTCAAGGTGATGGGTTTTCAGACAGGGGGCGCGGCTCAGGAATACTTTGCGCTGCCAGCCGACAATGTCCTCAAGTTGCCCGACAGCATGTCGGTGGACGAAGCTGCCATGATCGAACCGATTGCCGTCACCGTTCACGCATTGGAACGCGGCGGTGGGGCGGCGGGCAAGCGTGTCATTGTCCTGGGCGCTGGAGCGATTGGCAATCTGACGGCGCAGGTGGCGAAAGCATCCGGCGCAAAGGCCGTGATGATTACCGATGTGAGCGATTACAAACTTGCGAAAGCGCGGGAATGCGGCATCGAGTACACGGTCAATGCCGCGAGCGAAAACCTCGGTGAAGCGATTGCCCGCGACTTCGGTCCCGACAAAGCCGATCTGATTCTTGAATGCGTCGGGGTAGAAGCGACGATGACCGACGCGGTGCAGTATGCACGCAAAGGTTCGACAATTGTGGTCGTGGGCGTATTCGGCAAGAAACCGCAGGTTGATCTCGGCCTGGTGCAGGATCGTGAACTGACCCTTACGGGGACACTGATGTACCAGCGCGGCGATTACGAGCGAGCCATCGGACTGGTAGCGAGCGGCAAAATGCACCTCGACGCCATGATTACGCATCGTTTTCCGTTCGATCAGTACCTGGATGCCTACCACACCATCGAAGCAGTGCGCGGTGACTATCTGAAGGTCATGATTGAGCTTTAGCCGGGAGGGTGTTTCCCGTCCTCCCAGAAAAAATGAATGGAAGTCAATGTAGTGGGTTTCGGAACGCATTGACGGATCGCATTACGGGTCGCCGATTGGGTGCGGTATGGCAATTGTGTTTAGCGTGTCATAGTCTCCCCGATCAATACAACCTCCGCTGCCTCTGCCCCCTGAAAAGCGTCTTGTGTAAACATCCGGCGCAGATATAAAATGAAACCGGTCACTCAAAAACACCCTGGTCTTTTCTCCGAGTGATCGTCTTTGAAATTTCAGTATCTTCAAATGCGCAATGGTGGATTAGCCACGTTCAGGAGCCAACTGTATGAAATTGCCCGGTCTTAAGCTTTTAGCTGTGGTTCTGGTTCTGCTTTGTTTTTCAACCGTTCTCGCCCAGGATAATACCTGCACTGAGGTTGTCCAGCAGGCGATCAATCTGGTGGGTGATACGTGCGGATCAACCGGACGTAACCAGGCATGTTATGGTAACTTCTCGCTGGAAGCGACAGCCCGCTCGGGTATAGAGGATTTCACCTTCCAGCAGGCGGGGGACGTAGTCAATATCGCCGATGTCGAAACCATCCGGCTTCAGCAGCTCGACCCGGCGGAAAGTACCTGGGGTATCGCCTTGCTGAAACTGCAAGCGAATCTGCCCGATACCATGCCGGGGCAAAATGTGACCGTTTTGTTGTTTGGGGATGTCGAAGTTCAAAACGCCGTTGAGGCCGGGCCGCAGTTGGTGACGATGGAGGCAGTGTCAACCGGCAACATCAATGTTCGCAGCGGGCCATCCACCAATTACGGCGTGATTGGCTCTCTCAGCAACGGGGAAACGATGATTGCCAACGGGCGCAATGCGGACGCTTCCTGGTTGCGTATTGTGATCCCTGGCAGCAATTCCCTGGGGTGGGTCTTTTCCGACCTCCTGACCCCCACCGGGGATGCCAGTGAACTCCTTGAAGTTGACCCGGCAGACGTGGAAGTGCCGTTTACGCCGATGCAGGCCTTTTACTTCCGCTCCGGCACAGGTGGGTCAGACTGCGCCGAAGCGCCTGGAAACGGCATTCTGATTCAGACTCCAGAGGGCGTCGGTGAGATTAATGTTCGGGTCAATGACGTGGACATTCAGCTTGGATCAACCGCCTTCCTGCAAGCGCAGCCGGACGATGAGATGACGATCAGCGTTGTCGAGGGGCAGGGCAAAGTGACGGCAGAAGGGACAACTGTTGTCGTTCCCGCCGGGGCACAGGTGGCTGTTCCGGTGGATGAGAACCTGAATGCTGCCGGGACACCGGGCGAAGTCCAGCCGTATGACCCCAATGATGTCCAATCGCTGCCTGTGCAACTGCTACCTGAAGCGATTGCGATTGCTGAGCCAGTATCGGAAGACATACTGGCTAACGCCGCACAGCCTGTGCAGCCCGTCGGGGCCAATCTTGGCTTGCCGGGCGTGAATATGTCCGGTCTATCGGGGATGGAGCTTGGCTATTTCTGCTCGCTCATGGATCAATCGTTTGCTCAGGCAGGCATGACCCGCGATGAATATCTGGTGATGCTCGGTCAGATAAAAGTCTACGCGCCTGCTGACTCAGTGGCTGATATTGAGGTATTCGAGCAGATGTTACGCTCGTGTCCTTAGTGCTTCATCCGGTAAATCAGTTAAGTAACGAAGCAGGGGATTCGGAGGGACACCCTTCTGGGTGTCCGCCGGACGGCAAAAATGCCGTCCCTACGCTTGTTCTTGCGAAACTTATCGGACACAGCACTTAGACAGTTAAACAGTGATCTGAAACGGGCGGCACCGCGTGGTCGCCCGTTTTTTTCTCCGCGCCTAACCCGCTGTGATGAACTGCGCCACGCCCTCGGCGCTGTTGAGCGGGATTCGTTTGGTATCGCGGTTGATGCGCTTAATCAGGCCGCATAACACGTCACCTGGCCCCAACTCAACAAATGTTTCAACACCTGCTGCATTCATCGCCTGTACCGATTCCGTCCAGCGCACGGACTGGGTAAGCTGCCTATCGAGTTCATCGCGGATTGCATCCACACTTTCCAGCGGGGCAGCCGTCACATTCCCGTAAATCGTCACCTGTGGCGCATGAAACGGCGTGTTCGCCAGGGTCTGGCGGAACTCGACAGCCGCCGGTTCCATCAGCGGTGAATGAGCGGCGATGCTGACCGCCAGCTTGACGACCTTCCGCGCCCCGGCTTCCTGTGCCAGTGCCATGCCGGCCTCAATCGTCTCGTCATCGCCGGAGATCACGGTCTGCCCTGGGCAGTTGTCGTTTGCCAGCACCAGAATACCGCCGGTCTGCTGGCGGGCGCGGGCGCATAGCTCACGCACGGCATCGGCATCCAGCCCGAGCGGCGTCGCCATCGCGCCAGGGCTTTTTATCCCGGCTTCCTTCATCAGACGGCCACGTTCCCGCACCAACCGCAGGCCATCAGGGAACGAGAGCGCCCCCGCCGCTGCCAGCGCCGTGAATTCACCCAGGCTGTGTCCGGCCACGAATGCCGGAGCAGCGCCAGGTAATTCAGCTTGCAGCACGCGCAGAATTGCCATGCCGCTGGTATACAGCGCCGGTTGGGTGTTGATTGTGTCGTTCAGGTCGTCCACCGGGCCGTTCCAGCACAGGTCGGAAAGCCGGAAACCCAGGATTGAGTCGGCTTCCTCGAATGTCTGCCGGGCGACGGGGTAGGCTTCCGCCAGGTCTTTGCCCATGCCCACTGTTTGCGATCCCTGGCCGGGGAATACAAAGGCGATTTTGTTCCAATCCGTCATGGTGTTTTTCCTCACTGAAAGGTCTTTTTAAAGTCAGAACTTACGCAGCTCGCGCTATTTTGTGTGTAGGAGCATGATGCATCATACTCCTACCCCCGGTCAACTGCGTAAATCTGGCTCAGCCCTACAGGGAAATCCTACACCATCTCGCGTTCGCGGCTGAACTGTGTTTCGTAAAGCTGCGCGTACAGACCGCCCTCCGCCAGCAGGTCATGGTGCGTGCCGCGCTCGACCACCCGCCCGCGATCCATCACCAGAATGACATCCGCCGCCAGGATTGTGCTGAGGCGGTGGGCGATAACGATGCTGGTGCGTCCCTGCATGACCGTCTTGAGGGCATCCTGAATCAGCGCCTCGGATTGGCTGTCAAGGTGGCTGGTGGCCTCGTCCAACACGAGGATGCGCGGGTTCTTGAGGATGACCCGCGCCAGCGCCAGCCGCTGCTTTTCGCCGCCACTCAGCCGGTAGCCGCGTTCCCCGACAATCGTATCGTAGCCATCCGGCAGCCCCATAATGAAGTCGTGGATGTTGGCTGCCCGACTCGCCGCCACCAGTTCCGCGTCAGAGGCATCCAGCCGCGCATACAGCAGGTTGGTGCGAATTGTGTCATGGAAAAGATAGGTCTCCTGCGTCACCATGCCGATCTGCTCCGCCAGCGATTCGAGCTTCACGTCGCGGAGGTCGTGACCGTCCAGCAGAATGCGCCCACCGGTTGGGTCATACAGCCGGGGAATCAGGTAGGTCATGGTTGTTTTGCCCGCCCCGCTGGGGCCGACCAGGGCCGCCAACTGCCCTGGCTGGATGCTGAACGACACATCTTGCAGCGCGTCTTCCCGCGCCTGGCTGGTGGGTGGATGCGCCGCGCCGGGCTTTCCTGCCAGCGCGCTATCGCCGGAAAGCACTGCCCGCACATTGTCCATGCGTCCTATCCGCTCGACATCCGAAAGCAGCCCCTCGGACTTCACTTCGTACTTGAACGCGACATCCTCAAAAACCAGTTCGCCGCGCACATCGTCCAGTTCCAGCGCATCGGGCTTATCGCTGATTTCCAGCGGCAGGTCAATCACCTCGAACACGCGCTCAAAGCTGACCATTGAGGTCGCAAAATCCACCGGCGCGTTCGTCAGCGATTGCAGCGGGCCGTAAAGCTGCGTCAGGTACGAACCGAAGGCGACAATCGTCCCGACGGTGAACACACCATCCAGCACCAGATGGCCGCCCACCCAGTAAACCAGCGCCGTCCCGATCACGCTCACCATGCTGATGAGCACAAAAAACCGGCTGCCCCATACGGCTTGCAGGACACCGGTATCGCGCACCTGTGCCGCCCGGTTGTCGAAGCGCTGCACCTCGTTGGGGATGCGTCCGAACAGCTTAACGAGCAGCGCCCCGCTGATATTGAGCGTCTCATTCATCATAGCGTTCATCTGCGCGTTGTATTCCATCTGCTGGCGGGCGATGTCCCGTAGCCGCCCGCCCAACCGCCGCGCCACCAGGATGAAGAACGGCAGCACCAGCACGCCCAGCACGGTCAGCCGCCATTCGAGCGCCAGCATGACACCCAGAGTCGCGACGACGGTCACCAGATTGGTGATGATGTCCACAATCGTGCTGCTGATCGCCCGCTGCGCGCCGACCACGTCATTATTCAGGCGGCTCATGAGTTCACCGGTCTTGGTGTTGGTGAAAAACCGCAGCGACATGCGCTGTAAATGCTCGAAGAGGCTGACGCGCAGGTCATAAATGACGCCTTCCCCGATACCGGCATTCACCTTGCGCTGGAACACGCGGATCACCCCGCTGATGATGGGGATCGCCACCAGGCCAACGGCCAGCCAGTTCAGGCGGATGGCGTCACTGTTGGGCAGCGCCGTATCAATCAGGTCACGGAAGATGAGCGGCGTGAGCAGCCCCAGCCCTGCCGTCACCAGGATCATGCCGAGCAGAATCGCAATTTGCAGCCGGTAGGGGCGGGCATACGCCAGCACCCGCAGCAGCAAGGCACGGGTGACACGCGGCTTCGCTTCTTCGCCGCCGTTCCGCATATAGACAAACCAACCACCACCATGAAACATACGACCACCCCTCACAAACGTTCTTTATTGAGTCCGAAATATCACCCCTCTACAATACTGAAAATCGGGGGCATTATCTACTACCTTTATGGGCAGGATGGTTGGTGAACGGACAGACGCTGAGTATAATAACTCCCATACCACAAGTGCAGCAGCGCCGAGGGAACACCCATGCAGATTGAGAAGACGGTTTTCATCAGCTACCGGCGGACGAACATCTATATGGCACGGGCGGTGTACCAGAATTTGACGGCGCACGGCTATCGCTGCTTTCTGGATTTCGAGAGCATAGACGCGGGATCGTTCGAGCGCATCATTTTGGGGCAAATTGCGGCGCGGGCGCATTTCATCGTGGTACTGACGCCGAGCGCGTTGGAACGCTGCGCCGATCCGAATGACTGGCTGCGGCGGGAGATCGAATACGCGCTGGAGTTGAAACGCAATATGGTGCCGCTGATGTTTGACCAGTTCAGCTTCAACGATGTGCAGCAGTACCTGGTCGGGAAACTTGCCGTCCTGTCGCAATATAACTATTTGAACATTCCCCCCGATTATTTTGACGAAGCGATGGATCGGCTGCGGGGGCGCTTTTTGAATAAGCCGCTGGACGTGATCCTGCACCCGACACCCAAAAGTGACGAATCCGCCGTGCAGCGGGCGCAGGCCAACGAAGCCGCCCGGCCTACCGTGAAAGAAGCGCAGCTCACGGCAGAACAGTGGTTTGAGCGAGGATACAATAGCGGGGAAGCAAAAGATTATGCTGCTGCTATCACTGCCTATGATGAGGCCATTCGCCTCAATCCTTACTATGCAATCGCTTACAACAACCGGGGGCTTGCACGCTCCAACAAAGGCGACCTGGACGGCGCGATCAGCGATTACACGCAATCTATTGAACTCAAAAACCCCAATTTACACTTGCCCTACAACAACCGAGGAAATGCACGATACAACAAAGGCGACCTGGACGGCGCGATCAGCGATTACAACGAGGCCATCCGCCTCAATCCTCAGTATGCCGAAGCCTACAACAACCGGGGGAATGCACTGAAAAGCAAAGACAATCTGGACGGCGCGATCAGCGATTACACGCAATCTATTGAACTCAAAAATCCCGAATTACACTTGCCCTACAACAACCGGGGGAATGCACGATACAACAAAGGTGACCTGGACGGCGCGATCAGTGATTTCAACGAGGCCATCCGCCTCAATCCTCGGTATGCCGAAGCCTTTCGAAATCGTGGTGTCGTCTATAAGGACAAGGGTGATTTGTCGCAGGCCAACGCCGATTTCCAGCGATGTATTGACAATGGTGGGGCAGAAGCCGACAAGGTGCGTGGCTGGATACACGATATCGAGAAAATTATGCGGCAGCTGAAATGATGCGGGAAGGGTGTTTTGGGGGGAAATAGAAGTAGGAACAGGCTTCTGTCTGTCCGGCGCACGCCAAAAATGGCGTCCCAACGAATGGCAATCACAATGCTAATTTTTCAAAGAGCATAGAGGCCGCTGGAATGCGGACGACAGGAATGGTCTCTCCTACTCCAGCACCCGTCCGCGCCGCAGGTCGAGCCGCAGCATATCATCCCCGAAACGCAGTTCCATCACATCGGCCCCCAGCGGCGTGTGCGTGTAGGTGTTGTCATAGTGCGAGAAGTCAGCTTCGTTCACCGGCTGGCCGTTCACCATGAACGGGCCTTCCCACCTCAGGGAGAGCTCGCTCCCCTCCGGCGCGCGCCACCGTAACGCCGAGTCACCGGGCTGCGGGGTATGCTGCATGACCTTACCCCGGAAGGCCGTGAAGTCGCCATCTTCCGCCGCGCTCCCCACATGGCACAGCCAGGCTTCGCCCGCCCCGCTGCTGCGGAGTTCCTGTCCGGCGTGCGCTCCATGCTCGGTCAACCGCAGATCGCCATCGCCCCACAGCGCGACATAGCCCGCGCCAACACGGGCGAACGCCCACTGTCCCGCCATCGTCCACTCGTCAAACGCAGCCGTTGGGAAATAGGCGTGCGTGAAGCCCAGCCCGATACCAGCCTCGACCTGGTAAAGGCAGAGGGCGGTTCTGCCGGATAGCGCCACACGCGGCAGCCGCACCGACCCTGCCCAGAAATTCGGACGCGCCTGCCCGTGTTCCTGGCTGTTGCCGGGATAGGTCGTAAACACCGCCGCTTCGGGACTCAGCGTAGCCTGCCACAGATGCTGCTGCACGCCCATCGCGCCGGGGCGGTGGTTGACCGCTGCGGCCAGCATGGTATCGGGGCTGCGGCGGGTGATGGTGCGCACATCCCATGTCCCGCTGTGCATATCGAACTGCGGGCGGTAGGCCGCATGAGAACGGGCGCGGGTGACGACGGTTCGTTCGGTGTCTCCCCCGATTTTCTGCAGGATGTCCGGCACACGGTAACGCCGCGCCATCGCCAGCAGGCCGGTAGCCCGCGTTTCCCCGTTAAAAATGCCCATGCCCCAGCCGATACGCTGGAGATTGGCGGTGTTTTCGACCCGCGCCGACTTCAGCCCTTCGACATAACAGCGCCCGTGCGTGCTGCCGTGCGCTCCCCGGAAGGACTGCGACGCGATCATGAAGAATGTCTTGTGTAGCAGCGTCGTCGCCATCTCGCGCAGGCGGGGACTCTCGGCAAACTCGACCAGCGCCAGCATGGCGAACACGTCCATCGTCAGATAGGCGTTTGAGTCCCATTCGGAGAAGCCGCCTGCCAGCCGCCGCAGTATCCACGACTGGATACGGTCAAGCGCCCGCCGCATCTGCGCTGCCCCGGTGTAACCGCTGTTGGCGAACACACGGTCACGCCAGAACTGCCCGGCCAGGTAGCCGGTTACATGAAAGAGAATCTGGTGGTTTTCGGTGCAGTAGCACATGCCATCCAGCCCCGGTTCGTCAATCCAGAACTTGAAGTTGAGGAAGGTTGTCTCGATCTGCTCGCGCTCGGCGGGCAGCAGCGCAGGATGGTCGCCAAAACGGTAAAGCAGCGCCAGCAGACTCAGCGCGTAGAAATCGGCGCAGTCGAAGCGGTTTTGCAGGAAGCCGCAGGCAATCGCCACCGCCGCCGGAGAAATCTCGGTTTTGCGCCCGGTTTCTATCGCCGCCATCGCCGCGAATACGTCATAGTCCATGCTTGCCAGGTGTTCGAGCGCTTCCTGGCGGCGGCTCTCGTAATCGCCGTAGGGCTGGTGGCTGTACCGGTTGGTGCTCAGCCAGATTTTGTAACGCTGCTGGATGGGCGTACCATCCACCGGACGGATGGTGAGGTCGAGTGTGTTCTCTCCGGGCAGCCGCGCCATCGCCCCGGCGACAGTCTCGGTCAGCGGGAGCGCCGCGCTCTCGCCGGGTTGCAGTGTCAGGCGTGCGGCGGCGTGGGGGATGTCCCTGGCGACATACTGCCCCCAGGGGCTGGGGATGTCGGGAATCGTCACCGTGACATCCACTGTGAGCGGAGCGGGGGCGGCCTCATCCAGCGTGATGCTCCCCTGGTTATCCGGGAAAGCGAACTGCTTGAGTTTCAGGTGCGCTAATCCGGTATCTGCTGCGCTCCACTGCGCCGGCTCAACAGCGCCGATGGGCAGCCGCACCGCCAGCGGTGGCGTCTCCAGCAAGCGCAGCCCCAGCGCCAGCCGCGCCTCCCGCCAGCCCATCATCAGGCCGTGCAGATACAGGTGGTTCGCGCCTGGCTGGAGGTGCAGTTCGGTTTTCACTGTAAGCGGCGCGACATAGCTGAAGGTATCGTCGTACTGATAGGCCAGCGCGTCGTTCAGCCAGAGCTGTACCGGCCCGATGGTATAAATCTCCACCGGGAGCGTTTCGGCCTGCTCACTGTGCAGGATGGTGAAGGCCCACCCGCGCATGGCTGACGGCTGGAAGTTAAAGCGGCTGAAATCGAGCATCCGGTCTTCTTGTGTGACCGCGTAACGCCAGCGCAGGCCGCCCGGCGCCGGTTGGTCGAGGACGGGGAGCGCCCCAGGCGACCAGTCAAACGGGGCAATCCGGGCGTGTACACGCTGCTTGAGTTGTATCACTTCCGGGTGATAGGCCCAGTAATTGAGCGTCCAGCGTTTCTGGTGACCGTGCGGGCTGCCGGTTTCCGGGAGTACCTGCGCTAATTGTGTCAGCCGGGATGCCACCGGGCCGCAGGCCAGCCAGTGGCGGATAGTGCCATCGTGATCGGGCGTATAGGTTGCGAAATGGGTGGACATAGTGCAGGCGTTTGAACCTCAGGTTGTGCGGAAAACTGCCGCCAATACTACCCGAAACAACCGAAAAAAACAGCGGGGTTCTAACGATACGGGCGCTGCCTTATCCGTCCATGTCACTCATTCGCCGGAGCTTTGAAGTCATAGATGCCGTCGCGCTGCACCCATGTTTTCCCGCACTGGTGGCAGACCAGCGTGTCGCCATCGTGCGTGAGTTCGCCGCTATCATCCGGGCAGACAAAAAGCGAAGGGGCAGCCAGGTTATCGGGGGTGTTCCCGGCGGCATAACTGCGCGTGAAAATACTGGGGGTATACAGCATCCCCGTATGCTGAAGCAGGCCATCCAGCCCCGCCAGAAACCCGGTTGGCAGCGCATTCTTGAGGAAGTCAACCCGGAAAAATGACACCGGAAAGCGAATGTCCAGCTTGAACTGAGCCTGCTCTAACTGCTGGACAATGTATTCCGGGTGGAAATCAAAGTTGAGTTCCACAAATTCCACCGGCTTGTAATCATACGGATTCCACGCCTGGCGGCCTGTCGCAAAGCGCAGCATGGCTTTGATATTGCGCTTATTCGCATGTTCCAGGATAAACACCCCGCCCGGCACCAGCGCCCGGCGAATCTGGCGCATCACCGCCGCGACATCCGCCATGTGATGGATCACGCGGATCATCGTCACCGCATCGAATACGCCGGGGCGGAATGGCAGGCGGTAGGCATCCGCCGCCACGTACAGGAAGCGTCCATCCCCTAAATTCTCGCGGGCATACTGAAGCTGCGAAAACGAATAGTCCAGCAGCACCACCTGTTCATAGGCGTGATACTCATTGGTCAGCCGCCCGAACCCCGCGCCGACTTCCAGCAAACGCCGCCCGTTCCCCGGCAGAAGCCGCCGTAACGCGATGCGTTCGACCTGGTCTTCGTAGTCGCGCCCCTTGCCTTCCCAGAAGTCAACACGGTAATTCGACCCTTCGTAATCACAGATTTTCGGTTGGGACTCTGGCTTTCGCATAACAACCTCAACTTATCAGCCGGTGGCAGGCTGCCTAATGGGGGGAATATCAACAGGTAAACCAACCGTATCGTTCAGAAGTTACGCAGTGAAGAGAGTTTCTGGTTGAGCAAGGGCGTCAGCTCTTTGAAGAATCAGTACGGTGGTCGTTCTTCGCAGGGGCGCTATTCCTGGCGTCCGCCGCACAGGCAGCAGCCTGTCCCTACAGGAAACCCGTATTTAATCTTTAAGCTGCTGTGCTTAACCCTTGTCCCTCAGGCAACTGCGCAAGTCCTATGGTTTTTTCTATTATAGGGGCAAAAGCACGATTTGTTGATTCCCGGTCTGGATTGGCCTATATCCTCGTGTTCAAGGGGCGTTGAGCGAACGTAGCCCAAGCGTTGTTTCATTCGAGTGTCGCCCTGGTATACAATCAAGGTAACGACATCACACGAAGGAGGGGATGATGCGGAAATTTCGATGGGCGCTGCTATGGATCGGGCTGGGCGCGGTGCTCCTGCTCTTCAGCGTGGCGCTGGCGCAGGATACGACCATTGACACCATTTACGGCCTGATTACCGTAGACCAGGCTGAAGTGCGGGTCGGCCCGGACTTCGCTTATAACGCCATCGGGCGATTGGTGCGCGATACGTCGGTGGTCATCATCGGGCGTTCCGGCGACTTTTTTAACCGTTGGGATGGCCGCCAGTGGCTGAAAATTCAGTTTGGGGATTCTGACGCCTGGTTGTATGCCCGCCTGGCGCGTACCAGCGTGGCCTTTAACTCCATCCCGCTGGCCGGGTCGCGCCTGCTCCCGCGTGACCGGAACGGACGTGTGCCGGAAGGCTTCGACCTTTCGAGTGAAATCTGTACCCAGTGGCAGGGCGGCTTCACCCAGAGCGGAGACTTCAACAGCGGTGACCGGATCACCGTCACCTATCCCGGTTTACAGGGCGCCAACGTCTACAGCGTGATCGCCATCTCGCCCACTGGCAACCGCACCCCCTTTGACAGCGAAACCACTGAAGCGGTCATTCTGCTGGAAGACCTGCCCTGGGAAGGCGGAACGTATACCTGGCGCGTCGCCCCTTACTGGACCGACAGCCCACGCCGCTACAACTGGCAGCAGGTCTGCCTGCTGCAAACTGGCGGCACGTTCGAGAAAGCCTACACCGGCCCGTACACGCCCACCCCACCCCCGCCGGGATAAACGCCTGTCGCTGCGGTTTCCGGGAGGGTTGCCAGCCCTCCTCTACTGACACAACATACCCCAATTTCAGGTGCAGGGGCGCACACCATCGTGCGCCCCTCTTCAGGCTAACCCGCCTGCGGACTTCTTCTCAGATAATCTCTAAACTGAAATGGCATCGTCCCCCATGTCACAAAACCTCACCGTCCCCGGTAAATGACATCCTCTTCCAGGACTTGCAGCGCCTCCAGCGTCGCATCGAAGATGATACGGGCGTTGATCGCGCTGTCGCGTGCTGTCACCACATCCACCGGTGAGACGACTCCGCACTCCGTGAGCAGCCCTTGTGAGGTCTGCATATAGTCCACCGCCGTTACCAGGCGAGGCGCGTAGCGTTGCAATTCCGGCAGTTCGCGCACATCATTTTCGGTGTAAGGGTAATCAACCAGTTCGGGCGGCGGGTTGCATGGCATGACTTCCCCCCGGAACACGCGCCACCAGAACGATTCCAGCCCGGCGGCGTACTCGCGCCGTTCGTTAATGAAGGCCCGCAGCCGGTCAACCTGCGCCTGTTGCAGTTCCACCGGGATGATCTCTGTCGGCACATTCTCCAGCGGCGGCAGATTCACCGCTTGCGGGATTTCCAGCACATCCGGCAGTTCGCGCCCGGCAAAGGCCACGACCCAGCCCTGATACCCCAGATAATTGACGAACAGCCACGAGCCATCCTGGTTACGTGCCAGCACCGGCAGCGTTACACTGAAGGGGATGGTCACACCAGGGACGCGCCGGCTGTTCCGCAGCGGCTGAGTCCGCAGCGTAGGCGACTCATTCATGAAGACGGCGTAATCCGGCGTGTAGGTCAGCGGCGACGGCCCGACAACACCAGTGGTCAGGTCGCCCAGTGGCAGCAGTTCCGGCTGGAAATCCCATTCCAGCACTTCCCCGAACACCCAGCCCAGACTGTTCACGCGGCCTGGACGGCGCATCTCGAACCACGTTCCATCCAGGTTGCGGCTGATGGCTTCCAGCCGTTCGTTCTTGAACAGTGAGGCGGTGGCTTCGGCGTCCCGGACGGGCAGCACGCGGGCGAAGGCGCTGTCTACGTCCACCGTAGCGATAAAGTCACTGGCCGCAGAACCTACCGTCAGGCCGGATACCGCCACCAGCGCGAACAGCCCATAAATCAGGAATCGTCTCATGACGACACCCTCCAATTCAGTAAATTCCAGAAGGGATCCCCCGGCTGCGGGTCGAAACCCTGGATGCCGCGCGCCACGAACATCTCATGACGGACGTACAGGCCGAACATCGGCAGGTCATCAGCCAGCAGCGCCTGTGCCTCTCGGTAGAGTGCGGCGCGGGTGTTGATGTCACAGTCTGGCACCGTTCGGGCCTGTTCCAGCAGGTTTTCCAGCGCCGGGTTATAGTACGAGCCGATGTTACCCATTGCGCCGGCGACATCCGCTGTCCGGTTAAAGAGCGCCGTCTGATCGGGGTCAAGTGTATACGGCGAGTTATAGGTATAGCCGCCCAGGTACAGGTCAAACCGCTGGTTAGTCGGGTTGCTATCCGCATACGTAATGCCTACGCCGATCCGTTCAAGCTGAAGGGCGATCATCTCCGCCACACGCCCGCGTGAACCGCCTGATTCCACACTGAAACGCAGTAGGAGGCTCGTTCCCACTTCGGCTGTTGTGCAGCGGAAGCAGTTGCGGATTCCGTTGCCATCCGTATCCACCCAACCGGCTTCGTCCAAGAGGCGGGCCGCCGCGCCGGGGTCATAGGCTGCCGGTTGTAAATCCGGGTTATAACCCCACGAATTCGACGGGAGTGTCCCGGTTATCCGAGTCGCATCACCCTGATAGATCACCTCGATGATCGCGTTCACGTCTATCCCCAACTGCACGGCCTGCCGCAGCCGCTGATCGCTGAAAAACTCGTTATGCCCCTGGTCGAGCAGTTCGCCTTTTGTGGTATAGGCGCTGCGCGGGATGGTCGTATCGGCGAAATTGAACGTCAGGTAATCTATTGACCACCCGGGCGCGTCGTAAATCTGGATGTCCTCGTGTGCCAGCAGGTCGGCGCGGCGGTCAAAATCTGGGTTAATGAGCAGGTTGGTCATGCCGCTGAGAAACTGTTCTTCAAGGGTTATCCCTGAAGTTGTTCCCACCAACAGGATAGCCAGATCGCCGTTCGTTAAGCGTCCTGCTTCGCCGCTGCGCTCTGCTGGCGCTGGCCGCAGCCCGGCAGGAAGATACATATCCTCCCCCAGTGAATGTTCAGACAGATGCGCCTCGTCGTAGGCTTTCGACCAATCCTCAACGGAGATCATACCGGGGCGTTCGACACTCAAATCCTGGGCAAAGGCTATGAAACCGGGGACAACCACATGAACCGGAATAACATACGGGTTGGTGCGGGCGGTATTGCTGCAATCTGGCGCAACATAACGCACTCTCAGCGTGGATTCGTCTATAACTGCGACGCCCGTCACCGAATCCCTGGACAGATAAACGTTCTCAGCAGGGACATTGCCACGACCAGCCAGCAGCCCGAACAGCACATCATAGGCGCTCACGGGTGTGCCGTCGCTCCACAACAGGTCATCACGCAGATGGATTGTCTGCTCCTGCTCGGCGGTTGGTTGTGCGTCCACTACCAGCGCCAGGTTTTCCGGGGCTGCGCCTTCCAAAACGCCGGTTGCCGGGTGCAAGCGATACAGGCGCGGAAAGATATAATCCATTATCGGGTAGTTGTAGCTGTTGCTGTTTATCACAACCAGGCCGCGCCCCTCCTGAGAAGCCGCCGGGGCAGCCCCCAGCAGGACGATCAGCGCCGCACCCACAGCCAGAATGAAGACGCGCTTCATGGTTCGCTCCTTCATCACTGTCCCGCCCGCAGCAGCGCGATCCACACATCCACACTGCCGCTGCGCAGGCTGTTATCCACCGCTGACAGTACCTCGCCGGGTGTCCCGGCAGGGAGCGAGGCCCGCTGGTTGCCGCTGGCATCCAGGAAACGCTGGTAATCCTGGAGCGCGAGTGCCGAATAGATGGCCGCCCGCGCCGCATAAGGGGCGGGATCATCCGGGGCAAGATTAATCGCCTGATCCAGGTCGGCCAGCGCCAGGTCGAAGTTGCCCTCAATCGCGTGAACCATCGCCCGGTTTTGCAGGCCGAGCGTGTTCTGCGGGTCAAGGCTGACGACCAGCGTGAAATCGCCAATCGCCAGAGCGGTGTTGCCCGCTCGCGTGTAGAAAATCCCGCGATTGATGTAGCCTTCCAGCAGCGTTTCGTCCAGGTCGAGGGCGCGGTTAAAGTCGGCGATTGCCGCGTCCGCGTCGCCTAGGACTGTCTGCGCCAGACCGCGCCGGGCATACGCCGGAGCGTAATCCGGCTGGGCGTCAATGGCGCAGGTATAGGCCGTCAGCGCCAGGGTGGACTGATTCCGCGATGCGTAAGCATCGCCCACACCGACATAGTAGGTATAGGCGTCGCCGGTCAGTCCCAGGGGGAGGGGCGGGCAGTCGCCTGTATTCGTTTGGGCCGAAAGCCCGCCCGCGCCCAGAAGCAGCAGGCAGACTATCAGCCAGGGGTATAGCCGTCGCATGGCTGCCCCCTATTCCGTCAAGGCTTCGTCAAGCAGCAGCCAACTGCCGTCATCCAGGCGCAGTTCAAACGTGAAGCGCGACTCTAATGCGCTGGATGCTGCTGAGATACGCTCATCGGGGAAGCGGTTGGCATAACTTTCCAGTTCGATATAGTCCTGATACTTATCCAGCGAACGCGCCGAATACACGATGCCGAGCAGCGCGTACAGCCGCCCCGCCAGCGGATCAAACAGGATTGGCCCGGCGTCCGAAGCGCGATCCGGGTCGCGGTACTGTTCCAGTACACCGCTGATCTGGGTGCTTTGTACCCGGTCTTCCAGCAGTGTGATGGCCGCGTCATAGTCCCCCAACAGCGTATAGATGATGGCGCGATTATTCACCGCCCGCAGGTAGCCGCTGTCCAGTTCTAAGGCGCTTTCAAAGTCCCTGGCCGCCCGTTCATAGTCAAACTGAAGCGCGAACACCACGCCGCGATTGTTCACCGCTGCCACTGAGTCCGGTTGGCGCTGGATAGCCTGGTTATAATCCTGCTGGGCGCGGGCAAAATCGCGCAGGTGGATGTACGTCAGGCCACGTGCCATGTATGCCGGGAAGTAAGCCGGGTCTATCACACGGATAATGCAGGTGAAACTGCGTTCGGCGCTGCTGAGTTGATTGGTGTTCAGGTAGGCGATGCCCTCGCCCATATAGTAGCCTGCGCGGATGTCCGCCGGTTGCCCTTCAAACGCCGGGCAGACCGGGGGCGGCGGCAGTGGGATAGGGGTAGGGGTGGCATCCTGGGCGCTGAGGACGCCGACACCGATCAACAGGCTAATCACCAGGATGAAGAGCGATTTTTTCACCACGACACAATCTCCTTTAGGATAACGGCCAGCGTACTGGTCATAACTGTTACGATCTATGCCTTGAACCATTTGCTTCTGGTATTCGCGGACATGGTATTCCGTGTCCCCGCGTCTTACCCGGTACTTCTGGGTACGCTATATGGTGTTTCCACCAGTTTTTCCCAGGACTTGTCTAGCTCACTGGATTGCGTATCCGCAGCGGCTCGATCAATGACCCGGCAAAAATCATGTTGCGCTCAGCTTCGGCCAGGCTTGCTAACTGCGCATCCACATACGTGGTTGTCAGCACGAAGCCAGGGGCGCAGGCGTCCTCAAAGGCGCTGATCGCCGCGTTAATACCGTCAATCGCATCGTTCAGCGCGATCACTGCGCCCTCAAAAGTCGGTTCCTTCACCACGTCCGTCGCCACCAGCGAACGCGCTACACGCGGCGGCACGGGCGCACACGCCACCTGATTGCCCCCGGCGATACGCCGCCATACATCCCGAATCTGGTTGTAACTGGTGAGTGCCAGCGCGTAATTCTCCTGCATCGTCAGGAATAAACGCCCATAAGAGAACAGGTAGGATAAATCGAGCAGGCGGAATAAATTCCCCTCTATAATGCGCAGGTTCTGGGTGCCGATCCACACCAACTGCCCCTGGTAACGCGCCTGTACCCGCAGATAGCCACGTTCGCCAACACGCCCGGTCAGTTCTACGGTTGTCTCGGCGGGGATGGTTCCCAATGCCATGCCGCCCACCATCGTCGTGAAACTGGCGTAATACGGCGTTTCCCGAACGGTTTCCGCCAGCGCCGCCGCCCGCCGGATGAAGGGGTACGGATTGATACCATCTACCGGTAGTTCAACCACGTTACCCGACCACACCAGGAGAACTGACGCAATCCAGCCCAACTCTCCCTCGTATTCAACCTGTATCCACTGCGTATCCGATGTGCGGCCATAGGCGGGCAGCGTGGCTACCGGCGGCACGACTGCCAGGCGCTCAAATGCCCGCCCAGGCCCGGTACGCAGGGAGCTGAAGTCCTGCGTCGTCACGTAGACCGGCGTCGGGCCAAAGATCGGGCCGGACGGCGTGGGTTCGGTTGTATCCTGGGCGGATGCCCCGCCCGCCACGATCAACAGCAGACAGCACAGCATAAACAATCGTCTCATCGTGAACCTCCGTCATCCGTCCACAGCAGCAGCCCGGTCACTTCCGTGCTGATGATCGTCACCGCCCCCGTTTGCGTATCCAGAATGAGCGTGCGCGGCTTACGGAACTGGTACTGCTGTTCCAGGGTGACTGGTGTGACCGGTATACTCACCACATCCGGCAGTGGCGGCGGCAGCGTGGGCGGGTTAGCTGATTGTTCAGTCGGCGCAGCAGTTGGCATATTAGCACTCGGCGATGCGGTAGGCGTTGGCCCTGAAGGGGGCATGTTGGCGCTGGCGGTTGCCGTGATAGGCGGCGCTGAGAGCGGCACATTGGTGGAGAAAGCCGCTTCCTGCGTGATAATCCCGACTTCCGGTGTCGGCATCGGGAAAACATCGCCCTGCGGCGGCAGGTTCAGCGTGAACGCCAGGTAGCGACCATCCGGCGACCAGATGAAATCCGAGCCGTTGCTGCTGCTACTGCTTACACCGCTTTCAGGGATGCAGTAGCGACGGAAACTGCCCGTTTCACTGTCCCAGATGCGAATCTTGAACGGCAGTTCACGGGCGGCCAGACGCCCTATATATTCTTCCCCCGGTGTGCTGTACCAACTGGCACGATAACGGCCATCCCGCGACCAGGTGCCGGAAGGAAGCTGGCCGATGGCCCGGTGTGCCCCGGTTTCGCTGTCGAAGACGGCATAACCCACATCCCCCGACACCCAGTAATACAGGTAGCGTCCGGTGGGACTCCAGGATGCTGTGAGCGTCCCTGAGTCCACTCGCACAAAATAGTCGTAGGTATGCGTCCGCAAGTCATAGATGTAGTACTTCGTGCCAAAGGGCGGGTAGGGCGTCGAAACCAGCACGAACGGCCCGTCACCCGGTTGGCGAGCGACGATGCTGGTTGGCAGGCCTTCCACGGTTATTGAGAGGGGCACGGACACATACGGCTCACTGCGCTCCCCTGTTGTCACATCGAAAATTCGGTTGAGCGTGATCTGCCCGACATAGCGGCGCAGGGCGTCCTCGCCCTGTTCGGCGCGGATTTTCTCCGCTACATCCTCGGTCAGATAGCCGGGATAGCTGTATTCAAGCTGCGTGTTGTTCACCCAGCGCAGCGACTGCGGGAAGTAATTCACTTCCTCCGGGCGGAACAGGGTGGTCGCTCCCGAACCATCCGGGCGCGAGACGATGACCGACTCGGCTACCCGCACCACCCAGGCCTGATCGGGGCTGAAGATGCAGTTTTCGCCCAATCCGCAGTAGGGCAGGCTGTCATCGGTAATGAAGGTGCCGGTTTCCGGCTCCAGCACCCACACGCTGTAAAATCCATCAGCGGGCGGCGCGGCGAACAGGCGTCCGGTGGCGGCGAATCCTGGTGGCGGCGCATCCAGCGTGTACAGAGTTTGCACCGGGCAGATGTCTGTTGTCTGTCCGAACGCCTCTGAATCAGGTGTGGCCTGTGGCAGCGGAGGCGGTGTCGGCGTTACTGTCGGCGTCAGAGTCGGGCGCACCTCGCCAATGAAGTTGAAGGCTTGCGTCGCTGTTGGCAGCAGCCCGATACTGCGCGGGGCTTGTGCCTGGCGTGTGGCTTCGGCAGCCTGCTCCTCGCGCAGCAGGTCGTCGTACCTCTGCGTGAGCTGGTAGATGGTCACGAAGCCGTAGCGGTCTGCGACGGCATAGCGCGTCCCGTCCTGGCTCAAAACCGGGTTAGTTGGCGGCTCATTGAACTGGTCCAGGTAGAATTTATGGAGGAAATTCACGTCCCGCTGTGCCGGGCGCACCAGTTCGGGCCGGTAGGTTCCGGCGAAGCGATTCCCGGTCAGCACATCTATTGTATAGTACAGCGTGTCGCCGCTTTCGATGTAGTTGGTCGTCTGCGGCGCACCACTGGCGGCAGTCGCGGTGGGGGGAATGTTCATGTTCGGGTCGCTGGTCGGCGTGGCGGCCACCCGGAAGGGCGAGTTAATCAGCCCTTCGCAGATCATCGTCTCAAGTTGTGTAATCTGCGCTTCATCCAGGTCGGCGGTGATCTCACGCCACAGCGCGGCGAAATCTACGGCCTGGTTCGCAAAGCGATTTGTCAGGCAGATTGGCACGCCGGGGATGATATACGGAACCGGGGTACGCAGACTGCGGTAGTAGAAGCCGGGCGTGGGTGTCAATGCCGGGATAAATCCATCAGCTTCTTCCGGCAGCGCCCCACAGATGCGCTCGGTGAGTGCGCCCAACTGGTAACTGCTCAGTTGCAGTGTCAGCCCTTCCCATACCGGCAGCCAGCCCTCATATTCTCCGGGGAAGGCATTCACCAGGCAGGCGGGCAGGCCGGATGCATCATATTCCAGGCCGTAGCGTCTATCCGGCAGCCAGTAACTATTCGAGCCGGTCACATAAATGCGCTCATCGTCCACCCACCCGGCATCATAGAAACCGGGCGGCAGGTCTGCCCCCGCAATGTACAGGATTTGCCCCAGGTCGAAGTCGTAAACGGCCAGTTCGGTGTAGCTGTTCTCGTCTGCCGGAATGGTGGGCTGGTAGAAGGCGATCACCCGACCCCAACCAGGGCTGGGGATGATCTGCACCGCCGAGCCAGCGCTCGTCGCCGGGATTTCGAGCTGGCGGCGTTCACCGCCCAGCACATCCACGCTTTCGATCACGATGTTCGTGCGGAAACTCTGCGTCAGGTAGTGCGTGCCGTCGGGGGAACGGGCGATAACATCCCCATTCAACTCGATGGATGCCTGCTGCAAAAGCTGCCCGGTTGTCACGTCCCACACCCGGAGTTCCTGCCCTCGGAAGGTGTACAGCCGCTGACCGTCCCCGCTAAAACGAAACTCATCGAACGGGACGGTGTACTGATCTTCAAAGGCGAGCTGCTGACCGCTGCGGGCATCGAACCGCTGGAAATCAGACACGATCACGTTTCCATCGGCACGGTAGGCCAGTAGGCGCGAACCGTTGGTATCAATCTCAACGGGATAAAGGGTGCGTTCCAGCCCGCAGCTTTCCAGGTCATAGATTTCGATGGGTTGCAGGCCGGATGCCCGCCGCACCATCAGGCGTGTTCCGTCAGGACTCAGGCGCATCTGCTGCGTATCCTGCGGGTAAATCAGTTCGAGCGAACCGCGCCCCTGTGACTCAATGAAGTTGTACATGAGCAGCGCGGGCTGGTTAGCGCCGGTTGAGAGCGGCTCCAGCACGTCAATCAGCATGAACGTCCCCGGCTCGTAATTCTGGTAACGCAGGTACTCGTCGCCATAAAGCAGACGCAGCAGCGGTGTCTCCCGCAGGCTGTTGGGCGCGCATAACACACGGGCGCTTTCGCCCAGGCGCAGATTCTGCATGGTTTCCAGGTTGCGATAGTTCAGGTCACGCCCCAACGGTATCTCAAATATCGCGCCGGTCTGGGCGTCCACCTGGACAATCTGGTTATTCATACGGGGGTCTACATACATCAGGTCACTGGTGGCGCTGTGCCAGACGTAAATGGGGTCCTGCTCGGCGCGGCTGGAAGGGATTTCTGCGATCACATCAAAAGATCGCCCCCGCCCGTCAATGACCTGTAGACGGTTGGGCTGTCCGGCCACTAAAAAGAGGTTGCCACCGAGTACCAGCCCGTTCCGGTAGTTAAAGAAGGCGAAGGCTTCTGCGCCCCCGCGCAGCCGTCCCGGCGCTTCATCACGAGCGGCGGGAAGGTCCCATATCCAGGGGATGATATTGGTGTCGTTTTCACTGCGGCGGGTGGCCTGTGGTGCGGGGACTACCGTATCCAGCAGCAGCCAGGTGTCATCCGGGGAGAACAGCAGCGGCCCTTGTACGAGGTTCGCGCCATCCGGCTCGAATGTCACCCGCAGTTGGCCGGTTTGCGTATCCCACAGTTCCACACGGCGGTCTATCGCCAGCGCCAGGTAACGCCCGTCATGGCTGAAGGTATAGGCGTTATATGCGCCCCGTTCATAGAGGACATGCTGGGTGGTGTAGCTCGCGGCGTCCGCCAGCAGCAGCCGCCCCGCTAAATCTACCAGCGCCAGCCGGTCAAAGGCCGGGTCGTAGCGAATCCCCTGCGGGCGGCGCTCCCCGATCTGTTGGAGCGGCGTGAACAGCGGCTGCTGTCCCCCTTGCGCCCAGACAACACCGATGACGGACAACACCATCACAATCACGAGCAGCCACTTACGCGCCATACGGTTTCTCCAAGACATGCGAATTGCCTACTCATACTATAAATCGCTTATAGCGAATTCACCAACTTGCGGCTACCCACCGCCCAACCAACGCTTAGACTACGAGGGAGAAGATGATGCTATCGTAGCGGTAACAGACAATGACATTATAATAACAACATAACCACGAGGCATTTAAGAACTGATGAAGACTCTCCTGTTGTTGTTGACCGTGTTATTAGGGGCGCTGCCCGTTCAGGCGCAGTCGGTGTGTCCGGCGGGCGTGCTGCTGGATTTCGCCCGCGCCGCTTCTACCTGTTACGGGTTGGAAGGCGAGCAGGCCTGCATTGGCGGAGCGGGGGTCGTGGCGGTGGGTTTTGGCGGCCAGCCGGTGACCGGGTTCAGCCAGATTGGTGACCGGATTGGCATTGGTGTACTGCAAAGTCTCTCACTTGCGAGCGCAGATGACAGCCTGCCAGTGGTATCGCTCAATGTACAGGCGAACCTGACTGATGCTGAACGGCGGCAGGTCGCGCTGCTGCTCATCGGCACGGCGACGCTGGAAAACGGGATTCCGCCGCTGGTCGAGCGTGTCGCTTTTGTCAGTGGGACGGCAAACTTACGTGTTACACCGCAGGAAAATGGTGACATCCTGGCGCGGGCTGGAATCAATGAAAGTGTTGTCGTCAACGGGCGCACGCAGGATGGGCGCTGGTTGCGGGCGCGGCTGCGCGATTCCAACACCATTGCCTGGGTCGCCGCCGAGGTTGTGACCGGCGATAACCTGAGTACGCTGCCCATCGTCCAGCCAGATTCGCCCGTTTACCGCCCATTCGAGACGCTGCGGCTGACTACCGGGGGCGGTTCTTACTGCGATGGGGCGCTGACGGACGGCCTGCTGCTGCAAACGCCCAGCGCGGATACTGCCGTCATCCTGACTCTCAATGACGCCCACGTTGAATTGGCGGGGACGTTCTTCATGACAGCGGATGACAGCGCACTCACGATCTATGCTCTGGCGGGGCAGGCAGTGGTCAACGAGGTGTTCATCCCGGCGGGGGCGCAGGGTGTCGTCAGCGGGGATTCAGTGACGGTGGCAGGGTATCCCCCGGATTTTCTGCCGGGTCTGCCGCTGGCGAACCTACCGGCATTTATCCGGGTGGCCGCGCCACTCGCTGAGGATGCTATCACCCAGGCGCAGGCCGACTATGCCGCTGCGCTGGCTGCCCAGGCGATACAGCACCAACCGACGGTTGAGGCGTTGGATACAAGCTGCCGCCGTATCGTTCGTCGTGATGTCTCGTTGTATGCCGGGCCGGGCAGCTTCTACGAGGCGATCAACGAAATCCAGTCTGGCAGCACGGTTGACCCCATCTTCCAGACTACTGACCCGCAAGGTGGCAGATGGTATCAGCTGCGGGGGAGCAACTGGATTCCCGCCGCGCAGGTTATCGAGCAGGGTGAATGCCCGGCGATTCCGGTGACGACCAACATCACCGCCCCGCGCACGAACCAGCTCTCACTGGAAACCTGCCAGACGACGAACGGGCCGCTGCGGGCCGGACAGCGCGTCACCATCCAGTTTACGCCGCCCCCCTGGGATAACTACCCGGATGCCCGCGACGCCGCCCGGATTGATCCTGGTCGTATCACAATCGGGTCACAGCGTTACACTACCAGGGCGACCCAGGCCATCCTGATCGCCGGGACGATTGGCGAGGATGATGAACGCTGGCAGCGCCAGTTCTATGTCATCTGGGAGGCCGTCCCCGGAACGTACCGCATCGAGGGCGATAGGGTGAGCTACAACCCCATCTGTACCATCACCGTGCCGGTGGGGGGATAATAGGGAACAATGGATATGCTTCAACACGCGAAGACGAACGATGATGTCATCTTCATCGCAGACCTTCGTATTTCAACGCTTCTTTTATTCCGTGACCAGCGATTTCGCGGCTACTGCATCTTAAGTTTTGCGGCCTGGGATGCGACCAGTCTTGATGCACTCTCTGGTGAGGAATATATGACTTTCTGTGGTGACCTGCGAACCGCTTCACGCGCTATTCGGGCGGCGATGAACCCGGATCACATGAACTACGAATTATTGGGAAATACGAATCCGCATCTACACTGGCATGTCGTTCCACGCTACAGGACGGATCCGCGCTGGGGACAACCGATCTGGGAAGGATACCCGCGTAATGAGTTCAAGATAAACCGTCATGTCGTATCCGATGATGAATACCGGGAAATTGTATCGGCCATTCGGCACTACATAACCTGAAACAGCCACAAAAGGTGTGGAGGCTTCTAACCATCAGAAGCCATTTGATAAATCTACGGGCGGGTTTGAAACTACACTCGGAAATGGGTGTAGGTCGTAGGGGAGGGTCTGAGACCCTCCCCGAAAGCAACCAGGAATAATCCACTTTTCAAATGGTCTCACAATCCCCTGATTGCCGGTTGCTGTACACCCCCAATGATGCTAGACTCAGATATAGTATGGGTAAATAAGCCCTGTATTTCATAATAGTAGCCTCAGCCGTCTGGCGACATGGTTCACTGTGTACGCTCGTAACAGGGTGGCTCATGGCAGTGATTGCTGCTAT
Source organism: Anaerolineaceae bacterium (assembly GCA_020634135.1). Classification (GTDB taxonomy): domain Bacteria; phylum Chloroflexota; class Anaerolineae; order Aggregatilineales; family Phototrophicaceae; genus JACKCG01. The sequence continues at coordinate 4,707 of JACKCG010000003.1, read as the reverse complement.
GGTGTGCTGTATCCTGTTAATACGCTGCAAGGTTAGCCGGTTACACTACCAGGTATCCTGACAAGTATCCTCCTAAAAGATTAAGACTTTTTGATCGCATTGATAGTATATAATGACGGGGAATAACCTTTACTTTTTTCGCGCCTGAATTGATGGTTAATGACCTTCTATTGTATTTAATGGGCACGTGATGATACCCGATAACCACGATACAACCTTATCCCCCCAGGCCATCATGGAGAGCTTTTACCATGCCTACCGTGCGGTGAACAAGCAAGAGCCGCGTGTCACACACATGTTTGCCGAATGGTACCAGGTCAACGGGGAAACCGTACACCGCCTGACACTGCTCAATGAGATTTCGCGGCTGCGTGGCATTGCCAACCAGCAGCGGCTTGCCTCGGCTGCTGATAAGAGCCTTATCCAACGATTGATTACCAAACTGCGCGGTATTTAGCCTCGCATCGCCCGACAGCGAGGTGAATTCGGGCCGCAAGCTTACGCAACCAATCCTACGTTTCTGGTTTATACTGGTAAACAATTGCGGTAGAAGCCCGAACCGTTCGAATTTTCCTACCTACCTAACCTATAGATTCATCTTATTTGAGGGAGCAATACCTATGGCAATGCGTTCAGAACTGGTCTTAGCCAAAGAACTGATTGACGAGAAAGACTATGATAAGGCCCGTAACCTGCTGGAGCGGCTGCACGATGACCCCACCGCGCAGAAGTGGCTGGAGAAGCTGGACGAAATCGCGCCCCGTCATTCTATCGAGTCCACTGGAAACGGCAATGGAAAGGATGAGGATGTCCAGCCCTGGCAGTATATCGGGTTGGAGTCGAAGAAGTCGTATGGCATCCAATACCGCGTCAATGGTGAGGCACGCCCTGACTGGAAAGACCAGCCCGTGTATTATGCGCTTAATGAACTCGGCAGAGAGGGCTGGGAACTGATTTCCTCAGAAACCAGCAATGAGATTACCCTGTATATCCTGAAACGCGCTGGCGCGGCGCTCAATAACCAGAAAGTCGCTGTCTGGGATCAATAACCAGAGTGCAGAGTTGAAAGCGCCGAGTCAAAAGTAAAAAACAGTGCTGAGTCTTGTGTCAATGCCGTAGGGGCATGATAACGCAGTGTTACAATTCAACACGGGGATATACCGGGCGGTCATGTGCCGGCAGAATCGCCCCAAAATGAGGGAAAATGTAGGGGCGCAGCATGTTGCGCCCGCCCCCTCTAATCTGTCAAAACGCATTATCATGCTACCGATGACTTCTCGTGCGGGAGCGGATGCGATGGGCGCGGCCTGTCTCGCCCCTACTATGATCCTCGACTCAGCGCTGAGGTTGGAAAAACTGATCGCTGATAGCTGAATCCGACTACCATTCCCCACGAGGCGACTGATGCCACCACGCCGTTCGATTGTCCTGCTGAGCCTGATCCTGCTGCTGGCCTTCGGGCTGCGACTCGTCAACCTGGGCGGGCGCAGCCTGTGGTATGACGAAGCCTTCGCTGTGCTGTTCGCTGAAAAAGGGCTGGACTCGATGCTCTATGGCACGCTGACTCCGGTGGCAGGCGGCGCAGCGGATATTCACCCCCTGTTGTACTACACCACCCTGAATATGTGGATGAACCTCTTCGGGCAAGACCCGTTCACGGTGCGCCTGTGGAGCGTCCTGCTGGGCGTGGCGACGGTGGCGCTGCTGTATCTTATGGGTCGTGACCTGTTCGGGGAGAACACCGGGCTGGCGGCGGCGCTGATTACGGCGCTTGCGCCATTTCACGTACAGTATGCCCAGGAAACCCGCATGTACGCCTTACTGGGGCTGCTGCTGCTGCTGGCGACGTGGTGTTTCCTGCGCGGGATGCAGGCAATCCCACTCCCTGATCCCCTCCCCGCAACGCTTCACGATACGACACTTTTCCCTATTACTCCCTCAGATCGGTGGGTGGTAGGGGCGCACCGCCGTGCGCCCCTACGGGAGAAAGTACCATCCATTTTAAAAAGTGCCGTCTTCTCAACCGCAACGCAAAGAGGGGGAACCTCACCTCCTGCCAATATTGACCGGGATGTAGGGGAGGGTCTTAGACTTTCCCCTACGAGAAGGCGAATGCGAGGTTACGGCTGGTGGCTGGCGTTCGGGGTGCTGGCGGGGCTGGCGATGTATACCCAGCAGTTGGCCGTGTTCTACCTCGTGGCGCTGGCGTTGATTCCGCTGGGGACACGGGACGGGGCGCTGCTGCGGCGGGTCATCCTGGGGACGGGTGTGGCGCTGCTGGTGTATCTGCCCTGGCTGGTGAATCTGCCGGGACAGTTCGCCAAAGTGCGCTCATACTACTGGCTGTCACCGCCCTCCCCGGCGCGTCCACTGCTGACGATCCGCTCTTTTCTGTCGGTCAACCTGGATATACCCGCGCCGGGTTCGCTGATCGCATTCCTGGGTTCGCTGTTTATCGCCCTGTTCCTGGCGGTGCAGGTTGTGTTCTATCTGCGGCGGCGCAAACGTGATGATCGGGGGGCGCTGCTGCTGGTTTTATGGCTGGCGGGCGGGCCGGCGGTGCTGATGTGGCTGGTTTCTCAAGTCCAGCCGGTCTACCTGGAACGGGCGCTGCTGCCCTCGGCGCTCATGCTGTATCTGGTGTTGGCGTGGCTGTTCACGCGGGGCGGCCTGCCGCGTCCGATCAGTGTCGTAATCGCCGGGGTGGGGCTGCTGCTGGTTGGAATCGGACTCTATCACCAGTACACCTGGGATACCTTTCCCAACTCGCCTTTCCCGACAGCGGCAGACTATATCCGCGATCACTGGCAGCCGGGCGACGTGGTCATCCACCAGAACAAGCTGACCGCGCTGCCGATGATCTACTACGAGCGCGACCTGGAACAACGTTTCCTGGCCGACGCGCCAGGGAGCAGCGAGGATACGCTGGCGCTGCCCACACAGGAGTCGCTGGGGCTGCTGGCAGACGTGGCGATAGCGGACGCGGCGGGCGATGCGCGGCGGGTGTGGTGGGTGAGCTTCGACTTCGCCGGGGCACAGTATGCCCGCGCCGGACGCCCGGAGTACCAGGATGCGGCTGACTGGCTGGCGGCGCATTATACGGCGGGCGAACCGCTGGCCTGGAACGACCTGGTGGTGGTGCTGGAAGTGCGGAAGGGCAGTTGAAAGTTGAAAGTGCCGAGTAAAAAGTAAAAACGGTAGGGACATGGCCTGCCGTGTCCGAAAAGCCGCCGGGGGATGAATGGTCAATCTCACAATAGATGCGGTATTCTGTAGGATGCCCAACGGGGCGTCTGCCGAAAGATTAACCCCATGTTATTTGTGAGACAGACCAATGATACAGGTTCAGGATTCAATCGTGAAATACTTTTCGGCGGTCAGGGCCTGCCTCGGCACTCCATCCGCCTCGATGATTTTCTGAAAACTGATGGCTGAAAACTGACGACTCGATAAAGGGGGAGACATGACACGGCGAGGCCAAATCGGGCTGCTGCTGGTCGTAGTGGTGGCGGTGTTCGCCGCTGTTACCGTGCTGACTCATAACGTGTTCACCGCGCCGTATCCGGGAATGAATGATTTTATGTCCCGCTGGGAAGGGGCGCGATCCTACTGGCAGGACGGTATGAATCCCTATGGCGAAGCGGCCAGCCTGAACATCCAGAAACGCATCTACGGGCGTCCGGTGGCCGAAGGTGAAGACCCCGGCTATTTTGCTTACCCGTTTTACACGGTATTCCCGCTATGGCCGCTGGTGCAGATGGATTATGCCTGGGGGTCGGCGGTCTGGATGACGCTGCTGCAGGGCTGCCTGATCGCGGCCTTCTTCCTGCTGCTCAACCTGTTCCGCTGGAAGCCTGCCCCCTGGCTATTGGGGCTGCTGGTGCTGTGGACGCTGGCCTTTTACTACGCGGCGCGGGGGCTGATCCTGGGGCAGCCGGGAATCCCGGTGTATTTCCTGGAAATCCTGACGCTCTGGGCGCTGTTCCGGCAGCAGGATGGACTGGCGGGCGCGGCGCTGGCGTTTTCCACCGTTAAGCCGCAGATGGGCTACCTCATCGTGCCATTCCTGCTGCTGTGGGGGCTGCGCGAACGGCGCTGGCGCTTTATGGGCGTCTTTTCCGGAGTGATGGCGGCGCTGCTGGCGGTTTCGTTCCTCATGCAACCGTCCTGGCTGGGCGAATGGCTGACGCAGTTGGGCGGATATTCCGGCTATACCGCGCTCGGTTCGCCGGTCTGGATTGTGATGACCTATTACCTGGGACTCGGCAGCATTGGGGAATATGCAGTGGATGCGCTGCTCTACGGGGCGCTGCTGTGGGTCTGGGTGGATGTATTGTGGCGGCGGAAGCGTGAGCGTTTCCTGTGGGCGGCGGCGCTGACTCTGACGATCACGCATCTGGTTGCGCCGCGCACCGCTACGCCGCATTTCGTGGTGTTTATACTGCCGCTGGTGTTCTTCTTCCAGCAGATCACCCGGCAGAACCGGCGACGCGGGGGGCTGTGGGTGGCGCTGATTCTGCTGGCGCTGCTGGTTATCCCCTGGCTGCACTTCCTGCTGACGGTTGAAGGCGAATTCGAGCATCCGACGGTGTACCTGCCGCTGCCGTTCCTGATACTGGCGCTGTTGTGGTTCACGCGGCGGCTGTGGTGGCGTGAATCCCCCTCAATAGGGGCTGAATCATGAAACGTTTTCCGCTTTCCGTCTGG